>NZ_CP114115.1:4800000-7059625 GCF_026967615.1 Pseudomonas sp. GXZC
CGGCGAACCTGCGGCCGCTACTCGGCGCGGGTCGCAGTCCAGCACCAACCCGTACTCGTCGATCATGTCGTTTGCTTTCTTGATTTGTTCGGCGTGCCGCTTGGGGTCGGTGATGCCAAGCTCGCGGAGCGCGTCTGGCCAGGTAGTGAGACCGTTGCGCACGCGAGTGATGACGTTCTCTGTTTCCGCCTTCGGGTCGACCATGTCGCGGCGAGGCGGCACCCAATAGGCCTTCACGTCGTCGGTGACACCGCCAGGGAGAAGCACCTGCGCCTCCATGAACCAGCGCCAAACCTGATCGCACAGCTGTGGGATCAACATCCGCCACTGCCAAACATCGACACGCCGCGCGAAGTTCAACCACCCCATGCGACCGCTGGAGAAGTTGACGCCTTTGAGGTCGCCCGTGAGCAGTTCGTAGGGAACGCCCAGTCCAACTGCCATAGCGTGCAGCTGTTGCCAGGAGTAGGCCGTGTAACCATTGAAGGTCGGGGGAGTGCCGAAACTGACGCTTTCTCCGAACCCGAGCTCCTGGACAATTCCCGGCTCTACTCGGTCAATCAGTGGCGGCTTCTTGCCGGTGGGGGCGCCGCTGTTTTCGTCCTTGGTGACGAATGCTGCGAAGCAGGAGGCGATCTTCGCCTGCTCCATCACCGCGTCTTCCATTTCGTCGAAGTTGCGCATGCGCTGGATTACAGGTGCCAGCCAGCTATAGCCGCGCGCTTGGCCGGGGCGCTTGCGCAGAAAGACGTGAATCACATCCTCGGCGGGCACCCGGCGCGATTGCAGGGATCCCCAAACTGCGTTGGCACCCGGGTGCTCATCGAACAACCAATACGCAACCCGGCGGCCGAGCGCGTCGAACTCGACGCCCTGGATAATCCGGTTCAGCCCGACAATGTCCGCCTTCGACTCGTCGAGGAAGTCAGCCTCAAGCACCTGCAGCTGAACGGGAACCGGCAAGCCGTCAGAGCTGAAGCGCCGCCGGCGGCGAATCAAGCATTCGCCGCTTTCGGCGACAGCCTCCATGATCATGTGCTGCAGGCCGTAGAAGTTGTCCAAGCCGTCGGCATCGCATTCAGTCGTTTCGGCCCAGGCCTTCCACAGATCCATAAGCCGCAGGCCATCGCGATCCCGCTTCGCCAACGGCAACGGCACAATGCCGGCGCCAACAGCGTTGTCAGCAATACCCGTTATCCCGCGCTCACCAAAAGGGTTGTTGCGTCGCTGGTCCCGAGCGCGGTTGCGCAGCTTGGCCAGGGCCGGAGCGTTCTCAACGTTCGCATCGGCACCGGTGGCCCGCCATCCATCATTGCGCCGGCCACCTGCTGCACCCTCAAACCGCCGTTCGATCATCTTCAGCGCCATGTCCGTGCGCGCCTTTTTCAGACGCATCTCGGAGCGTTTCGCCGCATACCCGGGGAACAAGCTGTCGAGCATGCTCATGGGCAATATCCTTTGGAGAATGAGGTGTAGCGGCGACCGCCGTCGTTGCAGGCATTCAGGCCCAGATCAGTGGCCATGTGCTTGAGGATCCGCATCATCTCGTCGAGTGACCGATAGGTGACGCTCTTGTCGGCGTACCGGACCGACAACGCCCCTTCAGCGATTGCCGCCTGCAGGGCGTTGTATTGCTCGATCGTGTAGGCCATCAGTTTTTATTCCAGTGAGAGGATTTCTTGCGCGGCCGTTCTTCGGCATCCGGTTCGTTGCCCCCAGCGACAGCAGCAACCAATAGATCGAGGTCGAGCCCGAACCGCTGCTGGCAGATGCGTAGTGCGGCGAGCGCATACACGAAGCAGTCGAGGGCTTCGTTTCGTCGGCCACCGCTGTCCCAGCGCATCACGCGCTTGCCTTTGGATATGGCTGCCTTTTTCTTTTCTGATGTGAGTTGCTTGACCTCCGACTCATCGCAGATCGTGTCATTTGCCGGAAGGTGAACAACGCCTGGCTGAGACACGCCTGCCTGTGAGGCAGCCGTATCGACAGGAAGCACCATGCGGCTGTACAGCAACTCTTTTGCGTTGTCGGTGCCCACCTCGGTGAGGAAGACCTTGTGCACCTTGTTCTTCGTGCGCGGGAAGTTCGCGATCGGCTTGCCGTAGATGGTCGCGCCACGGATTGGCACGACCCAGTGCACGCCATGCTTACGGCTTTCGGCGTAAACCTCGTCGGCATAGTGACCGCCGGCGTCCCACGTCCAGCGCTCAACCTTCATGACGGCGCCGTCAACCCGGGTGAATTGCCGGTGCAGTTCGAGCCCCACTTTGCGGCGAAGCTCTTCGCTGGCCGGGTCGCCCATCAGAATGAAACGATGGACCAGCCATGCCTCTTCGCCTGGGCCGAACGCCCAGACACGCCCCTCGAAACGGTCGTCCTGGGTATCAATGCCACCAACAAGAACAAGCCCAAGGGCCGGAACCTGCGGATAGACTTCGCGGCGCCCGTACAGAATTTCGGAGTCGAGCTTCTCGCCCTGGTCGTCGTCCCACGTTTCGCCGCGCGTGGTGTTCATGAAGGTGATCAGCTTTGAGACATCGCCTTTCACCTTCAGCCATTCTTCCGCCAGGCTGAGCCAGGTACTCCAGGTGCTGTAAATCGCCCAGATGCTGAAGCTGACAGAACGCGGGGTACGCATAATTTCGCCGTCAACCCCAAACCAGTCCATCCCGTCACGGGTCCAGATGCCGGTGTGCTCGCAGATCCAGCGACCGGTCTTCGACGCCTCGACCATCTCGTTGTGCCAGATCACGCAGGCTGCGTGCTCGCACAAGTACCAAGCTTTTTCCGCCTCGCCGAGTGCGTTCTTTTCCCACTTCAGGCCGAATTCGCAATCCTTGCCGCCCCACTTGAGCGTCTGCTCTTGGTGGCAGTGCGGGCAGTCGATGTGAAACTTCAGCAGGTATGGCGACTCCTCGACCGCCTTGGTGATCTGGCAGGAGCCGACACGCTTCGGCGTTGAGCCACGAATCGACTTAGGGTAGGTCGCACCATTGAGGCGCTTGTCACCCAGAGTGATCGGCGAGCCCTCACCTTCGACGCTCTCGTCGAAGTTGGACAACTCGTCGTAGATCACCTCGTCGGCTGACTTCTCGCGGTAGTTTCGCGAAGCCTTGCCGCCCCGGATCCAGAGTGTCCGGCGGTTGGCGAATATCTTCTGATCGAGGGTGTTGTCGCTGTGCTTGCGCCCGAACCATGGGGCCAGGTCGCCCACCGCCGGCACGTCACGGATCATGCCGTTAACGTGGCTCTTGCTGATGTCCTCGGCGTCTGGGTCCGTCGGACTCCACATCATCACGTTGCGGCGCTTGTGCTGAATCTTGTAGCCGATGTTCGCCATCAACAACTTGGTGTAACCGATCCGCGCCGACTTGATGAAGTTGACGACGTTGATCAGGTCATTGCCCATGCTGTTCAGGATCGCAACCTGGAACGGCTCGGTCGTCCACTTGCCCTCGTTATAGGAGGACTCAGCCGACATGTAGAAATTCTTATCCGCCCACTCGACGGCGGTTTGCGGTGGTTCTTTGTAGAGCGCCTGGAGTCCTAGCTTGATCGACTTGCGCAGATCATTCAGCCACGGACTCAGCGTACTCATCTAATAATTCCGGAAGTTGCTCGCCAAAGCTGGCGGCAATATTTCGAGCAAGCGCAATCTCCCGCTCGACCGACTCGATGATGCGAGGGTCAACCTCCGGGTGGCGTCGAGTGACGGTCTTGCCGACGGTGTCCAGTTTCGAGCCGATTTGAGCGGCGATTTTTGCCAGGGCAAATGTGGCGAATGGAACGGGCACGAGCTGCTTGTCCAGCACCAGGTTCTTCTTCTCCTGGGCAATGCGCTGAGCGGCGGTGAGGCCGCGGCGCTCTTCGAGCAGCTTGTATTCGATCAGCGGATCGAGACCTTCGGTTCCATCCCCCGCCGGTTGTTGTTTCCGCTGCGCGTGTTCAACGCGGTTTTCCACCACGTTCTGCACGGTGTAGAACGCCTCTCGACCGATGCGTGCAACGGGCGCAACTCCCCATTTGTCAAAGGCTTGCGGGGAAATCCCGAGGCTCGAAGCCATCTCGGATTTGTTCAACCACCCGCGCTGTTTGGTTGTTTCGTTTTTGGCCATGATTAAACAACAACCAACCGTGGGAAAAAGGTCATACATATTTGGCGCGCGGGGCCCGAATTACCCGCATGGGGCTGGGGGCCAGGGAAGGACCCAAAGGGGGGGGTGGCGCACCACATTGGTGCATCCATGCGCCCGCAATTGAGAACCTTTATCGTTTCGTGGATAGGGCCTTGTCCATGGCGCTCTGGAACTCGCGCACCCGGTGAGCCTTAACGATATTTTCCGCGATCTTGTAGAAAGGAAGGATGACCCGGTAGCCAGGCTCGCCATCACTGAAGATGAACACGGGCCGAACCGCATCACCCCACACCGTCTTCTTCCGCTCCCATACACCCTGGGTGCCATCGACTTCGCCGGCGAAATACTTCTGGGCATTGCCCTTACGCTTACTGCGTTTGCTACCCGTGGCGTTGGCCTGCACACCACTGACAGTCTCGGCCGCACCAAGGCCCGACAGGATCTTCATGATCGTGCCGCGGGGAACGTTGCCGAACTGATTGAGTGCCGATGCTACTGGAAGTGCGTACTGCCCAGGCTTCATGATCCCTTTTGCGATCAGTGCTTTCTCGAAACGCTTATGAGGTCGACGACCGCCCTTCACTGCCTGCTGCAGGTATGTGTCGGCGGGAACGCCTGATGTCCATGCATCCTTGAAGAACGTGCGGGCTTCCGGCTTACCCTTCGTGGCGGGCTTCACATAAAGGCTATTCAGGGTCGTTGTCGTCGGCCGATCAATACGCGCTTTTAATACCGACAACTCGCCCTTCTTCACCAGCACGGCCAGGCGGGTGGCCATCAGCGCAAAGGCGAATGGCAGTTGTTTTTCACCAACCGTTCGAAGCGCCTTCGATAGCTCTTCGATATTGGTTCGAGCATCGATCTGGAACATCTGAAGTCACCAACTCTTCAGCTGAAGGGGTCAGCCGGCTTAGCGATCGAGCGCACGAACCACATAAAACCTTGCTGCAGGTTGGTCTTTGCCAGTGCCAGCAGTCGAGGGTCGACCCCTTCAATCTGGCCGATCTGCTTGAACAGCTCACCGGTATCAGCTTCCAGCGCCTTGATGGAGTTCATGCCGTCGATCTCGGACTGAGAAAGGTCTCGGTAGCCGGTGATTTTCTTATGCTGGTTGTCCATGGTGACTCCTCATGATTGCGCGCCACGATTTGACGCATTCGGATACGTGGCCCGGATTACTTGCTCTGGCTGCGTTTGATCTGGGCGTCTACCTGGTCGGCGCACGTGTCGAGCAGGTTGATTGCCCTGTCCTTCAGCTCCCACACATCGCCATTCAGGCTAAGGTCGGCGGCATCCTCATCAACGCGTTCGCACGGGATCAGCTCAGGGGCTTCCAGCCTTACGGCCTGGGTCTTTGTCATTACCACCGGCTTTGCTGCGCAGGCCGTCAGGCAGAGGCTGAGCAGCCCAGTCACGAACAGGCTCGTTGTTGCGCTTGAGGTCTTCAAAGTTCTTCTCCGCCTTTTTCGCTTTGTCCTGGCTGGCCTTGAGACGCCTTGCCAGATCGGCCTGATACTCGGCATTGCGCTTTGCTTCAGCACGCAGCGTGGTGATGGTGGCCTGGCTCTCGGTATTGGCCTTGATGGCGTCATCCTTGGCCTGGGTCTCGACGCGCTTCTCTTCGCGAAGATCTTCAACCCGTAGCTGTTGAATGCCGACCAGCAGAAGGCCCACCAGGGCGATGATGATTGCTGCCGCGATCGCCTTCATGCCGAGTCCGCCTTTCTGCCCAGGAACCTGATGATCAAGTCCCTGATCGCCGTTACGCCAATGAAGCCAATGGCACCACCAGCAGCAACGGACAAACTAGGCGGCCAGGTCATCCACTCGATAATGCTGCTGGCCGACAGGCTGAGCGCGCCACAAATCAGCGCCTCCAAAATGATCCGCCACTTGTTTGGCTCTTTCGCTTCGTACAACACCCGAAGAAGAGTAATCGTGACGGCCATGATTGCGCCCTGCCATAGCGGGTTCGAGAGGGCCAGCCAGATCTGGGCCCACGTGTCTGGCTTGTCTGGCATGGGTGGCATCCGGATTTCCTCCCTCTCGGGGAGATTGATAAATCCGGCCCCATCAGCACTCCCGGCCATAGCAACGGGTGTGGTGGAGCCGAAAACGAAAAAGCCCCGGCGAATGCCAAGGCTCAATGAATTGCAAAAAGCAAAAAGCCCAGCAAGTGGCTGGGCTTTATTCGTCGTCTCTCATAACGCGCAAGATCGACATGATGGGGTTAATTTACGGCCAGTCGGCCAACCGGTCAAGCGGCATCAACAAAGATTTGTTCGCTGTCGAATATCTCGGTGGCATGGATCACGGCCTGCTCTTCGAGCTTCTCCAAACGCTTGTGGATTCCGCCTCGCCAATTACGACGCGTGCGCTCCGGGGATCCCTCCAAGTCCCAAGTGTTCATGTCGTAGAACTCAGCAGGAAGCACGATCATGTCGGTGGAGCGCTTACCGACCTGAACGCCTTTCAGCTTCGGTATGGCCCAGGCCGTCAGTGCCTTATAGATGAACAGCTGCGGCGCCGGCGAAACCATGCGGGCAACCAGCCTACCGATGGCAGCGACCTTATTGGCCTTGTGCGTCGAGTACTTGGCCACCAGCACATCCCACTGAGCCGGCTCTAGCTGCCGGTGCAGCAGCGCATATAGGCAGCAGTCGTAATCGAACTTGTCGCGCACTGACAACGTGCTGCCAGTTCCACCCTGACGCAGATCGGCGTCGATCAGCTTCTGCCAAGACTGCTTCGTGCTGTTGTCGATGTTGTCCGCTGCAAGCACCCGCACCAGGGTACCCATCACGTCCTTATACATAGCCATGGCTCAATCCCCTGCTGTTGCGTTGATGAGGCGACGACCACCGCGAGCCAAGATCTTGTCTTGGCACGAGTGAATGGCGGTGCAGAACTCGCGCCGCTCCATCGGATGCTCTACGGGCAACTTCAGAAACTCATTCCACGCCTCTGCCAAGAGCCCAACCACCACGGCTTCTTGATCCGCAACCCGAGCCTGGTCTTCGGTAAATTTGGTGCCCATGCTCAATCCCCTGTGAAGTTTGTGGCGCCTGGGCCACGGCGGTTGTTCTCGTCGTATTGGGCGGCCGCGCCTGTCATCAGCGCGGGCCGCTTCAATTGTTCAATCTGACGGTCTGCGGCCTGGAGTCGGATGCTCAGTTGCGTCACCAGCACCTCAAGCGGGAGCGCCTCACCGGTTTCGGCGGTGACCCAGCCAGAGGCATTGCACTGCACGCATGCCAGGTCGTGGAACACGCCGGGAACCACCGCACGACCACGGCATGTCGGGCACTTGGCCAGGTCGAGCTGAGCAGCGCGGAATGCTGGTCCGTGAGACTTCTTCATATGTCACCCATAAGCCAATCGGCGGCGATATCGAGGCTGAATGGCACTTGGTGGCTATCGATATCGAAGCTGCGTCCGCCCTGCATGACGACATGCAAGCGGCGGAATTCATCGAAATTAAGCATGCAGACCATGAACACTTTTGACCGATCGAACGCCAGCTTCTCGACCCGGCTTAAGGCGCTGGCCATGGATAGGGCGAAGGCGCCATGCTCTGAAATATGCATTTTTAAACCTCGCCTTTTATGGTTTCTGGATTTGGCTAGAGGCCGCGCAATTCAAGGCCTCGGCGTCATTGTGCGAATTTCCGTTTCTAGCCATGGTCGAGCCGTGAATCAGGTTGAAGCCCTTCCCGTCTAACCAGTCATGCCACTTCACCAATGCCTCGCGCTTGAGCAGTTCGGCCGAGGTGTGGATGTAGGTCTGCACGTTGCGGGTCAACGTGTGGTTCACCAGCATCTCGCCAATGAGGAAGTCGACGCCCAGGTCAGTCCACCCGGTTCGGGCCACCTTGCGCAGGTCGTGGCTCGTCCACTCACCCTTGCCCAGTCTGGTGAACACTGCGCAGGCCTGGCTGTCACTGATCGGCCCACGGCCCCGCGCCGGAAACACGTAGGTGCCCTTGTAGCCTTTTGCCGACTGCCAGTCCCGGTACCGCTCCAGCAGCGCGCACACCTGGTGGGTCAGCGGCAAGTGATGCTCACAACGGGTCTTGGTGTTCTCGGTGGGAATGAACCATTCGCCCTGCTCACCCAGGGTCACGTGCGACCACTGCGCTTGCCTGGTCTCCCCTGCGCGCGTGCCGTGGCACAGCATCATCAGGGCCAGCATGCAATCCTGGGGGTGCTGATCGAAGCCGGCGGCCAGCTGCCCGATCACTTCCTTGAGCTGCACGGCGCGTAGGCGTGATGGCTTTGGCTGAATTCGGGCCTTGGTGAAGTCGGTGAACTTGAACCCGGCGATGGGATTGGCGGTGATCAGGCGCAGCTTCTCGGCTTGGCGGAACGCAACCACTAGCACGCCCCACATCAATCGGACGTAGGACAGCGACATTTCAGCCTGCATCGGCCACATGACCAGCTTGTCGAGCGTGGAACGGTCCACGGCCTCCACGGCGATATCGGCGAGCCGCGGCTTCAGGTGGCAGGAGATGATCGAGGTGTTGGTAGACCGGCGCTTGGCTGACAAGCTGCGGTCGACGGACTGGCGCGCAGTGAACCAGTCGAGCAGGTCGCCGACAGTCTGCAAGGTGCCGGCGGCGGCCGAGGCCTTTGGGTCAGCGGCCAGGCGCTCGCGGATCTTCGGCAGCGCGCCGATCATCCCCTTTACCGGCAGCTGAGGAAACCCGGCGATCTTGTCCCACTTGCCGCCCGACACCAGGTACCAGGTGCCTCGCTCGCGGTTCTTGTGGAATCGGAAGTAGACGCCTGGGTATCGCGCGTCCCGCATGTCACGGATGTGGGTGCTCGCCGATTGGCGACGGATCTCGGCATCAGAAAACGTGGTCAGCAAGCTCTGGCTCATAGGGTGTTCGGCTCCGAGTCGATCGGGTAATCCCGGATGTGCACGCGCACGGCGCCACCTGGCACAGGATCGCCAATGGTGATCGTGGTGATGAAGTTCTTGTCATCGATGCCCAGGCCGTCGGCGATGCCATCCCGGCCAGCCTTGAAGCGGGCCAGCAGGTTGTCATCGTCGTAAGAGCGGCGATTCGGCGGGCAGAAGGTCACCCAGAAGAATTTCTTTCCAGTGAGGCGCGGTGCAACGAGCGACAGCGCGATCAGGCCACAAGTGCGGCGGTAGGCTTTCGCGTGCTTGTGTTTTTGCCGCCAGTGCACGCGCGCGTTAGGGCTGAGCTCTTTCGGCGGCCACGGTAGCGTCATGTCGATCATGCAGACCCCTTTACGGTGAGGATTCCGGCCCAGATCAGGCCTTCGTGGGTTTCGGCAATGGCGCGCGGCATGTCCTGCCAGTCGATGTCGCCAGCAGCGCGTCCGTCGATAACGTCGTGGCAAGAACTGCAGGCGTAAACGGCAACGGTGTCAAAGCCCTTCATGCCCATGCCTTTCTGCCCGCACGGCAGATGCGCAAGAACGGTGGTTTCTGGATTGTGATTGCAGATGCCTGGCATCCGGACGGTGCACTCTCGGCCATTTGCCGAGGCGCGGAGCTTCTTCGAACTCACTCGCATACCGGTTTCCCCGTGACGACATCGACGATTTCGTAGGTCCCCGGCCACATCCAGGCGCCGTAACGCCTTGCCATCGCCGAATCAGCAAACAGTGCAAGCGCATGATCAGGTGGCGAGCTCAAATCGACCTTGAACGAGCAGCAGAACACCGCGAAGCGGTAGCATTCGATCTCAGGAACAGCGAGTCGGCGATCAGCCATGCCGGGCACCTCCGACAATTCGCGGCGATGGTTTAAGCCCGAGCCTTCGTAGCAGCTGCTCGCGCGCAGACTGCCCGTCAGTGGAAATACCCATACGGGCCACCTGAGCCTGCGCCACTCGCTCGGTCAGTTCGTGCGCCCGCTCGATCGGTGCCTTGCTTCCGTCGTGGCCAATGCCAACTGCGATATCCTCGAGCGGTAGGCCCTGTACAAGAAGGCGAATGGTGATGTCGTAAGCTCGGTCGAAAACCTTGCTGGCCTTTTCCGGGATCAGATCACCGAGGTTGTGCATCTCGCACTGGAGCGCAGCATGGCGCACGGCAGCGTGGGACCAGGTGCGTGCGCCGAAACGACTCGGATGTGAATTCTCCAGGGCCTCGCGAAACGCCCGGTCGTGAGAAGGAATGCCCAGCATTTCAGGGGTTGGCTGGCACCACTTGATGAACTTACCGACGCTCGGTGCGAAGTCACCGCCGATCTGCCGGCAGTTTTGCAGCCCGTACCGGATTTGCTCCAGGGTCGTGATTCCGGCAACTATGAACGCCTTTATCCAGCTGCGCTTGGCGGCATTCAGCGATTCAGCATCAGGCCAAGCCTGTTTCCAGGCCGGGAAAATCGCCTGCAATTCTTTGAACAGCGCGTTCACGACGTCGGCGGTACCCGGCGGCAACTGCTTCGGCTGAACCAGCGTTACCGGCGGAACATTGCCCATCGTGCTGAGCAGCTGTTCGGTGCTGCGTGGCTTCTTGATTTCCATTACAGATCCCCCAGATCGTTCGCCCAGCTGGTGTCATCGAAGTCAGGCGCCTTGCCCTGCCCCGAAGCTTTCACGCGTTCGCGCTTGACCCACTGAACCAGCCGGTAGCACCAGCCGGCGGAGGTATCGATGGTTGCTGGCTTGGCGACGAAGAACCCCATGAACGCACGAATCGCCGCGTCAGGGACCGCATCGGCAGGAAGCCCGGCGATAGTGATTTGATCGGACAGCCCCTTCTCGTTCGGAACCCAGGTGGCGAACATGGCGAAGCGCTGGCGATCATCCTGCGGTTCGATGGCGGCGCTGTTCTGTTCGGCGAGCGCAGCATCAATCTCGCGCTGCTGCAGCTGCTCTTCGGTTCCTTGATGGTTAAGTGATGTATTGGGTGCAGCCGCTGCACCCCGTTCTGTTCCAGACTGCACCCCGCTCTGTTGTGGGTTGCACCCCGTTACGTCATCTGCACCCCGCTTTGTACGGGGTGCAGTATTTGCACCCCGCGATATTTGAAGGTCATAAACGACTGGGCGGCGGTCATGGCGATCGATGTGAACCGCGGCGATCGCCTGGTTGCCTTTCTTTATGAGCCCTGACTGTTCCAGGTCGTCGAGCTTGTAACGGACAGTGCGTTCGGAAAGCCCTGTGTCCTGGGCCAGGGTAGAGGCGGACGGAAAGGCACCTGTACCGTTCGAACCGGCGTAGTTGGCCAGGCACAGCAGTACGTGACGCGCGCTTGAGTCTTTCAGGGTTTCAGTGGGCAGAGAGAGCGCCCAGGACATTGCTTGAACACTCACAGCGAGGCTCCGATATTCTTTTCGGCCAGGTAGGCCAGGCCTTTCGGCGTAACAAGAGGTTGGAAGGCAGCACGGTCCCCGCCAGTCTCCGGGTCGCTCTTTAGCGCAGTGACCTTGTGAACCAGATAGCCGGAAGTAATGCGCGGCTGGTAGGCGGTCCAGCGCTTGGAGCCGCCGCGGTGAAAGATCCACCGGTTTTTCTCCAGCCACTGGAAAAGCTTCGAGGGTGGAACCTGAAGTTGTTTGGCAGCATCACTGATACAGATCGCGCCACCGGCGGCCGCTAAGCGTTTGATGGCGGAAACCTTCGGCTCTTGATCCAGGATCACCAAGCGAAGGGACTGGTTTTCCTTGGCCTGGTCAGCTGCCGCTTGCAGAGCTTCGGCATAGGTGGCTGGAATCTGGAACTGTTCCGCCCTCGCCTCCAACTCCTGCCACCGGTCTATGATCCGGGCGCGCAGTTCGACGCTGTAACCGGAAACCACTACCAGGGTGTCGCGCTGGGAAAGCAGGAACTCCCGATAGACCTGACCGTTCTGCGGGTGGATATAGGGGGTGTCGTTTGAAGAAACGACACCCTTGGCAACCAAGGCCCGAACGGTTTTCAGCACGTTGTCGTGCGTGCTGCCGGTCAGCTCGGCGATTTCGCGTGACGACATCGTGTGTCGCGACACGCTTTGTTCATGCCGAAAAAGTGTCGCGACATGGTGGGTATTGCCTGGAGCGGTATTGGTGTTCATAATGGCCCCACTGTGTTTTACAAGTTGTTGAAAGGACCGCCCTGCCAGGCGGTTTTTTTATGTCTGCAATTTGGGTACTGGATAAATCAACAGCTAATCCGGCGCACTGCTCTTTTTCTGCTCTTGCCCGGATAATTCGCTCAACAGTTAGGCCGCCTGGTCTGGAAGACTTGGTCTCAAGTCACGAGCAAGAATTTTCCCGCCAGTAACGATTTCGGCCCTAAGAGCAGTTTCAGCTGAGCACCCATGAAGGCCTCGAACCCAACCGCTTACCGACCCCTGCTTGACTTTTAGGGCGGCGGCGGTCGCTGACTGGGAACCGAAATGCTCGACAAGCTTTTGGAAGGTGGTATTCATCAAATCTCCGCCCATATAAAGGGATACCTTTATATTATGGAAAGGGATACCTTTTTGCAACTCTAAAGGTTGGCCTATAAATTGTCCGGCATGGAACTCAAAGACAGATTGAAGCGATCACGGAAAAATGCGGGCCTTACCCAGGTCGAGCTGGCCGAGCGTGCAGGTATAAAGCAGGCATCCGTTTCTGAAATTGAACGCGGTCTGACACGTACTTCTGGGCATCTGATAAAGCTTGCCCAGATATGTGGTGTTGACCCCGTATGGCTTTCAGATGGAACCGGATCTCCGGGAGGCGAGCGCTCGCTACAGGCCGAAAAAACAACCTCGACCATTGAATCAAACGCGGTACTACTCGGCCATATAGATGTATGGGACGATGACACACCGCTGGATGACGATGAGGTCTACGTGCCATTTCTCAAGGAAGTTGAACTGTCCGCAGGCACGGGAATTACCTCCGTCCAACAGTCGCCAAAACAGAAACTTCGTTTTGGGAAAATAACGCTGCGACGCCAAGGCGTTCAGCCTTCGGAGGCGGTATGCGTCACCGTTTCCGGCAACAGCATGGAACCAGTTCTGCCGGATGGCAGCACAGTTGGTGTTGATCGCGGAACGACATCTATTACTGACGGGAAAATGTACGCAATCGATCATGGTGGGCAGTTGCGAGTAAAGACGCTGTACCGGCTGCCTGGCGGAGGAATCCGCATGCGCAGCTTTAACCGTGATGAGCATCCAGATGAAGAGTACACAGTTCAGGACATGCTTCAAAAAGAGATCGCCGTGCTAGGCCGGGTATTTTGGTCTTCGGCGCTCTGGTAATTAACCCTACCCTCCGCAACGAGAAGCGGGAAATCACGGATGAAGACAATGAAAAAGATCGCGGCCCTCCTTATTTTGCTAGCTTCGAGCGGGATTGTTTCTGCCGAAACGAAGACTGTGAAAGCAACAGTGAGCGACTTTCAAAGAGGATTTATTGAGACAGTCCAGGATTACTCTGCTCAGTATGAAGCAGCACCGAATGAGCTGAAGAAATCATCGGTCGCGAAAAAAAGGATAGATGCGTTCGCCAAGCTTCAGGGCGATCCAAGAAAGATCGCGGGGTGGTATGGAACCATCCAAAAACTTGGAACCAACGGTGACGGCGACGCTTTCATCACAATTAGGCTTCTCGTCGACAACATCACCGTGAGCACCTGGAATAACAGCATCTCCGATGCGGGGTCTAATACCCTCATAAAAAATGGCTCTCCAGTTTATGAGGCGCTTTCGGAGATGTCCGATGGCAACGTCGTTAAGTTTTCAGGCGCGCTAGGCAAGGCTAAAAATCTTAGCGAAAGAGCGAGGATGACCGAGCCTGATTTCCTATTCAAGTTCTCAAAGGTCGAAAAAGTAGGCGACTCGACCACTCAATAAATCTATCAACGCCTCTGAAGCCCGGTTTTTCCCGGGCTTTTTCTTGCACCAACGAAAAAATAATCCTGATTTTAAAGGCCCGGAACAGCACTCGAACAAAAATAAAGGCATACCTGTTGACTCAAAATAAAGGCTGCCCTATATTTCGCTCATCGCCGGATAAAAACCGGCCAAGTGGAAGGCAGCGATGAACCGGCCTCAACGGTTCAGAGGGTTGGCAACTGACCCGGGCGTGCAGCGTAAAACGTCGAAATCAGTTATCCAGCGGGAGAACAAGCCGAAAGGCCCGCGGCTGGAAGAACAACTTGAATCGATCTGTACCGCGCCAGTAGCGCCGAAAGATCAGCGGGAATTTTCACTGATGCACCTGGTTGGCCGGGTGCATTGGGAAACCAACCGGGAGTCACATTGATGGAAGCAACAATCGTCAGCGGCGCATGGAAGGGTCATCTCGGACGCGGCCTGGCGCCAAAAGAAGTTCAGTACCTACTGGGCACCGCCCAGGGCATGACGGCAAAGGAGATCGCCAGGCAGTGCAACGTCGCGGCCTGCACCGTCGCCAAGCGCTTGTCCTGCGCGATGTTCAAGCTTGGCGTGACCCGCCAAACCGCTGCGGTTGCCGAGGCAATGCGCCGCCAGATCATCTCGCCGATGTGCATTGCCCTGGCTGCGCTGATCGCCATGCACGCAATGATCGGCGATGACGCTATGCGCCGTGACCGCCGAGTGCCAGAGCGCCGCACGGCTCAGGTGCGGGTGCTGCGGCAGGCGGAGCGGCCAAGTCTCATCGCTTAACCGACCAACCAGCGCCACGACAGCCTGTCGTTAACTGCCCGAGGCCCTGGTACTCCCCAGCACCAGGCCGCATCGGGGTGTGATCGGAGCGTGCCCAAGTGGGCTGCAGCGCTAGGATCGCAAAGACCCGTGAATGTCCTGAGCCGGTATGAGCGAGACGGCCAATACTACAAACGCGGCGGGAACCAAGCAGGGGTAGCGCCCTGGTGTTCCGATCACACCCCGATGCGGACGAAATCGCGGCCTATAACCGCCCACCTGCATCAAATCGCCTGACCGAGGGTGCACTCAAGTCAGGAGGAACTGGAGACGGCCGTGGAACTCGGCTCCGGAGACGTAACCGGTCCATTCCCAGTAGCTCGGAATTACCGAACAACTGAACTTCAGCGCGGAGGATTGGCAGCCATGTGAACTCAAACCCAGGCGCTAATGCGCCGCCCCTGCGTGACATAGGGAGGTCTATGTAACGCAACGAAAAGCCCAGTCCCTACTGGGCTTTTTTACACCTCGCCTTTATCCGTCAGCACCCTCCCCTGCGCCCAACGGCAAACAGCAGGCTGTCAGGCTGCTGACGAATAAACGCAACCACTACCAAGGAGTCGGCATGAACCCAGCCATCCAACAAAGCCAAGCCGTTCTGCAGGCCCTGCGGGAACGTGTTTCGCTTTCCACTTCGGAGATGTACATGAAGATCGGTCGCGAAGAGCCAGTAAAGGTGCCCCGCTTCAACGTGGTACCACTCGGCAAGAACCTGTTCGATGTGGTGGAGCGCGCCACCGGCGTTTCCCGCGGCGCGCGCACCGGCCACGACGGCGCCTGCCAGTACGCCGATCAACTCGAGCAAAACGCCGACTTCTTCAGCGCTGCCAAGGCAACGTCACGTAGTTTCGGTTTCCGCCTGCTGCGCTGGACTGTCGGGTTCTCCATGATGCTGGTGGTGTTCGCCTACTACGGTGCGCAGCAATGATCGGCGTGCCCATGCCCAACCCACGGGACTCGATCATCGACAACCTGAACCAGCAGCTGGACGCGTTCTTCGGCGCCGGCAAAAAGGCCCAGGAGATCGCGCCGGGCGTCAGCGGCGAGGTAGGCGGCCCCATCAAAAGCACGCGCAGCAACAAACTGCGCGCCGAGCGCGACAAGCTCGCTCCGAAACTAAAGCAGATGGTCGATTCAGGGGCCTCGCTTCACCAAGCCTGCCAGGCCGTCGGTGTCGACTATAAGCGAGCCCGCCTCATCGCTAGCGAGAACGGCTTCAAACTCCCCAGCAATCCATGAAGCGCATCAGCAACCAGGTGCGGCAGCGCCGGCGGCAGGCATGGCTTGATTTGCCAGCACATGAAATCGGAGAGGTAGGCCATGGCCAAGGACAACGCGCAGATCCAGCGGGACAAACGCGCGAAAGAGAAGGCGCTACTCGACCGGATCGGCGCCGAGAAGCGAACGCTGATTGTCTCGAAAGCGCTCGATGATGCACTGCAGGTTCTGGGCGAGCGCCACGGCTTTGAGGAATGGCAGGAAACGCTCTCGACGTTCCTGATCAATCTGGCAGCAGCACCAGCCGAAGAATCCGCGCGCTTCACCAGTATGTCGCGACCTGTTTTCGAAGTTACTGAAAAGCAGTCGCGACAGCTTGAAGAGTTCAGCAAGACCGGCATCGAACCAGCTTAACCCACCCTACTCGCTGCATCCGGTAACCGGAGGGCGGCGCTTACCCGGAGTAACCCCATGACCAAGCAAGCACAGCAAACAGTACTCGCCGCCGAACTCCCTGAGCGCGGCCAACCCCTGGCAGGTGGCGTGTTCATCACCCGCTATTGGCTCAACGGCGTAGAGCGCGCCCTGATCCTGCTGCCTGACGAACTCAGCGGCCCATGGGGCGAGTACGGCGTCGAGATCAAAGGCGCCGACAGCTACAGCGACGGCGAAGCCAACACACGGGCCATGGCCGAGGCAGGCAGCGTAATCGCCATCAAGGCCCTGGAGCTGGATGGCTTCATCCCGTCCTGCCTGGAAGGCCAACTGCTGATGGCGGCCAAGGCCGATGGCCTGGTGGAGCTTCGCGAAGATCGCTACCACTGGCTGAGCTCGCAGCGCTCCGCCTACGTCGCCTACTACATGGACTTTGAAGATGGCTGGCTCCACTTCCACGGCGGCAAGAACGACGAGCGGCTCGCGCGCCCTGTCCGCAGCCTCCCTATTCAGTAATTCATTCCTTCAATCGTTTTTCGCAGGTGATTCCCGGGAGCGCCAGGACGGCGCTCAGACCAGAAGCTCGTCGGGAAGCGCCGGCTACCTGCAACTTATCTCGCTCACAGGAGCATCTCATGCGCGCCAATGAACTGACCACGTACACCCGTGGTGATCTGACTATCAGCAGCCCGGACGAAGGGGTGGTGCTGAAGCTGGCAACCCTGGCAATTGCAGCGGCACCGGTTATTGCGGCAAGCGGCATCCCCGCCATCGGCGAGTATTGGCCCGGCGAAGGCGGCGTGAACGGCGGCCTGTTCCCGGGCGGCGACAAGCCCTACTACCTGATCGTGCCGACCGGTGCAGACGCCGAGTCCAATCTTGAATGGGGCGGCTACGGACAGGAACTCGACGGCGCCAAATCCCCATGGGATGGCCAGGCCAATACCGCGCATCTGGCAAACAGCAACCTGGAGCACGATCACCCGGCTGCCCAGTTCTGCGCAGCCTTCGAGCGTGACGGCCGCAAAGACTTCTACCTGGCGGCTCGCCGTGAGGCGTCCTTCCTCGAAATCACCGTGCCGCAGGTGTTCACCCAGGCTTACCACTGGACGAGCACGCAGCGCTCCGCCTACGGCGCCTACAGCCTGGACTTTGAAGGTGGCTGGCTCAACTGCCACGTCAAGAGCAGCGAGCGGCTCGCGCGCCCTGTCCGCAGAAAGTTTATTTGATCATTCAATTCTTCATTCATGGGTGCGATAGCACCCTCGCTTTTCAGGAGGCCAGGGATGGCGCTGCACACGGACTTGGAAATCCACAAAGTCGCCGAGGAGTTGCTCGGCCTTGCGCTTGACCTGGTGCGCAATATCCCGCGCGACCTGAAACAGGTGGTCGGGGCAAAGATCCGGGACGAATGCTTGCAGGTCCTGGTGCTGATCGGCCGGGCCAACATGACTCGGGACAAGCTGCCCCAGATCAATCTGCTGTTGGAAAGCATTTGGATGTTGAACTACCTGCTGCGCGCCCTCACCAATCGTGGGTTGATCAGCAAGGGGCAGCACGCCAAGGCAATGATGATGACGGCCTCTGTAGGTCGCCAGGCAAACGCCTGGAAGAAATCCGCAACCGCGCCCGCTGCTTGAGGGTTAAGGCCCTCTTGCCTGTGCGCCAAATCTGGTCGAGCCGCTGACCTCTGGGTCACCGCCATGCGCACAACAGATACCGCCGGTCTAAAGCGTCCGCGTAGGTCTCGCGCAGTTTCCAAGCTGATCGGCAATGCCTTCGGTTTGGCGATGTAGATAGCTCGACAGGTCGCAGCGCTCCGCCAACAACGCCTACAACATGGACTTTGAAGATGGCTGGCTCAACAACAACGACAAGAACAACGAGCGGCTCGCGCGCCCTGTCCGCAGATTTAAGTGTTGCTCCCTTCCAGTTCGAGGATCTCGTCCAGGCTTACTACGACTGCCGGCGCAACAAGCGGAATTCCGCGAGTGCCCGGTTGTTCGAGAAGGACATGGAGATCAACTTGCTGGAGCTGCACGACGACCTGATTGCCGGCAATTACCGGCCAGGCCGATCCATTTGTTTTGTGGTCACAAGGCCGAAAGCCCGCGAGGTGTGGGCAGCAGCCTTTCGGGACCGCGTCGTCCAC
The DNA here is from genome assembly GCF_026967615.1 of Pseudomonas sp. GXZC. Lineage (NCBI taxonomy): Bacteria > Pseudomonadati > Pseudomonadota > Gammaproteobacteria > Pseudomonadales > Pseudomonadaceae > Pseudomonas > Pseudomonas sp. GXZC. Next base: position 4,818,591 of record NZ_CP114115.1, read on the forward strand.
CACCTCATGTACAACCATGTGGCACCGCGCTTCTACGCCAGCTTCATAGCGGACAGTTGCGCATGCATTCCGGGGCGCGGCACGTTGTACGCCGCCACCCGGCTTGAGTCGAAGATACGGAGCGCCAGCGAGAACTGGTCGAAGCCTGTCTTCTACCTCAAGTGCGACCTGGCCAACTTCTTTGTCGCCATCGACAAGGCGGTGCTGCGCAAGCAGCTGGAAGCCAGGATAACCGAACCTTGGTGGCTGGCCCTGGCCACGCAGATCCTCATGCACGACCCGCGTGAGGATTACGAGACGCGCACCCCGGCGCACCTGTTCAACCGGGTGCCGCAGCACAAGCGCCTGGTTGCCCAACCCGCGCACCTCGGGCTGCCGATCGGCAACCTGTCGTCTCAGTTTTTCGCCAACGTCTACCTCGACGCACTGGACCAGTTCGCCAAACACACGCTGCGCGCCAAGCACTACATCCGCTACGTGGATGACTTTGTGTTCCTGCATGAGTCGCCGCAGCAGCTCAACCAGTGGCTGGCCCAGGTCGAAGCGTTTTTGCCCAGGCTCGGCGCAAAGCTGAATCCCACGAAGACGATCCTGCAGCCCGTGGATCGCGGCGTGGACTTCGTTGGCCACGTCATCAAGCCCTGGCGGCGTACCACTCGAAAGCGATCCATGGCCCAGGCACTGAAGCGCACCGCCGCGGCGCCTGCCGAGGATCTGCGCGAGACGGCCAACAGCTACTTCGGCCTGCTCAGCCAGGCCAGCCACAGCCATACGGATCGGGCCGCCCTCGCCCGCGTCGTGCTGAAGCGCGGCAACAGCGTTAACGCTGCGCTGACGAAGACCTTCCATAGGCGCTGAGGCGTTTTGTTCAGTACGTAATCCATGTCAGAGCGACCTGGGAGATGGCAGCTGCAGCAGCAAAGCCCGCCGCGCGCTTGTTCCATTTGGTCTGTTCTTCTGCGGTTTTGAGAATGTCGATCCTGCCTTTAGGAGATGACTTCGTTAAGTAGACGCCAGACATGCCACCAGCATTCTCGTCGTGCAGCACTTCAACGGTCGCCGACTTGTACCAAAGGTAGCAAGAACTCAAAGAAAACAAGGCAACGAGAATTGTGAATCCAAGTTTGGCGTAAAGCATTTTTGCGCTCCATGAAATGTAGATACATTTAACTCAAATCTTCCCTCCCCGCCACTACCTCCACTGCCGGGCGTGGCCCGGCAAGGACTCCCCATGCGCACCAAAGACAACCAAGATCCGCTATCAACCCGACTCGGCACGATGGCATTTACGATCGCCAACGAGCTCGTCAACCATTACGGCAAGAAGCTTGATCGCGAAACGATCGACGAGATCACGCGAAACCTCACTTGCGAGATGTGTCAGGGGCCTACCGCATGGGCATTCAGCGGTAAAAGTCAGCCAGGCGAGCCATTCGTAACGCTCCAGGCCAGTCGCGCCAACCGCGTCTACGTGGCTGGGCCAATGACGGGTATCGCCGATTTCAATTACCCGGCCTTCAATGCCGTGGCCGACCAACTGCGTGCCCAGGGGTACGAAGTCGAGAACCCGGCAGACCACGGCATCGTCGAGGGTGCGCAGTGGGCCGACTACATGGCCTACGACCTGACGCGCCTGGGCCTGTGCGGTGTGATCGCGCTGCTTCCAGACTGGGAGAAATCGCAAGGCGCCCGCCTGGAGGTCCTGATCGCCGAACGCCTCGGCATGACGGTTGTGAATGCCCATGATCTGATAACGAGGGAGGCTGTAAACCATGCCTGATTTCAAAAGGAAGCGCGACGGCGCGCTGTATTCGACGAACCGTAAAGTCTGCCGGCGGCCGGGCTGGGAGCGCTGGGGCGACTGCTACCTCCTGATGCCGATCTGGGAAGGCCGCAGCCACTACAAAACTGTCGAGGCGTTCAATCGGGAATACCTCACCCTTGCAGGAGAGAGGCCGTGAGCGAAGTAGAGCGGTACTGGATCGAACCAAGCCGATTGGTTCAGGAAGGTTGGCATCAGGACGACACCTGCGTTGTGAAGGACTGGGCATACGACCGAGTTGTCGCCGAGCGTGACGCCCTGCAACAGCTACTCAACCAGCGAGACGAACAGGTCGAAAGCTTGAAGCTGCAGCCCCCGGGCGAGCAGGTGGCCTGCATGCCGGTTGAGCGCTGCTACGACGTCCGGACGAAGATGATCATCGCCTTCAACGAGGCAAAGAAGGCTGGCGGTGATCTGGATGACGCGCTTGACGCCGCATACAAGTCGGCCTTGCGCTACTCGCCAAGCCCAATGAGCGCCGAACAGCCCGAAGCGGTAGCGGTTGTGCCCGAGGGCTACTGCATCATGCCCCGCCAGTTGACCGCCGAGAATGGCGCAAAAGCCCTGCTGCTCGGAGAGTTCAAGTTACTGGTCACCATGGAATACCCAGAATGCTGCGAGCCTGAAGAACCAACCGAAGGTTACTCAATCTGCGACGGTGAAGGCGAATACGGGCAGAAACACACCATTCCGTGGGATCAGATCAAGTTCATCTACAGCAGGGCTGTATCCGGCCTGGCCGTGAAGATTGAGTCTTCCAAATCCCGATAGGAGTACATCCGTACTCCACCCGCAAAACCTGTAACCCCTCCCCCTTCAAAGTCAGCCGCTATAGCGGCAAGGACGAAGTCATGCCTGAAGAAATCAAATTGATCCAGCCAGCCCCGGTCGTGCGCGATGAATACGGCATGTTCGCTCACCCAGATATGCCGCCCTTCGACGAGGGCGACGGTGACAAGGTCAAAGCCTGGGTTGCCGAGCAGTCGTTGGAGGTGCAGATGGTGAGCCTCGAATACCACAGCGACGAAGCGGTCTCTGAGCGCTATTTCGAAGCCGGCGACCCGGATTGCAGTTACTGGGAGCCGGACCGGCCTGATGGCGAAGGCTGGTTCTGCCTGGCTATCCACGACACTGACGACGGCCCGGTCTGCTGGTGGGCGCGCCGGGAGGTGACACCATGAGCCGTAGCGGGTATTGCGATGACGGTGAGAACAACTGGGGAATGATCTGCTGGCGAGGGGCGGTGAGCTCGGCGCTACGGGGTAAGCGCGGTCAGGCCTTCCTGAAAGAACTGGCCGAAGCCATGGACGCGATGCCCGTGAAGCGCCTGGTAACCGAAGAGCTTCAGGCTGAAGGCGAGTTCTGCACGCTCGGCGTGGTGGGCAACGCACGCAAGCTGGATATGTCGGTAATCGACCCGGACGACTCCGATATTGTCGCCGAAAAGTTTGGCTTGGCCGAGGCAATGGTGAGGGAGATCGTTTGGGAGAACGATGAACATCCCGGCGTATACGGCATCAAGCCCGACGGCAGCTCAGGCTGGCGGCGGGAAACCCCAGAAGAGCGCTGGATCAGAATGCGCAAATGGGTCGACAGCCACATCAAGGAAGTGACGCCATGATCGCCACCATCTGGTTCGCCTACGTGTTCATCTACCGAGGGCCAAGGCCATGACAGACAAGATGCGCGAAGAGTTTGAAGCTGCATATGCAGCCGGTGTCAGCCAGCAGAAGGGCGCGGATGCTTTTCAGCCTGCATCGCTCGCCAGGTCCACAGACGGCTACTACGTTATCAGCTTGGTGCAATCAGCCTGGTGGGGATGGCAGCAATCCCGCGAGAGCCTGGTGATGGAACTCCCAGCCGCCGAAGCCTGGGATAACGACGGGCGCCTCGACCGCGAGAAAGACGACACGGCCGACTGCGCCATGGGTCTGGTACCGGTCATTGATGTGCGCATTGCGCTGAGGGCATCCGGCATCACGGTTGCTGAAGGGGCCGCGCATGAGTGACGTACCCATTGAGCCGCAGGACTATCTGTACGGCGTAAAGGTCGTTCAGATCGAAGACTTAAGGGTTGCCCGAGGCATGACCCGCCGCCCGGCCAGCACCTGCCGACACAAGAAGTTGGTTTACGACGAGAAGGAACGCCGCGTCTGGTGTAGCGACTGCGAAGCCGAGGTCGAGCCCTTCGACGCGTTCGTGGGCATCGTCGAGGTGTTCAGCGGGGGCATGAACTCGCTGAAGCGCCGCCAGCGTGAACTGGCTGAGGCCGAAAGCTTCCAGATACGCAGCAGAGCCGCAAAGGTTATGGACGAAGCCTGGCGCAGCACGAAGATGGCTCCACTCTGCCCTCACTGCATGGCGGCGATCTTGCCAGAGGATGTTGCCGGTGGAGTGGCCAGCACGTCGAAAGCCCTGGTCATCGCTTCTCGAAAGCGAAAAGCAGCAGCAAAACCCTAACCCCAATCCCCCTACATGCCTGCCGGTGAGCGGCGGGCGAGGTATGCACGCATGTTTATTTGCGCAGAAACGAAGATAGGGCGGTGTAAGTCGCTCGGGGACCAGGTGCGCGTGTTCGCGCTGCGTCTGCGTGGCGGCTGGAGCGAGGTTCGTGAGGATCTGGCGAAAGAGGCTGAACGATGGTTTGGGCGTGATCCGGTGACCACCAAACAGGACTGGCGACTCGTCCGAGCCGAAGTCTTCCGAACTGAATAACCCACCTTATGCCGCCCAGCGCGGCGCGGAGCATCATTATGGCAAAAGTCATCGCCCAAATTACGGCCAGGCTGCCGCGCCTCATGGAGGCCGGCGAATACCGGAAGCTGCGCTACGCTGGCGGCAAGCCCAGCCTGCAACAACTGAAGAAATGGATCGAGGAAGGCGAAGTGATAGGCGAGGTAAAAGGCGGGATGTATTTCGTGGACCTGCAGGCCGCGGTGATTGGGTCGAATGACCCGCTGCTGGCCAAGATGATGGAGGTGGGCTGATGGCTCCCCCACGCGCCAGGACGGCGAAGAACAGGGCCTTACCGGCAAACCTGTATCCAAACGGGAAATACTGGCAGTACAAGAACCCGGTCACCGGCAAGAAGACCAGCATCAACAAGCCGATGGCCGAGGCGATCAAGCTGGCGAATGCGGCGAACGCCAAGCTGCTCCCACTGTTGGCCGACGACGGAGCGCTGCTGGAAATGCTTACCGGCGATGTCGCTCCCAAGTTCAAGACCTGCTTGGAGCGTTTCGAAAACGAATGGCTGACGACCAAGACCTACGCCGCCAGCACCCTGAAGGAGATCAAATTCAAGTTAGCCAGGTACCGCGAGGACCTGGGCGATCTGATGATGGGCCAGCTGGACGTGCTGACCGTGGCTGAGTACCTGGACGGTTTCGAAAACAACGCATACACGAAGCACCGGGGGCTGCTGGTCCAGGTGTTTGCCTTCGCGGTAGCCAAGGGCCTGTGCGAGCGCAATTCAGCGGAACTGACGTTGGTGAAGAAGGAGGCAGAGAAGAAGCGGCAGCGCCATACGGTTGAAGGGCTGAACAAGATCCTGGCCTATGTCGGGACGCCGGTCTGGCTGAGGCGTGCGATTCGGCTCGGCCTGCTCAGCCTGCAGCGGAGGGAGGACATCGTGATGTGGCCAAAGTCGGCCGTTGACCTCGAGCAGAACACCATCAGGGTGTCGCCCGGGAAGACGCAGAATTACGGTAAGCCCGTGCACTTGGAGATTGTCATGGGCCAGGCCCTGCGAGAGGTGGTGCTGGACTGCATGAAGTCACCGGTCGTTTGCCCGTACCTGATCCACTACTCGCCCAAGGCGCGTAAGCGGACACAGCTCGATGCCAAGCTGCACTGGAACGCCGTGACGGCCGACTACCTCACCAAGTCATTTGCCCAGGCGCGGGACGACTCTCAAGCGTACAACGATATGCCCGCCGGTGAGCGCCCGACGTTTCATGAGATACGCGCGCTTGGTGCATGGCTTTACGAGCAGCAGGGTTTTGCACAGGAATACATTCAGGGATTGATGGGTCACGCGGACGTGAAAATGACGGAGCATTATCAGGCGGGCCACGGCGAGGACGCAGTGGTATACATGAAGGTGAAAGCCGACCTAAAAGCGTAGGACGGTGGTCGTTTGCCCAAAATATTCCCAATGTTTGCCCAAACGATAGGCAACAAAAAAGGGCCCACCTTTCGGTGAGCCCTTCTAGACCGCCCAGCAGAGCGGATTTTGTTTGGTAGGCGCGATTGGACTCGAACCAACGACCCCCACCATGTCAAGGTGGTGCTCTAACCAACTGAGCTACGTGCCTGCTGTGAGGCGGCATTCTACGGAATTCCGGAGGGGTGTCAACATCTTTTTTGCAGCTAACCCTATGAATATGCGAATTTTTTATTTGCGCGGAGTACACCCGTGAATTTCGGGTGGCTGGCAGGCAATTTTCAACTCAGGTAGGATCGACGCACTCGTAAAAAATATAAAACAGAGGTTCCAGGATGGCGAACACCCCCTACCCCCAGTCGTATTACGCCGCGTCCGCGAATGCCGTTCCACCTCGCCCGGTGCTGCAAGGTGAGGTCGAAACCGATGTATGCGTGATTGGTGCCGGCTACACCGGCCTCTCCAGCGCGCTGTTCCTGCTGGAGAACGGTTTTCGCGTGACGGTGCTGGAAGCCGCCAAGGTGGGGTTTGGCGCCTCGGGCCGCAACGGTGGGCAGATCGTCAACAGTTACAGCCGTGATATCGATGTGATCGAGCGCAGCGTTGGCCCCAAACAGGCACAACTGCTGGGAGAGATGGCGTTCGAAGGCGGCAGGATCATCCGCGAGCGCGTCGCCAAGTACCAGATCCAGTGCGACCTGAAGGACGGCGGTGTATTCGCCGCGCTCAACAGCAAGCACATGGGCCACCTGGAGTCGCAGAAGCGCCTGTGGGAGCGCTACGGTCATACGCAGCTGGAGTTGCTGGACGAGCGCCGTATCCGCGAAGTGGTTGCCTGCGACAACTATGTGGGCGGTTTGCTGGACATGAGCGGCGGCCACATCCACCCGCTCAACCTGGCGCTCGGCGAAGCGGCGGCCGTGGAATCCTTGGGCGGCACAATCTATGAGCAATCGGCAGCCGTGCGAATCGAGCGCGGCGCCAACCCAGTGGTGCATACCGCCGAAGGCAAGGTCAGGGCCAAGTTCGTTATCGTCGCGGGCAATGCCTATCTGGGCAACCTGGTGCCGGAGCTGGCAGCCAAGTCGATGCCCTGCGGCACGCAAGTGATCACCACAGCGCCTCTGGGTGACGATCTCGCGAAGACGCTGCTGCCGCAGGATTACTGCGTAGAAGACTGTAACTACCTACTCGACTACTACCGCCTCACCAGCGACAAACGCCTGATCTTTGGTGGTGGCGTGGTGTATGGCGCGCGTGACCCGGCGAACATCGAGGCGATCATCCGTCCGAAGATGCTCAAGGCCTTCCCACAGCTCAAGGACGTGAAGATCGACTACGCCTGGACCGGTAATTTCCTGCTGACCCTGTCGCGCCTGCCGCAGGTGGGACGCCTGGGCGACAACATCTACTACTCACAGGGCTGCAGTGGCCATGGCGTCACGTATACGCACCTGGCCGGCAAGGTACTGGCGGAGGCACTCAGAGGCCAGGCAGAGCGTTTTGACGCGTTTGCCGACCTGCCGCACTATCCGTTCCCGGGCGGGCAACTGTTGCGTACGCCGTTCGCGGCAATGGGCGCCTGGTACTACGGGCTGCGGGACAAGCTGGGTTTCTGACAGCGCGATGGGTGCCGGCAAGCCGGCGCCCGTCATGAACCACCAAATCGCAGACACAAAAAACCCCGGTCTTTCGACCAGGGTATTTGCTATCGGATCAAAGTAGCCAGAGGCTTGCTTTGCGCTTCAAGGCGTTCAGTGGGCCTTGAGGCAGATATGGCGCAGCGGACGGGACTCGAACCCGCGACCCCCGGCGTGACAGGCCGGTATTCTAACCGACTGAACTACCGCTGCGTATCGCTTGACGGGCTGAGCGTAAAACCCTCAACCGTCTTTAAACATCTGATTGATCAGTCTAGGCTGTTCAATCTCAAGCCCGACGAATCAGACCTGGAAAATATGGCGCAGCGGACGGGACTCGAACCCGCGACCCCCGGCGTGACAGGCCGGTATTCTAACCGACTGAACTACCGCTGCGCGTCGGTGCAACCTTTAACGTTGCGTCTTGCCCTAGGGCAAAACTCTCAAGAAGTGGTGGGTGATGACGGGATCGAACCGCCGACCCTCTGCTTGTAAGGCAGATGCTCTCCCAGCTGAGCTAATCACCCTTTGCTTCGTTGAGGCCGCGAAATTTACGCAGGTATCGGACCTAAGTCAATAGCCTGCTTGAAGTTTTTCTGAAAAAGACAAAATTGCTTCAAGACGGCTACCCGCCCTACTCGCTGTAAATCATCTTCTTGCTCATGCCACCGTCCACGACAAACTCTTGCCCGGTGACAAACCCCGCCTGGCGCGACAGCAGCCACGCGACCATCGCCGCCACGTCTTCTACAGTGCCTACCCTGCCCGCCGGATGTTGCGCATGATCAGCATCACTCAACGGCTCGGCGCGACGCGCCGCCGGATCACGCGCATCGATCCAGCCAGGGCTGACCGCATTGACCCGCACTTCCGGGCCCAAGCTCATTGCCAGGGCGTGCGTAAGGGCCAGCAGGCCACCCTTGCTCGCCGCGTAGGCTTCGGTGTCCGGCTCAGACTGTCGAGCCCGGGTGGATGCCAGGTTGACGATGGCACCGCCATGGGCGCGCAGATAAGGCGCACAGTGCTTGGCCAACAACATCGGCCCACTGAGATTCACCGCAAGCACTCGATTCCAGTACGCCAGGTCGAGGCTTTCCAGGGTGATATTGCGCGGGTCAGCCACCGCCGCATTGCAGACCAATGCGTCCAGGCGCCCAAACTGCCCCAATACCTCGGCAACACCTTGGGCCACCTGCTTTTCGTCGGCCACGTCCATGCTGATAAACCAGGCGTTATCACCCAGCACCTTGGACACCTTGGAGCCACGCTCACGGTCCAGGTCGGTCAACACCACCTGCCAGCCTTCGCTGATCAGCCACGCAGCAATCCCAAGGCCAATGCCCCGCGCGGCGCCCGTCACCAGCGCGACGCGCCCGTTACTGGCTGCCGCAGCCTCCATGGACCACTCGATCACAAGGCCGCCAGCCCGCGTGCCAGGTCAGCTTGCAAGTCAGCAACGTCTTCCAGGCCGACCGCAATGCGGATCAGGCTGTCACGGATACCAGCCGCTTCACGTTCCTGCGGTGCCAGACGACCATGGGAAGTGGTACTCGGATGAGTAATGGTGGTCTTGCTGTCACCCAGGTTGGCAGTGATGGAGATCAGACGGGTCGCATCGATAAAGCGCCAGGCGCCCTCTTTGCCACCCTTCACCTCAAAGCTCACCACCGCCCCGAAACCACGCTGCTGACGCTGGGCCAACTCGTGTTGCGGGTGGCTCTTGAGACCGGCGTAATGCACCTTTTCGATACCGTCCTGCTGCTCCAGCCACTCAGCCAAAGCCTGGGCGTTGGCGCAGTGGGCCTTCATCCGCAAGTTAAGGGTTTCCAGGCCTTTGAGGAAGATCCACGCATTGAACGGGCTCAAGGTCGGGCCAGCGGTACGCAGGAAGCCGACGACTTCTTTCATCTGCTCGCTACGACCCGCAACCACACCGCCCATGCAACGACCTTGGCCGTCGATGAACTTGGTCGCCGAGTGCACGACAATGTCCGCACCCAGCTTCAACGGCTGTTGCAGCGCCGGGGTGCAGAAGCAGTTGTCTACGACCAGCATCGCGCCCTTGGCATGCGCCACTTCGGACAACGCAGCGATATCCACCAGCTCGGCCAATGGATTGGACGGCGACTCGACGAACAGCAACTTGGTGTTGGCCTTGATCGCCGCATCCCAACCGGAAAGATCCGCCAGGGGCACGTAGTCCACTTCGATGCCGAAGCGCTTGAAGTACTTCTCGAAAAGACTGATGGTCGAACCGAACACACTGCGCGATACCAATACATGGTCGCCAGCGCTGCACAGGCTCATCACCACCGCCAGGATCGCCGCCATGCCAGTGGCCGTGGCCACCGCCTGCTCAGCGCCTTCCAGTGCCGCGAGACGCTCTTCGAACGCGCGCACCGTCGGGTTGGTATAGCGCGAATACACGTTGCCCGGCACTTCGCCAGCAAAGCGCGCTGCGGCATCGGCCGCCGTGCGGAACACATAGCTGGAGGTGAAGAACATCGGGTCACCGTGCTCTGCTTCCGGGGTGCGGTGCTGGCCGGCGCGCACAGCCAGGGTATCGAAAGCTACGCCATCGAGGTCGCTGTCCAACCGACCGGCATCCCATTCCTGACTCATGCTGCGACTCCTTACTCAATTCTTTATTTAAGATACAAAACCGGCCCCTCAGGGCCGGTTGTCACTCAGTTGTTGTACAGGTCGATGATCGCGCTGACCGCCTGGGTCTTGATCTTCGACGAGTCGTTACGCGCCTGCTCGATCTTGTTCAGGTAGGCCTCGTCGACATCACCAGTCACATACTTGCCGTCAAACACGGCGCAGTCGAACTGGTCGATCTTGATCTTGCCACCGCCGACCGCCTCGATCAGGTCCGGCAGGTCCTGGTAGATCAGCCAATCAGCGCCGATCAGGTCAGCCACGTCCTGGGTCGAACGGTTGTGAGCGATCAGCTCATGGGCGCTCGGCATGTCGATGCCGTAGACGTTCGGGTAACGCACGGCAGGCGCTGCGGAACAGAAGTACACGTTCTTCGCGCCGGCTTCGCGGGCCATCTGGATGATCTGCTTGCAGGTAGTCCCGCGCACGATGGAGTCATCCACCAGCATCACGTTCTTGCCGCGAAACTCCAGCTCGATGGCGTTGAGCTTCTGACGCACCGACTTCTTGCGTGCCGCCTGGCCGGGCATGATGAAGGTACGGCCAATGTAGCGGTTCTTCACGAAGCCTTCGCGGAACTTGACGCCCAAGTGGTTCGCCAGCTCAAGCGCAGCGGTACGGCTGGTGTCCGGGATCGGGATCACCACGTCGATGTCGTGCTCAGGACGCTCGCGCAGGATCTTCTCGGCCAGCTTCTCGCCCATGCGCAGACGCGCCTTGTAGACCGAAACACCGTCGATGATCGAATCCGGACGCGCCAGGTAGACGTGTTCGAAGATGCACGGGGTGAGTTTCGGCGCCACGGCGCACTGACGGGTGTGCAGCTTGCCGTCTTCGGTGATGTACACCGCTTCGCCCGGCGCAAGGTCGCGGATCAGGGTGAAGCCCAGCACGTCCAGGGACACGCTTTCGGACGCGATCATGTACTCGACGCCTTCGTCGGTGTGACGCTGGCCGAACACGATCGGACGGATGCCATGCGGGTCACGGAAGCCGACGATGCCATAACCGGTAACCATGGCCACCACGGCGTAACCACCGACGCAACGGTTGTGCACGTCAGTGACGGCGGCGAACACGTCTTCTTCGGTCGGCTGCAGCTTGCCGCGCTGGGCCAGCTCATGAGCGAACACGTTGAGCAGCACTTCCGAGTCGGAGCTGGTGTTGACGTGGCGCAGGTCAGATTCGTAAATCTCCTTGGCCAACTGCTCAACGTTGGTCAGGTTACCGTTATGCGCCAGGGTGATGCCGTAAGGCGAGTTGACGTAAAACGGTTGAGCTTCGGCCGATGTCGAGCTACCGGCGGTCGGGTAACGCACATGGCCAATGCCCATGTGCCCGACCAGGCGCTGCATATGACGCTGATGGAACACGTCACGCACCAGGCCATTGTCCTTGCGCAGGAATAACCGGCCGTCGTGGCTGGTCACAATACCGGCAGCGTCCTGGCCGCGGTGCTGGAGGACGGTTAGCGCGTCATACAGCGCCTGATTGACGTTCGACTTACCGACGATACCGACGATGCCACACATGCGACGCAACCCCTACTTAATGAATCTTGACTGAACACAGCTTACTGAGGCGTTTTGGCCGGCAAGAGGTGTTCCTTGAACGGAAGATCAGCGGGTACGCTGATTCCGCTGGCCAGCCACTGACTGCTCCACCCCAATATGAGGTTCTTGGACCAATCTGCAACCAATAGAAATTTTGGCACGAGTACCGACTCCTGCCACCACGAATCCTGCTGTACCGGCCCCAGGCTCAACAGCCCGACCGCCACGACCACCAGCAACGCGCCACGCGCGGCGCCAAAGGCCATGCCGAGAAATCGATCGGTCCCGGAGAGGCCGGTGACACGTATCAACTCGCCGATAAGATAATTGACCATTGCTCCCACCAGCAGCGTGGCGATGAACATGATGGCGCAGCCCGCGATGACGCGAGCCGAAGGTGTCTCGATGTATCCGGCCAGGTAGACCGACAATGAACCGCCGAACATCCAGGCTACGACTCCTGCGATGATCCAGGTCAGCAACGACAGTGCTTCTTTTACGAAGCCGCGGCTTAGACTGATCAAAGCGGAGATGGCGACGATTGCGACGATCGCCCAATCAACCCAGGTAAATGGCACAGTTCAGCCTACGGACAGATGAGGCGGCGCATTTTAGCAGAGCGTCGGGCTGTCGGTAAGCTGTGATTGTCAGTGCCTTGCAAATCAGTAGTTTGGGGCGAGCGAATCCGATCTCAACCCCACATTTGACCCGCATTTCCAGCCGGAATCGGCAGTTACTCAGCCGCGCTCAGGCTGGAAACGGGTGACAAACCCCTTGAGGTTCTGCTGGCGATCCAGCAAGTCCCGCAGGCGATCCGCTTCGGCACGCTCGATCAGCGGGCCGATAAACACACGATTCTTGCCATCGGCGCTGCGGATATAGGCGTTATAACCCTGGCTGCGCAGCTTCTTCTGCAAAGCATCAGCGCCTTCACGATTGCCCAGGCTGGCCACTTGAATCGACCAACTGATCGGCAGGCCATTCGGATCAATACGGCTCTGCCCCACATCCGGCTTGCCCGGTGCAGCCGGTTGCGGCGCTACCGGCTTCGGTGCGGGCGCAGGCGCGGCAGGCTTGGCTGCTACGGTTGGCGCAGGTGCCGGCTTGACCACCGGCACGCTCGGCTGAACTGGCATCGACGGGGCTTGCTGGGCGGCAACCTCCGCATCGGTAGGCACCAGCTCTTCTTCCGGCAAGGCCTGGGGCTCAGGCACCACCACCGGTTCAACCTGCACTTGCGGCACCGCCGGCGCCTGTGGCGCAGCCGGCGCTTCGACGACCACTTGGCGCTCTTCGTCCTGACGCGAGAACAGCATCGGCAGGAAAATCACCGCCAACGCCACCAACACCAGGGCTCCGACCATTCGCTGCTTGTATGCGCTATCCAGTAATGCCATGTGCAGCTTCCTCCGTGGAGCGCCGGGCCAACCACTCGAGCGCCTCGGCAACACAATAAAATGACCCGAACAACAGAATCTCATCATCGGGGGTGGCAACGGCGCACTGCGCTTCAAGGGCAGCGGTCACGCTTGCATACGACGCCACCGGCGCACCAAGGTTCTGCAAGGCCACTTGCAGCTCGGCGGCCGGACGGCTGCGCGAGGTATCCAGGGGCGCTACGGCCCACGCTTGGACATTGCCCAGCAAGGGCGCAACCACACCGTCCAGGTCCTTATCGGCCAGCAAGCCAAAGACTGCAAGGCGACGACCGAGCGGCGGCGTGCGCGACAGGCGTTGTGCCAGGTACTCGGCCGCATGGGGGTTATGCCCCACGTCCAGCAACAGGTTCAGGCGCTTGCCTTGCCATTGGAACTCACGACGATCCAATCGCCCGACTACACGTGTCGCCAGCAAGGTGGCGGCAATCTGCTCAGCATTCCACGGCAGATCCAGGAGCAGATAGGCCTGCAGTGCGAGCGCGGCGTTTTCCATTGGCAGGTTCAGCAGCGGCAGGTCGCACAGCTCTACGGCCTGACCGCGAGCATCGTGCCCACGCCATTGCCAGTGCTGCGCACCGATTTCCAGATTGAAGTCGCGACCGCGCAGGAAAAACGGGCAATCCAGCTCGCGCACCTTGTCGAGCAAGGTATGCGGCGGATCCAGGTCACCGCACAGCGCAGGCTTGCCCTGGCGGAAGATCCCGGCTTTTTCGTAGGCCACGGCTTCGCGGGTATTGCCCAGGTAGTCGGCGTGGTCCACACCAATACTGGTGACCAACGCCAGGTCGGCATCCACCACGTTGACCGTGTCAAGGCGCCCGCCCAGGCCGACTTCCAGCACCACCACATCGAGTTGCGCACGCTCGAACAGCCAGAACGCCGCCAGGGTGCCCATTTCGAAGTAGGTCAGGGAAATCTCGCCCCGACCGGCATCGAGCGCGGCGAAGGCTTCGCAGAGTTGCTCATCGGTGGCTTCGACACCATTGAGCTGCACCCGCTCGTTGTAACGCAGCAGGTGCGGGGAATTGTAGACGCCGACTTTCAGTCCTTGGGCCTGTAGCAGCGCCGCGACAAAGGCACAGGTAGAGCCTTTGCCGTTGGTGCCGGTCACCGTGATCACACGCGGTGCCGGCCGGCCCAACCCGAGGCGGGCCGCTACCTGTTGCGAGCGCTCCAGGCCCATGTCGATGGCGGACGGATGCAACTGCTCAAGGTAGGCGAGCCATTCGCCCAGGGTACGTTGGGTCATAGGTTTGCAGGCACCGGCGGCACGACGATTGGTTCAACTTTAGGCGCGACGTACACAGGGGTCGGCAGGCCCATCATTTGTGCCAGCAGGTTACCCAGGCGTGGACGCAACTCACCGCGCGGGATGATCAGGTCAATCGCACCGTGCTCCAGCAGGAATTCGCTGCGCTGGAAGCCCTCAGGCAGTTTTTCACGTACGGTCTGCTCGATCACACGCGGGCCGGCAAAGCCGATCAGCGCCTTTGGCTCGCCGACGATCACGTCACCCAGCATCGCCAGGCTGGCGGAAACGCCGCCGTAGACCGGGTCGGTCAGCACGGAGATGAACGGGATGCCTTCTTCACGCAGACGCGCCAGCACTGCAGAGGTCTTGGCCATTTGCATCAGGGAGATCAGGGCTTCCTGCATGCGCGCACCACCGGAGGCGGCGAAGCAGATCATCGGGCAACGGTTTTCCAGGGCATAGTTGGCGGCGCGGACAAAGCGCTCACCGACGATGGCACCCATGGAGCCGCCCATGAAGGAGAACTCGAACGCCGACACCACGACAGGCATGCCCAGCAGCTTGCCGCTGACGGAAATCAGCGCGTCCTTCTCGCCGGTCTGCTTCTGCGCGCCGACCAGACGGTCCTTGTACTTCTTGCTGTCGCGGAACTTGAGGCGGTCCACTGGCTCCAGGTCGGCACCCAGCTCGTTGCGGCCTTCGGCGTCCAGGAAAATGTCGATGCGGGCGCGGGCGCCGATACGCATGTGGTGGTTGCACTTGGGGCAAACGTCCAAGGTCTTTTCCAGCTCCGGACGGTACAACACCGCGTCGCAGGATGGGCACTTGTGCCACAGACCTTCAGGAACCGAGCTTTTTTTCACCTCGGAACGCATGATCGAAGGGATCAGTTTGTCTACTAACCAGTTGCTCATGCTTTCTTTCTCCAGTACCGGTGGCTTGAACACAGCCCCGCGTATGCCCTTGAGCTAAATTCATATGTGGCGATGACACATGCTGGACGGGGTCAGACGTTCGACCGGCCTTTTCCCGCATGCTTCCTCAGCCTTCCAGACAACCTGCCAGTGCAGGGTTGCCACTTCGTTTCCAGCCCACCCTCAGGCGGCGCCGGGCTGTTTTACACAGTGGTAGTTATGGACGGCGGCAGACTGTCAGCCGTCACATCCCGCGCACAGCTTGCATAAATGCGCGAATCTTGTCGTGATCCTTGATGCCCTTGCCCTGCTCCACGCCGCCGCTGACATCCACGGCATAGGGGCGCACCTGCTCTATCGCCGCCCCGACATTGCCGGGGTTGAGCCCGCCGGCCAGGATAATCGGCTGGCTCAAGCCAGCAGGAATCAACGACCAATCAAACGCCTCACCGGTACCGCCAGGCACGCCTTCGACATAGGTGTCGAGCAGGATCCCGCGAGCGCCACCATAGGCCGCACACGCTGCCGCGATGTCATCCCCGGCCTTCACGCGTAACGCCTTGATATACGGACGCTGGTAGCTTTCACATTCGTCCGGCGTTTCGTCGCCGTGGAACTGCAGCATGTCCAGCTGTACGGCATCCAGGGTCTCGTTGAGTTCGCAGCGACTGGCGTTGACGAACAACCCCACGGTGGTCACGAACGGCGGCAAGGCGGCGATGATTGCCCGCGCCTGCAACACGTTCACCGCCCGCGGGCTCTTGGCATAGAACACGAAACCAATGGCGTCCGCCCCCGCCTCGACTGCCGCCAGCGCGTCTTCTATGCGGGTAATCCCGCAAATCTTGCTGCGAACGGCTGACATGTCGTGGAAACCCCAGGGATTGGACCGAGAAAGTCCCGGATGGTAACAAAAGCTTTTCCGGGCGTCAGCCGCCAAGTTCGCTGAAACCTGTGAGGAAGTGTGGCCCGATGAACCGTTCCGGCAATTGGAACTCGTCGCGGTACTCCACATCCACCAGGTACAGACCGAACGGATGCGCCGTGACCCCGCCCGTACGGCGGACACGGCTTTCCAGCACTTCCTTGGCCCACTCCACCGGACGCTCGCCGGTGCCGATGGTCATCAGCACTCCGGCAATGTTTCGAACCATATGGTGCAGGAACGCACCGGCGCGAATATCCAGCACGATCATCTTGCCGTGACGGGTCACCCGCAGATGATGGACTTCCTTGATCGGCGACTTGGCTTGGCACTGGCCAGCACGGAAGGCGCTGAAATCGTGCACACCCACCAGATGCTGCGCGGCCTCGGCCATGCGCTCGGCGTCGAGCGGGCGATGGTTCCAGGTGATTTCTTCGTTGAGGTGCGCCGGACGGATCTGGTCGTTGTAGATCACATAGCGATAACGCCGGGCGATGGCCTTGAAGCGCGCATGAAAATGCGCCGGCATGACCTTGGCCCAACTGACGCTGACGTCATGGGGCAAATTGATATTAGCGCCCATCACCCAGGCCTTCATGGACCGTTCAGCCTGGGTGTCGAAGTGCACCACCTGACCACAGGCATGCACGCCCGCATCGGTACGCCCGGCGCACATCAGCGACACCGGCGAATCGGCGACTTTCGACAGTGCTTTCTCCAGGGTTTCCTGCACCGTCAGTACGCCGGACGCCTGACGCTGCCAGCCGCGATAGCGAGAGCCTTTGTATTCCACGCCCAGGGCGATGCGGTAAAAGCCTGCGGCCGCCATTTCGGCGGCCGCGTTATCTATATTTGCCAAGAACTGAGAGCCTGATGAATTGCGCAAAGGCGGCCATTATGCCGATTTGTGCGGGTACCCACAAAAGCAAAACGGCGACCCGAAGGTCGCCGCTGCATTGACGCTTGGCGGTCAGGCCAACCGGCCGAGCATTTCCTTGGCCTCGCCGCGCTGAGTTTCGTCGCCTTCGGTCAGCACTTCGCTAAGGATGTCCCGTGCACCGTCCGCATCGCCCATGTCGATGTAGGCCTGGGCCAGGTCGAGCTTGGTGGCCACCTCGTCTGTGCCAGAGAGGAAGTCGAACTCCGGCTCATCGTCGCCCTTCGCCGCATCTTCTGCGGTGAAGGAAGGCTCGATGGACGGATGTTCCAGGCTCTGGGACAAACGATCCAGCTCGGCGTTGACATCGTCCAACTCGGACGCAAACGCATCAGGCTTGGCGTCAGCTTCCGGCTCATCGGCCAGGGACAGGTCAAAATCTTCCGGCAGGTCGAAGTCATCCAGGGCCGCCGGGGTCAGGGTGGGCGGCTCGACGGCCGGCACATCCTTCATCTGCTCTTCCAAGCCGGAGAGGAAGTCGTCATCCGATTGCGCCGACGCCGGAGCATCCAGCTGCAGGTCCAAGTCGAAGTCCGACAGGTCATCCGGCGTAGCTTGGGCTTCGGTCTGCTGTTGCAGCAGCGATTCGAAGGTCTGCTGATCGTCCTTCACCACGGCTGGGGAGGCTTCTTCCAGTTCATCCAGGCTCAGGTCAAAATCGGTGTCGAAGGCTTCGGGTTCCGCAGGAGCCTGGGCCGGGGCCGGCTTGTCTTCCAGCAGATCCTTGACGTACTGAGCGTCCAAGGCAGCCGCGGCCACCGCAGCACTGACGCCCGCCGCCAGCACGGCCATGGCCGGGAAGCGACTCTTGAGCTGCTCGACCTGGGCATGGTTTTCACCATTGGCCACCAGTTGGCGCTCCTGGGTCACGAAACCGTCCTTGTCGTTTTGCAGACCGTAGACTTCCATCAGCTTCAAACGCAGATCGCTGCGCTTGGGCTCCTGTTTGATCGCCTGTTCCAGTACGTCGGCGGCCTGGTTCAGGTGGCCACGGTCGACAAGCGACTGGGCTTGGGCCAGTGCATCGCTGGCGTTCACCGGCGCAACGGCAACAGCCAGCGGCGCCAGTACCGAGGCGACGGTCGGCACGGCGACTGCCGGTTCAACCGCCGGGGCTGGCGCTGGTGCAGCGGCCAGCTTGACGCTTGGCGGCGGCACTTCCAGACCTTCGAAACTGTCTGGCGGCAGGTCCTGATCGATGTTCGAGGTGAACACCGGCTCTTCAGCCAGGGCACGCGCCATGCGCAGGTGTTTTTCTTCTTCTCGACGGGCATTGCGATGGCGCGCCCACAACAGCAGGAGCAGCAGCACCAGCAGGCCGGCGGCACCACCGATCACGCCAAGCACGATCGGATTGGTCAGCAGGTCGTTGAATTTACCCTCGGCGCTGGCAGGCGCGGAATCGGCCTTGGCCGGCTCAGGCGTGGCGGGCGCAGGTGTTGCAACGGCGGCATCGGGAGCGGCCGGAGCAGCCGCCGGCTCACCCGCCAACTGCGCAGGCATTGCCGCTGTGGCCGGCGTTGCCGGGGCGCCCTTCTCAGCCTGCAGACGCGCGAGCTGATCGTTTTTCAGTTGAATCAGTTTTTGCAGCTTGTCCAACTGGCTTTGCAGGTCGGCCGCTCGGCTTTTCAGCTCTTCATTGTCGCGACGGGTGGTGTCCAGTTGCTCCTGGGTCATCGCCAGTTTGTCGCTCAACCCCGCACTATCGCCGGCCTTACCCTTGGCGCCCTTCTTGGCCGCTTCGGCGGAAACCAGGCTCAGGTTGTCCTTGGCGTTAGTGCTCGCCGGGGCATTGCCGGCCTGGGTGCGCTTGGTGGCATCCAGTTGCTGCTTGCCCGCTGCCGGATTGGTGGCAGCGCGTCGGCCCTGGCGCCAGGCGGCATTCTGCGCGCTGACTTCGGCGATCGCCTGGGGTTGCGGCAGCGCGGTGCTTTGTACGGGATCGGGCAGGCGCAGGACCTGGCCGGTTTTCAAACGATTGATGTTGCCGTCGATAAACGCGTCGGGATTCAGCGCCTGGATCGCCAGCATGGTCTGCTGTACCGAGCCGCCATTGCGGTTCTTCGCGGCAATTTCCCACAAGGTGTCGCGGGAGGTGGTGGTGTGCTGCGCCGGCTTGCTAGCGGCCGGCGCGCTGCTGGCCGGTGCCGCCAGACGCGGCGCAGGCGCGGCGGTCGTCGGTGCCGGCTGGTCGAACTTGGCCGGGTCGAGCAACACGCTGTAGTCGCGCATCAACCGGCCATTGGGCCATTGCACCTGCAACAGGAAGCGTACGTAGGAATCGGGCAACGGCTTGTTGGAGGTGACGCGCACCACGCTGCGGCCGTTGGGGTTGATAACCGGGGTAAACGTCAGGTCATCGAGGAACGCCTGGCGATCAACGCCCGCATCCACAAAGGCTTGGGAGGACGCCAGGCTCGGCGTGATCTCGGAAGCGGTGAGGCCACCGACATCGAGCAATTCGATTTCCACCGCCAATGGCTGGTTCAACTTCGACTTGAGGGTCATCTCCCCCAGCTGCAGCGCCTGCGCCATACCGGAGGACAGCGCCGAGGCGGCCGCTATTGCTAACACCAGTTTGCGAACTTGAACCATAGCCTCATCCTTTGTTTGAACACTCCCCGGCCTGCGAGAAGGTTGGTAACCGCTGCCATAAGGCATGGCGAGCCGATAGGTCACCGACGCGCAACTTTTCCTGCCTGGGGCCAAGCATAGCGCCTGGCTAGAATCAATCTACAAATTGCCGCCAAGTATCTTTTACGCAAGGCCTTTTATCAACAACTGCGCCAGCTGCACGGCATTCAGTGCGGCGCCTTTGCGTACGTTATCTGACGTCAGCCACAGATTTAGTTCCGCCGGGTCATCCACACCTGCGCGAACCCGTCCTACATAGACCACATCCTGACCGACCGCGTCGCCCACGGCTGTAGGGTAGTCACCCTCCTCAACCCGCTCTATTCCTGGCGCTGTGTCGAGCAAACGGTTCACAGCGGCGAGATCGACCGGTGCCCCCAGTTGCAGCGACACTGTCAGGCTATCGCCAAAAAACACCGGGGCTTGAACGCAGGTTGCGGAAATCTTTAGCAAAGGTAATTCCAGCACTGCTCGCAGTTCGTGTACGAGGCGCTTCTCCAGGGCTGTATGACCTTGGGCGTCTGGCGTACCGACTTGTGCCAGCAGGTTGAAGGCAACCTGCCGATCAAACAGTTTCGGTTCCAGCGGGCGCATGTTCAGCAACTCAGCGGTTTGTCGGGCCAATTCACTGACGGCTTCACGCCCCTGGGACGACATCGCCAGGTTGGCGGTAACGCTCACGCGCTGGATATCCAACAGGCTGCGCAAAGGCGCGAGGACGACCGCCAGGTTGGTCGCAGAGGGGCTTGGACTGCCGAGCTGGAACGGTTTTTTCAAGCCATCAAGCACATGGGCATTGGCTTCCGGCACCACCTGCGGCGCCTGCTCGGCGGGCAAGGCGCCAGACAAGTCAATCACCGCGCAACCCGCCGCCGTAGCACGCGGGGCGAAACTCAAGGTCACCGCCGGCCCCGCCGCGAAGAACGCGAGTTGCGCCTTATTGAAGTCGAATTCATCGACCTCCTTGACCCGCACGTTTTTGCCACGAAACGGCACCGAGGCACCCGCCGAGTTGTTGCCCGCCAGCAAATACAGGGTGCCCACCGGGAAGTTCAACTCTTCGAGGATCTGCACCAGGGTTTCGCCAACGGTGCCGGTAGCGCCGATCACGGCGATTTCAAAGGTCTGGGTCATGGGGGCTGCCTCGGGCATTGCGGGGGGAGCGGCACTTTACCGGGTGGCTGGGGGTGAGGCCAACAAAAAACCCGCGCCTGTCACCAGAGCGCGGGTTTCTTCATTGCTTCAAGCGATCAACGCTCCAGCAAGATCCGCAGCATGCGGCGCAGCGGTTCGGCCGCGCCCCACAGCAGTTGGTCGCCCACGGTGAACGCGCCCAGGTACTGGGTGCCCATGTTCAGCTTGCGCAGACGGCCCACCGGCACATTCAGAGTGCCGGTGACCTTGGTCGGGCTCAGCTCCTGCATGCTGATGTCGCGGTTGTTCGGCACCAGCTTGACCCACGGGTTGTGCTGGCTGATCAAGGCTTCGATATCGCTGATCGGTACGTCTTTGTTCAGCTTGATGGTCAGCGCCTGGCTGTGGCAGCGCATCGCGCCGATACGCACGCAGATGCCGTCCACCGGGATCGGGCTCTTGAAGCGGCCGAGGATCTTGTTGGTCTCGGCCTGCGCCTTCCACTCTTCGCGGCTCTGGCCGTTCGGCAGTTCCTTGTCGATCCACGGGATCAGGCTGCCGGCCAATGGCACGCCGAAGTTCTCGGTCGGGTAGGCCTCGCTGCGCATGGCTTCGGCCACACGGCGGTCGATGTCGAGGATAGCGCTGGCCGGGTCGGCCAGTTGATCGGCAACGGCGGCGTGGGTCGCGCCCATTTGCTTGATCAGTTCACGCATGTTCTGCGCGCCGGCACCGGAAGCCGCCTGATAGGTCATGGCACTCATCCACTCGACCAGGCCAGCTTCGAACAGGCCACCCAGCCCCATCAGCATCAGGCTGACGGTGCAGTTGCCACCGACGTAGTTCTTGGTGCCCGCGTCCAGCTGCTGGTCGATGACCTTGCGGTTCACCGGGTCGAGGATGATCACGGCATCGTCCTGCATGCGCAGGCTCGACGCGGCGTCGATCCAGTAACCCTGCCAGCCGGCTTCACGCAGCTTGGGGAAGACTTCGCTGGTGTAGTCGCCACCCTGACAGGTCAGAATCACGTCGAGGGTTTTCAGCTCTTCAATGTTGTAGGCGTCCTTGAGCGGGGCAATATCCTTGCCCACGGACGGCCCTTGGCCACCAACGTTCGAAGTGGTGAAAAACACCGGCTCAATAAGATCGAAATCCTGCTCTTCCAGCATCCGCTGCATGAGCACGGAACCGACCATACCGCGCCAACCGATCAGACCTACACGTTTCATCGCAACTACACCTTGTTAAAAAGTGGGCCGCCTGCAGCAAACTTCTGCAAGGGGGCCCGAGAGATTACAGATTCCGCAGCGCGGCGACTACTGCGTCGCCCATTTCTTGCGTACCGACCTTGGTGCAACCCTGCGACCAGATGTCGCCAGTGCGCAAGCCCTGGTCCAGCACCAGGCTCACGGCCTTCTCGATCGCGTCCGCCGCGTCCGCCAGGTTGAAGCTGTAACGCAGCATCATCGAGACCGACAGAATCGTCGCCAACGGGTTGGCAATGCCCTGGCCCGCGATGTCCGGTGCCGAACCGTGGCAAGGCTCGTACATGCCCTTATTGTTGGTGTCCAGGGACGCCGACGGCAGCATGCCGATGGAACCGGTGAGCATCGACGCCTGGTCGGACAGGATGTCGCCGAACAGGTTGTCGGTGACGATCACGTCGAACTGCTTCGGCGCACGCACCAGCTGCATGGCGGCGTTATCGACGTACATGTGGCTCAATTCGACGTCCGGGTAGTCCTTGGCCACTTCTTCGACGATTTCACGCCACAACTGGCTGGAGGCCAGGACGTTGGCCTTGTCCACCGAGCAGACCTTCTTGCCACGCACGCGGGCCATGTCGAAACCGACACGGGCGATACGGCGGATTTCGCTCTCGCTATACGGCAGGGTGTCGTAGGCCTGGCGCTCGCCGTTTTCCAGCTCGCGCACGCCGCGTGGCGAGCCGAAGTAGATACCGCCGGTCAGCTCGCGCACGATGAGGATATCCAGGCCCGCGACCACTTCCGGCTTGAGGCTCGACGCGTCAGCCAGTTGCGGGTAGAGGATCGCCGGGCGCAGGTTGCCGAACAGGCCCAGTTGCGCACGGATCTTCAGCAGGCCGCGCTCAGGGCGGATGTCACGTTCGATCTTGTCCCATTTCGGGCCGCCCACAGCGCCGAGCAATACGGCGTCGGCCGCACGGGCGCGGTCCAGGGTTTCGTCGGCCAGCGGCACGCCGTGCTTGTCGATGGCGGCGCCGCCGATCACGTCGTGGCTCAGCTCAAAGCCCAGGCTGTACTTGCTGTTGGCGAGTTCCAGCACCTTGACCGCTTCGGCCATGATTTCCGGACCAATACCGTCGCCAGGGAGAATCAGAATCTGCTTGCTCATGCGTTCCTCATTTCATCAAGCGACCCGCCCGTGGGCAGGTCGGGAAAAATCAATCAGCGTTCGGCAAAGACCACCAGCACGTCGGTGCTGAAGGTGCCGTCGGCCTGAATTTCGTAATAATCGCGCACTTCCTGGCCCATCGCCTTCTGCAACTCAAGGATGGCAGCGCGCAGTACTTCTGGCGTGCGCATGCGCTCGACCCACGAGGTGTATTCCAGGCGCAGACGCTGGCGACTGCTGGTGCGCACATGCAAGCCGGACTCGCTGAGCTGCTGCATCCATTCGGCGGCGGAATAATCACGCACGTGGCTGGTGTCACGCAGCACTTCGACGGTTTGCAGGTAAGTGTCCAACAGCGGGCTGCCCGGTGACAAGACGTCGACGAACGCCGCCACACCGCCCGGTTTGAGTACGCGGCGCACTTCGCGCAGGGCCAGGCCGAGGTCGCTCCAGTGGTGGGCCGAATAACGGCTGAACACGAAGTCGAACTCGCCATCGGCGAATGGCAGGCGTTCGGCGGCGCCGTGGACGGTGCGGATGTTGTCCAAACCGCGATCTGTCGCCGCAGCGGCAACCACGTCGAGCATCTGCTGGGACAGGTCGTAGGCGACCACTTCTTTAACCAGCGGCGCTACATGAAAGCTGACATGACCGGCACCGCAGCCCAAATCCAACAGTCGCGCATTGCCCTGCCCGGCCAGTTCGGCCTGCAGCAGCGCGAATTCGGTGCCCTGGGCGTGCACGGCACTGCTCAGGTAGGCGGAGGCTTGCTCGCCGAATTGTTTTTGCACGACTTGGGTGTGGGCGGTGCTGGTCATGGTGCTTTTCCTTGGGTTTTGGGGTGTTGGTACTGGCGCTATCGCAGCGATGCGGCGACCCGACAAGCCAGCTCCCACAGTTGGAATGCAATCCAATGTGGGAGTCGGGCTTGCCCGCGATGGGGCCAGCACGGTCTACCGCAAATCAGGCATCGCGAAACAACCAAGGCTGGCTCGCCCGGTGCTTGGCCTCAAACGCCGCAATCGCATCGCCGTCCTGCAAGGTCAGGCCGATGTCGTCCAGGCCGTTGATCAGGCAGTGCTTACGGAACGCATCCACTTCAAAGTGATACACCTTGCCGTCCGGACGGGTCACCGTTTGCGCGGCCAGGTCGACAGTCAGTTGGTAGCCCTCTTCGGCTTCCACCTGCTTGAACAGCTCGTCGACTTCTGCGTCGGTCAAGATGATCGGTAACAGGCCGTTCTTGAAGCTGTTGTTGAAGAAAATGTCGGCATAGCTCGGCGCGATGATGCTGCGAAAGCCGTATTCTTCCAGGGCCCACGGCGCGTGCTCACGGCTGGAGCCGCAACCGAAGTTCTCACGGGCCAGCAATACGCTGGCGCCTTGGTAACGTTCGGCATTGAGCACGAAGTCCTTGTTCAGCGGGCGCTTGGAGTTGTCCTGGTAGGCGTAGCCCACGTCCAGGTAGCGCCACTCGTCGAACAGGTTCGGGCCGAAACCGGTGCGCTTGATCGACTTCAAGAACTGCTTGGGGATGATCTGGTCGGTGTCGACGTTGGCGCGATCCAAAGGGGCGACAAGGCCGGTGTGTTGGGTAAAAGCACGCATCGGGTATTCCTCAGATCAATTCGCGAACGTCGATGAAACGACCGTTGACGGCCGCCGCAGCGGCCATGGCCGGGCTGACCAGGTGGGTACGCCCACCGGCGCCCTGACGCCCTTCGAAGTTACGGTTGGACGTAGACGCGCAATGCTCGCCCGATTCCAAACGGTCCGGGTTCATCGCCAGGCACATCGAGCAGCCTGGCTCACGCCATTCAAAACCGGCCTCAAGGAAGATCTTGTCCAGGCCTTCGGCTTCGGCTTGCGCTTTGACCAGGCCCGAACCCGGCACCACGATGGCTTGCTTGATGGTCGACGCCACTTTGCGGCCTTTGGCGATTACTGCGGCAGCGCGCAGGTCTTCGATCCGCGAGTTGGTGCAGGAACCGATGAACACGCGGTCCAACTGAATGTCGGTGATCGCCTGGTTGGCCTGCAAACCCATGTACTTCAAGGCGCGCTCGATGGAACCGCGCTTGACCAGATCGGCCTCTTTGGCCGGGTCCGGCACATTCTGGTCAACGGCCAAGACCATTTCCGGCGAAGTGCCCCAGCTGACTTGTGGCTTGATCTGGGCAGCATCGAGTTCGACCACGGTGTCGAACACCGCATCGGCATCGGAAACCAGGTCTTTCCAGGCTTCTACCGCCGCATCCCAATCCGCGCCTGCCGGAGCGAAAGGACGACCCTTGACGTACTCAACGGTCTTTTCGTCCGCCGCCACCATGCCCACACGGGCACCGGCTTCGATGGACATGTTGCAGATGGTCATGCGGCCTTCGATGGACAAGTCGCGAATGGCGCTGCCGGCGAACTCGATGGCATGGCCGTTACCGCCGGCGGTGCCGATCTTGCCGATCACGGCGAGGACGATGTCTTTAGCGGTTACGCCGAACGGCAATTTGCCCTCAACGCGAACCAACATATTCTTCATCTTCTTGGCGACCAGGCACTGGGTGGCGAACACATGTTCCACCTCGGAAGTGCCGATGCCATGGGCCAGGGCGCCAAAAGCACCGTGGGTCGACGTGTGGGAGTCACCGCAGACCACGGTCATGCCCGGCAAGGTCGCGCCCTGCTCCGGGCCGATCACGTGCACGATGCCTTGACGTACGTCATTCATCTTGAATTCGGTAATGCCATATTCGTCGCAGTAGTCGTCGAGGGTCTGTACCTGCAAACGCGACACCTGGTCGGCAATGGCTTCGATGCCGCCCTTGCGCTCAGGGGTGGTCGGCACGTTGTGGTCGGGTGTGGCGATGATGGAGTCGACGCGCCAAGGCTTGCGCCCGGCCAGACGCAGGCCTTCGAATGCTTGGGGCGAGGTCACTTCATGGATGATGTGACGGTCGATATAGATCAACGACGAGCCATCGTCGCGCCGTTTCACTTCATGGGAATCCCAAAGCTTGTCGTAAAGCGTTTTGCCGGCCATCAGTCGGTCCTCATCAGCGGTGTTTCTCTATGCCGGGCTTTTCAATAACCCTTTGGCTTGTGAGGCTGATGGTATGGCGCTACATTAAATAACTCAAATTCATATTTTTTATGCTTTGGATTACCAACTGGAATACCACAATGGACCTGGCCAACCTCAACGCCTTTATTGCCATCGCCGAGACCGGCAGCTTCTCCGGCGCCGGTGAACGGCTGCACCTGACCCAACCGGCCATCAGCAAGCGCATTGCCGGCCTGGAACAACAATTGAAGGTGCGCCTGTTCGATCGCCTGGGTCGCGAAGTCGGCTTGACCGAGGCTGGACGGGCCTTGCTGCCGCGCGCTTATCAGATCCTAAACGTGCTGGACGACACCCGCCGCGCCCTGACCAACCTGACTGGCGAAGTCAGCGGCCGCCTGACCCTGGCCACCAGTCACCACATCGGCCTGCATCGCTTGCCGCCGGTGCTGCGCACGTTTACCCGGGAATACCCGAATGTGGCGCTGGATATTCAGTTCCTCGATTCGGAAGTGGCCTACGAAGAAATCCTCCATGGCCGTGCCGAAGTGGCGGTGATCACCCTGGCGCCCGATCCTCACAACCTGGTACGTGCCACCCCGGTCTGGGATGACCCGCTGGATTTTGTGGTCGCACCGGAACACAGCCTGATCAGCAACGGCAGCATCAGCCTGGCCGATATTGCCGGCCACCCCGCCGTTTTCCCCGGAGGCAACACCTTTACCCACCATATTGTCAGCCGATTGTTCGAGGCCCAGGGCCTCACGCCAAACATCGCGATGAGCACTAACTATCTGGAAACCATCAAGATGATGGTGTCGATCGGCCTGGCCTGGAGCGTGCTGCCACGCACCATGCTGGATGATCAGGTGGCAAGTATCGCTTTGCCGGGCATACAGCTCAGTCGCCAGCTAGGCTATATCGTGCACACCGAAAGGACGCTGTCGAACGCTGCGCGGGCTTTCATGAGCCTATTGGATGCACAGGTCGATCTGCCAGGGATACCGGCATGAAGCTGTGCGGCCTAAAGGCCTGAATAAAGCCGCGCCGAACGCCCATTGAGCCAAGGCCCTTTGATAATGCGCAACCCCGTCGATTCCGTGCCACCCCTGCCCCGCATCTACGCCCTTGACCCTCAAGCGGCGGAACAAAGCTGGGACAGCGCCCCGCAATTGCTGGCAGCGCTTAATGCTGCCCGGCTGGGGGCATGGTGCTGGGAAATCGACACCGGCCGCATCAGTTGGTCACGGGGCACCCAGGCGTTGTTTGGCTTTGACCCACGCCAGCCGCTGCCCAAGGATCTGGATTACCTCGACCTGCTGGCTCCCGAAGACAGCGCCCGCGTGGTGCGGGCGTTCCATGCAGTGTTGGCGGGCGAGCCGTTCGAACAGGCCATGCATCACCGTATCCAATGGCCGGATGGGAGCCTGCATTGGCTGGAAATCAACGGCAGCCTGGCGCCGGACAAGGCGGGGCGGCGCCGTATGATCGGAGTGATCCGCGAGATCACCCACCAACGCGACCGCGAAGCCGCCCTCAGCCACTCCGAAAAACGCTTTGCCACGCTGTTCCACCTGTGCCCGAACATGGTCCTGCTGACCCGCCAGGCCGACGGCCTGATCAGCGAGGCCAACCAGTACTTCGAAATGCTGTTCGGCTGGCCGGTGGCCGACGCCATCGGCCGCACCACCCTGGACCTCGGTCTGTGGCGTCACCCGGAGCAACGCGCGCAGTTGGTCAAAGCCACCCAGCGCAAGGGCGAGCCGATCACCATGGAAGTGCAGTTTTGCGCGAGCAACGGCCAGATCCACGACGGCACCCTCAGCGCGCAGAAGGTCGAGCTGGAAGGCGAGGCCTACCTGATCAGTACCTTTCTGGACACCACCGAGCGCAAAAACGCCGAACAAGCCCTCAAGGACAGCCAGGAACGCCTCGATCTGGCCCTGGACTCAGCGCAACTGGGCACCTGGGACTGGCACATCCCGACCGGCATGCTTTATGGCTCGGCCCGCGCCGCCCAATTGCACGGCCTGCCACCGGAACCCTTCCATGAGTCGTTCGATGCATTCTTCGAAGGCATGCCCGATGACGAGCGCGAGAGCATGCGCAACGCCTACCGCACCCTGCGCGAAGGCCCGGCGGGCAACTATCAACTGACGTATCGCGTGCCCATGGAGGACGGCAGCTCGCGCTACCTCGAAAGTCGTGCGCGCCTGTACCGCGACGAGCACGGCGCACCGCTGCGCATGGCCGGCACCTTGCTCGACATCACCGACCAGGTCGAACGCGAACAACGCCTGACCGCCTCCGAAGAAAAATTCGCCAGCCTGTTCCAGGCCAGCCCCGACCCGATCTGCGTCACCTGCCTGGACAGCGGCGCGTTTATCGAGATCAACCCCGCGTTTACCCAGACCTTTGGCTGGACGGCCGCCGAAGTGATCGACAAGAGTGCCGAGCAGATCGGCCTGTGGGACGAATCCAGCAAGCGCCTGCAACGGATCGAACGGGTGATCCGCGAGCAGGCACTGAGCAATGTGGCAATTGTGGTGCATCACAAAAATGGCCAGGCGCTGACCTGCGTGATTTCCAGCCGGCTGATCAAAGTGGGTGACCAGCCATGTATCGTCACCACCTTGCGCGACATCACTCAACAACAACGCTCGGAAGCCGCGCTCAAGGCCAGCGAAGAGAAATTCGCCAAGGCCTTCCATTCCAGCCCTGATGCGATTTCCATCACCGAGCGCGACACCGGCCGTTATGTGGAGGTCAATGACGGTTTCTGCCGGTTGACCGGTTATCGCGCCGAGGAAGCCATTGGCCTGACCCTCTACCAGATCGGCATCTGGGCCGACGAGAACCAGCGTGCCGCGCTGCTGGCCGAATTGCAGATCAAAGGTCGCATCCATCACCTGGAAATGCTCTGGCACAACAAACGCGGCGAGTTACTGGCGGTAGAAGTCTCGGTTGAACCCATCACCCTCAACGAAACCCCGTGCCTGCTGCTGACCGCACGGGACGTGAGCCTGCTGAAAAACGCCCAGGCGCAGATCCGTCACCTGGCCTATCACGACCCGCTGACCAACCTGCCCAACCGCGCCCTGTTGATGGACCGCCTGAGCCAGCAGATCGCCCTGCTCAAGCGGCACAACCTGCGCGGCGCGCTGCTGTTCCTCGACCTTGACCACTTCAAGCACATCAACGATTCCCTCGGCCATCCGGTGGGCGACACCGTACTCAAGATAGTCACCGCCCGCCTGGAAGCCAGCGTGCGCATGGAAGACACCGTGGCGCGCCTGGGTGGCGATGAGTTCGTGGTGCTGCTCAGCGGCCTGGATGGCACGCGCACGGAAGTCAGCCGCCAGGTCCAGGAACTGGCCGACACCTTGCGCGAGCTGCTCTCAGAGCCGATGTTTCTGGATGGCCATCGCTTGCAGGTCACGCCGAGCATTGGCGTCGCGTTGATTCCCGATCACGGTTCCACGCCGGCGGACTTGCTCAAGCGTGCCGATATCGCCCTGTATCGCGCCAAAGACTCAGGGCGTAATACCACGCAGATGTTCCACAACAGCATGCAAAAAACCGCCAGCGAACGCCTGCGTATGGAGACCGACCTGCGCCTGGCCCTGTCGCGCGGCGAATTCAGCGTGCATTACCAACCGCAGGTGGACGCGCGCGGCAACCGCATCGTCGGCGCCGAGGCCTTGGTGCGCTGGCAGCATCCGCAGTTGGGCGCGCAGTCGCCTTCCGAATTCATCAAGGTGCTGGAGGACAGTGGCCTGATCCTTGAAGTCGGCACGTGGATCCTCGATGAAGCCTGCGCCGCGTTTCAACAGTTGATCGCGGAAGGGTTGGTGGACCCGTTGAATTTCAGCCTGTGCGTGAATATCAGTCCGCGGCAGTTTCGCCAGAACGACTTCGTGGAGCGGGTGGAGCGCAGCCTCAAGCAGCACGAACTGCCATTCAGCCTGTTGAAACTGGAAATCACCGAAGGCATTGTGATCCAGAACCTGGACGACACCATCAGCAAAATGCGCCGCCTGAAAAAACTCGGCGTGAGCTTTGCGATGGATGACTTCGGCACCGGCTATTCATCACTGACCTACCTCAAGCGCCTGCCGGTGGACGCGCTGAAGATTGACCAATCCTTCGTGCGTGACGCCACCCATGACCCCAACGACGCCGAGATCATCCGCGCCATTGTCGCCATGGCCCGCAGCCTGAACCTGGAGGTGATTGCCGAAGGCGTGGAAACCCAGGACCAACTCGCCTTCCTGCAGGGCCTGGGTTGCCATTTGTACCAAGGGTATTTGCACAGCCGACCGCTGCCCATGATCGGATTCAGGGAACGCTTGCTCGCGGGAGATGGGCGGGGTTAAACCAGCTTCAAGGCGTGACCGTCCTCTCGCATCCAGTGCGAACCGTTCAAGTTACGCTTGTCTCCATAAGCATCAAGGGCACCGTTTACCACAACAACGGAATGCCCGAAGTTCGCCAGGGTGCCTGGCACGCCTGACGCCAGTTCCTCCACGCTGCTTGCGCGAGTGAATGCATACAAGCCAAGGCGTCGCAACGCATCGCCCGGGACTTCCCCATCATTCAACGTTTTGGCATTGAAGCCCGCGCCGGCGCGAAACTCATGGTTCTCCAGTTGGGCGCGCTTGGCGCTCGCGGCATACAGGAACACCGCATCCTTAATCAGGCCTTTATCCGTTCCATGGAAGTTGGCAGCCTCTCGTGCCTGGCTCAGCTCGGCATGGGTGAGGCGCACCGTGCAACCATCACGCATGGCGATGCTGAAACCTTCTGGCGTTTCAGTGACACGCTTGAAGATCCCCAGAGGGTTTTGTCCATACTTCATCATCGCGGCCTTGATGGCCGACACCGTGACACAGTTACCTTCAACGCCTTGATAGAAACCGCGCCAGATATCGGCAGGCTTGACCCCCACGGGCACCGCCGAGAACTGCGCAGGCTTACCGTTGGGGTCGACGGGGACGTCTGCGGCAAGCTGGTAGCCGTAATCCTTGCTGACCGCCGCTTGTTCACCGTTGCTATGCTTGATGCCATTCACGACGAGCGCGCCTGAATAGTTGAAGGTAGGGGTGACGCCGACGCTGTGGGGTTCTCGTAGTTTTTCGGGCGACACAACCCGCAAAAAGCCGGTCAGCCCCATGCCCTTCAAGACGTTGTAAATGTGCTCTCCGCACAAAGTGCTCGATAGCACGGCATCAAACTCAGCATTGCCTTCAACCTGTTTGCGCTTGGCAAAGGCCGCCAGCATGAAATTGGCATCGGCGACCTTTTGCACATCTGGCCCGGAAAACCTTGACGCTGCGCCAGTGCGCTGCAACTCCTGCTTTGACAGCGTCACTTCAAACCCGTCTTTCATAGTGACGCTGTACCCCGTAGCGGTCGCCTCGACACGCTCAAACATATCGGAGGGCGACGGGCCGAACCTGAGCATCATCAGCTTGATGACCGCGGTATGGCTGCTCAGGTCAAATACTTCGCCAAATTTTCGCACCCCCTCAATGAAGCCCTTCATAACCCCAGCGGCCTCGGGTCGGACCTTCGAGGTGGCCGGGTCAACCCTGGGTACGACGATAGGTGCATCAGGGGCCGGGACCGTGGGAGGCTTCGGCGCGTTGTCGCTCATCAAGGTATACATGTAGGCTCGATCCGGTGAGCGCTCCCCGCCAAATTGATGCGCCTTGCCGGCATAAATCAGGGATGAACCTGCGTCATAGCTGTCTGCTACGCCTTCCCCGCCCTCAGCCACAACCGTTGCGGTGGCTACATGCTGAAGATGACGGGATAAACCCATACCTTTGAGCATATTAAAGGTCGTTTCACCTTGCAGAGACTCCGTCAGCATCGACTGAAAATCGGGTAGATCCGGCGTACTGCCGCGCTTGAGTTGTTTACGCTTGATGAACACCGCCAGCGCAAAATGCGCACTGTCCAACACATCGCCATCACTGCCGGTAAAACGCGATGCAGACGCTGCCTGTTGCAGCTCCTGTTTGGACAGATGCAGCCGGTAACCATCTTTCATGATCACGTCGTAAGCCTCACCGTTGCTCCTTACATCGGTGAACATATCGCCAGGGCGTGGGCCGAACCTGAGCATCATCAACTTGATGACCGCGCTGTGTGAACTCGCGTTGAAATGCTCGCCAAAGCCCCGCTCCGGCACATCAAAAGCTGGAATGCGAGACGCTTCAGGGTGGTTTGATAATTGCGGCGCAAGAGGATATGAGCGCGCGAAAGCTCCAATTGCAAACGTACTCATATCGTTCACTCTTTGCTGAAACAGTGGAAGAGTTCGAGCCCGGAAACTCGGATCAGATGAGGTGATCAGATCAACGCAACGGCTTGTCCATGCGTGGGTCGATCGCCCTTGCTCCCGTAGATCTCCTCGTGGCCATCCACTACGGCAACCGAGTGATCACTCCGGTTGACCATACCGATAAAAGACCCATTAGCTAACTCACTCACCTCCACGCTCTTCATATGGTCCTTCAACCCCAGCCGCAGGAAGCCTTCGCCCGGCTTGTTCCTGTCTTCATCTTCACCATTATTGAGCGTCGCGATCGCCGCATTGAAACTTCTGCTCGCCCATCCGTCGTTGTTCTCCATCTGCGCACGCTTGGCAGAACAGGCAAACAGGAAGTGCGCATCCTTGAGCATTTCTCGATCACTCATGCCGACAAAGTTGGAACCGCGAATAGCCGCCTGCAACTCGGCCTTGCTCATCTTCAATTCGAACCCGTCGCGCATAACAACTTTATAACCGTGCTCATTGGCTTCGACGGACTTGTAAATATCCTTTGGGCTTTGACCAAACTTCGCCATCGCCGCCTTGATGGCGGAAATCGTTACGCAATTACCATTACTTCCCTGGCGAAAACCAGTCCAAATGTTGTTGGGCTTTTCACCTTTGCGTTTGTTGGAGAGCCCGGGAATGTATTCGTTTCGCTTGTCTGTCAGTGTCACGTCGTCAGCGGGTTTCACGCGGGGTTGCGGAATGGGCAAGTCGTTGTTTTTCGGCATCGGAGGGCGCACGCCTTTATCCAAGATGGCCTGCAACTGGCTGAAGAACTGCATGAACAAGTCCTTAAGCATACCCAACACGGCCTCGGGGTCTGCGGTATTCCCGATATTCCTAGGCTGCGACTCTGCGGGTGAGGCCTGTGTCGCAGTGCGCACACTGTTTCGGCTGGCAGAATCGAGTGAAGCGCTACCTGAAAAACCTGACGCGCTATAAGGATCAATAGTGGGTCGTGTAATAGGAAGATGTTTGATCGACAACATGACTTCATACCTCATTGAGGAGGCTCCCTGACCGCATCGGCCAGGGAACGATCATTACGTAGGTGTTTAACGCTTCAAGGCAGCAGGCTCAGAAGCGAGAGCGGAGGCTGGACCTGGAGAACCGGCTATGGGAGTGCCTGGCGAAGTCGTCCGCCAAGTTATCGGGTGCGGGGGATGTAATCTCCGGCGTGGGTTTTGTGTCGATCTTGGGCGTTACCACCGGCGGTGGCGTGGGTTGCGCATCGACCTTTGGCGTCACCACCAGCGGCGGCGTGGGTTGTGCGTCGATCTTTGGCGTTACCACCGACGGCGGCGTGGGTTGTGCGTCGACCTTTGGCGTTACCGCCGGCTGCG
Organism: Pseudomonas sp. GXZC; assembly: GCF_026967615.1. Taxonomy (NCBI): domain Bacteria; kingdom Pseudomonadati; phylum Pseudomonadota; class Gammaproteobacteria; order Pseudomonadales; family Pseudomonadaceae; genus Pseudomonas; species Pseudomonas sp. GXZC. The sequence goes on from NZ_CP114115.1 coordinate 4,852,766, forward strand.
GCGTGGGTTGTGTTTCAACCTTTGGCGTCACCACCAGCGGCGGCGCGGGTTGTGCGTCGACCTTTGGCGTTACCACCGACGGCGGCGTGGGTTGTGTATCGACCTTTGGTGCTACCACTGACGGCGGCGTGGGCTGCGCGTCGACTTTCGAGGTGAGCCGGGGTTGTGGCGGGGTTTTTTCGTCCGTATGCGGGCAATGACAGTTCTGCACCTGCACAGTCACGTTGATATCAGACGACAGCTTATTCTGCTGTGCAACGTCGGTGAGGGTAGTCGTTACCTGCTTGGCATTGGGCTTACCGTCCGGCGTGACAGTCACTTGAGCAGGCCTATCTGGCGTGACTTGTGTATCAAGCTTGGGCTCCACCTTTGCCTTGGCGTCTGCTTGCGGCGTGACCTTGGGTTGCACTCCCGTATCCATGGCAACCTTGTTATCGGCACCGGGCATCACTTTTGGCTTGGTATCCGCTTCGGCTGTGACCTTGGGTTGGACGCCGGCATCCGTGGTAACCTTATTATCAGCAGCTGGCATCACTTTTGGCTTGGTATCCGCTGCAGGTGCTACCTTGCTCTGCGCCGCCGTATCTTCAACGACTTTGGCGTCCGGGCCAGGCTTCACCTGGGGCTGAGCATCCGACTCACCGGGCAACTTGGGCAGCACCCCCATACCGGCGAGCATGCTACGCATCGCTTTGACCGCGAACTCAAACATGGCAAACAACTTTTCCAACGACTCCTTATTCATCGGCACATGAGTGTCTTTAGAAGCGGGATTAGTGTCCTTCAGAAACTTATTTACACTGTCCATCGAAGGAGACAACTCAGGTGTTTTATTCGTCTGCACAGAGGACTGATTAAGTTGAGCGTAACCTGTATTCATCGGGATGAACTTTTGGGTCGAGACATTAGACATTTTCTTATTCCTATGACCTTGCCCAACTCCTGCAATGGCAGGAGAGAGACAGTTATTGACAGGGTGCGTTAAACAACGGCGAGTTCGGAAAACTCGTAAGATTCGTGGGGCGTAACGACAATGAGTTCCGAAAAAACGCGACTTATATAAGGAAACCAATTGACCGCCAGGGGTGTTTACCTATGGACAAACCGAGAAAACCCAGGCTGCGCAAGCCCAAAGCGCTTCCTGGAGTGGAAACTTAAGGCAACACCCTATGAACAAAGTAACTTAAAGAAATCAACACGTTCGCCTTACATGCGAAACCTATGTTAATTGACGCGCACACAAGTACTTATCGCACACCAAAAAATCACAGAAAATTAAAACTTAGTTGCAGTCAAACTCAAACACTCATAGACACTTGCATATATCTCGAAATAACACTTCACCGGCTTTAGCAATACAGCGACTGAAACCTACTCCAGGCGGCAGACAATGCCGCCAAACGTACTTTTCAGACAAAAAAAAGGCACCTTTCGGTGCCCTCTATCGCAATGGTTGAAACACTTATATATGTAAACCTAATCTTGCAGCGTAACCGATTGTTCACGCTGACTGGGCATCCCCAGCAAACGCCCGACCTGCTCCAGGTCGGTTTCCCTACGCATCAGCGTAAACAACTCCACCGCCTCAGGGTAATTGCGGGTGAGCATCGCCAGCCATTGCTTCAAACGCCCCGGCGCCTGACGCTCGGTCAGTTGCGCCACCGATTGGGTCCAGAAGTCCTGGAGCATCGGCTGCATCTCGGCCCAAGTCATCTCGATCACTTCCTCGCCTGCCCGCGCCGCAGCAATCTGCCGCGCCAGGTCCGGACGCGCGACCAGGCCACGGCCCAGCATGATGTCTTCGGCGCCACTGACTTCGCGGCAGCGCTTCCAGTCTTCAACGCTCCAGATATCACCATTGGCGAACACCGGTACCTTGACCACGTCTTGTACGCGCGGGATCCACTCCCAGTGAGCGGGCGGTTTGTAGCCGTCAGTCTTGGTCCGCGCATGCACCACGATATGTGCCGCGCCGCCTTCGGCCAGGGCCGTGGCACAGACCAGGGCGCCGTCCGGGCTGTCGAAACCCAGGCGCATCTTGGCGGTGACCGGAATGTGCGCCGGTACGGCGCGGCGCACGTGTTCGACGATCTGGTTGAGCAGCTCCGGCTCCTTGAGCAGCACTGCCCCGCCACGGGACTTGTTGACGGTCTTGGCCGGGCAGCCGAAATTCAGGTCGATGACCTGCGAGCCCAGCTCACACGCCAAGGCGGCGTTTTCCGCCAGGCACACCGGGTCGGAGCCGAGCAATTGCACGCGCAGCGGCACACCGGCAGCGGTATGGGCACCGTGCAGCAGTTCCGGGGCGAGCTTATGGAAATACGCGGGCGTGAGCAGGCGGTCGTTGACGCGGATGAACTCGGTCACGCACCAGTCAATACCGCCGACACGGGTGAGCACGTCCCGCAGGATGTTGTCGACCAACCCCTCCATGGGCGCCAAAGCAATTTGCATGGAAAACACTCAACAAAAATCGTGGCGCAGTTTACTGGGTTTCCCACAGCAACCGTTAACCCCCTGTCAGGGCGGGACCATAACCGTCGAGAAATTCTGCAGGCATGCGCTTGGGCTTGCCGGTGGACAGTTCGATGCAGACAAAAGTGGTTAGCGCACGCAGCAGGGTCACGCCGTCACGCGGGCGAACCAGCTGGAAACGCCGGGTCATCTTCAGGCGCTGGTCCCAGTCGACGATCCAAGTGGCCAGTTGCAGCTCATCGCCTTCGTAGCCGGCGGCCAGGTAGTCGATCTCATGGCGCACCACCGCCATGGCGCGGTCCAGGCGGCGGTATTCGGTCAGGTCCAGGCCCAAACGCTGGGAATGACGCCAGGCGCAGCGCTCCAGCCAGGACACATACACCGCGTTGTTGGCGTGCCCCAGGCCGTCGATGTCTTCAGGGGCGACCTGCAGATCGATGATAAACGGCGTTGCCAAATCCCAGCCCATGCCTTGCTCCCGGTCGATTAACGTATCCGGGGCAGTGTATCAGGCCGTTTGCCGCGCCTGTAGACGACGGCCGGCCAGCAGCGCCAGCACAGCGTCGATCACGCGCGGATCGGCCAGTACTTTCTGGTGACCGCCCTGCTCCAGGCGCAGCAGGCGGCTGTCGAACCAGGCTTCGTGAATAGCTTGAGAGGCTTTGACCGGGACGAACGTATCGTCTTCGGCGTGCACGATCAGGCCAGGGATATTCATCTGGTAATGGGCCACATCCAGATGCTTGAGCGGCATGCCAAAGGTCTGCTCGACTTCCTGGATGAACGCCGAGCGTGCCCGCGCCGGCAAACCGACCATTTTGGTGAAGCCCCGCAACACATCCAGAAAGCGTGACGGTGCGGCAATGCTCACTAACGCCTCGGTGCGCAAGCCCAACTGCACCGCCAGCATCGCACTGGCACCCCCCATGGAATGACCGATCACCGCATGCAGCGGCGGCAACTCGGCAGCGGCTTCGAGCATGGCGCGGGCGAACAGCAGCACATGGGCTTCACGCCCTGGCGAACGGCCATGGGCGGGACCGTCGAGGGCAATCACCGAGTAACCGTTGTCGACCAATGCCGTGATCAGGCTGGCGAATTGAGTGGGCCGCCCTTCCCAACCGTGCATCAACAACACCGCAGGCCCCTGGCCCCAGCGCAAGGCGGACAGACCGAAGCGCAAGGTGATGCGCTCCGACTGCGCCAGCAGCGGCAGCTCCCAGTCACGCGGCGGCAGGTCGCGGGGCGTCATGAAGGCGCGGCGCATCTTGTTGGCAACCGTTTGCGGTGCCAGGTGCCCCAGGGTGCCGTTGAAGCGACGAATCCAGGTTAACGTGCCCATCATGACAGCCCTCTTCTAGCGCACGGCCGACTTGGCGGCGCGCAGCACACGGTCAGACAACTCACCCGGCCCCAAGGCGCGGGCCAAGGCCAGGCCACCGATCATCAGCGCCATGTCCGCCAGGGCTTTGTCGGTGTCTTCAGGGCTGGCGGCGAGTTGCGCAGCCATCAGCTCGCAATGCTCGTTCAGCGCCTGGCGGAACTCATCCGGCAGGCGGCTCATCTCACCGACGGTCGCCGGGATCGGGCAGGCCTGGGCGGTTGAGTCACGGTGCTTGCGCGACAGGTAGAACGCCGCCACCAGGCTTCTGCGCTCCTCTCCGGTCAACTGGGCGTCCATGTCATCAATCGACGCACGACGCTTGGCCAGCAGCTGAGTGAAGGCCTCCAGCATCAGTGCGTCCTTGCTTTCGAAGTGCGCGTAGAAACCACCGACGGTCAGCCCCGCCGCGCCCATGACTTCACCCACACTCGGTTCGGCCGGGCCGCGCTGGATCAACGCGGCGCTGGCGGCCTGCAGAATGCGTTCGCGGGTTTGCGCTTTTTTATCGCTCATCATTGCCTCCGATGTTCATGGGTTGAATATTATTACCATAATAATATTTGGCAAGCCACAGGCGTGACCGCTGGTCAGAAGAGAAGAAGGGGATGGAAGAGAGATTTGGCCAAACGCCAGACAAACAAAAGGGCCATTCAATAATTGAATGACCCTTAAAAATCCCGCAGAGCGGGTAATCGTGGCGTCCCCTAGGGGACTCGAACCCCTGTTACCGCCGTGAAAGGGCGGTGTCCTAGGCCACTAGACGAAGGGGACACAAACCTTCTGTACACTGATCAGGCTGAGACTGATCGATCCAAGGACGGTGTGGCCGGAACCTTGGAACTGTAAATTGGTGGAGCTAAACGGGATCGAACCGTTGACCTCTTGCATGCCATGCAAGCGCTCTCCCAGCTGAGCTATAGCCCCAGATTTTTCGTCTCACGACGCAGCAGGCCTTGCGAACTGCTTGTTGAAACTGGCGTCCCCTAGGGGACTCGAACCCCTGTTACCGCCGTGAAAGGGCGGTGTCCTAGGCCACTAGACGAAGGGGACAAAACCTTCTGTACAACTGATCAGCGCTGAGAGCTGATCGATTCAAGGACGGTGTGGCCAGACCTTGAACCTGTAAATTGGTGGAGCTAAACGGGATCGAACCGTTGACCTCTTGCATGCCATGCAAGCGCTCTCCCAGCTGAGCTATAGCCCCTCATCGGTGAGGACGGGGCGAATCTTAATGGCGCTTTGGAAGTGTGTCAAATTTATTTTCAACATTTTCCAAAATTTTTTGCCGGGATAACAATCACTTACCGTCGAAACCCCGGAAAACCGGGGTTTCGCCGTTTCAACCGCGTGCTTAAGCGATAGCGCCCAGCAGCTTTTCCCACTCTTTGTTTTCTTTCTTCGACACACCACCAAGCAAATCAAGGGCTTGGCGCAGGCGGAAACGGGTCAAGTCCGGGCCGAGGATTTCCATCGCATCCAGCACCGACACCGAACTGGCCTGCCCGGTGATCGCGGCAAACATCAACGGCATGGCATCGCGCAATTTCAGTTCCAGGGATTCCACCACCGCCTGGATCGTCGCGGTGATCGCATCTTTCTCCCACTGGCGCAGGCTTTCCAGCTTCCACAGGATCAACTGCATCAGTTGGCGAACCTGGTCACCGGAGAGTTTCTTCGACTCGAACAGCTTAGGATCTGGATTCACGCCCCCGGCAAAGAAGAAACTGGCCAACGGTGCGACCTGGCTGAAGGTCTCCACCCTGCCCTGCACCAGCGGCGCGATCTTCATCATGTATTCGGGGTTCAGTGCCCACTGCTGCACACGGCTGGCGAATTCTTCCACCGGCAGGTCACGCAGCCACTGGCCGTTGAGCCACGACAGTTTCTCGATGTCGAAGATCGGCCCGCCGAGCGACACACGGGACAGATCAAAATTGTCGACCATTTCCTGCAACGAGAACTTCTCGCGCTCGTCCGGCATTGACCAGCCCATGCGGCCCAGGTAGTTGAGCATCGCTTCCGGCATGAAGCCCATACGCTCGTAGAAGGTCACCGAAGTCGGGTTCTTGCGCTTGGACAGCTTGCTCTTGTCCGGGTTACGCAGCAGCGGCATGTAGCACAGCTGCGGCTGTTCCCAGCCAAAGTACTCGTAGAGCAGGATCAGTTTCGGCGCCGATGGCAACCACTCTTCGCCGCGCAGCACGTGGGTGATGCCCATCAGGTGGTCGTCGACCACGTTGGCCAGGAAGTACGTCGGCAGGCCGTCGGTCTTCATCAGCACCTGCATGTCCATGCGGTCCCACGGGATCTCGACGTCACCGCGCAGCATGTCCGGCACCACGCACACGCCTTCGCTTGGCACCTTCATGCGGATCACGTGAGGCTCGCCGGCGGCCAGGCGCTGGGCCACTTCTTCTTTCGACAGCAGCAACGCGCGGCCGTCGTAGCGTGGAGTTTCGCCACGGGCCTGTTGCTCGGCGCGCATCTGGTCCAGCTCTTCTGCGGTGCAGAAGCACGGGAAGGCATGGCCCATGTCGACCAGTTGCTGGGTGTACTGCTTGTAGATGTCGCTGCGCTCGCTCTGGCGATACGGGCCGTGCGGGCCACCGACGTCCGGGCCTTCGGCCCAGGTAATGCCCAACCAGCGCAGGGCATCGAAAATCTGCTGTTCCGACTCGCGGGTGGAACGCAGTTGATCGGTGTCTTCGATCCGCAGGATGAATTCACCGCCGTGCTGCTTGGCAAAGCAGTAGTTGAACAAGGCGATGTAAGCAGTGCCGACGTGGGGATCCCCAGTGGGCGATGGCGCGATGCGCGTGCGGACGGTGGTCATGGCAGGTCTCGAATGGGCGATAAAACTGAAAATTGAAACAAGGGGCGAATGGTAACAGCCCGGAGCACCCGGGCTCCAGCCTCACACCGCCAGCAGGCGCTCCCGCAACTTGCCAATCTCGTCCCGCGTCTGCGCTGCCGCCTCGAACTCCAGGTCCCGCGCCAACTGGTACATCTTCTCTTCCAACTGACGGATGCGCTTGGTGATCTCACTCGGCGAGCGCAATTCGTTCTCGTACTTGGCGCTTTCCTCAGCGGCCTTGGCCATACCTTTGCGCTTTTTGCTGCGCGAGCCCGGCACGGTGGCGCCTTCCATGATGTCGGCAACGTCCTTGAACACGCCCTTGGGCGTGATGCCATTTTCCAGGTTGAACGCAATCTGCTTGTCGCGACGGCGCTGGGTCTCACCAATCGCCCGTTCCATGGAACCGGTAATGCGGTCCGCGTAGAGAATCGCCCGGCCATTGAGGTTCCGTGCCGCACGCCCGATGGTCTGGATCAACGAGCGTTCAGAGCGCAAAAAGCCCTCTTTGTCCGCATCGAGGATCGCCACCAGCGACACTTCCGGCATGTCCAGGCCTTCACGCAGCAGGTTGATGCCCACCAGCACATCAAAGGTACCCAGGCGCAGGTCGCGGATGATCTCCACGCGTTCCACGGTGTCGATGTCCGAGTGCAGGTAGCGCACACGCACGCCGTGGTCGGCCAGGTAGTCGGTCAAGTCTTCGGACATGCGCTTGGTCAGCGTGGTGACCAGCACCCGCTCTTCCAGGGCCACGCGCTTGGTGATTTCCGAGAGCAAGTCGTCGACCTGGGTCAGGGCCGGGCGGATCTCGATTTCCGGGTCGACCAAACCAGTCGGCCGCACCAGTTGCTCGATCACGCGGCCGGCATGCTCGGCCTCATAGTTGCCCGGCGTGGCGGACACGAAAATGGTCTGCGGGCTGATAGACTCCCACTCATCAAAGCGCATTGGCCGGTTATCCAGGGCCGACGGCAAGCGGAAACCGTACTCCACCAGGGTTTCTTTACGCGAACGGTCGCCCTTATACATCGCCCCCACTTGCGGCACGCTGACGTGGGACTCGTCGATCACCAGCAGCGCGTCAGGCGGCAGGTAATCGTAAAGCGTCGGCGGCGGCGCGCCGGATTCGCGGCCCGACAGGTAGCGCGAGTAGTTTTCAATGCCGTTGCAGTAGCCCAGCTCCAGGATCATCTCCAGGTCGAAACGGGTGCGCTGCTCCAGGCGCTGGGCTTCCACCAGCTTGTTATTGGAACGCAGGTACTCCAGGCGCTCGGCCAACTCGACTTTGATGCCCTCAATGGCGCCCATCAGGGTTTCACGCGGGGTCACGTAGTGGCTTTTCGGATAGAAGGTGAAGCGCGGCAGCTTGCGGATCACCTCGCCGGTCAACGGGTCGAAGGCCGACAGGCTCTCGACTTCATCGTCGAACAGCTCGATGCGGATCGCTTCCAGGTCGGATTCCGCCGGGTAGATGTCGATCACATCGCCACGCACACGGAAGGTGGCACGGGCAAAATCCATGTCATTGCGGGTGTATTGCAGGCTGGTCAGGCGGCGCAACAGCTCGCGTTGATCGAGCTTGTCGCCCCGATCGACGTGCAGCACCATCTTCAGATAGGTTTCCGGGCTGCCCAGGCCGTAGATGCACGACACCGTGGTGACGATGATCGCGTCCTTGCGCTCCAGCAAGGCCTTGGTCGCCGACAGCCGCATCTGCTCGATGTGGTCGTTGATCGACGCATCCTTCTCGATAAAGGTATCGGAGGACGGCACGTAGGCTTCGGGCTGGTAGTAGTCGTAGTAGGAAACGAAGTACTCCACCGCGTTGTTCGGGAAGAACGCCTTGAACTCGCCGTAGAGCTGCGCCGCCAGGGTCTTGTTCGGCGCCAGCACCAGGGTGGGCCGGTTGATCTGCGCAATGACGTTGGCGATGCTGAAGGTCTTGCCCGACCCGGTCACCCCGAGCAGGGTCTGGTGCGCCAGCCCGGCTTCGATGCCTTCGACCATCTGGCGAATGGCTTCCGGTTGATCGCCGGCGGGTTCAAAGCGGGTGACGAGCTGGAAATCCGACATAACGTACCTCGTGAAGTCACCCCAGACTCAAAACCGCCAGGGACGAAATAGCTCAGCAACCCGCGAATAATCATCGCAGGTTGCAGGAAAAAACCATGATAGCTGTAGAAGTGGTGGCGAATGTGACGGGTTTCAAGGCAATCGTCCTACACGCCCTTACCGATCAATGTTGCAATAAGACTAACGGTCAGCAAATAAACCGAAAAACTTGGCCGAAAAGCCGTTTCGGCTGTCGCCTCAGGCGGTGATGGTCTCTATACTAACTCCCCGTTTGTGCACCGCTCTAGTGCATTCGGCTGGAGCGCGACACGTCCCTCCTACCCCCCATAGAGCTGCCGCAAAAATGAGCCTGTTCTCCGCTGTCGAAATGGCACCACGCGATCCAATCCTGGGCCTCAACGAAGCATTCAACGCCGATACACGAACCACCAAGGTCAACCTTGGCGTGGGCGTTTACTGCAACGAGGAGGGGAAGATTCCACTCTTGCGTGCCGTTGCCGAAGCGGAAGCCATTCGCGTGGCGCAACACGCCGCCCGTGGTTACTTGCCAATCGACGGCATCGCGGCCTACGACAAGGCCGTGCAAACCCTGCTGTTCGGCGCTGAGTCGCCACTGCTGAACGCCGGCCGCGTCACCACCGTGCAAGCGGTAGGCGGCACTGGTGCGCTGAAGCTGGGTGCTGACTTCCTCAAGCAGCTGCTGCCAAACGCCGTCGTCGCCATCAGCGACCCGAGCTGGGAAAACCACCGCGCCCTGTTCGAAACCGCCGGTTTCCCGGTGCAAAACTACCGTTACTACGACGCCGCCACCCACGACGTAAACCGTGCCGGCCTGCTCGAAGACCTCAACGCCCTGCCGCCCCAGTCCATCGTGGTGCTGCACGCGTGCTGCCACAACCCGACCGGCGTCGACCTGAGCCCGGCCGACTGGCAGAACGTGCTGGACGTGATCAAGGCCAAGAACCTGGTGCCGTTCCTCGACATGGCCTACCAGGGCTTTGGCGACGGCATCCACGAAGACGCCGCCGCTGTGCGCCTGTTCGCTGAATCGGGCCTGACCTTCTTTGTGTCCAGCTCGTTCTCCAAGTCGTTCTCCCTGTACGGCGAACGGGTGGGCGCACTGTCCATCGTCGGCGACTCCAAGGAAGAAAGCGCGCGCATCCTGTCCCAGGTCAAACGCGTGATCCGCACCAACTACTCCAACCCGCCAACCCACGGCGCGGCGATCGTTGCAGCGGTACTGAACAACCCTGAACTGCGCGCCCAGTGGGAAGCCGAACTGGCCGAAATGCGCCTGCGCATCCGTGGCATGCGCGAGCAGATGGTGGCCGAACTGGCCAAGGCTGCTCCGGGCCACGACTTCAGCTTCGTCGGCCGCCAGCGTGGGATGTTCTCCTACTCCGGCCTGACCGTTGAGCAAGTCACCCGTCTGCGCAGCGAGTTCGGCATCTACGCCCTCGACACTGGCCGTATCTGTGTGGCGGCGTTGAACCAGTCGAACATTGATGCAGTCACAAAGGCAATCGTTCAGGTGCTGTAAACCTGCAGCTGTTGCACCAGAAGGGGAAGCCGATGGCTTCCCCTTTTTCGTCTCCAGCCCCTAGACTGAACCTTGACCGCCCCTTTGCTGTGAGAATGCTATGAGAAACGACGACCTGGACCTGCGCGCCGACCGCGACGAACTGCATGACTACGCCCCACGCGCACCGCAACCCAAGCGCCAGAAAAGCCTGGTGCTGCAAGTGGCGCTGGGTGTGTTTCTCGGTGGTTTGGCGCTATGGCTGGTGCAATTAGGTGCGACTGCACTGCTGGCGAAGCTGGCGATGGGCACCCTGCAATTGGGCGGCTAAGCCGCACGAATCGCCCCTTGTTCCTCCAACAACTTCACAAAACTGTTCAAACTCTGCGACACCGTCCCCCGCCGCCAGATCAGCCAGGTGTGCAGGATCCGGAAGTTGTCCGTCAACGGCCACACGCTCACCGCCGTCGACCCCGGCATGCTGTCGAGCATGCTGCGTGGCATCAGCGCCAGGCCCGCGCCGGCGCTGACGCAGGCGAGCATGCCGTGGTAGGACTCGATCTCGAAGATCTTGCCCGGCACCGCGCCGTCCTGTGCAAACCAGCGTTCCAGGTGATGCCGATATGAACAGTTGGAGCGAAAGGTGTAGATGCTCTCCCCGTTCACGTCCTGCCCACGGGTGATCGGCGCGTGATGCAGCGGCGCAATCACTACCATCTCTTCCTCGAACACCGCCACGCCTTCCAGGGTCGCGTGCAGCAGCGGGCCGTCGACGAACGCCGCTGTCAACCGCCCGGACAACACGCCCTCGATCATGGTGCCCGAAGGCCCGGTACTCAGGTCCAGCTCGACCTTGGTGTGTTTCTGGTTGTACGCCGCCAGCAACGCCGGGATACGCACCGCTGCCGTGCTTTCCAGCGAACCCAGGGCAAACGCGCCTTGGGGCTCCTCGCCCGCCACGGTTGCGCGGGCTTCCTGTACCAGGTCGAGAATGCGCCGCGCATAACCCAGGAAGTTCCACCCGGCGGGTGACAGGCGCAGGCGGCTTCTCTCGCGGATGAACAACTCCACACCCAAGTCCTGCTCCAGTTGCTTGATGCGCGTCGTCAGATTCGACGGCACCCGATGAATCAACTGCGCGGCGGCGCTGATGCTGCCTTGCTCGGCAACGGCCTTGAAGATTTCCAGCTGCACCAGATCCACATCATTCTCCAATCGTGAACGTATTGCTTAATATTATTCAGTTTCCAGAAAAGAGATAGCCCCGTAGGCTGAACCCACTTAATTCCCTCAGCAGGACGGTGCAATGAACGCGACTACCCACGCCCTTTCGATCAACCCGGCCAACGGCGAAACGGTCGGCAGCTACCCGTATGAAACCGCGCAGCAACTGGACGCCGCCCTCGACCGCTCCACCCTCGCCTTCCGCACCTGGCGCCGCCAGCCGGTGAGCCAGCGCGCCGAGTTGCTGCTGAGCCTGGCCAGCGCCCTGCGCGAACAAGCCGAAGACATGGCGCAGATGATCACCCTGGAAATGGGCAAACCCATCGCCCAGGCCCGTGCCGAAATCGAAAAATGCGCGCAACTCAGCGAGTGGTACGCCGCCCATGGCCCGGCCATGCTCGCCCCGGAGCCGACCCTGGTGGACAACGGCAGCGCCCAGATCGAATACCGCCCGCTGGGCCCGATCTTCGCCGTGATGCCGTGGAACTTCCCGGTGTGGCAAGTGCTGCGCGGTGCGGTGCCGACCATGTTGGCCGGCAACACCTACGTGCTCAAGCATGCGCCGAACGTAATGGGCAGCGCCTATCTGATCCAACTGGCGTTCCAGAAGGCCGGTTTCGCCGATGGCCTGTTTGAAGTGGTCAATGTGACCAACGACGGCGTGTCCAAAGCCATCGCCGACCCGCGCATCGCCGCCGTCACCCTTACCGGCAGCGTGCGTGCCGGCATCGCCATCGGCTCCCAGGCTGGCGCTGCGCTGAAAAAATGCGTGTTGGAACTGGGCGGTTCCGACCCGTTCATCGTGCTAAATGACGCTGACCTCGACGCCGCCGTGCAAGCCGCACTGATCGGTCGTTTCCAGAACAGCGGCCAAGTCTGCGCCGCCGCCAAACGCCTGATCATCGAGGAAGGCGTGGTAGAAGCCTTCACCGCCAAATTCCTGGAGGCCAGCCGTGCCTTGGTGATGGGCGACCCGACGTCAGCCACCACCTACATCGGCCCGATGGCACGCTTCGACCTGCGCGACGAGTTACACGGCCAGGTCCAGGCGACCCTGGAAGAAGGCGCGACCCTGCTGCTGGGCGGCAATAAAGTACCCGGCGCCGGTAACTACTACGAGCCGACCGTACTGGCAGGCGTCACCGACCAGATGACCTCGTTCAAACAGGAACTGTTCGGCCCGGTCGCTTCGATCATCACCGCCCGCGACGCCGACCATGCGGTGGCCCTGGCGAATGACAGCGAGTTCGGCCTCACGGCGAGCATCTTCACCACCGACCCGGCCAAGGCGCGCGACATCGCCAACCAGCTGGAAACCGGCGGCATCTTCGTCAACGCCTTCAGCGTTTCCGACCCACGGGTGGCGTTTGGTGGGGTGAAAAAGAGTGGTTTCGGCCGCGAGCTGTCGCACTTTGGCGTGCGGGAATTTTGCAACGCGCAGACGGTGTGGCTGGACCGCAAGTAACACGCAGGGGTGGCGCGGGCACGGGTCGTGGCTATCGCCCACCCAGCCCCGCCACCAAGGCTTCCAACACCACGCTGACCTTGGGCAACGCCTGGCGATTCCTGACCCAGGCCAGCCTGATCGCAGCCCCCTCGGTGGCCAGTTGCGGCAGCACCTCAACCAGCTTGCCTTCCTCCAGCGATGGCCGGACCACCCACGACGGCAGTTGCACGATCCCACAACCGGCCAACGCAGCCTGCATCAAGCCATCGCCATTGCCGATCACCAGGTGCGGCGCCATCTGCCAGCGCCGTGCAGTGCCCTGTTCACCGGCGAAGTTCCAGGAGCTGACGCGCCCGTCCACCCAGCCGTAGGCGAGGCACTGATGCCGTTCAAGCTCACGCTCGCACGTCGGGGTGCCATGGTTCGCCAAGTAATCCGGCGAGGCACACAACGTATGCCATTCGTGCGCGAGCACACGCTGTTCGATCGTTTCTGGCCAGCCCTGCGCTTCACCGACACGCACCACCAGATCCACCCCCTCCTTGAATGGGTCCACTAACCCGTCGCTGAAGGAAATGTGCGGCACCAAGGACGGAAAAGCCTGCAGCAAAGGCAGCAGCACCGGCAACACCCGCACGCGTCCAAACACATTGGGCAGATCAATGCGCACACGTCCACGCGGCTCGCTTTGCTCCGCGCGCAGCGACAGCTCGGCCTCCTCCAGGTCAGCCAGCACCCCCGTACAGGTACGGTAAAACGCCACGCCGGCCTCGGTGAGGGACAAGCGCCGCGTTGTACGCAGAAACAGTCGAGCGCCCAGGCGCGCTTCAAGCCGCGCGATGCTTTTGCTGATGGCCGAGGCAGTCAGGCTCATTTTCTCGGCAGCGGCGGTAAAGCTGCCGTAGTCCGCGACACATACAAACACATCAATCCCTTTCAAGCGTTCGGAAGAAAACATGCACGCCCCGTATTTGTGAATTCAGGTCAGCCAAGCTGGTAATTAACATCCTAAATCAGAATTCAACTCAACAGTAAGCTAGACCAATGAACCGGTACTGAGGCTCGGATGCTGACCACGCTGAAAAACTACCCCTTGAACGTCAACCTGCTTCTGAGTGCGTCACTGGTGTTGACCCTCGCCAGGGCCATCACCCTGCCCTATCTGGTGATCTACCTGTCGAGCCAGTTCCAATTGGGCGTCGCCGACATCGGCCTGGTGATCGGCAGTTCGCTGATCCTCGGCTCATTGTTGAGCCTGTACGGCGGTTTCCTGGTGGACAGCCAACCAGGTTACCGCTTGATCCTGGGCTGTTGCGCGGTGTTCACTTGCGGGTTTCTGGCAGCGTTTGCCGCACGGGACCTGTGGGAGTTCTACGCCTGCCTGGTCGCGATCAACCTGGCGTATGCCGTCATTGATATCGCGGTCAAATCAGGGTTTGGCCGGCTACTGCCCGTCGATGCGCGCAGTGAAGCATTTTCGATCAAATACACCCTGACCAACATCGGCTACGCCGTCGGCCCTTTTCTCGGTGCGGGATTGGCCGTGCTCGCCATCAGCCTGCCCTTCCTGGCGTCGGCGATACTGGGCACCGGTTTTTTTATCGTTTACGCCGTGTGGGGTGACAAGCACGCAATGCCCGTGGACACAAGCCAGCCCGGCGCGCCGTTCCTGGCGGTCGGCAAAGTGCTGCTCAGTGATTACCGGCTGGTGTGTTTTACCCTGGGCGGAGCACTCAGTGCCGTGGTGTTCGGCCAATTCACCGCTTACCTCTCGCAATATCTGATCGTCACCACGACACCCGAAATGGCCTACCGGATAATCAGCAGCGTGGTGGCCACCAACGCGCTGATGGTGATCAGCCTGCAATACGTGATCGGCAAGCGAATCACCCATCAGCACTTGAATCTGTGGCTCGCAGGTGGGTTGGCCATGTTCATCGTCGGCCTGGCGGGGTTCGGCTTGTCCACCTCGCTGATGTTCTGGGTGGTATCCATGACGGTCTTCACACTGGGAGAGATCATCGTGTTCCCTGCCGAGTACATGTTCATCGACATCATCGCGCCCGATCATCTGCGGGGCATGTACTACGCTGCGCAAAACCTGGGCAACGTTGGCGCGGCCCTGGGCCCGGTGCTGTGCGGGATGGTCTTGGCGACACACCCCGCCCACACCATGTTCTACATGCTCGCGCTGTTCGTTATCGCCGGCGGGTTGCTCTACAGCCTCGGTGCGTCGCTGGCACGCGGATTGAAGCGCTGATACAGGGGCCTGAAGACCTTCTTCTCTGACCGACGCTTCAGTAGAGATGGCGATAATTACCCTGTGGCGAGCGGGCTTGTCGAATCGTCGCACCGCCCGCGTTGGGCTGCGAAGCAGCCCCAGGACCAGCGGCCCAAGAGTGCCTGACTCACCGCATTCATCCTTCTAGGGTCGCTTCGCAACCCAACGCGGGACAAGCCCGCTCGCCACAGTTGCAGTGTTCGGGCTTAATCGGAGGGTATCAGCCAGGCCGCCTTCGCAGGCAAGCCAGCGCCCACATTCTTTGGCCGCTCCCTCATTGCGTATTGATGTAATGAAACTGCGCCTGCGACTTCTCGACCGCCGCACGCACCTGATCTTTCTGTGCATCGGTGCCCGAGTAGTAAATCTGCAAACCCTTCAAGTCCTGCCCTTCGACGGCTTTGCCGATCACGGCAACATCAACCGGGGTGCCGGCCCCCATGATCAAAAAGAACACATCGCCCAAGCGCTTGGTATTCAGCAATTCGCTCCTGAGGCTGGCCGCGTTTTGGTCACCGGCCAGGGAAATCGCCAGGGTGTCGCCGAACATCCCACTTTTAGGGATGCTCATCGTGTGCAAGCGCAGTTTGTCTGAGTCGGCGGGCATCGACTTGACATAGGCAGTGGAGGCCTCGTCGAGAATCTGCTTTTCAGATTTACCCTGAGCGGCACAACCGGCCAGGGTGGCGATAAGGACGAGCGCGACAAATGATTTCACGGTGTATTCCTTGTGATAAAGCGATCCATGGGCTGAGCATCATAGGAGCCTCACCGCCAGAGAGCTACCGTTGAGTTCACGACCTCCCGTTCAACCGCGCGATCGACTACCATACCGCGCCGGTTCCCAAACGGGACTAATAGGGAATCCGAAGCGCGGTACACCCGCGTCAATCGGAACTGCCCCCGCAACTGTAGGTGCTGAGCCTGCTCCATGATGCCACTGGACCTCGTCCGGGAAGGCCGGAGCTTGGCGACGACGCATCAGTCAGGAGACCTGCCGGCCCAAGCTCAATGACTAACCGGCGGGGTGTCCGGGAAGGACATTCTTGCCTGCCTCTATCCTATCGCAGCGTTCAAGGGTGTATTTCCGAACGGCACGCACGCTTCACTCGGAGATAGCCCCATGCTGCCACGCGTTACCGCCCTGCTTACCGGCCTGGGGTTCTGTGCCCTGGCCCAAGCCGCGCCCACCCACTACCCGCTGACCGTAGAAAACTGCGGCAGCACCCTAACCTTTCAGCAAGCCCCGGCCCGCAGCGTGACCATCGGCCAGGCCGCCACCGAAATGCTCTACGCCCTGGGCGTGGGCGACAATGTGGTCGGCACCTCGTTGTGGTTCAACAGCGTATTGCCGCAGTACAAGGCGCAGAACGATGGCATTGAGCGCCTGGCCAACAACGAGCCGAGCTTCGAAGCCGTGATCGCCAAGCGCCCGCAGCTGGTGGCCGCCGAGCTGGAATGGGTGGTCGGGCCGCAAGGCGTGGTCGGCACCCGCGAGCAATTCCATGAACTGAAGATTCCCACCTACCTGCTGCCCTCCGACTGCGAAGGCAAGGACAACCTGGTGGGCGCCGACGGCACGCGGCTGGAGCCGTTCCGTATCGAGACAATCTATAAAAGCATCAGCCAACTCGCCGAGATCTTCGACGTGCAGGCGCGCGGCCAACAGTTGAACGACGAACTCAAGGCGCGCCTGGCCAAATCCGTTGCCACCGTGCAAAGCAAGGGCCTCAAGCAAGCCAGCGCGTTGGTGTGGTTCTCCAGTTCCGAGATGACCAGCGACCCTTATGTGGCCGGCCACAAGGGCATTCCGCAATTCATGCTGGAAACCCTCGGTTTGCATAACGTCGTGCAGTCGGACGAAGAGTGGCCCACCGTCGGCTGGGAAACCCTCGCCAAGGCCAACCCGACCGTGCTGGTGATCGCACGCATGGACCGTCGCCGCTACCCCGCCGACGACCATGAAAAGAAACTCGCCTTCCTGCGCAGCGACCCGGTGACCCGCAACATGGACGCGGTGAAAAACAATCGCATCATCATCCTCGACGCGCTGGCGCTGCAAGCCAGCATCCGTACGTTCGACGGGCTTGAACAACTGGCCACGGCCATCGACGGCTACGACCTGTCCAAATGATCCGAACCCTACTCGCCCTGGCCCTGCTCCTGGCCGCCGTGCTCGCGGGCGTGGCCATCGGCGAAACCGCCATCTCGCCACAAGTGGTACTCCAAGTCCTCGCCAACAAACTGTGGGCGGCTGGCTACGTGCTCGACCCCATCGACGAAGGCGTGGTGTGGAACTATCGCCTCACCCGCGCCCTGGTCGCCGCTGCGTGTGGTGCTGGGCTGGCGACCTGCGGCGTGATATTGCAATCGCTGTTGCGCAACCCGCTGGCCGATCCGTACCTGCTGGGCATCAGCGCCGGCGCCTCGACCGGCGCGGTGCTGGTGGCGTTGATGGGCGTGGGCGGCGGTTTGATCTCGTTGTCGGCGGGCGCGTTTGTCGGCGCCATGGCCGCGTTTGCGCTGGTGATCCTGCTCGCGCGCGCCAGCGGTTCGGCCAGTGGCACCGGCCAGATCATCCTGGCGGGCATCGCCGGGTCGCAGCTGTTCAATGCGCTCACCGCGTTCCTGATCACCAAATCCGCCAGTTCCGAGCAGGCACGCGGCATCATGTTCTGGTTGCTCGGTAACCTCAGTGGCGTGCGCTGGCCTTCGGTGTGGCTGGCGGTGCCGGTGGCGGTTGCAGGCTTGGCGGTGTGCCTGTGGCACCGTCGCGCCCTGGATGCGTTTACCTTCGGCAGCGACTCGGCGGCGTCCCTCGGCATTCCGGTGCGCCGCGTGCAGTTTGTGCTGGTGGGCTGCGCGGCGTTGGTGACGGCGGTGATGGTGTCGATTGTCGGCTCCATCGGGTTTGTGGGGCTTGTGATTCCCCACGCCGTGCGCCTGCTGCTCGGCACCGGGCATTCGCGCTTGCTGCCGGCCAGTGCGTTGGGCGGCGCGTTGTTTTTGATTGCGGCGGATGTGCTGTCGCGCACCTTGATCAAGGGCCAGGTGATTCCGGTCGGTGTGGTCACGGCGCTGGTCGGTGCGCCGGTGTTTGCGCTGATCCTCATTGGTCGGAGGAATGCGCGATGACGGTTTTAAGCTGCACGGGGTTGGGCTTCAAGGTGCGTGAAGCGCAGTTGCTGAGCGACATTCATCTGGACGTTCAGCCGGGCGAAACCCTCGGTATCGTCGGGCCGAACGGCTCCGGCAAATCCACCTTGCTCAAGTTGCTCGCCGGGCTGCGCACCCCAGCGTCCGGCGAAGTGCTGCTGGGCGGCCAGCGCCTGGGCAAGCTGTCGCGCCGCGCCATCGCGCAACAACTGGCCGTGGTGGAACAGCAGGCCGACACCGACGACGCCATCCGCGTGTTCGACGCCGTGGCGCTGGGCCGCACACCGTGGTTGTCGGCGCTGAGCCCATGGTCACCGGAGGACGACGCCATCGTCAACCAGGCCCTGCACGACGTCGACGCCACCCACCTGAGCCATCGCGCCTGGCGCAGCCTCTCGGGCGGTGAGCGCCAGCGCGTGCACATCGCCCGTGCGTTGGCGCAACGGCCGCAGATCCTGTTGCTGGATGAGCCGACCAATCACCTGGATATCCAGCATCAGCTGGGCATTTTGAAGGGTGTGCAAGGGTTGCCCGTCACCACCTTGATTGCCCTGCATGATCTGAACCAGGCGCTGACCTGCGATCGGCTGGCGGTGCTGGATCACGGGCGGTTGGTGGCGTTGGGCAAACCACTGGAGGTGTTGACGCCGCAGCGTTTGCAAGAGACGTTCGGCGTACAGGCACACTACCTGACAGACCCGTTCGATGGCGCACAGATACTGCGTTTACGCCCGAACTAAGCCTCTTGAAGCGAACGCTGGGTGTGACGTGACAAGGTCACGAACAACTCGGGCACCTGATAGATCAGCGCCTGGCGGATCAGCGGATGGTCCTGGCAAAACGCCTTGAGATTGAAGCCGACCTCACAGCCGAGGTTGGCGTTGATCAGTACCAGGTCAAACGCACGGTCGCCACAGCCGAGCAGCGTCGTCAGCTCGTCCAGGCTCGACACCGGCGCAATGGCGTAATAGCCCTGGTGGTTGAAGTCACGCTCCAGGCGCAGGCGCCGTTCGTGCTGGGTGTCGGCAATCATCACGCGCAAGCCCTTGTTGATCATGACCGGCTCCCGACGGCCGCAGCCGAGTGATGCAACCAACCCAGCAGATCGCTGCCGCTCATGGGCCGTGCATGCCAATAGCCTTGGCCGAGGGTGCAGCCCAGCGCCAGCAATGCGCGGTGTTGCTCAGCGGTTTCGATGCCTTCGATCACCACCGACATGTCCAGCGCCTCACCCAAGGCCAACGTGCTGCCGATCACCGCCAGGCAGCGCGGCTCATGCTTGAGGTTGTGCACAAACTCCGCATCCAGCTTGATTTCATTGAAAGGCAACTGACACAGGCGCTGCATCGAGGAAAACCCGGCGCCGAAGTCATCGATCGACAAGCGACACCCCATCATCCGCAGGCGCACCAGGCTTTCCAGGCTGACATTCGGGGTTTCGAGCAGGCCGCTTTCGGTGATTTCAAAGGTGACATGGCTGCCCGCCACACTGTGACTCTGCAGGATCTGCTTGATGTTGCCGGCCAGCTCGCGATTGGCCAACTGGCTGGCGCTCAGGTTGAATGCCATGTTCAACAGGCTGCCTTGGCACCTCGCTTGTTCGTGCACGGCCAAGGCCTGGTGCATCTGCAGGTACAAGCCCTCATCCAGCAAACTGTAGCGTTCCAGCGCCGGCAAAAACACGGCGGGCGACACGATGCCTCGCGTGGGATGCTGCCAGCGTGCCAACACTTCTACCCCGCACACGGCGCCGCTGCGCAGGTTGAACTTGGGTTGGTAATACGCCTGCAATTGCTCCTCGGCCAGCGCTCGGCGCATCTGGGCTTCGGTGGCACACTCGGGTGCGTCATCGGGTGGGCAGGCTGCGATAGGCCGGGCATGCAACTGCTTTTTTAGCAATGCTTCCAGCGCCCCCGCCTGCAAAGGTTTTTCCACATCCCCGAGGAACTCCAGCCCCAGCAACGAGACGATCTGGCGCACCGCACGGCGCAAGTCCGGCGACAACGAGCTGCTGATGATGATCGACCCGACCTGCCCGCTGGCGCCGACGCGCTGGATGAACTCAACGCCGTCCATGCCTTCCATCTGCAAGTCACAGAGGGCGATGTCCACCGGGCCTTCGCGGTCCAGCAGGGCCAGGGCCTGGGCACCGTCCGCAGCTTCGAACACTGTGGCACAGCCCAAGTGTTCAAGCATTTTGACGGCAACGGAGCGCTGGAAAGCATGGTCTTCCAATACCAGGACACGTAGCGCAAAGGTCATGAGGGCGGGACTCGTCTGTAGAGAAGTGCCCCATTGTTTCGCGACTTGGCCTAAGTGGACCTAGGAAACGTCTCTACGCTTGTAGGAAATTTCCCAAGAACGCCCACACCTCACGCCAGGTAATCCTCCAACTGCTCCGCCAAGTGCTCCATCGACTGTTGCAAGGTATCCACGGCCGCCGTCAGCGCCGCCGCGTCCAGCCCTTGGGCCGCAGACTCAAGGGCCTCGCACGCGTGGATCAAGCCGGCGGCGCTGATAATCCGCGCACCGCCCTTGACCCGGTGGGCCAGGTCAGCGAGCCCTTGCACATCGTGCTGGGTAAACAAGCGCATGAGCTTGGCCATGTCGCCGTCATTGCTCACGGCCAGGTCGCCCAGCAGGCGTTTGACCGACGCCTGGTCGCCACGGGCCAGTTGCTCCAGGCTGCTGATGTCGATGTCTTCCAACGGTGGCATGTCGGCCCGCGCGTCGGGTTGAACCACCGCCTGGGGTTTGACTTGCGCCAAGCGTGCACCCAGGTCCTTGAGGCTAATGGGCTTGAACAGGCAGTCGTCCATGCCCGCCTCGACGCAGCGCACTTTTTCTTCGGCCAAGGCATTGGCGGTAAAGCCCAGCACCAGGCCGCGATGCAAGCCGCGCGCGGCCTCTTCGGCGCGAATCGCCCGCGCCAGCGCGTAGCCATTCATGATCGGCATATTACAGTCGGTGATGACCACATCGAACAGCTCGTTGCGCCAAGCCCGCAGGCCGTGGGCGCCGTCTTCGGCGTCGGTGACCCGGTGGCCCAGGTAACCCAGTTGCTCCGACAACAACAGCCGGTTCGCCGGATAGTCGTCGATCACCAGGATATTCAGGGCCTCGCCAGCCACCTGAGGCTCGGCCTCGACCACCGGGGCGCAGGGTTCCAGGATCGATGCGTCCAAGCGCACTTCAATCTGCGTGCCCTGCCCCAACGTGCTGTCCAGGGTCAGGGTGCCGCCCATCATTTCGCACAGGGTGCGGCTGATCACCAGCCCCAGCCCCGAGCCGCCACGGGGCGCCTGGCCATGGTTGTCTGCCTGGGTAAACGGGCTGAACAGGCGTTGCTGGTCTTGCTCGGAGATACCGCGCCCACTGTCCTCCACGCGCAAGCACAGGGCCAGGCGTTCCTGCCCCGGCAAGACGTACGCCCTGGCGACCAGGCGCACCTGGCCGGCATCGGTAAACTTGATCGCATTGCTCAGCAGGTTGGACAACACCTGCTTGAAGCGCTGCGGGTCGATCAGCACCTCGGTACTGACCTGTGCCTCCAGGTCCAGCTGCAAGCGCAGTTGTTTCTGCCGGGCGAGACCATCGAACACCCGCGCCACCGACTCGATCAGTTCACGCAGGTTGGCCCGCTCCGGCGCCAGCGACAGGCGCCCGGATTCAATGCGCGCAATGTCGAGAATATCGCCAATCAGGTCCAACAAGCCCCGCGCCGCCCCTGAGGCGACTTCGATGGCCGAACGGTCGAGCACCCCCTTGTCGGCTTTTTTCATCGCCAATTCGAGCATGCCGATCACCGCATTCATCGGCGTGCGGATCTCATGGCTCATGGTCGCCAGGAACGTGGTCTTCGCCCGGTTAGCGGCGTCGGCATCATCCTTGGCGACTTGGAGTTCCTGCACCAAGCGCTGCCGCTCGCTGAGTTCTTCGCTCAACGCCCGCTCGGCCTCGCGCCGCTTGCCGATCAACCAGCGCAAATAGCCGATCCAGCCCAAGGCCAGTGCCAGCAATACCGCCGCGATGGCAAAGCCCTGGAGAATCGCGCTGCGATTGCGCAGCCAATAGCTGTCGTCGATGACCACCTCGTTGCGCCAGCGGTTGGTCAGCTCGTCCATTTCCTCGGGGGTGATGCTGAGCAGCGCCTTATCGAGGATCGAATACAACTCCAGCGCGCCGCGATTGGTCGCCAGGGCGATCCGCGCCGGCATCGTCCCCACGGTGCTGGTGACCTGCAAGCGATTGCGGTACTGCCGGGAGATCATGTAGCGCGCACTGATCAAGGAATTGATCGCGCCGTCCACTTCACCCTTCGCCACCATGGCCATGGCATCGACGGCATTTTTCGCCGGCACCAGTTGCACCTGGGGGAACTGCTCCAGCAGGTATTCACGCATCACATTGCCCTGCACCAAGGCCAGGCGCTTGCCGGCCATCTGGTCGAGGGTCTGGGGCTTGTCATCGCCGATGGGCGTGACCAGCACAAACGGGTTGGTCAGGTACGGCCGCGTAAAGCGCAAGGCATTTTCACGCTCGGCACTGGGGGTAAAGGCGGCCAGCATATCGGCCTTGCCGCTGGTGACCTGGTCGATCAGGTCCTGCACCGACTCGGCGCGCTGCAGATCGAATTGCAGTCCGGTGCGCAGGCTGACCTTGGCCAGCACATCGGCGCTGATGCCACGAAAGTTGCCGTCTTCATCGACAAACGTCAGCGGCAGGAAGTTTTCATTGATCGCCACCGTCACCCGTGGATGCTGCTCCATCCAGCGCTGTTCACTGTTGCTGAAGTGCAACGTCTGCCGACCCGGCATGCTCGCGCCCCCGGCACTCCAGCGACGCAGGATGGTCATGCGCTCCGCCGCTGGGATCGTCGTGAGCGCCGTGTTGAGGATGCGCAGCAAGCGCTCGTTGCTGCGGCTGACGGCAAAGGCGAACGGCTGCACTTCCATCTGCGAGAAGTCGCTGAGCTGGACGTTGTTCAGGTAGTTCTTGTTGATCAGGTAGTTGGAACTGATGGAGTCGCCCAGGTAGACATCGGCCTGGCCGAACGCAACTGCGCCAATCGCACTCAAGGTCGACGGAAACAGTTGCACGGTCGCCTCGGGGTAAAACGCCTTGACCGCGTCCGGCGGCAGGTAGTGATAGAGCATCGCCACGTGCTTGCCGGCCAGGTTCGGCGGCAGGTTCTGGCTGTCACCGATCCGCGTGACCAATACTGGCTGGTCGTTGGCGTACTCCTGGGACAGGGCCAGCCCAGGGTCTGCGGCCTCAAAACCATTGGCCGTGCCGAGCATGTCGATCTCGCCGCTTTTCAGCGCGGCAATCACCTCGGCGCGCGAGCTGTAGCGGCGCACATCGACCTGCATGTGCAGCAACTGCGCGATCAGTTGTGCATAGTCTGCGGTGATGCCCTGGTAATCGTCACCATTGCCGGTCATGCCGAAGGGCGAGTAGTCCGGGGCCGAAGCGCCTAACACCAGCGTGCGTTTGTGGCGCAGCCAGTTCCAGTCGGGCTCGTCGAGGCTGACCGAGTAATCTTCCACCGTCGAACGCCCGAGCAGATGCAACGACTCGCTGGAGGCCAATACGGGCGGTGCCGCCGCCAGCGCCCCCAGCAACAGCAGGCCGGCCACGTAGGTTCCGAGAAATCGCTTCATCTAGATCAGGCTGTTGCGCTTGGCGAAATCGGCCAGGTACACCACGGACTTCACCTTGAGTTTTTCGATCAGTCGCGTCTTGTAGGTGCTGACGGTCTTGTTGCTGAGCAGCATCGAATCACCGATTTCCTTGTTGCTCAGGCCCAGGGCCAGTTGCTGCAAAATCGTCAGTTCGCGATCGGACAAGCTCTGGATCAACTCCAGGTCCGTCGCATCGGCATCACTGCGCCGCACCGAACTGGTGGCCAGATTGGGAAAGAAGGTATAGCCGCCCATCACCGCTTTGATCGCCTTGACCAACTCGTCCAGGCCATTGGTCTTGGAGATGAACCCGGCCGCACCGGCCTTCATGCAGCGCATCGAATAGAACAGCGCCGACTGGGAGGTCAACACCAGCACTTTGGTCGGCACGCCCAGGCCGCTGATCCGCGAAATCACTTCAAGCCCGTCAACTTGGGCATGGTGATGTCCAGCACCACCAGATCCGGCGCATGCTCGCGCACCAGTTGCACCGCGTCGGCACCGTTGTCCGCCTCGGCCACCACTTCAAAGTGTTCCTGGTTGAGCAACATCTTGACGGAAGAGCGAATGAACGGGTGATCGTCCACAACTATCGCTTTATGCATACAGACCTCTGTAAGACAGCCGACGTACGAGCGTGCCAACGCCATGGACGGCATAAGGCCTCATCCATGAAATGCACCCGCCGAAAATACATGAGCATCGCTCAATTGTAGGAAATTTCCTAAGAATTACCGCGCCGTGCAGGGAAGTTTTCACGGCGCAATGACCGCCTTGTCCAGCCACTGCAACAAGTCCCTTCCGGTCATGGGCCGCGCCAGGTGGTAACCCTGGCCAACTTCGCAGCCGAGTTCCAGCAAACCCGCGCACACCCGAGGGCTGCTGACGCCTTCGATGACCAGGGTCATGTCCAGCGAACGCACCAGCGCCCGTGTACCGGCTACCATCGAGCGGTTACGCAGACGGTCCAGGCGCTGCACGAACTTGCCATGCAGCTTGATCTGGTTGAACGGCAGTTGGCACAGCGACTTGAGCGAGGAAAACCCCAGGCCGAAATCGTCCAGTGACAAACCGCAACCCAGCAGTTTGAGGCGCAGCAGGTTCTCGCGGGTCTGTGGCGCACACACCAGTACGCCGTTTTCCGCCAGTTCGAAGGTGAGTGTCGAACCCTTGAAGCGATGACGTTCCAGGGCCTGCCGGATGTGCTCGACCAACGCCGGGCTGGCCAGTTGCGAGGCATGCAGGTTGAACGCCAGCGTCAGGCTCACGCCCTGGTGACGCAGAATCCCCAGCAACCCCAAACCCTGCTCCAGCAATTGCGTGAACATCTGGTCGATCAAATCATAGGCCAGCACCGCCCCCAGGAAATCGGCCGGCAGTAATACACCGCGCGCCGGATGCTCCCAGCGCACCAGGGCTTCCACTCCGGTGACTGCCTTGGTGTGCAAGTGCAGTTGCGGTTGGAACCAGGCGCGAAACTCACCCAGGGCCAGGCCACGGCGCACCTCGTCTTCGGTGGGTAGAAGGCCACGCTCCCCCGCCTGTTTTTCCAGCACCTGTCCTGGTGGAAAGGTCATCGTCTACCCCATCACTCAACCGAACCGAGAGCCGACATAGTGGCGAGCGAGGTGGACACAAGTCGTAGTCTCTATCCGACCAGACTGTAGGAAATTTCCGACACAAACCCTCAGTAGTAAATCACCTGCACCACCATCACGGCTTCGAACGGCCCGACCTGCGGGTCGCCCAACGCCACGACGGAGGCGCTGAAGGGCACGTCGATGTGGCTGACGTTGGCCGCGAACACTGCCAGGGGAAACGGCTCGTTGATCGGCACCAGATTGTTGCGGGCGTCGCGTACCTGGATGCCGAACTGGCTGTCCGCCTTCGGCAATACGTTGTAAAGGCCCTGCTGATTGGCCGTCACCAGCGTGGCGCCGATATTCAGGGCGGTACTGCACTTTTTCTCCAGGGCCAGGCTGAACGGCTTGGTAGGGTTGGGCGGCGAGAAACCGATGGTGGTTTTCTGGATCACGCCGAAATCCACAATGCCCGGTTCCGGGGTCACGGTGACGTCCACGGTGCACGCGGTGCCGACGATGTTCTGCAAACCACTGAGCTGGAAACGGAAGTTGCCGGTCGGGTTACTCGGCCCACCGTTAAGACCATACAGGCCGTCAAACTGGAACACATCGTAGGTGTCCTGTGAGGGTCGCTGCAGCGGCTGCAGCCCACGCTTGCGAATCACCACCTGGAACGCGATGCTCGGTCGGGCCAGGGAACATGGCAGCATCTCGGCATTGTTGGTCGCCCCAGGACAGCCACGGGAAATGAACCCGGTGTTCACGCCCTGGGTCGGGTTGGAACTCCAGTCGCCGTCCCAAGCCGTGACCTGCCGGTAGACCAAACCAAACTCGATACCCCAGGCCGTCGCGTTGAGGCCCGCAGGGTTACCGTAGAAATAGATCGGGTCATCTTCCAGGTAGTGGAGGTCGCGCAGCTTCCAGCAGTCGGCCGGCACCACATGGGTCTTCGAACGCCAAATGATCGTGCCGTCCGGCACCGTATCCGGCACCGACACCGGGCCGATGTACTCACTCAGGTAACTGCCGTCATCCAGTGACTTGCACAACAGCGCCCATGACGCCTGGGAAAACACCAGCAACAACGCCGCCAGGCACAGCCTCGGGCCCCAACCGGTCATGGCTTCACTGCCTGGCACGCGGTGGCGGTGCAGGTGAACGGCGTGTCGGTCTGCCCGCCGAAATCATTCATGTTCGACACTCGCAACTCGCTGAACCCAAGGCTGGCCAACGGCAAACGTGCGCTGGCATGGGGTGCGATCATCACCGTCTCCACCGGCATCTTGGTTTTCTGCGGGCCCACCAGCAGGCCGACTACGGTGATGTGGAACGGCGTC
The DNA here is from genome assembly GCF_026967615.1 of Pseudomonas sp. GXZC. Lineage (NCBI taxonomy): Bacteria > Pseudomonadati > Pseudomonadota > Gammaproteobacteria > Pseudomonadales > Pseudomonadaceae > Pseudomonas > Pseudomonas sp. GXZC. The sequence continues at coordinate 4,879,786 of NZ_CP114115.1, forward strand.
GGGTTGCTCACTTGCAATTGTTTGGCCGCCGGGTCGATCACCAGGCTCAGCCCCTCGGCCATGTCGGCGCCGCGCTCGCGCTTCACCGAGGCCGGGCGATAGAACAATTTGATCTTCGACTGCAAGGCAATCTGCATCGCATTGACCGCCTCGCTCTTGGGCGGGATCTCGCGGATGTTGAGGTAGAACACCGATTCACGGTCCGTGGGCAGCGTGGTCTGCGGCAATTTCACAATACGCAGCACGCTGCTCTCATTCGGTTCGATGCGTTGCAGCGGCGGCAGCACCATGAACGGCGTGGTGATTTTCTTGCCCTGCTCGTCCTCGATCCAGGACTGCACCACAAACGGCAGTTGCAGGTTCTTGTTGCTGACCGTGACACTCACCGAAGTGGCGCTTTCTTCGAAAATCACGCGGGTGCGGTCCGGCACCACGGCCGCGTTGGCCAGCACAGGCACACACAGCACGGCCAGGCGCACGATACGGTTGAACATCAATCGAGACATCAGGGAACACTCCAAGTCAACGGATTAGGGGGATCACAAACACCGCACGGGTGTGGGGATGTTGGTCACGACGTCTTCCGGCGGCAGCACCGCCAACGCGCAGAGATGGCTGTCGTCCCAGCGTGCCACCAGCTCGGCCCCGGCCTTGGCGCCAAGCAAATACGTGATGCCCGCCTCCCCGACGATGCCGACTTCCTTGTGGGTGTGTTTGTCCTGCACCGAGGCCCCGAACGGCACCACCTGGCCGTTGGCCTGGGTCAGTTCGACATAGGCGTTGTAGCCCTGGGCGGCAGCGAAGTTGACGTAGCCGATGGCACCCTCGGTCAACGCCAGGCGCTGGATCGGGTTGGACACTTCGGTCTTGAGCGGCAGTTTTTCGATGTTCACCCGCGCCTCATAGGCCTGGAATGCCGGCAACCCATCCATCACCGTGTAGCCGTCGCGGTTGGAGCGCGCCTGGCCGGTGAAGGCCACGTCCGGCACGCCGTCGGTCGACACCAGCAACCGCGTATCGCCATTGGAGCCATTGCCATGGGCCGTGACGCCGTAGCGGGTCACCACCAACGAGCTGTCGAACTCGCCGGTCAGCGAGCGGTAGGTGCTGCCATCGGTGGTGGCCGAGGCATTGGCGCGGTAGGTGGACGCACGCTTGCCGACATAGGCATTCACGTATTGGTTGTCGCCCATGCCGCCGTACACCTGGTAATTCATGCCTTCGCCATCGTCGTGGCTGTAGCCGACACTGGTTGACGTTGCGCCGGGGCTGGCGCGCTGCACCGTCGCGGACATCATCGAATTGCCCCCCAGCGGCACGCTCACCCCCAGGTACAGCTGGGTGTCGCGGTTCTGCGCGTTGCGGGTCTGGAACGCCGACAGGTTGACGTTGATGTTCTTCACATTGCCCACGGCAAAACTGCGCGCCAGCGACAGGCCAAAACGGTCCGAGGGCGCGGCGTCCCAGTAGGTGGAATGGTCAAACGACAGGCTGGTGGACAGCCACGCAAAGCGCTTGGCAAGCATCACCGAATAACGCTGCTTGCCGGCATTCAGCGAATAGGCATCCGGATCCCCGACAAACTGCGAGAAGTTGGTGAAGGTGCGGTCGGAAAACCGGTAGCCGAGGAAGCGCAAATCGGTGCCAATCGCATCGAAATGCTTGGAGTAGTTGATGCGGTAGGAGTTGCCCACCACGGTCTCGGCGCTGTTGCGCAGCGTGGCCCTGGAGGTGGTGACGTCGGCGGAAATCGCGCCGAACACGCCGAGGTCCTTGCCCAGGCCCACAGCATGGGAGAGATAGCCGCTGGCCGCCAGCACGCCGCCGTAGAGTGTCCAGTCCTGGGACAAGCCGTAGGCCAGTTCGGACGCCACGAAACCCGGCTCGGTGCCGCCCTTGCCGGTCAAGCGCGGCTGGCCCGCCGACACTTTGTAGCGCAATTCGCCCTCACGGGACAGGAACGGCACCGCCGCCGTGGTCACGGTAAAGGTCTGCTCGGTGCCGTCTTCCTCATGCACGGTCACGTCCAGCGTGCCCTGCACACTGCTGTTGAGGTCCTGGATGCTGAACGCGCCCGGCGTCACCGTGGTGGAATACAACACGCGGCCCTGCTGGGCCACGGTCACCCTTGCGTTGGTGCGCGCCAGGCCGCTGATCAACGGCGCATAGCCACGTAGATTGGGCGGCAGCATGCGGTCATCGCTGCTCAGGCTCACCCCGCGCAGGGCGAAGGTGTCGAACACGTCGGAGTTGAGGTAATCCTCACCTACCGAAAGTTTCGAGCGAATCGACGGCAGCGCGCGGTAGGCGTACAGCCGGTTGAGCTGGAACGCCTGCTCATTGCCACGCCCGCCCTGGCTGCCGCTGTCTTGCTGGGCCTGGTAGTCGGCCCGCAGGCGCCAGGCATCGATGTTCAAACCAGCGGTGCCGTAGCTCTGCAATACCGTGGAGTTGCCGCTGGTGGTGGACTGGCGCTGGTTGGCAATCACCCGGTAATCCAGCAGCGCACCGTCCAGCCCGTCGCTCCAGGCGGCGGGCGGAATGTAGTTGGGGTCGTCATATTCGAACGACGCCTGGGGCAGGCTGATCACCAGCCGGCCCAGGTTCTGCGCGTAGTTGATCGAGGCGTTGGTGATCGCGGTAAGGTCCACGCACTGGCCATCGGCAAGGCGCGGCAGGCTTTCGAACAATTCGGGCTTTAGACCGAAGGTCGCCACCAGCGCTTCGGGCAGGCAGGCATAACTGTCCTGCGCCGAACCGCCATTGTTGAATTCAATAGAGCGTGTTCCGAAATAACGTTGGTTGACCACGATATCCACCACATAACTGCCAGGCACCGTGTAGTGCGCTTGGGTGAACTGCCCGAGACTGACGTGATCGTCAGAGTCGATATTCAAGAACTCCGAATTAAATTCCACCGCGAAGGAATAACGCGCGCAGGAAAGTAATACGCAAGACACGAAAAGTTTGCGACAGCCCACGGAAATAACCCTTTTATCAACCAGGCAACAGGCAAGAAAAAAGGGGCTCGCGCCCCTTTTTCATCACAACCGATAAAGCACTATCAGTTGTAAGCCACGGTGAAGTTGGCAACGCTGTCCGCTTCACCGGTGGTCACGGTGGCGGCGGTGGCTTCGTACATGGCGGCGAAGGTCACGGTGTTGTTGCCGTTCTGCAATACCACCGGTGCAACTTGTTCCTTACCGTTGTCGAGCATCTCGCCGGCGCTGGCCTGCAGGCGGATACCGACGTTCTGGGCCAGGCCGGTGGTGGCGAACAGGCCCGGCACCGCTGGGTCTTGCACGCCGCTGAAGGTGAAGCGTGCGTTCTGCTGGGTGGAGGTATCGCAGTCGGTCAGGATGATGTCGAACTTGGTCGGCGTGGAGCGATCACCGACGGCGCGGAACTGGTTCGACGGCACCTGGCCCAGGGAAACGGTCTGGTCCAGGGAATTGGCGTCGATGCCGCAGGCGCCCGAAACGATCTCACCGATGAAACGCACGGTGCCTGGGTTACCGCTCGCCGGCGTGGCCGCGTTGGCGAAGGAAGCAAGGCCCATGGCAACAGCAGCGGCAGTAACAGCGACAATCTTTTTCATGAGTTCAACTCTAGGGTTAATTATGGTTAGGCCCAGAAACCCGACTTCCCAAACAGACACTACCGACACTTATCTAAATCCCCATCCCGAAGAACAGCGCGCATCCGTTAAAACACGTTAAGTGTTTTGGCTGTTCGTTCAGTTAAAGCGTCGCTAACAACCTGGCTATTGAAGAAGTTCAAACATCTCTATGGCGGGAGGAATCATGAGCGTCGGCCTTACTTGGAAATGTAAGTTCCTTCCCCGCAAACTGTAGGAATTTTCCCGGCGAATATTCCTTCAGATAAAGCCTCTTCCACTTCAAGGTGCCTTGCAGATCGCCTCCATCACCCGATAGCCATCCACTGGTGCGGTCTGGCTGATATCCAGCTCGACCGTGCAACGCTGCGCGGCTTTCTCGCCCCACTTCATGCTGTAGACCTTGCCCTCGTCGACCGCGATCAACACTTGCCCGGCCTGCCCGACCACACCTGCGCTCACGCCCTTGTCGTCGAGCACCGTGGTGCCAAACGGCGGCAACGAACCATCCTGCAAGCGCACACTGAGCACGACCTTTTCCGAGCGACGCGCGGCAAACGTCGCCTTGACCACTGCGCCACGGCGCGGCACCACATTGGTCACGCCGTCGTCGATGTCGACGCTGGTGTCCAGCTCGCCGGTGTCCAGGGCCACGCGGTTCTTGCGATACGGCGTCACGTAGGGCACCAGCGCATAGCCCTTCTTGTTGGTGAGGGTGCCGGGAGCATTGAGCACGCCAACATTGGGGGTGTCCTTGATTTCCACCAGGGCCACGGTTTCGCTGAGGGTCTGGCCGAACTCCACGCCATCGCCATGGGCCAGTACCGAACCCGATGCACTCACCGAAGCCTGCCGGTAGCCATTGCCCACGCTCACACCTGCGCCCAACTGGGCATACGGCGCACGGTAACCGACCAGTGCCGAGCCATTGTTGCCGGCCAGGTCCGAGCGGTTGGCGTTGACGTTGTACGTCAGGTTGCCGTCGTTGCCGCTGAGGCCGGCACGCTGGTCCAGGCTGCCGTCATTGTTGCGGGTGACCGAGTAAGTAGCCGTGCTGCGGGTCTGGCCGATGGGCATCGACACGGTGAACACCACCTGGTTGTTCTCGCCGTAGTTGTCGGTGAGGGTCTTGCTGGCATACACGCCGTAGGTCACGCCTTTGTGCTGGGTGTTGAAGCCCAGTTGCATCTGTTTGTCCTGGCGCGAAGCCCCCCAATAATGCTGCTGGCTCATGTTGAGGTAGAACGAGCCACGGCTGCCCAGGGCCTGGTTGACACTGGCCTCGACCTTGCTGCGCTTGGACAGGCCGAAATAGTCGTTGGGGTCCTGCAGGCGCACGGCCTCCTCGAAGTCGCGATAGCCCTCGGTGGAATAGCGATACCCGGCGAAACGCACCGAAGTGCCGGTCTCGAAGGCCTTGCCATAACGCACGCTCACGCTCTGGCCTTTTTGCTGGCCGCCCTGCGCCTGGGGCACATCCGCCTGGGCCTGGGTGACATCCACCGACACCGCCCCCAGGCTGCCCAGGCTCTTGCCGACGCCCACCACCCCGGCGCGGTAGAAATCCGCGCCCAGCAGGCCGCCGTACAGCGTCAGGTCAAAGGGCAAGCCGTAGGCCAACGAAGCCTGGGCGAACGACGGACGCTGCCCGCCGTCCACGGCGTTGTATTCACCCAGGGTCATGCTGTAGCGCCAGGTCTTTTCTCGCAGCATATTGCCGAGGGTGGCGTAGGGTTGGGTAAAACGGCGCTCGCGGCCGTCGGCCTCGGTAATGATGATTTCCAGGTCGCCGCTGCCCGAGGCGGCGTTGAGGTCATCGATCTCGAACGCGCCGGGGGCCACGTAGGTGGTGTAGAGGGAAAAGCCGTTCTGGCGCACTTCAACCTTGGCCTGGCTTTCGGCAATGCCACGGATGATCGGCGCGTACCCCTGCATCGAGTCCGGCAACATGCCCATGTCCGACGCCACCTGCACGCCACGAAACGGGATGCTGTCGAACACATCCCCCGGCGTGAAACTCTCGCCCAGGGTCAGGGTGCCTTTGAGTGCGGTCAGGTCACGTTGCGCGTAGGTGTTGCTGCGCTGCCAATCCTGCTGGCCCTCCTCATCCTGGCGAAACGAAGAACTGCTGCGAAAACGCCAGTCGCCCAGATTGAAGCCGCCATTGGCATACAGGTTGTACTGGCTGCCGCTGCCGCGCCAGTCAGACTGGGTCTGCGCTGCGGAAAACTGATAGTTGAGCATCGCTGCGTTGATGCCACGGTCCCAGTCCTGGGGTGCGACATAACCGGCCGCATCCCGGCGCAGGGCGATCTGCGGCACGCTGATATCGAGGGCCAGGTGGTTGGCGTCGAAACTCACCGACGCGCCCTCGACCATGGCCGCCAGGTCAATGCATGCCGGCAACGCTTCACCCGGCACCTGGAACGCCTCCAGCTTCACGCCCAGTTCCTTGAGAAACGCCTCGGACAAACAAACCCGTACTTCACCGCTGGCTTCATCCTTGGCGAAGGTCATGTCGCGGCGATCGAAAAAGCTCTGGTTCAGGCGAATCACCACCGGGTAGGTGCCCGGCCCAATGCTGCCGCTGTTGGCGATGGCATCCAGGTCCAGGTTCGGCCCGGCACTGGTACCGCCAAAGGACTGCATGAAACTGGCATCAAACTTCGCCGGCTCTTCGGCAAACGCCACGCCGCCCATCAACGCGGCCAGCACGGCGGCGGACAAGCGCAAAGGCGTGAAGGGCACGGTCAGGCAGTCAAGGTTCAAGGCATAGGTTCGCATGGCAGCACTCAATACGAGGCCATCACGCTGCGGCGGCAACGTGTGGTCAGGTTCGCAAGGGAATGGGCGACAGCGTCAGGGGGCGCTGGTGATGGCGACTTTGCTGGGCTCGCTGTAGCCGCCGAAATCATTGATGGCGGAGAACATCACCTCGCCGGTGCGGGCGGTGAACCCCGGCAGTGCGTAGCGCTGGCGACTCATGGGGGCGACCATTTTCGGCTCGTCCACCTCGACGGTCTGTCCGCCGCCCATGGCCTTCACGCCAATGAACGACACGTAGAAGGCCGACGGGTTGTTCACCTCCAGCAGGGTCTTGCCCTGCTCCTGCACTAGACTCCAACGCAGTTTCGGCAATGCATCCAGCGTATTGCCCTGGAGGCCGGCGGGTCGGTAGAACAGTTTGATGCGGGTGCGCATGGCGATCTTCAGGGTGTTCTCGTCGGCCTTGGCGGCCACCGGAATTTCCTGGGCATTGAAATAGAACACCGACTCGCGGTCCTCGGGCAGCGCGCCCGGCACTTTCTGGATGCGCACCATCTGCTCTTTGTGCGGGTCCAGGCGAAACAGCGGCGGCGTCGCCACGAAGGGGGTCGGCGTGGTGTTGTCATCCGCCTCGGTGTTGACCCAGGTCTGCACCGCGTAAGGTTGAGCGGTGGTGTTGCCAACGGTGATAGAGGCGTCGCGCTTGTTGCCGTCGAACACGATGCGCGTGCCGCCGAGCATCACACCGGCCTGGCTGATGCCGCTGAGCAGCATCAGGGCAAGTAGCGCCGTGGTTTTGAAAGGCGTGGTTTTGAAAGGGGTCGCAAAACGTTTCATCTCGATCCTCCTCTTGGCGCCCCAACCCAAATGGGCCGGGGCGTTGCACAGGGCTTACTGGTAGTCGACGGTGAACGCCGCCTTGGCATTGGCCGGGCCCGCCGTGGCCGCGCCGGTGGCGATGTAGTTGGCGGTGAAGCGCAGCGGCTGGGTGAGGTCCAGGTACGGCGAGGACTCCAGGCCCACTTGCACGTCCTTGCCGGTGGCGTCTTTGATCTGCACGGCGACGTTGGTGGCCACACCGGCTTCCGGCGACAGGCCGATCCACTGGCCGCTGGCACCGGCGTTGCCGCTCAGGGACAGGAACTTCACCACGGCTTTCTTGCCGGTCACGCTGCAGCCTGGGGCGGTGGTGTCGATGGTCAGGGTGAACGCGCCACCGCCTGCCACTTGGCCGGCCGACGCCAGGGACGTCACGGGCACGCTGCCCAGGCCCACATCACCGGCGCCGGCCGAACCGTTGAGGTCCTCGACCACCACCGGGCAGGTGTTGTCGGTGACGCTGCCGATGAAGTTGATTTCGCCGTCGGCCGCCAATGCAGCCTGCGAAGCACCTGCCAGAACCAGGGCGAGGGTCAAACCTTTGAGAGCAAACTTTTTCATGATCACATCCACAGTTATGAAGGAGTGTCTGGTGGCCGAATGAAGGCCTTCAGACTCGGCGACGTGGCGGCCCAGGTAAGGGTCAGCGCGTTTCGTCTGGGTTCATTATCGAAAGATGGGCAGTACGGCTATGTAGGAAACGTCGCCTCACTTGTAGGAAAATTCCCACAAAAAAGTTCCGGACATTCACCCAAAAAAAACCACGCCACAGGCTCGATGAACCGGTGGCGTGGTGGGTATTGCGCTGGGAAAGCTCAGCGATAGGTCACGGAAAAGCTCGCGTAGCCATTCGCTGAGCCCGGTGTGGGCGTTGGTCCGTCGGCGGTCTGGATATACCGCGCCTTGAGCGGCACCGTGGTGGTGCCATTGACGATCTGCGTGAGCCGCACCGGCTGGCCCAGGTTCATCGGCGTGTTGTCGTTGCGCAGCACTTGGATGGCCACGCCTTGGGCCGTGGAATCGCTCGACAAACTCAAGATGCCGTTGGCCGCGTCGAGGATGTTCGAGGTCTTGTTGCCATCGATCTGGATATTGGCGTAGTTGCCATTGAAATAGCCGTTGGCGTTGCTCGGATAGTTACTGCCGGCGATGCAGGAGTTGAGCGTGATCGCGAACGGCTGGGCCGGCGTGGTGGAGTTTTTACCGTTGAACACGCGTTTCTCCCAGGTGCCCATGGGCACCGTGATCTGGTCACCCGGCGCCGTCGGCATGGAGCAGCCGGCCACGGTCACGGTGGCGGTGAACGTCAGGTCGAAGATATGACCACGGTCCGAATCGCCCTTGGCCACCAGTTGATTGATGGTGTGGGTGCCGGGGGCAATGTCGCCGGTCTTGACCAGCGTATAGCGCATCAAGGCGCCGCTCATGCCACTGAGGGCGTAGGAAATATTCAGGTTGAGTTCGAACGGGACAAACCGGCTCGGGTTGTCCGCCTGCCCCTGCCATTGAGTGGCGAACCCGGTCATGTAAATGGCCAGGCCGACGCCCGGCACATTGGTCTGCAACAGCGAACTGGCCGGCACCCGTACCACGTCCACCGGGATATTCGTGGCCAGCGGGCCGATCAGCGTGGTGCTGTAGCGCGCGACCAGGCCACACACCAGGCGGTCATTGAACGGCACCGTGCGGATCGGTGCGTTGTTGTTGAGGGTGGTGCCGATGGGCACGTCACGCGGCGCGAATACCGTGCCGGCGGCCAACGTAAGTTGCTTGGGGGTGCCGTTGCCAGAGTCCCAAGTACAGGCCGCCATGGCCGGCGACGCCGCCAGCGCCAGAGCCGATACTGCAAAACACTGTGCGAAGGTTGACTTGATGTTCATGTGTGAAGCCCTGATGAAAGCGACGGCCTGCCAGGGGTGTCGCCTGTTGATCGAGGCCCGGCCCACAAGCCGGATGAGCCACGATTATCGGCACTGGACATCACCTAACCCGTAGCTTCCTTCCCACCAATCTGTAGGAAATTTCCCACGCACAACCTCACACCAAATCGTTACGCCGGGCGAATTCCGCCAGGTACACCACCGACTTGACGTTGAGTTTTTCGATCAGGCGGGTCTTGTAGGTGCTGACGGTCTTGTTGCTGATCCGCAGCGCCTCACCGATCTGCTTGTTGCTCAGGCCCAGGGACAACTGCTGCAAGATGCTCAGCTCACGCTCGGACAACCGCGCAATCAACTCGCCGTCCGTGCTTTGCACATCCACGCGCCGCACCGCGTGAGTGGCCAGGTCGGGGAAAAAGGTATAGCCGTCCATCAGCGTCTTCACCCCTTTCACCAGTTCCTCCAACGCATCGCACTTGGACACAAACCCCGCCGCACCGGCCTTGCGGCAGCGGGTGGCATAGCACTGCGCCGATTGCGCGGTCAGCACCAGCACCTTGCATGGAGGGTTAAGGCGGGTCAGTTGGGCAATCACATCCAGGCCCTCCTGGTCGGGCAGCATGATTTCCAGGATCACCAGATCAGGCGCCCGCTCGCTCGCCCATTGCACCGCCTGCGCGCCGTTGTCGGTTTCACCCACAGCGCCGAACCCTTGCCCGGCCAGCAACGCTTTGACCGATGCGCGGATAAACGGGTGCTCATCCACCACTAACGCGCGATACATACCGCCTCCTTTCCCCTGGGGTTGCCATCCCTTGCGGCTCAGAAGGCCGAAGGGGATGAATGATCAAGGGAAGGAACAACGGGATAGTTAGGTTTCATCCTTCTGATTCGTAGGATTTTTCCCAACACCCCCCCTAAACCGCCGGCGCGAAGCGGTATTCCATGTGGGTGGTCTGCCAGAGAGGGTCGTCTTCGATGTCGATGACGCTGAAGCCTTGGCGCACCCAGAAATCGATGGCACCCGGCAGGAAGGGATGCGTGTGCAGGTAGAGCGCATCGACCCCGTTCTGTCTGGCCAAGGCCTTCAACGCTCGATACAACTGACCGGCCAATCCGCCACGCCGGAACGCCGGAAGCACGAACAGGCGTACCACCTCTACCGTCTTGATCGCGTGATAATCCAACTGAGGAAATCGCTAGTCGTAGGGCAGATAGCCAATAGCGGCAACGATTGCGCCACCGTGGCGGGCAATCAGGAATTGGCCGTCGCCCTGTAGGTAGGTGGATTCAAAGTTCGCCAGGTCGGCAGGCACGCCGGCTGCGCTGAGCTTGGGAAACAGCTCGGCGCGTGCCTGTAAAGTGAAGGCCAGCACCTCGGGGATATCGGTGAGGGTGGCCGCGCGAATGCTGGGTTTTAGCGTCAAATCACCCTCCCACAGCGTGCCCGTTGGCGATTCCACCTGTCAGTCAGGCGCCAGGAATTCACGGAAGTCGCTCTCCAGCATCTGCGCTCTGTGGGTGTGCTTTTTGAGCGCTGCCTCGAAACCTGAAGAGGCCGCTGTTTCAAGGATGGCAATGGCCTTGGCGCGCTCGGCATCACCCACGGCTGCCTGCAGGAAACCGTCGCTACCGGTCACCGCATGGTTCGGAAAAATATTCGGCTGCTCAGACACGGCAAAGATGAACAAGGCGCCCCATGAGTCATAGAGTGCATCGAAGGGTGGCCTGCTGAAGTCCAAGTCCCGATGCTGGTTCATCAGGTAGAAACGCTCCCAGCCCGACTTGCCGCCGAACCGTCGGTAGTCCGTGTCCATGTGGCTGTTGCGGGCAATCAGCCCTTGGCCTGAAAAGGCGACGGCCATGCCTTCATAAAACCATTTCGGCAGATACTCGAAAGGTTCCCGACCACACAGATGTATTTGGAAGAAGTGCACCAGCTCATGGTGGATCAGTTGCTCCAGCGTAGAAGCGGCAGCTGTCAGATCGGACAGATGCTTCTCACCGGAAAAGGTGAGGTGAATGCCCGAGATATCCCCGGTATTGCCCACAAAGCCGCCCAAATGAAACCGACAGTGTGGCTGGGCATGGTCATCACGACTGGAGAACTGCAATTTGCACGCGTCAAAAGCCTTGCTGGCCATGGCTCGCAAGCTATCTTGTACAGTCGGTGTAAATCCGTTCGGCGGGTCAAAAGTGCACTGCATGAACTGTCCCAAATGGCAGGTTGGCGTACTGTCAATTTGAGGGCAATTGTAAAAAAAACAAGCGCGCATTTCAGGCGGCGAATGCGCGAAGTCTCAACCCCGTCACTGGCGCAATTCACACACCGCGTTGCCCTTCATGCCCGACGCATGCACGCTCACATGACGCACACGGAAACCGGGCTTCTGGACGAGCTGCTTGTCTTCCCACTGACCGCCGTTCTCGATCTGGTAACCGATAGCGCCATCGGTTTGCCAGGTCAGGCGTAGGGTATAAACGCCGTTCTGGTCGAGGGTTTGGTGAATCTCCGTATCAATCACCGGCTTGGCCTTGTTGAACGTGCGCAGGTTGAAAATGCGCTGGTCCGTACCGGCCGGCGAATAACTGGAAAGGAACAACGTATCGTCTTCGGCCGCATCCTCGGCGGCCGCAAGGATGACCGAAGGCACCCACTTCTCGCCACGGTCCTGGGTGTCGGTGGTCACCTTGCAGGTCAACTGGCCCTTGCCGGTGACGTCCTGGCGCCAGGCGGTCTCGAAGTAGCCGTAGGGCACGTCGAAACGCAGGGTTTTCTCGGTGACTTGCTCACAGCCGGCCAGCAGGCAAAGCGCCGATAGACCGATGAATCTTTGAAGAACCTTCACGTGCTGTCCTTGGCTTGAATGGGGGGAGCGCAAGGTTACCCGGATGAAGGAAGATTGAGTACTCCCCCACCGACGCGTTGACTGATCCACCGGCGGCTGTAGGCAAGCACACTCGCCCCCATCGCCACCGGAAAATGAATAAACCCATGGGCCGCCTCCGGCAGCAAATGCGCCTCGGCCCCCGGCCATCGCTCGGCTATCAGCAGCGTGTCATCCTTCAACGGGTCCAGCTCACCCACGAACATCAACGCCGGCGGCAAGCCGTCGAAGTCGCCATACAAGGGTGACAACGGCGGCTGGCGTCGCGCCTCATCGCTCAACCCCGGCGTGAGCAGGCGCAGTGCTTCGACCATGCCCGGCCCGTCCAGCAACAAGGTGTCGGGCCCCGCTGTGCGCACGCTGGGTGTGCCGGTCAAGTCGTAGACGCCGTAATACAACACCGCCCCGCTCACCCGCTGGAGCAGCGCTGGCCATTGCTTCAACGCCAGCAAGGTCGCCGCCGCCAGGTGGGCGCCGGCCGATTCGCCAACGACAATCACCGGCAAGCCGGCAAACTCCTCAGTGGTGAGCAGCCACCGCGCCGCCGCCAGGCAGTCGTCCATCAGCCCTTCGACCGGCGTGTCGACCGCCAGCCGATAATCCACCGACACCACCGCCACGTCGCAGGCGTTGACCATGCCCAGGTTGAGGTCGTCATCCATCTGCGCATTGCCGATCACCCAGCCGCCACCGTGGATATCCAGCACCACGCCCTTGGGCTTGCCGCTGGGGCGCAGGATGCGTACGGGGACGGTGTCGACGTAGTGGGTGTCAGCCAGAGGGGCTTTCTTGATCGTTTGACTGACCCGCAACAGCGCCTGGATCAAACGCGGCGTGACGCGATTGCGGATCTTGAAGCGCGGCAACCAGGCGAGCTTTTGGTTGAAGCGCCGCATCTCGGCCCGTTCGGGCTCGCTGGCGGGCCAGGCTTTAACGGCCATCAGCGGTTATTCCGCAGGATCGAGAAGTTCAGCGCCGCCGCCACACACAGCCACGCCAGGTACGGGAACAGGATCAAGCCGGTGATCAAGTCCAACTGCACCGCCAGCACCACCATCGTCGCCACGGTCAGCCACAACACCGCCAGAATCACCATCCCGGCGAGGATGCGATGGGCGCCGAAAAACACCGGCGTCCACAAGGTGTTCAACGCAATCTGCGCCGCCCACAGCGCCAACACGGTTTGGCTGCCCGGAATCAGGCTGAGGCGGTAACCGGCCCAGGCCAGCAGCAGGTAGATAATCGTCCACGCCACTGGGAACAGCCAATTGGGCGGCGTGAAGCTGGGCTTGACCAGGGATTCATACCAGGCCCCCGGTTTAAAGAGCATGCCGGTACTGGCAGCGGCGGCGCAGGCGAGCAGGAAGATGAAGAAGGTCATAGTCGGTCCTTGGCTGGGCATTTCAAGCTTGGACGTGCAGGACGCGGGTAAAAGTTCACCGCCATTCAGGGTTCCACTATTTCCAGCCAAGGCCAGCGCGCCTGATAACTGCGGGCTTTCTGCTTGAACAACTCAGGTTCCGGATGCAGTGGGTTGATGCGCAGCACGCCCTGCGCCACGTCCTCCAGCCCATACGGTGCATACAACTCGCCCGTCGCAACCTCCAAGCCGATGCACGTACCCGCCACCAGGTAACGATCAATCCCCTGTTTGGCCGTGTGCAACTGCGGATAAGGCCGCCCAAAGCGTTCGCCATACCACAGGTGCACCCGCGCCTGGTTCTTTACCTCGACATTGACGCCCAGGTCCTCGAACAACCGCTCGGCCGCCCGGATGACTACGTCTTCGGCCTCGTAGGACAAGTCGGTATCAAAATAGAAAACGTCGTAGTCCTTGACGCCCTGGGCCGCAGGCAAATTCGACTGATGATTCCACACCGCCTGGAACAGGCAGCCCGCCGTGAGAAAGCACTGGTCTACCCCGAGGTCAGGCAGGCGCGCGGTGATTTCGGCGTTGATGGGGTTGGCCATGGCCAGGCTGAGCAAATCGTCGACGGTCAATGTCATGGGCGTTCCTTTCTATCGGGCCAGCGTCAGGCCCCTACTGTAGCGCACCCTCATGACAAGGTTTCTTCGCTATTTTTGCCAGCGGTTGGAATATTCCCCCCACCCCGAACGTTCTGAATTCAACTCGCGCCCTCCTGCGAAGGGGCGCTCGGCACACCTTGAACGAGCGGGGAATCATCATGGCGATTGTATTGTCGGGACATGGCTTGGCCTGCGGGGACGGGTTCCCGCCTTTTGCACTACCGAGGGGGTTTACGCTGTATTTCTGGACCGCCGACGGCATTCCCATCCGCGATAACGTGGCGGGCCGGATCGAAGCCGACCCCGCGTCGATGAACCCGCGCCTGGCCCCTAACGTCGTGTCCCGAGGCGGGCTGGTGAAGGATTACTGGTTGCTGGACTCCACCAACCCGCCGCTGACGATCAACCCCACGCCGCCGCCTCACACGCAGTTGATCGCCGGCGCCGGTGACGTCTGGCGGTTGAGCGAGATCATGGCGTCCTATGAAGCCAAGGGCTGGGGCGACATCAATAACCCCACACCGGTGCATTGGTGCGCCTGCCGCAGCAACTTGCCGGCGCCCGCTTGGCAACAGTCGCTGAGGCCGTTTAATCCGGACCCGAAAAAACCTGCCTGGCGCTAACGCCTAGCCCTTCAATTCAGTTGCCCGATTGCTCGCCGCGTCGTCGTAGGCCACATACAGCGACTCGGCGATCTGGCTTTTGATGGCTTTGGTGGCTTCCAGCCCCAGCACAAACCCTTCGGCCTTGCCGCCGGCACGGTTGAGTTCTTCGTGCGTGGAAGCGCCGGTGATAGCGTCGAGAAGCTTGGTGGCGTGAGGACCGACGCCTTTGGGGAGGGAGATTTGGTCGATGGACATGGGCGATACCTTGCAAGAGGGAGATCGGTAGCGCGTGGAACCACTGCCGGGAGGGCATGGTAGACCTGTTTGGGAGGAAAGGGGCTGGTTTGGGCTTAATTGCGCCTAGCTGGGAGATTTAGCTATCGGCCAACAGCGAACATCCAGGACACACTACCCCTCATCCCGGAGTTTAAGACTCCACCTCGACAATCGCTGCCTATTAATGCCGCTCTCTGACGCAATGAACTCAATAATGCAAATGCTCGCCTCACACGCAGCTTTACATGAGGGGTTCAAAGGTCACTTGCAGAAACAACCGCTAGGCAGGGTGCAAATCATCGCTATTGGAGTAAGCACTAGAAAATCTATTCAGCGCTGGATGATGGCCATTTACTAGCTAATCTTGCTTTGCAAACAGGATTAGGTAAGGCCTCGCGGAATGACATCCCATTTACACGACGCACGGAAGCATCGAGGACCAGGATTTTGGCTTGCCGGGACAGTTCTCTATGCGGGAGCAGCTCTCGCTGATCCGCAGCCCACCCCTACCAGTCCGGAGCTGGCCGCTTTGCCGACCTGGGCCCAAGAACGAACGGCGCCGGTAAAACGCGCACTCGTCGTGGGTATTGGCAGCTACCAACATGCCAACCCTCTGGCCACCCCACCCTTCGACGCGGACCTAGTGTTCAACGCCCTCAAGAAGCTAGACCCACAGACAGATGTAATGCGACCGCCGTCGGACAAGCAATTGGGTCGTAATGACCTGCTGGATCTGTTCGAAAAGTTCAGGGACAACTTGCATCCTGGCGACATAGCCATCGTGTATTTCAGCGGTCACGGAATCGAAGTCGACAGGACCAACTACCTGGTACCCGCAGATGCGCAGCTCAGCCCTCCAGGCGACGAGACAGCGACGTACATCAGCCTGCCATACCTGGTCGAGGAAATTCAAAAAACGGGCGCCGGCACTACGGTCATCATCCTCGATGCCTGCAGGAGCAACCCTTTTTCTGCACCCGTCGCCGATGAAGAGCGACTGGACCCCAAGAGGCTCACCGCTGTAAGGCCTGTACAAGGTATTGCCAGCAATCAATACCAAGCGACCGGCTCGGGTAGCCCGAAGCAGCCAAAAGGCTTCCTCGTCTATTTCGCCGCACAGGCTGGACGCCCTTCTTACAGCTTACTCCTTGGTGATGACCCCAAGTCTGGCAGCATCTTCACCCGCAGCCTGGTGCAGTTGCTGACCACAAAGAACCAGCCGGCCTATCAGATATTCAACTCAACCAGCGGAGTAGTTGCGCGCCTAACACAGAGTCGGCAGGAACCGCTGATTGCCGCATTCAACTCCGGTCAGATCATGTTCATGGACAACCAGAATCTGGCGAAGGACGAGATGGAAAACTGGTTCTACACCGTCGCAAATGCAACCGATGACGAGCTGGTTTCGGCACTCCCGCTGTTCATCGACAACTATCCGGCCGGACCATTCTCAGCCACAGCCCGCAAGCACCTGATGCTACTGAAAAGTACACGTTTAGTGACCACAGCCCTGACCAATAGCAGTCAGATTGATGTCGGAATGCTGGGCGGTTCGCTAAAAACCCCATCAGTAAACGGGCGTATTAACACCACCGCTTTCGCAAACTACGACATCACAGTCAGGAACCGACCTAACAGCACCGAATCCCAAGCGCTCACCTATCTGAAGCAGGGCCAGCAAGTCGAAGTCTTGCAAAGCAAGACGCCTCGAGGCTGGGCGCAGGTCATGCTGCCTGATGGCAAGATCGGCTATGTCGGTAGCGTCAGACTGCAAGACAAAACGGTGGAAGCCATTCGCCTTAAGTCGGACAACTTACCCACTTCGGGCGAAGTATCCACTCTCCAACGTTGGCGTAAGCAGGTGGAGCAGAACCGCGCCACGATCGAAATCAAGGTGGGTGAAGTCGTCGATTCAAATCCAATTCAAGCCTCACGGAGCGCCATGCTCCGAGGTTTGCGACTTCGTGCGCTAATCGAGGCCCAGGGGATCAAGCGGTCCCGTGTGGCCTTGCGCCTGAGCAGCCTCGACGTGCCACAGGATACCGTGAGTATCAGTTTGATGAGAGAGGGTGCGCTATGAAGGGCCGAACTCTGCTGGTTGCGCTTCTGCTACTTTGCGCCAACAGCGCCTTACAGGCCGACCCCTGGACCTGGCCGAGCCAGCCCCGTGGTTCCGACCCTCTTCTCAATGACTATCTGCTCGACCGCTACGGCGTGCAGTTGCTAGAACCCCGAATCATCGGAGGCGATGAAGCGAAGCTCGGCGATGATCCGTGGCAGGTAGGCTTAATCCGAGGCGACAACGTTGGTCTGGACCGCCGCCCATTCTGCGGGGGTGTACTGATCGCTAACACCTGGGTGCTGACTGCGGCCCATTGCGTCGACAAGAACACCCAACCGTTTCAGGTCAGCGTACTGGTCGGAACCACCGACGTCGGTCCGAACGGCGGCGCTATGCGTATCGAAGTGCAAAAAATCATCTTGCATCCCCTCTACCTTTCGGGCGAACCGCCGCGCCATGACGTCGCCTTGCTGCAGTTGGCTTCATCAGGAGCCGGAAAGTTTTCTCTAGCCATTCCCATTCTGCCTAAGGACGGCGAAACAAAGGCCTTGGCCAGTCAGGCGTTTGCCAGGGTTACCGGATGGGGAACTATCGTTGCAGGCGGCGAGCAGGGTGTACGCAAACTGCGCTATATCAATCTGCAGATAGTCTCTGACAACACCTGCAATGACCGTACTAGCTATGACGGAAAGATCACCGACTACATGGTGTGTGCCGGTTTCGCCAAGGACTCCGACCCTAAGGACTCGTGCCAGGGCGATAGCGGCGGCCCTTTGACCGTGCTGTTAGATGGCGAGCGCTATCTCGCGGGTATCGTCAGTTGGGGAGAGGGCTGCGCAAGAAAGGGAAAGCCCGGGGTCTACGCCAAGGCCTCGCGCTACAGAGAATGGATCACCGATTGCCAGCAAGAGAAGGCAACCTGCAAGTCACCCTCCTTCGGCATGAATGGCCGTGACCTACAGCAAGGAAACGTTTCTGTCGTAAAACAAGGAGCAGGAACATGAACACAAAAAGTACCTCAGTGATGCTAGTCGGCACCTTGCTGCTTACGGGTTGCGCGCACCAGGCCAAACCGGAATACATTGCGGCTAGCCCTGTGACCGGACTCCAAATCGCAGTCGGCGACTGTATGGTTGTCCCTGCGCCGATCAAAGCAAAGGCTCAAGATGAAGGTACCAGGGACCTGTTAGCTGCAGGAGCCGCCGCTGTAATCAGTCAGGGAGTTAACTTTCTAGGCAGGGCTGCTACTGCCGCCGGACAGTCGAAAACTTGGAAGATCCAGGGCTCACGCAACTTCCAAACAGCCGACAATCAGTTCCCGAAATGCATCCAGGTCGTTCGTGGCCGGTTCTTCACAGAGGGGCCGTCAGGTACCGCATGGACACCTCCGGAAAACTCAGGTTGGCCGAGTGATACCAAGACAATATTTGCAAAGCGCGGGTTGTACCTGACCGATATGCCGGACTTTCTATTTGAAGGGCAAATTGTTCCCTCGTTAGACAATACGACCTTTGCCATACGACCGGGAATTGCGACCTACTTAGCGCCGATTGACACCCGATTCCTGCGTCCGAGCGAGGAACGCAATATCGCGCTGTTCTTCGCCTTCACGCCGCCAGGCACCAAGCCAACGCTAGACGATAACCCAGGTGCCACCGTGACACTGGGTGCTCTGCAACCAAAGAGTACTCGCAGATATGCAGTCAATGGTGAGACATCAAGCCCCTATGAGTCCGCCTGGTTCTCAGTCAGACGTGAGGATGCCGTCAAGCCGCTGACACTGTCGGTACTGATGACCGAGAGCCAGGGTGAGCAGGCATTCCTGACATTCATGGGCTCGTTGCTCAGCGATCCAGCAGTGGTCGCGGCGGCCAATGCGGAACTTGGCAACCAGCTAATACCGAATGTACGCAAAACAAACGAGAACGCGGCTACGGCCAAGGAAAACGAAGCGATCGTCAAGCGCAACGCGGCGTTTTTGACGGTGCAGGCCAAGTTGAAGGAGTGTGCCAATGCAGCCACGCCCGAGGACATAAAAAAGGCGGCAGAAGAGGCCGCTGCAGCCATGGCGACATACGATGCAGAGGATAGAAAAACGTCCTCGCCTTACGGCGACTTAGACCCCAAGCTGCTCAATCTCAAGGATAAACCGGACAACGTGAAGAATATGTGCAAGAAGCTGCTCCACTAATTCCTGCACGATTGATTCCCAGATCGGTGGCGAATGTATCGTTCGCCACCGCTTTACTTTCAAGCAGGTTTCATTCGAACTTCGCTTCAAAGCTAACGTTCAGTTAGCAAAAAGCTAGCACCCTGCCCCCTGTCCCAATCCCTCGCATCAACCGGCCCGATCCCGCGCGCCAAAAAAAATCACCCACCGCATGCTGGCTCCGGCACGCCAGCGTCGCTGACGTGCAGCAGCCCTTAAGACCGCCCCACAATAACAAAGAGGTTCTTATGCCCGTGCTCCCGCGCTTCAAGCGCCGCGCCCTACCCGTGTTGATGGGCGCCGCAACACTCGCACTGTCGCTGTCCGCCTGCGCGTCCCCGCCCTACCCCCATGCCCAGGAACCGATTGGCGACGTGCAGGCCATCTACGACGGTAAACTCAGCCCCGAACTGGCGGTGACCACCTTCCGCAATACCGACCGCTTGTTCCCAGTGCGCACCATCAAGGCCGGCGGCCATCCGTTCCCGCTGCCGCGCAGCAACCAGCCATTGGCTCCGGTGGCCTTCGACTTCAAAGGCAAGCACTACAGCCTCGACGACTACGTGACGACCAACCGCGTCACCGGGCTGCTGGTGCTCAAGGACGGCAAGATCGTCGACGAGCGCTACGCCCACGGCAACACCGCCGAGACCCGCTGGATGTCGATGTCGGTGGCCAAATCCGTCACCTCCACCCTGGTGGGCGCGGCCCTGCAGGACGGCTCGATCAAAAGCCTGGACGACAAAGTCACCCACTACCTGCCCGCCCTGGCCGGCAGCGCCTATGACCAAGTCACCGTGCGGCAGATCCTGGCCATGCGCTCCGGGGTCAAGTGGAACGAAAAATACACCGACCCCACCTCCGACGAACGCCACCTGATCCAACTGCGCAGCGAACAAGTGACCGGCTCCCTGCTCAAGTTCATGGCCACTCTCTCCACCGCCGCGCCACCGGGCACCCGCACCAACTACAGTACCGGTGAAACCCAAGTACTCGGCCAACTGGTCAGCGCCGCCGTGGGCAAGCCGCTCACCCAATACCTCAGCGAAAAAATCTGGGCGCCCTATGGCATGCAGACCGACGCCAAATGGTGGCTCGACGGCGCCAATGGCAACGAAGTGGGCGGCAGCGGCATCAGCGCGACACTTGAGGACTACGGCCGCTTCGGCCAATTCGTACTCAGCGGCGGCAAGGCCGGTGGCAAGCAGGTATTGCCGGAAGGCTGGATGAATTTTGCCAGCGCTGTCACCGGTTCGGACGCCGCCTACGGCGATTTCGCCTCCATGTGGTGGCCCGGCTGGACCGACGCGTCCAAGGCCGATAAAGCCTTCACCGCAGCCGGAACGTTCGGTCAGTACATTTACATCAACCCGACCAAAAACGTGGTGATCGTGGTGTGGCAGGCCCAAACCCAACCCACTGGCGGCAAAGTGATCAACGACATGGTCGCGTTTGACGCGATTGCCAAAGTGCTGCCGTAACTGAACAGGGGGCGGGCCATTCTGACGCTGGCCCGCCCCCTTGATCACCGCCCCAACACCCCCTTCACAAACTCCACAAAACTGCGCACCTTCGGCGTCACCTGCCGACCCGCCGTGTAAAGCAAGTTCATCGGCAACACTGGCACACTGTAGCCCGGCAACAACGCCACCAACGTGCCCTTGCGCAGCGCGTCGTTCACCAACTCCTGGGGCAACAACACCACACCCAGCCCGGCCACTGCCGCCGAGAGCAGCGGGTCGCCCTGATTAATCGTCAAACGGCTTGTAATCGGCACCTCCAGCCGCCCCTCCGGCCCGTCGAACTGCAAATGCGAGCGCCCGTCCGAATAGGCAAACGCCAGGCACTCATGTTCCTGCAAATCCCAAGGTGTGATGAGGGTGGGTCGCCGCGCCAGATAAGCCGGCGCCGCGCACAACACCATCTGATAAGGCTTGAGGGGCAAGGCGGTCAGGCCGCTGTCGGCCAGCTCGCCGATGCGAAACACCACGTCGTAGCCGTCTTCCACCAGGTCGATCAGCTCGTTGGACAAGGTCAGGTCCACCGACACCTGCGGGTACTTGACCATGTATTCCAGCAAACGCGGCGCCAGGGTGCTGACGCCAAAGGTGACCGGCGCATTGATGCGCAGGCGCCCACTGGGCACGCCACGGGTGACGGCGGCCATTTCTTCGGCGGCGTCCATGTCCGCCAGAATCAGCTTGGCGCGCTGGTAAAACGTGCGCCCAAAGTCGGTCAGGCTCTGCTTGCGCGTGGTGCGGTTGAGCAGCGACACACCCAGGTGCTGCTCCAGCATCTTCACCTGCTTGCCGATCAACTGCGGCGACAGGTTCAACTCATCCGCCACCGCACTGAACGAGCCCAGTTCCACGGCTTTGACGAAGGTGGCCATCAAGGTAAGGCGGTCCATTGGAAACCCGTTGTTTCTAGTGTTGCGCCATCCTAGGCCTTTATCCCACGCCTTCCCAAGCCTAAATTGAACGTCTTATCGATCAACACCGAGGTTTACCCCCATGGCACGCATTGTCCGAATCCACGCCTACGGCGACGCCAGCGTCTTGAAGCTCGAAGACATCGACTTACCCGCCCCCGCCGCCGATGAAGTGCAAATCGACGTCAAAGCCTTCGGCCTCAACCGCGCCGAAGTCATGTTCCGCAACCACGCCTACCTGCAAGAAGCCGAATTCCCCAGCCGCCTGGGCTACGAAGCCGCCGGCGTAGTCACCGCCGTCGGCGCCAACGTCAGTGACCTCCAAGTAGGCGACGCCGTCAGCGTCATCCCACCGCTCGACATCGCCCGCTGGGGCACCTACGGCGAAGTCGCCAACGTGCCCGCCCACCTCACCGTCAAACACCCACAAAACCTCAGCTTCGTCCAAGCCGCCGCCTCCTGGATGCAATACGTCACCGCCTGGGGCGCCCTGGTCGAACAAGCCAAACTCACCACAGGCGACTTCGTACTGGTGACCGCCGCCTCCAGCAGCGTCGGCCTCGCCGCCTTCCAGATCGCCCGCAGCGTCGGCGCCACTACCATTGCCGTCACCCGCACCCGCGCCAAACAACGAGCCCTGCTCGACGCCGGCGCCCACCACGTCATCGTCAG
Organism: Pseudomonas sp. GXZC; assembly: GCF_026967615.1. NCBI lineage: Bacteria > Pseudomonadati > Pseudomonadota > Gammaproteobacteria > Pseudomonadales > Pseudomonadaceae > Pseudomonas > Pseudomonas sp. GXZC. Next base: position 4,902,098 of record NZ_CP114115.1, read on the forward strand.
CGATGAAGAAAACCTGGTGGAACGCGTGATGCAACTGACCGACGGCAAAGGCGCCCGCGTGGTGTTCGACCCCATCGGCGGGCCGGGCTTCGAAGCCCTCACCCAAAGCATGGCCCAGGGCGGGATCTTGCTGGAGTACGGCGCGTTGAGTGCCGAGCCGACGCCGTTTCCGTTGCTTACCGTGTTGGGCAAATGTTTGACGCTCAAGGGGTATCTGTACGCCGAGATCGTCGCCGACCCGGCTGCGTTGGAACGGGCTAAAGCGTTCATCTTGGATGGGCTCGCGTCGGGCGCGTTGGCGCCGGTGATTGCGAAGACGTTTGCGTTGGATGAGGTGCAGGAGGCGCATCGGTATTTGGAGGCGAACCAGCAGGTAGGCAAGGTGGTGGTGACGGTATAAGGAAATCGTCCTAGGACATTTCCCAAAGGTGGGGAGTGGGTTGCCCGATTGCCTACGCGTAGCCCAGAATCCGCTGGCTTGTGTGCTGGAGTGGTGGAATCTAAGGTTGCGCGGTCACTGAATTTTTCGGTGATCGGGTTTAGTAGCCTGATGGTTCAATTACGTCGAGTGCACGAGCTTCATCAATCTGACATCCCTGTCGGTGCTTGATGGTGGCTGTGCGCAGGGCGCCTCCGGGCGCGCCGGCTTTGCGTAATTCCCCGGTCTACTAACCTGCGTACAGCTGCCACCCCCTTGTTTAGTAGCGATGGGGTGACGGCCCGACTTAGGGAATTACGAATATGTGCAAAGCCTCATCGGACCCAACTATTCTCTTTAGCGTCAGTTCCGACGCCAGCACTGAAAGCCTCATTACCAATAGCTACGAGACCTTTAGCTCGGTTAGCACTCTTCTGCTCGACCTCTCGGAAGACCTCAGCGGTAAGCACCGTGACATTGCGCTAGCGATTCACCAACTGAGCGAATTGGGCGTGCTCATGACGGCAAGACTTCTCGACCACGAAGTACCCTGCCCTCGTTGAATAGCAGAAATCCCAGTCACTAGCTGACTGTTCGCCGAATCGTCGTATGCCGCAGTCACGATTCGGCGACTTTGCTTCCCATCAAATCGATGAATTCCGGAGCAGGGCTAAATCTTCGATTTTACCTGTGGAGCCCAGGGTCTGCCTTCGGCCAGAAGCGGATACTACCAGTCCATATTTGCAGCTTGATCAGCCACGTTGGAAAGATACTCAACCAAGTCTTCCATCTCCTCTAGTGATCCCATAGCACGGGAGTAGGTCCCATCCGCGCAAAATGTCAAAATTACTGGCAAGCTGCTGCCTTGAATGTATAACTGTGCCGGGGCCCTTTTTCCTGACCAAAGGAGCATAATGAATATATCGACCACACCAAACGCCAACTCATAATCGAAATTTAGGTTACTACCGAGGGAAAACTTTTTACTTCCAGTTTTTTCTGGTAACAAAACCGGAACGGCACCCGCCGAGGAGTGGAATGAGAAAGCTTCGCCACCTTTTCCAAAAGCGCCATGAGCTATATGGTTTCTGAGTTCCTGCCGTAAAGAAAGTGCACTATCAAATAAAGATTTCTCTTGTATGCCCGTTATATCGAACACTGCCTTAAACTTTCGCGACCAATCCGCCGCGGCCAAATCCGCCACTTCACGTGCTGTTGTGACGCCTCCAGTTAATATCGCTATATGTATAAGCACGTGCTCGGTCCAACTAAAAAATGATTCGATAGCAGAAATTCCTAACCAGTTCGCCTCTTGTTTGAGATTTGAATTCGCCCCTCCAAAGGCCCAAATACCCAATGGCAAATTTCCCTGCTTAACCTTCAAGGCGTGCAGTACACCCTCAGCAACCGATTCAGAACACTTAGATTTATAGGCCTCCCTCATGAATTCAAATCGGCAAAAAAGCGGAATACTATTATTAATTACGTTTACTTCAGACAGCTCTATCGCCTGACGAGCAAGATGATCAAAAAATGGAGTCGCTGCCTTTACAGCTTTCTGAACGCGAGTCGCAATTTCCTCTGCCGCCGCTCCTTCGATTTCAGGATCATGAGCATAAAGACCAAACCCAAACTTGCCATGCTCAAGCAAAAATGCTCTACCATTAAAATCGATGGGAATGGACCAATCTATTTTTTCAAAACGGCCAAGATTTTTAAATCCCAGCAAATCCACCAGCAAGAAATAAACCAGATAGTATGGCGGTAGCTTTCGTTTCGTATGCACTTGTTTGCAATTGAACAAAAAGTGCTTATCAGCTGTTGTGGAACCATCGGCAGCCTTAATTGCCCCAAGCGCTCGCTGCGCCGACTGCCGAATCATCTCGATATTTTCAGGCGACATGTCTAACCCCAACTACAATTTTGACCGAAGCCATAACATCATACTTTAGAACGCTAACCCCACCATCAATACAATCGAAAGCGGTGAAGAAAGGGAACGAAATTATTTTCCGAAAAAAAATAAAGCCGCCCCCTCTTGGTAACGTTGGCAATTCCACTTTCTTCATTAGCTGTATGAAGCCACCTTTACCTACCAAGATTATCTAGTTGACTCTTTAGTCGCTCAAGCTCTTCTCTTAACTCTAAATTTTCTTTTTCCAGCATCTTTGTCCGAATAGCTTTTTTGTTTGCATTGCCTGGTATTGATAACAGTGTTTCGAGCTCATCCTTGTATGGCATTATTGGTTGATAAAGCTGGTGATATGCTCTGCCAACTGCGCCTCTGTAGAGCTGTAGCTCTGGACTATCCCTCCCTACCAAAAGAGTATGCCTAGTGGCGATTCCGGGATAAGGATCAATGAATATAATTTTGCTGATTCCGAGTTGATAGGCTTTCTTAGAGCAGAGCTCGCATGGACTAGCTGTAGTAAATAATATCCCGCCTCTAAGTTTCATCCCGCCATGCTTTGAAATCTGAAGAAATGCATTCTCTTCCGCGTGCAGTGAGCGTGTATGCACTTGGTTTTTTTCACCATCTATTTCATTCTGCATATCTTTAAAGCAGAAAGATAAATTGCGACCTTCCAAAAGGGATGACTTTCTTAGCTTGTCGAATTTCCCATGTAAAACCTCTCTGAACTTACTATCATTTCTTTCATACTCACTGTATGCGTAGGTGTCTTGACCAAGAAGTAAGTCTTCGGCATTTCTGAGAAGGCATGGCACTTGCCCTTGCGGTGTATTATTCCATCCAACTGACTTGACAGAAAACTCTTCATCAGTAACAGCTGCTCCCACCTGCCTGGATATGCAGCCAGAACTTTGCTTGACCGTATAAGCAATTTGCATGCAACTTTCTATAGATGTCGGCATTATCAAACCCGGATGCTGTATTAAAGAAACATACCAGGCAAGTTGGCATTTTAGCTCAACATTATTGAATTGTTCTTTTCGAGGATTGTGTATATGTATATCGGATATCTCTATGCATTTCTGTATATTTTGGGAAACAAACTTGCTATACCCTGAAAGTTTGCTTGGATACTCTTTTTCATCAAGCTCTTTTATTTGGGACTCAGAAAACTTATGCGTACTGCGGAGATGGGCGAGCCTATTGTCATTTTCCGTGTTTATTGAAACCAAATAAAAACCAGCATAACGCTCTTTAAAGAATATTGCCTCATAAGGATTTCTAATAGCATCAATCACTATAAAGCAGGACTCATTATTTTTCCGAGCTACGTGGTGCGCTGATTTTATTATTTTGTTTATAGTTCTTGGAAAATGAAAAACTTTTGAATCGTCAAATTTAGAGCTGTTTACCTGCCCCGAGGCTCGAATATTGTCGCCTGCACTCTGATATATTTTTGTGTACGCATCAATCGAGATATTTTTTAGGACATCGCGTATTTTGTTTGAAAAAAATGGCAACCTCTTGAAATACAGATCAAAAGCAAACTCCTGCTTAATTTCGATTTCATCAAGTGTTTTCTCAGGAATTCTGAGATATTCAGATATTTCGATATGCAAATCTTCATATTCTTCTTTTATTTCTCTCAGAAACTCGGAAGTCTTATGTATATCTCTAACCATCACATCAGAAACAAAGCGGCAAAATTCTGGAAAACTCAATGCAAGGATGTATCTAGTTATCACAGTTCTAACTTGAAGACACTTAAACGGCTGCCATCGATGCTCTATAAACCTCTTTATTATTCGATGTTTTCTTAGCTCATTATTTGTAATTCCGGGATACGCACTCTCTGGAAGTTCAATGGTGGCATTGCAAAGAATTTCTGCTGATGTAGAACAGCCCGAACCAGTTCTTCCAGTCAAACCAATTACAACAAATCTTTTATTCTCTTTGTAAACACTTCCAATAGCTCTGGATGATGAATTTCCTGAGAGTTCTGACATATGCTTTTCCATGCGTGATTTTTTGGGGACTGTCAGCTGTTACCTAGGTTGGTTGTGAGCCGTTCAGACGGATTGAGCGTAGCGAAACCTATCGATAATGGCTATCTGACAGTCTCCAATGCTGCGCTTACCAGTTGCGTCATCGACCGCCACTTCATTTGCCCATCTTTGGACCGGAAAAGGGGACAGGACCAACCCTCATATAACAGATAGTCTGCCTCCTGGCCGATAGCGGACGATCATCGGCTCCCTCCTCCGTATCAAACAATTACTACCCCTACCTCCCCAACAACTCCCTAACCCTCCCCCCCAACACCTCCACCGCAAACGGCTTCGTCAACACCCCCATCCCCGCCCCCAACTGCCCATACCCCATCACCGCATTCTCCGCATACCCCGTAATAAACAACGTCTTCAACCCCGGCCTCAACTCCATCCCCGCCTCCGCCATCTGCCTTCCATTCATCCCACCCGGCAACCCCACATCCGTCACCAGCAGATCAATATGCACATCCGACCTCAACAGTTTCAGCCCCGCCGCGCTGTCGGCGGCTTCGATCACGGTGTAGCCCAGCTCCCCCAGTACATCGGCGAGCAGCATGCGCACGGTAGATTCATCGTCCACCAGCAGCACGGTTTCGCCGTGTTGGGCGACTTCGATAGCCACTTGCCCTGGGGCCAATTCATCCCCCGGTGCGGTGCCGTGGTGGCGTGGGAGGTAGAGGGACACGCAGGTGCCTTCGCCTTCGGTGGAGTGCAGGTGCACTTGGCCGCCGGATTGTTGGGCGAAGCCGTAGATCATGGACAGGCCCAGGCCGGTGCCTTGGCCGATGGGTTTGGTGGTGAAGAAGGGTTCGAATACGTGGGCCATGACGTCGGGGGACATGCCGGTGCCGGTGTCGGTGACGCTCAGGCGCAGGTAGGGGCCTTCGGCCAGGTCGTAGGCGCGGGCGGCGGTGGCGTCGAGCCAGTGGTTGCTGGTTTGCAGTTGGATGCGGCCGCCTTGGGGCATGGCGTCGCGGGCGTTGATGCACAGGTTGAGCAGTGCGTTTTCCAGTTGGCTGACGTCGACGAAGGCGGTCCAGGCATCGGCGGCGCCGGTGGTTTCGATCTGGATGCCGGGGCCGGCGGTGCGTTGGATGAGTTCGGCCATGCCGTACATCAGGGTGTTGACGTTGGTGGCGCGCGGTTCCAGGGTTTGCCGGCGCGAGAAGGCCAGTAGGCGTTGGGTGAGGACGGCGGCGCGTTTGGCCGAGCCTTGGGCGGCGACCATGTATTTGTCGACGTCGCTGAGGCGGCCTTGGGTGATGCGGCGGTTCATCAGTTCCAGCGCGCCGGAGATGCCGGCGAGCAGGTTGTTGAAGTCATGGGCCAGGCCGCCGGTGAGTTGGCCGACGGCTTCCATTTTTTGCGATTGGCGTAGTTTTTCTTCGGCCTGCATGAGCATGGCGGTGCGTTCGGCTACACGCTGCTCCAGTGTTTCGTTGAGGGCGCGCAGTTCAGCCTGGGCGTCGCGCAGGGCTTCGTCGGCGATGGTGCGTTCCAGCAGGTCGGCGGCTTGGCGGGCGAGGATGTCGAGCAGGCGCAGGTCGCGTTCGGATGGCTGGTGCGGCGTGCTCCAGTGGGTGGAGATCATGCCGAGCAGGCGCCCGTCGCGGGACAACAACGGGGTGGTCTGGGCCGAGCGGATGCCAGTGTTGCGGAAGGCTTGCAGGTCATCGGTGCCGGCGATGTCGGGCCATTCTTCGAAGTCGGGGATGATGGCGCGCTGGCCCAGTTGCAGGGCCATGGTGCAACTGCTGTAGGCCATGGGGCTCACCCATTGCCAGAACCCGACCGCTTCCGGTGGCAGACCGCGCGAGCACAAGAGCTGCAACTGGCCGCCATGGCCGGACGGGTGCCCTTCGGGGCACAGCAGCTGCATGGTGCCGAACTGCGAGCCGGTGATGGACACGGCGGCGTCGACGATCTTGCCGTAGAGGGCTTCGAGGTCTTGCTCGCCGATCAGGTCGAGGCTGATGCGGTGCAGGAATTCGATGTCCGACAGGGCGGTTTCCGAGTCACGGGAAACGCCTAAGGGGAAAGCGGCCGGAAAGGCGGTGCGTAGGGTTTTCATGGGACTACCAAGGGAATGGCATTGAGCTATTAGCAGGTTATCAGCAAAGCTGTGACCACGCGCTCTGGGCAGACGTTCGGTGGCGATCGCTGCCAAGTGCCGTCAGTTCACTGGCTTGACGGTCAGGCGTCGATTATCAGCGCGACTTTAAGTAGACATCCGCCAGCACTTCCCAGGTCTTGCGCCCTGGAGGCAATAGCGGCTCGCCCTCAAATCGATATTCGCCCAGCCCCTTCAGCACCGCCTGGTCCATCGCGCTATCACCCGAACCGTGCTCGATGGACAACTGAGGCAACGCAGAGCCCTGCTGGTATTGCACTTTCACGATGACATGCTTGGCCGCAGGCCCTGGCTTGAAGACGGCTGACACCTCGTCTTGAACACGCCACATCCTGCGCTTGAGCCGACTCTGCGCGATCCCGACCCAGACTTGGTTGTAACGTTGCTCTTGCTCGGCGCTGAGTGTTACACCACGGGCGCGTAACCGCTGAATACCGTCCCAGGCTTCGCCGAAACTGGATCGGGTCGCGCTCAGGTAAAGCGCCAGTGCGCCCTGCTGATCTTGCGGGCCGCCCTTGCCTTCTTCCATCAGCTTGGCCAAGCCGAGCTCCGCACTGGCGCTGTCCTTGATGGCCGCTGCGCGCCGGTAAAACTGGCGGGCTTTCACATAGTCCGGCGGCCCGTCGAGATCGCTTTGAGCGAGATCAGCCAAGAAGAGGTAAGCCTGTTCATCGACGTCGGCCACCGCCTGGTAAAGCGCCTTGGCTTTCGGGATGTCTCGCGACACGCCCTGACCTCTTTCATAGAGGTTGCCGAGCATGATCGTGCACTTCAAGTTGCCTTTGTCGCTGCGGTCCTGGATGTAGTCAACCTGCTTGCGCGTGATGGAGGCTTCATCCCGGAAGGCCCAGCAACGCAGGCCGGCCATAGGATCATCCTGGGTACTGGTGCTTTGGCACCCACTCATCAGCGTGGCGAGTGCCAGCAAAACCAAGGGGAAGCGAACGCCAACCCCGAGAACAGCGACGCGATTGATCCAGCGATGCAAGGCTCATCTCCTTATGCTTGCGTGGAATTGATTGCATTGTGCCATCTTTCTGCTGATTGGCCTTACCGGAATGTGTGCGTTTGGGCGGCCTTGTCCGCAGCGCGGCGCTCCCTTTCATCCATACGCAGGACCGGGCGTGCTTTCACAGCGCTGAAAAATAGCCTGGCGGTGTTGTAGACTTCCCGGCCTTCAACCCCCTACTTGAGAACATGGACGTGAAAAAACTACTGCTGCTCGGCTGCATCACCGCAACCCTGGCGGGCTGCACCTTCACCGGCGCCAACGAAGTGGCACCGGGCGAGTACATGATCACCAGCCATGGCAGCATCTTCAATTCCCGTGAAGGCCTGCTGGAAAACATCAACCAGAAAGCCGCGAAAGTCTGCGACGGCAAGCCGTATCACTTGGAAGGCGACAGTGGCGCGAACATGGTGGTGAGCACCACCACACATATTGGCCAGACGCCCACTACCGTGCTGGGCTTGAAGGCGGTGTGTGAAGGTCGCAAAGAATAGCGCTCGTCTTCTTTCGGAGGTTTCCATGGCTCAATCCAAACGCGACAGCACCCGCATCGAGCGCCGCCTCGTCGCCACGCTCACCGACGCCTGCGAAACCGCCAAAGCCGAAATCCCAGGGTTTGAATGGTTGACCCACACGGTCAACTACGCCGACTTCCCAGGCAGCCTGCGTATCACCTGGGTCTTCGACACTCGCGCCAGCCAGGCGCAGGCCGTGGCGACGAGGTTGGACGCGCGTATCCGCGAGTTGACCGCCACCGCACTGCATGATGCCGAGATCCCGCCCGTGCAATTGGCGCGTTGCGTTCACCTGGATTCTGAAGAAGCCTGCCACGCCCAGCACGGCGGCAATTGGCGTTTGCGCCTGATGCGCTCAGCCAACTAGAGACTGACACCCAACTGCTGGATAATGCCCCCGCCCTGTTCCTCGCCTGCCGATAAGGAAGTCCTGTCCCATGAAGTTGCCGTTTTCCGCTGCCCTGCTCGCGTCTGCCCTGCTGGCGCCGTCCTTTGCCCAGGCCGACGACGCCGCCTTGGTCGACACGCTCAAGGCCTTCACCCGTTGTGATGAGACGTTCTTCAGCCGCCTGAACACCCATCGCGACGCCTGGCAGGCCTATGCGCCGCTCAAGCAGGAGAAGGACTTCACCTGGATCGCGGTGCGCGACCGCACCGAACCCAAGGCCTCGGCCGTGCCGGTGAGTGCGCCGGCCATCGCGGGGTTGAAGCTGCTGTCCTATAACGATGAGGTCAGCGATCTTGGCCCGTTGGGCCTGTATTACTTCTGGGGCTTCACGGTGGACGGCCCGATTGATGAGGTCGCCCCGCGCCTCGCGGCGTTGCTCGACCAACCCGGTGCGCTGCAAAAAGGCGAGGGGCAATACACGCGCAGTGAGTTGAAGGTGGGCAACAGTTGGCAGGCGATCAAGCCGATGCCGGGCAAGGCGCCGGGGCTGCGCAATGTGGAGCGGGTGCTGATCGTGGAGCCGGAGGGCAAGTATTCCCGTGTGAGCTGTTCGGTGCAGGGTGGCGTGAATGCCGGGTTGCTGGCGCTGTTGCGGCCGGACATCGCGCCGGTGGATTACCCGCGCACCGTGGCGGAAACCAACCTCGGCGATGTGCCGGTGCCGCCCAACGTGCTCCAGGGCCTCGACGCACCACTGCTGCAACCCAAGTTCAAGACGTTGAGCTACAGCTACCTGTCGAAGAACGCCGCAGGCAAGGACGCGCCGATCACCATCCGTTTCAAGGCCGAAGACGGTTTGCTGGTGAAGAACGAAGCCTACGGCGCCGCCTTCAATGTGGACCGTTTGATGCTGGCGGACCTGATCCAGCTGAAGTCGAAAATGAACGGCGTGGGCGAAGGCCAGGTGCTGCAGACCCGTGAGGCCGAGGTAAAATTGCCGACGAGCTGGGCGCCGGGCCAGACCCTGAGTGCGCACTTGAAGATGGCCAACGTGCCGGTCAAGCCCACCGACAAACCGCTCGAAACCACCTTGACCTGCAAGGTGGGCGAGCGCTTCCCGGCACGCCAGGTGTTTGCGTCGTTGACGGGCGATGCCATCCGGTTGGCCTGCGAGCAGGACGGTTATGCGTCGTCGCGCGCGTTTATCGAGGACCTGGGCGTCGCCCTGACGCTGGAGTCGACGTCGAGCCAGACCCACTATGTGAATGAAATCCAGACGCTGGAAGTGGTGCGCTGACTATAGCCCCAGCCCCTGCAAAAACGTGTCGACCTGGCGTTCGAAGCCAGGTCGCTCGAACTTCACCAGCGCCATGCGCCACAGGCCTTGCAGGTAGGTAAGGATCACCGTGGCGGTCACCTGCGGGTCGAGGGATGCTGGCAGCAGGCCCTGGGCCTGATCCTCACTCAGGCGCTCGGCCATGATGCCGCGCACCGCTTCCAACCCCTGCTCGGCGCGCTCGCGCAACTCCGGGTCTGACAACACCACGTCCGTCACCATCGCGGCCACCATGCACAGGGGCGATGGCATCTGTGCGCCTTCCAGGTCATCGAGAATCACGCTGAAAAATGCGCGGATGCCCTCGGCCGCAGTGGGGGCCGATACCAGGGCTTCCAGGCGCCGCGCCACCACATCGTCTTCGTAACGCTGCACGCAGGCCAGGTACAGCTGCTTCTTGCTCTTGAGCGAGTTGTAGAAGGAGCTTTCGCCGATGTCCATGACCTTGAGCAAGTCGCGCAGGCCAGTGGCGACGTAGCCGCGCTGCCAGAACAACACCTTGGCCTTCTCGACGGCCTGGTCGTAATCAAACGCAATTTTTCTCGCCATGGGTCACCTGCCAATTCTGTATCGGCCGATACAATATCATTGACGAGGGATTTCTGCTCAGGCTATTTTGTAGCGGTCGTTACAAACAATTGAACCCTGGAGACAGAGATGCCCGCGACATTCGATTTTTCCGCCCATCGCCCCTTGGTATTGCCGCCGGCCACGGAGGCTGTCATCCCGTTCGAGGTGCACGTGCCCCAGGCTGCCATCGAGGATTTGCAACTGCGCTTGCGCATGGCCCGTTGGCCTGATCAGGAGTTGGTGGAGGACTGGTCGCAAGGTGTGCCGTTGGATGCCGCGAAGTCGCTGGTGGACTACTGGCTCAACGGTTATGACTGGCGCACGTTTGAAGCGCGCTTGAACAGCTTCCCGCAGTTCCGCACGCGGATCGACGGCGTGGGTATTTACTTCATTCACGCACGCTCGCCGCACCCGAACGCTACGCCAATCCTGCTGACCCACGGTTGGCCCGGCTCGGTGTTGGAGTTCCTGAATGTGATCGAGCGCCTCACCGATCCGGTGGCGTTCGGCGGCAAGGCTGAAGATGCGTTTCATGTGGTGGTGCCGGCGATTCCCGGCTACGGTTTTTCCGATAAACCCACCGAGCAAGGCTGGAACCCGGCGCGCATCGCCCGCGCCTGGGCGGTGCTGATGACGCAGCGGCTTGGCTACAAGCACTGGGTGGCCCAGGGCGGCGACTGGGGCGCGGCCATCACCACCGCGTTGGCCGGCCAGGCACCCGAGGGGTTGATGGCGGCGCACGTGAATTTGCCGATGGTGGTGCCGGCGCAATTACCCGCCAACCCGACCGAAGAAGAGCGTCAGGCCCTTGAGGACATCGAGCGTTACGTCAGCGACAAGGCCGGCTACGCCAACCAGATGAACACCCGCCCGCAAACCATCGGCTATGCCCTGAACGATTCGCCGGTGGCCCTGGCCACGTGGATGTATGAAAAATTCTGGGAGTGGACCGACAACAACGGCCGCCCCGAAGACGCCCTCACCCGCGACCAGATGCTCGATGACATCTCGTTGTACTGGTTCACCGGTACCGGCACGTCCAGCGCGCGCCTGTACTGGGAAGGCGTGGGCGCGACCATTCGTGGTGCGGACTTCTTCTCGTCGGCGCGGGGCGGTGTGGAGCGTATCCAGGTGCCGATGGGCGCGAGCATTTTCCCCGCCGAAACCTTCAAGCCGCCACGGGCGTGGGCAGAAGCGGCGTGGGCCAATCTGTTCTATTGGAATGCGGTGGACAAGGGCGGCCACTTTGCGGCGTTTGAACAGCCGCAGGTTTTTGCCGAGGAACTGTGGACGGCGTTCCGGCCGTTTCGCGCAACCACAGGCTGATCGGCCCCTTGTGTTTTAGCCGTGGCTGCACTCAACTATGTGCCCTCCCCTCTAGCGAGTATCGACATTGGAACGTTATGAATCGCTGGTCATCGGCTTGGGCGCCATGGGTGCCGCCACGGTGTACCAACTGGCCAAGGCCGGTGTAAAGGTCGCCGGTATCGACCGTCATCACCCGCCCCACACGTTTGGCTCCAGCCATGGCGATACGCGGATCACGCGGTTGTCGGTGGGTGAAGGCGCGCAGTACGTGCCCATCGTGCGTAATTCGCATCGCATCTGGCGGGAGTTGGAGGCGCTGTCGGGGGAGTCGTTGTTTGAACAGTCGGGGTTGCTGGTGCTCACCTCCCGTGAGGATTTCGACCCAAGCGATGAAACCGACTTCACCTTGCGCACCATTGGCCTGGCGCAAACCTACGGTATCGAGCATGAGGTGCTGGACGCGACTCAGATTCGCCAGCGCTTTCCGCAGTTTGCCCAGGTGGTCGACAGCGCCATCGGCTATTACGAACCCGGTGGCGGGTTCGTGCGGCCCGAGCGCTGCATCGAAGTGCAGTTGCGTCTGGCCGAGCAACAGGGCGCGACGTTGTACAAGGGCGAAACCGTGACCCACATCAGCTCGGACGAGCACGGCGTCACGGTGACCACTGACCAACGCACCTTGCAAGCCGACAAGCTGGTGGTCAGCGCGGGCAACTGGGCGGGGGGGTTGCTGGGGGCGCCGTTTGATCAGTTGCTCAAGGTCTATCGCCAGCAGTTGTTCTGGTTCGAAACGGAGCCGGATGCGGCGCTGGTCGGCGCGTCTCCTACGTTCATTTTTACCCATGGGCCGGGCGAGGGTCACACTAACTACGGCTTCCCGGCGTTGCCTGGCGAAGGCAGTTTGAAAGTGGCGACGGCGCAGTATCACACCGTGTCCACGCCGCAGACGCTGGACCGCACCGTTTCGCCCGCCCAGGAGCGGGAGATGTACGAGCAACAGGTGCAGGGCCGTATCGCCGGGCTGACGGCCAAGGTGGTCAAGTCAGCGGTGTGCGCCTATACGGTGACGCCGGACCATCATTTCATCATCGACCGGCACCCGAGGTTGCAGCACACCTTGGTGGTGTCGCCGTGTTCGGGGCATGGTTTCAAGCATTCGGCGGCGTTGGGTGAGGCGTTTGCGCAGTGGTGCGTGAAGGGCGAGAGCGAGTTGGATCTGTCGTCATTTTCGTTGAAGCGTTTTGAAGGGCAATCGTTCTAAGAACGAGGGGCTTCAAAAGCTGCGGACCAATGAACCAAACAGATCACCCTCAGGCATTTTGCTCACTGGGATCTCGGCATTTTCAAACCACTCCCGACTGGCCTCAGGGTGCGGGCCGCTCAGCACCACCACGCCCTTTTCATAGGTATACCGCGCCGCCGCGACGTCTCCGTTGCGGTAGGTGGCGATGGTTTTATACGACCCTTTCGGAAAGTACGGGCCGTCCTGGAAGAAGACGTGGTCAGGCTTGCCCGCCCACGTGACCTGCACCGCGGCGTCGGCGATGCCGGGCACTTCGAAACCGGGGCGGCCGGCTTCGCCGTCGAGGTCCTGGGGGATCAGGCCAAGGTTGTTGTCATCCGCCAGGTAGGCGCCCATGCACAAGCCTAAATAGCGGCCGCCGTGGGCGACGTAATTGCGGATGGCCTCGCTGCGCGCATCACCCAGGCTGCGCAGCGCTGCGGGAATGTCCTGGCCGCCGCCGGGTTGTACGTAGAGGTCGTAGCGCGCCAGGGTTTGCGGCGTGATGTCGATCGACTCATCCGCGCCCACAAAATCGATGTGATAGTTGGGATTGAGTCGTTGCAGGGCTTTCGCCACGTTTTCGGAACAGTCGTCACAACCCGCCGGGCCCCGGTAGATGGCGACGTGGGTGATAGGCGTCGCGGCCTCGGCCGGTGACGGCAGCAGCAGCGCAAAGGCAAACAGGGTAGCGGCGGTGGCTCGCAGGTTCATGGCGATGGGCTCCAGGGCGGACACCCCAAAGCCTATAGCGATTGCGCCGTTCAATCCGTTAACAGTTGTAAACACCATTCACTTGGGGATAACTGGGGGCCATGCCTAATGCCAGTCAGTTAAGAAGCAGAAAGGGTAAAGGTAACCTGTGGCGAGGGAGCTTGCTCCCGCTGGGCCGCAAAGCGGCCCCAAAAATGGGACTGCTGCGCAGTCCAGCGGGAGCAAGCTCCCTCGCCACAGGTACACTATTCACCCTTAACTGAAGGGCATTAGGGACCGTGCCCCCTTTATGAGAGCGTCCGCCATGTTTGAACTCGCCTCCCTCATCACCTATGTCGCCGTAGTGATTGGCCTGTTTCTGATTCCAGGCCCCTCCGTGTTGCTGGTGATCAGCCGCACCGTGCAAGGCGGACGCAAGGTCGGCGTGGCGACCGGGCTGGGCGTGGCGTGCGGCGACCTGCTGCATACCCTGGGCGCGGCGTTGGGGCTGTCGGCGATTCTGATGACGTCGGCCACGGCGTTCAACGCGGTGAAGTGGGCCGGTGCGGCCTACCTGATCTACCTGGGCGTACGTGCGTTCATGGCCAAGACCGGCTCTCAGACGGGGCTGACCTTGCCCGCCGTCACCCCGCGCCAGGCGTTTTTCCAGGCGGTGGGCGCCGAGGTGCTCAACCCGAAGACTGCGATTTTCTTCCTGGCGTTCCTGCCGCAATTCGTCCACCCGGAATCCGGCTCGTCGCTGGTTCAGTTCGCGGTGCTGGGCCTGATCTTCTCAGTGCTCAGTGCGGTGTACACCAGCCTGCTCGCCCTCGCCATCCGCCCCTTGAGCCGAGGCATCAAGGGGCTGTCCAAACTGCGGCGCTGGGAAGGCAAAATCATCGGCACGCTGTTTATGGGGCTAGGGCTGAAGGTGGCGTTGCAGCAGCGTTAGTCACTTAGCAAACGCATACGTCCCGCCCTGCTCCACCGCCTTGCGATACGCAGGTCGCGCCTGGAATTTCTCCACCCACGCCGCCAAGTTCGGGTAGGCCTGCAACTTGCTCTGGGCCCTGGCGATTTCACCGATAAAGCTCATCTGGATATCCGCGCCGCTCAGCTCATCGCCGAGCAGGTAGGCTTTGCCCGCGAGCACGTCGTTCAGGTAACCGAGGTAGTTGGCGACTTCCGATTCGATCCGCGGGTGCAGCGGCGCACCCGCCTCGCCCAGGCGGCCGACGTAGAGGTTGAGCATCAACGGCAACATGGCCGAGCCTTCGGCAAAGTGCAGCCACTGCACGTAGTGGTCGTAGGTGGCGCTGGCAGGATCCGGTTGCAGGCGGCCCTGGCCGTGGCGGCGGATCAGGTAGTCGATGATGGCGGCGGACTCGATCAGCACCAGGCCGCCGTCTTCGATCACCGGGGATTTGCCCAGCGGGTTGATCGCCTTGAGCTCCGGCGGTGCGAGGTTGGTTTTCGGGTCGCGCTGATAGCGCTTGATCTCGTAGGGCAGGCCGAGTTCTTCGAGCAGCCACAGGATGCGTTGCGAGCGTGAGTTGTTGAGGTGGTGGACGATGATCATTGAAGGCTCCGCAGGGCGAGAGGGGTGTCTTGGGAACAGACTACGCCAGCCTTCGGGAGTGCCGACAAATAATTTTCTGCGTGACGGACGCCGTGGTTACCATGGGGATCGGTTCGAGAGGAGGCACAGCATGGATCTGAAATTCAGCCACGTCGACATATTGGTCGAAAACCTTGAAGAAGCCTGTGCCTATTACGCACACATTCTCAAGGCACGCATTTCCAAGACGTTCGTGTGGGAGCGCGGCGGCCTGCACGTGCGGTATGCCGTGGTGCTGATGGGGCAAGAACGCTTCATGCTGGTCCAGCCGATCGCCGGCAACCTGCGCGAGCTATTGGACGCCCACGGCGAAGGCATGATTTACCGCCACTGCTACACCACGCCGGACATCGAGATCGCTTATGACGAGCTGATCGCCGCCGGTGTGCAGCCGGAGAACGAAAACGGCGTGCCCCTGGCCCGCGAGAACCTGCAATCACCGTCCGGGGGGCGCATTATCTGGCTGCCCAAGCGTTTCGGGCATTTCTCCATGGAGATCCTCGAAGAGGCGACCTTGGAGGCGTTTATTGTGGAGGCGTTTGGCTGATCGAGGCCCACGCCGCCTGCGCCAGCAACGCGGCGTAGTGATTCGGGCTGTGCTTGACCCGGCCGGATAACCACGCACGGGCATAGCTTTCGGCCGCGCCGATGATCAGCGACAGCAGCAGTTCTGCCGGGATATGGCTGAACGCCTCACGGCGGCCTTCGTCGCTCATCCACTCGGTCAATTGCGCGTTGCGCTGTTTGTTACGGGTGAGCAGTTCGTCCTTGTGCGGGCCGTTGGCCACGGCGAAACGGCTCTGGAACATAAAGCGCGCCCATTCGGGTTGCGCATCCACCCACTCCACATAACTGCGCACCAGCGCTTCCACGCCAGCCTGGGCGGTTTGTGCCTGCTTGAGGTGTTGCTCCCGCAGTGCGGCCTGGTCCTCCAACGCGGCAAAAAACAGCGCGGCGACGATGCCTTCCTTGTTGCCGAAGTGATGATAGATGGCGCCCACGCTGGTCTCGCACCGCGCGCGGATGGTTTCGATATTCGTCGCTTCAATACCCACGTCGTTAAAGCTGGCTAGGGCCTCGCGCAGGATGCTGCGCTTGAGGTCGCTGCGCCGGCCCGGGAAGGTGCGCTCGATCAGGTCAGGTGCGTGCATGAAGTGGCTCGCCAAATGTACGGAGTCTAAAGGTACGGCCGCCCGCAGAGAAGACACGGCTTGACATGACTGGATTTTACAGAATATTGTTCCGTCACAGAATATTATTCTGTAATTATTATCAGGAGGATTATCCATGAGCCAGTTTCTCAACCTGTTCAACAGCGCAGGCCCTGCAGCGTTTAGCCAAATGGCCTGCCAAGTGGCGCCCTACTTCAGCACCATCAACCCGCAAGTCGCCGAGCTGCGGCCTGGGCACGCGGTGGTCAACGTGCCGTTTCGCAAGGAAATCACCAACCACCTGGCCTCCGTGCATGCCATTGCGTTGTGCAACGCGGCGGAATTGGCGGGTGGGACGATGACGGATGTGTCGATCCCCCAAGGCGCCAAGTGGATCCCCAAGGGCATGACCGTGGAATACCTGGCGAAGGCCAAGTCGAACATCCGCGCCGTGGCGGATGGCAGCGGCATTGATTGGTCCACCGCAGGGGACAAGATCGTGCCGGTGGATATTTTTGATGAGGGCGACGTGAAGGTGTTCACCGCGAGGATCACCATGAATGTGAAGATCGCCTGAGGCCCTGGCGGCAGGCTCGGCAACTGCCGAGCCACGCTTCAGTGCACCATCGACCACAGTGAAGCACCTACGCCGGTGATGCTCTCCCCCGCAATCAAGCCGGCGGCGGCAGTAATCGCAAAGCGCTCGGTGAGGCTCGGCCAGCGGCAGCTCACCAACCAGGTCAGTATCGCGCCCAGGGCCATCATCAGCGAAACCGAGGCCGGCAGCACAAAGGCCAGGCCCAGGGCGGCGGCACTCGGGAGGAAGCGGGCACGATGGGCAGGCAAGGTGCTGTCCAGCACACCGAGCAGCACACCCACCAGGCCGCCGATGGCAATTGCCCAGCGGATGCTGGTAGACAGTGAATCCAAGCCATGGGTGAGGGTTTGCGCCACGGCTTTCCAGGTAGCGACCGCCGGGGCCGGCCACTCTTCGGTGAGCAGCATGGTTTGCGGATCCGGGATCAATGCCAGGTAGGCGAAGACACCAACGATACTGCCGATGAAAATCCCCAGAATCTGCGCGATCACCTGCTTATGCGGCGTGGCACCAATGGCCTTGCCCACCTTGAAATCATTCATCAAGTCGGTGCACTGCCCGGCCGAGCCACCGGCCGTGTTGGCGCTCATCAGGTTGATCGGTACCTGCCCCGGCGCGACGATGCCAAAGCTCAGCTGAGACAGCTGCCCAATGGCGCCAATAGGCGGAATGCCGGTGGCACCCACCACGCGCGCAGCGACGGCGGCGAGGCAGATCGCCAAGGGAATGGTGAGCAAGGCCATGCCGAGATTGATGCCGAACAGCAACGCCTGCAGGCTCACCACCAGCACGATCGCCAACGCAAAACCGGCGGCCGGCCCCGGTTTGGGCACCGTCCAGCTTGATCCGCCGCTGGCGTGAGTGGACCGGTACAACGCCCACAAACGGATCGCCAACGAGGCCAAGGTGGAACACACCATCAGGCTCACACCCGGCCACAGCAACCACTCCACCAACGCGGCGAACTGCGGGCCGCTGCTGCCCGCAGGCAAGGTCACCCAGTGATGCGCCAACAGCCAGGGGCCCAGGCCACCCCAGGCGAGCAAGGCGCCGAGCAGCAAGGTCAGGCCCACGCGAATGCCGATGATACCGCCGAAGCCCACCAGCAACAGCGAAGGGTCGGCGGTGAAGGTCAGGCGCTCCAACTGGGCGCTGGGCGACCAGCGCGGGAAGGCCCACATGAAGGTATCGACCCACTTGACCAGCCCGGAGAGCAACGCGGCGCTGAGCAACACCTTCAAGCGCGTCGCGGCTTCGCGTCCGTGATTGTAGATGTGCAACAGGGTTTCCAGGGTGGCCATGCCCTCGGGGAATTTCAGCGCCTTGTCATTGAGCAGCGAGGGCCGTAGATACCAGGCGATCCAGATGCCCAGGAAACTCACCGAGAACACCCAGGCGATCATCGGGATGGCATCCAACTGGTTGCCGGTCAGCAAGGTATAGGCCGGGATCGGCGCCACCAACCCACCCGAAATAATCGACGCGGCGGCTGACGCGACGGTCTGGTTGATGTTGCTTTCGTGCAAGGTCCACGGCAGGTGGTCGGTGGAACGTTTGGCCACGCCTTGAAAGATGGCGTAGCCGATCAACAGCGCTATGATCGACATGTTGAACGACCAGCCGATTTTCAACCCGGCGTAGACATTGGACGGCGTGAGCAGGATGCCGAGGACACTGCCGGTGATGACGGCGCGCAGGCTGAGTTCGCGGGTGACGGGGCCGTGCGGGAGGGTCGTTGGCGGGGCTGAAGTCATGCGGAGTCCTTTCGGCGACGAAACAGAGCGACCTAGTAAGTGAGCCCTGTAGAAGCCGAAGGTTCCTGTGGTGGGAGAGCTTGTTGTGTTGAGCGGGCTTGTTTTGGTGAGCAAGCTTCCTGTGGTGTGAGCGGGCTTCCTGTGGTGAGCGGGCTTGCCCCGCGCTGGGCTGCGAAGCGGCCCCATTCAAAACACCGCGCATCGTCAGTTAAACCGAGTCGCCAGAATTCAGGGCTGCTGCGCAGCCCAGCGCGGGGCAAGCCCGCTCACCACACCAAGCCCGCTCACCACAGGAAGCGTGGTCACCACAAAAACCTGCTCACCCCAGGCGAAACCGTGCGGTGTTATCGCTCAATGCCTGGCTGCCCTTGCTCAGGGTGTCGGCCGCGCGGTTCACTGCCCGTGCGCCGTCGAGCAAACGCCCCGCCGCCTGGTCCACTTGCTGGATATTGCCGCTCACTTCATCCGCCGTCGCCGCTTGCTCTTCAACAGCGGTGGCGATCTGCGCCAAGGTGTCGGTGACGTGCTGCACCGCACCGGCAATCTCGCCCAAACGCGTGCCCAACCCGGTGACGGATTCAGCATCCGTCAGTGCCTGTTCACACGCGGCGCCCATCAACGTGACCGCTTGGCTGACCGTGGCGCGCAGGCTGTCGACCGTGCCGGCGATCTGCGCCGTGGAAGCCTGGGTGCGTTGCGACAAGCTGCGCACTTCATCGGCCACCACGGCAAACCCCCGTCCCTGCTCACCGGCGCGGGCGGCTTCGATGGCGGCGTTGAGCGCCAGCAGGTTGGTCTGCTCGGCAATGCCACGGATGGTGTCGACCACCGATTGAATCTGCTGGCCCTGCTGGCTGACCTGCTCCAGCGCATCGGCGGTGTCGGTCAGGCGCAGGTTGAGTTGTTGGATGCTGGCCGTGGTGCGCTGGCTGTCGCGGCTGCTGTCTTCGGCGATGCGCCGGGTCTGCTGGGCGCTGCCGGAAGCTTGTTCGCAGCTCTTGGCGACGCCCAGGGACGTCGCGGCCAATTGGGTGGCCGCAGCGGCAATCTGGCTGATTTGTTGTTGCTGGTCTTCGACTTCGGTGAGGGTGCTGCCCGACTGGGAGTTGAGGGTCAGCACCGCCGAACCCAGTTGCTGCGTCTCGTGATTGACCCCCAATAGGCTGGTGCGCAACTGCACCACCGCCACGTTCAACGCGGTGCTGATGGCCGCGAGTTCGTCGCGCCCTTCCACCGCCACCTCGACGCACAGGTTGCCGTCCCGCAGCGACTCGGCCAGGGTGGTGATGCCACTGGCGCTACGGCGGATCGAGGCTTGCAGACAGATGAACAGGTACAACGCGGCCAGCGCCAACAGGCTGAAGGTCGCCGCCACCGGCACGAAGTTCTGCAACGAGCGATCACGGTAGTGACCCAGGCGCGCATCCAGCGAATCGAGCGATTGGTTACGCAGCGCGCCCAGGCTGTCGAGCATGCCGTCGACACTGGTTTCGAAGGCCGCCGTGTCGAGCTTGATGGTGCCGCCAAACACGCCGTCGTCGAGTACTTTGAGCTCATTGTCCAGGCGTTGCAGGCTGTTGTCGTACTGCACAGTCCAGGGTTCCAGCCCGGCATACTGCTTGGCCTTGAGCGAGGCCGCGGCCTTGACCAACTGGTCCCGCGCATCACCGATGCGGCTGCGCAGGTCACGCATCTGCAAACGGCTCTGCAAGGTGAACTGTCCCGAGGCAATGGACGACTGGCCGACACTGGCCATGCGGCCAATGCGCTCGATCAGGTCGGGGGTGTGCTGGGTGGAAATCTGCATCAGCAGGTAGGTTTCCAGCCACGGGTCGAGGATCAACCCGGCGTCCAGGGTGATCTGCTCGCGCAGGGTTTGCATCGCGGTCAGGGCCGAGGTGAAACGGTCGTAACCGTCCGGCCACCAGCCCACGGTGCGCAGGGATTGGGAGTCCATGCCCTTGACCGTCGCTTGCAAGGCGTCGAAGCGCGCGAGGATATCGGCACTGGCGTGCTGGGCTTTGAGTGAATCGCCCAGGGCTTGCAGGCTTTGCAGGATCACCGGGAAGTTGGCGTCGACCTTGTCCATCGCCGCCTTCGCCGCTGGCGTGGGTGCGTGCAGGATGTCCGCCGCCTTCCAGCGTGCGGCCAGGTTGCGCTGGGCTGTCAGCTGGCCATCCAGCGCATCCAGGGCCAACAGTTGCCGGACGCCGGACTGCTCACTGGAAATCACGGTTAATTTATCGCGATAGTCCGAGCCGATCATCCACAGGCTACCCGCCAGGGGCAGCATGAACAGGAAGAACAGGATCTGGAACTTGCGCGCAAAACCAAAACGCCCCAGCAGGCGGATACCCGGTGACAAAAGGCTGTGCATGTCCGACCACTCCCCAAAAACGACCCACGCGGTGCACCGCAGGGTGAAGCCTTGAAATGACTGACGGCAAAATGCCATGTCATTGATTAGCTTGGCTCAAGCAAGATACGGGCCGCTGTCGGCGTGCCCAAGATAGGCGGCGCGGGAAGCAATCGCGCACGTAGCGTGCGCGAAAATGGGGCAAAAGCACTCAAAGTCTGTGCAGAGCTGTAACAGTGGCTTATCGGGTCGACATGTACCGGTCGAAATTATTGATGTGATCATCCAGATTATCCTCAAGCATCATCCGGTACTGGTCACAGAAGTACTTCAACATCGCCTCCCGCGCATCGGCCATTTCCGCGCCGGACTTGAAGTTGCGCGCGCTGGCCCAGGCATTGAAGCGTGTGGTGCCAAACATCATCGAGGCGCTGACCTGGCCGAGGTTCTCGTGAGCCTGTAGCTGCTCGTTCGACAGTTCGATGTGCGCGTCGGCACGGTCGTAGAAGGTTGAGTCAGTAGCATCTGCCATTGCGCGTTACCTGGGTGATCGGTGGTGAATAATCGGGCCATTGGAGCATGCACGACTGACCGCTGTCAGCAATCACCCTGTCACTCAGGGATTGATCGATTCATTTCTTCAGGTACGCCTTCTGCTGCTGAAGCCGGGCACCGCCAAACATCAATTGCTGCACCATCGGCCGCGAAACGAAACGCTGCGGAAAGATCGGTTCGGGCGCGCTGACCTGGTCGAGCCTGGCGATATGTTCAGCGTCCAGCTCAATGCTCAGCGCCCCAAGATTATCCTGAGCCTGGGCCAAGGTTCTGGCGCCCATTACAGGTGCAACAACGGCCGGGTTGCACAGCGTCCAGGCGAGCGCGACCTGGGACGGCGTGGCGCCGGTTTCGGCAGCGATGGCGGTGACCGCACTGGCAATCTCCAATGAGCGCGCATTCATATGCCCTGATGAACTGATCACACCCTTGCGTGTGGCCGACACGTTCGCCTCACTGGCTTGGCTCAGATCGTCGCGGCTGTATTTGCCGGTCAGAATTCCGCCACCCAGAGGTGACCACGGCAACACGCCAAGGCCCATTTCGGCAGCCATCGGGATCAGCTCATGTTCGACGCTGCGTTCGATCAGACTGTATTCGATTTGCAGGGCCACCAACGGCGACCAGCCGCGCAGCTCGGCAAGAGTTTGTAGCTGGGCGATTTTCCACGCCGGGGTATTGCAGATGCCCAGGTACAGCACTTTGCCGCTGCGCACCAGGTCGTCCAACCCGCGCATGACCTCTTCGACGCCCGTGGTGAAATCCCAGGCATGCAGGTACAGCAACTCAATGCGGTCGGTGTCGAGCTGGCGCAAGCTGGTCTCCACCGAGCGCATCAGGTTCATGCGATGGTTACCACCCGAGTTGGGGTCGCCCGGATCGCGGGCCATCGTGTATTTGGTCGAGACGACCAGGCGATCACGCTTGCCCTTGAGAAATTGGCCAAGGATGCGCTCCGACGCGCCGTTGGTGTAGTTGACGGCGGTGTCGATCAGGTTGCCGCCTTGGTCGACGTAAGTATCAAAGATCTGGCGTGCTTCGCTTTCATCCGCGCCCCACCCCCAGTCGGCGCCGAATGTCATGGTGCCGAGGGCGAGCGGCGAAACGCGCATACCGGATCGTCCGAGCAGGCGGTAGTGGTCGAGTGCGTTGAGAGTGGGCATGATGAACTCCTGTCAGCGATGGCGTTAAGCCGGTGAAGACAAGTCTGCCCCCCACTGGCTCGCCGCCTGTAACAGGATCGTCCCGCGTTCTTGCACGATTGTCCGGGGCGCTACGTTCATTCGCCTTTCAACGGAGCCCTCATGGATGCCTTGCAACAGTTAATCGAGCTGATCAGCCGTCACGCACCCAGCGACGGCACTCACGCCACACCGATTAACGGCGTAAGCCTGGTACGCTCAGACATTCCCACGCTGCCTATGCCGGTTGTCTACGTGCCGACGCTGTGCTTGATTGTTCAGGGCCGCAAACAGGTGGTCGCCGGCGCAACCTCCTACGTGTATGACGCGGCCACTTACCTGGTGGCCTCGGTGGATATTCCCGTGATGGGTTCGGTCATCGAGGCCAGCAAGGCCGCGCCTTACCTGTGCCTGGTACTCGACCTGGACATGGCGGCATTGACGGATCTGGCGCTGCGGCACCCGGCGCCGGAGCATCAACCCTCGCGGCCCCCCGCAGGCATCGAACTCAACGCCACCACGCCCGAACTGCTGGACGCGGCTGTGCGCCTGGCCAAACTGCTGGATGCGCCCAGAGACATTCAAGAACTCGCACCATTGACGATTCGCGAGGTGCTTTACCGATTGCTCACCGGCAGCGGTCATGGCGCGGTGCGGCAAATGGCCAAGGCCGACAGCCGCCTCAACCAGATCGCCAAAGCCATCGCGTGGCTACGCCAGCATTACGACGAACCCTGCCGGATCGATGCCATCGCAGATATCGCGGGCATGAGCCGGTCCACTTTCCACGCCCACTTCAAGGCGGTCACGTCCATGAGCCCGCTGGAATTTCGCAGTCAATTGCGCTTGCAGGAAGCCCGACGACTGATGGTGGCCGAGGCGGTGGACGCAGCCGGCGCTGGTTTTCGCGTGGGGTATGAAAGCCCCTCGCAGTTCAGCCGTGACTATGTGCGCATGTTTGGTCTGCCGCCGGCCAAGGATGCTGGTCGATTGCGCCGTGACGCGCCTACGGTTGTTGTTCAAGCCAACAACTGAGTAATCCACCCGAGCTGCCGAGCAATTTCCTGAACCTTCTCCTCCGGCACTGTCTGTCGTGCATGCTCCAGGCTGGCCAAGGTCTTTCGCTTTTGATGCAACATACGTTGCCATTTGGCGATGAACGCCGGGCTGCGCGCCTGCATTTGCAGCGGGCCGAAGTACAGCTGCTCAGCGGTGTAAACCACCGGCCCGGTGCGCTCGGCGACGATGATTTCGTAGTAGAAGCGGTTCTCGCGCAGCAGCTCTTCACTGAGGATCGAGTAACCGTTATCCATCAGCCATTGGCGCAGCGGCTGCTCACCGCCATTGGGTTGCAGGATCAATCGCTCTCGGCCGCTCAGGTGCCGCTTGCCGCTTTCGAGGATGTCGCGGATCGTCTCGCCGCCCATGCCGCAGACGCTGATCGCCGTGATGCCGTCATGGGCTTCGATGGCCGCCAAGCCATCGGCCAGGCGCACGCTGATCTGGTGCTCCAGGCCGTTGTCGCGCACGGTGCGTTGCGCCGCATGAAAGGGTGTGGTCGCGACCTCCCCCGCCACTGCCGCTGTGATCAGCCCGCGACGCATCAATGCCACCGGCAAATAACCGTGATCGGAGCCGATATCGGCCAGGCGCGCGCCCGCCGGTACGTTGGCGGCAACGCGCTCCAGGCGCAGGGATAAGGTGTGTTCGTTCAACGCCCCTGCTCCCCCGAAAAACGGTCCCGGCTGTTGGTCAGGTGCAGCACCATGGCGGCGCGGGCGGCGTCCGGGTCCTGGCGTTTGATCGCGTTGAAGATCGCCTCATGTTCCAGGTTCGCCAATTGACCCAACTGGGCAAAGTCGGCGCCGCCACGTTCATCACCTTTCACCTGGGTACGCGGGATCATCGCATTGCCCAGGTGCAGCATGATTTCGGTGAAGAAGGTATTACCGGTGGCCTCGGCGATCAGTTGGTGGAAGCGCTTGTCTTCCTCCACGCAGCTGTCGTTGTTGGCCAGGGAGGCCTGGTAGTCGTCGAGTGCCTGGCGCATGTGGGCCAGTTGTTGGTCGGTGCGGCGCACGGCGGCCAGTGCGACAGCTTGCACCTCAAGACCCAGGCGCAGTTCGAGCATGTTGCGCACGCTGGCGACCGTGTCCACATGCAGGCGCAAGCCCTGCTGCGCCTGTTGCGCCAGCACAAAGGTGCCGATCCCGTGACGGGTCTCGACCAATCCCGACGCCTGCAATTTGGAGATCGCTTCGCGCACCACGGTTCGGCTCACGCCATGCTCAGCCACGACGGTGGATTCCGAGGGCAGTTTTTCGCCAGGTTTCAACTGGCCGAGCAGGATGCGCTGGGTCAGCGCGTCGACCACGCCCTGGGCCAGGTTGGTGGAGCGTTTACGCAGGGGGATTCCACTTTCAATGGGCATTGCAACAGGTCCACGGGGTTGAGCTGGGGGGAGCTTACCACCCAGCCCGGCGTCAGGCCTGGGTTGATTGAAAAAACCCTTAACTTGTATGACAACCAAACTTAAGCCCCTCTCTCACAGATACTCCTCTCACGGTACCCACTGGCAAGAGCCTCGCTCAAAAATCGGCATAAACCCCAGTATATACAGCTTAAATAACCGAAATATCTGTTCTACACACCGCGTTATAAGAAGAAAAACACTCACCCCCGGATTGCGATCTTGAGAAATCTACTTGTATGATGTCTATCAACAAAACGTACAAGCCCGCATAAAAATAATCAGGGGGAGTTTTGAATTGTGACCCATTCAATCCATGTATCTGCCGCACCCGAAAGTGATCCCGTCCTCGCGCGCGCCGTGAGTAAAGTGAAGCGCCATGTGCTTCCACTGTTCGTGATCATGTTCATCCTCAACTACATCGACCGGGTCAATATCGGCTTTGTGCGCACGCACATGGAGCATGACCTGGGCATCGGCGCAGCCGCCTATGGCTTCGGTGCCGGGTTGTTCTTCATCGGCTACGCCCTGTTCGAAGTACCCTCCAATATGTTGCTGCAAAAGGTCGGCGCGCGTATCTGGCTGACCCGCATTATGTTCACTTGGGGCATTGTCGCCACGCTGATGGCGTTCATCCAGAACGAAACCCACTTCTACATCCTGCGCTTCCTGCTGGGGGTGGCCGAGGCCGGTTTCTTTCCCGGGGTGATCTACTACTTCACGCGCTGGCTGCCCGGCGTGGAGCGCGGTAAAGCCATTGCGATCTTTTTGAGCGGCTCGGCGGTTGCGTCGCTGATTTCCGGCCCGCTGTCAGGCGTGCTGTTGCAGATCGAAGGCTTTGGTTTCCACGGCTGGCAATGGATGTTCGCCATTGAAGGCTTGGCTTCGGTGGTGATTGGCTTCTTTGTATGGTTCTGGCTGGACTCCAAACCCCACGACGCAAGGTGGATGACTCGCGAAGAACAGGACGCACTGGTCAATGCCATCGACCAGGAACAGCGCGACCGTGAGGCCCTCACCAGCGTCAAGCCGACCCTCGGCAAGCTGCTCAAGGACCGCCAGATCCTGCTGTTCTGCGCGCTGTATTTCTGCATCCAGCTGACGATCTACGCCGCCACCTTCTGGCTGCCAAGCATCATCAAGAAGATGGGTGACCTCAGTGATGTGCAGGTCGGTTTCTTCAACTCGATCCCCTGGCTGATCTCGATTATCGCCATGTACGCCTTCGCCTCGTTGTCGGGCAAGTTCAAGTTCCAGCAGGCCTGGGTGGCGGCGGCGCTGTTGATTGCGGCAGCGGGCATGTTCATGTCCACCACGGGCGGGCCGGTCTTTGCCTTTGTGGCGATCTGCTTTGCGGCCATCGGGTTCAAGTCGGCATCGTCGCTGTTCTGGCCGATTCCCCAGGGCTACCTGGATGTGCGTATCGCCGCCGCCGTGATCGCGTTGATCAACTCCATCGGCAACCTGGGCGGTTTCGTTGCGCCCACCACGTTCGGCTTCCTGGAACAGACCACCGGTTCGATCCAGGGCGGCCTCTATGGCCTGGCCGGCACGTCGGTGCTGGCCGCGATCCTGGTGTTCTTCGCCAAGACCACGCCCTCTGCCGTGTTGGCTTCACCGAGCGCCGTGCCCACCCGCGCCGCCCTCAGCAAACCTCTTTAAGCTTATTCAGGAACTTGCCATGACTACGCCCGTCGTTACTCACTTCCAGGTCATCCCCGTCGCCGGCCACGACAGCATGCTGCTCAACCTCAGCGGCGCCCACGGCCCGTACTTCACACGCAATATCGTCATCCTCAAGGACAGTTCCGGTAATACTGGCGTGGGCGAAGTGCCCGGCGGCGAACGCATCCGCGAAACCCTGGAAGATGCCCGCAGCCTGGTGATCGGCCAACCCATCGGCCAGTACCAGCGCATCCTCAACCAGATGCGCAGCACCTTTGCCTCCCGCGATGCCGCCGGCCGTGGCTTGCAGACTTTTGACCTGCGCATCACCATCCATGCCGTCACCGCCATGGAAGCGGCGCTGCTCGACCTGCTGGGCCAATTCCTCGAAGTCCCGGTGGCCGCCTTGCTCGGTGAAGGCCAGCAACGCGATGCGGTAAAAATGCTCGGCTATCTGTTTTATGTCGGCGACCGCAGCGCCACCGACCTCGCTTACCGCAACGAAGCCGACAGCGATGATGAGTGGTTCCGCCTGCGCCACGAAACCGCCCTGACGGCCGACGCCGTGGTGCGCCTGGCTGAAGCTGCCAAAGCCAAGTACGGTTTCAATGACTTCAAGCTCAAAGGCGGCGTATTGAGCGGCGACGAAGAAATTGAAGCCGTCACCGCCCTGGCCGAACGCTTCCCGGATGCACGCATCACCCTCGACCCGAACGGCGCCTGGTCATTGAAGGAAGCCATCCGCCTGTGCCGCGACCAGCACCACGTGCTCGCCTACGCCGAAGACCCCTGCGGCGCCGAAAACGGCTACTCGGGCCGCGAAGTCATGGCTGAATTCCGCCGTGCCACCGGCCTGAAAACCGCCACCAACATGATCGCCACCGACTGGCGCGAAATGGGTCACGCGATCCAGCTGCAATCCGTCGACATTCCCCTGGCCGACCCACACTTCTGGACTATGCAAGGCTCGGTACGCGTGGCGCAGATGTGCCATGAATGGGGCCTGACCTGGGGCTCGCACTCCAACAACCACTTCGACATTTCCCTGGCGATGTTCACCCAGGTGGCGGCCGCAGCCCCAGGCGACATCACCGCCATCGACACCCACTGGATCTGGCAGGACGGCCAGCACCTGACCAAGGCGCCGCTGAAAATCGAAGGGGGTTACGTGAAAGTGCCGAGCAAGCCAGGCCTGGGAGTGGAGATCGACATGGACGCGGTCGCCAAGGCCCATGAGGTGTACAAAGGCATGGGCCTCGGCGCGCGGGATGACAGCGTGGCGATGCAGTTTCTGATTCCAGGGTGGTGCTTCAACAACAAGCAGCCGTGCCTGGTGCGCTGATTCAGATTTTTGTAGGGGCGGGCTTGCTCGCTCCTACAATCGGCCGCACAGTCAACTCAACCCCTAACGCCAGCATCAGCTTCTGGATCGTTTCATAGCGTGTCTTCGAGCCCCCCTTCAAGGTTTTATACAGGCTCTCCCGGTTAACCCCAGCCGCTTCCGCCACCTTGTTCACACCTTGGGCCTTAGCAACCTCGGCAAGCGCCTTCATGAGTAGCTGCGGGTCTTGAGACTTCATGCTTTGCGCCAGATACGCACTGATGGTTTGCGGACTGTCGAGGAAGCGCGACGCTTCATAGACGCTAGTGCCGGAAGTATCCAGGTCGAGGATCGGCATGTCCTCGGGTTTGAATTTCGATTCGCTCATTTCATCTACCTCTCAGGGCATCAAGAATCTCTTTAGCCCGCTTGATTCCTCTTTTCTGGTCGGTTTTATCGCTCCCCCACAACATCAGGTAGGCAGTGACTCCCGTACGCACGAAATACATCCTGTAGCCGGGCCCGACAAACACACGCATCTCACTCAGGCCGTCACCTACGGATTCACAATCCCCAAAATTGTTTTCCTCCGCCCGGTCCAAGCGAGCAAGAATCGCCGTTTTCCCCCAAATATCCCGCATACCGTCGAGCCATGTATCAAACTCCGGCGTCCTGCCGATTGAATTAGTCACAGTATCACTTGTAGCCTACTGGCTACTCCTTGTCGATGCCAGTGGAATTTTGTTTCCGGTGAGCGCCGGAGTCAAAAATCCTAGTTCAGCACCTGTACAAACAGCCCGTGGATACTGTGAGCGCTTATTTCCCCCGCGTTTAAAGCACCCGATCAAACAACGGCGCCACGTCATACCGCTGCTTCAACATCTGCGCATCCACCAAAAAATCCGCCGTGGCCTGGGCCTCGCTGATGATCGTCGGCGAGATCGGCAGCACCTTGATCGCATCGCGCTTGAACCACACCTTGGCGATTTCCGGTGCCGACTGGTTAGCCTTCGACCAGGCTTCGGCATATTCATCAACGTGGGTGTTGCTCCACACCCGAGCGCGCGTCAGGCGGGCAATGAAGTCCTTGATGATCGCGCTTTTCTGCGCCAGGGCCGGCTCGTAGGCGACGATGTAGGTCGGTGCGCTCATCAGGCCCTTGGCGTTGCGGATCAGGGTGCTGCCTTCTTTTTCCTGCAGCGA
This sequence comes from Pseudomonas sp. GXZC, assembly GCF_026967615.1. Classification (NCBI taxonomy): domain Bacteria; kingdom Pseudomonadati; phylum Pseudomonadota; class Gammaproteobacteria; order Pseudomonadales; family Pseudomonadaceae; genus Pseudomonas; species Pseudomonas sp. GXZC. The sequence continues at coordinate 4,931,583 of NZ_CP114115.1, forward strand.
CACATAGGGCTCCCAGGTGCCGAAGGCGTCGATGTCGCCCTGGGTCAGTGCCAGGCTGGCCTCGGCCGGCAGCAGGTATTTGAAGTGGACGCTGCTGCGCGGCACACCGGCTTCATCCAGCGCCTTGTACGCCAGTTGCTGGCTCCATGAGCCGTTCCAGATGGCGACGGTCTTGCCCTTGAGGTCGGCCACCGACTGAATGCCCTTGCGCGCCACGATGCCCACGCCGTCGAGGCTGGTCTGGGTGCTGGCGACCACTTTGACCGGCGCGCCATTGGCGGCCAGGCTGATCACCGGGGTATCGCCGACGATGCCCACATCCAGCGCGCCGCTGGCCACGGCCGAGGCCACCGGGGAGCCGGTGTTGAAGCGTTTGAAGTCGATTTTGTAGGGCAGGTCTTTCAGCTCGCCCGACAGCTCCAGCACGATACGGTTGGAGAAGAACTGGTCACCCACAGTGAGGGTCAGCGGTTCGGCGGCGCTGGCCGACGGGCCGTACAGAGCAAGAGACGCCAGGCCCAGCAAGGACAGCAGTGTTCGACGGTTGATCATGGAAAATCCCACAGGGTTGGAGGGTTGGTTCAACCATCTGTGGGCGTGCAGTCTGGTCGTTTGACGTAGAAGCTAACGCAATAAAAGCGCGAGGTTTAATACTGTTGGGCACTATCGATAGAACCGTCGTACAGGTCGCTAGCTGCTTTTCGTATTAAAAACTTCGCCGCGCCTGAGTTAGGGTGAGCTCACCAGACCACTGGACCCCAGCACCTGAACCATTTTCTGCAAGGTCCATTGCATGTCGATTCCCGCTTTGAACATCTGGGGCGCACCGCCCACTGCCCGTTACGAGCAACTGGCCGCACCGTTTCGCCCGCTCTTTGCGCAGATTCTCGCGCAGGCGGCCGTGGCGGATCAGACACGCGGCAGCCTCGCCACCGTGATCCAGCAACTGAACACGTTGGGCTTGCCGCGCTGGCGCCTGCCGGCCAGTTATGGCGGCCAGGATGCAACGTTGGTCGAGCTGCTGGCGTTGCTCACGGAACTGTCCGCCGCCGACTCCAACATCACCCAGGCCCTGCGCGGGCACTTCGGTTTCTGTGAGGACGTACTCAGCGCCAAGGACCTCGACTGGCGCGCCAAGTGGCTGGACCGGCTCAGCCAGGGTGCCCTGCTCTCCCCCGGCAGCACCGAAGTCGGCAACCAGACCCGTGGCGATTTCGAAACCCGCCTGCACCGTGACGAAGCCGGCGCCTTGCGCATCAGCGGCAGAAAGTTCTACACCACCGGCGCGCTCTACAGCGACTTGATCAACACCATCGCCACCGGCGAAGACGGCACGATCTACAGCGTGGTCGTGGACCTCAAGGCGCCCGGCGTGCAAATCGTCGATGACTGGAACGGCTTCGGCCAACGCCTCACCGCCAGCGGCACCTGCCTCTTCGACAACGCGCCTGTGGTGGACGACGAGGTACGCCTCACCCAACAGCGGTTTGGCCACGGCCAGTCGTTCTTCCAGCTCTACCACCTCAGCACCCTCGCCGGCATCGCCCGCCGCGCCGCCCTCAGTGGCGCCGAAGAACTCAGCCAACGCGCGCGCACCTTCACCACCGGCAATGCCGACACCGCCGGCCAGGACGCGCAACTGCTGCAAGTGATCGGCGAAGTCGCCAGCCAGGCCTACGCCGCGCAAGCCATCGCCCAGCAAGCGGCGCAGCGACTGGAATACACCGCCCGCTATGTGATCGCCCATGACCAGCCGCTGCACGATGACGACCCGCAGGTTGCGCTGGCTGAATTGGAAGTGTGCCTGGCAGTGAACCCGGTGGTGGATGCGACACTGGCGGCCACCACGGCGCTGTTCGATGCGCTGGGCGCCAGTGCGACCGCCAGCAACAAGGCGCTGGACCGGTTGTGGCGAAACGCGCGCACCTTGGCGAACCACAACCCGCGCGTGTACAAGTCGCGGATTGTGGGGAATTACCTGGTGAATGGGAGCCTGCCGCCTGCGCAGTGGCGAGTAGGCGTAGCAAAAAGCTAACGGCTGCCCCAACCCCCTGTGGTGAGCGGGCTTGCCCCGCGCTGGGCTGCGCAGCAGCCCCAAAACGGCTACCGCGTTTTTTGCAGGAAAAATCCGGTGGGGCTTTAGAGGGGCTGCTTCGCAGCCCAGCGCGGGGCAAGCCCGCTCACCACAGCAAGCCCGCTCGCCACAAAAGCCTGCTTGCAACATGAGGCTCGCTTGCCTGTGCGACACTCAAAAGTCCCAGAACCCCGCCACCCAACGAAACGCATCCCCCTCCACCACCACCCGCCCCACGGACGGAAACGGCAGGTGGGTAGCCACGAACAACTCACCGCTCGCCGCCGCTTCGTTCATCAGCCGCACGCGCACGCGCACTGACTCTTCGGGATCGTGTTCGAAACCGTTATGCCAATCCGGATGTTCAAAGGCGACGGGAAACAGCGCATCGCCGGCAAAGGTCAACCGCTCGCCGCCAGAGGTCACATACACCACGCTGTGCCCCGGCGTATGGCCGCCGGTGAGCTTGGCGACGACACCCGGCGCGACTTCATGCTCATCGTCGAAGGTATGCAGATTGTCCTTGTACAACCCCATGAATTGCTGGGCCGTAGCCCGTAGCACGTCCGGCACCGGCGCCGGCATGTCGGTATAGGTGAAGTCCGGCGACGCCCAGAAATCGACCTCGATGGCCGCCACATGAATGCGCACGTCCGCACGCAACTTGCGCTTGACCTCGTCCACCAGCAGGCCGCCGATGTGGTCCATGTGCATATGGGTAATCACGATGTCGGTCACCGAGGACAACGGGATACCGGCCGCTTCCAGGCGCTTGGGAAACTGCCCGGCCCGTGGGAAACCGGGAAATTGCCCGCCCAGGCCGGCATCGACCAGAATCACCTGCTCGCCACTGCGCACCACCAGCACATTCAGCGCCCAGTCGAACGCGTCCGGGCCGAGGAACATTTGCTTGAACCACGCCGCGCGGGCGTCGGGGTCGGCGTTGGTGGACATGGTCTGGGTCGGCAGCGGCAGCACGCCGTCACTGATCACCAGCACATCAATTTCGCCGACGCGCACTGCGTAGCGCGACGGCACCAGTTCTTCGGTCGGGGCTTTCAGTAGGGTTGTCATGGTCGCTCTCCTGTTGTTTGAAGGCGAATGTCTCGCCTGCAAAACAGTGTGCGACGGGGCTACAACGCTCGGAATCCTACCTGGGTATGGGCCGTGTATACCTTAGTTTGAAGGCTGGCTCACAAACCCCAGCACCCGCGCCAGCATCCGATCACAGGCCTGCAACTGCGCCACGCTGATGAACTCATCCGGCTTGTGCCCCTGCTCCATGCTGCCCGGCCCGCACACCACCGTGGGAATACCGGCTTGGTCGAACAGCCCACCTTCAGTGCCAAACGCCACGGTGCCGAATTCCCGCGAGCCGCAGAACTGCGCCACCCACTCAGCGGCCTGGCTTTCCAGCGACGTGGCCAAACCCGGATAGCTGGACAACTCGCTGAGACTGATCGCCGCTTGCCCGCTCACCGCCCGCATCGCCGGCAGCAGGGTTTGCTCGGCGTATGCCTGCAATTGCCGGGCAACTTGCCAGGGGTCCTGGGCCGGCAAGGAGCGCACTTCGAAGTCAAAACTGCAGTCCTGCGGGACGATGTTCAGTGCCTTGCCACCGTTGATCAGGCCGGTCTGCACCGTGGAAAACGCCGGATCGAAACGTTGATCCAGATGCTGCGGCGCCTTAAGCGCTTCGCCGAGCCGCACCAGCTCGCTGATCAAGCGCGCGGCGTATTCAATGGCATTCACCCCCGCCGGCGCATAGGCCGAATGGCACGCTGCGCCGTGCACATGGCAACGCATTGCCAGCTTGCCCTTGTGGCCGAGCACCGGCTTGAGTTCAGTGGGTTCGCCGATCACGCACAACAAGGGCTTGACCGGCTGATCATGGAATCGCTCGATCAGCGAGCGCACACCCAGGCAGCCGACTTCTTCGTCATACGACAGCGCAATGTGCACCGGCATGCGCAGCGAGGCCTTCACCAAGGCCGGCACACACGCCAGCACACAGGCGATATAACCCTTCATGTCCGCCGTGCCACGGCCGTACAACTTGCCGTCTTTCTCGGTGAGGTCAAACGGCGCCACGCTCCAGCGCTGCCCATCCACCGGCACTACGTCGGTATGCCCGGACAACACAATGCCGGGCACTTCTGCCGGGCCGATAGTCGCGAGCAGATTGGCCTTGCTCTTGTGTTCGTTGTACAGCAGTTCGCAGGCCACGCCGTGGCCCTGCAAATACGTGCGCACAAAGTCGATCAAGGCCAGGTTGGATTCGCGGCTGGTGGTGTCGAAACGCACCAGTTGCGCCAGCAGGTCGCGGCTGTTCATCGGTCGTCTCCCGGTACGGCGTAGCCGGGGGCGATCTGTGGGTTGATGGCGCGATCGATGTAGGCCTGCAACTGCCCGCGATAGGCCTGCCAGAGTTGATCGAGGGCGCCGATGGGGTCTTCATCGGCCCAGTCCACGCGCAGGTTGACGATGGGCCACAAGAGGTCATCCACCACCACCAGCGCCGCCGAATGCACCGGCCCCGCCTCACCACCGCCCGCCAGACCGGCGTGCATCGCCGCCAGCAGGCGGTCGGCCAAAGGCCCGGAGGCCTGTTCGAAAGCCGCCACCATGGCGTCGATCACAGCAGGTTGGGCGAGCATATTCCCCGCCGCCACACACTGCTCGCCACTCACCGCATGGTGGATGCCCAGGGTCTGCGCGCCACTGAAATGTGCGGTGCGGCCCTGGCTATCAATCACCGTGACCTGGCGGTACTCACTGTGATCCTGCCCAGCCAAGGCGGACAACGCCTCACTTGGCGCCAAGCCCTGCTCCAACAGGTCCAGCACCTGCGGCCCCAGGCTTGGCAAGGTGATGTTCTGCGACGCCACCGCCCCCACGCCGGGCCGCAGCCACGGGCAACGCGCGCCCACGGCAATGCTCGATGAGCTGATGGCGATGCCCAACTGGCCCGTCTCGGCGCAGCGGGCGACAACGGAAAACGTCATGTGGAGTCCTCAGTCGAGCACCGAAGGGTCAGCGTCGATCATCAATTGCTTCATTTCTTCAAAGTGCCGGCGCGAGAAATCGGCAATGCCTTCCCAGCCCCGCGCGGTTTTTTCCGCCACTTCATCCGACAACACCCGCAACGGCTGCCCGGTGGACCAGGCGGTGACGAGGATCTGGCAGGAACGTTCCAGGGTCCAGATATCGTCAAAGGCTTCACCGATGGAACCCGCCGTGACCATCACGCCGTGGTTGCCCATCAGCAGCCGGCTCTTGCCATCCAGCAACCCGGCCAGGCGCGCGCCTTCGGCCTCGGTGTCGGCCATGCCGCCGTACAGTTCGTCCACCGCCACGCGGTTGAAATAGCGCGCGGTGTTCTGGTCGATCGGCGGGATATGCGGCTTGGCCAGGCACGCCACAGCCGTGGTGTAGACCGGGTGTAAATGCAGCACCGCGCGGGTTTGCGGCCGCAGGCGATGGATCTGACCGTGGATCGACCAGGCGGTGGCGTCCACGTTCGGGTGATCGGCACAGGACGCATCGTCAGCGTTCAACAGCAGCAGGTCGCTGGCGCGAATGCGCGAGAAGTGCTTCCACTTCGGGTTGAGCAAAAACTGTTTGCCATCGGCCGACGCGGCAGCGCTGAAGTGGTTGGCCACCGCCTCATGCATGCCCAGGTGGGCGATGATGCGAAAGGTCGCCGCTAGGTCAATGCGCGTCTGTTCTTCGTGGGATAACGCCATGAATCGGTCTCCGCAGGGCGCGGCCGCACGGTTATGCGGCACGCGCTGATGGGTTTACTTCGGCATCAATGCCGCGATGTCGGCATCGGTGGGTGCCTGGAAGTTGTACTTCTTGAGCAAGGCGGCGTATTCCGGCGTGGCGCGGTATTTTTCCAGGCCGTCGATCAGGGCCTTTTTCACCGTGTCATTGCCCTTCTTCACGCCGAAGCCGTTCAGCACCGGGTAGATCAGCGTGTCGGAGGAAATCACCACGCGGCTGCCGAGTTTGTCGATCACGCCACGGGCCACGGCGGCGTCGGTGATCTGCGCTTCAACCGCGTGAGCCAGCAGGGCCTGGGTGGTTTGCGGGTCGGTGCTGTATTCGCTGATCTGGATCGGCTTCAGGCCCTTGGCCACGCAGTACTCGGCCGACAGCTTGTTCATCTGTGCCAGCCACGACGTTGCGCCCATGGAGCCGATCTTGTGGCCGCAGAACTCTTCCGGGGTCTTGGGCTGGAAGCTGCTGTCCTTGAGGGTCAGGATCGACTCGCCGCTCTTGAGGTAAGGGATCATGTCGATGACCTTGACCCGCTCCGCCGTGATGTACATCGACGAGTTGGTCACATCGAAACGCCCGGCTTGCAGGCCGGTGATCAGGTTAGGGAACCGCGTGTCGAGGGTCTCGACCTTGCGCCCCATGACCTTGCCCAGGCCGTCCATGAACTCGATGTCAAAGCCTGCGGGTTTGTTGTTATCCATGTACTCATACGGGAAGAACGTTACGTCGGAACCGGCGATGATCTTGCCGTCCTGCTGGAACGCCGAAGCCGCCAACGAAGTCATCGCAACCGCTGCGCCCAGCAGGCACACGGCAAGGGGACGAACACTTTTACGAAACGCTGTCATGGTGATTACCTGCAAGGTTTTGGGGGGTTAGGCAGTGGCGCAATCTTGTCCCGCCTGTTGCACGAAGAACGAGGCGCCACGGGGCTTTTGCGGCAAGCGCATGTGATTGTACGTGGAACGCACCAAGCCACTTTCTTCACCGGCCACCAGCAGGCCGGCATGTGCGCTGGGCAGAGGGTTTTCGCCGAATGGCAGCGCGTCTTCAGCGGCGTACACGCTGATGAAGAGGGTGCGCGGCAGTTCGGTCTCGTTAGGGCTGGAAGCATGCAGCAGACGGGTGTGCATGAAGCACACGGAGCCCGCAGGGCCGTAGCAGGCCACCGGTTGCTGGCAGTGTTCTTCGACGACCGCGTCGTCCACCGAGCCGGTGAACCGCTGGTGCTGCCAGTGCGACCACAACGGGCCCTTGTGGCTGCCGGGAATCACGTTCAGCGGGCCGTTTTCCGGGGTCACTTCGCTGACCATCAGCAAGGCGGTGACGATGTCGTCGTTGCTGTGGGGCGTGAACAGGAAGTCCTGGTGCCACTTCACCTGGGTCGCAGTGTGTGGCAGTTTCGAGTTGATCTTGCTGTGGTGGAAGCGTGTGCCATGGGCGCCGATCAACTGCGCGGAAATCGCCGCCATGCGCGAGTGCAACGCCACACGTTCATAGGCCGCTGAAATCTCGGTGGGCGAACTCACCCGGCGCAGCGACGGGTGATCGGCGCGGTGGTCGCCCTCCAGGTCAAAGCGCTCGCGGCCATCGACGGTGGCCCCCCAACCCTGCTCATGGCTGCGGCTTTCTTCGACCCACTGGTCGAAATCGTGTTGCAACGCCGCCACTTCCTCCGGCGACAGCACGCCTTCGACCACCAAGAATCCGTCACGCTGGAATTGTTCGATGTGCGCTTGCTCGATCATTGTGTTTTTCCTGAACGTTGAGGGGGTCACGCCAGCGAGACGTCCTTGAGGAACGCCTCCACGCGTGGGTTGTGGCCGCTGCGCAAGGCGCCCGGCGTGTCGTCGCAGACCACGCGGCCCTTCTCCATGAACACGATGCGGTCGGACACCTTGAAGGCGAAGTTCATCTCGTGGGTGACGATCACCATGGTGATGCCCTCCTCGGCCAGGGCTTCGATGACTTGCAGCACTTCGTTGACTTTCTCTGGGTCGAGGGCCGAGGTGGGCTCGTCGAACAGCATGATCTGTGGGCGCATCATCAGGGCGCGGGCGATGGCCACGCGTTGCTGTTGGCCGCCGGACAGCTGGTGCGGGTACTTCCAGGCGTGATCGAGCATGCCGACCTTGTGCAGCAGCGCGTAGGCCTGTTGCTTGAGCTCGGAGGTCGCGCCCAGGCGATGGTATTTGGGCGCCATCAGCAGGTTGTCGAGTACGCTCAAATGCGGGAACAGGTTGAAGCTCTGGAACACCATGCCGATGTTCAGGCGGTGCTCGGCGTGCTCGATGTACTGGGGTTTCTGCGCGCCGACTTTGTTCAAGTGAATGAATGGCTGGCCATTGATCCTGATCTCGCCGTTGTCCAGTTGCTCAAGGCCATTGAGCAGGCGGATCAGCGTGGTTTTGCCAGAGCCGGACGGGCCGATCACCGACACCACTTCGCCGGGCTGGATCTGCAGGTTGACCGAGCCCAGCACCTCGATATCGTTGTAGGCCTTGTGCAGCCGAGCGGCCTGCAACGCAGGTTCGCCATTGGTGGCCGGGCGCGCCAAGGCGGTGCGCTGTTGGGTGGCCAGAGCCAGCACCGCCGCATCGGGAACACGGGACACGTTGCGCTGGTTGACGTCGAGAAAGCGCTCCAGTCGTTTGAGCAGGAAATCGAACACCGTGACGATGAACACGTAGAAGAACGCCACCGCCGCCATGGTCTCGATCACCAGGAAGTTCTGCGAATACAGGCGCTGGCCGACCATCAGAATCTCGGTCAGGGAAATCACCGACACCAGGGAGGTGAGCTTGACGATGGAGATGTATTCGTTGGCCAGCGACGGCAAGGCCACCCGCAACGCCTGGGGAATCACCACGCGCCATTGCGTGCCGAAGAACTTCAGGCCCAGTGCCCGCGCCGCTTCGCCCTGGCCCTTGGGAATCGAGAGCAGGCCACCGCGATGGATCTCGGCCACGTAGGCGGTCTCGCAGATCACCAGCGCGAGCAGGCCGGACCAGAACGGGTCGGCCAGGACCGCCGAGGTGCCGGGCAACGCTTGCGGCAGGTTGTAGATAAAGATCAGCAGCACCAACAGCGGCAGGCTGCGGAACAGCCAGATGTAACCGCGCGCCGGCACGTTGAGCAGGCCATGCTTGGACTGCTTGGCCAGCGCCAGCAGAAAGCCCAGGCCGATGCTCAAGACCCAGGTCAGGGTGCTGAGCTTGATCACCGTCCACGTCGCACGCCAGAACTCGGCATCGCCCAGCAAGCCAAACATGTAATTCCAGTCGAATGTCATCGTCGCTGTGCCCTGAGAAGTTGATCTACATCGATGGGTTCAGAGTCGTGGGGGGAGGCACTTAGGGTCAATTCGTAAAAGCCGGGGCACTGGGTAGGCAGAACCTATGCAGCCCAGAAGGCTGTATGTGGCTAGCCCGCGTCCTGTGGTGAGCAGGCTTGCTGTGGTGAGCGGGCTTGCCCCGCGCTGGGGCGCGAAGCGGCCCCATCCAGGCTTCCCGTTTTTCCAGTTAGAACTCGCTGTCAGGTATTGGGGCCGCTCCGCGCCCCAGCGCGGGGCAAGCCCGCTCACCACACTGCAGCCGGCGCCTTTATTTGGTGCAACCTCAGTTCACCCCACTCAAGACCCGCACTGCATGCGGATCAAAAAAGCTCGGCGGCGCCATGCCGGGGATGTACTGGTCGGACACAAACATGCGGCACCGCTCGGCAAACGCCGACACCACCCGCGACGGCTGCGTGTTGCAGGCAGTGGCGTAGCCCAGGCGCATCGGCCGGTGTGAACCGGCCAGACGCAGGCGGATCACCCGTTTGCCGTCCTGGGACAGGTTCGATTTGGGCCGCGCATTCGCGAAGGAATAGCCGATGCCGTTGCCCACCATGGCGCGCACCGTTTCGAGGTTGGTGGAGCGCATGATGATGTTCGGCGTGGTGCCGGCCTGGATAAACAGGCTAAGGAAATAGTCGCGGCTCCACGGCGTGTCGAGCAGCACCACCGGGTAAGCCTCAAGGTCTTGCATGCTGACGGCCGGCGAGTTCGCCAGCGGGTGATACTCGCCGACCATCACATACGGCGGCAGCTGGGCCAGGGGCTGGAAGTCGATGTCCGGGCTGGTCACCAAGTCGTAGGTGAGGGCGATATCCAGCTCACCACTGCGCAGTTTTTCCAGCAGTTCCTCATGGTTGCCTTCGGCTTGCGTCAGCCGCACACCGGGAAACGCACGGCCGAAACCAAACACCAGTTCCGGCGTGATCATCGGCGCCAGCGACGCCAGGCAGCCGACCCGCAACGGCCCGCGCACAGTGTTCAAGGACTCCGAGGCGATGGTGTAGAGGTTGGTCATCTGCTCCAGGATCAGCTTGGCTTCCTGCATCACCAGGCGCCCCACCGCCGTGAGGGAAATGCCCTGGGCGTGGTGGCGGATAAACAGCTGGATGCCCAGCTCGGCCTCCATATGGGTGATCGCCGCCGAAATCGACGGCGACGACACATGGATGCGTTCAGCGGCCGCACTGATGCTGCCCGCCTCTCCCGACGCAACAAAATACTCCAGTTGACGCTGAGTAATACGACTGAGCATCACGCCTGCCCCCTCAACAATGACTGTACCGGGTGCGTTGCAGGGTTCGTGCCGGGTCACGCGCAAACCGATGACCTGCACGGGCTTCGGTTTTTCCTAAGCACTACCCCGCGCAAATGCTGGTTTCGTTGCAATCGAGCCGGTGTGAAGCTGGCTGCATCCCGTTTTCCACGAGTTGCCGTTATGCCGACCCACACTCGCATTCGCATGTTCAACACCCAACAGACCTACCCCAACCAGGCGCTGGACAATGACCTGTGCCAGGCCGTGCGCGCCGGCAACACCATTTATGTGCGCGGCCAGATCGGCACCGATTTCGACGGTAACCTGGTGGGCTTGGGCGACCCACGCGCCCAGGCCGAACAGGCAATGAAGAACGTCAAGCAACTGCTGGAAGAGGCAGGCTCTGACCTGTCACATATCGTGAAGACCACCACCTACCTGATCGACCCACGCTACCGCGAGCCGGTGTACCAGGAAGTCGGCAAGTGGCTCAAAGGCGTATTCCCGATCTCGACCGGACTGGTGATCTCGGGCTTGGGCCAGCCGGAGTGGTTGATGGAAATCGACGTGATTGCGGTTGTGCCGGATGACTGGCAGCCCTGAACAACCTGGAGTACGCCATGACCCCCTCTGTGTTTTTCCTCAACGGGCCCAACGCCAACCTCTACGGTTTGGACAAAGCCGGCACCTACGGCAGCGAGAGCTTCTCCAGCATCGAAGCCCGCTGCCAAGACCTCGCCGCGACATTGGGCCTGACCCTGGATTTTCGCCAGAGCAACCATGAAGGCGTGCTGGTGGACTGGATTCAAGAGGCACGCTTGAACGCCGACGCCATCGTGATCAACGCCGCCGGGCTCAGCTACAGCTCGGTGCCGATCCTGGATGCGCTGCTGGCCTTCGACGGGCCGATCATCGAAGCGCACATGAGCAATATCTGGAAGCGCGAAAGCTTTCGGCACCACTCCTATGTATCCAAGGCCGCCACCGGTGTGATCGCCGGGCTGGGGGCGCTGGGTTACCAACTGGCACTGACGGCCGTGGCCGAGCTTTTGGAAACATAAGCCTCAGAGACGGCCGAGCCGTTGTGGTGAGCGGGCTTGCCCCGCGCTGGGGCGCGAAGCGGCCCCAAACCTGACAGCGAGGTTTGACTGAAAGAACGCCGTGGCTTGATCAGGGCCGCTACGCGCCCCAGCGCGGGGCAAGCCCGCTCACCACAAATAGTTAACTATCCTCGGGAACCGACCATGTCAGTAGAAACCATCAACACTCTGGTCGTCGGCGCAGGCCAGGCCGGCGTCGCCATGAGCGAACACCTGTCGCTGATGGGCGTGCCGCACATCGTGCTGGAACGCCACCGCATCGCCGAACGCTGGCGCTCGGAGCGCTGGGATTCCCTGGTCGCCAATGGCCCGGCCTGGCATGACCGGTTTCCCGGCCTCACATTCGAGGGCATTTCGCCGGAAGCCTTTCCTCCCAAGGAACGCATGGCCGACTACTTCGAAGCCTACGTGGACAAGTTGCAGGCCCCCGTGCGCACCGGCGTCGAGGTGCAGCAGGTAGAACGTCATGTGGGGCGACCCGGCTTCAAGGTGACCACATCGGCCGGCGTGATCGAAGCCGCCAATGTGGTAGCCGCCACCGGCCCGTTCCAGCGCCCTTCCATCCCGGACATCGTCCCGACCACCGCACCGCTGCACCAACTGCACTCGTCCAGCTACAAGAACCCCGGTCAACTCCCTGAAGGCGCTGTACTGGTCGTCGGCGCAGGCGCCTCCGGCTCACAAATCGCCGAAGAACTGCAAAAGGCCGGCAAGACCGTGTACCTCTCGGTGGGCGAACACTACCGCCCGCCCCGCGCCTATCGCGGCCGTGACTACTGTTGGTGGCTGGGCGCGTTGGGCCTGTGGGATGAAGTCAAAATCCAGCCGAAGAAAAAACACGTGGCCTTTGCAGTAAGTGGCTATGAAGGTGGCAAGACCGTCGACTTCCGCCGACTGGCCCACCAAGGGATTCACTTGGTGGGCGTCACCCAGGATTGGAAAGACGGCGTCATGACCTTCCAACCGGGCTTGGCCGGGAACGTGGCTCAGGGGGATCGCGCCTACTTTGATGTGCTGCGCGATGCAGATGCCTATATCGAGGCGAACGGGTTGCCGTTTCCGCCGGAGCCGCAGGCCTGGGAGTTGTTGCCAGACCCTGAGTGCCTTGTGAATCCGATGTTGAGCCTGGACCTGGCTGAAGCAGGCGTGACCACGATTCTCTGGGCGACTGGCTTCACGTTCGATTTCAGTTGGTTGAAGGTGGACGCATTCGATGAGAAAGGCGAGCCGTTCCACAAACGCGGGATCTCGGCGCAGAGCGGCATCTACTTCCTGGGGTTGCCCAATCTGGTAAACAGGGCATCGTCGTTTATCTATGGGGTTTGGCACGATGCGAAGTACGTGGCGGACCATATCGTGCTGCAGAATGAGTACAGGGCGTACGAAAAGCGCTGATCCCCATCACTACGAAGCTGTTTCTTCGGTTAACGCCTTGTTTGTGTCAACATTGCGCACTGCGCCACTGCCCTCCCAAAGCTGCGCTATGCCCGGCTTCAATGGCCAATGGATTTACCTGGGAAACACCTCAAGGACGTCTCGATGCGAATCACCCTTTCTCTGCTTACGCTGGCCGTGGTCGGCAGCCTCCTCAACGGCTGTGCATCGACCTCGACGCCTCAGGCCCGTTATTTGAGTTCTGCGCAAAGCGTGGTCTCCGATCGAGCGGATATGGACTTCAAGGATGGCAACGTCTATTTCAAAGTGCCTCACAACGTGTCTTCCGCTACACAGTTCAGCGAAAGCCTGAACACCTGTGTTCAATTTCAAGTCGCTACCTACCAAAAGAATGGCCAGGGTGTGCAGGTCTTTCGCTCCCTGGGCTACACCGAAGCGCAAATCATCAATCAGGGCAGCCGCCTGTGCATGGAAAGCAAAGGCTGGGCGCTCTACACAGTGGTCAACAACCAAGTGCAACACGTTGACCGCAGTGAGCGGGTTTATGCCGCCATGTCCGAGCGAGAGCTCGAACTCGCCCGCGACCTGCTTGTCGGTCAGCGTGCGTGGTACCTCCAATATGCACCGCAGGTCCTGGCCGTCGGGGATTTAGGGAAATAAGTGAAGGGTCAAGGAGACGATAACGTGGCAACAGAAAAAACCAAGAAAGTGTTTTGGTATTCGGCGTGGGTCTTGCTGTTTGTTGGTTTGGCCGGCGTGCTGATAAAACAGGCCTTCGAAGAAACACCTGAGCCTAGTAAACCCAGCTACCTCAGCGACCTCATCATCCTGACCGCGCGAACGACGCCGCGTGATCGAATGGTCAACGAGGACATCAGGTTCGACCGGGCGGAAGCGGCTAACAGCCACGCGATAAAGTTCTATTACACGCTGGTCAACTACGATACCCAGCCCGATAGCTTTGACCTGGACGCGACATTCGCCGACATCACCCAGGTTGTTTGCGCCGCGCAGATGCCCAAAGACTCGTCAATCCTCACACTGGGCGGCACCTTGATTTATATTTTTGGCAGCAAAAACGAAAAAGAAGTGGGGCGGTTCGAAATCGACAAGCAGACCTGTGCTGGCTGACCATGAAGGGGACGGATTGATCCGCCCCCTTCATTGTTTTGCCGTTGCGCTGACTTAACCGCGCTTGGGCAACTTCCAGTTCGGCCGGATAAAGTGGCAGGTGTACCCATTGGGAATCCGCTCCAGATAATCCTGGTGCTCCGGCTCTGCCTCCCAAAATGGCCCCGCTGGCTCAATCTCGGTCACCACTCGGCCCGGCCATAACTTCGAAGCATCCACATCCGCTGCCGTATCCTCGGCCACGTCCCGTTGCTGCTCACTCAGGTAATAGATCGCCGAGCGATAACTCGGCCCCCGATCATTGCCCTGTCGATTCGGTGTGCTCGGGTCATGGATCTGGAAAAAGAACTCCAGAATCTGCCGATAACTGATTACCGCCGGGTCAAACACGATCTCGATGGCTTCCGCATGGTTGCCATGGTTGCGGTAGGTGCCATTCGGCACATCCCCACCGGTGTAGCCGACGCGGGTGTGCAGCACGCCGGGGTAACGCCGCAACAGGTCTTGCATGCCCCAGAAGCAGCCGCCGGCGAGGATGGCGGTTTCGGTTGGGTTGGTCATGGTCGGTTCTTCCGCGCAATGGATACAGGCAAGTTATGGGGTTGGGTTGGCAAATACCAAGGGTAAAGGGGGGTACCCAGACGATCGGTTTCAGGTAATGATGCGCGACCAAAATCAAGGAAGATAACAACAATGAAAACCGCTTTGCGCGCCCTGCTTGTGTTTTGCCTGACCACGCCCGCCCTCGCGGCCGAAAGCCCCGTCGGTTTCAAAACCACCACCCTGCCCGACGCGCAGACCAGCCGCCCGCTGGAAATGGTGGTCTGGTATCCCGCTGCAAGCACCGCCAAACCGCAACTGATCGCCGACAACGGGGTATTCATCGGCGCCCTCGCGGTGACAGATGCACCACCAGCTGCCGGTGAGCATCCTTTGGTCGTGCTCTCCCACGGCTACGGCGGTAATTGGGGCAAACAGGTGTGGTTGGCCAGTGCATTGGCGCACAAAGGGTACATCGTGGCGGCGGTCAATCACCCCGGCACCACCACCAAGGACCGTAGCCCGCAGGCCGCCGCTCAGTTATGGAAGCGCCCGGCCGACCTGAGTCGCGCCATTGACGCGGTCCTGGCCCAGCCCAAGCAATTTGGCGCGGTGGCAAAGAATCGCATTGCCGCCGTCGGCCACTCCCTCGGCGGCTGGACGGTGCTGGAGATTGCCGGCGCACGCTTCGATCCCGATCTGTTCACCCAAGCCTGCAACGCACACCCCAAGCTCGGCGGTTGCATTGGCTACCATGAGATGAACCCCGCCGGCACGCCCGAAGGGAAAGCCCAGTTAGCCGCTGACTTGAGCGACAAACGCGTCACTGCCATTGTGTCCCTGGACCTGGGCCTCGCGCCCGGCTTCACCGACGCCAGTCTCGCCACCCTTCCGGTGCCGGCTTTGGTGATTGCGGGTGGCGTACCCACAGAGGACATGGACCCTAACCTGGAGTCCGCCGCGTTGGTCAAGCGCCTGCCCAAAGCCTCGACTCAGTACGTGGAGATCGGCGATGCCACTCACTTCACGTTCATGTCGATCTGTAAGCCTGGCGGCATGGAGTTGATTGAAGAAAGCTCGCCGGGCGATGGCATGATTTGTCGGGATGGTGAGGGGGCTCGGCCGAGGGCGGAGATCCAACAACAGGTGATAGGGCTGATAACTGCGTTTCTGCAGCAGTCGTTCAGCCATTGATCAACTGAGTTACCGACGGAGCGCAACATGCAAGAAAGCACAGATTTGAGAGGGTTACGAGGCTGGCTCGTGCTCATTGGAATAGGCCTAGTGATCTCGATTGCGCGCACGGCCTATAGCCTTCTCGCGGTGCAATACCCTCTTTTTACAGAGGGCACCTTTACCGTGCTGTCTACACCTGGGACGCCGCTGTACAACCCGTTGTGGGGGCCGATTTTGGTGTCGGAGGCGCTGATTAATGCGTTGTTTGTCGCCACCTACGCGTACCTCATTTACCTCTTCATCACCGAGCATTATCTATTTCCCAAGGTTTATATTGCGACGGTGCTTGCGTCGGCGGTGTTCATTCCGCTCGATGCCTGGGCGTGCTCATTTGTGTTGGTGGATCAACCCATCTTCGACTACAACACAACAAAAGAACTGGCACGGACGTTGATCGCCTTGTTCGTATGGGTGCCTTACATGCTGGTCTCCAAACGGGTAAAGGCAACGTTTGTCATGCATAAGCCGCTGGGGGCTGCCCCTCATTCCGCCGCCCCCCTTTAACGACACACGTTAAAAAGCACCCCAGAGAACGGCGTCGGTTTTTAAGCTGGTATCATCCCGAGCCTGAACAACCCGGATAGAACCCCATGAACCGCCAGAAAAAACTCCAGCAGCTCTTCAAGGAAAAAGCCAAGAAGGCCAACGCCAAATTGGCGCCGAAGAAAAAGGACAAATACATCAGCAAGGCGGACCGGGAAAAGCTGGCGGCTGAAGCGGCTCAGGCGCCAGACAGTTCCGTTCAGGACTGACTCAGCAACCGCTCAACGCCACCTGCGGCCGCTCACCCGCGAAGAAAAACGGCCGCAACCGCACGCCCACGCTGTTGCCAATGAACGCCGCCACCAGCCACACCCAGCCATGCAGGCTGCCCGAGGCGATGCCACTGAAGTACGCACCGATGTTGCAGCCGTACGCCAGGCGCGAGCCGTAGCCGAGCAACAGGCCGCCGATTACCGCCGCCGCCAGCGAACGCGCCGGAATCTTCAGGCTGGGGGCGAAACGCCCGGCCAGGCCGGCGGCCAACAGCGCGCCGAGGACGATGCCGATGTCCATCACGCTGGTGATGTCTTCCCACACCGGCGCAGCCAGCGCCTTGGCGTTGCCCGGCATCTGCCAGAACGCCCAACTGGCCACGTCCACACCCAGGCCGCTGGCAACTTTGGCGCCCCACAGCGCAAACGCCGAGGTAATGCCCCAAGGCCGACCCGCCAGTGCCAGGGTGGCGTAGTTGAGCAAGGCCAGGCCGATGGCGCCCCACACCAATGGCCACGGGCCGCGCAAGAAGCGGCGCAGGCCTTGATGCTCGCTTTTCACACCCTCTTCCAATTGACCATGACGAGCCTTCTCCAGGCGCACGGTCACCACTGCAATGATCGCAAACACCGCCAGGCTCAGGCCCATCGCCGGCACCACGCCGAAGCTCTTGACGATGGACACCGCCGGGAAGGCCGGCAGCGCAAACCACCAGTCCACGTGGTGCGTGGCGATCAGCGAGCCACAGATAAAGAAGAACAACGTCACCAGCATGCGCGCATTGCCGCCACCCACGGTGAACAACGTGCCCGACGCACAGCCGCCGCCCAACTGCATGCCGATGCCAAAGATGAACGCCCCAAACACCACCGACACCCCGGCCGGCGCCACCAGCCCGACCACCGGCTGCCCAAACAAACTGCCCGCCCCCAATGCCGGGAAGAACAACAGCACCGCGATCGCCAGCATCACCATCTGCGCACGCAAGCCGGCGCCACGGCGATCATTGATGAACACGCGCCAGGCCGAGGTGAACCCGAAGGCGGCGTGGTAGAGGGTCAAGCCGAGTGCCGCGCCGACCACCAGCAACAACACCTGGTGCGAGCCGACGCTGTTTTGCAGGAACAGGGCGCCCAGCACCAGAATGATAAAGGCCACCAACGGCGCGACGGGCGCGCGCGCGGGAGCGAGAGGAACAGAGGTGTTCATGGGGTATCTCGGTAGATTTGAATGGGCGCGAGTATAAACCCCAAGGCAAGAGATTGTGGTGAGCGGGCTTGGTCAACTCCGCCCCACCGACCCCAACACCGGAAGATCCCCCAACAACCTGAGCCCGGTGCTCTTCACAAACGTCTCATAATCCATCGGTTTTTGAATGCGCGTCTCGGCATTGGGCAGCACATACGCCCAGGCACGTTTGCTGGAGGCGTCGTACACCAGCTTGAACAGGCGCGTCGGCACCCAGACCTTGTTGGCGCCGATGGTGCCGTAGCCAGGGTCGAACAGCGGGCCGGTAAACACGTACACATCGCCACCGGCACGCACGGCAAACTTGCGCACGTCAGCCTCGACCTTGCTCCAGATCTTGCGGTTGTTCGTGGGATCCTGGGGCACCATATTCGACAGCGCGAACGACTGCGCCATGGCGTTGGCATTCGGCGCGTCGGCGGCTGGGGATTGGTGGCCACGGTCCACGGCGGGATGCTGGGCGCGGTAGTCGCTCAACTCTGCACGGCCACCTTTGGGAATACGCGGGTCGGCGTAGAACTGGTTAGTGCGCTCCTCGCCCTTGGCGTCTTTCAGGAGTGCAGCGTTCAAGCGTTCGACTACCACCAAGGGCGTCTTGCTGGTTTGCGAGTAGAGCACGGCGAAATGGTCGGAGCACAGGGCCAGGGGTTTCATCGCGGCCGGCACGGTGGCGGTCTTGATCGGGGCGGCGGGGAACAGGTCGGCGCAGCTGTCGAAGCTGAGCTGTTTTTCCTGTTGAGAATAGAGGTCCGGCAAACTTCGGGCGTTGGCCCCAGAGGAAAGCAAAACAAGGGCGGTCAGCCCAACGGCAATTTTGCGTAGGTACATGCATTAAATCTTCGAAAGGAAGTGAAGCGGCTGGCTCCGCCGAGCGGAGCCAAGTGGATGATATTGCGAGGATTATTGACTAAGGAATGTCAGATTAGTGCCCGGCCGCTGTAGGTTTTCCCGCATCCCGCGCGCCCGGCGTGAAGCCGTGGGCACTGGCCCCCCAGGCGATCACCAGTGATACGCCGATCAACACCAGCATGGCCCACGGAAACGACGCCACGCCCCAGGTGTCCAGCAACACCCCGCCGACCACACCGCTGCCGGCAATCGCGCTGTTCCACGCCACCACATTCAGCGACAGCGCCACGTCCGCGCCATCCCCCGCCGCGTCGGCCAGGGCGGTTTGCAGCAGGGTCGCGGCGCCGCCGAAACTCAGGCCCCACACCGCTACGCCGAAATAGATCACCTCGGGCACATTGCCCAGGAAGCCGAACACCAGGCTTATCGCCGCGAAGGTCACCAGGCTCACCAGCACGGTCTGGCGCAGCAGCGGCTCGACCAACTTGGCCGTGAGCCAGATCCCCGCCAACGCGGCCACCCCGAACACCAACAGCACCAGGTCAACCCGCTCTGCCAATCCGGCAGGCGCTACGAACGGCGCGATGTAGGTGTAGAGAATGTTGTGCGCCAGCATCCAGCTGATCACCACCGCCAGCACCGGCCGCACGCCCGGCGTGGTCAACACTTTGCCCAGGGACAGCCGTTGGTGCGCCGGTTGAGGCGCGTAGTCCGGGACTTTCACCAGCACCCACGCAATCAGCACCAGGCTGACCGCCGACATCAGGCCAAAGGTCGTGCGCCACCCCACCAGCCCACCCAGCCATGTGCCCAACGGCACACCCAACGACAACGCAATCGGTGTACCGACCATCGCCAGCGCGAGTGCCTTGCCCTGTTGGTGTGGCGCAACCATGCGCCGGGCGTAACCGGCCAGCAGGCTCCAGGCCAACCCCGCCGCCACACCGGCAAAGAACCGCGCCACCAGGGTCACGCCGTAGTGAGACGACAACGCGGTGATCGAGTTGAACAGCAAAAAGCCGACGATGGTCAGCAGCAACACATTGCGCCGCCGCCAGCCGCGGGTAGCGATGGTCATGGGGATCACCGCCAGCACCGAGCCCAAGGCATAGGCGGTGACCATCTGCCCGGCCATCGACGGCGAAATCGCCAATCCTTCGCTGATCAACGGCAACAGGCCCGCCGGCAGGGTTTCGGTGACGATGCAGATGAAGCCGGTCATGGCCAGGGCGAGCAGAGCGCCGATGGGCAAGCGGTCGGATGACGCCGATAACGTAAGTGAGGGTGTCACGGGAAACTCCTTGAGCGGGACTTAGGTACTGATCGATATAAATGTTGCAAGCGCACCCACCACGTTGTCAACGACTTATGTATCGACTAGTATTTATCTCGCTATCCACCGGAGACCTGACATGGCACAGATGGGCCGCCCCCGCACTTTCGACCGCGAACACGCCGTGGACCAGGCCTTGCACCTGTTCTGGCAGCACGGCTACGACGCCACCTCCCTCGCCCAGCTCAAGGCCGGCCTGGGTGGCGGCATCTCCGCACCGAGTTTTTATGCGGCGTTCGGCTCCAAAGAGGCGCTGTTCGACGAGTGCGTGCAGCGTTACCTGGCGACCTACGCCCAGGTCACCGAATGCCTGTGGGACGAAAGCCTGTTACCGCGTCAGGCGATTGAAACAGCGCTGCGCCAGTCGGCGCGCATGCAGTGCGAAGACGGCCACCCTAAGGGCTGCATGGTAGCGCTGGGGGTGATGAGCGCGCCGAGCCCGGAGAACGCAAGGGTGGCGGATGGGTTGACCCAGTCGCGGCGACGCACCCGTGCGGGGATTGTGGCGTGTGTGGAGCGGGCGATGCGCCTGGGCCAGTTGCCGCAGACGCTCGACCCGGCGGTGATGGCGGCGGTGTTTGACAGCTTCTTGCAGGGCGTTTCGATCCTGGCACGGGACAACGTGCCCCATGCCACTATCGACGCGGCAATCAGCCAGCTCCTGCTGACCTGGGATATCGCGGCCTCTACGGCGCCGCCCATTCGTCCCGACACCGCATCAGGAAATCCACAAACGCCCTAACCCGATGCGGCACATAGCGCCCATGGGGATACAACAAGGTAAACGGCCGCGAACGCCCGCCAAACGGTTGCAATACCTCCACCAGGCTACCGTTTGCCAGTTCCTGTTCGACGATGAACTTGTAGGTCTGAAACAACCCCGCGCCATGCTTGGCCAGGGTCACGCCGCCGAGCACATCGTCGGAACAACTGTACCCCGCCTCCCCCGCATATTCCTGCGCCTTGCCGTCCACCTGGAACAACCATGAGATGCGCCGGCCATTGCTCGGCAGTTCGTACTGGATGCATTCATGGGTGGGCAAGTCTTCCAACGTCTGTGGGATGCCGGCGCGTTTCAGGTAAGACGGCGATGCCACTACTACCAGTTCGCCGTCTTCCAACAGGCGGGCAATCAGCGACGAGTCCGGCTGGGCGCGCACGCGGATGGCCAGGTCGTACCCTTCGGCGACAAAGTCGATATTGCGGTTGCTGATGTGGATATCCACCGTGACTTGCGGGTACAGCGCGCGAAACCTGGGCAGCAGCGGCAGCAAGCGGTGATGGGCGTAGGTGGTGGGAATGCTGATACGCAGCAAGCCCGACGGCACGGCCTGCGCGCCCATCACTTCCTGCTGCGCCTCCACCAGTTGGGTCAAGGCCTGGCGGCATTGCTCGAAGAAGGTCCGACCGCTGTCGGTAAGACGGATGCTGCGGGTGGTGCGCACAAACAGGCGTGAACCCAGGCGTTCTTCCAGGCGCGAGATGCTGCGGCTCACGGCCGCCGGGGTGACACCCGCCACCTGCGCGGCGGCGGTGAAGCTGCTGGCTTCGGCGGCGAGGCAGAAGAGTTCGATACTGCCCAGCTGCAAATCTTCGAAATGGCGCTTCATAAGGGTGACACCGGGTATCCGCTCAAGCCTGCAAAACTATAGCAAGCCCGGCAGGTTGGCCAACAGCGCGTCACTCAAGGCATGGGGCGCACCGCCGAACAGGCGCTGCAGTGGCGCGTCTGTTCCCAGGTGCCGGTATAAATCGGCGCGCTCGGTGTAGTCGCCCGCCAACCGCACCGCCGCCTGCACATAGTCTTCATGGGTGCGCGCTACCGTCCAATCGGGCAACCCCACCCGCCGGAACAAGCCCTCATCGATATGCTCGAACACCTCCGGCCCGGTCTTGCACACACCGGGCAGACCCGCCGTGAAGGCATCGATGATGCCGTTGGTATTGCCGAACGGGAACGGGCTCAGGAACAGGTCGCAGCGGTTCAGCGTGGCCATGTAGTCGGCATAGGGCTGGTGCGGGTACACCGTCGCATCGCCCACATAACGCTCGATCAAGCGCACCAGTTGCGGGAATAACAGCCCTTGGGCCTGGCCTACCAGGAAGTGAAAGCGCACGCGTTTGCCGTAGAGGTGCAACGTGCGCACGGCGATCGCCTGGCAGGCGCGCAGGAAGGTGGGGTTGAGTTTCATCGTGGTGGCGGCGATGGCGATGTTGACCCAGGCGTGGTCTTCACGCATGACGTGCGGCAAGTCGATGGGGATGGCGGACGGCCGATACGGCTGACCATTGGCCGGCAGTTGCAACAGGCGCTCGGTAAAACACGCCGGGTCACCGACAAAATCTTCCTCCACGCTGATCAGGTCGATATGCCGCGACGCCGTGGTCGCCGGATGCCCCAGCGCGGCCACCTGCAACGGCGCAAAACGCAGGTTACTGGCAAACAGCGTGATCTGGAACATGCCGACGCTGGGCATGTAGAACACCTCGGGGCGGCGTGCGCTGGCAAGCGCAGTGAGCTGGCGCAGGCACTCGAACAGGTCATCCGGTTCGCGCAGCTCGATAAATTCATCGAACACCTCGCGACCCAGCGCATCCACATTCGCCGCATACCCCACGGCCACCACTTGGAAATCCCGACGCGCCGCCTGCAGCGTCAGCGAATGGGTGCGGTAGATCGAATGCCCGCCGGAGAACCATTCCAGCAGCACCAGCATCAGCGGCTTGGCGCGCGGCGGCGCCACGGCGACGGGCACGCTGTGGATGCCCAGGCTGGCAAGCTTGCGTTCGATCAAGGTATTGATCGACGCCTTGATGCGATGGCGCTCGGGCAAGTCGGCGTAACTGCAATGCATGTACACGTCATGCAGCACATTGAGCGGCAGTGCATCCAGGCTGTCGAGTTGTTCCAAACGCCCCGGTAACCACGCCAGCAATGCCTCGCGCTTGGAGTGCGCCGCCGGAGTACCGAGAAAGCGCGGCGACAACAATGCCATGAACAGGGCCGCCGCCAACGTCGGGTTCTGCGCCCACAGCAGGTCAACATCCAGCGGTAACTGGGATTCCGGCGAGTACAGCAGGCAGAATTTCACCAAATTCTGCTCGGTGATGCGGTAGTCGTTGCCCTGTGGCCCGAGCAGGTTCAGCGAGCGCAGGATGTGGTCGCCGTTGATAAAGGCACTGGCGGCAAACAACGACGACAGCCAGCGCTGCAAGTTGATCAACTGGCCAAAGCCTCCGGGGCTGAGGCTGAACGTCGGGTCGGAGAACAGCGCCGTGATGGCGCAGGTCAGCCGCGTCAGCACGTGGCTTTCCAGCTCTCCTGGTGTGAGCGCGGGCGACACGCTCAGGGAAAACTGTTCGGACAACTTGCCGTAGTTGCGGTCGATCAATTGCAGCAGGCGCACCAGCTCACGGGCGCCGCCTTCGTGGTCGCGGCTGTAGCAAAGGTATTCGAAGGCTTCCAGGGAAAAGGGTTGGTCGGTCATAGCGGTTGCACCACGTCGATGCTCACCTCGTCGGTAGCCGTGGGTTTGAGCACCTGGCTCCAGGTTCCGCCGACCATCTGGCCCTGATGATACTGGCGGGTCGGTTCGCTGGTCGCCTCCAGCAAGCCGTTGTGGATCAACCCGCCCCGATTGATCAACACCGCGCCATTACCGGTGGCGGTAATCGACGAGGTGCCGTTGCTCTGGCTGATGTAATTGCCCGCTGGCGCCTCCAGGTCCAGGCGCAGGGTGCCGTCCACCACTTGCAGGGTGTTGGTGCCGTTGTCGAAGCTCAATGCCGCGCCCCCGGCACTCCGTGCGGTGACGGTAAGGTTGCCGCTGCCGCCGGTCATCACGTTGTTGAAGCCCCGCGCATTGGTGGCGTTGAACGACAACCCCGTCCCCACTACCAGCGCTGTGCCTTGCAGGCGGATATCACCGCTGCCGGACAGGATATTCACCCCATTGCCCGCCCCGGAGGCGCCGCTGCGGATGCTCAGGCCTGGCGCACTCGACGCCGCGCCGGCCGTGCCGCTCAGGGACAAGCTGCCATCCTGCGTTGTCAGGTTGATCACCGAGCCGGTGCCCGTGGAATTCACCACCGTGCCGGAGTCGCCTGCGCTGAAGCCGTCGACAGCGAGAGTGCCACCCGCCCCTGCGCTCAGGGTCACCACGCCCGTGGTGGACGCCGCCAAGAACACGCCCTTCCCGGAATCGGCGGTGCCTTGCACCGTCAAGGTGCCGCTGCCTACGCTCAAGGTTTGCGTCGAACTCGTTGCCGTCGAACACACCAGCACGCCGCTGCCCGACACCGCACTGCCGCGCAGGGTGAGGTTGCCGCTGCCGGTGGCGGCGATGGTGTTGCTGGTGCTGAAGATCCGCGTGCCGTTGCCGCTGCCCAGGTTGGTACTGTCGACGCTGATGGAACCGGCACCCGAGGTGAGAATGTTGCTGCCGCCCGTCAGCACAAACGCATCGCCACTGCCGGTGCTGCTGGCCTGCACGGCGGTGATGCTGATGTTACCGCCGCCCGCGTCCAGGGTACTGCGGCTGATGTTGATTGCGGTGGCCGTGGAGCCTGCGGCCAGGCTCGACGAGGTGGCGCCACGCAAGGTGATGTCGCCGCCGCTGGTACTGATGCGCGTGCCGTTGGTCATCGAAATGCCCACGCCATTGCTGACGTTGGTGCTCGCCCAGGACGTCGCCGGATCCACCGCGCCGCTGATGGTCAGGTTACCGCCGTTGGTGCTGATGCTCGCGTTGCTCAACGCCACCGAGCCGTTGCCGCTGTTGTTGAAGTTGGACACCAGCGACACGTTCAGCGTCTTGCCGGTGCCATTGCTGATGCTGGTGTTGGTCATCACGATATTGCGGTGGGCCTGCAACGTCAGGGTGGCGTTGCCGACGCCCTTGACGTTGGACAGCACGTTGATATCCCCCGAAGTGCCGGCGCCCGACGACGTCGTCACGAGGATATTTGCTCCTTCGGACAACGATGCATTAAGGGTCGCCGAACTCAGGTTGGAACTGGCCCCGGCATTCGGCGTGAACGGCGAACTGGTGGAGGTGCCGGTGCTGGCGCCGTTGGTGATATTGATGTTGAACGGGTCGATCAACCAGCTGCCGCCCTGCCCCGACACCGCACTGAGGTCGACAATACCGGCCACATCCAGCGCATGCCCGGAGGTTTCCACCAGCCCGCCACGCCCCTGGCTGCCGGCGCCGCGCACGCTGATGTCGCCGTAGAACCGGGTGCTGTCCTTGGACCACAGGATGACCTTGCCGCCATCACCGCGGCTCAGGGCATTCGCGCTGATGCGCGCATCGCTGCCCATGAAAGTGCTGTCGGCCTGATGCAGGTTGCCACTGCCCTGGTAGTCGCCGCCCATCAACACGGTGCCGCCGCCAATGTCGCCATCGGCATCGATACGGCCGCTGTCGAACAGGCCGACGTATTGCCCAGTCATCGTCACGTTGCCGCCGCGCTCACCGCTCTGTTTACCCGAGACATCCAGCACGCCGCTGTTGACCACCACGCCACTGTCGCCGCCATCGAGGATGATGCGGCCGTTGCGCTGTTGCAGGCTGCGTGCCTCGATCACACCTTCATTGTTCACCACGTTGCTGAGCATGGCCTGTGAGTCGTGGGCGGTCAGGGTCACCGCGCCGCCGTTGGCGCTGAGCAGGCCACGATTGACCACGCTGGCGCCGATGGCCGGGTCGTTGACCTCGACATTGATCAGGCCGTCCCCGGTGAAATCCAAGGTGATCTTTTCCCCACCGCCCAGCACCACCGAGCCCAGCCGCGCGACCACCGTGCCTTCGTTGCGCACCTGGACGCCGAGCAACGCCACGCTGCCGCCGTCCCGCGCACTGATCGTGCCTTGGTTGACCACCGCACCGCCGCCCTGGCCGGCGAACACGTTTTTGCCGGCCATGAAATCGCTGTTGGAAATGTTCAGCGAACTGGCCACCAGCCCACCCACATCCACCATGGAGCCGGCGCCAAACAATACGCCTTGGGGGTTGATCAGGAATACCTGGCCATTGGCATTCAGGTGCCCAAGGATCTGCGAACCGTCGCTGCCGGTCACGCGGTTGAGCGCCACCGACGACGCGCCCGGTTGCAGGAAATTCACCTGGGCGTTCTTGCCGATATTGAAGGTGTCCCAGGTGGCGATCAGGCGGTCGCTGCCCTGGTTCACCGTGAGAACATTGCCGTTGCTGCTGATGACGCCACTGCCGGCAACCACTTGGCCATTGGTGGGCAACGCATTGTTGTCCAGCGCCAGCGCGGGCATCGGCACCAGGCCGTAGAGGGCGCAGAGCACGGCAAACGTCAGGGGTTTGAGAACATGGGATTGGCGCATGACCGGCTCCTCAGAACGAATAGTTGATGCCAGTGCCAACGGCGCTGATGGTGGTGCCCACGCCGGGCGAATAGCCGGTGGCGGCGGTCACGCCGGTTAAGGCGAAGTTGTAGTTGGCCAGGGACTGGTTCTTCAGCAACACGTACTGGGAGAACAGGTCGATGTTCTTGGTCAGCTTGTAGTTGAAGCCCATCGCGTACTGGGTGGCGCCCATGCCATGGGTGTCGCACTCCACGGGGGTGGCGCGGATCATCTCGCACTTGCCCGCCAGGGCCTTGCCGTAGCTGGCCTTCAAGGTCCAGGCGCCGATCTTGTGGGTCGCGCCCAGCAGGTAGGCGCGGCGACGGTAGTGGGACAAGTCGCTGGTGGCCGTGCTGTTGTTGATCACGCCATCTTCGGAATACGACAGGTCATCGGCGATCACCGAGAGCTTGGTCGCACCAAAGTCATAGGCCAGGCCGTAGCGGAAGCTGAAGTCATCCGAAGAAGTACCGTCGGTGACATGGGTGGTGCTGCCCAGGCCACGGGCGTTGCGCCCCAGGTCGGCAATGCCGAAGTAATTGATGTGCCGCTCGGCCGCGACCACCGCCATGAAGCCGCCGTTGTTGTAGGTCAGGCTGCTGCCGTAGATATAGCCCTTGTCCACATCACTGGCGGCGCGCATGCCGTTGTTCGAATACGCCAGTTTGAGTTGCAGGCCGTTCCACACCGGCGTCCAGTATTCCACCACGCCAGCCTGGCGCCGGTTGAACGCCGCGTCGCCGTTGACGGCCGTGTCGTTGTAGCTTTGCGGGCCGTTGACGTTGGTCGACAACCCGGCACTGAACCCCGGCGAACCAATGATGTTGAAGTACGCCGCGCTGGTCTTGCCGTTGAACGGATCAAGGCTGGTGGTGGACTCTTTCATCGGCATGTCCCACACCCCATACAGCAGCGTGCCGTAGTCGGTGTTGCTGAACGCCGCACCGGTGTTGCGCAGTTTGGTGCTGGGCGATGCCGAGGTGTTCAGTGTTTTGTCGTTGCTCTCGATGTAGTTCATCGAGATCCCGTATTCGAGCTGCCACAGCAGTTTCCAATCGTCGGTCAAGCCATAGCCGCCGTGCACGCCGATGGCCGAGACGTTGTCGCGGGCCCGCCAGAAACTGGCCATGTTGCGCCCGTTGGGGGTGGCGAGACGGCTCTGGTCGGCGGGCGCGGCCGGGGTTGAGCCATGGCGGTCGACATACTCCGGGATAATGCCGATATTGCCGTAGATCACGGTATCGGTCTCGGCGACTTCGAAGTCCTCGCCCTTGGAACCGATGTCACTGGC
The DNA here is from genome assembly GCF_026967615.1 of Pseudomonas sp. GXZC. Classification (NCBI taxonomy): domain Bacteria; kingdom Pseudomonadati; phylum Pseudomonadota; class Gammaproteobacteria; order Pseudomonadales; family Pseudomonadaceae; genus Pseudomonas; species Pseudomonas sp. GXZC. The sequence continues at coordinate 4,959,293 of NZ_CP114115.1, forward strand.
CAACCCGGCAAACGCTTGGGGCGAGCCGGAAATGGAGAACCACAGGCGCTTGGCGGCGCGGTCGTCGCTGGTGGGGTCTTCGCCCGGCGAGAAGGCCAGGCTGGCGTTCATCACCAGATCGCGGTGGTAGAGGTTCAGGCCCACGCCGTAGCCGTAGCGCGTCAGGGTGTTTTCGCTGTTGTCCCAGGGGTTCTTGTTGACCGTGACCTTGCCTGCATCCGCAAACAAGGTGCCCTCGGCTATCGCGCCTTTGAAGCGCCCGAGGTATTTGCGCAGCTCCAGGCGGCCGAGGATGCCCTCGTCACCGGCCACTTCACCCACGGGATAGGCGCGCACGCCATTGGGGCCGCCGAGACTGAGTTTTTCCGACGAATCAAGGTTCTTGTCGGCCCACTGACCGGTCAACGAACCCAACAATGAATAGCCGTTGCCCAGGTATTGCAGGCGACTGAAATTGGCATTGGCTTTCTTGTAGCGTCCGGCTGCATTGGCGGTGAGCGCATCCAGCGCGGCGTCTGCAGCGGTGTTTTTATCCAGGTCGCCGATGCCGTAGGCCAGGCTCCAGCTGTTGTTGCCCTGCCAGGCATCACGCCAGTTGCCATACAGCGTGGCACTGCGAAACACCGCAGATTTGTTCACCGTGAAACCGCCCGCCGAGTCCTCGAAACGCCGATGGTCTTCGGCCAGGTTGAGGCTGATGTTGCTGTCCCGCGAGCGCAGCAAGGCGCTGTTGATAAACACCGAAGACACTTCGGCCGTGCCGTCCGCATCCAGGCCCTTGAGGTTCTTGCCGATGTTGTATTCCAGCTCGGCATAGTTGGCGCCCACCGAGATGCCGGTGGCGCCCAGCGGCTGCTGGTAGCCGACGCCCTTGATGTCCAGGCCTTCGAAAGAGTTCTGTGAGGTGACGGTGAAACTGTCGCCAATCCCCAACGCGTCATTAAGGCTGACGCTGGAGGTCAGGCGGTTGGCGCCAGTGTAGTAGTTGCCGTAGTTGTCGATGGCGGCGCGGGCGGTCCAGGCGGTCATTTCGCTGAGTTTGAGCACGATGTCGGCGGCGCCCGGTTGCTGCGACGGACGCAGGATGGCGTGTACCGAAACCCCGGTGATGTCCGACAGGCGCAGCAGCACGCGCTCCAGGTCCTGCTCGCGAATGATGGTGCCCGCCGGCAAGGCATTGACGAACTGCTGCTGCACGCCGGGACGCAGGCGCACATTGGAATCCGGCAAGGTGCTGACCTGGCCGATCACCCCTTCGGAAACCGCCACGACGACCTGGCCGTTTTGAATGTCCTGGGCTGGCAGGTAGGCCCGCGCCACCAGGTAACCCCGCGCCCGGTAAAGCGCGGTGACCTGCGCCGCGGCCTCGCGTAGTCCTTCAAGACCCAGCGTCTTGCCCACATAGGGTTGCAACGCCGCCTGCACTTGCCCGCCGTTGAGTTCGCGATTGCCCTTCACCACGAAGCGCTTGACCTGCAGTTGCAGGGTCGAGGTGCTGGCTGTGGGCGCGGGTTCATCACCCTGGCTTTCGATACGCACGCTGCCGGGGGGCGCCGGTTGCACGTTGTCCGTGGGGCGCAGTACCGAGCGACTGTTATCGAACAAGGTGCCGGACGAAGGCAGCGTATCGGCCTGGGCCTGGGCGGCGATCAGGGTAGCGGCCAGCAGCGACAACGCGCCAGGCCCCCAGGCGCGGGGCGCCCGGGTGGAGGGGAAGTGTGGGCTCATACAGTTCTCTTATTGTTTTTATCGAGACGCAGCGTGGGGCTAGGCTTAGGGAAACAGCATCCGTGCAACGGCTTTATCGCCGAGCAATCGCGCCGCGTTATGGCCGATCCCGGGGAGGGTATGCTGTGGATGGCGCAACGGAATCTGCCACTGGCGGGACAGGAACTGCTCGTAGCTCACGTAGTTGAGCTGGCGATCCAACCGCGTCGCGCCTTGGTAATTGGCACCGCAGGAACTGTCGAGTACGCGGCTGGTGGGGTTGTTATCCTGGGCGCCGACCAGGTAGGTGATGTCGCGCGCGGCATAGCGGGAAAACAACTGGCGGCTGCTGAGGTGTTGGTTGAGCAGGTATGCGGGGGCGCCGTCGATACCGTAGCGATAGCGGCTGTAGCTGGGGCACATCACCGTCACGACGGGCTTGAACACGCCGTCCTGCAGGCGGCTTTCTTCGAAATACACGTAGCTCGACGGGCTGGCAACGACGTAGCGGATGCTCAAGCCGTGGGCCTTGAGGCCGCCATCCAGGTCATTCACTACCGCGTAGCGCTGCATCAATTGCGCGCCCGCCGAGTGGCTGACCATCACGATTTCCTTCAGCGCCGGGTAACGCTGACGGTCAGACAGGTAGGCGACCACATCGTCCAGTACCTGGAAGGCCGGGATGCCCTTGTGACCGAATTGGGACTCGATGCCGTGCATCCATTTGTCGCGGGGCCACAGCGGCATGTCGTCGCTGACACCGGCGTCGGTGGGGGTGAGGAAATTCGGCGCCAGCAACAGGGTGTTTTGCAGGTGGGCGTTGCCGAGCAATGTGCGGCCGGTCTTGAAGTACTGGTCACCGTCACGTTGCACGCCATGTACGATCACCACCGCGCGCTCAATTGTGTTGGGCGGGTTGTAGAGGTCGGCGTTGGCGTACACCAGGAACGGGTAGGCACTGCCATCATGGCCCAGGCGCAGGACCTGACGGGCATCGGCCTCGGGTTTGTCGGCGCTTTCGCTATGCACGTCGACCTTGGCGCAACTGGTCAGCGTGCCCATCAAGGCCAAGGTAGCCAGCAATGTGGTGAAGGGTTTGGTGGACAGGCTTATCGACATGGCCGGGCGCTTCTCTTGTTTTTTTACGAGCCTACCAGTGCTGTCCACCTATGAAAAATATCTAAATAACGGAGTTTGGATACTTTAAAAATATGACCCTCATTGGCTCACCGGCACCGGTTCGGCAATGGTCAACAGCACCAGGAAACTGGCAAAGGAGCCGATCGCCATGAACAGGAACACCTGGGACCAGCCATAACTGTCGAGCAGCAGCCCCACCAGAAACGGCGCCGCCGCACCGCCTAATTGCCCGCCCATGTTGACGATGGAACTGGCAATCGGAAAGGTCTTCTTGGTGGCCAGGCCCATCGGGTAAACCATGTAGGACGAGTAACCGATGCTGATCAAAGTGCCGGTGAGGAACAGCAGCGCGGCGTACAAGGTCGGGTCATTCGGTGAGTTGATCAGCGCGTACATGGTGCCGACCGTGGCCAGCGCCGAGAGCATCATGCCGGGCTTGCGCCGCTTGCCCAGCACGCGGTCGGACAGGATGCCACCGAGCAGGTTGCCGCAGATCGCCCCCACCCACGGCGCGGCCGAGACAAAGCCCATGTTCATGATCGAGAACTGTTTGACCGTCATCAGGTAGGTGGGGATCCACGACAACAGCACCATGGTGATGCCCACCTGAAAGCTGTAGCTCAGGGCGCAACCGACCACATTCCAGGACCGAAACAGCCCGCGACTGGTCGCGATAGGTTCCACCGGTTTGACGCGGATAAAGGCGTCCAGGCGCTTGAAGTGCCGTTGCGCGCCTTCGGTTTTCTGGGTGATGACATTGTTGGTTTCATCAGTGATATGCGCCAGTTCGCCGGCATTCACAAAGCGGCTTTGCGCCGGCTGGTTGGCCACCAGGAAGTACCAGGCAATGGACAACACAATGCCCGGCACGGCGAAGATGTAGAAGATCTCGCGCCAGCCCCACATCGCCACGATCGCCACGCACAACGGTGGCACGATCACCGGGCCGAACTTCACCGCGGCCAGGAAGATACCAGTGGCGGTGCCCTTCTCTTTGGCCGGAAACCATTGGTTGATGGTCGACGCGATACCAATCGGCAGCGGGCCTTCGGCAATCCCCAGGGCAAAACGGTAGATTTTCAAGGCCAGCACCGAATTGACCGTGCCCATCAAGGCGGTGAACACCGAGGTGGCAATCATCGAAAACGAGAAGATCTTGCGCACCCCGAAACGGCTGGAGGCAAAACCCGAGGGAATCTGCGCCAGGGCATAGGCCAGCAGGAACACACTGAGCAAGGCGCCGGCTTCGGCGTTGGTCATCGGGTATTCCTCGCGGATAAACGGCAAGGCCACGCCCAGGTTGGCGCGGTCGGCCGAGGCCACGGTGTACACGAGAAAAAACAGCCCTGCGACGATCCAGCGGAAACGCGACGGTTTTTCAGCGGTGGGGACCTGAATACTCATACGGGATACCTGGTTTTATTATTGGAATGTGCCGTGTGTGTCGAATCCGGGGTGCAGGCTCCCGCTGAGGCAGGTTCAGCCGCCTCAGGTCTGGTGTTTCTTGGGGTCCTTGTGAACGTCAGGCAGGAGTCATTGCCCGGTCTCGTGGCGCCGACTCTAACGCATATTGTTTTAGTTTTGTATTTTTTTATCGACGAACGGGCGACTCACTGCGCCGCGCCATGAAGCGCAGGTAGGCCATGCGGATATGGGTTTGCATGGCGCGCTGGGCCAACTCGCCATCGTTCTGCTCGATGGCATAGGTGATGTCCAGGTGCTGCTGCAGGCTGCGTTCCAGGTCGGCTGGGCGGTAGAGGAAAAACGAACGGGTGATCACCGGCATGTCGATCAAGGTGGCGAGCATCGATTTGAGCCGCTGCGAGCGGGCGATCTCCAGCACCTGGGCATGGAAGGCACGGTTGGCCTCCTGCACGCGCAGGGTCACGTCCGGCCCTTTGCTGGCGATGGCGTCCGCCATCAGCGCGTTGATACGGTGCAGTTCAGCCAGGTCCTGCGGGGTCGCGCGCTGGGCGGCGAGCAAGGCTGCGTGGGGTTCGAGCAGCTCGCGCAAGCTGAACATTTCTTCCAGGTCCCACTGGGTCCAGCCGGCGACAAACACTCCACGGTTGGCCTCGATCACCGCTAGGCCGTCGTCCACCAGCTTCTTCAGCGACGCGCGCACCGGCGTGCGGCTCAGACCGAACTCCTTGCCCAGCGGCTCTTCCTTGAGCTGCGTACCGGGCTCGTACTGGCCGGCGATGATGCGGTTTCTCAAGGTCTCGTAGATGAGATCGTTGGCCATGTTTGCCTTCTGTGTCGAGGTGGGTCAGGGCTCTGCCCCGGGGTGCCAACAGCGGATTCTGAGGCTTGTCGCAGGCTAATGACAGAGGATCGTCCGGGCACTTTGTACAAAAATCGTTTGCAATCACTCAAATTGTATTTTAATTGTATTGTCACCTGAATCCGGAGGCGACATGAAAATAACAATCATAGGGCTCGGCGAAGTCGGCCGTTGCTATGCCCAGGCCTTGGCGTCCAATAGCACCGTGAAGTTGCTGCTCTGCGAGCAACGCATCGCACCGGCGGCACAACGGTTGGCGGACGAATTGGGTGTGCAGATCCACCTGGGTGTAGGCGACTGGCTGACCGAATCGGACTGCGTGCTGTCCTGCGCGGTGGGCACCCAGTCCCTGGAAGTAACCCGCGAATGCCTGGCGCACCTCAAGCCTGGCACGCTGTTTGCCGACCTCACCACCGCCGCCCCCGAGCGCAAGCGCCTGGCCGGTGCCGAAGCCGCACAGCAACGGGTCGACTACGTAGATGTGGCGATCATGGGTGCTATTGCCTACCTGCGCGAAAAGACCCCGCTGCTGTGTTCCGGCGCCAAGGCGGATGCCTTTGTCGAACTGTTGCTCAGCGCCGGGGCCACCGCGCGCGCCTTGCCCGCCAGCCAACCCGGCGATGCAATCACGCTGAAAATCCTGCGCAGCGTCTTCACCAAAGGCATGGAAGCACTCGCGGTGGACGTATTGCTGGCGGCCGAACGTCAACAACTGCGCCCTGCCCTCTATGAAGTGCTCAAGGATATCGACCAGGCACCTCTGCCCGCCTTCCTGGAAATGCTTGTGTCCACCCACGTGGTGCACGCCACACGGCGCTTGCATGAAGTCGAGGATGCCCAAAGGCAGTTGGCGCTGCTCGGCATGGCCAGCAGCGTACTCGGCGGCGTGCGCCAGCGCTTCAGCCACAGCAGCGAAGGCCTGGTGCTGGAACCGATCACCGAAGAACAACCGAGCCTTGCCCAAGCATTGGATTGGCTCGGCCGTCACACCCCAACCGCTTGAACAGCCCTTATAAAAACGGAACGCCACCATGCCTGTTAGCCAAGACCAACTCGACACCCTCAAACAACTGGGCACCGCCACCATCCACGAAGCCCAGGGCCAGAAAGGCGCTCTGGACAGCGGTCTGCGCCCGGTCGACCCGAGCCTGCGCCTGGCCGGCCCGGCCTTGACCGTAGACTGCCGCCCCGACGACAACCTGGCCATCCACTATGCCCTGACCAAAGCCAAATCCGGCGATGTGCTGGTGGTGGACGCCAAGGGCTTCATGGAGGCCGGTCCCTGGGGCGACCTGCTGACCCTGGCCTCACAGAAGCTCGGGATTGTCGGCCTGGTGATGAACGGCGCCGTGCGCGACGCCAATGCCATCATCGAAATGGGCTTCCCGACCTTTTCCCGCGGCCTGAGCATCAAGGGCACCAACAAATGCCAGCCGGGAAAGGTCAACGTGCCCATTGTGATAGGCGGCGTGAACATCAACCCCGGCGACATCATCGTCGGCGACCGCGATGGGCTGGTGGTGGTGGAACGGGATCGCGTTGAAGAAGTGATCCGGTTGAGCCGTAGTCGGGAAGATAAGGAGGATGGGATTCGGGCGGGGCTGGAGGCAGGGAAAAGTACGGTTGACCTGCTGGGGTTGGCGCCGACGCTGGAGAAATTTGGGATGCGCTGATGAAGCAGGGCAATTTCCCGATCACCTGTAGGATCTGCCTGATTCTCATCAACCGACTGGAGCCCGCGCCACTTTTTCGCTAGATTCCTTCCCAACGCATATGGGCGACCATGTGCCCACCTTCCGAGGCCCGTTGCGAGAAATCGCACGGGCTTTCGTGTTTCTCATGGATGGGGAAATCGAATTTGACTCAATACATTGCTTATCTGGATGAGTTTGGCCACGTGGGCCAATATGTTTCTCGAAAACATCCGATGTACAAAACCAGCCCTGCCCGGCAGCGGTCTGGAACAAAAGAAACGGGTTAAACTTACCGAGCGACTCCCTCAGCTGTCAGCAAATGACTGTTAATCATTGGGCGCCCTAACGGCGCCTACCCCAGGTTTCACACAGTGTTGCGACCATCTGAAGACAGACCGATGCAACGTCGCGCAAGAATTGTGGTGGGGTCCACCAAGGCAACGCGATAGTTGCCGACCCGGAACGACTCGCTGTGCGGCAACACCAACGGCAACTCCGTACACCCCAAAATCAACACCCTCGCCCCCTGCTCACACAAATGCTCTGCCGCCAGCAACAATTGCTCGCGGCAGACGCCCTCGGTAAATCCGGCCTTGATACCCCGCTCGCCATAAATCGCTTCCATCACCAGCGCCTGGTAATCGAAACCGGGTGTGATGAGTTGCAACCCCGAACGCCGCGCCGCCTGGTGATAGACCTGGCTTTGCAGGGTGCCGGAAGTCGCCAGCAAACCGACCGCCTGGCCACTGCCGTAGGTGCTCACAACCCACTCCACTGTTTCGCTGAGCATGTTGACGATGGGCACGCGCAAATGCGCCTGGATGCGTTCGACAAACGCATGGGCGGTGTTGCACGGGATTGCGATGGCTTGGGCGCCAGCACTTTCCAGGCGTTTGCAGGTGGCGTACAGCGCCAGGGTGGGGTCGGTTTCGTCGCGCAACAGGTTGGCGGTGCGGTCAGGGATTTGCGGATTCTGCTCCACCACCATCTTGATATGGTCCTGGTCCTTGCCCGCCGGTGTGTGGGCGACCACCTTGCCCATGAAGTCCACGGTGGCCGCAGGGCCGACGCCACCGACGATGCCCAGTTTGAACGGCGGCTGGCGTGTCGGGCCGTCGGCCTGGGTGGCGAACTCGGCATAGATCTGGTTGATGTCGAGCACACTGATGCCGCGCCGCTGCAGGTCGCCGCACACCAGCGACAGCTCGGTCATGCCCGGCACGATCACCGTGGCGCCCTGCCCTTGCAATGACAGGCACGCCTGGTACACCGACTCCAGCGGCACACCGTCGAGGTGGCCGTCCTTGATGCCATTGACGCCATACATTGCCTCCATCAACGCAACTTGGGCGTGGTCCTCCGGATACACCAGGTTGAAGTGCTGGCTGAGGTGCTGTTCGAACAAACCAGCGTGGCGCACGAAGTCCGATGCAATCACGCCCAGGGTGGCACCCGGTGCGACAGTGCGCAGGATGTGCCGGACGAGTGCCTGCATCATGTCCAGCACGGGAATGCCCAGCTCCTGCTGGATTTCCTCACGAAAGGTCTGGCTGGCGAAACACGGCAGCAGTACCGCATCCACGCCGCTGTCCTCAAAGGTCTTGCACACCTGGAACACATAGAACTTGCGCGCGGTCATGCTCGCGTGGCGGTCCAGGGGCAACAGCACATCCTTGAAGGGGTGCTGCTCGAACAGGAAGTGGTAGCGCCCCTGGTCCTCCAGCACGGCCCTGGATTTGACCAGTTTGTAGAACAGATCGCCGCCCGCCAGCGAGCCGAGCCCGCCGACGATGCCCAATCGAGAAGTGGTGGTCATGTGCGCACCCTCTGCGGCAGCTCGGCAGGTTCTTCCTCGGTCTCGGATTTCGCCACCACCGCCGTGGCGATGCTGTTGCCCACCACGTTGGTGGCGGTGCGCGCCATGTCGAGAAACTGGTCGATGCCAATGATCAGCAGCAGTCCAGCTTCAGGCAGGTTGAACATCGGCAAGGTCGCCGCTACCACCACCACCGACGCACGCGCCACGCCGGCCATGCCTTTGCTGGTGATCATCAGCGTCAGGAGAATCAGCAGTTGCTGGGTGAAACTCAGGTCGATGTTGTAGGCCTGGGCGATAAATATGATCGCGAACGCCTGGTACATCATTGAGCCGTCAAGGTTGAAGGAGTAGCCCAGCGGCAATACAAAACTGGAGACGCGCTTGGGCGCGCCGAATTTCTCCAGGGCCTCCATGGTTTTCGGGTAAGCCGACTCGCTGCTGGCCGTGGAGAATGCCAGCAGGATCGGCTCGCGGATCAGCTTGCCAAGGGTGAACACCGAACGCCCAAGAAACAGGTAGCCAGCGGCGAACAGCAACCCCCAGAGCAACGCAATCCCCAGATAAAACTCGGCGATGAGCTTGGCGTAATCCGCCAGCAGGCCCAGGCCGTTGGTGGTGATTGCCGAGGCGATCGCGGCAAACACGCCGATCGGCGCGAAGGCCATCACGTAGTCGGTGATCTTGAACATCACCTTGGCCAGCTCGTCCACGGTATCGGTGATACGCGTACAGCCGGCGTGCTTGACGCCCGCCAGCGCGAAGCCGAAGAACAGCGAAAACACCACGATCTGCAGGATCTCATTGTTGGCCATCGCCTCGGCAATACTGCGCGGGAACACGTGGCTGATAAAGGTCTTGAGACTGAAGTCCCCGGTATTGATCGGCACCGCCGCCGTCGCGTGTTGCACCACCTGCATGTTCAACCCGGCGCCCGGCTGGAACAGGTTGACCAGCGCCATGCCGAGCATCAGCGAGACCAGCGACGCCGTGACAAACCACAGCATCGCCCGCATCCCGATACGCCCCACCGAACGCGAACTGCCCATGCTCGCGATGCCGCCCACCAAGGTGGCGAACACCAGCGGCGCAATGATCATCTTGATCATGCGCAAAAAGATGTCGGTCACCATCGAAAAGTACCCGGCCAATTCCTTGGCGGCCTGTTCACTGCCGGCATAGTGGTGACATGCCCATCCCACCAGCACGCCCAGGGCGATACCAATTGCAATGCGACGGGGGAGTTTGTTCTTGTTCACAGGTGCGGCCCTCGGATGGCTTTTGTTGTATGCCGAGGATTCTAGGGACAGCCCCCGACCACCATGATGAGTAATCCGGCTAACCCCATGCGCTTTTGGAATAGTTTGCAAAAAGCCAAGCCCCGCCTGGGCGAGGCGACCTAAACTAGGGGCTCACCGCCTGGAGAACCGGCATGCAGATCAAATGGTTGGACGACCTCTTGGCCATCGCCGAGTGGAAGAACTTTTCCCGCGCCGCCGAAGTGCGCTGCGTGACGCAATCGGCCTTGTCGCGGCGTATTCGCTCACTGGAAGAATGGGTGGGTGTCGAACTGGTCGACCGTGGCACCTATCCGGTGCAACTTACGGCCGCCGGCGTCGCCTTCTGCAGCGAAAGCCGCGACGCCCTCGCCGGCCTGATGCGCCTGCGCGCCAGCCTGCGCGAAGTGGAACGCATGCCGGGGCGCTCGATCCAGGTGACCGCCGGTCACAGCCTTTCGATGACCTTCCTGCCCAAGTGGCTGGCGCAGTTCCAGCGGCACACTGAGCAGTTCAATGCGCGCGTAGTGGCGGCGAATATTCATGATGCGGTGATTGCGCTGGAAGAAGGCAGCTGCGATTTGATGATCGTCTACCACCACCCACTGGCTCCGATCCTGCTGGACGCGGAACGCTTTGGTAGCCTGGCCTTGGGACATGATGCGTTTATCCCACTGTGCGCCCCGGACAAACGGGGTCGGCCGCTGTATCGCCTGCCGGGCAACACAGGCAAACCCGTCCCGCATTTGGCCTACACGGCCACGACATTCCTGGGGCGCGTGGCGGAAATCGTGATCAAGAATGGCCCTGCGCCCGCCGTGCTGGAGCGCTGCTACGAAGCCGACATGGCCATGCTGCTGATGCGCATGGCTATCGAAGGTTATGGCGTAGCGTGGCTGCCCCAGAGCGCGGTGGTGGATGAGTTGGAACGTGGGCTGCTGGTGCGTGCTGGGGGAGAGGAATGGAGTACACGGCTGGAGATTCGCTCGTATTGCGCGATTGAAAACCAGAACCCGACGATGAGGAAACTTTGGAGGACGCTGGAGAGGTTGCGCGAGGGCACCGACAGCCCTGGACCGGATATTGATTGATACATGGCGAAACCGTGATTCGTGACTAGACTGCTTGCGCACTGCACTGGTGATGGGAATCCTTGGATGAGTGAAGCAAACGCACGGGCCGGGATGTTTTCCAGCCCGTGGCGACATAGGGAGCTGTTGGTTTCCATGATCCAGCGGGAAGTGATTGGTCGTTATCGTGGCTCCATCCTGGGGTTGCTGTGGTCGTTTCTCAATCCGTTGTTCATGCTGCTGGTGTACACCTTCGTGTTCAGCATGATGTTCAAGCTGCGCTGGCCTCAGGGCAGCGGCTCGCGGACCGAATTCGCGTTGCTGGTGTTTGCCGGGCTGCTGGTGTTCAACGTGCTGTCTGAATGCATGGTCCGTGCGCCCGGCCTGATTCTCTCCAACGCCAACTACGTCAAGAAAGTCCAGTTCCCACTGGAGATCCTGCCGTGGGTAGTGTTGGGTTCGGTGTTGTTCCATACCCTGGCCAGCCTGTTGATCTGGCTGGTCTTTCACCTGGTGTTTTTCGGCCTGCCGCCGCTGACGGGCCTGTTGCTGCCCTTGGTGATGCTGCCGCTGATACTGTTCTCCCTGGGCATTTCCTGGCTGCTGGCGTCGCTCGGGGTGTACCTGCGTGATGTCGGCCAGGTGGTGGGCGTGCTCACCACCTCGCTGATGTTCGTTTCTGCCATTTTCTACCCGGCCAGTGCTTTCCCACCGGCCTACCAAGGCCTGCTGCACCTCAACCCGCTCATCCTGATCGTGGAGCAGACCCGCGATGTGCTGTTCTGGGACGTGGTACCGGACCCCATCACTTGGTTCTGCGGCCTGCTCGCATCGGGTGCAGTCGCGTGGCTGGGCTTTACCTGGTTTCAGAAAACCCGCAAAGGATTTGCCGATGTGCTCTGACATCGCAGTACAAACGACTCTCCTGAGCAAGTGCTACCACCTCTACGACACGCCCAGGGATCGGCTATGGCAAATGCTGGCCCGCGGCAAAAAACAGTTCTACCGTGAGTTCTGGGCGCTCAAGGATGTGTCGCTCGAACTGCGCCACGGCGAAACGGTGGGAATCATCGGCCGCAATGGCAGCGGCAAATCGACGCTGCTGCAACTGATCTGCGGCACGCTGAGCGCGACATCCGGCAGTATCCAGTGCCATGGCCGGGTGGCGGCGTTGCTGGAACTGGGTTCCGGCTTCAACCCTGAATTCACCGGGCGCGAAAACGTTTACATGAACGGCTCTGTGCTGGGCTTGAGCCGCGCCGAAATCGAGTCGCGTTTCGACGAAATCACAGCATTCGCCAATATCGGTGACTTCATCGACCAACCCACCAAGACCTACTCCAGCGGCATGCTGGTGCGGCTCGCGTTTGCCGTGGCGGTGTGTGTGGAACCCGATATCCTGATCGTCGATGAGGCGCTGGCGGTGGGGGATGCGTCGTTTCAATTCAAGTGCCTCAATCGATTGGAGACCCTGACACAGCAAGGCACCACGTTATTGTTCGTGTCCCATGACATGGGCATGGTCAAGCGCTTCTGCAATCGGGTGGTGTACCTGCGTGAAGGCCAGGTACGGGCCAGTGGAACGCCAGAGGAAATGGCCGAACTCTATCTGCTGGAGATGCGTGACGAGCAGCGTCGCTGGGCCAGCGGAGGAGCGGTTCCGGTCACGTCCAAGACCTTTCTCGCCAAACAGGGAGGCATCGCCTTTGGCACGGACGAGGGGCATATCCTGGCCGCCTGCTTTACCAACACCGACAGCCTGTATTCGAGTTTCGTCTATGGCGAAACCATTGAGATGCGTATCGAAACCACCGTGCGCGAGAACGTCGAACTGCCCAGCCTCAGTGTGACGATCCAGGAAGCCCGACTGTTGGTGATTGGCGGGGCCAACCTGCCGCTCCAGATGGAGGCGCCGCAATCGGGCTGGCGCAAGGCGAGCATCACCGTGCGCTTCCCCGCCAATCTCGCGGCGGCCAAGTACCACATCACCCTTAAGCTGATGAACGGCCACACCGAGGAGACGGCGCAATTGATCGAAAAACAGGTTGCATTGCTGGCATTCGACACCCTGCCAGGCAACAAGGACTTTCTCGGTTTCGTGGACCTGGGCATCGCGGCCGTCGATGGCATCAGCTGTACGGAGCGCCCATGAGTCGAGCATGGCAAGTCGGGATCTTCGGCACCTTCGATGTCGCCAACTATGGCGACTTGCTGTTTCCCATCATCGCCGAGGCGGAGCTGAGCCGGCGCCTGGGCGCGGTGAAGCTGCATCGCTTTTCCTACCATGACAAAACGCCCCCGCACTGGCCTTACGAAGTCACCTCCGTGAGCCGCTTGCCCGAGATTGCCGAGCATCTGGATGGGGTGTTGATCGGCGGTGGCTTCATCGTCCGTTTCGACAAGGTGATCGCAACCGACTACTACCCACCGAACGCGGCCATTCACCATCCCACCGGCTACTGGCTCACGCCTGCGTTGATCGCCCTGCAACACGGCATTCCATTGATATGGAATGCACCGGGCATGCACTGCAATGAGGTCCCGCCGTGGGCTGTCCCCCTGGTGAAACTGACCCTCGAACACAGCCCTCACGTCAAGGTGCGGGATACGCTGTCGCAAGCGACCCTGGCCCGGTTGGGCGATACCGCTAAGGTCGAGGTGCTTCCCGACACCGCCTTTGGCCTGCCAAGGTTGCTCGACCCTCAATCGCCATCAGCCCGCTTCCTGGCGTTATGCGCCGAGGCCGACCTGACCCGGCCCTATCTGGTCGTGCATGCGATTGCGGGATTGGACAGTTTCCTGACCCTGTGGCGCACCCATGCCGCACAGTTCGAAGACCTGCAACTGCTGATCCTGCCCATAGGCCCGGTGCTCGGTGATCATGAGTCGGTACTGGGCGAGAACCTCGCGCGCGCCCGGCGCCTGCCCTACTGGCCCGACCCATTGCTGCTGGCCGAGTTGCTGGCCCACGCCGAAGGCGTGATCGGGCACAGCTACCACCTGGCGATCACCTCACTGGTGTTTGGCGTGCCGATCTTCTGCTCCGCCGACCTGGGCACGGGCAAATACACGGCACTGCCTTGCCATGGGCGGATCTTTCAATTGCGCAGGGACGTGGCGATTGATCCCCTCTGGTTTCGCGCACAGCTGGGCAGGCAGCCGATATCCGCCGCTACCGCCCAAGCGATGCAACAGCTTGAAACGCATTGGGACAGGGTTGCGGAACTCATCCGCGAGGGCCGCAGGCCCACCCAGCAAGCACTCAACCAGTACTGGCAAGCCTTGCCCGGGGTGCTCGAGGGCCTGCACACCCACATCCAACACCAGGCCGCCGAGCTACAGGCCGAACGTGAACACCAACAACACGCGCTTGAAGCGTTGCATCACTCCAACTCGTTCAAGCTGACGGCGCCGCTGCGCCACCTTCGCCGTACCCTGGAGAAATGGCTGGGAGCCCTTCGACATGATTGACCTGAGCAAATTGACAGCCCATCGCTTGCAGTCCGCCCCGTACTCATGGGCGGAAATCGACGGACTGTACTCCCCGGAAGATGCCCGGGCACTGGCCGACACCTACCCACACGATCACTTCAAGACGGTATCCGGCTACGGCGGAGCCAAGGATTACGAATACGAGGCACGACAGCTGATTGCCATGGGCAGCCACCAAGTGGTCAACCCGCACGCCTTGAGCCGGCAATGGCTGGCATTGACCCACAGCCTGTGTTCACTGCAGTACCGCGAGGCGATGTCTGCGTTGACCGGGCTGGACCTGACCCAGGTGCCCATGGAGGCCAATGTCTTCCATTACGGTCCTGGCGCCAACCTGGGGCCTCACCCGGACCTGGCCGACAAACTGGTCACGCACATCCTGTATTTCAATCAGAGCTGGAACCCCGCCGAGGGCGGCTGCCTGCAGATTCTGGGCTCCGCCGAAGCCTGCGACGTCCTGGCCCAGGTGGTGCCGGTGGTCGGCAACTCCGCCATCCTGGTGCGTTCGGACCATTCCTGGCACGCCGTGTCGCGCGTGGTGTCGGGTTGCCGCTCCTCCAGGCGCAGCGTGACCGTCACGTTCTACCGTCCGGGCGCCACCAGTTCGATGTGGCCGGCCGATGACAAAACACCCCTGCATCACTACGAGAAAACAGCGGGTGGAGTCGTATCGTGAACACGGACAAGGACAATCTGGCCACCCTCGATCGTGACAACGCACGTTTCGAACGAGATACGGCCCTCAGGGAACGAGACGCGGCGATTGCTCATATCGCCACCTTGAAAAACACCCGTTCATGGCGGCTCACGCGCCCCTTGCGAACGGTGCTTCACTGGTTCCGATACGGCTCGGTTCCGCCAGAGTCCGAGTCACTCGACTTCTTGTCGCAGGAAGTGCGGCCCTTCAAAACCGCATCGGCCGCCGATCCTGCGTCAGCGCTGCAAACGTCGCCGACAGAAGGCCGCTTCGATGTGTTCTGCTTCGCCAATATCGACTGGGCCGCACGCTACCAGCGCCCCCAGCAATTGATGAGCCAGTTCGCGCGCAATGGCTATCGCGTCTTCTACATCGTCCCGTCCCGGAGCCCCGCACCAGGACACGCCTACAGCAGCCTGGAAGTCGCAGCCGGCGTATTCGAAATCGCGTTGCAACCCCAAGCGTTCATGGACTGCTACAACGACCGCATGACCGACCAGAACATACTGGCTTACTCACGTGCGATCGACGCGCTGACCCAGGACTTTCGCATCAAGACCGTGGTGTCCGTCGTTCACCTGGCCTTCTGGGCGCCGCTGGCCTACCAGCTTCGCAGCGAGCATGGCTGGAAAATCCAATACGACTGCATGGATGACTGGGTGGGTTTCCCCGGTATCGGAGACGCCGTGCTGGAGCAGGAAAAAACCCTGGTCAAGACGGCCGACCTGATGACGGTCACCGCCGCCCTGCTACAGGATAAATGGGCCCAGGTAAGCGACAACTGCCTGCTGTTGCGCAACGGGGTGGATTTTGAATTCTTCCAGCGCCATTGCGTGCCCAATGGGCTACTGCCGGAGATCGAGCGGCCCTTGATCGGCTTTTACGGTGGCCTGGCCGAATGGGTGGACCTGCCGTTGATCGCCGCCATCGCCAGGCAACGTACCGACTGGAACTTCGTGTTTGTCGGTGACATTTTCGTCAAGGACCTGGCTGGCCTCGACCGCTTGCCCAACGTGCATCTGCTCGGCAGAAAACCCTACGCGCAGATGCCCTTGTACCTTTACCACTTCAATGTGTGCCTGATCCCCTTTCGCCTGTACAACGTCACCCATGCGGTGGACCCGGTGAAATTCTACGAATTCATCAGCGCAGGCAAACCCGTGGTGTCGGTGCCGCTGCAGGAAATGAAGCTCTACGAAGACTTCGTGTACTTCGCCAGTGAGCCACAAGCCTTCATCGAACAGATTGAACGGGCACTGGCCGAAACGGATCCCAGTGTCGCCAGCGCGCGCGTGGCACTGGCCAGCGCCAACGACTGGCGCAACCGCTTCGACGACAACCTTACCGCCCTGACCGCCCTGCACCCCAAAGTGTCGATTGTGGTAGTCACCTACAACAACGTCCACCTGACCCAGGGCTGCATCCAGAGCCTGCTGCAAAATACCACTTACCCCCATTACGAACTGATCATTGTCGACAACGCCTCTTCGGACGATACGCGCAACTACCTGCGCTACCTGAGCCGCACCCAGGCCAATGTCTCCATTGTGCTCAATGAGCGCAACCTGGGCTTTGCGGCCGCCAATAACCAAGGGCTGAAACTGGCGACCGGCGACTACCTGGTGCTGCTCAACAACGACACCGTGGTGCCCAAGGGCTGGGTCGACCCGTTGCTGCGGCACCTGCAAGACCCGCAGATAGGGCTTGTCGGCCCGATGACCAACGCAGTGGGTAACGAAGCCAAGGTGGCGATCGACTACGTTGACCTCGACGAAATGGAGGCGTTTGCCGACCGCCACGTTGCACTGCATCGCGGCCGATCCTTTGATATCAGCATGCTCGCCATGTTCTGCGTGGCCATGCGCCGAGAGGTGTTCGAGCGCATCGGCTGGCTGGATGAAGCGTTCGGTATCGGCATGTTCGAGGACGACGACTATAGCCGGCGCATCCAGGCAGCCGGCCTGCGCACGGTGTGCGCAGAAGATGCGTTCATCCACCACTATGGGCAGGCCGCGTTCAAGAAGTTGATTGCCAACGGTGACTATCAGGCGCTGTGGGACAAGAACCAGGCGTACTTCGAAAGCAAATGGGGTGCATGGAAACCGCACGAGCCGCACCGGCAATCGGGCACGAAATAATCAAGGGAGGGAGGACACCGTGTTCAAGCAAATCATGAACAAGCTCAACGGCAAGTTGCAAAACATCACCCCCGACAAACAAGTCACGGCCGATCACTGGTCAGAAAACATGGCCGGCTCCGATGCTTTTTCGGCGGACGTCTATTGGCTGGCCGTGCCCGCGGTGCAGCAACGCCACCAACGCAAGGCGACCGCCGGGCAAGGCTATCCGGGCTGGGTTCAGTACTGCCTGGGGGAGTTCCTGGGCAAGCCACCACCTGGCATACGGATGCTGAGCATCGGCTGCGGCACCGGCACCCTGGAGCGAGAGCTGTTCCGCCTCAATGCCTTCGAACACTGTGATGCGCTGGACATTGCACCAGCCGCCATCGAGGTCGCCAAGGCCGAAGCCTCGGCGATCGGCGCATCGACAATCCATTATTCGTTGTGTGACATCGAGCGTACTGACCTTCCCGCCCATCACTACGACGCGGTCTGGTTCAATGGCTCGCTGCACCATATCCGTGAGTTGGAGGTTGTCTGCCAGCGGGTGCGCAATTGCCTGAAGCCGGGTGGCTGGCTGTTTTTCAACGAGTATGTCGGCGCCAACCACTTTGCCTTCGATGCCCAGCAACGCAGTGCCATCAGCCACGCGTTCGGCTTGATTCCCGAGCACCTGCGCCGGTCGTTCGTCCAAGGCTCGTTCGGTCAGGTGCAGCAAGTCGTCCCGTTGCCCGACCCGGCCGAGGTGGTCAAAGTCGACCCTTCGGAAGCCGTGCGTTCGGCAGACATTCTTCGAGTGGTGGAAGAGCATTTTGATATCCGAGCATTGAACCTGTGCGGAGGAACGTTGCTGCAGTTTCTGCTGCATGGCATAGCCGGCAATTTCAAGCAGGACAACCCGCAGTCTCTGCGGGTGCTGCAGATGTTGTTCGACATTGAAGACGGCCTGATCGAGTCGGGCACGCTGAAAAGTGACTTCGTGATCGTTGCCGCCACACCGGGAAAACCCGCATGACGCTGGCCACCCGATGCTGATCGAACGACGGCCTTCTCGCTGGAAGCGCTGGCGCCAGGCCTATCACCGGCTACCACTGCCGATCGGCGTGAAAAGGCTGCTCGCTAACCTCTACCGAAGGGTTTTGCTCAGGGCCATAAGCGTATTAAGGGGCGCCCTGAGGCCCAGGCAAGTCTTCGCCTGCCCCGCCTTGAGGCCGCAGCCACAACAGGCCGGGTTGGCCGATTACATTGTCTGGGGCGCTATCGATTGGGATTTCCGCCATCAGCGTCCGCAACAACTGGCCCAGGCATTGAGCGCCACTGGACGCCGGGTCATCTATGTCTCGACGTCGTTGAAAGACACCTCCCAGGCCGGCTTTGCAGTGGAACCGCTGGACCAGGACAATCGACTGTTCCAGGTTCACCTGTTCGCCCGTGGCGCGCCGTCGATCTACGCCGGTGTACCGGATGCCCAACGGCTTCAACAGTTGCGTAATAGCATCGGCGAAGTGCTCCTGTGGGCCTGCTGCGGGCGGGTCATCTCGCTGGTGCAACACCCCTTCTGGTGCGACATCGCCAGCGAGTTGCCCAACAGCCGATTGCTCTACGACTGCATGGACCACCATCAAGGGTTTGGCGACAACGCGCCCGGCATCCTGCAGCTCGAACAACGACTGGTGCGCAATGCCGACCTCAGGCTGTTCACCTCTGACTGGCTGGCCCGGCAATGGCCAGACCCGCACCACGCGCCGCGCGCGGTTGTGCGCAATGCCGCTGACTTCGCCAGGTTCGCCAGCCCGCCCTTGAACCCTTATCGAGACCGCTTCAACCGCTCGGTCATCGGCTACTACGGCGCGATTGCCCATTGGTTTGACACTGCACTGGTGGTCAGCATCGCCCAGGCTTTTCCAGAGCATGTGGTGCTGTTGATCGGGGCCGATACGGCCGGCGTCCGGGGGAAGTTACGCAACCAACCAAACGTCGAGTTTATCGGCGAAGTGCCCTACTCCGCCCTGCCCCACTACCTGCATGGTTTTGACGTTTGCATCATGCCGTTTCACGTGACGGAACTGACGCTCGCCACCAACCCGGTGAAAGTCTACGAGTACCTGAGCGCAGGCAAACCGGTGGTGACGGTGGACTTGCCGGAAATGCGGCAATTCGGCGCGCTGGTGCAGGTGGCCCAGGACAGCCAGGCGTTCATCGCCGCGATCGGTCGTGCCCTGGTTCCGTCAACACCGGAGCAAATCAGCCAGCGACAGGCATTCGCCGCAACGCAGACCTGGACGCACCGTGTCGAGACGCTTACCGCCCTGGCCGAAAGCCGCGACCACACAGCGCGAATCAGCGTCATCGTGGTGACCTACAATAATCTGGCGTTGACACGCGCCTGCCTGGACAGTCTAGAGAGCGACCGCGACGGCCCTGCGCTGGAAATCATCGTGGTGGACAACGCGTCCGGTGACGGCACCCCGGAATTTCTCACGCAATGGGCGGCCAACCGTGGACAAACGGTCATTCTCAACAGCGACAACCGTGGCTTCGCAGCTGCGAACAACCAAGGGCTTGAGATCGCCAGCGGTGATTATCTGGTGCTGCTCAACAACGACACACAAGTGACTGCGGGCTGGGCGGGTACGCTGCAACGGCATTTGCAGCGTAATCCCGAGCTGGGGCTGATCGGTCCGAGCACCAACAACATCGGCAACCAGGCCAGGGTCGATGTCGATTACACCCATCTGGCCGACATGCCGCAGGCGGCCAGGCGCTATACCTGCCAGCACCTGGGCGAACTCATCAGGCTGCCGACCCTGGCATTTTTCTGTGTGATGATGCCGCGCACGACCTACCTGCGAATCGGCCCGCTCGACGAAGTTTATGGGCGCGGTTTCTTCGAAGATGATGACTACTGCCGGCGCGTGGAGCTGGCCGGTTTGATGAGTGCGTGTGCCCGTGATGTTTTTGTCCATCACCAACTCTCGGCGTCGTTCGGGCAAATCAAAAGCAGTGAGCGCCAGGCACTGTTCAACAGGAACAAAGCCATTTATGAAACCAAGTGGGGCGCATGGGTTCCCCATGAGCATGACTAAGGCAGGTCCTGTTTCGACAACGAAAACAACCTGGGGACAAAGCCCAAGTCCCGTGTGGCTTGGGCATGATCGAACACCAGGTCTTGGTTCATCCGCTCGACCATGGCCACCGACCAGTGGCGGTAGCGCGGAAACCATTGCAACAACGCAACGGCGATCCGAAACAGCCAGAGTGGCACCCTGAACAACCGCGGGCGCCGTCCCAGTGTGGCAAAGATCCGTGTGACCATCTCTCGGTAGGACAATACTTCGCCTCCGGAAAGGTCATAGCAGTGATGGCAAACCTGAGGCGACTGCAACGCACGCACACAGGCGAGCGCCACATCCTCGGCATGCACGGGTTGGCGTAGCCCAACCCCGTGGCCAAGCAGTGGAAAAAAACCGAAGCGGCGAATGAGCCCTGCGATCCGCGTGATGTTTTTGTCCTGGCCCAGGCCGTAGATCAGTGTCGGACGCAGAATGGCCCAGTGCACCCCATGCTCCTGCGCCCATACCTCAAAGCGGTCCTCGGCGTCCTGCAACTGGCTGGCGAGGCGTCTCTCCTGAGGGTCGCAAGAATGGCCCTTGGTAAAACGGCTGGTGGAAGACAAAGCTACCACTTTGCGCGCTCCGCAGGCTTGCAGCCACGCAAAATGCGCCGCCAGCGCGATGACCGGCGCCACGCAGATCCACAAAGCAATGGGCGGCATCGGCTCACTCAATACGTCTTCAGGAATGAGTCGCCACTTCACAGCCTCGGTGTCCGCATCACGTTGTCGTTGTCGGGAAAACGCAATGACCTTGAAGTGATCACGGACAAGCCCGGCAAGCACACAGCGGCCCACCAGGCTGCTTGCGCCCAGTACTCCCACGGTGATGTCAGGCACGCGCACCGCCTATTCTGGCCAGTACCAACCGGCCCGCGAGGGCGGTGGAGACCAGGCAGAAACGCAGCCAAACCCCCACTACCACGCAGCGCCACAGCCCCTCGGAATAGCGCGCCTTAAAGAACTTTTTATAGAACCTCACCATGCCGTAATGCTTGTGCCACTCCACGAAGAACGGTCTATCGCGGCTGCAGCTTCCCTTTGCATGAACGACCTGTGCCTGTGGCACAAACACCACACGCCACTGTTCAAGCTTGAAGCGCATGCACCAATCCAGGTCTTCGCAGTGCAGAAAGTAGCCCTCATCCCAGGGCCCTACACGCTCCAAGGCTTCACGCTTGACCAGCATGCACGCCCCCGAGATGGCTTCCACGACAACCGGCTCGACAGGAAGCGGCTCGCGGTGCATAAGGAAATCAGCGCAGAGGGAAGGAAACAACCCGTTCAAGCGTGACAACCCAGAAGCCCGTATGAATGCACGCCTGGGCGTAGGGAAAACCCGTCGCCCACCCGGCTGTTCGGAACCATCTGGATTGCACAGAAAACCACCGACCATACCGGTGGCCGCATCGTTTTGCAGTGCGTCCATCATGCAACGCAGTGCACCGGCCATCAGGACACAATCAGGGTTCAGGAACAGCAGCGCATCCGCACCGGAAACTTTCGCACCCACGTTGCAGGCCGCCGCAAACCCCAGGTTTCGCTCATTCCTGATGATGCTCAGTCGCTTGTCCGCAAGGAAAGTATCCAGGTGTGCAAGGCTCCCATCATGGGAAGCGTTGTCCACCACAATCACATGCATCGCGCCTTCACTCAACGCCGACGCCACACAGTCGGCGATCAGCTCACCGGCGTTGTAATTGACGACAATGACATCGCAGTTATGCATGAATCCCGGCGGCATCAAAGCGAGCTTCCCAAGAGTGTTGCAGTGCAAATGCCCGAGCCTCATCCACATCCCGCTCACACTGCAACGCAGCCTCGGCCAGGGTGGCAAGATCGGTCAGCGACTGACTGATAAAGACGCCTGGCAGACCTGCACGGCCGTGCATTTCGCCAAAGTCCGTCGAGATCACCGGCAATGCCAGTGCGCGGTATTCGTAATACTTGATCGGATCAACCGCAGCGGTGAGTTCATTGGACTTGAACGGAATCAACCCCACATCGAACTCAGCCATGGCCTCCAACGCCGCCCCGTGATCACCCGCAGGCAGCACGACGATGTTGCCCGGCAACTGAAAGCCCGGGTTCCCGAAGACAGGTCCCATCAAGCGAATCTCATCGTTCGGCCGGGCCCGGCCCAGTGCGACAACCCACTCCCAGTCAAACCAGGCGGCCATGGTCCCTACGTAACCGAATACTTTCTGGGTGGCTGACCCCGTTGGCGGTTTCACTGCCAGTATGGCCGGCAGGTCCAGGCCGTTATGCACCAAGTGCACGTCATCGCGATGATTGCGCCACTGCGCATCAAGCCCGGAACTGGAGGCCCAGAGGCGATCCACTCGCTGGGCGATCAAGCGCTCGCATCGAGCCAACGCGGAGCGGGAAATGCCCGAATAAAAAGCCGGAAAATCGTCCATCGCATCGTACAGGGACGAGCAATGACGAAGGCGTTGCAACAACAAGCGGGCCAGGACCGAGGGTTTACCGACCACCAGCAAGGTGGGTGAGCCGTTGGCGAACTCATCGATCACACGCAAGGCGTGTCGCCAGACAAGACGATTCACCCAACCCGAACCCGGCAGGGGCTCAATGGGCAACCCGCCGGGTTTCAGCACTGTGAGCCAGGACGGCGTAGCCGCGGGTTGACGCGGCGCCGGGGGATTCCACAGGCGCCCCAGATCACTCCACTTGGGTAGCCGAGTGGGGTAAGGATCGACCCACAGCACCGGCTCCCCCGTGCGATGATGAAGCCACTCGACAAACTTGTGCGGCCGCTGGGCAAAGCTCTCCCAAGGCAATGGCGAGAGAATGATCAGGCGCGTCAACAAAAATGCTCGCGCAAGGCCTGGACGATACGCCCCGCAGCCTGCCCATCGCCGTAAGGCGAAACACCTTGCGCCATCAGGCGATAGGCCGAGCTATCGTCCAACAAGCGCTGGGCCTCCTCGACGATACGCGTGCAGTCCGTACCGACGAGCCTGACCCCACCTTGCGCAACCGCCTCAGGACGTTCGGTTTCCTCACGCAACACCAGCACCGGCTTGCCCAGTGCAGGCGCTTCTTCCTGCACGCCTCCGGAATCGGTAAGGATGAGATAGGCCGCCTTCATCGCCGCGACAAACACGGGATACGCCAGTGGAGCGCACAGCGTGAGGTTCGGTAGCCCAGCCAGGCACACTTGGGCAACGTCCTTGATGCTGGGGTTGGGATGAACAGGGAAAAGGAATTGAACCTGCGGATTGTTCTCGGCCAGCGTTCGCAAGGCCTCGCAGATGTTCTGGAACGGCTCGCCAAAATTCTCCCGGCGATGCGAGGTCACCAACACCAGGCGCTTGCTCGGATCAATATCCAGACCCAGTTCCACGCCCAGGGCGACGGTGGTCAACAGGGCATCGATCACCGTATTGCCCGTGACAAAAATATTCGCGTCGACGACGCCCTCTGTCAGCAGGTTCTGCCGGACATTTTCGGTGGGCACGAAGTGCCAGCGCACCAATTTGCTGGTGATCACCCGGTTGGCTTCCTCGGGGAACGGCTGCTGTATATCTCCGGTGCGCAGGCCGGCTTCGACATGTCCCACCGGTATACGGTGATAAAAACAGGCCAAGGCCGAAGCCAGCACTGAAGTGGTATCGCCTTGAACCAGGACGACGTCGGGCTTCTCTTTCAGCAGGACTTCATCCAGATCGAGCAACAGATGGGCGGTCAGGGTAGACAACGTCTGACTCGGCCGCATGATGTCCAAGTCGGTATCTGGGTTGATGCCGAAAAACCCCAGGGTCTGATCCAGTAACTGGCGATGTTGCGCCGTCGCTAAAACATGCACCTGCGCCCAACGCTCTTTTTTCAAGGCCAAAATGACCGGGGCCATCTTGATGGCCTCGGGACGCGTCCCGATCACGCAAAGAATTTTTACGACAGACACAAAATCCCTATTTCCCATATCCGGAGAATGGCTGGGACGTTCACACATTCAGGCCATGCGTCACGCCAGCCGTATTGCCCACACCTTCCTTGTGTTTCTGGATGCTGCGGATCACTGCCCAGTTCCAGACCTGAAGCCGTCACAAGCACGGCCTGATCATTGTGTTATTACACATTTTGAAACTGACGAAACGAGCATAGGTCAGATCGCGCACTTTGCACGGCAGAATGCTGGATTGATCGTCAACGGCATGCTGGCGAATTCATATTGGCTTGTTTGACACATTGACATATCGGTAAATCCCGATATTCTCACGCCATGGACCTACTCGAAATATTCAAAGCCCTCTCAAACCGGACTCGACTTGAAATCCTGAAAGGTTTGAAGGACCCCGAAAAGAACTTCCCTGCCCAGGATGAAGGGGACGTTCATACGGTGGGCGTTTGCGTCAGCAGTATTCAGGAAGGCGTCGGGCTGTCGCAGTCGACCGTGTCTGATTACCTGGCAACGCTGCATCGAGCCGGCCTGATCGAAACCCGGCGCATCGGCCAATGGACCTACTACAAGCGAAACGAAGCAACCATCAGTGCGCTTGCCGAGATCATTGGCAAGGAGCTGTAATTTTTTGACCCAAGATATCGAGAATTCCCGATATCCCTTTTTACCGAAACGAGGTAATGCAATGAAAGCGATGAGGCTTAAATCATTTGGCGGCCCGGATTCGTTCGAACTCTGCGAGGTGCCCACGCCGGTGCCGCACACGGGACAGGTCCTAGTGCGGGTACACGCCACCTCCATCAACCCGCTGGATTATCAGGTGCGACGCGGAGACTACTCCGACCTGGTGCCCCTCCCCGCCATTACTGGCCATGACGTCTCGGGCGTTGTCGAAGCCGTCGGGCCCGGCGTGACGAACTTCGTGCCAGGCGACGAAGTCTGGTACACCCCGCAGATATTCGACGGCCCAGGCAGTTATGCCGAATACCACGTGGCGGCCGAAAACATTATCGGGAAGAAACCGCCCACGCTGAGCCACCTGGAAGCGGCCAGCCTGAGCCTTGTTGGCGGAACGGCATGGGAAGCGCTGACTGTACGCGCAGCACTTCGCGTTGGAGAAAGCATCCTGATCCACGGCGGTGCAGGCGGTGTGGGCCACGTCGCGATCCAGCTGGCAAAAGCCATCGGTGCCAGGGTGTTCACCACCGTGCGTGAAGCCAACGCTGAGTTCGCACGAAGCCTGGGCGCCGACGTGATCATCGACTACGAAAAGGAAGACTACGTCGACGTGATCATGCGGGAAACAGAGGGGCGCGGCGTCGATGTGATATTCGATACCCTCGGCGGCAACACGCTGTCGCGCAGCCCTGACGCACTGGCGCAACTGGGCCGCGTGGTGTCGATCGTCGACATTACCCAGCCACAGAACCTGGTGCAGGCCTGGGGCAAGAATGCGAGTTATCACTTCGTGTTCACCCGGCAAAACCGCGGCAAACTCGATGAGTTGAGCACATTGGTAGCACGGGGTCAGTTGCGCCCACACGTCGGCGCCGTCTATGCACTGGCTGACATCGCACTCGCCCATGCCCGCTTGGAGAGCCCCAACAACGGCCTCCAAGGCAAAATCGCGATCGCCATCGAGCCCACCGCAGGAGCCAAGCCATGATCTACGAGATCGCCTTGCTCCCCGTTCACAAAGAACAGATTGAAACGTTCAGACAGGCGTTTGCCGAGGTCGCGCACCTGCTCACCCGCGCAAAGGGCTACCTGGGCCACATGCTCGCCCAAGGGATCGAAACACCTGAGCGCTTCAACCTAATCGTGCGCTGGGCGTCGCTCGAAGACCATACGCCAGGATTCGAAGCCAGTGACGATCACCAGGCATTCATGCAGGGCCTGGAGGCATACTTTTCTGCAGAACCGCAGGTCTATCACATTGAAGGCACGGCCTTCGCCTGAATAAGCCAACAGTAAAAAAGCCTGCCGCGCGGCAGGCTTTTCTTTATCCACTGTCTCGTCATGAGTAGGGCTAACGATTCAGTGAAATCAATTCATTTTCACTCAAGCAACCCCTCAGCCTAAACTGTTTGTTAATTAAAGACACTGTAAAGACCTCTGAGTAAAACCAGGTGAGACGTTCTTTCAGGTTTATCTCAGACATCAGGGTGCCAGAGTAATGAGCAAAGCATTCACGTTCAGCATTAAGCGAATTCGTTTCGACGAACACTATCAACCGTCCGAAAATACGCGCATCACGACTAACTTTGCCAATTTGGCGAGAGGCAAGCGTCGTCAAGAAAACCTGCGCAACACCTTAAGGATGATTGACAACCGCTTTAATGCCCTGGCGCATTGGGACAACCCCAAAGGCGATCGCTACACAGTCGAACTTGAAATCATTTCTGTTGAGATGAATATCGATGCCAGTTGCACGGGCAACGGCATCCCCCTGATTGAAATATTGAAATCAAATATTATTGACCACAAGACCAATGAACGCTTTGAAGGCATCGTAGGTAATAACTTCTCCTCCTACGTGCGTGATTATGACTTCAGCGTGGTGCTATTGGGGCACAACAAGGATCAAGCCGAATTCAGCACGCCGGATAACTTTGGCGATTTGCACGGAAAGCTATTCAAGTGCTTCGTCAACTCTGACACCTACAAACAAAACTTCAATAAACCGCCGGTTATCTGCCTGAGTGTTTCAAACACCAAGACCTACCACCGGACTGAAAACCAGCACCCTGTCTTGGGCATTGAATACCAGCAGGATGAATACTCCTTAACGGATGAGTACTTCAATAAAATGGGGCTGAAGGTTCGCTACTTCATGCCGTCCAACAGCGTTGCGCCGCTGGCATTTTACTTTTCCGGTGATTTGCTCAGTGATTACACCAATCTTGAGCTGATCAGTACCATCAGTACGATGGACACTTTCCAAAAGATTTACCGGCCTGAGATTTACAACGCCAATTCGGCAGCCGGGCAATCTTACCAACCCAGTTTGAAGCACCAGGACTATTCATTAACCCTGATCGTTTATGACCGCGAAGAACGTAGCCAACTGGCTATCGAGCAAGGAAAGTTTGTCGAAGAACACTTCATCAAACCGTACCAGGCTGTTCTTGAGCAGTGGTCCGCTCACTGCGCGCTTTGACTTATTTAGAATACAAGGTCACCCATCGTGAAAAAATTACTACCGACTTCAACCGCTGGCAGCTTGCCTAAACCTGCTTGGCTTGCACAACCTGAAACGTTATGGTCCCCCTGGAAACTGCAAGACGAGGAACTGGTTGAGGGCAAACAGGACGCTTTGCGCTTGTCGTTGCAGGAACAACAACAAGCCGGCATTGATATCGTCAGCGATGGCGAACAAACACGCCAACACTTCGTCACCACCTTTATTGAACACCTTGACGGCGTTGATTTTGAAAAGCGTGAAACCGTCCGGATTCGTGATCGCTATGATGCCAGCGTACCGACGGTCGTTGGCGCGGTTTCTCGCCAAAAGCCCGTGTTTGTTGAAGACGCCAAGTTCTTGCGCCAGCAAACCAAGCAGCCGATAAAGTGGGCGCTGCCAGGCCCCATGACCATGATCGACACGCTGTATGACAACCACTATAAAAGTCGCGAAAAACTGGCGTGGGAATTCGCCAAGATTCTCAATCAGGAAGCCAGGGAACTTGAGGCCGCGGGTGTCGACATCATCCAGTTTGACGAGCCGGCCTTTAACGTCTTTTTTGACGAGGTGAATGATTGGGGCGTTGCCACCCTGGAAAGGGCCATTGAAGGCCTTAAATGTGAAACCGCGGTGCATATTTGCTATGGCTATGGCATCAAGGCCAATACCGACTGGAAAAAGACGCTGGGTTCAGAGTGGCGCCAATACGAAGAAGCTTTTCCAAAGCTGCAAAAGTCCAGCATCGATATCATCTCGCTGGAATGTCACAACTCCCATGTCCCCATGGATTTGATCGAACTCATTCGCGGCAAAAAAGTGATGGTAGGCGCCATTGACGTGGCCAACCACACCATTGAAACCCCCGAGGAAGTCGCCAATACCCTACGCAAAGCACTTCAATTTGTAGACGCCGACAAGCTCTACCCTTGCACCAATTGCGGCATGGCCCCGCTGCCTCGCCAGGTAGCCAGAGGCAAGCTGAGCGCGCTGAGTGCAGGTGCGGAAATCGTTCGAAGAGAGCTCTCGAACTAGTGCTGGGCGAAGGCCGGAAGAGGAGCATGGCAGGGAAGAAAATGCCGCACCACTTCAGGCCTTCACGCTTTCGAACAGCACTCACTATTCAGGATTGACTATGTCACGTCCCAATACCGCTATCGAGCCATTGAGCTTTCGCGAAGCGCTCGGACACTATGCATCCGGTATCACGGTGATCACATCCCATGTGGATGACGAGCCCATTGGCTTCACTTGCCAGTCGTTCTATAGCGTGTCAATGAACCCACCACTGGTGTCATTCAGCGTCATGTCCAACTCGGCCAGCTATCCCAAGATCCGCCAGGCAGGACGGTTCGCAGTCAATATCCTGTCAGCTGAGCAGGTCAGGATTTCCAACCAGTTCGCCCGTCGAGGCACGGATAAATGGCACGGCATCGAATGGCAGGAATCGCCGCTGGGTAATCCGGTCATTGCCGGGAGCCTGCACTGGCTGGATTGTGAAATCCACGCCGAGCACGTCGCGGGTGATCACCTGATCGTGATTGGTGAAGTGAAAGCGCTGGATTTAGCCAAAGAGGCTGTTGCGACGCGGCCATTGCTGTATTTCAAAGGGCAATATTGCAACATCGCCACGCATGGCGTGGTTTGAATGGCTAACTAGGCTGCTCTCTTTTTTCAACGCAAAAAAAGCCTGCTTCTCTGCAGGCTTCCCGGCAGCCCCAGTAACCCCAGTAACCCCAGTAGCTTTTGCTGCACCGCTACTTTAGCGCGGAACTTTTTCAATGCGGCTAAAGGCATCGATGTAAGCAGCCTTCAACGCAAGACTAACAGCGTTTAGTGTTTCGGACTTAAGATAGGCTAGATTCTGACTAACCACTTCTTGTCCTGCCCTCTTTATTTTCACGCGTGACTGCCCGGTATATTTAGCCGTTCCGATATACACAGAGAGCCTCGCTTCGCACGCATAATAATCAGGACTGTTCCAAGTTTTGACAAAAATCCGGTCGATCTCGACTCTGGTTTTTATGCTCGCGTCTGCATCAGATCCGAGAGACCGCTTGGTGAACTCAGACCAATCGGTGACTGGGATATTAGCGAACCCCTCGTACAGGCCCACGTGATAGTTGGCCGCATGCCACACCACCTTACTACGCTCGGAACAGGGAGTGCAGCGCTCATCGCCAGATATACTGATTATCGTTGAGTGAATGGTTTTATTTTTGATCGCAGACAGTTCTGCGTCTGGGGTGTAGGCCGCGAAGTGCAGTTGATTGGTTACACAGCCGGACAAAAGAAACAACATAACCAACACCATACTAGATCTCACCACAACTCCTCCTTCTCTCGCAAGCACTTATACAATCACGACATTATTCAATCCTGAAACAGGGTTAAACCTATTTCAAGCCTAGGCAGTAACAGATCACCGAAAAAACTGGACAAATTTATTTTCTACTCAGCCTAGTAAAGGGTTAATAAATAAATCTGGCCCCTTTTTTCTACTCGACATTAAAGAGACAGGAAATTCGATGCTTTCACCTTCTACGTAGTGCCAGGTTAGTAGAGATAGTTTTTTTGATACATCACGATCAATCGGCATAAAATCCATTAAAAAACTTTCCAGTTTGTCGCCATATTCGATGCCTTTGATATCACCATCCTTTCGCAGTTTCCCTTCAAAATTAATATCAACGCCATCAACTTCAAAAACATAGACAATTTTACATGTATTTCCACAGTAAAAAATTGACTTAACATCAAGACTACTGCTTGCAGAAAGAATACCCATTCCAGACCTCCTTAAACTTGTCAACATCCATTTTACACTGAGCCCATTGAAAGGATCGCTGCAATTACATGCCCTGCATCAACTACCGTTTCGTTGACACCCACCGCCAGTGCTCCGATTCTAAAGTCACCACCCGTTGCTTTCGAAAGCAAGCCGCCTTCCATTGCATGAACGATTATCTTGGGTGGATAACCATCGGTAAGCACGCCTCTGGTGTAGTCGCCAACAGCATTAAAACTCGCGGCGACCAGGGTATTGAACAGTACACCTTGCAGGGCATCGCCAAAATCTCCTCTGAATCGTAGGATTAGAGACGGCTTCATGCTGGCCACGCTGTGCGCGTTGATCACCCCGGAGAAATCCGAGGCAAAAAAAAAGCCTGCATCTCTGCAGGCTTCTCTTTGTGTTGCTATCTGGCTCCACGACCTGGACTCGAACCAGGGACCCAATGATTAACAGTCATTTGCTCTACCAACTGAGCTATCGCGGAATGCGCCGTATGTTACTGATTAAAAAGGATAAGTCAAGCCTTCTCCGGCATTTGGCGTGATTAAACCGGATGATCGGTTGAATCGGCGTGTTCCCTGGCCAACTCCAGCCACGCCAGCGCGGCAGGTGGCAGGTGGGCGCTGGTGCGCCAGGCCAGAGCGATGTGCCAGTCGGTGTGGGGTTCGTCCAAGGGAATCAGGGCGATGCCCGCGTGTTGATGCTTGTACGCCAGCATGCGTGGCACAAAGGCTACGCCCAGTCCGGCGGCGACCAGATCGATGATGAAGTCGATCTGCCCGCTGCGTGCGGTCACCTTGGGGCTGACGCCTTTGCGCTCGCAGGCTGCGAGGATCTTGCCGTTGAGGGCGAAGCCGGCTTCGAACAAGATGAAAGGAGAATCCGCCAGGTCGGTGAAGTCGATGCGACTGCGTTGGGCCAACGGATGACTGATGGGCAACACGGCCATCAAAGGTTCATTGCGCACGGGCTGGTAATCGAAATCTTCGTCTACCGGCAGCAGCAGCGCCGCCAGGTCGACCTCCCCCGCCTCCAGGCATTCGCGCAACTTTTTGCTGCCGTACTCGGTGAGTTCGATGTCGATATCCGGGTAGCGGCTGCGGTAGGTCGCAAACATCGTCGCAAACAGCACACCGCAACCTACCGGCGGCAGGCCGATGCGCAGCACGCCACGTTTTAAACCACGCAGGTCGTTGATCTCGGCCACCAAATCGTTGCGCTCGGCGAGCAGCACCAAGGCGCGGCGGTAGGCGATTTCGCCGGCGGCAGTGAGTTCGTTGCGGTGGCCCAGGCGATTGAGCAGCGGCGTGCCCAGTTCATCTTCCAGGGTCTTGACCGCCTTGCTGACGGTGGATTGGGTCAGGGACACCACCTCGGCAGCCTGGGAAAAACCGCCCTGTCGCACCACTTCGACAAAGGCGCGCAACGTTCTCAGGTTCATCAGTATTCCTTTGGCGACTGGCTACCAGCGATAAAAGTTGTTTTTATCATGCCAGAGAATTGCCTATCCTGAACCCACCTTGCCTTGTGGAGCCCCCAATAATGATCATCTCGTCCGCCTCCGACTACCGTGCAGCCGCCAAGCGCAAGCTGCCGCGCTTCCTGTTCGACTACATCGACGGCGGCGCCTACGCCGAGCACACGCTGCGCGCGAACAGTTCGGACCTGGCCGAGATCAGCCTGCGCCAACGCATCCTGCGTAATGTGGACAACCTGAGCCTGAAGACCACGCTGTTCGGCCAGGCGCTGGACATGCCGGTGATCCTCAGCCCGGTGGGCTTGACCGGCATGTACGCACGACGTGGCGAAGTGCAGGCGGCCAAGGCAGCGGCGAACAAAGGCATTCCGTTCTGCCTGTCGACGGTGTCGGTGTGCCCGATTGAAGAGGTGGCATCGCAGAGCGCCCAGGCGATCTGGTTCCAGCTGTATGTGCTCAAGGACCGTGGTTTCATGCGCAATGCGCTGGAGCGCGCCCAGGCTGCCGGCATCACTACACTGGTGTTTACCGTGGATATGCCCACGCCCGGCGCGCGTTATCGCGATGCGCACTCGGGCATGTCCGGCCCGTTCGCAGCACAGCGGCGCATGCTGCAAGCCGTCACCAAGCCGCAATGGGCCTTCGATGTAGGACTGATGGGCCGTCCCCATGACCTGGGCAATATCTCCAAGTACCTGGGCAAACCCACCCACCTGGAAGACTACATCGGCTGGCTGGCGAACAATTTCGACGCCTCCATCAGTTGGAAAGATCTGGAGTGGATCCGCGAATTCTGGAAAGGCCCGATGATCATCAAAGGCATTCTCGACCCGCAGGACGCCAAGGACGCGGTGAGTTTCGGCGCCGACGGCATCGTGGTCTCCAACCATGGCGGTCGCCAGCTGGACGGCGTGCTGTCCACCGCCAAGGCCTTGCCGCCGATTGCCGATGCGGTGGGCGATGACCTCACGGTACTGGTGGACTCCGGCATCCGCTCCGGGTTGGACGTGGTGCGCATGCTGGCCCTGGGCGCCAAGGCCTGCCTGCTGGGCCGCGCCACCGCCTACGCGCTGGCCGCCGACGGCCAACACGGCGTGGAAAACCTGCTGGACATCTTCGCCAAGGAAATGCGCGTGGCCATGACGCTGACCGGCGTCACCTCCATCGCGCAGATCGACCGCTCTACCCTGGTCTAACCCTGCTGCTCGACGATCCCACGGGCCTTGAGTTGGGCCAGTTGCTCCGCCGACAAGCCCAACCGCTCACCGAGGATGTCGTCGGTGTGCTGCCCCAGCCTCGGCGCCGGCCGCACGTATTCCACGGGCGTGCCGGACATTTTTATCGGGCTGCCGACCATGGCGAAATCCGGGTTCTGCGGGTGTGGAATCTTCACCATCAGGTTACGTGCGATCACCTGGGGTTCTTCCAAAGATTGCGCAATCGAGTTGATCGCCCCCACCGGCACCTTCGACGCATGGATGCACGCCACCCACTCATCGGCGCTGCGCCCCAGGAAGTGCGCCGAGAGCAACGCAACGATCTCTTCGCGATGGGCCACGCGGTCGGCATTGCGACAAAAGCGCGGGTCCTGCGGCAAGTGCGGCAGGCCGATGCTCTGGCACAGGGCGATGAACTGGCTGTCATTGCCGCAGGCGATGATGAAGTCACGGTCGGCGGCGCGGAACACCTGGTAAGGCACGATGTTGGCGTGGGCATTGCCGTAACGCTGCGGCACCTTGCCTGATGCCAGGTAGTTCATGCTCTGGTTGGCCAACGTGGCGACCTGCACGTCCAACAACGCCATATCGATGTATTGGCCAACGCCGGTGCGCTCACGGCTGAGCAATGCGGCCTGGATTGCCACGGTGGAATACAGGCCGGTCATCAGGTCGGAAAACGCCACGCCAACTTTTTGCGGGCCGCCGCCCGGCAAATCATCACGCTCGCCGGTGATGCTCATTAAGCCGCCGATGCCCTGGATGATGAAGTCGTAACCCGGCTCTTCGGCACGCGGCCCGGTCTGGCCGAAACCGGTGATGGAGCAATACACCAGGCGCGGATTGATCTCGGCCAGGGTCGCGTAATCCAAGCCATAACGGGCCAGGGAGCCGGCCTTATAGTTCTCGATCAGGACATCCGAGCTGGCCGCCAATGCGCGTACCAACTCCTGACCTTCGGGCGTGGCCATGTCGATGGCCACGGATAACTTGCCGCGATTGGTCGACTGATAATAAGAAGCCTCGCCAGATGATTCGCCAGTGTCGGTCTTCATCCAAGGCGGCCCCCACGCACGGGTGTCGTCGCCGCTTTTCGGGCGTTCGATCTTGACCACTTCCGCGCCAAGGTCGGCCAACACTTGCCCACACCAGGGGCCGGCCAACACACGGCTTAAATCCAGTACCCGCAAACCTGTCAATGCACCCATTGTTCTTATCCTGTGAGGTTGGGAAATCAGCCGGCTGTCGGCTCTTCATGGCGCAGGGAAACACCCAGCATCGCCCGCCGCCGCAGCCAGGGGCTGGGACGGTAACGCGGGTCATGGGTGAGTTCGCTCATGCGCTGCAAAATCGTGAGAATGCGCCGAGGCCCAAGCGCATCGCCCCAAGCCAGCGGACCCTTGGGGTAACCGAGGCCGAGTTGCACGGCCTGGTCGATATCTTCGACGCTGGCGATGCGCTGCTGGGCAATGTCACAGGCCAGGTTGACCACCATCGCCAGGGTGCGCTGGGCGACGAAAGCGACGCTGTCGCCGATCACCGTGACGCCCACGCCGTCCGACGCCAGCAAGGCGTGAGCCGCATCGCGCATGGCGGGCGAAGTCAGCGGGTTTTGCATCAGCGTGCGATGGCGCGACAGGTCCGTCAGCAGGTCGATGCACAGGGTGCGCGCAGGGTCGGTATCGAAGCGCACGCAGGCGCTGGTGGCGTCGCGGCCATACGGGGCCAGCAGGCACAACGCCTCAGGCGAAGGTTGCGCAGCGTGTTCCAGGTGGGCGCCCAGATTGATCACCAGGGCGCTCAAGCGTTCGTAGTCTTCACTGTTTTCCGTGGCGATCCATACCGGCGGTTGTTGTTGCACCGTGGGCACTGGCTGGGGCTGCGGGCCGTTGATGAGCTGGCCGTTTTCATACTGATAGAACCCGTGGCCGGTCTTGCGGCCAAGGCGGCCGCCCACCAGCATCTGCCGGGTCAGGGGCGAGGGTTTGTAGCGCGGTTCCTGATAGAACTGGTTGTAGATCGACTCCATCACCGGGTGCGACACATCCAGGCCGGTGAGGTCCAGCAACTCCAACGGCCCCATCCGGAACCCGGCGCCGTCGCGCAGGATGCGGTCGATATCACCGCGCTCGGCAATGCCCTCATCCAGCATCTTCAACGCTTCGGTGCCATAGGCACGGCCGGCGTGGTTGACGATGAAACCCGGCGTGTCCTTGGCGCGCACACCGCGATGGCCGATGCGTGCAACCAGGGCCAGCAGCGCGTCGCCCACCTTTGGCGCGGTGGCCAAACCATCGATCACCTCCACCACGCGCATCAGCGGCACCGGGTTGAAGAAGTGCAGCCCGGCCACGCGTTCAGGGTGTCGGCAACCGGTGGCGATGGCCGTGACAGACAGCGAGGAGGTGTTGGTGGCGAGGATACAGGTCGGGCTGACGATGCCTTCCAGCTGTTGCAGTAGGCCGCGTTTGGCGTCGAGGTTTTCCACGATGGCTTCGACGACCAGGTCGCAATCGCACAGGTCATCAATCGCCTCGGCAACCCGCAGGTTGGCCAGCGCCGCCGCCATCGCGGCCTGGCTGATCTTGCCCTTGCCCACCAACTTGGCGAAAGTGCCGCTGAGATTATCCCGAGCCGATTGCGCAGCGCCTTCACGGACATCGAACAGACGCACCACCACACCGGCCTGGGCCGCGATTTGTGCGATACCGGCGCCCATGACGCCCGTGCCCACCAGCCCCATCGTATTCAAGGTGTCGGTCATGCTTATTCCCCCCGATAATGCGGCGTGCGTTTCTCGAAGAACGCCGCGGCGCCCTCCTTCTGGTCCTTGGAATCGAACAGCAACTGGAATGCCTTGCGCTCCAGCACCAAAGCGCTTTCCAGCGGCAGGTCGGCGCCGGCCAGCATCACCTCCTTGATCTGCTCCACCGCCAACGGCGGCAATGCGGCAATCTGCGCGGCCAGCTCCAGGGCGCGGGGCAGTGTCTGGTCGTCGCTGACCATTTCGCTGAGCATGCCGATGGCCAGGGCTTCTTTCGCGCTGACCATGCAGCCCGTGAGTGCAATGCGCATCGCCTGGAATTTACCCACCGCGCGGATCAGACGTTGAGTGCCGCCCGCGCCAGGCATCAAGCCGAGCTTTACTTCCGGCTGGGCAAATCGTGCCGACTCGCCCGCCACGATCAGGTCGCAATGCATCGCCAGCTCGCAGCCACCGCCCAGGGCAAAACCGTTGACGGCGGCAATCACCGGCTTGGGGCAACGGCTGATGGCTTCCCACAGGTATTCCGTGTGGCGACGGTACATATCGATCGCGCCCGCACTGGCAAACTCCTTGATGTCCGCGCCGGCCACGAAGAATTGCTCGCCACCGGTCAGCACGATGGCGCGCACATCCTGGCGTCGGGACAGCGCGCGGAAGTGCTCGGCGAGGGCTTCGCGCACCTGGGCGTTGAGGGCGTTTTTCACTTCAGGGCGGTGGATACGCACCACGGCCACGCCATTGTCATGGACGTCGAGGGTCACCACGGGTGGGTTAGCGCTGGTCACATTCACTCCTGCTGCACGGTTCTTGTTAGTTGGATTGCCATATGTTTCGCTGTGCGAAATAACATTCCGTATTTGTCGATTAGCATAAGTACCGACCCCGCAGGTGTAAACGAAAAAACCCAAGCAACGCTCAAAACAGCGACTAACTCACTGTTTCAAAGGGATTTATCCTTGGAGAAAATCACTGATCAAAAAGTTGATTAGTTTCGCTGTGCGGAATACTATTTTGTTTTGTTGATTTTATAAAAAAATGAGGATTACCATGCGCCGTCGAAACCCCGAGCCGGACAGCACCGAAGTTTCCGCTTTCGAGCACGTGTTGATCGACCCGATGAACAACGATGAGGAGGAAGACAAGGACCGCCAGTTCGTCACCGCGCTGGCCCGAGGCCTGGAACTGCTGCGCTGTTTTACGCCGAGCGAGAGCGTATTGGGCAACCAGGAACTGGCGCGCAAGACCGGGTTGCCGAAACCGACGATCACCCGCATGACCCACACCCTGACCCGCCTGGGTTACCTCAAGCACCTGCCGCAGTCGGGCCGGTACCAGTTGGATGTGGGCGTGATGGCCTTCGGTTACGCGATGTTGTCGAACCTGTCGATCCGCGCCGTGGCGCATCCGTTGATGGAGACCATGGCCAAGTACGCCCAGGCGGCCGTCGCGATGGCCACTCGGGACCGCCTCGACGCGGTGTACCTGGACGTGGTCCAGGGCGAAGCGAACATGACCATGCGCCGCCAGGTCGGCACACGGTTGCCGTTGCACTTGAGTTCAGCAGGCCGCGCCTGCCTGGCAGCGATGCCGGAAAACGAGCGGGAGTTCATTCTCGACCATATCCGCCAGCGTCATCTGGAGGACTGGCCGAACATCCGCAAGGGGCTGGAACGCGCCTTCCGGGACTACACCGATTTCGGCTATTGCATGTCGATCGGTGAGTGGCACCGCGATGTCAACGCCATCGCCGTGCCCCTGCGACACGCACAACACGGCTTGCTGGCGTTCAACTGTGGCGGACCGAGTTTCCACCTCTCCCGGGAGAAACTCGAAGACGACATCGGCCCACGCCTCAAGCACATGGTGAACAATATCGAGGCCGCCACCCGCTAGCTGGACCGGTGCATGGCCTCGGCAGATTGACGATAACAGGCCCGCCGAACGGGCCGCTGAGGAATGCACATGATCCGAGACGCACAAACGCTTCATATCCTGGTGGACGCCATTGCGCAGTTCGTCGACGAAGCGCTGATCCCACGGGAAAACGAAGTCGCTGAGACCGATGAAATCCCGGCGGACATCGTCAGCCAGTTCCAGGACATGGGCCTGTTCGGCCTGACCATTCCCGAAGCCTACGGCGGCCTGGGCCTGACCATGGAAGAAGAGGTGACCATCGCCTTTGAACTGGGGCGCACCTCCCCGGCCTTCCGTTCCTACTTCGGCACCAACAATGGCATCGGCTCCATCGGTATCCTGCTGGATGGCACCGACGCCCAGAAAGAACACTACCTGCCGCTGTTGGCCAGCGGCGAGCTGCTCAGCTCGTTCTGCCTCACCGAGCCGGATTCGGGCTCCGACGCCGCCTCGCTGAAAACCACCGCCGTGCGCGATGGCGACCACTACGTGATCAACGGCACCAAGCGCTTTATCACCAACGCGCCCCACGCCGGGATTTTCACCGTGATGGCACGCACCGACCCAGCGATCCGTGGCTCGGCCGGAATCAGCGCGTTCATCATTGAACGTGACACGCCCGGCCTGTCCCTGGGCAAGCGCGACCACAAGATGGGCCAGCAAGGCGCCCACACCAGCGACGTGATCTTCGACAACGTGCGTGTGACCGCCAGCCAATTGATCGGCGGTGTGGAGGGCGTGGGTTTCAAGACTGCCATGAAGGTCCTCGACAAAGGCCGCCTGCACATCGCCGCCGTCAGCGTGGGTGCTGCCGAGCGCATGTTGAACGACGCGCTGAACTACGCAATCGAACGCAAGCAATTTGGCCAGCCGATTGCCGAGTTCCAGTTGATCCAGGCCATGCTCGCCGACAGCAAGGCCGAGATCTACGCCGCGCGCTGCATGGTGCTCGACGCCGCCCGCAAGCGCGACGAAGGTCAGGACATCGGCACCGAGGCGTCGTGTTCGAAGATGTTCGCCACCGAAATGTGCGGCCGCGTCGCTGACCGTTGCGTGCAGATCCACGGCGGCGCTGGCTATATCAGCGAGTACGCCATCGAACGTTTCTACCGGGATGTGCGCCTGTTCCGCCTGTATGAAGGCACCACGCAGATCCAGCAGCTGGTGATTGCCCGCAACATGATTCGCGCGGCGCAACGCTAGGACTCACCGCACCACCATACCCAATGCCCTAACAACTACAAGCAAGGTATCGCTATGGAAGTCGCCGCATCGGCGGGCGCGTTGTCGCCTGCAAAAAGCAAACTGTGGATCGTCGTTTTCATCTTCTGCTTCCTCGGCCTGTTGATCGATGGCGCGGACCTGATGTTGCTGTCCTACAGCCTCAGCAGCCTCAAGGCCGAGTTCGGCCTGACCAGCGTCGAAGCCGGCAGCCTGGGCAGCTTCACCTTGGCCGGCATGGCCATCGGTGGTATCTACGGCGGCTGGGCCTGTGACCGTTTCGGCCGGGTGAAAACCGTGGTGTGGAGCATCGTGCTGTTCTCCGTGGGCACGGCCATCCTGGGCATGACCCACAGCTATTGGCAGTTTGCAGCCACCCGGTTTTTCGCCTCCCTCGGCCTGGGCGCGCTGTATGTGGCGTGCAACACCTTGATGGCCGAATACGTGCCGACCCGCTACCGCACCACTGTGCTCGGCACCCTGCAAGCCGGTTGGTCGGTGGGCTACATCGTCGCCACCTTGCTGGCGGGATGGATTCTTCCGGAGCACGGCTGGCGCTGGTTGTTCTACGTGGCCATCATCCCGGTGATCCTCGCCGTGCTGATGCAGCGCTTGGTGCCTGAGCCTCAGGCCTGGTTGACCGCACGCGCCGAGCGGGCGAAAGACAAAGCCAACGGCAGCCAGCACGCCCTGAAGAAAAAGCCCGACGGCATGTTCAAGCTGATCTTCAGCGACCCCAAGGCCAGCCGCATGTTCCTGCTCTGGGCCCTGACCGCAGGCTTCCTGCAGTTCGGCTACTACGGCGTGAACAACTGGATGCCGTCGTACCTGGAAAGCGAATTGGGGATGAATTTCAAGTCGATGACCAGCTACATGGTCGGCACTTACGCGGCGATGATCTTCGGCAAGATCCTCGCGGGCCTGGCGGCGGACCGTCTTGGACGTCGCGCGGTGTTCGCGTTCGGCGCCCTGGGCACGGCGATCTTCCTGCCGGTGATCGTGCTGTTCCAGAGTCCCGAGAACATCCTGTGGATGCTGGTGGTGTTCGGCTTCCTGTATGGGATTCCCTACGGCGTCAATGCCACCTACATGACCGAAAGCTTCGAAGCGAAGTTTCGCGGTTCGGCGGTCGGCGGTGCGTACAACATCGGTCGTATCGGCGCAGCGGTGGCGCCGGCGGCGATCGGTTTCCTGGCGTCCCATGGCTCCATCGGCATGGGCTTTTTGGTGATGGGCGGTGCGTACTTTATCTGCGGTGTCATACCTGCGTTGTTTATTCGCGATAAACAGTTCGATCCGCAGAAACAGTAAGGTCACCGCTGAGTTGCCAAATAACTGGCGTCATCGTTCAGCGACTGTTTTTAGCGATAAAAACAGTCGCTTGATTTATAAGGGTTTTTATTGAGTTGAACCTATTTGGCATGAATCTCGCTCTAACCTCATTCAAGCAGGTTAAGCGATGACAAGACGTGCGGCAGTACCCAGGGGTTATAACCCTGTGTAAAGCGGTCTAAACTGTTACTCATGTTTTACGGAACTGAAGGAACAGTAAGACGCTTGGCACTCGCCACTCTCATCGAGCCTGTAAGACAGCCAAGTGCTTAGAGGCCGATCGCTTATGAAAACACCTACCCAGACCAACGCAATTGACTTTGACAGTGCCAAATTGCAACGCCTGGGGTTTGGTCAGCCATCCCTCCTCCCACGCCGCCCTACTACCCTTGCTCAACTTCGCCAGCAGTTGGGCCTGCAATTGCAGACCAGCCTGGAGCCGGAGCGCATCCTCGGTGTGTT
Organism: Pseudomonas sp. GXZC; assembly: GCF_026967615.1. Classification (NCBI taxonomy): domain Bacteria; kingdom Pseudomonadati; phylum Pseudomonadota; class Gammaproteobacteria; order Pseudomonadales; family Pseudomonadaceae; genus Pseudomonas; species Pseudomonas sp. GXZC. The sequence continues at coordinate 4,999,992 of NZ_CP114115.1, forward strand.
CTTCCGTGAGATCCAACGCCTGGTGCCCCTGGATGCCTTGCAATACCGTCATCAAGCCAGCGACTTGCGCCTGGAATTCGGCCATCGCGGCCACCACTCAGTGAGCTATAGCCTGAGCCATGAAGGCGAGCACCTGGGCGAGCTGATCTTTCGTCGCAACCAACGCCTGGCAGAAGAAGAACTCGGCCAACTCGAATCCCTGCTGGCCACCTTGCTCTACCCGATGCGCAACGCCCTGCTCTACCGCGCCGCCACCCGCAGCGCCTTGCGCGACCCGCTGACCGAGACCGGTAACCGTATTGCCATGGACCAAACCCTGCAACGGGAAATCGACATGGCGCGCCGGCACCTCAACCCGTTGTCGTTGCTGATGCTGGACATCGATCACTTCAAGACCATCAACGACACTTACGGCCACGCCGCGGGCGATAAGGTGCTGCGCGCCGTGGCCGGGGCGATCAAGAGCCAGTTGCGTAACGTGGATATGGTGTTCCGGTTTGGCGGGGAAGAGTTTCTGATCCTGCTGTCCAACACGGGTCGCGATGCGGCGGCGATGGTCGGTGAACGACTGCGCCAAGCGGCACAGGCCCAGGATTATTGGGCGGATGACACGCGGATCGAATTGACGGTGAGCCTGGGTTGCTCGACCTTGCTGGCCGCCGAGTCTGCCGAAAGCCTGTTACGCCGGGCCGACAGCGCCTTGTACGTGGCCAAGCGAGAGGGTCGCAACCGCTTGGCAATGGCGGGGTAAAGCCCCGCCACTCCCGTTACATCACGCTTCGCTGGCGACCCGCGCCTGGCGCTCGCGCGCCACGGCTGGGGCTTTTTCTTTCTCCAGGCGCATGCAGCTTTCCAGGAACAGGTACATGTAGTCGTAGCTCTTGCACACGGCCTGGCGCAGCTCGGTTTGCAGTTCCTTGGTCGGGTTCATACCGGCCAGGGTGCAGATGATTTCCAGGGCTTCCCATGGGTGGGCATCATCGTACTGCGCGTGCATCTTCAGCCACTTCATCGCACGCTTGCGCTCTTCCTCTGGGAAGGCCGCCGCATAGACGCCGGTAGAGCACACCACGGCAGACCATTCACCGGTAGCCCCTTCGATCGCATAGTTGGTCGCGGCGATGGCCACGATCAGCGAGTCGGCAGAGCTGGTGTGCCAGCACCAATGGCTCAATGCATGCAGTTCCGGCGGTACGTTCTGGGCCTGCAATTCCTCCAGGCTCACGCCGTGGGCACGGGCCCAATGCACCCAATAGTCGGCGTGGTTGAGTTCCACACGAATATTACGCATCAGCCAGCGGCGCGCCATGTCCTCCCCAGGATGGCGGGCAAATTTGGTCTTGGTGAGGTTCTGTGCCATGTACAAGGCAAACTGTTCCACCACGGGCCATCCACCGATCAGGTAGTGGCGCATGGTCTTGGCGCTGAGGGTGTTGTCGCGCATACGCTGGTACAGTTCATGTTCGACAACGCGGCGCTTGCTCTCGCTACAGTCCAGGATCAGTTTCTGAGCCCAGGCGGGGTAACTGGAGGCTTCCATAAGCGGGCCGGTTCTGATGAATGTGTCGATCACTGTTAAGGCTCCTTTTTAAGTGTGATTGTACAGACCAGCAAATGTTTCAGCGGAATGTGCCGGGCGCCTTGAATAACAGAGGCTGCGGCCGCACAGGTCGACACTGCAAGCTATCAAAGGTAAACAATTGCGGTCGTTCAATCAGGTAGCCCTGAGCGTAATCCACACCAATTTCGAGTAATGCCTGTTCGATTTGCGGTGTCTCGACAAATTCAGCAATTGTGCGCTTACCCATGACATGGCCGATGTGGTTGATCACTTCGACCATCGCGCGGTTAATCGGGTCGTCCAGCATATCCTTTACGAAACTTCCATCGATCTTCAGGAAGTCTACAGGTAAATGTTTAAGATAGGCGAATGAGGACATTCCGGCACAAAAGTCATCCAACGAGAAATGACAGCCTAAGGCTTTGAGTTCATTAATAAAGCGGATCGCACTGCCTAAGTTTGCGATAGCACTGGTTTCAGTTATTTCAAAACAGATCATGCCCGGCGGAATACCGTATGTATGAAACTTCTCACGTAAAAACCCGAGGAAGTCATCGTCACCAATAGTGATGCCTGACAAATTGATCGCACACATGGCCATGGGGCGCCCCGGCCGCTCCTGTATGCATCGATTGATGATCTTGAACACATTCTCGACCACCCAACGGTCCAGGGACGTCATCAAGCCATAACGCTCAGCGGCCGGGATAAAGCTGTCGGGCAAGATGATACGACCGGCTTCGTCATGCAGGCGCAACAGGATCTCGATATGCCCATCGCCCCCGTCGGTATGCCCCAGGGGCGAGATTTCCTGGGCGTACAGGCAGAAGCGATTCTCTTCCAAGGCCATGTGCAGGCGCTGCACCCACGCCATTTCGCCAAACCGCAGGGACAGTTCCGAGTCATCGGCGTGGTAAACCTGCACGCGGTTGCGGCCTTTTTCCTTGGCCATGTAGCAGGCCATGTCGGCGGCGCGCAGTGAGGTTTCCAGCGTCGTCGGGGTTTGCCCCAGGTGCACCAGGCCAATGCTGACGGTGGTCATGAACGGCCGGCCCTTCCATACAAAATGCAGGCTTTGCACCGTATGGCGCAGGCTCTCGGCGATCTTTTCCGCCACCGCTGCCGGGCAGTTCTCCAGCAGGATCCCGAACTCATCACCGCCCAGCCGCGCCAGGGTATCGCCCTCGCGCAGGTCCGACTGCAGCAGCGCGCAGATATGCCGCAGCAATTCATCACCGGCCGCGTGGCCACAGGTGTCATTGACCAGTTTGAATTGGTCCAGGTCAAGAAACATCAACGCATGCCGCTCGCCCAAATGCTGCGCTGTGGGGTGCAGCACCTGCTCCAGGCGGAATTCGAATTCGCGGCGGTTGGCCAGGCCGGTCAGGGCGTCGTGGGTGGCCTGCCAGGACAGGTTGGCGATGTATTGACGCTCCTGGGTCATGTCATGCAATACCAGCACCGCCCCCGTGACCTTGCCGGCGCTGCGGATCGGCGCGCCCACCAGGGTCACCGAGACCGTGCTGCCATCCAGGCGCTGGATGGTCTTCGAATGCTCGCTGCCACCGCTGAGCTGGCCCTTGACGATGTGTTCGATCAGGGTGAAGCCGTCAGGTTGGGCATTGTCATCCAGCAGGTTGAACAGCGCCGCCAGGGGCAACCCCTGAGCCTGGGCCGAATTCCAGTGGGTCAGCGCCTCGGCCGCAGGGTTCATGTAAGTGATGGCGCCGTCGACGTCAGTGGTGATCACCCCATCGCCAATCGATTCCAGGGTGATCTGCGCACGCTCCTTTTCTTCTTGCAGGGCATCGGCAAACGCGTGGCGCTGGGTCAACAGCTTATGGGTTCGTAGCAGTGCCAGTACGATGAGGCCGAGGGCCGTGGCCAGGTTGGTAATCAGCAGCAACCTCAGGATCATCCGCGAGCCTTCGCCCAAGGCATCACTGAAAGCCTTGGCCGCCGGGGTCACCCCTTCGTTGATGGCGATGATATGGGCTTTCCACTGACGCACATCGTTGGCGCTCACCTGGTCGCGGGTGATTGAGCTGTGCATCTCCCGCGCCAGGTCATCCAATTGCACCAGGTAGCTATCGCCTACGGTCCACAGCTCGATGGCTTTTTCCAGGTAGCTGAAATGGCGGAAATTGAGGTACAGCCAGATCAAACTGGAGACGTCATCCGGGTGGTTGCCCCCCTTGAGGATGCCCAGGCGGGCAGCGCTGAGGTCTGGCGTGGATTGGTCCAGCGCAACGCGCAGTTCGTGCCCGCCCTGGGGCACGGCGATAGCCTGCTGGTATTTGAGGTAGGTGGCTTCGTCGCGGTTGTCGGCATAAAGCGTCAGGTAATAGATGGCATCTTTCTGGCCCTTGGACCACAGGCTTTCGCCTGCCACATAGCCCCGCACTGCCGAGAGCACGTAGAGACTGACGCAGCCTAACAATGCCTGGAACAGGACGACGGCGATAAAAGGCCAGACAATGCCCAGCAGCCGTGGCGTTCCGAGAGTCCGCTTTTGCTTCATGAAGCCCCTTGCACATGCACCGCTGGTTACGCACGCGAAAAACCGCTTCCGATAGCTCAGCCTAGGCTAAATCAACGAACTTGTTGCAAGTGCCCGTAGAGTTTGGCGTACAAGCCACCGTCAGCAATCAGCTGCTGATGGTCGCCGTCCTCGGCAATGTGACCGCCGTCGAACACCAATACTCGATCAGCCTGCTTAACCGCCGACAGACGGTGGGCGATAATCAGTGTAGTACGGCCGCTGAGGAACCGCGCCAGCGCCTGGTGCAGGTTGTATTCGGTGGCAGCATCGAGGGCGGAAGTCGCCTCGTCGAGGATCACCACTTTCGGTTCGGCCAATACCATGCGTGCAATCGCCAGGCGCTGACGCTGCCCACCAGAAAACCGCACCCCGGAACGCCCCACCACACTGTCCAGGCCCATGGGCAATGCCTTGACGGTAGCCTCCAGTTGGGCGATTTCCAGTGCCTGCCAGCATGCCTGGTCACTGCGTTCACGGCCCATGGTCAGGTTGGCGCGCACCGTGTCGTTGAACAGTGCCGGGTGTTGCAGCACCACGGCGACGTTTTCTCGAATGGTCTCCAGGCCGATTTCCTGCTGAGTGGCGCCACCAAAGCGGATAGTTCCAGCCTGTGGCGTATAAAGTCCGAGCAACAGTTGCACCAGGGTACTTTTGCCGCCGCCGCTCGCGCCGACGATGGCCACCTTTTCGCCGGGCGCGATGGCCAGGTTCAACTGGTCGAGGACCAAGTCTTCGCCATAACCAAAATTGAGGCCGCGCACTTCGATGCCGACGGTCTCACGCCCCACGAAGGGATCTTCGCCACCGGCGTATTGCGGCTCATCGGCACGCGCCAGCAGCTCGTTGATCCGCGTCAGCGCGCCGCCCGCCGCGTAGTAGGCGTATTGCAGGTTCAGCAATTGCTCCACCGGGCCGATCATGAACCACAAGTAGCTGAACACCGCGAGCATCTGGCCGATGGACAGGTCGGAGAACAACACGGTGAGCATCGCCGCAGCGCGGAAGATGTCGATACCGAACTGGAACAGCAAACCACTGGCGCGGCTGGAGGCGTCGGTTTTCCACTGGGAGTGGATCGCGTAGTCGCGCACTTCCTGGGCACGCTGGCCCAGACGCCCGAGGAAGAACCCCTGGCGGTTGCCGGCGCGGACTTCCTGAATTGCGTCCAGGGTTTCAGTCAGGGCCTGGGTAAACCGTGAGGTGCTGTCGTTTTCCAGCTTCTTCAGGTGTTTGACGCGCTTGCCCAACTGCACCGTGGCGTAGATCACCAGCGGGTTGAACAACAGGATCAGCAGCGCCAGTTGCCAATGCATCCACACCAGGATCGCCGAGGTGCCCACCAGCGTGAGCATGGCCACCAGGAAGCGGCTGAGGGTTTCGCCGACGAATTTGTCCAGCGTGTCGAGGTCGGTGACCAGATGAGTCGTGACCGTGCCGCTGCCCAGGCTTTCGTACTCGCCCAGGGAGATACGCTTGAGCCGCTCAATCAGGCGCACGCGGATGCGGTACACAATGTCCTTGGCCAATCGCGCAAACAAGCGCGCCTGCACTACGTTGAACACCAACGCACCACAGCGCAGGAACAGGGTCACCAGCAGCATCAGGCCGATATAGCCAGCCGCCTTCTGCCAGCCCAGCGGCAATGCGTGATTCATGACCTTGAGCGCCGCGTCGCCATGGCCCAGCAGGACTTCGTCCACCAGCAGCGGCAACAGCAACGGGATCGGCACGCTGCACAGGGTCGCCAGCACGGCGACGCCATTGGCGATCCACAGGGATTTCTTGTGACGCAGGGCCAGGCGGCGAATTTCCGCCCAGGTCAGGCGATCGGTGCGCTGGGCGGGTTCATGCACAGGTGGCTCGCTCCAGCCATCGGCCCAGCAGAGGCGATAGCTCGGACAGCGGCTGGTAACCGTTGGTCAGCAAGGCCAATTGACCATTGCGCTCGGCCAGTAGCGTCGGGAAACCAGCGATGCCCAAGTCCTGCACCCAGGTGAAATCCGCCGCCGTAGCCGCATGCTGCTCAGCGCGGTCAAACTCGCCGGCAAACTCGATACGCGGGATACCCGCCTGTTCCGCCAGTTCCACCAGCACACTGGCGAGGGTCACATCGCGGCCTTCCACATAGAACGCACGCTGGATCAGCCCCAGCAGCTTCCAGGCGCAGTCCGGCGCCAGGCTGCGGGCGGTGACAATGGCCCGGCACGCCGGTTCCGTGTCATATACAAAACCGTCGGGCAACGCACCTTCACGCTTGAACGGCTGGCCGGTGGCGTCGGTGACTGCCTGCCAGTGTTCCAGGATATAGCGCCGAGTGGTCGGCTCCAGCGCCGCGCCGCTGCCGGTGCGCAAGCCGCCCACCACCAGGTGCAGTTCCACGCCGGCCGCCTGGGCCTGCTCCACCAACGCCTCGGCCACCGGGGCAAACCCCCAGCACCAGGAACACATCGGGTCCATTACATAGAGCAGGCGCGCGGACATGGCTCAGGCCTCGGAAGGAGTTTGCTTGTAGTTGAAACCAATCGGGTGCGGCATGTTGCGGGCCTTGGCCAGCTCGATCTGCTTCTGGCGGTCGATCGCGCTGCGACGGGTCTTCTCCGGCAGCTTATCCCAGCAATGCGGGCAGCTGATGCCAGCTACGTAGTGCTCGGAGGCGCGGTCTTCGACGCTCACCGGTGTGCGGCAAGCATGACATTGATCGTAGTCGCCTTCGCTCAGGTCGTGGCGCACGGTCACGCGATTATCGAAAACAAAGCAGTCGCCCTGCCATTTGGTTTCGGCCTGCGGCACCTCTTCGAGGTACTTCAAGATGCCACCCTTGAGGTGATAGACCTCATCGAAGCCTTCGCTGAGCATGTAGCTCGACGCCTTCTCGCAGCGAATACCGCCGGTGCAGAACATCGCGACCTTCTTGTGCTTGGCCGGGTCGAAGTTGGCTTTGATGTAGTCGGGAAATTCGCGAAAACTGGTGGTTTTAGGGTCGATTGCGCCCTCAAAGGTGCCGATGGACACTTCGTAGTCGTTACGGGTGTCGATCAACAGCACTTCCGGGTCGCTGATCAGCGCGTTCCAGTCCTGCGGGTCGACATAGGTGCCGACTTTCTTGTTCGGGTCGACGCCTTCGACGCCCAGGGTCACGATCTCTTTCTTGAGCTTGACCTTGGTGCGATAGAACGGCTGGTCGTCGCAGTAGGATTCTTTGTGGTCGATGTCGACCATGCGCGGGTCGTTCTTCAACCAGGCCATTAGGCCGTCGATGCCTTCGCGGCTGCCGGAAACGGTGCCGTTGATGCCTTCTTCGGCGATCAGCAAAGTGCCTTTGATGCCGTTGTCGACCATCGCCTGCAGCAGTGGCTCGCGCAGGGCGACGTAGTCTTCGAGGGTGACGAACTTATACAGTGCCGCCACGACAATCGGTTGAGTCATGGGTGTTCTCTCCAGGTGGCTACCCTCGTAAAGGGTGAACCGGATGCAAAAAAAACGCGCCGGCTAAGCGGCGCGTTGCGGATTCTAACAAATGCCCGGTGTCAGAGACACCCGATCATCAGTCATGTCCGCCAGCGCAGGTCGGCGAGGCCGGGGCTGCGTCGATTTTCGCCCATTCCTCAGGCGTGTAGGTATGCAGCGCCAGCGCATGAAATTCGCTCATCAGGTCACCCAGGGTGGCGTAGACCTTCTGGTGGCGCTTGACGCGGTTGAGCCCCTCGAACTGCGGGCTGACCAGCACGGCCTTGAAGTGGGTCTGCAACCCACGGCTGTGCATATGGCTTTCGTCCAGCACGCTCAAGTGGTCGGTGCCCAGGGCGGCAAGCGCCGTTTCGATACGCTGTTGCATGGTCATTCCTGCTTACTTCTTCTTGGCCGGAGCGGCGGCTTTAGGCGTCAGCTCGTTGGTCATGTCTTCGAGCAGCTTGTTGACCACCGGCACGGCGCTTTCCAGCTTGGCTTGGGTCATCTGGGCCGATTGCTGGGTCAGCTGCGGCATTTTTTCCAGGACTTTCTTGCCCAATGGCGACTGGTAGAAGGCAACCAGGTCCTTGAGTTCGGATTCGCTGAAGTTGCTGGTGTAGAGCTTGACCATGTCCGGTTTCAGCTTCGGCCAGCCGATAGCCTGGTCCAGGGCGGCGTTGGCCTTGGCCTGGTAGCTGTCCAGTACGGACTGCTTGGCGGCAGGCGCCTTGGTCTGTTCGAAGCGCTGGGCGAACATTTGCTGCACTTGCATGTACACCGGGGTACCCAGCTTGTCGGCATGGGCCAGGGTAAGGAAGGCTTCGGCACTGGCGTTGTGGCTGGCGGTATCGGCAAAGACTTGGCCGCTGGCGCAAACCAGAGCAACCGCGGTACAGATGGCACGAAGACGAGTCATCGAGTTTCCTTTTCTAGCAGGCGAGGTCGGACCCCAAGGGCGCCCATTCTGCGCCTAAAAAACCTTATGGCTCAACCCCAAGCCATGTAGGACAAGGATTCTCGAGGGATGAACCCGATGAAAAGTCTTTTAGGGAACCCCACCGGTCGATCAAGGCCTAAACTGCGCAAACAGACCTGAAGGAGTGTGCCCGATGAGCCGTATCGAAACCGACAGCCTGGGAGAAGTCCACGTCCCGGATGACGCTTACTGGGGCGCCCAGACCCAACGTTCGCTGGTGAACTTCGCCATTGGCGAACAGCGCATGCCGCTGGCGGTGTTGCACGCACTGGCCCTGGTCAAGAAGGCCGCCGCACGGGTCAACGACCGTAATGGCGACTTGCCCGCCGACATCGCCCGCCTGATCGAACAAGCCGCCAACGAAGTGCTCGACGGGCAACATGACGACCAATTCCCCCTGGTGGTGTGGCAGACCGGCAGCGGCACCCAGAGCAACATGAACGCCAACGAAGTAATCGCCGGCCGCGCCAACGAACTGGCGGGCAACAAACGTGGCGGCAAGAGCCCGGTGCACCCCAACGATCACGTCAACCGTTCCCAGAGCTCCAATGACTGCTTCCCCACCGCCATGAGCATCGCGGCGGTCCAGGCTGTGCATCAGCGCTTGCTGCCGGCCATTGCCACGCTTTCCGGCGGCCTGGCTGAACAAGCTGCCAAACATATGAAGCTGGTGAAGACCGGCCGCACCCACATGATGGATGCCACGCCGATTACCTTCGGCCAGGAACTCTCGGCGTTCATCGCCCAACTTGATTACGCTGAACGCGCCGTGCGCGCCGCCCTGCCCGCCGTGTGCGAGCTGGCCCAGGGCGGCACCGCTGTTGGCACCGGGCTGAATGCGCCACACGGTTTTGGCGAGGCGATTGCCTCCGAGCTGGCGGCGTTGTCGGGGTTGCCGTTCGTCACCGCGCCAAACAAATTCGCCGCCCTTTCCGGCCACGAACCGTTGGTGACCCTGCACGGCGCGCTGAAAACCCTGGCCGTGGCCCTGATGAAAATCGCCAACGACCTACGCCTGCTCGGTTCCGGCCCGCGCACCGGGTTGGCCGAGGTGAAGTTGCCGGCCAACGAGCCCGGCAGTTCGATCATGCCTGGCAAGGTCAACCCAACGCAGTGCGAAGCACTGTCAATGCTGGCCTGCCAAGTGTTGGGCAACGACGTGACCATCGGCATCGCCGCCAGCCAAGGCCACTTGCAATTGAATGTGTACAAGCCGGTGATCATCCATAACCTGCTGGAATCCATCCGCCTGCTGGCCGATGGCTGCAACAACTTCCAGGAACATTGCGTCGCCGGGCTTGAGCCAGACCCCGTGCAGATGGCCGAGCACCTGGAGCGCGGGCTGATGCTGGTGACCGCGCTCAACCCGCACATCGGCTACGACAAGTCGGCGGAAATCGCCAAGCAGGCCTACACCGAAGGCTTGACCCTACGCGAGGCCGCATTGGACCTGGGCTACCTCACCGATGAGCAATTCGACCAGTGGGTTCGCCCGCAAGACATGCTCGGTGCCTAGGACGCCATGCGCAACCGTCGGGCCTTGAGCCCGGCGAGCAACGACGGCGCCAGCGCCACGGTCGCCGAGCCCAACACCACCACCAACGCCCCGGCATAGCCCAGGGCGTTGATTTCTTCAGCCTGCACATAGTCAGGCCACAGCCACGCCGCCAGGGCCACCGCCACGAAAGTCACCAGGGGTGTCAGCGCCAGGGTCGCACTGACCCGCGATGCTTCCCAGTGGGCCAACGCTTCGGCAAAGGCGCCATAGGCCACCAGGGTATTCATGCAGCACGCCAGCAACAGCCAGCCTTGCAGCGGGCTCAGGTCCAAGGCCTCAAGGGGATGCGCCCAAGGCGTGAGCAACAAAGCGCAAGTGAGGTAGATCACCATCATCACCTGCAGCGAATTCCACACCGTCAGCAATTGCTTCTGGCCCAGGGCGTAGAACACCCAGATCGAAGTGGCCAACAAGATCGTCAGCACGCCGGCGGTATAGGCGCCAAGGGACGTCAGCAACTCTTCCAGGCGCTGGTTGAAGAACAGGCCAAAGCCTGCGATCAACACGAACAACCCGAGCACCTGCCCGCGACTGAACCGCTCCTTGAACACGAACACACTGGCGATCATCAAGAAGATTGGCCCCATCTGCACTACCAGCTGCGCGGTGCCGGGGCTGAGCATCTTCAGGCCCACCAGGTACAACACGTAGTTGCCCACCAGGCCGCACACCGCCATGCCCACCAGCCAGCCGCCTTTGGGGCCCAATACCTTGCGGCTGGGCAAGCGTTTGGTCAGCGCCAGGTAGATAAACAGACAACTGCCGGCCACGATCAGGCGAAACCAGGTGACGGTGATCGGGTCCATCACCTGCAGCACTTGCTTGAGTTTGATCGGCAGAATGCCCCAGAGCAGCGCGGTCAGCAGGGTCAGGAGAAAACCGTAGACCCAGCGGCCGGAAGAGATGTGCATGAGTGCCCCAGAAGCCAGAGGAAGTGGAGCCGCATTCTAGGGGCACCCGACGCACTTTGTGTAGCGAAGATCAGCGCACTGCTTCGAACAACCCGGTGGCGCCCATGCCACCGCCCACGCACATGGTGACGATGCCGTAACGCAGATTGCGCCGCTGCAACTCACGTACCAGATGCCCCACCTGCCGCGAGCCGGTCATGCCGAATGGGTGGCCGATGGAGATCGAGCCGCCGTTGACGTTGTACTTGGCGTTATCGATTTCCAGGCGGTTACGCGCATACAAGCACTGGGAGGCGAAGGCTTCGTTGAGTTCCCACAGGTCGATGTCCGCCACTTGCAAGCCCTTGGCCTTGAGCAGCTTGGGCACCGAGAACACCGGGCCGATGCCCATTTCGTCCGGCTCGCACCCGGCTACCGTGAACCCACGGAAAAATGCCTTAGGCTTGAGCCCCAATTCCAGGGCTTTTTCCAGGCTCATCACCAGGGTCATCGAGGCGCCGTCGGACAGCTGCGACGAGTTACCCGCCGTCACCGAACCGTCTTCGGCAAACACTGGCTTCAAGCCTTGCAGGCTGGCCAGGGTGGTGTCCGGGCGGTTGCAGTCGTCACGGTCAACCACGCCTTCGAGCACCTGCACTTCACCGGTGTTCTTGTCTTCAACCTTGTACTTGACCGCCATCGGCACGATTTCATCGTTGAACAAGCCGTCGGCCTGAGCCTGGGCCGTACGTTGCTGGCTTTGCAGGGCGTAGAGGTCCTGCTCTTCGCGGCTGACGCTGTAGCGACGCGCGACGATCTCGGCAGTCTGGCCCATGGGGAAGTAGATACCCGGCACCTGCTCTTTCAGCAGCGGGTTGATCAGGTTGTCGGTGTTGACGCTTTTCATCGTCAGGCTGATGGACTCGACGCCACCGGCAACGATGATGTCGCTGCAACCGGAGGCAATCTGGTTGGCCGCGATGGCAATCGCCTGCAAGCCCGACGAGCAGAAACGGTTGAGGGTCATCCCCGCCGTGCCGGTGCCCAGTTGCGACAACACCGCCACGTTGCGCCCGATGTTGTAGCCCTGTGCGCCCTCGTTGGAGCCGGCGCCGACGATGCAGTCCTCCACCGTCGCCGGGTCGATGCCGTTGCGGGTCAGCAGCGCGTTGACGCAATGGGCCGCCATGTCATCCGGGCGGGTCTGGTTGAACTTGCCGCGAAAGGATTTGGCCAAGCCGGTTCGCACGCTGTCGACGATCACTACTTCACGCATGGGCTACCTCGATCTTGTGATGGTTGGGAGATGGATCGAGGATAGATCCAGCTTTCGTCAACCGCGACGATCATTCACCCGGCGTATGCAAAAGCATGGGTACCCTGTGGCCAGTGAGCTCGTTGTGGCGAGCGAGCTTGCTCGCGCTGGGCTGCGAAGCGGCCCCAGAACAGGCGCCGCGTGTAGGTCTGATACACCGCGGCGGCTCAATTGGGGCTGCTGCGCAGCCCAGCGGGAGCAAGCTCCCTCGCCACAGGGATCGAGTTATTTCTTTTTCTTTTTATCGTGTTTGTCGGATTTTTCGAACGCTTCTTCCAGCGCTAGATTGATGGTGCGAAGCACCTTGACCCGTGCCCAGCGCTTGTCGTTGGCTTCCACCAAGGTCCAGGGTGCGATTTCGGTGCTGGTGCGATCGACCATATCGCCCACGGCGGCGCGGTAGTCGTCCCACTTGTCGCGGTTGCGCCAGTCGTCTTCGGTGATCTTGAAGCGTTTGAACGGGATTTCTTCGCGGGCCTGGAAACGCTCCAGTTGGGTCTGCTTATCGATGGCCAACCAGAACTTGACGACGATCACACCCGCATCACGCAGTTGCTCTTCAAAGTCGTTGATCTCGCCATAGGCGCGCATCCAGTCCGCCGGGGTGCAGAAGCCCTCGATACGCTCCACCAGCACGCGGCCGTACCAGGAGCGGTCGAACACCGTGAACATGCCCCGCGCCGGGATCTTTTGCCAGAAACGCCACAGATAAGGCTGAGCACGCTCGTCCTCGCTCGGCGCGGCAATCGGCACGATGTGGTACTGCCGTGGGTCCAGCGCCGCCGCCACCCGACGGATAGCCCCGCCCTTGCCCGCCGCATCGTTACCCTCGAACACCGTGATCAGCGCGTGCTTGCGCATGCGTTTATCGCGCATCAGCCCGGAGAAACGCGCCTGCTCGGTGATCAGTTGTTCTTCGTAATCGTCCTTGTCCAAACGTTGCGTCAGGTCGAGGCTGTCCAGCAGGCTCTTCTTGTCCACGGAGGCGATCAACGGCGCCGGGTTCATGCCGCTGGCCTTGCCCTTGGGCAGCTTCAGCGCATTTTGCAGGCCTTCGAGCAGCAGCTTGCCCACGGTAAGGCTGCGATAGTTGCTGTCCACCCCTTCGATCACATGCCACGGTGCATAGTCGCGGCTGGTGCGGCGCAACACGCGCTCGCCGAAATGCACGAACTTGTCGTAGGTCTCGGACTGCTGCCAGTCCAGCGGACTGATGCGCCAGCTGTGCAGCGGGTCGTCAGCCAGGGCCTTGAGCCGTGCCTTCATCTGCTTCTTGGACAGGTGGAACCAGAATTTAAAGATCAGCGCGCCTTCATCGCAGAGCATCTTTTCCAGGCGCTCGGCACCAGCAATGGCCTGGTCGAGTCTTGCGTCCTTGATCTGCCCGTGCACGCGGGCCTGCAGCATCTGGCTGTACCAATTACCGAAGAAAATCCCCATGCGGCCCTTGGCCGGCAGTTGCCGCCAGTAGCGCCAGGCCGGTGGCCGGGCCAGTTCTTCGTCGGTCTGCTGGTCGAAGGTGCGCACTTCGATCAGGCGCGGGTCCATCCATTCATTCAGCAGCTTGACGGTCTCGCCCTTGCCGGCGCCTTCGATGCCATTGATCAGGATGATCACCGGGAAGCGCTTCTGCTGTTGCAGTTCGTACTGCACCTCCAGCAGGGCCTCACGCAGGGCCGGCACTTCGGCGTCGTAGGTGTCTTTGTCGATGGCGTGACCGATTTCGGCGGATTCGAACATGGGCAGCTCCGTGTGTGAATGGACCAAGACTAGCGGATTGGAGTGCCCGTTGCGCTTGATCCATGACATTTCGCTGACACTCGGCTCACAAACTCTAATATTTCCAGCTCGACACCGACGGAACTCACCGCTGACGGCTCAACACTCAACGGAAGGCGTGATTAAGCGCCCCAAGGAAGAAGACTTTTCTGTCACGTCAAATCAGGTAGGTAATCATGCTTTCCGTCAACAAACAGCAAACTTTTACCCTCGATTTCCCTCTCCCCACACCGCCCGACAACCCGTCGCCGCACACCGTCGTTCACAAGATCGAGACCAATGTCCCGCTTCTGGCACGCTCTCTAAGGCGAACTCGCGAAGCGCCTGAGCCACCGACGAGCTCAGCCAAGACGAGGGCGACTGCACCTAGCATTTCCAGTGGCGCATTGTCCTGGCCACTGCCCTTGTCAATCGAAATGCAACGCGAAATTGCGGATGTGATTGCCTGTAACAGCGCGCATCTACCGGGGCTGCCACTGAATGACAACCGCAAGGGCGCCTTGGGCTACCTGCTGAGTGACCCGTCACTGTCAAATATCGACCTACAGAACCCCGTGACAGCGCTGGAACAGCTCGCCCAAACGCCCAGGTGGGCAGCATTGGGCAACGCCATACAAACCCAACTCAAAGGCATTCCCACCCAGACCAGCCTCAACGATTACGTATTGGCGGCTATCAGTATTGGCTTGGACCTTGAGTCACTTGATCATACTAGGCGCAACACCGTTGCCGGGTTTGACCTGGCGGGTCAAGCTCACTGGGGCCAGCCGCCATCGAGCGTAGTGACGGCGCTGGAGCACCACTTGGTCGCTCAAGGCAAAGCCACGGCCGACAGCGCAAAGCTGGGCGCCCAGCTGTTACTGGCAAGGGTGGCGCCGGAGTATCGGGTCAAGGAGATTCCCGCTTCTGTGGTCTACGGCAGCACCACGTGGGCGAAATTTACCATCGCGGTGAACCACCTTGAAACCGACTCGCCCGGCAGCACGGCGAGCATGAGCTTTGCGCAAGTCATGGCAAAGGCCGAAGGCAGCTCCCAGACACCGTCCCCAAGCGCACTGAAAGCGGCACTGGTCGATTGGGCAGTGGTCAATGGTGTTGTCGAAAAACAGATAGGGGATGCCTACACGGCTGATCAAGTCGAGACCCTCAGGCGCGCGTTCAATCAGCAGCAAAGTGAACGGGCAACAGCCTCCAGGGCACTGGACAGCGCATTACCCAGCCGTAGGAAGATGGCTTTGGAGGAGCTCAAGGCACGCTTTGGCGACCAGCCGTTCTTTGAAGACAAATGCCTGGAAGCCCAACGAACGCCAAGGACGGGAAGGCTTTACACCGGGAAATACTCAATGTTGGACCTGGTCATGGCGGGCATTGAAAAGCACGAGACCTGGGTCACCAAAGACACACGCGTTCCTCTCCAAGCCTTCAATAACGGCGCCAGATTCACGACCAGTGAATCCTTCAAAAAAACATTCGACAGCGTCATCGGCGAACACAAGAAAGCTCACCATACCCTGCTCAAGCACTTGATTGCCCAGCTTCCACTGGAGGACCGAAAAAACCTCGAGGAGGGCAAACTCTCGTTTTACCGGCAAAACACTTACCAGATAGGGATGGACATCATTCCATCGACAACGCTCGTTAATAAAGGCCGCACACTGACCCTGAAGCTTGAGCGATCCGTCGACAACACCACCCAGGTCGACTTGTATGAAATAGATATGGCCCAAGGCGTCATCCGTAAACGCAGCGACGCGCGCTACCTGGTAACGCCCTCCACCAAACGGGTGGCCAATAAAAATTATGTGATCGAAGAATTCAAGCCCGATGACGACAAGCAAGCACACCTGCGAAATGAGCGCCCTTCAACCCAGTCGACGCCCCTGAGCTTCTCCAGTGCCCGAACGGACTACATCGCCAACGCCGTCGTCGAGGCGATTGACCTTGATTCGGCCGATGTCCTGAACGCGGCACGCGGTATAACCACTGTCGATCAGGAACGCGCGTCACGGGAAGCGGTGCATGAGTTCCTGCTCAACCTTGTGCCGCTGCGTTCCGCAATTGTCAATTTCCGCGATGGCCATACCGCCCAAGGGGTTTATGACTTGGTAGTGGATGTGTTTGGTTTTCTGACGGCGGGGCTAGGGGTGGCCGGGAAACTCGGCAAAGTAGTGAATGCAACCACCAGCGTCGGCACAAAAGCGCTACAGGCGGCAAAAATCCTGGGAACGACAGCCATCGGCACGATCAACCCGCTGGGTGGCGTGGGCGACCTGGTGGTAGGTGCCGGGAAACTGATCATCAAAGGCGCACAATCAGCACTGCGCGGGACCCACTCGCTCTTGGCCCAAGTGGGCGACCTACTTAAGGCTTATCCGAAACAGCCCTTTGCAACGGGTATTTTTACGGTTGCCGGTCAACCTGTCGAAGGGGCCGCCGTGCTTCATAAAGGCCGTTGGCATGCTTTTGACACTGCCACCCAATCCGTCTATGGCCCACCCCGGGATGACTTCCGCGCCAGTGCCCGCACATTACAGGACAGCTCATTTGGCGGAACCGATTACAACGTCCTGGAAACGGCCGTCGCCGAACGCCCCTTGGTGATTCATCGCGCCGGCTTCAGTGACGTCGTCATTGGCGACCAGGTCTTTCGGCAGGACCCCAAACAACCGGGCGTCTTATACGACCTGGCCACAACTCATCCGGAAAAAAATGCTGACGATCTGGCTGCTGTTTGCAGCCCGCCAAAGAATGGTGCTCGGGTCAAGCGTGGCCTGTCCAACCTGTGCTTTGCAAAAAATGTAACTGCGACCGGTACGAACGAGTTCAAGCGTGCGCAATCACTTGAACACAAACGCTTCCAGCCCTACCCCAACCGTTCCGGTGCAACGCTGCTCAGCCATAACCGGCGCTACTACCGGCTGACACCCCATTGACAGATCAAAAGCTTCGACTTGAAACGCCAGGAGTGCTCATCAACTACAAACCTCAAGTCAGCGGTAAAGTGATTGATGACCCCTCTTTTGGCTTGCCCAATAACGAAGTGGACCCGGTACTCAATACCCACACACGTGTGGTCAGGCTTGAAGCCATCGACGACCAGGCCAACACTCAACGCGATGTGCGGGCGATGGTGATCGAACTCGACCACAATAACAGTGGCCCGAAACAGTATCTGGTGGCGGAGGCTGACAGCGGGGTCTTCTACCAGGCCGAACTGGGCCAGGGCACTGATCTTGACTTCCATAAAATCGATGCGCTGACCGACAAAAGCCTGGGCCTTGAGCTTATTCTCAAACACAACCAGAACATCGAAGACGCCTTGAACGCCGCGAAGCTGAACATCAATAACGATCTGGTCACCCTTCCACCGCTGGAAACGATTTTTACCAACCTGCGCGAGAAGTATCACTACCGGGCCAAACAAATGGCAGCCCTGAAAGAAAAGGTCGACAAGCTGCCAGACGAGAAAAAACGCGAGTTCGGATTGGGTGTCTGGAACAAGGGAGACGGCCGGCCGGTCGAGGTCGCGGCGCAGGAGGTGAAAGTGACGGCCCTGAGCAAACCGGCTGACTTCGATCAGTTCCTACCGGTCAACAAAAACCGGTTCTATGCGCAAGCTGCGAAGAAGGAAGTGGATAAACAACTCCACGCCACCGGGGTCGGCTCTGCCAATCAGCGTGTGCCCACCAACCCAAGCGACTTAACGCGACAAAAAGTCGCTCGCGAGGTTGTGATCTGGGAGTACGACAAAATCGGCGCCCCCAACTATGCCGACATCGTCCTCAAGACCGGCGCGGGCAATTGCGACCAGATGGCAAGGGCCGCCGCTGAAATCATCAAGGAAAGCGGTGGCGATGCCAGCGTATGGGCGATGTCGGGGCATGTATTTACAGTGGTCGGAGCGCCGACCGGGCTCAATGCCAGGACCATAGACTTCAGTGAGCCCAAATGGGCAAATGCCTGGATCGTCGACCCATGGGCGGAAATCGAATGCAAGGCCAGTGAGTATGTGACGCGTCTCAAACAAAAAATGGACGAGTGGCAACGCGCCGGTAAAGAACTCTTGATCATCAACCCGTCGCCCCCCGGCGGCGCACCACAATGGACCAGCCCCAATGAGCCGTTCTGGCTGGACATGCTGGTCAAGGAAGAAAAGGAGTGGCTGTATAAAGTGTAGCGTCAAAGATTGCCGCAGATCAGGCAAGGGTGGGCCAATCAGATAGAATGGCCGCCTTGCCTTTGCCCGCTTTTTTATGAGTCGCCCATGAACCCCGTATTTCACGCCCAGCTCGACTGGGATGACCAAGGTCGCCCGCATTCGCGGGTTTTCGACGATGTGTATTTCTCCGATAAATCGGGCCTTGAAGAAACCCGTTATGTGTTCCTGGAACAGAACCGTCTGCAAGAGCGCTTCGCTGCGTTGCAGGCGGGTGGGCGATTGGTGATTGGCGAAACCGGTTTCGGCACTGGCTTGAATTTCTTGTGCGCCTGGCAATTGTTCGAACAGCACGCCGTGACCGGTGCCCGCCTGCATTTTGTCAGCGTGGAAAAGTACCCGCTGAGCCCCTCCGACCTGCAACGCGCCCTCGCCCTCTGGCCCGAGCTGCAACCGTTCGCCGAGCAGCTACTCAAGCAATACATCGCCATCCACCAGGGCTTCCAACGCCTGGTGCTGGACAACGGCCGCGTGACCCTGACGCTGTTGATCGGCGACGCCCTGGAGCAACTGCCGCAACTGGACGCGCAGGTCGACGCGTGGTTCCTCGACGGCTTCGCCCCGGCGAAAAACCCGGACATGTGGACCGCTGAACTGTTCGCCGAACTGGCGCGCCTTGCCGCCCCCGGCTCGACCATCAGCACCTTCACCAGTACCGGTTGGGTGCGACGGCTGATCAACGCCGCAGGCTTCAAGATGAAACGCACGCCGGGCATCGGCCACAAGTGGGAGATCCTGCGCGGCGAGTTCCTCGGTTGGCCCGCCGAAACACCTGCACCGCCCGCCGCCAAACCCTGGTTTGCGCGGCCACCGGTTATCGAAGGCGAACGTCACGCCATGATCATCGGTGGCGGCCTCGCCGGTTGCGCCACCGCCGCCAGCCTCGCCGCCCGTGGCTGGCGCGTCAGCCTGCTGGAGCGGCATGCCGCACTGGCCCAGGAAGCCTCGGGCAACCCTCAGGGCGTGCTTTATCTAAAGCTGTCGGCCCACGGCACCGCGTTGTCGCAGTTGATCCTGAGCGGTTTCGGCCACACCCGGCGCCTGCTGGAACACTTGCATCGCGGTATCGACTGGGATGGCTGCGGCGTGTTGCAACTGGCCTTCGACGCCAAGGAAGCCGAGCGCCAGGCAAAACTGGCCGAAGCCTTTGCGCCTGAGTTGCTGCACGTGTTGGATAAAGATCAGGCCCAGCAACGTGCCGGCATCCAACTGGAACAGGGCGGGCTGTTTTTCCCCGAGGGCGGTTGGGTGCATCCGCCGGCGTTGTGCCAATGGCAAACAGCGCACCCTTTGATCAGCGTGCTTCCCCATCACCACGCGGTTGAACTGCGGTACGTCGATAACCAGTGGCAAGCCCTCGACGGCGATCGGCTGTTGGCCAGCGCCCGCGTGGTGGTGCTGGCCGGTGCCGCGGACATCAAGCATTTTCCGGCGAGCAGCGAGCTGCCGCTCAAGCGTATCCGTGGGCAAATCACCCGGTTGGCGCAAACCCCGGCGAGCGAAGCACTGGCGACCGTGGTCTGCGCCGAAGGCTATGTCGCCCCGGCGCGCTTGGGCGAACACACCCTCGGCGCCAGCTTTGACTTTAACAGCGACGACCTCACGCCCACCGCCGCTGAACACGCGGGCAACCTGGAGATGCTGCGGGACATCTCCGAAGACTTGCTGGTCCGCCTGGGCGCCGACCACCTCGACCCCGAGGGGCTGGAAGGCCGCGCCGCCTTCCGTTGCACCAGCCCCGACTACCTGCCCATTGTCGGGCCGCTGGCCGATCTCGCGCTGTTCAACCAAACCTATGCCGTGCTGAGCAAGGACGCCCGACAAGTGCCGGACACGCCCTGCCCCTGGCTGCCAGGCCTGTACATCAACAGTGGCCACGGGTCGCGCGGACTGATCACCGCGCCGTTGTGCGGCGAATTGGTGGCTGCCTGGATTGATGCTGAACCGCTGCCGCTGCCGGCCAGCGTGGCCGCGGCGTGTCATCCGAACCGGTTTGCCATGCGAGGGTTGATCCGGGCCAAGGCGACCGCATCTTGATCAACCCGCCGGCGCTTCACACACATGCAGGTCCTCACTGCGCAATGCGCCCTTGGTCAGCCGCTCGATCTCGACGGCTTCGGCCTGCTCCCTTTCCAGCCTGATCTGATTCATCAGGCGCTGAAACTCGGCGCTCGACAGCTCTTCACGCTGCTCATAGACCTCATCGGCGCGCAGGCTGAAGGGGGCGTTCAACGTGTCAAAACGGCTGGCAAAAGCGAGTTTCAGGTAGCGTTCCCAAAATGGCAGCTTGACGATATAGGCCAGTAACTGTGGCGATAATTCAGCACGCTTGAGTTCCAGCTCTGCCTGACTGAGCTTCACTTCGGTGACGCCTGCCAGGTCCGGGAACAACAAACCGCTTGGCTGACCCGGCAAATAGACCTGGCGTGCCAGGCCCGCACGGTAAGCCAGCTCCACTTCCAAGGGGTCATAGGTCGGATTCTCGCTACTGTGGCGAGCCGCAATTTTGCGCAACTGGTCGAGGCGAAAAAGCCCCTTGGCAACTTTCAACCGGGATCGGGCAGCCAATGGCTCACTGGCGTTCTCACGGGACACCTCATCGATCTCCACCAGCACTTCCAGGTCACTGAAGTTCACCGCCGTCGAATCATCGCAATTGAACGGTGCACCGGCCCGCTCAAACACCTCCTTGCGCAGCGCTGCATGGGCAGCCGTGGCATTCAGTACCCGCCATACCCGCCGCTCCAAATCATCACGCACTTTGGTGGCATCCGCGGTATTGACCAACTCGGCGAGCAAATTAAACAGCTCCCCACTGTCTGGCTCATTCTTCAGTCCGGTCCATACCCGGTTCTTCTCGACATAGTCAGCGACACGCTCATTCGCCAACCAGTTCTCCCGCGCCCTCTGTTCGGTCAAACGGGGTATGTCGTCCTCAAGAAACCCCATGCCAACGCCCACGCGGTCAAGATAAACCTTCAGGGCCGCTGCGCTTTCACCCGACAACGCGTTTAGGCGCAGGTTGTAGGCCTGCCCAGCCCGGCGAGGCAGCAGAAACAGCCAATCGGGCAATGTGGTGATCAAATTGCCGCGCAAGTCCACAAGATCCAGATACTGCAGGCCCCCGACACCGACAGGAAACTCCTTAAGCCCGCAATCGCGCAACCGCAACCGGCGCAAATCATGCTGATGCGTCACATCGGGCGCGTTGAGCAAAGGGTTATGGGCCAGGTTCAGGGTTTTGAGCCGACGTATCTCACCGAGTTTCTTGCGTGTGTGTTCGGTGAGTTGCAAGCGATTGCGCGGCAGATACAAATATGTCAGGTCAGGCATCAACGACAGGGCTTCGGGCAAGCGTGTGATTTGGTTGTGCGACAGATCAAGGGTGTGCAGGTTGTTGAAGTGCTTGAGAAAATACGCCACCTGATCGTTCAAGCCCATGTTACGCAGAGACAACTGTTTGACCTTTTCGAAGCGTATCTGGGCGGGCAAAGTCGGCAGTTTTCCCACGACCATCTCGTCCAACGCCAGGCTGGGGACACTGCGCTGCTCTGGGTCCCTGAGCATAGTCAGCCCGCGCCAGCTGCATTCGATGGCCTCCCGGACCTGGGAACGGCTGAGGCGATAATCCCAATAAGGGATGACCTCAGGCACATAGTCCGTACGGTCACTGACCCAGCGTTTCAGCGCCTGCTGAAGTGCCTTGAACTCCTGTTCAAGCGCCTTTACCGCCTTGGCACGGCTCAAGTGGTCGGCGCCCGCGTCCTGCAGAAAATGTAAGACTTGCGCGCCATCCATCGCCGGGTAGAGCTTTCTGACTTTGCGCACCAACGCCGTTGAAAAATCCGCCAGTACCGGTGCGGCCAGTTCCCGCAACTGCGCGGATGCGCAAGCCGGCAGTTGCTCCTCTACGGCCGGACGCTGCGTTCGCAAGTAGCGCCGCATACGCGGACGTTCGTCCTGACTCCTAAAGCGTAACTGGCTGCGCAGGCGGTCCACTGCTTGATCGCCCTCCAGGCCCATCAGCTTCCTTTGCGCAGTCGACAGGCAATCCACCACCGCCCGAAGCAATCCATCAGGGCCGCTGACACGGGTATTCACATCCTTGCCTTGCTCATCGAAGGCCTGAAAACCCTGTGCATCTCGAACGATGGTACGTTGCACCGAAGCACCGGAAGCCCCTACCTGCTCAAGGACGTCCCCGGTCATGCCACCTTCACGTAGCTGCACACACATATCCTGCGGCCAATGCGCCAGCCCTCCGAGCAAGCCGAAGATCACGCGTTGCGTTCCGGTACCGGCCAGGGGCGGCCAGTACAACCCCATCAGGGCATCGTCTTCGTCCATCTGCTCAATCGCTTCGCGACAGCGCTCTTCTAATGTCAACGACACACGATTGTCCTTGCGCAAATAGCGGCGATCCAAGGTGCGCGCTTCGGACAGTTGCTCCCACGCAAATCGGCGCGGCAAGCCCGGAAAGCGCGCGCACAGCGGCGCCAGGTCACCGGTGGCGACGCCGTTATAATCGTCATACAACCGCTCATAAAGGACGCGATGCTGTGCATTCACAGCCTCCAGCAAACGACGCTTGAGCAGCGGCTGGGCGTCCTCTAGCGGTACGCTGGCGCCAAGCAACGTGCTGCGTTCTTCCTCGCCCAAGGTTTGCAGCAACGTCTCCATCACTTGGCCATCCTTGAGTTGCTGCTCGGTGATATGAATGCTCAGGTCTTCATAGTTGAGGGGAGCCAGGTCCGGGTAGCTCTCAAGGAGGTTGCCGTCAGCGTCCAATAGCTCGAAAAAGCGCCCTTGGGGCCAACTGGGTATCAGCGGCAAAGCGAGCATCTGGCTGCGGGCGGTGGCGGGTGTGAGAGCCTGCTCGGGCTCCAGCGCCTGGATCAAGTCAAGCACTTTGCGGTGCTGGCGAAACCGCGCCACCCCGTCCTGGAAGCGCTCCGGCAGGGCTTTGTGCGCCTGAGCCAGCTGGCGCAAAGCAGGCAGGTCCATTTGATTAATGGCAGCAATACTTCGTAGGTCGTCTGACGGCACCTCGACCAGGCCAGGGTCAATGCGATGGAGGATGTTCAACGGCTCAGCCCATTCCCGCGCACGCTCATAGTCGTGTTGCCAGCCACCCTGGAAATTATGTTGCAATGGCGGCCGATACGCGGCCGGTCGTTGAGGGTGGATGATTCGCCATTGCCCGAGGTTGGCGTCAAAAGCAATGGCATACGACTCGCCCGCCAATTGGATATAGAGGCCCTCGCTGGCCAGGTATACGCCCTGCGAGTTACGCGCCACCGAATCGGTCATCTCCACCGCTTGGCGATAGGCCGCCAGCCGTGGCCGCCACAACCTTGGTTGGGAATCACGTAGCTTGACGGCCTCGACTTTGTCGAAAAACTCTGCTGACGAGGCCAAGTTGCGCTTGAGCGACCCCACCACGCGTCCGCCTGCCGCGAACAGCACCATGGCGGCAAGGTTTTCCGCCACATTGACCAGATGCTTGAGCGCCTCAGCGTTGTCGCCATGCCTCCAGTCCTCGACCCCGTCGAACACCTCCCCCAGCAGTTGACCGATGGCAACACCCATCATCAGTTGCCCGAGTACCGGCACCACGAAGGCTGCAACATTCAGGACATCCAGCCCGAAGTTGAGGTAATCCCACAGGCGCTGTTGCCGCGCGTCTTCATCCACTTGAGCCTTGGGCACGGCCAATACCCGCGCATCCAACTGGACTTTGCCGACGCAGGCGCGGAAGAAAAAATCGCTGAAATTGTCGTTTACCGGTATTGCTTGCAGCGAACCCAGCGCACCACCGGCCTGAAAGTGGCTGAGAAAGTCCACGCGCTCGGATTCGTCCAGATAGCGTACGAACGCCTGCCGGTAGGACGCCACTCGCAACTTGAGCGTGAGGTACTGCTTGAAGTCCGCCAGGGTCGAGTATTCGTACCAGGGACGCAGCGGTTCGTCGGGCATGTAGACGATCAGGTTATCCTCGGCCAGCTCACCGGCCTGCGCCTCCGAAAACACCAGCACACTCCACAGGCAGGCCTTGTCCAGATTAAGCCCCTGCCAGATCAGGCGTTTCTGGGTGAACTCCGAATCGGCATGCCGGGCGGCTGGCAAGTCGGCCTTGATCAACTTGAGCAGACGAGCATGGGTGGCCTGGCTGATAGCTTGCCTGGCCAGGGCGAGGTGCAGGTCTGTCAGCATATCGGCGCGCTTGCCCCGTCCCACATCCAGTGCGGCAAGGTTGTAGCTCAGGGGCAGCGCCGATTCGCCTGGGGCAGGCAGGCTGAAGACGTCGCGTAAATGCGCCTGGTAGGCGTTGCCCAGATCCAGATCACGGCAATAGCCCACGAATTGATGCGCAGTGAGACCTGACACAATGCTGTCGTCAGCCCCCCGGCGAATCAGGGACTTTTTAGGCAAGCCGTCGGGTTCGGCCTCGGCTTCGGAAAAATTCTGCATGGCCGCCTGCACCAGGCTATGTTTTTCCAGAGTGGTCGAAAAAATCGGAATACCGCTCACGTTAGGCGCAATTTCGAACGGTTCGCTCCTGGGGCGTTCCAGATAGTCCTGGCGAACATTCAGCCCCGCATGCCCTTTGCCGACCAGATATTCCTGCAGTTTTGCCGTGCAGAACTCATGCAACGGCTGCAGCCGGCCAAGGCGCTGCTCAAGGCGTTGGCGCGGGGCCCCACTGTCGAGGTAGGCCTGCTCGACGGCCGCCAGGCTGCCCGGCGGCGCGTCGAGCATCCAGTGCGGCAACGTCTGGTGCAACACCTGTGCCTTATCCAGATCGCCGGTCATATCGAGTAAGGCGGCGTCCAGCTCATCGCGCGTTACGGGGGCAACCTCTTCATATAAACCCTGTGTTTCAGTCATTCCAACCCTCCCTGATGCAATCAATGATGGCTGGAGACGATAAACCCGCGGCCCGTGGAAAAAGGTTCAAAAACCGCAGCATTCAAGGGCTGAAACGCCGCAGATTTTGCGGCGAAACCGGCTTCTTGTACCACCACTGGCACGCAGCCCGCGCACGGCCGACAGAGGCCATGTCGAGATTGCGGCTATTTGCCTTATAACTTATCGGTCTAAAACTCCACGAATAGCCCCGTGTCAGTTTCTGGGTACGCGCCCTTCGGGGCGTATTGAGTGTTTCCCCTCCCCAACGGAAAAACCGGTAAGGAATTTATGTGCGGATTAGCTGGAGAATTACGTTTCGATGCCCAACCTGCCGACCTGGCAGCCATTGAGCGCATCACCCATCACCTGGCTCCCCGTGGCCCCGACGCCTGGGGCTTCCATGCCCAAGGGCCGATTGCACTCGGCCACCGGCGCCTGAAAATCATGGACCTGTCGGACGGCTCGGCCCAACCGATGGTCGATTCGCAGCTCGGCCTGTCATTGGCCTTCAACGGCGCGATCTATAACTTCCCGGAATTGCGTGAAGAGCTGGAAGCCCTGGGCTACGCCTTCTATTCCGGTGGAGACACCGAAGTGCTGCTCAAGGGCTACCACGCCTGGGGCGAGGCATTGCTACCCAAGCTCAACGGCATGTTTGCCTTTGCCATCTGGGAGCGTGATGCCCAGCGTCTGTTCATCGCCCGTGACCGTCTTGGCGTGAAGCCGTTGTACCTGTCGCGGACCGGCCAGCGATTGCGGTTTGCCTCGGCGTTGCCAGCGTTGCTCAAGGGCGGCGATATCAACCCGATCCTCGATCCGGTGGCCCTCAACCACTACCTGAACTTCCACGCCGTTGTGCCCGCGCCGCGTACCTTGCTGGCCGGTATCGAAAAGATGCCGCCAGCCAGTTGGATGCGCATCGACGCCAGCGGCAAGACCGAGCAGAAAACCTGGTGGACCCTGCCTTACGGCCCACACGACGACGAAAAAAACCTGACCCTGGAAGACTGGACCGATCGCGTCCTCGACAGCACCCGCGAAGCCGTGGCCATTCGCCAACGGGCGGCGGTGGATGTGGGCGTGTTGCTCTCCGGTGGTGTCGATTCGAGCATGCTCGTGGGCCTGCTGCGCGAAGTCGGCGTACAAGACCTGTCGACGTTTTCCATCGGCTTTGAAGACGCCGGCGGCGAAGCGGGCAACGAGTTCCAATACTCCGACCTGATCGCCAAGCATTACGGCACCCGTCACCACCAGTTGCGCATTGCTGAAAGCGAGATCATCGAGCAACTGCCCGCCGCCTTCCGCGCCATGAGCGAGCCGATGGTCAGCCACGACTGCATCGCCTTCTACCTGCTGTCGCGGGAAGTGGCCAAGCATTGCAAGGTGGTGCAGAGCGGCCAGGGCGCAGATGAGCTGTTCGCCGGGTACCACTGGTACCCGCAGGTGGACGGCGCCAGCGATCCGTACGCGGCCTATCGCGATGCGTTTTTCGACCGCAGCTACGACGATTACGCGGCGACTGTCGCGCCAAAATGGCTGACCGCCAATGACGCCGCCGGTGACTTCGTGCGCGAGCATTTCGCCATGCCGGGCGCCGATGCCGCGGTGGACAAGGCCCTGCGCCTGGACAGCACGGTGATGCTGGTGGACGACCCGGTCAAACGCGTCGACAACATGACCATGGCCTGGGGCCTGGAAGCGCGCACGCCATTCCTGGACTACCGCCTGGTGGAACTCTCCGCGCGGGTGCCGGGTAAGTTCAAGCTGCCCGATGGCGGCAAACAAGTGTTGAAAGAAGCCGCGCGCCGCGTGATCCCAAGCGAGGTCATCGACCGCAAGAAAGGCTACTTCCCGGTGCCTGGCCTCAAGCATTTGCAGGGCGACACCCTGAACTGGGTACGTGAACTGTTGCTCGACCCGAGCCAGGATCGCGGCCTGTTCAACCCCGCGATGCTTGACCGTTTGCTCACCGACCCGCAAGGCCAATTGACTCCGCTGCGCGGCTCCAAGCTGTGGCAACTGGCGGCGCTGAACCTGTGGCTCAGCGAACAAGGAATCTGATTGATGAAACCCCATGCAGCGGCTTACAGCCAACGTTTGCTGAAGGGCCAGGCACCGTCATACGAGCGTCTGCAAGCCCGGCTGGCGGAAGATGGCAGCCCATTGGCGGCCGAACCGATTGCCGTGCATTGCGGTTGGGGCCGGTTGTTGATCGGTCATACCTTTCCAGACCCTGCCAGCCTCGCCCAGGAATTGCTCAACGAGCAGGCGGGCGAGCGGGATATCGCGCTTTACGTCGCGGCGCCCCAGCAGATCCTGGGGATCGACCCGCAGCAATTGTTCCTCGACCCTTCCGACACCCTGCGCCTGTGGTTTACCGACTACCGCCCCGCCACTCGCGTGTTCCGCGGCTTTCGCATTCGCCGGGTGCAGACCGAGGCGGATTGGTTGGCAGTGAACCAGTTGTATCAGGGACGGGGCATGTTGCCGGTCGACGCTGAACGCCTCACGCCGCGCCATCAAGGTGGCCCGGTGTATTGGTTGGCGGAAGACGAAGACAGCGGCGCGGTGATCGGCAGCGTCATGGGCCTGAATCACCAAAAAGCCTTTCACGACCCGGAAAACGGTTGCAGCCTGTGGTGCCTGGCGGTCGACCCGCAATGCACGCGCCCCGGCGTGGGCGAAGTGTTGGTGCGCCATTTGGTCGAGCACTTCATGAGCCGTGGCTTGAGCTACTTGGACCTGTCAGTGCTGCACGACAACCGTCAGGCCAAGAACCTCTACGCCAAGCTTGGCTTTCGTGCGCTGACCACTTTTGCGATCAAGCGCAAGAACGGCATCAACCAGCCGTTGTTTCTCGGCCCGGGTCCGCAGGCGGGGTTCAATCCCTATGCGCGGATCATTGTCGAGGAAGCCCATCGGCGCGGCATCGACGTGCAAGTGGATGACGCCGATGCCGGCTTGTTTACCCTGAGCCATGGCGGGCGTCGTGTGCGTTGCCGTGAGTCCTTGAGCGACTTGACCAGCGCCATCAGCATGACCCTGTGCCAAGACAAAAGCCTGACTCACAAAGCGCTGAAAGCTGCCGGTTTGAAACTGCCTTCACAGCAACTCGCGGGCAGCGCGGATGACAACCTGGAGTTCCTCGACGAACACCAGCGCATCGTGGTCAAGCCGCTGGACGGTGAGCAAGGCCAGGGCGTGGCGGTGGACCTGCAGAGCATCGAAGAGGTGCAGCAGGCCATTGAAGCGGCGCGGCAGTTCGACAGCCGTGTGCTGTTGGAGAGCTTTCACGAAGGGTTGGACCTGCGCATCCTGGTGATCGGTTTCGAGGTGGTCGCCGCTGCGATTCGTCGCCCTGCCGAGGTGACCGGTGACGGCCACCATTCCATCGGCGCGCTGATCGAAGCCCAAAGCCGGCGCCGCCAGGCCGCCACCGACGGCGAAAGCAAAATCCCCCTGGATGCCGAAACTGAACGCACCTTGAAAGCCGCCGGTGTCGACTACAACAGCATCCTGCCCCGTGGCCAGAGCCTGGCCGTGCGCCGCACCGCCAACCTGCACACCGGCGGGTGCCTGGAAGATGTCACCGCCATCCTCCACCCGACGCTGGTGGACGCCGCCGTGCGCGCCGCCCGTGCCCTGGACATCCCCATGGTGGGCCTGGACCTGATGGTGCCCGCCGCCGATCAACCCGAGTACGTGTTTATCGAAGCCAACGAACGGGCCGGCCTGGCCAATCATGAACCGCAGCCTACCGCGGAGAAATTTGTGGATTTGCTGTTTCCCCATAGCTGAACGATCCGAACCCCAGGAGTCTTTATGAGCCGAACCATCCCCGAACCGGATCTGAATTACCTGCAAAAAGTTCTGCTGGAAATGCTCGCCATTCCCAGCCCCACCGGGTTTACCGACACCATCGTGCGCTACGTGGCCGAGCGCCTGGAAGAACTCGGCATCCCGTTTGAGATGACCCGTCGCGGCACCATCCGCGCGACCTTGAAAGGCCAGAAAAACAGCCCCGACCGCGCCGTGTCCGCGCACTTGGACACCATCGGCGCGGCCGTGCGTGCGATCAAGGACAACGGCCGCCTGAGCCTGGCGCCGGTGGGCTGCTGGTCGAGCCGCTTTGCCGAAGGCAGCCGCGTCAGCCTGTTTACCGATAACGGCGTGATTCGGGGCAGCGTGTTGCCGTTGATGGCCTCCGGGCATGCCTTCAACACCGCCGTGGATGAAATGCCGGTGAGCTGGGACCACGTGGAGTTGCGCCTCGACGCCTACTGCGCGACCCGCGCCGATTGCGATTCCTTGGGGATTGGCATCGGTGACTACGTGGCCTTCGACCCGTTGCCCGAGTTCACAGAGAGCGGGCATATCAGTGCCCGCCACCTGGATGACAAAGCCGGTGTCGCCGCCCTGCTCGCGGCGCTCAAGGCCATTGTCGACAGTGGCGAGCCCTTGCTGATCGACTGTCACCCGCTGTTCACCATCACCGAAGAAACTGGCAGCGGTGCCGCCGCCGCCCTGCCTTGGGACGTCAGTGAGTTTGTCGGCATCGATATCGCCCCGGTCGCCCCCGGCCAGCACTCCAGCGAGCACGCGGTCAGCGTGGCGATGCAGGATTCCGGCGGGCCGTATGACTATCACCTGTCGCGGCATCTGCTGCGCCTGGCGTCTGACAACGAGTTGCCAGTGCGTCGCGACCTGTTCCGCTATTACTTCAGTGACGCACATTCAGCGGTCACCGCTGGCCACGATATCCGCACTGCCTTGCTGGCCTTTGGCTGCGATGCGACCCACGGCTACGAGCGCACCCATATCGACAGCCTCGCGGCGTTGAGTCGTCTATTGGGCGCTTACATCCTCAGCCCGCCGGTGTTCGCCAGTGATGCACAGCCGGCCCAGGGCTCCTTGGATAGGTTCAGCCATCAGATCGAGCACGAGACGCAGATGGAGAGCGACACCCGTGTGCCGTCGGTGGACAGCCTGGTAGGCAACAAGTCCTGAGGCTGGCAACTATGATCCCGGCGCAGTAGCATCGCCGGGATCCATCACCCGAGGCCTGTATGCTGATTCCCTACGACGCACTTGAAGTCGACACCCTGACCCGCCTCATCGAAGATTTTGTCACCCGCGACGGCACCGACAATGGCGACGACACCCCCCTGGAAACCCGCGTATTGCGCGTGCGCCAGGCCTTGACCAAGGGCCAGGCACTGATCGTGTTCGACCCGGAAAGCGAGCAGTGCCAGTTGATGCTCAAGCACGACGTGCCCGAGCATCTGTTCGACTGAGCGGGTTTTCAGGGGTTGGGCACAGGCACCGGATGGGTTCCGGCGGCTTGGCGTTCGAGAATCTTCTGGTACACCTCTGCGCGGTGAACATGCACCCCGAGCGGCGCTTCAACGCCGAACTTCACCTGGTTACCGTTCAACTCAAGGATGTGCACGGCGATGTCATCGCCAATGGAGATGACTTCGCCTACAGCGCGGCTTAAGACCAGCATGGCGGTTGTCCTTTTGACAGTGAAAGGACCTCGACCATGCCCGCTGGGGGTGTCCGGCAGCAATGGCTTGCGGCAAAATCAGGCGCTACCTACACATTCAGGTAATTTACCTGACAGACCTCTACTTAATCAGCCCTTGGCCGCTTGCGCTTTGGCGCGCATCTTGTCGGCCATGGTGGTCATCTCGTCATAGAGCAACTGCGGGTTCTTCTGCTTCAACGCCCACGCCATCCGCCCTTGTTCATGGGGCAGGATCAT
Organism: Pseudomonas sp. GXZC; assembly: GCF_026967615.1. Taxonomy (NCBI): domain Bacteria; kingdom Pseudomonadati; phylum Pseudomonadota; class Gammaproteobacteria; order Pseudomonadales; family Pseudomonadaceae; genus Pseudomonas; species Pseudomonas sp. GXZC. The sequence continues at coordinate 5,030,952 of NZ_CP114115.1, forward strand.
GAACTCGCCTTCTGCCACGCGCTGGTAGATGTAGTCGGCAATGTCCGCCGCAGAAATCGGCGAGCTCTCAAGCAACTTGCCTACCTGGGCCTTCATCGCCGGGGTCGGCCCACGGAACGAATCCAGCAGGTTGGTCTGGAAGAATGACGGGCATACCACGTGCACGCCGACTTCCTGGTGCTTGAGTTCCACCAGCAGGCTTTCCGACAGCGCCACCACACCGGCCTTGGCCACGTTGTAATTGCTCATCGCCGGGCCCTGCATCAACGCCGCCATGGACGCGATGTTGATAATGCGACCCTTGCTTTTTTCCAGCAGCGGCAGGAACGCCTTGCAGCCCTTGACCACGCCCATCAAGTTGATTGCGATCTGCCAGTCCCAGTCTTCAAGGGACAGTTCCGCGAAGAACCCACCGGAGGCCACACCGGCATTGTTGACGATCACATCGATGCCACCCAGTTTCACCTCGCAAGCCTGGGCAAACGCGGTGAGCTGGCTGTAGTCGCGCACGTCGCAACGCTGGAAAAACCCGTCGCCACCCGCCTCCCGCACAAGCCGTAGAGTTTCCTGCAGGCCGGGTTCGCTGACATCTGACAAGGCCAACTGCCATCCTTCACGGGCCCAGCGCAAAGCGATTTCGCGGCCCAGGCCCGACCCGGCGCCAGTGATCATCATGCGATTTTGCATAGGAAGTAGCCTTGTGGTTCACGGAAGAAGTGACCGGCAGTGTAGCGAAGGTCTTTCCTGCCCCCATCCACCATCAGATTGCTGAATGCCCCTGGCAAACCGTCAGCCGGGTCGGAGGTTCGCGTATAGCCTAAGTTCAATATTTTTCAACTAACAACGTATATTTGCGAACGCATTAAAAGAAATAAGCACGTGTGCGAAATGCTTTAAAAAAATACTGAATTTTCCGCAGCGGGCAACAGTCGGAGTTGTTAAGGCGTTCGTGAATCAACTAGCGGGCCTATCGTTAATAACCGGTCTTTGCAGAAGGCCAATAAGGAAAAAAACCATGAGCCTCATTCTGATCATTATCCTGATCCTCCTGCTGGTCGGTGGTCTGCCAGTATTCCCTCACTCACGTAACTGGGGTTATGGCCCGTCGGGTATTCTGGGTGTTGTGCTGGTCGTCCTGCTGGTGCTGTTGTTGCTCGGCCGGATATAAAAGCCGGACAAAAAAAGAGGCCTTTAAAGGCCTCTTTTTTATTGCCGGTTATTTAGTCCGGCTTACCGTCAACCACGCCAGCGGTGTTATCCAACAGGCTCTTGGTTGCCGTCTGCAGGAACGACTCCAGTTTCTGCCTTAATGCACCTTCGTCCGGCGATTCGGCGATCACCTTACCGGTCGGGTTGGCGCCCAGTTCATATTCCCACAGCTTCGGCGGCATCTCCTTCGGCAGTACCAGGATGCGATCGCCGGTGACCAGCGCCACCGTCTGGTCGCTGCCCGACGGTTTGATCACACCAAAGCCCTTGTCGCCTTCCGGCAGGTTCAGCAGGTCGCGGCCCCAGCACTGGTGAAGGGTCTCGCCACCGAGGCGGCCCATGATGGTCGGCACGATGTCGATCTGGGTGCCCACGGTGTGGTCACGTTCGCCGAACTTTTCCTGGATGCCTGGTGCAATCATCAGCATCGGCACGTTGAAGCGACCCAGGTCCATTTCAGTAATTTGCTGCTCGTTACCAAAACCATGGTCGCCCACGATCACAAACAGGGTTTCCTTGAAGTACGGCTCCTTGCGGGCCTTTTCAAAGAACTGGCCCAGGGCCCAGTCGGAGTAGCGCATCGCCGTCAAATGCTCGTCGAGGCTGCCACGGCCCGTGACCTTCTCCACCGGCAATGGCGTCGGCAAGGCATACGGCGTGTGGTTGGACAGGGTTTGCAGCAAGGCATAGAACGGCTTGCCGCCTTCGCGGGCTTTCAACTCTTCCAGGCCACGGTTGAACATATCCTGGTCGGATACGCCCCACGTCGGGTCGGAGAACACCGGGTCGACGAAGTCGTTACGCCCGATGAAGTTGGTCATGCCCTGGTTGCTGAAGAAGCCCGACTGGTTGTCCCAGGCGAAGTCGCCGTTGTAGACATACACGTCGTCAAACTTGCGCGCGCTGAGCAACTGCGGCAGGCCCGACAGTTTGTGGCTGCCTTCGGGGGTCTGCATCAGGTATTCGAACGCCGGCAGGTTCGGGAAGCACGCCATGGTGGCGAACATGCCTTGGTGGGTGTGCGTGCCGTTGGAGAAGAAGCGATCGAACAGCAGGCCTTCCTTGGACAGCTTGTCGAAGTACGGCGTGATATTACCCGGACGCCCCAGGGCGCCGACCGAGTGACCGGCGAAGCTCTCCATCAGGATCACGACGACGTTCTTGATCGGCAGGGTTTTCTCGGCCGGCGGGGTGAACTCGCGGCGCACGGCGGCGGTGTCGGTATCCACCAGTTTTTCGGTCGGCAGCACGAGCATGTCACGCACGGTCTGGGTTGCCAGCGGCTGTTCCAGCGTGGCCTTCCAGGTGTTATCACGGTGCTCGGAGAAACGTGCCTTGGCCGCGCCGATCAACGACAGCGTGCCATTGAGGCCCAACTGGTTGGCGAAGTTCGAGTCGGTGGTGTACACGTCACCCCAACGCAGCGGCGGGCCCTGGCGCAGGGTGCCGCGAATGGCGACCACGGCGACCAGCAGGCAAACCACAAACACCGCAATACGCGTGTACCACGGCGCCACTTGGCGGGTGCCGATGCTGCCACCGCTGAACGGGCCACGCGGGCGCGTTGCACGGTCGGCGCCTTTGAAGGCGATGCTCAGGATCAGCGTACCCACGGCCCAGGCCAGCAGGTAGCGCACCACCGGGAAACCGTACCAGAGCATGCTCATCACGGTTTTCGGATCTTCCTTCACATACTGGAAGACCAGGCCGTTGAGGCGCTGGTGGAACTCGCGGTAGAAGTCCATTTCCATCAGGCCCAGGAACAGGGCAATGCTGGACGCGACGGTCAGCCACAAACGGAAAAACCCACGCGCAGCCATGGCGCGGACGCTGAACAGCGCCAGCAGCAGCGGGACCAACGCGTACATCACAAAGCGGATGTCGAAGCGCGTGCCATTGCCGAACGCTTCCAGGAAGGTCGAGGCCGGCGTGTCGAGGATCATTTCACGGTTGTACACCAGCAGCGCGAGGCGCAGCAGGGAGAACATCACCATCATGACCAGTGCGCAGAGCAGCGTGTACGCCAGATGGGATTTGACGGTCGGTTGCAGCAAGCGATTTGAAGCGCGCTGCTGATTCAGGGCGTCCGGGTTTGCCATGTCGTTTTAGGACCCATTGGAAGTTTAAGTTGCGAAATATTGCAGCGGCATCCTGCCCACGCCCAAGCGTGTAGGAACAGGGGGGTTAGCGCGTTGGCGCAAATGGTGCCCGATGAATGCCATCAACGCTATTGATTACTGAGGGAAAACACGTCTTTGTGGTGCTTTTCCAGGCCTTTGACAGACCTATCCTACAAGGAAGCAAAGCGAAGGGAATTGTCCAAAACGCTGTGTGAAAATTCTGTGTAGCGAATATTTGGACACAAAAAAATGTGGAAGAAGGCTTGCCCCTCTTCCACACCGACTGCATCGACTAAGCGTTGCGGGGTCAGATCCGCACGTTACCGCGCGGCCCGGCGATTGCCCAAATGATCAAGCCCAGCACCGGCAACAACAGGATCAGCAAAATCCACAGCACCTTGGCGCCCGTGCTCGCGCCGCTTTTGAACACGTTGATGATCGCCCAGATATCCAGGGCCAGGATGATCAGCCCGATCAAGCCATTAAAAGTGGAACCCATGGTGTCGCTCCTAAAGTGGGGGCATGCACTTGTAGGATAGCCAGCCCTGGTGGGGGTTCCGTTTTATTTCAGACGTGAACGGCGATCTTCAGCGCTTCCAGGGACGGCTCGCCCTTGATGCCCACCTCGGCGCACAGTTCCAACACGCGCGGCAAGTCGTTGCCATAGACCAGCACGGCCTGGATCTCGTCATCCAGCAGTTGGCTGAAGTTAAGCAGCACATAGCCACCATCTTCCGGGCTCAGGGCACTCATCTGGATCTGGATGCGGTTCAGCGCCGTGAGGTCCTCAGTCTTCGCCAGCTGCTTGGGCTTGAGGTTGAACGCCACGCCAGGACCGAACGAGGCGACGATTTGCGCGAACAGGTCGCCGTAGGTGTCGGCCTGGAACAGCACGGTCTCCGGCAGGCTGCCGACGACGACCCACTCGCCCAACGGAATCGGGAAGCTGTCGTCGTAGTTGATATCCGGGTTGGCCGCCAGAAACGCCGCAGGGTCCGCGTAGGCCTGGGCCGCTTCATCGGCAATGCGCGCCACTTCGTCCTCGCTCATGACACCGGCGCTGATTTTGCTGATGAGTTCGACGAGGGCGGTTTTCATGGGTGTGGTCCTGTGGCGGGCTGAATTGGGGCCGGGAAGATAACACCGGCTACCCTGTACAACAACTTCGCGCAATTGTAGGACCTGCTCAGGTGCATGCGTAGTCCAATTCCGAAATTCCAACACGCTGATTTATTGCGCCTTCAGCTACTTATAGTCCGTGGCCATGTTTGTTCGTCTAAGGACAGAGCGCATGGCCCAAGCGTATATCAATCAGTACACCACCGACTTGCTCAGTTTGAAGTCGCGCTTGTTACCCGGATCAAGTCGAGCGTTGAGTGAAAAGTTCGATGCACTGAACCTGCATCTGCGTAATGGCCTGGTCACGCCAGGGCAGATGGTGATTATCCCGCAAGAATATGGTGTGGCCTGTACTGCCGATGATGCGTGGCTGATGCGCCACGCACAGGAGATACGGCGCCGGTTGGACCAAGATGCTTCGGCGGGAACGGTAGTCATTGGTCACTATGACTTGCTTCAGAGTTGGTTAGGGTATGGCTCCTTGGGCGTAGGCAGCACGACCTCCGCGTGGGCACAGCATTTGGACGAAGTGAAGCAGACACTGAGCGAGATTGAACAACTTCACCAACGATTCAAGGACGGTACGCTGGAGAGGGCGACGTTTCTCCAGCAGCGCCAGACTTTGTTCAAGAAACTGGATGCTCAACTACACGGCGTCGCCCGCTTGGGTACCAGCCTACGCTCGCACACGTCGCTGAAGAAAATTCTAGGGATCTCGACTAAGAGCTACCTGCACAAACGCGAGATCGTGGGTTATACGCAACGCATCAGGGCGATAGCTGAAACCTCTAAGTTTTTGGGAAAAGGAACTTACATCGGAATGGCGCTGGATGTCGGCGCGACTGGGCTGGCGATTAAGGAGGCTTGTATGGAGGGACGGGAGGCGCTGTGTGAAAGAGCTAAATATCCGCTTGGTTGCGGGTACCGCATTAGCTGCAGCAGCGGGAACCTTTACGTCAAAGGCGGCCAGCAAGCTGTGTATTTCACTGAAAATACGAAAGCGTGGGTCAGGTGCGCTAGGTTGCGCAATCATTGGAGGGGTCGCGGGCGGATTGGCGGGGGGCAGTGTCGGAGGCTCGGTGGGCGAGGAATTCGGGGACATCCTTTATGAGGCAAAAGACTGATGGTCATGACATGGGAAAAAGTCGTCGTTCTCGTCATAGTTCCCGCTTTGGTACTGGACTGTGCACTCCATTGGTATCTACGTAAGTGGAGACTCGAAGAATTGGAAAGTTACTTCCCCAACAACCGTGAAGTACAGGCAGAAAAAAAGTTCTGGTGGTGGAACACATTCATGAATGAGTCATTCCGATTAAGCGCCATCATTGACTATGTCGTCTGGCCCAAAAAAATGATCAAACGCGGCGAGATCACCGAAGAGGAGCTCGCCGCGATCCCTATTGTTTTGAAACGCTGGCTTATCGCTTACTACTGTTTTTCAAGACTGCAAATGACCGGTGTATTCACATGGTATGTTTGGGCAAAGCTACTGTAACCAGTGATTCGCCTCCCCCGACCTACACCAGTTTTTGCAACTTCGCCGCCGTATCCACTGCACCCATGGTGTGTGCCGCCGCCAACGCGGTTGCGCCTTGGGCGTCAGCGGCCTTGGGATCGGCGCCCTGGCCGAGCAGGTAGTCGAGCATTTCCCCGCGGTTGAACATCGCGGCCATCATCAGTGCCGTACGGCCATCGGAGGAACACGCGTCCACTGGCGCACCGCCCTCGATCAGTGCCTTGACCACCTCCAGGTTGCCTTTGAACGCCGCGCCAGCCATTGGCAGCTGGTTCTTGTCGTTGGCAATCAGCGGGTCAGCCTTGAACTCCAGCAACACTTTTACTGCCTCGACATGACCGTGGTAGGCCGCAAGCATCAGCAAGGTGTCGCCATTGTGATTACGAAAGTTGGCTGGCAAGCCCTTGGCCAGCAGCGCGGCAAGCATGGCGGCGTCGCCTTTGCGGGCGACGTCGAACACCTGTTCGGCAAATTCTGCGGCTTCGTCATCGGTCATTTGTTTGGCTTGGTCTGACATGTGGGGCTCCTTGTCTGGTCCTCTATATGGCGCCCAGTGTCGCGAGGGAGTTCCCACCTGTCATGGCTTTTTTGTCAAAAGCCTCCATAGGCATATTCAATAGCGCGGCTTAATAACGAAAGTGTCCGCCCTGGATCTGCGCCAATAGCTGTCCAGTGACCGGCACATAGCAGTCCGAACCTGGCAACCAGGCATAGACCGGGTCATTGCCTGCCCTCTGCGGATCGAATGCCTCCTCCTTGAGTTTCACCTTTTGGTATTTGAACGTGCCGGTGGTCTCCATCTTGACCTTGATGCGCAGGAACAGCGGCACCGCGTAATGTGGCAACTGGCCGTGGGCGAATTGCAGCAACTCGCGCATATCCAACGAGGCCAGCGATTCGCTCGGGGTGATGGCAACCATCCCGGCGCGGCCGTTGGTGTTTTCGATCTCCACACCGTAGGCCACCACTTCAGCGATCTGCGGATGTTGCAGCAGCACGTTCTCCACCTCGGTGGTGGAGACGTTTTCACCCTTCCAGCGATAGGTGTCCCCCAGGCGGTCGACGAACTGCGCATGACCGAAGCCGATGCTGCGCACCAGATCGCCGGTATTGAAGTAACGATCGCCTTTCTCGAATACGTCGGTGAGGATCACCTTGCGATTTTTTTCCGGGTCGGTGTAGCCATCATAGGGCGACTTTTCATCGATCCTGGCCAGCAGCAAACCTTGCCCGCCAGTCTTCACTTTGTGCATGAAGCCATCGCGGCCACGAATCGGCTCGCCGGTGTCGTGGGCGTAGTCCACCAACGCCCAGTGCTGCAGGCAAAAGCCGACGGTGTTGTCGAAGTTCAATACATTGGTGAAGCCGATGTTGCCGTCGCTGGCCGCATACAACTCGCAGACATGCTCAACCCCATACCGCGCCTTGAACTGCGCCCACACGCCGGGACGCAGGCCATTGCCGACCATCTTGGTCACGCGGTGATCGCGGTCGTTGAGGTTGGCGGGTTGATCGAGCAGGTAACGGCACAATTCGCCGACATAACCGAGGGTGGTCGCCTTGAAGCGGCGGACGTCATCCCAGAATTGGCTGGCGCTGAACTTGCGCCGGATTGCGAACCCTGACGCCCCGACAATCGCCGAGCCCCAGCACACGCAAAGGCCGGTGGCGTGGTAAAGCGGCAAGGTGCAATAGAGGACGTCGTCCGGGCCCATGTCCAGGGCGATGCTGCCGAAGCTGACGGCGGTCTTGGTCCAGCGGCCATGTTTCATGATGCCGGCCTTGGGCAAGCCGGTGGTGCCAGAGGTGTAGATATAGAAGCAAGGATCGTTGAAAAAGATCTGCGCGCTGCTGACCGGGTTATCCACCGGGGCGTCGGCACTGGCGGCCATCAGGTCGACATAACCCTCGGGCGTCACAACGGCCTGCTGCTCCGGGATAAACCAGGTCCGGTCAGTGGGAATGTCCACTTGATCGCGTACGGCATCATAGGCAGCCACCAATTCCGCGCCCACTACAATCGCCACCGGGTTCACCAGGTTCAGGCTGTGCACCAGCGCCGCTTGGGTCTGCGCCGTATTGAGCATGGCGCAGATGCCGCCCAGCTTGGCCACGGCCAGCACGTTCAGCAGCAACTCGGGACGGTTTTCGATAAACATCGCCACTACATCGCCCTTGCGGATGCCCTGGGCCTGCAAGTGATGGGCGATACGGTTGGCGGATCGGTTGGCCTCGGTGTAGCTGAGCACGCGGTCGGCGTACAACAATGCGGCGCCATCCGGATTGCGCTGGGTGGCTTGCTCGAAGTGCCAGCCCAGGCCGCAGGGCTGTTGAGGGTCGGTAACGTTGGCGGCACGCATGCCGCGCACTACCCGTGGCAGGGCGCGAACAATGGCGGGCACCTTACGCAGCATCATGCCCCAGGTAATCATGTCGTTTGGCGATTGGCTCATGGGAACATCCTTTTTCTTATTCTTCGTAAACCTTGCAGGAAAGTACGTCAGCCTCTCTTGGGCTGTACACGCAGGATTTGAAAAGTTTTGTATCCCGATGAACGACCGCCGAAAAAAGGAATTCAGCGACGCCAGGGCAGTCTGTAGGCGTAATGGCGGGCCCGTTCGACACCGTCGGGCCACGCAAAATGCAGGATGCATGATGGCCATTCATGCAAATTGCACGAAATCGAAAATCTGCATTTTTTATATCTTATTGATTTATAACGATATTTTATAAAACCAATAGCTGGCACAATCACTGCACCTATCACTCCATGCTTGCCAACTTGAGCCAACGGAGCTGATAGACATGAGCCTGATCCAAGATAAATTCGCTTCAGTATTCTCCAACTACGACGTCACCACCCAGCCACGTCCCGACGGTGGCATCCTGTTGACCCTGCGTAACAGCGAAGGCAAGCAGGTCAAGCGTTCGATCTCGTACCAGCAGTTGCACACGGCCGACCAATTGACTTGGGTGATCAGCGCCATCCGCCGCGACCTGGCCGAACAAGCCAGCGACCTGCCACAGATTTCGATGCTGCAAAGCCAGAACCGCTTTGCCCTGCCGACTTACCATTCGGCTTAAGTACCTGACAAAGAAAAGGGCCGCGACACCCACGGGTGTCGCGGCCCTTTTTTCATGCATTCAGCAAAGCCCCTTGCGCGCCGCTTCATTCATTGCCTGGACGCGGTTACTGACTTCCAACTTGCCGTAGATATTGCGCAGGTGGAATTTCACCGTGGCTTCGGACGTGGCGCGTATCTGGCTGATCTCCCACACGGTCTTGCCTTCCGAGGCCCAACGCAGTATTTCCAGCTCCGTGCGGGTCAGGCTCTTGCCCGCCAGATTAATGCGCCGCCTGACAGCGTTGGGCACCGTATACGGCGCCAGAAACGATTCCCTTGGGCCTCTCATTAGTTTCTCTCCTTTATTATTGGCTGACGCCCTATCACCCTTCGGATTCCTCCTATTGACGGATGATATAAACGTTATTGCCGAAGAGAGTTACATAAGGCGTGAGATTAAGGCGCACCCACGAGAATAAACAGCAAGCCCCTACATGAGCTTAAGTTTATTCCCACAACAACTTCCAACATGCGGGGGTTGAAGTTTCTGATAGCTCGCGATTAATCATCCAATCCGGGAAAACGCCGGGCGATATCGTCACCGGTGAACTCGGGCACCCACCCTTTCTCGGTGTTGTATAAACGCAACGCCACGAAGTGCGGGTTTTCACCCATGTCGAACCAATGCGCCATACCGGCCGGGATCACCAGCAGGTCGTTTTTCTCGCAACGTAGGGCGTATACGTAATCGCCAATGTGCAGTGCGAACAGGCCCTGGCCGGCAAGAAAAAAACGCGCATCGTCTTCGCTGTAGCGGCGCTCATCGAGAAACTGCCCACGTAATTCGGCGTTCTGCGCGGGGTCGCCGGCATCCCTCATCACCTCGGCTGCGCTATAGCCGAGCTGATCAATCTGCGCCTGGCAGGCGGCAATCAACTCGCCATCGCTGGCGCCCTTTTCAACCGGGCCGGGCTGCCAGCGCTCAAAACGCACGCCCTGCTCGGCCAGGGTGGCGGCGATGTCGTCAAAATGGGTCAGGACCTTGTTCGGCGTATCCGGTGTAGCGACGGAGTAGACAGCGACATAACTCATTGGAGGGTTCCTTGGTTCTGCTCTTGCAATCGAAAACCGATGATAACGGCGGCTGCCAGGGCGGCGACGCTGGCGATGCTGAAGGTCAGGGTCGGCCCCAACAGGTTCCAACTGTAGCCCGAATACAGGGCGCCCAATGCGCCACCGGTGCCGGCCAACGCGGCATACAGCGCCTGGCCCTGGCCTTGTTGCTTGTCGCCGAAACTGCGCTGCACAAAGGCAATCGCCGCCGCATGAAAACTGCCAAAGGTAGCGGCGTGCATCACCTGCGCCAGCAACAGTACCCAGAAAAATTCGGCAAATGAGCCCAGCAGCAGCCAGCGCAGCGCCGCCAGCAGGAAACTCGCCAGCAGCACCCGGCGTACCGAAAAGCGCGAAAGGATGCGGCTCATGGCCAGGAACATCAGCACCTCCGCCACCACGCCCAACGCCCACAACATTCCGATCACACCGCGGCTGTAGCCCAGGTGTTCAAGGTGCAGGGTGAGAAAGGTGTAATACGGGCCATGGCTCATCTGCATCAGCGCCACGCAGGCATAAAACGCCAGGACGCCGGGGCTACGCAATTGTTTGAGGAAGCCCTCGCCCGCCAGGCGATTGCCATGGCTGACAGGCTGCGCGTTGGGCACCCACAGGCTGGCACCGATGATACCGGCCATGATCACCACGACCACCACCGGGTAGATGTCCAGGCTCAGCCAGTCGAATAGGCGACCCATGATCACCACGGTAAGGATGAAACCGATGGAACCCCACAGGCGGATCTGGCTGTAGCGCGAGGTTTGTTTTTGCAGGTGCGCCAGGGTGATGACTTCAAACTGCGGCAGTACCGCATGCCAGAAGAACGCATGCAGGGCCATGACCAGGGCCAGCCAGGCGTAGGTATGGCTGATGAAGATCAGCGAAAAACTCGCCAGGGTGCACACCGCGCCAAAACGGACGATGGCCAGGCGCCGGCCGGTGTAGTCACCCAGCCAGCCCCACAGGTTGGGCGCCACGCAGCGCATCAGCATAGGGATGGCCACCAGCTCGCCGATGCGCGCGCTGGAGAAGCCCAAGTGGTCGAAGTACAGCGCCAGGAAGGGTGCGGTTGCACCCAGGAGGGCGAAGTAGAACAGGTAGAAGCTGGAGAGGCGCCAGTACGGAAGGGCTGTCACAGCCGAACCGTCACAGCTGGCCCAGCACCGGCGTACTCACGCGAACATCGGCATTCTGGCCACGGTTGCGCAGCAAATGGTCCATCAACACGATGGCCATCATCGCTTCGGCAATCGGCGTGGCCCGGATGCCGACGCACGGATCGTGGCGGCCCTTAGTGATCACGTCCACCGGGTTGCCGTGCACATCAATCGAACGGCCCGGCGTGGTGATGCTCGACGTCGCCTTGAGCGCCAGGTGCGCCACAATCGGCTGGCCGGAGGAAATACCACCGAGGATGCCACCCGCGTTGTTGCTGAGAAAACCTTCCGGCGTCAGCTCGTCGCGGTGCTCTGTGCCGCGCTGGGACACGCAGGCAAAACCGGCGCCGATTTCCACGCCTTTCACCGCGTTGATGCTCATCAGCGCATGGGCCAGTTCCGCGTCGAGGCGGTCGAAGATCGGTTCGCCCAGGCCGGGCTTCACGCCTTCGGCGACCACGGTGATCTTGGCGCCGACGGAGTCCTGGTCACGGCGCAACTGGTCCATATAGGCTTCCAGTTCCGGCACTTTGTCCGGGTCGGGGCTGAAGAAGGCGTTGTCTTCGACGCTGTCCCAGGTCTTGAACGGGATTTCAATCGGGCCCAGCTGGCTCATGTAGCCACGGATCACAATGCCTTGGGTCGCCAGGTATTTCTTGGCGATGGCCCCGGCCGCCACGCGCATCGCGGTTTCGCGGGCCGAGCTGCGGCCGCCGCCACGGTAGTCGCGTTCGCCGTATTTGTGGTGATAGGTGTAGTCGGCGTGGGCCGGGCGGAACAGGTCCTTGATCGCCGAATAGTCCTTGGACTTCTGGTCAGTGTTGCGGATCAGCAGGCCGATGGCGCAACCGGTGGTGCGGCCTTCGAACACGCCGGAGAGGATCTCGACTTCATCGGGCTCCTGGCGCTGGGTGGTGTGGCGGCTGGTGCCGGGCTTGCGGCGGTCGAGGTCACGCTGCAGGTCTTCCAGGGACAGCTCGAGGCCGGGCGGGCAGCCGTCGACAATGGCGACCAACGCCGGGCCATGGCTTTCGCCCGCGGTGGTGACAGTGAACAGCTTGCCGAAGGTATTGCCGGACATGCAGGGCGCTCCGTGAAATCAGTTGAATCAAGTCAACCGTAATAACTTAAGGCGGCCAGTATACGCAGGCTAACCGAGTAGTTCATCCTCGAAACCTTAGCGGTAGACCTTGGTCCAACCGGCACCTCTCCAATGATGGCGCGATGATGCTGCGAGTTCTGCTTTTGACCCTCACCCTGTTTTCCAGCCTGGGCTTCGCCGCCTCCCCCGTGGTGTTGCAACGGCCTATCAGCCTGGACACCGGCAGCGGCGAGCTGTTTGGCTCACTCTTGCTGCCCAAATCCGACAAACCCGTGCCGGTGGTGTTGATCATCGCCGGTTCCGGGCCCACCGACCGCAATGGCAACAGCGCCGACGGTGCGCGCAACGACAGCCTCAAGCGCCTGGCCTGGGTGCTGGCGCGGCATAACATCGCCAGCGTGCGCTACGACAAGCGCGGCGTCGCGGCCAGCCTGGCGGCCACCCCCGACGAACGCAACCTGACTCTGGACGCCTACGTCGCCGACGCCGTGGCCTGGGGCAAACTGCTCAAGGCCGACAAACGCATGGGCCCGCTGATTGTGTTGGGCCACAGCGAAGGTGCGCTGGTGGCCGCCCTCGCCGCGCCGCAACTGGACCCGGCGGGCGTGGTCTCGTTGTCTGGCAGTGCGCGCCCGGTGGATCAAGTGATCCGCCAACAGTTGGCCGATCACCTGCCCCCTGCCCTGCTGCTGCGCAGCAACCAAATCCTCGATCACCTCAAGGCCGGCCAAGTGGATGCGGATGTGCCTGGCCCGCTGGAAGGCATTTTCCGGCCCAGTGTGCAGCCATATCTGATCAGCCTGTTTCGTGCCGATCCGTCGGCAGCCTTTGCCAAATTGAACATGCCGGCACTGATCATCCAGGGCACCAACGATATCCAGGTCGGTGTGGGCGATGCCCAGCAACTTAAAAAGGCCAAGCCCGACGCGCAGCTTGTGCTGATCGAGGGCATGAACCACGTGATGCGCATCGTGCCCAACGATGTGAAGCAGCAATTGGCCTCCTACAACGACCCGCAACTGCCCCTCGCCGCCGAGCTGGGCAACCGCCTGGTGCGCTTTATCGACGGACTTCAACCCCGTTAAGCGACAATTTGCCTCCAGTCCTGGGCAAAGCGGCCGATAAGCCCAGTGTCGACAGTAAAAAGACTGTCGACTCGCTGGGCTTGGACAGGATCGCGCCGCATGACAACCACTGAAGCAACACCGGAATCCACCGCCGACACCCCGGCTGACAAAACCGAGGCCGTCGACGCGGCGCCCCTGCCGTGGGCGGATGTCCAGGCTGAGCATTTCAAGATGCTGCGCCTGGCACCCCTGGCCACCGACCGCGCCACGGGCGTGCGGCCTTTGCGCTTCGTGCAGTTCGGCTATGCCGAGCGCAACGACAAACACCACAGCCTGCTGCGCATGGTCATCCAGTTGCCCGGCCAACGCGTGCGCCGTGAACAGAATCACCTGGATATCTGGGTTGACCACGATAAACATCGTGTGCACTTCGGCCCCGGCAACAGCCTGGAAATCGAACCGGCCAACCGTGGCCTGGGCCGCTTCCTCGTCGCCCAAGGCGCTGCCTGGGCGAAAAAGAAAGGGTCGCACTATCGCGTCGATGGCGTTGACCTGGCCAACAAAGATGCGCTGAACGAAGCCACCCGCCTGCGTCGCGATCACTTCCTGCGCATCCAGGGTTTTGATGTGGCTTATGCCGATGTGCAGCACCTCAAGGGTAACGTGCAGCCGGGCAAGGTCAGCGATGTGCTCGACAGCTGGAACACCGAGAAGGTGCAGTTCGTAGAAATCCTGGAGGCGGCGCAGATGCTGCAACAGGCAGAACAGAACCTGGCAGAGCAGGAAGTGAAGCTGCGCAAGGAAGAGGAAAAGGTCACCAAGTTCAAGCGTGAGGACAGCGGGTTGCGTTTTACCATCACGTGCCTGGTGGCGTTTACGGTGTTTCAGGCGGGGTTGTTGATCTGGATTGCAACACACCGCTAGGCGCCCTGTTGAATGGGCGCCCTGCGGGGAACGATTAAACTCGGGCGGCAAACACCGCCTGATGTTGACGACACTGCTCAGCCGTCAACATGAACACCCCGTGGCCGCCGCGCTGGAAGTCCAGCCAGGCAAAGTCCACTTCCGGGTACAGTGCCTCGACGTGCACTTGGCTGTTGCCCACTTCAACAATCAGCAACCCCTTCTCGGTCAGGTGGTCCGCCGCTTCGGCCAGCATGCGCCGGACCAGGTTCAAACCGTCGTCGCCACAGGCCAGGCCCAGTTCCGGCTCGTGCTGGTATTCGTCAGGCATGTCGGCGAAATCTTCGGCATCCACATACGGCGGGTTGGACACGATCAAGTCAAAGCGCTGGCCCGGCAAGCCGTCGAAACCGTCACCCTGCACGGTATAGACACGCTCATCGACGCCATGGCGCTCAATGTTCTGGTTGGCCACTTCCAAGGCCTCGAAGGACAAGTCCCCCAGCACCACTTCGGCGTCCTGGAACTCATAGGCGCACGCAATGCCGATGCAACCGGAACCGGTGCACAGGTCGAGGATGCGTGCCGGTGGCTGCGCCAACCAGGGTTCGAAGCGGTTTTCGATCAGCTCGCCGATCGGTGAGCGCGGGATCAGCACGCGCTCATCGACGATAAACGACATGCCACAGAACCAGGCTTCACCAATCAGATAGGGTGTCGGCACGCGTTCGTGGATACGGCGATGCAACAAGCGTTGCAGGTGGGCGACTTCCTCTTCTTCCAGGTTGCAGTCGAGGTAGCTGTCGGCAATTTCCCACGGCAAATGCAAGGCACCGAGCACCAGTTGCCGGGCATCGTCCCAGGCATTGTCGGTGCCATGGCCAAAAAACAGGTCTTCCCCATGGAAACGGCTGACAGCCCAACGGATATGGTCGCGCAAGGTGCGCAGGCGGGAAGTGGTCACGGGGGCAAGCTCCTGGAAAAAACGACTGGCGATTCTAACAGCCTTCACCTGTACCGACGATGTACGAAAACCCGTCGCCATCCGTCGGATTTCATCCAAATTGCCATCATTGTGCTAAACAGGCCCACCTCTTGACATGGCTGCACGTCAACAACGGCGTACCTTACGATGGTAGCGATTCACAGAACCGCTCAGCCAGTGGACAATGTCGCAAAAGCCCCCCTCACAGGAGCCCCAGAATGTCCGTTCCAAAGACGATGTTTCAACTCAGCGGTCGTGGTTACGCAGCAGCGAACCTCAGCCATGCGACCCTCGTGATCATCGACGCCCAGAAGGAATACCTCAGCGGCCCCCTCGCCCTCTCGGGCATGGACGCGGCCGTCGGCAACATCAAGCAACTTGTGTCCGCCGCCCGCAACGCTGGGCGTCCGATTGTACATGTGCGTCACCTGGGCACCGTGGGTGGCCTGTTCGACCCACAGGGCGAGCGTGGCGAATTCATTCCAGGGCTTGAGCCTGAAGGCGACGAAACCATCATCGGCAAGCTGCTGCCCAGCGCCTTCCATGGCACCGGCCTGGAAAAACACTTGCAGGACCTCGGTTCCCTGGACCTGATCGTCTGCGGTTTCATGAGCCACTCCAGCGTCAGCACCACCGTGCGCGCCGCCAAGAACCTGGGCTTTCGCTGCACCTTGGTGGAAGACGCCTGCGCCACACGTGACCTGCCCTACAAAGGCGGCATCCTCAGCGCCGAGCACGTGCAGCAGACCGAAATGGCCATCATGGCCGACAACTTCGCCACCCTGGCGTTGACCAAAGATCTGATCTGATCAACCTTCTGGTGAGCGGCGCGGCCTGTTTACGGCCCCGCTCATCCGCAAAGCCCTCTCATTTGGCGCATTTACCCCTCCCCCCGGAACAACCTGTGTATTGTCCGGTCGAAGGGCCGATACCCTGGAGGAAAGGTCGGAATGAAGATATCCGATGGTTTTGACGCTCGTCGCTTGCGCCCCAAGGGCCCGAGCAATTGGCGTCTGCGCCTGGTGGCCGGCATTGCCGCGTTGCTGGCGATAGTTGGTGTGCTGTTGGCCGGCGCTGGTGGCGCCGGTTTGTTGGGTCACTCGCCGGCCCTCGGCGAACTGAATGCCAGCCCTGGCGGCTCGGCGATTTTGTTGGTGATCGGGCTGCTGGTGCTGTGGTTGGGCGTATGGTTATGGCGGCGAAGCCGTCGGAAAATGCGTCAGCCGTTGTCGCTGAATATCGCTTCACACCTGATGAAAAAGCACGACTGATGGCGCTTGGATAGCGTTTCCTGCGCCCTGGCCGCCGCGATTTAGGTAAACTGCCCGCCCTTCGCGGAGGCCAACATGCAAGACGACGATTTTTCCCTGTTCAAAAACGAGCTGCGCGGCGTCAAGCCGATCAAGCATGACCGCGCCGACACCGGCAAACCCAAGGCCGACCGCGCGCAGATCGCCAAGCTGCGCCAGGCCGCGACCGTGCGCACCGATGCCACCACCGTGGACGGCCTGTCGGACCAGTTCGTGATCGATGTCGGCCCTGAAGACGAGCTGATGTGGGCCCGCGATGGCGTGCAGGAAAGCCAGATGCGCAAGCTCAAGGCCGGCCAGATCCCGTTCGAAGGCAGTCTCGACCTGCATGGCATGAACGTGGAAAAAGCCCGGGAAACCCTGTGGGCCTTCCTGGCCGAAGCCACCAAGTTCGAAATCCGCTGCGTGCGCGTCACCCACGGCAAGGCCGTGCGGTTGGACGGCAAGCGCCCGATGATCAAGAGCCACGTCAACACCTGGCTGCGCCAGCACGCCCAGGTCCTCGGCTTTACCTCATGCCAGGCCCGCCACGGCGGCGCGGGGGCGGTGTATGTGATGCTCAAGCGTACGATGATGGAAGGGCGCGACGAGTAACAACTGCCATCGTCAGGCTTGCAGCGATGTGCCCGCCACCGTAACCTTGCGCTTTGCGAAAATCCCACAGGTAGTTTCATGTCCCTGGAACAGAATTACACCGCGATCCTCGGCCAACTCGGCGAGGACGTTTCCCGCGAGGGCCTGCTCGACACGCCAAAGCGTGCCGCCAAGGCGATGCAGTACCTCTGCCGCGGCTATGAGCAGACTCTGGAAGAAGTCACCAACGGTGCCTTGTTCAGCTCCGACAACAGCGAAATGGTGCTGGTCAAGGACATCGAGTTGTACTCGCTGTGCGAACACCACCTGCTGCCGTTCATCGGCAAGGCCCACGTCGCCTACATCCCGAGCGGCAAGGTGCTGGGCCTGTCCAAGGTTGCGCGGATTGTCGACATGTACGCCCGCCGCCTGCAGATCCAGGAAAACCTCAGCCGGCAGATCGCCGATGCCGTGATGCAAGTGACCGGCGCCCTGGGCGTGGCCGTGGTGATCGAGGCCAAGCACATGTGCATGATGATGCGCGGTGTGGAAAAGCAGAATTCGTCGATGATCACCTCGGTGATGCTGGGTGAGTTCCGCGAAAACGCGGCCACCCGCAGCGAATTCCTCAGCCTGATCAAGTAACCGGCTGCGGACGAAAAAACCGGCGTTCATCGCCGGTTTTTTTTCGCCTGCAAAATTGAGGTAAGCTGCGGCCCCTTCTTCATGGGCAAGAGGTTTCAGCCATGTTCGTCAAAGCACTTCGAGTGGGCCTCGGCCACGTCATCATCGCGGGCGACTTTCTTACCCGCCCACGCAAAAAGCAGCGTTCCGCCGAGCAACAGGCACAGGTGAATGCAGCGGCCAAGGAGCTGACGCTGTATCAGTTCCACGCTTGCCCCTTCTGCGTGAAGACCCGCCGCACCCTGCACCGCCTGAATGTGCCCGTCGCGCTGAAAGATGCGAAAAACAACGAACAGGACCGCCAGACCCTGCTTGAGCAAGGCGGCAAGATCAAGGTGCCGTGCCTGCGTATTGAAGAAAATGGCCAGGTCACCTGGATGTATGACTCCAAGGTGATCATTGATTATCTGGACAAGCGGTTTGCTGGGGTTTGACCGCCTACCGCTGAATCGACAGTTCCAGTAGCGCCGAGCCCAGGCACTTGCCATGGGCATCCAGCGCCAGCGAGCGGGTGACGCCACCGCGCAGGATGCCCGGCAACACGAAGTTCAGCGCCTGCACATTCGGCAATTCATAGCGTCGCACAGGCGCTGCGTCGGGCTCACGCAACCCCGCGAAAAATTCGGCCACGCGTTCAGCTGTCAGTTGCTCGCACAGCAATGGGTAGTCTTCAGCACGATAGGCAATGATCGAAATATTCGACGTGTCGCCTTTATCCCCGGTGCGGGAATGGGCCAGCCTCTGCAGCTTCATGCTTGAATCCTCGGGTTGACCACATCACGCGGCAGCAACAACGACGCCACCGCTACCACTTGCCGCACGCTTTTGCTCGCGCCGCCGCCGCCCGACGGGCCGTTGGTGTAGAGGGTTTCCACTTCATTGCCGACGCGCACCGCCTCATCGCGCGCCTCACAGCGCGCCGCCACGCGCAGGCGCACTTCCCAGGGCTCGACCGAGCTGCGCGGGCCGTGGAGCGAGTCCATGCCGATCAGTTCGGCACGCACGTCCTGCATCTTCACGCCCATCAACTCAAGGCGCTTGAGGACTACATCCCGCGCCAACTGCGCCCGCGCGACAGCGCCGGGGCCACCGTAGGACATCTGCCCCTCTCCAATCCAACCGTCCAGATAGCCGACGCTGACCTTCAGCTGTTCGGGCCGCGCACGACCGTCTGCACCTTGGGTGCGAACGCGATCAACGCCCTCCTCCACAAACCCCACGTGGGAAAAATCCGCCGTCACGTCAGGCGTGAGGTACGCCGCCGGGTCGTGCACTTCATAGATCAGCTGTTCAGTGCAGGTCGCACGGCTGACCCGCCCGCCGGACCCAACCACCTTGGTAATCACCGCCTCACCGTCCGCAGTGATCTCGGCCAAGGGGAAACCCAGACGCGCCAGGTCCTCCACATCCTTGAAACCCGGATCGGCGAAATAGCCGCCGCTGACTTGCCCGGCACATTCAAGCAAATGCCCCACCAACGTGCCGCGCCCCAGGCGCTGCCAATCGTCCGCGGCCCAGCCGAATTCAAACATCTGTGGCGCTAGGAACAGTGAGGGGTCGGCCACGCGCCCGGTGATCACCACGTCCGCATCCGCGTGCAACGCCTGCAGAATGCCGTCGACACCCAAGTAGGCATTCGCGGAAATCAGCCGTTCGCCCAAGCCGCCGACCGTTTGGCCGTTATCCAGCAGAAAGTCAGGCTTCAACACATCCAACACGTCATCGCCGACCACCGCGACGACCTTGAGCGCAAGGCCCAGTTCACGCGCAATTCGCCGCACTTCATTGGCCGCCGACACCGGATTGGCCGCGCCCATATTGGTGATCACCCGCAGGCGACGACGCCCGGCCCTTACGCCCACAAACGGCAGCACGCGGCGCATACGCTCACTCAGCAGCGGGTCGTAACCGCCCTCGGGATCGCTGATGCGTGCCTGTTGTGCCAAGGCAATCGTGCGTTCGGCCAGGCATTCGAACACCAGGTAATCCAGTTCGCCCTGCTCGGCCAGTTCTACGGCAGGTTCGATACGGTCGCCGGAATAGCCGGCGCCGGAACCGATGCGCAAGGTTTTCATCTCAAATAACTCCCAGGAGCAACGCGGTCAGGGTCATCAACACCGACGCGGCAAACAGAAACGGAATGGTGAAGCGCTGGTGATCAGCCAGTTCGATCTTGCACAGGCCCACTAGCAGGAAGGTCGCGGGGGTCAGCGGGCTGACCGGGAAGCCGGTGGTGTGCACGCCCAGCAACGAGGCCTGGGCCACTTGCAGCGGGTCGACGCCCAGAGCCTTGCCGACTTCAGCGATCACCGGCATCACGCCGAAATAGTAGGAATCCGGGTCAAACAACATGCTCAATGGCATGGAGATAAAGCCCACCACCGCCGGGATCAACTTGCCATGGCCGGCCGGAATCTGCGCCACCGCCACTTCGGCAATCGCCTTGAGCATGCCGGTGCCCTGCATGATCCCGGTGAACACCCCGGCGGCGAGCAGGATGCTGGCCATGGTCAGGGCGGTTTTGGCATGGGCGTCGATGCGAGCGCGCTGAGCGTCCACATTCGGATAGTTGATGCACAGCGCCACCACGGTGCCGAGCATGAACATCACCACGGGGTCGACCCAACCGGCAATCATCACCACCATCACCAGCACGGTCAGAATCAGGTTGACCCAGAACAGGCGCGGGCGACGCAGCTTGATGTCATCGTCACTCAGTACCCGCTGTGGCACGGCGTCCACTGTCGAACCGGCGCCGAGACCCAGGCGTTTTTCTTCGCGACGGCCGAGCCACCAGGCGCAGGCGAAAACGAAGACCAGGCCGACGATCTGCACCGGGATCAGCGGTTGGAACAGATCCGCCACGGGCACGTGCAAAGCCGCCGACGAACGCAGCACCGGGCCGGTCCACGGCAGAAAGTTGACCCCGGCTGCCATCGCGCAGACACACGCCAGAATGCGTTTATCGATGCCCAGCCGTGTATACAGCGGCAGCATCGCCGGCACCGTCACCAGAAAGGTCACTGCGCCGGAACCGTCCAAATGCACCAACAGCGCCAGGGTCGCGGTGCCTACCACAATGCGTGTAGGACGCGTGCCGACCGTGCGCAGAATGCGATCGATGATGGGGTCGAGCATGCCGGCATCGGTCATGATCCCGAAAAACAGGATCGCAAACACAAACATCCCCACCACGGGGGCGACGTTCTTGATACCGGTGATGATGAAGGCGCTGGTTTGCAGGCCGAACCCGCCGAGCAACGCGGCGATGATCGGCAAGGCGATCAGGGCCACCAACGGCGAGAGGCGTTTGCTCATGACGGCAGCGAGCAGGCACAGGATGGTGATGACACCCAGGGTAGCGAGCATGGGTTACTCCAGAGCGGCCTTGGTGGCCGGTTATTGTTTTCCCTGGAGTATTGGAAGCGGGTTAGTCTTTGTAAATTGGAATATTCACCCGCTAGTGTTCGGAAAAACAAAATGAAGAACAGTATCCAACACATTCAGGCATTTCTTGCCGTGGCTCGCACTGGCAGCTTCACCAAGGCTGCCAATGAGCTGCATCTGTCACCTTCGGCGCTGACGGTGCAGGTGCAGCAACTGGAGGACTGGCTTGGCGTCGCCCTGCTCGACCGCAGCCCGCGCCACGTCAGCCTCACCGCCGCAGGCCAGGACGCGCGCGGCCCCATGGAAAAACTGCTGCTGGACCTGGACAACATCGTCACCGGCTCCCGCGACCTCGCCGCCCTGCGCCGAGGCGTGGTCACCATCGCCGCCCTGCCCTCGGTGTGCGCCGGCAGTTTGCCGCCGGTTCTACGCTTGTTTCGCGAGCGCTTTGCCGGAATCGAGGTGCGCCTGCATGACCTGGTGGCCCATCGCATTCATGCCCAGGTGCGTTCCGGCGAGGTGGATTTCGGTATCGGCGTGCGTGCACGGCTCAGCCATGGCCTGGAATTCGTACCAGTGCTGAATGATCGCCTGTGTGCGTTCGTGCCGGTGGATCATCCGCTCACCCGCCATCGCCAACTGACCCTGGAGCAATTGGCCGACCAGCCGATCATCCTTACCGGGCGCGACAGCAGCGTGCGCGAACAAGTGGATGCGCTGTTCGATGAGACACGCCTGACAATGAACGCCGGGATGGAGGCCAACTACATGTCGACGGTATTGGCCCTGGTGCGCCAGGGGCTTGGAATCAGTGTGCTGCCGGAGTCGGCGGCGGACAGTTTGGAGGGATTGAAGCGCATCAACATCGATCATCCCGGCGTGAACCGGGAGATCGGCTTGATCAGTCGCAGTGGGATGGGCTTGAGCCCGGCAGCGCAGCGGTGTTTCGAGTTATTGAGCAACGAATTGCGCGGGTGATCAATCCAGCATCGCCACATGCTTGGGATGGCTGGCAACACGCTTCAACCACGCTTGCACACCCGGATAAGCCTCCAACTCAAAACCACCCTCATTCGCCACATGGGTGTAGGCATACAAGGCCACATCGGCGATAGAGAACTGATCGCCCACCAGGTAAGGCGTCAGCTGCAATTGGCGCTCCATGACCTTGAGCGCTTTGTAGCCGCCCTTGTGCAGCTTCTTGTATTCCTCCAGGCGATCCTCGGGCAGCCCCAGGTAAAACTGGATAAACCGCGCCACCGCAATGTACGGCTCGTGGCTGTACTGCTCGAAGAACTGCCATTGCAGCACTTGGGTGCGCAGGCGCGGCTCAGACGGCAGGAATTCACTGCCATCGGCCAGGAAATTGAGGATCGCGTTGGACTCCCACAGGCAGGTGCCGTCTTCCAGTTCCAGCACGGGGATCTTGCCGTTGGGGTTCTTCGCCAGGAATTCGGCGGTCTGGGTGTCACCCTTGAGGATGTCCACATCGATCCATTGATACGGGATACCCAGCAGGCTGAGCATCAATTTGATCTTGTAGCAGTTGCCCGACTTGTAATCGCCATAAACCTTGTACATGGGGCTCCCCTTATGCCGCTTGCGCGTGCTGTGCTTGACGGACCACCGCGGCCAGGCGCTTGAGACCTTCGTCGAGGCGGGCCGGGTCGATATGGCTGAAATTGAGTCGCAACGAACCGTGATGCTGGTCCGGCTCGGAAAAGAACGGTTCACCGGGCATGAACGCGACGTTCTGCTCCAGCGCTTGCGCCAACAAGGTGCGGGTGTCGAGTGGCTGTTTCAAGGTCAGCCAGAAGAATAATCCACCTTGGGGCACTTGCCAGTCGGCCAGATCGGCGAAATGACACTGTAGCGCCGCCTGGAATGCATCGCGGCGCTGGCGGTAAAAACTGCGCAGTTCCACCAGGTGGTGTTGGTATTTTTCGCTGCCGATCCACTGCATCGCCTGCCATTGGCCGACGCGGTTGGTGTGCAGGTCAGCCGATTGCTTGAGCTTGAGCAGGTGCGGGAACAGGTCCGGGCTGGCGATCAGGTAGCCGACGCGCAGGCCGGGCAACAGGGTCTTGGACACGGTGCCGGTGTAGATCCAGCTGGCCTTCTTCAGGCGCCCGGCGATGGGTTTGGCGCTGCCGCCGTCGAAGGTCAGTTCGCGATAGGGCTCGTCTTCGATCAGGGTCACGCCGAATTCATCGAGCAACGCGGCGACGGCTTCGCGCTTGGCTTCGCTATAGCGCACGGCCGACGGATTCTGGAAGGTCGGGATCAGGTAGATGAACGCCGGACGATGGCGTTCGAGGCTGGCGCGCAACGCGCTCAGGTTCGGGCCGTCAGCCTCCAGTTGTACGGTGAGACAATCAGCGCCGAACAATTGGAAGATCTGCAACGCAGCCAGGTAGGTCGGGCCTTCCAGCAGGATCTGCGTGCCTTTGTCGATGTACAGCTTGGCCGCCAGGTCCAGGGTTTGCTGGGAGCCGCTCACTACCAGCACCTGGCTGGCCTGACACGGCACGCCGAGTGCGCGGGCTTCGGCGGCGAGTAACTCACGCAACTGTGGCTCGCCTTCGCTCATGCCGTATTGGCCGATGTTGAGGGGCATGTCGTCCCAGTTCAGCGCGGGCAACATGGCTTCGGCCGGCAGGCCACCGGCGAACGACATCACTTCCGGGCGCTGGGCTGCCGCGAGGATTTCACGGATCAAGGAGCTTTTGAGGCGCGTAACACGTTCAGAGAAGGCCATAAGGTCACCGGTAGCAAAGCCTGTGGGAAATACGTCAAACTGGTTGACCGAAATTACGACGACTCACACGGATACGTCAATATGCTTGACCTTAAAAACCCCACCGCTCAGCAAGAAGCGATGGAAGCGTTCTTCTTCGGCTACCAGGCGTTTACCGCCAAGGCCGATGAGATGCTTGAGCGCCGCGGCCTGAGCCGGGTGCATCAGCGCATTGTGTTTTTTATCGCGCGCTACCCGACCTTGAGCGTGAAGGAACTGCTGGAATTGCTCGGCGTGAGTAAGCAAGCCCTGAACATTCCTCTGCGGCAATTGCAGGAAATGCACCTGGTGATCAGCGTTGCCTCCGAGACCGACAAGCGCAAACGCCTGCTCGAATTAACCGAGGAAGGCCTGCGTTTCGAACAGTCGTTGCGCCGTGAACAGGTAAAACTGTTGCAACGCGCCTTCAGCGAGGCGGGCGAAGAAGCGGTGGCAGGATGGCTGGCGGTCAATCAGGCATTGAGCGCGAGCTAGCCCTTCGCACCGCTATTCGAAAACATTATTTGCTTTATTTGTATACAAAAGCATAATTCGCCTCGTGCGAGTTCCTGACCTATTGGTCAACAAAACCCGCCAGTACCTCAAAGCGCTGTTGCCCACATCCGTGACCGGCGCTGGAAATAACAATAAAACTCTTGAGGAGTACTCGCTGTGGATAGCCGCAAATCCGAAGCCCCTACACTGGACATCGCCCCGCCTAATAACAGTTGGCTAGAACGCCTGTTCAAGCTCAGCTTGCATGGCACCACAGTGAAGACCGAGCTGATCGCCGGCCTCACCACCTTCATCACCATGGCCTACATCATCTTCGTCAACCCCAACATCATGGCCGACGCCGGCATCGACCACGGCGCGGCATTCGTCGCCACTTGCATCGCCGCCGCGCTGGGTTGCCTGCTGATGGGGCTGTACGCGAACTGGCCGGTGGGCCTGGCGCCGGGCATGGGTTTGAATGCATTTTTCACTTACACCGTGGTCGGCACCATGGGCTACACCTGGGAAACCGCGCTGGGCGCGGTGTTTATCTCTGGCGTGCTGTTCATGGGCCTGACCCTTTCCCGCGTGCGCGAATGGCTGCTCAACAGCATCCCCGTGAGCCTGCGTCATGCCATGGGCGCGGGCGTGGGTTTGTTCCTCGGGGTGATCGGCCTGAAAACCGCCGGGATCATCGTCGACAGCCCGGCCACGTTGATCAAGCTCGGTTCGCTGCATGAACCCGCGCCACTGCTGGCGGCGCTGTGCTTCTTGCTGATCGCCATCCTCAGCTACCACCGCGTGTTCGGCGCGATCCTGATCAGCATCATCGCCGTCACCTTGGCTGGCTGGGGCCTGGACTTGGTGCATTACAACGGCATGGTGTCTACACCGCCGAGCCTGGCGCCCACCTGGATGGCCATGGATATCAAAGGTGTATTCAATGTCAGCATGATAAGCGTGGTATTCGCATTTCTTTTTGTACACATGTTTGATACCGCAGGTACACTGATGGGCGTCGCGCAACGGGCCGGGCTGGTCAATGCCGCTGGCAAGATCGACAACCTGTCCCGCGCATTGAAGGCCGACAGCGCCTCCAGTGTGTTTGGGGCGATGGTCGGTGTGCCACCGGTGACGAGTTATGTGGAAAGTGCGGCTGGCGTCGCCGCTGGCGGTCGCACCGGGCTTACCGCCGTGACCGTGGGTGTGCTGTTTGTGGCGGCGATGTTTTTTGCCCCGTTGGCCGGCATGATCCCAGCGTATGCCACTGCGGGCGCGCTGATTTATGTCGCGATGCTGATGATGGCAAGCATGGCCCATATCAATTGGGACGAAGCCACCGACAGCATTCCGGCGATCGTCACGGCGATCATGATGCCGCTGACCTTCTCGGTTGCCGACGGTATCGCCCTGGGCTTTATCACGTACGTGGTGCTCAAGGCCGGCACCGGCAAGTACCGCGAGATTTCCGTCAGCCTGTGGGTGCTGTGCGCGATCTTTATCGCCAAATTCATATTTCTATAAGGAGTAACGGATGAACCTGGAAACCTGGCTACTGTTCAGCGGCGCTGCACTGATCGTGATCCTGATCCCTGGCCCGTTGTCGCTGTTGATGATCAGCAACAGCCTCAACTACGGCCTGCGCCGCTCGTATCCAGCGTTTCTTGGTGGGGTGTTTGCCTCGATCTGCCTGTTGAGCGCCTCGGCCCTGGGCCTGGGCGCGCTGCTGCTGGCGTCAGAGCAATTGTTCAGCGCATTGAAGATCGTCGGTGCGGCGTACTTGTTCTATCTCGCCTGGCAGAGCTGGCAGCAGTCGCGGCAACCGGCCAAGGCGGCAGAAGTGCCCTACAGCGCGCCGGTGCCGCGCTTTCGTGCGCTGTTTGGCCGCGCGTTTGTACTGGGCGCCAGCAACCCCAAGGACATCCTGTTCTTTGCCGCGTTCCTGCCGCAATTCCTCCACAGTGACCAGGCATTTTTGCCGCAGTTGCTGATCATGATTGCTACGTGGACCGCCCTCGATCTGCTGTGCAAATTGTTCTACGGCCTGAGTGCCCACGGGGCTGCGCGTTACCTGCGTAGCGGCAAGGGCCAAAGCTGGTTCAACCGCGTGAGTGCAGCGCTGTTCAGTGGCGCGGGTGTGCTCTCGCTGATAAACCTCAAGGCGTCAATTTGATGAAATAGACGCTTGGAGGCAGATCCCCCGCAACCGGCCATTGGATGCCCGCCAGGATCCGGCCCAAGCGTTGCTCCTGCAGCGCTATGTGGATTTCGGCGGATACAGTCGCCGTCATGTAACGCCAGTCTGCCGCGGCAATCCAGTCATCCGACAATCGCGTACCTAAACGCAAGTACCCCATGTCAAACCACGCGTATGAAAGGTAGTACACCTGGCCTGGGGAATTGGGGTGCGTCGCGATCCCTTCTTGGGAGAATGCAGCGCGACGGATGATCCGGAACTCCCGGACGTTGAATCCTTGTTCCTCCAGCACGCTTTTCACGGCGGCACGTTGAGCGATATCTCTTTGTACGGTAACCGCCCTGCCACCTCGTCGAAGCAGGGGGTCCAGCGGAATAGGTGGAGTGAAGTCAACCCGATACATGCCAGGCGATGCGCCTTGGTAACTGATAAATGTGGTGTTTTCGCCACGTCTACTTGGCCGCAACAGCCTCAACAAATCATCCGTCTGCCCACGCCTCGCGGGGGGTGGAGGTAACCAGTCGTCCAGTGTCGCCCGGATATTGAGCAAATGCGTCGCTGTCGCAGGGCGTTGTGGGCCTGCCAACTCAACCATCCTTGTGACGACGATCTGTCGCGTATTGCGTGTCATGGTTGGAAAGGCCTGACCCACATACTCCGTCAGTGCTCGATCGAACAGTGGCGCATGCAAGCGCCATTCACCCGCTGGCGTACGCGTTGCCGGGATAGGCTGATCACCTGGCAGCGTGCGGGTCCAACGTTCTATATCCACATAGGCGGTGGACACCAACGACTCATTCCTCGTGATAAAGACGATGCGGTTCAACGGTGCTTGAGGGCCTTGAGGCAGCAATCTGTAATAAGTGCTCAACGGCCCGCTCAGGCTGGTGTTCGGTGGCGCGACGCGCAGGACATTGAAGTCAAACCCACGACCATTGACCGGGACACGGAATATGCCGGGCGCCGGTGAGCTCAATTGGGGCGTAATCGGAATGTGCATACGCCAATCCGGCCACTGGGCAGTCGTCGCAACGGACTGGAGAATCCGGCTTTCCGTCGCTGTGCGCACAATCGGCGGCCACCAGTCAGACGGCGGTTCCACCGGTGCGCGCCAAGGAAGGAGGGTTTGCGAACTGGCCCCCGGTTGAGGTGCATCGGCGTCCAGCGACCATTCGCGGTTTTCCCGGATATAGAGCAGCAGTTCTCCCTCGGCCTCGCCACCCGGACTCTTTACTCGCAACGCCGACTCATCGCCACGTCGATACACGGGATAGCGGTGCTCGCCGTCAACCAAAAACAGCTCGCCGTTTTTTACATACACGCCCTTCTCTCCCAGCCCTTGCAGCGGTAAGGCGCCTTCGGTGGAAAGGGGCTTGCTGAAGCGCTCCATCACCTTGACCGGGCGCGGCGCCGGCGGCAGTGACAAGTGGCTGCCCCGTCGATGCAGCTGGTTCAACCCACTGCGCACGCCTGCGGTCTTGGACGTTTTGGGACCCGGTACGAGTAAGGTCAGCAGGTCGATAAACACCATCAACGTCAGGAATGCCACATCCACCGCGTCCTCGGGGCGCCGGCTGTGGTGGTAGCGCTTGGCGGCCAGAAACAGTTCATACAGCCCGACCACCGTGCCAAGCAGTGGTACAAAAGACAGAAAGCCACGCAACGACGCGTTCCATTGATCGCCAAGGCGCTGTTCACGGTAACGCGTCAGCGTTGCACTGGACGTGGCGCGGGCATGGGCGCGTTGTTGGATTTCGAGCATGTGGGTGTGGGCGAGCAGTGCCTGGATATCGCTGTGTGCGGCCGGAACGAAATCCAGCCATGCCGTGGGGGCAGCGTCGATTTGCTCCTGGATATGAGCCTCGATGGCCTGCACGTCGGCAACGGGCAGCGTGTGTTTGATCTTGAATTCGCGCAAAAGCCGGCCAATCGTCTCGACTGCCGCGAGTATGCTGTCGTGAGCCTCAGGCGTGGGCAGAAACCTGGTCAAGTGCCTTGAGGGCATGGGCAAGGCGCCGCGCCCCGGATAACTGGCAAGCGCCTCATGCTCCCAGCCGGGCGCCACCCTCCTTGCCAGGTCTTTGATACCACCAGGCATGGCACTCAATTGATGCAATGCCATCCTCGCCCGCTCCCACGTGTTGAACTCGGACAGCACCGGAAAAACCGTCGCAGACGGCCAATACACCAGGCACTGTCGGGAGCGTTGGTCGATGATCACCAGCACGCCGGCGATATGCCGATCATGTTCCATCGTGTAGCCGCGCAAGCGCACAAAGGACAGGCTGATCTGGTGGCCATTTTTGTCTAGGTCGGCCGGTGAACGCGCCGACAATGCCGTGTTGAACAAGCTTTGGCCTGCCGACGAGAGGCCCCGCCGCACGGCCGAATACACCTGCATGTAAGCCAGGTGCTGCGTAGCCCGATCTATCAACGGCCGGGAAAGCCCGGTGGGCGCCGGACTGAATGCACGCTGGATCAACACGTCGTATTGGCCGCCAATGTCCAATACCGACAATGTCTTGATCAAATAGCGCGGATTCAATCGCTCTTTCCACTCCGGCTGCAGGTAGCGCGCCCGGTTCAAGCGCCATTGCGTCCAGGGCGCCTGGGCGTCGAGGTTATGCAGGGCCAGTTCCAACAGGCTAAAGGTGGTGCGTTCGGAGCTGACGATCTTTTTGACGTGACGATCACCCACCACGCATTGACTGGAAAACCAGCCGCAATATTGAGAGCCGACATCATCGGGCATATTCAACAGCGGCTTATCCACATCCAGTTCCGGATAGAACCCATCCTGTGTCAGTTGCTTCACCAACAACCCGCGGGCAAACCCATGCAACGGCGGCAGGATTTGCCATAGACGGCTTTCCAGCGCCAGCGCGCTGGAGACATAGCGGCGCTGCAAGCGCTTATAGGGTTTACGCTGGTCGGCCGTGGCGGTGGCAAGCCACGCCGGTTGGCTTTCCCCCTGCTCGGCGGCAAACCGCATGAACGCCACATTGGCCAAGGCCAGCGTGCGGCTCTGATTGATCGGTACGCTCAAATGCTCGCGTAGCTCTTGTGCCAAGAGCGCTCGCCCGAGGGCCACGTCACTCACCTCACTGAACAACCGGCCAGGCTCATCCAGGCGTTTGTGCAGCCGGGCATGGTGTTCGACCTGTGCCTTGAAATCCTCATACAGCACATCGTGGTCCACAGCGCTGTAGCCCACGTGCACCGACTTGGCCAGGCTAAAGCGTGCGGCAGAACGTACATCTCGTCCGATGTAACGCCACAACACCGAACCGTCACGGCTACCGAAGCTGGCGCGCAGCCCTTGGGACAAACGTTCCAGATGGTCGAATACGGCCAGCCCGCCGAACTCACCGCCCACCACCAGGACGACCGGCTGGCGCAGGTTGGGCTCGGCCAGGGCACGGACAGTGGTGACCACAAACACGCTCATCAGGCGGTAGGCATTGTCTGGATGATTGCCCACTGATACCTGCAACACCCGCGTGTCACTGTTGCCGCGCTGCGTCGCCAAGGGTGTGTTGATGACTTCCAGCAATCGGTCCAAGTGCACTTGCTTGATCAACCCAAGCCGGTGCTCAAGCTGCGCCGCCAGTCGCCAGGCCCGGCGCTGGGTGCTCAAGATCAGCGATGCACGCTTAGAGCCACCGTCGGGGCGCTCAAGCCAGAAGCTCGCGTTGAATAATTTCACGTCTTCGCACTGGAGCCATTGGTTCACGATCTCAGCCTGGGCCTGGTGGTCTTTTTCAAGGGCCAGGATGGCTTGGTAGGCCTCGCTGGGCTGGCGCAGATCATTGTTTACCCACAGCGCCAGCACCGCGCTTTCATAACGGCGCAGCTCTCGATCACACGCCTTGAGCGGCAGGTCAGAGGACTGGCTCCCCAATACAATCTCGTGCTGACGGCGCTGGCGGTCCCACTCCAGCAAGGCATCCAGACTCTTTCCGAACGGCAGGCCACGGCTCATGCGCTTGCGGCCCTTTTCGATAAACCCCAGCAACCGTGAGGCCCTGCGGCTCGGCAGCGGGGTTCCCGGCGCTGACGGCGCGGTGTAATCGAGCGACAACAGCGCGCCCCATTCATTGTTCCATTGCCCGTCGAGCAAGGCTCGCGCACTGTGCGCCAGGGCATCCCCCTGCACCACCACACCAGGGTGCAGCAGGGTGTTCACCTGACGTTTTAGTGGCAGATAGTGCCAGGACTCGCTGAGCAACGACCTCTGCACCAATGCAGGCAAGTCCTCCTGAACCTGGCGCCAGGAGCCGAACTCATGAAACCCACACAACAACCCCGGCAGGTAAATCACCTGCTTCGCGTCCGCCGCCCCCGCTCGGTAAATGTGCAACGCCCCGGGAATCGCCAGCGCACCGACGCTGGCATGGGGCCAGGCCACCGTGCCCACTTGCACAGTGGCCCAGGCGCCGCCTGCACGCTGACGGGCTTCGGCGCTGGGTGCGTCCACCAGTTGCTTGACCATGGCGTAGCCGGCTGGGGAGAGTTGAAACACCTGGTGGGCGAGAAACGCCTGGTCAGCAAGCGCGGCCTTGCGCAATTCTGCCCAGCGCTCCCGGCGCGAGCGCCAGGAGCCTGGGGCGAGATGCTCCCAGTAATCGGTCATGGCGGCATTGATCCTGACGGGCAAATCGAGCTTGCTGACCCGTGACAGCGCCTCTGTAGCATTAAATGGCAAAGCACGCTCGGGATCACCAGCAAGGCTCAGCGCGGTGAAGTGATGGAGGTTGATCGGCACACCCGGGTCACGGAACAGCGCCAGGGTTCGATCTGTCAGGCTATCAACCTGTCGGGCAGGCTGCGGCGGCTCGCGAAACAGCAGGGTGTCCGGGTCCAGGGCAAACGCTTCGCGCAAGGCGTGGCGGATCACCGAGAGAATGCGCGGCGCCCGTCCTGCCAGTTCACCCAACTGTTTTGTGGTGTGCAGATAGCGCGCCTGGGTGGCATGCCACTGATTGATCGAGCGACTGGGCTGGGCCGTGCTGTTCAGGCGCCGCGTCAACCGCGTGCGAATCGCCGTCAAACGTTCGTCCTGGGTAATGTCAGGGTCGTCGAAATCAAAGGGGGCAGGATCGGGTGTTTCGGTGCTCATGGCGGCATCTTCACGGCTGAAAAAAAACCGAGCCTAGGTAATCACCGTTTTGTCGGTGCGTTACATAAGTGCCAGACGAAAAAAAGCCCGCAGTGTGGGCGGGCGAAAAACCAACGAAGAGCTTTGGGGGTGTGAAGCGAGGTGACGCTAGCTACCGCGATAGGTGGAGTAGCTGTAGGGCGAAATAAGGAGCGGGACGTGGTAGTGATCCTGTTCGGCGCTGATGCCGAAGCGTAGGACCACCACATCCAGGAAGGCCGGTTCAGGCAGTTGCACACCACGGGCGCGGTAGTAATCGCCTGCGCTGAATTGCAGCTGGTACACGCCGCTGCGGTAATCATCGCCTTGCAACAAGGGCGCGTCGCAGCGGCCGTCGCTGTTGGTCACGGCGGTGGCGACCAGCTCAAGCTGCGTGCCTTCGACGCTGTACAGCTCAACCTTGATCGCGCTGCCGGGGCAGCCATGTGCGGCATCCAAAACGTGTGTGGTCAAACGTCCCATGGCGTCTACGCGCCTCCCGTAGTCAGTAGAAGAGTGATCCGCACTTTTTCAGGGCAGCGAAAAAGCCGGCGATGGTTGATTAAGACACTTTTTAAAAAAATTGTACACAATAAAAATCACAAACCTTTGAAGTCTCCCGGCGCCATTGCTTAATGGAGCAATCGGCCAGTCATCCTTGCTTTTAAACGACCTTTTGTCCATTAGCTGACCAACCAGGCAAGTTTCTTGCTACACCATTCGTCTAGAGCCCTGCAGAAAAAATGCAGAAATGTAGGCTTACAAAGTGCGCGATAAGTTGTATACAATCACTCATCGCTAACACGACGAACAAGAAGGAAGACTGCAGTGAGCGCTGACTACCCACGCGACCTGATCGGTTACGGCAGTAACCCTCCTCACCCCCACTGGCCGGGCAAGGCGCGCATTGCGCTGTCTTTCGTACTCAACTACGAAGAAGGTGGCGAGCGCAATATCCTGCACGGCGACAAAGAATCTGAAGCCTTCCTGTCGGAAATGGTTTCGGCCCAGCCGCTGCAAGGCGCACGCAACATGAGCATGGAGTCACTGTACGAATACGGCAGCCGTGCCGGCGTGTGGCGCATCCTCAAGTTATTCAAAGAATTCGATATCCCGCTGACCATCTTCGCCGTGGCCATGGCCGCCCAGCGTCATCCGGATGTGATCCGTGCGATGGTCGAGGCCGGCCATGAGATCTGCAGTCACGGCTACCGCTGGATCGACTATCAGTACATGGACGAGGCCCAGGAACGCGAGCACATGCTCGAAGCCATCCGCATCCTCACCGAGCTGACCGGCGAGCGCCCACTGGGCTGGTACACCGGCCGCACCGGCCCGAATACGCGCCGCTTGGTGATGGAGGAAGGCGGCTTCCTCTACGACTGCGACACCTACGACGACGACCTGCCCTATTGGGAACCCAACAACCCCACCGGCAAGCCGCATTTGGTGATCCCCTACACCCTGGACACCAACGATATGCGCTTCACCCAGGTGCAGGGTTTCAACAAGGGCGATGACTTTTTCGAGTACCTCAAGGACGCGTTCGACGTGCTCTACGCTGAAGGCTTGGATGCCCCGAAGATGCTGTCGATCGGTTTGCATTGC
Source organism: Pseudomonas sp. GXZC (assembly GCF_026967615.1). Taxonomy (NCBI): domain Bacteria; kingdom Pseudomonadati; phylum Pseudomonadota; class Gammaproteobacteria; order Pseudomonadales; family Pseudomonadaceae; genus Pseudomonas; species Pseudomonas sp. GXZC. The sequence continues at coordinate 5,064,475 of NZ_CP114115.1, forward strand.
CGCCTGATCGGCCGCCCGGCACGCCTGGCGTCGTTGAAACGCTTCATTGAATACGTCAAAGGTCACGAACAGGTGTGGTTCACTCGCCGCGTAGACATCGCCCGTCACTGGCATGACACCCACCCGTTCAAGGGAGCCACCAAATGACTGCGTTCCAGACCCTGAAACCCTCGACCCTGAGCCGCGACGAATTCGTCAACGCCTTCGCCGATATCTACGAACATTCGCCATGGGTGGCCGAAAAGGCCTTCGACCTGGGCCAGGATGCTTCGATCGATCAGATCGAAACCCTGCACCAGCGCATGAGCGACATCCTGTTGAGCGCCGATCATGCCAGCCAGCTGGCCCTGATCAACGCTCACCCGGACCTGGCCGGCAAAGCTGCCGTCCAGGGCCAACTCACCCAAGCCAGCACTGATGAACAGGCTGGCGCGGGGATTCACCAATGCACGGCCGAAGAGTTTTCTCGCTTCACCGAGCTGAACGATGCCTACAAGGCCAAGTTCAAGTTTCCCTTCATCATGGCGGTAAAAGGCAGCAACCGGCATCAGATCCTGGCCGCGTTCGAAACGCGCATCCACAACTCGGTGGACACCGAGTTCAAGTGCGCACTGGCCGAGATCAACAAGATCGCGTTGTTCCGACTACTGACCCTCTAAACGACCATCCCCAGCCACTCTCTTTAAGGCAGACAAGAAGAATGAAAGCTTACGCCGTACCTTTCGAAAAGTTCGTCAACCTGGCCGACGCCCGCCTGGGCACCAAGATCATTTCCGTCACCGATGACTGGTTCGCCGACGCCAACCGCCTGTTCCAGCCGACCCCGGCCGTGTGGAAGGAGGGCGTTTTCGATGACAACGGCAAGTGGATGGACGGCTGGGAGTCGCGCCGCAAGCGCTTCGAAGGTTACGACAGCGCTGTGATCCGCCTGGGTGTGCCGGGCAGCATCAAAGGCGTGGACATCGACACTTCATTCTTCACCGGCAACTTCCCGCCGTCGGCCTCCCTGGAAGCCTGCTTCCTAGCTTCGGGCGAGCCGGATGACAACACCCAGTGGGTGGAAGTGCTGTCGGCCGTCGAGCTGCAAGGCAACAGCCACCACTACCACGAGATCAACAACGACCAGGCATTCAGCCACCTGCGTTTCAACATCTACCCGGATGGCGGCGTGGCCCGTCTGCGTGTGTACGGCGTGCCGTTCCGCGACTGGTCCTCGGTGGGCGACAACGAACAGGTCGACCTCGCTGCTGCACTCAACGGTGGTCGCGCCCTGGCCTGCTCCGATGAACACTTCGGCCGCATGAGCAACATCCTCAACCCAGGCCGTGGCATCAACATGGGCGACGGCTGGGAAACCGCGCGTCGTCGTACACCAGGCAATGACTGGGTGATTGTCGCCCTGGGCCATACGGGCGAGATCGAGAAAATCATCGTCGACACCCTGCACTTCAAGGGCAACTACCCGGACACCTGCTCGATCCAGGGCGCTTTCGTGAAAGGCGGCACCGACAGCCAGATCGAAACCCAATCGCTGTTCTGGCGCGAACTGCTGCCAGCGCAGAAGCTGGAAATGCACGCTGAACACACCTTCGCCGAGCAGATCAAGGCACTGGGCCCGATTACCCACATCCGCTTGAATGTGTTCCCGGATGGCGGTGTGAGCCGCCTGCGGGTCCTGGGCAAGGTCGCCAAGTAAGCGGTGAACCCAATCGCGGGCAAGCCCGCTCCCACAGTTTGATTTGTGAATACATTCAAGTGTGGGAGCTGGCTTGCCTGCGATGGCGGCAGAACAAACAACACAACACTCGGATAAGAAGACAGCCATGCGCACACTCGTGATCGAACCCCTGACCAAAGAAGCCTTCGCCCCTTTCGGAGACGTTATCGAAACCGATGGCAGCGATCACTTCATGATCAACAACGGGTCGACCATGCGCTTCCACAAACTGGCCACGGTGGAAACCGCCAAGCCTGAGGACAACGCCATCATCAGCATCTTCCGCGCCGACGCGCAGGACATGCCGCTGACCGTGTGCATGCTGGAACGACACCCGCTGGGCAGCCAGGCTTTCATACCGCTGCTCGGCAACCCCTTTCTGATCGTGGTCGCGCCACTTGGCGATGAACCTGTATCGGGCTTGGTCCGCGCCTTCGTCACCAACGGCAGGCAGGGCATTAATTACCATCGCGGCGTCTGGCACCACCCGGTGCTGACGATCGAAAAGCGGGATGACTTCCTGGTGGTTGATCGCAGTGGCACAGGCAATAACTGCGATGAGCATTTTTTCAAAGAGGATGAGCGTTTGATCCTCGCCCCCCACCAATAAGAGAAGGTCTGATCACCCGACAACAAGGGTGACAGGCGAGAGGTAAAGACTGTGGAAGCACATTTGATGGAATGGCTGAACCTGAGCGTGCGCTGGGTTCACATGATCACGGGCGTCGCGTGGATCGGCGCTTCTTTCTACTTCGTCTGGCTGGAAAACAACCTCAATCGCGTCAACCCCAAGAGCGGCCTGGCCGGTGACTTGTGGGCGATCCACGGTGGCGGTATCTACCACCTGGAAAAATACAAACTGGCCCCGCCGACCATGCCGGACAACCTGCACTGGTTCAAATGGGAAGCCTATTTCACCTGGATGTCGGGTATTGCGCTGCTGTGCGTGGTGTTCTACTGGAACCCGACCTTGTACCTGCTGGCTCCGGGCAGCAGCCTCAGTGGTCCGGAAGGCGTGTTGCTGGGCATTGGCTCACTGTTCGCCGGCTGGTTCATCTACTCCTTCCTCTGCGACTCGGCCCTGGGCAAGCGCCCTGCCCTGCTCGGTTTCATCCTGTTCGTGCTGTTGATTGCCGCCGCGTACGGCTTCAGCAAAGTGTTCAGTGGCCGTGGCGCCTACCTGCACGTGGGTGCGGTGATCGGCACTATCATGGTGGGTAACGTGTTCCGCATCATCATGCCGGCGCAACGTGCGTTGGTGGCGGCAATCGCGGAGAACCGCACGCCGGACCCGGCACTGCCGGCCAAGGGCTTGCTGCGTTCGCGTCACAACAACTACTTCACCTTGCCGGTGCTGTTCATCATGATCAGCAACCACTTCCCGAGCACCTACGGCAGCCAATACAACTGGCTGATCCTGGCCGGTATCGCGGTGGCGGCGGTGTTGGTACGGCATTATTTCAACACCCGTCACAACAGCCAGAAGTATGCGTGGACCTTGCCGGTGGGCGCGTTGGCGATGATTTGCCTGGCGTATGTGACCGGGCCAAAACCGGTGTCGACTTCGCCAGAAGTCGCCAAGGCGCCGGCCGCCATCGAGTATCAGCCATTGCCGGAAACGGCGTTGGGCGGTGGCTTGAAACCTGCTGCGCCTGCCGCACCCGCCGCTACTGCGGCTGAACCGGCACCGGCCCAGGCCACCACGGATTTCGGCCAGGTGCACAGCGTGATCGAGCAGCGTTGCACCGTGTGCCATTCGGCCAAGCCCACCAGCCCGCTGTTCAGCACCGCACCGGCTGGAGTGATGTTTGATACACCGGCACAGATCCAGCAACAGGCCGCACGTATTCAAGCGCAGGCCGTGGCGAGCCAGATCATGCCGTTGGGCAACATCACCCAGATGACCCAGCAGGAACGGGATTTGATCGGCACCTGGATCAACCAAGGAGCCCGTACTAATTAACTGATTGATGCAGATCCAAATGTGGGAGCAGCTTTTGTGGCGAGGGAGCTTGCTCCCGTTGACTGCGCAGCAGTCCTCGACTTTTTGGGGGCGCTTCGCACCCCGACGGGAGCAAGCTCCCTCGCCACAGAAGCCCCCTTCCACCTGTGGAAGTGCAGTGTTTTGAAGATTGCGTTCCAAACAACACAAAAATAAAAAAGATCCGAGGTGTTGCATGACCGAGTTAGCCGAACCGCAGATTCCTGCCGCGCCCGCCATGGTGCGGCTGCCCCTCTTGCAACTGATTCTGGTAGGCCTGCAACACGTCTTGCTGATGTACGGCGGCGCCGTCGCCGTGCCCCTGATCATTGGCCAAGCCGCCGGCTTGAGCCGTGAAGAAATCGCATTCCTGATCAACGCCGATCTGCTGGTGGCCGGTATCGCCACCATGGTGCAGTCGTTCGGCATCGGCCCAGTGGGCATTCGCATGCCAGTGATGATGGGCGCCAGCTTCGCCGCCGTCGGCAGCATGGTCGCGATGGCCGGCATGCCGGGCATCGGCTTGCAGGGAATCTTCGGTGCGACCATCGCCGCCGGATTCTTCGGCATGCTAATCGCACCCTTCATGTCCAAGGTCGTGCGCTTTTTCCCGCCACTGGTGACCGGCACGGTGATCACCGCGATTGGCCTGTCGCTGTTTCCGGTGGCCGTGAACTGGGCAGGAGGCGGCAGTGCTGCTGCCACGTTCGGCTCACCGATCTACCTGGCGATTGCCGCACTGGTACTCGCCACCATCCTGCTGATCAACCGCTTCATGCGCGGCTTCTGGGTGAATATCTCGGTGCTGATCGGCATGGGCCTGGGCTACGCCTTGTGCGGTGCGCTCGGCATGGTCGACCTCAGTGGTCTGGCAGTGGCGCCGTGGGTGCAGGTGGTGACGCCGCTGCACTTCGGCATGCCCAAGTTCGAGTTGGCGCCGATCTTGTCGATGTGCCTGGTGGTGGTGATCATCTTTGTCGAGTCCACCGGAATGTTCCTCGCCTTGGGCAAGATCACCGGCCAGGATGTCACGCCAAAGATGCTGCGCCGTGGCCTGCTGTGTGATGCCGGCGCGTCGTTCTTTGCCGGTTTTTTCAACACCTTCACCCACTCCTCGTTCGCCCAGAACATCGGCCTGGTGCAGATGACCGGTGTGCGCTGCCGCTCGGTGACGATCATGGCCGGGGTCTTCCTGATTGTGCTGAGCCTGTTGCCCAAGGCTGCCTACCTGGTGGCGTCGATACCACCGGCGGTGCTGGGCGGCGCGGCCATCGCCATGTTCGGCATGGTGGCGGCGACCGGGATCAAGATCCTGCAGGAAGCCGACATCGCCGACCGTCGCAACCAGTTGCTGGTGGCAGTGAGTATCGGCATGGGCCTGATCCCCGTGGTGCGCCCGGAGTTCTTCGCGCAGCTACCGCTGTGGATGAGCCCGATTACCCACAGTGGCATCGCCATGGCCACACTCAGCGCGTTGTCGCTGAATATCCTGTTCAACATCCTGGGTGGCGCTGAACGCCCTGAAGTCGCTCATACGCATTGATTCCTTCGTTCAAACAAAAACAATAACGAAACGGGAATAACCACATGCACACCCTTCACCTGGGGCCGGCCACAAGCCGTGCCCCATTCTCGCCCCACGCGCTCTTTAACAGCGCACTTGAGCCACGGCATAAGAGCCAGTATTCTCCGCGCCCGCTCGAATCGACTCAAAAAAAAACAGCGAATGTAAAAGCTGACTGCAAGGCCAACTTATCCCGGCCTTATGTCTGCGGCCAAAGTGCGCAAACGTCCTCTGAATTCGACTGCATCCGATGCAGCCGACGGGGATTTTTTGGCTTTTTAAACACCTTGGCGCAGCTCTTGCTAAAAGCACTAAAGCTGACCGAACAGACGATTTTTGCAGCGAACCAAAAGGCGCCACACCAGAGCGCCTGCGTAGAAGAAAAACCATAAAACTTTAACTCGGGAGCAACCGAATGAAACCTATGTTCAAAGGCCTGATGCTGGCGGGATCCCTGCTGGCCGGTGGCCAAGCCGTGGCCGGTGACCTGTTGCAGTGGCAGAACAACAGCCTGACTTACCTGTGGGGCAAGAGCTTTACCGTCAACCCGCAGATCCAACAAACCGTCACGTTCGAACATGCCGATGCCTGGAAGTACGGCGACAACTTTATCTTTGTCGACCGCATCTTTTACAACGGCAAGGAAGACGGCAACGTCGGCCCCAGTACTTATTACGGTGAAATAAGCCCGCGCCTGTCGTTCGGAAAGATCTTTGATAAAGACCTGTCGTTCGGCCCGATCAAAGACGTGCTGCTGGCATTCACTTATGAGTTTGGCGAAGGCGATAACGAGTCGTACTTGCTCGGCCCAGGCTTTGACCTGAACATTCCCGGCTTCGACTACTTCCAGTTGAACTTCTACCAGCGCCAGACCGAAGGCAATCGTCCGGGTGACGGCGTCTGGCAGATCACCCCGGTCTGGTCCTACACCATCCCCGTGGGCAACTCCGACGTGTTGATCGACGGCTTCATGGACTGGGTCACGGACAACGACAAGAACGCCCGTGGCACTTACCACGCCAACCTGCACTTCAACCCACAGGTCAAATATGACCTGGGTAAAGCGCTGCATTGGGGCGACAAGCAGTTGTATGTCGGCTTCGAATACGACTACTGGAAGAACAAGTACGGGATCGAAGATTCGGGCGCGTTCAAGACTAACCAGGACACCGCGAGCTTCCTGGTCAAGTATCACTTCTGACCGTCAGGCCAGGCCGAGGAATTTCGACAATTCCTCGCGCTTGGCCAACGCGTCGCGGCGCCCCAACTCGATCAACTCGCTGCAATACCCCGCCTCGAACAGCAAGTAACTCAAGACCCCCGCCCCACTTGTCTTGGTCGCCCCCGGCCCTCGCAAGAACAAGCGCAATGCCGCGGGCAATTCCTGACGGTGCCGCGCTGCGATTTCGTCGATCGGCTGGCTGGGCGCAATCACCAGCACTTCTACCGCCGCCACGCCAGGCGCGGCATGGCTGAACTGATTCAAGCGCTCCAGCAACTCGATATCGCTTTCCAGGCTGTCAATGAACGTGCTGTTGAGCATGTGCCCGCCAATCTGTGCCAACGTCGGCTCCTGGCCGGTAAAGGTACGTTGCGTCGCCGGTTCATTGCCGCGCGGGTTGCCGCTGACGCCGACCACCAGCACACGGCTGGCGCCCAGGTGCAACGCCGGACTGATCGGCGCCGACTGCCGCACGGCGCCGTCGCCGAAATATTCCTGGTCGAGTTTGACCGGGGCGAACAGCAAGGGAATCGCGGAGCTGGCCAGCAGGTGTTCAACCGTCAATTGGGTGGGCATGCCGATACGGCGATGGCGCAACCAGGCGTCGATGGTGCCACCGCCCTGATAGAAGGTCACTGCCTGGCCGGACTCGTAACCAAAGGCCGTCACCGCCACCGCGTGCAGATGTTTGTTGCGGATGGCTTCGTCGATGCCGGCCAGGTGCAGTTTGTCTTTGAGCAGCGCCTTCAGCGGCGTGCTGTTGAGCAGCGCCACCGGCACCTGCGCGCCAAGACCGAGCAGGCTGTGAATAAAGAAGCGGCTCGCCTGGCGAATCACCCCCGGCCAATCACTGCGCAGCACCAAGTGGCTGCGAAAGCCCTGCCAGAAGGCGGTCAGGCGTTGGATCGCGGCCCTGAAGTCCGTGGCGCCACTGGCCAGGCTCACCGCATTGATCGCACCGGCCGAGGTGCCGACAATCACCGGAAACGGATTCGGCGCCCCCGGCGGCAACAGCTCGGCAATCGCCGCCAACACCCCCACCTGATACGCCGCTCGCGCCCCGCCGCCGGAAAGAATCAAGCCTGTAACCGGTTCAGCTGGGCGCATTGCGTCACTCCATGTGGGGAAATGTCTGTCTTATCGACGGCGTTTTTCGTACAACTTAGGCTCACCCGGTGGCCGGCTCTTGAAGCGGCGATGGGTCCACAGGTATTGCTCCGGGCATTCACGCACCGAGGCTTCGACCCACTGGTTGATGCGCAAGCAGTCGGCTTCATCGCTCTCGCCGGGAAAGTCGGTGAGCGGCGGGTGGATCACCAGCCGGTAACCGCTGCCATCGGCCAGGCGTTGTTGAGTGAACGGCACCACCAACGCCTTGCCCAGCTTGGCGAACTTGCTGGTGGCCGGCACGGTGGCGGCCTGGATGCCGAACAGTGGCACGAAGAGGCTTTGCTTGGCGCCATAGTCCTGGTCCGGTGCGTACCAGATCGCGCGACCGGCGCGCAGCAGCTTGAGCATGCCGCGCACGTCTTCACGCTCCACGGCCAGGGAATCGAGGTTGTGGCGCTCGCGGCCACGGCGCTGGATGTAGTCGAACAGCGGGTTGCCGTGCTCACGGTACATGCCATCAATGGTGTGCTTCTGCCCCAACAGCGCGGCGCCGATTTCCAGGGTGGTGAAGTGCAGGGCCATGAGGATCACGCCCTTGCCATCCAGTTGGGCCTGCTTAAGGTGTTCCAGGCCTTCGACGTGGGCCAGGCGCGCCAGGCGCTGGCGCGACCACCACCAGCTCATGGCCATTTCAAAGAAGGCGATGCCGGTGGAGGCAAAGTTTTCCTTGAGCAGTTGCTTGCGCTCTTTGGCGGATTTTTCCGGGAAGCACAGTTCCAGGTTGCGCGCGGCAATGCGGCGACGTTCGCCGGCCACGCGGTACATGCCGGCACCCAGCAGGCGACCAATGGTCAGCAGCGCGCGGTACGGCAGCTGGGTGACCAGCCACAACAGGCCGAGCCCCAGCCATAACAGCCAGAAACGCGGGTGAAAAAATACAGCTCGAAAACGCGGGCGATCCATTACAGATTCCGGTAAAGACAAGGGCCGCGCATTCTACAACGGTTCGACTCGGCTTGCGGCGGGTGAGTGTTCTCGTTATAAGTCTCGACACTTTTCGTGACAAGCCGCTTTTGCCGACCATGAGCCAAACCGAACCGCTAGACCAAGATCCCGTGTTCCAGCTGAAAGGCAGCATGCTCGCCATCACCGTGCTGGAACTTGCCCGTAACGACCTCGACGCCCTGGACCGCCAGCTCGCCGCCAAGGTCGCCCTGGCCCCCAACTTTTTCAACAATGCCCCGCTGGTGCTGGCCCTGGACAAATTGCCCGCCGGCCAGGGCAGCATCGACCTGCCCGGCCTGATGCGCGTATGCCGCTCCCATGGCCTGCGCACCCTGGCGATTCGCGCCAGCCGTATCGAAGACATTGCTGCAGCGATCGCTATTGAACTGCCAGTACTGCCACCATCCGGTGCGCGCGAGCGTCCACTTGAACCATTGGTCGGTGAAGAGAAGAAAAAACCGGAAAAACCACCGGAGCCTGCGATCAAGCCTACAAAGATCATCACCTCGCCCGTACGCGGCGGGCAACAGATTTACGCCCAGGGCGGCGACCTGGTAGTGATCTCCTCGGTCAGCCCAGGGGCGGAACTTCTCGCCGATGGCAACATCCATGTATACGGCCCGATGCGCGGACGTGCCCTCGCCGGCATCAAGGGTGATACCAAGGCCCGTATTTTTTGCCAGCAGTTGACCGCTGAGCTAGTGTCCATCGCAGGCCAGTACAAGGTTTCAGAAGATTTGCGCCGTGATCCGCTGTGGGGGGCTTCGGTGCAGGTCAACCTGTCGGGCGATGTGTTGAACATCATCCGTCTTTAACGGATACTGCCGCATTTTCCAAGCATCTCTAGACTCTGATAGCACAGCGAAACCGGCATTACTTATGTAGGAATTATTTTTTCCTACAAGGCTGTCCGCCTGCAGCGAGTTCCAAGAGATGTTTTTCAGGGACCGAAACGTCCTTCTTCCTTAGGGGTGAAACACCTTGGCCAAGATTCTCGTGGTTACATCCGGCAAGGGTGGTGTGGGTAAGACCACCACCAGCGCCGCTATCGGTACCGGTCTCGCTCTGCGCGGCCACAAGACAGTTATTGTCGACTTCGACGTCGGCTTGCGTAACCTCGACCTGATCATGGGCTGCGAACGCCGCGTGGTGTATGACTTCGTCAACGTGGTCAATGGTGAAGCCAACCTGCAACAGGCCCTGATCAAGGACAAGCGCCTTGAGAACCTGTACGTGCTGGCCGCCAGCCAGACCCGTGACAAAGACGCGCTGACCAAAGAAGGCGTGCGCAAAGTCCTGGCCGAGCTGAAGGAAACCTTCGAATACGTGGTCTGCGATTCGCCGGCCGGTATCGAAACCGGTGCTCACCTGGCCATGTACTTCGCGGATGAAGCCATCGTCGTGACCAACCCGGAAGTCTCCTCCGTCCGTGACTCGGATCGCATGCTGGGCCTGCTGGCCAGCAAATCCAAGCGCGCCGAAGAAGGCCAGGACCCGATCAAGGAGCATTTGCTGCTCACCCGTTACAACCCTGAGCGCGTCAGCAATGGCGAAATGCTCGGTGTTGAAGACGTGAAGGAAATCCTCGCAGTGACCCTGCTGGGCGTGATTCCAGAATCCCAGGCGGTCCTGAAGGCCTCCAACCAGGGTGTTCCGGTGATTCTTGACGACCAGAGCGACGCCGGCCAGGCGTACAGCGATGCCGTCGATCGTTTGCTGGGCAAGACCGTGGAACACCGCTTCCTCGATGTCAAGAAGAAGGGATTCTTCGAGCGTATCTTTGGAGGCAACTAAACAATGAAATTTCTCGACTTCTTTCGCGCCAACAAAAAGCCAAGTACCGCGTCGGTAGCGAAAGAGCGTCTACAGATCATCGTGGCGCACGAACGCGGCCAACGCAGTACACCGGACTACCTGCCAGCCTTGCAGAAGGAACTGGTCGAGGTAATCCGCAAGTACGTCAATATCGGCAACGATGACGTGCATGTCGCCCTGGAAAATGACGGCAGCTGCTCGATTCTGGAACTCAATATCACCCTGCCTGATCGTTGATCGAACAGGCGGCCGCCACGGCGGCTCGTTCACCCTGATCCCTTTTTGGGGGCCGGGTGGGCGAGCCGCCGTTGGCGTTTGTTACGAGGCTGTTTAATGCCGCTGTCCAACATTCATATCCTGCATCAGGACGACGCCGTCCTGGTGGTGAACAAGCCCACCCTGCTGCTCTCGGTGCCTGGCCGCGCCGATGACAACAAGGACTGCCTGATCACCCGCCTGCAGGAAAACGGCTACCCCGAAGCCCGCATCGTGCATCGCCTGGACTGGGAAACCTCAGGCATCATCCTGCTGGCCCGTGACGCCGACACCCACCGCGAACTGTCCCGCCAGTTTCACGACCGTGAAACCGAAAAGGCCTACACCGCCCTGGCCTGGGGCCAACCGGAACTGGACAGCGGCAGCATCGACCTGCCCCTGCGCTACGACCCGCCGACCAAGCCACGGCATGCGGTGGACCACGAATTCGGCAAGCACGCGCTGACCTTCTGGAAGGTGCTGGAGCGTTGTGGGGATTGGTGCCGCGTGGAGCTGACGCCGATTACCGGGCGTTCGCATCAGCTGCGCGTGCACATGCTTTCCATCGGCCACCCCTTGCTGGGTGATGGCCTGTATGCCCATGAGCAAGCCCTGGCTGCCTGGCCGCGCCTGTGCCTGCATGCAAGCATGCTGAGCTTCACCCATCCGCAAAGCGGCGAGCGTTTGCGTTTCGAGTGCCCTGCGCCGTTCTGAAGAATAAATACGGTAAACTCGCGGCACTGCTGTCTGGAGCTATTTATGCGCGAAGCGTTGAATCAAGGCCTGATCGACTTCCTCAAGGCCTCCCCTACTCCTTTTCATGCCACTGCCGCCCTGGCCCAGCGCCTGGAAGCGGCCGGTTACCAGCGTCTCGACGAGCGCGAGACCTGGACCACCGAGGCCAACGGTCGCTATTACGTGACCCGCAACGATTCGTCGATCATCGCCTTCAAGCTCGGCCGCCATTCGCCGCTGCAGGGTGGTATCCGTCTGGTCGGCGCCCATACCGACAGCCCGTGCCTGCGGGTCAAGCCCCAACCTGAGCTGCAACGCCAGGGTTTCTGGCAACTGGGCGTGGAAGTCTACGGCGGCGCACTGCTGGCACCGTGGTTCGACCGCGACCTGTCCCTGGCCGGCCGCGTGACCTTCCGCCGCGACGGCAAGGTCGAAAGCCAACTGATCGACTTCAAGCTGCCCATCGCTATCATCCCCAACCTGGCCATTCACCTGAACCGTGAAGCCAACCAAGGGTGGGCGATCAATGCCCAGACCGAGCTGCCGCCGATCCTCGCGCAATTTGCCGGTGACGAGCGCGTGGACTTCCGCGCCGTGCTCACCGAGCAGCTGGCACGGGAACATGGCTTGAACGCCGATGTGGTGCTCGACTACGAGCTGAGCTTCTACGACACCCAAAGCGCCGCGGTCATCGGCCTGAACGGCGACTTCATCGCCGGCGCGCGCCTGGACAACCTGCTGTCGTGCTACGCCGGCCTGCAAGCCTTGCTCACCAGCGACAGCGAAGAGACCTGCGTGCTGGTGTGCAACGACCACGAAGAAGTCGGCTCCTGCTCGGCGTGCGGTGCCGATGGCCCGATGCTGGAACAGACCCTGCGCCGCTTGTTGCCGGAAGGGGATGAATTCGTACGCACCATTCAGAAATCCCTGCTCGTGTCTGCGGACAACGCCCACGGCGTGCACCCCAACTACGCCGAGAAGCATGACGCCAACCACGGCCCCAAGCTCAACGCAGGCCCGGTGATCAAGGTCAACAGCAACCAGCGCTACGCCACCAACAGCGAAACCGCCGGGTTCTTCCGCCACCTGTGCATGGCCCAGGAAGTACCGGTACAGAGCTTCGTGGTGCGCAGCGACATGGGCTGCGGCTCCACCATCGGCCCGATCACCGCCAGCCACCTGGGCGTGCGCACCGTGGACATCGGCTTGCCGACGTTTGCCATGCACTCCATTCGCGAGCTGTGCGGCAGCCATGATTTGGCGCATCTGGTGAAGGTGTTGGGCGCGTTCTACGCGAGTCACGACTTGCCCTGATGTGGCATGGGGTTGATGTGTTTCTGATACACATCAACCCCACTTCCTGCAATCCGACCTAGACTTGTCAGTATTCCCACTCCGACAAGGCCGTCGCACCATGATCTCCATGTCCTCCTTCCACGCCATGCTGATCCCGATCCTGATCGGCATGATCATGCTCGCCGTGGGCTTCAACTTCCGTGACAAACCCCTCGGTGTGTTTGGCATGTGGATCGGCATGCTGCTGATCCTGGGCACTGTGGTGTACAAGATCCTCGCAAAACTGGCTGAATGACGATTGCGCTCGTACACTCGGTCAACTCGTCGTTTCCAAGGTTGACCGCCTCGTGCTTTCCCGCCTGTTTGCCCTGCCCTGCTATTGCTTGATCGCCCTGCTGACGCTGCTGCCGCTGACGCCTGCCCATGCCGTGGGCTTGCCCGGCCTGCTCGGCAACACCAACAAGACCCAGCCCCAGGCCGAAGTGCCGCTGGGGCAGTCGTTGGACGAGGTGATCAAGACCCTGGAAAACGACCAGCAACGCACCCAATTGCTGAGCGACCTGAAAAAGCTCCGTGAAGCCACGAAAAAAGCCCAGCCGGCCGCCGAAGAAGGCGTGCTGGGGTTGATCGGCGGCACCCTGGCCAACCTGGAAGCACAGTTTTCGGGGGCCGATAGCCCCCTGGGGCGCTGGTCCAATGAAATCGACCAGGCCAAGGAAGAACTCAGTGCACTGATACTGCCGGCCAACGAATGGTTGCCGATCATTTTCGGTTTTGCCCTGATCCTTGCCGTGTGGAGCCTGCTCGCCGCCGCGCTGATCTGGCTCAGCCACCGCGTGCGCGAACGCTTCGGCCTGCCCGAAGAACTGCCGCAACATCCGCGTACCTGGGACATGGTGCGTTTTGCCCTGCGTAAACTCGGCCCATGGCTGATTGCTTTGGTGATCACGGTGTACCTGAGTTATGCCCTGCCGTCGTCCCTGGGCAAATCCTTGGCGATGGTGTTGGCCTACGCGCTGGTGGTGGGCACCTGTTTCTCGGCGATCTGCGTGATTGCGTTTTCCGTGCTCGACGGCCCGCATCGCCATCGCGCGTTGTACATCCTGCGTCACCAGGCGTTCCGCCCGCTGTGGTGGATCGGCAGCTTTGCCGCCTTCGGTGAAGCCTTGAGCGACCCGCGGCTGGTCGCAGCACTGGGGCAGCACTTGTCACATACCGCCGCGACCATCGCCAATGTGATGGCGGCGTTGTCCACTGGCGTGTTCATCCTGCGCTTCCGCCGCCCCATCGCCCACCTGATCCGCAATCAGCCACTGTCGCGCCGCCTCACACGCCGTGCGCTCAGCGACACCATCGAAATCATCGGTTCCTTCTGGTACATCCCCGCGCTGCTGTTGGTGGGTATTTCGCTATTCGCTACCTTCGTCTCGGCGGGCGATACCAGCACAGCACTGCGCCAATCGCTGCTGTGCACGGTGCTGCTGGTGCTGTGCATGGTGATCAACGGCCTGGTACGGCGTCACGCCCTCAAGCCGCAACGTGGGCACAAACGCCATGCGCTGTACTCCGAGCGCCTGAAAAGCTTCGTCTACACCCTGGCTCATTTGGTGGTGTGGCTGGTGTTTATCGAGCTGGGCTTGCGGGTGTGGGGCCTGTCGCTGATCCGCTTTACCGAAGGCGATGGCCATGAAGTCAGCGTCAAGCTGTTCGGCCTGGCCGGGACCCTGCTGTTTGCCTGGTTGATCTGGATTCTCAGCGACACCGCGATCCATCACGCGCTCACCCGCTCGCGCAAAGGCCTGGCCAACGCCCGCGCGCAGACCATGATGCCGCTGATCCGCAACGTGCTGTTCGTGACCATCTTCATCATCGCCGCCATCGTTGCCCTGGCGAACATGGGCATGAACGTCACGCCGCTGTTGGCGGGTGCGGGTGTGATCGGCCTGGCCATCGGTTTCGGCGCGCAGTCACTGGTGGCGGACTTGATCACCGGCCTGTTCATCATCATCGAAGACTCCCTGGCCATCGATGACTACGTGGATGTCGGCGGTCACCTCGGCACCGTCGAAGGCCTGACCATCCGTACCGTGCGCCTGCGCGACATCGACGGCATCGTGCACACCATCCCGTTCAGCGAGATCAAGAGCATCAAGAACTACTCGCGGGAGTTCGGCTACGCGATCTTCCGTGTGGCGATCCCCTACAACATGGAGATCGACGACGCCATCAAGCTGATGCGCGATGTCGGCCAGAAGATGCGCAACGACCCGCTGCAGCGCCGCAATATCTGGTCGCCGCTGGAGATTCAAGGCGTGGAGAGTTTCGAGTCGGGCAGCGCGATTCTGCGCGCACGCTTCAAGACCGCGCCGATCAAGCAGTGGGAAGTGTCGCGGGCGTTCAACCTGTCCCTCAAGCGCCATCTGGACGAGGCCGGGCTGGACCTGGCCACGCCGCGCCTGAGCGTGCAGGTGGTAACCGCTGGCACTGTGCAGGAGAAAGATCAACAACAATAAACTCAGGAGAGGTCCTTATGCGTTTAACCGGTCTGACACACCCGTGGATTTTTGGCATGTTGTGCGGGGTCGCCAGCAGTGCCGTGATAGCCGCCAGCAGCGGCCAGGACAGCGCCCGGGAGGAAATTGCCGCGCAGGCAAAAGCCCTTGAGCCGGCGCTGCTGGAAACCCGACGCGACATCCATGCCCACCCGGAACTGGGCAACACCGAAACCCGCACCGCCGAGCTGGTCGCGAAACAATTGCGCGACCTGGGCCTTGAGGTAAAAACCGGCGTCGCCCGTACGGGCGTTGTTGCTGTTCTGAAAGGCGCCCTGCCCGGCCCCACCGTCGCCCTGCGCGCAGACATGGATGCGCTGCCGGTGAAGGAAGTCGCCGACCTGCCCTTCGCCTCCAACGCCAAAGGCACCTACCTGGGCAAGGAAGTCGACGTGATGCACGCCTGCGGCCACGACGCCCACGTCGCTATCCTACTGAGCACCGCGAAAATCCTGACCGGCATGCGCGAACGCTTGCCGGGCACCGTGGTGTTCTACTTCCAACCGGCCGAGGAAGGCCCGAGCGATTTCATCCCCGACGGCAAAAACACCTGGGGTGCCAAAATGATGGTGCAGGAAGGCGTGATGAAGGCGCCCAAGCCGGACGCGGTGTTCGGCCTGCACGTGTGGGCCGGTGTGCCCGCCGGCCAGATTGCCTACCGTCCGGGACCGACCCTGGCCAGCTCGGACGATTTGCGCATCAAGATCCTCGGCAAGCAGACCCACGCCGGTCGCCCTTGGGACGGCATCGACCCGATCACCGTGGGCGCGCAGACCATTGTCGGCCTGCAGACCGTGGTCAGCCGCCGCACCGATATCTCGTCATTCCCGTCGGTGGTGAGCATTGGCACCATCAATGGCGGCACGCGCTACAACATCATTCCGGAGTCGGTGGACATGACCGGCACCATTCGCTCCTACGACTATGGCATCCGCCAGAAGCTGCACGCGGACGTGCGCCAGACCGTGGAGAAAATCGCTGAAAGTGGTGGCGCCAAGGCCGAAGTCACCATCATCGAGAAGTACGATCCCACCATCAACAACCCGGCGCTGACCGAGAAGATGTTGCCGAGCCTGCGCTGGGCGGCCCAGGATGACGTGGTGCAGGGTCCGTTGGTGGGCGGTGCCGAGGACTTCTCGTTTTATGCCAAGGAGGCACCGGGACTGTTTGTGTTCCTGGGCGTGACGCCAAGGGATCAGGACATGAGCAAGGCGGCGCCGAACCACAATCCGGGGTTCTTTGTGGATGAGTCGGCGTTGGTGGTGGGAGTGAGGACGTTGGCGTCGTTGGCGACGGATTACCTATACACCAACTAATCGCCGAGATGGTTTTCTGTGGTGGGCAGGGTTGGCGTGATGAGCGGGCTTGACCTGTGGTGAGCGGGCTTGCCCCGCGCTGGGCTGCGCAGCAGCCCCTAAAAAGCCGGGAGCGCTTCGCACTCCAGCGCGAGCAAGCTCGCTCACCACAGAAGCCCGCTCACCACAGTAAGCCCACCCGTCTCAGCCCGCGAGCGCAGCCCCATCCATCTTCTGGCGCAAGCTCAACGGACGCATATCCGTCCAGACTTCTTCGATGTAGGCCAGGCATTCTTTCTTCAGGCCGCTCTTGCCCACGGTGCGCCAGCCTTCTGGCACTGCCTTGTAGTCGGGCCAGATGGAATACTGTTCTTCGTGGTTGACCACTACCTGAAACAGGATGTCGTCGCGGTCAAATACTGAGGTCATTGCTGTTCTCCATCGCTGAAAGACTGGCTGCGCACCGCGCGCAGCACTGATATCTGTAGAAACGTACCAAGGGTGCAAAAAATTAGAGGCTGGCGACCGCCGCCGCCAACGCGCGCCCGAAGATGTCCGCCACCTGGTCGACTTCAGCCGCAGTAATTACCAGCGGCGGCAGGAAACGCACCACGCTGCCGTGCCGGCCACCGAGTTCCAGGATCAAGCCGCGCTTGAGGCATTCACGCTGCACCAGTGGCGCCAGTTGGCGGTGCACGGGTGGATGGCCCTGGATGTCTAGTGGGCCATTCGGGTCTACCAGTTCCACACCCAGCATCAGCCCACGACCGCGAATATCGCCCAGCTGTGGAAAGTCGCGTTGCAGGATGCGCAGGTGTTCGCCCAGGCGTTCGCCCATGGCCGCAGCGTGACCGGCCAGGTCGTGATCCTTGAGGTAGCGCATCACCGCCGAGCCTGCCGCCATCGCCATCTGGTTACCCCGGAAGGTCCCGGCGTGGGCGCCCGGCAGCCAGGTGTCGAGCCAGTTGCGATACACCACCACCGCCAACGGCAAGCTGCCGCCGATGGCCTTGGACATCACCACCACATCCGGAATGATGCCGGCGTGTTCGAACGCAAACATCTTGCCGGTGCGACCGAAACCGCTCTGAATTTCATCAACGATCAACGCCACGCCCGCCTGCTCGGTGATACGGCGCAGGCCGCGCAGCCAGTCGAGGTCCGCTGGGATCACACCGCCCTCGCCCTGCACCACTTCGACGATCACCGCCGCCGGCAATAGCACGCCTGCTTCGGGATCGTTCAGCAGGTTTTCCAGGTAATGCAGGTTGACCCGCACCCCTTCGGCGCCGCCCAGGCCGAACGGGCAACGGTAGTCGTAGGGGTACGGCAAAAACTGCACGCCATTGCCGAGCAAGGCTCCCAAAGGTTTTTTCGGCCCCAGGCTGCCCATCAGGCTCAACGCGCCCTGGCTCATGCCGTGGTAGCCGCCCTGGAAAGACAGTACGGTGCTGCGCCCGGTGGCGGTGCGTACCAACTTCAATGCAGCTTCCACCGCATCCGTGCCAGTAGGGCCGCAGAACTGGATTTTCGCTTCCCGCGCCAACGCAGGCGGCAACAGACCGAACAGGTCCTGTACGAACTGATCCTTGACCGGTGTCGTCAGGTCCAGGGTGTGCAGGGGCAATTCGTCGGCCAGCACTTGCTGGATCGCCTCGATCACCACCGGGTGGTTATGCCCGAGCGCCAAGGTGCCCGCACCGGCCAGGCAGTCAATGAAACGGCGGCCTTCCACGTCTTCCACATAGAGGCCCTTGGCGCGTTTGAGCGCCAGGGGAATGCGTCGCGGGTAGCTGCGGGCGTTGGATTCCTGCTGGCGCTGGCGGGCGAGCAGCGGGGTTTCGTCGAACTGGTAAAGTGTTTCATGCACCGGGGCGTCTTCGATACGGCTGGTGGCGACTGACATTTCTCGATCCCTCAATACGCTGATGATGGTGACCAAACTGCCGATCCGCTGGCGTCTGGCCCAAGGGGCATGCGCACGGATTTCCTGTTCTGGAAACGCACCAGCGTCAGGAGGATTTACTCCTCCGGTCGCGAAAAACCGTCAACCGCACAGCCCCTGGTACTTTTCATTCAACGCATAAAGAATCGCGCAGGTTTCAGCATCCAGAAACCCACGATAATCCCGTGGACGAAAGTGCATCTGAAACGCTCGCGTGCGCTGTTCAAACCCCTGCCGATTCTTCGCCGGCGCATACCCGTAGCGTTGAAACGCCCGCTCCACCTCGACTTCCGACGGCAGCCCCAGGCAGAAGCGGCGTTGATACATCGTCTGGGACGGCTCATCAAACCAGGCCCCTACTCCGGCGTCATACAAGCGCCGCCACGGCAGTTGCGGCCCTGGATCGCTCTTGCGGCTGAACGCCACGTCCGAATGCCCGAGAATGTCGGTAGGCCCAATCTGTGGATAACGTCCGAGAATGTCGCGCACCAGGGCAATCAACACCTCGACTTGTTCCTCACCGTAGGCGGGAAAGGTGAACACACCGCCGTCATCCAGTGCCAGGTTGACGATCTCGATGCCAACCGAGCGGCTGTTGAGGTTGTCGCGCCCCGCCCAATGGCTCACCCCGGCATGCCAGGCGCGCTTGTCCTCTTCCACCAACCGGAACACCCGCAACTCTTCGTAGCCTGCGGCGCGGTAGCTGGGGTCGCCGGGGTCGGGCAGCAGGTAGTGCGCACTCACGCCATCCTGGGTCAGGGTGCGCAGGGAGGAGCCAAAAGGTGCCGCGGTGTAATGCAGGATCACCTGCCGCACGGGCTCGCCGTTGCGTTCGTTGAAACCTTTGGCAGGGAAGCTTGTATCGATGACCAACATAAGAACCGTCCTTTTCAATACAGGCCGAGTCGTTCAGCCCGTTCAAGCGCAAAAAAATTACCGCCATCCTGAAGGCTTGATCCTCAGGAGGGCGGTAACTATGTGGCACTTGAAAGAAAAGTGATCAGCGCCGCAGCGGCATGCCCAGGTCGACGCGCAGGCCATCCGGCTGGCTGTCGAACTTCAGCGAGCAGGAGCAGCGCTGCACGATTGCTTGCACAATCGCCAGGCCCAGGCCGCAGCCTTCGCTGCTGCCATTGCGCCAGAAGCGTTGGGTCAGGTACTGCAGGTCCTCCGGCGAAATCTGCTGGCCGTGGTCACGCACGCGGAACACCACGTTATCCGCCTCGATCAATACGCGCAGTTCCACCCGTGTGTCCGCAGGCGTATGGCGCAGGGCGTTGTCCAGCAGATTGCGCAGGGCTGCGACCGCCAGGCCCACCGGCATTTCCACCGGGGTAGCGGACAGACTGTCCGGCAGGATCAGGTCGATACGCGCGTTATCGCCGGCATTGGCATCCTGGATGGCCAGCCGTGCCACGTCCTCGGCACTGGAGTGCATGCCATCGTCAAATGACAGGTTGCCCTCCACCCGCGCCAGCAGCAGCAATTGCTCCAGGGTGCGATGCAGGCGGTCGGCGCCCTCCTCGGCGTGGGCCAGGGATTGGTCGCGGGCTGCGCCGTCGGTCATACGCGCCACTTGCAGGTGGGTCTTGATCGCCGTCAGCGGGCTGCGCAGTTCGTGGGCGGCGTCGCCGGTGAGGCGGCGTTCGCGCTCGATGGTCTTGGCGATACGTTGCAACAGTTGGTTCTGGGTGTCGAGCAGCGGCTTGAGCTCGCTGGGCAACGGGTGGATCTGCAAAGGTTCCAGGGAATCGGCACTGCGCCGCATCAGGGCGTCACGCATGCGGTTGAGCGGCAGCAGGCTCTGGCCGATGCCCAACCACAGCAGGCACAGGCAGCCAAGCATTGCCACGCCGACCGGCACCGAAGCAGCCAGCAGGATCGACAGGTTCAACGCCTCACGCTCCACCTGACGGTCGGCGGTGGTGATCAACAGGTCACCACGGGACAGGGTGAAACTGCGCCAATTCACGCCATCAATCACCTGGTCACGAAAGCCACTCTGGCGCGACTCCAGGCCTTCATCCGGCGTGGCATGACTGCGCGCCAGCACTTCGCCACGCAAGGAACTGACCTGACACGCCATACCCCCTGGCACATTCAGTTGTGCCCCATGGAAATGCGCACCGCCGCTCACACTGGCCAGGCCCGGCATCTGCTCGGTCAGCCCCGCCACCATGCGCGCCGACGCCACCAGGCGTTGGTCGAGAGAGAACATCATCTGGTTACGCAGGTCGTTGAGCATCCAGGCGGCCGCCAGCGCCCAGATCAACACAAAAGCGGCGCCCAGCTTGAACGTCAGGCGCAGGCGCAGGCTTTTCACGATGCGTCCTCGCCCCCGTCCGCCGGGCCCAGGCGATAGCCCAGGCCGCGCACGGTCTCGACGATGCCGTTGCCCAATTTGCGCCGCAGGTGGTGGATATGCACGTTGAGGGCGTTGCTTTCCAATTCGTCATTGAAGCCGTAGACGCTGTCCTTGAGCTGTTCGCTGGACAGCACCCGGCCTTTGTTATGCAACAGGGCCTGCAACAGCGCCTGCTCGCGGCGCGACAGATCCACCGGCTCGCCGCCCAGGAAGGTTTCGCGGCTGCTGGGGTCGTAGGCCAGGCGGCCATGTTCGATCAGGTTGACGCTGCGCCCCGCCACGCGACGCAGCAGGGTTTGCAGGCGGGCGGCGAGTTCGCGCAGGTCGAAGGGTTTGAGCAGGTAGTCATCGGCGCCGGCTTGCAGGCCGTCGACGCGGTTGGTTACCGAATCGCGCGCGGTGAGGATCAGTACCGGAATTTCCAGGCCCTGGCTGCGCTGTTGCTGCAACAGCTTGAGGCCGTCTTCGTCCGGCAGGCCGAGGTCGAGCACCATGATGTCGAACGTGGCGGCCCTGAGCATGGCGCGCGCGGCGCTGGCCGAGGCCACGCGCTCCACGGTAAAACCCTGGGCGGTCAGGCCAGCCACGATGCCGCTGGCGATCAGTTCGTCGTCTTCACAGACCAGTACGTGCATGGTGAACCCTTCATGAAAGATGGGGTGATTAAAAGTGCGGCGGATTAACTGCAGATTATGCCGCTAACCCCCCCACACTCAATCTAGAATAGCCTCGGTTAATCATCGGTTAATCAACGCCACACATTGTGTGCCTACTTGCATCGAACTAAGGCTTGACCATGCGGCATCTGTTTACCTTTCTGCTGGTGTTGTTCGCGGGGTTTGCCCAGGCCGCGCCGGGCAACCCGTTTGAGACCAAACCCGATTTCCTCCCGGTGGGCAAAGCCTTCACCTTTACCTCCGAACGTCTTGAAAGTGGCGAGACCCAGCTGTATTGGCAGATTGCCGACGGTTACTACCTGTACAAGCAGCGCATGAAATTCGATGGCCTGGCCGAAAAGCCCGCGTTGCCGCAAGGCGAGGCCCATAGCGATGAATTCTTCGGCGACCAGGAGGTGTATCGCCAGGGCCTGGAAGTGAAAATCCCGGTCGGCGCCACCGGCCAGGTCAAGTTGGGCTGGCAGGGCTGCGCCGATGCGGGCCTGTGCTATCCGCCGCAGTCGATCACCGTGGACCTGGGGGGCAACCCGGCCGTTGCCGCGACCGCCGAAGCCCAGGATCAGAGCCTGGCCAGTGGCCTGCAACAACGCAGCCTGGGTTGGAGCCTGCTGATATTCTTTGGCTTGGGACTGCTGTTGGCCTTTGCCCCATGCTCGTTGCCGATGCTGCCGATTCTCGCCGGCCTGGTGGTCGGCAGCGGCGCAAGCCCGCGGCGCGGGTTTGCCCTGGCCAGCAGCTACGTCGTATGCATGGCGCTGGTGTATGCCGCGCTCGGCGTGCTGGCGGCCTTGCTGGGTGGCAACCTTGCCGCCTGGCTGCAAACGCCGTGGATTCTCGGCAGCTTCGCCGCCCTGTTCGTGATTCTTGCCCTGCCGATGTTCGGCTTCTTTGAACTGCAACTGCCGGCCTTCCTGCGTGATCGCCTGGACAATGTCAGCCGCCAGCAAAGCGGCGGCAGCCTGGTCGGTGCGGGAGTTCTCGGCGCACTGTCCGGCCTGCTGGTGGGCCCGTGCATGACCGCACCCCTGGCCGGCGCGCTGTTGTATATCGCCCAGAGCGGCAACGCCTTGCACGGCGGCCTGATCCTGTTCGCCATGGGCATTGGCATCGGCATTCCGCTGTTGCTGCTGGTGACCGTGGGCAATCGCTTCCTGCCCAAGCCGGGCACCTGGATGAACGTACTCAAGGGCGTCTTCGGCTTCCTGTTCCTCGGCACCGCCGTGCTGATGATTCGCCCAGTGGTCGATGAAAGCCTGTGGATCGGCCTGTGGGGCGCACTCGCGTTGGTGATGGCCTACTGCGGCTGGACCCTGGCCCGCGAATACGGCCTGGCCGCCAAGGTGTTTGGCGCCGGTTCCCTGGTGCTCGGCCTGTGGGGCGCGGTGCTGGTAGTGGGCGCAGCCGGTGGCAGCGATGACCTGTGGCAACCGTTGAAGGTCTACAGCGGTTCGCGGATCGCCGCCGCACCGAACGCCCACGACGCCTTCATGACCATCAGCGACCCCGCCGTGCTGCAAAGTCAGCTCGACAGCGCCAAGGCCCAAGGCCAGTGGGTGCTGGTGGACTACTACGCCGACTGGTGCGTGTCGTGCAAGATCATGGAAAAACAGGTGTTCGGCAAACCCGAGGTGATGGCTGCCCTGAAAGACGTACGCCTGCTGCGCCTGGACGTCACCGCCGACAACGCCGCCAGCCGCGAGCTGCTCGGCCGCTACAAAGTCCCTGGCCCGCCGAGCTTCGTGTGGATCGGCCCGGACGGTGAAGAGCGCCGCGCCCAACGCATCACCGGCGAAGTGGATGCCGCCGCTTTCCTGCAACGCTGGACGCAAACCCGGGACGCCCTCTGAATGCTGACCCTGACCATCGGCACCTTCGCCATCGCCCTGAATCACATCCTGCTGATCAGCGCGCTGATTCTCGCCACCCTGGTGGGCTGGCGCGTGGCCAAGCGTGGTGGTGAAAACCCGGAATCGGTACTGTTCAGCCTGTTCCTGCTGGGCATGCTGGTGGCCCGCGTCAGCTTTGTGCTGATGTATTGGAGTGACTACAGCCACGCGCCGCTGCAGATGGTCGACCTGCGCGACGGCGGTTTCCTCGCCTGGCCTGGCGTGATCGCGCTGATCCTGGGCGCGCTGCTGTACGGCTGGCGCCGCCCGGCCCTGCGCACGCCGCTGGCTGCCGGGGTGGTCACCGGCCTGGTGTTCTGGGGGCTGACCAGTCTGTCCCTGAGCCTCTACGACAAAGGCTCGCAGCTGCCGGACATCACCCTGCGCAACGCCAATGGCGACGTGGTGCAACTGACCGATTACAAAGGCGGCCCGCTGGTGATCAACCTGTGGGCCACCTGGTGCCCGCCGTGCCGTCGCGAGATGCCGGTGCTGGAACGTGCCCAGCACCAACGCCCTGACGTGACCTTCCTGTTCGTCAACCAGGCCGAAAGCATGCAGAGCGTCAGCACCTTCCTCGCCACCCAGGGCCTGACCCTCGACAACGTTTTATTCGACGCCAGCGGCCGCCTCGGCCAAGCCGTGGGCTCGATGGCCTTGCCGACGACGCTGTTCTATAGCGCCGAAGGGCGCCTGATCAACAGCCACCTCGGCGAACTGTCCCAAGCCAGCCTGGCCCGTGCCATGGAACCCTTCGACACCGCCCCACAAAGGAAACCGACATGCCTCGCCTCCGCCACCTGCTGACCCTGCTGCCGCTGACGCTCGCGGCCACCCTGGCCCAGGCCGAAGACTGGCCGGCGCCGATCAAACAGATCGAGGCCAAGGGCGCCAAGATCCTTGGCAAATTCGACGCCCCCAGCGGCCTCACCGGCTACGCCGCGCAATACCAGAACCGTGGCATGGCCCTGTACCTGACCGCCGACGGCAAAAGCGTGATCGCCGGCAACTTGTACGACGCCCAAGGCAACGACCTGAGCAGCGCGCCGCTGGAAAAACTGGTGTACGCGCCGATGGCCAAGGAAGTCTGGGCCAAGATGGAAAAAAGCAGCTGGATCCAGGACGGCGACGTGAAAGCGCCCCGCATCGTCTACCTGTTCAGCGACCCCAACTGCCCTTACTGCAATATGTTCTGGGAACAGGCGCGTCCGTGGGTGAAGTCCGGCAAAGTGCAGCTGCGCCACATCATGGTTGGCATCATCCGCGAAGACAGCCCAGGCAAATCCGCTGCGCTGTTCGCCGCCAAGGATCCGCAAAAAGCCCTTGAAGAACATGAAGCCGCCGGCAAAGGCAGTAAGTTGCAGGCGCTGGACAAGATCCCGGCCGATATCGAGGCCAAGCTGGATAGCAACATGAAGTTGATGGATGAGCTGGAATTGTCCGCGACGCCGGCGATTTTCTATCTGGATGACAAGGGTGGGTTGCAGCAACAGCAGGGGGCGCCTTCGCCGGAGAAGTTGGGGAAGATTATGGGGCCGAAGTGAGTTACCCAACGGCCCTACGAAAAGGGCCTTCACACAGTGAAGGCCCTATCTTCGCAACACCCCATGGAATCTGAGTTACTCGAACACCATGATCCGAGTGACTGCAAAGTCATTGGCGCCGTTTATTCCCATCCGGCGATTGTCAATGCCGAGTCTGACCGTGTTTGAAGTGGCGACAAACGTTCCCTTCAGCAGTTCCCAAGCTGTACCAGGTTCTCGCACTGCGGTGACATCTTTTCCATCTGCTGTTAACACCATACGAGGCGGGAAGGGTATGCCGGCATCATCGCGTATCCAGGCTTCGTATGTGTATGTACGCCCTGCGTCCAAACCGATGAAAATCTTGAACATCTTCTCGCTCTGCGTGGCCGGGTTGGATGTATTGGTATATCCCCAGTCACGCAACCAATAACCCAAGCCCCAAGGTAAGGGACCACTCACGAGTACCAGATCCCTGGGATCAGTAGCACCCGCCCCCCTCTGCCAGCCATTCCAGCCACCGTCGGCTGGATCGAAGCTGGTGTGATCATAGAAGGGAACTCGAATGATCAACACCCGCGACGGGCACACTATTGCATTGCTCTCAAGCCCACTGCCGTCCGTGACCACACTGTATGTGAGGGTCATTGAAGACTGATCCTTCGCCTTGTCCAACTCGGACCGCAACACAGCTGCTGCCACCTCTACTGCTGCCGCTTCTTCACCCTCTGTAATCGTTCGCGCCGCATAAACAACAAAACTGTAGGGAGCGCCTGTCTTATCGATTGCGGTCGCCCGGAGCCAGCACTTCTGCCCTGCTCGCAGGAACCACATCCAATCTATGAAGGATTCGGCATTCCCGGTGAACGTGCGCGTATCCAGAATGGCATTTTGCGTTCTGGGAGGCGTGCCCTGCCGCACGTTCGGCGTTTCCAGGCGCACAGGCAAACTGATGTTCAAGTTCAAAGGCGGTGAGGTCTGCACCTTGCAGGCGGTGGTG
Organism: Pseudomonas sp. GXZC; assembly: GCF_026967615.1. Lineage (NCBI taxonomy): Bacteria > Pseudomonadati > Pseudomonadota > Gammaproteobacteria > Pseudomonadales > Pseudomonadaceae > Pseudomonas > Pseudomonas sp. GXZC. The sequence goes on from NZ_CP114115.1 coordinate 5,090,418, forward strand.
ACGGTGTAAATGATCTCCACTACTTTACCCATGCTCTCGATCACGGCTTCCGGCGGCAACAACCAGAAAACCGCGCCTGTCGTGCTGCCAGGTTTCGGGGTCAACGGCCAGCAAGAACCGTCCGGCCTCTTCCAGCAGACAGAGATGCAGTGGTTGGGATTGCTACCGGCGTACTTCACTTCAACATGCACGCCGTTGCGCCCGTTGTAGGCGGTCAAGTTTGGGCCCACCGCTTCCGTTACTTTGGCTTCAAGCAGCACTAGCGGCTCTTGCTCGATTTTGAAAGTCTGAGCCGGAAAGGCGATCGCCGTCGCCAGATCGCATTTACCATCGAAGCTCACCGCTGCATGCAGCTCGAAGTCACTGCAATCTTCCAGCTCTTGCAGCTCAGCTCTGGAAATCGGTGCATCGACGCCATTGGCCAGCCAGCCTGTGGTAAGCGGCTCATCCATGAGGATATAAAACAGGTAAGGGCTACCGTCCGCCGACGTGCCGGAGATCCAGACCCAGACACACTGTCCGACGGCGGCGTAGTCCCAGATGGGCACTACGACCGTTGCGTCATCGTTGAAGGTCTTAAGGTCCAGGACCCCAGCGGTGACCTGTTCAATGTAGGGTTTCGGAAACTCAGTGGGTTCGAGCACAGTGGCCGTAAAGAAAGGCGATGGCCATGGGCCGAGACCGTTAAACGAAACGGTATAGCTTGCCGTCACCGGCTTGCCGAAGTTGGCACTGATCGCCGAAGGTGGCACGGGGAACACAAGGCTGGTTTCACCGGGCTGTACGGTGTGACAAGGAAACGGTGGTGAACCGGCGCCGGGGGTGCCGGATAAATGTGGGCAAACAACATCCCCGGGGGCCATGCCATCGTAGGCAATCACAAGATGGGCCCCGCTCACGGTGTTGGTTGGGTTGATCAACCAACCGGCAACGCCACAGTCGACCGCTTCGCGTATACCGGGCGCTAGCAAGTCAGGCGTCGGATCGACGCGCAACAGCACCGTAGAGCGCTGATGGAAATCCTGAGCATTTCTAGGCAGCGGGTTCACATCAGACACCGGTGCATCAGGCTCACAACCGTCCCAGATAACACCCAAGTGGCAGGTACATGACGAGTAATCATCCAAGCGTGCTAGCCAGCCCCGCAACAACTCAAACTCGAACACATACCCCTCACGCGCTTCCTCTTCAGTCACGACATGATCAAAGGCCACCCATTTGAATAACGGCGGCACGTTTTGCTCATTACCCGCAACAACAATAAACAACCGCGAGCCCGGCCGAATCATCGGCCAGGCCTTGACCTGGATAGTTTCGTTCCCCATGAACTTGAACATGTTCAACCACCGCGTGCCCCACTCCAACTCGGCATGCGCGAACTCAGGCATTGATTCACGCAGATCACCTTCGCGGACGTCCTGAATCTCAAGTTCAAGTACCAGTGACTCTTCGCGCTTACCACCGACAACAGCTTCGTACCAGATCAGCACCGTATGCCCGATACAGGTACTGATCCATTGCCAGGGAATATCGGCTACATTGCCGCTCGCCACATGGATCGGCGCAAATGTTGCACAGCTCTGGCCCTTAATAGCGAAATGGACAATGACCTGGATGCTTCCTGCGGGAAGCGTCAGTGTCGCAGTCGTACCTTGAGCGGCATCCAGAGGGTAGAGCAGACTATTGTTCGTAGCGTACTGGATGATCGCATAGGGTAATTCAGCTGTGATCGCCTTGATTGATGCGGCGGGTGCAGCGCTCATAACCTGAGCTGGGGAGGTTTTTTTAGGGATCGGTTTTTTAGCCACGATAAGACTCCTGTCCAACGTTAGATAACCGTCGAGGCTGGCCATGCCAGCCAAAAACTTCGGTTATCTAACGCCCGGATCAAAAATCTTGCCTACTGTCAGATCTGACAGTTCTGACAAGTGGCGCGCTTAAAGTCCCTCCAACTCCGCCATCAAATCACTCAACCGATCCACCTTCTCGGCACTGATCTCATTGGCCGCCAACCCATCGATATACTCAGCCAACTCCGCCACCGTGCTGCATTCAAACATCGCTCTTAGCGGCACATCCCGCTGCAAGGTCTTCTGCACCCGCGAGGCAATCTGTGTGGCCAGCAACGAATGCCCGCCCAGTTCAAAGAAGTTGTCTTGCACCCCCACCCGCTCGACCTTCAGCACTTCGGCCCAGATCGCGGTCAAGGTGCTTTCCAGTTCGTTGCGCGGCGCCAGGTAGTCCTGGCTGTGCAACTGGCCGATCTCCAGCGCCGGCAGCGCCTTGCGGTCGAGTTTGCCGTTGGCGTTGAGCGGCAGGCGGTCGAGCCACAGCCAGTGCAGCGGCACCATGTATTCGGGCAGTTCGGCACGCAGGCGTTGCTTGATGCGGTCGAGGCGTTCGCTTGGGTTCAGGGCTGCATCCGCCGCCACCAGGTAGCCGACCAGGTGCTTGCCGTTGACGCCTTCCTGCACGCCCACCGCCGCGTCGCGCACTTCCGGTTGTTCGTGCAGACGCGCTTCGATTTCTCCCAGTTCGATGCGGTAGCCGCGAATCTTCACTTGATGGTCGACACGCCCGACGTACTCCAGCACGCCGTCGCTGCGACGGCGTGCGAGGTCGCCGGTGCGGTAGAGGCGTTCGCCCGGTGCGCCGAAGGGGTTGGGCACAAACACCGGCGCGGTGCGCAGCGGGTCGCTGACATAGCCGCGACCGACACCGGTGCCTGCGACGCACAACTCACCCACCGCGCCTTGCGGCACCAGTTCCAGTGCGCCGTCCAGCAAGTACAGACGGTTGTTGTCGGTGGGCGTACCAATCGGCAGATAGGTGCCACGGGTCGACGCCAGGTCGACGCGATAGAACGCCACATCGTCCGAACATTCCGCCGGACCATAAGCGTTCACCAGCCCGATCTCGGGGTAACGCAACAACCACTGATGCGCCAACTCCGGTGGCATCGCTTCACCGGTCGGCAGCATCCAGCGCAAGCCGTCCAGGCCGATGCGGTCCTGGGCCAACATGCCTTGGATCAGCGAGGGCACGCTTTCCAGCACGGTGATGCCTTGGGCCTGCACATGTTCCAACAAGCCCTGGGGATCATGGGCGATGGCGTTCGGCACGATATCCACCCGTGCGCCAAACAACGGCGCAACGAGGAACTGCCACACGGAAATATCGAAGCTCTGCGAAGCGGTCTGCGCAATCACATCCGCGTCGCTCAAGGCCAGGTACGGCACCTTGCTCAACTGGTTATTGAGCATGCCGCGCTGTTCCACCATCACACCCTTGGGCAGGCCGGTGGAGCCCGAGGTGTAGATCACGTAGGCGAGGTTGTCCGGGCCACTGTAGATGCCAGGGTTTTCGCCACGTGCCGGTATCTCTTCCCACACCAGCAACTGGCAGTCGAAACCCTCCAGCAACTCGATGGCCTGCTCGCGGGATGCCTCGGTACACACCAGTAACGGCGTGCGACTCAGGTCGATGATGCTGCGCAGGCGCTGGCTCGGCAGGCCTGGGTCCAGCGGCAGGTAGCCAGCGCCGGCCTTGAAGCTGCCGATGATCATGCCCAGCAGGTCAAGGCTACGCTCGGCCAGCAACGCCACCGGCTGATCCAGACCGACACCCGCAGCCATCAGCGCATGGCCGAGGCCGTTGCTGCGGCGGTTCAGTTCCTCGTAAGTCCATTGCTGGTCAAGGCAGCTGGCGGCAATGCGTTGCGGATGCGCGGCGACCTGCTCTTCGAACAGTTCGATGTAGCTGCGCTCCAGCGGGTAAGCATGCTCACTCTGGTTGCAGCCCTCCACCAGGAACCCGCGCTCCTGCTCGCCAATCAGCGGCAAGTCGGCCATGTCGCCGTGGAAGCCTTGGACCAACGCCAGCAGCAGGCGCTTGAACTCGCCGAGCATGCCTTGCACGGTGGTTTCGTCGAAGTAGCGCTGGTCGTAGGACAGGTGCAGGCCCAGGTCATCGCCCGGATAGCACACGGCCGTCAGCGGGAAGTTGGTGTGGGTGCGGCCGGAATCCGAGGTGGCATTCAGGCTTTGTGCGCGGTCCAGCACCGAGACTTCCACCGGGGCGTTTTCGAACACGAACAGGCTGTCGAACAGCGGCTGGCCCTTGGGCAGTTCGCTGTGTTCCTGGATCGTCACCAGCGGCAGGTATTCGTACTCGCGCAGTTGCATATTGCTGTCGAGCAAGCCGCTCAGCCATTGGCGCACGCTGCAACGCTGGTCGTCCTCGGGCAGTTTCACCCGCAGCGCGATGCTGTTGATGAACAGGCCGACGGTGCGCTGCATCTCCGGCATTTCCACCGGGCGACCGGCCACGGTGACGCCGAACAACACGTCGCGATCACCGCTCAGGCGGCGCAGCACCAGCGCCCAGGCCGCCTGGGCGAAGGTGTTGACGGTCAGTTGATGCGCCTGGGCCAGTTCGCGCAATTGCGCACCGTCGAGGGCATCGAGGCGGGTGTAGCAGTCGCCCACCACCATGCCGCCGCTGTGGCCCGCGTGTTCACGCAGGAACGGCCGGTCGCTCGGGATCGGCGTGGTGCGTTCGAAACCTTGCAGGTTCTGCTGCCACCACTGGCGCGCTTCGTTGAGGTTCTGGCGTTGTAGCCAGGCGATGTAGTCGCGATAACGCGGCGGTGTGGCCAGTTGCGCCTCGCGGCCTTCACCGAGGGCCATGTAGAGCTCGAAGAAGTCATTCATCAGCAACGAACGGCACCAGGCATCGATAAGGATGTGGTGGTTGCTCATCATGAACCAGTAGCGCTCGGCGCCGACGCGGATCAGGCGCAGGTGGAACGGTGCCTGGTTGAGCAGATCGAAACCGGCTTCGCGCTCTTGCTTGAGCAGCGCTTGCAGGCGCGGTTCCTGTTCGCTTTCCGGCGCGTTGCTCCAGTCCAGGTATTCAATCGGCGTGCTGCCCGGCTTGTGGATCACTTGCAGCATGTCTTCGCCGACGTTCCAGCAGAACGAGGCGCGCAGGGCTTCGTGACGGGCGATCACCGCCTGCCAGGCCTGGGCGAAACGCTCCGGGTCCAATGCGCTGTTGATGCGGTAGCGGTCCTGCATGTAATACAGGCCGGTGCCGGGCTCCAGCAGGGTGTGCAGCAGCAGGCCTTCCTGCATCGGGGTCAGCGGGTAAACGTCTTCGATGGCGCTGGCGGCAATCGGCAGGCTGTCGAGTTGCGACTGGGTCAGGTGCGCCAGCGGGAAGTCGGACGGCGTGAGGCCACCGGCATCGTCTTGCAGGCAATGCGCGACCAGGCTTTGCAGTTCAGCGAGGTAGGCATCCGCCAGTTCATGGATGTTCTGTTGATCGTGACGCTCGCGGCTGAAGGTCCAGCGCAGCACCAGTTCGCCGCCGTACACCTGACTGTCGACGCTCAACTCGTTGGGCAGCGGCGCGTCCGGGTCATGGGCCAGGCCGGCGGGCTCGTCCAGCGGGTGGAACAAAGCATCGGCACCGAAGCTCTGGTCGAACTGGCCGAGGTAGTTGAAGGTGATCTGCGCGCTCGGCAGCGCGGCCATGGTCTGCTTGCACAGGTCATCGGCCAGGTAGCGCAGCACGCCATAGCCCAGGCCTTTATGCGGCACGGCGCGCAGTTGCTCCTTGATCGCCTTGATCGAATCACCCTGGCCGGCTTGTGGGGTCAGGCGCAGCGGGTAAGCACTGGTGAACCAACCGACGCTGCGGGTCAGGTCGATGTCATCAAACAAGGTTTCGCGGCCGTGGCCTTCCAGTTGGATCAGCGTCGACGCGTGGCCGCTCCAGCGGCACACCACGCGGGCCAAGGCGGTCAGCAGCAGGTCGTTGACCTGGGTGCGGTAGGCACTTGGCGCCTGTTGCAGCAACTGGCGGGTGTGTTCGGCATCCAGGCGCACGCTGACGGTGTCGGCATCGCGGTTGCGCAGCGAGCCTTGTGGACGGGCCACTGGCAATACGGTTTCCGGCCCAGCCAATTGGTCCTGCCAGACGCTCAACTCTTCACGCAGGGATTCGCTGCCGGCATAGGCCTGCAAACGCGCGGCCCAATCACGCAGGGCGCTGGTCTTGGCCGGCAGGCTGACGGACTGGCCTTCGCTGAGTTGGCGATAGACGTTTTGCAGGTCCTCCAACAACACGCGCCAGGACACGCCATCCACCACCAGGTGATGGGTCGCGATCAGCAAGCGTTGCTGTCCCTCGGGGCCGTCCACCAGCAAGGCACGCAGCAGCGGGCCGTGTTGCAGGTCGAGGCTGCGTTGGGTGTCGGTGAACAGCGCGGTGCAGTGCGCCATGTCGCGCACTTGCGCCTGCATCAGCACGCCGCCTTGCGGCACTGCCAAATGCTCGGCGTGCCATTGCGCGTCGCGCTGGCAGAAGCTCAGGCGCAGGGCGTCGTGGTGCTCCAGCACCGCCAGCAGCGCTTGCTCCAGGCGATGGGGGTCGAGCAGTTGCAGCGGCTTGAGGACCAGCGCCTGGTTCCAGTGCTGACGGTTTGGGATCTCGGTATCGAAGAACCAATGTTGGATCGGCGTAAGGCCCGAACTGCCGGTCAGCACGCCCTGCTCTGCCGTGACCTGCTCGGAGCGCGTGGCCACGGCGGCTAGGGTCTGCACGGTTTGGTGCTGGAACAGGTCACGGGGGCTGAAGTGAATCCCGGCCTGTCGCGCACGGCTGACCACCTGGATCGACAGGATCGAGTCGCCACCCAGCTCAAAGAAGTTATCGTCCAGGCCGACTTGCTGCACGTTCAGCACGGCGCACCAGATGGCGGCCAGGGTGCTTTCCAGTTCATTACGGGGTGCCACGTACTGCTGGCGGTTCGCCTCGGGGTCCGGTTGCGGTAAGGCGCGGCGGTCGAGTTTGCCGTTGGCGGTCAGCGGCATGCTGTCCAGCACGATCAGGTGCGCGGGCACCATGTAGTCCGGCAGTTGCGCCTTGAGATGGGCCTTCAACGCGTCACGCAACGCGCCGTGCTCGGCATCGCTGACCAGATACGCCACCAGCTGTTTGCCGCTCGGCGAATCCAGGGCCAGCACCACCGCTTCGCGCACGGCCGAGTGTTCCAGCAGGCGGGTTTCGATCTCGCCCAGTTCGATACGGAAACCACGGATTTTCACCTGATGGTCGATCCGCCCCAGGTACTCCACCAGGCCATCGGCGCGTTGGCGCACCAGGTCACCGGTGCGGTACAGGCGCCCACCGTTGCGCGCAAACGGGTCGGCGACAAAACGCTCGGCGGTCATGCCCGGACGCTGGTGATACCCCTGCGCCAGGCCTGCGCCGCCGACGTACAACTCGCCGGTCGCGCCTTGTGGCACCAGGGCCAGGTCGGCGTCGAGAATGTACGCCACGCGGTCACCGATGATGCTGCCGATCGGCACGCTGGCGGCGCCCTCCTCCAACTGCTCAGGCGCGAGGCTGGCCAGCGGCATCACCACGGTTTCAGTCGGGCCATACGCGTTGAAAAATACCTGCGGCTGGAACGCGGCGCGGATGCGCTGCAAGTGTTCGCCGGTGAGAGCTTCGCCGCCGGTGATGCACATGCGCACCGGCAAGGTTTGTTGTTGAGTCGCCAACCACTGCGCCAACTGGCTGCCATAGCTCGGGGTGAAACCCAGGATGTTGATGCCATGGGTGCGGATCAGCCCGCAGATTTCCTCGGCGTCCCACTGGCCCTGAGCCCGCAACACCACCTGCGCACCACTGAGCAGTGGCACCAGCAGACGCTCGGTGGCGGCGTCAAAGTTGATCGAATAGAAGTGCAGCTCGCAGTCCTCCGCGCGCATGCCAAACCGCTCGATCACCGCCGCGCAATGCATGGCGATTTCACCGTGGGACACCACCACGCCTTTCGGCTTGCCGGTGGAGCCGGAGGTGTAGATCAAGTACGCCTGGTGTTGCGGCAGGCTGATAAATGGCAGCGCATCGGCCGGGTAATTGGCCAGCACTGGCGAGTCATCTTCCAGGCACCAGCACGCGACGGTGGCCGGCAACTCGCCGAGGGCTTCGAACATCGCCGCATCGCTGAGCAGCAGGCCGATGCCGCTGTCTTCGATCATGTAGTGCAGGCGGTCCAGCGGGTATTCCGGGTCCAGTGGCACATAGGCGCCGCCGGCCTTGAGAATCGCCAGCAGGCCGATGACCATTTCCAGGGAGCGCGGCAACGCCAGGCCGACACGCACCTGCGGGCCGACGCCACGTTCGCGCAGCATCCAGGCCAGGCGGTTGGCGCGCTCGTCAAGTTCGCGGTAGCTGAGGGTGACGCCGGCGAAGGTCAGCGCCGGCTTATCGCCACGCACTGCGGCCTGTTGGCTGAACAGTTGCTGGATGCACTGATCGAGACGGTGTTCACCTTTTTCAATGCCCAGGCTGTCTTGCAACGCGCGCTGTTCTTCGGCGCTCAGCAACGGCAATTCGCTGAGACGCTGTTGCGGGTTGGCGATCAACCCTTCCAGCAGGTTGCGCCAATGCTCGGCCATGCGCGCAATGCGCGGCTCGTCAAACAGGTCGGTGCTGTAGGTCAGGCAGCAACCCAGGCGATGGTCGAGGTCGGTGACTTCCAGGTTGAGGTCGAACTTGGTCGCGCGGGCATCGTTGGCCAGGTATTCAACGGTCATGCCGGCCAGTTGGCGGCTCTGCTGGAACTCCCAGCGCTGCACGTTGCACATCACCTGGAACAGCGGGTTGTACGCCGCGCTGCGCGGCGGTTGCAGGGCTTCCACCAGGTGGTCGAAGGGCAAGTCCTGATGAGACTGGCCCTCGATCACGGTGTGACGTACCTGCTCGAAAAGTTCAGCAACGTTCATCTGCCCATTGAGCTGGCAACGCAGCACCTGGGTGTTGAGGAATGCACCGATCAGGCCTTCGCTTTCCGGGCGAATGCGGTTGGCCACCGGAGCGCCGATACGCAGGTCGGTCTGGCCGCTGTAGCGGTAGAGCAACACGGCCAGGGTGGCGGTCATGGTCATGAACAGGGTCAGGCCGCGCTCGGCATTGAAAGCACGCACACGGGCGGCGAGGTCGTCGCTTAAATCGAAACGGTACAGCTCGCCCTGGTGGCTTTGCACCGGTGGGCGTGGACGGTCGCCGGGCAGTTCCAGCAGCGGGTGTTCATTGCCCAATTGTGCGGTCCAGTAATCCAGCTGGCGCTGACGCTCGCCGGATTCCAGCCACTGGCGCTGCCACACGCTGTAGTCGAGGTATTGCACCGGCAGCGGTGCCAGCGGCGAGTCGCGCTCGTCGATAAAGGCTTCGTACAAGGCGCTGAGTTCACGGGCAAAGATGTCCATGGCCCAGCCTTCGGTGACGATGTGGTGCAGGGTCAATACCAGGTAGTGTTCCTGCTCGCCGGCCTTGACCAGGCACGCACGCAGCAGCGGCCCGGTTTCCAGGTTGAACGGCGTGTGGGCTTCATGATCGGCCAGTTGTTGCAGGCGCGATTGGCGTTCGGCTTCGCCCAGCGCGGAGAAATCCTGCCAGTCCATGCGCAAGCCGGTCTGCGGCGAGACCTTCTGATAGGCCACACCGTCGACGCTCGGGAACGTCGTGCGCAAGGTTTCATGACGCATGATCAGCGCTTGCAACGCTGCTTCGAAACGCCCCACATCCAGCACGCCGCGCAAACGCGCCATACCGCCGACGTTGTAGGCCGGACTGTCCGGTTCCATTTGCCACAGGAACCACATGCGCTGCTGGGAATAGGACAACGGCACCGGTTGGCTGCGGTCGACCTTGGCGATGGCCGTCTGTTGGTTGCGCTGGCCTGAAGCCTGGATCAGGCCGACCTGCTCGACAAACGCTCCCAACTCACTGGCTTCAAACAAGGTGCGCAACGGTAGCTCGACGTCACAGGCCTGGCGGGTGCGGGAGATGATCTGCGTGGCCAGCAACGAGTGGCCGCCAAGGGCGAAAAAGTCATCGCGCAGACCAATGTTTGGCAGGCCGAGGACTTCGCGCCAGATGGCGGCGATCTGCTGTTGCAGCGGGGTTTCGGGTTCGACATGTTCACGCACTTGCCACACCGGCTCCGGTAACGCGCGGCGGTCCAGCTTGCCGCTGGGGCTCAGGGGCATGGCGTCCAGGCGCATCAACAGCGCGGGCACCATGTACTCCGGCAATTCGGCGGCCAACGCGGTTTTGACCTGCTGTTCGTCCAGGCTGCCCTGGGCGGTGAAGTAGCCGATCAACTGCCCGTCACGCACCTGCACCACCGCTTGGGCGATGCCTTCCAGGGCGAGCATGCGCGCTTCGATTTCTTCCGGTTCCACTCGGAAGCCGCGCAGCTTGACCTGCTGATCGAGGCGACCGAGGTACTCGATCACGCCGTCGGCATTCCAACGCGCGCGGTCACCGGTGCGGTACAAGCGTGCGCCGGCTTCACCAGAGGGATCGGCAACAAAACGCTCCGCCGTCAGCCCGGCACGCCCGAGGTAACCGCGGGCCAGGCCGATGCCGCCGATGCACAGTTCACCCGGCACGCCCAACGGTACAGGGTTGAGCTGTTCATCCAGCACACGGCAGATTACATTGCCCAGCGGCCGACCAATCGGCGAGCGCTCGCCGTCTTCGGCGCGGCAGTGCCAGTGGGTCACGTTGATCGCGGTTTCGGTCGGGCCATAGCGGTTGTGCAACTGCACCGCCGGCAACTGTGCCAACACACGATTACGCAACTCGGCGGGCAAGGCTTCACCACCCGAGAACAGACGACGCAGGCTGGTGCATTCGGCCACCAACGGCTCGTCGATAAACAACTGCAACAACGGCGGCACGAAGTGCAGCGTGGTCACGCCGTGTTCCTGCACCAACTGCGCGATGCGATGTGGGTCGCGATGCTCACCGGGGCCAGCCAGCACCAGACGGCATCCGGTAATCAGCGGCCAGAAGCATTCCCACACCGACACGTCAAAACTGATCGGCGCCTTTTGCATCAGCACATCGGTGCTGTCGAGTTGATAGGTAGCCTGCATCCATTGCAAGCGCTCGGCCAGCGCGGCATGCGTATTGCCCACGCCTTTGGGCTGGCCGGTGGAGCCGGAGGTGTAGATTACGTAGGCAAGGTTATCGCCGTGCAGGTGCAGGCCGGGCGGCTGTGTTGGCCAGCTGTCCAGATGCAGGCTGTCCATCGCGATGACGCATACGCCGTCGCTACTCGGCACCTGTTCCAGCAGCGCGGTCTGGGTCAGCAACAGGTGAACGCCACTGTCCTTGAGCATGTAGGCCAGGCGTTCGGCTGGGTAATCCGGGTCCAGCGGCACGTAGGCGCCACCGGCCTTGATGATCGCCAGCAAGCCGATCAACAGTTGCGGCGAACGCTCGGCGGCGATGGCCACGCACACGTCCGGGCCGACGCCCTTGTCACGCAGGTAATGAGCCAAGCGGTTGGCCTGGGTGTGCAGCTGGGCGAAGCTCAGGTTGCCGCCATCCCAGACCAGCGCGGTGGCGTCCGAGGTCTGCTGGTTGAGCAGTTCCGGCAACCACTGTTGGGCCGGTGCGCAGGGGGCTTCGCTGTACAGCGCCTGTTCGTCGTGCTGCATCAGCCGCAGGTCGCCGATGGCTTGCTCAGGCTGTTCGCAGACAGCTTGCAACAGGTTGATGTAGTGCTCGGCCAGGCGCTGTATGGTCGCGTTTTCGAACAGTTCATCGGCGTAGTCGAACGACAGGCTCAGACGCCCGTTGCGGTCTTCTTCGGTGTGCAGTTGCAGGTCAAACTTGGCTTCGCGGCTGTGCCACGGCAACTCGTCGGCGAGCATGCCGGGCAGGCGGCGCAAGGCGCTGAGGTCGCGCTGCTGGTGGTTGAACATGACTTGGAACAGGCCCTGTTCCCGGGCCTGCGGGAAGGCTTCCAGCAGTTGTTCAAACGGCAGGTCTTGATGGGCCTGGGCACCCAGCGCCGCCTGACGTGTGGCGGCCAACAGCTCGTTGAACGGCAGGCGTGCGTCCAGCTCGGCACGTAACACCAGCGTGTTGATGAAGAAGCCGACCAGGCCTTGGGTTTCCTGGCGTGGGCGGTTGGCGTTGGGCACGCCGATGCGAATGTCGCGCTGGCCGCTGTAGCGATGCAGCAGGCTCTGGAACGCTGCCAGCAACAGCATGAACGGCGTGGATTCGTTGGCCTGGGCGGTCTGGCGAATCGCTTCGCTGAGGCTCGCGCCAAGGCGCACGGTGTGGCGTGAGGCACTGCGGCGGTGGTGTGCCGAGCGCAGGTGGTCGGTCGCCAGGCTGAAGGTGGGATGCTCTTCACCCAGTTGCGCTTTCCAGTACGCCAGTTGACGCTGGCCTTCACCTTCGGCCAGCCATTGGCGCTGCCAACTGCCGTAGTCGGCGTATTGCAGGGCCAATGGCGGCAGCTCCAGGGTTTGGCCCTGGGCGGCGGCGGCGTACAGGCGCGAGAATTCATCGATCAAAATGTTCAGCGACCAGCCGTCGGCGATGATGTGGTGCAGCGTCACCAGCAGTTGGTGATCTTCATCGTCCAGGCGCACCAGGGTCACCCACAGCAGCGGGCCTTTTTCCAGGTCGAACTGGGTGCGTGCTTCGTCTTCGCGGATCTGTTGCGCACGGGCTTCGCGCTCGGCAACGGGCAGGTCGCTGAGGTCGATGACTTGCAGGTCGAAATCCGCCCTGGCGTCGACACGCTGGAAAGCCTGGCCGTCGCGCTCATAGAAGCGCGTACGCAGGGCTTCGTGCCGCTGGATCAGTTGCTGGAAGCTGGCACGCACGGCGTCTTCATCCAGCTCGCCGCGCAGGCGCAGGGCGCCGGGGATGGTGTAGGCGCTGCTGTGCGGGTCCAGTTGCCAGGTGATCCACAGGCGGTTCTGTGCCAGGGATTGAGGCAACTCCTCTTGGCGCGACAAGCGGTGAATCGTGCCTTGGGCGACACCACCGTCCTGCTGCAACTGTGCAACGTTGGCGGCAAAGCCTTCCAGGGTCGGCGCTTCGAACAGCATGCGCAGGTTCAGCTCCAGGCCGAGAGTTTCGCGTAGGCGTGCGACCACTTGGGTGGCGGTGATGGAGTTGCCGCCGAGTAAAAAGAAATGATCATCGGCGGCAACGCTGGCGACGTGCAGTTGTTCACACCAGATCGCCGCGATCTGGCTGTGCAACTCGGATTCCAGCGCACCTTCGCTCGCCTGCGTTTGCAGGTCGGGGAACTGCGCATAGCTGTCCAGGCTGCCGTCCTTGTGGCGCAGCGCACAGGCTGCGCGCTGCACCTTGCCGCTGGAGGTCTTTGGCAAAGCGCCGGGGTTGAGCAGCACCACCACGCTTGGCGCCTCTTGATACGCCTCGGCGACGGCTTGGCGGATCGCCTTGATCAGCGCTTCGGGCGGCAGGATTTTCTGTACGCTGCGGCTGATTTCGGCGGCAATGCCGATGCCTTCCAGGCCCTGTTCATTCACCGCAAAGGCCGCAACCCGGCCTTTTCGCACCACTTCCACTTCGCGTTCGATGGTCTGCTCGATGTCCTGGGGATACAGGTTGTGGCCACGCACGATCAGCAGGTCCTTGAGGCGCCCGGTGATATACACCTCGCCGTCACGGATGAAGCCCAGGTCGCCGGTGCGCAGCCAGGTACGGCCGGCGTGCTGCACGAAGGTCTTGGCGGTGGCTTCGGGGTTGCGCCAGTAGCCGTGGGCGATGCTCGGGCCGGTGGCCCAGAGTTCGCCGACGTGGTTGTCGGGCACTTCTGTAAGCGTGTGCGGGTCCGCGATCAGCACCGCGTGTTCCGGCTGGCTGGTGCCACAGCTCATGATCGCGCTGCCCTGCCCCGGTTCGGCGCGGTTGGCGGCCAAGGCTTGCTCGTCGACGCGCAGCGCCGGGATGCCATGACCACGGGTGCCACCGGCGACAAACAGGGTCGCCTCGGCCAGGCCGTAGGAGGCAAAGAAGTTGTTCGGGGTGAAACCGCAGGCGGCGAACTTCTCGGCGAAGCGCTCCAGGGTGTCGAGGCGGATCGGTTCGGAACCGGAATAGGCCACGCGCCATTGGCTCAGATCCAGGCGTTCCAGGGCCGTCTCGCTGACCCTTTCGCTGCACAGGCGATAAGCGAAATCCGGGCCACCGCTGATGGTGCCGCCGTATTCGCTGATCGCTTCCAGCCAGCGCAACGGCCGACCCAGGAAGTAGGCCGGCGACATCAACACGCAGGGCACGCCACTGAAGATCGGTTGCAGCAAGCCGCCGATCAGGCCCATGTCGTGGTACAGCGGCAGCCAGCTGACGATCACGTCATCCGGGTTGAGGTCGATGCCGAACCCGCGACGGATCAGCACTTCGTTGGCGACCAGGTTGCCGTGGCTGACCTGCACGCCTTTAGGCAGCGCAGTGGAACCGGAGGTGTATTGCAGGAAGGCGATGTCGTCCGGGTGCAGGTCGGGGGCGACCCAATGGCCGACACTTTCCAAGCTATCGACGCTCAATACCGGCGGCGCGTTTTCGATCTGCGACAAGCCATCGGCGAGGCTGGCGATGGTCAGCAGCAGGCGCGGCTCGGCATCGCTGATGATCGACAGCAGGCGCTCCTGATGATGACGGCGGGTGGACTCCGGCGGATAGGCCGGCACCGCGATCACCCCCGCGTAGAGGCAACCAAAGAACGCCGCGACGTAATCCGGGCCGCTGGGAAACAACAGCACGGCACGGTCGCCCAGGTCCGCATTGGCTTGCAAGGCGGCGGCGATGGTGCGGGCGCGCTGGTCCAGGTCGCGGTAACTGAGCACGACGCTGTGCTCGGCGGACTCGGCGAGGAAGCGCAGGGCGACCTGGTCCGGGGTCTGCGCGGCGCGACGTTGAAGGGACTGGACCAGGGTGCGGGGAAGTTCGAAGGCGTCCATCATGGGGTTCCTGCCTGAAATCGGCTTACGGGAAATTCAACAATTCGGGGGGCTTACTCAGCCGACGGCGAGTGGCCGTGCCGCGCCATTGCGCCAGCGGGCCAGGTGTTCGTCGGCGTAACGCCGCATGCAGCGCAGCACGGCGCTTTCGTGTTGCATGAGGAAGAAGTGGTGACCGTCGAACATGTCCAGGGAAAAACCGCTGGCGGCGTCGAGTTGCCAGTCGAGCAACTGGTCGGCGCGCACGCTGTCCTGCTTGCCACCGAACACGTGGATCGGCATGCCCAACGGTGCGCGCTCGCCGTAGGTGAAGCTGCCGCACAGCAGGAAATCGGCGCGCAGGATCGGCAGCATCAACTGCATCAACTCGGGGTTGGCCAGGGCTTCCTCGGCGGTGCCTTGCAGTTCGCGCAGGCGGGCGATCAGTTGTTCGTCGGTCTTTTCGATGGCGTATTCACTGACGTCACGACGCGCCGGCCCGGCCGTGCCGGAAGCGAACAGGGCCAGCGGCGGCGGCACATTGCGCGCACGCAACGCATGCGCCAATTCAAAGGCCAGCAGGCCGCCAAGGCTGTGGCCGAACAAGGCGTAGGGGCCGTTCAAGTCGCGGCTGATTTCATCCGCAAGCTGGGCCGCCAACACCTTGATATCGCGCTGCAGCGGCTCGTCCATGCGCATGCCACGGCCTGGCAATTCCAGCGGACACACCTGCAACCATTCAGGCAGGGCCCGGCGCCAGCGTGCGTAAACCATGGCGCTGGCGCCCGAATAGGGCAGGCAGAACAGGCGCAGTCGGGTCGGCGTACTCATCGAGTGACGACTCCAAACTGAAACACGCTGTATGCACGATAGAAACCCATTTCGTCCTCCTGCGGGTGCTGATCCTTGGCCGTTTCGCTAACGGACCTGTCACCCAGAAGAACGGACGGCACCGGCAAATAATTAGTCGCCGGCTACGCGCGAGACGTGGTTCACACCTAACAAGAAAGCATAAGATTAGTTCGCCTTCTCATTTGACAATCATTATCATTCAGCATAATTTGTTGCCCGATGTGTAGGAGGCCTCAGCAAGGACGCCCTCCCCTAACCTCTTTTGCGACAAGGTGATTTCCATGACGGAACAAGTATCCACAGGCAGGTGCGACTCACCGCTTCTCCAGGCATTCGTCGATAATCGGCTGATTCTGGTGAAGATCGCGGCACGCATTACCGGCTGCCGCTCCCGCGCCGAAGACGTAGTGCAGGACGCCTACTTCCGGCTGCAGTCGGCGCCGACGATCACGTCATCGTTCAAGGCGCAATTGAGTTATCTGTTCCAGATCGTGCGCAACCTGGCCATCGATCACTACCGCAAGCAGGCCCTGGAGCTCAAATACTCCGGGACGGAAGAGGAAGGCTTGAATGTGGTTATTCACGGCGCTTCACCGGAAACCTCGCACATCAACTTCAACACCCTGGAAAACATCGCCGACGCCCTGACGGAGCTGCCGCAACGCACCCGCTACGCGTTCGAGATGTACCGCCTGCACGGCGTGCCGCAAAAGGACATAGCCAAGGAGCTCGGCGTGTCGCCGACCCTGGTGAACTTCATGATCCGGGATGCGCTGGTGCACTGCCGCAAGGTGTCGGGCAGCCATAGTGATACGTTTGCGCGCAGGGTTTAGGCAACGATAGTCCGTTGGGGCGCAGCAGGCCTCAATCATCAATCGCCAGGCTACAGATAGTACGCAACTAAAAATGCGTACCATCTGAACCATTGGGGGCCGGTTACGCCTTAAGGAATACCAAGTCTCAGAAGGCCTTTGCCTTGAGAAAATCGATAAAAAACCAATCTTCTGCTTCAACTGTAAGGAAAAAAATAGACGTATTCTGTGGCGTGTCCATTACGACAGAATGATTCGTCGCACCTCCCACCAGGCCACCTAGAAAAGTCTTTTCCTCTAAAAGTGTACCGCCTCGGTTATAGCTTCTTACGACAGCTTTACGGTGCAAATAGGTTATATAAAAACTCATCTGGCTAAGAAGCCGATTACAGCTAATTTCGAGGACTTGCGGCGGCGTCACCTTATCCTGCCCTATGCACACCGCCAGCACATTCCCCTCATGCATGTCAGGCACATGTTCGAATGTCGTGATACCGACAGCTTCCCCCCCCTCCAAAAATTTTATAGTGAATTCACCTGCCTTGATCTCCCCTCCCGCATGAATGGTTTGATGCGCTACCCCTTCAAAATCTTCAGACAATTCCACCGCATTAGAACTTGCTTGATTCGACATTTTAGAACTCCGCTCGCTATCAAAAGGGTGATCAACCACTGCAAGACACAGGGATTGGTGCCAACTATTCAAGCGCAAGAATTCCGAACGAAATACTGTCAGAGTTGACAGTATTTCCAAAAAAACGATAAGCGGTTCGCCCCATTTCAAGCTGAAATAAATGCTGAAATACCGAAGTAATTTGTTAAAGATGCAGGCGCTTTCGTGTCAGGGCACCGCGGTGACATCAATGCGATACGGCTCAAAAATCTTCAACATCTCGCCATCATCGCGCAAACGCTTGAGCAGCGCGGCAAACGCCTCCCCCGTAATCGGCGCTTTCGGGCGCAACAGCGCGTAGTGGTGATAGACCTGATCAATGCGTTCCGACACCAGGAACTGCCCGGCCATGTCCGCGTTGCGCACCATGAAATCACTCAAGTACGAACGCGTCACCAGGGCGATGTCGGCACGCCCGCGTGCGACCATCAGCAAGTTGCTGTCATGGGAATAGGTCAACGTGGCGTTGAAGTGCTCGGCCATGTACTTGGGGTCGGGGTTGAAGTTGGCGAAGGCGTAGTGATAACCGCTGAATACCGCCAGGCGTTTGCCATTCAGATCGGCGAAATAAGCCTGATCACGGTCGGGCGCACGCTCGGCGACGAAGATTTCGGCATCTTCCAGGCCCATGTCGACGCTGGTGTGGGGAATCTTCTGCCAGCCCCAGGCGGGGTTTTCGAAGATGGCCATATCGACTCGGCCCTGCTCGAAATCGCGGAAACGCCGAGGGATTGAGGTGGGCACCAACACGAACTGGTAATCGGTTTGCGCGGCGTTCAACGCCTCGACCAGTTGCGGCAGCAAACCGGTATCGGCGCCCTGCTCCGGGCGCACGGTGTAGGGCGGAAAGTGCGCCGCGCCGATGCGCACCAACTGCGCCGCCGACGCCGGCATCCACCACGCGGTGCCCAGTGCCCAAAAGGTAAGTCCTGCAGCCAGCCGCCATGGCGAAAACATCAAGGCACACACCGTTCAAAAACGCTAATGGCGATAAGCTAGGCGTTTTTGTCTGGCGAGACAACTTTCTACCGCCAAATTAATAGCTTGCACCTCAATCGCCTTTCAGAACCATGAGCAGGGCTTCTTCGGCCAATTGCTCAAGCGTCAGGCTGCCCTCGGCGCGAAACCAGGTGGTGGTCCAGGACAGGGCACCGGTCAGGAAACGCCGCGTAATAAATACATCGCCGCGAATGTAGCCAGCGTCCTTGGCCTCGCCGAGCACTTGCAGCCACAGCGCCTCATACACGTCACGCAGAGCCAGCACCTGGGCTTGGCCGTCGGCCGACAGGGAACGCCATTCGTACACCAGCACTGCCATGGCCTCGCCGCTGCCGCCCATGATCGACTGCAATTCGCAGCGGATCAGCGCCAGCACCCGCTCGCGCACGTTGGTGGCTTCCTCAAGGGACGCGCGCATCATCGCGGTGTTGTAGTGGATGGTTTCTTCCATCACTGCGCGCAGGATCTCATCCTTGCTCTTGAAGTGATGAAAGATGCTGCCGGACTGGATACCCACGGCGCTAGCCAGGTCGCGCACGGTGGTGCGCTCGAAGCCCTTGTTGCGAAACAAGTGGGCCGCGGTCTGCAGCAGCTTGCCCCGGGCGCTGTCGGGGTCGGTCAATTGGCCGCCGTCGACCATGGTGCGCATCACCCGCAGGGCTTTATGCTCATCCATGCCTCTCTCCTCTACTTCCACGGACGTCTTGGCCGGCAATTTAGGCCGTGGCGGCCACCCAAGCAAGCGCTTGGCTAAAACTTGTGACTGGAGTTTACAAACCAAGCGCTTGCTTGGTAGTCTCGCCCACAGCCATTCGAGGAAGGATTTCTCATGAGCAAGACGGTTCGTATCGGCTGCGCCAGCGCCTTCTGGGGCGACACCTGCACCGCCGCCGCCCAACTGGTACACGGCGGCACGCTGGATTACCTGGTGTTCGACTACCTGGCGGAAGTCACGATGTCGATCCTCGCCGGCGCACGCATGAAGGATCCTCAGGCGGGTTACGCCACGGATTTTGTCGACGTGCTCACGCCGTTGCTGGCGGATATCCAGCGCCAGGGCATTCGCGTGATCAGCAACGCTGGCGGCATCCATCCCCAGGCCTGCGCCGCCGCCCTGCAAGCGGCCTGCGATAAAGCCGGTGTCGAACTCAAAATCGCCGTACTGCTGGGCGATGACCTGCTGCCCCAACTCAAGCAACTGCACAACGTCACGGACATGTTCAACGGCACGCCGTTGCCGCCCGTGTGCGTGTCCGCCAACGCTTACCTCGGTGCGCCGGGCATCGCACAGGCGCTGGCATTGGGTGCGGATATCGTTATCACCGGCCGCGTGGTCGACAGCGCCGTGGTCAGCGCAGCACTGGTGCATGAGTTTGACTGGTCCTGGCAGGACTACGACCGCCTCGCCCAGGCCGCCTTGGCCGGGCATATCATCGAATGCGGCGCGCAGTGCACCGGCGGTAATTTCACCGATTGGCGCGACGTGCCGGACTACGCACACATCGGTTTTCCCATCGTTGAGGTCAGCGCCGACGGGCAGTTCACCGTCAGTAAGGTCGACGGCACCGGTGGGTTGATCAGCGAACTCAGCGTGGCCGAACAGTTGCTGTATGAAATCGGTGATCCGCGTGCCTACCGGCTGCCGGATGTAATCTGCGATTTCAGCCAGGTCAAATTGCAGCAGCAGGGCAAACACTGTGTGCGCCTGCACGGTGCCAAGGGCTTGCCCCCGACCGATCAGTACAAAGTCAGCGCCACCTACCCGGACGGCTTCCGCTGCACCGCCAGTTGCCTGATCGCCGGAATCGATGCGGTGGCCAAGGCCGAGCGGGTCAGCCAGGCAATCATCGACAAGACCTCGGAGCTGTTCAGCCAACGCGGCTGGGCGCCGTACACCGAGGTGAACATCGAACTGCTCGGCAGTGAAGCGACCTACGGTGCCCACGCAAGGCGCCAGGACTGCCGCGAAGTGGTGGTGAAACTGGCGGTGCGTCACCCGAGTAAGCCGGCGCTGGTGCTGTTCGCCCGAGAGATCGCCCAAGCCGCGACCGGCATGGCGCCGGGCCTGACCGGGATTGTCGGCGGACGACCGAGCGTGTACCCGCTGATCCGGCTGTTTTCGTTCCTGATCGATAAATCCGCCTGCGAACTGCTGATCGACTTCCAGGGCGAATGCCACGCCTGCACCCTGCCGGTTGCCGACGCCCCCACCCTGCCCGAAGCACCGATTGACCCGCCCAACCCCCAAGGCCGCGCCGACGCCAGCGTTCCGCTGGTGAAACTGGCCGTGGCGCGCTCCGGCGACAAGGGCAACCACAGCAATATCGGCGTGATCGCCCGCGATCCCGAGTATTTGCCATGGATCGCCGAAACGCTGACCCCGGAAGTGATCGTCGACTGGATGAGCCACGTGCTGGACCCCCTACACGGTCGCGTCGAGCGCTGGTATTTGCCCGGCAGCCACAGCCTCAACTTCCTGCTGGAAAATGCCCTGGGCGGCGGCGGTATCGCCAGCCTGCGCATCGACCCGCAAGGCAAGGCCTTTGCCCAGCAACTACTGGAAATCCCCATCGCCGTGCCGCAGCACATCGCAGATTCACTCACCTGACAGGAGCCTTGCCGTGGCCTTCGACTCGATCTTCAAAGCCAACCTGTTCCAAGGGCAAACCGTGGTGGTCACCGGCGGCGGCAGCGGAATCGGCCGCTGTACCGCCCATGAACTGGCGGCCTTGGGTGCCAAGGTGATCCTGGTGGGACGCAAGCCGGAAAAACTGCAAAACGTCGCCATCGAGATCGCCGAAGATGGCGGCAGCGCCGCGTGGCAGGCCTGCGACATTCGCGATGAAGAGGCCGTCAAGGCGCTGGTCAAACACATCATTCATGAGCACGGCCCGATCCACGGCCTGGTCAACAATGCGGGTGGCCAATACCCTTCGCCGCTGGCCGCGATCAATCAAAAAGGCTTCGAAACCGTACTGCGCACCAACCTGGTCGGCGGTTTCCTGGTGGCACGGGAAGTGTTCAACCAATCCATGAGCAAGCACGGCGGCGCCATCGTCAACATGCTCGCGGACATGTGGGGCGGCATGCCCGGCATGGGGCACTCGGGTGCGGCACGCGCCGGCATGGACAACTTCACCAAGACCGCCGCCTTCGAGTGGGGTTATGCGGGCGTGCGGGTCAACGCCGTGGCGCCGGGCTGGATCGCCTCCAGCGGCATGGACACCTACGAAGGCGCGTTCAAGGCGGTGATCCCGACGCTGCGCGAACACGTGCCGCTCAAGCGTATCGGCACCGAATCGGAAGTCAGCGCGGCCATCGTGTTCCTGCTCAGCCCCGCCGCCGCGTTTATCAGCGGCAGCACATTGCGCATCGACGGCGCGGCCAGCCTGGGCAGCCGCGCCTGGCCGCTGCACAAGGCGCAGACGTCGAGCGAACCGTTCAATGGCTTTCATCGTGCCTACCTGCCGGATGTGCTCAAGGCGGAGAAATAAACCATGCCGGTGATTGAATCCCTGATCGACGCCCACAGCGCTCAATTCGCACAAGACCGTGACGCGATGCTGGCCGTCATCGCCCAACTGCACCAGTTAGAAGGCAACCTGCTGAGCAAGGCCCAGGAAGCCAAACCCAAGTTCGACAAACGCGGCCAACTACTGCCCCGCGAGCGTCTCAACCTGTTGCTGGACCCCGGCGCGCCGTTCCTGGAGCTGGCCAGCCTGGCCGGCTACAAGCTGCACGATGACAAGGACGGCAGCGCCGCCGGCGGTGGGCTGATCGCCGGCATCGGCTACGTCAGCGGCGTGCGCATGCTGGTGGTAGCCAACAATAGCGCGATCAAGGGCGGCACCATTTCCCCCACCGGCCTGAAGAAGTCCCTGCGCCTGCAACAGATCGCCATGGAGAACAAACTGCCGGTGGTGACCCTGGCCGAAAGCGGCGGCGCCAACCTCAACTACGCCGCCGAGATTTTCGTCGAAGGCGCGCGCAGCTTCGCCAACCAGGCGCGGATGTCGGCCATGGGCTTGCCGCAGATCACCGTGGTACATGGCTCGGCCACGGCCGGCGGCGCGTATCAGCCGGGGCTGTCGGATTACGTGGTGGTGGTGCGTGGCCGGGCCAAGCTGTTCCTCGCCGGGCCGCCGCTGCTTAAAGCCGCGACCGGTGAAGTAGCGACGGATGAGGAGTTGGGCGGCGCCGAGATGCACGCACAAATCGCCGGCACTGCTGAATACCTCGCGGAAAACGATGCGGACGGCGTGCGCATCGCGCGGGAGATCGTCGGCCTGTTGCCCTGGAATGATCGGCTGCCACTGACGCCAAAACGGACCTACGCAGAGCCGCTGTATCCGATTGAGGAACTGCTGGGCCTGATCCCCGACGACCCGAAAAAACCCTACGACGTCCGCGAAATCCTCGCGCGCCTGGCCGACGGCTCGCACTTCCTCGAATTCAAAGGCGAGTTCGATGCCCACACCGTCTGCGGCCACTTGCATATCCAAGGCCGCGCCGTCGGTGTGATCGGCAACAACGGCCCGATCACGCCCAAGGGGGCGAGCAAGGCCGCGCAATTTATCCAACTGTGCGACCAGAGCCGCACGCCGCTGCTGTTCCTGCACAACACCACCGGCTTCATGGTGGGCACCGAGTCGGAGCAGCAAGGCGTGATCAAGCACGGTGCGAAGATGATCCAGGCGGTGGCCAATGCAAGGGTGCCTAAACTGACGATAGTGGTCGGCGGTTCTTATGGGGCTGGCAACTATGCAATGTGCGGGCGCGGCCTGGACCCGCGCTTTATCTTCGCCTGGCCCAACAGCCGCACGGCGGTGATGGGCGGTGCGCAGGCGGGCAAGGTGCTGCGCATTGTCACCGAGGCCAAGCAATTGAAGGATGGTCTGGTGCCGGATCCCAAAGTGCTCGACATGCTGGAACAGGTCACCGCGCAGAAACTCGACAGCCAGTCCACCGCACT
The DNA here is from genome assembly GCF_026967615.1 of Pseudomonas sp. GXZC. Taxonomy (NCBI): domain Bacteria; kingdom Pseudomonadati; phylum Pseudomonadota; class Gammaproteobacteria; order Pseudomonadales; family Pseudomonadaceae; genus Pseudomonas; species Pseudomonas sp. GXZC. Next base: position 5,113,530 of record NZ_CP114115.1, read on the forward strand.
TTATGGCAGCGCGAACCTGTGGGATGACGGACTGATTGATCCACGGGATACGCGAACCTTGCTGGGCTTTCTGCTGGATATCTGCCACGAAGCCGAGGTGCGTGAGTTGCAGGCCAATACCTTCGGTGTAGCGCGTTTTTAGGAGAACCATAAAAATGATCTTTACCCAGGAACACCAGGAGCTGCGCCGCACCGTCCGCGCCTTTGTCGATCGCGAGATCAACCCCCATGTCGACGCATGGGAAAAGGCCGGGCGCTTTCCCATCCACGATATTTTCCGCAAGGCCGGTGACCTCGGCCTGCTGGGCATTTCCAAGCCTGAGCAATTCGGCGGCATGGGCCTGGACTACAGCTATTCCATCGTCGCCGCCGAAGAGTTCGGCACCATCCGCTGTGGCGGTATCCCCATGTCCATCGGCGTGCAGACCGACATGTGCACCCCCGCCCTCGCCCGCTTCGGCAGCGATGAACTGCGCGACGAATTCCTGCGCCCGGCCATCAGCGGCGAGCAGGTCGGTTGCATCGGCGTCTCGGAAACCGGCGCCGGCTCCGACGTGGCCGGACTCAAGACCCACGCGCGCAAGGACGGCGACGACTACGTGATCAATGGCAGTAAAATGTGGATCACCAACTCGCCCAGCGCGGACTTCATCTGCCTGCTGGCCAACACCTCCGACGACAAGCCGCACATCAACAAATCGCTGATCATGGTGCCGATGAACACCCCTGGCATCAGCGTCAGCCCGCCCCTGGAAAAACTCGGCATGCACAGCTCCGAGACCGCCCAGGTATTCTTCGACGGCGTGCGCGTGCCGCAGCGCAACCGCATCGGCCACGAAGGCGCGGGGTTCATGATGCAGATGCTGCAGTTCCAGGAAGAACGCCTGTTTGGCGCGGCCAATATGATCAAGGGCCTGGAGCATTGCATCGACAGCACCATCGAATACTGCAAGGAGCGCCAGACCTTCGGCAAAGCGCTGATCGACAACCAGGTCATCCACTTTCGCCTGGCTGAACTCGCCACCGAAATCGAATGCCTGCGCGCGCTGGTCTACCAGGCCACCGAGCAATACATCAAAGGCCAGGACGTGACGCGCCTGGCCTCCATGGCCAAGCTCAAGGCCGGGCGCCTGGGCCGAGAAGTCAGCGACAGTTGCCTGCAATATTGGGGCGGCATGGGCTTCATGTGGGACAACCCCGTAGCACGCGCCTATCGTGACGTGCGCCTGGTCTCGATCGGCGGCGGCGCCGACGAAATCATGCTGGGCATCATCTGCAAATTGATGGGCACCTTGCCGGGGAAAAAACCATGAATACCCTGCTGCTCGAACCCCATAACGGCGTACTGCACATCACCCTCAACCGACCGGAATGCCGCAACGCCATGAGCCTGGCAATGGTCAATGAACTGCGCAGCGTGCTCGCGCAGTTGGACAGCCAGACGCGGGCCGTGGTGATCAGCGGCGCGGGCGGGCACTTTTGCGCCGGGGCGGATGTGAAGGACCTGGTCACCGCAGGCAATCAACTGCAGGCACTGAACCGGGCATTTGGCACCTTGCTGCAGGCAGTGGAAGCCGTGCCGCAAGTGGTGATCGTGGTGCTGCAAGGCGCGGTGCTGGGCGGCGGTTTTGGCCTGGCGTGCGTGAGCGATATCGCCATCGCCGATCACCAGGCGCACTTCGGCCTGCCGGAAACCAGCCTGGGCTTGTTACCGGCGCAGATTGCCCCGTTTGTGGTCAAGCGCATCGGGCTGACCCAAGCACGACGCTTGGCGCTGACCGCCGCGCGCTTTGATGGCGTAGAGGCGGAGCGACTGGGCGTCGTGCACTTTACCGAGCGCGATCCGCAGGCGCTGGCAGAACGCTTGGATGAAGTATTGAGCCAGGTCCTGAAGTGTGCGCCAGGCGCCAATGCACGGACCAAAGCGCTGCTGCTTGCGAGCGTGGATGAGCCGCTTGAAACGGTGCTGGATCGCGGAGCGCAGTGGTTTGCCGAAGCGGTGAAGAGTGAGGAAGGGATTGAGGGGACGCAGGCGTTTGTGCAGAAGCGAAAGCCGAAGTGGTGCAGATGACGCCTTCGCGGGCAAGCCCGCTCCCACATTTTTGACCTCGCACGACGCACAAAAAAGGTCGGCTTTCAGGCCGCCTCGCTTTTGATCTGGCTTTTGATCTGGGGCGCCCCGTCAAACACGCTGGCCGAACGCAGGCTTGAATCCGTGGGTAACCCGGCAGGACGCCGGGTTAGCCGCGCTGGGCCAAGGATGGCCCATCGCGGCGGCCCACGGATTCAAGCCGGAGTGAGGGCACACCGAGCCTAGGCGAGGTGCCGAGTGTTGGGGCAAGAGCGTTTTGCTTACTTTTGCGCTCTTCAAAAGTGAGCCGCCGTAAGGGCGGAACCCTAAGCAGCCGTTACCCAAACAACGGATATGTACCCGGAGCCCAAAAATGCCGCAGCTAACAAAAATCTTGATCGCCAACCGCGGCGAAATCGCCTGCCGCATTCAACGCACCGCCCAATCACTAGGCTATCGCACCGTCGCCGTCTACAGCGAAGCCGACACCCAAGCCCTGCATGTGCAGATGGCCGACGAAGCCGTCCCCATCGGCCCGGCCCCCGTCCACCAGTCATACCTCAACATCGAAGCCATCCTCAACGCCGCCAAACGCACAGGCGCCGACGCCATCCACCCCGGCTACGGCTTCCTCTCCGAAAACCCCGACTTCGCCCGCGCCTGCCAACACGCCGGCCTCACCTTCATCGGCCCCAGCGTTGAGGCCATCGAACTGATGGGCAGCAAACGCCTGTCCAAACTCGCCATGCTCGACGCCGGCGTACCCTGCATCGCCGGCTACCAAGGCAACGCCCAGGACGACGCCACCCTGCAACAGGAAGCCGACCGCATCGGCTACCCGCTGATGATCAAAGCCAGCGCCGGCGGCGGCGGTCGCGGCATGCGCCTCGTCCACCAATCGAAAGACCTGCTGGACAATTTGCACACCGCCCGCTCGGAAGCCAAAAACGCCTTCGGCAGCGACGAACTGATCCTCGAGCACGCCCTGGTCGACCCGCGCCACGTCGAAATCCAGCTGTTTGGCGACATCCACGGCCACCTCATTTACCTCGGCGAGCGCGACTGTTCGATCCAGCGCCGCCATCAAAAGGTCATCGAAGAAGCCCCCTGCCCTGTCATGACGCCCGAGCTGCGCCAAGCCATGGGCGAAGCCGCGCTGAAGGCTGGACGTGCGGTGAACTACGTCGGCGCCGGCACCGTGGAATTCCTGCTCGACCGCCACGGCCGTTTCTACTTCCTGGAAATGAACACACGCCTGCAAGTGGAACACCCAGTGACCGAACTGATCACCGGCCTCGACCTGGTGGACTGGCAGCTGCAGATCGCCGCCGGCCAGCCGCTGCCCCTGACACAGGCCGACGTCACCCTCAGCGGCCATGCCATGGAAGTGCGCCTGTACGCCGAAGACCCGGCCCAGGGCTTCCTGCCGCAAACTGGCGATGTAGTGCGCTGGGAGCCAGCCACTGGCGTGCGTATCGACCATGGCGTGATCGAAGGCCAACGCATCAGCCCGTTCTATGACCCGATGCTGGGCAAGCTCATCGCCCATGGCGCCACCCGCGAAGAGGCGCGTCGCAAATTGCTGCGGGCGGTGGAAGACACGGTGTTGCTGGGCGTCGCGACCAATCAGCCACTGCTGGTGAGTTTGCTCAAGCATCCGGACTTTGTTGGCGGCGATTTCAGTACCGGGTTTATCGCTGAGCACTTCAGCGATATCCCAACCCTGACGCCGTCACCCGAACAACTCGCCCTGGCCGCCGCGCTGTTTTACCAGCACAGCGCCAACCAGCATCCACAGGGTCTGGCGGGATGGCGCAACAACGCCAGCGCGCCTTGTATTTATCGCTTGGAGGTCAACGGCGAGATTCACATCGTCAGTGCCGAACCCCTGCAACTCATCACCGACGGCCGCCACGCCACCCTGGTATTCAACGGTATCCGCCGCCACACCGCCTATCACCTCGACGGCAACCAACTATGGCTACCCGGTCTCAGGGTGATCGACTGCACCCAGCAAGTCGCCAGCCGCCAGGCCGACGTCAGCAGCGGCACGGTCAAGGCGCCGATGGACGGTGCAATTGTCGATGTGCGGGTCAGCGCTGGGGACAGCGTGACCAAAGGCCAACTGCTGCTGGTGCTAGAAGCCATGAAAATGGAGCATCCGCTGACAGCCGGTATCGACGGCGTGGTCAAAGGCGTGCAAGTGATTGCCGGTGATCAGGTGCGCAATCGTCAGGTTCTGCTGGAGATCGTCTGACCCCTAGGCGGAACTACAGGGCCGGGCTACGCTCTATCCCCAACAGAAAGGGAAGAGTACGGGAACCTGCACGATGCCTCATTGGCTGATTATTGACCTTGAAGCCACAACGGATGAAGGCGGCTGGCCCGTGACGGAGATGGAAGTCATCGAGATCGGCGCGAGCCTGGTCAACCGCCAGGGCCGCGAGCTGGATCACTTCCAGCGCTTTGTGCGGCCGCTGCGCCGGCCTTTGCTGACGCCCTTTTGCCGCCAACTGACCCACATCACCCAGGCCAACATCGATGGTGCGGCGCCGATTACCGAGGTGTGGCCGCTGTTCGAACGCTGGCTGGGCCAGCATCAGCCGCGCCTGGAAGGCTGGGCCAGCTGGGGCGACTATGATCGCCGGCAGCTGGAACTGGAATGGCAACGCCATGGCCTGGCCAGCGCCCTCGCCACCACGCCCCATGTGAACCTCAAGCAGCGCTTCGCCAAGGCTCGGCGCCTGGACAAGCCCCTGGGGCTCAATGGCGCCCTGCAATTGGCGGGGATGCAGTTCCATGGCCAGCAACATCGGGCGCTGGAGGATGCACGCAATACGGCGCGCCTGCTGCCGCTGATATTGCCGGTCTAGGCAGCTTCCCTGCCCTTGGGCATACTGGCCGACCTTTCCAGACCCTTTTCCGAGGAATCGCCCATGTTTAAAGTCAACGAGTACTTCGACGGCACCGTCAAGTCGATCGCTTTCGGCACCGCAGAAGGTCCGGCGACCATCGGCGTCATGGCCCCCGGCGAATACGAGTTTGGCACCGCCCAGCGTGAAATCATGCACGTGGTGTCCGGCGCCCTGACCGTCAAACTGCCGGATGCCAGCGAGTGGGAAACCTTCGCCGCCGGCAGCCAGTTCAACGTGCCGGCCAACAGCAAGTTCCAGCTGAAGGTCGCCGTGGACACCGCTTACCTGTGCGAATACCGCGGCTAAGGGTTTCCCGGCAGCAAAAAAATGCCCGTCTCGCAGGAGACGGGCATTTTTTATGCGTGAAGAAAACTATTCAAGGATCGTCACCGGCATCCCGACTTCCAGGCGGCCAATGCCATCGTTGACCAGGTTCTGGCCGAAAATCGCGCCGTCTTCTGTCTTGCGGTAAGCCTCCAGCGTGGCGAAGGGTTCGCGGTCTGCGCTGCGCTCGCCGGTTTGCGGGTCGATGGTGGTGAGGATACAGCGCGAACACGGCTTGACCGCACGGAACTCCACGTCGCCAATGCGCAGGCGCTTCCAGCCATCTTCGGCGAAGGCTTCACTGCCTTCGATGACCAGGTTGGGACGAAAGCGCAGCATTTCCATGGGACGACCGATGCGCTGGGAAAGGTCGTCCAGCGACGCCTGGCCGATCACCAGCAGCGGGTAACCGTCGGCAAACGCGACCTGGTCGTCGTCCTTGCCGTAACCGGCCTGGGTGGTGCGAGCGCGTTCGACGGGGATTTGCACCAGCCGCGTCGGTTTGCCAATAAAGTCGCTGACCCAAGCGGCGGCCGCGTCCCCCGCGTCGGGCACGCGCAAGGTGTCGCGCCAGATAGTCACGCCACGCAACTCGGCGTCGTTGCCGGGCAGCGCCACATCCAGCGGCGTGTAGCCCGGCGAACTCAGGGTGAGGCCGCCGCTGCTGTTCCACAGCGCCGACAGTTGGCTCATCTTCGCCACCGCACGCTGCGTGAGGAAACGCCCACTGCCTTCATCCACCAGCATCCAGCGTCGGTCCCCGTCCACCCCGAGCTTATCCAGGCCGACCTGTTGCAGGATTTCGGCCTTGCCGGACTTCAAGGGGTAACGGTACAACGCGCTGAGACGAAGCATGGGCCTGCATTCCTGAGGGGCAAAGCCATCACCCTAAGGTCAAGCGGGCACTTCGTCCAGCATCAGACGCTGACGCACCACATCCACCAGCTTGTCGGGCTGGAATTTGGACAGGAAGTTGTCGCAACCGACCTTCTTCACCATCGAGTCGTTGAAGCTGCCCGACAACGAGGTGTGCAGCACCACATACAGGCCACGCAGGCGCGGGTCGTTGCGGATCTCGGTGGTGAGGCGATAGCCGTCCATCTCGGGCATTTCGGCGTCGGTGAAGATCATCAGCAGCTTGTCGGTCATCACCTGGCCGCTGTCGGCCCAGGCCTTGAGCATGTTCAGCGCCTTGAGGCCGTCGCTGGCGATGTGCATCTTCACCCCCAGTTGACCGAGGGTGTCGCGCAGTTGCGAGAGAGCCACATTGGAGTCATCCACCAGCAGCACTTCGCGGCCACGGGCACGCTCCAGCACCGGGTCTTCGAGTTTTTCACGGGAGACCTTGGCGTTGTACGGCACGATCTCGGCCAGGACTTTTTCCACGTCGATGATTTCCACCAACTGGTCGTCGACTTTGCTGATGGCCGTGAGGTAATGCTGGCGACCGGCGCTGGTCGGCGGCGGCAGGATGGCTTCCCAGTTCATGTTGACGATGCGGTCCACGCCACCCACCAGGAACGCCTGCACCGAGCGGTTGTACTCGGTGACGATAATGGTGCTGTTGGGGCCCGGCACCAGCGGGCGCATGCCGATGGCCTGGGACAGGTCGATCACCGGCAGGGTCTGGCCCCGCAGGTTGACCACGCCGCACACGAACGGATGGCGCTGCGGCATCAAGGTCAGCTTGGGCAGTTGCAGCACTTCCTGCACCTTGAACACGTTGATCGCGAACAGCTGACGCCCGAACAGGCGGAACATGAGGATCTCCAGGCGATTCTCACCCACCAGTTGCGTGCGTTGATCTACCGTGTCGAGAATGCCGGCCATTAAAAGCTCCTGATGCGCTAAGGGATTGTGCAGCTCACTTAAGGCTTGTTATCGGCGGCAAGCGCCAGACCTTGACCCGTGTAAAATGCCACGTAAATTCATTGATGTCACACTGACATCATGGTTTACTGCGCTGGCCTCTCCAGAGAGGGGTACAGCGACGTTGCGCGACATTCAATTCGACGCAAGGTTCCGCCATGTAAGGGATTCCCCTACGCACAATCAGGCCCAACCTGATATTCGCAATATCTAATAGCCATTAATGTGACGCCATTCTCAATGCATGAATGGAGTCAGGCTTTTGTTTGCCATCCCAAGCCCTCGGCCCACGGGCCTTCCAGACATTCAACTGTCGGCAATTGAAGGTGTGCAATTGACCCCGTTCATGAGGGCCGCGCACAGCCGTCGCCATCACTCTAATAAGCTTCCTACTGATTATTCAGAAGCAACCTACAGATACCAGTCATATTTCAGCGCTACTTTTAAGCCATTCACCCGGTGCGACATCTCATCACCCGACCTTATGTTGTGGAGACTTGCATGATGAACAGCGCAAATGAATGGCAGACCACACTTCCTGAATTCTTGCTTGAAGCGGAAACCCTGCTGGCCAAGTCGGAAGAGTGCCTGAGCCATCTGCACCTGATCCGCGACGACAGCGATGCTATCGAGTGCATGAAGTCCAGCCTGACCAAACTGGCCGAGAAGGCTGACAGCCTGGCCCTGCAGGCGATCAGCGAGTTTTCCCGGCATATCCAGTACCTGATTGCCAATGCTGTAAGCCCGATGCAATTGCATGATCAGGCGCTGGATGCCTTGCACGCGTGCCTGACGCTACTCGCGTGGCAGCTTGAACTGATCGATACCCGCACCGGCGAACTGGGTATGGATGAGAGTGAGCAAGCAACATTGATCGCCACTGTCACGCTGCAGATTCCGCAAAAAGACTTCAGCTATAAACCGCAGCAACGTGTGCACCACGCGTCTTGAGCGAATATCGAGTCGCGTTTAAACCTGAAGTTATCTGAAAACGACACGCGCCATTAATCCAGTGGAATTGAATTGCGCAGACAAAGATATCAATTAGCCATTAACGGTAATAACGATACAACCAAACAGCAATAATATAACTCCCCTACTCCATGAACTCTGGGAATACCGCCCGGAGCATTTGCGCAGTTAATAACCTTGCCAGGCACGGCACCAGGCGACCAACGGTAATAGTGGTGGTACTATGCCCCGCTCGAAGTGACTCAACTTCATCATGCATAAAAACGATTCGATAACGCATTCCAAACAGAGCCCTGTCAGCCGCCGTGACCGGACTTCCCGCAGCGAACCTTCATTGGCTCCATCCGCTATGTACGCCTACCTCAAGACACTCATCGCAAGGTCCGCGTCCCGCAGCAATGCACGCCGTCTGATCCTCGCCCTGTGCCTTGGCTCGCTGCTGCTGAGCCTGTGGGCCTACAGTTTCTCCGCCGCCTTGCCGTTGCTGGTGCTGCTCAACCTGGCCACGCTGCTGGTGGTTGGCCTGCAACAGTGGCACTCGCGCAAATCCATCAAGTTCCAGCCTCAGGAACTGGCCGATCGCCTGTTGCAAGTGCAGGAAAACGAACGCCACCGCCTGAGCCGCGAGCTGCATGACGATATCGGCCAACTGCTCACCGCCGCCAAGCTGCAAAGCGAATGGCTCAAGCGCCGCCTGCCCGAAGACCTGCAAAGCCAGTGCACAGTGCTGTGCAACACCCTGAATGAAACCCTGGCCAAGGTGCGTGACGTCTCGGCCATCCTCAACCCTCGCCAACTGGCCAGCCTGGGCCTGGAAGCCAGCCTGCGCGCGCACCTGCTCAAGACCCTGGAAAACACCCCGATTCACTGGAGCCTGGAATGCCAACAGCGGCTGACCGGCATCCCGGAAGAAATGGCCGTTGCGGCCTTTCGCATCACCCAGGAAGCGGTGACCAACATGCTACGCCACGCCCAGGCGCGCAATCTGTTGGTACGCCTGCAACGCCTGCCCGAGGGCCTGTCGCTGAGTATCTGCGATGACGGCCAGGGTTTTTCGCCGGCCATCAACCCGGGCCTGGAAGGCCAGCGGGGCATGGCCGGCATGTCAGAGCGGATTGATCAGCTTGGCGGTTCGTTATCCGTCAACAGCCAACCAGGCAAAGGGACACGGATCGACGCGCTTTTCCCCTGGGCGCCGCGCGCCCTCGAACGGGCCAGTTCCCCTAAGGTTCTCGAGTGACCTGCACATTACTCCTGGTGGATGACCATGCACTGATCCGGGCCGGCGTACGCGCGCTGGTCCAGGACATTCCCGGCTACACGGTGGTCGGTGAGGCCAGCGATGGCGCACAGTTGCTGGAGCAGTTCAGCGCCCTGCTGCCCGATATCGTGCTGTTGGACCTGTCGATGAAACACACCGGCGGCCTGGATGCCCTGCAGCAACTCAAGCGCGCCTACCCCAAGAGTCGCGTGCTGATCCTGTCGATGCACACCGACCCGGAACTGATCATGTGCGCGCTGGAGTCCGGCGCCCATGGCTACCTGCTCAAGGACACCACCGCCAACGAGCTGGAACATGCGCTGCTGGCCCTGCGCAACAACGAGCGCTACCTGAGCCCGGCGATTGCCCACACCGTGATCAACCAGGCGCTGGTACGCAGCCAGGGCCCCACTACCCCGGCCGGCCACAGCCACAACCTTACGGCACGGCAGTTGGAGATCCTGCGGTTGATTGTGCGCGGCAAGTCCACCCGGGAAATCGCCCACGGCTTGGGCTTGAGCATCAAGACCGTGGAAGCTCACCGCTCGCAGATCATGAAACGCCTGCAGATTTTCGACGTGGCCGGCCTGGTGTTATTCGCGGTGCGCGAGCAGATCATCAGCCTGGACGACTAACGGCGAATCCACCGGCAGGTGCACACGCAAGGCCTTGGGCAGGGCCTCGAAGTGCAAGTCATCACCCTCCAGCGGTTCACCATCCAGGTTGATGTAGAGGCCCTGTGCGACCTTGATATTCACCCACGGCAGGCGCGCCCGGACGAACATGGTGTCCAGGCCCCAACCGTTGTTCATCAGCTCTCGCAAAGTCCCCACCACTTCCTGGGGCGCGGGCAGGATGCTGACATCCAGCAAGCCGTCATCGGCCATGGCGCCGGGGCATAGCTCATGGCCGCCGCCCGCTTGGCGACCGTTGCCGATGCCCAGGGCGAGCAGCTCGCCTTTCCAGTGGAAATCGGGGCCATCGAGTTCAGCGTAGGCAGCCTTCAGCTCGCTGAAACGGGTCAAGCCGGTGAACAGGTAGGCGGCGCCGCCCAGGACTTTCTTCAAATCTTCGGAGGTGTTGGCGGTGACTTGGCTGCCGAAACCGCCGGTGGCCATGTTGAGGAAGATTTGCCCGCCGACCTGGCCGAGGTCGATGGCCCTTGGTGGCACGTCCAGCAGCGCCAGGGCCGGGGCGGGTTCGAGCGGCACGCCGGCGGCCTTGGCGAAGTCGTTGGCGGTGCCCAGGGGCATCAGCACCAGGCTGGCGTCGGTCTTGGCCTGGGCCATGGCTTCGGCGACGTCGCGCAAGGTGCCGTCGCCGCCGCCGGCGATGATATGGGTGTAGCCGTCGGCCAGGGCTTCGTTGACCAGGCGTTGGGCGTCGCCGCCTTCCCATGTGACCCGCACCGCCAGCTCCCCGCCCTGCTTGCGTCGGGCCTGCACGGCAGCGCGTACGTCCTCGTTGAGGGCTTGCTTGCCGTGGAGGATCAACAGGGCTTTGGGGGTGGTCATTGAGGGAATCTCCTGATTCAAGGGTGCTTGGAGGATGTGGACCTTGGGCGGAGAGAAAAAAGCCATTGGGGTTGGAAATTATTTGTTGGTCTATGCGGGGGCATATCCGTTTCTGCGGTAACGGCTGCTATTGGTTCCGCTCTTACAGCGGGTCACTTTTGGAAAAGAGCCCGGAATGCCGGCCCAGCCAAAAGTAACCAAAAGGGCTTTTGCCCCAACACTCGGCACCTCGCCTAGGCTCGGTGTGCCCGTAATCCGACAGTGATTTGGGGGGCCGCCGCCACGCGCCATCCATGGCGCGGGGCGGCTAAACCGGCATCCCTGCCGGTTTACCCCCCAAATCCCTGCCGAATTCCGGCCAGCGTGTTTGACGGGGCGCCTAAGATCAAAATCAAGATCAAAAGCAAAAGCACAGCGGCCTGACAGCCGGCTTGAGTGGTGTGAAGCAAAAGCAAAGGCAAACGCGGTCCCTTGTAGGAGCTGGCTTGCCTGCGATGGTCGTTAACGATGATGCAGAGCATCTGGACAAACGCGGCGGTCTCACGTTTTTCGCCGGCAAGCCGGCTCCTTCAGAGGACAAAAACGTATCCACGATGCGAAGCGAGTCGCTCTTGATCTTGATCTGAGGCGCCCCGTTAAACACGCTGGCCGAACGCAGGCTTGAATCCGTGGGTAACCCGGCAGGACGCCGGGTTAGCCGCGCTGGGCCAAGGATGGCCCATCGCGGCGGCCCACGGATTCAAGCCGGAGTGAGGGCACACCGAGCCTAAGCGAGGTGCCGAGTGTTGGGGCAAGAGCGTTTTGCTTACTTTTGCGCTTTTCAAAAGTGAGCCGCCGTAAGGGCGGAACCATAGGCGGCCGTTACCTAAATAACGGATATGTACTCAATCAACTCTTATGCAACTTACTCATCAGTTGCGCCTCAGCCTGCGTCAACCCACACGACTGAGTAAGCTCATCCACCGTAGCCCCCATCCCCACCAACTTGGCGGCTTGGGCAAACGAAAGACTCGAAGGATCCCGCTGCTCAATCTGCGCCAGTTTGTCAGGCAACGGCGCAAGAATCGCACGCAATTCATGCACCTCGTCCCCAACCTTCACCGCACTCTGCTGAAAGTGATCAACCCGCTTCACCAGCTCCAACACACGCCGATCACGTACTGCATCACGCTCAGCCTGCTGCAAAAACAGTTCACGCTGCTGACGCACATAGCGCAACAGAAATGCCAAAGTCCCGGCCCACAGCAGGGCCAGGACAATCACCGCGGCCTCAAGGAACAATCAGATGCTCTCCAGTTCCGACCATTCTTCTTCGCTCATCATCTTGTCCAGCTCAACCAGAATCAGCAGCTCGCCGTTCTTGTTGCACACGCCCTGGATAAACTTGGCGGACTCTTCGTTACCCACGTTCGGCGCGGTTTCCACTTCCGATTGGCGCAGGTAGACCACTTCGGCCACGCTGTCGACCATGATCCCGACCACTTGCTTGTCGGCCTCGATGATCACGATACGCGTGTTGTCATTGACTTCAGTCGGCACCAGGCCGAAACGCTGGCGGGTGTCGATCACCGTCACCACGTTGCCGCGCAGGTTGATGATGCCCAGCACGTAGCTCGGCGCACCCGGCACCGGGGCGATCTCGGTGTAGCGCAGCACTTCCTGCACGCGCATCACGTTAATGCCGTAGGACTCGTTGTCCAGTTTGAAGGTCACCCATTGCAGGATCGGATCATCCAAACCTTGTGCGGACGCTGACTTGTTCATACCCCTGACCCCTTCAAATGCCGTATGACACGGCGTGTGTGCTTCACTGACCGCATTCGCATGCGGCCCTTATTGTTCAATCAACTGTGTTTGTTCAGTGGCATCGACTTGACGGCACCGCTGGCGATCAACTCAGCCAGTTCGGCAACGTCGAGCAACGCGCACATGTGTTCGATCACGGTGCCCGCCAGCCAAGGCCGTTGGCCGCGGTGGCTGCGCCATTTGATTTCGTTCGGGTCCAGGCGCAACGAGCGGCTGACTTGATGCACCGCCAGCCCCCACTCGTAGCCCTGCACCGAGATCACGTATTGCAGGCCCTGGCGGAAGTCATCGCGGTAGCGGTCGGGCATGACCCAGCGTGCGGTATCCAGGACTTTGAGGTTGCCGGCCTGGCTGGGCAGGATGCCGAGGAACCACTCCGGTTGCCCGAACAACGGCGTCAGCTCCTGGCCTTCCAGCGAATAGATCGAGCCCAGGCACACCAACGGCACTGCCAGGGTCAACCCAGCGACGTCGAACAGCAGGCATTCGAACGGCTCGGCAGCCCAGCTTGGTCGACCATCACCGGTCACCGGCGGCGGCGTGATGCTCGGCGGCAGATGCACTTCCACCACGGGCTCGACCACGACAGGAGCAGGGGCAACCACCACAGGCGCCACCACTACCGGCGTAATCGGCACTACGACCTGCGCATCACGGGCTTGTTCTTCCAGCACCGCCAACTGGAATTCATCCAGCGCGGCTTCGGGTTCAACAGCCGGTTCCAGCACCAGGATCGGCTCCGGCAGTTCTTCGGCGGTCGCATCCTGCAGCAGGGCATCCAGGTAGGATTCCAGCGCCAGTTGCGGCCGGGTCTTGAGTTCGACAGGACGGTTCATCACGCCACCTGCGCCACAAGCTGTTGCGACAACAGGTGCTTGAGCAGCGCCCGGTAGGCGAGTACGCCACGGCTCTTGCCGTCGAACTGCGACGGCGCAAGACCCGCGCGGCTGGCGTCACGCAGGCGCGTGTCCACCGGGATGTAGCCGTTCCAGATGGTGTCCGGGTAGGCATCGCGCAGCACGCGCAGGGTGCCGAGGGACGCTTGGGTGCGGCGGTCGAACAGCGTCGGCACGATGCTGAACGGCAGCGCTTGTTTGCGCGAACGGTTGATCATCGCCAGGGTGCTGACCATGCGCTCCAGGCCTTTGACGGCCAGGTGTTCGGTCTGCACCGGAATCACCAGCTGTTGGCTGGCCGCCAAGGCGTTGACCATCAACACGCCCAGCAACGGCGGGCTGTCGATGATTGCGTAGTCGAAGTCCTGCCAGAGTTGCGCCAGGGTCTTGGCGATCACCAAGCCCAACCCGCTCTGCCCCGGCGACTGACGCTCAAGGGTGGCCAGGGCGGTGCTGGACGGCAGCAGGGAAATGCTTTCGTTGCTGGTAGGCAGCAGCAGTTGCCCCGGCAGATCAGCCGGTACGCTGCCCTTGTGCAGGAACAGGTCGTAGTTGCTGTGCTCCAGCGCGTCCGGGTCGTAGCCGAAATAGCTGGTCATGGAGCCGTGCGGGTCCAGGTCCACCACGACCACGCGCTTGCCCGCCTCGGCCAGCAAGCCGGCTAAGGCGATGGACGTGGTGGTCTTGCCGACCCCACCTTTTTGATTGGCAACTGCCCAGACTCTCATTCGGTTGGTTCCTCCCGGCAGGCACAGGCGCGACCGAGACATTGCATAAGGTTATTGAGCCGGCGACGGAGAATTGACGGCGCTCTGACGAACCGGCGGTTTTACAGGGGGCGGTGCAGTTTGTGTGCCAGCCCGCTTCAGGGCCGCATCCGGTGTTGCATTGGCGGTGCCGGTGCCGGTCAGGCTGCGGCGCACATCCAGGTTGCGCGACACCACCAACACCACTCGACGGTTCTTTGCGCGGCCCTCTATCGTGGCGTTATTGGCCACCGGCTGGAACTCGCCATAGCCTACCGACGCCAGGCGACCTGGGTTCACGCCCTGCATCGCCAGCATGCGCACGATGCTCGCGGCACGCGCTGACGACAGTTCCCAGTTGGTCGGGTACTGCGCCGTGCTGATCGGAAAATTGTCGGTAAAGCCTTCGACGTGGATCGGGTTCTCGAACGGCCGCAGAATCGCCGCCACCTTGTCGATAATGGTGAACGCCTGGTCGCTGGGCATCGCATCGGCACTGGCGAACAGCAGGCTGGAATTGAGCTCGATCTCCACCCACAACTCGTTGCCGCGCACGGTCATCTGGTTGGAACTGATCAGGTCGCCAAACGCCGCGCTGATGTCATCGGCGATGCTTTTCAGTGGATCGCTGGTGCCGCCCACGCCGGCAGCGGTTTCATCGCTGTCGTTGACCAGCGGCTTGGCCGGGGTCACGGTCTTGGGCCGCTCTTCACCGATGGGAATCGGCTTGAGCGAGCGGTCGGCGTCGTTGAACACACCGATCAATGCCTGGGAAATGACCTTGTACTTGCCTTCGTTGATCGACGAAATGGAGTACATCACCACGAAAAACGCGAACAGCAAGGTGATGAAGTCCGCGTAGGACACCAGCCACCGCTCGTGGTTGACGTGTTCTTCAGGCTCTCGACGGCGACGGCTCACAATGAATACCTCCCATCAATCCATGAAGCCCTGGAGCTTCAATTCGATGGAGCGCGGGTTCTCACCCTCGGCAATCGACAAAATGCCTTCGAGCAACATCTCGCGGTAACGCGACTGGCGCATGGCAATCGACTTGAGTTTGCTCGCCACCGGCAACAACACCAGGTTGGCACTGGCCACGCCATAGATAGTGGCGACAAACGCCACGGCAATGCCGCTGCCCAGTTGCGAAGGGTCGGCCAGGTTGCCCATCACGTGGATCAGGCCCATCACCGCACCGATGATGCCGATGGTCGGCGCGTAGCCGCCCATGCTTTCGTAGACTTTCGCGGCGTTGATGTCGCGGCTTTCCTGGGTGTAGAAATCCACCTCCAGGATGCTGCGGATCGCTTCCGGTTCGGCGCCATCCACCAGCAATTGCAGGCCTTTGCGTGCGTAGCTGTCGGGTTCTGCATCGGCCACGCCTTCCAGGCCCAGCAGGCCTTCCTTGCGGGCGGTGAGGCTCCAGTTGACCACGCGGTCGATGCCACCCGGCAAGTCGACACGCGGCGGAAAAATGATCCAGATAAGGATCTGCATGGCGCGCTTGAACGAGCTCATGGGCGACTGCAACAACGCCGCGCCCACAGTGCCGCCGATCACGATCAACGCGGCCGGACCGTTGGCCAGGGCGCCGAGGTGACCGCCTTCGAGGTAGTTGCCGCCAATGATCGCGACAAACGCCATGATGATACCGATCAGGCTCAAGACATCCATTAGAGGCAGGCCTCCACCAGATGCTTACCGATGTCGTCCAGGCTGTAGACGGCGTCGGCCAGGTCGGCCTTGACGATGGCCATGGGCATGCCATAGATCACACAGCTGGCTTCGTCCTGGGCCCAGATGGCGCTGCCGCCCTGCTTGAGCAGGCGCGCGCCTTCACGACCGTCGGCGCCCATGCCGGTGAGCACCACCGCCAGAACTTTGTCGCCGTAGGACTTGGCCGCCGAACCAAAGGTGATGTCCACGCATGGTTTGTAGTTCAGGCGCTCGTCACCCGGCAGGATTTTGATCGCGCCACGGCCGTCCACCATCATCTGCTTGCCACCCGGCGCCAGCAACGCCAGGCCCGGACGCAGGATGTCGCCATCCTCGGCTTCCTTGACGCTGATGCGGCACAGCTTGTCCAGGCGCTCGGCGAACGCTTTGGTGAAGGCGGCGGGCATGTGCTGGATCAACACGATCGGTGCCGGGAAGTTGGCCGGCAGTTGGGTCAATACCCGCTGCAGGGCCACCGGGCCGCCGGTGGAGGTGCCGATAGCCACCAGCTTGTAGGCCTTGCGTTTCGGCGCAGGCGAATGGGCCGCCGCAGGCGCAGCGGCGCGAACCGGTGCCACGGCAGGCCGTGCAACCGGCGCAGGCGCTGGGCGAGCAAACGATGACGTCGGCGCAGCCGGTGCCGCAACCGGTGCAGGCGTCGGCGCGGGCGCGCTGAACAAGCTACGACGGTTGCTGCGCGAAATGCTGTGCACTTTCTCGCACAGCAGTTGCTTGACCTTCTCGGGATTGCGCGAGATGTCTTCGAAATTCTTCGGCAGGAAGTCCACCGCGCCAGCGTCCAGCGCATCCAGGGTGACCCGGGCGCCTTCGTGCGTCAGCGAGGAGAACATCAACACCGGGGTCGGGCAGCGTTGCATGATGTGCCGGACTGCGGTGATGCCATCCATCATCGGCATCTCGTAGTCCATGGTGATCACGTCCGGTTTCAACGCAATGGCTTGATCAATCGCCTCTTTGCCGTTGGTGGCCGTGCCGACCACCTGGATCGTTGGATCGGCGGAAAGAATTTCCGAGACGCGGCGGCGGAAGAAACCCGAATCGTCCACCACCAGGACCTTGACTGCCATAAACACTCCGTTAGGCGGGGCGGGCAATACCGCCCTGCCCCACCAGAATCAAATACGCCGAGCGGCGTAACGCTTGAGCATGCTCGGAACATCGAGAATCAGCGCGATCCGACCGTCACCGGTGATGGTCGCACCCGACATGCCCGGGGTTCCCTGCAGCATTTTGCCCAAAGGCTTGATGACCACTTCTTCCTGGCCCACCAGTTGATCGACCACAAAGCCGATGCGCTGGGTGCCCACGGAGAGAATCACCACATGGCCTTCGCGCTGCTCTTCATGCTTGGCCGATGCCACCAGCCAACGCTTGAGGTAGAACAGGGGCAACGCTTTGTCGCGCACGATCACCACTTCCTGGCCGTCCACCACGTTGGTGCGCGACAGGTCGAGGTGGAAGATCTCGTTGACGTTGACCAGCGGGAAGGCGAACGCCTGGTTGCCCAGCATCACCATCAGGGTCGGCATGATCGCCAAGGTCAACGGCACCTTGATGACGATCTTCGAGCCCTGGCCCTTGGTCGAGTAGATGTTGATCGAGCCGTTGAGCTGGCTGATCTTGGTCTTCACCACGTCCATGCCGACGCCACGGCCGGACACGTCGGAAATCTCGGTCTTGGTCGAGAAGCCCGGGGCAAAGATCAGGTTGTAGCACTCGGTGTCGGTCAGGCGGTCGGCGGCGTCCTTGTCCATCACACCACGCTTGACCGCGATGTTGCGCAGGATGGTCGGGTCCATGCCTTTGCCGTCGTCGGTAATCGACAGCAGGATATGGTCGCCTTCTTGCTCCGCCGCCAGGATCACTTTGCCGCCACGGGACTTGCCCGAGGCTTCGCGTTCTTCCGGGGTTTCCACGCCGTGGTCGACAGCGTTGCGCACCAAGTGGACCAGCGGGTCGGCCAGGGCCTCGACAAGGTTCTTGTCGAGGTCGGTTTCTTCACCCACCAGTTCCAGGTTGATTTCTTTCTTCAGCTGACGCGCCAGGTCGCGGACCAGGCGTGGGAAGCGGCCGAAGACTTTCTTGATCGGCTGCATCCGCGTTTTCATCACGGCGGTCTGCAGGTCGGCCGTCACCACATCAAGGTTCGACACGGCCTTTTGCATGGCTTCATCGCCGCTGCTCAGGCCCAGGCGCACCAGGCGGTTACGCACCAGCACCAGTTCGCCGACCATGTTCATGATGTCGTCCAGGCGTGCGGTATCAACCCGTACGGTGGTTTCGGCTTCACTGGCAGGCTTCTCGGCCACCGGTGCGGCGGCGGCACGTGCCGGAGCCGGTGCGGCAGCCGGCGCTGGCTTGGCTGCAGGTGCAGGGGCTGCAGCTTTGGCAGCGACCGGTGCAGCAGTGGCAACAGCAGCCGCGGCCGGAGCCACTTCGCTGAACTTACCCTTGCCGTGCAATTCGTCCAGCAGCGATTCGAACTCGTGATCGGAGATCAAACCATCGCCAGCCGGTGCTGCACTGGCAGCGGCAGGCGCTGCGGCCGTGGCAGCGACTTCCGGCAAGGCGTCGGCCACGAAGGTACCCTTGCCGTGCAGTTGGTCGAGCAACGCTTCGAATTCGTCGTCAGTAATGTCGGTGCTGGCTTTAGCAGCAGGCGCCTCGGGCGCAGCGGCAGGTGCCACAGCGTCGGCCGCGAACTGGCCTTTGCCGTGCAACTGGTCGAGCAGGGATTCGAACTCAGCGTCGGTGATGTCTTCGCTGGTTGGCGCAGCGACAGGCGCCTTTGGCGCTTCTGCCTCGGCCTTCACGGCACTGAGGGAGTTGAGCAACTGTTCGAACTCGCTGTCGGTCACATCCGGTTCGGCTTCGGCCACAGGCTCGGGTGCTGCCTCGACCACAGGCGCAGCCGAGGTGTCGGCCGGTTCCGCCAGGCGCGCCAGAGCGGCCAGCAGTTCCGGGGTGGCGGCAGTGATCGGTGCACGGTCGCGCACCTCGCTGAACATGCCGTTGACTGCATCCAGTGCTTCGAGAATCACGTCCATCAATTCCGAATCAACGTGACGCTCACCCTTGCGCAGGATGTCGAACACGTTCTCGGCGATGTGGCAGCACTCCACCAGCTCATGGAGCTGGAGGAAGCCGGCGCCCCCTTTTACAGTGTGAAAACCGCGAAAAATTGCATTGAGCAGGTTCGCATCATCCGGTCGGCTTTCCAGCTCGACCAGTTGCTCGGACAACTGCTCTAAAATTTCGCCGGCCTCTACAAGGAAATCCTGAAGGATTTCTTCATCGGCGCCGAAGCTCATGTGGGTGCTCCTTAGAAGCCTAAACTGGATAACAGGTCATCGACATCATCTTGACCCGATACAACGTCTTCACGTTTATCGGCATGAATCTGCGGACCTTCACCCTTGGCGAGATGTTTTTGTGGATCTTTTTCCGAGAGGATCGCTTCACGGTCATGTTCAATGCCGGCAAAACGGTCTACCTGGCCTGCCATCAGCACTAATTTGAGCAAGTTGCTTTCCACTTCGGTGACCAACTGGGTCACACGCTTGATCACCTGACCGGTGAGGTCCTGGTAATCCTGGGCGAGCAGAATGTCGTTGAGGTTGCTGGAAACCGTGCGGTTTTCCTGCTCGCTGCGTGACAAGAACCCTTCGACCCGACGCGCCAATTCACGAAACTCTTCAGCGCCCACTTCGCGGCGCATGAAACGGCCCCAGTCGTTGCTCAGGGCCTGGGCTTCGTTGGCCATGCCGTTGACCAGGGGCGTGGCGTTTTCCACCAGGTCCATGGTGCGGTTGGCCGCCGCCTCAGTCAGCCTGACCACATAGGACAGGCGTTCGGTGGCATCGGTGATCTGCGAGATTTCCTCGGCCTGGGGCATATGCGGGTCAATCTGGAAATTGACGATCGCACTGTGCAGCTCGCGTGTGAGCTTGCCCACTTCCTGGTACAGGCCGCGGTCACGGGTCTGGTTGAGCTCATGGATTAACTGCACCGCGTCGCCGAACTGGCCTTTTTCAAGGCTGTCGACCAACTGGTGAGCATGCTTTTTCAGGGTCGACTCGAAGTCTCCCTGTGACGTTTCTTTATGCTCCATAGCTCCCCCGCGATGGCATTAGCCGTGGATGCGTTCGAAGATTTTCTCGATCTTCTCTTTCAAGGCCAATGCAGTGAATGGCTTGACCACGTAACCGTTTACCCCGGCTTGGGCGGCTTCGATGATCTGCTCACGCTTGGCTTCGGCGGTCACCATCAACACAGGCAGGCTGCGCAGTTTTTCGTCGGCGCGCACGTGGCGCAGCAAGTCGATACCGGTCATGCCCGGCATGTTCCAGTCCGTTACCAGAAAGTCGATGCTCCCGCTGTTGAGGATCGGAATCGCCGTAATGCCGTCATCCGCCTCGACCGTGTTAGTGAACCCAAGGTCACGCAACAGGTTTTTTATGATCCGCCGCATCGTTGAGAAGTCATCAACGATGAGGATTTTCATGTTCTTGTCCAATTCGACCTCCAAGCAGTCTTAAACGCGCCCAGCACCTGGACGCGCCATTTCAATCAACAGGCATTACACAAAAAGGACTGCCGGGGCACCACGGGTCGAACCCGCAAAGGCTGGTTGCCCTCGCGGTCTCGTCTGCAGTGTCCCTACACTGCCTGTCAGCGCGCTCGCCACTCTCCCAAACGCCCCCGCAAGCGGGCTGCGCACTGGCTGTGCAACTGGCTGACCCGCGACTCGCTGACCCCCAGGACCTCACCGATTTCCTTGAGGTTCAGCTCTTCGTCGTAGTACAGCGCCAACACCAGCCGCTCACGCTCCGGCAAATTGGCAATCGCGTCCGCCAACGCCCCCTGGAAACGCTCATCTTCCAGGTCACGCGATGGCTCCATATGAGCGCTCGCGCCATCCTCGTGCAGCCCTTCGTGTTCGCCGTCCTGCAACAGGTCGTCGAAACTGAACAGGCGGCTGCCCAAGGTATCGTTCAAAATCCCGTAGTAATCGTCGAGACTCAATTGGAGTTCGGCCGCAACTTCGTGATCTTTAGCGTCGCGACCGGTTTTTGCTTCAATTGCCCGAATTGCGTCACTGACCATGCGCGTATTGCGATGCACCGAACGCGGCGCCCAGTCGCCTTTACGCACCTCATCGAGCATCGCGCCACGGATACGGATACCCGCATACGTCTCGAAACTCGCACCCTTGCTCGCGTCGTACTTGGTCGACACTTCGAGCAGGCCGATCATGCCCGCCTGGATCAGGTCTTCGACCTGGACGCTGGCGGGCAGGCGTGCCAGCAAGTGATAGGCGATACGCTTGACCAAGGGCGCGTAGCGCTCGATCAACTCGCCCTGACTGTCACGGGCAGACTTCTTGTACGCGTTGTAGCCAGTCGCTGTCATAGCACGGGTCCTGCGCTCGTCTGATGCACCAATCGCTCGACGAAAAACTCCAGATGCCCACGCGGGTTGGCGGGCAACGGCCAGGTATCGACCTTCTGGGCAATAGCCTTGAACGCCAATGCGCATTTGGAACGAGGGAACGCTTCGTAGACTGCACGCTGCTTTTGCACAGCCTTGCGTACACACTCGTCGTAGGGAACTGCGCCGACGTATTGTAAGGCGACATCGAGGAAGCGATCCGTGACCTTGGTCAACTTGGCGAACAGGTTGCGCCCTTCCTGCGGGCTCTGGGCCATGTTGGCCAGGACGCGGAAGCGGTTCATGCCGTAGTCACGGTTAAGCAGTTTGATCAGGGCGTAGGCGTCGGTGATCGAGGTGGGTTCATCGCAGACCACCAGCAACACTTCCTGCGCGGCGCGCACGAAGCTGACCACGGACTCGCCGATCCCGGCGGCGGTGTCGATCACCAGCACGTCGAGGTTATCGCCGATATCACTGAACGCCTGGATCAGGCCGGCATGCTGCGCCGGGCTCAGGTGCACCATGCTCTGGGTGCCGGAGGCGGCCGGCACGATGCGGATGCCACCGGGCCCCTGCAGCAGCACATCGCGCAGCTCACAGCGACCTTCGATCACATCGGCAAGCGTGTGTTTGGGCGTCAGCCCCAGCAGAACGTCGACGTTCGCCAGCCCCAGGTCAGCATCCAGCAGCATGACGCGACGGCCAAGCTCTGCCAGGGCCAGGGACAAATTCACTGACACGTTAGTTTTCCCGACGCCACCTTTGCCGCCGGTCACCGCGATCACCTGTACGGGATGCATGCTGCCCATTTTATTTCTTTACCTTGTCTTGCTTAGACGCAGGCTACATGGCTTGGCCGCGTGAATCGCTTGCAGACCATCGATGTAGATACATTTCACGGTGTTCATCCTGCCTCAACCCACCCGTTTTGCCGGGTTGTGGTAGAGGTCGGCGAACATATCGGCCATCGCTTCCTCGCTAGGCTCTTCTTGCATTTGCACGCTGACTGCACGGCTGACCAACTGATGACGGCGCGGCAGATGCAGATCATCCGGGATCCGCGGCCCGTCAGTCAGGTAGGCGACCGGCAATTCATGACTGATGGCCAGGCTCAGCACCTCACCCAGGCTCGCGGTTTCATCGAGCTTGGTGAGGATGCAACCGGCCAGGCCGCAGCGTTTGTAGCTGTGGTATGCAGCGGTAAGAACCTGTTTCTGGCTGGTGGTTGCAAGCACCAGGTAATTTTTCGACTTGATGCCACGCCCGGCCAGGCTTTCCAGCTGCATGCGCAACGCCGGGTCGCTGGCTTGCAGGCCGGCGGTGTCGATCAAGACCACGCGTTTGCGCAGCAGCGGGTCGAGGGCGTTGGCCAGGGACTGGCCCGGGTCTACATGGGTCACCGACACATTGAGAATGCGGCCCAACGTCTTGAGCTGTTCCTGGGCACCAATACGGTAGCTGTCCATGCTCACCAGCGCGATATTCTGCGCGCCGTATTTGAGGACGTAGCGGGCCGCGAGCTTGGCCAGGGTGGTGGTCTTGCCCATGCCGGCAGGGCCGACCATGGCAATCACACCGCCTTCTTCCAGGGGTTCGATTTCCGGGGTGACGATCATCCGCGCCAGGTGGGCCAGCAACATGCGCCAGGCCTGGCGAGGTTCTTCGATTTCGGTGGTCAGCGCCAGCAGGTCGCGGGACAACGGGCCGGAAAGGCCGATGCGTTGCAGGCGACGCCACAGGTTGGCTTGTTGCGGCTTGCTGCCTTGCAGCTGGTTCCAGGCCAGCGAGCCCAACTGCACTTCGAGCAATTCACGCAGGCCGTTGAGTTCAAAGCGCATCGAGTCAAACACCCGCTGGTCAACCGCAGGCGCCGGGGCAGGCGCAGCAGGACGCGGCGGTTCTTTGAAGGTCGGCTCGACCAGCGGCTCGGCAGCGGTCAGCGGCAAGCCGGCGAACAACTGGCGATTGGTGGTGGCATCGCTGTCGCCGCGCATGCTCAGTTCAGCCTGGGCCGATACAATGCGCGAAGCGGTCTTGCGCAGCTCGTCTTCGAGCTCCATGTTCGGCACACGCGGCGCCAAGGCCTGGGGGGTGTAATCCAGGGCAGCCGTCAGCTCGACACCGCCGGCAATACGACGGTTTCCGATAATCGCGGCGTCGGCGCCCAGCTCATCACGCACCAGTTTCATGGCCTGACGCATATCGGCGGCGAAAAAACGCTTCACTTGCATAACCCACTACCCTCAGCCGTTGGGCCCTACTGTCGCGACGATAGTCACTTGCTTGTTGTCAGGAATTTCCTGATAAGCCAAAACGTGCAAATTCGGTACTGCCAGGCGTCCAAACCGCGACAACATCGCCCGGACGGGGCCTGCTACCAGCAGAATCACCGGTTGGCCCTGCATTTCCTGGCGCTGTGCGGCGTCGATCAACGAGCGCTGCAGCTTCTCAGCCATGCTTGGCTCCAGCAGAACGCCCTCTTCCTGGCCTTGTCCTGCCTTCTGAATACTATTGAGCAATATTTGTTCCAACCTGGGTTCCAAGGTGATCACAGGCAGCTCGGAGTCAAGCCCTACAATGCTTTGGACGATTGCACGCGACAATCCGACGCGCACCGCAGCCACCAGGGCGGCAGTATCTTGACTCTTGGCGGCATTGTTGGCGATGGCCTCGGCAATGCTGCGAATGTCGCGGACCGGCACCTGTTCGGCCAGCAGCGCCTGCAATACCTTGAGCAACTGAGACAGCGACAGAATGCCCGGCACCAGTTCTTCGGCCAGTTTTGGCGACGCTTTGGCCAGCAAACCCATCAATTGCTGGACTTCCTCGTGGCCGATCAGCTCGTGGGAGTGCTTGTACAGGATCTGGTTGAGGTGCGTCGCGACCACGGTGCTGGCGTCCACCACGGTGTAGCCGAGGGATTGTGCCTGGCTGCGCTGGCTGATTTCGATCCATACCGCGTCCAGGCCAAAAGCCGGATCTTTGGCGGTGATGCCGTTGAGGCTGCCGAACACCTGCCCTGGGTTGATCGCCAGCTCGCGGTCCGGGTAAATCTCGGCTTCGGCCAGGATCACGCCCATCAGCGTCAGGCGGTAGGCACTCGGCGCCAGGTCGAGGTTGTCGCGGATGTGCACGGTGGGCATCAAAAAGCCCAGGTCCTGGGACAGTTTCTTGCGCACGCCCTTGATCCGCGCGAGCAGTTGGCCGCCCTGGTTGCGGTCCACCAGTGGGATCAGGCGGTAGCCGACTTCCAGGCCGATCATGTCGATCGGGGTTACGTCATCCCAGCCAAGCTCTTTGGTTTCCTGGGCGCGGGCCGGGGATGGCAGCAGTTCCTGCTGGCGGGCGATCTCTTGCTGGGCGATGACTTTGACCTGGTTCTGCTTGCGCCAGAACAGGTACGCAGCACCGCCAGCCAGGGCCGCCATGCTCAAGAACGAGACGTGCGGCATGCCCGGCACGATACCCATGATTGCCATGATGCCCGCCGCCACGGCCAGCGCCTTAGGCGAGGCGAACATCTGCCGGCTGATCTGCTTGCCCATGTCCTCGGAGCCCGAAGCACGGGTCACCATGATGGCCGCAGCTGTTGATAACAACAGTGATGGCAATTGCGCCACTAAACCGTCACCGATGGTCAGCAAGGCGTAGACCTTGCCCGCATCGCCGAAGGTCATGCCGTGCTGGAAGATACCCACGGCCATGCCGCCGATGAGGTTGATGAACAGGATCAACAGGCCGGCAATGGCGTCACCGCGCACGAATTTGCTGGCACCGTCCATGGAACCGTAGAACTCGGCTTCCTGGGCCACTTCCAGGCGGCGCGATTTGGCTTGGTTCTGGTCGATCAGGCCGGCGTTGAGGTCGGCGTCGATGGCCATTTGTTTGCCGGGCATCGCGTCGAGGGTAAACCGCGCGCTCACCTCGGAAATCCGCCCGGCGCCCTTGGTCACCACCACGAAGTTGATGATCATCAGGATCGCGAACACCACGATACCGACCACGTAGTTACCGCCGATCACCACCTCACCGAAGGCCTGGATCACCTTACCGGCAGCGGCATGGCCGTCCTGGCCGTGGAGCATGACCACACGGGTCGACGCCACGTTCAGCGCCAGGCGCAGCAGGGTCGCCACCAGCAGAATGGTCGGGAATACCGCGAAATCCAATGGCCGCAGGGCGTACACGCACACCAGCAGTACCACGACGGACAGGGCAATGTTGAAAGTAAAGAACACGTCCAGCAGGAACGGCGGCATCGGCAACATCATCATTGCCAGCATCACCAGCAACAACAACGGCACACCCAGATTGCCTCGCGAGAGGTCAGTCAGGGTGCTGCGGGCCGTGCCGAGCATTTGAGAGCGATCCACCACCGGTATTCCTCGTGTCCTTTGAAGCAAAGTTTTGACGCCGGGAGGCGTCCTGGAGGCGGTATTGCAAGAAGCCTTCCAACTTTTGCTCTAAGGGTCAGATCGCTTTCAGACATTGCCTTGAAAGCATCGATGAGGACGAAACTACAAGGGTTTGACGTTATCGGCCTGTGGGCCTTTTGGACCTTGAACGATGCCGTATTCGACTTTCTTGCCTTCTTCGAGGGTTCTGAAGCCATCTATTTTTATCGCGGAATGGTGGACAAATACATCTGCACTTCCATCGTCCGGCGAAATAAACCCAAACCCCTTCGCCGCGTTAAACCACTTCACCGTACCTGTTGCCATTGCCGTTCTCCTGACTTACGGGATAAGGCGAACCTCGGATGCATAAACCGCGTCGGGCCCATGGACTCTCCGGACTTCCACCCGCAGGCCCACGGCTAGCCGAATGCCTCGCGAACCGATGAAATCCACTCGCACATCGTCTTCACCGTTCTCCAGGACAATCAAACCCACCCCGGATTTCTGGTCGTAATATTTGACAGCGCCTCTGACCGCCTTCAAAACCACTCTCCCTGCCTCTCATCTACAGCGTTCGCGCAGTTCTTTAGGCAATAGAACCGCGAGAACGCCCCTCTGCCTACTGTCAAAGTTGACAGGTAGACAGGCATTCACGACGAGTGGTAGGGAGTGATAAATCAGGAATCGCGGCGCAAATCCGGCGGAATCGGCAGATCCTTGAGTGGATCCGGCCGTTTGCCCTTGCCCGCGCGGTACTGGCGAATCTGATAGACATACGCCAACACCTGGGCCACGGCCAGGTAAAGCCCGGCCGGGATTTCCTGGTCCAGGTCGGTGGAATAGAAAATCGACCGCGCCAATTCCGGCGATTCCAGCAGCAGAATGTCATTGGCCACCGCAATTTCGCGGATCTTCAGCGCGGTAAAGTCACTGCCCTTGGCCAACAGCATCGGCGCGCCGCCCTTCTCTGGGTCGTATTTGAGGGCCACGGCGTAGTGGGTCGGGTTGGTGATGACCACGTCGGCGTCGGGCACTGCGCCCATCATCTTGCGCTGGGACATTTCCCGCTGCAGCTGGCGAATACGCTGCTTGACCTCGGGACGGCCCTCCTGGTCCTTGTGCTCGTCGCGCACTTCCTGCTTGGTCATCAGCAGTTTCTTGTGGCTCTCCCACAACTGGATCGGCGCATCCACCGCGGCAATGATGATCAGCCCGGCGGCCATCCACAGCGCGCTCCAGCCCACCACCTGCACGCTGTGGATGATCGCCGACTCCAGCGGTTCATGGGCGATGCGCAGCAGGTCGTCGATGTCGGACGACAACACCATCAGCGCCACAAACAGGATCAGGATGAATTTGGCCAGGGCCTTGAGCAGCTCCACCAAGGCCTTGGCGGAAAACATGCGCTTGAGCCCGGCGGCGGGGTTCATGCGGCTGAACTTGGGCGCCAGGCTGCCGGCGGCGAACAGCCAGCCACCGAGGGCGACCGGGCCGATCAGCGCAGCCAGCAGCAAAGTGATCAAAATCGGCTGCACCGCCAGGATCGCGATCTTGCCCGAGTGCAGCAGGTACTGGCCCATGGCATCGGGGTTGAGCAGTACTTCACGGGGCAAGGTGAAGTTGTGTTTCATCAACTCCATCAAGTCCAACGCCAAACCGCCGCCGTAGATCAGCAAGGCGCCGGCACCGGCCATCATGGTGGCAACGGTGTTCAGCTCTTTGGAGCGCGCAATCTCGCCCTTTTCCCTGGAGTCCTTTTTGCGTTTCTCCGTGGGGTCTTCTGTTTTGTCCTGACCACTCTCGCTCTCGGCCATGGCTCAGCGCGCCCGTGCCAGATCACGTAAAAACTGCAAGGCGTCGGTCGCCAGCGGTTGATACTGATTGAGAATGTCGGCCAGGCCGATCCAGAAAATCCCCATGCCCAAGACCAGGGTCAACGGGAAACCAATCGAGAAGATGTTCAGCTGTGGCGCCGCACGGGTCATCACGCCGAACGCGATGTTGACCACCAGCAAAGCGGTAATCGCCGGCAACACCAGCAACAGCGACGCGCCGAAGACCCAGCCCAGGCGCCCGACGATTTCCCAGAAATGATTGACCACCAGCCCCGAGCCCACCGGCAAAGTAGTGAAGCTTTCAGTCATCACCTCAAACGCCACTAAGTGGCCGTTCATTGCCAGGAACAGCAAGGTCACCAGCATGGTCAGGAATTGCCCGATCACCGCCGCCGACACACCGTTGGTAGGGTCGACCATGGAGGCGAAGCCCATGCCCATCTGGATCGAGATGATCTGCCCGGCCACCACAAAGGCCTGGAAAAACAGTGTGAGGGAAAAGCCCATCAGTGCGCCGATCAGGATCTGTTCGGCAATCAGCAGCAAGGCACTGAGGTCAATGGCATTGACCGGCGGCATCGGCGGCAAACCCGGCACGATCACCACAGTAATCGCCACCGCGAAGTACAGGCGCACGCGACGTGGTACGAGGGTGGTGCCGAACACCGGCATGGCCATCAACATCGCCGTCACGCGAAACAGCGGCAGGATGAAGGACGCCACCCAGGTGCTGATCTGGGTGTCGGTCAATGCCAGCAACGACTGCATCCGGTCAGCCGATCAACTGCGGAATACTGCCGTACAACTGCAGGATGTATTCCATGAAGGTCTGTACCAGCCACGGGCCGGCCACGATCAGGGTGACCAACATCACCAGCAAACGCGGCAAAAAGCTCAAGGTCTGTTCGTTGATCTGGGTCGCGGCCTGGAACATCGCCACCAGCAGGCCCACCAACAGGCTGGGCACCACCAGCACGGCGACCATCACGGTGGTCAGCCACAGCGCTTCACGGAACAGGTCGACAGCTACTTCTGGCGTCATCGCGCTATACCCCGCCGAAACTGCCGGCCAACGTGCCGATAATCAGCGCCCAGCCGTCCACCAGCACGAACAGCATGATCTTGAACGGCAACGAGATGATCAGCGGCGACAGCATCATCATACCCATGGCCATCAGCACGCTCGCCACCACCAGGTCGATGATCAGGAACGGGATGAAGATCATGAAGCCGATCTGGAACGCGGTTTTCAATTCGGAGGTGACAAATGCCGGCACCAGGATGGTCAGCGGTGCCTGGTCCGGGGTGGCGATGTCGGTGCGCTTGGACAGACGCATAAACAGCTCAAGGTCGCTGGAACGGGTCTGCGACAGCATGAAGTCCTTGATCGGCCCCTGGGCCTTGTCGATCGCATCCTGGGCGGTCATTTTCTCCGCCAGGTAGGGTTGCAGGGCTTGCTGGTTCACCTTGTCGAACACCGGCGCCATGATGAACAGCGTCAGGAACAAAGCCATGCCGGTGAGGATCTGGTTCGACGGCGTCTGCTGCAGGCCCAGGGCCTGGCGCAGAATCGAGAACACGATGATGATCCGCGTGAAGCTGGTCATCAGCATGACAAACGCCGGGATAAAGCTCAGCGCGGTCATGATCAGCAGGATCTGCAGACTGACCGAATACTCCTGCGCACCGGCCGCGTTGGTACCCAACGTGATCGCCGGGATCGACAGCGGATCGGCGCCAAACGCCAATGGCGCCGCCAGCAACAGCATGAGCGTCAATAAAACGCGCATTACTTCTTATCCTTCTGATCCTTGCCCAGCAACTCCATCAGGCGCTGGGCGAATTCTGGCGTGGCGGACTGGCTCTGATCCACGCTCACCGGGGTCTTGAGCACGTGCAGCGGGGTGATGCGACCGGGCGTGATGCCCAGCAGGATCTGTTCCTCGCCCACTTGCACCAGCACCAGCCGATCACGCGGGCCGAGGGCACGGGAGCCGATCATCTCGATCACCTGGCCATTGCCCGGCCCCACGCGCTGCACCCGGCGCAGCAGCCAGGCCAGTGCGAAGATCAAACCCACCACCAGCAACAGGCCCAGCACCAACTGGGTCAATTGCCCGCCGATGCCGCTGCTCACCACCGGCGTTGCGGCTGCGGTGGCTTGCGTAACCGGCTCAGCCGCCAGGGCGCTCAATGGCAGCGCCAGAAACAGTCCCGCCATCGAATACTTCATCTCAGCGCAACTTCTTGATGCGTTCGCTCGGGCTGATCACGTCGGTCAGGCGGATGCCGAACTTCTCGTTGACCACCACCACTTCGCCGTGGGCAATCAGGGTGCCATTGACCAGCACGTCCAGCGGCTCGCCGGCCAGGCGGTCCAGCTCGATCACCGAACCCTGGTTGAGTTGCAGCAGGTTGCGGATGTTGATTTCGGTGCTGCCGACTTCCATGGAGATCGACACCGGAATGTCGAGGATCACGTCCAGGTTCGGGCCATCGAGGGTCACCGGGTCGTTGTTCTTCGGCACGCTGCCGAATTCTTCCATCGGCAGGCGGTTGCCGGCCGGCGCGGTGGCGGCATCAGCGGCCAGCAGCGCATCGATATCGTCCTGGCCGACATCGCCGGTTTCTTCCAGGGCAGCCGCCCATTCGTCAGCCAGGGCCTGGTCTTCGGCGGAAGTGTTTTCGTGTTCGGTAGCCATTACATGTCCTCGGCGGAGCAGAAATTAGTGTTGATCAGCGACGATTGATCGGTTCGACCACTTGAAGAGCCAAGTTGCCCTTATGGGAACCAAGCTTGACCTTGAATGACGGCACGCCGTTGGC
Source organism: Pseudomonas sp. GXZC (assembly GCF_026967615.1). NCBI lineage: Bacteria > Pseudomonadati > Pseudomonadota > Gammaproteobacteria > Pseudomonadales > Pseudomonadaceae > Pseudomonas > Pseudomonas sp. GXZC. The sequence goes on from NZ_CP114115.1 coordinate 5,144,135, forward strand.
GCGCATGATCATTTCGTCCGGCAATTCGACGGGGATGATGTCCCCCGGCTGCATGTGCAAAATATCGCGCAGGCGCAACTGGCGACGGGCCACGGTGGCGCTCAGTGGAACGTCGACGTCCAGCAAGTCTTCGCGCAGAGCCTTGACCCAACGCTCGTCCTGGTCGTCCAGGTCGGACTGGAAGCCAGCGTCGAGCATCTCGCGCACCGGCTCGATCATCGAGTACGGCATGGTCACGTGCAGGTCGCCGCCACCGCCATCAAGTTCGATGTGGAAGGTGGAGACCACAATGGCTTCGCTGGGGCCGACGATGTTGGCCATGGCCGGGTTCACTTCCGAGTTGATGTACTCGAAATTGACTTCCATGATCGCCTGCCAGGCTTCCTTCAAGTCGATGAAGGCCTGCTCCAACACCATGCGCACCACCCGCAATTCGGTCGGGGTGAACTCACGGCCTTCGATCTTGGCGTGACGGCCGTCGCCGCCGAAGAAGTTGTCCACCAGTTTGAACACCAGCTTGGCATCCAGGATGAACAGCGCGGTGCCGCGCAACGGCTTGATCTTGACCAGGTTGAGGCTGGTGGGCACGTACAGCGAGTGCACGTATTCACCGAACTTCATCACCTGCACGCCGCCCACCGCCACGTCCGCCGAGCGGCGCAGCATGTTGAACATGCTGATGCGGGTGTAGCGGGCGAAACGTTCGTTGATCATCTCCAGGGTCGGCATGCGTCCACGGACGATGCGATCCTGGCTGGTGAGGTCATAACTTTTGACGCTGCCGGGCTCGGCAGCCATTTCGGTCTGTACCAGACCATCGTCGACGCCATGCAGCAGCGCGTCGATCTCATCCTGGGACAGCAGGTCTTGCACGGCCATGTCGTGATCCTACTGCAATACGAAGTTAGTGAAGAGCGCCTGCTCGACCACGACTTTGCCGAGTTCCTTCTGGGCCACTTCCTGCACGCTGGCGGTGACCTTCTGGCGCAGCATTTCCTGGCCCACCGGGGTGGCAAGTGTGTCGAAGCTCTGGCTGGAGAACAGCATCACCAGGTTGTTACGGATCACCGGCATGTGCACCTTGAGGGCGTCCAGGTCCGAGGCATTACGCGCCAGCAAGGTGATGCTCACCTGCAGGTAGCGTTGGCGACCGTTCTGATTGAAGTTGGCGACAAAGGCCGGAAGCATCGGCTCGAAGATTGCCGGTTGCTTGACGTTACTGGCGGTTTCGGCGGCAGGTGCCGGCTTGCTGGCACTGCTGTGCATGATGTACCAGGTGCCGCCGACCGAGGCGCCGATGGCCAGGAGCAGGCCTAGGACTATCAACAGGATAAGCTTGAGCTTACCTTTGCCTGCGGGTGCTTTTGCTGCGTCGTCGCTCTTCGCCATGCCAATAATCCGTCACTATTCGGGGATTCATAGATCTACGGAAAGGCAAGAGCAAGTGTTATGCCAGAGTTGTCTGGTGGATTTGGAAGTGTGTGCCGATATCTGCCACGCAACAGATCCCCTGTGGGAGCGAGCAAGCCCGCTCCCACATTTGGGCCTGCGCAACGTTCAAATCAGGCGTAGTAATCGACGGCGCTGGAACCGATCACGGTTGAGGTTACAGGCGCCACGGTTTCAGCCACATCAATGTGGCTGCCACTGTCGCCGTTATCCCCGCCACGTCCACCGCTGCGGCTCACGCCACCGGTCTGGGCCTGTTGCTGCTGTTGCTCCTGGCCACGGGACTGGTCCGATACGTTCACATCCACCTGCCCCATGCCCTGCTGGGCGAACATCTCGCGCAAGCGGCCGGACTGGCTTTCCAACGCTTCACGCACCACCGGGTGGGCGCTCATGAAGTTGACCTGGGCTTGCTGGTCGGCGGTCATGTTGACCTTGATATCCAGGCGACCGAGCTCGGCTGGCTGCAACTGGATCTCCGCCGACTTGAGGTTGGCGCTGGACAGGTACATCACGCGGTTGACGATTTCATCGGTCCAGCCGCTCTGGTGCATAGCCAACGGCGCATTGGTCACCGGCGGCAAGGCGTTGGCGGTTTTTGGCGTGGCGGCCTGGGTCAATGCCGCCAGGCGGTTGGCGAAGTCATCGACACGGGTGTCGCTGCTGGCGTTCTTCAGGTCCTTGAGGCCGTCTTCGATCAGCCCGCCGAAGGCCTTGTCGCCGCCCGTGTCAGTGCTGTCCTTGGTGGCTTGCTGGTCGACCATATTGGCCAGGCCGGCGGCAAAGTTCTGGGCGGCGGTGGGTTGATCCTGGGTCGGGGCCGGGGCGGTTTTGGCCTGGGCCTGACTGCTGGCCGAGACGTGACCGCCCTGTTCCATCGCCAGGCGCACGGCGGGCATGGCGTCCAAAGGATCGGCTTCCGGGTCGAAGACTGGCTTGGCTTCCTCGGTCGCCGCTACCGGTGCCGCGACCACCGGCTGGGCCTTGTCATCCTTGGCCGTGGTGACAGGCGCCGGGGTTTCCACCGGCACTGGCACGGCTATCGGAGTGACGGTGGCAATCAGGGCCGGGTCGACCACCGGGTCAGCCGGAGGCTGCTGCACCAGGGTCGGGTCGGTTGGCGCGTCATCATCTTTGCTGGCGCTGTCGTCGGTCTTGGCCGGTGGGGTGGCAGGCAAGGGTTTGCCGCTATCGGCAACGGCTGGCGTGCTGGCGGCAGGTTTATCGCTGCTGGCCACTGGCTTGACGCTGGCGTCGGAGGACTTGCCGGCGGTGGGCTTGGGCGAGTTGTCGTCGGACTTGACCGTGGGTTTGGAAGCCTGGTTGGCGAACACTTGAGCGAAGCCAGGGCCCTTGTCCCGTGGGTCCGCAGCCACTGCCGGTGGGTTGGCGGCGGGCGCTTGAGGCTTGGCCGCGGGGGCAGCCTGAAGGAGCGAATTCGGGGCGACTGGCATAGGTAAAGGTCTCCACTGCATGGGGGTCGGGGATGCAGTCTTGGGAGGTAGAGCAAGAGTTGGGCCAGGTTTGGGTTTTGGTGTGTATATCCGTTTTTTGGGTAACGGCTGGTATGGGTTCCGCCCTTACGGCGGGTCACTTTGGAAAAGCCGGAATGCCGGCCCAGCCCAAAGTAACCAAAGGGCTCTTGCCCCAACACTCGGCACCTCGCTCACGCTCGGTGTGCCCGTAATCCGACAGGGATTTGGGGGGCCGCCTAAGATCAAAATCAAAAACAGAGCCAGAGCCAGCGCCAGCGCCAGAGCTGAGTTAGATCTGCTTTTCTGTGGGAGCTGGCTTGCCTGCGATGCAGACACCTCGGTATATCAGACACACCGAGTTGATGCCTTCGCAGGCAAGCCAGCTCCCACATTTGGACCGAGAGCGGCTTCCAGAAACCGGTCGGCTACTAGGCCGCCGCGCTTTTGATTTTGATCTTAGGCGCCCCGTCAAACACGCTGGCCGAACGCAGGCTTGAATCCGTGGGTAACCCGGCAGGACGCCGGGTTAGCCGCGCTGGGCCAAGGATGGCCCATCGCGGCGGCCCACGGATTCAAGCCGGAGTGAGGGCACACCGAGCCTAGGCGAGGTGCCGAGTGTTGGGGCAAGAGCCCTTTTGGTTACTTTTGGGGCTCTTTTCCAAAAGTGACCCGCCGTAAGGGCGGAACCAATACCAGCCGTTACCGCAGCAACGGATATGCACTCAATCACATCTGAAACCGCTGCCGCTCCGTCTCATACAACGGCTTCACCAAAGCAAACTCCCGATCAATCTGATCCACCAACTCCCCCAGATCCCCAACCGCAGGCCCAACAGACTCAGCCTCCAACCGCTGACACAACTGCGCCAACCGCACCGCCCCAAGGTTCCCACTGCTCCCCTTGAAACTGTGCGCAATCCGCCCCAACGCCTTCGCATCATCCCTAGCCTTGCGCAACGCCTCGACGCGCTTCTGGGAATCATCAAGAAAGGTATCCAGCAACTTCGGATACTCGCCTTCCATGACTTCCTGCAAACCCGACAGCACCTGCGGGTCCAGATGTAGATCAACCACTTGCTCGCTCCCTGATCAAGAATCGGCGGATTATGCCAGAGCCCCCCAGCAAAACTCCACGCACACACTGCGCCCGCCATCGGACCAGCCTACATGGCTGCTCAACTGACGGACCAGGCTCAAGCCCCGGCCAGACAGACGGTCGATATCCAGCGGCCGCGCCAGCACCTGGTCCACATCAAACCCCGGACCGCTGTCTTCGATACGCAGGGTCATCCTCCCGCCCGCCTCAGTCGGCACCACCTGCACATGCACCCGGATATACCCGCTGTCGAGCTGCGCCAGGCGGTCATTACGCTGGCGGTAATACTCGGCAAATCCCAGGGCATCACGCTTTAGCCGAGAATCCAGGCCCAGTACGCCATGCTCCAGCGCATTCGAATACAGTTCCGCCATCACGCTGTACAACGCCCCGCTTTGCTCGCGCAGGCCATGGATTTCCAGCAACAGTTGCAGCAGATACGGCAACGGGTTGTAGCGTTTCAAGGTTTCGGCGCGAAACTCGAAGCTCACCGACCAATCCAGCGGGCACGACTGCCCGCTGTCCGCATACAACGGCCCGGAGGCACGCAGTGGCTGGCCAGGCTGCAAGGTGATTTCCACCAGGCTCACGTCATCGCGCACCTCACCGCGAAACGCTGCCAGGGCCTGTTCGATCTCTTCAAACAAACGATCAGGCTCGCAATTGGCGGCAAACACCTGCTGCAAACGTTCGGCGCCGAACAGTTGGTCGTTGGCATCGGCGGTATCCAGCACGCCATCGGACAACAGGAACACCCGGTCGCCCAGGGCCATCGGCCAGACTTCAGTACGATCATCAAAGGCTTCGGCCGACAACACCCCCAACGGCAAATGCCGCGATTCCAGCGGCGTGCGTTTGCCGCTGGCGATTTCATGCACGTAGCCTTCGGGCATGCCGCCGTTCCACACCTCCACCACCCGCCGCTGCGTGCTCAGGCACAACAGGGTGGCGCAGCAGAACATGTCCACCGGCAAGATACGCTTGAGCTTGGCGTTCATCTCGCGCAGGGTCTGCGCCAGGCCGTAGCCCTTGGCCGTCATGCCGTAGAACACTTCAGCCAGGGGCATGGCCCCCACTGCCGCCGGCAGGCCATGGCCGGTGAAGTCCCCGAGCAGCACGTGCATGTCGCCGGACGGCGTGTAGGCGGCCAGTAGCAAGTCACCGTTAAACAGCGCATAGGGCGATTGCAGGTAACGGATATTCGGCGCGGCATTGATGCAGCCCGAATGCGCGACCTTATCGAACACCGCCTTGGCCACCCGCTGCTCGTGCAGAAGATAGTCGTGATGCTTGGCGATCAGGTCGCGCTGCTGCAGGACCGTGGCCTGCAACCGGCGCAGGCGGTCCATGGCGTTGATCTTCGCCGCGAGAATCAGCTGGTTGTAGGGTTTGGGCAGAAAGTCATCGCCGCCGGCATCCAGGCACTGGGCCAGGGCTTCGCTCTCGCGCAGGGAGGTGAGAAAAATCAGCGGCACCAGCTCTTCACCTGCCAACTGCTTGATCCGGCGTGCCGCTTCAAAGCCATCCATCACCGGCATCAGCGCGTCCATCAACACCAGTTGCGGGCGCTCACGGGCAAACACTTCGACTGCCTCAGCGCCGTTAGTGGCCGTGAGCACCTGATGACCCTGGCGCCGGATGATGGTCGACAGCAACAGCAGGTCGGCGGCGCTGTCTTCGGCGATCAGGATCGTCAGCGGTTCGATGATCGGGGCCAGGGCGCTCAACTGATGTCGAACAGTTTGTCGAAGTTGGAGATGGCGAGGATCTTGCGCACGTCTGAGTTGCTGTTGATCACCTGAACTTCAGCATTATCGCCACCGGCATGGTCACGCAACAGCAGGAGCATGCCCAGGGCGGAACTGTCCATGTAGGTGGCCTCTTTCAGGTCGACGACGTACAACTCAGGCACTTTATAGAAACGCTCGTAGGCATCACGAAACGCCTGATGGCTGCCGAAATCAAACCGGCCCTTGACCGCTATCGTCAACTTCGTCCCGTCCAGGGATACTTCTGACTCGACTGACATGCGACTGCTTCCTTGTCATTGGCAATGACACAAGGTTTAGCAGGAGAAGGAGATGTGGGCAACTTTCAATAGACGTCTTTGCGCGGCATGCGCTGAGACAGCTCGTCGAGCAACTTCTGCTCGCGCTTATCTTCCAGTGCCCGCGCTTCGTCGATATAGCGCTGCACCAGTTTGCGCAGGCCTTCAACCCGGGCAAACGCCGCTTGCCAGCTTTCGCGGGCTTTATCGAGGTTGTTCTGGTGCCAGGCCAGGCTTTGGCGCTGCTGGCCAACGGCCGTTTCCAGTTGATTGAGAAAGCCCTGGTAGCCCATCAGCCACTGGCCCGAGACACCTTTGGAGCCCCGCTCGATCCACTGCTGCTGGTACTCGCCACGAAATCGCTCGAGGTCGCCCAGCTTGCTTTCCGCCAAGCGCACCTGGCCCTGGAAGTAACCCAGGCGCTGCACGGCGGTTTTCTCGGCCTTTTCGGCCATGTCCACCACCGGAGCCAGGCGCGCGGCGCGGCTGTTGGCCATGGCTTAGCCGCCCGGCGCCGGGGCGAAGATCGACTGCAGGTGCGCTTCGCTTTCGCCCATGCTGATCTTGTCGTTGAGGCCCTGGCGCAGGTAGGTCACCAACTGCGGTTGCAGGGCAATGGCCAGGTCGGTGTCGCGATCGCCGCCCGCCACGTAGGCGCCGACGCTGATCAGGTCGCGGCTCTGTTGATAACGCGACCACAACTGCTTGAACTGTTGCGCACGGATCATGTGTTCCGGCGTCACCACCGCGGGCATTACCCGGCTGATGGACGCTTCGATATCGATGGCCGGGTAGTGCCCCTCTTCAGCCAAGCGCCGTGACAGCACGATGTGACCGTCGAGCACGCCCCGCGCCGAGTCGGCAATCGGGTCTTGCTGGTCATCGCCTTCGGACAGCACGGTGTAGAACGCGGTGATCGAGCCGCCCCCGGCTTCGGCGTTACCGGCACGCTCCACCAGTTTGGGTAGCTTGGCGAACACCGACGGCGGATAGCCCTTGGTGGCCGGCGGTTCGCCGATGGCCAGGGCAATCTCCCGCTGGGCCTGGGCGAATCGGGTCAGCGAGTCCATCAGCAACAGGACGTTCTTGCCCTTGTCACGGAAATATTCGGCAATGCGCGTGCAGTACATGGCGGCGCGCAGGCGCATCAGCGGCGCATCGTCCGCCGGGGACGCGACGACAACCGAGCGCTTGAGGCCTTCTTCACCCAGGCTGTGCTCGATAAATTCCTTTACCTCGCGGCCCCGTTCACCAATCAGCCCGACCACGATGATGTCGGCCTCGGTAAAGCGCGTCATCATGCCCAGCAGTACCGATTTACCCACGCCGGTACCGGCAAACAGGCCCAGACGCTGGCCACGGCCGACCGTCAATAATCCGTTGATGCTGCGAATGCCCACGTCCAGCGGCACGCTGATGGGGTTACGGTTGAGCGGGTTGATGGTGGGGCCGTCCATCGGCACCCAGTCTTCGGCCTTCATGCCGCCTTTGCCATCCAGCGCGCGACCGGCGCCGTCAAGCACGCGGCCGAGCATGCTCATGCCCATCGGCAGGCGGCCGGTGTCGGCCAAGGGCACCACGCGGGCGCCGGGGGCAATGCCCGCCAAACTGCCCACGGGCATCAAGAAAATCTTGCTGCCGGAAAAGCCCATCACTTCGGCTTCGACCTGCACCGGGTGGTAGCTATCGTCATTGATCACCATGCAGCGGCTGCCCATGGCGGCGCGCAGGCCTTCGGCTTCGAGGGTCAGGCCGACCATGCGCAACAGGCGCCCTTCAAGGATCGGCTGGCCAGGCAACTCGGCGGCTTCGGCATAACCGCTCAAGCGCTTGGCGAAACTGGTGCGATCAAGGCGCATCAGGGGCGTCCAGGTCCACGCTCAGGTCAGGCTCGGCAGGGTTCAACACCTGCTCATGGGCCTGATCCAACAGCTTGGCCATGATCTGGCTGATGCGGGTTTCCACCGTGGCATCAATACGACTGTGTTCGGTCTCGACGCGGCAACCACCGGGTTGCAGCGACGCGTCCTCGACGATGCGCCAGGTTTCTTCATGGCGCTCGCGCAGGGCTTTGACCTGTTCGAAATCCTGCGGATTGATGTACAGCCGCACATTGCCGACGCCCAGAGGCAGCAGCTTGAGGGCTTCGCGCATCACGCTTTCGATATGGCTGGAGTCCAGCACCAGCTCACGCTGGATCACCTGGCGGGCGATGTGCTGCACCAGCTCGACCATGGCTTTTTCGATCTGCGCATCCTGCTCGGCGATGGGATCGAACAGCCCGCCCATCAAGCGTTCCAGGCTGGCCAACTTGACGCTCAGCGCCTCCTCGGCTTCCTGGCGGACCTTGAGGGTGGTGCTGCGAAAACCATCTTTTTCACCTGCCGCGAAGCCCTCGTTGTAGGCCTCCTGGCGGATGGCTTCCAATTCTTCCAGGGTCAGTGGCTGGACTTCATCCAGCGGCACTTCTTCCATTTCCGCCGGTGGCTCTTCAACCGGTTCAGGCTCGGGCTCGGGCACATGCGGATCGAAGCTGGGCAACGACCAGATGTCGAACCCACCGACGTCCCGTGCGCGAATCAGATCGCTGGGCGCCTCATCTTTGTTCGACATGAGAGGCGCCTTAGATCATTTCTTCGCCGCCCTTCCCGCCGAGAACGATTTCTCCGGCTTCGGCCATACGGCGGGCAATGGTAAGGATTTCTTTCTGCGCGGTTTCCACGTCGCTGACGCGTACCGGGCCTTTGGCTTCCAGGTCGTCGCGCAACAGTTCCGAGGCGCGCTTGGACATGTTCTTGAAGATCTTTTCCTTGACGCCTTCGTCCGATCCCTTGAGGGCCAGCACCAGCACATCGGAGGACACTTCGCGCAGCAACGCCTGGATGCCACGGTCGTCGACATCGGAAAGGTTGTTGAACACGAACATGAGGTCTTCGATCTGGCCGGACAGGGTGTCGTCGATCTCGCGGATCGAGTCCATCAACTGGCCTTCGACCGAGCTGTCGAGGAAGTTCATGATGTCGGCCGCACGCTTGATACCGCCCAGGGTGGTACGCGAGGCATTCGAGTTGCCGGAGAACTGCTTCTCCAGAATCGTGTTGAGTTCTTTCAGGGCCGCCGGTTGCACGGTGTTCAGCGACGACACACGCAGGATGATGTCCAGGCGCACTTTATGGTCGAAGTGGCCGAGCACTTCACCGGCCTGGTCCGGGTCGAGGTAGGCCACCACGATCGCCTGGATCTGCGGGTGCTCGTAGCGGATCACGTCGGCTACGGCGCGCGGCTCCATCCATTTCAGGCTGTCGAGGCCGCTGGTGTTGCCACCGAGCAGGATGCGGTCGATCAGGCCGTTGGCCTTGTCTTCGCCCAGGGCCGAGGTGAGCATCTTGCGGATGTAGCTGTCGGAGCCGACGCCCAGGCTGGTCTGGTCGCCGACGATCTCGACGAACTCGCTCATCACCTGCTCGACTTGCTCGCGGTGCACATTGCGCATCTGCGCCATGGCCACGCCGACGCGCTGAACCTCTTTGGGGCCCATGTGGCGCAGCACTTGGGCGGCGTCGGTTTCACCCAGGGACAGCAGCAGGACTGCGGCTTTGTCGACCTTGGTGAGCTTGGCAACAGCGGCTCGATTATCACTCATCTGCGTTGATCCACTCTTTCACGACCTGGGCCACACGGCCCGGGTCTTCTGCCACCAGACTCTTGATTGCGTTCAGCTGAGCGTCGTAACCCTCGCTCGGGCTTGGCAACAGGATGCTTTGCGGGCCGCCAAGGCTGACGCGGTCGTTGGCCAGTTCGCCGTCGAGGCCGCCCATGCCACCCAATTCCACGTCGCCACCGGCCAGGGCCAGCTGTTTCTTGCCGTTGCCGGTGATGTTGTTGAGCACCGGACGCAGCACACCGAACACCAGCACCAGGATGAACAACACACCCAGCACTTGCTTAACGATGTCCCAGAACCACGGCTGCGAGTAGAACGACGGTTCAGCGATCACTTCGCCACGCTCGGCGGAGAACGGCATGTTGATCACGCTGACACTGTCACCCCGGCTGGCGTCAAAACCCACGGCGTCCTGCACCAGGCGAGTGAAGCGCGCCAATTCGTCGGCGGTCCAGGGGGCACGGGTAACGGCGCCATCGGCGGCATTGACCTTGACCTGGTCATCCACCACCACCGACACCGACAGGCGATTGACGCGGCCCTGTTGTTGCTTGGTGTGGCTGATGGAACGGTCGAGCTCAAAGTTCTTGGTGGACTGGTTACGTTTGTCCGCCGGGTACGGGGCGAGCATCGGCTGGCCGGTGGCCGGGTCCATGATCTGCTGGCCGTTGGCGTCCAACAATGGCTGGCCTGGCTGGATCGCGCCAGCGCTGGCAGCGGTGCCACCGGTGGTTTGCGGCGCAGAGGCCGGGGCTGGCGGCTGGTTGCTCAGGGCACCCGGCACACCTTGCGGCGGGCCATTGGCGGCGGTGCGTTGTTCGCTGGTGGACTGCTCGCTGCGCAAAGCAGGCTGGTCCGGGTTGAATTGCTCGGAGGTCGACTCGACCGCGCTGAAGTCCACATCGGCGGACACTTCAGCCTTGTAGCGGTCGTTGCCCAACACCGGTTGCAGGATGTTGTGCACCCGCTGGGTGAGCATGCTTTCGACGCGGCGGCTGTAGTCAAACTGCTTGCCGGCTTGAGTCAGCGCGGAGTTTTCGCCCTGGTCGGACAGCAGGTTGCCCTTCTGGTCCACCACGGTGATCTGGGATTTGCTCAGTTCGGGCACGCTGGTGGCGACCAGGTTGACGATCGCCAGGACCTGGCCGGGCTCCAGGGAGCGGCCGGCAAACAGCTCAACCAAGACCGAAGCACTTGGCTTGCGCTCGTCGCGCACAAATACCGAGCTTTTCGGAATGGCCAGGTGCACGCGGGCACCCTTGACGTTGTTCAGGCTGGAGATGGTGCGCGCCAGTTCGCCTTCCAGGCCACGACGGTAGCGGGTGGCTTCCATGAACTGGGAAGTCCCCAGGCCCTGGTCCTTGTCGAGGATCTCGAAACCGATGTTGCTGTCGGACGGAGTCACGCCGGCGGCGGCGAGTTTCATGCGCGCACGGGCCACATCGTCGGCCTTGACCAGCAGGGCACCGGAGTTGGGCTCCACGGTGTAGGCGATGTCGGCGGCGGCCAGGGTTTCCATGATCTGCTTGGAATCCATGCCCGCCAGGCTGCCGTACAGCGGCCGGTAATCAGGTTGCTGCGACCACAACACCACGGCAAAACCAATCGCCACGCTCGCTGCCAGGCCGACCATCAGGCCCACCTGACGCAGCATGGTCATTTCGGAGAGGTTTTCCAGGAACGACAGGCCAAACAGCGGCGGCTTGCCGTCTGCCTTGGCGGGTGCGTTGTCCACGACTGCTTCTGCCATGACTTAAATCTCGTCCTTAAACCGGCATCTGCATGATGTCTTGGTAGGCCTGAACCAGCTTGTTACGCACTTGGGTCAGGGCCTGGAAGGAAACGCTGGCCTTTTGCGAGGCGACCATCACATCGGTGAGGTCCACACCGCTTTTGCCAATTTCAAAGGCGTTGGCCAACTGGCTCGAGGCTTGCTGGGTGTCACTGACTTTGTTGATGGCCTGGCCGAGCATATCGGCGAAGCTGCTTTGGCCCAATTCCGGCGCTGGCGCGACGGATTTCGGTTGAGCCATGGCATCCATTTGCATGGAGCGCATATCCAACATCAACCGATTGAACTCAATACCCTGGCTCATGAACTTCTCTCTCCGACAACCCGCATGTTTTTTGACGCTACGCCGCAATTACTAAGGGAGGTAGCAACAAGGGTGCCAGCTCTGGTTCAACTCGTAAGAAAAGGCGACAAACCTTGTCGACCTTGTTACCGGTTATGTGGCGAATAGATACGCTTCCACATCCATCCCGGCATCGCGCATCTGCGCCAGCTTGTAGCGCAAGGTGCGCGGGCTGATGCCCAGACGTTCAGCAGCCTCTTTGCGACGGCCGCGCTCGGCGCGCAGGGTGTCGATGATCATCTGGAATTCACGGCGACGCAGGTCATCGCCCAAGGCGCCAGCGGTCTCGGTTTCGACCACCACGGGCGCCGGCGCCAGGGTCGGCAGCGGTGCGACACCACTGCCCATGGCCAGGCAGAAATCCTGGGGCTGGATCAACCCGCCCTGCTGCAGGATCAACGCGCGCTGGATCGCGTTATCCAGTTCACGCACGTTGCCCGGCCATGGATAGGCGATCAGGCAGGCTTGGGCCTCGGCCGACAGGCGCGCCTGGGCATGCTTCATTTTTTTGACGTGGTTGTTCAGCAGGCGCTCGGCCAGCGGAATGATGTCTGCCGGGCGTTCGCGCAACGGGCGCCAGGCCAGCGGGAACACCGAGAGCCGGTAGAACAGGTCTTCACGGAAACGCCCCGCCGCCACTTCGCCCGCCAGGTCGCGGTTGGTGGTGGCGACCACACGGATATCCAACTGGATCGGCTTACGCGCGCCGACGCGCTCAACCTCACGCTCCTGCAGCACCCGCAGCAACTTGGCTTGCAGGCCCAGGGGCATTTCCGAAATCTCATCGAGCAGGATGGTGCCGCCGTCGGCCTGTTCGAACTTGCCTGCCTGGGCCGCGATGGCGCCGGTGAACGAACCCTTTTCGTGACCGAACAGCGTCGCTTCGAGCATGTTGTCGGGAATCGCCGCGCAGTTGATCGCGATAAACGGCTGCTTGGCGCGGGTCGATTGCTGGTGGATGTAACGTGCCAGCACCTCTTTGCCCGTGCCGGACTCGCCGGAAATCAACACCGTGGAATCGCTGCGCGCCACGCGGGCCGCCAGCTCCAGCAATTGTGCGCTGGCCGGTTCAAAGGCAATCGGGCCTTCGCCTTCACTGGCCAAGATCACGCCCAGGGCATGCCGCGCAACGAGTTCGATCAGGGCCTTGGGTTCGAAGGGTTTGACCAGGTAATCCGCCGCGCCCTGGCGCATGGCGTCGACCGCACGCTCGACGGCGCCGTGGGCGGTCATCAGCAGCACCGGCAACTGCGGCTGACGCGCACGCAGCAGACCGAGCAATTGATGACCGTCCATGCCTGGCATATTCACATCACTGACCACCAGGCTGAAGGACTCCTGCTCCACCGCCTCCAAGGCGTCCTCGGCAGAACCGACCGCCCGGTAGCCATGGCCCGCCAACAGCAGCGTGTCAGCCAATGCTTCACGCAGGGCGCGATCGTCTTCCACCAACAGAACCTTGATAGCCATAACTACTCCGCGCTTGCCGCGCTGGAAAACAGCGGCAAGGTCATCAATGCACAAGTGCCACGCCCAACGCGGGAATGCAGTTGCAATTCTCCCTGATGGGCACGTGCCACTGCCTTGACCACGGTCAGGCCCAGGCCCGTACCGTTGGTCTTGGTGGTGAAAAACGGTTCGCCCAGGCGCTGCAACACAGCGGGCTCGATACCACTGCCGCTGTCGCTGATGCACAGGCGCAGGTTTTGCCCGCGGTTGTACAGGTGCACCTTGAGCCGTGCGCCGGGGCCGCTGGCCTGGGTGGCGTTTTCGATCAGGTTGAGCAGCGACCCCACCAGCGTGTCGCGGTTGCACAGCAACTCACCGAGATGGCTGTCGCACTGCCAGCGCACCTGGACGTCCTGAATATGGGTGGCAGCCGCCGCTTGCAGGGCCTGCATCAACGCGGACGGCGTGATGCGGTCGGTGAGCGGCAATTCGCCACGGGCAAACACCAGCATGTCGCGCACCTGGTGCTCCAACTCATGCAGACGCTCCTTGAGGCGACCGGCAAACCGTTGATGGGTGGCGGCGGGCAATTGCTCATCAGTCAAATGACTGGCGTAGATCAAGGCAGCCGACAGCGGCGTGCGGATCTGATGCGCCAAAGAAGCGACCATGCGCCCCAGGGACGACAAACGCTCATGCCGCGCCAACTGGTCTTGCAGGTGACGGGTTTCAGTCAGGTCGTTGAGCAGCACCAGTTGACCCGGCTCCGCGTCCAGGGAACGGGTGGCGATGGACAAACGGCGGCCGTCTTTCAGGGAAATTTCGTGACCGTCATCTTCACGCGGCGCAAAGCAGCGAGTGATGACATGCCGCCACAGCTCGCCTTCCAGCGGCAGCCCAAGCATGTCGCAGGCAGCCGGGTTGGCTTCGCGCACACGGCCTTCTTCGTCGATGACGATCACACCGCCGGGCAGCAGTGACAGCAGGTTTTGCAGACGGTTGGCCAGGCGCTCTTTCTCGGCCAGCTCTTCCATGCGCTGTGCGCTGACCACCGCCAACTCGCCTTTAAGCTCGGACACCCGGGCTTCAAGCAGGCTGTAGGAATCGGTCAATTGGCTGGACATCTGGTTGAACAGCGAAAAGGCCTGTTCCAGGCCCTGGCGACTTTGCTGTTCTACAGAAGGAACCAGCCCCGCAATGGCAGGACTGGAAGAATGTTGGGCGGCGTGGGGCATCATGCTCTCTCGCTTGGCTGACCGTCAGTTAAACGGAACGTTGCGAGGGCTGTAGCAATACCCGTGCCTAAAAAAATAGGCTTATTTTTCAGTCAGTTGAAAAACAGGCGTCAATCATCCGCCTGTTCATCACCTTCTTTGCGGCTCATACCGTACTTGCGCATCTTCTCCACCAGGGTGGTTCGGCGAATGCGCAGGCGCTCGGCGGCACGGGCGACGATGCCGTTGGCGTCGTCCAGGGCCTGTTGGATCAGGCCTTGTTCCAGGTTGCCGAGGTAGTCCTTCAAGTCCAGCCCTTCGGGCGGCAGCATGGCAGTGGAACCGAAGTCCGGGGTATGGCCGTTGATGGCTACCCGTTCTTCCATGTCGCTGCGCAGGCTGTCGACCAGCTGCTCGTCTTCGTCGTCGACGTAGCGGAATTTCTTCGGCAACTCGACCACGCCGATCACACCGTAGGGGTGCATGATCGCCATGCGCTCCACCAGGTTGGCCAGCTCGCGCACGTTGCCCGGCCAGCCGTGGCGGCACAGGGACATGATCGCGGCAGAGTTGAAACGGATAGAGCCGCGCTTTTCGTGCTCCATGCGCGAGATCAGTTCGTTCATCAGCAGCGGGATGGCTTCCACGCGCTCGCGCAGCGGGGCCATCTCGATCGGGAATACGTTGAGGCGGTAGTACAGGTCTTCACGGAAACTGCCGACCTCGATCATGCTTTCGAGGTTCTTGTGGGTGGCCGCAATGATGCGCACGTCGACGCTCTGGGTCTTGTTGCTGCCCACGCGCTCGAAGGTGCGTTCCTGCAGTACACGCAGCAGCTTGACCTGCATCGGCAGCGGCATGTCGCCGATTTCGTCAAGGAACAGCGTGCCACCGTTGGCCAACTCGAAACGCCCGGCACGGCTGGTGATCGCACCGGTAAAGGCGCCCTTCTCGTGGCCGAACAGTTCGCTTTCAAGCAGCTCCGCCGGGATCGCCCCGCAGTTGACCGGCACAAATGGCCCGTCGCGGCGCTTGGAGTGATAGTGCAGGTTGCGCGCGACCACTTCCTTGCCGGTGCCAGACTCGCCGAGGATCAGCACGCTGGCGTCGGTGTCGGCCACTTGCTGCATCATCTGGCGCACGTGCTGGATGGCACGGCTAGTGCCCACCAGGCTGCGGAACAGGTTGGGTTCGCGATGGCGACCGCGCTCGCGGGCCTGGTCGTACATCTCGCGGTAGACCTGGGCACGGTGCAGGGAGTCGAGCAATTTGCTGTAGCTGGGGGGCATTTCCAGGGTGGAAAGCACCCGCCGGCGCTGGTCTTCGGGCAGGTCGACGGAAGAAATATCGCCCATTAGCAACACGGGAAGGAACTCATCCCAGGTTGACAGTGTCTTTAACAAGCCCAAAACAGCGCCAGGAGCGTTTACCGTCCCGATCAGCACACAAATGACTTCACGGCTCGATGACAATGAGCTGACCGCCTGCTGCCAATCATGGCTGCCGCAGGGCAGATTTTCTTCGCCAAGAAAATTCAAAATCACCGCTAAATCGCGGCGGCGGACGCTATCGTCATCAATCAGCAGAATTTTGGTTTCACGCCACATGCAATAGCAACTTCCCTAGTTAACTCAAATGCCCTCGAGTCGGGGCAATCTAGATAGCTGTAGGCTTTTTCTGCCTGCAGCCGTCTGAATTCTGAAAACAGCACTAGTTAAGTCAAAAAATCGCGCGCAGTCAAATTTATGACGCGCGTTCGGATTAACTGAGCCAGTTCAGCCGAACAGATGGTAAACCTTTGACGCATTTTTCGCTTGGTTGATCTGCGACATCTCTTCGAAAATCGCCTGGCGTTCGCCAGTCGTCACCTCAAGCAACTGCTGATAAACCGCCAGCAGGCTTTCAAGCTTTTCGCGCAACGCATCCTCATCGACCGGCGCTTCACTGAGCACCTGCTCGATGACGTCGCGACAGCCCATGTCCAGTTCGCCAATGGCGTCCCAGTTACGGTCCGCCAGCGCGCCCATCAGCGCCTCACGGGTTTCATCAATGCGTTGCAATGCTTGACTCATGACGTATTCCTCAAGGCCTTCAGGCCTTTTTCTGCTGCGCCTTATTCGGTGACAGCCGGCGCTGCGATGGCATCCCAGCCCTCTTTTACGGTAATCAGCAAACGCGCCACTTCGTCGATCATGTCGGCATCGTTGTGCAGGTTTGCTTCCATCAGACGGTTGGTCATGTACGCATACAGACTTTCCAACTGCTGGACGTAAGCCGGGTTATCACTCTTTTCCGCATCCAGGCCGTCACGCAGGCCGATCACGATGTCGATTGCCTTGCCGAGCATCAGGCCCTTGGTCGCGATGTCGCCGCGCGCCAACGCGCCTTTGGCCTGGGCCATGCGGTCGAGGCCGCCTTCCATCAGCATCTGCACCAGACGATGAGGGCTGGCTTCGGAGATCTGAGCATGGGAATTGACCTTCTGGTATTGGCGAAGGGCTCTCATGGGATTCATGTTTCTACCTCGTGACAGGCGACAGCGAAAAGGGTTTCAGTAACCAATATGTCGACTGGGTCGCAAAAAGCTTTAGCGCCAGTCGTCCTCCGATACAAAAAGGCCAGGCAGGTTGCCTGGCCTTTTGCGTCAGTTGGAATCAACTGTTGGTTTTAGGGTTGTTCAAGGCGTTGAGCGTGGTCATGACGCTGGTGCTTTGTTGGCGCAATTGGGCGACCAGGGTGTCCATGGCGTTGTATTTGTCGGACAGGCTCTTGGTCAGCAGGTCCATGCGCTCGTTCAAGGTTTCCTGCTGCTTGCCCAGGTCTTTCAAGCTGTCAGACAGCGAGGTAGAACGCGTGGCCAAGACGCCCGTGGTTGCCTTGGCGAAGTCATCGGTCGCGCTCTTCATACGCGCCAGCATGCCGTTCTTGCCGGAAAACATGCTGTTGATGTCGGCCGCGTTGGTTTTAACCGCTGCATCCCACTTCTTGTCATCCATGGTCAGCAACCCAGTCGTGGAGCTGGTGCTCACGCCGAATTGAGCCAAGGACTTGAAAGTGCCAGTGCCGGAGATCGTATTGAATTCATTGCGGATCGCAGCCTGCAGCGAACGCATGGTCGAGTCGCCCGTGAGCGCCGCCGCGGTGGTGCTACCGTCCAGATTCTTGGTGATCTTGGTTTCGGCGTTCATCGCCGTGATCAAAGCGTTGTAGCTATCGATGAAGCCCTTGACGCCGGATTTCAAAGCGGTGTTGTTGGTGCTGACAGTGATCAGCGTTGCGGTGCGTTCCGCTGTAGGGCTGGTGTCGCCAACCGTCTTGGTCGGGGAAACCGACACCAACTTGATATTCACGCCACTGAGCGCGCCTTCGATATTGTTCGTCTTGGAAACCGACGCAACGCCATCGATGCTGTAAAGCGCATCCTTTGGAGGATCAACAACCGTGGAACCTACATCCAGCCCGGAGGTACCCGACAGCGTCAAATCCGAACCTGTACCCATGGTGGTTGAGGTGAGGATCAACCGCGAACCATTGGAGTCAGTCTGAATGTTGGCACTCAGGCCAGAGGTACCGAACTGGGTGTTGATCGAATCGCGCACCTGCTGCAAGGTCGCGCCGGCCGGGATGTTGACGTCGAAGTTCTTGCCCGACTGACTGATGGTCAGAGTTGTCGGCTTATCGGTAGCGTTGACCACCGTCGACGTGCCGCCGGCGAAGTTCTTGGTTGACAGCTTGGACGCCTGGGCCAGCTGGCTGACGATCAGCCGGAAACTGCCGTTCGACGCCGTGTTGCTCGCCGTCATCGTGGCGACCTTTTCATCCGACGATGAGCCGGTCAAGCCCGTGAAGCTGGAGCTGGCGGTCATGTTGTCCAGCGCGCCGCGGAAGGCGTCCAGCGCCGCCTGAATCTTGCCGATCGAAGACAGCGTGGTGGTCGCCTTCTGGGACGCGGTATTGATCTGCGTCTGCTTGGGCACCTTTTCGGCGTCCACCAAGGACTTCACGATCGCTTGCGTATCGATATTCGAACCGATACCACTTACCGTTGAACCCGCCATCTTCGTTTCTCCTGTTCGGTGGCTGCCGTTATCTTGACTGGTTATGCCTCAAGACAAGACAGCAACAAGTTTCATGCCAGCTCACGCCTTGTCGTCAAACAACACGTTGCTTGCGCTGGATAGGCTTTGTGCCAGCTTCAATGCCGTTTCCGACGGAATCTGGCGGATCACTTCACCGCTGTCGGTGGCGATGACCTTGACCACCACGCGATGGGTGGAATCATCAATGGAAAAATCCAGTTTGCGCTGGGCCGCTTGTACGAATTCGCGAATATCAGTAACTGCTTTTTCCAGGTCGGCTCGCTCAGGCTCTTTACCTGTTGCTGCGACTTCCTGGACTTTAGGGATGCTCTTGTCAGGCACTGCCTGGGTAGGCGGGTTCTGCGATGCAACCGGCGGATAAGACTGGTTCAGCTTTACACTCATGTCCATGTCCAATCTCCTCTAAACCGAAAAAACGGAAGGGCACGTAGACGCGCCCTTCCGTTAGTTACCAAGCGCTGGGATTACTGAAGCAGCTTCAGTACAGCGGATGGCAGCTGGTTAGCCTGCGACAGGATCGCGGTGGAAGCCGATTGCAGGGTTTGTTGCTTGGTCAGTTCGGCGGTTTCGGAAGCGAAGTCGACGTCCTGAACGGTGGAACGTGCAGCGGTGGAGTTCTTCTGAATGTTCTGCAGGTTGTCTGCAGTAGTAGTCAGACGGTTCTGGGTAGCACCCAGGCCCGAACGCACGCTGTCGATGGTGCCGATGGCCTTGTCGATAACGGACAGGGCGTTTTGCGCGTTGTTGGCGTCGGTCACGTCGGTTTGGGCAACAGAAGTCTTCTGGGAAGAAACCTGAGCAGCACCAAACAGAGTGGTTACCGAAGTACCGGTTGCGCCGTTGGCCAGGGAGTAGCCTTTGGACGAGTCGAGCGAGATCTGACCGGTAGCAATGATTGGATCGTTTACAGCAGCACCCAGGTTAGTAGCGGTGGCAGCGTATTTACCATTACCGTCTTTCACGTTCACGCTAACAGCATCAGCACCCAGTGCGTCGCTGGTCAGCTTGACGTTTTCACCGGAATCAGATTTGACTTCCAGAGTGCCTTTAGCTTCGTCGTAGTTAACACTGACGCCCAGCTTGGCGGCGTTGGACTTCAGTTGGTCAGCCAAGTCAGCAGTGCTGGTTACGCCAACGATCTTGACGGTGGCACCACCTACAGCGATAGAGAAGCTAGCTGGAACACCTGGAACAGCAGCAACAGGTGGAGGACCTGGCTGAGCAGGAGTACCCTTGGTTTTAGTCTCGTCTACCGAGAACTTGACTTCGGTGCTGGCGGTAGCGCTCAGACCACCGATAGCGCCGTTCAGGCCAGCGGCGATAGTCTTAGCCGAATCACCAGCAGCAACAGCAACCGATGCAGTCTGACCGTTACCAGTGATGGCGATGGAACCAACAGCCAGGCCAGTAGCGTTAGGTGTCAGAGCACCCGATTTGACCTGCTGCGAACCAATGTTGTTGGCTGCAACGTTTTCCAGGCTCAGGTTGATGGTTTCGTTGGCGTTGGCGCCAACCTGGATAGCTTTGGTACCGTACGAACCGTCCAGCAGCTTCTGGCCACCGAAAGTAGTGGTTTGCGAGATACGGGTCAGTTCCGAAGTCAGAGCCTGGTATTCGTCGTTGTTCGACTTACGGTCGTCAGCGCTGAGGGAGCCAGTAGCGGAAGACAGAGCCAGGGTACGCATTTTTTGCAGGATGTCGGTCGAAGCCTGCATCGCGCCTTCAGCGGTCTGAGCGATGGAGATACCGTCGTTCACGTTTTTGACTGCTTGGCCCAGGCCGTTGATTTGGCTGGTCAGGCGGTTAGCGATCTGCAGGCCGGCAGCGTCGTCTTTAGCGCTGTTGATACGCAGGCCGGAAGACAGGCGCTGCATGGAAGTGGCCAGGGCGCCGCCAGCTTTGTTCAGGTTGCCCTGAGTAGTGATGGAAGCAATGTTGGTGTTTACTGTTAAAGCCATGACGAAATCCTCGTTGGATGGATACTGCGGCTTCCGGCCCTGGCAACCGCCGGGTGTGGCCTGAGAACCTACGTAATAGTTATCGTCGTGGTAGCCGGTTGCTTGAGGATTTTTTTTGATTTTTTTACTGGCGCCGTGCCACCCCTTGCAATTCAAGGGTTTACGCGGGCCCCAAACCCCGTTTTCATTGGGTTTTCTGGCGCCAAATAAAAAACGCCGATGATCTCTCGATCATCGGCGTTTTTATTCAAACTATTGAAGTGTCAAGGGCGATAGAGAATCGCCGAGCCCCACGACAGGCCCACACCAAAACCGCTGATGGCGACGCGCTTCCAGGTGGCGTCCATCACGTGCTTTTCCAGCAGCAGCGGAATACTCGACGACACCGTGTTACCGGTCTCGACCATATCCTTGATGAACTTGTCCACGGGCGCATCTTCAAAGCGACGCGCCACGGCGTCGACAATCGCCGCACTACCCTGGTGGATGCAGAACGCGTCAATCTCGTCAGCCTTCAGGTCCGAGTCATTGAGCAGCTCATGCAAATGCGCCGGCACTTTGAGCAGTGCGAAGTTGAACACCTGACGGCCGTTCATGAAGAACACGCCATCACTGACCTTCAGGTGCGGCGCCCCGGAACCGTCGGTGCCGAACTTCGACTTGCCCAGCAACCACGGCGCGTCTTCGCCCATCCAGGTAGCGGTGGCGGCATCGCCGAACAGCATGGTGGTGTTACGGTCTTGCGGGTCGACAATCTTCGAATACGGATCGGCGGTGATCAACAGGCCGTTTTTCAGGCCCGCGGCTTCCATGAAGCCCTTCATCGCGTAGATGCCGTAGACGTAGCCGGAACAGCCCAGGGAAATATCGAAGGCCGCCACGTGGGTCGGCAGGCCGAGTTTGTCCTGGACGATGGCCGCCGTGTGCGGCAAGCCCTCTTCATCGCCATTCTGGGTGACGACGATCAGCGCGTCGATCGACTCGCGTTTCAAATCCGGGTTGTTGGCAAACAAAGCGTTGACCGCTTCGACACACAGATCGGAGGTTTCCTGCGCCGCTTCCTTGCGCGGCAGGAACGCCGAACCGATCTTGCCAATGATGAACTCTTCATCCTTGGCGAATTTGGCACCCTGGGCGTAGTTATCGATCCCGTCTGCCGGCACGTAACTGGCGATGCTTTTTATGCCAATCATTGTGGCTTCCCAATACTAAATAGCTGGAGAACACCCCTGGGCCACGCCCGGAGTGCTGACAATAAAGGGGATAACCCCATAAAAATCTCGCTGAAAGCCGCCTCGCAAGGACCCTGTGACGACTTATCCTTTTCACACGATACAGTGAAGATGCGCTTTATGACTCACAGGTCACTCAATTTTGTGTGCTTTGTGCAAAACCTTCAAACAATTAAATCCCAGAAACGACAACGGCCCGCCCTGTTTCCAGAGCGGGCCGCTTGACGTAAAGGTACTTACATCTTGTTGAACAGGCTCAACTGCGAGATTTTCACGAAGGCCAACTGCGACGCTTCCAGCATGGTTTGCTGCAGGGTCAGGTTGATCGCCGCTTCCCCCATGTCGATGTTCGCCAGGGCGCTCATGGTGGATTTGTTGGCCAGGCCGACGCTTTCGTTTTCGCTGGACTGCACGGTGAGCGCATTCTGCCGCGCACCGATGGAGCCGCGCACGTTGTCCACCTGGTCCGCCGAGCTGGTCAGGTTGCTGACGGCGGCATTGAGGGCATCCTGCAGTTTCACCCGTGCGCCAGGAATACCATCGGCCGGTTGTTCCAAGGCCTTGCGCAATTGGCTCAAGGTGTCGAGCGCACTCTGGGTCTTCTGGGTGCTGGCGCCGACCGCAAACTGATCACCTACATTAGGTGTGCCACTGAGGCCAAAGGTCACACCGGCCACTGTGATCGAGCTCGGCGTGGTGGTGGTGTCGATGACGCCCGAATCAATCGGCTTGCTGTTGGCGTTGTAGGGCTGTGCAAACACCTGGAAGGCCGACGAGTCCGTGTCACTGAACTTGACCAGCACACCGCTGTTGGCCGGAAAGGTGCTGGCGTACTTAGCGGGATTGCTGACCGTGGCGTTGGTCAACTGCGTCGACGACGTGTTGCTTGCCGTGCGGGATACGTTAAAGGTGTCCGGCTTGGCGGCCAGGGTGAACTCGCGACCTTTGACCATGGCATCGGCATCAGGGCCAGTGGCCTTGTCCGTGAGATCGACGCTGATGTCGAACTTGACCCCACGCACATTGATGCTGGCGCTGCCTTCCTTAGTGGAGTCGAACGTGCCATTACCCGGGAGCTGCGAGGTAATGTCGTTGTTGTCCTTGTCGGTCACCACGTACTGGGTGCTGCTGGTGAAGGTCACCTTGTACGGCTGGCCGTCGGCGAACGACTTGTTGTAGTCGACGCTCGATGTCACCAGACCGGCCGAGATGGCGACTTTATGGTCATCCACTTGCGACGGTGTGGTTGCCGGTGGCACGGGTGCGGGCGTGGTGTACTTGGACTGGGTGCGGCTGTTGTTGGCCGCACCTTCCAGAATGGTCTTGCCGGTGTCGCCCGTGCGCACGGTCAACGTCTCGGACACCTGCAGGCTCAGCTCGTTTTCGTCGCCCTGATAGTTGTAGGTGCCATCAATGTTGCGCGAGTACGGCGGCGTATCGGTCTTGGAGCCGGAGAACAGGTAGTTGCCCGCCGCGTCCTTACTGTTGAGCAAGCCCAGCAGTTGGTCTTCAAGGGCACCCACTTCGACCGAGATGGATTTGCGGTCGGCATCACTGGTCACGCCACCGGCCTTCAACGCCAATTGGCTGGCGGCCTGGATCGTTGCATTGATCGCCGTCAGCACGCTTTCTTCGTTGGTCAGCGAGCTGTTGATGTTGGAGATATTGCCGCTGAACTGCGCCAGCATGTCTTTCTGCTGCTGCAGCATCAGCAAACGCTGCGCCGCCACCGGGTCATCCCCTGCGGTTTGCACGCGCACGCCGGAACTCGCCTGCTGCTGAGCCTGCACCACGCCGGCATAGTTGTTCTGGTACTTGGCGGCACTGGTGTCGAAATACTGCTGTGTAGAAATGCGCATCGTCCCAGACTCCCTTAAAGACTATTGATCAGCGTGCTGAAGGTTTCTTGCGCAGCCTTGATGATCTGCGACGACGCTGTGTAGTACTGCTGGAACTTGATCATGTCGCCCGCCTCTTCGTCCAGGTTGACCTGGGACACGGAGTTGCGCGCATTTTTGTTGGCCGTCAGCAACGCGTTGGTGGCGGTCGTATCCGTGGTGGCCGCTGCAGCCTTGGCGCCGACCGTCGACACCAACTTACTGTTGGCCCCGACCAGGCTGGTGCCGCCAGTGCCATCGGCGGCGACGCCTACGGTGGCCTTGGTTTGCAGGTTCAGCAGCTCCTGCGCGTTGCGGTTGTCGGACTTGCCGCTGGCGTTAAACGAAAAGGTGGTGCTGTCGCCAGCGGTCGGCGAGCCGGCCACCGAGGTGTCAAAGCTGAAGCTCTTGGCCGGTACCACCAGGGCGCCGCTGGCATCGCGCATCGGTACGTTGATGCTGATCTTGTTGGACTGCCCCGGAATAATGGTACCGGTGCCGATCGGATCGCCCTTGGCGTCGTTGATCGTGTAGGACTGAGTACCGTCGGCGGCCGGCTTGCCAAATACCATCTTCACCGGCATCGAGTTTTCAATACCGATGCGCAGTTGCGCGGTATTGGCGCCACCCTGGAGATCCAGCGGCACGGTCAGGGTCGGCGGCGTGAAGGTGCCGGTGCCCTGGTTGGTTTTGCTGGCCTCGCCTTTGAGCGGTGCGGCAAAGGCAATCTTGCTCGGGTCGGTGAGGACTGTGCCGATGTCCTTCGCGCCGCTGGCGGTCGGGCTGACCTTGAAGCTGTCACCGGCCGACATCGGGCCATTTTTAAGCTCAAGGGTAAAGCCGTCGATCACCGAAGGCGGTGTGGCGGAGATATCAAAGGTGCCCATGGCTTTGCCATCGGAGCGCTGCACCGTCACTTTATTGAGATTGGTCGGGTCGCTGAAGGTAACCTTGTAATCGTAGTTGGTCAGCTTGCTGGTGTCCTTGATCGTCACACCCAGGCTACCGGCGCCCTGATTGCCTTGACCGGCCACACTGCGCAAAGCCACTGCTGCTGCGCTATTGATGTCCTTGAACATCGACGCGCCGAACTCGCCATTCAGGTCGATGCCCTGCCCCAGCTGGCTGTTGATCGTATCGGCGGTGACGATGGCGATACGTCCCAGGTCGTTGATGGCCGGCATCAACACGTCACTGCGATAGCGCATAAGGCCGCCGATGCTGCCACCACTGATCACATTGCCGATATCCACCGCCGTGTTACCCGGCATGTTCATCTGAATGGTGTACTGGGTCGGATCGTCCTTGCCAGGCACGGCAGAAATCGAGTTGGACTGATCGCCCAGCACCAGGGATTGACCGGTGCCGGTGCTGACGCTGAATACACCGTTTTTCTCAGTGGCGGTCACGCCGATCAGCTCATTGAGCGAGCGCACCGCCTCGGCACGCGCATCCAGCAGGTTGGCCGGCGTGGTATTCGACGCGCCCTGAACCTGGTTGATCTGCTTGTTGAGGGACGCAATCGACGAGGTCAGTTGGTTGACCTGGTCAGCCATGGAGGTCAACTGGCTGTTGATGGTTTCTTTCTGCTGGCTCAACTGGTTGGAGATCGAGTTGAAGCGGTTGCTTAACGTCTGGGCGCTGGTGAGCAGAATCTGGCGGGCCGACGTATCGCTCGGGTTGGCCGAGGCGGTCTGGGCCGCCGCGAAGAACGCGCTGAGCACGGACGACATACCGGTGGTCTTGTCCGACAGCGTCTTGTCGACCGCGCTGACTTGGTCCAGATACGCCTTGGCATCACTGTTGAGCGAGGTGCTGTTCTGGTACGCCGCGTCGAGGAACTCGTTATACACCCGGCGCACATCAGCCAGGGTGGTGCCACTGCCGATGAACACACCACCGAATTGGTTCGCCGCGTTGGCATTCTGGGTAGTCTGCTGCCGTGAGTAGCCAGGCGTGTTGGCGTTGGCAATGTTGTTACTCAAGACCGACAGCGATCCTTGAGAGGCGTTGAGCCCTGACATCCCGATACTGAGCAAACTCATGGTTCAGACCTTATAAATGTGTGGTTGCGCCAGCGGCAGCGTAATTCTGGTAACTGTCCATCGTTTTGGCGATCTGCGAAATCTTGCTGGCATAGGCCGGGTCGGTTGCGTAACCGGCTTTTTGCAACTCGCGAACAAACTGTTCCGGGTTGTCGGCCGACTTCACAACTTCTTTATAGCGATCATTGCTTTGCAGCAACGTCACCAGGTCGTGGAAGCTGTCCTGGTAAGAGTCGTAGGAACGGAACTGCGCCGTTTCCTTGACCATCGCGCCATCGCGGAACTCGCTGGTGATCGCGCGTGCCTGGCCGCCCTGCCAACTCTGGCCGGCCTTGATGCCGAACAGGTTGTGGCTGCTGCTGCCGTCCTCGGCGCGCATCACCGATTTACCCCAACCGGTTTCCAGGGCGGCCTGAGCCACCAGGTACTTCGGATCGACACCAATCCGCGCGGCGGCCGCCTTGGCCATCGGCAACATGGTGGCGACAAATTCATCCTGCGAACTGAAGGCTTTCTTTGCCGGCGCCAACGGTGGCTGGGCCACGGCGCGGCCGTAGACCTGCATGCGCCCGCTCGGCACGGCGAAGGTACGCGCCGCACTGTTGACGACGTTATCGTCAGCGGCGCTGTTGCGCAGTGGCGCGGCCTTGGCTTCGCCGGTCACCTGGGTGCTCGGCACGATGCCAGCCAACAGGCGATCGGTCAGTTTGCTCGGCAAGGCGATGCGCCGCTGGTTCATCAATTCCATGTCATTGCTGTGGGCCGACGGGGCACCCGCCTGTGGCTCAGCCACGCGGTAAGCCCACAGCGGACGCTGGCCGTTGGAGCGACCCAACGGACCTTCGGCCTGGGTGCCGGCCGCGATCTCTGTCGGCACATCCACTTTCTTCACAGGCTCAGCCGCCGCCGGGCCTTGCAAGGTGGCGGCCTGGGCCTCCACCGGCTTGTTCTTCTGCATCTGGCGCATCAGCACGTCAGCCAGGCCGATACCACCGCCTTCGCGGGACATCGAGACCGCCAGTTGCTGGTCATACATTTCCTGGTACTGCTTGGCGGCTGGCGTGTTCATCGGGTTGTCCTTGCCCAACGCCTCGGTGGCCGAACGCATGGACTTGAGCATCTCGCTCAAGAACAACGACTCGAACTCCTGCGCCACTTTGCGCATGTTGCCTTCGCTGTTCTTGTCGGCACCCACCTTGAGCTGGTTAAGCCGGTTCAAGTCGGAGTAGGACCCCGAGTCCGCCGTGCTGCTGATGCCGCTCTTGCGCATATCCATGGCCATGGCCTCAGATCACAATCAGGTCGGCTTGCAAGGCGCCGGCCTGTTTCAATGCTTCGAGGATCGCCATCAAGTCGCCGGGCGCTGCGCCCACCTGGTTCACCGCGCGGACAATCTCATCCAGGGTGGTGCCGGGGCCGAACTTGAACATCGGCTTGGCTTCTTGCTGGGCATTCACACGCGAACGCGGCACCACCGCCGTCTGGCCGTTGGACAACGGTCCAGGCTGGCTGACGATCGGGTCTTCGGTGATGGTCACGGTCAGGCTGCCATGGGTCACCGCAGCGGGCGACACCTTGACGTTCTGACCGATCACGATGGTGCCGGTCCGCGAGTTGATGATGACTTTGGCGACAGCCTGGCCTGGGTCCACTTCTAGGTTTTCCAGGATCGACAGGTAGTCGACGCGCTGGCTTGGGTCCAGTGGCGCGGTCACACGGATGGAGCCGCCGTCGATGGCCTGGGCCACGCCTGGGCCGAGCATGTCGTTGATCTTGTCGACCACGCGCTTGGCGGTGGTGAAGTCAGAGCGGTTGAGGTTCAAGGTCAGGCTGTTGCCTTGGTTGAAGCCGCTTGGCACGGTGCGTTCAACCGTGGCGCCACCTGGGATCCGACCGGCTGACGGCACGTTGACGGTGATCTTCGAACCATCGCGACCTTCGGCGTCAAACCCGCCCACCACCAGGTTGCCCTGGGCGATGGCGTAGACGTTACCGTCGATACCCTTGAGCGGCGTCATCAGCAAGGTGCCGCCGCGCAGGCTCTTCGAGTTACCGATCGACGACACGGTGATGTCCACTACCTGGCCCGGCTTGGAGAACGCCGGCAAGTCAGCACTGATCGACACCGCCGCGACGTTTTTCAGCTGTACGTTGCCCGACCCTGGCGGCACCTTGATACCGAACTGCGAGAGCATGTTGTTGAAGGTCTGCAGGGTGAACGGGGTCTGGGTGGTCTGGTCGCCCGTACCGTTGAGCCCCACTACCAGGCCGTAGCCGATCAACTGGTTGGAACGCACGCCGGAGATGCTGGCGATGTCCTTCAGCCGTTCGGCCTGGGCGACAGCGCTCAAGGAAAGCAGGAGTGCGGCCGCCATCAGCTGTTTGAGTTTCAAAGTGGCCACCTAGAAAGGGAACAGCGGGCTAAGGAAGAAACGGTCGAACCAGCCCGGCTGACTCGCATCAGCAAACGAACCCGTACCCGAGTAGGTAATGCGCGCGTCGGCGATTCGCGTCGACGGCACGGTGTTGTCAGTGGAGATGTCATCGGCGCGGACCATGCCGGCAATGCGCACCAGCTCGTCACCGGTATTAAGGGTCATCCACTTTTCACCGCGTACGGCGATGATGCCGTTGGGCAATACATCGGCCACGGTCACCGTGATCGAACCGGTCAGGCTGTTGCCCTGCCCTGCCGCGCTCTTGCCGTTGGTGGCGCGGTCGCCGCTGTAGCCCACATCCAGACTCAGGTCGCCGCTGCCCAATGGGTTATTGGTGTTGGGCACACCGCCGAACAACGACGTCAGGCCGATGCCGGCCTTGCTGGTCTTGCCGATCTGCGAGTTGGCATTCTTGCTGGCCTGGGTCTTCTCGTTCAGGGTGATGGTGATGATGTCACCCACGCGGAACGCCTTACGGTCGCTGTACAGGTTCTGTTCGAAACCGGCCTGGTAGATCGAGCCATTGTTGGCGGCCGCCGGCAACGGCGTGCGTGGCAACACCGGCGCGTAGTACGGGTCATTGGGTTTTGGCGTCGGGGCGACACAGCCCGCGAGCACGGCAATCCCACTCAATGCCAGAACAGAAACATAGCGATTCATGACCCTTACCTCACGGTGTTGCAGGCGCCCTCAAGAGCGCCCCATAGACTTGATTACAGATTCTGCGTTACGAACGAAAGCATCTGGTCGGCGGTGGAGATCACCTTGGAGTTCATCTCGTAGGCGCGCTGGGTGGTGATCATGTTGACCATCTCCTCAACCGTGCTCACGTTGGAGGTTTCCAGGGTGCTTTGCAGCGTGGTGCCGAAACCGTTCAGGCCAGGGGTGCCGATTTGCGGCGCGCCGCTGGAGGCGGTTTCGAGGAACAGGTTGTTGCCCATGGCTTGCAGGCCGGCCGGGTTGATGAAGTCGGCGGTCTGCAGGTTGCCGATCACTTGCGACGCGGGGTTGCCGGCCACGGTGATGGACACGGTGCCGTCGTTACCGACGGTGAAGGTTTTGGCGTCGGCGGGAACGACCACTGCCGGCTCCAGGGCAAAACCGTTGGCGGTGACGATCTGGCCGTTGGAGTCCAGGTGGAAAGTACCGTCACGGGTGTAGGAAGTGGTGCCATCCGGTTGCAGGATCTGGAAGAAACCACGGCCGTTGATGGCCATGTCCAGCGGCTGGCCGGTCTGTTGCAGGTTACCGGCGCTGAAGTTCTTCTGGGTGCCGACGATCTGCACACCGGTACCCAATTGCAGGCCCGACGGCAGTTCGCTGTCCTGGGTCGACTGGGCGCCTGGCTGCTTCTTGATCTGATAGAGCAAGTCCTGGAACTCGGCACGATCACGCTTGAAACCCGTGGTCGACACGTTGGCCAAGTTGTTGGAAATGGTGGTCAGGTTGGTGTCCTGGGCGGACAAACCTGTTTTGGCAACCCATAGAGCCGGAAGCATGCTGTTCTCCTCTGCGCGCCTGTTTGTTGGCGCTACATCACAAATTAATTAGTGGGCTGCAATCAGCTCATCTGCATGACGCGGGTCATGGCCTGGTCGTCTTCCTTGGCGCTGTTCATCATCTTGATGTGAAGCTCGAACTGCTTGGAAAGCGCCAGCACTGCGGTCATTTCTTCCACCGCATTGACGTTGCTCGCCTGCAGGAAGCCCGAGGTCAGCGTGACCGTCGCGTCAGCCTGGGCCGGCTGGCCATCCTTGGTGTGGATGGTGCCGTCCAAGCCTTTATTCATGTTCTTCAGATCCGGCTGGACCAGCTTGATGCGGTCCACTTCCGCCATCACGCGCGGGCCTTCACCCATGGCGCGGATGCTGATGGTGCCATCAGCCCCCACTTCGATCTTCTGCTGGGGCGGCACGGCAATCGGGCCACCGTTGCCCATGATCGGCATGCCGTTGCCGGCGCGCAGCACACCCAATGCATCGACGTTCATGCTCGCGCTGCGCACGTAAGCTTCGCTGCCGTCCGGGGTCTGCACGGCCATCCAGCCATTGCCGCTGACGGCAACGTCCAGGTCACGGCCGGTCTCGATCATGGCGCCAGGAGAGAAGTCAGTGCCGGGGCGTTCAGTCAAGGCAAACGCCCGCGCCGGAAAGCTGTCACCGAACACCGGCATCGAACGCGCCTGCTCCAGGTCACGTTGGAAACCATTGGTGGAAATGTTCGCCAGGTTGTTGGCATGGGCCTTCTGCGCCAGAGCATTCTGGCTGGCGCCGGTCATTGCCACATAAAGGTACTTGTCCACGCTCTTTCCTCTTTCTGACGGACGCTTGCCGCCCACCGCTGTACTGAAGAGGCTTAAGCAATTTGCGAACCAACTTTTTAAAAGAGGATGAAGTGCAGGCGGGGCGGGGGTTTGCGGGCGGGCGTCAAGAAATGACGCCCTCTCGATAGTCGAAAAAACGGCGGACTACTGCCGCCTGCGGCAAGCGCAGGTTATTTGTCGGCCTTGATCACTTCGTAATCGCGCAGCTTATTGGCGATGGTGGTATGGGACACCCCCAGGCGCTTGCCCAACTGTCGGCTGCTGGGGTGCTCGGCGTACAAGGCTTCCAACACCGCCTTCTCGAATCGACCAACGATGTCTTCCAGGCCGCCCTCCAGGGAAAAATCGCCAAGGGGCTGACGCACGCCATAATCCGGCAGCCGAATATGTTCAGCCTTGACCGTCCCGCCGTCACACAACGACACCGCCTGGAATAGCACGTTTTCCAACTGCCGCACGTTGCCTGGCCAGTGGTAGTGGCTCAGGCGGTCCATGGCGGCCGGCGCCAGCTTGGGCAACGGGCAGCCGATCTGGCGACTGGCCTGATCGAGAAAGTGATCAACCAGCGGCGCAAGCCCGTCGAGACATTCACGCAGTGGTGGAATATGCAGGGACAGCACGTTGAGGCGGTGATAGAGGTCCTGGCGGAATTCACCACGGGCGCACAACTCGGACAAGTCCACTTGGGTCGCGCAGATCACCCGCACATCCAGGTACACCTCTTCATCGCTGCCTACGCGGCGGAAGCAGCCGTCCTGCAGGAAGCGCAGCAATTTCACCTGCAAGCGCGCGCTCATCTCCCCGACGCCATCGAGAAACAATGTACCGCCCGCCGTCAGTTCCAACAGTCCCAGCTTGCCTTCGGCCCGTGCACCTTCGAACGCGCCAGGGCCGTAGCCGAACAGCTCGGTCTCGGCCATCGACTCGGGCAGGCCCGCGCAGTTGAGTGCCATCAACGGCGATTGCCCACGCGGGCTGGCCAGGTGACACGCACGCGCCAACAGCTCTTTGCCGGTGCCGGTTTCGCCTTCTATTAATAGGGGCGCATCCAGCGGCGCCATGCGCCGGGCTTCGCGCACCACGGCGGCCATGACTTTGGAGCTTTGGAAAATGCTGTCAAAACCACGCAGCTCCTGCTTGCGCACGTTATAGATGCGCTCACCAACGCGGTCGGCGCGGTGCAGGGTCAGCACAGCGCCGGCCATGGCCTCGCTGTCGTCATGTTCGGAGGATTGCAGCGGCGCGATGTCCGCCAGGAACACGTCACCCTTGACCTTGACCCGCAAGCCGTTGATCCGCGATTTGCTGGCGCGCACCAGTTCCGGCAAGTCGAAGTCCTCGGCATACCGCGACAACGGAATGCCTGGCACCTCATCCACCCGCACCCCGAGCAACTGTGCCGCCGCGCGGTTGGCGGCGACAATCGAGCCGCCCATGTCGATCGACAGCACCGGAAATTCCAGGGCGCCAAGCAACGCATTGAGCTCCATATGCCGACGCTCGCTGGGCATCAGCCCTACCCTTTTGACGCCAAATACCCCGGCAATCGCCTCGAACTGCGGGCGCAACGCCTGGAACTGCATGTTCACCAGGTTCGGGCAAAACAGGTAGATGGCATTGCCATGCTCACCGCCCACCTCGCCCTTGGCGACGTTGACGCCGTATTCCACCAGCAGGTTGAGAATGTCCCGCAGGATGCCGATGCGGTTCTGGCAATGCACTTTGATACGCATGAAGAGGCCCGAAAAGTGGGGAGGCGCCGCGTCTTTTTGTCGCTGGGCGCAGATAGTCGTCAAGATTATGTGACAGCTTGCGGGCTTTTCCCAGCCCAAGACAACGGCCACCCCCATAAGCGTAACGAATACTTTACGGAAATTGGTAAGTTTTCCTACGTAAAGGCGTTTAAAACAGATGGAATCTGGCCGCGCACGGGTTATCAATAAGCTCATCGCAGGACATAACAAGAACGAATGCCTAGCAGGAGAGCCGTATGAAGCAGACGCAGTACGTGGCCCGCGAGCCCGATGCGCAAGGTTTTATCCACTACACGCCGGAAGAACATGCGGTGTGGAACACCCTGATCACTCGCCAGTTGAAAGTGATCGAGGGGCGCGCCTGCCAGGAATACCTGGACGGCATCGACAAGCTCGGCCTGCCCCATGACCGCATTCCGCAACTGGGCGAAATCAACAAAGTGCTGGCCGAGACCACCGGCTGGCAGGTCGCCCGCGTGCCGGCGCTGATCCCCTTCCAGACTTTTTTCGAATTACTCGCCAACAAACAGTTTCCAGTGGCGACGTTTATCCGCACCCGCGAAGAACTCGACTATCTGCAAGAACCGGATATTTTTCACGAGATCTTCGGCCACTGCCCATTGCTGACCAACCCTTGGTTCGCCGAATTCACCCACACCTACGGCAAGCTCGGCCTGGCGGCCACCAAGGAGCAACGCGTGTACCTGGCGCGCCTGTACTGGA
Source organism: Pseudomonas sp. GXZC (assembly GCF_026967615.1). Taxonomy (NCBI): domain Bacteria; kingdom Pseudomonadati; phylum Pseudomonadota; class Gammaproteobacteria; order Pseudomonadales; family Pseudomonadaceae; genus Pseudomonas; species Pseudomonas sp. GXZC. Next base: position 5,177,114 of record NZ_CP114115.1, read on the forward strand.
TGACCATCGAGTTCGGCCTGGTGGACACGCCCGAAGGTCGACGCATCTACGGTGGCGGCATTCTGTCGTCGCCCAAGGAGACGGTGTACAGCCTGTCGTCCGAGCCCGAGCATCAAGTGTTCGACCCGCTGGAGGCGATGCGCACGCCTTATCGCATCGACATCCTGCAACCGTTGTACTTCGTGCTGCCAGACCTCAAGCGCCTGTTCGAAGTCGCGCAGGAGGACATCATGGGCATGGTGGAACGTGGCATGCAGCTGGGTCTGCACGCACCGAAGTTTCCACCCAAGCCCAAGGCGGCTTGAACCTTACATCTTGAGGCCAGGTGAGTCTGTTCCCTGGCCGCGCGTTGCTTTAGGGTAACGCTACTGATCTTCATACCTTCGAATTCAGGACACCCTCATGACCACCTTGAACCAAGCCCACTGCGAAGCCTGCCGTGCCGATGCCCCGCAAGTCAGCGACGAAGAACTGCCGGTGCTGCTCAAGCAGATCCCCGACTGGAACATCGAAGTCCGCGACGGCGTGATGCAACTGGAAAAGGTTTTCCTGTTCAAGAACTTCAAATTCGCCCTGGCCTTCACCAACGCCATGGGTGACATCTCCGAAGCCGAAGGCCATCACCCAGGCCTGCTCACCGAGTGGGGCAAGGTCACCGTGACCTGGTGGAGCCATTCCATCAAAGGCCTGCACCGCAACGACTTCATCATGGCCGCGCGCACCGACGAAGTGGCCAAGGACGCCGAGGGCCGCAAGTAATGCATTTCGATGCCATTGGCCGCGTGCCCGGCGACCCGATCCTCGGGCTGATGGACCTGTACGCCCAGGACAGCAACCCGAACAAATTCGACCTGGGCGTGGGCGTCTATAAGGATGACCAGGGCCTGACCCCGATTCCACACTCGGTGAAACTGGCCGAGCAGCGCCTGGTGGACACACAAACCACCAAGACCTACATCGGCGGCCACGGCAATGCGGCGTTCGGCAGGCTGATCAGTGAGCTGGTGCTCGGCGCGGACTCGGCGTTGATCCGCGAGCGCCGCGCCGGCGCCACCCAGACACCGGGCGGCACCGGAGCCCTGCGCCTGAGCGCCGACTTTATCGCGCACAACCTGCCCGGTCGTGGCGTCTGGTTGAGCAACCCGACCTGGCCGATCCACGAAACCATCTTTGCCAAGGCCGGGATCCCGGTCAGCCATTACCCCTACGTGGGTGCGGACAATCGCCTGGACGTGGCGGCCATGCTGGCGACCCTGTCCAGCGTACCCAAGGGCGACGTGGTGCTGTTGCATGCCTGCTGCCATAACCCGACCGGTTTCGACCTGTCCCAGGACGACTGGCGCCAGGTGCTGCAGATCGTGCGCGAGCGCCAATTGCTGCCGCTGATCGACTTTGCTTACCAAGGCTTCGGCGATGGTTTGGAGCAGGACGCCTGGGCCGTGCGGTTGTTTGCGGCCGAACTGCCGGAAGTGCTGGTCACCAGTTCCTGCTCGAAGAACTTCGGCCTGTACAGCGACCGTGTCGGCGCCTTGATCGTGTGTGCGGCGGATGCCGAAAAGCTCACGGATGTGCGCAGCCAGTTGGCCAACACGGCGCGCAACCTGTGGTCGACGCCGCCGGACCATAGTGCTGCGGTAGTGGCGACCATCCTGGGGGATGCCGAGCTGAAAAAGCGCTGGAGCGAAGAGGTCGAAGCCATGCGCTCGCGGATCGCACACCTGCGTTCGGGCTTGGTGGAGGCATTGGCGCCCCACGGCCTGTCGGAGCAGTTTGCGCACATCGGGGCGCAGCGCGGGATGTTTTCCTATACCGGCTTGAGTGCCGAGCAGGTGAAGCAACTGCGCGAAAAGCACAGTGTGTATATGGTGAGTTCGGGGCGGGCCAACGTGGCGGGCATTGATGCGACACGCCTGACTCTGCTGGCTCAAGCCATTGCCGATGTCTCCAACTGAAGAAACCGAATCAAAACTGTGGGAGCGGGCTTGCCTGTTCCCACATTTATTGGCCGTGTGAATCCCTCAGCCTGCGACCATCTCTGCTTTCAGCAGTGCCTCTTTCGCCTGCGCATCCGCCAACCGATACAACTCGATGCTCCCATCCCAGTGTTCGATCAACGCCGTGCACGACTCCACCCAATCCCCGCAGTTGAGGTAATCCACCTCGCCCACCTTGCGAATTTCCGCATGGTGGATATGCCCGCAGACCACGCCATGCAACTCGCGCTTGGTCACCTCATGGGCGATAGCTTCTTCGAAATCACTGATGAAATTCACCGCTGTCTTGACCTTGTGCTTGAGGTACGCCGACAGCGACCAATAGCCATAGCCGTAGCGCGCACGCCAGTGGTTCAGCCAGCGGTTCAGCGTGAGGGTGAACTCGTAGGCCGAGTCACCAAGGAACGCCAGCCAGCGGTGGTAGCGGGTGATCACGTCGAACTGATCGCCGTGGATCACCAGCAGATGCCGGCCGTCGGCAGTCACGTGGATTGCTTCGTCGACCAGCTGGATATTGCCCAGGATCAGCTTGGAATAGCGACGCAGGAATTCGTCGTGGTTGCCGGTGACGTAGATCACCTCGGTGCCACGCTTGGCCATGGTCAGCAAGCGGCGGATCACGTTGGTGTGGGCCTGGGGCCAATACATGCCGCCACGCAGTTTCCAGCCGTCGATAATGTCACCGACCAGGTAGACCTTGTCGGCCTGGTAGCCCTTGAGGAACTGCGACAAATGTTCGGCTTGGCAATCCCGGGTGCCCAGGTGCACATCGGAAATCCACAGGGTACGAACCCGTTGCTTGCGGCTGGGCTTGGCGAACTCGGCACTGGTCATGGGCATCCCTCGACGGTGTTTTCGCGAGCTTGCGCCCTGGCGATTAATAGCCCATGACAACTGTGCGTCAGTCTGATGACAGCGCTCAGGGCCCGCAAAGCGTTGTAGACTGCCCGCTTGCCGCCCAGGAGACCGCAATGGGACCCACCCTCACCCTACGCCACTACGTCGAAGCGCCCCTCGCCCACAGCCATGACCATGCGCAGTTGGTGTTCGGCCTGTCCGGGCACCTGGACCTGGAAGTAGACGGCCGTGGCAGCCAGGTGCGCGAAAGCAGCGTGATGGTGCTGCCCTTCTCTGCCCACCATGCGTGCGGCAGTCGCGATGGCAGCCGTTGCCTGGTGCTGGATGTGCCGACCGAGCACTGGGTGCTGCAATCGCTGGGCGAGCATGCCGATGCCAGTCGCCGCCTGCTCGACCAGCCCGCGCGGCTGACCCTGGACTCGCGGCAAAGCCAGCTGGTGCAATGGCTGGCACACAGCCCGGTGCATGACCCATTGATCGTGCAGCAAGGCGCGGTGCTGTTGCTGGCCAGCCTCAATCATCCGCTGGCCCCACCGCAGCCGGGCCGACGCCTGCCGTACGCAGCCTTCAATCAACATATCGAGCGACACCTTGCGCATCCCTTGCAGGTGGCTGACCTGGCGCGTATCGCTGACTTGTCAGTGGCGCGCCTGCACGCACGGTTCATGGCGGAATGCGGGCAAACACCGATGGACTACATCCGTAGCCGTCGCCTGCACATGGCCTTGGACCTGTTGCGCAAAACACCGCTGCCTATCGGTGAAATCGCCGATCGCGTCGGTTACGCCTCGCAAAGTGCCTTCGCCGCCGCAATGCTGCGGGAATTTGGCGCCTCGCCGGGTGCTTTACGGCGTAAGCCGTAGGAAGAGTCTCGCGATAAACATCGCGAGCCGGACGACAGACACCGATGCGGGCCACCCACTAGACTGCGGTTCTGTCACACCAAGACTCAAGGATCGCAATGACTCCCCGCTCAGCCCTCGGCGCCCTGCATATCGGCGCATTGATGTTTGGCCTCACCGGCGTATTCGGCAAACTGGCGGCCGCCTCCCCGGCCATCATCGTTTTTGGTCGCGCCGTGTTTGCCGTGGTGGCGCTGGCGGTATTCGCACGGTTCGCCAGCAGCACCGCCTGGAAAACCCTGGAGCTGCGCGACTGGCGCCGACTGCTGGTCAGCGGCGTATTGCTGGCGGCGCACTGGGTGACCTTCTTTATTGCCGTGAAAGTCGCCGGCGTAGCGGTTGCGACCTTGGGCTTCACCGCATTTCCAGCTTTTACCGTGATCCTCGAAGGGCTGATTTTCCGCGAGCGCATCCGCGCCAACGAAGTGGTCCTGGTCGTGCTGGTCAGCGTCGGCCTGGTGTTGGTTACCCCGGACTTCAACCTCGCCAGCGAAGCCACCGGCGGGCTGCTCTGGGGCATCGCCTCGGGGTTGCTGTTTTCCCTGCTGTCACTGAATAACCGCGCCAGCTCCGGACGTATCCCGGCGGTGCAGGCAGCGCTGTGCCAGAACGTGGTGGTCGCCGTGTGCCTGTTGCCCGTGGCGGCGCCCGGTCTGACAGAGGTGCGCGCAATCGACTGGTTGTGGATCGGTTTGCTCGGGGTGTTCTGCACCGGCCTGGCCCATAGCCTATTTGTTGCCAGCCTCGCGGTGATCAAGGCGCGTACCGCTTCGGTGGTGTTCGCCATGGAGCCGGTCTACGGCATCACCGCGGCTTGGCTGCTGTTTGCTGAAACCCCGACGCTGCGCATGCTCTTGGGCGGTGTGTTGATCATCGTCGCGATCGTGCTGTCAGGGTTGATGGGCGGTGCCAGCCAGGCCAAGCAGCCCGCAACCACGGCCTGATCTATACTTTAAACATCCGCAACAGTCTGCAGTCGTTCAACGGATAACCGACAGCTCGACGACAGCCTGGGTGTGTTCTGAAGTTGCTGCACGCGAGTGGTCACAACTCAACGCGATGCGGGAGCTTTACCATGGAAATGCTCATCAATTTGTTAGTGCAGATCATCAGCGGGGCCGTCGGCGGCAACATTGCCGGTATGACCAAACAGAGCCTCGGGACCGGGCTCAATACACTGATCGGTGGTATCGGCGGGCTGGTGTTGGGCCAGGTCGTCGCGGCACTCACCGGCACCTCGGGCGGTGAAGCGCTGGATGTGGCGGCGGTTGGCAGCAACATTGTCGGGGGAGGTGTCGGCGGCCTAGTGTTGACGTGGCTGATAGGTTTCATCAAACAAAAGATGGCCGCCAAATAGGACTGCGCTGCAGGGTCACCGCCTTTACAAGGCGGTGACTTTCACTGTGTGCGGTCGTTATGCCCCAGGTCGCGCTGCGGGTCGATCTGATCGCGCACGCGCTGCTTGAGTACCTTGGCCTCGGGAAAACCGCCGTCGACCTTGCGCTCCCAGATCTGCACGCCATCACAGGTGATGCGAAATGCGCCACCGGTGGCCGGTTCCAGCGCCACTTTGCCCAGGTCATCCGCAAACGTACTCAACAGTTCCTGCGCCAACCACGCGGCGCGCAGCAACCACTGACACTGGGTGCAATAGGTGATGACGATCTCGGGTTTGATCAGCGACATGATTTGAAAGGCTCCTGGCGTAACGGGCTAGGCGGATCGAGTGGCTATAATACCGGCCTTTATCGCCCAGCCTCGAGATTCATGATGCGCCGCCTGCTGTCCTGCCTGTTTCTGTGCCTGCTCCCGCTTGTTGCCGATGCCATTGAACCGCCACGCCCGAAGATCGGCCTGGTGCTGTCCGGCGGTGCCGCCCGTGGGCTGGCCCATATCGGCGTGCTCAAGGCACTGGAGGAGCAAGGCATCCAGATCGATGCGATTGCCGGTACCAGCATGGGGGCGGTGATCGGCGGGCTGTACGCCTCGGGCTACAAGATCGATGAGTTGGAAAAGCTGGCGCTGAGCATCGACTGGCAACAGGCACTGTCCGACGCACCGCCGCGGGAAGACGTGCCGTTCCGGCGCAAGCAGGATGACCGGGATTTCCTGGTCAAGCAGAAACTCAGCTTTCGCGACGACGGCAGCCTGGGCCTGCCACTGGGCGTGATCCAGGGCCAGAACCTGGCGCTGCTGCTGGAAAGCATGTTCGCCCATAGCAGCAACACGCGTAACTTCGACAAGCTGCCGATCCCCTTCCGCGCGGTAGCGACCGATATTACCACCGGCGAGAAAGTGGTATTCCGCAAGGGTCACCTGCCCCAGGTGATCCGCGCCAGCATGTCGATCCCGGCGGTGTTCGCGCCGGTTGAGCTGGATGGCCGACTGCTGGTGGACGGCGGCATGACCGATAACATCCCGCTGGATGTGGCGCGGGAAATGGGCGTGGATATCGCCATTGTCGTGGACATCGGCACCCCGCTGCGCTCGCGCAAGCAACTGGCGACGGTGGTGGACGTGCTCAACCAGTCGATCACCCTGATGACCCGGCGCAACTCCGAAGAACAACTCAAGGACCTGCACCCCAAGGACGTACTAATCCAGCCACCCCTCGCCGCCTATGGCGTGACCGACTTCGGCCGCGCCAAGGACATGATCGATGCCGGCTATCGCGCCACCCGCGCCCTCGACGCGCGCCTGGCCCACCTGCGCCCCGCCGAGCCGATCGACCCGCAACTGGTGGCCGCCCGCACACCCGGCGAACGCACGCCGGTGATCACTGCCATCAACGTGGAGAACGACTCGAAAGTCAGCGACGACGTGATCCGCTACTACATCCGCCAACCCTTGGGCGAGCCGCTCAACCTAGGGCGCCTGCAAACCGACATGGGCACCTTGTACGGCCTGGATTACTTCGAGCAGGTGCAATACCGCGTGGTGAAAAAGGGCCAGGACAACACCCTGGTGATCAGCGCGCGCGGCAAACGCAGCGGCACCGACTACCTGCGCCTGGGCTTGAACCTGTCGGATGACATGCGCGGCGACAGCGCGTTCAACCTCGGCGCCAGCTACCGCATGAACGGCATCAACCGGCTCGGCGCCGAATGGCTGACGCGGGTACAGATTGGGGATCGACAAGAGCTGTACAGTGAGTTCTACCAGCCAATGGACACGGGTTCGCGATACTTTGTCGCGCCGTACATCAGCGCCCAGGCCCAGAACGTCGAGCTGATCCTGGACAACGACCCCATCTCCGAATATCGCCTGGAACGCTACGGTTTCGGCTTGAACGTCGGACGGCAGATCGGCAACAGCGGCGAAATCCGCTTCGGCGTCGGCGAAGCCTGGGGCAAGGCGGACGTGCGCATTGGCGACCGGGATTTGCCCAGCGTGAGTTTCAGCGAAGGCTTCTATGAACTGAAGTACTCCTTCGACTCCCTGGACAACGTGTACTTCCCCCATACCGGCGAAGACATCGGCCTGGCCTACCGCGAATTCGAACCGGGACTGGGCTCGGACCAGCGTTACCGCCAGTGGGAGTTCAAGCTCGACAAGGCCATGAGCCACGGCCCGGACACCCTGGTGCTGGGCGGGCGTTACGGGCGCACCCTGGATGATTCGGACGTGGTGATTTCCAGCTTCCTGCTGGGTGGTGCGCGGCAGCTGTCGGGCTTCCGCCAGGATGCAATCTCGGGGCAGAACATCAGCCTGATGCGCGCGGTGTACTACCGCAGGCTCACACCGCGTTCGTACCTGCCGCTGGATTTCCCGCTGTACCTGGGCGCGTCACTGGAACGCGGCCGCGCGTGGAACAATGACAATGAATTCGACAGTGGGTATATCAACGCGGCGAGTATTTTCCTGGGGTTTGATACACCGTTGGGGCCGCTGAACTTCAGCTATGGGTTCAATGATGATAATCAGAAGGCGGTGTATCTGAACCTGGGGCAGACGTTCTGACGGTTTAAACAGAACCCACTGTGGACGCGGCGTTAAGTGCTGAACAGGCTTTTGTGGTGAGCGGGCTTGCCCCGCGCTGGGTGGCGAAGCCGCCCCAAAACCTGCCGGCGCGTTTCAACTGGAAGAATGCGGTGCCTGGATTAGGGCTGCTTCGCAGCCCAGCGCGGGGCAAGCCCGCTCACCACAACAAGCCCGCTCACCACAGAAAGCCCGCCCGGTGTTTGCTTCAGGACTTTTCCAGATTCGACAGGATATGCGCGTGCACGCGCATGCACACACTCAAATCAGCTTCATCCACGCCCACGAACAGCTCATGCCGCAAGGCCGTAGCGATGGTTTCGATCTGTTCGATCAACGGGCGGGCGGTATCACACAACAAGATGCGCTTGGCACGACGGTCTTCTACCACGGCCTGGCGTTGCACCAGGCCCTGGCTTTCCAGGCTGTCCAGCAGGCGGGCCAATGTCGGCCCTTCTACACCCACACTCTGCGCGAGCTCACGCTGGGTGGGGGCTTCTTCAAAACGGGCCAGGTGCAGCAGCACCAGCCAGCGCGCCTGTGACAGGCCAAGCCCAGCCAGACGGCGATCCAGCTCGGCGCGCCAACCACGGGACATTTGCGCCAATTGCATGCCAAATCGGTGTTGATCGGTTAACGGCATAAAAAACTCATGTTTTAGACTGAAAATAAAGTGTGGCTAATTATTAGTCAGCTAAGCATGAGCTTTGCCCGTAGGCAAGAGTTGCTATGTACTGATTCGTTACATTGTCGTAATTGGCGCACTAAATTTCGAATTCAGACTGCAAAGCCGCCCGCACGCAGTACAAAACACCTTCAGGAACGCGCCCGGTGAACAGCGGGGCAATCTCCGCCACAGGTGGCAATTCGCCCTCTCCGTCCAGGAATGCATCCTGGATTTCGCCGAGCAGATCCTCGGGTAAATCAAGGGCTTGCTCCAGCGATAACTGCTGCTTGCCGATGGATTCAGCGAGCAAGGTGTAGACGTTCTTTTCAGAGCATTGCAACTGGCCGGCGATCTGGATCGGAGTCATGCCAGCACGTGCCAGGCTGATCAGTTCGTGGCGGATATCGGCGACTTCCTTGGGCGCTTCGGCCTGGCCGCCGAGTACTTCGAGGAAGGCCTGGCCGTAACGCTCCAGCTTGCGCGCGCCCACACCACTGACCCGCGCCATCTCGGCCATGCTGGTGGGTTGCTCGCGCAGCATCTCCAGCAGGGTGGAGTCGGGGAAAATAACGTACGGCGGCACGCTGTGTTCCTGTGCCAGTTTGCGGCGCAGGGTGCGCAAGGCTTCCCACTGCTCGCGTTCTTCGCCACGTACAAGCTGGCTGGCCTGGCTGGTGCTGCTCTTGGCGGTGGTCTGCGGCTTGAGGTCGCGGCGCAGCTCCAGACTGACTTCGCCCTTGAGCAACGGCCGGCAGCTGTCATTCAGGCGCAGGCCGCCATAGCCTTCGATGTCGATGTCCACCAGGCCGCGCGCCACCATCTGCCGGAACAGCGAGCGCCACTCGCCTTCGGCGCGGGCCTTGCCGACACCATAGACCGAGAGCTTTTCATGGCCGAAGCTGCGCACCTTCTCGTTGTCCTTGCCCAGCAACACATCCACCAAGTGACCGACGCCATAACGCTGGCCGGTGCGATAGATGGCGGACAAACCCTGGCGCGCCGGCTCGGTGGCGTCCCAGGTCTGCACGCCGTCGACGCAGTTGTCGCAATGGCCGCACGGCTCTGGCATGTCTTCATCGAAATAGGCCAGCAAGGTCTGGCGACGGCAGCGGGTCTCTTCACACAGCGAGAGCATGGCGTCGAGTTTGTGCTGTTCCAGGCGCTTGTGGCGCTCGTCGCCCTCGGAGTTCTGCAGCATCTGCTTGAGCATCACCACGTCTTGCAGGCCGTAGACCATCCACGCATCCGCCGGCAAACCGTCACGGCCGGCGCGCCCGGTTTCCTGGTAGTAGGCCTCGAGGGATTTGGGCAGGTCCATGTGCGCAACGAAGCGCACGTTGGATTTGTCGATGCCCATGCCGAACGCGATTGTAGCCACCATGATCAGGCCTTCCTCGTTGAGGAAGCGCTTCTGGTGAGCCGAACGTGTTTCGTTGGGCAGGCCGGCGTGATACGGCAACGCTGGGTAGCCTTGTTCACAGAGAAACGCGGCGACTTCATCGACCTTCTTGCGCGACAGGCAATAGACGATGCCCGCATCGCTGCGCCGCTCGGAAAGGAACGCCAGCAGCTGTTTGCGCGGCTGCTCCTTGGGCACGATACGGTAGAAAATATTCGGTCGGTCAAAGCTCGACAGGAAGCGCTCGGCGTTCTGCAGATGCAGGCGCTCGACGATTTCTTCGCGAGTGCGCTTGTCGGCCGTGGCGGTCAGGGCAATGCGCGGCACATCGGGAAACAGCTCTGCCAATTGGCCGAGCTGCAAATACTCGCGGCGGAAGTCATGACCCCATTGGGAGACACAGTGGGCTTCGTCGATGGCGAACAGGGCGATTTCCAGGCTCTGCAAAAAAGCCAGCATGCGCGGCTGCACCAGGCGCTCGGGGGCCAGGTACAGCATCTTCACTTCACCGCGCTTGATTCGCGCCGCCAGGTCGCGCTGCTGCTCGGCACTGAGGGTGGAGTTCAACGACGCGGCGGCGACGCCGAGTTCTTCAAGGGTGGCCACCTGGTCGTCCATCAGGGCGATCAGCGGCGACACCACCACGGCCAGGCCATTGCGCAACAGCGCCGGCACCTGGAAGCACAACGACTTACCACCGCCGGTAGGCATCAGGACCAGAGCGTCACCGCCATTGGCCACGCGCTCAATGATCGCACCCTGGCGGCCACGAAAACTGTCGTAGCCGAAGATGTCCTTGAGGACGCGTTGTGCCTGCTCGAGCATGTAAAACTCCAAAATAGTGCCGAAATCCCTCTGTACAGGCTGGCCGAAAAAAACCGCTTTCACGGGAAATAATCCGTAAGCGAAGTTTTCGCGCACTGGCGCTTGGCCTGCAAGGGCATCACAAAACGCGGCAGTATACCCGAGCGCTACCCGGCAAAGGGCGCCACTGACGAACAGCGAGCGCTATCTAAAACCTGGCAAATATGCAGTGCGGCTGGCCTGGGCGCTCAAGAAAGCCTAGAATTCAGCATCGTTTATTCCCAAGGTAGTCCTTCAATGTCCTTCGCTGAGCAACTAACCCGCCTGCAAGCCTTCCTCGACGCCGATGAGCTGCATGACGAGGCGCTGGACTACGTGGCCGCCCACGGCTACCTGACCGCCCTGTCGATCTGCTCCGACGTCGTCCCCGACCGTGAATGGATCGATGCACTGTTCGCCGAAGAGCCGCACTACACCGACGCCGCCCAACGCGAAGAAATCGAATCCACCCTGCTGGCCCTCAAGGCCCACATCGGTCGCCAACTGGCTTCCGACGAAGAGTTCGAGCTGCCGTGCGAACTGGACCTGGGCGAAGAGCCGGATGACTCCGACCTGCGCGGCTGGTGCATCGGCTTCATGGAAGGCGTGTTCCTGCGCGAAGCCGCCTGGTTCGAAACCGCCGAGGAAGAAGTCAGCGAAATGCTGCTGCCGATCATGGTTGGTTCCGGCCTGTTCGACGACCAGCCTGAATTCGCCGACATCGCCGCCGACGCCAACCTGATGGACGACATGATCGTTCAGATCCCGGAAGCCCTGACCGCGCTGTACCTGCTGTGCAACGCACCTGACGAAAAACCGGCGATCCTCAAGCCACGTCACCACTGAGTCGCTTGCCCGTGACACCCATGGGCAATCGTCCTCTGCTCCTGCGCTACCTGTTGCTGGCCATCGGCTTGCTCAGTGTGGCGTTAGGGGTAATCGGGATTTTCCTGCCGGTATTGCCGACGACCCCCTTCCTTCTTCTTGCTGCCGCCTGCTTCGCCCGAAGCTCCCCGCGTTTCTACCATTGGCTGGTGCAACACCCGCGCCTGGGGCCGTGGATCCGTGATTACCTGGATGGCAATGGCATTCCTCTCAAAGCCAAGGTCTACGCCATCGGCTTGATGTGGCTGAGCATCGGCGTGTCCTGTTACCTGGTGCCACTGCCGTGGGCGCGGGGTTTCATGCTGACCAGTGCGGTGCTGGTGACTATTTACATTCTGCGCCAGAAAACCCTGCCACCCCGCTAGGCCGCGACATCACGTCGCGCTCAGACCTTGGTCGACACTGACTAACCCCAAGCATTCTGCGAGACTGTCCAACCGGGCCTGGAATGCCCGGGTGTTCTTATGCGCGGAGTTACCATGACGTTGTCCAGCGGGCTGATCGCCGCCGTTGCCCTGGCCTATATGGCCATTATGTTTGCCATCGCCTTCTACGGTGATCGCCGCCGTGCGCCGCTGCCGCCGCGTATGCGTGCCTGGGTGTACAGCCTGTCGCTGGCCGTTTATTGCACCAGTTGGACATTCTTCGGCGCCGTAGGCCAGGCTGCCGAACAGTTGTGGGCGTTTTTACCGATCTACCTGGGACCGGTGTTGTTGCTGGTGTTGGCACCTTGGGTGCTGCAGAAGATGATCCTGATCAGCAAGCAGGAAAACATCACCTCCATCGCCGACTTTATTGCGGCACGCTACGGCAAATCCCAATCCCTGGCCGTGGTGGTTGCACTGATCTGCCTGGTCGGCGTGCTGCCTTATATCGCGCTGCAACTCAAAGGCATCGTGCTGGGCGTCAATCTGCTGATCGGCGCTGGCGCCGACACCACCGGCACCCGCGCCCAGGACACGGCGCTGATTGTGTCGCTGGTGCTGGCGCTGTTCACCATTGTGTTTGGTACGCGCAACCTCGATGCCACGGAACACCACCGGGGCATGGTGCTGGCGATTGCGTTTGAATCTCTGGTCAAACTGTTCGCATTTCTCGCGGTCGGCGCGTTTGTGACCTACGGGCTGTACGACGGTTTCGGTGATCTGTTCAGCCAAGCCATGCTCGCGCCCCGCCTGGATGAATACTGGAAAGAGACCGTCAACTGGCCATCCATGGTGGTGCAGACCGGCGTGGCCATGATGGCGATCATCTGCCTGCCCCGACAGTTCCATGTCACGGTGGTAGAGAACATCGATCCTCAGGACCTGCGCCTGGCCAAGTGGGTGTTTCCTGCGTACCTGGTGCTCGCCGCATTGTTCGTGATCCCTATCGCCTTGGGCGGCAAGATGCTGTTGCCCAGCTCGGTGTTGCCGGACTCCTACGTCATCAGCCTGCCCATGGCCGAAGCCCATCCGGCGTTGGCCGTGCTGGCCTTTATCGGCGGCGCGTCGGCGGCGACCGGCATGGTGATCGTGGCGAGCATCGCGCTGTCCACCATGGTATCGAACGACATGCTGCTGCCGTGGTTGCTGCGTCGCTCCAGCGCCGAGCGGCCGTTCGAAGTGTTCCGCCACTGGATGCTCTCGGTACGCCGCGTAAGCATCGTGATCATTCTGTTGCTGGCCTACGTCAGCTATCGCCTATTAGGCTCCACCGCGAGCCTGGCGACCATCGGCCAGATCGCCTTTGCTGCCGTGACGCAACTGGCTCCCGCCATGCTCGGTGCGTTGTATTGGAAACAAGCCAACCGACGCGGGGTATTTGCCGGGCTGGCAGCCGGTACTTTCCTGTGGTTCTACACCTTGGTCCTACCGGTGACGGCGAAAAGCCTGGGCTGGTCCCTCAGCCTTTTCCCAGGGCTGACATGGATGCATTCCCACCCGCTAGGCCTGTCTGTCACCTCATTGACCTTGGGTACCGTGTTTTCCCTGGCCGGCAACTTCACGCTGTTTGTGTGGGTGTCGATGCTGTCGCGCACGCGGGTGTCCGAACACTGGCAAGCCGGGCGTTTCATCGGCCAGGAAATCAGCCAACGTGCCAGCGCCCGTTCGATGTTGTCGGTGCAGATCAGCGACTTGCTCAGCCTGGCGGCGCGCTTTGTCGGTGAAGAACGCGCCCAGCAGAGCTTTATCCGTTTCGCCTATCGCCAGGGCAAAGGCTTCAACCCCAACCAGAATGCCGACAACGATTGGATTGCCCACACCGAGCGATTATTGGCCGGCGTACTGGGCGCCTCGTCGACACGTGCAGTGGTAAAAGCCGCCATCGAAGGTCGGGAAATGCAGTTGGAGGACGTAGTCCGCATCGCTGACGAAGCGTCGGAGGTGCTGCAATTCAACCGCGCATTGCTGCAAGGGGCCATCGAGAACATCACCCAGGGCATCAGCGTGGTCGACCAGTCCCTCAAGCTGGTGGCCTGGAACCGGCGTTATCTGGAGCTGTTCAACTACCCGGACGGGCTGATCAGCGTGGGCCGGCCGATCGCCGACATCATCCGCTACAACGCCGAACGCGGGCTGTGCGGACCAGGCGAGGCCGAAGTCCATGTGGCGCGGCGTCTGCACTGGATGCGCCAGGGCCGTGCGCACACCTCCGAGCGTTTATTTCCCAATGGGCGGGTGATCGAGCTGATCGGCAACCCGATGCCGGGCGGCGGTTTTGTCATGAGCTTCACTGACATTACCGCGTTCCGCGAAGCCGAGCAGGCACTCACCGAGGCCAACGAAGGCCTGGAACAACGGGTGACCGAGCGCACCCATGAACTGTCCCAACTCAATGTGGCACTCACCGACGCCAAGGGCGTGGCCGAGTCCGCCAGCCAGTCGAAGACCCGCTTCCTGGCGGCGGTCAGCCATGACTTGATGCAACCTTTGAATGCTGCGCGCCTGTTTTCCGCCGCCCTCTCCCACCAGAACGACGGCCTCTCCACCGAAGCCCGGCAATTGGTGCAGCACCTGGACAGCTCCTTGCGCTCCGCCGAAGACCTGATCAGCGACTTGCTGGATATCTCGCGCCTGGAAAACGGCAAGATCAATCCGCAGCGCCAGCCGTTTGTGCTCAACGAGCTGTTCGACACCTTGGGCGCGGAGTTCAAGGCGCTGGCCCAGGAGCAAGGTTTGCGTTTCCGCCTGCGCGGCAGTCGCTTGCGCGTCGACAGCGATATCAAGTTGCTGCGGCGCATCCTGCAGAATTTTCTCACCAACGCATTCCGTTATGCCGATGGCCCGGTGCTGCTCGGCGTACGCCGACGCAAGGGCGAGCTGTGCCTGGAAGTGTGGGACCGTGGCCCCGGCATCCCGCTGGATAAACAGAAGGTGATCTTCGAAGAGTTCAAACGCCTGGACAGCCACCAGACCCGCGCGGAGAAAGGCTTGGGACTGGGCCTGGCAATCGCCGATGGCTTGTGCCGCGTACTCGGCCATCGGTTGAGCGTACGCTCGTGGCCAGGCAAAGGCAGCGTATTCAGCGTGCGCGTGCCGTTGGCGCGCAATCAAGTCAGCGCGTCGATCAAGACACCCCAGGAAACCGGCCTGCCGTTGAGCGGCGCACAGGTGCTGTGTGTGGATAACGAAGAGAGCATCCTGATCGGCATGCGCAGCCTGTTGACCCGCTGGGGCTGCGAGGTGTGGACCGCCACCGACCAGGCGCAATGCGCGGCGTTGCTCGCCGACGGCGTGCGTCCGCAGTTGGCCCTGGTGGATTACCACCTGGACCATGGCGAAACCGGGACTGAGCTGATGGGGTGGCTGCGCGCACAATTGGCCGAGCCGATTCCCGGTGTGGTGATCAGCGCCGACGGCCGCCCGGAGATGGTGGCCGAAGTGCATGCGGCGGGGTTGGATTACCTGGCCAAGCCGGTGAAGCCAGCGGCGTTGCGGGCATTGTTAAGCCGACATCTTCCCTTGTAACTCAGTTACTCGGGTAGGTGCGCGACACCGTCTGAATCCGTCATCGCCCGCTCGAGCAAATCCGCCGGCAGGCTTTTACTCGCCCGCGCGCCCAGCAACCTCAATTGCTCGGTGCGGCTAACCAGATTTCCGCGTCCATCTGTCAGCTTGTTTCGCGCCGCACTGTAAGCCTTATCCAACTGCTGCAAACGGTTACCCACTTCATCCAGGTCCTGGATAAACAGCACAAACTTGTCGTACAGCCAACCGGCGCGCTCGGCGATTTCCCGGGCGTTCTGGCTCTGGCGTTCCTGTTTCCACAGGCTGTCGATCACGCGCAGGGTCGCGAGCAAGGTGGTTGGGCTGACAATCACGATATGACGGTCGAACGCTTCCTGGAACAGGTTGGGCTCAGCCTGCAACGCAGCGGAAAATGCCGCTTCGATCGGCACGAACAGCAACACGAAATCCAGGCTGTGCAGGCCTTCCAGCCGTTTGTAATCCTTGCCGGCCAGGCCTTTGACGTGGTTTCGCAGCGACAGTACGTGCTGCTTCAGGGCCGCCTGGCCGATCACTTCATCGTCCGCCGCCACATACTGTTGATAAGCGGTGAGGCTGACCTTGGAGTCCACCACCACCTGCTTGTCGCCGGGCAACATGATCAGCACGTCGGGCTGAAAACGCTCGCCGTCCGGGCCCTTGAGACTGACTTGGGTCTGGTACTCACGGCCCTTCTCCAGCCCGGCGTGCTCCAACACCCGCTCAAGGATCAGCTCACCCCAGTTGCCCTGGGTTTTCTGGCCCTTGAGCGCGCGGGTCAGGTTGGTGGCTTCGTCCGACAGACGCAGGTTTAACTGCTGTAGGCGCTCCAGCTCCTTGGCCAGAGAAAAACGCTCACGTGCCTCGTTCTGGTAGCTTTCTTCCACGCGCTTTTCGAAGGACTGGATGCGCTCCTTCAGCGGGTCGAGCAATTGACCCAGGCGCTCCTGGCTGGTTTCGGCGAAGCGCTGTTCACGCTCGTCGAAGATCTTGCCGGCCAACTCGGCGAACTGCGCACGCAGCTCATCACGCGAGCCTTGCAGGTCGGTGAGGCGTTGTTGATGACTGTCCTGTTGTTCACGCAGTTCGGCGCGCAGAGCGGCCGACAAGGCATCGAGGCGGCGTAGCTCGACTTCCTTGGCGCTGCGGTCGAGGTTCCAGGCATGGGCGGCGTCGCGGGCATTGTCGCGGTCGATCTGCAGCAACTCGACTTCGCGACGCACAGCGGCCAGGTCAGCTTGCTTGGCGGCGTTGGCCTGGCTCAAGTCGCTGATCTCGTCGCGGCTGGCATCCAACTGAGCGGCCAGACCTTCCTGGGCCAGCTGTGCAGTGGCCAGGCGCTCTTCGAGCAGTTCCCAGCCGGTCATGCGTGCGCTCAGGCGTCGCTGGAGCTGCCAGCACACGGCCAGTAACGGCACGGCAGCGCCGGCCAGGCCCAAGGCAATACTGGTCCAGTCAAAAACCATAGACATGTCTGCCATCACCGAAAAAAACCAAGGTTAGCGGAGCACAGGGCCTGAGGACAGCTCAGTCTTCGACCTGGCCCAATTCGCGCTGGGCGCGGCGGTCACCGGCGCGGGCGGCCAGGCGCAGCAGGTCGTGGCCGATGCGGCGGTCGCGGGCATTCCCGCATTCGCGGCACATCAGTTGGCCCAGGCGGCTTTGCGCGGCAACCACACCTTCACGGGCCGGCTGCTTGAGCAAACGCCCGGCGAAGTGCTTTACATTGGTGTTGTGACCCAGGCGCGGACTGTCGAGCAACCACAAGGCAACTTTCAACGAGAAGCGCTTGGGGACGGTAACAGTTTGAGGGGTGTCGGTAACAGAAGGTGATACTGAGCGAAACTTCATAAAGCACTGTGGGACAGAACGGAAGGCGCGCCACTCTACTCTTTTTTTCGTACAGGTAAAGCTGAAAAAACTCGGCACGCCCGTTCTAGAGCAAGCGCTCGGGACAATCCACAGAAGCTGTGGATAACTCAGTGGACAACCCCCCTTTAACTCGCGCAAAGCCCCATGGAATGGGGGCCGCAGTCAAACTGACGATTTTTTCACCAATAAAAAAAAGCCAGATTTTTCATTGACTTAAATTTCCATTACAGGCAAATGGCGGCCCTGCAGTGCAGTTGACAGCGCGGTTACACACGCCGCAACTAATGTGCACAAGTACCCATTCGATGGTTATATCCCCGGCTTTTTTTGAAACGGCTCGCTGCAAAAATGTTACCGCGAGGGCAAAGCGGGGACTTTTCAAATCTTTCCCGGCTCGCCACACTCCCCCACCTACATCGCAACGGTGGGTGGGTTGATGAAAGGGATTCTGTTATTCGCCGTGTTGCTGCTGGCCATCTGCGCCGTTTCCTTGGGGATCAATGCCGCACTGCCGTCACCGGATGGGGCGCTATTCGCCATCGCGATCCTGCTGTCGGCGGCGTTCACGGCCGTGAGCCTGTGCATCGAACTGGGTGAGGGCCGGATAAACGACATGGGCGACGTGATGAAGGTGGTAGAAACCGGTCAATCCCTACGCCTGACGCTTGCCGCCTACGGGCTGGGCTGCTCCCTGGCGGCAGCGACCACCGTATTGGTCTATCGCGGCCTGTTGGGCGGCTGATGGAATTTTTTTGGCTAACACACTTCCCTTACCTGTTTCAATCCGTTACTATCCGCGGCGTTAGTACCAAGCTGAAAGTCAATTCTGGTCGAACAACTCCCCTGTCCAACACGGGATCGACCACCTCGATGGTTTCCAGGTATCACTTGCGACGACACTGCCTTTGAACAAGCAAAGGGTGTCGCGAAGTTTCCATACTCTGACCGAACCAACCTGCAAATTGATCAGGATCTTCACCCCGGGCCCAGAACCTTTGCCCCTGTTGTGTTGCCTGCCCTCCTAAGTACCTACCTGCCAGCCCAAGCGCGCCTGAACTCATAGCGCTTCAAACTGGCTGCGTTGTTCCAGTCGGGTTCTTCGTTTGATCAATAGTGATCAACGTCACTGGAACGTTTTAATACGGCACGGTTCTTATCCGTGTCATTTGTAGGAACACCAATAATTATGAACGCTCAAATCCATACTCAGGATGCCATTCGCACCCTCACCAACGCTTTTGCTCCAATGAACTGCCTGATCATGGCCGCTCGCAAAGGCTGCTTCAGCTTCACCCTGGTCAACGAACACGGCATCGCGCGTCACAGCGAACGCCTGTACCCCGATCAATACTCCAGCGCAGAACCGCTGCAGGCCGTGATCGAGCGTACCCGTCAGGCACTGACTGCCTGATCGACCCGAGTCGCTGAAACACAAAAACCCTGTTTGAAACGCAGGGTTTTTTATTGCCCGGAATTTGCCTATTGAGCTTTTGCACTAAGTTCGAATAGATATAAACGTTATAACTAAATGAAGAAGATGTTTTAAAAACAGTCCTTTACATCACAAATATGACACTACACTTCAACTCAAGCGGCATGATCCGCTTCCGGCGAGCCTGAGATCCGATCCACTGCTGCCAAGCCCCCACCTTCTCAGGCCTCGTCGACCACTTTCACGGATTGAGGCGTGTATGGGTATCGCTGCCAGCGAATTGTGTCGTTATGTGATCCGGCCGACCTTGATGTACCTCGGCCGCCATAACCCGACGGCCGAGTCCCTGCTGCTGGGCATTGCCGCCAGCCAGTCGGAACTTGGTTCCGCGCTGCACGACCGCCGTGGGCATGGCCTGTACAGCATCACCGAACCGCGCCACCGCGCCTTGTGGGATAACTACCTGGCGCTGGACCCCGAGCGCGCCAGCCTGGTACGCGGGCTCGCGAGCCAGCACGCGTTCCTCAGCGCCCCGCAATTGGAGCTCACCGTCAACCTGCGTTACGCCACCGCCATTGCCTGGTTGTTGATCGAACAACACACCCCCGCACTGCCTCCGCCCGGTGACGTACTGGCCATGGCGCGTATCTGGAAAGAAATTTTTCATCCACAAGGAAGGCTGCGCGATTTCACTCAAGCCTGGCAAACGTGTGTTTCACCCATGAATCACGTGGTTTGCTGACCGGGCAATTTGCAAGATTCGTCAAAAACCCTGGAATTTGGTCGGATTGTCCTACAAAACCGCTCTATCTCCTACATTACAGCCTATAGCGCGATCTTAAAATTATTGTTACTTTCCGCAGCGGTGATCACCACGGAGTTCTAATAATGAAAAAAGTAATGCTCAAGACCACACTTAGCCTCGCCGTTGCCATGGCATCCTCCCACCTGTTCGCAAGCGGTTTCGCACTGAACGAACAGAGCGTCAGCGGGATGGGTACGGGTTTCGCAGGTCGCTCTTCTTCTGCCGATGATGCAAGCACTGTTTACGGTAACCCTGCCGGTATGTCTCGCCTGAGTGGCCAGCAAATCACCGGTGGTGTCGCTGCGATTGATGCTTCGACCGATATCAAAGATGCAAGCGGCCGCCCAAGCGGCTCCAACAAAGGTGACATGGTTCCGTTCACCGCGGTGCCATTTGGTTTCTACACCAACAAACTCAATGACCAGTGGGCTATCGGCTTCGGCGTTTATGCTCCGTTCGGCCTGGTGACCGACTACGAAAGCGGCTTCCAGGGCCGTGGGTTCGGCAGCAAGAGCGAAGTGAAGGTCATGACCTTCCAGCCAACTGTCAGCTATGCGTTCAACGACCGGGTATCCATTGGCTTTGGTCCGACGATCAACCGTATTTCCGGTGTGCTCGAGTCGGATAAAACACTGGTGATTGGCGCCCCGTTCGGCGACACCAACGTCAAGATCAAGGGTGACGATACTGCGCTGGGCTTCAATTTTGGCGTATTGGTCCAAGCGACCGACACCACCCGCGTCGGCCTGACCTACCACTCGAAGGTCAAGTACAAGCTGGAAGGACACACTACCGTCAGCGGCCCGGCCCAAACTCAAACGGCCCTGCGTAACAACCGTTACGATGCCTCCTTGAAAATCGACACCCCAGAATCCTATGACCTGTCGGTGACGCAAGACCTGACTGACGCATGGAAACTGTACGGCGGTGCGACCTGGACACGCTGGAGCCGCCTGAAAGAAATCACCGTCAAAAACGAAGGCGTGACTGCCGTAAACGGTGGTGGCTTGGCCCCAAGCCGAATCAGCAACATCACCGAAGAGCAAAACTGGCATGACACCTGGGCTTACGCCGTGGGTACTTCGTACCAGTTGACCAAGCAGGTAGTGCTGCGTACCGGCCTGACCTTCGACCAGTCGCCAACCAACAACAAAGATCGCTCGCCCCGTATTCCTACCGGCGACCGTACGATCTTCAGCGTGGGTCTTGGCTACAAAGTGATGGATAACATGACCGTCGACCTGGCTTACTCCTACCTCAAGGAAGAAGACGTCAAGGTCAACAACACCTCCCTTCCGTCGAACTACCAAGCCAAATACCAAAACAGCGCCAACGGTTTCGGCCTGGGCATGACTTACACCTTCTGATCCAGACCGGTGTAAAAAAGCCCCGCTCTCCTGCAAAGGAGGCGGGGCTTTTTAATGGCTGACGATCAAGGCTTGGACGCTATCGCCTCCTCCACCGCCTTGATCATGTCCGGACTGTCCGGCTTGGTAAGGCTGGAAAAATTGGCAATCACCTTGCCCTGCCGATCCACCACGTACTTGTAGAAATTCCACTTCGGCGGCGCGTCGGTCTGCTGCGCCAATACCTTGAACAGGTGCACCGCATCCGGTCCCTTGACCTTCTGTGGCTCGGTCATGGTGAAGGTCACGCCGTAATTCACGTAGCAGACCTTGGCGGTTTCTTCGCCGGTCTTGGCTTCCTGCTTGAAGTCATCTGACGGCACGCCGATCACTTCCAGGCCTTCGCCCTTGTAACGCTGGTACAAGGCTTCGAGGCTTTTGAATTGTGGAGCGAACCCGCAAAAGCTGGCGGTGTTGACGATGACCAAGGGCTTGCCGGCGAAGCGCTGGCACAGGTCGATGGATTCCTTGGCGCGCAGCTTGGGCAATTGGCCTTCCAACAGCGGCGGGCAACTGGCGGCCATGGCGGCAGTGCCAATGGCCATCAGGACGGGTACAGCGAGCCAGCGCATCTGCATGTCGTGTGTCCTTGAAATTATTCAGACCACGAACTTAACAGATCGACATGCCCAGTTGCATCAATGCCAGCCCGCCGTTTTGCCAGCCCCACCAGGCCAGCAACATCAAAACCAACGCTGCGGCGAATATCACACCGCGTATCGCTATGTTCATGCCGCCTCCATCTGTGCCTGCAATCGCGCCACTGGCCGCTCGCGTACCGGCCAATTCAGGGCCGCGGCGAGCAGGCTCAACAGGATCGCCACCTGCCAGATCAAATCGTAATTGCCGGTTCGATCATAGACCACCCCGCCCAACCAGCCGCCCAGGAACGAACCGAGCTGGTGGAAAAGGAACACGATCCCACCGAGCATGGAGAGGTTTCGTACACCAAACAACGTTGCGACGGTACCGTTGGTCAGCGGCACGGTGGACAGCCACAGGAAGCCCATCGCCATACCGAACAGGTAGGCCGTGACTTCGGTGACCGGCGCCCACAGGAACAACACGATCACCACTGCGCGCAGCAGGTACAGCCCGGTCAGCAAACGCGGCTTGGACATGCGCCCACCGAGCCAGCCGGCGGTGTAGGTGCCGAAGATATTGAACAGGCCAATCAGCGCCAGCACCGTGGTGCCAACGGTGGCCGGCAAGTGCTGGTCCACCAGGTAGGCTGGCAAATGCACGCCGATAAACACCACCTGGAAACCGCAGACAAAAAAGCCGAAGGCCAACAGCCAGAAACCGGAATGGGAACAGGCTTCCTTCAAGGCTTCGCGCAAGGTTTGCTGACCGGCCAGCACCGGCAATGGACGATCCTTGAGCATGGCGACCAGCGGCAGAATCAGTGCCACCATCAGCCCCAGCGCCAACAGTGCTGCGGACCAGCCTAACCAACTGATCAAACCCAGGGTGCCCGGCACCATGGCGAACTGACCGAACGAACCTGCAGCACTCGCGATGCCCATGGCCATGCTGCGTTTTTCCGGCGCCACGGCCCGGCCCACCACGCCGAGAATCACCGAGAACGACGTGCCGGACAGGCCGATACCAATCAGCAGGCCCGCACTGAGGGAGAGCGACCACGCCGAATCGGACATACCCATCAACACCAGGCCCGCCGCGTAAAGGACGCCGCCGACAAACACCGCTTTAGTCGCACCAAAACGGTCGGCCAGGGCGCCGGTGAACGGCTGCGCCAGGCCCCAAATAAGATTCTGCAAGGCAATGGCAAAGGCGAAGGTCTCACGGCCCCAGCCGAATTCGCTGCTCATCGGCGCCAGGAACAGGCCAAAACCGTGCCGCACGCCCAACGACAACGCCAGGATCAGCGCACTCCCTACAAGAATCCATCCACTGGTGCGCCACATCGAGGTCATTTCTTATTCTCCGCTCGCGGGTATATACCCGCTTGTATTCGAACCAACCCACGCTCAGGCGAGTTCGTCCAGCAAGGCCAACAAGGTTTCGCGTTTTTCCGCGCCGAGTTGATCGATCAATTTCTGCTGCGCCGCTTCCCAGGCGGGTAATGCCGCGGCCAGTCGTGCTTCGCCGTCCTCAGTCAA
Source organism: Pseudomonas sp. GXZC (assembly GCF_026967615.1). Taxonomy (NCBI): domain Bacteria; kingdom Pseudomonadati; phylum Pseudomonadota; class Gammaproteobacteria; order Pseudomonadales; family Pseudomonadaceae; genus Pseudomonas; species Pseudomonas sp. GXZC. The sequence goes on from NZ_CP114115.1 coordinate 5,200,246, forward strand.
CATTACCAGGCGGTTGCGCAGGTCATCGCCTTCCACCAACCGCACCAGGCCCTCGCCTTCCAGCACCCGCAGGTTACGCCCCAACGTGCTGCGATCCAGGCCCATCGCTTCCGCCAGGCTGGAAATGCTCGGCTGATCGAGGCGCTGCAGGTTACACAGCAAAGAATACTGGGCGACGTTGATCCCGAAGCCATCAAGAGCGCCGTCGTAATGCCTGCTGACGCCACGGGCGGCACGTCGCAGGTTGGTACACAAACATTGGGAGGCAAGCATGGAAGGTGTATATACCCGCGATTGAGGGAATGCAAGAAAGTGTTACAGCGCCAGGCCAACCAGAACCGCGACTTCCAGCAGCTCCAGCAAGGCGCCAGCGGTATCACCCGTGGTGCCGCCCAGGCGATTGACCATCAAATGGCGCAGCCCGATAAAGCAGATCGCAGCGAGCAATACAGCCATCCCACCGCTGAAGCCACCGATAAGAATGCAGGCCAAACCGCTGAGGATCAGTACCTGTTGGCCGACGATTCTCGGTAAATGATCCGACAATGCCTGACCCAATCCACCAGCACGCACATAGCGCGTGGTGAGAAACAGCGCCAGCATCGAGGCGCGGCCGATCAGCGGCGCCAGGATCATTGCGGCGCCGTTGCGCTGCTCGATCAAGGCCACCAACGCGGTGAACTTGAGCAGCAGCACCAACCCGAGCGTGACCACGGCAATCGGACCGCTGCGGGGGTCCTTCATGATCGTCAGTGTGCGCTCGCGGTCGCCAAAACCGCCGAGCCAGGCATCGGCGCTGTCCGCCAAGCCGTCCAGGTGCAGGCCACCACTGAGCAACACCCAGGCCGTCAGCAACAATGCGGCATGCAGCAGCAACGGGGCGCCCATCAATACCGAATTCAAGCCCCACAACAGCACGCCGAACAACAACCCCACCAACGGATAAAACAGCAGTGAGCGTCCCAACTCCTGAGGCTGCGGCATACCCGGCAGGCGAATCGGCAGGCTGCTGAGAAATTGCAGGGCGATCCAGAAGGGCAGCATGTCTACACGCCTTCCGTCAGTGTGCCGTCAGCATCGACGTGCAGGCTGAACAACCCGCCATGGCCCACTTCGACATTCAACAGTTGCTCCCTTGGCAGACCACGCGCTCGCGCCAGTAACAGACGCATCACTCCGCCATGACTGATCAACAGCACACGCTCACCGGCATAGGCCTGATGCAAGCGTGCGACAGCGCCCAGGACCCGGTCGGAAAAGGCGCTGACAGGCTCCCCTTCCGGTGGCGTAAAGCTGTAGGGGTCAGCCCAGAACAACCCCAGCCCTTCGGCGTCGGTCTCCATCAAGGCCGCTGCACTGTGCCCTTCCCAGGCACCGAAGTGCAGCTCTTGCAGATCTTTTTCCAGGCTCACCGGCAGCTTGAGTTGAGCCCCCAATTCCTCGGCAAACCGCGCGCAGCGTTGCAGCGGCGAGCTGACCAGACGGTCCCACGGCCCCTGCGCCACCACGGCCGCGCGCATCTGCGCCCAGCCGTTGGCGGTGAGAGCATCGTCCAGGCTGCCGCGCAGGCCGCCGCCCAGCTCGGTTTCACCGTGGCGCAGCAAGTCCAGGCGCAAGGTCATGCCGGGCGATCTGCCACAGCCGCTTCGGCGAAGGTTGCCATCTGCCCGTGCAACGCACAGGCCAGGCGCAACAACGGAACCGCAATCGCCGCGCCGCTGCCTTCGCCCAGGCGCAGGCCCAGTTCCAGCAGCGGCTGTGCGTCGAGACTTTGCAACACATGGCGATGACCCGGCTCGGCGCCGCGATGGCCGAACACCAGCCAGTCACGGCAGGCCGGATTCAAACGTGTCGCGACCAGCGCCGCGACGCTGCAGATAAAGCCATCCACCAATACCACGATGCCTTCCTGCGCGCAGGCCAGGTACGCGCCCACCAGCGCGGCAATTTCAAAGCCGCCCAGATTGAACAGCGTCTGCAACGCATCACCACGCTGGCCGGCGTGCAGCGCCAGGGCGCGCTCGATCACGGCCACTTTGTGGCTGACGCCTTGGGCGTTCAACCCCGTCCCCGGCCCAGTGAGGTCACTGACCGGGCAATCGAGCAAGGCACACGCCAACGCACTGGCGGCGGTGGTGTTGCCGATGCCCATCTCGCCGCCGATAAACAGCTGCGCCCCACCTGCCAACGCACGCCGCGCGCTGTCGCGACCGGCTTGCAGGGCGAGTTGCCCTTGGGCCTCAGTCATCGCCGGGCCGTTGACGAAATTGGCGGTGCCCGCACCGATATTCAGGTGACGCACACCGGGCAGGTCCAGGGACGGCGTGACCGTGCCGAGGTCGACCACTTCCAACTGCGCGTCCAACTGCCGCGCCAACACACTGATGGCGGCGCCACCGCTGACAAAGTTGTGCAACATCTGCCCGGTCACTGCCTGGGGAAACGCCGACACACCTTCCGCGACCACGCCATGGTCACCGGCAAAGATGGCGATCCACACGTGATCCACCAACGGTTTGACCTGGCCCTGCAAGCCCGCCAATTGCACCGCCAGCGCCTCCAACTGCCCGAGGGAGCCGGCCGGCTTGGTCAATTGCTGCTGGCGAGCCAGGGCGTGTTCGTACGCTTGAGCGTCAATCGCCTTACAAGGGTTGAGCCACCAGGTGTCAGTCATAACGCAGTACCTTTCAAAGTCAGGGGCAGGCCGGCGACCGTCAGGACAACACGCTGACAGCGCTCGGCCAAGGCTTGATGCAGCCAACCGGCTTCATCCACATAGCGGCGAGTCAATTCGCCCAGCGGCACGACACCCAGACCGGTCTCGTTGCTGACAAAAATGATTTCACCCGGCAGCGTGGCCAGGGTTTCCAACAGTTGATCGCGTTCGGACGCCAGGCGATCAGCGTCTTCAAGCATCAGCAGATTGGTCAGCCACAGGGTCAGGCAATCCACCAGCAAACACTGTGCAGGCGCCGCGTTTTCGCGCAGCACGCGATCCAGTTCGACGGGTTCTTCGATGAGGCCCCAATGCTCGGGTCGACGCTGGCGATGCAGCGCGACGCGCTCATTCATCTCACCATCCAACGGTTGGCTGGTGGCGATGTAAGTGACGGGCAAACCACTGTCGCTGGCGAGTTTTTCGGCGAGGCGACTTTTGCCGGAACGGGCACCGCCGAGGATCAGTTGAAGCATGGGATGGCACCTTGATTTGGCTGAAATGTATCGGCCATCAGGCCGCCTTCGCGAGCAAGCCCGCTCCCACATTGGCACCGCGTACTCACCGTCAAACCCCACACAGCTTGCGTAACAAATCGGTATCCAAGTGGTTCTCCACCAAATCCGCCAAGCGCTCGATATCGCGCTCACGCAAAGCGTGGTAATCCACAGATTGCACATCCTGCAACCCCGCCCAACGCAGCAAAGCGCTACACGCCGCCGGGCTTTCAAACAAACCATGCAGATAGGTCCCGAGAATTTGCCCATCAGCACTTTGCGCGCCATCCCGGCGACCGTCTTCCAGGATCACAGCAGCATTCGACAACGCATCCCCCGTCGTCACGCCCGCATGAATCTCATAGCCGCTGACTTCAGCATCCTCCAGCAACAGACGCCCACGTACATTACGCAACTGCTTCTCTTCTTCCAGCGTAGTGCTGAACGCCAGCAGCCCCAGGCCATCGCTGGAACCGGCAGCCCCTTCCAGGCCCAACGGGTCATGCACCTGCTCGCCAAGCATCTGCAACCCCCCACAAATACCCAGCACCTTGCCGCCATAGCGCAAGTGCCGCGCCACGGCGGTATCCCAGCCGTTGGCGCGCAAGTACGCCAAGTCGCTGCGCACGCTTTTCGAGCCGGGGAGGATGATCAGGTCGGCAGCCGGGATCGGCTGGCCTGGCCCGATAAATTGCAGATCCACTTGGGGATGCAGGCGCAGTGGGTCGAAATCCGTGTGGTTGCTGATGCGCGGCAACACCGGCACCACCACCTTGAGTACCTGGGCTGCCTTGTCGATCTGGCGCCTGTCGATGCCGTCTTCAGCTTCCAGATGCAGGTCCATCACATAGGGCAACACGCCGACCACCGGTTTGCCGGTGCGCGCTTCCAGCCAGTCCAGGCCGGGTTGCAACAGCGCGACGTCACCGCGAAAACGATTGATGATAAAGCCTTTGACCCGCGCCTGCTCCGTGGGCGACAGCAGTTCCAGAGTGCCGACCAGATGGGCAAACACGCCGCCGCGATTGATATCGGCGATCAGCAACACCGGGCAATCCACCGCCTCGGCGAAGCCCATGTTGGCGATGTCATTGGCGCGCAGGTTGATCTCCGCCGGGGAGCCCGCGCCTTCCACCATCACCACCGGGTAGGCCTGGCTCAGCCGGGCGTGGGAGGCCAGCACCGCCTGCATCGCGATGGCTTTGTAGTCGTGATAGGCCACCGCGTTCATGCTGGTGACGGCGCGGCCGTGGATGATCACTTGGGAGCCGGTGTCGCTGTTGGGCTTGAGCAACACCGGGTTCATGTCGGTGTGCGGCGCCAGGTGGGCAGCCTGGGCCTGCACGGCCTGGGCACGGCCGATCTCGCCGCCTTCGGCGGTCACGGCGCTGTTGAGCGCCATGTTCTGCGGCTTGAACGGCGCCACCGCCACGCCCTGACGGACCAACCAGCGGCACAGCGCGGTCACCAAGGTACTTTTGCCGGCGTCGGAGGTGGTGCCTTGCACCATCAGCGTACTCATGTGGCGTCCTTATAGGCGACCAGGGCTTGGTCCAGCCGCAGCCAGTCGGCCTCGGTGTCGGGTAGGCCAAAGCGCAGGCTGCTGTCGTGGACAAACAGCCGCAGCAGGATGCCGCGCTGGGCCATGAATTCGTGCATGCGTTCGGCGTGGGGCGTGATCAGCCATTGAAACAACGCGCAGCCGCCCTGGGGCTGGAAGCCGTGGCGCTCCAGCAAGGCGAACAAACGCTGGCCGGCCTCGATGCACCGCATGCGTTGCCGCGCATGCCCGGCCGTGTCGCGCAGGCATACCTGGCCCAATACCCGCGTCGGCCCGCTGACCGCCCAGGGGCCGACCTGTTCGGCCAGCAACTTGAGCAGTTTGCGCTCGGCCAACACAAAACCCAGCCGCACCCCGGCCAGGCCGAAGAATTTGCCGAACGAGCGCAACACGATCAGGCCAACCTGATGGGCCTGGCCCGCCAGGCTCAGTTGAGGGGTGACGTCCATGAAGGCTTCGTCCACCACCAGCCAGCCGCCGCGCTGGGCCAGCCGCGAGTGCCAGTCCAGCAAGCGTTGCGGGGTCAGGCTCAGGCCGGTGGGATTGTTGGGGTTGACCACCACCAGCACGTCGAGGCCATCGAGAAAGAAGTCGACTTCCTGCTCCTGCACTTCGCGCACCACGTAGCCGGCACGACGCCAAGCTTCGGCGTGCTCGGCATAACACGGCGACAGCACGCCGACTTTGCCCGCGCGGCGCAGGCGTGGCAGCAACTGGATAGCCGCCTGGGAACCGGGCACCGGTAACAGGTGCGCAGCGCCGTAGTATTCGCTGGCGGCCTGCTCCAGGCCATCGTCGGTTTCTGGCAGGCGCGCCCAGGCCCGCAGCGGGATCTCGGGGATCGGCCAGGGCCAGGGCGCGAGGCCGCTGGACAAGTCGAGCCAATCGGCCTCGGCAATCCCGTACTGAATCGCCGCCTTACGCAGCCGGCCACCGTGCTCAAGCATAGAATTGCGCCCCCGCGCATAGGATCAGCAGCCACAACCATACGCCGCGCTGCACCAGTTGCCAGCCTCGGTCGATGGAATCGGCATCCGCCGGAGGGCCTTCGCCCAGTTGCGGACGCTGGTGCACTTCGCCGTGATAGATCGCGGCGCCGCCCAACTCCACGCCCAGGGCGCCAGCACCGGCCGCCATGACCGGGCCGGCGTTAGGGCTGTCCCAGGTCGGGCCCTGGGTGCGCCAGCATTTGAGCGCCAGGCGCGTCTTGCCCAGTACGGCGTAGGTCAACGCCACCAGGCGTGCAGGAATGTAGTTCAGCACATCATCGATCTTTGCCGCCGCCCAGCCGAAACGCTCGAAACGTTCGTTGCGATAGCCCCACATGGCGTCGAGGGTGTTGCTCAGGCGATAAAGCACCACGCCTGGCACACCCGCGACGACAAACCAGAAAATCGCAGCAAACACCGCATCGCTGCCGTTTTCCAGCACCGACTCGGTGGCGGCGCGGGCGACTTCGGTGCGGTCCAGTTCACTGGTCTGACGGCTCACCAGGTAGCTCACGCGCTTGCGTGCTTCCTCAAGGTCATCACTGCGCAAGGCTTGGGCCACCGGGATCACATGCTCACCGAGACTGCGCATGCCAAGGGCGCAATACAGCGCCAGAATCTCCAATACCCAGCCGATGTAAGGTGCCCAGGATAACGCCGTGGCCAGCAGGGTCAGTGGCACCACGGCGATAAACCACGCGGTCACGCCATGGCTGCGCCAGCCGCGGCCACCGGTATTGAAACGTTGCTCGATGCGCCCGGCGAAATTGCCGAACGCCACCAGCGGATGCCAGCGCCTGGGTTCGCCCAGCAGCGCATCCAGCGCGACTGCAGCGACACACAGCAAGGCCACACTCATTGACTCACTCCCCACCCATTCTCATACAACATGTCACTCAGCGGCCGAGGCTCGGTCCAGCCCTCGAGTTGCAACATCGGTGCCGGGTAGAACTCGGCCACCGGCCCCAGACACAGCACCGCCAAGGGTTTCGCGCCGGGCGGTAAACCCAGCAGATCGGCCAGGGCCTGGGGCTCGAACAGCGAGACCCAGCCCATGCCCAGCCCTTCGACACGGGCTGCCAGCCACAGATTCTGGATAGCACAGGACAATGACGCCATGTCCATTTCCGGCAAGGTGCGCCGGCCGAAAATATGCCGCTCGCGATCATCCATCAACGCCGCCACCAGCACTTCGGCGCAGTCGTGAATGCCTTCGACCTTGAGCTTCATAAACTCGTCGGAACGCTCGCCCAGGGCTTCGGCGGTGCGTACGCGTTCTTCTTCCACCAACTGCTGAATCTGCTCACGTAATGGGCGGTCGCTGATGCGGATAAAACGCCAGGGCTGCATCAGGCCCACGCTGGGTGCCTGGTGCGCGGCCTGGAGCAGGCGGTGGAGCAATTCGGGGGCGACGGTGCCGCCGCTGAAATGGCGCATGTCGCGGCGTTCGGCGATGGCGCGGTAGACGGCGTCGCGGTCGGCCTGGGGGAAGGCGTTGTCGCTCATAGTGCTGGATCGGGCGCGAACAATGCGGCCACCGCCTGGGGATTCGAGGGGAAATAGAAGTGTACGTAGGACGCCGTCATCCGCCCCTGCCGATAAACCGCCTCGGCACCGCGCCCGCCATTGGGGCTCAGGCCACGGGCAATCGGCTGCCATTCGGTGGTGGTCAGCGAGTGGTGATAGGTATGGCCGCGCAGTGTGCCTTCGGGCAATTCGACATTTTGCAGCGCCAAGGCCGCGAGTTTCTTCTGCATCACGGCATCGCCTTGCAGCAGGCCCACCAGTTCGGCGCGAGTGCCGTCGACATCGGTCAGCGAGTCCAGCAGGTAGAGCATGCCGCCGCATTCGGCGAGCAGCGGTTTGCCGGCGGCATGATGAGCACGGATGGCGTCGAGCATCGGGGTATTTTGCGACAGCGCCTGGTGGTGCAGTTCCGGGTAACCACCGGGCAGATAGAGGCTGTCGGCGTCCGGCAATTGGCGATCGTGGATCGGCGAGAAGAACTTCAGCTCAGCGCCCATTGCCCGCAACAGGTCAAGGCTCGCGCCGTAGGTGAACGCGAAGGCTTCGTCGCGGGCCACAGCGATGCGTACGCCGTTAAGCAGTGGCTCGGCGTCGATCACTTCAGGCGCGGCAAAGGTGACCGGCGGCGGCAAAGCGACTTCGCAACTGCTACCCAGCGCTTGAGCGGCGGCATCCAGGCGTACATCAAGGTCATTCAGTTCGCTTGCCTGCACCAAACCCAGGTGACGGCTAGGCAGCTCGATACCGGTCTCGCGAGACAGCGCGCCGTACCAACGCAGGCCTTCGGTGAGGCTGCCTTCAAGCAATTGCGCATGGCGCAGGGTGCCGACGCGGTTGGCCAGCACGCCGGCGAACGGCAAGTCCGGCTGATAACGCGCCAGACCCAGGGCCAACGCGCCAAAGGTCTGGGCCATGGCGGTGCCATCGATCACACCAAGCACCGGCACACCAAAGTGTCGCGCCAGGTCGGCGCTGGACGGCGTGCCGTCGAACAGACCCATCACGCCTTCGATCAAGATCAGGTCCGCCTCCCCCGCCGCCTCCCACAGCAAGCGGCGACTTTCCTGCTCGCCCACCATCCACATGTCCAATTGATACACCGGCGCACCGCTGGCGCGTTCGTGGATCATCGGGTCGAGGAAGTCCGGGCCGCATTTGAACACGCGCACCTTGCGCCCCAGGTTGCGGTGCAAGCGGGCCAGTGCGGCGGTGACGGTGGTTTTGCCCTGGCCGGACGCCGGTGCGGCGATCAGGACGGCCGGGCAATGACGGGGATGATTCAAAGTTCGACGCCCTTCTGTGCCTTGATACCGGCCTGGAACGCGTGCTTGAGCATGCCCATTTCGGTGACGGTGTCGCCCATTTCGATCAGTTCAGGCTTGGCGCCACGGCCGGTGACCACCACGTGTTGCATCGGCGGGCGGGCTTGCAGGTCGCTGAGCACCTGGTCCAGGTCGAGGTAGCCATGCTTGAGGGCGATGTTCAGCTCATCCAGTACGACCAGGCCGATGGACGGGTCTTGCAGCAGCTCGCGGGAAACCGCCCAGGCGGCTTCGGCGGCGGCGATGTCGCGCTGGCGATCCTGGGTTTCCCAGGTGAAGCCTTCGCCCATGACGTGGAAACGTACTTGCTCGGGGAAACGGCGGAAGAACAACTCTTCCCCCGTACTGTTGCGCCCCTTGATGAACTGCACCACACCGCACTGCATGCCGTGGCCCATGGCCCGGGCCAGCATGCCGAACGCGGAGCTGCTCTTGCCTTTGCCGTTGCCGGTCAGCACCAGCAGCAGGCCGCACTCGTTGGGGGAATTGGCGATGCGTTCATCGATCACGGCTTTTTTGCGCAGCATGCGCGCCAGATGGCGTTCGTCGCGGTCGGGGGAATCGGTCATGGCAGCTCTCCGTTGGGGCTGGACAAAAACGGCGGGCAGGAAAAAGAAAAAACAGACAGCCAAGCATCGCCCACCGTGATGCTGTTGGATGTTGCAGGCCGGTCTCCGGGCTCATGAGTGGCGTGCGCCTTATAGAGGCGCAGACCGACGCTGCGCCTTCCCATATCGCGAGCGATACAGTGGCAAAAGGCAGCGTCTTGACTCATTTACCGTTGCGGGGGCAGCGCCGGAATCGCGGCGGCACTGTGTACAAGTGCGCTCACTCACCGGCTTCCCTGTTTCACTCGGTCGACCCATGGGTCACAGAGCACCTGGAACAAGCGGCGAAGGGTAGTAGGTTGAGGGGCGAGCTGCAAGCTTCAAGCAGATAGCTGCAAGCAGGTATCCCCTCCTTGCAGCTTGAAGCTTGAAACTTGCCGCTGCTTCTTACGGATTACGCGCCAGATTCCCTGGCAATACGCGCTTGGCGCTCAAGTAAGCATTCTGCCAATACGCCTTGGACAAGGTGTCCAGCTTCACCGTACCGCCGGTTTGCGGTGCATGCACAAAGCGGCCTTCGCCGACGTAGATCCCGGCGTGGCTGACCTGTGAACCGCCGCCTGTAGCGAAGAACAACAAGTCTCCGGTCTGCAGATTCTGCTCGCTGACATCCTGGGCGCGCATCACGATCAGCTCGCGGGTGGTACGCGGCAGGGAGATGCCGGCAGCATCGCGGAAGACAAACCCGATCAGGCCGCTGCAATCAAACCCGGAGTCCGGTGTGTTGCCGCCCCAACGATAAGGTGTGCCGACCAGGCCCAGCGCGCGGAAGAGCACATCTTCGGCCGCAGGCGAGAAATTCTGGGTGGAGTAGTTGAACACCGGCTTGGGCTTGACGGCTACAGGCGCGGGCGGCGGGCGGCTTGCGCAGGCGCTGAGCAGCGCGGCGCAAAGAATAAGGATCAGGCGGGCCGAGGTCGACATGGGCAGAACAATCCTGGTCTGGATGCGGCTTTCGCTGCCGAACGCTGAAAACCAGAACGCGCAAGCAAAGCTCGCGCGAACGGATTACAACAATGTCCAGGGATTCTAGCGCTTACACGTCAAACTTCAAGTATCACTTTAAGTTTACTTGCTAGCGGTAACCGTCGTCGGGGCCATGGCGAGTGCGCGCTTGGCTTCGATGAAGGTTTTGCTCCAGTAGCTGTCACCCAGGTTATCGACCCGGACACCGCCACTGCGACGGCTGCTGGAGTGGATAAACTGGTTATCGCCCAGGTAGATACCGGCATGGCTTACACGACCACGACCCGCTGTACTGAAGAAAAGCAGATCACCGGGCTTGAGGTTGTTGCGTGCGACCAACGGTGCATCCACGTTGATCATTTCGCGGGTGGAGCGTGGCAAGTTCATGCCAGCTTCTTCGCGAAACAGGTAGCCGATGAAACCGCTGCAGTCGAAACCGGCTTCAGAGGTGCCGCCGAAGCGGTAACGGGTACCGATCAGGGACATGCCGCGTTCGAGGATGCTGTCGGCCAGAACGGGCAGCTGGTAAGGCTTGCTGCCATTGAAATTGGCCAGTTCTTTTTCCGTTGCCAGCTCTTCTTCATAAACAGAAGCAGACTGTGCAGCAACGAATTTTGCCTGATTTTGAACCTGTGGTTTTTGCTGTTCTGCCACCTGTTGAGGGTGGGAGGCGCAACCAAACAACAGGGTAACGAGTGCGAGGGGCACGAGGGGTGCGAAGCGATTTAGCATGGGCACGACCGTGGCTGATATGTAAAGAAGACGAGACTATGCCCTCTATCACATCGATTTGCAAATTCAATCGTGATCTATGTGACTTCTTGTTTGGACTATGACATCTAAGCCCTTAACACCCTATATCTGCCTTTTGCGTAGCCAAACCGGCTCAAACGCAGGTTTTCTGGCGCCTGGAATTTGCCGAAAGCCGCGAGAACAGCGGGCCGGCTACCAGCCGAGGGTTTCTTTCAAAAAGGGAATGGTCAGCTTGCGCTGGGCCTGCAAGGAGGCTTGGTCGAGCTGTTCAAGCAGATCGAACAACGCGCTCATGCTGCGCGTGCCGCGGGTGAGGATGAAATGCCCCACTTCGTCGGTGAGGTGCAGGCCGCGACGGGATGCACGCAATTGCAAGGCACGCAATTTGTCTTCATCGGACAGCGGGCGCATCTGGAAGATCAGCGCCAGGGTCATGCGCGACTTGAGGTCGGCCAGCTTGATCGGTAACTCACGTGGCGAGGTGGATGCGGCAATCAGCAGGCGCCGACCGCTGTCACGCAAGCGGTTGAACAGGTGGAACAGCGCCTCTTCCCACTCCGCCTTGCCGGCGATGGCTTGCAGATCGTCCAGACACACCAGCTCGTACTGCTCAAGATGGTCGAAGATGCCGATACCGCGATCCATCAACTCCGCCAGGGGCAGGTAAACCGCCGGCTCGCCCATCTGCTCGAACCGCAGGCACGCGGCCTGCAGCAGGTGGGTACGCCCTACGCCGTGCTTGCCCCACAGATAGATCAGGCTTTCGGTCCACCCGGCGTCGGCTTCGCAGAGCCGCTCGACATAGCCGAGTGCAGCGGCATTGGCGCCTGGGTAGTAGTTGATAAAGGTGGCGTCGTCACGCAGACGCACACCCAAGGGCAGCTGAATCGGTTTCATGCTGACTGAACGGCTCCAAACGAACCGTTAGTGGCCTCTGTGTAAAGTTTGCAAAGTTTATACCCGTGACGCCGGGCGCACAATGCAACAGACCCCAAGCAAAATCAAAGGTTTGCGTTAACTTGTTGGATTTACGCAGATTGTTTGACGCACTGGCTCCAGAAACAACAAACCCGGCCTGGGCCGGGTTTGTGGCAGAGTGATTACAGATCGGGGTCTTCAACCCCCGTGTACACCTCCGAATCCTTATACAAATCGTGTACATGGCGCACCAGCACCATGATCACCGCCGCCACCGGCAGCGCGAGCAGAATGCCAGTGAAGCCGAACAACTCACCGCCCGCCAGGATCGCAAAGATCACCGCCACAGGGTGCAAACCGATTCGATCACCCACCAGCAACGGCGTCAGCACCATGCCTTCCAAGGCCTGGCCGACCATAAACACCGCCACGATCCCCAGCATCGGGTACAGGTCACCGCCGAACTGGAACAACCCCGCCACCAACGCCGCGCCGATACCAATCACAAAGCCCATATAAGGCACGATGGCGGCGAGACCGGCGATCAGGCCGATCAACAGGCCCAGTTCCAGGCCGATGGCCATCAGGCCAGCGGCGTAGATAATCCCCAGTGCCAACATCACCAGCAACTGCCCTCGCACGAATGCGCCGAGCACCTCATGGCATTCCTCGGCCAGAGAGACAATGCGCTCCTCACGATTACGCGGCAGCAGGCTGCGAATCTTGGCCATCATGATGTCCCAGTCGCGCAGCAGGTAGAACGCCACCACCGGGATCAGCACCAGGTTGGTCAACCAGCCAATCAACGCCAGGCTGGAGGCCGTCGCCTGGCTGAGGACCACACCGACGATATCGGTGGTCTGGCCCATATGCTCGCTGATCGCCGCCTTGACCTTGTCGAACTTCCAGAAACCATCCGCCAACCCAAACTTGGCCTGGGCCCACGGCATCGCCGTGTGTTGCAGCCAGTCGAGCATCTGCGGCGCCAGTTCATACAGGCGGAACAGTTGTTTGGCCAGCATCGGCACCAGCACCAGCACCAGCGCCGTGATGATCAGGGTAAACAGGGCGAATACCGCCACCACGCCCCAGGTGCGCGACAACCCGGCCTTCTCCAGGCGATCCACCACCGGATCGAATAGATAGGCCAGCAGCAACGCGACCAAGAACGGCGTCAGGATCGAATGCAGCAGGAACACAAAAACGCACAGCAGGACAATCCCGCCAAGCCACACCCAACGACGCGTATCCGCCATAAACCACTCCACCTATATAAAGAAGAAAACTGCTACCAACGAAAACGCAGTTGCGCCTGAGGTTCGGGCGCGACCGCTGGCTGCGTGCCATCCACTACGGGTTGCTGGACCGGCACTTCACCTGCTGGAATTTCCTGCAACTTGGCCAGGCTCAACTGGGTACGTAATTGATCGGCACTGCCATTGACGCGGTACACGATGCGATTGCCGTCCACGAGTTGTGGCTGAGCGCCAAAAGGTTCAAGCAGATGACCGAGTGCGGCGTAACGCTCCAGGGTCATGCCCTGTACTTCCAGCAGTTGTTCGGTACTCACGCCGGGTTTGACCGCAAAGCGTGGCGCGAGCTTTTGGCTGACCGCCAGCATCACCGCGTCGGCCACAGCGCCGGTGTCGGCCCCTTGCGCGGTGCCCTGCTCGCTCTTGTCGCCCAGCCACAAACGCCATTTGGCTTGCCATTGGCTGCCTTCCTGGCGCGCATGCACGGCCAGCAAGGCGTCGGCGCCATAACGCTCGGAGGCGGCGCGCAGCGGTGTGGCGTCAGCACTTTCCAGGTTCGGTGCGGTGGCGACGACCTGCTCATCCAGGTCGCCCAGGGGCAAGCGCAACGGCAAGCCACGGTGTTGCGCGGCACGGCGCAACGCTTGGGCGACGGTCTGGCCATCGCCCACTAGACTGCTGCCTTCGGTGGAATCGTTCAGCCACCAGCCGAGGATCGACGGCCGATTGCTGCCCCAGATCGACAAGCCCGCTTCGCGCAGGACGCGATCAGTGCTCACCGGATCGAAATCCACTTGCAGGCTTTCCGGCGGGCCGGCGTCGTAGCCATATTGGCTGATGATTTGTTGCGGATCTTTACGAACGGCCGCCAGGCCCGGGCCGTCGGCGGCCTTGGCGTCGCCGGTCAGGCGGATCACCAGGGTCTGCACGGCGCGCTGGGTCGCCTGGTCACGCTCTTGGGGCGACTGGCTGCTGACGGGTTCGAGTACTTGATAGAGGCCATTGAGGGTTTCGGCATGACTCGCCAGGCTGACCAACGACAAGCAGCCTACAAAGAAGAATTTACACAGACGCATGGAAGATTCCCGAACGACAAATTTAGCGGCTGGAACAGACCGCGTGAACTCGGTTTGCCAAGGCTGTGACCACGGCGACCGGTAAAACATTCACAGGGTCTTGGTAAGTTTTCGTACTGTCACAACGCTAGCGCCGTAAAGGCTATACCTTAATACGCGCCAAAGCAGACCCGATTAGCATTTTTTTAACACCATATACCCCTGCCCGTCGGCCCGAGGATGGCCGCTGCCCCTCAAGCCTGATAAAATCGCGCGCCTTCGCAGACCGTCAACGGCGTGGCCTTTATAAAAGCCCCCGCCCGCTCGGTCGTTACCCCTGAATCCCCCCTAAAGGCCTGGATCATGAGCAAGCAACCCTCCCTGAGCTACAAGGACGCCGGTGTAGACATCGACGCCGGTGAAGCATTGGTCGAACGCATCAAGAGCGTCGCCAAGCGCACTGCGCGCCCCGAAGTCATGGGTGGCCTGGGCGGTTTTGGCGCCCTCTGCGAAATCCCGGCCGGCTACAAGCAGCCTGTACTGGTTTCCGGCACCGATGGTGTGGGCACCAAGCTGCGCCTGGCATTGAACCTGAACAAACACGACACCATCGGCATCGACCTGGTTGCCATGTGCGTCAACGACCTGGTGGTGTGCGGCGCCGAGCCGTTGTTCTTCCTGGACTACTACGCTACCGGCAAGCTGAACGTCGACACCGCTGCACAAGTGGTGACTGGTATCGGCGCGGGCTGCGAACTGTCGGGTTGCTCCCTGGTCGGCGGCGAAACCGCAGAAATGCCAGGCATGTACGAAGGCGAAGACTACGACCTGGCCGGCTTCTGCGTCGGCGTCGTGGAAAAAGCCGAAATCATCGACGGCTCCAAGGTTGCCGCCGGTGACGCCCTGCTGGCCTTGCCTTCTTCCGGCCCGCACTCCAACGGTTACTCGCTGATCCGCAAGATCATCGAAGTATCCGGCGCCGAGATCGAGAACACCCAACTCGATGGCAAGCCGCTGACCGACCTGCTGATGGCCCCGACCCGCATCTACGTCAAGCCTCTGCTCAAATTGATCAAGGACACTGGCGCCGTCAAGGCCATGGCCCACATCACCGGTGGCGGCTTGCTGGACAACATCCCGCGCGTCCTGCCAAAAGGCGCCCAGGCGATCGTCGACGTGGCCAGCTGGCAGCGCCCTGCGGTATTCGACTGGCTGCAAGAGAAAGGCAACGTCGATGAAACCGAGATGCACCGCGTGCTGAACTGCGGCGTGGGCATGGTCATCTGCGTGGCGCAAGAGCACGTTGAAACCGCGCTGAACGTACTGCGTGAAGCGGGCGAGCAGCCTTGGGTCATCGGTCAGATCGCCACTGCCGCCGAAGGCGCGGCTCAGGTTGAACTGAAGAACCTCAAGGCTCACTGATGCCTGAGACCTGTGATGTCGTGGTGCTGCTTTCCGGCACCGGCAGTAACTTGCAGGCCCTGATCGACAGCATGCGCACCGGCGACAGCCCGGTGCGCATCGCTGCGGTGATCTCCAACCGCAGCGACGCCTACGGCCTGCAACGCGCCAGGGACGCGGGTATCGATACCCGCTCGCTGGATCACAAGGCTTTCGAAGGTCGCGAGGCCTTCGACAGCGCCTTGATCGAACTGATCGACGCCTTCAACCCCAAACTCGTGGTACTCGCCGGCTTCATGCGCATCCTCAGTGCTGATTTCGTGCGGCATTACGAAGGGCGCCTGCTCAATATCCACCCTTCCCTGCTGCCCAAATACAAAGGCATGCACACGCACCAGCGCGCGCTCGATGCCGGCGACAGCGAACACGGCTGCAGCGTGCACTTTGTCACCGAGGAACTCGATGGCGGGCCTCTGGTCGTACAGGCAGTGGTTCCGGTAGAGTCTGACGACTCGGCGCAGACGCTTGCGCAACGGGTTCACACCCAGGAACACAGGATTTACCCGCTGGCAGTTCGCTGGTTTGCCGAGGGGCGGTTGATTCTTGGTGACCAGGGTGCATTATTGGACGGTCAGTTACTTGCGGCCAGCGGCCACTTGATTCGAACCTAGGAGATTTTATGCGTCGCGCCTTGCTCTTCGCTTTTGCGCTGTTCGCCTTGCCAGCCGTGCAAGCAGCAGACCTTCACCCTTTCTCCGTAAGCTACACCGCCGACTGGAAACAGTTGCCCATGAGTGGTTCGGCTGAACGCAGCCTGGCCAAGAATGGCGACGGCACTTGGACCTTGAATTTCAAGGCCTCCATGATGATCGCCAGCCTCACCGAAACCAGCGTGATTCAATTCGACAAGGACACCCTGCAACCGAAGAGCTACACCTTCGAACGCGGTGGCCTGGGCAAGGCGAAGAAGATCAACCTGGACTTCGACCAGACCGCCAAGAAAGTTACCGGTTTTGAAAACAAGGACGCGGTCAACGTGCCCCTGCAAAGCGGCATGCTCGACAAGTCGACCTACCAGTTGGCCCTGCAGCGCGATGTGGCGGCCGGCAAGAAGAGCATGAGCTACAACGTGGTGGAAGGCACTGACGTCGACACCTACGACTTCCGCGTGATCGGCCCGGAAAAGGTCCAGACCAAGGTCGGCTCCATCGACGCGATCAAGGTCGAGCGCGTGCGTGATCCGACTCAGAGCAAGCGCATCACCCAGATGTGGTTTGCCAAGGACCAGGGCGGCATCCTGGTTGCACTGCGTCAGGTAGAAACTGACGGCAAGGAATACAACATCATGTTGCAGGACGGTACTGTTGACGGTAAGGCTGTCAAAGGTAGCTGATCGGTAGCTGGAACAAAGAGCCTCGCAAATGCGGGGCTTTTTTTCGCCCGTCGATTGAGCCGCCCCTGATGCGAACATGAAACTTTTGTCATAAAACTCAGCGCCCTGCGGCGCAATGTCGCGGTTTACGCGGCCTGCAGCACTGTTGCATTTGCTGCAATGAATTGTTGCGCGAAAAGTCGGTTTACTTAGCAAGCTAACAAATCATATAACAAAGGCCTGCGACGACTTGCCGCAGATCCACCAGAGATTGGAGCAAGCAGATGACTGTAAAAGTAACTGAACGCGACGACGAACATATGTCCCACGAAGCACTGGGCCATGGAATTCACATCTGGGATGTACACCAACAAGACCTGTTGGTCGGCATGTTTCACAACGAGAGCGACGCTCATAATTATAAAAACGAGCTCGAAGCCCTTGAGATGAGACGCCAGGCGCAAGGCTCCTGAGACTCTGAAATTCGGCAGGCATCCAGCCCCACACAGCAGCTGGATTGCCTGCAAACAAAAACCCCGCCTTTTGAGCGGGGTTTGTTGTTTCTACAGCCTTACCACATCAGATCATCCGGAATCTGGTACGCCGCGTACGGGTCATCCTCGTCCGGCACCTGGCTTTCCGTCAGGATATTGAGCTGCACGATACGCTCCGGTGCGCGCTCCTGGATCTTCAGCGCGGCTTCGCGCGGGATTACCTCGTAGCTGCCGCCGTGGTGCACGATAGCCAGGGAGCCGTTGCTCAACTTGTTGCGCATCAGCGTGTTGACCGACAGGCGCTTGACCTTCTTGTCATCCACGAAGTTGTAGTAGTCCTCGGTGGTCAGCTTGGGCAGGCGCGACGTCTCGATCAGTTGCTTGACCTGGGCGGTACGGGCCTTGGCCTCGGCTTTTTCCTGCTGTTGGCGGTTCAGCTCCTGGTCGCGCTTGACCTTCTCGGCGTGCGCCTCGGCCGCCAGGCGGGCCTGGGTGTCATCCGCCTCAATCTGACCTTTGTGGACCAGGCGCTGCTGCTTCTGTTTCTCTTTGCCGACCTGCTTGGCCTGCTTTTGGTTGACCAGACCTGCTTTGAGCAACTGGTCGCGAAGGGAAAGGCTCATGGTGCTTACTCACTTAGGCAACTGCTCAACCGCAGCTGGACACATTCTTTTCCTGACGTTTGGCTTCGCCCCACAGGGCGTCCATCGTTTCGAGGGTGCAATCTTCTATGGATTGGTGCGTATCGCGCAATGCCTGTTCGATAAATCGGAAACGTCGTTCGAACTTGGCATTGGCGCCACGCAGCGCGGTTTCCGGGTCGACCTTGAGGTGACGGGCCAGGTTGACCGCCGCGAACAGCAGGTCACCGACCTCATCGGCAATCGCCGCAGAATCGTTGTCGGCCATGGCTTCGAGCACTTCATCGAGCTCTTCGCGCACGTTATCCACCACCGGCAGGGCCGACGGCCAGTCGAAGCCGACCTGGCTGGCGCGCTTCTGCAATTTGGCGGCACGGGACAGGGACGGCAGCGCCGTGGGCACATCGTCCAGCAGGGAAAGTTGCTCCGGCGCGTCGGACTTTTCCGCACGCTCCTCAGCCTTGATCTGCTCCCAGCGCTCCTTGACCTGTTCTTCACTCAGCTGCGGGATGTCCAGCGGTGCATACAGATTGCCCGTGGGGAACACGTGGGGATGACGACGGATCAGCTTGCGCGTGATGCTGTCGATCACCCCGGCGAATTCGAAGCGCCCTTCTTCCCGTGCCAACTGGCTGTAATACACCACCTGGAACAACAGGTCGCCCAACTCGCCTTGCAGGTGATCGAAGTCGCCGCGCTCAATGGCGTCGGCAACTTCGTAGGCTTCTTCCAGGGTGTGCGGGACGATGGTCGCGTAGGTTTGCTTGATGTCCCACGGGCACCCGTATTGCGGGTCCCGCAGGCGGTTCATCAAGTGCAGCAGGTCTTCAAGCGAATACATCATGGGGTTCGGTTACGCCGCGTCTCGATGATATTCGGTAGCTGGGAAATCCGCCCCAGCAACCGCCCCAATGCGTCCAACCCCGGAATCTCGATAGTCAGGGACATCAGCGCGGTATTGTCCTCTTTATTCGAACGGGTGTTGACCGCCAGCACGTTGATCCGCTCATTGAGCAATACTTGCGACACATCCCGCAGCAAGCCGGAACGGTCGTATGCACGAATAATGATGTCCACCGGGTAGGTGAGCACCGGCACCGGGCCCCAGCTGACCTGGATGATCCGCTCCGGCTCACGCCCGCCCAGTTGCAGCACCGAGGCGCAGTCCTGGCGGTGAATGCTCACACCACGGCCCTGGGTGATGTAGCCGACGATGGCGTCGCCCGGCAACGGCTGGCAGCATCCGGCGATTTGGGTCATCAGGTTGCCCACGCCCTGGATCTGGATATCGCCGCGTTTGCCGGGCTTGTAGCCGGTGGCCTTGCGTGGGATCAGTTCCAGCTGTTCGCTGCCGCGTTCCGGCTCGACCAGTTGTTGCGCCAGGTTGACCAGTTGGGCCAGGCGCAAATCGCCAGCACCGAGGGCG
Source organism: Pseudomonas sp. GXZC (assembly GCF_026967615.1). NCBI lineage: Bacteria > Pseudomonadati > Pseudomonadota > Gammaproteobacteria > Pseudomonadales > Pseudomonadaceae > Pseudomonas > Pseudomonas sp. GXZC. Next base: position 5,219,745 of record NZ_CP114115.1, read on the forward strand.
GCGAACATGTCTTCGGCGATCTTCATGTTGGCTTTTTCGGCCAACTTGTCGAAGTCCACCTGAGGCAGGCCGAGGCGCCCCAGTTCGCGTTCAAGCAAGGTTTTACCGGCGGCGACGTTCTGGTCGCGCGCCTGCAATTTGAACCAGTGGACGATCTTCGCCCGTGCCCGCGACGTGGTGATGTAGCCCAGGTTCGGGTTCAGCCAGTCGCGGCTCGGCGTGCCGTGCTTGCTGGTGATGATCTCGACCTGTTCACCGGTCTGCAGGCTGTAGTTGAGCGGCACGATGCGCCCATTGATCTTGGCACCCCGGCAGTTGTGGCCGATCTCGGTGTGCACACGGTAGGCGAAGTCCAACGGCGTGGCGCCCTTGGGCAAGTCGATGGCGTGGCCGTCCGGTGTGAAGATGTAGACCCGGTCCGGCTCGATATCCACGCGCAGCTGTTCGGCCAGGCCGCCGATGTCGCCGAGTTCTTCGTGCCATTCCAGCACTTGGCGCAGCCAGGAGATTTTTTCTTCGTACTGGTTGGACCCGGCCTTGACGTCGGTGCCCTTGTAGCGCCAGTGCGCACACACGCCCAGCTCGGCCTCTTCGTGCATGGCGTGGGTGCGGATCTGCACTTCCAGCACCTTGCCCTCGGGGCCGATTACCGCGGTGTGCAGCGAGCGATAGCCGTTCTCCTTGGGGTTGGCGATGTAGTCGTCAAACTCCTTGGGAATGTGCCGCCACAGCGTGTGGACGATGCCGAGCGCGGTATAGCAGTCGCGCATTTCCGGCACCAGCACGCGCACCGCACGCACGTCATAGATCTGGCTGAACGCCAGGCCCTTGCGCTGCATTTTGCGCCAGATGGAATAGATGTGCTTGGCGCGGCCGCTGATGTCGGCTTCGACGCCGGTGGCCTGCAACTCGGAACGCAACTGGTTCATCACGTCGGCGATGAAGCGCTCACGGTCCAGCCGCCGCTCATGCAGCAGCGTAGCGATCTGTTTGTATTGATCGGGTTCGAGGTAGCGGAAGGACAAGTCCTCCAGCTCCCACTTGATATGGCCAATACCCAGACGGTGGGCCAGCGGCGCATAGATATCGAAGACTTCGCGGGCGACGCGGTTACGTTTTTCGTCGTCGGCGGTCTTCACCGCACGGATCGCGCAGGTGCGCTCGGCCAGCTTGATCAGGGCGACACGCACGTCGTCGACCATCGCCACCAGCATCTTGCGCAGGTTCTCGACCTGGCCCTGGGTGCCCAGCACCATGGACTGACGTGGGCTGAGGCTGGCGCTGATCGCGGCCATACGCAGCACGCCGTCGATCAACTTGGCCACCACGGCGCCGAAACGCTGGCTGACGGTGGGCAACTGAATATGCCCTTCACGCACGCCGCGATACAGCACGGCGGCAATCAGTGAATCCTGGTCCAGCTTGAGATCGGCGAGGATCTCGGCGATTTCCAACCCGGTGCGAAAGCTCGAAGTGCCTTCGGCCCACAGGTTCTTGGCCGCATTGTCTTGCTGCTCAGACTCGCGAGCGAACTCGCAGGCTGCTTTCAAGGCTTCACGGTCCAGTGCCGGGTCGACACTGATGGCATGATCCAGCCATGCCTCGAGATTGATACTGCCGTCGGTGTTGATCGGCTGGTGTGCTCTCACCTGTACCATCTTGCTTACCTTCCCTACGACGCACCTTCGATGCGCCAGAATTCATCGCCGACCTTCTACTGCTCCCTGGCAGATCACAGGCCCTGGAGACGACAGGCCGGTCGGATTAAACGGGCATCCTAGCCCGCTTCAAATAACGCCATGGCCTCGACATGCGCGGTTTGCGGAAACATGTCGAGGATCCCGGCACGTTTTAGCCGGTAGCCTTGCTTGACCAACTCAACCGTGTCCCGCGCCAGCGTGGCCGGGTTGCAGGACACATACACCAGACGCTTGGCTCCCAGGGTCGCGAGCTTGCGCACAACCTCCAGGGCACCATCACGGGGTGGGTCCAAGAGTACCGCAGAAAAGCCCTGTTTGGCCCATTCCGCGTCAGTCAAAGGCTGGGACAAATCGGCCTGAAAAAACTGTGCATTATGCAAATCGTTGCTGACAGCGTTGACAGCCGCGCGGTCCACCATGGTCTGCACGCCTTCCACCGCCACCACTTCACGCACCTGGCGCGCCAGTGGCAGGGCGAAGTTGCCCAGGCCGCAAAACAGGTCCAGCACCCGTTCGTCGGGTTGTGGCGCCAGCCATTCCAGGGCCTGTGCGACCATCGCTTCGTTGACCCCGGCGTTGACCTGCACAAAGTCGCCAGGTCGATAGGCCAACTCCAGATCCCATTGTTCCAATCGAAAACCCAAGACCGAATCGACTTCGACCGGCTCAGGTTGACCCTCGCCATGCAGCCACAATTGAGCTTCATGGAAGGCACAAAATTCTTTCAACACCTGCAGGTCAGCTTCCGACAGCGGCGCCATGTGCCGCAACAACACGGCGATGGACGTACCGCTGAACAACTCCACGTGCCCCAGGGCCTGCGGTTTGCTCAGGCGACGCAGCATGTTCGGCAGACGCTGCATGATCGGTTGCAAGGCCTGTACCAGCACCGGGCAATCGTCGATGGCAACAATGTCCTGGCTGGCCACGGCGCGGAACCCTACTTCCAGCTGTTTGGCCTTGGCATCCCAGCGCACGGCCACGCGGGCGCGGCGACGGTAACCGAATTCCCGACCACTCAAAGGCTGGGCCCACTCTTGCGGTTCGACACCGGCCACACGGGACAGTTGCTCGGCGAGCATGCGCTGTTTCAGGGCAAGCTGTTCGGTATGGGGCAAGTGCTGCACGCTGCAACCGCCGCACCGGCCGACATGGGCGCACGGCGCCGGGCGGCGCAATTCGCTGGCCTTGAACACGCGCTCGGTGCGCGCCTCGACAATCTTGCCGTGGCCGCCCAACACCCGCGCTTCGACTTCTTCGCCGGCCAGCGCGCCGTTCACAAACCAGGTGCGGCCTTCAAAGAACACGATGCCACGGCCGTCGTTGGCCAGGCGCTCGATGATCAGGCGCTGTTTCTTGCCCACAGGAATCTGCGGGGCCCGGCTGCCGCCCGTCGGTTGGAAGCGCAGGCCTCTCTCGTGCTTGGCCATCAGTTGGGTTCGTCGAAGATGCCGGTCGACAGGTAGCGGTCGCCTCGGTCACAGATGATCGCGACGATCACCGCGTTTTCCACTTCTTTAGACAAACGCAACATGCCGGCCACCGCGCCACCGGACGACACGCCGCAGAAGATGCCTTCTTCACGGGCCAGGCGGCGGGTGGTGTCTTCGGCTTCGCGCTGGGCCATGTCGATGATGCGGTCTACGCGGGTCGCGTTGTAGATCTTCGGCAGATACTCCTCGGGCCAGCGGCGGATACCGGGAATGGCCGAGCCTTCCATCGGTTGCAGGCCGACGATCTGGATCGCCGGGTTCTGCTCCTTCAGGTAGCGCGAGTTGCCCATGATGGTGCCGGTGGTGCCCATGGAGCTGACGAAATGGGTGATGGTGCCCCCCGTCTGGCGCCAGATTTCCGGGCCGGTGGTGGTGTAGTGCGCCTCGGGGTTGTCGCCGTTGGCGAACTGGTCCAGCACCAGGCCACGGCCTTCGGCGGCCAAGCGCTCGGCCAGGTCCCGTGCGCCCTCCATGCCTTCTTCCTGGGTGACCAGGATCAGCTGGGCGCCGTAGGCGGTCATTGCCGCCTTGCGTTCGGCGCTGCCGTTGTCGGGCATGATCAGGATCATCTTGTAACCCTTGATCGCGGCGGCCATGGCCAGGGCGATCCCGGTGTTACCCGAGGTGGCTTCGATCAGGGTGTCGCCGGGCTTGATCTGCCCGCGCAGCTCGGCGCGGGTGATCATCGACAACGCCGGGCGGTCCTTCACGGAGCCAGCCGGATTGTTCCCTTCAAGCTTGAGCAACAGGGTATTGCTGGTTTCACCCGCCATGCGTTGCAAGCGGACCAGGGGCGTGTTGCCGACGCAATCGGCGATTGTAGGGTACTGCAAGGTCATGGCGTATTCGCAATCCAGACTGCGGGGGCGAACATCATACCGGGAAAGGCCGGCGGGCCATATCACGCAAAGTGTGGTGCTTATGGCTTAAAGGAATAAGGCACCGAATGTTCACTGCTCGCCATGGTTGCGGTTGAACACATCAGGCCCCATCGCCGCAATCTGGCCGTCGATCAACGCATCGAAAGGTTTGAGCAAGGCTTCGAACGAAGCGGGCGACTCCAAGACCTGCAGCGCCTGCACAATCGCTTCCACTGTCGACAGCGCGCCGGGGCCAGGTGCCTTGCGCAGCCGATAGCGGGACACAGCGCCTTCGGCCAATGCCACCCTGGGTAGCGCAGCCAACAACGGATTGAGGTGCAAGAGTTTGCGCGCCTTGCGCCAAGTGCCGTCGGGGACCACCAGCAGCAGCGGCTGATCTACTGGCGCATAGACTTTAAGTGGCTGGGCGTCGTCAGCCGGAAACAGCAGCCGTGCCTGGTAGCCGGGCACGTTCAACAACGCCGGCAGGTCCTCAAAGACCTCTCCCACCACCAACTGCGCGTTGTTCAAACCCAACGCCGCCAGGCGTGCAGTGTTGAGCGCATGGTTGACCTCGCTCGGATGCTGCAACAGCAACACGCGGGTCCGGCTGTCGAGGTTGGGGATCAGCGGGCACAGGCAGTGGGTGACGGGCCGCAGGCAGCGGGAGCATTGGGGTCTGGACATGGTTTATCAGGCCTGGTTGAGCTGGGCTTTGAGCAAGTCGCGGAAAGTCTGGATCAGCGGTTCGCGGCTGCGCCCCCGACGCATGATCATCGAGAATGGCGCCTGGTAGCCGAAGGTCGCCGGCAGCAAGACGCGCAAATCGCCCTTGTCGGCCCAGGCCTGGGCGTAGTGTTCGGGCAAATAACCGATGTAGGCGCCGGACAGCACCAGGATCAACTGCGCCTCCATACTTTCCACGGTGGCTGCACTGTGTTTGAAGCCGTGCCTTGCCAATTCGGCCTGGCTCCAGTAGCCGCGACCGACCATGCGTTGCTGCGTGATCACCTGCTCGGGAATGCGCCGTTCATTGAACAAAGGATGCCGCGTGCTGCAATACAACCAGTGCTGCTCCCGATACAGCGGCATGTAGATCAACCCGCTCATGCGGTTGGAAAACGCGCCGATGGCCAGGTCTAGGCGGTTGTCCTGCACGCCCAGTTGCAGTTCGTAAGGGCTCATCACCGACAGATGCAAGTGCACCGCCGGGTGTTCCAGGCTGTAGGCGCCGATCACTTCGGCGAAGGGTAACGCTTTGTCGCTGACCGTGGAGTCCAGTACACCCAGCTTCAGCGTGCCGCGCAACTCGCCCTTCAACGCGGCGGCGTACTGCTCGAAACCTTCCAGCTCGCCCAACAGGCGCAAGGTTTCCTGATGGAACAACTCGCCCTTGCTGGTGAGGCTGAAACCACCCCGCCCGCGATGACACAGCACCAGGCCCAGTGCCGCTTCCAGCTGACTCATGTAGGTGCTGATGGCGGAAGTGGACAGGTTGAGTTCGTGCTGGGCATTGGCGAACCCCTGGTGCCGCACGACGCTGACGAAGATGCGCAGGAGTTTCAGGTCGGGCAAGGCGTTGGCCATCGGATCTCCGCATTGGTTGGCTTGAACTTACTGTGGTGAGCGGGCTTGCCCCGCGCTGGGTGGCAAAGCCACCCCAAAACCTGACAGCGATTTTTAACTGGATGAATGCGGAGCCTGGGTTAGGGCGGCTTCGCCACCCAGCGCGGGGCAAGCCCGCTCACCACAGAGTTCATGCCTCATAGAGCTTTCTCACACAGTCTACCCCAGGCATTAGTTTAGAAAAATCTGAACTAAGTATTTGCCCCTGCCGATTCTTTCGTTTCCACGTATTTCGCAGAATCGGCCCCTAACAAACAAAACAACGATGAGGCACTCCCGTGGACAAGATTTTCCACCAACCACTGGGCGGCAACGAAATGCCGCGCTTTGCCGGCATCGCCACCATGATGCGACTCCCCCACCTGCAAACCGCCAAGGGCCTGGACGCTGCCTTTATCGGCGTACCCCTGGACATCGGCACCTCGCTGCGCGCCGGTACTCGCTTCGGGCCGCGTGAAATCCGCGCCGAATCCGTGATGATCCGCCCGTACAACATGGCCACCGGCGCCGCACCGTTCGATTCGCTGTCGGTGGCCGACATCGGCGACGTGGCGATCAACACCTTCAACCTGCTCGACGCCGTGCGCATCATCGAAGAAGCCTACGACGAGATCCTCGAACACGACGTGATCCCGATGACCCTGGGCGGCGACCACACCATCACCCTGCCGATCCTGCGGGCGATCCATAAGAAACACGGCAAGGTCGGGCTGGTGCACATCGATGCCCACGCTGACGTCAACGACCATATGTTCGGTGAGAAAATCGCCCACGGCACCACCTTCCGCCGCGCGGTAGAAGAAGGTTTGCTCGATTGCGACCGTGTGGTGCAGATCGGCCTGCGCGCCCAAGGCTACACCGCCGAAGACTTCAACTGGAGCCGCAAACAAGGCTTCCGCGTGGTCCAGGCCGAAGAATGCTGGCACCACTCCCTCGCGCCCTTGATGGCCGAAGTGCGTGAAAAAGTCGGCGGTGGCCCGGTGTACCTGAGCTTTGACATCGATGGCATCGACCCGGCCTGGGCACCGGGCACCGGCACTCCGGAAATCGGTGGGCTGACCACCATCCAGGCCATCGAGATCATCCGTGGCTGCCAAGGCCTCGACCTGATTGGTTGCGACCTGGTAGAAGTTTCGCCGCCCTACGACACCACCGGCAACACTTCGCTGCTGGGCGCCAACTTGCTGTACGAGATGCTCTGCGTACTGCCTGGCGTGGCACATCGCTGATGAGCACTCACGAAGTGCTGCAAGCCGCCGCCGACCTGGTGGCGGCCTTCGCCCGCAATGACCGCGCCGCCTACTTCGGCGCGTTCACGGCGGACGCCAGCTTCGTGTTCTACACCCTGCCCCAGCCACTGCTCAGTCGCGACGCCTACCAGGCGTTGTGGGACAGCTGGCGCCGGGACGAGGGGTTCGAGGTGCTGTCCTGCACCTCGAGCAACGCCTTTGTCAGCCTGCAAGGTGACGTGGCGATTTTCATGCATGACGTGGCCACCGAGCTGCGCATGAACGGGGAGCAATTCACAAGCCAGGAACGCGAGACCATTGTCTTCAAACGGCAAGGGCTTGGCGCAGAACAACAAGAAGGCCTGTGGCTGGCCTGTCACGAACATTTGTCCGCTATGCCGGAAGGGCTGCCGCCCCCTTAGCCAATGTGATCGGAGCAGATCATGAATAATAAAAACAACGATAAAAGTATTCGCAAGATAGAAACCAACGGGGTCGAGCAGATCCCGGACCATGAGCGTACCGCCGGCCCCAAGGATTTGTTCCGACTGATCTTCGGCGGTGCCAATACCTTTGCCACCGCCGTGCTGGGCTCCTTTCCCGTGCTATTTGGCCTGTCGTTCCAGGCGGGTGTCTGGGCGATTGTGCTGGGCGTGCTGGTGGGTGCGCTGATCCTGGCGCCCATGGGCCTGTTCGGGCCGATCAATGGCACCAACAACGCCGTGTCTTCCGGTGCGCACTTTGGCGTGCACGGGCGGATTGTCGGCTCGTTTCTCTCGCTGCTGACGGCGATTGCCTTCTTCTCACTGTCGGTGTGGAGTTCAGGTGATGCGCTGGTGGGCGGTGCGAAACGTCTGATTGGCTTGCCGGAAACCGACCTGAGCCTGGGCCTGGCCTACGGCGTGTTCGCGATTCTGGTGCTGACCGTGTGCATCTACGGCTTTCGCTTCATGCTGTGGGTCAATCGCATTGCCGTGTGGGCGGCGAGCCTGCTGTTCCTGCTGGGGATCTTCGCATTTGCGCCGGCCTTCGACAGCCACTTCGCCGGCACCGTGGCCCTGGGCCAGACCGGCTTCTGGGCGGCCTTTATTGGCGCCGCGCTGGTGGCCATGAGCAATCCGATTTCGTTCGGCGCTTTCCTGGGTGACTGGTCGCGTTACATCCCGCGTGAGACGCCGAAAATACGCATCATGCTGGCAGTGGTCCTGGCGCAAATCGCCACCTTGATTCCCTTCCTGTTCGGCCTGGCCACCGCGACCATCGTGGCGATCAAGGCACCGGACTATATTGCGGCCAACAACTATGTCGGCGGTTTGCTGGCCGTGGCGCCGAGTTGGTTCTTCCTGCCGGTGTGCCTGATCGCGGTGATCGGCGGCATGTCCACCGGCACGACGTCGCTGTATGGCACCGGGTTGGACATGTCCAGCGTATTCCCGCGCCTGCTGTCGCGGGTCAAGGCCACGTTGCTGATCGGGGTGATGTCGATTGCCTTCATCTTTATCGGACGTTTCGCCGCCAACCTGGTGCAGAGCGTGTCGACCTTCGCCGTGCTGATCATCACCTGCACCACGCCGTGGATGGTGATGATGATCATCGGCCTGATCGTGCGTCGCGGCTTCTACTGCCCGGATGACCTGCAGGTGTTCACTCGCGGTGAAACCGGCGGCCGCTACTGGTTCAGCCATGGCTGGAACTGGCGCGGGCTGGGAGCGTGGATCCCGAGTGCGCTGGTGGGCCTGTGCTTCGTCAACCTGCCGGGGCAGTTTGTCGGGCCGCTGGGCAATCTGGCGGATGGCATTGATATCAGCCTGCCGGTGACGCTGGGGCTGGCCTCGGTGGTGTACCTGACCTTGCTTCGTGTGTTCCCGGAACCGGCGGCTGTTTATGGCCCCCAGGGGCCGCTTCGCAGCCCAACGGGAGCAAGCTCCCTCGCCACAAAAAGCGCCTCAATAGCCTAAAAAAATAATCGGAGAACCGCCGTCATGGCTTTGGATTTATTCGTCGTACTCATCTACGCCGCCGGCATGCTCGTGCTCGGCTACTACGGCATGCGCCGCGCCAAGACTCACGAAGACTACCTGGTGGCCGGTCGCAACCTGGGCCCATCGCTGTACATGGGCACCATGGCCGCCACGGTATTGGGCGGGGCATCCACCGTCGGCACCGTGCGCCTAGGCTACGTGCATGGCATCTCCGGCTTCTGGCTGTGTGCCGCGCTGGGCATGGGCATCATTGCGCTGAACCTGTTCCTGGCCAAGCCGCTGTTGAAGCTGAAGATCTTCACCGTGACCCAGGTGCTGGAAAAACGCTACAACCCCATGGCCCGCCAGGCCAGCGCCGTGATCATGCTGGCCTACGCACTGATGATCGGCGTGACCTCGATCCTGGCCATCGGCACCGTGCTGCAAGTGCTGTTCGGCCTGCCGTTCTGGATCTCGGTGCTGCTTGGTGGTGGCGTGGTAGTGGTGTACTCGACCATCGGCGGCATGTGGTCGCTGACTCTCACCGACATCGTGCAATTCGTGATCAAGACCGTCGGCCTGATGTTCATCCTGTTGCCGATCTGTCTGTACCGCGTCGGCGGCTGGGACGAACTGGTGGCCAAGCTGCCCGCGTCGAGTTTCAGCTTCACCGCGATCGGTTGGGACACCATCATCACCTACTTCATGATCTACTTCTTCGGCATCCTGATCGGCCAGGACATCTGGCAGCGGGTGTTCACTGCCCGTGACGAAAAGGTCGCCAAGTACGCAGGCACTTTCGCCGGTTTCTATTGCATCCTCTACGGCCTGGCCTGTGCGCTGATCGGCATGGCCGCGCATGTACTGATCCCGGACCTGGATAACGTCAACAACGCCTTTGCCGCTATTGTGAAAGTGTCGCTGCCGGACGGCATCCGTGGCCTGGTGATTGCCGCAGCACTGGCGGCAATGATGTCCACCGCCAGCGCCGGCCTGCTCGCCGCCTCCACCGTCCTGACCGAAGACCTGCTGCCGCGTCTGCGTGGCGGCAAACAGTCGAGCCTGGCCATCAACCGCCTGTTCACGATGCTGACCGGCATTGCCGTGCTGGGTATCGCCCTGGTGGTGAGCGATGTGATCAGCGCTCTAACCTTGGCCTACAACCTGTTGGTGGGCGGCATGTTGATCCCGCTGATCGGCGCGATCTTCTGGAAGCGCGCCACCACATCAGGCGCCATCACCTCCATGACCCTGGGCTTCGTGACGGCGCTGGTGTTCATGATCAAGGACGGGCTGGATGCAAACACGCCGATCTACTACAGCCTGGCGATTGGGCTGGTGAGTTTTGTAGTGGTGAGTTTGCTGTCGCACCGGCCAGAGGGTGTGGCGGCCAACGCGGTTTGAGATACAACTGGATTTAGAGCGGTTTCTTCAGCGGGCGCGACGTCGGATGTCGTGCCCGTTTTTTTACTCAGCATCCAGGCGGACCTGTTCAAACAAATCACCGCAAGACTTACAGCCAAAATACTGCTCGGTTGCAGGGCATTCGATCTCCCCTGTGGCCCCCGCCCTCACCCGCCAAGTACACGCCTTGCCGCGATACTTCAGTGTGCCTTCGAGGTAACAAGGTGCCCAGTCGTATTCGTCATGCAGCGTGCGTGCGTCAATAGGTTCAGCGCGCTTGAAGAAGGACGCGACTTGTCGCTCATCCAACATAACGTCGCTGGGTCGACAGCGCTCCGGTTCTTCGGAGTGGAAGCCCGAGATGGCAATGCCGTCGATATCCGCAGCGCAGGCCGCGCGCCCGGCAAGTATCATCCATACGCCCAACAACCCTCGCCGCAGGTTCATTGCCACACCGCGCTGCTGGCTTCACCCGGATGTTTGTAGGAAATTTGCGGATGCGTGTAGACGTCCTCCGGTGTCAGGCGGAAATGGCCATACAACTCAGCCACCAACCACCGCAGGGATTGATTCTGCATAGCGGTCACGTCCTCGTAACGGGCAGCATCCAGATGCTTGCCGACCAATTCAATTCCCAAAGAGTCCGCGTTCATCGGGTATCGCTCAGGGTAGTCCTTGGTGCGCTCATAGCGGTCCAGCGCTCGAATCTGCAAGGTCCAGGTGAGTGCCTGGATAGGTTGGATTTGAGCGGTATCGCACGTCGCCTTATCCGTTGCCAGGCACTTGGAGCGCAGGTAGCGCCCAACGTGGTAACAGCGTTTTTTGAGGCTCGCCGTCTGATAGATCACGCCGTTTTTCTCGATGAGAAAGTGCGCTCCATTGCCCTTGGCAAGGTAAGCATTAAAGGTGTGTTGCGCCGTCTGAGCGTCCGTCTGGTGGACTACCAAAGCGCTCACGCTACGCAAATCCCCATGCTCGATCGTTGGAAACCGACGGAGTTCGACTCTTTCGGAAATCAACATGCCTTCGCTATCAATGCTCGACATTCCAATGCCCATTCATCCATGTGAAGGCAAAAATATAGAAGGAAGAACCGGGAAAAGGGCACGGATGACAAAATAAGAAGAAGGCTCTGACAATGAGGCATGCCTCGTCAGACAGTTGCGGACACTACGAAATGTACAGCGAATACAGCCTGATTACAGGGAACCGAACACGCCCTGAAGAACGACCCAAGGTGTCAGCGCCCGCGCGATTGAATCGCGTGAGCGCTTCCAGGACTTACCTGCGACGTGGGCGACGCTGCTCGTCATCGGTGCGAATCGGCACGGGTTGCAGCGGAGGCTCGATCAAGCCCAGTGCAACACCCAGATCATGGAGCCAGTTTTGAATTTTCTCTTTCATGGTTGCCCCCTTTGAGGGTAATGCTGGTAGGCGCAAGTTCTGTCGCCTTTTCCTACAGTGATAGTAGCCCTAAGTCCTACGTAATGCTTGAACGAAACCACAACGAACTATTACTGAATTCATCAAAATCCTGACGGATCGCTCAAGCAATGGCGCGCGTGTCGTGCAGGACCGCAGTCTTGCTGGCTTGCTGCAGGTCGATCCATGCGTTGAGGTTAGCGCCGAGCATACCCTTTCGCCACATCAGCCAGGTGGTGGCAGTGGCAAAAGGCCCTTTCAACGGATGAACGGACACGCTGTCCTTGCCTGGCAAACTCTCCAGCATGGATTCGGACATCAACGCCACCCCGGACCCGGCGATCACGCACGCCAGCATGCCCTGATAAGACTCGATCTCAATCGCCCGGCCCATGGCCACGCGCTCATGGGAAAACCAGGTTTCCAGGCGGGAGCGATAGGCGCAGCTGCGACGGAAGGTGAACACCGAACGCCCCGCCACATCCTGCGGCCCCTGTACGGGCGGATGGTCGGCCTCGCAGATCAGCACCAGGCGTTCTTCGCACAGAGGCACACCGTCCAGGGAAGCGATGGTGATGGGGCCGTCCACAAATGCCGCATCCAACCGGCCGGTGATCAACCCTTCGAGCAGCTCTCCGCTGGGTGCCGATTGCACCTGAAGGTTCACCATCGGGTAGGCCTTGTGATAGCCCGCCAGCAGTTTCGGCAAGTGCACCGCCGCTGTGCTGTACATGCTGCCCACCACAAAATCGCCGGCCGGCTGCCCGCCTTGCACCGCGCCGTGGGCTTCGTCGTGTAGGGCCAGCAGTCGAGTGCTGTAGTCCAGCAACACCTTGCCGGCCGGTGACAGCTGCAAGCGCTGGCGCTCACGCACGAACAGCTCTACGCCGAGCTGCTCCTCCATTTGCTTGAGGCGCGTCGACAGGTTCGACGGCACCCGATGCAAGCGCTCAGCCGCGCGCGTGATGGAGCCCTCTTCCGCCACCGCCTGGAAAATGCGCAATTGACTGAACTCCATACCTTTCTCCAAAACTGAACAAGTTACTCACTATTATTCATTTTTGCAGAAAGTCAATCCACTTTAGCCTGAGGGTATTCGTTTACTCGCAGGAATACTGATCATGTCTCCTTTAGTTCGCTTACTCGCCAGCTTTGTCGCCCTGATGATGGCGATGGGGATTGGCCGTTTCGCCCTTACCCCACAAATGCCCCATCTGCTCAGTGAAGGGCAGATCGACCTGACCGGCGCCGGCCTGATTGCCGCCGCCAACTACCTGGGCTACTTCGTCGGCGCGGTAGATTCGATCTTCGCGCGCAGCCACCATCATGTCCGTGGGCGTTTGTATGGCGGGTTGTGGCTGTGCGTGCTGCTGACCCTGGCGTCGTACTGGGCCCACGGGTTCTGGCCGCATCTGTTGCTGCGCTTTGGGACCGGTGTCGCGAGTGCCTGGGCCCTGGTAATGATCACCAGCCTGAGCCAGCCGCTGGCGATTGCCGCCGGGCGTCCGCGCCTGGGTGCCTTGGTTTTTGCCGGGCCGGGGCTGGGGATTTTGTTGACCGGTTTGCTGGCGCTGGGCTCCAACCTGATGGGGCAAAACTCGGGCACGTTGTGGCTGGTATATGGCGCGGTGGCGCTGGTGATGTTGCTGTCCATCTTGCCTTTCCTGCCCAAACCCTCCCCCACCGGTACGCCCGTTGCCGGGCACGTCGACGCTGGCAGCAACGGCAGCATCGCGCATTTGTGCTGGATTTATGTGTTGTATGGTCTTGGCTACATCATCCCGGCGACGTTCCTGTCGCAGATGGCCAGCGCGCAATTCAAAGGTGCCTGGCAAGCCGACCTGTTCTGGCCATGCTTTGGCCTGGCCGCCGCGATTGGCGTAGTGGTGGCAACCCTGCGCCGCAAGGACCCAGACACCACTCGCCGCTGGCTGATGACCACATTGTGGCTGCAAGCGGCCGGGGTGTTTGCCTGCTTGCTGGGCAATGGCTGGGGCCTGGCACTGGGGGTGTTGTTGTGCGGCGGGCCATTCCTGGCTTGCATGCAGTTGGTGATGGCCCGCCTGCGGGACGTCGCGCCCCACGGCTACCAGCGCAGCACCGGACTGCTCACCGCCAGCTTCGCCATCGGCCAGTTGAGCGGGCCGTTGCTGGCCTCGGTCAGCAGCCACCTGAGTGGTGGGCTGCAACCGGCATTGGTGGTGGCTGGCGCTGGCTTGCTGGTGGCGGGCTCGATCCTGGTCAGCCGGCAACCAGCGGTGCAGGCACACGCCCCTGTTCACGCCGCGCCAACACCAGGAAAAACAGCCCACCCAGGAAGCAGCCGGTAAACCAGGCAAAGTTGGCCATGCCCTGCAACGCCGGGGTAAAGGTGATCGCGACGCCCACCAGCGTCGCGGGCACCAGCGCCTTGACTGCCGTCCAGTTCACACCGCCGTCGAAGTAGTAGCGTCCGCTCGGGCTGTCATCGAACAACGCGTCCACGTCGATCTGCTGTTTTTTGATCAGGTAGAAATCCACCAGCAGGATGCCAAACAGTGGCCCGATAAAGGCCGCGAGGATATCCAGGGTGTAGTGGATCATCAGCGGGTTATTGAACAGGTTCCATGGTGTGATGAAGATCGACGCTACTGCGGCGATCATCCCACCCGCACGCCAGCTGATCTTGCTCGGTGCGACGTTGGCGAAGTCAAAGGCTGGGGACACGAAGTTGGCGACGATATTGATACCGATGGTCGCAGTGACAAAAGCAAACGCCCCCAGCAACACCGCCATGCTGTTATCGATGCGCGAAACCGTGGCAATCGGGTCATGCAGCATTTCGCCAAACACCGGCAAGGTGCCCGAGACGATCACCACGGTGACCAGGGAAAACGCCAGGAAATTCACCGGCAAGCCCCAGAAGTTACCGCGTCGCACGTCCTGCATGCTGCGGCAGTAGCGGCTGAAATCACCGAAGTTCAGGGTCGGCCCGGAAAAGTACGACACCACCAACGCCGTCGCCACGATCACCTGGCCGAAGGCCTGCCAGCCCGACAGTGATTTTTCCGCCAGGGTGAAGCTGATGTTCGACCAGCCCGCCTTCCACACGATCCAACCCGCCAGGGCGAACATCACCGCGTAGACCACCGGCCCGGCCCAATCGATAAAACGCCGGATGGATTCCATGCCGGCCCAGAACACCGCCGCTTGCAACAGCCACAGACTGAGGAAGCCAAACCAACCAAGGTAGGACAAGCCCGCAAAATGCGGCTCCGCGTACACCGCCATCTGTGGGAAGAAGCGCAGCACCACGATGATCAAGGCGCTCGACGCCAGGTATGTCTGAATCCCATACCAGGCCACCGCGATCAAGCCGCGAATCACCGCAGGAATGTTCGCGCCAAACACACCAAATGCCAGGCGACAGATCACGGGGTAAGGCACCGCAGCCTGCTGGCTCGGTTTGGCTACCAGATTGGCGATCACTTGCACGATGCAGATCCCGGCGAGCAAGGCGATCAGCACCTGCCAACTGGCGAGGCCCAGGGCGAAGAGGCTGGCAGCGAACACATAACCGCCGACGCTGTGCACGTCGCTCATCCAGAAGGCGAAAATGTTGTACCAGTTCCACTTTTGCGGCAACGGGCCCAGGTCTTGGTTATACAGGCGTGGGCTGTAGCCTTCGGGCAATTGTTCGGTCATCGCGGGGCTCCTCGAAATACCGGCCTGCGCTTCCGTCACGGGTGTGCATACGGGAGGCGGCCTGGTTTGTATACGAGGCATTCAGCAGAATGCGTGCCAATTGAGCCCAATCCCTCTGGAACGGCGTTCCAAAGGGAGGGGAACAGGCTTGGATGCAGGGCCTACGCTCAGCAACGGTGCACAAAAATCCTGTACACAATCAGCGCTGCACTCGATGTGCACACAGATAACCTGCCGTGCAGCAGGCAGCAGTCAGGAAGGTGCCCCACGCCATGTCCATGACCGCCAACTGCACAGACCAACCTTGCAGCGTGGCCCAGTTACTCAGGTCATAGGTGCCGTAGGCCACCAGGCCCAGCAAGGCACCCAGGCGTGCCGCGCGCTGCCAGCTTGCGCTGGGCAAGACCACGAACACCACGCAACCTAGCACGTAAAGGAGATAGAAGAGTGTGGCGGGCAACAGGCGGGGTTGGTCCAGCATCAGTGGACCCAGCAGGGATTTGTAGGTGGGGCCCATGAGGACACCGAGCCAGAGGCCGTCCAGGATCAGGAAGGCGAGCAACGTGCCGAAGTAGGCGAACAGCGATTTCTTGCTCATTGATGCAACCTCTGTAGACGCCGACGGGCGTCTACAGAAGAGCAAATCGGGGTCAGCTTAGTTCAATGTGATCCGCATGGATCACGATCTGGCCCTGCTTGTACAACGCACCAATGGCCTTCTTGAAGTTACCCTTGCTCACACCGAACAAGTTGCTGATCACGGCCGGATCGCTCTTGTCGCTGACCGGCAAGCTGCCGTTGTTTTCACGCAACTTGGCGAGGATCTTCGAGTTGAGGCTGGAGGCGGCTTCCTGGCCAACCGGCTGCAGGCTCAGGCTGATGTTGCCATCGGCGCGGATCTCTTTGATAAAGCCTTTTTCTTCTTTACCTGGGCGCAGGAACTTGAACACTTCGTTCTTGTGGATCAGGCCCCAGTGTTTGTTGTTGATGATCGCCTTGAAGCCCATGTCAGTGGCTTCGGCCACCAGCAGGTCGACTTCCTGGCCTACCTGGTAGTTGGCCGGCGTCTTATCCAGGTAGCGATCCAGGCGCGCAGTGGCGGTGATGCGCTTGGTGTGCTTGTCGAGGTAGACGTGCACCACGCAATATTCGCCTGCGGTCATCTGGCGTTTTTCTTCCGAATACGGCAGCAACAGGTCCTTGGGCAGGCCCCAGTCGAGGAACACGCCAATGCTGTTGACTTCTACCACTTTCAAACTGGCGAACTCACCCACTTGGACTTTGGGCTTTTCAGTGGTGGCGATAAGTTTGTCATCGCTGTCCAGATAAATGAAAACGTTAAGCCAGTCTTCATCTTCACTGGGAATATCTTTGGGGATATACCGATTAGGCAAGAGGATTTCGCCATCTTGCGCACCGTCCAGGTACAAACCAAAGTTAGTGTGTTTAACCACTTGCAAGCTGTTGTAGCGCCCGACCAAAGCCATTTTCAATACCCTCATTACGTGGGCGGCATTCTACCCGAGTTGCGCTCGCCACGCGCGCGTGCCTGAAAAATCGCGGGTTGCCATGGCGCTGCCCCGCTCGTCTGATCAATCGGCCCATTTTTTTCCAGGCAGTCGGCCGCGGACAGCTGCATGGTTTCGAGTTAAAACAGTAAGTTAGGGGATTATTTCAGCGATCAACTTCGGCTACTTCCCACCGTCCCAGTTATTCCCGGGGGATATTTGCCAAGCAATTGTCAAGTATTTCCTGTACGATGCCTGGCCAAGTTAATTTTCTACAGGTTAGTGGCCGCCATGCGCGTAAAAGCATCCAACAGCAAAGCAAAGCCAGCTCCCGCCGTTGAAACCAGCGAATCGATCAACAGCCAGATTGCTGCCTTCCTCAAGTCCGGCGGCGAAATCCAGCAGATTGCCAAGGGCGTGAGCGGCCAGACTTTCGGCCCATCCAAGCAGATCAGCCTGGGTAAGAAGTAATACCGCGCAACACACCTGGTCCCTAAGCGTCTTGCCTTCAAGGCGCTAGGACTAGAGCCCGAAAGACCCTCTGCAATACCCTCAATCACGCGCTAATCGACGAACGGGCCTCACCGCCTGGTATTCGCCGGTATGCTTGCACACGTCTAGCACGGGCATCTGCCCGATTTTCTCCGTCACTGCTCCTCGCTTTTCATGGAGTGAAGCATGTTCAAACCCTGCATGTTCCTGGTCGGCGCCCTGATTGCCAGCCCTCTCGCCGAAGCCCAGATCTTCCAGCGTGAATTGGGTGACTTCGACTTGAAATTGGGCACGACGCCCAGTCGCAGCATGGCCCAGGGCCTGGTCAAGCCGACGTCTCCCGGCAGCGATTCGTTCCATGGCGGGCTGGACCTGAGTCACGACAGCGGCCTGTACTTCGGCCAGTTTTCACCGAACATGGGCCTGTCCTCGTCCAGCAACCTCGAAGTCGATTCCTACATGGGCTTCAAGCATCCCTTCGACCAGACCCTGGGCTACGAAGTGGGCCTGATCCACTACAGCTACCCCAAGCTCAGCCCCCTCGACAGCCAGGAGTTCTACGGTGGCCTGAACCTATTGGGCAATCGCTTCGGCGCCTCTTTCAGCAACGACCCGGACCGCCAGGACAGCACCCTGTTTGCTGACCTCGGCGGCACCCAGCCGTTCGGCATTGGCGTCAGCATGAAGTACACCACTCATCAGTTGGGCACGCCGGTTTCAGTGGAGGGCGGCTCCATCCGCACCTTCAGCGACTGGTCGGTGCAATTCTCCCGACAGTGGATGGGCGTGGACTTGAACCTGATCTACAGCGACTCCAGCCTCAGCGGCGGGGATTGCTCGGCCTATTCCGGACACAACTCGCAATGCGATGGCCTGTTGACGTTGAAGGCCGCACGGTCGTTTTATTGAGGGGATGAACTGTCGCACCCGGCGCGGGTTCACATGTGATAACCCACTCTGCGAAGGACCCGCCCATGCTGCGTCGGCTCAAACTACTGGTGGTACTGCTGACCCTGAGCCTGGTGCTCGCCGGTTGCAATCGCGTGGGCCTGGCCTATCGCAACCTCGACGTGATCATCCCCTGGACCCTCAACGACTACCTGGACATGAACGCCGGGCAGAAGAGCTGGTTCAACGACAAGCTCAAGGAACACCTGGCCTGGCACTGCACCACCCAACTGCCGGGTTACCTGGATTGGCTGGACCGCCTGCAACGGATGGCCGACGACAACCAGGTCACCGACGCCGCGCTCCAGGCCCGCACCACCGAAGCCAAACAGGCCATCGACGACGTCGCCCGTGAGATCACGCCCTCCGCCATCGAACTGCTCCAAGGCCTGGACGACCAGCAGGTCAAGGAAATGAGCGACGCCCTGGCCAAGGACCTGCGCAAACGCCAGGACGAATACCTCAAGCCGCCCCTGGCCCAGCAGATCAAGGAGCGCGCCGAGCGCATGAACAAGCGCCTGGACGCCTGGATCGGCCCGCTCAGCGCCAGCCAGCAGCACCGCGTGACCGCCTGGTCCATTGCACTGGGCGAGCAGAACCAGGAATGGATCGGCAATCGCGCCCGCTGGCAGGCGCAGTTTATCGACGCCGTGCAACAGCGCAAAAACGCCGACTTCCCACAAAAAATGCAGCAGTTGCTGGTGGACCGCGAAAGCCTGTGGACCCCGCAATACCGCAGCGCCTACGCACAGACGGAAGCTGCGGCCCGCAGCCTGATTGTCGACGTGATGGCCGAAAGCACCGTGCAGCAACGGCAGAAGCTCACCCAGAAGATCGACAAGGTGCGTAGCGATTTCCAGGCGCTCAAATGCTTGAAAAGTGCGCAGTCCTAGCGGGGGGCCAAGGTTCCCAACCAGGCCACCAGCGCCAGGATCAGCACCACCGCCCCAAACTCCAGGGTGATGCTGCGACGCAAGGCTTCACGCGCTGCTCGGTGGTCACCCACCGCCAGGGAGCGCTGCAACAACGGCGTCAGGTGTGAGCGATTAAGCGCCGCCAGCCCCAACATCAATCCAAACAACCCCAACTTCAAGCACAACAGGATCGCGTAGACGCCGCCCGTAATGCCATTCAGGTTCGGCCCGACCACAAACAGATAATTCGCCACGCCCGTGCCAATCAGCACCACGACGAAGACCGCGCCGACACGCTCGAAGCCTGCCAAGGCATGTGCCAACGCTGGCACCGCCTGCTCAGATGTACTCCTCAACATCAGCCCGAACGCCGCCAATGCCCCGACCCAGCCCGCCGCCGCCAGCAGATGCGCACTGTCGCTGAGAAGATGCCAAAGCCCCAACGAGCCTTCATGCATCACCCCATGCCCGGTCCAGGCCAGCGTCACCAACGCGATACCGCCGAACCCGGTGGCCAACCGGGTATTGAGTGCAACCAGAACCAGCGCCGCAATCCGCAGCCACCACGTCCAGCCCAATTCGGTGTGCCAGAGCATCATCTGCAGGTGCGTCCACAGCGTTGGCCAATCCTCGGCACCGCTCATGGACTGAGTCATGGACAGCAACGACGCCACCGACAGCAGCAAACCCAGTGCCGCCAATGCCCGTAGCTGAAGCTTCAGATTCAGCAACCGGCTGTCTGCATACAGGCCGAACAGCCCCAGTCCAAACAGCAGCATCAAGTCCAGATACAGGGCGAAGCGCAGTAACACCGGGACCAGTTCACTCATGGCTGGACGCTGAACACCACATTGCCAAGGATCGGGTGGGTATCGGACGACACAGCGCGCCAATCCACCCGATAGGTACCCGCCGTCAGCGTGGAGGCCGGCTTGATCAGCATCACTTTTGGATCAGCACTGGCGGCGACACTGGCCTTTACCGGCATTGGCGAATTGGGCATGCCGGGCATATCGGTCATGGTCAGCTTGGCGCCGGAAAACTGCGTCAGCAGGTTTTCCGAGAAGCGCAGTTCGATCACTTCGGGGGCAACACCTTGGGCACCGGATGCCGGGCTGGAAGACAGCAGCGTGGGATGGGCTGAAGCCGCCACGCTGGTGCATAACACAACGCCCGCCAGGGCGGTTTTCAACATCGACATGCAAGGCTCCAGGCCGCTCATGGCGGCGAGTTATTGGAAGAGTAAAAACATCAGAACCACAAGCGCACGCCCACGACCCAACGCAGCTGCCGCGTGTCTTCACCTTCATCCCTGGCGTATTGCGCGGTCTGGCCGTAGCTGCGATTCCAGGTCACGCCCACATAGGGCGCAAATTCGCGGCGCACTTCGTAACGCAGCCTCAAGCCCAGCTCACTGTCTGACAGGCCCGAACCGACGCCGCGCTGCGGATCGTTGCGCCCATAAAAGTTGAGTTCGGCGGTGGGCTGCAGGATCAGTCGATTGGTCAGCAGGATGTCGTAGTCGCCCTCCAGCCGCGAAGCAGTGCGCCCGGCTTCACCGACAAACACCGTGGCTTCGACTTCAAAGTTGTACAGCGCCATGCCCTGCGCGCCGAAGGCCGTCCAGGTCTGGCCGTCACCGGGTTTGAAGTCCTGGCGCACACCGCCAACAAGGTCCCACCAAGGACTGATGGCATGCCCCCACAACGCCTGGACTTCAGCGCTTTCGGTGCGACCGGCACTGCGCTCGCCTTCGCTGCGCAGCCACAGGCGATCGATATCACCACCGGCCCAGCCCTTGATATCCCAGTTCAGCGCGCCGTCGCCCTCGCCGCCTTGCCATTCCAACTGGTTGATCAGCAGCAGGGAATGGATGCCACTGTCGTGAACCACGTGCCCACCGGGCGCGTTGTAGACCGCAGCGCGATCGGCGTCCGTCAATATGGGGATCGGTGTGCGGCTCTCGGTGAGCGCCGGTGTCGCCGGGCTCATGCCTTGGAATTCATCGGCCTGTGCCAGCGGAACAAACGCCAACGCGATTAAGCCGGATAAGACACGACGGCTCATGCTCGTTTCCTTATTCATGCACGCGCACCTCGCGAAACATGCCCATTTCCATGTGGTACAGCAGGTGGCAGTGATAGGCCCAACGCCCAAGCGCGTCGGCAGTCACCCGGTAGCTGCGCCGTGAGCCCGGCGGCATGTCGATGGTGTGTTTGCGCACCTGGAACTGGCCGTTTTCGTCCTCCAGGTCACTCCACAGACCGTGCAAATGAATGGGATGACTCATCATTGTGTCGTTGACCAGCACCAGCCGGACGCGCTCGCCGTAGGTCAGTTGCAAGGGTTCGGCATCGGAGAACTTCACGCCATTGAATGACCAGGCGAATTTCTCCATATGCCCAGTGAGGTGCAGTTCGATGGTGCGACTGGGCTCGCGTCCGTCAGGGTCTTCGAAGGCGCTGCGCAGGTCGGCGTAAGTCAGGACGCGCCGGCCGTTGTTGCGCAGGCCGATGCCGGGATCGTCGAGCTTGGGCACCGGGCTCATGGCTTGCATATCCACCAGCGGGTTGTCTTGCTCGCTCGCCGGATGGGCCTGCATCGACATGGCACTGTGATCCATGCCCGCCATATCCGGCATGTCCGCCATGGCGCCGTGGTCCATGCCCCCCATGCCCATATCCTCCATGGTGATCCAGGGGCGCGGGTCCAGTGCCGGTACGGTGGCCATCGCCCCGGTTTGTCGGGCAAGCGTGCCGCGGGCATAACCACTGCGGTCCATCGACTGGGCAAACAGTGTGTAAGCCTCGGCCGTCGGCTCGACCAGCACATCGAAGGTCTCTGCCACGGCGATACGGAACTCGTCGACGCTCACCGGCTGCACTGGCTGGCCATCGGCGGCAATCACGGTCATCTTCAGCCCCGGAATGCGCACATCGAAGTAGCTCATTGCCGAGCCGTTGATAAAGCGCAGCCGGATCGTCTCGCCCGCCTTGAATACGCCGGTCCAGTTGCGCTCCGGCGGTTGGCCGTTGAGCAGGTAGGTGTAGGTTTCGCCGCTGACGTCGGCCAAGTCCGTGGGGTTCATCTTCATTTGCGCCCACATCAGGCGGTCAGCCACCGTGGCCGACCCGCCTTGCTTGCCCACATCCCGCACGAAGTCGCCCACGGTCGGCTTGTGCAGGTTGTAGTAGTCGGACTGTTTCTTGAGGGTTTTCATCAAGGCGACCGGGTCTTCGTCGGTCCAGTCCGACAGCATCACCACGTAGTCGCGCTGATAGGTATACGGTTCGGGCTCCCTCGGGTCGATCACCAGCGGGCCATACACACCCTGCTGCTCCTGGAACCCGGAATGGCTGTGGTACCAGTATGTGCCGTGCTGCTTGACCGTGAATTGGTAGACAAACACGCCACCCGGCTCGATGCCCTTGAAGCTCAAGCCCGGAACGCCGTCCATGTTCGACGGCAGGAGAATGCCGTGCCAATGGATCGACGTCGGTTCGGCCAAGCGGTTCTTCACGCGAAGGGTTACAGTGTCGCCTTCGCGCCAGCGCAGCAGCGGGCCGGGCAGGCTGCCATTGATGGTCAGTGCCGTGCGTTTACGGCCAGTGAGGTTGACCGGGCTTTGGTCGATGAACAGATCAAATTCGGTGCCGGCCAGCACCGTGGGCTGGCCGGGACTGGTCAAGGCCCAGACCGGGCTGCGCCAGAGGCCGAGCCCGCCCAGCAAGCCGCCGGCAGCCAGACCTTTGACGAAGGTACGTCGGGTAGTGTTGGAGTGCATGCCGATTCAAATCCATGAGTTGAATGGCAGCAGAGTAGGCAGGGCCGGCTGTCAGCCAGCTTAGCGACAGATTACCGATCTGACAGTTTCGCCCCGGCGTTGCGACAGCGCCGGGGCGTGAGAGGGATCAGGCGATCTGGGCCTTGGAGGCCACCTCGGCGAAGGTCGCCGGGTCCAGCGCGTCAGGCTGTTCATCCAGCACCTGACGCGGGTGATCATTGCCCGGGATCGAACTGTCGATCAGCGCCAGCAATTGCGCACCCAGCGGAGTCAGGATGAAATTCTCGCCATTGCCGCCCTCGTCTTCGGGGCGCGATTCGATAAAACCGCGCTTGAACAGCAGCGCTTCGTAGTCCGCAGCGGTCTTCTTGAGCGCGTCCAGGTTGCCGGTGGACTCGCCCGCCGTGGCCTTCTCGGCCGCTTCCTGCTCGGCGTATTTGCGCGGGGCGAAGCTGCCCTCGCCGTTCTGCACTTCATGCAGCAGACGTTCGATCAGATCCCAGTTGTAAGTCGTCATCCTGATTCCTCCTGCGGGCGGGTGAAAAGTAGCCCGTTAAAGTTGTGACCCGCCGCGCCACTGGCCGTTCAGCCCAAGAGACGAGCGTCATTGGCGTGAACTTTCCAGGTGCCCACGACCTCAACTGAATATCCCTGCCAAGGAGGTCCACCCATGAAAATCCTGATGAACCTGGCCATTGCCGCCACCTTATTGACCGCGCTGCCCGCCTGGGCCTGTACGCCCGACGAGGCCACGGCCAAGCGCGCGCAACTGGCCCAGGAAGTGGCCAAGCTGACCGAACAGAACCCGACCAAGGCCAAGGAGATGAACGACGAGCTGCAGAAGATGGACCTGGACACCGAAAGCGCGGAGTTCCCTGACAAGTGCCAGCTGATCGATGCTCGCCTGAAGGAACTCAAGGAAGCCTCCGCCAAGGCCAAAAATTGATGGCATAAAAAAACCGGACAATCGTCCGGTTTTTTCACATCACCTGCGCCTTATTCGGCAGCCGGGGCTTCCGGCTTGCGGCGCTTGAGTGGCGCCATGCCGTCCTTGCTGACGAGCGACAGGTTGTCGGTCTTCGGCCGGTTAGCGATCTTGCGCTTGGTCGGCGACTTGGCACCGGTTTTCTTCTTGTCGCCCTTGGCGTCGGTCTTTTTCTTCTTCACGCCAACGGCCTTGCCCGACGCCTTGACCTTCTTCGGCCCGGTGTAGGTGCCTTTGACTTCCTTGATAGTGCGGCGCTCGAACGACTGCTTGAGGTAGCGCTCGATGCTCGACATCAGGTTCCAGTCGCCGTGGCAGATCAGCGAGATCGCCAGGCCATCGTTACCGGCACGCCCGGTACGCCCGATACGGTGTACATATTCGTCGCCACTGCGCGGCATGTCGAAGTTGATCACCAGGTCCAGGCCGTCCACGTCCAGGCCACGGGCGGCGACGTCGGTGGCGACCAGGATCTTCACGCCACCGGCCTTGAGGCGATCGATCGCCAGCTTGCGGTCCTTCTGGTCTTTCTCGCCGTGCAGCACGAACGCCTTGTATTCCTGGGATACCAGGCGGCCGTAGATGCGGTCGGCGGCGGCGCGGGTGTTGGTGAACACGATGGCTTTCTGATAGGTCTCGTTGGCCAACAGCCAGTTGAGGATCTGCTCTTTGTGCACGTTGTGGTCGGCGGTGACGATCTGCTGGCGCGTGGTCGCATTCAGGTCGCTGACGTTGTTGACCTGCAGGTGTTCAGGGTTGTTCAGCACCTTGGCGACCATGTCGCGCAGGGTCGAACCACCGGTGGTGGCGGAGAACAGCATGGTCTGCTGGCGGTTGACGCATTCGCCCACCAGGCGCTGCACGTCGTCGGCAAAGCCCATGTCGAGCATGCGGTCGGCTTCGTCCAATACCAGCACTTCGACTTCCTTGAGGTCGAGGTTGCCGGCATTGAGCTGCTCGATCATGCGGCCTGGGGTGCCGATCAGGATGTCCGGCACCTTGCGCAGCATGGCGGCCTGGACCTTGAAATCTTCACCGCCGGTGATGATGCCGGACTTGATGAAGGTGAACTGCGAGAAACGCTCAACCTCCTTCAGGGTCTGCTGGGCCAGCTCGCGGGTCGGCAGCAGGATCAGGGTCTTGATGCTGACGCGAACCTTGGCCGGCCCGATCAGGCGGTTCAGCACAGGCAGGACGAAAGCGGCGGTCTTGCCGCTACCGGTTTGAGCTGTCACCCGCAGGTCACGCCCTTCGAGCGCGAGCGGGATGGCCGCTGCTTGCACAGGCGTAGGCTCGACAAATTTAAGCTCGGCCACGGCTTTGAGCAGGCGTTCGTGCAGGGCGAATTGGGAAAACACGGGTGCTACCTCGAAGAAATACAAAAAATCAGCTGCATAGGTTACCGGTTTCGCGCGTCCAAACCGAGTTTCTTTACGCGAACGGTGCTAATCGGCTGCTTTTTTGTCAGTGCATTTGTCCATGACATCAACTTTGTTGCACTTAAATGCTCTAATCGCCCCGTGTTGTCTTATAGAAGAATCGGTCTCATCCATGGATATCAAACAGCTCTGGCTCAACGTCCAAGACCTCTGGGGCGCCCTCGACGAACATCCGCTGCTGCATGCCAGCCTCGGCTTGCTGGTGTTGCTGGTGGTGGCGCTGTTGCTCGGACGAGTGGCACGTTACCTCATCCTCCACGCCGTCAAGCTGCTCGGCCGGCAACCGGCCCTGCACTGGCTCAACGACCTGCGGCACAACAAGGTCTTCCATCGCCTGGCACAGATGACGCCGTCCTTGGTGATCCAGTTCGGCCTGTACCTGGTGCCGGACCTGAGCAAGACCGCCATCCTGTTCATCGGCAATGTGGCCCTGGCACTGACCATCCTGTTCCTGGTGCTGGCCATGAGCGCCCTGCTCAGCGCCCTGCTGGACATCTACGCCCGCACCGAACACGCGCGCACCCGCTCGATCAAGGGCTACGTGCAGTTGGCGAAGATGGTGCTGTTCGTGTTTGGCGCGATCATCATCGTCGCCACCCTGATCGACCGCTCGCCACTGTTGCTGCTGTCAGGGCTTGGCGCCATGTCGGCGGTGATCCTGTTGGTGTACAAGGACACGCTGCTGTCGTTCGTCGCCAGCGTGCAGTTGACCAGCAACGACATGCTGCGGGTCGGTGACTGGATCGAGATGCCCCAGGTCGGCGCCGATGGCGACGTGGTGGACATCACCTTGCACACGGTCAAGGTGCAGAACTTCGACAAGACCATCGTCTCCATACCCACCTGGCGCCTGATGTCCGAGTCGTTCAAGAACTGGCGCGGCATGCAGGCCTCCGGCGGGCGCCGTATCAAGCGCAGCCTGTTCATCGACGCCAGCGGCGTGCGCTTCCTGCGTGACGATGAGGAAGTACGCATGACCCAGGTGCACCTGCTCACCGACTACATCGGACGCAAACAGGCCGAACTCAAGGCCTGGAACGAAGCCCAGGGCCACATTGCGCAACTCTCGGCCAACCGCCGTCGCATGACCAACCTCGGCACCTTCCGCGCTTATGCCCTTGCCTACCTGAAAAGCCACCCGGACATCCAGCCGAACATGACCTGCATGGTGCGCCAGATGCAAACCACCGCCCAAGGCGTGCCGCTGGAGATCTACTGCTTTACCCGCACCACGGCGTGGGCGGACTACGAGCGGATCCAGGGGGATATTTTTGATTACCTGCTGGCGGTGCTGCCGGAGTTTGGCTTGAGCCTGTATCAGCAGCCGAGTGGGAATGATTTGCGTGCGGGGGTTTTGCCGGCGGTGTTGGGGGCCAGTCATTTGTCTGCACCGGAAAAAACCGTGATATAGCGCTATTGAGATTTTGAGGCCGGTTGGGTGGCCGGACGCTTCGCCGCCTCCCGCCAGTGACTCCAATCGACTAATGCAGTAGGGAGTCGATCGTGGCTTTTTAACCAAGCGCACAAATCAGGATCAATCCACTGCACTACTTCTGTGATATCCCGATGCAAGGCAAATAGCGGTTGCCATAGGAGTGGCTCGTGGTGGAAACAGCGATTTCGCAGGTCCCTCGCATTGTTCAGGCGGCTACGAATAACGTCAGCTTTCTTGGCGTTTCTTGGGCAGTAGAAAAATACCTTCATCAAAGGCTTGGAAACATCCGGAAAGGCCTTTCGATTGAACAGTGAAGTCCAGAAGCCAAAGCTCAACTCAGCCGTGATGTCGTCCGGACCTGGGTCGACACCTCTTTTCATGAGTGCCGTACGCGCGTCGTCTACTTTTTGATAGCTGGAGCGAAGCTCTGGATTGGTGCTTGCCTTGAAGGCCTCGTACCAGTCGTCACGTCGGTACTCGCGCACCATCTCGCGCTGAATACTGTTGCGCAGCCCAACTTCAAGCACGTGAAAAATCGAGACCAGGGACTCTGCGATCCTCATATTGTGCACATAGGCAGCAGCGGCATGCTCTTTATTGCCCTGATGCCCCATGAGGTAGCGGTTCATTCGTGGTGTGGAGAGCTTCGCCTCCAACGTTTGCCAGACCATCTACCCGCAAGCTCCCTTTAGCGCAAAGAAATGTACAAGCGCGAGCGATAGTGCAGACAGGTTCTTTTGCTTGAAATAAACATACTGTTGCCGAATGGTGCAGTTGACCTAAACCGGCGCCATAGGGGGTTGACGTAAAAATCGCGGCTGGTAATCTCACCCCGCAGCCCTAGGAACCTCCACTCCCGTGCGACACGAAACGGTGACGAGACTAGGTTATGTGACGGCCCCGCTTTGCGGGGCCTCCGCATTTCTGGCGATCCAACTTTTTGCTAAGACGCTTTTTTCACTGCACCACTGCCCGGTTGATTGCCCAACCGACTGATCCACACCGCCCCCAGAATCACCAACCCACCCAACGCCAACCGCCCCAGCGGCTCATGCTGGTTCCAGATCAGCAAGTTCAACAGCAACCCCACCGGCACATGCAGGTTGTTCATCACCGCCAACGTGCCGCCCTGCACCAGGCAGGCGCCCTTGTTCCACCAGTACATGCCCAGCGCCGTACTGACCAACCCGAGGAACACCAGCACACCCCATTGCAGCGGTGCATCGGGCAGGTAGTTGGCCTTGCCAAACATCAGGAACGCCGGTAACACCACCAGCAACGCACCCACGTAGAAGAAACCAAAACGCCGGTAATGCGGCTGATCGCTTGGGTAGCGTTTGACCAGGTGCTTGTACATCACCTGCCCGGCGGCGTAGGTGAAGTTAGCCAGTTGCAGCAACAGGAACCCCCCGAGGAAGTGCGCAGTGATCTGGTCGAAACGGATCACCGCCGCGCCCGCCACCGCCACCAACGCGGCAATCAACGCCCAGGGGTTGAAGCGCCGGTTAAGCGCATCCTCGATAAGCGTCACGTGCAACGGCGTGAGGATGGTGAACAACAACACTTCCGGCACCGTGAGCACGCGAAAGCTCAGGTACAGGCACACGTACGTCACACCGAACTGTAGCGCGCCGATCACCAGCAGGCCGCGCATGAAGCCCGGTTCAACCGAGCGCCAGCGCGTCAGCGGGATGAATACCAAGCCGGCCAGCAGCACGCGCACTAGGACGGCGAAGTAGCTGTCGACGTGTCCGGCGAGGTATTCGCCGATCAAGCTGAAGGAAAATACCTGAATCAGGGTGACAACCAGTAAGTAGCCCATGCGCGCCTCGTTTCGAATGGGCGGGACATTAAAGGTTTTCGGCGGTTGAAGAAACTCGGGGCAAAAAAAACCCGACCTCGCTAAAGCGGCAGTCGGGCAGGAGCACTCAGGAGCAAAAGTGCAAAGGGAGGTCTGTTACGCGTACTTGAAGGGCTTGCGTGGAGCTAGATAACCATCTCGGGATTATCTGGCGATTAACGGATCAGGCGACCTGGGCCAACAGCGCCTTGGCGTGGTTGATGCCCTTCTCTTGGAAGTCACCGCTCAAGTTCACTCCTTCGGCGTGAATGAAGGTGACGTCATGAATCCCGATAAAGGCCATGACCTGGCGCAGATAGGGTTCCTGGTGATCGGAGCTCGCGCCGGTATGGATGCCGCCGCGCGCAGTGAGCACGATGGCGCGTTTGCCGGTCAGCAGCCCCTGTGGCCCGGTGGCGGTGTACTTGAAGGTCACACCGGCGCGCAACACGTGGTCCAGCCAGGCTTTGAGGGTGCTGGGAATGGCGAAGTTGTACATCGGTGCGGCCATCACCAGCACGTCGGCCGCCAGCAGTTCGTTGGTCAATTCGTCGGAGCGATCCAGGGACGCCTGCTCGCTGTCGTTGCGTTGATCCGCTGGCTTCATCCAGCCGCCGAGCAGGTTGGCGTCCAGGTGCGGAACCGGGTTGAGGGCCACGTCACGCACGGTGATCTGGTCCGCCGGGTGGGCGACCTGCCATTGGCTGATGAATTGCTGAGTCAGTTGGCGGGAAATCGAATCCTGCTGGCGGGCGCTGCTTTCGATGATCAGAACGTTGGACATGGCTGGGTAGGCTCCATCGGAAATTGCTGTAAGGCGATGGAGTGGAGATTAAACAGAGCCAATTCGATAAAAAAGCGCAAAAAACTGCTATAACCCATCTATAAATTTGTTTATAAGCAGAGCATGCTCCGCTGCTGGGTTACTTCGGTGCGCAAGCCAGGGCGATACGCATCTTGATAATGGCGCGGTTGAACTTGACCGTGGTGTTGGTGCTTTTGCCCGCCGGCACCGTGACCGTTCTGCGGCGCGGCGATTCCGGGCCGTTGGTGAAGGTTACCGAGCAAAGCGCGTCTTGAGTGCCGTAGTTATTGAGTTGAATCGAGCTGATATCACCGTCCACATCGGAGGCGGTGTAGTCGATGCTGACGCCGTCGATCTTTTTCGTCACGTCGATAGGGTAGGCAAATGCACTCAATGGCAGCAGCGCCAGCAACACACAACAGAATTTTCTCATTCGGCAGTCTCCAATAAGGACTGTCAGCTTAGGACAAGAGGAACCCATCTTGAAAGCGCCCCGCGTTACCCTCGATCAATGGCGCACGCTGCAAGCCGTGGTCGACCATGGCGGCTTCGCCCAGGCGGCCGAAGCGCTGCACCGTTCGCAGTCCTCGGTGAGCTACACCGTGGCCCGCATGCAAGACCAGCTTGGCGTGCCGCTGCTGCGCATCGACGGGCGCAAAGCCGTGCTCACTGACGCGGGTGAAGTGCTGTTGCGCCGCTCCCGACAGCTGGTGAAAAACGCCAGCCAATTGGAAGACCTCGCCCACCACATGGAACAAGGCTGGGAAGCCGAGGTGCGCCTGGTGGTGGATGCGGCCTATCCGAACGCACGCCTGGTACGCGCGCTCACCGCATTTATGCCGCAGAGCCGGGGTTGTCGTGTGCGCCTGCGTGAGGAAGTGCTGTCGGGCGTCGAAGAGCTGTTGCTCGATGGCATGGCCGACCTGGCCATCAGCGGCTTCATCATCCCCGGCTACCTGGGCACGGAAATGAGCGATGTGGAATTCATTGCCGTGGCCCATCCGGACCACTCATTGCACCGCCTGAACCGCGAGCTGAGCTTTCAGGACCTGGAAAGCCAGATGCAGGTGGTGATTCGCGATTCCGGCCGCCAGCAACCACGGGATGTGGGTTGGCTTGGCGCCGAACAGCGCTGGACCGTCGGCAGCCTGGCCACCGCCGCCACGTTTGTCAGCAGCGGCCTGGGCTTTGCCTGGTTGCCCCGTCACCTGATCGAACGCGAAATGAAGGAAGGCCTGCTCAAGCAGCTACCCTTGGAAAAGGGTGGAAGCCGCAACCCGACGTTCTACCTGTATTCGAACAAGGACAAACCCTTGGGGCCGGCGACGCAGATCCTCGTGGAACTGCTGCGCACCTTTGACACCGCCCCGTTGGACGCGCCTTTCGCCGCCCCGCAGCAAGCCTGAAACGGAGTTCATGCATGGCCTGGTTCGACCACGAAGGATGCAGCCTGCACTACGAAGAATACGGCCACGGCACGCCGCTGATCCTGATCCACGGCCTGGGCTCCAGCAGCCAGGATTGGGAACTGCAGATTCCGGTGCTGGCCAGGCATTACCGCCTGATCGTGGTCGATGTGCGCGGCCACGGCCGCTCGGACAAACCGCGCGAGCGCTACAGCATCCAGGGCTTCACCTTTGATTTGCTGGCATTGATCGAACACTTGGATTTGCCACCCGCCCATGTGGTGGGCTTGTCCATGGGCGGCATGATTGCCTTCCAGTTGGCGGTGGACGAACCCGCGCAGGTCAAGAGCCTGTGCATCGTCAACAGCGCGCCAGAGGTGAAGGTGCGCAGTGCCGATGATTACTGGCAATGGGCCAAACGCTGGAGCCTGGCGCGTGTGCTCAGCCTGGCCACCATCGGCAAGGCATTGGGCGACCGTCTGTTCCCAAAACCGCATCAGGCCGACCTGCGCCGCAAGATGGCCGAACGCTGGGCAAAAAACGACAAACGTGCTTATCTCGCCAGCTTCGATGCCATTGTGGGCTGGGGCGTGCAGGAACGACTTTCCAGAATCACCTGTCCAACCCTGGTCATCAGCGCCGACCACGACTACACCCCCGTGGCGCAAAAAGAAAACTATGTAAAACTGCTGCCCGATGCGCGACTGGTGGTGATCGAGGATTCCCGCCATGCCACGCCCTTGGACCAACCCGAAGTCTTTAACGCAACCCTGCTCGATTTTCTAAAGACAGTCGAAACCACTACCCAGGATCACTGACCCATGTTGAAAAAAATCGCCTTCTTCGCCGGTTCCGTTCTGTTCGCCGCCAACCTGATGGCCGCCGAGCCCGTCAAGGCGCCCCACGTATTGATCACCACAACCAATGGCGACATCGAGATCGAACTGGACCCGGTCAAGGCACCAATCAGCACCAAGAACTTCCTGGCCTATGTCGACAAGGGCTTCTACACCAACACGATTTTCCACCGCGTGATCCCAGGCTTCATGGTGCAGGGCGGCGGGTTTACTCAGTCGATGTCGCAAAAGCCAACTGAAGCGCCGATCAAGAACGAAGCCAGCAATGGCCTGCATAACGTACGTGGCACCCTGTCCATGGCGCGCACCAGTGACCCGGATTCGGCCACCAGCCAGTTCTTCATCAACGTGGCCGACAATGCCTTCCTCGACCCAGGCCGTGATCGCGGTTATGCCGTATTCGCCAAAGTGGTCAAGGGCATGGACGTGGTTGATGTGATCGTCAACTCGCAGACCACCACCAAGCAGGGCATGCAGAACGTGCCAATCGATCCTGTGTACATCAAGTCGGCCAAGCGCATCGACTGAGGTAACAGGGCTTTATTCAGGTAGCCCCGCGCGGTGCCCACAAGGTACCGCGCGTATTTGAAAGGAGAGCCCGCCCTGCGGGCGTCAACCCTAATGCTCTATCGTCGTTTTGAACAACTGATCGATATTTTCCGCGACGCCCCCAGCGAAGCCCCGCCCGACAAAGTCTTGCCCTTCTACCTCTACTACCTGCGCCAGGTGTGGCCGCATTTCGCCGCCTTGCTGGTGGTGGGCCTGATCGGTGCGTTGATCGAAGTCGCACTGTTCAGCTACCTGAGCCGCATCATCGACCTGGCCCAGGGCACGCCTCCGGCCAACTTCTTCCAACTGCACAGCACCGAGCTGATCTGGATGGCCGTGGTCGCCCTGCTGTTGCGCCCGATCTTCGGCGCCCTGCATGACCTGCTGGTGCACCAGACCATCAGCCCCGGCATGACCAGCCTGATCCGCTGGCAGAACCACAGTTACGTGCTCAAGCAGAGCCTGAATTTCTTCCAGAACGACTTCGCCGGGCGTATTGCCCAGCGCATCATGCAGACCGGCAACTCCCTGCGCGACTCTGCGGTGGCGGCAGTGGATGCGATCTGGCACGTGGCGATCTACGCCATCAGCTCCCTGGTGCTGTTTGCCGAGGCCGACTGGCGCCTGATGATTCCGCTGGTGAGCTGGATTCTTTGCTACAGCCTGGCGCTGCGCTACTTCGTGCCACGGGTGAAGGAGCGCTCGGTGATTTCCTCCGAAGCGCGTTCCAAATTGATGGGCCGCATCGTCGACGGCTACACCAACATCACCACCTTGAAGCTGTTCGCCCATACCCGCTATGAGCAGGAATACGCCAAGGAAGCGATCATCGAGCAAACCGAAAAAACCCAACTGGCCAGCCGCGTGGTGACCAGCATGGACATCGTGATCACCACCATGAACGGCATGCTGATCGTCACCACCACCGGCCTGGCCCTGTGGTTGTGGACGCAGTCGCTGATCTCGGTGGGCGCGATTGCCCTGGCCACCGGTTTGGTGATCCGTATCGTCAACATGTCCGGCTGGATCATGTGGGTGGTCAACGGCATTTTCGAGAACATCGGCCAGGTGCAGGACGGCCTGAAAACCATCGCCCAACCGCTCGCCGTGATCGACCGCGAGCATGCCCCACGCTTGAGCGTGCCACGGGGCGAAGTGCGCTTCGAACAGGTGGATTTCCACTACGGCAAGAAGAGCGGGATCATTGGCGGCCTGAACCTTGAGATCAAGGCTGGCGAAAAGATCGGGTTGATCGGCCCATCGGGTGCCGGCAAGTCGACCTTGGTCAACCTGCTGCTGCGCCTGTACGACCTGCAAGGCGGACGCATCCTGATCGATGGCCAGAACATTGCCGAGGTCGCCCAGGAATCCCTGCGCGAACAGATCGGCATGATCACCCAGGACACGTCGCTGCTGCACCGTTCGATCCGCGACAACCTGCTGTACGGCAAGCCCGACGCCACCGACGAAGAACTCTGGGCCGCCGTACACAAGGCGCGCGCCGATGAGTTCATCCCATTGCTGTCGGACTCCGAAGGCCGCACCGGGCTGGATGCGCATGTCGGTGAGCGCGGGGTGAAGCTTTCCGGCGGGCAGCGTCAGCGTATCGCCATTGCCCGCGTGCTGCTCAAGGACGCGCCGATCCTGATCATGGACGAAGCCACCTCCGCGTTGGATTCGGAAGTGGAAGCGGCGATCCAGGAGAGCCTGGAAACCCTGATGCAGGGCAAGACGGTGATTGCGATCGCGCACCGGTTGTCGACCATTGCACGGATGGATCGCCTGGTGGTGCTGGAGAAAGGCCAGATCGCCGAAAGTGGCAGTCACGCCGAGCTGCTTGCCCATGGCGGGCTGTATGCGCGGTTGTGGCAGCACCAGACGGGCGGGTTCGTCGGTATCGATTGAACCCTCGTACCTACACTTTTGCCGCAATCCTGCTGTAATCAGTGCAGTGCCCAGACGGGCGCTGAAGTAAATCTGCAGGGAGCATCACTGATTTACGGATCCGGTAGAGCGATCTATCAAGGACGGGTTGCATGTCTTTGTTCAAGCGTTCAATCACAGAGGGGCTAGGTACATTTTGGTTGGTGTTGGGCGGTTGCGGGAGTGCGGTGCTGGCCGCAGCGTTCCCCGCAGTCGGGATCGGATTGTTGGGCGTGTCCCTGGCATTCGGGCTCACGGTGCTGACCATGGCGTTCGCCATCGGGCATATCAGCGGTTGTCACCTCAACCCGGCAGTGTCGGTGGGGCTGGTGGTAGGCGGACGGTTCCCGGCCAGGGAACTGCCGGCGTACATCGTGGCGCAGGTGGTCGGCGGTACGATCGCCGCTGCGCTGCTGTATTTCATTGCCAGCGGCAAACCGGGGTTCGAACTGGCGTCGGGCCTGGCGTCCAACGGCTATGGCGAGCATTCGCCCGGCGGGTATTCGATGGCGGCGGGGTTTGTCAGTGAGCTGGTGATGACCGCCATGTTCGTGGTGATCATCCTCGGCGCCACCGACCGCCGCGCCCCACCGGGCCTCGCGCCCATCGCGATCGGCCTGGCGCTGACACTCATCCACCTGATCTCCATTCCCGTGACCAACACCTCGGTCAACCCGGCCCGCAGTACCGGCCCGGCCCTGATCGTCGGCGGGTGGGCGATCCAGCAGTTGTGGATGTTCTGGCTCGCGCCGATCCTGGGTGCGGTGATGGGTGGGGTTACCTATCGATGGCTTGGCAAGGAGGCGCCGGGCTGAGGCAAGCTGGGTTCAGTCCTGCCGATAAAGGCAGGGCTGAACTTTTCTAAACGCCAATCACCCTTGATGGGCCTGCATGTACTGGCGCAATAGCTGATTTATGCGCGTCTGGTAACCAGATCCTTGACCTTTGAACCACTCCAATACGTCAGCGTCTAGCCTGATAGTGACCGCCTGCTTCACGGGGACACGTAACTCAGCACGCCGGAAAAAATCGGCATCCAGCTCAGGGATATCGCTGGTATCGATCTCTTTATCATTCATTTTGGCCAAGCGCTCCCAATCAGTTTTCGATGTTTGCGTCATAATATTTGGCCTCCTTCTTGGTTGCTTTTCGGGCGGAGATGATACGGATCACATCACCACGTCGTTCGGTGTATACGACCACACCTATTAACAATTTGATCCAGCCAATACTAATCCAACGCTCCTCGCCATAATCCGCTCGATCATCGCGTAAGGCCAGCATTGGGTGCCTAAAGATATCCGGGACGTCATTGAAATCGATGCCGTGCTTAACAATATTGGCGTTATTTTTGGATTCATCCCACTCAAATAACATGGCACATCCTGTATGTACTTTTGTACATACAGGATAACGATTTCAGTCTTGGTTTGAAGCGCCGCCAGACCAGTGGTTCAGCCCTGCCGATAAGGCAGGGCTCCCCTCGCCTCCTGCGCATACGCCACAATCCCCACCCGCTCGCGCTCCAGAAAATCCTCAACCGCATTCTTCAAGCCCGGATGGCGCAGGTAGTGCCATGACCGTGTAATCACCGGCTCAAACCCACGGATCAACTTGTGCTCGCCCTGTGCCCCCGCATCGAAACGTTGCAGGCCATGAGCGATGGCGTAATCCATACCCTGGTAGAAACAGGTCTCGAAATGCAGGCGGTCGAACTCTGCCAGGCAACCCCAGTAGCGGCCGTAGAAGCTGTCGCCTCCGATCAGGCTGAAGGCCATGGCCACTGGGCGTGTGCCTTGTTTGGCCAGGACCACGCGGATCGCTTCGGGCATGCGGTCGGCCAACAGGCTGAAGAACGCACGGGTGAGGTAAGGAGATTGGCGGCGGATCGCGTAGGTGTTGGCATAGCAGGCGTAGACGAAATCCCACTGGGCTTCGCTCAGTTCATGGCCTTGCAGCCACTGGAAGTCGATGCCCTGCCCTGCCACTTGCTCGCGCTCTTTGCGCATCTGTTTGCGCTTGCGTGAACTCAAGGCATCAAGAAAATCCTGGAAATCGCGGTAACCCCGGTTCTGCCAGTGAAACTGACAACCCAAACGCTGCAGCCATCCCGGTTGTTGGGCCAGTGCCGCATCGGCCAGTTCGTCGGTGAAGTTTATGTGGGCGCTCGAGAGCCCTTCGATTTCCAGGTAACCCGGCAGGCTCTTTAGCAGCTCTAGACCATCGTCTGCACTCGCCGCCAGCAGGCGTGGCCCACTGACCGGGCTGAACGGCACGGCGGTCAGCAACTTAGGGTAATACTCAATGCCTGCCCGTTCGCAGGCATCCGCCCAACCGTGATCAAACACGTACTCGCCGTAGGAATGCCACTTGCGGTAACTGGGCAGTGCCGCCACCAGCCGATCACCTTCCCAATGCAGCAAATGCTCCGGTTGCCAGCCCGATTGCGGGCCCAGGCTGGCGCTGTCTTCCAATGCGCTCAGGAAGGCGTGCCGCACGAACGGCTGGGCCTGTGGCACCAGCGCATCCCAGGCTTGCGGGGCGATCTCGGACAGGCTGTCCAGGCGTTGCAACGGCATCGGCATCCTCACTACTTCAGGGCGTGAAAGCCTGGCGAGTATCGCTGATTGCCGGCTTCGGCACACCCCCGTTTCGCGCGACAAGGCTCCAAACCAATAGTTCCTAACATGAAAAATTTGTCATCTAGATGACATCACTTCGCCACTGCTCCGTCATAAACGATCGTGATACTGACGCCTGTTTTTAGAGCGCCTGGTTCTAGCAGGTGGTTATTTTTCCGTCCGTCATCGGTCGGTTGTGTCCTGGATGGTTTGCCATCCCTCCTCACTTTCGGAGATTGATATGCGTCTTGCTTCCACTAAAACTGCGGCGGTCCTGTGCGGCGGCCTGTTACTGGCCCTGAGCGTTCCGGCCAGCGCTGCAGTCGACGCTAAATTGCTCGACATGCTCAAGGCCAACGGCCAGATCACCAATGCTCAGTACAGCGAACTGCAAGCTGAACTGGCACGGGACCAGAAAGAGCAGCAGATCGCACGGCAAGCTCAACAAGAGACCAACGAACAGATCGCGGCCACCGCGAAGAAAACCAACGAGCTGAGCAGCTTCGACCAGAAGCTGGCCTGGGCGGCCAAGACTCAACTCAAGGGTGACGTGCGCTTCCGCCACGAAACCATCAAGATCGACGGCACCCCGAACAACGGCGGCAAAGACAAGGATCGTGAGCGCATCCGTGCGCGTCTGGGCGCCTATACCGAGATCAACTCACAAGTCGACACCGGCATCCGTATCGCCACCGGCAGCAGCGACGACGCCCGCTCCACCAACCAGGACCTGGACGGCTACTTCAACAAGAAGTCGATCTGGCTGGACCTTGGCTACATCGACTACCACCCGACTCAAATCAAGAACCTGCACGTGATCGGCGGCAAAATGCTGCAACCGTGGGTCAGCATGGGCGACGTGATCTGGGACAGCGATATCAACCCGGAAGGCCTGGCCGTCACCTACAAATACCCACTGGGCAGCAGCGCCGAGCTGTTCGGCAGCCTGGGTAACTACAACCTCAAGGACAACGTCAACGGCGACGGCGTGCAATTTCGCAACGACCTGCGCATGACGGCAGGCCAGTTGGGTTCGCGCTTCTCGCTGACCGACAACCTGAAACTGACCGTGGGCGGCAGCGTCTACGCGTTCCAGAACGATGAAGACAGCCGTTGCCCAACCGCTGGCTCCTTCCAATGCCTGACCCCGGCCGAAACCATCGCGAACACCACCGCCGGCAATGCCAGCGA
This sequence comes from Pseudomonas sp. GXZC, assembly GCF_026967615.1. Taxonomy (NCBI): domain Bacteria; kingdom Pseudomonadati; phylum Pseudomonadota; class Gammaproteobacteria; order Pseudomonadales; family Pseudomonadaceae; genus Pseudomonas; species Pseudomonas sp. GXZC. Next base: position 5,257,821 of record NZ_CP114115.1, read on the forward strand.
GTACCGTTTGTATGAAGGCTTCAGCCAAATCGACATCGGTGGCCTGGCTGTTCCGCTGTCGTTCTATGGCCAGTACGTGCAAAACACCAAAGCCACAGACAAAGATCAGGACACTGCCTGGTTGCTCGGTGCCAAGTCCAAGGTCTTCGGCTTCAACCTGGACTACAACTACCGCGACGTACAACGTTACGCAGTGGTCGGCGCGCTCACCGACTCGGACTTCGCCGGCGGCTTCACCGGTGCACGCGGCCACAAGTTCAAGGTCGGTTACGACATCGACAAGAACTTCGCGGTCGGCGCCACTTACTTCCTGACCAAAGCGGACTACGCCAGCGCCCCTGGCTATCGCGACGCGAACGCCAATACCCTGCAGCTGGACGCAGAAGCCAAGTTCTAAATGTAAGAGTTAAAAGCCTTGGGCCAGGACGGCCCGAGGTCGCTGCAACAGTCTTGCGTGGGTGGATCGGTCCCCATCATCCGTCCGATCCATCCACGCGAGCCTGCTTATTCCCCGCCTTTGTGATCCTTGAGTCGTTCTTCAGCCAACCGCTGCGCCAAGGCCTCCACACCCTCTACCGGCTCATCCGGCATTATCTTCAGCGTCGCCTGCATCAGGCGCATCTGGCGGATAAACCGACGGCAGTTCGGGCAGAACATCAAGTGATGACGCACCAGCAGACGCTCGCGAAACGTCAATTGCCCATCGAGATAGTCACTGGAACGTGCCACTTGTTCTTTACAGGTCAACATTCGCCCGTTTCCTCAAAATGCTCCACCGTGGCGAAGACTTTAAGCCGTGCTCGATGCAACAGCACACGGACATTGGAGAGCGACAGCGTCAGAAGATTACAGATCTCTTCCAACTCCAAGCCCTGGCGCTCACGCAGCACCAGCACGCTGCTCTGCAACTCAGACAGACTCAGCAACGTATGCTCCAGGCATTTACGCAGTTCATCCTCGGTCAGCAGGGCTTCCGGAGTGTCCTGGTGCCAGGCGTAGGGGGCGACGGCCCAGTGGCCATCATCGGGGGAAAAGCGATCATCACCAATCGTGCCATGGGGCGAAGGCAGGTCGTCGAGCAACACTTCGCGACGATTCTGCTTATAGCGCCCCTTGGCGGCGTTGGCGGTGATGGTCAGCAGCCAGGTCTTGAGGCTGGAACGCCCTTCGAACTTGGCCAGGTTGCGCACCACCGACAGCCAGGCGTCTTGCACGACTTCGTCGGCGTGACGCTGGCCGACAATGGCATAAGCCACCGCCCGCATGGCGCTCTGGTAGGTGGTGACCAATTCCTTGTAGGCCCGCTGCTCACCCTTGAGCAGGCGTTCAAGCAGGTGCGCGTCGTCCGCTGCTGCCATTCAAGACCTCGATTGTCTTAGCGTTTGCGCAGGATCACGCTGCCGATCGAATAGCCCGCGCCAAACGAGCTGAGTACCGCCACGGAGCCCTTGGTCAAATCATCCTGGTATTTGTGGAATGCAATGACAGAGCCCGCCGAGCTGGTATTGGCGTAAGTATCGAGGATCACCGGCGCTTCTTCCACCGAGGCTTCGCGGCCCAGCAGTTTCTTCACGATCAGGTGGTTCATGCTCAGGTTGGCCTGATGCAGCCAGAAGCGCTTCACATCGGCTACGTTCAGCTGGTTTTCTTGCAAATGCACGCCGATCAGCTCGGCCACCATCGGGCACACATCGCGGAATACCTTGCGGCCTTCCTGCACGAACAGCTTGTCGGGCGCGCCGATGCCTTCTTCCGCCGTGCGGTTGAGGAAACCGAAGTTGTTGCGGATGTTATTCGAGAACTTGGTCAGCAGCTTGGTGCTCACCACATCGAACTGATGCTCGGAAGTCGCCAGGTCGGCGCGCTCCAGGACCACGGCAGTGGCCGCATCACCAAAGATGAAGTGGCTGTCACGGTCGCGGAAATTCAGGTGGCCGGTGCAGACTTCCGGGTTGACCATCAAAATCGCCCGCGCCTGGCCCAGTTGGATGCTGTTGGCGGCGTTCTGGATGCCGAAGGTGGCCGAGGAACACGCCACGTTCATGTCGAAACCAAACCCTTCGATACCCAGCGCTTCCTGGACTTCAATAGCGATGGCCGGGTAGGCGCGTTGCAGATTGGAGCACGCGACAATCACACCGTCGATGTCGGCGGCGGTCTTGCCGGCGCGTTGCAGGGCCTGTTCGGCAGCACCGACGGCCATCTGGCAGAGCACTGACCATTCATCGTTGCTGCGCTCGGGCAGGCGTGGAGCCATGCGCTGCGGGTCGAGAATGCCGTCCTTGTCCATCACGAAACGGCTCTTGATACCCGAGGCTTTTTCGATAAAGGCTGCACTGGATTCGGTCAGCGGCTGCACGTCACCTCGCTCGATGTCGGCGGCGTTGTCGCTGTTGAACTGATGCACGTAGGCATTGAAAGACTGCACCAGCTCTTCGTTGGAGATGCTGTTGGCCGGGGTGTACAGGCCAGTGCCGCTGATGACGACGTTATGCACGGTCGTTCCTCTAAATCTGTCAGGCAGAAGATATTGGTACCGTCGTACCAAACTATAAGTAGTTCGATCCCGCCCAGCGGACATCAAACTGGCATCGCTTTATTCCATCGCGTCGCAGCCCTTCACGACGATCCCGGCATTTATAGGCGCGAAGTTTGCCACAAACCCTGGGATTTGGCGCCATATGCCAGATAAACACCCTAGTCAGAGGCTTACACACAACCCTGTGGTGAGCGAGCTTGCTCGCGCTGGGGCGCGAAGCGGCCCCATTCCAGACCCTGTGGTGTTTCAGCAGTATCTTGATTGCCTGTACGAGGGGCCGCTTCGCGCCCCAGCGCGGGGCAAGCCCGCTCACCACAACAAGCCCGCTCACCACACCACAGAGGATCTACGGGGGGTCAAGCTTCGACCAAGCTCCATTGTTTGCTCAAGCGCTTGTCGGAAATCGGTACTTTGGTGCCCAGTTGCTGGCCAAACAACGACACGCGATATTCCTCCAGCCACCAGCGATAAAGCTCCAGCTGAGGGTCGCGTTTACCTTCCTGGGCATGTTTTTTCAGACGGTTTTCGTACTGCGTCCACAAACCGGCCAGTTCGCCGCTCCACACCCGATCCTTTTGCACCTGGCTCGGCAGTTTCTCCAGGCGCAACTCAATGGCCTTGAGGTAACGCGGCAATTCCTTGAACCATTGCGCCGGGGTTTCCCGCACAAAACCCGGGTACACCAAGTTGCTCAGCTGCTGCTTGATGTCGTTCAGGGCCACGGCCTGGGCGAGGTCAATCTTGCCTTTGAAGCGTTTCTGCAGGCCGTGCCACAGTTTCAGCACGTCCAGGGTCAGGCGCGCCAGGCGCTCGGCGTGTTCGGTCCAACTGCCACGCTTGCGCTCGGCCAAGGCGGCCAGGCCTGCGCCATCACGCGGCAGGTTGGCTTCGCCTTCGAGTACACAGGTGTCGAGGCTGGCCAGCAGGATGTCTTCCACCAGTGCATCGATGCGGCCCAATTCGCGGTACATCAGGCCCAGCTCGGTGAGGCCCGGCAATTTGCCACGCAGGAATTTCGCCGGTTCCGCCAGTTGTTGCATCAGCAAACGCTGCAAGGCGCGGCGATGCTGGAACTCCGCCTCGGCGGCCGTGGAGAAGCGCCCTTCCTTGACCGTGCCGTTTTCTTCCACCAGCGCCGGATACACCGTCATCGACAGCCCGGCGATCTTCTGTTGAGTCTTTTCCGCCACCGCCGCAAACACCTTGGCTTCCACCGGCTGTTGGCTTTTCGCGGTTTGCGGCACGGCCAGCGCGGCCTGACTGGCCTCCGCAAAACGTGCCGTCAGTTCGGCCAGGTCGCGGCCTTCGCCGAGGAACTTGCCTTGGCCATCGACCACCTCCAGGTTCATCTTCAGGTGGCTTTCGACCTGCTGCGCGGCTTCGGCCCAGGCTTCATCGCTGACCCGCGCCCCGGTCATGCGCAATAACTCACGGCCCAGCGCCTGGGGCAACGAACCCTGGCCGAATTCGATGCGTTGCAGCGCAGCCTTGACGAAGTCCGGCACCGGCACGAAGTTCTTGCGCAGCGCTTTGGGCAGGTTGCGTACCAGGGCGATGCATTTGGCTTCGATCACCCCCGGCACCAGCCATTCCAGGCGCTCTGGCGGCAATGCAGGCAAAAGCGGCGCCGGCACGCGCAGGGTCACACCGTCGCGTGGGTGATTGGGTTCGAAGTGGTAACTCAGCGCCAATTCCAGGTCGCCCAGGTGCAGGGTGTCCGGATAATGCGCGGCGGTGACTTCACTGGCCTCACGGGCCAGTACGTCCTCTTCGCGCATGATCAGCAGTTGCGGGTCTTTCTGGCTGTTGACCTTGTACCAACTGTCGAAGGTCGCGGTCTGGTGGATCTCCGCCGGCAACCGCGCGTCGTAGAAGGCGAACAGGGTTTCTTCGTCCGCCAGGATGTCGCGACGGCGCGCCTTGGCTTCCAGTTCGTCGAGTTGCTCCAGCAGTTGCTGGTTGGCCGTGAGGCACTTGGCCCGCGACTGGATCTCGCCACGCACCAGGCCTTCGCGGATAAACAGCTCGCGGGACACCACCGGGTCAATCGGCCCGTAATGCACCGGGCGACGCCCGACCACAATCAACCCGAACAGGGTGATCTGCTCAAAGGCCACCACCTGGCCGCGCTTCTTCTCCCAATGGGGTTCGAAGTGATTTTTCTTGATCAAATGCCCGGCCAGCGGCTCGATCCAGTCGGCGTCGATCTTGGCGACCATGCGCGCATACAGCTTGGTGGTTTCCACCAGCTCGGCGGTCATCAGCCATTGCGGACGCTTCTTGCCGATGCCCGAGGACGGGTGAATCCAGAAACGGCGCTGGCGTGCGCCGAGGTAATCGCCGTCTTCGGTTTTCTGGCCGATCTGGCTGAGCAGGCCGGACAGCACCGCCTTGTGCAGTTTCGGGAAATCCGCCGGTTCTTTATTGACGGTCAACTGCATGTCGCGGCAGATCAGGCTCAACTGACGATGGGAGTCGCGCCACTCGCGCAAACGCAGGTAGTTGAGGAAGTTCTTGCGGCACCAGTTGCGCAACGGGCTCGCTGTCAGTGCCTGGCGCTGCTCTTCAAAACCGCGCCACAGATTGACCAACCCGGCGAAGTCCGAATCCGGATCTTTCCACTGTGCGTGCGCCTGGTCGGCGGCCTGTTGGCGCTCCGGCGGACGCTCGCGCGGGTCCTGGATCGACATGGCGCTGGCGACGATCAGTACTTCCTGCAAGCTGCCGAGCTTGGCGGCTTCCAGCAGCATGCGGCCCATGCGCGGGTCCACCGGCAGGCGCGCCAACTGACGGCCCAATGGCGTGAGCTGACTGTTGCGGTCCACCGCCGACAGCTCTTGCAGCAAGTTGAAACCGTCGCTGATGGCCTTGCCGTCCGGCGGCTCGATAAACGGGAAATCGGTGATCTCGCCGAGGCGCAGATGCAGCATCTGCAGGATCACAGCCGCGAGGTTGGTGCGCAGGATCTCCGGGTCGGTAAATTCCGGACGCCCGATAAAATCCTCTTCGCTGTACAAACGGATGCAGATGCCCGGCTCGACCCGGCCGCAACGGCCCTTACGCTGGTTGGCGCTGGCCTGGGAAATCGCCTCGATCGGCAGGCGCTGCACCTTGGCGCGGTAGCTGTAGCGGCTGATGCGCGCGGTGCCGCTGTCGATCACATAACGAATGCCCGGCACAGTCAGCGAGGTTTCCGCAACGTTGGTCGCCAGCACCACGCGCCGACCCGGATGGGACTGGAAGATGCGCTGCTGTTCGGCTGGAGACAGCCGCGCGTACAGCGGCAGGATTTCGGTGTGCTTGAGCTGGGCCTTGCGCAGCATGTCGGCGGCGTCGCGGATCTCGCGCTCGCCCGGCAGGAACACCAGCACATCGCCAGGGCTGCGCCGCTCGCTGCGCTCATAGGCGGCGACTTCATCGAGGGTGGCGAGGATCGCCTGGTCAACGGTCAAGTCATCCTCGACGCGGTTGCCCTCCTCGTCCTGTTCCAGGGTCAGCGGGCGATACCAGGTCTCCACCGGAAAGGTGCGGCCCGACACTTCGACAATCGGCGCGTCGTCGAAATGCTTGGAAAACCGCTCCAGGTCGATGGTTGCCGAGGTGATGATGACTTTCAGGTCCGGACGACGCGGCAGCAAGGTCTTCAGGTAGCCCAGCAGGAAGTCGATGTTCAGGCTGCGTTCGTGGGCTTCGTCGACGATGATCGTGTCGTAGCGTTCCAGGTAGCGATCGTTCTGGGTTTCCGCCAGCAGGATGCCGTCGGTCATCAGCTTGATCAGGGTGTTGGAATCGCTCTGGTCTTCAAAACGCACCTGATAACCCACCAACGCGCCCAACGGCGTGACCAACTCCTCGGCCACCCGACTGGCAACGCTGCGTGCCGCAATTCGCCGTGGCTGGGTGTGACCGATCAGGCCGAATTGGCCACGACCGATTTCCAGGCAGATCTTCGGCAACTGGGTGGTCTTACCCGAGCCGGTCTCACCGGCAATGATCAGCACCTGGTGCTTGTTCAGCGCGGCTTTGATCTCATCACGCTTGGCCGCAATAGGCAGGCTGTCGTCGTAGCGGATCACCGGCAGGCTGGCACGCCGCGCCGTGACCTGGGCGCAAGACGCCTGCATGCGCGCAACCCACTGCGCCAGCTTTTCCTCGTCGGGCTTCTTGCGCAGCTCAAGCAATTGCCGCCGCAAGCGGTGGCGGTCGGCGAGCATGGCGTGATCGAGGGTCTTGAGCAGTTGGTCGATAGTGGGCGCTTGGTCGGTCATCAGGTACGCAAAGGTCGTCTATATATGCAGGAGGCGGATTGTCGCAGAAAACCGCCCACAAGCGTGCCCCCTCATTCGTTATCGCGGTCTTTGCGTCTGTACGGGAATACATCGATCACCTTGCCGGCGCGAATCGCCTCCTGCAGCCCTTTCCAGTAATCGGCGTTGTACAACTCGCCATGCAGCTCATCGAACAACTTGCGCTGGCCAGCATCGGCAAACAGGAACGGCGGGAATTCCTCGGGGAATACATCCAGCGGGCCAATCGAGTACCAGGGCTCGGAAGCCATTTCATCTTCGGGAGTACGCGGCGCGGGGATGTGGCGGAAGTTGGCCTCGGTGAGAAAGCAGATTTCATCGTAGTCGTAGAACACCACGCGGCCGTGGCGGGTGACGCCGAAATTCTTCAGCAGCATGTCGCCGGGAAAGATGTTGGCCGCCGCCAGTTGCTTGATCGCCAGACCGTAGTCTTCCAGCGCTTCGCGCACTTGGGCGGGGTTGGCGTTGTCGAGGTAGAGGTTGAGCGGGGTCATGCGTCGCTCGGTCCAGCAGTGGCGGATCAGAACGCTGTCGCCTTCCACCTCGACGGTGCCGGCGGCCACTTCCAGCAATTCGGCCAGGCAGTCGGGCTCGAATTTGCTCAAGGGGAAACGGAAGTCGGCGAACTCCTGGGTATCGGCCATGCGCCCGACCCGGTCGACGCTTTTGACCAGCCGGTACTTCTCGATCACGGTGGCACGGTTGACGTTTTTCGACGGTGAAAAGCGGTCCTTGATGATCTTGAACACCGTGTTGAAGCCCGGCAGCGTGAACACGCTCATGACCATGCCACGCACGCCGGGAGCCATGATGAATTGATCGTCGGTGGTCGCCAGGTGGTTGATCAAGGCGCGGTAGAACTCTGACTTGCCGTGCTTGTAGAAACCGATCGAGGTATACAGCTCAGCGATGTGTTTGCCCGGCAGGATGCGCTTGAGAAAGCCGATGAATTCCGCCGGCACCGGCACATCCACCATGAAGTAGGAACGGGTAAACGAGAAGATGATCGACACGTCGGCTTCGTCGGTGATCAGTGCGTCGATCTGGATGCCCTGCCCTTCACGGTGCAGCAGTGGGATCACCAGTGGCCATTGTTCGTCGCGGGTGTAGATACGCCCTACAAGGTAGGCGCCTTTATTGCGGTAGAGCACCGAGGAAAACAGCTCGACCTTGAGGTCCGGGTCCTTGCACACCCAGTCCGGCAGGTTTTCCCGCAGTTGGGTCTCGAGGCGGCGCAGGTCGCCGGCCAGGTCGGCGTAAGGCTCGCTGAAACGGTAGTCGGCAAAGATCTGCGCGAGCATTTCCGGGATTTTCCCGGCAGGCGTGTAGGTACGCGTCTGCGCGGCCCGTGCCCGGCGCAGGCTGGGCCGGGTGGTGTGGATGAACATGCAGCCGTCGCTGATCAGGTCGTGGCTGAACAGACCGCAGAAGATCGAGTTGTACCAGGTCTCGGACAGCTCATCGTCGAAGCGCAGGTCGATCAGGCTGATGTAGGCGCTTTTCACCACGGGCCACTGGTCAACATCGAGTAATGCGCCGTCATCAAAGCTGCTGCGCAAACGCGCAATCACTTCGCTGACCTTTTCTTCATAGAGGTTGATGCGCGCCGCCGACGCCGCCTGCCCTTGCTGCCACTGGGCCTTTTCAAAACGCTCGCGGGCGCCATCGGTGATCTGGCGGAAGTGCTCACGGTAATCGTCGAAGCCATCGAGGATCATCCGGGCGACAGCGAGGGCGGATTGCGACATGCGGGAAACCTCTACGGGCATCTGGAAGCCATGAGCTTAGCCAGTGTACGAGAACAGGAGAAGGGTCATTTCTTGCACTGCCTTGTACAACTTCGTTCATTTCGTACATTTATTTTCAATTTTTTTAATTCGACCATCCGGTCAATAAACGTACCCAAAAGTCGCACTGCGCTTTTCCCGCACGCCTGCAACGGCGGGGCTTGCCAGGTCGATGCCGAAAAACCTCGCACAACGCCGGGCGCGATCTCCGCTCAGCGCTTTGGATCCAACTAAGGGAAACCCTGATTACCACGCTGATGGCACTTTGATATATAGCGCGCCCTCTCCCACCCTAACAAGGTCCAAAGACCGATCCGGGAACAGGTTCTAATCGCCCAAGGAGCATTGAGATGTCATTGAGGAACATGAGGATCGGTCTGCGTGCCAGTCTGAGTTTTGGGGTTTTGGCCAGCTTGCTGGTGATCGTCGGGATGTTTGGGCTGGGCCAGATGGCCAAGTTGCGGCAGAGCGCACTGGTCATCGAAGAATCGTGGATGCCGAGCATCGAGAACATTCACGACAGCGCGGCCTTCGTGGCCAGTATCCGCCTGGAGGCGTTGCGCCTGGCGACCACCGACGAATCGCGGATCCGTGACAACAGCAAAGCCCTGATCACCCGCCAGCGCACCGAGCTGCAAACCTTGCTTGACCATCACAAAACCCTGCTCAGCGGCGATGAAGAGCGCGAAATGCTCAAGCAGCTCGAAGGTAACGTGAATGCCTACCTGACCCTCGTCGCGCAGATTGTTGCCCTGGTGGACAAAGACCAGCAACAGGACGCCATCGATCTGCTCAACAGCCGCCTGGCGCCACAGGGCGTGATCCTCAACAAAAGCCTGGAGGACATGATCACCTTCAACCAGAGCGGTGTGGAGACCGCCGTGGACTCCGCCGCGCAAACCTATTCCAGCGCGCAGTGGATCGTAGGTTCGATCATCGTGTTCGCGCTGATCGCCACCTTGCTGCTGGCCTGGCTGCTGACCCGCAGCATCACCGCCCCGCTCGGCCAGGCCCTGAACGTGGCACGCACCATTGCCGGCGGCGACTTGAGCCAGCCGATCGCCGTCAGCGGCAAGGACGAACCCGCGCAATTGCTCACGGCGTTGGCCACCATGCAGGCGCAGTTGCAAGGCACTATCCGTGGCATCAGCGAGTCGGCGCAGCAGCTGGCGTCTGCGGCCGAAGAGATGAGTTCGGTGATGGAACAAAGCACCCGAGGGCTGCAAGCGCAGAACGACGAGATCGAACAGGCCGCCACCGCCGTGACCGAAATGAGCGCGGCCGTGGACGAAGTGGCGGGCAATGCGGTGTCCAGCGCCGAGGCGTCCCAGGCCTCCGACGAGGACAGCAAGCACGGCCACTACCAGATCAGCGAAACCATCAGCTCGATCCAGAACCTGGTAGACGAAGTACTCGGTGCTTCAAACAAAGCCGAAGGCCTGGCGGTACAGGCCCAGGACATCAGCAAGGTGCTGGAAGTGATCCGTGGCATTGCCGGGCAGACCAACCTGCTGGCGCTCAACGCCGCCATTGAAGCCGCCCGCGCGGGCGAAGCCGGCCGTGGTTTTGCCGTTGTCGCCGATGAAGTGCGCTCCCTGGCGCAGCGCACCCAGGATTCTACTGAAGAAATCGAGCAGATGATCACCGGTATCCAGCAGGGCACCCAAGATACCGTCGAAGCCTTGAACAGCAGCGCCGAGCATGCCGGCCAGACCCTGCAACGGGCCAACAGTGCCGGCACTGCCCTGGAGAAAATCACCGCAGCCATCTCACAAATCAGTCAGCGCAACCTGGTGATCGCCAGCGCCGCCGAACAGCAGGCGCTGGTAGCGCGCGATGTGGACCGCAGCCTGGTGAACATCCGCGACCTGTCGACCCAGACAGCCGCCGGCGCCACCCAGACGTCGGCGGCCAGTCAGGAATTGTCGCGCCTGGCGGTGGACCTGAATGGGCTGGTGACGCGGTTTGTCCTGTAATCATTGGAAGTGTCATGCAACACTCGCGGGCTGATTGAGGTAGGAGTGTTGCGTGAGACCTGTCGATAGCCTGTATTTGCTGGGGCTTGCTGCCATTTGGGGGGCGAGCTTCCTGTTCATGCGCATCATTGCGCCGGAGATCGGCACGGTGCCGACGGCGTTCTTCCGTGTGTCGATCGCCGCCGCAGGGTTGCTGGTGATTTTGGCGATGATGCGCGTGAGCTGGGATTTCCAGGGCAAGTTCAAGACGGTGTTGCTATTGGGCGTGATCAACTCCGGGATCCCGGCGACCATGTACTCGGTGGCGGCCCAGGTGTTGCCGGCGGGTTACTCGGCGATCTTCAACGCCACCACGCCGTTGATGGGTGTGTTGATCGGCGGGCTGTTTTTCAGCGAACGCCTGACGCCGTCAAAAATTGCCGGCGTGTGCCTGGGCTTGTTCGGTGTGGGTGTACTGACCCGCGCCGGGCCGGTGGCGTTTGACCTGGAATTGTTGATGGGCGCGCTGGCCTGCTTGCTGGCGACCACCTGTTATGGCTTTGCCGGGTTCCTGGCGCGACGCTGGCTGGATCAGCGCGGCGGCTTGGACAGTCGCCTGTCGGCCCTGGGCAGCATGCTCGGTGCGACGTTGTTCCTGTTACCGTTCTTCGCCTACAGCGCGATCAGCCAGCCGCCCGCGAGTTGGGGTGGGTGGCAGGTGTGGGTGTCGTTGCTGGGCTTGGGGCTGGTGTGTACGGCGTTTGCCTACATTCTTTATTTCCGCCTGCTGACGTCCATCGGGCCGGTGAAGTCGATGACCGTGACCTTCATGATCCCGCCGTTCGGCGTACTGTGGGGCGCATTGCTGCTGGATGAGCCGTTGTCGATGGCGCATCTGTATGGCGGGGTGTTGATTGCCGGGGCGTTGTGGCTGGTGTTGCGGCCGAAAAAAACCCTGTAGGCGCCCGCTAGCGGGCGCCACAGGGGAGTTGTATCAGGCTTTACGGAAAACGAAGGCCAAGCCGATGATGATCAACCCCATCCCCAGCAGGCTCAACATCGCGAGCCGGTTACCGAAGATCAGGTAATCCATCACCGCCGTCACCGCTGGCACCAGGTAAAACAGGCTGGTGACATTCACCAGGTTACCCCGGGCGATCAGGCGGTACAGCAACAAGGTGGCCAGCAATGACACCACCAACCCCATCCACAGCACCGGCAGGTAGAAACCGCTGGCGTGCTCGAAGTGGAACGGTTGGAACGGTACGAACACCGAACACAGCAGCAAGCCTGCTAGGTACTGCACCGGCAACGTACCCAGGGGGTTGTCGGTGATGCGTTTCTGCATGATCGAGCCGAAGGTCATGCTGGCCAGCGCCAATAACCCGAACAGCATCCCCGCCAACGACATGCCGGACAAACCGATACCCTGGTAGACCACCATGATCAGCCCCGCCAACCCCAGCGCCAGGCCAAACAGCCGACTCAGCGAACGCTGGCGCTCCATCAACACTACGGTGAGGATCGGCTGCACACCCATGAGGGTCGCCATCACGCCGGGGGTGACGTTGAGGTCCAGGGCCAGCAGATAGAAAATCTGATAAGCCCCCAGCAGCACCAACCCGGTTGCCGCCGCGTACCGCATGGGCTTGCCGGGACGCGGCAGTTTCAACTTGAGGATCGGTATCAGGATCACCAAGCCCACAAGGGCGATGGCAAAGCGGATCAACAGAAACGCAAAGGGTGACGCGTGGGCCAGGCCCCATTTGGAGAAGATCGCCCCGCTGCTCCACAGCAGGACAAACAGGCTCGTCGAGGCCGCCGCGGCCACGGATTGTTTCGAAAGAACAGACATGGATACCACCTGTCATCAGGCAAAAAAGCCAATTCAGCGGACGCTGAAACTCAGTAGTTTTTTTCAGGCAGGCAGACGGGAACAGCCATCAGCTGGTCAGCCCGAAATGCCAACACCCGGCGGTGATACGACTGCGTACACCGGCGTGCTACGGACAGGTGGGGGGTAGTGACTGATCTGCGCAGGCTGCTTGTCCCCGCACGGCACGACCGCAGCGTTGACCGCTGAATCGACTACCGCTGTGCGCTGGCGAGCTGGCATGGGCTGATCTTGTGTGAAGGGATAAAGAGGCTCGGACTATAACCAGCCGGTGACAGGTTTTGCAATCACCCTGAATGGAGGAGTTTTCATGTGGGCCCTGTAGGACGGGTCGCTATAATGCCGTCCAGATTTTTCCAAGGATTCCCCATGATCGCATTGCCCTGGCTGTACCTGGCGCTTCTTTCCATCGGCTATCTGCTGGCCTTGATCTACGGACAACTGGGGGTGCTGGCGGGGGTGTCCGTCGCCCTGTTGCTGATCGCCGGTTACGCCGTACGCCAGCAGCGCACGCCCTGGGCGCGCTACCTGGGTCACGGGTTGTTTATCGTCTTGGCCCTGAGCCTGGCGATGCATTGGTTGCCGGGTTTCTACAACGGGCGCGGTATTGCCCCGCAACGGCTCACCGACGATGCCGTGCCCTTCTCGATGTACCTGAACCAGGACAAACCGCTGATCGGCTTCTGGCTGTTGCTGGCCTGCCCGTGGATCGTGGCGCGGCGTTCGCTGCGCCTGTCGATCTGCGTGACCGCCCTAGCCTTGACGCTCACCGCCATCGCGGCCTTGGGCGGTGCCGCCTTGCTTGGGATGATCACATGGGCGCCGAAATGGCCGGAACAGGCCTGGCTGTGGGTGCTGAATAACCTGCTGCTGGTGACCCTGGTGGAAGAAGCGCTGTTCCGGGGTTATGTCCAGGGCGGCTTGAGCCGGCGCTTCAAACACTTGCCCTATGGCGAAAACCTCGCACTGCTGCTGGCCTCGCTATTGTTCGGGCTGGTGCACCTCGGCGCGGGCTGGCACTGGGTGTTGCTGGCGAGCATCGCCGGAGTGGGGTATGGCCTGGCGTATCGCTTTGGTGGCCTGGGTGCGGCAGTGGCCACGCACTTTGGTTTGAATCTGCTTCACTTCGGCTTGTTTACCTACCCGATGCTCGCCGGTTGATTGTTGCAAAAATAAGTTAAATAAACCGCCGTTCTTGCCGATACCCCCTGAAAGCCTTGCGGATTGAACAATCATGCGTAATAACCAACCCGTTACCCAGCGCGAACGTACCTTCCCCGCTCAGCAACGGTTGATCTCCACCACAGATGCCAAAGGCGTGATCACCTACTGCAACGACGCCTTCGTCGAAATCAGTGGGTTCTCCCGTGACGAACTGGTGCGTGCCCCGCACAATCTGGTCCGTCACCCGGACGTTCCGGCGGCGGTGTTCGCGCACATGTGGTCCACGCTCAAACAAGGCTTGCCATGGATGGGCATCGTCAAGAACCGCTGCAAGACTGGCGATCATTACTGGGTTAACGCCTATGTGACGCCGGTTTTCGAAGGCAACCAGGTGGTCGGCTACGAATCGGTGCGCATCAAGCCCACCGCCGAGCAGATCCGCCGGGCCGAAGCGCTCTACCACCGCATCAACCAAGGCAAGTCAGCGATCCCTCAGCGGGACAAGTGGCTGCCGGTGCTGCAGGACTGGCTGCCGTTTATCCTGGTGAGCCAGTTGAGCTTCATGATCGGCGCGTCCCTCAACTCCCACTGGGGCTTTGCCCTGGCGGCGGGGCTGTCGGTGCCATTGGGCCTGCTGGGCCTGAGCTGGCAACAGCGCGGCCTCAAGCGGTTGCTGCGCCTGGCCGAACAGACCACCTCCGACCCGCTGATCGCGCAGATGTACACCGACAGCCGTGGCGCCCAGGCGCGGCTGGAGATGTCGATCCTCAGCCAGGAGGCACGTCTGAAGACCTGTCTGACGCGCTTGCAGGACACCGCCGAACACCTCAACGATCAGGCGGCGCAGTCCAACACTCTGGCGCATAACAGCTCCAGCGGTTTGGAGCGCCAGCGCGTCGAGACTGAGCAGGTGGCGACCGCCGTCAACCAGATGGCTGCCACCACCCAGGAAGTCGCCAGCCACGTGCAGCGCACCGCCGATGCGACCCAGGAGGCTAACCGCCTGACCGGTCGCGGCCGCGATATCGCCGGGGAAACCCGCGAGGCGATTCAGCGCCTGTCCGTAGCCGTGGGTGAGACCGGCGTGACCGTGACCCAACTGGCCAAGGACAGTGATGAGATCGGCGGCGTGGTCGACGTGATCAAAGGCATTGCCGACCAGACCAACCTACTGGCACTGAACGCGGCCATTGAAGCGGCACGCGCCGGTGAAATGGGCCGGGGTTTTGCGGTGGTCGCGGACGAAGTCCGTCAACTGGCACAACGCACGGCTGAATCGACCGGGCAGATCCATGCCCTGATCGCCAAGCTGCAACAGACTGCCGCCGCCGCCGTGCAAACCATGGACGCCGGGCACCGCCAGGCTGAAGAAGGTGTGGCACGGGTGATGGAGGCGGATCAGGCGTTGGTGGGCATCAGTGAGGCGGTGGCGCATATCACCGACATGACCACGCAGATCGCGGCGGCAACTGAAGAGCAAAGCTCGGTGGCCGAAGAGATCAGCCGTAACATCAGCACCATTGCGTTGCTGGCGGATCAGACGTCGGAGCAGGCGTTGAATTCGGCGCAGTTGAGTGAAGAGCTGACCCATACCGCGAATACCCAGTATTCGCTGGTGGAGCGGTTCAACCGGTAAACCGCTATCGCAGGCAAGCCAGCTTGTGTCTTCAAGATCTCTTAAACTCAGAAGGGTGAGAGCAGTGGATGGCAGACTGAAAGCCAGCGGTGCTTAAAGCACGAGTGGGAGCCAAGTCGCCATCCACCTCTCACTCTGACCAGAAGCCCGAACAGTTGGATGAGCGGCAAAACTCGAAATCACAAGCTAGGGATAGGTCAGAGTGCTCTCACTTCTTGAGTGTAAGAGGGTTTGGCGATGATTTCCTACTATGTTGGTCTCGATGTTTCGAAAGCGACTGTGGATGTGGGGTTTCTTCCTGCGAATTACACGCAGTTTCAGGTCAGTAATGACCTTGAGGGCTTCACTCGGCTGATCACATGCCTGAACGAGCTTGAGGTGGGAAGGGTCTTGCTTGAAGCCACCGGCGGCTATGAAAGGGCATTGCTCAGAGCCTTGCGGTTGGAGGGTTTGAATGTCTTTCGCGTCAATCCAAAACGCGCTCGCGACTATGCGAGAGCAATGGGCAAGATAGCTAAAACCGATAAGATCGATGCTCAGATGCTGGCGAAATTTGCGAGAGATTTCGAGGACTTGCCGCATGTTGAACCGAATAAGGATCGGGATGAGCTGGGCGAATTGCTCAAGCTGCGAGGCAGCTTGGTCAAGAGCCGGGACAGCGACAAGCGCCGGATGAAGCAAACCACATGCGCTAAAGCCATATCCACTTACACCGATCACATCGCTTACCTGGAGGGCCAGATCAAGTCATTGGGTAAGGAGATTGAGGATGCCTCGACCGTGCTGGATCAGGAGAAAGCCAGACGACTGAGGTCGGTGAAAGGGATCGGAGCCATCACCTGCGGAACGCTCTTGGCATTTCTTCCTGAGCTTGGAACCGTGTCGGGACGCAAGATTGCGGCTTTGGCAGGGTTAGCGCCCTACAACAACGATAGCGGCAAGAAGAGCGGCCCTAGATCAATCGAGGGCGGGCGCTATACGGTGCGTGGCGCAACCTATATGTCGACCTGGTCAATGGTTCAGCACGATCCGCAAGTCAAAGCCGAATATGAGGCTCTGCGAGCGCGAGGCAAGCTTGCGAAGGTCGCTGTTGTGGCATGCATGCGAAAGCTCTTGATTCGTCTAAACGCAATGCTGCGAGATGGCACGGGTTGGAGAGAGCAGAAATCTCAGGTCCCCGCAGCCTGATAACAAATGAGGGGCACTTTACTGAAGCGCGGGCTTCGCCAGTAATACCGCTACGCGGTATTACTGGCGAAGCCATGTCCGAAAGGATTATTTTTAAAATAAATCCTCAAAGACAGTTGCTCCCACACTGGACTGGGTTCACAGATTTTGATGTGTGAATGCATTCAAATGTGGGAGCTGGCTTGCCTGCGAAGAGGCCCTAACAGCCGCCGAGAAATTCAGCCACTCTCACCGCCGAAGCCTCCAAATGCTGCGCATGACTGAACCCCGACGCCTTCAACGGCTTCAAGTCATGATCCCCCGCCACCAGCCACATCACCTCGATGCTCGGCGACAACGCATACCCCTCAACCGCAACCCGATTGCCCAACGCATCCCGCTCGCCTTGCACAATCAGAGTCGGCGTCTTCAACCCAGCCAGATGCTCAGTCCTCGGTTTCTCCGGTTTACCCACCGCATAAAACGGATACCCCAGGCACACCAACCCGTCCGCGACCAGTTCATCCGCCAACAAACTGGCCATGCGCCCGCCCATGGATTTGCCGCCAATCGCCAGCTTCCCAGCGACATGACGTCGCACCTCGGCCACCACCTCGCGCCAGGTTTCCAGCAGTTTCGGTGCCGGGTTGGGTGGGCGTTTGCCGCCGTCGACACGGCGCTGGGCCATGTAGGAAAATTCGAAGCGCAACACGTTGACGCCATGCCCGGCAAGGCGTGCAGCCATGTCGTTCATGAAGGATGAGTCCATCGGTGCACCGGCGCCGTGGGCCAGGATCAGCGTCACAGGTGTACCTCCTGCAACGTCCGCCGCGATATCCCACAACCAGCCGCGTTCCCGCACACACTGCGCCCATTGATCCCCGTCAATACTGGCCTTGTGCTCTTTGCCCATGCTTGCCTCGCTTTTTAGTCTGCCTATAACTCCAGCCCAAGTGCCGCATTGGCTTGGGTTGAACCGTGGATGGGGAACCATGAACACTACATTAAGTACCGCCTATAATTACAAGGTGGTCCGCCAATTCGCCATTATGACGGTGGTGTGGGGCATCGTCGGCATGGGGCTCGGGGTTTTTCTCGCCGCCCAATTGGTCTGGCCTGCTCTCAACTTCGACTTGCCGTGGACCAGCTTCGGTCGCCTGCGCCCGTTGCACACCAACGCGGTAATCTTCGCCTTTGGCGGCTGCGCGCTGTTCGCCAGCTCCTTCTATTCGGTGCAACGCACCTGCCAGACCCAGCTGTTCGCGCCGAAGATCGCCGCGTTCTGCTTCTGGGGCTGGCAGCTGGTCATCCTGTTGGCTGCCATCTCCTTGCCGCTGGGCTACACCAGCTCCAAGGAATACGCCGAGCTGGAATGGCCGATCGACATCCTCATCACCATCGTCTGGGTGGCCTACGCCATCGTGTTCTTCGGCACGGTGATGAAGCGCAACACCAAGCACATCTACGTCGGTAACTGGTTCTTCGGTGCGTTCATCATCACCGTGGCCATCCTGCATATCGTCAACAACCTGGAAATCCCGGTCAGCCTGACCAAGTCCTACTCCCTCTACGGCGGTGCGACGGATGCCATGGTGCAGTGGTGGTACGGGCATAACGCGGTAGGCTTTTTCCTCACCGCCGGCTTCCTGGGGATGATGTACTACTTCGTGCCCAAGCAAGCCGAGCGTCCGGTGTATTCCTATCGCTTGTCCATCGTGCACTTCTGGGCGCTGATCACCCTGTACATCTGGGCAGGTCCCCACCACTTGCACTACACCGCGCTGCCGGACTGGGCACAGTCCCTGGGTATGGTGATGTCGCTGGTGCTGCTGGCGCCGAGCTGGGGCGGCATGATCAACGGCATGATGACCTTGTCGGGCGCCTGGCATAAGTTGCGCAGCGACCCGATCCTGCGCTTCCTGGTCGTCTCTCTGGCCTTCTACGGCATGTCGACGTTCGAAGGCCCGATGATGGCGATCAAGACCGTCAACGCCCTCTCCCACTACACCGACTGGACCATCGGCCACGTACACGCCGGAGCGCTCGGTTGGGTGGCGATGATCTCCATCGGCGCGCTGTACCACATGATCCCGAAAGTCTTCGGCCGCGAGCAGATGTACAGCCTCGGCCTGATCAACGCGCATTTCTGGCTGGCCACCATCGGCACCGTGCTCTACATCGCCTCGATGTGGGTCAACGGCATCGCCCAGGGCCTGATGTGGCGTGCGGTCAACGAAGACGGCACCTTGACCTACTCCTTCGTCGAAACCCTGGTGGCCAGCCACCCTGGCTTCATCGTGCGGCTGGTGGGCGGTGCGGTGTTCCTCTGCGGCATGTTCCTGATGGCTTACAACACCTGGCGCACCGTGCGTTCGGCGCAGCCCGTCGAAGCCACTACCACTGCGCAGCTGGCCTGAGGAGTCTGTGATGAAACACGAAACGATTGAAAAGAACGTCGGCCTGCTGATGCTGCTCATGGTACTGGCCGTGAGCATCGGCGGCCTGACCCAGATCGTCCCGCTGTTCTTCCAGGACGTCACCAACAAGCCGGTGGAGGGCATGAAGCCCTACACCGCGCTGCAACTGGAAGGCCGTGACATCTACATCCGCGAAGGCTGTGTGCAGTGCCACTCGCAGATGATCCGCCCTTTCCGCGCCGAGACCGAACGCTACGGCCACTACTCGGTCGCCGGTGAAAGTGTGTGGGACCACCCGTTCCTGTGGGGCTCCAAGCGCACCGGGCCGGACCTGGCCCGCGTCGGCGCGCGCTACTCGGATGACTGGCACCGCGCGCACTTGTACAACCCGCGCAACGTGGTGCCCGAGTCGAAAATGCCGGCCTACCCCTGGCTGGTCACCGCCGCCGTCGACAGCAGCCACACCGAGACCAAGTTGAAAGTGATGCGCACCCTCGGCGTGCCTTACACCGACGACGACATCAGTGGCGCCGTCGCCAGCCTCAAGGGCAAGACCGAGATGGACGCCCTGGTGTCGTACCTGCAAGTGCTCGGCACTGCCATCAAGAGCAAGAGGTGAGCCATGGGATTTGAATTCGACGCGGGCACCATCCGCGGCCTCGGCACGCTGGTGGTCGCCATCGCCTTTATCGGCCTGTCGCTGTGGGTGTTCAACAACCGGCGCAATGCGGAATTCGAGCAGGCACGCCTGCTGCCGTTCGCCGATGAACCTTCTCCATCCGACGCTCAAGAAGAGCTTGCAATAAGGAGCACTCGGCCATGACCCTATTCTGGAGTACATGGATCTGCGTACTGACCCTCGGCAGCCTGATCGGCCTGACCTGGCTGTTGATCGGCACCCGCAAGGGCGAGACCAAGGGCAGTGTGGACCAGACCATGGGCCACGCCTTCGACGGGATCGAGGAGTACGACAACCCCCTGCCCCAGTGGTGGTTCATGCTGTTCGCCGGCACCCTGGTGTTTGCGGTCGGCTACTTGATCCTCTATCCGGGCCTGGGCAACTGGAAAGGCGTGTTGCCGGGTTATGAAGACGGCTGGACCCAGACCAAGGAATGGGACAAGGAAATGGCCAAGGCCGACGCCAAGTTCGGGCCGATCTTCGCCAAATTCTCGGCCATGCCCGTGGAAGAAGTGGCCAAGGACCCGCAAGCGCTGAAAATGGGCGGCCGCCTGTTCGCCTCCAACTGCGCGGTGTGCCACGGCTCGGATGCCAAGGGCGCGTTTGGTTTCCCGAACCTGGCGGACAATATCTGGCGTTGGGGCGGTTCGGCCGAAGCGATCAAGACCACCATCCTGAATGGCCGCCATGCGGCGATGCCGGCCTGGGGTGACATGCTTGGTGATGAAGGGGTGAAAAACGTCGCGGCCTATGTTCGTCACGACGTGGCCAAGCTGCCTCTACCGGCCGACAACAGCGCCGACCTGGCCGCCGGCAAAGCGGCGTTCAACAGCACCTGTGTTGCCTGCCACGGTCCGGAAGGCCACGGCATGGAAGCCATGGGCGCGCCAGACCTGACCAAACCGGCCGGCTACATCTACGGCACCAGCCTCGCGCAGTTGCAGCAGACCATCCGCCACGGCCGCCAAGGCCAGATGCCGGCGCAGGAAGTGTTGCAAGGCAATGACAAGGTGCACCTGTTGGCCGCCTATGTTTACAGCCTGTCCCACAACGCTGATGGCGCAACGCCAGAAAGCCAGCCTGAGTAACCGCTGAGCGCTGCCCCAATCTGGGGCAGCCGCTCTACCTGGCTAGCGACCAAGTGTCGCACCCTTCCAAAGCACAACTTTCCCCTCCTCACTTTCGGGTCTACGCTTGTTCCCACAGCGGACCAATCCTGGCGTACGCGACGGCATTCGTTGCGACCCCAAAATTTTCCTGTCCACTCGATCAGCTTTCGATTTCGGATTTTGTCCTTACGCCAAACATGGAAAGGGCGCAGAATCTGGCGTGGAACGCATTGATACAGGTCAGCCATTGCGTTGCAATGGCCCCTCGCTTTCTACATACTTGCGGCCGATTTTACCTATAAAAAAACCTAAACCGTGGAACCTTAGAATGAGCACAGCAATCAGTCCGACTGCTTATAACTATAAGGTAGTCCGCCAGTTCGCCATCATGACGGTGGTCTGGGGGATCCTTGGCATGGGGCTCGGGGTGTTCATCGCCTCGCAACTGGTTTGGCCGGAATTGAATTTCGGTTTGCCATGGACGACCTTTGGCCGCCTGCGCCCGCTGCACACCAACCTGGTGATCTTCGCCTTCGGTGGCTGTGCATTGTTTGCCACCTCCTACTATGTCGTGCAGCGAACCTGCCAGACGCGACTGATCTCCGACAGCCTCGCGGCCTTCACCTTCTGGGGTTGGCAAGCGGTCATCGTGAGCGCGATCGTCACCCTGCCCCTGGGCTACACCACCACCAAGGAATACGCCGAGCTGGAATGGCCGATCGCCATTTTGCTCGCCATCGTGTGGGTGACCTACGCCGTGGTGTTCTTCGGCACCATCGTCAAGCGCAAGACCAAGCACATCTACGTGGGCAACTGGTTCTACGGCGCCTTCATCCTGGTGACGGCGATGCTGCACATCGTCAACCACGCGTCGTTGCCGGTGAGCCTGTTCAAGTCCTACTCGGCCTACGCCGGGGCCACGGATGCGATGATCCAGTGGTGGTACGGCCACAACGCCGTGGGTTTCTTCCTGACCACCGGTTTCCTGGGGATGATGTACTACTTCGTGCCCAAACAGGCCGAACGTCCTATTTACTCGTATCGTTTGTCCATCGTGCACTTCTGGGCGCTGATCACCCTGTACATCTGGGCAGGTCCGCACCACTTGCACTACACCGCGCTGCCGGATTGGGCGCAGTCGCTGGGCATGGCGATGTCGATCATTCTGCTGGCCCCGAGCTGGGGCGGCATGATCAACGGCATGATGACCCTGTCGGGCGCGTGGCATAAATTGCGCACTGACCCGATCCTGCGCTTTCTGGTGGTGTCGCTGGCGTTCTACGGCATGTCGACCTTTGAAGGCCCGATGATGGCGATCAAGACCGTCAACTCGCTGTCCCACTACACCGACTGGACCATCGGCCACGTACACGCCGGCGCTCTCGGCTGGGTAGCGATGATCTCGATCGGCGCGATCTACCACATGATCCCCCGACTGTTCGGCCGCGTGCAGATGCACAGCGTCGCGCTGATCAACACGCACTTCTGGCTGGCCACCATCGGCACCGTGCTCTACATCGCCTCGATGTGGGTCAACGGCATCACCCAGGGTCTGATGTGGCGTGCGATCAACGATGACGGCACCCTCACCTACTCCTTCGTCGAAGCGCTGCAAGCCAGCCACCCGGGCTACATCGTCCGCGCCCTGGGCGGTGCGTTCTTTGCCGCCGGTATGCTCTTCATGGCCTACAACGTCTGGCGCACCGTGCGTGCCTCCGACCCTGCAGAAGCCGAAGCCGCCGCCAAGATCGCCGTTGTGGGAGCCCACTGATGAAGCATGAAGTAGTCGAGAAGAATATCGGCCTGCTGGCCTTCTTCATGGTCATCGCCGTGAGTATCGGCGGCCTGACCCAGATCGTTCCGCTGTTTTTCCAGGACGTGACCAACAAGCCGGTCGAAGGCATGAAGCCGCGCACCGCTCTTGAACTGGAAGGCCGCGACGTCTACATCGCCAACGGCTGTGTCGGCTGCCACTCGCAGATGATCCGCCCGTTCCGCGCCGAAACCGAACGCTACGGCCACTACTCGGTCGCTGGCGAAAGCGTGTGGGACCACCCGTTCCTGTGGGGTTCCAAGCGCACCGGCCCGGACCTGGCCCGTGTCGGCGGTCGTTACTCCGATGACTGGCAACGTGCGCACTTGTACAACCCGCGCAACGTGGTGCCTGAGTCGAAAATGCCGGCGTACCCGTTCCTCGTGGAAAACAAGCTCGACGGCAAGGACACCGCGAAGAAGATGGAAGTCCTGCGCACCCTGGGCGTGCCCTACACCGACGAAGACATCGCCGGTGCAGCCGCAGCCGTGAAGGGCAAGACCGAAATGGACGCATTGGTGGCCTACCTGCAAGGCCTGGGCACCATCATCAAAAGCAAACGGTGATTCTTCATGGATATCGGGATGATTCGTGGCCTGGGCACCGTTGTGGTGATGGTGGCCTTTATCGGCCTGGCGTTGTGGGTGTTCAGCCCCAAGCGCAAGGCGGAGTTTGAAGACGCGACCTTGCTGCCCTTTGCGGATGATCCCGAAGCCATCAAGCACGTCGAGCAAGCTTCTAGGAGTAACAAAGAATGACTACGTTCTGGAGTCTGTACGTCACAGTCCTCAGTCTGGGTACCATCTTCGCCCTGACCTGGCTACTGCTGTCGACCCGCAAGGGCCAGCGCGCCGAGCAAACCGACGAGACCGTCGGCCACTCGTTCGACGGCATCGAGGAGTACGACAACCCGCTGCCGAAATGGTGGTTCATGCTGTTCGTCGGCACCATCATCTTCGCCCTCGGCTACCTGGCGCTGTACCCCGGCCTGGGCAACTGGAAAGGCCTGCTGCCGGGCTACAACTACCTCGACACCGAAAAGCAAACCCCCTTCGCCAACGGCCAGACCGGCTGGACCGGCGTACACGAATGGGAAAAGGAAATGGCCAAGTCGGACGCCAAGTTCGGTCCGATCTTCGCCAAATTCGCGTCGATGCCGATTGAAGAAGTGGCCAAGGACCCGCAAGCCTTGAAAATGGGCGGCCGCCTGTTCGCCTCCAACTGCTCGGTGTGCCACGGTTCCGACGCCAAAGGCGCGTATGGCTTCCCTAACTTGACCGACGCCGACTGGCGTTGGGGTGGCGAGCCGGCCATCATCAAGGAAACCATCATGAAGGGCCGCCATGCGGTGATGCCGGCCTGGCTGGATATCCTCAAGGAACAAGGCGTCAGCGACGTCGCCGCGTTCGTGGTCACCAACCTCGACGGCCGCAAGCTGCCCGAAGGCGTGAAAGCCGATGTGGCCAACGGTGAAAAACTCTTTGCTGCCAACTGCGTGGCCTGCCACGGCCCGGCCGGTAAAGGCACCCCAGCCATGGGTGCGCCTGACCTGACCCACCCCGGTGCGTTCATCTACGGTTCGAGCTTCGCCCAACTGCAACAGACCATCCGCTGGGGTCGCCAGGGCCAGATGCCGGCGCAGGAACAACTGCAAGGCAATGACAAGGTGCACTTGCTGGCGGCGTATGTGTACAGCTTGTCCCATGGGGATAAGAAGGCTGAAGAGCAGTAAGCCCTCGAAACATCAAAGCCCCGCTCAGCGAAAGCTGGCGGGGCTTTGTTCATTCTGGCTCTCGGGGTTATGTCAGCAGGAACCCACTACCACTTGTAGCCTCACACTTGCGGTTTGTGACAGCCAAGTAGTAACGTAACTACATCCAGTCTAACGAAGGGGGAGCACCCCATGACCATCACCACCATTTCCAGCCGCGAATTCAACCAAGACACAAGTGGTGCCAAAAAAGCAGCCCGCCAAGGGCCGGTTTTTATCACTGATCGCGGCAAGCCGGCCCATGTACTGCTAAGCATTGAGGACTACCAGAAACTGACAGGGCTCAATGCCGACATCGTTGATCTGCTAGTGATGCCAGAAGCGGCCGATATCGACTTCGAAACCGAACGCGGCGTGATCACTCATCGACCTGTGGACCTCTCTTGATGTACCTACTCGACACCAACGTTATTTCTGAACTTCGCAAACCCCATGCCGACGCAAAGGTGGTCGCATGGGCAAAAAGTGTCATCGCTCCACGTATGTTTATCTCTGCGATAACGCTTAAAGAATTGGAGACCGGGGTCTTGCGTATCGAGCGCCGAGACCCGGCACAAGGCAAGGTGCTAAGAACTTGGCTCAAGCGCCATGTAATGCCCGCTTTTGATTCCAGGATTCTGCCGGTGGATACCGCAGTCGCCCTGCGTTGTGCACATCTGCATGTGCCTGACCGGACCAATGAAAGTGATGCACTGATCGCCGCTACCGCTCTGGTTCACGGGCTGACCGTCGTGACGCGCAACACCAGCGATTTCAAATCCAGCGGCGTCCCACTGATCAATCCGTGGGACGAATGACCTCCTTACTCACCAAAACCGGCCATACTTCCCAAGTCAATTGATCCAGATCACGTACACCATCAATTGATTTCCCCCAACGCGACCAAAGGTCGCACCCTTTGCACTGCATCGGGGGCGTATCATTAGGCCACTGCAAGACCCCTAATTTGACCCCGGTTGGCACGTACTGGCCGAGGCAAATCTCCACCGCCGTGGGATGCAATGATGAGCGACCAAATACCGGTACATGACGTTACCCCGCCTGCCAAAACTGTCGACCTCTACGCCTCGCGAGAGAAGATCTACACCCGTGCCTTCACTGGCCTGTTCCGCAATCTGCGCATGCTCGGCGGGGCCGGTCTGTTCCTGCTTTACTTCGGCACGGTGTGGCTGAACTGGGGTGGCCACCAGGCCGTGTGGTGGAACCTGCCGGAGCGTAAATTCTTTATTTTCGGCGCGACTTTCTGGCCCCAGGATTTCATCCTGCTGTCGGGCATTCTTATCGTCGCCGCATTTGGCCTGTTCTTTATCACCGTGTACGCCGGTCGTGTGTGGTGCGGTTATACCTGCCCGCAAAGCGTGTGGACGTGGATCTTCATGTGGTGCGAAAAGGTCACCGAAGGCGACCGCAACCAGCGCATCAAGCTCGACAAAGCCCCCATGGGCGCCAATAAATTCCTGCGCAAATTCAGCAAGCACAGCCTGTGGCTGCTGATCGGTTTTGTCACCGGCATGACCTTTGTCGGCTATTTCTCGCCGATTCGCGAACTGGTGTTCGACTTCTTCACCGGCCAGGCCGATGGCTGGTCATATTTCTGGGTGGGTTTCTTCACCCTCGCCACCTACGGCAACGCCGGCTGGCTGCGCGAACAGGTGTGCATCTACATGTGCCCGTACGCGCGTTTCCAGAGCGTGATGTTCGACAAGGACACCCTGATCGTTTCCTACGATCCGCGCCGTGGCGAGCTGCGTGGCCCGCGCAAAAAAGGCGTCGACTACAAGGCCCAAGGCCTCGGCGATTGCATCGACTGCACGATGTGCGTGCAGGTGTGCCCGACCGGTATCGACATCCGCGACGGCCTGCAGATCGAGTGCATCGGCTGCGCCGCATGCATCGACGCCTGCGACAACATCATGGACAAGATGGAGTACCCGCGCGGCCTGATCAGCTACACCACCGAGCACAACCTGTCGGGGCAGAAAACCCACAAGCTGCGCCCGCGCCTGATTGGTTATGCATTGGTGCTGCTGGCGATGATCAGCCTATTGGTGGCCGCGTTCTTCATGCGCTCGCTGGTGGGTTTCGACGTGAGCAAGGACCGCGTGCTGTACCGCGAAAACGCCGAAGGCCGCATCGAAAACGTCTACAGCTTGAAGATCATGAACAAGGACCAGCGCGACCACACCTATGTGCTCGACGCCGCAGGCTTGCCCGACCTCAAGCTGCAAGGCCGCCGCGAAATCAGGGTGGCCGCCGGCGATATCGTCAGCATGCCGGTCGAGCTGTCGAGTGCGCCGGAACAGTTGCCGTCGAGCACCAACGAGGTGAAATTCATCCTCACCGATGCCGATGACGCCAGCGTCCATATTGAAGCCAAGAGCCGATTCATCGGCCCACAAGTTCGTTAGAAGAGAGCAGAACCATGTCCGTAGCCACTGCCGCAAGCCCCTGGTACAAGCACCTCTGGCCTTGGATCATCATTGGGATCCTCGCCTGTTCGGTGACCTTGACCCTGTCCATGGTGACCATCGCGGTGAACAACCCGGACAACCTGGTCAACGACAACTACTACGAGGCCGGCAAAGGCATCAACCGCTCCCTGGACCGCGAACTGCTGGCCCAGACCCTGCAACTGCGCGCCAAGGTGCACCTGGATGAGCTGACCGGTGAAGTCGAAGTGAACCTCACCGGCAACAGCAACCCGACCACCCTGGAATTGAACCTGATTTCCCCGACACAGCCGGAGAAGGATCGCAAGATCAACCTGGCCCGCAGCGACAGCGAACCCGGCCGCTACATCGGCCAGGTCACCGACAAAGTCGAAGGCCGTCGCTTCGTCGAGTTGCTGGGCGTCGAAGGCGACCGCACCTGGCGCATGTTCGAAGAAGAACAGGTCAGCCACGACAAGGACTTGCTGCTGGGCGATGAACCGTTGCAGGGTGCTGAAGACCTGAAAAAATAGCAGCGCCATGACCAGCCCAATCCCCTGCTACCACTGCGCCCTGCCCGTTCCGCCGGGCAGCCGCTTCACCGCAGTGATCCTCGGCGAACGCCGCGAGCTCTGTTGCCCAGGCTGCCAAGCAGTGGCCGAAGCCATTGTGGCCGGCGGCCTGGAAAGCTATTACCAGCACCGTAGCGAAGCCTCGGCCAATCCCGAGGCATTGCCGGTGCAACTGGTGGACGAGCTGGCGCTGTATGACCGCGCCGACGTGCAAAAACCTTTTGTGCGCCACGAAGGCGAACTGGCCGAAGCCACCCTGTTGATGGAAGGCATCAGCTGCGCCGCCTGCGGCTGGTTGATCGAAAAACACCTGCGCAGCCTGCCCGCCGTGGCCGAGGCGCGGCTGAACCTGTCCAACCATCGCCTGCAAGTGCGTTGGGCCGACGGACAACTGCCGCTGAGCCAACTGCTCAGCGAATTGCGTCATATCGGTTACGCCGCTCACCCCTATCAGCCGGACCGCGCCGCCGAGCAATTGGCCAGCGAAAACCGCCTGGCCCTGCGCCAGTTGGGCGTGGCCGGGCTGCTGTGGTTTCAGGCGATGATGGCAACCATGGCCACCTGGCCGGAATTCAATATCGACCTGAGCCCGGAGCTGCACGTGATCCTGCGCTGGGTGGCGATGTTTCTTACAACGCCGATCGTGTTCTACAGCTGCGCACCGTTTTTCAAAGGCGCCATGCGCGACCTGCGCACGCGCCACCTGACCATGGACGTTTCGGTGTCATTGGCCATCGGCGGTGCCTACTTGGCGGGGATCTGGACCGCGATCACCGGCGTGGGCGAGTTGTACTTCGACGCGGTGGGCATGTTTGCGCTGTTCCTGCTGGCCGGTCGCTACCTGGAGCGCCGCGCCCGCGAACGCACGGCGGCCGCCACTGCGCAGTTGGTCAATTTACTGCCCGCCTCATGCCTGCGCCTGAAAGCCGATGGCCAAAGTGAACGCATCCTGCTCCCTGAACTGGCACTGGGCGACCGCGTATTGGTCCACCCTGGCGCCGTGCTGCCAGCAGATGGCGTGATCCTCGATGGGCAATCGAGCATCGATGAGTCCCTGCTGACTGGCGAATACCTGCCGCAACCGCGCCAGACCGGCGACGCGGTCACCGCAGGCACCCTCAACGTCGAGGGCGCGCTGACCGTCGAAGTGCGCGCCTTGGGCCACGACACGCGCTTGTCCGCCATCGTGCGCCTGCTGGAACGGGCCCAGGCCGAGAAACCGCGTCTGGCGCAGATCGCCGACCGTGCCGCGCAGTGGTTCCTGTTGTGCTCGCTGATCGCCGCCGCGTTGATCGGCCTGCTGTGGTGGGAGCTGGATGCCTCGCGAGCGTTCTGGATTGTGCTGGCGATGCTGGTGGCGACCTGCCCCTGCGCGCTGTCCCTCGCCACCCCCACCGCCCTCACCGCCGCCACCGGCACCTTGCACAAACTCGGCCTGTTGCTGACGCGCGGCCATGTGCTGGAAGGCTTGAACCAGATCGACACGGTGATTTTCGACAAGACCGGCACCCTCACCGAAGGGCGCCTGGCGTTGCGGGCCATCCGCCCTCTGGGCAGATTGAGCACCGACCTGTGCCTTAGCCTCGCCGCCGCCCTGGAAAACCGCTCCGAACACCCGATTGCCCGCGCTTTTGGCCGCGCGCCACTGGCCGCCGACGAAGTCATCAGCTCGCCAGGGCTGGGCCTTGAAGGGCGTGTCGGCGAGCGCGTATTGCGCATTGGCCAACCGGGTTTCGTCTGTGAACTCAGTGGTTGCCCAATCCCAGCTGCGCCTGAGCTTTCTGGCCAATGGCTGCTCCTGGGCGACCGCGAAGGCGCGCTGGCCTGGTTCGTCCTCGACGACCGCCTGCGCAGCAACGCGCCGGCCTTGCTAGCTGCGTGCAAGGCGCGTGGCTGGCGCACGCTGTTGCTGTCCGGCGACAGTTCGCCGATGGTCGCCAGCGTCGCCGCCGAACTGGGAATCGACGAAGCCCATGGCGGCTTGCGCCCCGATGACAAGCTGCACGTGCTGCAACAACTGCACAAGGAAGGCCGCAAGGTGCTGATGCTCGGCGACGGGGTCAACGATGTGCCGGTCCTCGCCGCCGCCGATATCAGCGTGGCCATGGGCACCGCTACCGACCTGGCCAAGACCAGCGCCGACGCGGTGCTGCTGTCCAACCGCCTGGACGCCCTGGTACAAGCCTTTACCCTGGCACGGCGCACCCGTCGGGTGATCATTGAAAACCTGCTGTGGGCCGGGCTGTACAATGGCCTTATGCTGCCGTTTGCCGCCCTGGGTTGGATCACCCCGATCTGGGCCGCAGTGGGCATGTCCCTCAGTTCGTTGACCGTGGTGCTCAATGCCCTGCGCCTGACTCGCCTGCCGAGCGCGCCAGCAGCCCGAGCCCCCTCAGTAACCCGCCCGCTGCCGGTGTGAGCCGCACAGCCCTGGAGTGCAGATGCCAGCTTTATACGTGATGATTCCGGCGGCGCTGCTGTTAGTGGGCGTGGCCATCTACATCTTCTTCTGGGCGGTGGACAGCGGCCAGTACGACGACCTCGACGGCCCGGCCCATAGCGTGCTGTTCGACGACCAGGACCCCAACCACCTGGCCGGCGTCGAAGAGGCCAACAACGCCGAACAACCGCCGAAAGACCCGCCCCATGCTTGAACTGGCGCCACTGCTGGTCTCCGCGCTGATCCTCGGCCTGCTTGGCGGTGGCCATTGCCTGGGCATGTGCGGCGGGCTGATGGGCGCGCTGACCCTGGCGATCCCCAAGGAACAGCGCGGCCGCCGGTTTCAACTGCTGCTGGCGTACAACCTGGGGCGCATCTTCAGCTATGCCGCTGCGGGCGTGTTGATCGGCCTGGCCGGTTGGGCAGTGGCCAACAGCCCGGCGGCGATGTTCATGCGCGTACTGGCCGGGTTGCTGTTGATCAGCATGGGCCTGTACCTGGCTGGCTGGTGGAGCGGCCTGACCCGTATCGAAAGCCTCGGGCGCGGCCTGTGGCGCTATATACAGCCAGTCGCCAACCGTTTGCTGCCGGTGTCCAGCGTGCCGCGCGCCTTGCTGCTGGGCGCGCTGTGGGGCTGGTTGCCGTGCGGATTGGTCTACAGCACCCTGCTATGGGCGGCGAGCCAGGGCAATGCGCTGGACAGCGGGTTGCTGATGCTGGCGTTCGGGCTGGGGACCTGGCCGGTGTTGCTGGCGACGGGGTTGGCCGCTGAACGAGTCACGGCGCTTTTACGTAAACGCAGTATTCGGATGGCCGGAGGTTTGCTGGTGATTCTGTTCGGTATCTGGACGTTGCCCGGTCCGCACCAGCACTGGCTAATGGGCCATTAAAGCGCCATGTGGCATAGCGCCGCTCCCCGTTGATGCAAATCAAGATGGCACCTGCGCCACGCCCCTAGACTCGGCCCACTAGCCTATCCGGGGGAACGCCCGCATGCTCGACGCCATTCGTTGGGACACCGATCTGATTCACCGCTACGACCTGGCGGGACCGCGCTACACGTCCTACCCCACCGCCGTACAATTCGACAGCCAGGTCGGCACCTTCGACCTGCTCCACGCCCTGCGCGACAGCCGCAAAGCCGTGCGACCGTTGTCGCTGTACCTGCATGTGCCGTTCTGCGCGAACATCTGCTACTACTGCGCCTGCAACAAGGTCATTACCAAGGACCGTGGCCGCGCCCAGGCCTACCTGCAACGCCTGGAGCAAGAGATCCAACTGGTGGCCTGCCATCTCGACCCGAAACAGCGGGTTGAGCAACTGCATTTTGGCGGCGGCACCCCGACCTTTCTCAGCCACGATGAACTGCGCCAGGTCATGGGCTGCCTGCGCCAGCACTTCAATCTGCTGGATGACGACTCCGGCGACTACGGCATCGAGATCGACCCCCGCGAAGCGGACTGGGCCACCATGGGCCTGCTGCGTGAGCTCGGCTTCAACCGCGTGAGCATCGGCCTGCAAGACCTCGACCCCGAGGTGCAACGGGCGGTGAATCGCCTGCAGAGCCTGGAGGAAACCTGCGCAGTGATCGATGCAGCGCGCACCCTGCAATTTCGCTCGATCAATATCGACCTGATCTACGGCCTGCCCAAGCAAACGCCGATCAACTTCGCACGCACCGTAGAAGAGGTGATCAGGCTGCAACCGGACCGCCTATCGGTGTTCAATTACGCGCATCTGCCGGAGCGTTTCATGCCCCAGCGGCGCATCAACACGGATGAACTCCCCTCCCCCGCGTCAAAACTCTTGATGCTGCAAACCACCATCGAGCAACTGACCCAGGCCGGTTACCGCTACATCGGCATGGACCACTTCGCCCTGCCCGACGACGAGTTGGCCATCGCCCAGGAAGAAGGCACCCTGCAACGCAACTTCCAGGGCTACACCACCCACGGCCATTGCGACTTGATCGGGCTAGGCGTGTCGGCGATCAGCCAGATCGGTGACCTGTACTGCCAGAACAGCAGCGACCTCAACGGCTACCAGAACACCCTGGCCGGCGCGCAACTGGCCACCAGTCGCGGCCTGGTTTGCACCACGGACGATCGGCTGCGGCGGGAAGTGATTCAGCAGTTGATCTGCAATTTCAGCCTGGCATTCGAGACGATCGAGCAGGCCTTCAACATGGATTTTCGCGGGTATTTCGACGACATCTGGCCGCAACTGACGGCGATGGCCGAGGATGGCCTGATCGAACTCGACGCCCAGGGCATTCGTGTATTGCCGGCCGGGCGATTGCTGGTGCGTTCGGTGTGCATGGTGTTCGATGCCTACCTGGAGCACCAGAACAGGCAACGATTTTCACGGGTGATCTGAACCGACGTTACTTCGACGCCAGCCCCATGGCTTGCATCTGCGCCTCAGGTGACTCGTCTTTCAAGGCCTTGGCCAGTTGCGTCTGAGCGGTAGCGAGACCGCCCTGCAAAGCAGACACCGTGGCTTGCAAGTTACCCACCTTGATCTGGCGCTGCTCGGGCGTCATCGAAGAGTCGGCCATGGCGGCGGAAATCTCGGCCATCTTATCGGCTATCTGCTTTTTCAACTCGCGGATCATCTTCAGTATCTGTTTGATGTTGTCTTTCAGATTACTGTCGTCGATGTCCTGATTGGGATTACTGTTGGCCTTGGAGGCCTGGAACGCAGCACTGGAAATGGTCACCGTTACGCCTTCGACCACTTTGGTATCCGGGCTTGCGGTCTTTTCCTCGACCTCTGCAGCCGGCTTCGCGTCCGGCACGGTCGGTACACGAATGGCAGGGTTGTAGGCAGCGATAACAGACATGAGCGGTGGCTCCGACGTGTAGAGATGCCCTTGTATCGACCCCGACACAAAAACCTTTATACCGCTGCCGGTTTTTTGTACAGGCTGGCCTCACGGCCCCCCAGTGCGTTACCCTTACGTCTTATGTGTGTTTTCCCACAAGGATTTAAGAAATGTCCGAGCCAGTTAAACTGCGCGCTCACAGCCAGGCTCATTGCAAGGATTGCAGCCTGGCCCCCCTCTGCTTGCCACTTTCGTTGAATTTGGAAGACATGGATGCGCTGGACGACATCGTTAAACGTGGCCGCCCGCTGAAAAAAGGCGAGTTTCTGTTCCGCCAGGGCGACAAGTTCGATTCCGTTTATGCAGTACGTTCGGGTGCGTTGAAGACATTCAGCCTGAGCGACAGCGGCGAAGAGCAGATCACTGGTTTCCACTTGCCCAGCGAACTGGTGGGCTTGTCGGGCATGGACACCGAGATTCACCCGGTGTCGGCGCAGGCGCTGGAAACGACATCCGTTTGCGAAATCCCCTTCGAACGCCTGGACGAACTGGCCATCCAACTGCCACAACTGCGCCGCCAGTTGATGCGTGTGATGAGCCGCGAGATCCGTGACGACCAGCAAATGATGCTGCTGCTGTCGAAGAAAACCGCCGACGAGCGCATCGCCACCTTCCTGGTCAACCTGTCGGCGCGGTTCCGGGCCCGTGGTTTCTCGGCCAACCAGTTCCGCCTGAGCATGTCGCGCAATGAAATCGGCAACTACCTGGGCCTTGCGGTGGAAACCGTGTCCCGCGTGTTTACCCGCTTCCAGCAGAACGAGCTGATCGCCGCCGAAGGTAAAGAAGTGCATATCCTCGACCCGATCCAGCTGTGTGCGCTGGCGGGTGGCTCGCTGGAAGGTTGATGCAGACACTTGCGGCCGCGCCAACCGGCGAGGCCGCAGGTATACTTCGAGTCCGTTTCCAGCCCCAGGACTCTTCGACGATGACCTTTGATTCGTTCGACATCAAATCCCTGATCCGCCCCGTCATCGACTTCCCCAAGCCTGGGGTGATCTTCCGTGACATCACGCCGTTGTTCCAATCGCCCCGCGCTCTGCGCCTGGTGGCAGACAGCTTTGCCCATCGGTATGTCGAGGCCGAATTCACCCATATCGGCGCGATGGATGCGCGGGGTTTCCTGATCGGTTCGATCATCGCCTACCAACTGAACAAGCCGCTGATCTTGTTCCGCAAGCAAGGCAAGCTGCCAGCTGACGTGCTGGCCGAGGGTTACCAGACCGAGTACGGCGAGGCCTTCCTGGAAGTGCATGCCGACAGCCTGTGCGAGGGCGATTCGGTGCTGATGTTCGATGATTTGATCGCCACCGGCGGCACCCTGATCGCAGCGGCGAACCTGGTGCGGCGCATGGGGGCGACGATCTTCGAAGCGGCGGCGATTATTGATCTGCCGGAGCTGGGCGGTTCGCAGCGCCTGGAAGACATGGGCATCCCGACTTTTTGCCTGACGCAGTTTGCACTGACCGAACAGTGATCAAAGCCCCATCTGCTTGCTGATGATTTCATTCATCACTTCACGGGTGCCACCACCGATGGACAGGATGCGGTTGTCGCGATACAGCCGCTCCACCAGGGCGCCGCGCATGTAACCCTGGCCCCCGAGGATCTGCACGGCGTCATAAGTGACGCGGTCGGCGGTGTCGGTGGCGAGGTTCTTGGCCATGGAAATCTCTTTGATCACGCTGATGCCCGCGGCCATCTTGGCCGCCTGGCGGTAAGTGAATTCCCGTGAAACCTCCACGGCGGTGGCCATCTCCGCCAGGCGATGCTTGATCACCTGGAATTTGCCGATGGGTTTACCGAAGGCTTCGCGCTGCGCAGCCCATTCGAGGCTTTCCTCCAGCGCCATCTGCGCCGTCATGTTGGCCATCAACGCCAGGGCCAGACGCTCGCTCTGGAAGTTGCCCATGATGCAGGCAAAGCCCATGTTTTCAGCGCCGATCAGGTTGCCGACGGGCACGCGGCAATCGTCGAAGAACAATTCAGCGGTGTCCGACGCCCACCAGCCCATTTTTTTCAGGGGCTGGCCGACAGTAAAACCGGGGGTGTCTTTTTCGATCAACAGCAGGCTGATGCCAGCAAAGCCCGGCCCGCCAGTGCGCACGGCCACGGTGTAGAAGTCGGCGCGGCTGCCGCTGGTGATGAAGGTCTTGCTGCCGCTGACGCGGTAATGCTCGCCGTCGCGAATGGCACGGGTTTGCAGGCTGGCCACATCCGAACCGCCACCCGGCTCGGTGACCGCCAGGGCGATGATCTTCTCGCCCGACAGTACTTGCGGGGCGACACGCTCGCGAATCTCTGGACGCGCCCATTTGACGATAGGCGGCAGGCCGATATCCAACGACCCCAACCCCGCCACGACGCCGCCGGAGCCGCAACGCATCAGCTCTTCGCTGGCCGCCACCTTGGCGAACAAATCGCCTTCATGGCTGCCACCCAACGTTTCCGGGTAGCCGATGCCAAGAATCCCCGCCGCACCCGCCTTGAGGTACAGCTCTCGGGGGAAGCTCTCTGCCTCCTCCCACTGTTCGATGCCCGGCAGCATCTCCCGCTCGACGAAGCGACGCACGCTGTCGCGGACCAATTGGTGGCTGGGGTCGAAGTAGTCCTGATAGGCAGACATCGGCAAGCTCCACGGTGAGGTGGAGCGAACTTACCAAGCGCTTGCTTGGTTATCAAGCCATCCGTCAGAGGGCGATAGGTTTGCGACCAGCAAAGGAATGCGCCAGCGTGCCGCCATCCACTAACTCCAACTCGCCGCCCAACGGTACGCCGTGGGCGATACGCGAGGTGATCAGGCCTTTGTTGGTCAGCAATTGCGCGATGTAGTGCGCGGTCGCCTCACCTTCCACCGTCGGGTTGGTGGCCAGGATCACTTCGGTAAACGTGCCCTGCTCTTCGATGCGTGCCACCAACTGCGGAATACCGATGGCTTCCGGGCCCAGGCCGTCCAGCGGCGACAGGTGGCCCTTGAGCACGAAGTAGCGACCGCGATAGCCGGTCTGCTCCACCGCGTACACATCCATCGGTCCTTCGACAACACACAGCAGCGTATCGTCGCGGCGCGGGTCGGCGCACTGCGGGCAGAGTTCTTCTTCAGTGAGGGTGCGGCACTGGCGGCAGTGGCCGACACCGGTCATGGCCTGGCTCAAGGCCTGGGCCAACCGGGCGCCGCCGCTGCGATCACGCTCCAGCAGTTGCAGCGCCATACGCTGGGCGGTTTTCTGGCCGACACCCGGCAAAATGCGCAGGGCGTCGATCAGTTGGCGAATCAGGGGGCTGAAGCTCATGGGCGAAGGGTCCGACAAAACAACGAGACGCGGTTTATACCCGCGCCCCGGATAAGCGTCAAATGCGCACGACCAACTTGCCGAAGTTGCGCCCTTCCAACAGACCGATAAAGGCTTCGGGCGCCTGCTCCAGGCCCTCGACCACGTCCTCACGGAACTTGATCTTGCCGTCACGCACCCACGGCGCCATGGCGCTGAGGAATTCGGGTTGGCGATCACCGTAGTCATCGAACACGATAAAGCCCTGGATACGTACGCGCTTGGTCAGCAAGGTCCGTTGCAGCGCCGGCAGCCGGTCCGGGCCGCTGGGGGGTTGATGGGCGTTGTAACCAGCGATGAGCCCACACAGTGGAATCCGGGCCTTGGGATTGAGCAAGGGCACCACGGCGTCGAACACCTTGCCGCCGACGTTCTCGAAATAGATGTCCACACCCTTGAAGCATGCCTGGGCCAATTCATCGGCGAAGTGTTCACTTTTGTGGTCGATGCAGGCATCGAAGCCCAACTCATCCACCACGTAGCGGCACTTGTCGGCGCCTCCGGCGATGCCGACCACGCGCAAGCCCTTGAGCTTGGCCACCTGCCCCACCACCGAGCCCACCGCGCCAGACGCCGCGGCGACGACCAGGGTTTCCCCGGTTTTGGGCTGGCCGATGTCCATCAGGCCCATGTAGGCGGTCATGCCCGGCATGCCCAGCACTCCGAGGGCCATGGACGGGCTGGTCAGGCCCTTGGGCACCGGCATCAGGTTACGGCCATCGGAAATGCTGTGGCTCTGCCAACCGGTCGAGCCGACCACCAGGTCGCCCACTTCAAATTTCGGATTACGCGATTGCTCGATACGGCTGACAGCCCCGCCGGTCATCACTTCATCGATTTCTACCGGCGCGGCGTAGGACGGTGCGTCGCTCATGCGCCCGCGCATGTAAGGGTCCAAGGACAGGTACAACGTCTTCAGCAGGACCTGGCCGTCGGCCAACTCCGGCAAATTCACGCGTTCCAGGCGGAAGTTTTCCGGGGTCGGTGCGCCCTGGGGGCGTGAGACCAGGACAATGCGCTGGTTCAGGGTCGGTTCTTGAGGCATGAAGGGGCTCCTTTATCGAATCCATCGGTATAGGGTGCAGACCATGCGTGCCGTGCCAGGGTTCGATCAGATTTGGCACAAACAAAAATGCCAGGCACGAGGCCTGGCATTGGAGTCTAGCTAACGCTACCGGATCAGAACGGCAGCTTCATGCCCGGTGGCAATTGCATGCCAGCGGTCACACCGCCCATTTTTTCCTGGCTGTTGGCTTCGATCTTGCGCACGGCGTCGTTGACCGCCGCAGCGAACAAGGCTTCGAGCATTTCCAGGTCATCCTCACCGACGCCAGGCAATACGCTTGGGTCGATGCTCACGCGCTTGATGTCGTGACGACCGGTCATCACCACGCTGACCATATCGCCACCGGCTTTACCGGTGACTTCGGCGTTGGCCAGTTCTTCCTGCATCTTGGCCATCTTTTCCTGCATCTGCTGCGCCTGCTTCATCAGGCCGGCCATGCCACCTTTCATCATGGGAATCACCTCAAAGTACGTGGGTCAAGTTAGTAGCCCGGTTTATGACGCCTGGGGCACCGGGGCTTCGACAGGTTCAATAGTATCGTGACGGACGACCGCACCGAACTGTTGCATCATTTGCTGGATGAGCGGATCACCATGGATCGAGTCCTCGGCCTCACGCTGGCGGTTGATACGCCGGCGCGTCGCGGCCTGGGCCGGGGTTTCCTGCTCGGGCTTGATCAGCTCGATGGCAATGGTCAGCGTGCGCTCATGGTACTGGTTCAGTGCGTCATTCAGGCGACGTTGCTGGGTCGCGTTGAACAGGGCGCTGTGGGCCGGGTCCAGGTGCAACAGCCAGTGATCGCCGTCGATGGAAATCAGCGTGCAGTTGGCGGCGATGCTACCGGTCATGCCGGAAATCGGCAGCTTCGGAAACAATTCCAGCCATTGCAGGGCCAGGCCGGTGGCCGGCGCGGCAGCGGGTTCCGCCTCGGGCTCGGGGGCCGGTTCGGCGGTGTGTTCGCTGGCCAAGTCGTCCAGGTAGCTGTAGGCCGAATCCATGTCCGGCTCGATGTAGTCTTCGTCCAGCGGCGGTTCGTCGTCGAGGTCGATGCCCGGCGTGGCGGCTTCCACCTGGGCCACGGTCGGCTCGGGAACCGGCGCGGACACCCATTCAGGCGCGTCCGGCACCACACTGTCCGGGGTCGGCGTAGGCATCGGGGTCAACTCGGGCTGCTCGCCGGTGGTTTCCAGCACGGGCTCCATGGCGGGCGCTTGCTCGGCTTCGACTTCAGCGTCTACCGGGTCATTCCAAGGCAGGTCTACGACCGATTCAGGTTCGACAATGGGCTCCGGCTCGGGCACCGGCGCAGCGACCACAGGCTCAGGCTCGGGCACCGGAGCGGCCGGCGCAGGCGCAGCAACCACTGGCGCGACCACCGCCGCGCCAGCCACTGGTTTGGCGGAATCAACTGTGGCCCGGCTGATCCCCACTGGCTTTAGCGGCTGTCTCGGCGCATCGGCCGAGTCGGCGGGCCGGAACGCCAGCATCCGCAGCAGCACCATTTCAAAGCCACCCCGCGGGTCGGGCGCCAGGGGCAGGTCACGGCGGCCGATCAGGCCCATTTGGTAATAGAACTGCACATCTTCGGCCGGCAATGCCTGGGCCAGGGCCAACACTCGGTCGCGGTCGCCATGGCCGTTGTCGACACCCTCAGGCAGGGCCTGGGCGATGGCGACACGGTGCAGCACATTGAGGATCTCCGAGAGCACGCCGTTCCAGTCCGGGCCTTGCTCCGACAGGTGGCGCACAGCTTCGAGCAACGCCTTGGCGTCGCCTTCGATCAGCGCGTGCAGCACGTCGAATACCTGGCCGTGGTCGAGGGTGCCAAGCATGGCGCGCACGTCGGCGGCCATGACTTTGCCTTCACCAAAGGCAATGGCCTGGTCGGTGAGGCTCATGGCGTCACGCATCGAGCCATCGGCGGCGCGGCCGAGCAGCCACAGCGCGTCGTCTTCGAACGGTACGTTCTCGACGCCCAGCACGTGGGTCAAATGCTCGACCACCCGCTCGGGGGTCATGTTTTTCAGGGAGAACTGCAGGCACCGCGACAGAATCGTTGCAGGAAGTTTCTGCGGATCGGTGGTGGCCAGGATGAATTTGACGTAGGGCGGCGGCTCTTCCAGGGTTTTCAACAGGGCGTTGAAGGAATGGCTGGAGAGCATGTGCACTTCGTCGATCAGGTAGACCTTGAAGCGGCCGCGGCTGGGCGCGTACTGCACGTTGTCGAGCAGCTCGCGGGTGTCTTCGACCTTGGTGCGGCTCGCGGCGTCGATCTCGATCAGGTCGACAAAGCGCCCTTCGTCGATTTCCTTGCACACCGAGCAGGTGCCGCATGGCGTGGAAGTGATACCGGTTTCACAGTTCAGGCATTTGGCGATGATGCGCGCAATGGTGGTCTTGCCCACCCCTCGCGTACCGGTGAACAGGTAGGCGTGGTGCAACCGCTGGCTGTCCAAGGCGTTGATCAGAGCCTTGAGCACATGGGTCTGGCCGACCATTTCGCGGAACGAGCGCGGACGCCATTTACGTGCAAGAACCTGATAACTCATCGAAAACCGTCGCAACTGGGAAACAGAAGCCGGTAATGCTAGCGGAGCAAGGGGGAAATTGCATCCGGCACGCTTGCCTAATCTGACTAAGCTCTTGTGACTGGCCCCAAAAAGGCCTGAACCCGGAGAGCTTATGCGCGCAGTCCTGGGCGTTTTATGGATGATTGCCACGGCCAGCCTTGCAGCGCCCGCACCGCTGCGCTTCTCGGTTTCCGACAGTTGGGCGATGCCCATGGTGCAACTGGAAGATGGCCGGCCTACCCAGGGCATTTTGTATGACGTGATGTTAAGCCTGGCCACCCAGGTCGGCCGCCCGGCGCAATTTCACGTATTGGCACGGGCGCGCATCTCCAGCGCCATGGAGCACGGTGATATCGATGTGCGCTGTTATGTCACCCAGGCCTGGGTCGACGACCAGTCCGGCGACTACACCTGGAGCATTCCGCTGATGGTGCAGCGAAACCTGTTGGTCAGCACGCACATTCCGCCGCAGCCGATACACATCGACCAACTCGCACCACAAGCCATCGGCACCGTGCTCAATTACCGCTACGCCACCCTCGACCCGCTGTTTGCCGGCGGCCAGCTCAGCCGCGACGATGCGCGCAGCGAAGAGCAGGTGCTGCACAAACTGGTGGCCGGGCGTTTCAAGTTCGCGGTGATCAATGAATGGATACTCGATCGCTTCAACCAGCGGATGCCGGTGGGCAAACGCCTGCACAAGGTGGCTGTGATCGATGAACAGAGCCTTGGCTGCACCGTGCGCAATGACCCGAACGTGCCGGTGCAGTTGATCCTGCGCACCTTGTTACGGATGAAGATGTCGGGCGAGATCGACCAGATCATCCAGCTCTACACCGGTGAGACTCCTGACAGGAACTGACAGCACCGCCTTATAGACTCGGCTCCCTCACAACACGCCCTTCCAAGGAGCCAGCATGCACACCGTCGCCCATTACTTTTTGCTCTACGTCGACAGCCCGGCCACCAGCGCCAACTTCTATAGCCGCCTGCTGGACAAGCCGCCGGTGGAGCTCAACCCGACCTTCGCTCTGTTCATTCTCGACAGTGGCGTGAAGCTGGGCCTGTGGTCGCGCCATACCGTGGAACCCGCCGCGCAGCTCACGGGCGGTGGCGGTGAAGTGGGGATGTCCCTGGCCGACAAGGCCGCCGTGGATGCCCTGCACGACCAGTGGGTAGCACGTGGCGCGACGATCATCCAGTCACCGACCACCCTGGATTTCGGCTACACCTTCGTCGCCCAGGACCTCGACGGCCACCGGCTGCGCGCGTTTTGCCTGAGCGAGTGACCGCCAGCGCCCTTCCAGGCTGATGGCGGCCACGCTGGCCAGCACGATCACACCGCCCAGCACCACTTGCAGGGCGATGTGCTCGCCCAGCAGCGTCGCCGCCATCGTCATGGCCACGGGCGGGATCAGGTACATCGCCACCGAGGCGCGGCTGACCTCGACATGTTTCAACACATAACCCCAGGCCAGGTACGCCAGGGCACTGGGAAATATCCCGAGCACCAGCACCGCGAGGTTTTCCGGCAACGGCGCCTGCATTACGGCGGCGGGCAGACCTGGCAGGTTCACACAGAGCATCAGCGTGCCGGCCCACACCATGTAGCACGCCATGGTCAGCGGGCTGTAGCGATGGGCGTAGTGTTTCTGGATGGCGAAGTACAGGCTCCACGACACCGCCGCCAGCAGGATCAACAGGCCACGCGGGTCGATATCGCCCAGGCCGTGATCGCCCCAGATCACCACCAGCACACCCAGCAGGCCGAGCAACACACAGCTCCAGCGCCAGAGGCTGACCCGTTCCTTCAAGCAGAAAAATGCGATCAGCACGCTGAACAGCGGCGCCGATTGCGCCAACACGCTGGACGCCGCCGCCGTGACGAATTGCTGTCCGTAATTCAGGCTGGTGTGATGCAGGAACACCCCGAAAAAACTCAACACCAACAGCCACGGCAGATCCCGCAGACGTGGCCGACCAATGCCCATCACCAGCGCCACACCGGCCATGAACACCGAGGCGATCAAGAACCGCAGCAGCGCCAACTGGCCAGGGCTGTAGCTGTGCAGCCCCATGTGCACACCAATCGGCGAATAGGCCCAACAGAGGATGACGCTGGCGATGACTAGCGTAAGCTTCAGGGGTGACGGGGTGTTCATCGACGGCATCCGAAAACTGAGAAGGAATGCCGTCAGTCTTGGCCCGCACAAGGCGTAGGACAATTAAGCGTTTCTGACTTCTGAAATCACTGGAACTGAGCAATGGAACTGGCCCAACTGAAAATGGTGCGAGCCGTGGCGCAAACCGGCAGCGTGGCCCAGGCCGCCGTGCAACTGCATTGCGTGCCGTCCAACATCACCACACGGATCAAGCAACTGGAAAGCGAGTTGGGCACGCCGCTGTTCATCCGCGCGGGCCGTGGGTTGGCGATCAGTGCGGCGGGGGAGATTTTCCTCGAATACTGCGAACGCATCCTCGCCCTGGTGGACGAATCCAAACGCGCCGTGGACGCCAACGCCATTCCCCGTGGCACCCTGCGCATCGGCGCGGTGGAGTCCAGCGCCAGTGGCCGCCTGCCGCCGCTGTTGGCGGAGTATCACCGGCGCTACCCGGATGTCAGCCTGGAATTGGTGACCGGCGCCTGGGGCGAGTTGCTCGATGACCTGCAACACCATCGCCTGGATGTGGCGCTGGTGGCCGCCGGCAACAAACGCGCAAAGCTCGACCACAGCGTGGTCTACAGCGAGCGCCTGGTGCTGATCGCCAGCGCCTCCAGCGAACCGATTCGCAGCGCCGAAGACCTGGCTGGCCGCACCTTGCTGGTGTGGCCACCGGGCTGCCCCTATCGGGCGGCGCTGGAGAACTGGGTCAAGCCCCACGCCTTCAAGCCGACCATTGCCAGCTATGCCAGTTGGGGCACGATCATTGGTTGCGTGAGTGCCGGGATCGGCGTGGCGCTGGCGCCGGAAGGCATCCTGGCCCGCTATGAGCAGGCCAATCAGCTGGCGTCGTACCGGTTCGATGAACTGCAGGCGGTGGACAACCTGCTGTTCTGGCACAAGGACACCCAGCGGCATCTGGCGCGAGATGCATTTGCTGGATTGTTGCGTGAAACCTTCGGCTGATCAGCTTTTAGGGGCCGCCAAACGCGCGTACTGGTCCTGGCTGATCCAGCCAGTAAACGAGCGGTCATCGGCATTGATGAACTCGATCTGGGCCCAGCCATCCTTGAAGGCCAGCACACCGACCACGTCATTCTTGACGATGTAGGGGCGCTTGGCGGCCTTGGCACTCGGGTTCTTCAACAGGTAGGCCTTGGCGGCCGACACCTTCACCAGGCCGATC
This sequence comes from Pseudomonas sp. GXZC, assembly GCF_026967615.1. Taxonomy (NCBI): domain Bacteria; kingdom Pseudomonadati; phylum Pseudomonadota; class Gammaproteobacteria; order Pseudomonadales; family Pseudomonadaceae; genus Pseudomonas; species Pseudomonas sp. GXZC. The sequence continues at coordinate 5,300,697 of NZ_CP114115.1, forward strand.
CATTTCGTGCTGGCGGTCTGGGTCAAGTCCAGTCCGGTAGCGATCTCCGGCATTAGCACATTAAGGCAGCCGGGGTGCTGACGGCCTTCCGCCACGGTCAGGGTCACGCCGTCGGATGAAGGCGCCACGCTGCCGGGATAAGCCTCATCGAGCCAGGTGGTCAGCGCGGCGGGCTTGCCTTGCAGGTAGAACGCGCAGCTGCGGGTCACGCCCTCGCCCATCGCTTCCGAGTAATAGCCTTCCACCTGGTGCTCAGGCGTCACCGCCAGCATCAGCCCTTCGTACTTGCCAGAATGCAACGCAGGCGAACCAGCAAATGCGGGGACAACGGCGCACAACGACAACACACCTACCGCTAGAAAACGCATCATTTTATTTTTTCCCTTCAAGTTTCTCGTAGGCTTTTTGCATAAGGACGTCATAGTTGCCGTAGTCCTCGCCGTTATAGTTACGCGCCATGCCGGTGAAATCTTTGCTTTTCATGGCTTTCATCAATGCCGGGCTCTTGCTGCAAAAACCGAGGAACGCCTTTAGTTGGTTGCCGGCATTCACTTTTAATGCCGCCGAAAATTCAAACACGGTCTTGTAACCGCAGGACGCGTAGTTGAAGCCCATGATCTGAAACATGCCCCAGGACGCCGACATCAACGCGGCTTCCTGATCCAGCGCAAAGGCGGTGGCCATGGTGTCCCAGGCCTTGGCCTGGTCCTTGTTATTGGCCTGCCACTGCGGCCCGGCCTTTTTCTTGTAGGGGTAGGACAGCAGCGGATGCGCCTGGTCGTAAATGTGCTTGGTGTACTTGCGAAACAGGTGCCCTTCAAACGCGATCACCGGTAACTTGGCTGGCCCGAAGCCCGAACGCCCACCGGACTCCACGGTGGCGAATGCCTTGATGATATTCACCGAAATACCGCCGCCCAACTGCGTGGCGGCATTCTGGAAATCGCTCTCGCTGAGGGTCATGCCCCCGTCGCACGTGGCCTGGAGCATCAACTGGCGGTTGCGCTTCTCGGCCTCGATCATCGCGCGCATGCGGTCCAGGTACACATTGACCGTGGCCTGTACCGCATCGCCCTGGTTGTTACCGAACACATTCAGGAAAGTCGGGATGCGCATGCTCGGAAAGGCCTTGACCGGCACCTTCACCGCCTCTTCGATCAGGCTGTTGAAGGTTTTACCGGTCGGGTCGATCACTCCATCGGGGTGCGCATATTTGAGATGACGGAACTGGTACTGGCTGATGCACTGCACCAACTGGCCATCGCACTTACCGTTTTCGGTCAGTGGAAAACCCAGTTTTGGAATGATCAGATTGAATAAATATTGGATGCACTGCACATCGGCGGGCAAGTTGCGGGCTTTACCGGGCGCACCTACCGAAGCACTGATAAGACGGGGCAACCCTTGCAGGCTTTTCATCAAAGACATCCTTGTTAGTTAAAGAAGTGATGGCACTTCAATATCAACTCCGCACCTTGTCATACTCTGAAACAAGTGGCTGGCGGAAACTAACAAGGTGGTTTTAGGTTGTCCAGAGCGACCGCTGAAAGTTGTGAAACAGCCGAATTAAATAAATCAGTAACCGTGGAATTCGCGGGTTTTCTGATAGGTGTGGAAATCAATCCACTCAACCACGTCGTAAGGCAGGTACAGCTGCACCCGAGCCCGTGAAATGGCGATGTACACCGCACACAGTCGCTGGTCGAACGCATAGGCGTCCTTGAACTTCACGTTGGTCAACAACTCTGGCGTCAGTAACACGCGGTCGAACTCCATGCCGCCCGCCTCCTCCGCCAACATCAGCAGGCAGCGTTTGCCGGGGACGCCGCTGAGGCGGTTCAAACGCGTGATATCAGCGACGTTGAAGCCTTTTTCCAGCTCGCTCTCGACCCACAGGAACGACTCGTCGTACTGGCTGGCATCGCGCACCTGTTGCCAGTCATCCATGTCACTGAAGTACGCATGGGGACCATTGTCGTTGTGCTCGTTGCTGTAGAACTCCGGCTTGAACAGCGCGATGACGCTGATCATGAAGCGTTGCAGATCCTGTTGCGCGGCACTGTCGAAGAAGCCAAACGGGCAGTTGGCCTGTTGCAACTGGATGGCCCATTTCATGGTGTCCCAAGGGGACGCGGTCAGCACCACGCAGCCTTCGGGCGGCACGAAGCCCTGGGGGTAATGCTCAATGCCGACGTCGGCATCCCGTGCGCCTTCGAAGGGCGTCTTGCCCTTCTGCGAGTGCACGCTGATCAGCGGGTTGACCAGGCGCTCGACGTTGCGGCCCGAACGCACCGAGTAATTGATATCGGTGTGCCGGACTTCACGCTTGCGCCTGACCATCACACCGCTGGCCAATTGGTACTCATCGCCTAAGGTGATCAGCACTTGGCGACCACGCTCGATAATCTGCAACAACGAAGGCGGAATGTCCTGGCTTTCATCGATCAGCACATGGGTGTAGCGAGGCGGCACCACGCATCCATCGAGGCTTGCGCGTTTTATCAGCAACAGCGCTGCAAAGGCCGTCTGACCGGTCCATTGCGGGTTGGCTTGAACGTACGTCCACAACCGGCTGGAATACTCCAGCAACGCCTGGGCATCCACGCTGGACAGAGGCTGTTTGAAATGCGGCAAATGCCGGGCCGACAGACTGTGATGGTTGGAGTGGCAATAGCTGTCGAGCACCTTCAGGCAGATATCGAGCGTGGCCGCGCCATCGTGTCCGCGCCAGCCATGGATATTCAGGGTCTGCGACACTTCGTGTTTGCCGGGCAACCGGGCCGGCGTGGCCTGCGCGGCGGGGCGCTGCCCTTGCAAGAGTGCCTTGGCGAAGGCGGCAAAGGTCGAACCGGTCTTACTGTCCTTGGCCAGCCCCATGCGTTCACGCAAAGTCGCGAGTTTTGCCCCCGTGCGGGCCAATATCAGGGTCTGGGCCGGCCGCAGGCACTCCATCAAAGCGCCGAGCAAGTGGCTCTTGCCAATGCCGGCGTAGCCTTGAACATGCAGGTCTTCATTGAGGTTGGCGCGGAAGGTCCGCACCAGCTTGTCCTGGGCCGGGCTGAGCCAGCGCTCGCGGTGCCGGGGCGTGACCATCTGCTGGCTGAACGGATCGTTGTTGCGCAAATGGCGGACCTTGTAGCCGATATCCCATTTACCCGTAGGCAGCAGGTAATCCCGCGCCGCGACTTCTTCAGCCGAGAGCAGGCGCAGATTGACGGTTTTAAGGGCATTGAAGCCGAAGTACAGCTTGCGCGGATCGAACAGCCGCTGGGCTTCGGACAACAACGTGGCGGCGCCCTCTGCCTGGGAATCCACCGACCAATCGAGCAACTTGGCCAAGATGCGCTCGGCAGCCGCACACGTCAGGTCCTTTTGCGCCGCCTGGGCCAGGTTCTGGATCACCAGCACGGCGGCCAGCTCGGGGTTCGTCAGGCCGACCAGGGCCTTGGCAGCGTCCGCGCCGAGCAGGGCCGTGCAGGTTTCCTCCGTGACAGGCAGGAAGACGGGGCTGGATAAATCAAAGTGTTCCGGTTGCATAACGCCTCGCCGCCAGGGAATCAGGCATTGCCCTGACCGCCCAGTTCAAACCGATACTCCCCCAGGGAGCCCGACATTCCGCCGCAATGAGGACCCGCGTCAGCCGTAGCGGCCATCGCGCTGACCTGCTGCTGGAGTTCGAAAACCGCCATATCCAGTAGCCGGCGCAGGTCGTCGGCGCTCTGTGCGGCCACATTCAATTGCAGCGTGTAGGCACCTGTAAGGGGCGGCGCTGCTGGATCGGCGGGCGGTGCGGGCTCGTTGGCCACCTCCCCCGTCCGGATCATTTCCGCCTGGCTGAGGATTTCCGCGTGCTCGTCGTCCATAAGGTCCAGCACCCGCGACAATTCCAGGGTCTGTTCAGGATGGGATTGAATGCGGTCCTTGATCTCCAGGCGCCGCATCTGCCACTCCCGCAGCTTTTCGCGCGTGAGGTCGTCGACTTTTTCCACGTGTGTTGTCTCCGGATGCCAGGCACTGGAGTATGCCGCCATGGACTGCTCGATGGCAGATGGCTTGAATGCATTTTTTGAATTGAATTTAAGGAGGTGTTGCAAGGAAGAGCGTTATGGAGGCAACCCCACCAGCCACACCCCGGCACACAATGTTCCCGCTGTGGCTGCTGCCTTCCGGCTCTGACCAGGTTCACGGGTAATCGTTGCGGGGGGACCGATGGGGTCGGGGGGTCAAGCTTTTGAGCTTGTAAAATATCACCCGTGCGGACCAACCGCATGGACAGTCGAAACTTGGGGTGTAGCCAGCACTGTACAACGTCGCTGTACAACACAGGTGTACAACATGGCCTTCATAACCCGTCGCGGGGCCGTCTATTATCTTAATCTCAAGCTACCCCAGCATCTCTTTCCAAGGTGTCACACTTTACGTTTGAGCCTGAACATCCGGCACCGGCAGAGCGCATTGTTCCTTGCTGCATCTCTGGCCCAGCGAGTGCATAAGCACTTATCAGAACACCCCCTGGATGGCTTTCAAACGCTGCGTAGGCTGTGTTCGGAGTGGCGTGATTCAGCACCCATGCCGACCATCCAAAATGCATCACGGAAGCCACCAGCGATTACCGTGAAGTGCAATGTGGACGGACCTACACTGACTACCCTGTCCAAGCTGTATATCGAAGAAGGAAAACGTGGCGGAACGTGGCGTGAGGTCAGCACACACGAAGTTGAACGTGCATTACGAGATTTGTTCGAGCTGATGGGCGATATGCCTGCATTTGAGTTCGATGTGCATCAGGCCCGACTGTTAAAGGATCGCCTGAGCCGTTGCCCCCAATACTTCGCTCTGCTACCCCAGTTCAAGGGCAAGACGTTAACTCAAGTGATCGACTCTGGTGGCACGTACAAAACCATCACCGCCGTGACTGTTAACAACCGTTTACGTAAACTCTCGGCATTCATGAATTGGTGCAAGTCCAATGGTTACGTTACCGACAATCCATTGTCGGGACTCAAGATGATGACGGGTTCGGCCAAAGATGCACGACTGTCGTTTGACCAACGCGACCTGAGCACCCTTCTCGACCTAAATGCACTCAAAAAAGAATCACGTAAGCATCCATGGCGGTTCTGGCTTCCATTGCTTGGTAGGTTCACCGGCGCCCGGCTGGAAGAGCTTTGCCAGTTGCACGTTACCGACTTCATCACGCTGCAAGGATTCGAGTGCATTCGGATTGACGACCGTCACCAATCCCAAAACCTGAAGAACAGCAGTAGTCGCCGAACTCTCCCAATCCATCCAACGCTGATTCAGCTTGGACTGCTTGATCACGTGAATAATCAGCGTATCCAAAGCTCAGATCGTTTGTTCCCAGAGCTGGAACTTGTTCGTGGAAAGCTAGGCCATGCGCCGTCAAAGTGGTTTAGTCGGTACCGGATAAAAATGGGTGTCACCGACCCGAAGAAAACCTTTCACAGCTTCCGCCACACAATGATCGATGATCTTAGGGATGCTGGAGTGCAAGACTCCCTGATCAAGCGTATCGCCGGACATGAAGACAGTAGTATTACCTTTCGTGTTTATGGAAGCAGGCTACCGATAAAAGCGATGCTAAAAGCTCTGACCTACATACAGTGATGAACGCCGCGTAAAAACCGCAGTGATCTGACTGAACATCATCGAAGTATTCTTACAATGCTTCACCCATAGCTATGAGCAATGGGTGAAGCAAGTCGGCAGATCAATTTTATAAAACCATCAAAAACAACCAATTAACCAACCTCGCAAACCATCTAGCCACTTACATCATTTACCAGACCATTTGTATCAAACACAACTAACGCAACCAGTACCTCCCCACTATTAAGTTAGAAATTCACAACCATACAAGTCGATCCAAGTTTATTCAGCCTGAATGTTTAGAATGGCACCCGCCGTATTGTATAGTTGCCTCATCGAATGAATAACAAGCGCACCAAACATTCGAACGCACGTTCGGCGATCAACGACACCCTACAACCGAAACAAATCACTGGAAAACTAATGAACAAGAAAATCATTCATACATCTATTGCAACACCTGGCACAGGTAAAACGATGGCAGCAATTGCCGCTATCCCTGGAATGCTTGGTTGTGGAAAAAAAATTATCTACGCTGCACCAACACTTGCACTTGCAGATCAGGTCTTTAAAGACATCCGCAGAATCTGTAGTTCTCTTGAACCGATCATTATTGATTCTCGATGCGAAGGATCAGCGGAAGCAAACTTGAACAAAATGCTGAACCCGAAAGAAAATGCCAATTTAATTATCTGTCAGCACGCCACCTTCCAAAGATGTTCAACAAACCACTTGAACGCATGGACAATTATCATCGATGAGTTACCTATGCCCATTAGCCTTCGACACATGACCTTCGATCCAGTACAGCTCAAGCGATTGGACCTTATTGAAAAAATTGACAATCAAATTAAAATCAAGAAAAACATGTACGAAGCCATCAAAAATGAAGTAACCACCTTTGAAAAATCTAACAGTCCTGGAAACAACAAAACTGATACAACCTTGTCCGCAGCCGCCAAAGACGTCTACAAAGCAGCCTTAAACAAACTTCCTGTTTTTGCTGACACATATTATTTAGGGGATGGAAAAACCGTTAAAAAAACAGTGATTCGAATCATTGAAGAATACGGCTTTTTTGAGCGCTTCCATATGGCACAAGAAGTACATCTTTTGTCGGCCACGCTCAGGGGTTCGTTATTCGATTGGTTTGCAAAAGCCAAAGGGTTCACGTATGTCCAATCATACTTTGCTCCCACAGCTACTGACAACAATAAAACCGTGACCATCTACCCGATGTTATCTGATAAGAATTACTGTTCACGTGGAGTATTGGACTCATTGGACAGCTCATCCAACGACGGGTACAAAGTTTTGCAATCTATGACCAATTTAATTGACAAGCAATTGGCCACACGAGAATCATGCCTGATGTTCGCGTACGAATGGGGGAAAAATGCCCACAGCAGTAAGTTTAGACAGTGTAAAATTGACAGTCGCGGACTTAATAACTTCACAGATACACATTCCGCATTTACCGCATTTCACGGAAATCCAAATCCACTCGCATATAAATCACTTGAATACATTGCAAACAAATACAATAGATCAATGAGTGAACTGCAAACGGCCTGGAAATTCACGTACAAACTGGAAATGACTTTGCAGAATGTCTTTCGGACCTCGTTACGAAGCAAAACAATTGATGAACCGGTCAAGCTGTATGTTCAGGATAACGAAACCGCTTATTACTTGAAAAGTACATACCTTCCAAATGCAAATATTGACGACAGCTTGGCCAAAACCTACAAGGAAAAGAAAAAACCTGGACCATCACCACATCCAGAACGTGAAAGAGCTATTATCATGCTTCAAGCTGGTATGAAGCAGGCGGTAGTTGCACGGGCAACCAAACTGGATAAGATGACCATCTGCAAATATGCGAAAGCTATTCGGCAGATCAAATCTGGGGAAAACAGTGCAACCACTACCCATACCCTTGAGCAGTGGTTGTAAGTCCGAAACTTAAACCCGTCAAAAGTAAATAGTTTCCTTAATATTATAAGATATCCGTTTACAGAACCACCCACACCGTAGGTGCTTCCGAAGCAAAGCGAGGAAGAGACAGGCAGCGTTTAGAAACGGCAATTCGATTTGGATGACTGAGCTTTATGCTCGCCTACCGGCTTCGCATGAACTACGTTCCCGTGACAGTTTTTTGGCTGAGCCATTCATCTTATTCAGGAAGCCTACACCTTTGACAAGTTAAACTTAAACAGTGAATGTGCATAACTCCAATACATATTCACATACATAATAGATCATGAAGACCTATCAAAACCCGACCATTCAAGACAACCCTAGATACTTCAACCAAACCTCTGGACTTGTATTTTTTGGTTCACCCCATAGATCTTGCTTCTTGTACTGTTCACTTCCTTCAGAACCCTCTTAACCAATGGGACTGTTAAATATACAGATAACAACACCACAGGAAGTTTCACGCTAGGAGTGCGTACAAGACATTACAGAAACAATGGCGCGCGGAGCACGCCACTGGCAAGGCCTTGACTTTAATGTGAGTTACAGCCCCTCCACAGGGGCTTGTAGCACCACCACAGTATAAGTATCATGCATCCAGCACCAAATCCCACCAACTGAAAAAACGTGGAAACTCAGTAGCCATAGAATCTTACACCGTTCCGATTGCTTTCAAACAGCACATATAACCCAACACTTGCCCATGCATAATTGAAAATCAAAACCGCGTTACAGACTTAAGTCTTCCGGTGTAAATAACATGCGAAACAATCGATATCTCGCTATATCTTCTGGCTTCATTCCCTGCATTTCAGCCAATCGACCAATGTTTTTGACTGCCGCTACTGCTGATGTATCAAATGGTTCATCGCCACTAGTTTTAGCTATGCTGACCGATCTAAGAGTACCGTCTGGCTTCATACCAATTTCCAGTTCAACTACCATTCCCTTCCTTGCTGATGGTGGTCGTGTCCAGCCTTCAGCAGAACGAGCTTTGATCAGTTCGTCAAAGTTCGCCCCCATATCAATCTCATTGATCAATTCAGGCGCATATCGCGAAGTGGCAACACTAGGTGGAAACGCCAAGCAGCTTCTTAGATATATCCCGACCCCAAACTCAACCCATCGACACTGAAAGTAAAGTTCTTGACCTGCATCAAAATTGGCAGCGAACTCATTGACGTTTTGAATTCCTTTGATTTCCGGTTTTTCCCCAGAAACGTTCCATGGCCACGCCTGATACCCGGACATAAATACCGTTACAGCAGTATTTTTCCCTTGATCAACTATGAAAAACGCCCCCTGATCATCCATCATGATCTTACTAACACGCCCGTGATAGATACCAGGCTTGCTATATTTGATTTGTGCCCGAGCCTGATTAGATTGTAAATCCTTTGTAATCTGCTTGGTGTCAACAGTTTGCCGAAATTCCCACCCGGTTGTGTCAAACATTTCATGCATGCGCGTATTGAATTGATCCCATGCTGCCGAATCAACTCCAGCGGCATGGGTAACAGATGCAATTGTGGATAAAAGCACTACCAATGGAAGCTTCATTGAAAATCCTTTTGTTTGTACTGGCGGTCTGAACTCAACAGGCACATGTCAATGGCCATAATTAGATTTGTAACTATCCAAACCCCAAAAAAATGCTCTTGAGAACTGCGCATTAGAATTGCCAGAATCAACGCCCCACCGAAAATACCCGCGAACCAACGGCCCATGTACAGGTAGCCAGCCCCAGGAAGCAGTACATTCAACCCGACTGCGGCTGTCCTGCTTTTTAATTTCGGCCTACTGACTGCGTACTGTTCAACCCCTGGTTTTCGCATCGCCATTCATCCTTGAAATCAGTTCGTATTGATCGGTGTGCGCAAACGCCGCAAAGTCGAGGGCACCCCTGCCAGGAACAAGGTAAAGGCCACCAGCAGCATCACAGAGCCCACCAGGACGCCAACACCCAGAGCTTGCCGGAAGCTGGAAACGTATCCGAATTCGAATGAACAGATTCCGGCAATACTGGCTACCGGCATGCTTAACGCAGCTCCAAAAAGCCCCAAGAACAATTTCATACAGGTTTCCTTGTCGTTTTGAATTGTGATTGCGGTGATGAATGCAAAATATCTGAAAATCAGATATCTGAAAAGCGGATATAGCTTATGGGGCTGTCATTTATGGATAGCTACCATGCCCAAAGCAATATATCGGCCCGAACACGACGTATTTTTGGCCATTTTGAAGGTTCGCAGAATCGATTCAGGAATGACCCAAGCTGCCTGTTCTCACGCATTGGGTCGCCCCCAATCATTCATGAGTGATGTCGAGAGGGGTGTTAGACGGTTGGATATAATTCAGATTCGTGACTTGTGTAAAGTATTGGGCTGCGGGCTAGTTGATGTAATTCAAGAGTTTGAAGAAGAACTAAATAAGAGTGGATTTTAGCCTTGCTGGAGTTTCGATAAAATCAAATGTGGATTTTTGCTAATTCCACATGATACCCCATCGCTACTAACCGCTGCGAATATTGTCGAAAGTTAACTTTTGAAAAAAATGGCATATGTAAGGCTCCTAGGCTACCCTGCATAATGGCAAATATAATGTGATTATGCCTAGGTAGGGCACTTGGATTGAATTCAAATGTATGCGCGCCTTGAGCGGCAAGATGAATGTTAACTTGTTCGATTATTTCTGGGGCGTGTATAAGCGATTCCGCTGAAACATACGCTTGCGAAAAAAGGTGGCTTAATACACTGGATGAAGAATACTTCTTGACGTGTACGATATGATTATCTGATGTAAGAAGATCACAGAATTCGATGACGCTAGAAGCACCATTGACGCGTACATTGTGCTGATCTAGTAGGTGAAATGCTATACCATCTGAAATTCTACGTAGGTAGTCTCCCTCGTGCGCACCATTATATCTTGGGAAGGTAATATTTGATCGTGGAAAATCATCAAAATAACGATTAACTTGACTTGCGTAATCAATATTAATGCAGTACCAGTCTCCCTCGCTTAAAAGATAATTTTCACCGTCCAGTTCTACTTCCCCACTAAGGCACTCGTATAAAGTCCATGTGTCAATCTTGTTGTAGTCAGTACCATACAGATAGATTTTTGTGGATTTCGAACTTTCCACGGAAAGGTTTCCGACTAGTGCTTTTTCGATTAGACAGCGTTGCAAATCTAACTCAAATCCTAGGACTGGCCCGTTTCCGTTTCGCCCACGCTGTGATGTGTATGAAAAGCCTGAAAAGCTTTCATACTCTATTACCCTCGGTGCAGCTATCCATACTTCGTGATAATTACCTTGGTTCACTAAGTTAATTAACAATTCATCCAGCTCTGACGAAAGCGCACTATCCCGTACCGGTACGATATGGTCCATCCAGGGGTATTTTTCTTTTCCCCTTTCATCTTCGTATGCTGTTATCAAGCGCTGTGCAATTGCTGGGAGTTGTGGAAGTTGTACGTCTGTGTGCAAGGAAAGCGAGTCCGATCCACTTACAACTTCGTGTTCGTCACCTTCAATTGACTCAACAATACCGGTAAGGGATTTGAGTATTTCCGAATCAAACTTGAATTCAAATTCTGAAATTGAAAGATTTTTTGAAGACTGCGAACGAGATCGTAGAGGGATTTTGTCGATATTTGATTTGTCAATCGACTTGATAAGCTGCGGATCGGTCATGCTCAATGCTGTTCTTAATCCAAAATATCTTTCAATTGAAGCCTTGTCGATCAAGTGCCGGGCGTGACCAAAGGTAAAGCAGAAAACTCGGTTGTTCACGGCAAAAACTAGCACGCCCTGTAATGATCTTCCTCGCATTTGGGTCGTGTTTATTTCTTCAATTCCACTGAACAAGTCAACCCATTTTGGTTTTGACGGGTTGGTTTGATAGTAAAATAGACAGTTTATATTATCAATTTGAAACTGCTGTGGCTGAATGGCGTGCTCGTCGGATAACGCATCGTAGATAGTCCGGTCGGACTTCAGAAGAAATACATTAATCGTAAGCTTCATTGGTCGGTCCCTGATTGAGTGCAGTCCAGCAGATGGTGCAGTGGAGTGTAGCCAATTTCATACGTATGGTTGGATTCAGTCCCGAATCAAGGAGCCCCAGTCTCTGATACGTAACGGGATCATCAAACGACCCCGAAAGCTCCTCTAATTCTGTAAGCGTTGTGGGCGCCTTCTGTAATCGTAAGACGTGTGGCACGTCTGTAGCCCAGCGTTTCCATGGGGCATGTCAGAAACGGACAAGCTCGCCTCTGTGATAACTCAGCGTCAAACTAGTTTCCAGCATTCAGGGCACACAAAACGTGTCGAAATTGCGAAATTCAGCAGAGCAGAAACGCCCACCCAGGCAGTGGGGCTACCAAGCCCGCATTGCTGCAACGAACTTAGCAGCCCACTGCCTACACAGGGCTGTAACTACTTAGCTGGCTTGTGTACTGGGAGCGTCGGGTGCTTAGGCTTGGTTTCGGGGTTTACGTGGTGCCTTCTGTCGTCCTTGCCATCTTCTCGTGCTGGTTTGGGGCCTGGCTTGATGTCGGTAAACATGTGCTTTCCTTTTCGTTGGCGGTGCTCACTGTTCAATGGGCAGCTGTTAACCATCCCCTTGACCATTCGGATGAGAAATCCCACCCGCCTAACATAAGTAGCGGCAATCTGCCATATGTCAAGAAGGGTGACGGCGGGGGATGTGGACAGGATCATCAAACGACCGTTTGGCGATACGCAAAATTAGCGGTCATAAACGTATCAACAAAATAGCCTTGCACATATATTGATGCCAATTTAAGATGATGCCACATTTAATGATACGTGAGCACATCGCATGTCCCGCACATTTCTATACTGCCGTGTTTCAACATCGACTCAGTTCACTGCAAACCAAGTGCACGAAGTGAAAGCAGCCGGATTCGAGGTACAGGCAGGCCGGGTAATAGAAGAAGTCATATCGGGCAGCATCGCTGCCAGTGAACGCCAAGGGTTTCAAAAGCTATTAGATCGGATGGAAACAGGTGACGTACTGATCGTGACCAAACTGGACCGTTTGGGCCGAAACGCAATGGACGTGCGTCAGACGGTTGAACATCTAGCTGGAATTGGAATTCGCGTACATTGCCTAGCTTTAGGCGGCGTAGACCTGACCAGTCCGGCAGGCAAGATGACAATGCAGGTTTTGAGCGCCGTAGCCGAGTTTGAACGTGACCTGCTGATAGAACGTACACAGCAAGGGTTGAAGCGGGCCAAGGCTGAAGGCAAGAGGCTGGGAAGACCCGAGGCAAAAGGCACGACAGCAGCAGTGCAACTCCTCAAGGGGAAAGATATGACGCAGGCACAGGCAGCAGCTGAACTAGGTATTGGTATTGCAACGGTCAAGCGTCACTGGAATAAAAGCTGATTAAAAGAGCTCACCCCCACTGGGTCAGTTTTCGGTCAGCGGCAATAAGCAATCAGCCGTATATACAATCCATCGGGGGGAGTGGAAGGCTCATCCCACTCAAGCTCTCTGGCGGTTGTGCCAAAGAGTCATCAGATATAAACCTTTCACACCATAATCATAGCTGAGCGAGAATTGCATCCCGATAGACGTTTTCGTTCGGAAGGTTGCTCGGTGACGTGAAGGCGTTTGCAACCTGATCCACAGTTGTGGTGAAGACGCCCTCAGCTTTCAGATCACGGATTTTTCCCTCCGGTACCTCATCGCCAATGTCGTACCACATCAACGACAGCGACCCTGGCTGCAATGTGTACTCATACAGCGTGCCCCCGAGTCTTTCACGGATTTTTTCGTATACCGGCTTAGGGCATACGAAAAACAATCCACTGCGGCATAGGCGCTCTCTTCTGAGAACATGCCCTTTGTAGATCAGTTGAGGAAGAATCCGCTTGTTGACGTTTTCCCAGTTAAATCCAGCGGTACTCGCCTTCGGCGCTGACTCATTGTTTAGGTAGGCGAGGCGCTCTGCTTGGTAGTTACCTGTTGTGTCAATAGATTGAACTTCGATAGCCACGAAGTCCGTTAAATCACCCTTATCGTCGAGTCGAGCCAAAACCCAATCGACGAAGTATCCACCGGACTTGCCACGATTGGGCAGCCTGAGCTCCTTTCCCCAACGTTTTCCGAAGACAGCAACTTTTATTTTTCCGGGAGACACTGAAGCTTTTCGGGCTTCGTTGCCGGGAAATAACTCCACATCACCGTCAAATGCGACCTTCGCCACATCTGACAAGATGCGATAGTCATCGGAGTAAAGTCGGTATGGGCAGCAAATCACTGGCCCGGACGTCATAGGCTTCAAGGTACAGACGCCACTTACATCCCCATTGCTCAACGTCTTAACACACCGGGCGCCTAAAAAAGGGCATTCCAAGTCGGCCCGCGCTTGGCGAGCTTTCTCTGATTGATCTGTAGGTGCATATCCGAAAAATTCAATGATTCGGCTAGCCAAATGCAAGTTCCTTTTGGTTTTGTCTAGGAGCAATCCTACTCTGGTTGGATGCCCAATGGGCTATCAGCTTCTCTGCGATTGCTTTTGCCATCAATACAGGGACAGCATTCCCGACCTGTTCATACTGGGTAACTCGGGAACCCAAAAACTTGTAAGCATCAGGGAAGGACTGGAACCGTGCAGCTTCGCGTACCGTTAGAGTACGGTTTTGATAAGGTAGAAAAACGGTCCCCCAATGAGGGTCACACTTAGTCAGGACTGTGCCCGGGAGCCTATCAGGATGCAGTCTTCCATATCGTTTAGTGTGGTCTGACCGACGTGCACGTTGCATGCCTTTAGGAAGTAGGTCGTAGGGAATATCCCGCCATGACCCGCCCGGCTGAACATGCAGCATTCGTTCAGCGTTCTGCTTTGAAAGCTTCGCCGCGTAGTGATTATAGGTCTGACCACTAGGGTTCCGGATTCGCTTGGCAAAGGCGCTCTCGGCGGGACTGAGATATGTAATGAGCTCTGCACCTTCTCCCATCTCAAGAGGAGGAAGATCAGAGATTGCAGCGCCAACGGTAACTGCCGGCTCTAGCGTTTCACGGTCAAGCTCATTGAGCTGGAACGTCATAGTATTTCCGCCTCGGAAGTTGGCACGACCAACAGCATAATGCGAGGGGACAGGATGCTCAATTGGCCCTGCAAGCGAGCCGAGAAGGATCAGCCTCCAACGCTCCTGAGGTACCCCGTAATGCGCAGCAAAGAGGATTTTGGCTGTTACGTGGTAGCCCAAACTAGTGAAGATTTCGACGATCTGCCGGTAAACCTTCCCGTCTCCAATGGACAAGAGACCCGGCACGTTTTCAAAGACAAAAGCTTGGGGCATGAACTCTTCAAGGAATCGTTCATAGTGCTTGAAAAGCTTGTTCCGAGGGTCCTCTAGGAACCGTTCAGGGGCGTTGATAGAAAAGCCTTGGCATGGCGGCCCGCCAACTAATACGTCAAGCTCTCCCCTCTGGAGCCCAAGCTCGGCTCGGATGATTGCCGGGTCAACTTCTTCTATGGGACGGCAATCTGCTATGGCCTCTGGGTGATTGAGGCGGAAGGTCTCAATTGCCTCGGGCATGATGTCGTTACCATACAGGCTTACGTAACCAGCTTGTCTGAAGCCTTCAGTGATGCCACCAGCGCCACAAAAAAGATCGATAGTTCGGCGCGGAGCCATATCCGTTCCTCCGTGGGTAAGTGGGTCAGACAGTGCTGCAAAGTTTCCAATGCGGGAAGACGCTCCATCAGGAACATTTTTACCGCGAACGTCAATCGTCATATCATGCTCAACAGCCATATCTCTACTCCTGTCAGTAGGGTTGGTTAGATAGGGGTAACGGTTGCAGCCGCTACCTCTATCGATCTCCGATTCTCTCGGCAGGGTGAAGTCAGTTCAGCCTCGCCTCACCTAGATCAGGGAACAGCGCCCCCTGACCACGCTCATACCTCTCGACATAGCACTGCATGAACTCGCGAAGCACCTCGGATGCTTTTCGCTCTTCTGCTGTGCAAGCCAACTGAAACGCCTCGCGCAGGTCTTTTTCGATTCGGATGCGCAGGCCAACGTCTTTACTACTCATAGCCAAGTGAAATCCTGGATACACAGATGTGTATCCACATCATCCTTAACTTCTACCGACTAGGCAAGCGATGAGTGATCGACGGCCCATCCTAAAGGCAGTCCGCTGGACTGCACTAATTCAAACCGCTGTCATCGATCAAATCGGCATCCATAACGCAGCACAAATACTGGATATAAGAACAGTATCAATCGAACGAAGGTCTCTCAAGAGAGAGATGACAGATGGTGGAAGGATCGAGAAATGGAAAAAGAAAATGCAGTCATGAGCAGGGCGCTCTTGGGACTTCGCTCAATCATCAGACCTGACCGTCATTGCCTGACACAAGATCCGATAATGGCGCTCAGCTGAGTTACTGGAGCAGGAATCGCAGACACGATAATATGCAGCTTATGGCGCACTACTTTAGTGTACCTAAACGCTGTCACACTTCGAGTTTTTTGACTGAAAAGCCCTTTAAAAATCAAGGACTTAAAGATTGGAGGCAACCCCACCAGCCACACCCCGGCACACAATGTTCCCGCTGTGGCTGCTGCCTTCCGGCTCTGACCAGGTTCACGGGTAATCGTTGCGGGGGGACCGATGGGGTCACCATAACGACGCCTGCCTCTCGGCAAGCGGGGCCATTGTACCGATCTCATCGGAAGTTACAACCGTTGGGGGTGGATTAAAAATATGAAGGGGCTCAAGCACTTGTACCCCTACAGAATCACCGCCTCATCGGCCCTGCCGCCCTCCTCCTGAATCACCAGATGAATGAAGTGCAATTTGGCAATCACCGCCGGTGGCAGCACAAAGGGATAGAAATCCGGCTGGCCCATGCTGCGCGACAGCTCATTGAGCATACCGGCCAGCTCAATCCAGGCGTTGACGAACGACAGGAATGCCACGCCGCCAGGGTGTTCGGGGTCGTAGAGGGTGGTGAGCGGGAATGGCTGGTAATCCAGGTCCATCTCGCGAGCGCTCATGCCAAAGCCGAGGGCGGTGTCGACGGCGTCCATCATGTGCAGGTAATGCGCCCAGGTTTCGGCCCAGTCTTCCCAGGGATGCATAGTGGCGTAGGCGCTGACGCAGGTTTGCTGCCAGTCCGGGCGTGGGCCGTTCTGGTAGTGCTGGTCGAGGGCCTCGGCGTAACTGGCGCGTTCGTCGCCGAACAGCTGGCGAAACGGTTCAAGCCAATGGGTATTGGCGATCAGCCGATCCCAGTAGTAATGGCCGACTTCATGGCGAAAGTGCCCGAGCAGGGTGCGATAGGGCTCGCGCATTTGTACGCGGACTTTTTCGCGGTGGGCGTCGTCGGCTTCCTTGATGTCCAGGGTGATCAGGCCGTTCGAATGGCCGGTCATCGGTGCATTGCCTTCCAGGTCTATGCCCACGAAATCGAAGGCCAGGCCGGTGTCTTCGTCGACGCTTTTGGGCACCACTTGCAGACCCAGGCTGATGAGTTGCGCCACCAGACGGCGCTTGGCGGTTTCGACTTTGCGCCAGCGCTCGTGGTTTTCCGGGATCGACAAGTCAGGAATGGTGCGGTTCAGGCTGCACGCCACGCACAGCGGCGCGGTGCTGTGGGCTGGGATCAGCCAGTTGCAGGCGGCCGGGGTGTCGAGGTTGGCGCAACGGCGGAAGGCGCCGGCGTCGAGGTTGCCGTCCTGTAGCCAAGTGCCTTCGACCGGGCCGGGTTGCAGGGAGGCGAGTCGACTTTGTTGGGGCTGGTAGCCCAGCAGCGCCTGGCAGGCCAGGCACTGGCTGTTGCGAAAGAACAACGATTGGCCGCAGCGGCACTGCCACACCTTGCTGTCGCGGGAGGTGCCAGCTACGAAGGGTGCTGCGATGCGCGAACTGAGTTGCTCGAAGTAGCGGAACATGGCGATCTCTCCCTGGGTGACTGAGACTAGATCACTTTCGCTTCGGAATCGTTCCACATTGTTGTAGTGAGCGGGCTTGCCCCGCGCTGGGCTGCGTAGCGGCCCCAAACCCGGCACTTCGGTCTATCCGAATGTTGGGGCGGCTTCGCCACCCAGCGCGGGGCAAGCCCGCTCACTACAAAAGCCAGCCCATCACAAAACGCTATCAGACCGTGATGTTGTGCTTGGCGAGGAAGGCGACGAAAGCCTCTTCGTCCAATACCTTCAGGCCCAGCTCGCTGGCCTTGGCCAGTTTGGAACCCGCACCCGGCCCCGCTACCACGCAATGGGTTTTCGCCGAGACGGAACCCGCCACCTTGGCGCCGAGGCTTTCGAGCTTTTCCTTGGCCACGTCGCGGCTCATCAGCTCCAGGGAGCCAGTGAGTACCCAGGTGTGGCCAGCTTCGGGCAAGCCTTCGACGACTTTCTTCTCGCTGTCCCAATGCATGCCGAAGTCCTTGAGCTGTTGCTCGATGGCCAGGGCGCGGCGGGCATTCTCGGCGTTGTCGAAGAACTCGCGCACAGCCTTGGCCTGCTTCTCGGGCAGGGCCTGGCGCATGTCGAGCCAGTCGGCCTTGATCACGCCTTCGAGGGTGACGAACTTGTCCGCCAGCTTCTGCGCAGCACCGGGGCCGACGCTCGGTACGTGCAGTTTGTCGAGCAACCCGCCCAGGGTGGTGCTGGCGGCAAATTCGGCACTCAGGTCGCCCTGATCCTGCAATTGCAGGCCGCATTCTTGCGGCGACAGCAGCGCGCCGATCACGTCCTGGTTATGGCTGTCTTCAAAGAAACTATGAATCTCATGCGCCACTTCCAGACCCACGTCCGGCAAGTACGTGAGCACTTCGGGCAAGGCCTTCTGCACGCGCTCCAGGGAGGCCAGGGAGCGCGCCAGCACCTTGGCGGTCTCCTCGCCTACATCGGGAATGCCGAGGGCGTAGATAAAGCGCGCCAGGGTCGGAGACTTGCTGTTTTCGATGGCGGTGATCAGCTTCTTGCTGGAAATGTCGGCAAAGCCTTCCAGGTCGATGATCTGCTCGTACTTGAGCTTGTAGAGGTCGGCCGGCGAGCCGATGAGCTTTTCATCCACCAGTTGCTCGATGGTCTTGTCGCCCAGGCCGTCGATGTCCATGGCGCGGCGCGAGACGAAGTGGATGATCGCCTGCTTGAGTTGCGCGCCACAGGCCAGACGCCCAACGCACCGGTACACCGCGCCTTCGCTGACAGTTTCCTTGCCCTTGCTGCGCTTGACCAACTGGGTACGCTCCACGTGGGAACCGCACACTGGGCAACTCTCAGGGATCGGCACCGCACGGGCGTTTTCCGGGCGACGCTCAAGCACCACCGAGACCACCTGCGGGATCACATCCCCGGCGCGGCGGATGATCACGGTATCGCCGATCATTACGCCCAGACGCGCCACTTCATCCATGTTGTGCAAGGTGGCATTGGACACGGTGACACCCGCGACCTTGACCGGTTTGAGCCGTGCCACTGGCGTGACGGCGCCCGTGCGGCCGACCTGGAACTCCACGTCGAGCAATTCGGTCAGCTCTTCCAGGGCCGGGAATTTATGCGCGATGGCCCAGCGCGGCTCGCGAGCACGGAAGCCCAGCTCACGCTGGGAAGCGATGCTGTTGACCTTGAACACCACGCCGTCGATCTCATACGGCAGGCTGTTACGGCGTTCGCCGATATCGCGGTAGTAGTCCAGGCAATCCTGGATGCCCTTGGCCAGCTTCAACTCATGGCTGATGGGCATGCCCCATTTCTGCAACTGTTGCAGGTTGCCGATGTGGGTGTCGCTGATGTCAGTGGTCACACCGTAGCAGCAAAACTCCAAGGGTCTGCTGGCGGTGATCTTCGAATCCAACTGACGCAGGCTGCCAGCAGCGGCGTTGCGCGGGTTGGCGAAAGTCTTGCCGCCGACTTCCAACTGCGAAGCGTTGAGCCGCTCGAAACCGGCCTTGGACATGAACACTTCGCCGCGCACTTCCAGGGTCGCCGGCCAGCCGCTGCCGTGCAGTTTCAACGGGATATTGCGCACGGTGCGCACGTTGACGCTGATGTCTTCGCCGGTGGTACCGTCGCCACGGGTGGCGCCGCGTACCAGCTCACCGTCCTGATACAGCAGGCTGACCGCCAGGCCATCCAGCTTGGGTTCGCAGCTGTATTCCACCACCGCGCCACCGCCAAACAGATCGCCGGCCGGCAGGTCGAGGCCTTCGGTGACCCGACGATCAAACTCCAGCATGGTGGTTTCATCAAACGCGTTGCCAAGGCTGAGCATGGGGATCTCATGCTTGACCTGGGTGAACGCCGACAACGCCGCACTGCCGACCCGTTGCGTCGGGGAGTCGCGCGTGACTAGGTCCGGGTGCTCGGCTTCCAGGGCCTTGAGCTCATGGAACAGCCGGTCGTACTCGGCGTCCGGAATGCTCGGCTCGTCGAGGACGTGGTAGCGGTAGTTGTGCTGATCCAGTTCAGCGCGCAGTTCGAGGATGCGGGTGTGGGCGGCGGTCATGGGTGTTCTCTCAGAAAGCAAAAGAGCAGCCGAAGCTGCTCAATATGTTAGTGCGCTTATTCTATCCGACAACGCCGAGGAGCAATCCTCAGCGTTTTTGTGTCAGGGCGCGACGCTCGAACTCGACGATGCGCTGACGGTAATGCTCGATGGTCTGGGCGGTCAGGACGCTGCGCTGGTCGTCCTTGAGTTCGCCGTTCAGTTCCTGGGACAGCTTGCGGGCTGCGGCGACCATCACGTCGAACGCCTGTTTCGGGTGACGCGGGCCTGGCAGGCCAAGGAAGAAGCTCACCGCTGGAGTGCTGAACAGGTCGATATCGTCCAGGTCGAAGGTGCCCGGCTTGACCGCGTTGGCCATGGAGAACAGCACTTCGCCGTTACCGGCCATGCTTTCGTGGCGGTGGAAGATATCCATCTCGCCGAAACGCAGGCCGCTTTCCAGAATATTTTGCAACAAAGCCGGGCCCTTGAAGCCGGCGGCATCGCGGCAGATCACGCTGATCACCAGCACTTCTTCGGCGGCAGGCTGGTCGTTCACGGATTGGCGCGGCGCGTTCTTACCAGCGTTTTCATCCGGGAAATCATCGTCGCGGCTGCTGAAGCTCGGGCCGTCATCAACGTCCAGGTCCAGGTCGGCCTGGCGCGGTTCGGCCACCACCGGCGCGGCGCGCTTGCCACGCTTGGAAGACGGCTCGCGGGCTTCACGCACCGGCGCGCTCATCGACGGCAAGTCATGCTCGTCCAGTTGCGGTTCTTTATGGGTATCCAGCACACGGGGCGGCCCCAGCAGCTCGGCGCTGCCGTCGTCGTCAGGCAAGTTGGACAGGTTGCGGTCCAGACGGAATTTGAGCTTGCCCTTGCCACCGCGCATGCGGCGCCAGCCATCAAAAAGAATACCGGCAATGACAATAATGCCGATGACGATCAGCCACTCGCGCAGACCGATTTCCATGTAATCCCGTGCCTCTAATAAAAAATGCTGAAAAATAAGGGGTTTAGCAACGTGCAAACCGCTTTAAAACGTGGCGCCAACTCTATGTTCTGACTGACGTTTTGCCCACGCATACGAAAATTTGACATTAAACTAGCACGACCAAAGATAACTTTACACCGTCTGTCAAAATGCCTTGAACAAATATGTCCATTTGCCACTTTCGCCAGACCGGTAAAGCGTCTTACCGCGTGCTATAAAAATTCTGTCCCGGCATGGATCAAGACTCCACCATCGCCATCGCTTCTTCCACATCCACCGCAACCAAACGCGAACAGCCCGGTTCGTGCATCGTCACCCCCATCAATTGATCCGCCATCTCCATGGCGATCTTGTTGTGGGTGATATAGATGAACTGCACGGTCTGGGACATCTCTTTAACCAACCGTGCGTACCGTCCAACGTTAGCGTCATCCAGCGGGGCGTCAACTTCGTCAAGCATGCAGAACGGCGCCGGGTTCAACTTGAAGATGGCAAATACCAGGGCCAATGCGGTCAGGGCTTTTTCGCCGCCGGACAACAAATGGATGGTGCTGTTCTTCTTGCCCGGAGGCCGCGCCATGATCGTCACCCCTGTATCGAGTAGATCTTCGCCCGTCAGTTCCAAGTAAGCGCTGCCACCGCCGAAAACTTTTGGGAATAAGGCCTGTAAACCGCCATTAATCTGATCAAAGGTATCTTTGAAGCGGTTGCGGGTTTCCTTGTCGATCTTGCGGATCACGTTTTCCAGGGTGTCCAGGGCTTCGACCAGGTCGGCGTCCTGGGCATCCAGATAACGTTTACGCTCGGATTGTTGCTGGTACTCGTCGATGGCCGCCAAGTTGATCGCGCCCAGGCGCTGTATACGCGCGGCAATCCGCTCAAGTTCTTCTTCGGCGTCTTTCTCATTGGCCTGGGCGGTCAGGGTATTGAGCACGCCGTGCAGGTCGTAGCCGTCTTCCAGCAACTGGTCTTGCAGGGTCTTACGGCGCACGGTAAGGGCTTGCCATTCCATGCGCTGCTGTTCGAGTTGGCCGCGGATCAGCTGGGATTGCTGCTCGGCCTGGGTCCGGCGCTTTTCGGCGTCGCGCAGTTCGCGGTCGGCGTCTTCCAGGGCGATCTGCGCGGTCTTGAGCTCTTCGTCGACGGTCATGCGCTTGTCGAGCAATTCTTCGAGCTTGAGGCGCAGCTCTTCCAGCGGCGCTTCGCCCTCTTCCAGGTTGAGGCTCAGTTGTTCGCGCTTTTCGGTGAGGCGTTCGGACTGCATCTCCAGGCGTTCAAGGGCCTGGGCGGTGGACGCGTGCTGGGCCTTGAGCGAACCCAGGCGCACCGCCAGCTGGTGAGCGTGATCCTTGTGCTGGCGGGCCTCCTGGCGCACGCGGTCGAGGCGTTCGCGCAGGCTGTCGCGCTGGGCCAGCAGCAGTTCGCGCTGCTCGGTGTCCAGCGCCATGCTGTCGAGGGCCTCCTGCAATTGCAGGCGCGCTTCGCCAATCTGCTCGTGTTCCAGGGCGCGTTGCTCGCCCATCTCCGCCACTTCCTCATCAAGACGGGTGCGACGCAGAGTGAGTTGTTCGACCTTGGCTTTGCTCGCGGAAAGCTGGGCTTTCAGTTCGCCTTGCTGGCGCGCTTCGTCCTGCAACAAGCGGCGCAGGTGTTCGCGGCCGGTCTCTTGCTGGCGCTGGGTGGCGCGCAGGGTTTGCAGTTCGGTTTCCAGGCTTTCCAGGGTGGCTTCGCGTTCTTCGCGTTCGGCGATCAGGTTGACGATTTCCTGGCCTCGGGCCAATACGCCGCTTTCGGCTTCACTGGCGCGACGTACACGCAGGAAGTGCCGGCCGACCCAGTAGCCGTCGCGGCTGATCAGGCTTTCACCGGCGCCGAGTTGGCCGCGTTGCGCCAAGGCCTGCTCCAGTGATTCGACCGGTTTGACCTGGCCCAGCCAAGGCGATAGATCAATCGCGGCCTCTACTTTATCCAGCAGGCTGCCCGGCACCCGCGTCCCATCGGCGGCCGGGCTGAGCAAACGCAAATCGCCCTGGGCGAAGCCAGCCAAGTCGAAGCCGCCAAAATCATCGACCAATACGGCTTGAAGGTCGGCGCCTAAAACGGTCTCTACCGCCAACTCCCAACCCGCTTCCACTTTCAAGCCTTCGGCCAATCGTGGGCGCTCGGCCAGATGCTGATCGCGCAGCCATTCGGCAGTGCCGGTGCCTGGGTCCAGCGCAGCTTGCTGCAAAGCTTCCAAGGATGCCAATCGACCATTGAGCCGCTGCAAGTCACCCTGGGCCTGCTGCTGCGCCTGGGTCGCCTGTTGCAGTTGCTGACGCAATTGCTCCAGGCGCTCCACTTGTTGTTCTTCGCTGGCTTCCAGCTCTTCCAGCGTCATTTCGCTTTCGGCCAGTTGCTCGCTCAGTTCCATGATCGCCGCGTCTTCCGGGTCGGCGGACAGCAATGCGCGTTCTTCCTGCATCCGGCGCTGGCGCTCGGCCAGACGCTCCATGCTGGTTTCCAGTTGCTGGATGCGCGACTGCTGCACCTCGGCCTGGCGGCGTGGCTCGGCGGATTGCAGGTTGAACGTGTCCCACTGCTCCTGCCAGCCATGCATGGTGGTTTCGGATTCTTCCAGGGCGGCGGCGGCTTCTTCGGCGGCGGCACTGGTAACTTCCTGCTCGGGGGTGAGCATGTCCAGCTCTTCGCCAAGGGTCAGCAGCAAGGTGCGGTCGTGGCCCAGGTGCGATTCGGTTTCCAGGCGTGCGCGTTCGGCTTCCTTCAAGTCATCCTGCAATTGGCGCAGGCGTTGCTGGCCGTGCTGGATGCTCTGCTCGACACGGGCAATGTCGCCGCCCACCGAATAGAAGCGGCCCTGCACCAGATTGAAGCGCTCGGACAGGTCATGGTGACCGTCACGCAGGCGTTCGATGCTGGCGTCAGCGTTGCGTTGCTCGGCCACCAGGGCTTCAAAGCTGATTTCCTGGGTGCCGATGATCGCTTCGCGCTGGCCGACCTGATCATTCAGCGCCTGCCAGCGCAGGGCCGAGAGTTGCGCCTTGAGCTGGCGTTCTTCGCCCTTGTATTCCTGATACTTCTCGGCGGCCTGGGCCTGGCGGTGCAGGCGTTCAAGTTGACGTTCCAGCTCTTCGCGCAGGTCGGTCAGGCGGGCGAGGTTTTCATGGGTGCGGCGAATACGGTTTTCGGTCTCGCGGCGGCGCTCCTTGTACTTGGAGATGCCGGCCGCTTCCTCGATGAAGTTACGCAGGTCTTCGGGCTTGGCTTCGATCAGCTTGGAGATCATGCCCTGCTCGATGATCGAGTAGCTGCGCGGGCCCAGGCCTGTACCGAGGAAGATATCGGTGATGTCACGACGGCGGCACTTGGTGCCGTTGAGGAAGTAACTGTTCTGGCTGTCGCGGGTCACTTTGCGGCGAATGGAAATTTCCGCATAGGCCGCGTACTCACCAATCAAGGTGCCGTCAGAGTTATCGAACACCAGTTCGATGCTGGCCTGGCTCACCGGCTTGCGGCTGGTGGAGCCGTTGAAGATGACGTCGGTCATCGACTCGCCACGCAGGTTTTTAGCCGAGCTCTCGCCCATCACCCAACGGACGGCGTCGATAATGTTCGACTTGCCGCAACCATTGGGCCCGACCACCGCCGCCATGTTACTGGGGAAGTTCACCGTGGTCGGGTCGACGAAGGATTTGAACCCCGCCAGTTTGATGCACTTGAGCCGCACGCTTAGGCGTCCGCCAACGCGGCGATAACCAGCGAGCAACTGCGCTCGCCGTAGGCCGACAGCACTTGGCGGATCTGCGGCAGGTCACGGGCCAGTACGGCGGCGAGCAGTTGCTCGAACAGCGCCAGGTACTCGCTCATGGACGCCTTGCGTTGATCCAGCGCCAGGTAATAGGCGCGGTTCATCGCCGGCTGCAGGTTCTCGACGGTTTCCTGCAGGTACGGGTTGTTGGCGAAGGGGTACGCGGCGCGCATCACATTGAAGCTTTCTTCGACGAAGGCGCGGATGTCCTGGCGCTCGAAGCTGGCGATCAGGCGCTGCTGGATCTGCATGAACGGCGCCATGTCGGCCTGGGTCTGCCAGCCTTGGGCAACCGCGTTGCCGAGCAGGATGTACAGCTCGCCCATCAAGGTGCACAGGCTCTGCACCTTGTGCGTCGTGAGTTCGGTGACGTGGGCGCCACGACGCGGCAGGATCGCGATCAGGTGGCGGCGTTCGAGGATCAGCAAGGCTTCGCGCACGGAACCACGGCTGACATTGAGTGCCAGCGTGACCTTTTGCTCCTGGATCCGCTCCCCAGGCTTGAGATCGCCGCGAATGATGCGTTCGGCGAGGTGGTGAGCAATTTGCTCGGCGAGACTGTCCGGCGCCTTGAACGTCATGTTTTCCCTTCAAAATCTTCTATCGGTACAAGCGCGGCAGTGTAGCGCATTGGCTGGCTGATGGCGCTACGCCCACCCTGCAGAATTTGGCACGGAATAAGCAGCGATGAACACCCACAAGCCCCCAAAAACACCGGTTCCAGAAGACTGGACCATAATTGAAAGTGTTGCGACTGCATTTTCTTGACCTTCTGGTCAGAAAATCGTTGACCGAAAAGTCAGACATGACTAGATTCGGCGCAAAGCGGTTAACAACAATAATGAGTCTGCGAGGCCTTCCGTGATCCAGTTTTTACTTAACCAGGAACTCCGTAGCGAGCACGCCCTGGACCCCAACCTGACGGTGCTCAACTATCTGCGTGAGCATTTGGGCAAATCCGGCACCAAGGAAGGCTGCGCCAGCGGCGATTGCGGTGCCTGCACCGTGGTGGTCGGTGAGTTGCATACGGATGCTCAAGGCGCCGAGCAGATCCGTTATCGCAGCCTCAATTCGTGCCTGACCTTTGTGTCGTCGTTGCACGGCAAGCAACTGATCAGCGTTGAAGACCTCAAGCACCAGGGCCAACTGCACAGCGTCCAGCAAGCCATGGTCGAGTGCCACGGCTCGCAATGCGGCTTTTGCACCCCCGGCTTCGTGATGTCGTTGTTCGCCCTGCAAAAGAACAGCGACGCGCCCGACAGCCAAAAAGCCCACGAAGCCCTGGCCGGCAACCTGTGCCGCTGCACCGGTTATCGCCCGATCCTTGCCGCTGCCGAACAGGCCTGCTGCAACAAACCCCAGGATCAGTTCGACAGCCGCCAGGCCGAGACCATCGCTCGCCTCAAAGCCATCGCCCCAACGCAAACCGGTGAACTCAACAGCGGCGACAAGCGCTGCCTGGTGCCGCTGACCGTTGCCGACCTGGCCGACCTCTACGACGCCTACCCGCAAGCCCGCTTGTTGGCCGGCGGCACCGACCTGGCGTTGGAAGTCACCCAGTTCCACCGCACGCTGCCGGTGATGATCTACGTCGGCAACATTGAAGAAATGAAGCGCATCGACGACTTCGATGACCACCTGGAAATCGGCGCCGCCACCGCCCTCTCCGACTGCTACACCGCGCTGCACCACGAATACCCGGATTTCGGCGAACTGCTGCACCGCTTCGCCTCGCTGCAGATCCGCAACCAAGGCACCCTGGGCGGCAACATCGGCAACGCCTCGCCGATCGGTGATTCGCCGCCACTGCTGATCGCCTTGGGCGCGCAGATCGTCTTATGCAAAGGCGAAACCCGCCGCACCTTGGCGCTGGAAGATTACTTCATCGACTACCGCGTCACCGCGCGCCAGGACAGCGAGTTCATCGAGAAGATCATCGTGCCCAAAGGCCACGCATTGTTCCGCGCCTACAAAGTTTCCAAGCGCCTGGACGATGATATTTCCGCCGTCTGCGCCGCGTTCAACCTGAAGATCGAAAACGGGGTGATCAACGAGGCCCGCGTCGCGTTCGGCGGCATGGCGGCTACCCCCAAACGCGCCAAAAGCTGCGAGGCCGCGTTGGTCGGCGCCACCTGGAACGCCGCCACCGTGGAAAAAGCCTGCGCCGCCCTGGCCGTGGATTTCACGCCCCTGTCGGACTTCCGCGCCAGCAAGGAATACCGCCTGCTCAGCGCGCAGAATTTGCTGCGCAAATACTTCATCGAGCTGCAAACGCCGCACATCGAGACTCGGGTGACCGCTTATGTCTAACCATCACGCCGTCGTTAAAACCCAGGCTGAATTGGCCGAGCTGTTCGCCCAGGACCTGACCTCCGGGGTCGGTCGCAGCGTCAAGCATGACAGCGCCGCCAAGCACGTGTCCGGTGAAGCGCAGTACATTGATGACCGCCTGGAATTCCCCAACCAACTGCACCTGTATGCGCGCATGTCGGACCGCGCCCACGCCCGCATCCTCAGCATCGACACCGCGCCCTGCTATGCCTTTGAAGGCGTGCGCATTGTCATCACCCATGAAGACGTGCCGGGTCTGAAAGACATCGGCCCGTTGATGCCTGGCGATCCGTTGTTGGCCATCGACACCGTACAGTTCGTCGGCCAGGTCGTGCTGGCGGTTGCCGCCCGCGACCTGGAAACCGCACGCAAAGCCGCGATGGCCGCGGTGATCGAATACGAAGACCTGGAGCCGGTGCTGGACGTGGTCGAGGCCTTTCGCAAGAAGCATTTCGTGCTGGACAGCCACACTCACCAACGCGGCGATTCGGCCGGCGCCTTGGCCACGGCGAAAAACCGTATCCAGGGCACCCTGCATATCGGCGGCCAGGAACACTTCTACCTGGAAACCCAGATCTCTTCGGTGATGCCCACCGAAGACGGCGGCATGATTGTCTATTGCTCCACGCAGAACCCCACCGAAGTGCAGAAACTGGTGGCCGAAGTGCTGGACGTGTCGATGAACAAAATCGTCGTCGACATGCGCCGCATGGGCGGTGGTTTCGGCGGCAAGGAAACCCAGGCGGCCAGCCCCGCGTGCCTGTGCGCGTTGGTTGCGCGCCTCACCGGCCAGCCGACCAAGATGCGCCTGCCGCGCGTCGAAGACATGTTGATGACCGGCAAGCGTCACCCCTTCTATATCGAATACGACGTGGGCTTCGACGACAGCGGCCGCCTGCACGGGATCAACCTGGAGCTGGCAGGCAACTGCGGTTGCTCGCCGGACCTGTCCAACTCGATTGTCGACCGCGCGATGTTCCACTCCGACAACTCGTATTACCTGGGCGATGCCACGGTCAACGGCCATCGCTGCAAGACCAACACCGCGTCCAACACCGCCTATCGCGGTTTCGGCGGCCCACAAGGCATGGTCGCCATCGAGGAAGTGATGGACGCCATCGCCCGCCATCTGACGCTCGACCCGCTGGCGGTGCGCAAGGTCAATTACTACGGCAAGACCGAGCGCAACATCACCCACTACTACCAGACCGTCGAGCACAACATGCTCGAAGAGATGACTGCCGAACTGGAAGCCAGCAGCCAATACGCCGAACGCCGCGAAGCGATCCGCCTGTACAACGCCCACAGCCCGATCCTGAAAAAAGGCCTGGCGTTGACTCCGGTGAAATTTGGCATTTCGTTTACCGCCAGCTTCCTCAACCAGGCCGGTGCGCTGATCCATATCTACACCGATGGCAGCATCCACCTGAACCATGGCGGCACCGAGATGGGCCAGGGTTTGAACACCAAGGTTGCGCAGGTGGTGGCCGAAGTGTTCCAGGTCGAAATCGACCGCGTGCAGATCACCGCCACCAACACCGACAAGGTGCCCAACACCTCACCGACCGCCGCTTCCAGCGGTGCCGACTTGAACGGCAAGGCCGCACAGAACGCCGCCGAAACCATCAAGCAGCGCCTGGTGGAATTCGCCGCGCGCAAGTACGACGTGAGCGAAGCGGACGTGGAATTCCACAACGGCCATGTGCGCGTGCGGGATCAGATCCTCACCTTCGAGGCGCTGATCCAACAGGCGTATTTCGCCCAGGTTTCGCTCTCCAGTACCGGCTTCTACAAGACCCCGAAAATCTTCTACGACCGTAGCCAGTCGCGCGGTCGGCCGTTCTACTACTTCGCCTTCGGCGCGGCCTGCTGCGAAGTGATCGTCGACACCCTGACCGGCGAATACAAGATGCTGCGCACCGACATCCTCCACGACGTCGGCGCCTCGCTGAACCCGGCCATTGACATTGGCCAGGTCGAAGGCGGCTTTATCCAAGGCATGGGCTGGCTGACCATGGAAGAGCTGGTGTGGAACAACAAGGGCAAGCTGATGACCAACGGCCCGGCCAGCTACAAGATCCCGGCCGTGGCGGATATGCCGCTGGACCTGCGAGTGAAGCTGGTGGAAAACCGCAAGAACCCGGAAGACACGGTGTTCCATTCCAAGGCCGTGGGCGAGCCACCTTTCATGCTCGGCATTGCGTCGTGGTGCGCGATCAAGGATGCGGTGGCGAGTTTGGGTGACTACCGCCATCAGCCCAAGATTGATGCGCCGGCGACACCGGAGCGGGTGTTGTGGGGGTGTGAACAAATGCGGCAGTTGACGGCGGCAAGGGCCGTTGAGATTGAAACCGAGATGGCTTCGCTCTAGATCGAGGTGCTGCCATCGCAGGCAAGCCAGCTCCCACCTTTGACTGTGTTCGCAGCTCAAAATGTGGGAGCGGGCTTGCCCGCGATGAGGCCCTCCCAGACACCACAAGAGGTGACTATGAACAACTGGATCAGCGCCCTCGCCGACCTGCAGAACCGAGGTGAACCCTGCGTCCTGGTCACCATCATCGAAGAACTCGGCTCCACGCCGCGCAACGCCGGTTCGAAGATGGTGATCAGCGCCACGCAGACCTTCGACACCATCGGCGGCGGGCACCTGGAATACAAGGCGATGCAGATCGCCCGCGACATGCTAGTACGCGGTCAGCAGAACACCCATCTGGAGCGCTTCAGCCTGGGCGCCAGCCTGGGCCAGTGCTGCGGTGGCGTGACCGTGCTGCTGTTCGAACCCATGGGCCAGGTGCAGGCGCAGATCGCGGTGTTTGGCGCGGGCCACGTCGGCCGCGCGCTGGTGCCGTTGCTGGCCAGCCTGCCGTGCCGGGTACGCTGGATCGATTCTCGGGATCAGGAGTTTCCGGAACATATCCCACAGGGCGTGCGTAAAATCGTCAGCGAAGAGCCAGTCGACGAAATTGCCGACCTGCCGGCGGGCAGTTACTGCATCGTCATGACCCATAATCACGCGCTGGACCTGGAACTCACCGCCGCCCTGCTCAAGCGCAATGACTTCGCCTACTTCGGCCTGATCGGCTCGAAGACCAAACGGGTCAAGTTCGAACACCGCCTGCGTGATCGCGGTTTCGATACCGCGCAATTGCAACGCATGCGCTGCCCCATGGGCCTTACCGAGGTGAAGGGCAAGTTGCCGGTGGAAATCGCCATCTCCATCGCCGGCGAAATCATCGCCACCTATAACGCCAATTTCGGCCAGCACACCGCCAGCGCCGAACCTATTGCCAAACTGCTGCCGGCTTCACGTCGCAGCCAAGCCCTTTGAATTGAGATCACCATGCCTTTGACTCGCAAAGCCTACCGTGCCGCCCTTTTGCACAGCATCGCCGACCCTGCTGAAGTGGGGATCGAAGCCTCCTACGAATATTTCGAAGACGGCCTGCTGGTAATCGAAAACGGTCAGATCAGTGCCCTTGGCCATGCCAGCGATTTGCTGCCAACCCTGCCTGCCGACATCGAAATCACCCATTACCAGGACGCGCTGATCACGCCCGGCCTGATCGACACCCACATCCACCTGCCGCAAACCGGCATGGTCGGCGCCTATGGCGAGCAGTTGCTGGACTGGCTCAACACCTACACCTTCCCGTGCGAAAGCCAGTTCGCCGACAAGGCTCACGCCGAAGAAGTCGCGGATATTTTCATCAAGGAACTGCTGCGCAACGGCACCACCACCGCGCTGGTGTTTGGCAGTGTGCATCCGCAGTCTGTGAATGCGTTCTTCGAGGCCGCCGAGAAACTCGACCTGCGCATGATCGCCGGCAAGGTGATGATGGACCGCAACGCGCCGGACTACCTGACCGACACCGCCGAATCCGGCTACCAGGAAAGCAAGGCGCTGATCGAACGCTGGCACGGCAAGGGCCGCCTGCACTACGCGGTCACCCCACGTTTTGCGCCGACCAGCACGCCCGAGCAACTGGCGCTGGCGGGGCAACTGTTGGGGGAATACCCGGACCTGTACATGCAGACTCACATCAGTGAGAACAAGCAGGAAGTGCAATGGGTGAAGGAACTGTTCCCGGAGCGCAACGGCTATCTTGATGTGTACGATCACTACAAACTGCTGGGCGAGCGCTCGGTGTTTGCCCATGGCGTGCACCTGTGTGATGACGAGTGTGCACGTTTGGCGCAGACCGGTTCGGCGGTCGCGTTTTGCCCGACCTCGAACCTCTTCCTCGGCAGCGGTCTGTTCAACCTGCCGATGGCTGAGAAGCACAAACTGAATGTGGGCTTGGGCACGGACGTGGGCGGCGGCACCAGTTTCTCGCTGCTGCAAACCTTGAACGAAGCCTACAAGGTCATGCAATTGCAGGGTGCGCGCTTGAGCCCGTTCAAGTCGCTGTACCTGGCAACGCTGGGCGGTGCGCGTGCATTGCGCTTGGAAGACAAGATCGGCACGTTGCAACCGGGCACCGATGCGGACTTTTTGGTGTTGGATTACAACGCCACGCCGCTGCTGAGCTACCGCTTGAAGCAGGCGAAGAACATTGCCGAGACGTTATTTGTGCTGATGACGCTGGGGGATGACCGGACGGTGTTGCAGACGTATGCGGCCGGTAATTTGGTGCACCAGCGCTGATTTCAGCCACGCCTACTAATGTGGGCGCCGGGCTTTTGTGGTGAGCGGGCTTGCCCCGCGCTGGGCTGCGAAGCGGCCCCAATAAAAACACCGCGTTCTATTTGTTAGAACGCGGTGTCTGGGTCTAGGGCCGCTTCGCGCCCCAGCGCGGGGCAAGCCCGCTCACCACAACAAGCCCGCTCACCACACAAGCCCCCTCAACATTTGAGGAACGTTTACAGTTTGATCGAAGAACGACCCGGCTTCTTGGTCTGCAACAAATGCGAGAACACCGCATGCAGATCATCCGACGCACTCTCTTCATCGAGGTTGAGCTTGCTGTCGATGTGATCCATGTGATGCATCATCAGGTTCACCGCCAACGCCGCGTCCCGCGCTTCGATCGCATCGATCAGTTGGGTGTGCTCGTCGTAGGAACAGTGCGAGCGGTTGCCGCTTTCGTACTGGGCGATGATCAATGAGGTCTGGGACACCAGGCTGCGCTGGAAGCTGATCAGCGGCGCGTTCTTCGCCGCTTCGGCCAACTTGAGGTGGAATTCGCCGGAGAGGCGGATACCGGCGCCACGATCGCCACGGGAGAAGCTGTCGCGCTCGTCGTTGACCATCTGGCGCAGCTCGGCCAGTTGTTCGGCCGTGGCGTGCTGGACGGCCAACTCAGTGATCGCCCGCTCCACCAGACGCCGCGCAAGGAACACCTGGCGGGCTTCCTCGACGCTCGGGCTGGCCACCACCGCACCGCGATTGGGCCGCAGCAGTACCACGCCTTCATGGGCCAGGCGCGACAGGGCGCGGCGAATGATGGTGCGGCTCACGCCAAAGATTTCGCCCAGTGCCTCTTCACTCAATTTGGTGCCGGGTGCCAGGCGTTGTTCGAGGATCGCCTCGAAGATATGCGCGTAGACGATATCGTCCTGGGTTCCGCTGCGACCAGCCTTGCCGGCTCGCGGTTGTTTCTTGAGAGGTTGCAACTGTTCGTTCATGGGCACTCGGGTTTGGAGAACGGCGGCGAATTAACGGTAATACGTCAACAGCGGGTCGCTGGCAAGTATCACCTAAAAACAGGGCACATTGTACACAACCGGATGCGCCAACACACTGTACGGCTGTTTGCGCCGTCGGCTGTATTGCAATGAGTCGTTACGTTTGAGTTTAGGCTTGAATCCGTGCCGACAACGGCAAAAATCCAGGTAAAAGGAACACCTCTCCATGAACGACGCCACCCAAGCGCCTTTGCGCCCGCTGGCCGACACTTCTCCCTCGGCCATTGTCGCCGGCTTCATCGCCATGATGACCGGCTACACCAGCTCCCTGGTCCTGATGTTCCAGGCCGGGCAAGCCGCCGGTTTGACCACGGCGCAGATTTCTTCATGGATCTGGGCGATTTCCATCGGCATGGCAGTGTGCAGCATCGGCTTGTCCCTGCGCTATCGCACGCCGATCACCATTGCCTGGTCGACGCCGGGCGCGGCGCTGCTGATCACCAGTCTGGGCGGTGTGAGTTATGGCGAGGCCATCGGTGCCTATATCACCTGCGCCGTGCTGGTGACGATCTGCGGGCTGACCGGCAGTTTTGAAAAACTGGTCAAGCGCATCCCGGCGTCACTGGCGGCGGCCTTGCTGGCGGGGATTCTGTTCAAGATCGGCAGCGAGATCTTCGTCGCCGCGCAGCATCGCACCGGGCTGGTACTGGGAATGTTCTTCACTTACCTGGTGATCAAGCGCCTGTCGCCACGCTATGCGGTGCTGGCGGCGCTGGTAATCGGCACCGTATTGTCGGGGTTGATGGGGCTGCTGGACTTCAGTGGTTTTCACCTGGAAGTGGCGACGCCGGTGTGGACCACGCCGCACTTCTCACTGGCCGCAACCATCAGCATCGGCATCCCGCTGTTCGTGGTGGCGATGACATCCCAGAACATGCCGGGCGTCGCGGTGCTCAGGGCCGACGGTTACAACGTGCCCGCCTCGCCCCTGATCACCGCGACCGGCCTGGCCTCCCTGGTGTTGTCGCCGTTCGGCTCCCACGGTATCAACCTGGCGGCGATCAGCGCGGCCATCTGCACCGGGCCCCATGCTCATGAAGACCGTAACAAACGCTACACCGCCGCCGTGTGGTGCGGAGTGTTCTACGGGATTGCCGGGGTGTTCGGCGCGACCTTGGCGGCGTTGTTCGCAGCCTTGCCCAAGGAACTGGTGCTGTCGATTGCGGCGTTGGCGCTGTTTGGCTCGATCATCAATGGCTTGAGCATCGCCATGAATGAGCCGAAGGAACGGGAAGCGGCGCTGATCACTTTTATGGTCACGGCGTCCGGCTTGACGCTGTTTTCCATCGGGTCGGCGTTCTGGGGGATTGTGGCGGGGGTGTTGACGTTGCTGATTCTGAACTGGCGCAAGGCATAAAAAAACGGCGACCCTGAGGTCGCCGTTTTTTTTAGTATCACTTAGCCGCGTTGATCGGCTTTTCCGGATACCACACGTCCAGCAGTGGGCTGACTTCAGCGCTTTTCAGTTCGCTGCGGCCTTTGAGCCAGCTTTCAACCGCTACGCGCTGTTCTTCGTTGACCGAGCCACGCTTCTGCAGGCAAACCAGACCGAAGTCATCGCCGCCAACATAGCCCAGACCATTGGCTTCCATGGCTTCTTTGATGAATGCTTCGAGGAAAGCGTCGGTAGCTTCTTCACTCAGGTCTTCTTTGAAGTCCAGGTTCAGTTCGAAACCCAGCTCTTGAAATTCATCAACGCACAGTTTTTTGCGCAGACGCTGGGAACGGTTAGTCGCCATTGGAACAATCCTCATAAGTAATAACGGGCGGCACTTTAGCAGTTTAAGGCGGCGATTGCCCGACTCTCTGGGACAGGCGGCAATTTGCCTGCAAAAAAAACGCAGAATACCAGCTATGGTTCAGCTACAAGTGGCTCCACCTTGGGGCATAATGCCGACACTTTCATGACCATTGAGGGATTTTTCTTATTTACCCCTCGCCTTTTTCACCCTCCTCAGCAGTAGGGTTTTACTTCTTATGATCAAATCTTTGCGTTCTGTGTTTTTTGCCGGTCTTATTCTGCCACTGGCCTTTTCCGTCTCCGCCGCCCCGGTCAACAACACCCTGCCGCCGAATGTTCAACAGGCGCTGGCCAAAGCCAAACTGCAAAACACCGCGCTGTCCCTGGTGATGATCCCCCTGAACGGCCCGGGCACGCCGACCGTGTTCAACGCCGACGTCTCCGTGAACCCGGCCTCGACCATGAAACTGGTCACCACCTACGCGGCCCTGGAGATGCTCGGCCCGAACCACCAGTGGAAAACCGAGTTCTACACCGACGGCACCCTCAGCGGTGGCGTGTTGCACGGCAACCTCTACCTCAAGGGCGGCGGCGACCCCAAGCTGAACATGGAAAAACTCTGGCTGCTGATGCGCGACCTGCGCGCCAACGGCGTACAGCAAGTCACCGGCGACCTGGTGCTGGACCGTGGTTTCTTCAACCAGCCGCTGTTGCCGGAGTTCAATGACGATGGCAATGACGAGAACAAACCGTTCCTGGTCAAGCCGGACGCGCTGCTGGTCAACCTCAAGGCCCTGCGTTTTGTAACGCGCAATGACTCCGGCCGCGTACTGGTGTCGGTCGAACCGCCGATTGCCAGCATTCGCATCGACAATCAGGTCAAGGTCTCCAACGCCAAGCAGTGTACCGGTGATGTGCGCTACAACCCGGTGACCGCCGCCGATGGCAGCGTGACGGTCACCGTCAGCGGCCAATTGGCCGATGGCTGCAGTTCGCAGACTTATCTGTCATTGCTTGACCACGCCACCTACACCGCCGGCGCCGTGCGTGCGATCTGGCAGGAACTGGGTGGCACCATCCAGGGCCGTGATATCCAGGCGCCAGTGCCCAAGGATGCCAAGGTACTGGCCCGGGCCTTCTCGCCGGACCTGGCGGAAATCATCCGCGACATCAACAAATACAGTAACAACACCATGGCCCAGCAGCTGTTCCTGAGCCTGGGCGCGCAGTTCCGCAACGACGCCGACGGCGACGATGCCAAGGCAGCCCAACGTGTGGTGCGCCAGTGGCTGGCGAAGAAAGGCATCACCGCGCCGCACCTGGTGATGGAAAACGGTTCCGGCCTGTCACGTGCCGAACGCGTCAGTGCCCGCGAAATGGCGGCCATGCTGCAAGCCGCGTGGAAGAGCCCTTACGCTGCCGAATACATCAGCTCGATGCCGATCGCCGGCACCGACGGCACCATGCGCAAGCGCCTGAAGACCACGGCCATGCGTGGTGAAGCCCACGTCAAGACCGGCACTTTGAACACCGTGCGTGCCATCGCCGGGTTCAGCCGCGACAACAACGGCAATACCTGGGCCGTGGTGGCGATCCTCAACGATCCAAAACCATGGGGTGCTTCGTCGGTGCTGGATCAGGTGTTGCTGGACTTATATCGTCAGCCGAAGGTGGTGGCGGCAGCTCCGGTACTCTGATTTATTGAACGGGACCGCTGCGCGCTCCAGCGGGAGCAAGCTCCCTCGCCACAACTTCCACCCGGTCCCTGCCCGCCTGCTTGGCCACATACACGGCCGAGTCGGCGCGTAGCAGCAACCCGTCAATGCCTTCATCCACCCGCCAGCTGGCCACGCCAAAGCTGGCGGTGACGATGCCCACCGGTTCCATCGGCGCACTGCGCAGCGACGTCCACAATTCCATCGCCAGGCTGTAGGCCTGCTCGCCATCGGTGTGCGGGCACAGCACCATGAACTCCTCGCCGCCCAGGCGACAGAACACATCGGTGCGCCGCAGGCGCTGGCTGATCCGCTTGCACAGTTCCTGCAGCACCCCATCGCCGACAGCGTGTCCGTGCTGGTCGTTGATGCGTTTGAAGTGATCGATATCCAGCATGATCACCGACAAGTTGCCCGAGGTGCGATTGAGCCTCACCATCTCGGCCTTGAGGCGATCCTGGAAATATCGACGGTTGTGGATGCCGGTCAAAGAGTCGGTGATGGACAGCGCACGCAGTTCTTCTTCCACCCGCTTCAGATCGGAAATATCCGACACGTAGCCATGCCACAACGTACCGCCTGCGGGTAACTCTTCCGGGGTCGCCTCGCCCCGAATCCAACGCAGGCCGCGTTGCGGCAACAGCACGCGGTATTCCTCGCGCCAATGGCTCAACTGCAATGCTGACAAGCGGATCGAAGCACGCACCCGCTCCGCATCCAACGGGTGGATACGCTCGAAAACCTGCTTCGCATCCTGCTGCAACACATTCGGTTCGATTTCATAGATGTCGCGCATGCCGTCGCTGGCATAGATGAATTTCCAGTTGTCCTGGGGTTCCAGGGTGAACTGGAAGATCCCGCCGGGCACATGGGCGCTGAGTTTCTTGAGCAGGCGGTCGCGGGCCGCCAAGGCCTCGTAGGCGCGTTTCTGTTCGGTAATGTCCAGGTAAATCGCCAGGTGGCCGATCCACAAACCATGGTCGTCCAGCAACACCGTGGCCAGCATGTTCACAGTCAACTGGGTGCCGTTTTCGCGGATCAAAGTCCATTCGCGGGCTTCGTGCAGCGTGTCCGGGCTCTCTACCAGCATCGCCTGGCTGGCGGGAATACGCTTGCCCAACGCCACACTCAGGCTGGCCGCGCGCGCCTCCAGCTCAGGCGCCAGGTGCAGGCTTTCCAAGGTGTGCGTACCCACTACGTGATCGGCCTTGAAGCCCAACATCTGCTCGGCGCCGGCGTTGAAGGTATTGATCACGCCGCGCAGGTCGGTGGCAATGATCGCCACTTGGGTCGCGGCATTCAGCACACTGCGCAATTGGCCATGGGCGCCACGCAATTCCTGTTCACGCAGGCGCAACTGGGCAGTGCGTTGTTCCACCAGCTTCACGGCGCGCTGGCGTTGGCTGACCAGCACATAAAGCAAGGCACTGAGCAGCAGGCTGAGCAGGCCGCCCATGGTCAGGATGGTGTTCAGCGAGGAATGGTTGGCCTGGTCGAACACCTGGCTGGGGCGCAGTTTCAGGGCGTACACATGGTCACCCAGCGTGAGGCGGCGCGCGCCGACCAAGTCGCTGCTGCCTACCTCATTGGTGGACTCGAAGAGCACGCGCTTCTGCAGGTCAGACGTATCGATGATCTGCATGACCAGGTTGTCCCGGTCCGGCTTGGGCAAGCCGTCGGCTACCAGCTGGCGCATGCTGATCACGGCCATTACATAGCCGTAGGGCTCGTTCTGCGACTGATCCGAGGAGGGCAGGTGACTCACCGGCGCGACCAGTAAAACCCCGGTGGCATAGGCCGGCTCCACCCCCACCAATTGCATGGGCTGGGACACCGCCAGCTTGCCGGTCTTTTGCGCACGTTCAAGTGTTGAACGGCGCAGGGGCTGGGCCAAGAGGTCAAAACCGAGGGGGGCGCCCAGCAAGCTTTGGGTCTGGCTGTACAGCACCGGCACGTATTCGTCGCGCTCGGGCGCCGGGGCCAGTTCGCCAGCCGAATTCAATTCACGGATGAAAAAGGGTGCACCGCGTTGGCTGGACACCTCTTGTTCGAACTGGCTGCGCTGTTCGCGATACACCCGTGGCGCCCAGGAGTAAGCACGGGCGCGCAACAACAAGGGCTGGGCAAAACCGTCGAATTCTTCGCGGGACACATCATCGGAATTAACGAAGAAGCGCCGCAGGCTGTTCAGCCGTTGCTCCTGGTCTTCGAAACGTTCCTGCAGGCGGGTGTAGCGCTCATTGACCAGCAATTGAAAGCGCTGGCGCACCTGTTGCTGATAGAGGTCGGCAGCCGCCCAGGCGACAACCGCGGTCAAGGCAAACCCTGCCAGTAACACCACCAATGCCACCAGCCAAGCCGACGCCTGCTCACTGATAAAGCCTAGGATTTTCGGGCGAACGGCTTGCAACGGCATAGGCAACACTCACAACGCCAGCGTGCGGGGGGTGTCACTTTGGCTAGGCCTTAAGTTATAGCCATCGGCCCTGGGTTTGACCAGCGTAAAAAAGCCGCAAGCCCGGAATAATCCAGGCTTGCGGCTTTTTGGTGCAGCAATCAGCGTGCGGTGATTTTCCACGCCCGGTGGATCTTGGCATTGCGCGCAAAATCCGGGTCGATGGTCTTGTCGCTGATCTCCTCGACCGCATAACGTTCGCTGAGGTTGTCCTCCAGCGCGAACTTGCGGAAGTTGTTCGAGAAATACAGCACGCCACCCGGTGCCAGGCGCGCCATGGCCAGGTCGAGCAACTGCACGTGGTCGCGCTGTACGTCGAAGATGCCTTCCATGCGCTTGGAGTTGGAGAAGGTCGGCGGGTCGATGAAGATCAGGTCGAACTCATCGCGGCTGGCCTCCAGCCACGCCATCACGTCACCCTGCTCCAGACGGTTCTTGTCGGAGAAACCGTTGAGGGAGAAGTTGCGACGCGCCCAGTCCAGGTAGGTCTTGGACAGGTCGACACTGGTGGTGCTGCGCGCGCCGCCCTTGGCCGCGTGCACACTGGCGGTGGCGGTGTAGCAGTACAGGTTGAGGAAGCGCTTGCCGGCCGCTTCTTTCTGGATGCGCATGCGCATGGGGCGGTGGTCGAGGAACAGGCCGGTGTCCAGGTAGTCGGTGAGGTTGACCAGCAACTTCACGCCGCCTTCGCTGACTTCGGTGAACTTGCCCTGGGCGCTCTGGCGCTCGTACTGCTTGGTGCCGCTCTGACGCTCGCGACGCTTGACCACCACGCGGCTCTTGTCGATGTTCAGCGCCTGGGGAATCGCCGCCAAGGCATCGAACATGCGTGCGGAGGCTTTTTCCGGGTCGATGGATTTCGGTGCGGCGTATTCCTGCACGTGGACCCAATCGTGGTAAAGGTCGATGGCCATGGAGTATTCCGGCATGTCGGCGTCGTACACACGGTAGCAATCCACGCCTTCACGCTTGGCCCACTTGCCCAGCAGCTTGAGGTTCTTCTGCAGGCGGTTGGCGAACATCTGCCCGCCTTCGCTCAGGCGCGCCTGCTCAACCACCGGGGCCGGAGCAGGTTTGATCGGGTTGCCGTTCTTGTTGTACTGGCGCTCTTGCGGCTCGGCCGGAGCTTGATCGTAAGCGGCTTGCTCACGCTCAGCCTGGCGCTGTTCCGGGGTGCGACGCTCACCGGTGACGAACTGGTCTGGATTGACCTTGATCAGCAGCAGCTTGCACGGCAACGCGCCGTTCCAGAACGAATACTGTTTGTGGCTGCGGATGCCCATGCGCTTGCCCAGGTCCGGCGCGCCGGTGAACACCGCCGCTTCCCAGCCCATGCACGCCTGGCGCAGACGCTCGCCGAGGTTCTGGTAGAGGTACAACAGGCTGGCTTCGTCACCCAGACGCTCGCCGTACGGCGGGTTGCAGATCACCAGGCCTTTCTGGTTCTGGTCCGGACGCGGTTCGAAGGTGCCGACTTCGCCCTGGTATACCTTGATCCAATGGCTCAGGCCTGCGCGTTCGATGTTGTTGCGCGCGGGTTGGATCAGGCGGGGGTCGGCTTCATAGCCTCGGATCCACAGGGGCGGCTTGTTCATGCCGATGGCGGCGCGTTCGGCAGCCTCTGCGTGCAGCTTCTTCCACAGCGCCGGGACGTGGCCCAGCCAAGTGGTGAAGCCCCACAGTTCACGATTCAGGTTGGGCGCCATGTCGGCGGCGATCATCGCGCCTTCCACCAGGAAGGTGCCCACGCCGCACATCGGGTCGCTCAGCGCGCCGCCTTCAGCGGCAATACGTGGCCAGCCGGCACGGATCAGGATCGCGGCGGCCAGGTTTTCCTTCAACGGTGCCGCGCCTTGCTGCAAGCGGTAACCGCGCTGGTGCAGGCTGTGGCCGGACAAGTCGAGAGACAGGATGGCTTCGCCACGGTCCAGACGCAGGTGGATGCGCAGGTCCGGGTTGATCTTGTCGATGGACGGGCGTTCGCCGGTTGGCGTGCGCAGCTTGTCGACGATCGCATCCTTGACCTTCAGCGCGCCGAAGTGGGTGTTGTCGATACCCGAGCCGTGACCGCTGAATTCAACAGCCAAAGTACCGTCCGGCACCATGTGGTCGGCCCACTCGATATCCAGCACGCCGTGGTAGAGGTCTTCGGCGTCCTTCATCGGGAAGCGCTTGAGCACCAGCAACACGCGGTTTGCCAGGCGCGACCAGAGGCACAGGCGGTAGGCGGTTTCCATGTCGGCCATGCCGCGCACGGCCGAGGTGTGCTCGCGGGCTTCCTCAAGGCCAAGCCCGACGGCTTCCTCGATCAGCAGGCCTTCGAGGCCCTTGGGGCAGGTGAGGAAGAGTTCAAAACGGTCCGACATGGGGCATTCCAGGCTTTTCAGCAATAAATGAACGGGCGACGCATCGCCGGCTCGGTTTTCAATCAAGCACTTTTCTTGAAGAGTGCTCGCGTGGCACGAATGTGCCGTCCCACCCCGTCCGACAGGCACTTGGGCCTTTATTGATGGGGCAGATAAACAATTATCTGTAACAAAAAGAAATATTCCGACCCTTCGTCGAATAATAACCGACTGCAACGGGCGGGCATTCTCACTAAAGGATTAAACCCATCCTCTATGCAGGGTGCATCATAGCTGGCTTTGCCCCACAAATGGGGCGAAAA
Organism: Pseudomonas sp. GXZC; assembly: GCF_026967615.1. NCBI lineage: Bacteria > Pseudomonadati > Pseudomonadota > Gammaproteobacteria > Pseudomonadales > Pseudomonadaceae > Pseudomonas > Pseudomonas sp. GXZC. Next base: position 5,342,172 of record NZ_CP114115.1, read on the forward strand.
GCCATCCCAGCTTATGGCTATAGCATCGTTATCGTTACGTGCTTATGACAAAACGATCATTGAATCCATGTGACCTATTGGTTAGAACTCAACACAGGTTGGCGCCGTAACGACGCCGACACATAGGCTCGCCACGCCGGCAGCGAGCCCACCAACGGCAGAAAAACTCTGCCCGGCCCCAAGCGGGGCCGAAGGATATCAAGACAGTCAACAAGTGAGGGAAACACCCTATGAGAAGACTTAAGCGTGATCCGTTGGAAAGAGCATTTTTACGCGGATATCAATATGGCGTTCATGGCAAATCCCGTGAGCTTTGCCCATTTACTCTACCGTCGGTACGCCAAGCCTGGATCAACGGCTGGCGAGAAGGACGCGGCGACAACTGGGACGGTATGACTGGCACTGCGGGAATCCACAGACTCAACGAACTTCACGCCGTCGGCTAATCAAGGGCAACTAATTCCGACACCACCTTTGGATTTGTAACGACTTACCATGCACGCCCCATCCGGGCGGCGGGCTTCGGCCCAGGGGGCTCCTTGATGGAGCCCTTTTTAATGGGCGCAGTTCAGGCTTTTGGCAGTGCTGCGATAGCGTCCACCGACTGGCGGATCAGCGCCGGGCCCTTGTAGATAAAGCCGGAGTACAACTGCACCAGGCTGGCACCTGCGGCGATCTTCTCGGCTGCGTGCTTGCCTTCGGTGATGCCACCGGCGGCAATGATCGGCAAACGTCCAGCCAGTTCGGCAGCCAGCACCTTGACGATATGAGTGCTCTGCTCACGTACTGGAGCACCGGACAGACCGCCCGCCTCATCACCATGGGCCAGGCCTTCGACACCGACGCGGCTGAGAGTGGTGTTGGTCGCAATCACCGCGTCCATGCCGGCGTCCACCAGGGCCTGGGCGACCAGTACGGTTTCTTCGTCACTCATGTCCGGGGCAATCTTGATCGCCAGCGGCACGCGCTTGCCATGGCGCACGGCCAGGTCTTCCTGGCGCTGGCGCAGGGCTTCCAGCAGTTGCTTGAGGGAGTCACCGAACTGCAGGCTGCGCAGGCCCGGTGTATTAGGCGAACTGACGTTGACCGTGACATAGCTGGCGTGGGCGTAGACCTTGTCCAGGCAGATCAGGTAATCGTCGACGGCACGCTCGACCGGCGTATCGAAGTTCTTGCCGATATTGATACCGAGGATGCCCTTGTACTTCGCCGCCTGAACCCGCGACAGCAGATGATCAACGCCCAGATTGTTGAAGCCCATGCGGTTGATGATCGCCTCGGCCTCCGGCAGGCGGAAGATGCGCGGCTTGGGGTTGCCCGGCTGTGGACGTGGGGTGACGGTGCCGATTTCGACAAATCCGAAACCCAACTGCGCAAAGCCATCGATGGCCGCACCGTTTTTATCCAGGCCAGCCGCCAGGCCGACCGGGTTGGGAAAATCGAGCCCCATCACCGAGACCGGCATTTTTGCCGGAGCCTTGCATACCAGGCCATTGAGCCCCAGGCGGCCACCGGCACCGATCAGGTCCAGGGACAGATCGTGGGAAGTTTCCGGGGAAAGTTTGAACAACAGCTGGCGGGCCAGGGTATACATGGGCGGGCTAGACTCGGAGGCGGCGAAAGGTGACGGCGATTATAGCCGGGGTGACAGGTAAGGCGCGAGGCGTGAACCCCAATCGTCAGTAACGATGCGCGACCAACTGCTCGTAATACGCCCAGATTTTCTGCGCATACTGCAGGCGCAATGCCTCACGCTCGGGCCCGGCGCCTGTCCCCACATTGTACGAACCCACTGCCGTCCAGTTGTACCCAAAGCGCTGGATGAACTCGGCCAGGATCGAAGCCCCCACCTCAACCGACAAACACGGCTCGTTGATCAAGCGATCCTCGGTGATGCCCTGCTTGAGCAAGCGTGGCAGATGAATGCTGTTGATCTGCATCAGGCCGATGTCCCGGGTGCCATTACGGTTGGCATGATTCATCGCTTGCGCGCGGTTACCCGACTCCACGACGGCGATCGCCTGCAACAACTCCGGCTCGATATTGTAGTGACTGGCGGCCTCCTCCCAGCAGTAGGCCAACGCTTGATGACTGACCATCAGCGCACCCAGCACCCAGCCCTTGCTCCAGAACCTAGCCACGTTTCAACAAACCCTGACTGACGTGCCCGCAGGCCGCGCACACCTGTTGCGCCCGCCCCGACACTGCGCGCACTGGACAGGTAAAGCGATACCCCCGGCCGTAGATCGTCTTGATAAACCCCTTGTCGGCACCGAGGTACTTGCGCAGCGAGTAAATGCAGCGGGTCAACGACTCCTCGGCAACCTCTCCCTGCGGCCAGCCCAGTTCCAGCAAGCGATCCTTGGTCATCAAGGCACCGTCAGACACCAACAACAGCCGCAACACCTGGCACTCCTTGGGCGGTAATTGGACATCCGAACCCTCACCGGTCAGGCGACCGTGGTGATGCAGGGTCCAGCGTGCGAACACCAGGGAAGTCGCTGTCCCTCCATCATCCCTGACGGCCATGCGTACCTCGGCATCCGACTGCTGACATTGAAGCCCTCATTTCAATCACTGCCCCATGTACCCATGTCACGACTATAAAAACCTGGCTCACGACTCACACTAGGAAAAAACCCATACATCCAGCGGCTTTTGAAAACGTGCTGTAAGACGTTTCGCTACCCCTCTTCCACAGGCAGCCACGCTTGATACACCTCATGCAACTCAACCCCTAGCCGGTCCTCCAACTGCACCAGCTCGCCCAAGGCCAGCAACTGCCCGTTCACCCGAACTTCCACGCTGTGGATGATCTCCGGGGCTAACGGCAGCACCTTTCCGGGTGCAAAGGCCGCCAGCCGCCTGCGACTGATCAGTTGTTCCTGTAGAAGAATTTCCAGATGCATGGGTTAACACCTTGTTTACGGTGAGACATCGCGCTGCGGTCGCACAAACGCACGCTGGACACGCTCGTATTGCGCCGCAGTCATAGGCGGTGGCCCTCCCGCCTCTTCCTGCCCCTTCAATTCACTAGCCACCGCCCTGGCCTGGATCACAAACAGCCGTACTTGGGCTGCACGACCTGCCGCGCGCCCTTCTGATTCCCGTTGAAACGCACCCAGCCATAAGCGCCTGCCCTGAGGCACTCGGACCACGCTGTTGATGCCGATCCGCCCCACCGCCGCATTTTTTTCACGCTGCCCCGGCTCACTCATCTGGCGCCCTTCGTCCACCTCCAGGCGCATCTCAATCTGGTTGCCCTCGCCAAAACGCGGCAGCACGCTGACCTGGGTGCCATAACGCATCGGTTTCCAGTCAGCGCGATCATCTCCGCGGGGCGGCATATAAAATGTGTGATTGTCCTGAAACACCGCCGGCACATTCTCCTGGGTGAGGATCACCGGCAACGTCACCACCTTCGCCCGTCGACGGCGCTCCAATGCACCTACCTTCGCCATAAGCTGTCTATCGTCCAGGGGAGCCAAGACGCGCGTCGTCGACGCCTTCGGTTCTTCGTCCGAATCCAGGCCCAACTTCTTCAGTTCATCGCGCTCAACATCCACCAGCCACAGCGAAACCTCGATCGCTCGCTTGGGCACGTCGAGCTCCGCCACCAGTTTCTGGATGAAGCTCACCTGGGCCGGCTTGCCCTTGATCAACAGGCTGTTGCTGTCCGGGTAAGCGATCACGCCCAAGCTCTTGTCCGAGAGCAAGCCCTTTTGCTCGCTGGCCAACAAGGTCTCGATCATCGACGCCATCCCCGGCACGGTGACCGGGTTGTCGCGCGTGCCGTACTGTCGATCCACCACATCGGTATTGAGCACCTGGACGACGGCAAAAGACTGAGCGCCCACCCGCAACTCCGCCCGTTGCCGGTCCATCAACTGAGCCAGACGCAGCACCTGGTCGATGTAATTCGGTGGGCCGGAGACAGAAAACGTGCGCGCTCCGCTTTCGCGCAACGGATAGCGTGACTCATCGAGGCCGGAGCGCCGCATGAGGTTACGCAGCCTGTCGACGGAGATATGCCGCAAAGTCACCGCAGAGCTCTTGGCTTCACCCGCGTCATAGACATACAACGCTTGCCCGTCGCTGTACCAGATCAACCCTTGCTCAAGTGCAAGCGCCTCCAGGGCCTGTTGAGGCGCATCAAAATCCAGTGCTGCGCTGAGGCGTTTGCGTGCAACTTCGCGACTGACAACGATGGGCAACCCAAGTGGCACCGACAGTGCAGTGAACACGGTATGCAGGCTCTCGTCCTGCGCTTGGTAAAGCTCGCCCCAGGCCAGCGCACTGATCAGTAGCAGCACGACAAACAACAGTCGGCGGTATAGCCAGAGGCGAGGCATCGTTGCTGGGACTTCGGCGTACACCGTGGGCTTTCCTGGGGGCTGGCAATGAGAGAGTCGCCATACTGAGAGCCCGCCCGCTTTCAATCTTGATGGAAAGTTGATGACGCTCCAGGCCCAGCCTGCCGTGGCATGTGCCTTGCTATGAACTCTGTATCAGAGCACGCGCCAACGGCGGAGCGAGCTTACGGACAAAGGCGTCGTTACCCGCGTTGGCTTACATCGCCATCTGAGGGAACGACGCTTTTTTTTGAAAGAAAAGGTAGGTGTTGATGAACGATTCGGTTGGCAACAGCCCGATGAACGACCCGCTGGCCTGGGTCAACGGCAGTGATGCCCCGGAAAAGAGCAGCCTCGACCTGGGCTTCATGGCCTTGAGCGACTGCGCCTCGATGGTGGTGGCGGCCACCCAGGGCTTCGCGCAACCCTATGGCTTGACCTTGAACCTCAAGCGCCAATCGTCCTGGGCCAACCTGCGTGACAAACTGGTCAGCGGCGAACTCGACGCCGCCCACAGCCTGTACGGGCTGATCTACGCCGTGCACCTGGGTATTGGCGGCGTCGCACCCACTGACATGGCTGTGCTGATGGGGCTCAACCAGAACGGCCAGAGCATCAACCTGTCCCACGGCTTGCAACAACAGGGGGTGATCACTCCTGAGGCACTGGACCGCCACGTGCACCAAAGCCGAACAAAACTGACCTTCGCTCAGACATTTCCCACAGGCACCCATGCCATGTGGCTGTATTACTGGCTGGCGAGCCAGGGCATTCACCCCTTGCAGGATGTGGACAGCGTGGTGGTCCCGCCGCCGCAAATGGTGGCGCACCTGCAAGCCGGGCGCATCGACGGGTTTTGCGTGGGTGAGCCCTGGTGCGCCAGTGCGGTCAAGCAAAACCAAGGATTTACCCTGGCAACCACCCAGGCGATCTGGCCGGATCATCCGGAAAAGGTCCTCGGCTGCACCCAGGCGTTCGTCGACCAGTATCCAAACACGGCACGCGTGCTGGTGAGGGCGATCCTGGAGGCCAGCCGGTTTATCGAAGAAAGCATTGAAAACCGCCGCTCCACCGCGCAACTGCTCAGTGGCCGCGAATACCTTGACGCTCCGCTGGATTGCATCGAACCGCGCCTGTTGGGCGCCTATGACGACGGCCTGGGCAATCAGTGGCAGGATCCCCACTCGCTGCGCTTTTTTGCCGACGGTAAAGTGAACCTGCCCTACCTCTCTGACGGCATGTGGTTCATGACCCAGTTCCGGCGCTGGGGCCTGTTGCGCGAAGACCCCGACTACCTCGGCGTCGCGCGCCAGGTGCAACAACTGGCGCTGTATCGCCAGGCCGCCGATGGGCTGGGTATCGCCACAAATGACCAGGACATGCGCAGCAGCCAGCTGATCGACGGCAAAATCTGGGACGGTTCCGACCCCGCCGGCTATGCCCGCAGCTTCCGGTTGCATGCGCTGGCCGATCCGACCCACCGCCAAGCCTTGCGCTGACAGGAGGACCTCCATGCTGCGAATCCTGCTGATCAACGACACGCCGCGTAAAGTCGGCCGACTGAGGACGGCACTGATCGAAGCCGGCTTTGACGTCATCGATGAGTCCGGCCTGACCATTGACCTGCCCGCACGCGTCGAAACGGTGCGCCCGGACGTCATCCTGATCGATACCGAGTCACCGGGCCGCGATGTGATGGAGCAAGTGGTGCTGGTCAGTCGCGACCAACCCCGGCCCATCGTGATGTTTACCGACGAACACGACCCGAACGTGATGCGCCAGGCGATCAAGTCCGGCGTCAGCGCCTACATCGTCGAAGGTATCCAGGCCCAACGCCTGCAGCCGATCCTTGATGTGGCCATGGCCCGCTTCGAAAGCGACCAGGCCTTGCGCGCGCAGCTTCAAGCCCGCGACCAGCAGTTGGCCGAGCGCAAGCGCATCGAGTTGGCCAAGGGCATGTTGATGAAAATGAAGGACTGCAACGAGGAAGAGGCCTACACCCTGATGCGCCGCCAGGCCATGAGCCGCCAGCAGAAGCTGATCCAGGTGGCGGAGCAGATTATCGCCATGAGCGAACTGCTCGGCTGATTTGGCGCAGCTCTTGCTAAGCATTCATCACAGGTAGCCAACGGCGGTTGCCCCTCCCCGACAAAGACGTCGCACACCCGGTTTGCCCTCGCGAACCTGGTGGCGGCGTTTTTTCGTTTTGGCCTTCTTGCAAGACTCCCAACCGTTGAGGTGCGTGATGAAATCAAGCTTCTGGAAATCCGGGCACACCCCGACCCTGTTTGCCGCGTTCCTGTATTTCGACCTGAGCTTCATGGTCTGGTACCTGCTCGGCCCCTTGGCGATACAGATTGCCGCCGACCTGCACCTGACCACTCAGCAGCGTGGCCTGATGGTCGCGACGCCGATCCTCGCCGGTGCGATTTTGCGCTTTTTGATGGGCATGCTGGCAGACAAGCTGTCGCCCAAGACGGCCGGGCTGATTGGTCAGGTGATCGTGATCTGCGCCCTGTTCGGTGCCTGGAAACTCGGAATCCATAGCTACGAACAAGCGCTGTTGCTGGGCGTGTTCCTCGGCATGGCCGGCGCCTCATTTGCCGTCGCGCTGCCCCTGGCCTCCCAGTGGTATCCGGCGGAACACCAGGGCAAAGCCATGGGCATCGCGGGTGCAGGCAACTCCGGCACGGTGTTCGCCGCGTTGCTGGCACCGGTTTTGGCGGCCGCGTTTGGCTGGAGCAACGTGTTCGGTTTCGCGCTGATCCCTCTGGTGCTGACCCTGATTGTCTTTGCCTGGCTGGCGCGCAATGCCCCGGAACGCCCGAAGGCCAAGTCCATGGCCGACTACTTCAAGGCGCTGGGTGACCGGGACAGTTGGTGGTTCATGTTTTTCTACAGCGTGACCTTTGGCGGCTTTATCGGCTTGGCAAGCGCCCTACCCGGCTATTTCAATGACCAATACGGCCTAAGCCCGGTGACTGCTGGCTACTACACCGCCGCCTGCGTGTTCGGCGGTAGCCTGATGCGCCCATTGGGCGGCGCGTTGGCGGACCGTTTCGGCGGGATTCGTACCCTGCTGGGCATGTACAGCGTGGCGGCGATCTGCATCGCGGCGGTGGGATTCAATCTGCCGAGTTCCTACGCAGCGCTGGCGCTTTTCGTCTGCACCATGCTGGGCCTCGGCGCAGGCAATGGCGCGGTGTTCCAGCTGGTGCCGCAGCGTTTTCGCCGCGAAATCGGCGTGATGACCGGCCTGATCGGCATGGCCGGCGGCATCGGCGGCTTTGCCCTGGCAGCCGGCATGGGTGCGATCAAGCAAAGCACCGGCAGCTATCAGATGGCGTTGTGGTTGTTCGCCAGCCTGGGCGTGCTGGCCTGGTTCGGCCTGCATGGCGTGAAGCGTCGCTGGAGAACCACCTGGGGCTCGGCGGCCGTGACGGCTGCGCGGGTCTGATGAGCCTGCAACTGAGCATCGCCCAGGCCAGTGCCATCGGCCCACGGGCGGAAAACCAGGACGCGCTGCGGGTGGTCACGCCCGTGGCCGAACTGGCGGCGAGCAAGGGCTACCTGTGCGCCATCGCCGACGGCGTGAGCCAATGCGCCGACGGCGGCCTGGCCGCGCGCTCGACCTTGCAGGCGCTGGCCCTGGATTACTACGCCACACCGCAAACCTGGGGCGTGGCCCAGGCCCTGGAGCGTTTGCTGCTGGCACAGAATCGCTGGCTGCAAGCCAATGGCGGTGGTCAGCCGCTGCTGACCACCCTGAGTGCGCTGGTGTTTCGCGGCCAGCGTTTTACCCTGGCGCATGTCGGCGATTGCCGCGCGTATCGTTGGCTTGACGGCCAATTGCAGCGCATCACCGAGGATCACGTGTGGGAGCAACCGGGCATGCAGCATGTGCTCAAGCGCGCCCTTGGCCTGGATCAGCACTTGGTGGTGGATTTTCTCGACGGTCAGTTGCGTGAACGCGAATGTTTTCTGCTGCTCAGTGATGGTGTGTGGGCCACCCTGGGCGATCAGAGTATCCAGGCAATTCTGCGCGAACAGACGGACATGCAATTGGCCGTCAACACGCTGGTGACTGCCGCGCACCTGGCCGGCAGCCAGGACAATGCCAGCGCGTTGCTCATCCGGATCGACACCCTCGGCGCCGCCACCCTCGGTGATGCACTGGTGCAGTTGCAGCAATGGCCACTGCCACCGCCGTTGAAAGCCGGGCAACACTTTGAAGGCTGGCAGGTGGAAAGCGTGTTGGCACAAAGCCGGCAGTCACTGCTTTACCGGGTGCGCGATGCCCAGCAGCAACCCTGGCTGCTGAAAACCCTGCCGCTGAGCCGCGACGATGATCATGATGCCGGCCAGGCCTTGCTGTCAGAGGAGTGGTTTCTGCGCCGGGTTGCGGGGCGGGCGTTTCCTGAAGTGCATGCCGGCAGCGGGCGCCAGCATTTGTACTATGTGATGCGTGAATATTCCGGCCAGACCTTGGCCGAACTGTTCCAGCATCAAGGCCCCTTGCCCTTGGCACAATGGCAGTCGATTGCCGAGCGTTTGCTGCGCGCTGTGGGCATGCTGCATCGACGGCAGATCCTGCATCGTGATATCAAGCCGGAAAACCTGCTGCTGGGAGACGACGGCGAATTGCGGGTGTTGGATTTCGGCCTGGCGTATTGCCCTGGCCTGTCGGAAGACAGCAACCATGCGTTGCCGGGCACACCCAGCTTTATTGCACCTGAAGCCTTCAATGGCGACCGTCCTACGGCCCAACAGGATTTATATAGCGTTGGCGTAACCTTGTATTACCTGCTGACCGGACATTACCCCTACGGCGAAATCGAGGCTTTCCAACGGCCCCGGTTCACTCAACCTGTCAGCGCCAGCCGCTACCGCCCGGACCTGCCGGATTGGCTGCCCCTCAGCCTGGAGCGGGCCGTGGCGGCCCAACCCGCCCATCGCTATGAAACCGCCGAAGAGTGGTTACGTGTGCTGGAACAGGCTGACCGCCAGGAACTGAGCATCCGCCCCAAGCCATTACTGGAGCGTGAACCCTTGAAGGTCTGGCGCACCCTGGCGCTGCTCTCGCTGCTGATCAATCTGGTGCTGCTGTACTCACTCTTTCACCGCTGAAGTCATCCCTGGATGAGGAACACCTTATGAATGCAAAAGTCTGGCTGGTAGGCGCAGGTCCGGGTGACCCGGAGCTGTTGACCCTCAAGGCGGTACGCGCCCTGCGTGAGGCCGATGTGGTGCTGATCGATGACTTGGTCAACCCGGCAGTGCTGGAACATTGCGTTGAAGCGCGGGTGATTACCGTGGGTAAACGCGGTGGCTGCCGGTCGACCCCGCAGGATTTCATCCACCGCCTGATGCTGCGTTATGCGCGCCAAGGCAAGTGTGTGGTGCGCCTCAAAGGCGGAGACCCGTGCATTTTCGGGCGCGGCGGTGAGGAGGCGATGTGGCTGCGTGAACGGGGTGTCGAGGTGGAGTTGGTCAACGGTATTACCGCAGGCCTGGCAGGCGCGACGAATTGCGCGGTGCCGTTGACCTTGCGCGGGGTGAGTCGAGGCGTGACGCTGGTCACGGCGCATACCCAGGACGACAGCAGCTTGAATTGGCGGGCCCTGGCAGAAGGCGGGACCACCCTGGTGGTGTACATGGGCGTGGCGAAGCTGGAGGAAATCCGCCAGCAACTGCTCGACGGTGGAATGGCAGCGGATATGCCGGTGGCGATGATCGAGAATGCATCGCTGCCCCTGCAAAGGGAATGTCGCAGCGAGCTGTGGCGTCTGTACGAAGATGCGCAGGCATTTGCCTTGAAGAGCCCGGCTATCCTGGTGATCGGCCGTGTTGCAGCCCCAGGCCAGGTCGCTAGACTCGCCCAAGCCGCCAGCGCCTGAGGCAAATTGCAGGCAAAAAAAAGCCCGGCCTAAGCCGGGCTTTTTTCTACCACTCAGTAATTACTGAGCTTGAGCTTCAACCGACGCTTCTACGCGACGGTTAACAGCACGACCAGCTTCAGTTGCGTTGTCAGCAACTGGGCGGGATTCGCCGTAACCTACTGCGGTGATACGGCTAGGAGCAACGCCGTCTTTAACCAGGACTTGCTTAACAGCGTCAGCACGACGCTGGGACAGCTTCTGGTTGTAAGCGTCTGGACCTACGGAGTCAGTGTGACCAGCAACTTCTACGTTGGTAGCTGGGTACTGAGCCATGAAGTCGGCCAGGTTTTTCACGTCGCCGTAGCTGTTAGGCTTAACAACCGACTTGTCGAAGTCGAACTTAACGTCCAGCTCAACACGTACAACCTGAGCAACTGGAGCTTCTGGCTCTGGAGTTGGCTCTGGAGCTGGTGCTGGGGTAGGAGCTGGAGCAGCTGCGCCAGCGTTACCGCCGAAGTTCACGCCCAGGCCGACCAGTGCGGAGTAGTCCCACTTGCCGTTGTCCAGACCGTAGTCAGCTTCAACACCGGCACGAGCGTACAGGTTGTTGGTGAAGTAGTACTTCACGCCAGTACCAACGGTAGCGAAGGTAGTCTGGTCGCGACCGCTGTGGCCGTCAGCTTGAACGTTGGTACGGCTCTGGTGGCCGAAACCGCCTTCTACGTATGGACGCAGGCTGTCTACGCCAGCTTGACCGAAGTGATACTGGGCAACCAGGCTGCCGGTATCGCCTTTGATCTTCTGGTTACCAGTACCGTCGTTCGAACGGGTGTGGTTGGTTTTGTCGTAGGACAGGTTCAAGGACAGGTCGTCGGTCAGGAAGTAACCGATGCGAGCGCCAGGATTGAAGCCGTCTTCGATGTGCTTGACGCTATCGTTGTACTGCTTCTTGTAGAACAGCTCGCCTTCAACTGCGCCTTGGCCTTGTGCCAGAACGCCGAAAGAAGTAGCGGCAATAAGAGAACCAATGGCCAAGCCCAAGGTGTTTTTCAGTTTCATCCGTTAAATCCCCATCTGGTGATTGTAAAGCAGTCCCACAAACCGGGGGACAACTCGGCGACAAGTCTAACAGAACTTGCCTACACGTAAGAGATATTTGCCACGCACTAAGTTTCAGTCTCGCCCGCAAATTTCTCACGTAATTTATCAAGAGCACGTTTGTAACGCATTTTTGTAGCACTCAAACCCATGTGCATGATGTCAGCGATTTCCTGAAATTCCAGCTCTGCGACAAATCGTAGCACCAGAATTTCCCGGTCAATCGGGTTCACATACACCAACCAGCGATCAAGTCCGCCCTTCTCCTCGGGTGCCGGCGCCTTCTCTTCAGACGCCTCCTCGAGGGGGTCCAGACTCAACGCGTCCATCAAGCGACGCTTTCGCCGTTCCTTACGATACTGCGTGATGCACTCGTTGTACGTGATGCTGTATAGCCATGTCTTGAACTTCGATTTGCCCTCGAAGTTCTTCAGGCCATACAGCACCTTGAGCATCACTTCCTGACAGACATCATCCGCATCTCTATCGTTCCCTAAATACCTTGAACAAACGTTGAACAGAGTGCGTTGATATCTGCGCATCAATTCTTCGTACGCGCGAGTTACGTGAAACAGCTCCGTGTGCGAGCGCGCGACCAACTCCTCATCAGAGAGCTCACGGGGGTCATAGCGCGTGGACAGCGTTTGGGCTTTATTCAAAACAAGTCGTGCCGACAGTCAGGTCAATGTCCGCTACAGCCCGGTCAGCCGGGTTTGCGGCGGCGTACATTAGCAGGGTTTGCCGGATTAGCGGCTACTGACCTGCTGCTCAAGAAGAATCCGATTGGACAACGACACCAGGTCGCCGTCATCGGTCAGCACCGTCGTCTTGACTGTGCCGATCTCCTCGATTTGCCCTTCGACCTCGCCCACACGCACCTGTTGCCCAACCTGATACAACTCACGCACATAGATTCCCGCAAGAATCTGACCGGCAATTTCCCGGCTTCCCAAGCCCATGGCCAGCGCAACGGCCAGACCAACGGTAATCAAAACGATCACAATCACATGGTTGAGCAGGTCAGTCTTGACCTCCAACTGGCTGATCGCGACCGAAATACTGATGATAATGACCAAGCCCTGGGCGATCCGCCCCAGGCCCGCAGCATAGTCCAGCCCCACGCCTTCGGCGGCGCCGCGCACCAGCCCATTGGCCAGTTGCGCCAGCAAAACGCCTACCAGCAGCACCAGCGCGCCGCCGAAAACCTTCGGCAAATACAGCGCCAGCATGTCGAGCGTAGCTGAAACTCGCTCAAGTCCAAGGGATTGAGCCGCAGAAACCAGAAAAATCAGCAAAACAAACCAATAGACGATCTTGCCGATCAAGGTGGAGATCGGCACTTGCAGCCCGGCGCGACCCAGCAGCTTGGTCAGGCCGGTGCCGGCCATCAGACGGTCCAGGCCCAGTTTTGCGAGCAATTTGGACAGCAGGGTGTCGAGCAGCTTGGCCACGACAAAGCCCAGCAACACCAGTACCAGGGCACCAAACAGGTTGGGAATGAAATTCGCCACCTTGGTCCACAATGCGGTCATCGCGGTGACCAGGCTCTGGGTCCAGAGATCAAGTTCCATATTCAATCAGCCTTATCAGCAGTGCGAGCAAGAGGTTTACGACGGGAAACCGGCGATACGTGGGCCGAACCGTTGTTCAGGGCCATCATCAACGCCGGCAGCCAGCGGCCGAGCAGACCGAACAGGTCACCCGCACCCACCTGGCGGTTGGCAGTTTTCAACACGCGGCCCAGGCAGGCATCGTCGTCGCGGTTGGACGGCGAGGCATTGAGCATGTCACGCAAAGACTGTTCGAACGGATCGTGCATAAAGACCTCTCGCAAGTGATTTAAAAGACGAGGGTAAAATTCTTGGGGTCACATAGGACGCTTCCTACGTTCAGGTCATATTCAGCTCAAACCCAGCGCAATCGTCGAAAAAGCCACCATTGTCCGAGTGCCACCGAGACCATCAACAGGCATGCCACCATGAATCCATAGGGGCTGGCGGAGAACGGAATACCGCCCACATTGATGCCCAGCAGACCGGTGAGAAAACTCATCGGCAGGAAGATCCCGGTGATAATCCCGAAGCGGTACATGGTGCGGTTCATGCGCACGCTCAAACGCCGGTCTTCGGCCTCCAGCACAAGCCCCACGCGCTCCCGGGTCAATTCGAGTTCTTCCAGGTAACGGGTCAGGCTGTTGTTCAATTCGTTCCAGTAGTCGGCATCGTCATCACAGAACCACGGCAATTTGATCCGCGTGAGCTGGGCAAAAATATCCCGCTGCGGGGCGAGGAATCGCTTCAGCCCGGCCGCTCGTCGGCGGATCTGCAAAATGCTGCCGTGTTCCGGGGTATACCGTTCGTCGGTATCGAGTTTTTCTTCCTCGGCATCGACGATTTCAGACAGGTCGGAGACCAGATCCTGCACTTTATGGGTCAGGTACTGCGCCATATAAAGGATGAGTTCCGACGCGGTTTTCGGCCCTTTGCCGTCCGCCAACTGCACCAACAGCTCGTCAGTGGCGCGCAAGGGGCGCAGGCGCAGGGAAATCACACGGCAGGCAGCCGCGAAGATGCGCACCGAGACCATGTCTTCCGGCTCCGCACCGGGGTTTAGGTTGACCCCGCGCAGGAACAGCAGCAATTCCGAGTCCGGCAGCGGCAACAGGCGCGGACGGGTGTTTTCCTCCAGCAACAGGTCACAGGCAAACTCGCTCAAGCCGCTGGATTTGCGCAGCCAGGTCTGGGTTTGCGGGTGGCTGCGATCCCAATGCAGCCACAGGCTCTCCTGGGGCTGCAGTTGCAAGTCGTCGAGTTCAGTCCGGGCAATCGAACGCGCACCGCCTTTACCGTCCAGCACCAGGGCATGCACCAGGCCCCATTGCGCGTTTTCTTCCTCGAACATCCTTACTCCTGTCTTATTCGGGCATTTTCAGCGGGCTGGGGGAAACGATCACGCCATTGTTATCGGCGTAGATGTATTCACCCGGACGAAAGGTCACACCCGCGAAAGTAACGACCACGTTCAGGTCGCCAATACCGCGCTTGTCAGTCTTCATCGGATGGCTGGCCAAGGCCTGTACACCCAGATCGGTCTGGGCAATGACGTCAACATCACGGATGCATCCGTAGATCACCAGCCCTTCCCAACCGTTTCTTGCCGCTTTCTCGGCGATCATGTCGCCCAGCAGCGCGCGACGCAGGGAACCGCCACCGTCGACCACCAGCACCTTGCCGGCGCCCGGCTGATCGGCTTGTTCCTTGACCAGGGAGTTATCTTCGAAGCATTTGACGGTGACGATCTCGCCGCCGAACGAGTCCCGGCCGCCGAAGTTGCTGAACATCGGTTCGAGCACCTGCACCAGGTCCGGGTAGGCGTCGCACAGATCGGGGGTCACGTAATGGTTCATTGAAAAATTCCTTTCCGTCAAAGAGGTGTCTTTCGAAAGAAGCGCCAGCCAGGGCAGGTGCGAAACATCCCATCCGTCTCGCCGCAACGCAATAGCCACTGCGCGACTGAATATGACCAGAAGCGTTTAACGCGTCATATCTTAGCCGCAACCACACATGAGCGAAACGCCCTTGGCAGAGCGTTGCCTCAAACCGTAGCCAACACCTCGGCCTGCGCGCCTGGCAAGGGTGTGAGCGGATCTTTCAGCCACTGCATGACCAACGGCCACACTTCGGCCTGGGCGGCTTTGCTCACCAGCATCTCCACATGCCCGAAATCCCCGGTAAAGCCTTGCTGACGGCCCAGGCACAGGTACTGACGGTGCTCCGAGCCGATTTGCTCGAACAGCTTGCGGCAAGCCCAGTCGGGGTCTTGATGATCCCCGGCCGCACTGACGGCCAACAGCGGCACATCGACTTCAGCCAGGCCTTTCCACCAATCGTTCTTGCCCTCGCCGAAGCGGCCAAACAGGCCATTCCAGCGCATGGCTTCGATCATCACGCCCGCCGGTTCGTCCTCGGGGCCACGCTTCAGGCGCGAGCCGGACACTTCGCCAAAACGCTTCAACAGCAGGCGCCCGGTCCATTCCACGGGTGGCAGTTTCAACGGCCAGTGGGTGCGACTGACCTGGCAGCCAAACAGCGCCACCGACGCCACGGCCGGCGCACCCAGGTGCTGCCCACCCAGGGCCGCCGCCAAGCTGGTGCCGCCGAGAGAATGGCCGATCCAGTGGGGAATCTGTCCGCTTTGCTCACGCACGAACGCGCCGATGGCCGGCAAATCATAACGCGCATAGTCCGCGACGCGGTTGCGGGCGTAGTCATGATTGCGCTTGGACAGGCCATGGCCGCGCATTTCCGGGATCCAGACATCAAACCCCTCTCGCGCCAGATAAGCACCCAACCCGATGCCTTTTGGCGAATACCAGAAGCGTCGGTTGGAAAAACTGCCATGCAACAAAATAACCGGGATGCCCCGGTTTTCCGGGACATCGGCCAGGCCCAAACGGGTAACCGCCAGCTCGACAGTGCCGTCGGGGCTGTTACCGGGTTTTAGGCGATACACGTCTTCACTCAGGTCGCCACGACGTTCAGCGCTGATCAGGGCGACGGGAAACAGGTTGCTGCTGCTTTGCATAATGCTCTTGCACAAAAAAGGGCGGCGTCCGCGAGGATTCCCGCCCTGTACAGATAAGAATGCCGGTCACCCACCACGGGTGACCGGCACTTTTGACGTGACGATCTTAGGCGGACGCTTGGCCTTCCGCCAGGAAGAACCAGGTTTCCAGCACGGAATCGGGGTTGAGCGAGACGCTTTCGATGCCCTGTTCCATCAGCCACTTGGCCAGGTCTGGGTGGTCGGAAGGGCCTTGGCCGCAGATACCGATGTACTTGCCGGCCTTGTTGCAGGCCTGGATGGCGTTGGCCAGCAGCTTCTTGACCGCAGGATTCCGCTCGTCGAACAGGTGCGCGATGATCCCGGAGTCACGGTCCAGGCCCAGGGTCAGCTGGGTCAGATCGTTGGAGCCGATGGAGAAACCGTCGAAGAACTCCAGGAATTCTTCGGCCAGGATGGCGTTGGACGGCAGTTCGCACATCATGATCACGCGCAGGCCGTTTTCACCACGGGACAGGCCGTTCTCAGCCAGCAAGTCCACCACCTGGCTCGCTTCGCCCAGGGTGCGCACGAACGGCACCATGATCTCGACGTTGGTCAAGCCCATCTCGTTGCGCACGCGCTTGAGGGCGCGGCATTCGAGTTCGAAGCAGTCACGGAACGCTTCACTGATGTAGCGCGAGGCGCCACGGAAGCCCAGCATCGGGTTTTCTTCTTCCGGCTCGTAGAGCTTGCCGCCGATCAGGTTGGCGTATTCGTTGGACTTGAAGTCCGACAGGCGCACGATGACCTTTTTCGGGTAGAACGCCGCCGCCAGGGTGCTGATGCCTTCCACCAGCTTCTCGACGTAGAAGCCCACCGGGTCGTTGTAGCCGGCGATGCGCTTGTCGACGCTTTCCTTGATGTCCAGCGGCAGGCCGTCGTAGTTCAACAGGGCCTTGGGGTGCACGCCGATCATGCGGTTGATGATGAACTCCAGGCGGGCCAGGCCCACACCGGCGTTCGGCAATTGCGCGAAGTCAAAAGCGCGGTCCGGGTTACCGACGTTCATCATGATCTTGAACGGCAGGTCCGGCATGGCGTCGATGGAGTTCTGCTTGATATCGAAGCCCAGCTCGCCTTCAAAGATGAAACCGGTGTCGCCTTCGGCGCAGGAAACAGTCACGCCTTGGCCGTCTTTCAACAGTTGGGTCGCGTTGCCGCAGCCCACGACCGCAGGAATCCCCAGTTCACGGGCGATGATCGCCGCGTGGCAGGTACGCCCGCCACGGTTGGTGACGATGGCGCTGGCGCGCTTCATCACCGGTTCCCAGTCCGGGTCGGTCATGTCGGAGACCAGTACATCGCCTGGCTGGACTTTGTCCATCTCGGACACGTCCTTGATGATCCGCACCTTGCCGGCGCCGATGCGCTGGCCGATGGCACGGCCTTCCACCAGCACGGTGCCGGTTTCTTTGAGCAGGTAGCGTTCCATGACATTGGCCGACGTGCGGCTTTTCACGGTTTCCGGACGGGCCTGCACGATGTAGAGCTTGCCGTCGTCACCGTCCTTGGCCCACTCGATGTCCATCGGGCACTTGTAGTGCTTTTCGATGATCATCGCTTGCTTGGCGAGTTCGCTGACTTCAGCGTCGGTCAGGCAGAAACGCGCGCGTTCGGCCTTGTCGACTTCAACGGTTTTCACCGAGCGACCGGCCTTGGCCTCGTCGCCATAGATCATTTTGATAGCCTTGCTGCCCAGGTTGCGGCGCAGAATGGCCGGGCGGCCGGCTTCAAGGGTGTGCTTGTGTACGTAGAATTCGTCAGGGTTGACCGCGCCTTGTACGACGGTTTCGCCCAGGCCGTAGGCGCCGGTGATGAACACCACGTCACGGAAGCCCGACTCGGTATCGAGGGTGAACATCACGCCGGCGGTGCCGGTTTCCGAACGCACCATGCGCTGCACACCGGCAGACAGGGCCACCAGCTTGTGGTCGAAACCTTGGTGCACACGATAGGAAATGGCGCGGTCGTTGAACAGCGAGGCGAACACTTCCTTGGCCGCGCGAATCACGTTTTCCACGCCGCGGATGTTCAGGAAGGTCTCTTGCTGGCCGGCGAAAGAGGCATCCGGCAAGTCTTCGGCGGTGGCCGAGGAGCGCACGGCCACGGCGACGTCCGGGTTACCGGCCGACAGCGCGGCGAAGGCGGTGCGGATTTCTTCGTTGAGCTTCTCGGGGAACTCGGCTTCCATGATCCATTGGCGGATCTGGGCACCGGTCTTGGCCAGGGCATTGACGTCGTCGACGTCCAGGGCGTCCAGCGCGGCGTGGATCTGAGCGTTGAGGCCGCTCAGTTCGAGGAAATCGCGGTAAGCCTGGGCCGTGGTGGCGAAACCACCGGGCACCGAGACACCAGCGCCTGCAAGATTACTGATCATCTCGCCGAGGGATGCGTTCTTGCCCCCCACGTGCTCTACATCATGGACGCCGAGCTTATCGAGGGAAACTACGTACTCTACCAAGGTGATCTCTCCACTAACTGTGTTGGAAAAGCTCAGGACGCCGGCTGCTCAGTAGGAGCAATCGCCAGCGCTTGTGGCCTGGACCTGGAAAATAAGTGAGAATGCGGCCCACTGCGGGACGGCAAAATCGCGCCTATCATATCCAAGATTCGCCATCAGCTTAAGGCCCAGGGCTCAAATGAAACGATCTGCTTTCTTTATCTCCGACGGCACCGGCATCACAGCCGAAACATTGGGTCAAAGCCTGCTCGCGCAATTCGAAAACATTACCTTCGCCAAATTCACGCGGCCGTACATCGACAGCGTGGATAAAGCGCGGGCCATGGTACAACAAATCAATCTGGCGGCCGAAAAAGACGGTTTTCGTCCGATCATTTTCGACACCATCGTCAATCAAGACATTCGTGAGATTCTCGCAACGTCGAATGGTTTCATGATCGACATTTTCTCGACGTTCCTGGCGCCGCTGGAACAAGAGCTGAGTGAACATTCGTCGTATTCGGTAGGAAAGTCCCATTCCATTGGCCACAACTCCAACTATATGGAGCGTATCGAGGCGGTGAACTTCGCCCTCGACAACGATGACGGCGCCCGCACCCACTACTACGACAAGGCCGACCTGATCCTGGTGGGCGTATCCCGCTGCGGCAAAACGCCCACCTGCCTGTACATGGCCATGCAATTCGGCATCCGCGCGGCCAACTACCCGCTGACCGAGGACGACATGGAGCACCTGACGCTGCCGGCCGCGCTGCGCGCGCATTCGCACAAGCTGTTCGGGCTGACCATCGATCCGGATCGGCTGACGGCGATCCGCAATGAACGCAAGCCCAACAGCCGGTATTCCAGCTATGCGCAGTGCGAGTTCGAAGTGCGCGAAGTAGAAAATCTGTTCCGTCGCGAGAATATTGCGCACATCAATTCCACGCATTTTTCGGTGGAAGAGATTTCGGCGAAAATTTTGGTGGAGAAAGGCGTGGAGCGGCGCTTCAAGTAATATTTTCTGCCTGGCACTTTTGTTGTGAGCGAGCTTGCCTCGCGCGGGGCAAGCCCGCTCACCACAAAGATCAAGGCCTACAACTGGAAGCGCCCGCCCCCCTGCCCCAGCGCTGTCGCCAACGCATCAAACCCCGCCCGCAGCAACTGATCATCCCCCGACGTGTTGCAGATACTCGCCCTAATAAACTGCGGCACCGCCGTTTGCCCCACGGCAAACGCCTCGGCAGTGGCGATCAGGTAATTATTCTGCTTGAGCTCCGCTTCGATTTCCGACGCCCGCCAGGGCTCCGGCACTTCGATCCAGAAATGCGGGCTATTGAGATGGGTGCGATATTCCAGACCGGCCAGCAGGTCGCGGACCAAGGCCTTACGCCGGCTGATCTCGTTGATCTGTTGGCGCAACAGGTACTCCGCCGTGCCGTTTTCGATCCACTGGGTAGCAAGCTCCAGGGTGACGGGCGTAGCCATCCAGCAAGTCGAACGCAGCGCCGCCGAAATACGGCTGACCAACGCCGGAGGCGCATGCACATAACCCACACGCAGCCCGGCCGACACGGCTTTGCTCAGGCTGCTGATCAAAATCGTACGCTCGGGGGCGAAATGGCTGAGTGGCGGCGGCCGGTCTTCAACCAGTACGCCGTGGGCTTCGTCCTCAAGAATCAGCAGGTTGTGCTCGCGACAGACTTTGACCAAGGCTTCGCGGCGCGCCACCGAAAGCACCGCCGTGGTCGGGTTCTGGATCGTCGGCGTGCAGTACAGCGCTGAAACCCGGTGATTTCGACAGACTTCGTCCAGCGCGCTCGGCAGCACACCTTCTTCGTCCATCTCCAGGCCGATCAACCGGATACCCAGCATCCGCGCGGCGGTAATCAGGCCCGGATACGTCAGTTGCTCGGTGACCACCGTATCGCCGGCCCGTAACAGCGCCATCATCGAACACAGCAAGCCATGCTGGCCGCCATTGACGCAGATGACCTGCTCGGGAATCGGGTGAAAGTCACGCTGCACCAGCCATTGCGCGCCCGCTTCACGGTAACGCGGCAGGCCGGCGTCAGGGGTGTAGGCGCTGATGTCCTGGAGGAATTTGGCGTTGGTCGACAGGGTCTGGAAGCTCTGGGCCAGGAACACGGTTTCCTGACCGGGGATGTGCATATTGCGGCTCATGTCGAAGTACTGGCGCGGTTCTTCGCTGAAGTTGCGAAAGCCTTCATCACGCTGGCGCTCCATCCCACGCTTGCGCACGAACGTGCCGTCACCGACTCGCGCCACCACCAGCCCCAGGCGTTCCAGTTCGCCGTAGGCCCGGCTGATGGTGCCGATCGTCACACCCAGGTTGTCGGAAAGCACCCGATGGGGCGGCAGTTTTCGTCCTGGTTCAATCAAGCCTTCGAGGATGCCCCGTTCCATGACATCGGACAGGCGCTTGTACTTCACGCCCTGACCGTTGGACAACCCCTCACGCATAATTGACACCATGTCAATATTTGTTTTGACAGCCATCTTTCGCCCTAATAGTGTGCTTTTACGGGTTCAATCGCCGAATTTTACAACTCATTACAAGCTCAATATAGAGTTCAATTCCGGCTCAGGGAAGCAATAAACGATGCCAATGTCCGCCGTTCTCGAAAACACCGCCAAGACCAAAACCCAAAAACAGTGGTTGGCCGGGCTGATCACCAGCGTGATGTTCCTGATCGTGTGCCTGAGTTGGGGCACCACCTGGCTGGGGATCAAGATTGCCGTGGAGAGCGTGCCACCACTGACGTCCGCCGGCCTGCGTTTCCTGATCGCCTTCCCGCTGTTCCTGTGTTTTGCCATGGTGCGCCGCGAGCCGATCCTGTTTCCCCGTGAGAGCCGCTGGTTCTTCGTGTTCGTGACCCTGTCCTACTTCAGCGTGCCCTACTACCTGCTCAACTACGGCGAGATGCATGTCTCGTCCGGCCTGACCGCGCTGCTGTTCAGCTGCATGCCGGTGTTCATCCTGATTTTCTCCGCGCTGTTCCTGCGTGAGCGCATCTACTTTTCCCAGGTGGTTGGCATCGGCATCGGTTTCGGCAGCCTCTACATGATCATCAAGAGCCAGGGCCTGCACCTGGACCACGCGGAGTTCTTCGGCGTGCTGGCGATCCTCACCGCCGCGGTCATGCATGCCTTGTGCTATGTGATTACCAAGCAGAAAGGCAGCGCCATCAGCGTGATCACCTACAACACGCTGCCCATCGGGATTGCCGGGCTGATGTTGTTCGTCGCCGGGCTGTGGTTTGAAACGCCAACCTTCGAGGCCATCACCCTGCGCTCCTGGGGCGCGCTGTTCTACCTGGGCCTGGTGGCTTCGGTGGGCGGGTTCATCGTGTACTTCATGCTGCTCAAGCGCTTAAGCCCGATCATCCTGTCGTTCGTGTTCATCATCTTCCCGGTGTTCGCGGTGATCATCGGCGCCTGGTACGAAGGCGTGTCGATTTCCCGCGACCTGATGCTGTACTCGGCCATCCTGCTGGCCGGCTTTGCGATCACCAAACTGCCCGTTGAAAAACTCCTGGCAAAGAAAAATTGACCCTTGCCCTGCCCCATCAACTTCAGCCACGCGAGAGAAACATGGACGTCCTCCGCCCCACAGCCCTGGAACAGATCTACGCCCACGCCAGCCGCAGCTACCCCGAGGAATGCTGCGGTTTTGTCTTCGCCGACGGCAGCGTGTACCTGGGCAGCAATATCCAGAATGAACTGCACCACAAGAACCCCGAGATGTACCCGCGCAGCGCGGCCAACGGCTACACCTTCTCGGTGGCCGACACCCTGCTGATGAACAAGGCGTTTCGCAGCGACAACCCGGTGGTGGTGATCTACCACTCTCACCCCGACGTGGGTGCCTATTTCAGCGATGAAGACCAGGACAAGGCGCTGTTCATGGGCGAGCCGATCTACCCCGTCAGCTATCTGGTGGTCGACGTTCGCCAGGGCCAGGCCCTGGGCTCCAAGCTGTTTGCCTGGGATGGCAAGCATTTCGCCCTTCAATCCTTCAACGACCTGCACACGGAGTTGTCCATGAACGCTGTCTCTTTCCCCGACATTCTGGTTCGCGTGGCCAAGCTGCCGGAATCGACCCTCGAGGGCACCGGATCGACATTGCGCGAAGTCATTGAAAACCTCTGCAACAGTCACCCCCAGTTACGCCCGCACCTGTTTCACGAGAAGAACAACCAGCTCAAGGAGCACTTCCTGTTTACCGCCGAGGAAGAGCTGGTTGGCGCGGATGACCCACTGCCCGAGAAAGCCAGAATCGAGGTGCTGCTGGCCACGTCCGGCGGCATGGACGTCGACGCGCTGAGCAACGAAGAAGTACAACGCTACGTGCGCCACATCACCCTGCCCGGCGTGGGTCGCGAAGGTCAGTTGAACCTCAAGAAAGCCAAGGTGCTGATCATCGGCACGGGTGGCCTGGGTTCGCCGATCAGCCTGTACCTGGCGGCTGCCGGGGTCGGCACCCTGGGGCTGGTGGACTTCGATGTGGTCGAAAGCAGCAACCTGCAACGCCAGATCGTCCACGGCAACAGTACGTTGGGCATGCCCAAAGTCGAATCTGCCAAGCAGCGCCTGCAAGACCTCAACCGCCATATCCAGATCAACGCCCACGACACAGCGCTGAATGCCGACAACGCCCTGGAACTGGTGGGCGCCTACGACCTGGTGATCGACGGCACCGACAATTTCGACACTCGCTACCTGGTCAACGACGCTTGCGTGCAACTGGGCAAGCCCTTGGTGTACGGCGCGATCTACCGCTTCGACGGGCAGATCAGCGTGCTCAACTATAAAGGCGGGCCGTGCTACCGCTGCCTGTTCCCCAGCGCGCCGCCCGCAGAACTGGCGCCCAATTGCAGCGCCGGTGGCGTGATCGGCGTGCTGCCCGGTGTGGTCGGGATGATCCAGGCCACCGAGTCGATCAAACTATTGATCGGCATTGGTGAACCCTTGTCCGGCCGCTTGATGCGCTTCGACGCGTTGGCGATGAAGTTCAGCGAAATCCGCTTCAAGCGCCGCGCCGACTGCCCGTGCTGCTCCGAAGCGCGGCACAGTGAAACCCTGGCCCCCGCAGTTTGCGCGGATGCCGTGCCCAGCCAGCCCTCGCTGGCCGAAGAGCGCTACATCAAGCCGCAAGTACTCAAGCAAGTACTCGAACACCCCAGCAGCGCAGACGTTTTGCTGGATGTGCGCGACGCCAGCGAACTGGAAGTGTGCAAATTGCCGGGCGTGGTGCATATCCCCCTGGCCGAACTGGACGGCCACCTCGACCGCCTCAGCCGGGACAACACCCACTACCTGATCTGCTACGCCGGCACCCGCGCGGAGCAAGCCGCCAGTACCTTGCTGGCCGCCGGTTTCGCCAACACCAAAGTCCTGCAGGGTGGCATGAAGCATTGGGTTCGCGACGTCGAACCCGATATGCCGTTGTATTGAGCGGGGGGCCGAATGATGTTGCATAACTCCATTCTCGACGTGATCGGCCAAACGCCGATCGTGCGCCTGGCGCAGTTTTCCGAAGACCTCGGTATCGAGGTCTACGCCAAGCTCGAATCCCTCAACCCCGGCGGCAGCCACAAGGCACGCATCGCCCTGGGCATGATCCTCGACGCCGAGCGCCGGGGCGTGCTGATCCGTGATTCCGGACAAACCATCATCGAACCCAGCGGCGGCAACACCGGCATCGGCCTGGTGATGGCCGGCAATGTGCTGGGCTACAAAGTGGTGCTGGTGATCCCCGACAACTACAGCCCCGAAAAACAGAAGCTGCTGCGTTTATATGGGGCCAAGGTGGTGCTGTCGGACAGCCGCCTGGGCAACAATTCCCACGGCGAAAAGTG
Source organism: Pseudomonas sp. GXZC (assembly GCF_026967615.1). Taxonomy (NCBI): domain Bacteria; kingdom Pseudomonadati; phylum Pseudomonadota; class Gammaproteobacteria; order Pseudomonadales; family Pseudomonadaceae; genus Pseudomonas; species Pseudomonas sp. GXZC. The sequence goes on from NZ_CP114115.1 coordinate 5,366,428, forward strand.
CATGGAACTGCAGTTGGAAAATCCCAGCTACGTGATGCTCAACCAGCAGCGCAACGGCGCCAACCCACAGACTCATCGCGACACCACCGCGCCAGAAATCCTGCGTGCCTTCGGCGAGCTGCGCGCCGACTACTTTGTCAGCGGCATCGGCACCGGAGGGCATATCACCGGCATCGGTGAAACCCTCAAAGCCGCTTGGCCGCAGCTGCGCGTCATGGGCGTGGAACCGGAAGAATGCGACCTGCTAAAAAACCAGCACGCACCGCATCACATCCAGGGCCTGTCGATCGGCCTGATCCCGAGCATTCTCAACCTGGACGTGATCGACGGCATGCTCAAGGTCTCGCGCCAGGACTGCATTGACATGATGAAACGCATCATGCGCACCGACGCTATCAGCCTGGGCCTGTCGTCCGCCGCCAACATGGTAGCCATCGCCAAGCTCGCCCCCGAATTGCCGCCCGAAACGGTGGTGCTGACCATGGTCTACGACAATGCCGACAGCTACCTGCCCAGTTTCGAATAAACGGGTTTCCAGCCAACCAGAATACGGGGGTGCCTCCATGGGCGGTTTTATCGACATGCAACAGTTGCACGATGAGTTGCTCACCCACCTCATCAAGACCCTCACGCCCGCCCAGCTGAAACAGCTGGAACCGCACCTGGCCACGCTGATCCAGAATGCGGCGCAGGCGGTGGCCGAGGACCTGATCGCCTACGCCTACCGTGATCCGGCCTCACGTGGGCGCGGCGAGTTGATCCTGGAATCCTACGCTTCGTTCAAGGCGGTGCTGTATTACCGCCTGGCGCACCTGGTATGGCATTTCCCGGACCAGACCAACGGCGTGTTTTCGCGCATTGCCCTCAAGCTGAGCAACCAGGGCAAGGTGCTTTCCGGTGCAGAGATTCACCCCGCTGCACGCATCGGCCGACGCTTCGTGCTGGACCACGGCTACGGCACGGTGATCGGCGAAACCTGCGAAATCGGCAACGACTGCTACATCCTCTGCGGCGTGACCTTGGGCGCCCGTGGCATCGCCAACAACCCCGATGGCAAGCGCCATCCACGCCTGGGCAATAACGTCGAGGTCGGGTCCGGGGCCCGCGTGCTGGGCTATGTGCTGATTGGCGATAACGTGTTTATCAGCCCGTCCTGCGTCATCACCCAGGACGTTCCCGCCGGCACCAAGGTCAAGGTGGTGAACCAGATCCAGCTGCAAAAAAACGATGAATCGGACCACAGCAACTACCTCGGTGCCTTTGCCCTGGATGAGCGATTGCACGTGGTGGGCGAGATCAACGCCAGCCATAAAGTGACCGTGCTGGACGCCGATTTCCATCCCTTGCCAGGGCTGATGCTGGAGCCCACGGTCAAGGAGCGCCACCACCTGCAATTTCGCTTGCATCGCGTCGAGTCGGGCAGCCATTTGCCACGCTTGCCGCTTAACCTGAAAGTCTGCGGCCCGGAATTTGAAATCACCCTGCTCTCGCCCCCTGGCTTGAGTGCAATGGTGCGCTCCCTGCTGCAAGCCAGCCCACTGATCGTCGGAGGTTGAACATGTCCGTGCACACCATGGAAACCCTGGCGCTGTTCGACAGCGCGCCCTACCAAAACGCCTTCAGCGCCCGGGTGATTGCCGTCAGCGAACACGGCATCGCCCTGGAGCACACCTTGTTCTACCCCACGGGCGGCGGCCAGCCAGGCGACACGGGGCACCTCACACTCGCGGACGGTACGCGGGTCGACGTGACCGGCACGGTGCGCGACCCGGTGCTTCGCTCGATCATCTGGCATCAGGTGGAACACTGCCCCGCGCAGCTGACGGCCGGGGTACAGGTGGATGCAGGCCTCGACTGGGAGCGGCGCTACCAGCACATGAAAATGCACACCTGCCTGCACCTGCTGTGTTCGATCATCGATGCGCCGGTCACCGGATGCAGCATCAGTGCGGACAAGGGCCGGCTGGATTTCGACCTGCCCGAAATGACCCTCGACAAAGACAGCATCACCCGCGACCTCAATGCGCTGATCGAACAGGCTCACCCGGTGAAAACCCTGTCGATGCCGGCTACGGAGTATGCAACGTTGTTGCAGATCACCCGCACACAGGCCGTGGCGCCACCCGTGATTCAAGGCTCGGTCAGGGTGATTGAAATCGCCGGGATCGATATCCAGCCGTGTGGGGGCACCCATGTGATCAACACCGAAGAAATCGGTCGGGTGTTTTGCGAGAAGATCGAGAAGAAGAGCAAGCACAACCGCCGGGTGATCCTGCGATTTGAGTGAAGGCGATCCAATGTGGGAGCCAGCTCCCACATTGACCGCGTCGTCTGCTAGATCACGAACAGGTCCACAAACCGGTTGACCGGTGTGGCCTCAAGCCGTGCCTGATCCTTGCACAGCGCAAAAATCTCGGCACTGCGCTGTCCGGTAAACCGTGTGGCCAGGTTGGCCTTGAACTTGTCTTCCAGCAACGGAATGCCCTCCACACGGCGCCGACGATGGCCAATCGGGTACTCCACCGCCACCTGCTCGGTACTGCTGCCATCCTTGAAGAACACCTGCACCGCATTGGCGATGGAGCGTTTGTCGGCCTCCAGGTATTCGCGGCTGTAGCGTGGGTCTTCGACGATGACCATTTTGTCGCGCAACTGATCGATGATCGGGTGGGCGGCGTGGAATTCATCTTCGTACTGCTCGGCCACCAGATTGCCGAATGCCAACGGCACGGCGGTCATGTATTGCAGGCAATGGTCGCGGTCGGCGGCGTTGGCCAATTGGCCGACTTTGGAAATGATACGAATCGCTGACTCATGGGTAGTGATCACGATGCGCTCGATTTCCTGCAGGCGGTCTTTCACCAACGGATGCAAGGTCACCGCGGCTTCACAGGCCGTTTGCGCATGGAACTCGGCCGGGAAGCTGATCTTGAACAGTACGTTTTCCATCACATAGGTGCCGTAGGGCTGGGACAGGCTGAACGCGCGCTTGTCCTCCGGCTTGAGCGCCAGGTCCTTGTTGGTGTGGCTGAACAGCACATCGTAGAAACCCCACTGCGGCGCACTCAAGACACCCGGAATGCCCATCTCGCCACGCAAGGCGATGTCCGCCAGGCGCACGCCCCGACTCGATGCATCCCCCGCCGCCCAGGATTTGCGCGAACCGGCATTCGGTGCATGCCGGTAAGTGCGCAACGCCTGCCCATCGACAAACGCATGGGACAGCGCCGCCAGCAACTGCTCACGGTTGGCACCCATCAGCTTGGCGGTGACCGCCGTGGAGGCGACTTTGACCAGCAGCACATGGTCGAGCCCTACCCGGTTGAAGGAGTTTTCCAAGGCGATCACGCCCTGGATTTCGTGGGCCATGATCATGGCTTCCAACACCGCGCGCACGGTTAACGGCGCATCGCCATTGGCCACGCGCTTCTGCGACAGGTGATCAGCCACGGCGAGGATGCCGCCGAGGTTGTCCGAGGGGTGGCCCCATTCGGCAGCAAGCCAGGTGTCGTTGTAGTCAAGCCAACGCACGATGCAACCGATGTCCCACGCGGCCTTGACCGGATCCAAACGAAACGACGTGCCCGGCACCCGCGCGCCAAACGGCACCACCGTGCCCTCGACAATCGGCCCCAGGTGCTTGGTGCACTCGGGAAAGCGCAGGGCCAGCAGGCCACAGCCCAAGGTGTCCATCAGGCAGTTGCGGGCGGTGTCCAACGCATCCCGGGAGTCGATCCGGTAGTTGAGGACATAATCAGCAATGTCCTGCAGGACCTGATCGTAGTCCGGGCGGTTGTTCTGGTCGACGTTGGCGCTCATGGCAGTACTCCAAAAAGGGGTTGGGTCAGTCCTCGGGCTCACGGTTGTCGGGGGCAGATCTTGACTGTCTGCCTTTAAAAGGAATCACCTGGCACGCGCACGAAACCCTCCATCAGCACCCGTGCACTGCGGCTCATGATGGCTTTTTTCACCACCCATTCGCCGTCGACCTGGCTGGCTTCAGCGCCGACGCGCAAGGTGCCGGACGGATGACCGAACCGCACCGCATTGCGCTCCACGCCACCCGCCGCCAGGTTGACCAAGGTCCCGGAAATCGCCGCCGCCGTGCCGATCGCCACCGCGGCGGTGCCCATCATCGCGTGGTGCAACTTGCCCATGGACAGTGCGCGCACCAGCAGGTCCACATCACCGGCCTTGATCGCCTTGCCACTCGACGCCACGTAGTCCAAAGGCTTGGCCACAAACGCCACCTTCGGCGTGTGCTGGCGCTGGGCGGCTTCGTCCAGGTGCTTGATCAGGCCCATGCGCAACGCGCCATAGGCCCGTACGGTTTCAAACATGGCCAGGGCCTTGGGGTCGCTGTTGATCGCGCCTTGCAGTTCGGTGCCGGTGTAGCCGAGGTCTTCGGCGTTGATGAAGATGGTCGGGATGCCGGCGTTGATCAGCGTGGCCTTGAAAGTGCCGACGCCGGGCACTTCCAGGTCGTCGACCAGGTTGCCGGTGGGGAACATCGAACCACCGCCGCCCTCTTCTTCCGCCGCCGGGTCCATGAATTCCAACTGCACTTCGGCGGCCGGGAAGGTCACGCCGTCCAGTTCGAAATTACCGGTTTCCTGCACCGCACCGTCGGTGATCGGCACATGAGCGATGATGGTTTTGCCGATATTGGCCTGCCACACGCGCACCACGGCCACGCCGTTGTGCGGGACGCGGGCCGGGTCGATCAGGCCGGCGCTGATGGCAAAGGAACCGACCGCCGCCGACAGGTTGCCGCAGTTGCCACTCCAATCCACGAACGGCTTGTCGATGGAAACCTGGCCAAACAGGTAGTCCACGTCATGCTCGGCGCGGGTACTTTTGGCCAGGATCACCGTCTTGCTCGTGCTGGAGGTGGCGCCACCCATGCCATCGATTTGTTTGTCGTAGGGGTCGGGGCTGCCGATCACCCGTAACAGCAAGGCGTCGCGCGCGGCGCCCGGCACCTGCGCCGACTGGGGCAGGTCCTTGAGGCTGAAAAACACGCCTTTGCTGGTGCCACCACGCATGTAGGTGGCGGGGATCTTGATTTGCGCTACGTGTGCCATGGTGCCCCCTCAGGCCGTCGCCGCCGATTCCAGGAAGTCCTGGGCAAAACGTTGCAACACGCCGCCCGCCTCGTAGATCGACACTTCTTCGGCGGTGTCCAGGCGGCAGGTCACCGGCACTTCGACACGTTCGCCATTCTTGCGGTTGATCACCAGCGTCAATTGCGCACGCGGGGTGCGTGCACCGACCACGTCATAGGTTTCGCTGCCGTCGATCTTCAGGGTGTTGCGGTCGGTGCCCGGCAGGAACTCCAGGGGCAACACGCCCATGCCCACCAGGTTGGTGCGGTGGATGCGCTCGAACCCTTCGGCGGCAATCGCCTCCACCCCGGCCAGGCGCACGCCCTTGGCCGCCCAGTCGCGGGACGAGCCTTGGCCGTAGTCGGCGCCGGCAATGATGATCAGCGGCTGCTTGCGTTCCATGTAGGTCTCGATGGCTTCCCACATCCGCGTGACCTGGCCTTCCGGCTCGATCCGCGCCAGGGAACCCTGCTTGACCTTACCGTTTTCAACCACCATTTCGTTGAACAGTTTCGGGTTGGCAAAGGTCGCGCGCTGCGCCGTCAAGTGGTCGCCACGGTGAGTCGCGTAGGAGTTGAAGTCGACCTCCGGTAGGCCCATTTTCGCCAGGTATTCGCCGGCGGCGCTGTCGAGCATGATCGCGTTGGACGGCGACAGGTGGTCGGTGGTGATGTTGTCCGGCAGCACCGCCAGCGGGCGCATGCCCTTGAGCGGTCGCGCCCCGGCCAGCGCGCCTTCCCAGTACGGCGGACGGCGGATATAGGTGCTTTGCGGGCGCCAGTCGTACAGCGGTGCGACTTTCGGGCCGGTGTCTTCGTGGATGGCGAACATCGGGATATACACCGCGCGGAACTGCTCCGGCTTGACCGAGGCCTTGACCACCGCGTCGATCTCTTCGTCGCTCGGCCAGATGTCCTGCAGGCGGATCTCCTTGCCGTTGGCGTCCAGGCCAAGCACGTCTTTTTCGATGTCGAAACGGATGGTGCCGGCAATCGCGTAGGCCACTACCAGCGGCGGCGACGCCAGAAACGCTTGCTTGGCGTACGGGTGGATACGCCCGTCGAAGTTGCGGTTGCCCGACAGCACGGCGGTGGCGTACAGGTCGCGGTCGATGATTTCCTGCTGGATCACCGGGTCGAGCGCGCCGGACATGCCGTTGCAAGTGGTGCAGGCAAACGCCACCACGCCAAAGCCGAGTTTTTCCAGCTCATGGCCCAGGCCCGCTTCCTCCAGGTACATGGCCACGGTTTTCGAGCCGGGCGCCAGGGAGGATTTGACCCAAGGTTTACGCGTCAGCCCCAGTTTGTTGGCATTGCGCGCCAGCAGGCCTGCGGCAATCACGTTGCGTGGGTTACTGGTGTTGGTGCAACTGGTGATGGCTGCGATGATTACCGCGCCGTCGGGCATTTGCCCCGGCACTTCGTCCCACTGGCCGGAGATGCCCTTGGACGCCAGGTCGCTGGTGGCAACACGGGCATGCGGGTTGCTCGGGCCGGCCATGTTGCGCACGACGCTGGACAGGTCGAAGGTGAGGCCGCGCTCGTATCGCGCGCCTTTGAGGTCATCTGCCCACAGGCCGGTGTGGCGGGCGTATTGCTCAACCAAGGTGACTTGTTCGTCTTCACGGCCGGTGAGTTTCAGGTAAGCGATAGTTTGCTGGTCGATATAGAACATCGCCGCCGTGGCGCCGTATTCCGGGGCCATGTTGGAGATGGTCGCGCGGTCGCCGAGGGTCAGTGCCGAAGCGCCTTCGCCGAAGAACTCCAGCCAAGCGCCGACCACTTTCTGTTTACGCAGGAACTCAGTCAGCGCCAGCACCATGTCGGTGGCAGTAATACCTGGCAGCAGCTTGCCGGTGAGTTCCACGCCGACGCTTTCCGGCAGGCGCATCCAGGAGGCGCGGCCGAGCATTACGCTCTCGGCTTCCAGGCCGCCGACGCCAATGGCGATCACGCCGAGGGCGTCCACGTGCGGAGTGTGGCTGTCAGTGCCGACGCAGGTGTCCGGGAACGCCACACCGTCACGCACCTGGATCACCGGGGACATTTTCTCCAGGTTGATCTGGTGCATGATGCCGTTGCCCGGCGGGATCACGTCGACGTTCTTGAACGCCTTTTTGGTCCACTCGATAAAGTGGAAACGGTCTTCGTTACGACGGTCTTCGATGGCACGGTTTTTCTCAAACGCGTCCGGGTCGAAGCCACCGGCTTCGACGGCCAGGGAGTGGTCGACGATCAGTTGGGTCGGCACCACCGGGTTGACCTGGGCCGGGTCGCCGCCTTGTTGGGCGATGGCATCACGCAGGCCGGCGAGGTCGACCAGCGCGGTCTGGCCGAGAATGTCATGGCACACCACACGCGCCGGGAACCACGGGAAGTCGAGGTCGCGCTTGCGCTCGATCAACTGGCTGAGGGACGCGTTGAGGGTGGCCGGGTCGCAGCGACGCACCAGGTTTTCCGCGAGCACGCGGGAGGTGTAAGGCAAGGTGGCGTAGGCGCCGGGGGTGATTGCTTCAACGGCCGCGCGGGCGTCGAAGTAATCCAGGCGGCTGCCGGGGAGCGGTTTGCGAAATTCAGTGTTCATCGTCAGGACTCGGTCACGGTAGTTAGGCGGCACGAACCTGCGGCATCGGTCTGGATGAACACGGTCCCTGTGGGAGCTGGGCTTGCCCGCGATAGCGATGTAACTGTCGACACCTGTGTTGAATGTCAGCCAGTCATCGCGGGCAAGCCCGGCTCCCACATTGACCCGTTTTCAACCATGAAAACCGGTACCTCAGGTGCACACCATTCAGCGACGTTCGATTGGCACGAACTTGCGCTGTTCTACGCCGGTGTATTCGGCGCTTGGACGGATGATGCGGTTGTTGGCGCGCTGCTCGAACACATGCGCGGCCCAGCCAGTCAGACGCGAGCACACGAAGATCGGCGTGAACAGCTTGGTCGGGATGCCCATGAAGTGGTACGCCGAAGCATGGTAGAAGTCGGCGTTGGGGAACAGTTTCTTCTGCTCCCACATAGTCTTGTCGATGGCTTCGGAGACCGGGAACAGCACCGTGTCTCCTACTTCGTCAGCAAGCTTTTTCGACCAGCCCTTGATCACTTCATTACGCGGGTCGCTGTCTTTGTAGATCGCGTGGCCGAAGCCCATGATCTTGTCTTTGCGCGCCAGCATGCCGAGGGTGCCTTCGACCGCTTCTTCAGCGGACGAGAAGCGCTCGATCATTTCCATCGCTGCTTCGTTGGCACCGCCATGCAGCGGGCCACGCAGGGAGCCGATGGCGGCGGTGACGCAGGAATACAGGTCGGACAGAGTCGAAGCACACACCCGCGCCGTGAAGGTCGAGGCGTTGAATTCGTGTTCCGCGTAGAGGATCAACGAAACGTTCATGACCTTGACGTGCAACTCGCTCGGCTTCTTGCCATGCAGCAAATGCAGGAAGTGGCCGCCAATGGAGGGTTCATCGGTCACGCAATCGATGCGCTTGCCGTCATGGCTGAAGCGATACCAGTAGCACATGATCGCCGGGAAGGCGGCGACCAGCCGATCGGTGACGTCGCGCTGCACGCTGAAGTCTTTTTCGGGCTCGATATTGCCCAGAAACGAGCAACCGGTGCGCATCACGTCCATCGGGTGAGCGTCGGCGGGGATGCGTTCCAGCACTTCTTTCAGCGCTTGCGGCAGGTCGCGCAGCTTGCTCAGCTTGGCGCTGTAGGCAGCCAGTTCGGTCTTGGTCGGCAATTCGCCGTACAGCAGCAGGTAGGCGACTTCTTCAAACTGCGCATCGGCGGCCAGTTCGCGCACGTCATAGCCGCGATAGGTCAGGCCGGCGCCCGCTTGGCCCACGGTGGACAATGCGGTCTGCCCGGCCACCTGGCCACGCAGGCCGGCACCACTCAGTACTTTTGCTTCAGCCATGTCGGTTCTCCAATCTTGAATTTATTAGGGAGGCTGTTCTTTACTTCTTGGCTGCGAACAGCGCGTCGAGCTTCTGCTCGAAGGTGTGGTAGTCGATGCGATCGTAGAGCTCCATGCGGGTTTGCATGGTGTCGATCACATTCTGTTGGGTGCCGTCGCGACGGATCGCGGTGTAGACGTTTTCGGCGGCCTTGTTCATGGCGCGGAAGGCCGAGAGCGGGTACAGCACGATGGAAACATCGGCCGATTTCAATTGTTCGGTGGTGTACAGCGGCGTGGCGCCGAACTCGGTGATGTTGGCCAGGATCGGGGCCTTCACACGGGAGGCGAACAGCTTGTACATCTCAAGTTCGGTGATGGCTTCCGGAAACACCATGTCGGCGCCGGCTTCGATGCAGGCGGCGGCGCGTTCCAGGGCGGACTCCAGACCTTCCACCGCCAGGGCATCGGTGCGCGCCATGATCACGAAGCTGTCATCGGTGCGCGCATCCACGGCGGCCTTGATGCGGTCGACCATTTCCTGCTGGGACACGATTTCCTTGTTCGGACGGTGACCGCAGCGCTTGGCGCCGACCTGGTCTTCGATATGGATCGCCGCCGCGCCGAACTTGATCATCGACTTGACCGTGCGCGCCACGTTGAACGCCGAGGAGCCGAAACCGGTGTCCACATCCACCAGCAGCGGCAGGTCGCAGACGTCAGTGATGCGGCGCACGTCAGTCAGCACGTCATCCAGGCCAGTAATCCCCAGGTCCGGCACGCCGAGGGAACCGGCAGCCACACCGCCACCCGACAGGTAGATCGCCTTGAAACCGGCGCGTTTGGCCAGCAGCGCGTGATTGGCGTTGATCGCACCGACCACCTGCAAAGGCTGCTCGCTGGCGACCGCGTCACGGAAACGCTGGCCGGGAGTCGTCTTGTTATTGGAACTCATCATTCACCTCGTGATTGGGCAGTGCCGTCGGGGAAGTGACGGGCAATGTTGCGTTTGGATGCGCCGATATGCCGGCGCATCAACAGTTCGGCCAGTTCACCGTCGCGATCGGCAATCGCGTCAAGGATGCGGTGGTGCTCGGCAAAGGCCTGGCGTGGACGATTGGGGGTGGCAGAGAACTGGATGCGGTACATGCGCACCAGCTGGTACAGCTCGCCGCAGAGCATTTGGGTCAGGGTGCGGTTGCCGGCGCCTTGAATGATCCGGTAATGAAAATCGAAGTCGCCCTCCTGCTGGTAATAGCCGAGGCCGGCCTGGAAGGCTTCGTCGCGCTCATGGGTGTGCAACACCTGGCGCAGCTCTTCGATTTCCGCGTCGGTCATGCGCTCGGCGGCCAGGCGACAGGCCATGCCTTCGAGGGACTCACGGATTTCATAGAGCTCGATCAGCTCGGCATGGCTCAACGAAACCACCCGCGCGCCGACATGCGGCACGCGCACCAGCAGGCGCTGGCCTTCCAGGCGGTGGATCGCCTCGCGCAGCGGGCCACGGCTGATGCCATAGGTGCGCGCCAGTTCCGGCTCGGAGATCTTGCTGCCGGGGGCGATCTCGCCCTTGACGATGGCGGCCTGGATACGCCGGAAGACGTTCTCGGACATGGTCTGGGAATCGTCTTGCGCCACCACTGGGGATTCCAGCTGATCCAGCATATTGTCGACACCTTTAAAAGCAATGCCGCAAAAACTAGCCAATCAGCCCTGGATAGTCAAAGAATAAATCCATATTGTCGACAATCGTCTAATAACCGCTGCTGCACCCTTGCAGGGCATGGCCGCCTGCCAGCGCTGGCGCCAAAAAAGCATCATGTTAGAATGCCCGGCACTTTTGCCTGACATCGCGAGATGAAACGGCGCACGAGGGAGCTTGCGCAGTAATGCCAGTCGCCTTGAATTGAACATCGCACTGCACCGCCTCGGGATTTATGAGACTCAAGCCCTTCCTTCTATTGATTTGCCTGTTATCCGCACCGGGCCTTGGCGTCGCCGCCGAGAAGACCGTGTACGGCCTCAACGAATACGCCCAATTGGCCGGTATCGACCTGGAAGTCGCCGCCAAACTGGACACCGGTGCCAAGACCGCCTCCCTCAGTGCCCGTGATATCAAGCGCTTCAAGCGCAACGGCGAATCCTGGGTGCGCTTCTACCTTGCCATCGACACCGCCCATTCCCATCCCATCGAGCGCCCCCTGGCCCGCGTCAGCAAGATCAAACGCCGCGCCGGTGACTACGACCCCGATGAGGACAAGAACTACACCGCCCGTCCGGTGATTGCCCTGGATATCTGCATGGGCACCGCTTTACGCAGCATCGAAGTGAACTTGACTGACCGCAGCGCATTCCAATACCCGCTGCTGATCGGCTCCGAAGCGCTGAAACGCTTTGATGCGCTGGTCGACCCCAGTCTTAAATACGCAGCAGGCAAACCCGCCTGCGCCGCCGACGCTCATACCGCCGAGTAAACCGAATGCGCTCTCTGACCCTGCACCTGAAAATCCTGATCGCCATCCTGGTGGTGCTGGGTATTTCGGTCACCGCCTACCAGATCTTCGTGCTGGGGATCCCCGTCACCGAGGACGCCACCGACGACTTGTGGAACATCGACGCCAAGGTCGAGTTCGTCGCCAACCCGAAGGACCCGGTGAAGATCCAGATGTTCGTGCCGCCCCTGAGCCGCGACTTCGTCAGCCTCAACGAGAGCTTTATCTCGAACAACTACGGCGTGAGCGTCAACCGCACCGACGGCAACCGCAAGGTGACCTGGTCGGCACGCCGCGCCAAGGGCAACCAGACCCTGTATTACCGTCTGGTCCTCACCAAGCGTTACAGCGGTGAAAAGGTCAAGGTCAAGGGCCCCACCTTCCGCGACAGCATTGCCGTGGAAGGCCCGGAAAAAATCGCCGCTGAAGCCTTGCTGGCGCCGATCCGCCAGCACTCGGCCGACGTCGAGACCTTTATCAGCGAAGCCATCAAGCGCACCAACAACCTCAATGACGACAACGTGAAACTGTTGCTGGCCGGCGACCCGTCAACGCCGCACAAGGCCAAGATCGTCGAATTGCTGCTGTCCATCGCCCATGTGCCGGTGGAGAAGGTCCACACCATCCGCCTGGTGGCCGACCAGCCGCAAACCCCGGAACTGTGGCTGCGCAGTTTCAACGGCAATGACTGGTTGTACTTCAACCCGGAAACCGGCGAACAAGGTTTGCCCACCGACCGCCTGCTGTGGTGGACCGGTGATGAAAACCTGATCACCGTCGATGGCGGCAAGAAGGCCATGGTGACGTTCAGCCTGAACAACAGCGAAATGAACGCGATTCGCCTGGCCAAGCTGACCGACGAGAACACCGACGCCAACTTCCTCGAATACTCGCTGTACGGCCTACCGCTGCAAACCCAGCAGACGTTCATGATCATGGTGATGATCCCGATTGGCGTACTGGTGATTCTGATCCTGCGCAACCTGATCGGCCTGCAGACCCTGGGCACGTTCACGCCGGTGCTGATCGCCCTGGCGTTCCGCGAGACGCAACTGGGCTTCGGGATTGTGCTGTTCACGATTATCACGGCGCTGGGGCTGTCCCTCAGGTCGTACCTGGAACATTTGAAATTGCAGATGCTGCCGAGGCTGTCGGTGGTGCTGACCTTCGTGGTGGTGCTGATCGCGGCCATCAGCCTGTTCAGCCATAAGCTGGGGCTGGAGCGTGGGTTGTCGGTGGCGCTGTTCCCGATGGTGATCTTGACCATGACCATCGAACGCCTGTCGATCACTTGGGAAGAGCGCGGCGCCAACCATGCGCTGAAAGTGGCGATTGGTACGCTGTTCGCCGCATCGCTGGCCCACATCATCATGAGCGTGCCGGAGCTGATCTACTTCGTGTTCACCTTCCCGGCGATCCTGCTGATCCTGGTGGGCTTCATGCTGGCCATGGGTCGTTATCGCGGCTATCGCCTGACCGAACTGGTGCGTTTCAAGGCTTTCCTCAAGAAGGCTGACCAGTAATGTTCGGCTTCTGGAAGACCTGGAAAGCCCTGGAAGCGCGGGGGATCATGGGCATCAACCGGCGTAATGCCGACTACGTGCTCAAGTACAACAAGCGCAGCCTGTACCCGATCGTAGATGACAAGATCATCACCAAGGAGCGCGCCCTCGCCGCCGGTATTCATGTGCCGGAGATGTACGGGGTGATTTCCACCGAGAAGGAAATCGACAAGCTCGACGACATCATCGGCGGGCGCAGCGACTTCGTGATCAAACCGGCCCAGGGCGCCGGCGGCGATGGCATCCTGGTGGTGGCGGACCGTTTTGAAGGGCGCTATCGCACGGTGTCCGGCAAGATCATCAGCCATGAAGAGATCGAGCATCAGATTTCCAGCATCCTCACTGGCCTGTACTCACTGGGCGGCCACCGCGACCGTGCGTTGATCGAATATCGCGTGGTGCCTGACCAGATCTTCAAGAGCATCAGCTATGAAGGCGTGCCGGACATTCGCATCATCGTGTTGATGGGCTATCCGGTCATGGCCATGCTGCGCTTGCCGACGCGCCAGTCGGGCGGCAAGGCCAACCTGCACCAGGGCGCTATTGGCGTGGGCGTGGACCTGGCGACCGGCCTGACCTTGCGCGGCACCTGGCTGAACAACATCATCACCAAGCACCCTGACACCACCAACGCGGTGGACGGCGTGCAACTGCCTAATTGGGACGGTTTCATGAAGCTCGCGGCGGGCTGCTACGAGCTGTGCGGGCTGGGTTACATCGGCGTGGACATGGTGCTGGACCAGGAGAAAGGCCCGCTGATTCTTGAGTTGAATGCGCGGCCGGGGCTGAATATCCAGATTGCCAACGACTGCGGCCTGACCCTGCGAACGCATGCGGTGGAAGCACGGCTGGAAGCACTGAAAGCCGCTGGCGTGACGGAAACGCCGGAGGAGCGGGTGAAGTTTGTGCAGGAAATGTTTGGGCATATTCCGCCCGTCGAAGGTTAACGCGACTTTTCGTCGCCCTATCCCCGACATCCCCTCTAGGAGCAAATCCTACAGGGGACTACAATCCCCTCCCCCGCGCCAATGGCTGATCCACCCCGCATGTCGACCTGCTCTGTATACCCACTGCCTTACCAGGCCAACCCCGCTGCGTATTTTGCGGCGATTCGCCATGCGCCTGGCGCGGTGCTGCTGGACAGCGGCCGACCGGCAGCCGAGCGCGGGCGTTATGACCTGCTGAGTGCCTGGCCACAAGCGACATTGACGGTATCGCCCGACGAAAGCGGTGGTGATTTCCTGCAACGCTTGCGGGCAAATCTTACGCAGTTGGGCAAGGCGGATCTGCCTGCTGGCTATGAGCTGCCGTTTGCGGGTGGACTGATTGGTTACCTGAGCTATGACTTTGGTCGCCATCTTGAGCACATGCCGCACCTTGCCGCAGACGATTTGCACCTGCCGGATGCGCGGTTCGGGTTATATGCCTGGGCATTGATCAGTGACCATCAGGCGCAGACCAGCCAACTTGTGTTTCATCCGGCACTGGCCGAGAGCGAACGGCAGCGCTTGATCACTCTGTTCGGCCAGCCGGTCGCCCACCACGCGGCGACCTTCAAGCTTGACGGCCCCATGGCAGCGGACCTCACCGCCGAGGCCTATCGCCAGGCTATCGTGCGCATCCAGGACTACATCCAGGCCGGCGACTGCTACCAGGTCAACTTTGCCCAGCGCTTCCGCGCGTCGTGTGCGGGCGATCCCTGGGTTGCCTACTGCGCCCTGCGCGAAGCCTGCCCGACGCCATTCTCCGGGTTCCAGAGCCTGCCGGACGACGGCGCGGTGCTGAGCCTGTCGCCCGAGCGCTTCGTGCATATCAGCGAGCGCCGCGTCGAAACCCGGCCGATCAAAGGCACCCGCCCCCGCGGCCTGACACCCGAAGAAGACGCCGCCAACGCCGCCGAACTGCTGGCCAGCCCCAAGGACCGCGCCGAGAACCTGATGATCGTCGACCTGCTGCGCAACGACCTCGGCCGCACTTGCCGCACCGGCTCGGTGAGCGTGCCGGAGCTGTTCAGCCTGGAAAGCTACCCCAACGTGCACCACCTGGTGAGCAGCGTCATCGGCGAACTGGCCGATGGCAAAGACGCCCTCGACCTGATCGCCGGCAGCTTCCCCGGCGGTTCCATCACGGGCGCACCGAAGATCCGCGCGATGCAGATCATCGACGAACTGGAGCCGACGCGACGCGGGTTGTACTGCGGGTCGCTGGTGTATCTGGACGTGCGGGGCGAGATGGACAGCTCCATCGCCATTCGCAGTCTGTTGGTCAAGGATGGGCAGGTGTGCTGCTGGGGCGGCGGCGGGATTGTGGCGGATTCACAGTGGGAGGCGGAGTATCAGGAGTCGCTGACCAAGGTGCGGGTGTTGTTACAAACTTTGGAAAACCTGTAGCCCCCAGGCTCCTCCTGGCTCTGCAACATAGGGCCCGGCAGCAAGAAAGATCCTGATTCAGAACGCGCGTGGACGGTGAGTGAACTGGAAGATAGCGTCCAGCTCCGACCGTCCACCCGCCGTTTGTGAGGGATCACATGAAGCGTCTGCTTACTCGTCAGAATTTGTTTCCGAGATTGCATCTCAACCCAACCACACCTATTATCTCCCAAATTGGGAGGTTGCAGCGATGCGGATAATCGCGCTCTCTACCTTGCGAATATTCTGGGAACGCCACTCAGCTTATTCCGACGCCAAAACACCCCTGGTCGAGCTGTATCGCCATATGGAAAAGGCGAATTACCCGACGCCGCAAGCGCTAAAAGCAGAGCTTAGAACGGCAAGCGTTCTTAAAAGTGGCAGGGTTGTCTTCAACGTGGGCGGCAACAAGTATCGAGTGATCATGGCGATCGACTATCAGCGACAGCTTGGGTTTATACGTTTCGTGGGGACTCATGCCCAGTACGATCAGATCAACGCGGAGACCGTGTGATGAACATCAAACCTATACATTCCCATGAGGATCTAACTGCTGCGCTTGCGCGCGTGGAGCAGATATGGGGAGCGGAAATCGGCTCACCCGAGGGTGACGAACTGGAAATCCTCGCCATTCTCATCGAGAAATACGAGGCCGAGCATTTTCCAATGCCCCCTTCAGATCCGGTGGAGGCAATCAAATTCCGCATGGAACAACTGGGCATGACCGCCCGCGACCTGGAGCCCTTTATCGGTACCAGTGGGCGGGTGTCAGAAGTGTTGAACCATAAGCGCAAATTGAGTCTGTCGATGATCAAGCGCCTGCATGAAGGCTTGCGCATCCCCTATGAGAGTTTGCTGGCAGGCGTTTGATCACGCGAATGGTTAAAGGCTCAACGCCCGATTCGACGCCTTGATGAACTCTTTCTTCAAGTCCTCAAAGGTGTGCACCGCCGGGAACTGCGGGAACTCGCGGATCACGTTCTCCGGCGCATGGAACAGAATCCCACGGTCGGCTTCGCCCAGCATGGTGGTGTCGTTGTAGGAATCGCCGGCGGCGATCACCCGGTAGTAGAGGGTCTTGAAGGCCAATACCGACTGGCGCTTCGGGTCTTTCTGGCGCAGTTGGTAACTGACCACACGATCGGTTTCGTCGGTGATCAAGCGGTGGCACAGCAAGGTCGGGAAACCCAGTTGGCGCATGAGCGGCTGGGAGAATTCATAGAAGGTGTCGGACAGGATCACCACCTGGAAGCGCTCGCGCAGCCAGTTGACGAATTCGACGGCGCCGTCCAGCGGCTTGAGGGTCGCGATGACTGCCTGGATGTCGGCGAGCTTGAGCCCGTGTTCGTCGAGGATGCGCAGGCGCTGCTTCATCAGCACGTCGTAGTCGGGAATGTCCCGGGTGGTGGCCCGCAGGGATTCAATACCGGTTTTTTCGGCGAAGGCGATCCAGATTTCCGGAACCAGCACCCCTTCCAGGTCGAGACAGGCAATTTCCACAAGACACTCCCATTTGATGTTGTTAGTTGAGCGAGCAAAAGGACTGCCGAACTCTAGCGATTCAAGCTCGCCGCCGCAACGCAGGGCGGATTTTGATACCATCGCTCCCCTATAGAGCGCTCAGCGCCACTGACCTGTAGGAACCGTCCTGATGAACCAAGCCTTCGACGTCGCTGAACTCGCCGCGACTTACGCCAACAAATCTGCCCAGGATATTCTCAAGCTGGCGTTCAGCCAGTTCGGTGATGACCTGTGGATTTCCTTCAGCGGCGCCGAGGACGTGGTGCTGGTGGACATGGCCTGGAAGCTGAACAAGAACGTCAAGGTGTTCAGCCTCGACACCGGCCGCCTGCACCCGGAGACCTACCGGTTCATCGAGCAGGTGCGCGAGTTCTACAAGATCGACATCGAGCTGATCTCGCCAGACCAGAGCAAGCTGGAACCCTTCGTCAAAGAAAAAGGCCTGTTCAGCTTCTACAAGGACGGCCATGGCGAATGCTGTGGTGTACGCAAGATCGAGCCGCTGCGCCGCAAGCTCTCCGGCGTCAGCGCCTGGGCCACCGGCCAGCGCCGTGACCAGAGCCCCGGCACCCGCAGCCAGGTGGCGGCGCTGGAAATCGACACAGCCTTTTCCACCCCGGAACGCACCCTGTACAAGTTCAACCCGCTGGCGCAGATGACCAGTGAGGAAGTCTGGGGTTACATCCGCATGCTGGAGCTGCCGTACAACAGCCTGCATGAGCGCGGCTTTATCAGCATCGGCTGCGAGCCCTGCACCCGCCCCGTGCTGCCGAACCAGCACGAACGCGAAGGCCGCTGGTGGTGGGAAGAAGCCACGCAGAAGGAATGCGGGCTACACGCAGGGAATATCATCAGCAAAGCGTGACCCTCGATCTGTACACAAGAATGTCACCATTAGTGCCATTCTTGTGTGCACTTATAAAATTCCGCACCGAAAAGTTACATTCTCCCCCGCCTCACTCCCCTCGCTGTTTTGCACACTCTTCATCCAACAAAATAAATAGCTGTTCAAACGGTCAATTTATATCGCTTTTAATTCAGCTAGTTATTTCCTACACCTATAAAAACGAAATTACCTACAGCTTTCATAGATCTAAAACTGGCACGCAAGTGGCTTAAGGTGAAATGCGCTTTGTATACAATAAATACAAAACCTACATACACTTTGCCATCTGCGGCTTGGCTGCCGATGCGCTGGAGCCTGCCGGAATGCGTACAAGCCTCTCGAATAACATCGCACTGGATCTGCCCTCCTCCCTGAAGCCCGAAGCCATCGAGCCCGGTCCGCTGGTGCTCAGCCCACGGCTGCACAACAAGGACCTGGCACCCACCAAGGTCGAAGGCCGTCGCTGGGGGCGCTACAGCATCTTTGCGCTGTGGACCAATGACGTGCACAACATCGCCAACTACTCCTTCGCCATTGGCTTGTATGCCTTGGGCCTGGGCGGCTGGCAGATTCTGCTGTCCTTAGGGATTGGCGCGGCGCTGGTGTACTTCTTCATGAACCTGTCGGGCTACATGGGCCAGAAGACCGGTGTGCCTTTCCCGGTGATCAGCCGTATCAGCTTCGGCATTCATGGCGCGCAGATTCCGGCGCTGATCCGAGCGGTGATTGCGATTGCCTGGTTCGGTATCCAGACCTACCTGGCCTCGGTAGTTTTCCGCGTGCTTTTGACGGCCATTCATCCGGGGTTTGCCGACTACGACCACAATTCGATCCTCGGCCTGTCGTCGCTCGGCTGGGCCTGTTTTGTGGCGATCTGGCTGGTGCAATTGGTGATCCTGGCCTACGGCATGGAGATGGTGC
The DNA here is from genome assembly GCF_026967615.1 of Pseudomonas sp. GXZC. Lineage (NCBI taxonomy): Bacteria > Pseudomonadati > Pseudomonadota > Gammaproteobacteria > Pseudomonadales > Pseudomonadaceae > Pseudomonas > Pseudomonas sp. GXZC. The sequence goes on from NZ_CP114115.1 coordinate 5,385,220, forward strand.
GACGCTACGAAGGCTTCGCCGGGCCGGTGATTCTGCTGACGGTGGCGTCGTTGGCCGGTTGGATGTATTTCCAGACCGGCGGCAACATCGCCTGGTCGATCCGCGAACCGCTGAGCGGCGGCGAGATGTGGCGCAATATCTTTGCCGGTGGCGCGCTGTGGCTGGCGATCTACGGCACGCTGATCCTCAACTTCTGCGACTTCGCCCGCTCTTCGCCGTGCCGCAAGACCATCCAGGTCGGCAACTTCTGGGGCTTGCCGGTGAATATCCTGGTGTTTGCCGCGATCACCGTACTGCTGTGCGGTGGGCAATTCCAGCTCAATGGCCGGGTGATCGAAAGCCCCACTGAAATCATCGCGGCTATCCCGAATACCTTCTTCCTGGTACTGGGTTGCCTGGCGTTCCTGATCGTCACCGTGGCCGTGAACATCATGGCCAACTTCGTCGCACCGGCCTTTGTACTGAGCAACCTGGCGCCCAGGTACTTGAGCTTCCGCCGTGCTGGTTTGATCAGCGCCACCGTGGCGGTGCTGATCCTGCCGTGGAACCTCTACAACAGCCCGTTGGTGATCGTGTACTTCCTTTCCGGCCTGGGCGCCCTGCTGGGGCCGTTGTATGGCGTGATCATGGTCGATTACTGGTTGATCCGTAAAAGCCGGGTAGACGTGTTGCAGCTGTATAGCGAAGACCCGAATGGCGTTTATTACTACAGCCGTGGGGTCAATCTGCGCGCAGTGGCGGCGTTTATTCCCGCAGCCGTGATTGCCATTCTCCTGGCGCTGCTGCCCGGTTTCGCCAGCGTGTCGCCGTTTTCCTGGATGTTTGGCGCCGGTATTGCAGGGGTGCTGTACCTGCTGATCGCCAAGCGTCAGCCGTTCTACGCCGATGTCAGCGGCGAAAGCATTGCAGTCGATAACGTCAGTCATTAATCAAGGACATTCCATGCGTATCCTCGTGGTCAACGTCAACACCACCGAATCCATCACTGAAACCATCGCCCAGCAGGCACGCGCCGTGGCTGCGCCGGGCACTGAGATTGTCGGGCTCACGCCCTACTTCGGTGCGGAGTCGGTGGAGGGCAACTTTGAAAGCTACCTGGCGGCCATCGCGGTGATGGACCGAGTGATGGCCTACGACCAGCCGTTCGACGCGGTGATCCAGGCCGGCTACGGCGAGCACGGCCGTGAAGGCTTGCAGGAATTGCTCAACGTACCGGTGGTGGACATCACCGAAGCCGCCGCCAGCACCGCAATGTTCCTGGGCCACGCCTACTCGGTGGTGACCACCCTGGACCGCACCGTGCCGTTGATCGAAGACCGCCTGAAACTGGCCGGCCTGTACCAGCGTTGCGCCTCCGTGCGGGCCAGTGGCATGGCGGTGCTGGAGTTGGAAAAGAATCCGCTGGCGGCGATGGAAGCCATCGTGCGCCAGGCCGAATTGGCCATCAGCGACGATAAGGCCGAGGTGATCTGCCTGGGTTGCGGCGGCATGGCCGGGCTGGATGAGCAGATCCGCCAACGCACCGGCGTGCCGGTGGTGGACGGTGTGACCGCTGCTGTAACCATCGCGGAGTCGCTGGTGCGGTTGGGGTTGTCGACGTCGAAGATCAGGACCTACGCGACGCCGAGGCCGAAAAAAGTCATCGGTTGGCCGCGCTGAAACGCTGGTTCAACTGCTGCTCGGCAAACTGCTCGATGATGAATTCCACAAACGCACGGGTCTTGCCGGGCAACAGTTTGTGTTCGGCGTAGTAAATGGAGATGTTGCCGTCGTCGACGTACCAGTCGGGCAGCACCCGCACCACCGCACCACTGTCCAGGAACGGCACGGCCATGGGCATGCTTACCAACGCGATGCCCAAACCCTGGGCGCTGGCGCAGCAAGCGGCTTCGGAGTCGCTCATGGTCATGCCTGGCTTGAGCACCAGCGGGCGGTGTTCACGCTCGGTGCTGGTCAATTGCCAGGAGCGGATGCGGCCGGTTTGCGGCGAGCGGATAAGGATGCCCGTGCAGCGCGCCAAGTCCTCTGGGGTTAATACCGCCGCGCGTTGCGCCAGGTAGTCCGGCGAAGCCACCAATACCCGATGCGCGGGTGTGAGTTTACGCGCCACGACCCCCTGGGGCAGCTCAAAACCACCGCCAATGGCTGCATCGAAACCTTGGCCGATCAGGTCCACCTGGCGGTTATCGAAATGCCAGTCCGGGCTGATGTCAGGAAAACGCTGCATGAACGCCCCCAGCAGCGGCACCACATAGCGATTACCAAACACAGTGCCCATGCTGACCTTCAGCGTTCCTACCGGCCGCCCTTCGGCGCTGGCCAGGTTGGCCACCGCATTCTGGATGGTGGTGAGACTGCCGCTGACCTCTTCCAGAAACAGTTTTCCGGCTTCAGTCAGGGTGAGACGCCGAGTGCTACGCTGGAACAACCTGACCCCCAGGCGCGCCTCCAGCTTGGCGACACTTTTGCCGACGGCTGCCGGGGTCAGGCTCAGGTGCCGCGCAGCCTCCGCAAAGCTGCCACCTTCGGCGCTGCGTACAAAGCATTCGATACTGCCAAAGCTTTCCATATCGACCCACTCTAAACTTTTGGTTTACACAGACTATAGCAATCACGGTCTACCGGGAGGGGCTGGCGAGGTCGATACTCGGTTCCAACAACAAGGCATCCCGCCTTGAACAGCTAGGAGATCGACATGACCACACAGAACCTCAGCGGCAAAGTCGCCTTGATTCAAGGCGGTTCTCGCGGCATCGGCGCCGCCATCGTCAAGCGCCTCGCGGCGCAGGGCGCAGCGGTTGCCTTCACCTATGTCAGCTCGGCCGCCAAGGCTGAAGAATTGCAGAACAGCGTGATCAGCGAAGGCGGCAAAGCCCTGGCGATCCACGCCGACAGCGCCGATGCCGGTGCGATCCGCAACGCGGTCAACGCCACGGTCGAAGCCTTTGGCCGCCTGGACATCCTGGTGAACAACGCCGGTGTACTGGCCATCGCGCCGCTGGAAGACTTCAAGCTGGAAGATTTTGACCAGACCCTGGCGATCAACGTACGCAGCGTGTTTATCGCGACCCAGGAAGCGGCCAAGCATATGGGGGAAGGGGGTCGGGTGATCAACATTGGCAGCACCAATGCCGAGCGCATGCCGTTTGGCGGTGGTGGCCCGTATGCCATGAGCAAGGCGGCGCTGGTGGGGCTGACCAAGGGCCTGGCGCGGGACCTGGGGCCTCGAGGTATTACGATCAACAACGTGCAGCCTGGGCCGGTGGATACCGACATGAACCCGGCGAGCAGTGATTTTGCCGAGAGTTTGATTGGGTTGATGGCGGTGGGTCGGTATGGGCATGTCGAGGAAATTGCCAGCTTTGTGGCTTACCTCGCAGGGCCGGAAGCGGGCTACATCACCGGTGCAAGCTTGACAATTGATGGTGGCTTCAGCGCTTAACCCAGTGTGTGAGCTGGCTTGCCTGCGATAGCGATCTGAAGATCACCATCGCAGGCAAGCCAGCTCCCACATTTTTTTTACCCCGTTTGTTCAGCGCAGGGGCGGCAGGCCATAGGCTGCCAGATCGAAGTCCGCGAGCTTGCGGATGATCTGGTCAGCATGGTGGTACTTGCTGTCGGCCATGGCTTCATCCGGCACGGCGATGGCGGTCATGTGTGCAGCCTTGGCGGCGGTGACGCCAAACGGTGAGTCTTCGAACACCAGGCAATCCTCGGGCGCAACGCCCAGGCGGCGGGCGGCGGTGAGGAAGATGTCCGGCGCGGGTTTCGCGGCGCCGACTTCCGGGTCGTCAGCGGTGACGATGGTGTCGAACAGGCCAAACCATTCGCGGTGCAGGGTGGTCTTGTGACCAAACGAATTGCGCGACGAACTGGTGCCCACGGCAATTGGGATATTGTGCGCCTTCAAGTGCCGCACCAAGGCTTCAGCGCCGGGCATGCCCAGGGCCTTTGGGAAGCGCTCGCTCATCAGCGGCTCACGGATCGTCAGGAATTCAGCGGGCGTGATCGGCAGGTCCAACGCCTTCACCACGTAGTCAGCCAGATCCTGGGCACCGCGCCCGATGATGTGCTGCTTGATACTCCAATCGTAGGTGCGGCCATAGCGTTCGGCGATGATCTGCGTAACTTCGGTGTAGATACCTTCAGTGTCCAGCAACAACCCGTCCATATCGAAAATCACAGCCTTGATCGGGACAGCAGTACGTGGTGCATTCATCACAACAGATCCTTGGGGGGAAGGACTAAAAGGATTCAGCACAATAGCGGTCCACCTTGCCTGCAAGCAACCGTCGCGACTCGCTATTGATAATTACTCTCAATTAAATTAACGTCGCGGCGCTCCAGGCTCTGATCTCTTTTCGAGTTTCGCTGTGACCGACAACGCCGCCAGGCTGCAACTCTACCTCGACCATCGCCCCGCCCTGATCAACTACGCCAAGGTTGTGGTGGGCGACCACGCACACGCCGAAGACGTGGTGCAAGATGCATTCCTGCGCTTTTGCGGCAGCACGGATGACCCGGTCGAACAGCCGCTGGCCTACCTCTACCGGGTCGTGCGCAACCTGGCGCTGGACGCCGTACGCCGCCAGGCCACCGAGAAGCGCCAGCAGAAAACGCCTGCACAATGGATGCGTCCTGGCCAGGAGTTGTCGCCGGAACAACGGGTGGTGCACAGTGACGATGCCAGCCGTATCGCCGCGACCCTGGCCAGCCTGCCGGAACAAATGCGCATCGCCGTAGAGATGCATCGCCTCGGCGGCTTCACGTTGCAGCAAACCGCCGATCATCTCAATATTTCGCTTTCCACCGCCCATCGCCTGGTCAAGGACGCCATCGTTCACCTGGCTTCGAGCGTCGCCATCCAGGGCGCGCACAGTAAGGAACGCCCCTATGCATGATGCCCACCCGCCCAGGAATGTCTCGGCACGCAGCCTCGAAGACGCCGGCCAGTGGTTGCTGGACCTGCAAGCCCACCCCGAACGTTTCGAGGAATTCGACCGTTGGCTGCACAGTGACGAGGCGCATTTCGAGGCCTGGGCCCAGGTCAATCGCGCCATGGATGCGCTCGATCAGCAGGCGCCCACCACCCATGAACACTGGCCGCGCCCAACGCGCGCTCGCCTGCCGTGGTTGGCCGCTGCGTGTATCAGCGTATTGGCGGTCGGCGCGGCGCTGGTCTTCAACCCCGCTTGGCGCGCGGACTACAGCACCGCCACCGCCGAAACCCGAGAGGTCGTCCTGGGCGACGGCAGCCGCCTGACGCTGGCACCGCAAAGCTCGGTGAACGTGACCATTGACGGTGCGCAGCGCCAGGTCACGTTGATTCAAGGAGAGGTGTTTTTTGACGTCGTCCATGACGCGCAAAAACCCTTCGAAGTGCGCAGCGACGATGACGTGGTGCGCGTATTGGGCACCGCTTTCGACGTAGCCCGCAGCCACAACGGCCTGGCCGTGGAAGTGCGCGACGGCAGCGTGGGCGTGAACAAGCAGTATCGACTCAGCGCCGGAGAACGGCTGTGGATCGACCGACAACAAGGCACGGCAACGCAGTCGTCGGTGGCGCCCACAGAAGTGGCGGGCTGGATCAATGGCACGCAATTCTTCGAGAACGTCAGCGTCGCCCAGGTCGTCGAGCAACTGGAGCGCTACCAGCGGGGCTGGATTGTGATCAACGACCCGGCCCTGGCCAGCAAGCGCGTCACCGGCCTCTACGACCTACGCGATACCCGGCGTGCGCTACAGGCGTTGGTCGCGCCGATTGGCGGCGAGGTTCGCGAGTACTCGCCGCTGCTCATGGTCATCGGCCACAAAAAATCGAATGTAGAAAAATAAATACATTGCCCTGAAAAAAACCGCGCAGGTGTTCGTCTTTGTAGCTCCCAGTATTGCGAATGAATCGTAATACCGAACACTAAGGCGACGAAACATGGGTCACCGATCACCTGCACCGTTGGCACTGGCCATCCTCTGTGCTGCTATCCACAGCACGATTTTCCAGCCGTCCCAGGCATTGGCCGCAGAGGCTACCGGCACGCCGAGTGATCAGGCGACACGGTTCTTCGACATTCCTGCCCAACCGCTCACCACCGCATTGAGCGCCTTCGCTCGACAGGCCAACCTGCAACTGGGCTTGGAAGCCGGGCTGGTGGATGGTATGCAAGCCCCGACCTTACGCGGCAACTTCACCCAGGAGCAAGCCCTGCAACGCTTGCTCGGAAACGCACCGGTAAACTGGAAAATCGACGGCCAACGCAGCCTTATTCTCAGCCGTCGTGATGCCGCCAACGCAGGCGTCAATGACTTTGACGATGCGGAACTGCTTGGCCCTGTGACCATCAAGGGCGGCGAAACCAGCCGCCTGACCGGTGCCGCCGCGCAGGTCTACACCAAAGCCGGTTCCAGCGTGTTTATCTCCGGCGAGACCATCAACCGTTTCCGTGGCTCCTCCCCCGCCGACATCCTCAAGGGCGTGCCCGGCGTACAGACCGGCGATGCGCGCAATGGCGGCGCATTGGACGTGAACATCCGCGGTATCCAAGGCCAGAGCCGGGTGCCGGTGACCATCGACGGCAGCCAACAAGCCATCGATGCCTACCGTGGCTACAGCGGCATGCAACAGCGCAGCTATATCGACCCTGACCTGATCAGTGAAATCAGCGTAGACAAGGGCCCCAGCCTTGGCGCCGACGCGGCGGGCGCCATTGGCGGCATGGTCAAAATGAAAACCCTGCAACCCAAGGACATCCTCAAGGACGGCGAAACCTACGGCGTGCGCCTCAAGGGTGACCTGTCGAGCAACAGCGTAGATGCGCCCGGCACCTACAAGGCCACGCCGCACCATGGCAGCAACGGCCTGGACGGTTCCCCGGCCCACTCCGGCAGCGTGGCATTCGCCAGCAGCAGCGAGACGGTGGATTTCGTCGCGGCCTATTCCCAGCGCCAGAGCGGCAACTACTACGCTGGTAAAAAGGGCTTCAAGAAGTACCAAGTGTTTCAGCAGGTGCGCAAATACGACCCCAAGACCCGGAAGTACATCTACGTCACCCAGGAGGCCAACAGCGCAGCCAAGTTCTTCAAGCCCGACAGCGAAGTCTTCAACACCTCGACCGACACCGAGTCGGTGCTGCTCAAAGCCATCATCAAGCCAGCGACGGACCAGAAACTGGAGCTGACCTACCGCTACACCGATGGCCATTACGGCGAATTGATGCCGTCGCAGGTCATCCGCAATACCAGCGGCAGCGTGCCGCAATGGGACCCGGGCAGCATGCGCATCAACGCCTACACCGCGCGCTACACCTACAAGCCCGAAGACAATCCGTTGGTGGATTTGAGTGCAAACGTCTGGGCCACCAAAGCCCAGAGCGAAGCCTTCAATGGCCTGGTCACGGTGACGCCGCTCTACGGCCATGAAGACGATGCCGACCCGCTCGGCGATACCTACAAGGACGCCCTGCGCAACCGCACCAAAGACAAGCGCTGGGGCGTGGACCTGAGCAACACCTCGCGTTTCGACACCCGCGCAGGCAAGTTCGCCTGGACCTACGGCGGTTCCTACCAGACCGAAGACCTGGGCCCCGATGACAACTCGCCGGTGCTGCTGTCGGACCTGCAAAAGAACCGATTCATCCGCAGCGGCGAACGTGAGGAAAGCAGCCTGGTGACATCGCTTGAATGGTCACCGATCAAGCGACTGACCTTGACCGCAGGCGGTCGTTACAGCGAGTTCAGCAGCAAGGACCACAACCGCAAGGCCAGCCCGGCCACGTTCGGCCCGGACCGCAAACCGACCAGCTACACCTTCGCGCCGCCCATTGAACGGCAGGACCAGGCGTTCGCACCGTCCTTCGGCGCAAAGCTGAACCTGACCGAGAACAGCTTCGTCTACCTCAACTACAACGAAGGTGTGCGCATGCCGAGCCTGTTCGAGTCGACCCTGGGCCTGTTCACGGCCGCCGTGCCGACCGATGGCATCAAGCCCGAGCGCAGCAAGAATTGGGAATTCGGCGCCAGTACGTTGCAAAACAGCGTACTGATTGACGGCGATACCGCCGCGGCCAAACTCGCGTACTTCAACAACGAGATCGAAAACTACATCACCCGAGACTACACCGACATCTTTGCCGGCAACCTGCAGAACGTCGACAGTTTCACGGTCAAGGGCATCGAGTTGCAAACCAGCTACGACATGGGCCGGGTGTTCACTGACATCTCCGCCACCTACTACCTGAATGCCAAAACCTGCGCGCCGGACATCGCGAAGAAACTGCGCGAAGAAGACAACCCCTCCACCCCCAATTGCGTGGACGGCGGCTTCCCCGGTTCCTATACCAACACCCAGAACCCGCCCAAGTATTCAGTGAACACCACGTTGGGCAGCCGCTGGTTCGACAACCGCCTCGTCCTCGGCGGACGCATGGTCTACAACAGCGCGCCCACCGCCAAACTGGACAAGTCCTGGAACAACGGCATCACCACGAACCAGATGTACTACCGCAAGTCAGCGATCTACGACCTGTTTGCCAGTTTCGAAATCGTCAAAGGCACCCAGCTGGATTTCTCGGTACAGAACCTCACCAACGTCTATTACCTGGACCCGCTGGCCCAAAGCTTCATGCCCGCGCCGGGGCGAACGTTGCGTACGGGGCTGACCGTCAAGTTCTGACCTGACCGTTGTATTGAATTGCGGGATGCCCTTGTTCGGCATCCCGTTTTACGTTGATCCCTATTGATGACCCCATGATTGCCAAGACTGCTCCCGACTACCTCAACCCGCCACGCAAAGCCTTGTGGAGCATTGCCACGCTGATCACCCTGAGCGTCTACGCCGGCCTTATCGCCTGGTGGTTGCATACGCCCAGCGTAACGGTAGCCGAAGCTGCTCCAGCGGCGATGATGATCGAATTGGCGGCCGCCCCAGTCGCCCAGGCGGTGGAAGAAGACCTGCAAGTGGCACCGGACAAAGTTGTACAGAAACAGCTGAATACGCCGTCGGAAAAACCGCCAAGGGAAGTACCCAGGAAGGTGGTGGCGGCAACCCGGCCGAGTGTCGCAAAAACCGCAACATCGCCGCTCAAGGACACCGCCCAGGGCACCTATTCGTCCGCGCCGGAACACGCCGCCGAGTTCGAGACGGCACCGAGAAAGCAGGATGAACAACCGGCACCTTCAGCCACCACGGCACCGCCCAAGCTGGATACACACCCGGCCGACACCACCGCCGCAAATCGATCCTCACGAGGCTCCGCCGACCCCGCACAAAAGGTGCAATGGGAAGCCGAGCTGCTGGCCCACCTGGAACGCTACAAACGCTACCCGCAAAACGCCCGCGATCGAGGCGACCGGGGCGTGGCGTATCTGCGCTTTGAAATCGACAGCAACGGCAAGGTACTCAGCGCCAGCATCGTACGCTCCGCCGGTTTTACCGAGCTGGACACCGCAACGCTGGACATGATCGACCGCGCCTCCCCGGTGCCACGCCCGCCGGAGGGCAGCAAGACGCGGTTTACCGTGCCGGTGGTGTTTGCGAAGTGAGGGCTTCATAACACGCAACCGTCTGCTAGGTGGCGCGACGCCTATCCGCGCCTGGCACGAACACCTGAACCTGACACAGGAAGAAGTTGCCAGGGCGTTTGGCATCAACGCCAGTCAATTGGAGCTATAGAGCGCTACTCTGGAAAATCCGCCCCTTCAGTCACTGAAGCCCACGCATTAAAGTCCTTGCTCAAGGCTTCCACCTTGGTCCGCGCATTGGCCAGCGCTGCCTTGCCCAGCAGCAAACGCAGTGGCGGTTGGTCGGCCTCCACGGCATTGACGATGGCAATCGCCGCACGCATCGGGTCACCCGCTTGTTTGCCGTCGATGCTGCGCAACAACGCCGTGCGCGCGCCAGCGGTGGCGTGGTAATCAGCAATCGCGTGAGGCGCTTCGTTGGCGGAACGCCCAGCCCAGTCGGTGCGGAAACCGCTCGGTTCCACCAACAGCACCTTGATGCCCAGCGGCGCGACCTCCTGGGACAACGACTCGGAAATCGCCTCCACCGCAAACTTGCTGGCGTTGTAGAAGCTCAGTGTCGGGTAGGCCATGATCCCGCCCACAGACGACACATTCACCACGGTACCGGAACGCCGCGCACGCATGCCCGGCAACGCGGCGCGGGTGACATCGCTGAGGCCCCAGACGTTGATCTCGAACATGCGGCGCACTTCGTCCAACTCGCTCTCTTCGAACGAACCGAAGTAACCGATGCCAGCATTGTTGACCAGCACATCGATATGCCCGAAGTGATCTTCGGCAGCTTTCACCGCCTCACGAACCTGGGCCGGGTCGGTCACGTCCAACGCCAGCACCAGCGCGTGGTCGGCGTAATCGGCAACGATGTCCTGCACCTGTTGCGGGTCGCGGGCGGTGACGACGGTCGGGTAGCCGAGGCTGAGGGTGTGCAACGCCAGGTAGCGACCGAAACCGGTGGAGCAGCCGGTGATAAACCAGACAGGTTTTGCATTGGATGAAGTCATGAAAGCCAATCCTCTGAATGAACGAACCACCCCAGTATCAGCGCCGCCTCATTCTCCCAGTAGAGGCCGAATCTGCATGCCCCTTCGAGCCAAACTTCACAATGCCCGCAAGCGTTACGTACAGGCTTGAGACAGCTTCACTGGTGAAGAATCAGATTCCCTCATTCCCTTCACAGACGCCCCCATGTCCGAAGCCTTCGAAGTCCCCAGCCCTCACGAAAAACACATCGAACACACCACCGAACACGCCCACGGCCGTGGCGACAATTTCGCCAGCCGCATCGCCGTGATGACCGCCCTCATGGCCACCCTCGGCGCCATGCTCAGCTACCAGGCCGGCTCCACCGAAAGCGAAGCGGCGATGGACAAGAACAACGCCGCCATCTTCAAGACCGAAGCCGCCAACCAGTGGAATTACTACCAGGCCAAATCCAGCCGGCAAAACCTCGCGGAACTGGCCACCCACATTCCCGGTGTGGACGCGGTGCATTACAAGGAAGAAATCGAGCGCTACAAGAGCCAGAAGGAGGACGTGCGCAAACAGGCCGAGAAGCTTGAAGCCACGTCAAAGCAGTGGGATGAAAAATCAGAGCAGGCGCTGCACCAGCATCATCGCTGGGCCCAGGCGATGACCGCGATCCAGATCGCGATTTCGTTGGCGGCGATTACCTTGCTGACTCGGCGGGAGTGGTTGAAGCGGATGTCGTACACCGCAGGCGGCGCAGCAGTCATACTGGGGAGCCTTGCCTGGCTGCATATCTGACACCGTACCTGTGGCGAGGGAGCTTGCTCCCTCGCCACAGTCTATGCACTTCGCAACATCGAATCAGGCTCGATTCGCCGCACGGCTATGGTGGAAGTACAGATACGCCAGCCCAATAGGCGCAATGAAAACCGCCATGGTCCAGCAGATCGCCATGGTGAACACCTTGACGGTCAGCATCAGAATGGCATTCACAAAGAACACGTTGTTGCCAAAAATGTAATCCATGATGCTTTCGTAAACGAAGCGCGCGTAGGGATAAAGCAGGCTGTTGACCACGCAATAGAACAGCGCGCCCAGTGTGAACACACCGGTTTTCGAATGGGTCAGCGCGGTATAGATCAGCACGGGAAAAATCAGCCCGAACAGGAAGTTGCGGATGTAGTACTGGGCAGAAAGCCCGCCGAATGTCTTGCGAAGTACCGGGTGCATTTAGATCCCTCTGAATGGCTGTATTGGAAAGGCGGCGACCTTAACAAAGCTTGGAAAGCTTCTCCAGCGTTTCCATAAGCCCTTTGCCATTACACCGCTGTATAGTAAAAGGAATAGCGATAAACCCACTTCAAGCCGAGGAAAAGCCGGTGTCCGCACAACCCAAAGAAGCCGTGGGCGCCGCCTACAGCATCGACTCCATGCGCTACGCCCAGGCCATGACCTGGCAAGCCATCGAACAACTCGCCCAACGTGTCCGCCCCGGCATGCGCGAATCCGAAGCCCGCGACCTGGGCAAGCAAGTCCTTACCGACCTCGACATGCAGCGCATCTGGCACCCACTGCTGGTGCGCTTTGGCGCCAACACCCTCAAGACCTTCAAACAACGCTCCGACGGCGACCCGGTGCTGGGCGACAACGACATCTTCTTCATCGACATGGGCGCCGTCTGGCAAGGCCACGAAGGCGATGCCGGCGCCACCTTCGCCATCGGCAACGACCCAGACATGCTCGCCTGCGCCAGCGCCGCCAAAGCGCTGTTCGACCGCGTACAAGCCCGCTGGAAAAACGACCAGGTCGTGGGCCTGGAGCTTTACCGCTACGCCGAAGCACAAGCCCAGGCCATGGGCTGGCACCTCAACCTCGACATCAAGGGCCACCGCGTCAGCGACTTCCCCCACGCCATCCACCGTGGCGGCGACCTGGGGGATTTCGAACACTGCCCGAATGCCGGGTTGTGGATCCTCGAAATCCAGATCGCCCATCCGAGCAAACCCTACGGCGCTTTCTACGAAGACCTCCTCGCTTAAGGAACTGCAATGAACCGCTCCACCGAACACCCCGTGCTGTTGTTTTCCTACGGAACCCTGCAAGACAAATCCGTACAACTGGCCAACTTCGGCCGCGAACTGACCGGCCAGCAGGATGCGATGCTGGGTTACTCGCAGAGCTGGGTAGAGATCACTGACCCGGACGTGCTGGCGAGCAGTGGCAAGACGCATCATCCGATTGTGGCGCCGAGTACGCAGGCAGACGCCAGGGTTGAGGGGATGGTGTTTCAGATTACCGAGCAGGAACTGGCGGCGGCGGATGCGTATGAAGTAGCGGATTACAAGCGGGTGGAGGTGGGGTTGGCTTCGGGGTTGAGGGCTTGGGTGTATGTGCGGGCTTGAGGCGGTTGACGGAATGGGCGACAGAACGTCGCCCTTGTCTAAAGCAATTCAGGATCTAAAAAAAGCCAGCTGATAACCATGCCGATACTCGATATGAGCGCAACTGTTGTCGGAAAGACCATCCAGAACTTGAGATGCTTTGGGATTTTTTGAACGTCCTCAACACGTACCAAACGTCTCCACTGCAGTACTTTGGGAATTAGAATGATGATAGCCATGGCAACGACGCGTGAGGCCCGTCCTTCGAATGGAGCGAAACGAAGGGTTTTCTTGTGTCCGATGACATAGTCGGTGTGCTCCACATAGCTTTCCGCAGCGTCGAGTCTTTTGAACATGGCGAAGAATGTTAGCGGGATGCTGAGTAGCATAAGAACTGATGAGAAGAGACCGAGATATAAAAGGGCCATTTATTCTTTCCAGGTTTTATAGATAAATGTACCGCCGACTTCGCCCATAACACTCCCGGCTGAACCTAAAGCTAAGGCGCCCGCAGCGCCGCCTACAATTGCACAGGCCAAGGCCCCGGCCCCCGCGGTAGGTATGCCAAAAACAATCGCACAAGCGCCTATGCCGAGAGTGGCACCTGTTGAACCACCTGCGTATGCACCACCAGCGCCGAGCAGGAGCTTGCCCCCTTCAACATATTGCGCTCGTGTGCACTCCTGCTCCCGCTCTATGGTGCACGCCTCTGTAATCTCCAGCGCCGCCGCCCCAACATCCAGTGCAATACCAATATAGGTACCCTTCTTCAAAATCTGTGAAGCCTTGGCGACTCGTTTGACCCTCTCCTCATACCCACGAATTTCTCCGTGGTGCCAGTAACTCTTGCTGGAAATACCCAGCATCTTTTTTATCGATGTTTCGTTTTTCAAACCCGAGCCAAAACGCGCCATCCCCGAGAGCTGTGTTTCCAATCGTGTAAAAAGCGCTCTGCGTTTAATTAAAAACTCCCCCCGCGCCCCCATGCTGCCCTTCCTCATGTACTCCTTATGCAACTGCTCGACTTCCATGAGGGTCTGCTCGATTTGCGCCAGATGCTTGCTCCATGCATTGCTGGCACTGCCGATGCCGAGAGAAGCATGGGACATAAGGGCCTGCAACTGATCGTAGTTTTTGATCAAAAAACCATCAATGGAGGAATGCGCCAGCAAGTCATGGTTTATGTTTTGCGCCGAGCGCATCAACTGCGCTTCTTCGGCGGTACACGACGCCGTGCGACTATCCCCGATGATCACTAGCTGCCCCGGCAATACCACGGTGTTACGGATGTGATGGTTGAGGGTGTCAAACTTTGTTTGAGTATGAGGATTGAGAGAAAGACTGAGCTTGAGCAGTGGGTAAGGCTGTGGCCGCTCATTGATAAATGCGTAGGGTCCCTGCATCGCGTGACACCTCCCAGTGAGTGAGGTGCACGACTATAGGAAGGCGTTACAGGTGAGGTAAGACGCGTACTGGGGTGTTTTTAGCGTTTGGGAAATGGACTACTTTAATCAGAAGGCATGCCTACATTTACAAGCTCCATTCAACCAACATTCCCGCCACCCGATTTATGTTGCCTGCCAGATGCGTGCATCACTTGCACACAGTGCTAGCTTTGGCAGTCGAGGTACTTTCACTTCGCCAAACACTGCCTGATTGAGCTTGATTTTCTCCGTTGGCGTAGGGCTCCACCCACGACCCCGAGTTGCAAATATACCTCTCGCATCAATTACCCCAGCGACCATCTTGTCGCCGAACAGAGAGTCCCTCATTTCTAACGTTTCTCGTTAGGGCAACGTCCTACAAGCAATCCGGAATGAGCGCCCTCCCATTTCAAAAGGCTCGAGACTACAGTCGCCCCGTTGCCCACATGGTGACCGGGTTTGGCGACTCGATGACAGTCAAGACGGAGCGCGAACGACGTAATTTTCAAACGTCGTTGTTTCCTACAATTGTCCAATGGAGTCACACATGAACCAATTCATGGCCCTCACCAGCAACGACAGCGCGACCCCTGCTCTTTTTGTCGACACAACCGTCCCGCTTGAAATCCTCCTCGACGCCGCGACCTATCGACTCCGTGCCGTGACACAGATGCTTGAGAACCTTGCACTACGTGGTGAGATAAGTAGTGATGCGGTTGTACTCAATGATTTTGCCTTGCTGTGCTCAATCCCGCTGCGCGATGGGTGTGATTTGCTGGATGTCATAGGGCGACGCATGGATATGCCAAGCGCTTGATTCGATAGAAGGTAAGATTTTCGAATCCCAGAAACTACAAAACCCCTGGTTTCTCTCGAAACCAGGGGTTTTGTTTACATCGAATGTGGCGGTGAAGGAGAGATTCGAAAGTACCCGCACCCCCAATCCCTCAGCCGAGGCCCCGGAATACAAGGGCTCCAGCAGTGCAGGTTGCGCGAAAGCGTTCCCACGCCATTCCCACGGACCTCAGATTGCACCGCGTTACGCGTGCGCATCACACGTGTAGGGGTCTTAGATTCGAAATCTAGAGGGGGGCAAAAAAAAGAGTAACATAAGTAATCTTGACCGTTTTTCATGCTCAAACCATTGAAATTTAAGGGTTTTGTATTCCGACCAAAAGGTAATCTTTAAGTAATATTGAAGTAATCTGATTACTCTTTATAAATGTAATTCTCATGCTTATAAAAATCCTTTAAAAACAACACGTTGGCAAAAAATTACCTTTTCAATTACTTCTCTGTTACTCCTTTTTGTAATACCGAACCCCACGGAATACGTGGCCTCCAGCCCATTACCCAAATGTGGTTACTGAAATTACTCTTTTTGAAATGCCCCCCCTCTACCTGCACAGCAACGCCTCCAGACCTTTCGAAGAAATACCCCCTCGGTGCAGGGTTCCGCAGGCTTTCAACCTCCCCACAACGCCAAGCAAGCGCCCAGCCTGAGCCGCCGGGAGTGGTCCGCAGGGGCGCAGAAATAACGACCCATTTAGCCCGCAGGCGAGGTGGGAGGACGACGGCGCGCGCCGAGTGCTGAAGCACGCCACTGCCCCACTTGTGGCACGTCAGTGACTCACATGTGGCACGCCAACTCCCCGGCCTGGCAGCGGTGAGCCTGGGCCTGTCCTGGCCGCGACTGATCGGTAGGCGCAAACATGCTGAAAGCCCCGTTTTTATTGGTCCACGCATCCCCTTACGCTTGCCGTGACACCTATAAATTGCTATGTTGAGATGGGTTTTTTCACGCTGCGGAAGGGCAAACTTTCATCTATCCCAGCTGACTTTTCCGGCCCAATCTCCGCCTCCCCCCTACAGCTCGTCGCCTCAAATCGCGTCATGACCAAACGTCATTTACTGTATGCGTATACAGTATTGGATTCGTACCCATGAACAGTGATGAAGACACCCTCGGATGGCTTGGTCTCCCCACCCCACTGCAGATG
Source organism: Pseudomonas sp. GXZC (assembly GCF_026967615.1). Classification (NCBI taxonomy): domain Bacteria; kingdom Pseudomonadati; phylum Pseudomonadota; class Gammaproteobacteria; order Pseudomonadales; family Pseudomonadaceae; genus Pseudomonas; species Pseudomonas sp. GXZC. The sequence goes on from NZ_CP114115.1 coordinate 5,401,510, forward strand.
TACCGACAGCATTGCCGTCTGCTGGAGAACGAGATCCAGGAACTCAATCTGCAATTACGCAAAGCGCGGGCAGACGTTTTCGGTATCAGTCAAATGCTTCTCGAAACCCAGGCGAAGAACACTGAGTTTGCGGGGTATCTGCGGGAACGTGGGGCCGAAGCAGCAGCAATGCGTAAGCAAATCGCCGACCTGACCACATTGTCCAATGCGAGCAGGCGGGAGGCGGACGAGCTGCGGCGCATCGTCAATGAAATGAGACCTCGGCCGACCACGATTGTCTAAGGTCAAACGGAAAGAGGGTTTGCCATGTGCGGAAGACTGTCGCAGTACCGGGGAATCCACGACTTTGTTGCGGCACTGAGCATGCCCAATGCCCTTGCAAACTCGGTGGGTGATCAGCCGATCGAGCGATACAACGTCGCCCCAACGACCCACGTGGCGTTACTACACCTGCAGGGCGAGTTGCTACACGCCGATCCTGTGCGATGGGGGTGGCGCCCGCATTGGGCGAAAGACCGGGCCGCGCCCATCAATGCACGTGTCGAAAAGGTTGCACACGGCCCGTTCTTTAGGGCGATCTGGCCACACCGTGCGATCACGCCTATCGACAACTGGTTCGAGTGGGTGGATGAAGGCGGACCGAAGAAACAGCCTTATCTGATCCGCAGGCGGGACGGAGCACCAATCTTGTGCGCAGCCATTGGCCAGCTACCAGACGCTGATGAAGGCCCCGCCGAGCATGACGGTTTTGTGATCATTACCGCCGATAGCGCTGGTGGCATGGTGGACATCCACGACAGAAGGCCCGTGGTACTTACACCCGACCTTGCCCGCGAATGGCTGGATCCGGCAACGCCGAAGGAACGTGCCGAGCAGATGGTGTTGCACCAGGGCGAGCCGTCCGAAACCTTTGAATGGTTCAAGGTCAGCACCGCCGTGGGCAACGTGAGAAATAAGGACGCCAGCTTGATTGAACCCGTTCCTTAGAACAGCCCGCCGAAGGCATCGGGCTCCCAATTCATGATGATCAGCTCCCCGCTGACCTCGGCTTTCCCCTGACGCTGATTAGCGGTGCTGTATCGGATGTCCACCGTTTCGAAGTGGAATCCATCAAACACACGCCGAATATCGGGGTGGTCGTTAATGCTGACCATCACCTTGCCCTTGCAGCGGCGCATAAAGTCGGCCATTCGCTCGTAGTTTTCAAAAGGAAAGTCCACGCCATAGCCTGCGGTCTGCCAGTAAGGCGGGTCCATGTAGTGGAAGGTATGCGGCCGGTCGTATCGCTCCGCGCATTCCAGCCAGCCCAGGTTCTCGACGTAGGTACCCGACAGCCGTTGCCAGGCAGCAGACAGGTTCTCCTCGATCCGCAGCAGGTTGATGGCAGGGCCGGTGGTGGCTGTACCGAAGGTCTGCCCGCTGACCTTGCCGGCGAAGGCATGGTGCTGCAGGTAGAAAAACCGCGCGGCCCTCTGGATGTCGGTGAGTGTTTCCGGCCTGGTCATCTTCTGCCATTCGAACACCTGGCGAGAACTGAGCGCCCACTTAAACTGCCGCACGAACTCTTCCAAGTGGTTCTGCACCACACGATACAGAGTCACCAGGTCGCCGTTGATGTCATTGAGGACTTCAACCGGCGCGGCCTGGGGCCGCATGAAGTAAAGCGCGGCGCCGCCGGCAAAAACTTCGACGTAGCATTCATGGGGTGGGAACAGCGGAATTAGACGATCTGCCAGGCGACGCTTGCCGCCCATCCACGGGATTATCGGTGTGCTCATAAGTGATCCTTGTTTCGACAATTGGATTCGCTTAGGCTTCGCACCCCCTGCGCAGTGGGGCGAGGCCTTGGTTGGAGCACTCGGCGTGTTCGAGTGATTCAGCGTCGAGTGGGTGTTAGCGCACCTGCTCGTCGCCTCGTTTACTGCGCGGGGGTACTATTTCTCCCCCGCTCCAAGTTCAAACGCCTTGAAGCGCACGACTTCCTCGCCGACCCAATCATTGAGAAGGGCCAGGCGTGCCTGAATCGGCTCAAGCTCCAGGGTGGCCCATACCTCCCCTGCCTCCTTCGGGGAGCCAAAGCCCCCGGCGTTTTTCGGCACGATGCCCATCAGTTGGGGATAAACCCGCAAAGCCGCGAGCACATCGCCCTGAGTCTGGTCCTTGATCGAGTTGAATTCGTCCTTGGCCGAAACCTCGCTGACCGGTATCAGCTGTATGCCTTCTTTCTTCCCGTTCGGCGCGTACACAAACAGGTTGCGGAAGTTGCCCGGCCCCTTGGAATTTTTCAAAGCTGTGCGCAAGTCATCGATGTCGGATTCGTTCTGCGCCGCGTCCGTCATGTACAGGATGAAACCCGCATGACTGCCGTTCTCGTAGTACTTGCGGCGAAACAACGTCGCCGATTGATTCAACAGCGCCGATTGCAGAGCACAGAGCCACTCCGGCAACCCGTAAATTTCCTGATGCAGATCCAGCTCACGTAAGTGAAAGACGCTGCCCTGGTCAAATTCATGCTCATTCTTCCAGCCCTGCACCTGGAAAAAGCGTTCGTCCTTCCCCACTCGCATGTACTTCGCCAACGGCGGCTTTAGCGCCACAGTCGAGCCCAGCAGTGACCGTCGCGCCTCCACGTACGCATTGCCCAATGCCAGGTAGTCCTGAGCGTATTGGTCAAACGCCTCGCGGGTCAGCAGCTTGTGCGGGATGAACGTTCGGGTCAGTTGGTTACGCTTGAAGCGCAGCCCAGAGTCGAGGTGAACGCTCGCTTTAACCGACCGGGCAAGTCCGTCCAGTGACAATGGCGGCTCATACCAGCGCCCGTTAAACCAGCACTCCAACGAATCGAATATCTCCCTGGCCGACAACACCGACTCCGGCTCACCGAACGTGAATGCCACCGACTTGTGATCACTCACCGCCTGCTCAGTGGCAACCGCCACCTCATTATCTGTACTCATCAAAAAAGCTCCATCCGCCCGGTATTGGCAGCCGTCTGCCCTTCGAGCGGTTCGTGGTGTAGTGCATGGAAAAGAGCCCAGGCCAGGTCGGCATGGCCGGTTGATTCGCTACGCCCAGCCGTATAGGTGAACTGCCGGCCGCTGGCGGTGATGGTTTTGCGGATAGCCATCAGTGATTGCGCGAAGTCCGTCCAGCCGGCGTCGAACTCCAGTCGGCCCTTGTTGATCACGTCATAGGCCTTCATGACCAAGCGCGACTTCACCTCTGGCGAATAGCTGAAGGTTGTCAGTCCGGGGAAGAACTGCCGCACCAGCTGCGCCACGCCCGACCCCATACCTGTGACGTCGATGCCGATATAGGTCACCCAATATCGCTGGGTCACCATGCGGATGGATTCGGCCTGCGCCGCGAAGTCCATGCCACGGAACTGGTGGCGCTCAATCACCCGGAACTTACCGCCCGGCACCATCGGCGGAGCTACGACCACCAGACCAGAGCTGTCGCCCGTTTCGGCCGGGTCATAGCCCAACCACACTTGGCGGTCAGCCAACGGGCGCGGCGCCAATGGTTTGTAGTCCTCGGCCCAGTTGACCCAACTGTCCACCATGCACGACTGCAACATTGCCAGCGGAAAGATACTCGCCCCGTCGTCCACAAACTGGCACATCAGCAGGTTCTGGAAGGCCTCGGCGTCGTACTCCTGGCGCAGCTCTTCAAGGTCGAACAAGTCACAGCCGCGCTGCTCGGCGTCCAGAATCGTGACGATCTGCCGCCACACCTTGTCCTCGCACAACCGCCCCTGTTGCAGGGCATCGTGGGACACATCCACGGAAATACGGTTGGCGGCAGGCTTGCCCTTGTTGAAGCGCTCCCCCGTCCAGAACGTGTAGGCCTCGTGGGCCATGCTCGACGGGGTGCTGAAGTAAGTGCGGCGGTACTGTTTCTGCATCGCCATGCCCGAGGCGACCTTGTTCAGTTCCTTGAACTTGAACGTCCAGAAGAATTCATCGAAGTAGAAGTTGCCGTGGTAGCCCTGGGCGGTTCGGGCGTTGGTGCCCAGGAAGTGCAGCTCTGCGCCGTTCGCCAGCGTAATGGGATCGCCAGTCAGCTCAACGCCGACGACTTCCCTGGCAAAGGACTGAATATACGACTTGAAAATGTGAGCCTGATTCTTCGACGCCGACAGGAAAATCTGGTTACGGCCGGTGGTCAGGGCATCAATCAACGCCTCCCGAGCGAAGTAGAAAGTCGCGCCGATCTGCCGGCTTTTCAGGATGGCCCTGGTGCGCTGATTGCCAGCTTTGTACCAATCCAGCTGATAACCGAAGCACCCATCGACAAAAGCCTGGGTGAGCAGCTCGATATGCTCTTCGCTGAACTCATTGCGGCTCGGTTTTTTCTTTGGCCCGCTGTTGCGGTCATTCAGCTTCGGGTTTAGCTCAGACTCGGTGCCGCCGCCCTGGAACCGCTGAATACGGGCCTGGCGCTCCAACTGCCGGTGGAGCAGATCAATTTCCTTAAAGTCGCCGCCGGTCTTGCCTTCCTTCAGGATTAACTGCACCAGTCGGGCCTCCAGCGCCCCGCCGATGCGCTCGACGTTATCCGCCCGGTCCCATTCGTCACGGGTTTTCCAGCTGTGGACGGTCTTCTCTTTTTCGTCCAGGTACTCGGCAATTTCGGTGATGCGCCAACCCGTCCAGTACAAAAATTTGGCCTGGCGACGGTTATCACGGACGGGAATTTCAGCGAGAGCATTCATGGCGCAGATGCTGCCTCCCGCGCGCGTGGTACACCCGCCCCGCCCCCTGTAAAGCCTTGCTCTACAAGTGCGGCTCGTTGCCCGCGAGGCCGCAGCTACCGACCATGCCCACATCGCAACGGCAGTTCGCCGCCACCGCACTGAGGACTCCCCATGGCCAGCAGCACCAAACAGAAATTCCGCTCCAAGTGGACCCGCATTGCCGTAGAAGGCGCGACCACCGATGGCCGCATCATCGAGCGGAGCTGGATTGACGACATGGCCTCGCAGTACAGCCAGAACACCTATGGTGCTCGCATCAACTGCGAACACATCAAGGGTTACTGGCCCGGCGGCGAGTTCGGCGCTTATGGCGACGTAGTGGCGCTCAAGGCTGAAGAAGTCGAGATTGCCGGAATCAAGAAATTGGCGTTGTTCGCCCAGCTCGAACCCAACGACGCATTGCTGGCCTTGAACAAGGCCGGTCAGAAGGTCTACACCTCGGTCGAGATCCAACCCAAGTTTGCAGATAGCGGCAAGGCCTACCTGGTCGGCCTCGCCATCACTGACACCCCAGCCAGCCTGGGCACCGAAGCCCTGAGCTTCAGCGCTACACATGGCACCTTGGCCGGACGCAAACAGGACAAAGACAACCTGTTCAGCGCTGCCGAGGAAGCCTTACTCGAATTCGAAGAAGTCACCGACCAGCCGAGTGCTTTTGCAGCAATCAAGGCCAAGCTCGGTGAGTTCATCAAACTGAGCAAGGACAAGGATGGCAAGGACGCCAACACTTTCTCCGACATCGGTGAAGCGCTGGAAAGCCTGGTAACCCTCGCCACCCAGCAGGCTGAGCAAGCCGACGCTTCAAGCAAGGCCTTGGTCGATCTGAAAAAGCAGTTCACCAGCCTGGATACCGAGCTGAAAGAGCTCAAGACCAAGCTCGGCCAAACCGCTGACCTCAGCCAGCAACAGCGTCCGCCAAGCACTGGCGGTCCTGGGACCGTCCTGACTGCTTACTGAACCCACGGCCAAACACCGACAAGCCTTTTCACCGGAGAACACCCCCATGCGTAAAGAAACACGCTTCGCCTTCGCCGCCCTGGCCGTGCAGATCGCCCTGCTCAATGGCGTAGCCAGTGCCCACGAAAAATTCAGCGTCGACCCCAGCATCCAGCAAAAACTGGAAGTCGCGGTGCAGGAATCCGATGGTTTCCTGAAACAGATCAACATCATTGGCGTCGACGAGCAGTCCGGCGAGGCCCTGCTGCTGGGCGTAAATGGCCCGGTTGCAAGCCGCACTGATACCTCCGGCGGCACCCGTCGCAGCCCGTTGAGCCGTAGCACGCTGAGCAAAGACAGCTACGTCTGCAAGCAAACGAACTTCGACAGCGCGTTCCCCTATGCCCTGCTGGATGCCTGGGCCAAGTTCCCCGACTTCCAAGTCAAGCTGAGCAACGCGATCATCCTGCGCCAGGCCCTGGACCGCATCATGATCGGCTTCAACGGCACCAGCGCAGCAGCAACCACCAACCGTGCCGCCAACCCTTTGTTGCAAGACGTCAACATCGGCTGGCTGCAAAAAATTCGCCTCAGCGCCGACGACCGCGTTTTGGACGCTGCCACCATTGGCCCCCGCAAAATCATCAAGGTTGCGGGAGTAGACACTGTATTCGAGGGTGATTACGCCAACCTCGACGGCCTGGTGTTCGACGCGATCCAGATGCTCGACCCATGGCATCGCACCCGCCCGGATCTGCGCGTCTTGGTTTCCCGCAACCTGATGCACAGCAAACTGCTGGCAGCCGTGGAAAAGGGGGCCGACTCCAACCAGGAAGAAAATGCCGCTCAAGAGATTGTCAGCCGCGCCCGCTTGGGTGGCCTGCCGGTCGTCGACGCCCCGTTTTTCCCGGATAACACCGTGCTGGTCACCACCCTCAGCAACCTTTCGATTTACTACCAGAACGGCGCCCGCCGCCGTCACCTGAAAGACGAACCTGAGCTGGATCGAATCGCTGACTATCAGTCTTCGAACGAAGCCTATGTGATCGAAGACTTCGGCCTGGTCGCCCTCGTCGAAGACATCACGGCCGTCAACTACCCAGCACCGACCGAGGCCTAAGAGGCGCGCCATGCACCAGACACCTGCCCAACGCAACCAGCTGCGCAAACGCGCAGCCATTGAGTCCGCTGCAACTGCGCCGGCCACTTCAATGGAAGGCGCAACCGCCTACGAGCACCAACTTGCCCAGCTGGCTCAGCACCGCGCGCGTCTGAAGCAGGTGCAGTCCAACCAGGGCAAAGCTGAACTCAAGGCGCTGCTGATCCCTGAGTACGAACCCTACGTGCAGGGTGTGTTGGACGCCGGCAACGGTGCTCAGGACGAGGTGCTCACCACCATCATGCTCTGGTGCATTGATGCTGGCGGCTACCCCGGAGCGCTGCAGATCGCCGAATACGTCATTAAACACGGCCTGAAAATGCCGGATCGCTTCGAGCGCACCACCGGCACCTTGATCGCCGAGGAAATCGCCGAAGCCGCCCTCAAAGCGCAGAAGGCGGGCGAAGGCTTCCCGTTGTTGATTCTGGAGCAGGCAGCACGCATTACCGCTGAACAGGACATGCCCGACCAAGCCCGCGCCAAGCTGCACCTGGCAATCGGTAAGGAAAACGCTGCCAAAGCCCCGAATGAAGACCTCACAACAACCGATGTTGGTTTTCTGGTGGTGGCAAAGGCTCACCTGAGCAAAGCCATCGACCTGCACAGCAACTGCGGTGGCAAAAAGGATCTGGAGCGCGTTGAGCGCCTCCTCAAGAAATACGCTGCTCCCAGCAGCTAACCGAGCGTCCCCACGCACCCCGCCGGCTCGGGGCGGATCGGCCAGGCCGCTCCTCCTGAACGTGAAGCCCCGACCACCGGCGATCTATCGGAGCAGTCATGAACACCGCCTTTGCCAACCTCTACCAGGGTGATTTCAGTCTTACGGAATCCGAAAGGCGTCTGTCCGCTGCGGCTGAACAGTACATCGCGGAAACAGAGGCTTACGACCGCACTGTCTGCACCGGCCCCATTTTGAAAGGCTCCATCATGCCGACCAACTCGCACGAACGTGGGCTGGCGAACCGCAACGCCATGCGAGCGATGGACCGTCTCTGTACACAACACCCCGAATTCACCCGGCAGCAGATCCTGCGCGAAGTTTCCCGCGCAGACATCCGAGGCCCTTCCCTTTGAGCGCATTTGTAGCCAGCGGCCCAGTCACCGGCGGCCATATCAATACCGATCCGTTCTGGCCCTCAATCGACCTTGAGCAGTTGCGCGGCACTCTACGCATCGACAACAGCGTTACCCCAGCTCGCCTGGAAACTGCCGTAATCGCCGCAGCTATCAATCTCAACCGCGAGCTGAGGTTGTGGAAGGCTAAGCAACAGGCCGCCGGCTACGCCACCCTGGCCGACGTACCCGACACCAAAATCAACGACGTGTCGGTCCAGGCCCACCTGTACCGCCGGGCGATCGAGGCCGGAACCGGCGCCGAAATCTGCGAGCGGTACCGCGACTACAGCGCGACCAATGCCGGCAGTGACAAATCCGAAGAAACCGCCCCAACCATCGACGACTACCGCCGCGATCTGCGCTGGGCCGTCCGTGATTTTCTCGGTATCAGCCGCACTACCGTGGAGTTGATCTGATGAGCGATATGAAAGTCATCGACTGGAACGAAATCAGCCGCCTTGGGCTACATGAGCGTATCAACCGCGAAATCATGCACCCGCTCGGCCTGGCGATTTTCAGAGTGGTTGAAACAGGACAGTCCCCAGGCGCCTACGTGTCACCTGACGGTGCTTTCGAGTACGCGACACCGATAACGCCTGTAGAGCCTGAGGCAGAGTGATGACAGTCGCCCTCCGCACCATTCAAAACGACACCGTCGACGCACTCTGCTGGCGGTTCTATGGCCGAACTGCCGGCGTCACCGAGGCCGTGCTGGAAGCCAACCCCGGCCTGGCTGACCACGGCCCGATCCTGCCGCAAGGCCTTGTCGTCAATATGCCCGAAGCCCAAACCAGCGCGCCCCAGCGGCAGATGGTGCAGCTATGGAACTGACCCCCTGCATCCAAGGAAAACCACACCATGGCTGATCCGACTTCCAGCGTTGTGACTGGCCTGCTCATTGGTTTGGGCCTGTCCACCGTAACGCCCGTTATCGACGACGGGGCGCTATTCGGCGCCATCCTCGGCGCCTGGCTGGTTACCAGTACCAAGCGCGACCTCAAAGTCTGGCAGCGGCTGGGCTCACTGTTCCTGTCGGCCGGCGTGGGTTACCTGTTTGCGCCCATGGCCTTACAGGCAATTCCGTTTATCACCAGCGGCGGCAGTGCATTTCTCTGTGCCCTGGTGGTCATCCCGATCAGCATCAAGCTGATGGTGTGGGTGGAAAAAGCGGACATCTGGGACATCTGGCGTCGAATCAGAGGGGGCACCTGACATGCCAAACATCGAATTGGCCGTGCAGTTGATCGCGGCGATTGCCTATCTGCTGAGTGCCCTGCGCCTGGCCTGCTACACCAGAGGCGATGCGCGGTACCGGCGCAGCATCTCACTGCTGGCAAGCCTGTTTGGCGCCACGTTGTGCATCTGCGGTCTGGAGATTCTGCTGGAGCGCCAGCCCACCAGCCTCGGGCAGGCCGCTGCCATCGTGTTGCTCTGCATCCTGATTTTCCGTTCACGCGGCAACGTCGCCGCCCTGTTGAGGCCCAGCGCATGACAACCACCCTTCGCCACGGCGACCGCTCGCAAGCAGTGCTGATGCTGCAAAAGAACCTCAACAAGCACGGTGCCAACCTCTACCCTGATGGTGTGTTCGGCGACGACACTGAATCGGCTGTTCGCGCTTACCAGCTGAAAGTCGGCCTGGTCGTCGATGGCGCCGCCGGCGAAAAGACCCAAACCAGCCTGGCCGGTGGCGACTGCACGCAGCTGCTGCGCAACAATGACCTGGTGGCCGCTGCCGAACGCCTCGACGTTCCGTTGGCGAGCATCTATGCGGTCAATGAAGTGGAATCGAAGGGCAAGGGCTTTCTCGACAACGGCAAGCCGGTGATCCTGTTCGAACGGCACATCATGTACCGCCAGCTCGCCACGGCACGACATGCCGGCGATGACGCGGCCGAACTCAAGCGTCACGCGGACCAGCTCGCCACCGCCAACCCTGCCCTGGTCAACCCGAAGCCCGGCGGATACATCGGCGGTACCTCCGAACACCAGCGCCTGGCCATGGCCCGCCTGATCGACGACACAGCCGCACTGGAGTCGGCTTCCTGGGGAGCGTTCCAGATCATGGGCTTTCATTGGAGGCGCCTCGGCTACGCCAGCGTGCAGGCCTTCGTCGCGGCAATGACTGCCGGCGAATCGCAGCAGCTCGACGCCTTCACCCGCTTCATCGAAACCGACCCGGTGCTGCACAAGGCGCTGAAGGGCCGCAAATGGGCCGAGTTCGCAAGGCTCTACAACGGGCCAGATTACTTGCGGAACCTCTACGACACCAAGCTCCAGCGCGCCTACGAGCGGCACGCCGCCTGCGAGTGTGGCAAAGGAGTGGCGGCATGATCGACTTCAAAGCGCTGCAAAAGCTGCGGGTAAGGGACGGTGACCTGCTGGTGGTACCGGAGTCGACCGAACAAAGCGATATGGAGTTGTTGGCCGAAGCCATCCAGATCATGAACGGCGCACGGGCCGTAATCGTGCGCGGCCCGATCAAACAACTCGATACCGCCGACATGAACAAGCTCGGCTGGTACCGCGCGTGAGCACGCTGCGCCAGGCCCTATATGGCCTCGCCCTGCTCGGCGCTCTGGTGCTGCTGATCTGGGTCCAAGAAACACGCATCGACGTCGCTGAAGGCAAAACCGAACGGGCACAAGATGCGGCCAAGTCCGCCCGCGACGACGCCGACCGCAACCTGAAAACCGCCAATGCCCTCGCCGATACCCTGAAACAGGAACGCGACGCACAGAGCACCCTGCGCGGCCAGCAGGACCAGCTGCGCCAGAGCCTGGCCAAACGCGAGCGAACAATAGAGGAGCTGAAACGTGAAAACGACGAACTACGCGACTGGGCTACTCAGCTTTTGCCTGATGCTGCTCGCCGGCTGCGCGAGCGCCCCGCCCTCACCGGCGCCGCCGCTTATCGTGACTGGCTGTCCGGCCGTGGTGCCGTGCCACCTGCCGGCGACAAGCCCCCTCAACAACGGTGACCTATTGACCGACGAAGACCGCGCCGAAGCTGCCTGGGCTGACTGCGCGGCGCAGGTCGACATGGTCTACAAACACCAGCAGGCCAACCCATGAATAAGCCGGAAAGCCTACGCGCCCACCTGCTGGCCACCGTCGCCGAGTTCAAGCACAACCCCGACCGTCTGCTGATATTCATCGACAACGGCAAGGTCCGTTGCACCGCCGCACACACCCTGTCGTTTGAATACAGCTTTGACCTGCAGATTATCCTCACCGAGTTCGCCGGACACCCCGACAGCGTGATCCTGCCGATCCTGGGTTGGCTGAGCGTGAATCAGTCCGAGCTGCTGGAAAACCTCGACAAGGCCAAGGACGGCATACAGTTCGAAGCCGACATCCTGGACAAGAACAAGGTGGACCTCAGCATTACCCTGCAACTGACAGAGCGGGTTGTCGTGGGGGAGGATGGCCAGGGCAAAACCACCGTGAAGCATCCGAACGAACCGCAGTACGTGGCTGGCTACCTAGATCCGAACTGGAAACCGGGTGCCCAGGGCAATACCAGTGAGTGGAGGGTGCCTGGTGGCGAATAACCTGGAAGCACTGGAGACATGGGCGGCGGTGCTGCTGGATCGGCTGGAACCGGCCGAGCGCGGCAAACTGGCTCGGAACATTGGCCAGGAGCTGCGCCGCAGTCAGCAGAAGCGCGTGATGGCACAGGAAAACCCTGACGGGACCAAGTTTGCGCCACGCAAACAGCGAAACCTTCGTGGGAAACAAGGTCGCGTTCGGCGCAAGCTGGCGATGTTCAAAAAACTGCGGACTGCGTCATACCTGAAGGTTCGTGGTGACAGTAACGCCATTACCGTTGGTTTCACCGGGCGTATCGCCCGGATTGCCAGGGTTCACCAGTTCGGTTTGAAAGATCGTGCAGAGCGCGGAGCTCCAGATGTGCGATATGAACAACGTGAGGTGCTTGGCTTTACAGATGCCGACCTTGATTTGATCCGTGATGGTTTGCTTGCGCACCTGACACTGTAATTCCCCTCCCTACAAGGTGATGAAGCTGCGCTCGCACGCGCGTGGCGCCACCATCGGCGCCATGAACGACTTCGCCGCCCTCTCCCGCATGCTCGAAAACCTCATCCGCTTCGGCGTAATCGCCGCCGTGCAGATGGAGCCCCCGCGCGTGCAGGTAAAAACCGGAAAGCTGACCACCACCTGGCTGCCTTGGCTCGCCCTGCGCGCCGGTGCTGATCAAGAGTGGGATCCACCCACCGAAGGCGAACAGGTGATTCTTTTGAGCCCATCCGGGCAGCTCGCCAACGGCATCGTAGTAACCGGCCTGTTCAGTGACCACATTCCCGCAAATGGTAACCGCGCCGGCCTGCACCGTCGCACCTATGCCGACGGCGCGGTGATCGAGTACGACAGCGTCGCCCATCACCTGAATGCCACCCTACCCGACAGCGGCACCACCAGCCTGGTGAGCAAGGGCGGGATCAACATCATCGGCCCCATCAATCACCAGGGCGATTACAACCAAACCGGCAACCAGAACGTGGTCGGCCTGGTGACCGTCTCCGAAGACGTGGTCGCGGCCACCATCAGCCTGGTCAAGCACCTGCACGGCGGGGTGCTGGTGGGCAGCGCGAAGACGGGGAAACCAGAATGAACCGCGAAACCGGCGCAACCATCAGCGACCTGGACCACATCGGCCAGAGCATCACGGACATTCTCACCACCCGCATCGGCACGCGCGTGATGCGCCGCGAATACGGCAGCCTGCTGCCCGAGCTGGTCGACCATCCCTTCAATGACGCTACGCGCCTACGCGTTTACGCGGGCTCAGTCATGGCGTTAATGCGTTGGGAGACCCGTATCAGCCTCAGTCGCGTGCAGTTCCTCGGCGCGAACCTGCAAGGGCAGTCCGTGCTTGATCTGGAGGGCTCCGTCGTCGACACCAATGAACCCTTTAGCCTGAGCCTGCCACTGCAACTGGGGGGAAGCGTATGAATTCCTTTGCCGCGATTGACCTCAGCCAGCTCCCGGCGCCGCAGATCGTCGAGCAGATCGACTTCGAATTGATCCTGGCCGAGCGCAAGGCCTACATGATCAGCCTGTGGCCGATCGAGGAACAGGAGCAGATTGCAGCGCGCCTCGACATGGAATCGGAACCTCTGGCAAAGCTGCTGCAGGAGAACGCCTACCGCGAAACCATCTGGCGTCAGAGGGTGAATGAGGCGTCCATGGCGAACCTGCTGGCCTTTGCCAAAGGCCCCGATCTGGACCAGTTGGCGGGTAACTTTAACGTCCAGCGCCTGGTGGTTCAGGAAGCCAAGCCCATGGCGGTCCCGCCTCTCGCGCGGATTATGGAAAGCGACGACAGCTTGCGTGAACGGGCGCAAATGGCCTGGGAGGGCCTGAGCACCGCCGGCCCGCGCCAGAGCTACATATTCCACGCCCGAGGGGCAGACGGCCGGGTTGCCGACGCCACCGCCGAGAGCCCATCACCTGCCGTGGCGGTGGTTACCGTGCAGGCCTTGCTTGGCGACGGCGGCGCGCCTGCCGATCTGGTCACCGCTGTCCAAGAGTACCTGAGCGACGATGACCGCCGCCCCGTCGCCGACCGCCTGACCGTGCAGGGCGCAGAGATCATCCGTTACCAGGTCAACGCCAAGCTGTACCTGTTGACCAGTGGCCCCGAGTCGGAACCGATCCTGGCTGCGGCTGAACAACGCTTGCTGGCCTACGTCCACCAACGCCGGCGTCTGGCAATGGAAGTGTCGGAATCCGCCCTGCACGCCGCGCTGTTCGTCGAAGGTGTGCGCAAGGTAGAGCTGGAAAACTGGGTCGATATCGTCGCCACCAAAGCCCAGGCGCCCTACTGCGACAGCGTCACCATCACGCGGGGTGCCGAGTAATGGGCGCCCAGCAGCTACTACCGAAAAACTCCACATCGCTTGAGAGCCTGGCTGCGCAGGCCCTCGCGCAAATCCAGCGCGTACCGATCCCTCTGCGACAGCTGTGCAACCCGAACACCTGCCCGGTGACGGTTCTGCCCTACCTGGCATGGGCTTTCTCCGTCGATCGCTGGGACAGCAACTGGAGCGAAGCCACCAAGCGCGCGGCCATCCGTTCATCCCGCTACATCCACGCGCACAAAGGCACCATCGGCGCACTGCGCCGCGTGGTCGAGCCCTTGGGCTACCTGATCGAGGTGATGGAGTGGTGGCAGACCGTACCGGAAGGCGTGCCCGGCACCTTTGCGTTGAAGGTCGGTGTGCTGGACACCGGCATCACCGAAGAAATGTATCAGGAGCTGACCTGGCTGATCGATGACGCCAAACCGCTCACCCGGCCACTGACCGGCCTGGCCATCAGCCTGGAAAGCACCGGCTCCGTGTACATCGGGGCCTGCGTTTACGAAGGCGACGAACTCAGCGTTTACCCACCGACCCAGAGCGATATCGACGTCAGCGGCGTGTACCGCATCAGTGGCCGCGAACACCATATCGACACGATGGACATTTACCCATGACTGACCTAAACACCAAGTTCTTCGCGATCCTCACTGCTGTCGGCGAGGCCAAACAGGCGAACGCCGCCGCACTCGGCACGGCCTGGACCTTTGCGCAGATGGCTGTGGGGGATGCCAATGGCACCGACCCTATCCCCAGCCGCACCCAAACCAAACTAATCAACGAGCTGCGGCGTGCGCCGCTTAATCAGGTGAAGGTCGACCCGACCAACGCCAGTGTGATCATTGCTGAACAGATCATCCCGGAGAGCGTAGGTGGTTGGTGGGTGCGTGAGATTGCCCTGTACGACGCGGATGGCGACATGGTGGCCGTGGCCAACTGCGCCCCGACCTACAAGCCGTTACTCTCCCAAGGGTCCGGTCGGACACAGGTGATTCGGATCAACCTGATTGTCAGCAGCACCGCGAACATTGAGTTGAAGATTGACCCGAGCGTGGTACTGGCGACTCGCGAGTACGTCGACACTTCGGTCAGCGAAGCCATCGCGAAGATGGACTTCAAGCATTCCGTGTTGGTGGCAACTACCGCCAACATCGTGCTGAGCGGCATTCAGACTGTCGACGGGGTGTTGCTGCCGGTTGGTGCACGGGTGCTGGTGAAGGATCAAGCCGAAGCCAAAGACAACGGGATCTATGTCATTCCAGCGGCGGGTGCCTGGAAGCGCTCGCTGGATGCAGACACCAGCGGCGAGGTGACGCCGGGGCTGTTAGTCAGCGTAGAAAAAGGGACTGTCAGCGGCGACAGCGTTTGGCAGCTGGTAACTGATGCCCCCATCGTCCTGGGCACCACTGACCTAGCGTTTGAAATGGTTGCTGGCCGTACCGGTGTTACAGCCGGCACTTTCCGAAGCGTAACCGTCGACAAGTACGGCCGTGTTATCGCGGGTACCACACCCAACAGCCTGTCTGCGTACGGCATTGATGTTGCCACAAAAGAGGAGGCTGAAGCCCAAGCAGCACAGGACAACACCAAGCCAATGACAGCGTTGCGGGTTTGGCAGGCGATTGTTGCCCGAGTCACTCAGGCGACTGAAACGGCGTTTGGGTGGGCCAAGGTCGCCACGCAAACCCAAACCAATAGCGGCAGTGATGACACAGCCTTTATCACTCCGAAGAAGTTCTCGACTGCCCTCGCGGCATTAATTGTTCAAGCGACAGAGCTTATTTCCGGCATTGCCAAGGTCGCCACTCAGACCCAAACCAACTCGGGACTAGACGACACAACGTTCGTCACGCCCAAAAAGCTGCGTTGGGGCGTCGCATATAGCGCCGCTGTAAATGGCTACCTATGTCTTCCGACATGGCTTGGTGGATTTATCTTTCAATGGGGAGTGATTCCCGAAACTACAAAGGCTTCTGAAGCCGACTTTGCGTTGGTTTCATTGCAGCTTGCGTTCCCAACTGCGCCTCTTTTTGCTGTTGGTCAGGTCACTGCCCTGAGCGGTACGGCTGGATCCTGTGATAGTTGGGCCTCGCTCAAATCGATAACTACTACAACGGCTCAGTTTTTTGGGAGTAGTAACATTTCCATCACGCACACCTACGGGCTTCGTTGGTTTGCTTTGGGTTATTGAAGGGGGTTATTAGTGAAACGTTTATATAGCCAGACAACAGGAACCTGCTACCTGGAAGCTGTTCATGCGCAAATACCTAAGGATGCGGTTGAGATAACCGAGCAGTTATACATGTCCGTTATCGGCGATCCCGCCCCGGGTAAGGTTCGAGCTCATGACGATAACGGGCTTCCCTATCTAATCGACGCGCCGGTATCGCCGATAGTGGTGACAGGTAGCCAGATCGATGCGGAGCGTGACCGCCGGATCGATGCTGGTGTGATGTTCGGTGGCGTGCTCTATCAGTCGAAAACAACTGACCGGGAAAATATCGCCGGGGCAGCACAGATGGCATTCATGGCGGTAGTGGGAGGTGTTCAGCCTGGGAACCTGCGCTGGTCAAACCCCGACCAAGACTTCGCCTGGATCTGCGCCGAAAACACCCTGGTACCGATGGACGCACAGACCGTTGTGGAGTTCGGGCGAGCCGCCGCCCTGCGGAAGTCGGAACTGATCTACGCCGGTCGCGCATTGAAGGATCTGCCGGAGATTCCTGAGAACTTCACCGACGACGTGTGGTGGCCGGCGTGAGCAAGTTCCTGAACACCCTCAAAACCGAACAGGACGGCAAGTGGGAACGCACGCTGCTGGACGAGCTGTCGCTGCAGGATGACGAGCACGGCCTGATCACGGTACCGTCGGGCTTCAGGACCGACTTCGCCAGCATCCGTTTCTTGCACAACATATTCCTGTTCGTGCTGTACGCGCTGCTCGCCGGCTACGGTAACTACGCCGCCACCGTGCACGACTGGCTCTACACCACCGGCCCCCTCACGCGCAAACAGGCTGACGCTGTGTTGTACCGTGGCTTGCGCGCCGAAGGGATCGCACGCTGGCGGGCCTGGCTGTTCTGGGCCGGTGTACGCATTGGCGGCGCTAAGCGCTACAAGATCACTCCCGCCTGATCGTCCGCCACCTGTAACCCCCTTTCCTACAAGTCCGCACGCTCGCCCATCCGGCGCGCGCGCGGCAGCCTGTGCACTGTCATTCCATCACAGCGCAGGCAACCACCCATGGCCGGTTCAGACTATCTCCACGGCGTGCGGGTTCTCGAACTCAACGACGGCACCCGCCCCATTCGCACCATCGCAACCGCAGTCATCGGCCTGGTATGTACGGCTGAAGATGCAGATCCGCTCGCTTTCCCGCTGGACACCCCTGTCCTGCTGACCAATGTGCAAACTGCCATCGCCAAAGCCGGCGTCAAAGGTACCCTGGCGAAGAGCCTGCAGGCCATCGCCGACCAGACCAAGCCCTACACAATCGTGGTGCGGGTGAAGGAAGGCGCAGACGCAGCTGCTACCACCACCGCCCTGATCGGCACCACAACCGCCGACGGCAAATACACCGGCATGAAAGCCTTGCTCGCCGCCAAGGCCCGAGTGGGCATGACGCCACGCATTCTCGGCGTGCCAGGCCTCGACAGTCAGCCGGTGGCCACCGCCCTGGTATCGATTGCCCAGGACCTGCGCGCCTTCGCCTATGTCAGCGCGTGGGACTGCAAAACCAAGGAAGAGGTGGTCGCCTACCGCGAAAACTTCGGCGCCCGTGAGGTCATGGTGATCTGGCCAGAATTCCAGAACTGGGACACGGTCACCAGCGCGACAGTCACCGCGTCGGCGGTGGCCCGCGCCTTGGGCCTGCGCGCAAAGATCGACAAGGAAACCGGCTGGCACAAGACACTCTCCAACGTCGCGGTCAACGGCGTGACCGGAATCAGCGCCGACGTGTTCTGGGACCTGCAAAACCCGGCCACCGACGCCAACTACCTCAACAGCAACGAGGTCACCACCCTGATCAACGAGGGTGGCTTCCGCTTCTGGGGCAGCCGCACGTGCAGCGACGACCCGCTGTTCGCGTTCGAAAACTACACCCGTACTGCGCAGATCATCGCCGACACCATGGCCGAGGCACACATGTGGGCTATGGACAAGCCAATGCACGCGTCCCTGGTCAAAGACATCATCAACGGGATCAACGCCAAGTTCCGCGAGCTGATCGCCCAGGGCTACCTGATCGGCGGGCAGTGCTGGTACCCGGAAGACATCAACGATAAGGACACCCTCAAGGCCGGCAAGCTGACCCTCGACTACGACTACACCCCCGTGCCGCCCCTGGAAGACCTCACCTTGCGTCAGCGCATCACCGACCGCTACCTGATGCAGTTCGCCGCCGCAATCGCTGCTTAAACCGGGCCTCCCCGCGAGGGGAGTTAACCCCGTGCCATAACCCCGGAGATCCCCGCCATGGCCATGCCTCACAAACTGAAAAACATGAACCTGTTCAACGATGGCGGCAGCTACGCAGGCAAGGTCAAGACCGTCACCCTGCCCGCCTTGGGCCGCAAGATGGAGGCCTGGCGCGCCGCCGGCATGAATGGCCCGGTCAAGGCTGACCTGGGCATGTCCGACGACGGCATCCAGCTGGAATGGAAGCTGGGCGGCCTGGACCTGATCGTGCTCAAGCAGTTCGGCGCGGTCAACGCAGCGGGTATTCCGCTGCGTTTCGCCGGTGCCTTCCAGCAGGACGACACCGGTGAAATCAGCGCCGTAGAGGTGACCGTTCGCGGCCGTCACGAAACCATTGAAATGGGTGACGCCACACCAGGTGAAGACACCGAGCACTCCGTCACCACCACTTGCACCTACTACAAGCTGACCGTCGACAACGAAGACATCATCGAAATCGACCTGCTGAACTTCATCGAAAAGGTCGGCGGCGTCGACATGCTGGAGAAACAGCGCAGCGCCATCGGCCTTTGATCGGCGGCATCGATCGCTAATCGCATACCCACATCCACAGGAGCTTTCCCATGAAACCCGCAGCTACCGAACAACCAGACGTACAACCCCTGGCCGACGACAACACCGTCATCCTCGACACGCCGATCCGCCGTGGCACCACCAGCATCGACAGCATCACCCTGCGCAAGCCCAACTCGGGCGAACTGCGTGGCGTGAGCCTGTCCGAACTGTTGCAGATGGACGTCAACAGCCTGGTCAAGGTGGTGCCGCGTATCAGCAGTCCAACCCTCACTGCCATTGAAGTCACGTCGATGGACCCTGCCGATCTGTTCGCGCTCGGCACCAAGGTGTGCGGTTTTTTGTTACAGAAATCGATGAAGACGGACGCATCCCTCGTTGCGTAGAGGACGCCATGGCCGACCTGGCCGTGGTTTTTCACTGGGCACCGGCTGATATGGATCAGTTGGGCCTGAAGGAACTGATGGACTGGCGCGAGCGCGCCAGGGTGCGGAGCTCCACCGATGGCAAATGATCTGAGACTTCAGGTGCTGCTCAGTACCATCGACAAGGCTACCCGCCCGCTGAAGCACATCAGCGAAGGGGGCATCGAGACAGCGCGTGCCCTCAAGGCTGCTCGCGACCGCCTGAAAGAACTCACCTCCCAGCAGAAAGACGTCAGCGCCTGGCGGGCTCAGCGAGCAGCTGCCGAGCAAACCGGTGCTTCGCTCACTGCTGCACGCGATCGAGTCAAATCCCTCAGCCAGGAACTCGCCGCGACCGACGCGCCGACCAGGGCAATGACCCGCAGCTTCCAGGCAGCGGTGCGCGAGGCCACCCGGCTCAAGCAGCAGCACCAGCAACAGAACGTGCAGTTGCAAGGGCTCCGATCGAAGCTCTACGACGCCGGCATCAGCACTAAAAATCTCGGTACCCACGAGCGCCAGCTTCGCGAGCAAATCAACTCCACCAACGCCAGCATCAGTACGCAATCCAAGCGCATGGCCGAGCTGAGTGCCCAGCATAAGCGTGCGGCGGCTGCTCGCAGCCAGATGGAGAAGTCCCAGCGCGCCGCCGGTAACCTTGCCGTGAACGGCGCCGCCGGCTTGGGTGTTGGCTACGCAGCCAGCCGCCCCATCGCCGCTGCAGTGAAAGCCTTTGCGCCCAATGAGGATTCCGCCACACAGCTCAAAGTGTCGATGATGGACGACACCGGCAAGGTATCGGAGGACTTCCAAAAAATCACCGACCTGGCCACCAAACTAGGTGACCGGTTGCCAGGCACCACCGCCGACTTCCAAAACATGATGACCATGCTCCGTCGCCAGGGCCTGAGTGCGCAGAGCATTCTCGGCGGGACCGGTGAGGCGGCAGCATACCTGGGCGTCCAGTTGAAGATGGAAGCCACAGAGGCGGCGGAGTTCGCGGCAAAAATGCAGGACGCCACGCGGACCACTGAAAAAGACATGATGGGCCTGATGGACACCATCCAGCGTGGCTTCTATGCCGGTGTGGACCCCGGCAACATGCTCCAGGGCTTCAGCAAGATCGCCCCGGTGATGGACGTGATCAAGAAGTCGGGGATTGATGCGGCCAAGGAACTGGCGCCGCTGCTGATCATGATGGACCAGGCCGGTATGGAAGGTAGTTCCGCCGGCAACGCCTTTCGCAAAATCTTCCAGGCCGGTCTCGACGAAGACCACGTCAACAGCGCCAACAAGATCGCGGCCGGCGGGAAGACTGGCGTGTCGTTCAAATTCACCGACGACAAGGGAAACTTTGCTGGCCTGGAGAACCTGTACGCCCAGGTGGAAAAGCTCAAGGCGTTCAACGACGTCGATCGCAACGCCATCATCAAAAAGCTATTCGGGGATGACGCTGAAACGCTGACAACCCTCAACACCATGATGAACAAGGGCCTTGCCGGGTATCAGGAGGTCCAGCAAAAACTGCAAACCCAGGCGGATCTGCGCACACGCGTCAACGAGCAGCTCAACACCCTGTCCAATGTTATGGAAGCCGCCGAGGGCAGCTTCACCAATGCCATGGCGGAATTCGGTGCAGCGGTAGCCCCGGACCTGAAGGATCTGATCAACACCTTGGGCGCAATCGCCAATAGCATCGGCACTTGGGCAAGGGAGAATCCCAAACTTGCTGGGGGCCTGGTCAAGGTCGTGGCTGCAATTGCCGCAATGGCATTCGTTTTCGGCGGTTTGGCGCTGACTATGGCAAGCATGCTGGGGCCGTTCGCAGTGCTGCGTTACGGCATGACCATGTTCGGTCTCCAGGGTGGCGGCATCACCAAAATGCTCGGCCGGTTGATGCCCACGCTGACCGGGCTGGCCCGCAATGCGTTCCCGATGTTTGCCCAGGGTGTTCGTATGGTCGCCTCAACAATGGGCGGCGCCCTGCTGACCGCCCTGCGCACCGTAGGCGTGGCTCTGTGGGGGCTGGCAGCGAACCCAATCGTTCTGATCATCGCCGCCGTTGTCGCCGCGCTCGCCGGCGGCGCCTACCTGATCTACAAAAACTGGGATGCGGTGAAGAACTACTTCGCCAATGCATGGACCGAGATCAAAGCGGGTTTCGATGGTGGGATCGGCGGCATCATCACCACCCTGGTCAACTTCAGCCCACTCGGCTTGGTGTACCAGGCGTTCGCCGGTGTGATGAGTTACCTGGGCATCGAACTACCCGGCCGCTTCACCGAATTCGGCGGCATGATCGTCAACGGCCTGATCAATGGGCTGACGGCCGGAATCGGCGCCGTAAAAGACGCCATCGGCTCGATCGGAGACGCCAGCATTGGTTGGTTCAAGGAGAAACTCGGCATCCACAGCCCTTCACGGGTGTTTGCGGAGCTGGGCGGATTCACCATGGCTGGGCTTACGCAGGGCCTTGAAGGAGGGCAGAAAGGACCGTTGAACGCCCTGACCAGCATGAGCAAGCAGATGACTGCCGCAGGCACGTTGGCCCTCGGTGCAACCGCCATGCCAGCGTTTGCCGTGGATAACGCGCCCCCGATCAGCGGATCGTCTGCAGCAGCCGTTTACGACAGCCACGACACCTACCAAATCACTATCACCGCAGGGCCTGGTACCGACATGCAAAGCTTGGAAAAAAGCCTGCGCACAATTCTGGCCCGCATCGAAAACGAAAAGAAAGCGCGTCAGCGCAGCAAACTCTCCGACCTGGAATAACCACCATGATGATGGCTCTCGGCATGTTCGTGTTCAGCCTCCACACCGCCGCCTACCAGGAGTTGCAACGCCAAACCGATTGGCGCCATGCCAGCAACAGCCGCATTGGTGCAGCGCCCGCGCGGCAATTCGTTGGCAGGGGCGAAGACGCCATCACCCTCCCCGGCATCCTCTTCCCCGAACTGGCCGGCACGGCTCTCAGCCTCGACTCACTACGCCTGATGGCAAACACTGGCAAGGCCTGGCCCATGGTCGAGGGCACCGGGCGGATCTACGGCCTATGGGTAATCGAAAGCCTCAGCGAAACCAGGACTATATTTTTCCCCGATGGCACGGCACGGCGCATTGAGTTCACCCTGAGCCTGAAGCGTACCGACGATGACCGTATCGACCTTCTCGGCGCCGGCACCAGCATCGGCGTCAACATCCTGCGGGGCCTACTGTGATCGAGCCCATCATTGCCAAGGTCACCGGTTACCTGCGGAACACCGCAGAACGCTTCGTCCGGGACGCCGCCTACCCGGTGCCGGCCTTCCGGCTCGCCGTCGATGGCCTGGACATCGCCCAAATCATCAGCCCGCGGTTGATGAGCCTGGAGCTGACCGACAATCGCGGCGTCGAGGCCGACCAACTCAGCATCACCCTCAGCGACCATGACGGCTTGCTGACGATTCCGCCCAAGGGTGCAGTGGTCCGATTGTGGCTGGGCTGGAGCGACACCGGCCTGGTGGACAAAGGCACCTACACCGTCGACGAGACCGAACATAGCGGTGCGCCCGACGTGCTCAGCATCCGCGCTCGATCAGCAGATCTGCGCAAGGGCCTGAAAACCAAGCGCGAGCGCAGCTGGAGCAATACCACGCTCGGCGACGTCCTGGGCGATATCGCCATCGGCAACGGACTCACCGCCACCATTTCCGGCGCGCTCGACGGCATGCCCATCCTGCAGCTCGACCAGGCGAACGAGTCCGACGCAAACCTGATCAGCCGCCTGGGCGAAGAGTTCGACGCGGTGGCCAGCGTCAAAGCCGGCTGCCTGCTGTGCCTGCCGGCGGGTGGCGGCAAGACGGCCAGTGGAATGGACCTACCCCACATCACCCTCACCCGCGCCGACGGCGACCAGCACCGCTACCTGCAAGCCGACCGCGACAGCTACGACGGCGTGCGCGCCTATTACTACGACGTGAACAGCGCCAAGAAACAGGAGGCAATCGCCGGCGGCGGCGACAATCTCAAAGATCTGCGACACACCTACAGCGACCAGCAATCCGCACTGCGCGCTGCCCGGGCGGAGTTCCGGCGCCTGCAACGTGGCAGCGCCACGCTGAGTTACACCCTGGCCATGGGCCGGCCGGATTTGATCCCCGAACTGACGTACACGCTCCAGGGCGTGAAGGCGGAGATCGACGAGATCATCTGGTACGGCGGCAACGTGCAGCACAGCCTTACTGACAGCGGTGGCTATACGGTGAGCCTGGAGCTGGAGAGCAAGCTGCCAGAGGACAATGTTGAAGACCTGGCAGAAGAGAATAGAGGCGATTACACAGGGATCATCGCGTACTACCGCGACCAGAAAAGCGGGAAGGAAAAGACGATTACGGCGGGGGATCAGGCGAAGCCGAGACGGCTACGTTGGTTGTATGCCAGTGAGAAGACGGCTAAGCGGGCCGTCGACCGGGAATGGAAGAAGATGCAGGCCACCGCTTAAGCACAGCAGAAACAAAAATCCCCCGGTTTTGCCGGGGGATTTTTTACTCATCCGGGACTTGGGAAAGCACCTCGGCGCAGCGTAGAACACGGTCCTGATTGGCGCCAGAGAGACGCCGGAACAATACCAGCAGCATCTGTTCCTTCAGATTGAGCACTCCGTCTTCCTGCTCCGATTGCGATCCCATTTCCCCCTGTTGATCCAACATGTCGCTATTACTCCTGTCGTCCGTAATATGCATGTGCTCATGCATAAAAAGACCTTACGGACAGATTGGAAAATGCAACCTTCGACCAACGCGAGTCTCGCGGGAGGCTCTATCCAGCGTAAGAGGGGCAGAGTTTCATGGCGCGAGCGGTGATCTCGCTGTAATCCATTGTGGTACCAGGCAAGCCTGCGTTTGGCTTGGTAATCGACCGCCCATCGAGCCAGCCATTCTTTGATGCCCTGGATCGCGCGCTGCCATTCAGCGCGTAAAGCTTCCCGTCTTCTGTTCTCACCAATGCCGACGGTGGCCCGTCGTGGCAAAGCAAATCGACCTTCTCTACGGTGAACGGCCATTTCACACCGTACTCGGCTTGACTGACTGTCTCGGTCTTTTCGCCACCGCAGCCAGCCAGCGCCAGCAAAATTGGAATCATCACACCACGCATCGCTTCCTCCTTGGAATTGATTCATTTGGGTTCCGGCTTAGACACCTGCGCCATCGCAAACGCCAAGTGCGCAAGAGTCGCACGGTCGGCATCTGACATCTCCCGCATGTGTCCCAACACCGTCAGCTCTGTGTCGCTCATGTTGTTGACGTCTGTATCTACGCGGGAGCCGGTAAGCACGTAATGCACGTCAACTCCCAGCTCTTGGAGCCCTGAGAGATAGCGCACGTCGGGGGAGCTGGACCCAAGCTCGTAGGCCTTTTGAGTCCCACGGCTTACCCCTGCGGTTACGCCAAAGTCGGTCTGGTTTTTACCCAGCCGCTCGCGTTCTTCCCGCAGGCGTTCACCGACCCCTGAAGAAATGAGCATTTTTTTGATCAATATAAGTTGACTTGAACAGAAATCTGCCCAAGAATCCTTTTCGTCGAACACGATTAAACACGGACGAACACTATGCATGCCCTACAGACCCCCGAGCAAGCCCGCGCGGTTCTTGATCGCGAGGGTAAAAGCATTGCCGAATTTAGCCGCCAACATGGCTTGAACAAAAATCTGGTCAGCGACCTGCTGAACGGCCGTAAGAAGGGCCGTCGGGGAGAAGCGCATCGAGCAGCTGTGCTGCTCGGGATCAAAGACGGCCAGATCACAAATTAGGGCCTCTGGCTCCAAGGGGAAACCAGAAGATGAAACGCCCAGTTCTAGACAGCAGAAAGAGCGTCGTCATGGCCGTCATTGGCGCCTACCCTCGCGGTCGGTTGTATGCCGCAGCTGACCTCGGTATGCCGCTTAAGAAGTTCGACAACCAGGCTTACGAGAACGCCGGCAGTCGCCCGCTGACCGACGAACACATCCACCGTCTGGAGCAGGTCGCCGGCACCACATTCCTGGCCGATTACATCGCCTCAATGTACGGCGGCATGTTCGTACCGCTGAGCCTCACAGAGAACCTGGACAACGTGGAGTTGTATAGCCGCTCGCTCAAGGCCTCGGCCAAACGCGGTCGGGTCGATCAGATCATGTCTGCGGCTCTGGACGATGGGGTCATTGAAAAGCGTGAGGCCGACGCAATCATCGCCGCGCTGGTTACTTACATGTCGGCCCGTTACGCCGAGGTGTTTGCGACTATCCAGCTCTACAGCCAGGGAGCTGTCTAGTGAGTACCTACAAACTGGTCTGCCCCCATTGCCACGGCCGCATGCGCATTCGCACCAGCGAAGGCCAGCACATCTTCCTGCGCATCGCCTATTTGCAGTGCACCAACGAAGCCTGCGGTTTCGTGGCGCGTGCCGAGTTCCAAATGACCCACGAACTGAGCCCCAGCGGCATGCCGAACCCTGCTGTACAGCTGCCGGTGGCGGACGTGGTCATTCGCCGCCAGACAATGAAAACCGCCAACGATCAACCCGATCTGCTGGACCAACTGGAAATGGAGCGCGTGTGATGAACCTCGATCAACAGACTCATGACTACCGCAGCAGCATGCAACAAGCTGCTTTCGCTTACCTGCAACGACATGAGGCAGAACACCTGGTGGATTCCGATCTGTTGTTCGATCGCTGCATTCGCCACCTGACCCTTGCATTGGAAGTGCCCGTGTTCATGGCGCCCAAGCTGGTACACAACGCATGGACTGAACTGCAGGTCATCAAGAAACGCCGCTGGATTGGCATTGACTGGGCCAGTGGTTCAGACAGCACCCGTGTCCTCTTGGTTGACGTTCTCGCCGGCAAAACCTTCCCAATGTCGGCTCGGTTTCTGCCACAGAAACTTCTCGATCAGCGCAGCACCGTACACAAGCTACACCCTCAGTAACGCTCCCTTTTAACCCCCGCCCTGCCCCGTTCCCAATGGGTTTGGGTGAGCTTTGCCCGCAATCCGAGGTGGACCATGGAAATCGACATCGCCATCACCGCAAAACTGCCCCGCGACCACGCTGAGGCACTGCTCATAGAGCTCCGTGCGCAGTACGCGGTGCTGCTCAACGAGCATTGGTATGACGACCGCTTTCGCCGGATCCCCGAGGGTTTGCGGCACGGCTCGTTGCTCGTGGCCTTCCCCGCGATGGCCGCACGAAAAAGCCTGATTGGCGCCCTTAAACACAGTCTCGACGAAGCGAAGTAAGCCACGATGGAAATGGAACAAAGGCTGCGAGCCGACGTCATCCAACGCATTGAGCGGGACTACCAGCTCAAGCACATGGCCAACACCAATTACATGCGCAAGGGCGTGTGTCCAGCCTGCCGCCAGAAAACCCTTTACACCTTCTACGACTCGCCCTGGACGTTGATCTGCGGACGGCCGGAAAAATGTGACCACCGCGTCTACGTAAAAGACGTCTACGACGATCTGTTCAACGACTGGAGCAAGACCGCGCCGTCGACAGCGGACAACCCTCAGGCCACAGCCCGCGCCTACCTTGAGTTTGCGCGGGGTTTCAAATTTGAGCTGATCGCCGGCTTGTTCACTCAGGAAAACTACTGGGATGGACGGCTGAACATCGGTAGCGCCACGGTACGTTTCGCCTTGGAGAAAGGTGGCTATTGGGAGCGCCTGATAGATCGGCCGGATCGATTCGGCAAAATGAAAGCGCGCTTCCGCCCCACCGGCGAAGGCTTGGCCGGTTACAAAGGAGTCTGGTGGTGCCCGCCGAGTGTGGACCTGCTGGAAGTCGACGAACTATTCATCGTCGAGGGAATATTCGACTCAATCGCTCTGCTGCACAACGAAGTGCCGGCCGTGTCGATGATGTCCAGCGCTCCCTGCCCCACCGACTCACTCAAGGCCCTGGTCAAGTTACGGCAGGACGCTGACAAACGTCTGCCGCGCCTGGTGTGGGCACTGGATAACGAGCCAATCGCCAAGGCCAACATGCGCCGCTGGGCGAAGGAAGCGCGCGACCTGGGCTTCACCTGCACAGCAGCCGTAATCCCGCAGCCCAACGGGAAAAAGGTCGATTGGAACGACCTGCATCTGCGGTGGAAGTCGATCGAGGGCGACGACAAACGCGCCGAACGCATTGAGCAGGACCTTAGCGAAGCGCGCCACCAAGGCGATTTGCTGCTGGCTGACTCGGCTGAAGAAAAGGCGTTCCTGATCTACGTGCGCAACGAGCGCAAAGAATTTCACTTCACGTTCCGCAAACGCTTGTACTGGTTTCGGCTGGACCTCGAAAAGTACGACCGTGCGATGACCGATCTGGAAAGCTCGGAACGCCACGAAGACCAGTTGCTCACGGAAGAACAGCGACGCTACAAGGCACTGCGTCAATCTGGCTCGGTGACCAGCATCGCCAACTGCAATTTCCAGGCGCTGTATTACATGCGCAACGACCTGACCGATGAGGCCTGGTACTACTTTCGCATCGAGCGCCCGCAGGGACCGGCCATTAAAAGCACGTTCACGGCCAAGCAGCTCACGTCGGCGCCTGAGTTCGCGAATCGCCTGCTCAACGTCTCCAACGGCGCGATGTTCGAGGGCAGCGCGCAGCAACTGAAACGGATCCTGGCCCCACAGCTGGACTGCCTGAAAACCGTCAACACCATCGAATGGATCGGCTACAGCCGCGACCATGGCGCCTATGTCTTTAACGACTTGGCCTTTCACGGCGGCAAGGTGCAGGTGCGCAACAAGGAGGACTTTTTTGACCTCGGCAAACTGAGCATAAAATCACAGAGCCAGTCGCCGGTGCTGCATATCAACACCGACCTCAATGCCTACAACGAAGGGTGGTTCGACATCTACTGGCGCTGCTTTGGCGTACAGGGGCTGGTGGTGCTGGCCTGGTGGCTGGGTGCGTTGCACGCCGAGCAGATCCGCCAGATCCACAAGTCGCTGATGTTCCTGGAACTGGTGGGCGAAGCCGGCTCTGGTAAGACCACCCTGGTTGAGCTGCTGTGGAAGTCGGTCGGGCGCACTGATTACGAAGGCTTCGACCCGTCCAAAGCGACCGCCGCGAGCCGTGCGCGTAACTTCTCGCAGGTCAGCAACTTGCCGGTAGTGCTGATCGAATCCGAGCGTGAACAAAAGGAAGGCCAGCCGGTTAAACACTTCGACTGGGATGAACTGAAAACCGCCTACAACGGCCGCAGCGTTCGCTCCACCGGCGTGAAAAACAACGGAAACGACACCCACGAACCGCCATTCCGCGCCGCCTTGCTGATTGCGCAAAACAACCCGGTGAACGCATCAGAGCCAATCCTGCAGCGTATTTGCCACGTCCACCTGACACGTGAGCACCACACGCCGGAAACCAAGCAGTACGCCGAGCAGCTGGAGCGCATGCCGATGGACAGCATCAGCGGCTTCCTGGTCAAGGCGCTGCAACGCGAGGCCGAAACCATGCGGCTGTTGGAGGAAAACACCTCCGGCTACGAACAGGAGCTGCTGGCCCTGCCTGGCGTGCGCACCGTGCGTATCGCTAAGAACCACGCCCAGCTGCGCAGCCTGGTGGATGCGTTGGCCGGGGTCGTGCCGCTCGGCGATCGCCGCAAGGCCCTCGCACACGCCGAAATCAGCCGCATGGCCCTGGAGCGGCAGCAGGCAATCAACGCCGACCACCCGACCGTGCGCGAGTTTTGGGACCTGTACGAATTCCTCAACGGCATGGACGAGAAAGCCGCACTGAACCATGCGCGCCGCGATGGGCTGATCGCCGTGAACCTCAACGAGTTTGTGGAAATGGCTGCCAATAAACGCCAGCAAGTGCCGCCGCTGAGCGACCTGAAACGCCTGCTAAAGACCAGCAAGTCACCCAAGTTTCTGGAATCGAACAAGCCCGTCAACTCGTCGCGCCAGGTCGACGCCTTCGACAAACCGAAAACCATCCGCTGCTGGGTATTCCAGGGCGCGTAACCACAGCAATAAAGGAGCAGCACCATGCAAAACCAACTCAAATCAGCCATCCGCTTCAATGACTTTGTCGCCTACTTCGGCGCGCCAGGCGTGGTCGCATTGGCCTGGTGGATCGGGGCCGCGCACGCCGACCGCATTCGCCAGGAACAGAACAGCTTCCCCTTTCTGCAGATCCTCGGTGCCGCCGGCAGCGGCAAGACCCTGCTTATGGACTACTTGCAAAAGTTGAACGGGGAAACGCCTCAGTCCCCCACCCTTCCACTGGACCACGCGACCCCTGCTGCACGCGCACGCGCATTAGCTGCCGCTCGGCAGCGGATCGTCATTTGCGAGGTTTTGTGTGAGTCAGAGCGGTCCTTTGACTGGGACGAACTGAAACCGCTCTATAACTCAGGCAAAGTCACCATCCGCTCAGCGGACAACCAACATGAGGACATGACGTTTCATGGCGCACTGGTGATAACCGCGAACCATCGAGTGGAGTGCAGCGATGCTGTCAGCAGCCGCATGGTTACCGTCAACCTTTCAACTGACGGCGCCCATAGGCCCAGGGTCCGGCCGGAAGTCATAGCCGACTTCAAGGCAAACGAGGCAAGTGAGTTCACCAGCAAGGTAGCCGAGTCCGAAGACTGGATCATCAGCACCATCCAAACGTTTTTACCCTGCTATCAGGGCCAGCTAACGCGCAAATACGGGGCCGGCCTGAACGCTCGCACCGCCCTTAATTGCGCACAGCTGATATGCCTGATCGACCTGCTTTGCAGCCTGCTTTCGATCTCGCAAGACCTTCAGCTTGAAGCCAGAAAGCTGGTCCACGACATCGCCTTCACCGACACCCTTCCCTATTGATTCGGCCTTCGAAAGGAGAACCCGCATGAATACGCCTGCACTAGAACAGCAGCCCAACTGGTTTCTGCAGTTGCAAGAGTTCGAAGCAAAGCGCCCCACCATCCGCAAGGCCGGTATCGAGGCACTGACCCGCCTGGTCCCTGTCGCCCAGCGCGATACAGGCCAAAGCGCGGTGATCGGCCGCTTTCTGCTCGGGCTCTACAACGGCCGCGACTACCCCTTCGTGCTGACCAGCCTGCGCGGTCTCGACACTGCACTGTTCGACGACTGCCTGGCGGTGCTGCAGTTGGACTACTCGCCAGAACAAGAGGTGCATACGTACCTCCCCGACGGCGATGCGATCTGGGAAGAACTGATAGGTACCTGGGCATGAAATGGGCGCCGAAACGCAATAGAGACGGGCAAGTCCAGCAGAACTGCTGGGTTACCGACAACGGCTACACCGTCGCGCTGTGCCGGTTGCCAGAGTCGCGCTACCCCATCACTCGCCCAGGGGGCGAACTGCCCTTCGCTTATGCAAAAGACCGGGACGAAGTCATAACGATCATTGAGCAAGACCAGGCCAAACCGGCCTGAAAGATGGTGTCGAGGAGCGCCAACTCCCCGACACCTACCACTACAAAGGAGCAGCACCATGCAAGCACAGAACCCAAGCAGCAGCGCCGTAGAGGCTAGCACCCCACCGAACATCAAGCGATACCTGGTCAAGGAAACCTGGAAGGAATACCAGGTCACTCTTGAGGTAAATCACGACGTACTGACTGAGAAAACTGCCTCACTAATCAATGGTTTTTGGTCGAACGCCGATGACCGGCTTTCTGCTGAAAATGGAGACGTCGTTCGGACCGTTATCCGCTTGTTTGGTCAAACGATGATCTACCGGATGCTGAGCGAAGGCGGCGCAAGCTTCAGCATCACCACCAAAAACCTTATGACAGGTGACAACCCTGGGCCTTTTTGGACCGAAGACCTTCACAACGAAGAAGGCTGGGGTGGCAATGAACCTGGGCCTTACGGATTTTGCGGTATTCGCGTCATCGCAGCTGATGTCGATACGCCTAGTTACGATGACGTCGAGCTGGTGGAGGTGTCCAATGCTTAAGCGCACCCTCACCCACTTCCACCTCTGCTGCGGCCTAGGTAGCGGCGCCGCTGGTTTTAGCGACTCCAAACCAGTCCTGGGCCCCGTGCAGGCTGAGTGGCGCTGCCTAGGCGGCGTCGATGTAGACCCGGCAGGCTTGCGTGACTTCCAAATGATGACTGGTGTGCCTGGCACGCTGATGGACCTGTTCACCCGCGAGCAGTTCACCGCGTTCCACGGCCAGCAGCCACCAGCCGGCTGGAAAGAAGCCACCGCCGAAGACTTGCGCCGCGCCGCCGGCAACGAGGACCCGGACGCGGTGTTCATCAGTAGCCCCTGCAAGGGCGCTTCTGGCTTGCTGTCCGAGACAATGAGCCAGACGCCCAAATACCGGGCACTCAACGAGCTGACGTTGCGCTGCGTGTGGCTGATGTGTGAAGCCTGGAAGCACAATCCGGTGAAGTTGATCGTGTTCGAAAACGTGCCGCGACTGGCAACCCGTGGCCGCTACCTGCTGGACCAGATCACCAAGCTCCTCCGCCATTACGGCTACGCAGTAGCGGAAACCACCCACGACTGTGGCGAAATCGGCGGACTGGCACAGAGTCGCAAGCGGTTCTTGCTGGTGGCCAGGCACGTCGAGCAGGTTCCGGCATTCTTGTACGAACCTGAAAAGCGCAGTCTGCGCGCTGTCGGTGACGTGCTGAGCCGCATGCCGTTGGCCGGCGACATCGATCAGGCGGGTCCGATGCACCGGGTGCCGGCGTTGCAGTGGAAAACGTGGGTACGCCTGGCCCTGGTAGAGGCCGGGAAGGATTGGCGCAGCCTGAGTCGGTTTGCGATCGAAGACGGTCATCTACGTGACTTTGTGATCGTGCCGGAATATCACAACGGCGTGCTCGGGGTTGTCGATTGGGACGATACAGCCGGCGTGGTTGCAGGTGCGAGCCGCCCCATGAACGGAAAGTTTTCCGTGGCGGATCCTCGTCCGACTAGCAAATTCGAATACACCCAGTACGGTGTGCTGCCCTACAACCGCCACTGCGGCGTGGTCACCGGCCAACGCAGTCCAGGGCAAGGGACATTCAGCGTTGCTGACCCACGTATGGGCGGCGAGCGGCATAACAACGTATTCAGGGTAGTTCGCAACGACCAAGCAGCTGGCACGGTCACCGCAGGGCACGGGCCAAGCTCCGGCGGGCAGGCTGTGGCCGACCCGCGACAACCGTCCAAGGGCTTCGGCAAGTACCTGGTCACCGACTACAGCAAGCCGGCCGGTACCGTCATTGCCGGCAGCACCACCGGGCAAGGCGCTTTCGCTGTGGCAGATCCTGCCTACAAAAACTGGCACCCGAATGCCAGCACCCAAAAGCTGCGGATAACGCCCTGGTGCGAGAACGCCAAGACCGTGACCGGCTCACAACAGGTTGCCAGCGGGGCTTTATCGATCGCAGACCCGCGCCCAGGCATGTCGCGCACCAAGGGCGATGCGTACCTGACGGGCGGACATTATGGCGTGGTCGAGTACAACGCGCCGGCCGGTGCCGTGTCCGCCAGCGCCTGCCATGACAACGGCCGGTGGTCGGTTGCCGATCAGCGCATGCCGGCGCCCAATGACCGGTTGACCTGCATGATCACCAGCCTCGACGGCACATGGCACCGCCCGTTCACCACCCTGGAACTGGCCGCGCTGCAATCGCTGTTTGATCCAGAAGACCACTGGTCAGCAGATCCGCAGACCGCACATGAAATCGAGCGGATGCAGCGCGTTCGCAAGATAGAACA
The DNA here is from genome assembly GCF_026967615.1 of Pseudomonas sp. GXZC. Classification (NCBI taxonomy): domain Bacteria; kingdom Pseudomonadati; phylum Pseudomonadota; class Gammaproteobacteria; order Pseudomonadales; family Pseudomonadaceae; genus Pseudomonas; species Pseudomonas sp. GXZC. The sequence continues at coordinate 5,434,462 of NZ_CP114115.1, forward strand.
GGCGGGAGTCTTCCGGCTGGATGGCATCAACGACGGCCTCCACCGGGAGCGGATTGGCAACGCGGTGCCGCGCGCGGCGGCAAGGGCGATGGCCGACGTGTTCGGCATGACGCTGCTGCTTTCCGAGGCGGGTGAGACGTTCATGCTCAGCAACGTGTCGATTTGGGTGCAGCCGGTGGCGATTGCGCTAAGCGTGGCTCAGCAGGAGGTTGGTCATGTCTGACCTCTTCTTCTTGCAGGACAGCCGCAGTAACGTCGGTAGCCGGGCGATGTTTTGGCGTAACGGCGGCGGCTACACCTCGAATCTCGACGAGGCAGAACAGTTCTCGTGGGAACACGCATTGAAGCAATACGAGTGCAGGGAAACCGATTTGCCCTGGCCAGTGGAGTACGTCAGCACTCGCGCAGAGGTCGGCGTTGACTGCCAGTACCTCAGCAGGTCAGAGGCCGAGGCCTACCGCAACGAAGACGGCCGCGTATATGTGGCCTACGCACGCGAGTGGGACGGCAATGATCTGGTGTGGCGCGGCGGCACAGGCCCAACCGCCAATCTGGATGACGCCATCCACCCGGGAGCGGCAGACGCCGCTGGGTACCTGGCCCAAGGCTTGGAGCTTTGGCCGTGCGGGTACATCGTCGAGCGTTCCCGGCCAGTGGCCCAGGTCGCGCAGCTCGACCACAGGCAGGCACTTCGCTCAGTCGGCCTCAAGCTGCCCAAGCTCAAGCGCCCGCGCAACCGTATCTATCGCGACCGGATCAACTGCGAAGGCTGCGGGCGTTTTCTCAGCGAGCGCCAGCGCTTCGACGACTGCCCGAACTGCGGCGCGGGGAACGCACCATGACCGTTTTCCTTTTGCTTTACCTGTGCGCGGATGCGACCCGAACGGATTGCCAGGTGGTTAGGGCTGATAGCTGGAGTGGCCCTAGCGCCTACGAGCAATGCACCGACGTCGTACCTGGGCTGACAGAGGCGTTGACGGCGCCCAACCAAAAGCGGCATCGGTTTGTATGTGAGGTCCAAGGCCACACCGCAAAACCCGCAGAACACAAAGCTCCGCCGGGCTTTGCTCATCAATCATTTCGGATGTAACGGAGAGAACTCATGACCAGAATTGTCACTGAGCGAGACTTCAGAAAACCAGAGTTCGCCAATGCTGACCCTATCGACTACGAGTTTCGTGAGGACGGCGCAGTTGTACGCAAGGATCGCTGGCAAACAGCCGTTCACCAAATTCGCAGCTTGGTGGGTCCCAAAGGCCGTGAGTTCGAGATTGCGGATGTGATAACGGCCGTTGAGAAACTGACCGTTAGCTGGTGCGACGCAGACCCTGATGACTTCCCGGATGCCCCAGCATTCATTGACGTAAGGCTCTCTTGCGGAAGCGTACTGAAACGACTGGAGCGTTTTGGCGACAAGTACGCTTGGACATTTAGCACGCTGGAATTCGTTGCCGTGGATTTTGGAGCGGACATCGTCCAATGGACCAAAAGCGAGGTAGCCCCTTGAACAACGGTAAATCCTTCCCCTGGAACCTCGACCTCACCGGAGTCTGTGACCAGTGCGGTAGATCCCGTGCTCACGGCAACCACCAGAAGTGCAGCAAAGCGCGCCAGGCTGCCAACGCCAAGCGTCGGGCCGAGGAGTCTCAAGCCGGCGTCACACCGGCACCTAGAAAAAGTGCCAGCCTGTTCTGGTTACTTCGCCAGCAGTGATCGGCAACACTAAAACCGCAATACATCAGGCCCGGCGACGGGCCTTTTTTCTGCCTGTCGGCAGAATCTTTCAATACATCGCGTGGGGACGCATATGGCAGATGGCGTAGAGGCCCGTGGCAATTCGGTACGAGTCTATTTCCGTTTCAATGGCGAGCTGTGTCGGGAGCTGGTGCCCGGTGGCAACACACCGGAAAACAGGGAGCATGCAAAGCGTCTGGTAACGGTGATCGAGTACGAGATACAGGCCGGCACCTTCGATTACCGCCGGCACTTTCCAGAATCGACCAAGCTGGCCGAGAACACTTTCGGGAATTACCTGGACCTTTGGCTCACGATCAAGAGCAACAGCGTGGCCGCTACCTCTTTCCGTGGCTATAAAAACAAGGCCGAGGTCCATGTGCGGCCGCGCTGGGGTGACGTACAGATCGATCAGATTGACCACCTGGACCTGCAGGAATGGATCCAGGGGCCGCTGTCGAAGCGGCTGAAGAACAAGACCATCCGCGACATCATCAGCAATGTGCGCCAGGTGTTCCGGTTGTACCGCACCCGGAAGAAGGTCGCGCACGACCCAACCGAGGGGTTATTTGTCCGACTACCCGATCCTGAAGCGCCGGACCCATTCACCAGAGCGGAAATCAAGCAGATCCTCAATACGCACACCAGCCGCACCCAGGAGCTGCTGATGGTGCAGTTCATGATATGGGCTGGGCCACGGGTGTCGGAGACCATCGCATTGGCCTGGGAGGACGTTGATTTGAAACAAGGGACGGTGACCTTCCGACGCTCCAAGGTACGTGGAGCCTATCGCGTGACGAAAACCCGGCGCTCTACGCGCAAAGTGCGCCTGCTGGAGCCAGCATGGGATGCCCTGCGCAAACTGGACGCGATCAACCAGCTCAAGACAGTGGACACAGTCGACGTCGTCGAGCGGGACAATAAGACCATCCGCAAACACAAGCTGCACTTTGTATTTCTGAACACCAAGAGCGGCCTGCCGCACGTGAGCGACTTTGTGGTGAGGGATAGGTTCTTCAAAGCGCACTTGAAAGCTGCTGGGGTTCGTTATCGCGGTCCTGGCCAGTGCCGACACACCTACGCCAGCCAGCTGCTCACCACCGGCGTAGCTTCGGTTGACTGGATCGCGGAGCAGATGGGCCACACCAGCGCAAATATGATCCGACAGCACTACGGCATGTGGATCAACGAGGACGGCCCGGACGTCATCGGCATGCTGCAGCACGCCCTGGGCATCCAGCCACCAGGTGGTGACAAAGCCCCATAAACCGGGGTTCGAACGTAGGCAATCCAGCAGCCTGTGTTCCCATGGATGTTCCCATATGGGCCTTTTTTGACCCTCTGAAAACACAAAACCCCTGAAAACTTTAACGTTTTCAGGGGTTTAGTCGTTTCAAATTTGGCGGTGAAGGAGAGATTCGAACTCTCGATACAATTTCTTGTATACACACTTTCCAGGCGTGCTCCTTAAGCCACTCGGACACTTCACCGTATCTCGTCAAACCAGTTCAGTCTGTCGAGGCGCGCTAATGTAGTCGAAAGCCTTTCTGATGGCAAAGGTTTTTTTCAGAATTTTCATGCGGTTAGCCGGTTATGCCGATCCGCGCCCGGCAAGGGGCGGTGATTGTGCCATTCTCAGGCATCGGCGGTGTGCGTCTGGGGCGGCGATTGCGCCCTACCCTAGGCTCATCAAACGCCTGTGTGCGGGAAAAGTCTGACTGGGTAGTCAGTCACGGCGCTTTACCGGGGCGGGCGTGGTGGGTAACGTCTGCGCATGCACTGCTATTAATAAGCCTTCTATAACAAATCCTACAAGGAACCGCGTCATGAGTGAGTTGATTGCCTACCACCTCGAAGACGGTATCGCGACCCTGACCTTGAGCAACGGCAAGGTGAATGCCATTTCTCCGGCGGTGGTCAGTGCGTTTAATGAAGCGTTGGATCAGGCTGAGAAGGACCGCGCGGTGGTGGTGATCACCGGCACGCCGGGGATTTTGTCGGGGGGTTATGATTTGAAGGTGATGACCGCCGGCCCTAAAGAGGCGATCGGTCTGGTGACGTCCGGTTCGACCTTGGCGCGTCGTCTGTTGTCGCACCCGTTCCCGGTGATTGTGGCGTGCCCTGGGCATGCGGTGGCCAAGGGTGCGTTCCTGCTGTTGTCGGCGGATTATCGGATTGGTGTGGAAGGCCCGTTCAGCATTGGCCTGAACGAGGTGGCGATTGGCATGACCATGCATCACGCTGGGATCGAGCTGGCGCGGGATCGCTTGCGTAAATCGGCCTTCCATCGTTCGGTGATCAATGCCGAGATGTTTGACCCGCAGGGCGCGTTGCAAGCCGGCTTCCTCGACAAGGTGGTAGCGCCGGAGGAATTGCATGCGGCGGCGCTGGAGGCGGCGCGTCAGTTGAAGAAGCTGAACATGAATGCCCACAAGCACACCAAGTTGAAGGTGCGTAAAGAGCTGCTGGAAGCCCTGGACGATGCAATCATTCAGGACCAGGGACATATCCTGAGCTAAGCCCTACGCTTGATACACCAGAGCCCGACCTTGAGTCGGGCTTTTTCTTACAAATAAATCCGAATCATCCTTAGCCGCTCTAGCCTGCCCGTGCCGGTAGATATCGAAACATGCGCTTAAACATCGGCTATCTCCTACCTCTACAGGGGTAATTGCCGAATACAGTGCACATCCGTACACTGCGCCACCTTTTGTCCGGATAGGCCGTGTCGATGCTTTTTTTGCTGCGTATGTTGTTGATGGGCCTGCACTTTATGCTCGCCGGTGTACTGGGCGTGCTGGTCGGTCTGTGTCGGCCATTCAATCCGGACAACAGTCGCCTGTGTGCTCGCCTTTACGCGCTCCCAGCCATGTGGATTCTGCGGCTGAACGTGAAGGCGGATGTGGACTCGCTGCGCAACAAGCCTGGCACCTGCGTGATCATCGCCAATCACCAGTCCAACTATGACCTGTTTGTGTTCGGCAACGTGGTGCCTTACCGCACCGTGTGTATCGCCAAGAAAAGCCTGAAATGGGTGCCGCTGTTCGGCCAGTTGTTCTGGCTGGCGGGCAACGTGCTGATCGACCGAGGCAATGCGCACAAGGCGCGCCGCGCGATGCTCACCACGACGCACACTTTGCAGCACGAAGACACGTCGATCTGGGTGTTCCCCGAGGGCACGCGCAATCTGGGCAAGGGTTTGCTGCCGTTCAAGAAAGGCGCGTTCCACATGGCGATTGCGGCCGGTGTGCCGATTGTGCAGGTGTGTGTGAGCAATTACGTCACTCACATGCAGCTCAATCGCTGGAACAGTGGGGATGTGCTCATACGGTCGTTGCCGCCGATTCCTACCACTGGGATGACTGCGGATGACATCCCGGCATTGATGCAGGCGTGTCATGCGCAGATGGATGAATGCATCGCGCAGATGGACCGCGAGTTGCGGGCTGTCTGAAGATTGTCGGGGGGCGCTTCGCCCCCCAGCGCGAGCAAGCTCGCTCACCACCAAAAAGCTTGCCGCTACGACGGAACGCCATTCAGGCTAAGCTGCCCAACACCTGTCCTCCCAATAAGAAGCGATCAGCACCATGGGTAGAGTTGTTGCGGCCGCCGTTTATAGCGCCGGTAAGAAAGTCACGGATATCACCCTCGACGAGGGCGCGGCCTGGGCCGCCAAACCCGACCACTTTGTGTGGATCGGCCTGGAAGAGCCCGACGCCCAGGAGCTGGCCAACCTGCAACGCCAGTTCAACCTGCATGAATTGGCCATCGAAGACGCCCTGGAAAAACACAGCCGCCCCAAGCTGGAAACCTTCGGCGATGCGCTGTTTATCGTCACCTACTCACCGGTGCGCGAGAACGGCAAGCTGGAGTTTATCGAGACGCATATCTTCGCCGGCAACGGCTACATCATTACTGCACGCAACGGTCACTCAGCGTCCTACGGCTTTGTGCGCCAGCGCTGTGAGGCGCGGCCACTGTTGCTGGAGCATGGGGAAGATTTCGTACTCTATGCGCTGCTGGATTTCGTCACCGAGAACTACCAGCCGGTGAGCGAAGCGATCCATGCCGAGATCGATGAGCTGGAGCGTAATGTGCTGTGCAGCTCGTTGAGCGAGCGGGATATCCAGAAGATTCACGGCCTGCGTCGCGACGTGTTGCGGCTCAAGCGTTATGTGGCGCCGATGGTGGAGATCAGCCAGGAGCTGCAGAAGCTCAGCTTTCCGTTTATCGACAAGAACATGCGCCCGTACTTCCGTGATGTGCAGATCCACGTGACGCGGCAGATGGAAGACCTGACCACCCTGCGCGATATCGCCAGCCAGACCATCGAGATCGGTGTGCTGCTGGAGGCGTCGCGCCAGAGCGTGGTGCAGCGCAAGTTCGCCGCATGGGCGGCGATCCTCGCGTTCCCCACCGCAGTCGCGGGGATTTACGGGATGAACTTCCAGAACATGCCCGAGCTGCAATGGCACTACGGCTATTTTGCGGTGCTCGGGTTTATCGCGGTGGGTTGCACCAGCCTGTGGGCGAGTTTCAAGCGTTCGGGCTGGCTTTAAACCTGGGCCTCGGGCTTGTGCGCGACGAAACGCATCATCCATTCCGCCACGGTTGCGCCGTGGTGGTCGCGCTCAAGGCTGGCCACGCCGTTCGTGTAGACCTTTTCGCCCAACGTCGTCTGAAGAATTTCCAGCAACTCGCGGGAATAGTCGCTTACAAATTCCGGGTGCCCCTGGAAGCACAGGACCTGGTCGCCGATGTGGTACGCGGCGAACGGGCAAAAGGCGCTGGAGGCGATGACGGTGGCATTCTCCGGCAGTGTGGTCACCTGATCCTGGTGGCTGATCAGTAGCGTCAGTTCTTCCACTTCCGGGCTCATCCACGGCGTCTTGGCATCGAGCTTGTAGTCGTGGATGCCCATGCCCCAGCCCTGGCCGGCGCGTTCGGTCTTGCCGCCGAGCAACAGCGCCAGCAGTTGATGACCGAAGCAGATGCCGAGCAGCTTGTCGCCGCGCTCGTAACGTTCGAGCAGGTAGGTCTTGAGGGTCTGGATCCACGGGTCGGTGCCAAAGGAGTCGGCCTTGCTGCCGGTCACCAGGTAGGCGTCGAACACTTCATCGTCCGGCGGGTATTCGCCGTTCACCACGTTGTACACGACAAACTCGGCGGGAATCGGCTGCTTGGCGAACAGGCGCTTGAACATCTGCCCGTACCCTTGGTATTGATCGATCAAGCCTGGACGCAGGATATCGGTTTCCAGGATACAGACGCGTAGCGACATAAAAAATACCTGACACGGTGATGGGAATATTGCACACCCCAGAGCCTGCCTTGAAATACCCCTTCAAGGCAAGCCCCCTTTAATCACCTGAACGTGTCACCTTGCGCCGCTTTTTCGAGCAGTAACGCCGGTGGCGTGAAGCGTTCGCCATATTGCTCGGCCAAGTAGCGAGCGCGGGCAATGAAGTCGTTCAGCCCATATTGGTTGATGAACTGCAACGCGCCGCCGCTCCAGGCCGCAAAACCAATGCCGAAGATCGACCCCACGTTCGCGTCCGCCGTGGACATCAACACGCCCTCCTCCACACAACGCACGGTCTCGATGGCCTGGATAAACAGCAGGCGGTCGCGCACATCTTGGGGAGAGATACGTTGGTCGGGCCGTTCAAAGCGGCTTTTCAGCTCTGGCCACAGGTATTTCTGCCCGCCATTGGGATATTCATAGAAACCGCCTCCCGCCGCCTTGCCCACGCGTTTGTATTCGTTGACCAACAGATCGATGACCGCCGTCGCCGGGTGTGTCGGCACAGCCTTGCCTTCCGCCTGCAGATCCTTGGCCGTCTGCTGCCTGATATGGCTCATCAGGCTGAGGGACACTTCATCCGACACCGCCAGCGGCCCCACCGGCATGCCGGCTTTGCGCGCTTCGGTCTCGATCATCGGCGCGGCCACGCCCTCCCCCAGCATGGCGATGCCTTCGTTGGTAAAGGTGCCAAACACTCGCGAAGTGAAGAAGCCACGGCTGTCGTTGACCACAATCGGGGTTTTCTTGATTTGCAGAACGAAATCGAAACCTCGGGCCAGGGTTTCGTCGCTGGTGTGGGAACCCTTGATGATTTCCACCAGGGGCATCTTGTCCACCGGGCTGAAGAAGTGCAGGCCGATGAACTTGGCTTGATCCGGCACCGCCGTGGCCAGGCCGCTGATGGGCAAGGTGGAAGTGTTGGAGGCAATCACAGCGTCGGCGCCGACCACGTTTTGCGCGGCGGCGGAGACGTTGGCCTTGAGCGCGCGGTCTTCGAACACCGCTTCGATGATCAGGTCGCAACCGGCCAGGTCATCATCGCTGGCCGTAGGAAGAATTCGCGCCAAGGTGGTTTCCCGCTGTTCGGCGGTCAATTGCCCACGGCTGACTTTCTTGTCCAGCAACGCCGCCGAATGCGCCTTGCCCTTCTCGGCGGCCGCCAGGTTGATGTCCTTGAGTACCACGTCGATACCGGCGCTGGCGCTGACGTAAGCGATGCCTGCGCCCATCATGCCTGCACCGAGCACGCCGACCTTGCGCGTGACATAGGGTGCGTAACCTTGCGGCCGCGAACGGCCTGCGTTGATCTCATTGAGCTGGAACCAGAAGGTGCCGATCATGTTCTTCGCCACCTGCCCCGTCACCAGTTCGGTGAAATAACGGGTTTCGATCAGGTGCGCGGTGTCGAAATTCACTTGGGCGCCTTCGACGGCCGCGCAGAGAATTTTCTCCGGCGCGGGGAAACAGCCCTGGGTCTTACTGCGCAAAATCGAAGGCGCAATCGCCAGCATCTGCGCAACTTTTGGACTTGACGGTGTACCGCCGGGGATCTGGTAGGCCTTGTGGTCCCACGGTTGCTTGGCATCCGGATTAGCCAGGATCCAGGCGCAGGACTTGGCCAGCAGTTCATCGCGATCCGCCGCCAGCTCATTCACCAGCCCGGCTTGCAAAGCCTGTTGCGGCCGTACCTTCTTGCCTTCGAGCAGATACGGCAAGGCCTTTTCCAACCCCAGCATGCGCACCATGCGCACCACCCCGCCACCACCCGGCAGTAAGCCCAAGGTGACTTCCGGCAGGCCCAGCTGCACCGATTTGTCGTCCAGCGCCACGCGATAATGGCATGCCAGGCAAATCTCCCAACCGCCCCCCAGCGCCGCGCCATTGATCGCGGCGACCACGGGTTTGCCGAGGGTTTCCAGGCGGCGCAGTTGCGCTTTCAGCACCAGCACGCCGTCGTAGAAATCCTTGGCGTGGGCCTTGTCGACCTTGATCAATTCATTGAGGTTGCCGCCGGCGAAAAATGTCTTCTTGGCCGAGGTGATCACTACGCCGGCAAGGTCATCCTTTTCCGCCTCCAGGCGCTGCACCGTGGCCGCCATGGCCTCGCGGTACGCGCCGTTCATAGTGTTGGCGCTCTGGCCGGGCATGTCGAGGGTCAGCACTACGATGCCGTCCTGGCCTTTTTCGTAACGAATGGCTTGGGTCATGACTGATTCCTTGGGCTCAGAGGCGTTCGATAATGGTGGCGATGCCCATGCCACCGCCGACACACAGGGTGGCCAGGCCGTAGCGCTGCTGGCGCACTTCCAGTTCGTCGAGCAAGGTGCCGAGGATGGCGCAACCGGTGGCGCCCAACGGGTGGCCCATGGCGATGGAGCCGCCATTCACGTTGACCCGCGCCGCGTCGATGCCCATGTCCTTGATGAACTTGAGCACCACTGAGGCAAAGGCTTCGTTGACTTCGAACAGGTCGATGTCTTCGACGCGCAACCCGGCCTTGGCCAGGGCCTTGCGCGTGGCGGGCGCGGGGCCGGTGAGCATGATGGTCGGGTCGGTGCTGGTGACCGCCGTGGCGACGATACGCGCACGGGGTTGCAGGCCCAGCTCGCGGCCCTTGGCCTCAGAGCCGATCAACATCAACGCGGCACCATCGACGATGCCAGAGCTGTTGCCCGGTGTGTGCACATGCTGAATGCGCTCCACATGGCTGTAGACCCGCAATGCTGTGGCGTCGAAGCCCATGTGCCCCATCATTTCGAAGCTGGGCTTGAGTTTGCCCAGGCCTTCGAGCGTCGAGTCGCCGCGAATAAATTCGTCATGGTCCAGCAGCACGATGCCGTTCTGGTCGTGCACCGCGATCAGCGATTTATTGAAAGACCCATCCGCCCGCGCCCTCGCCGCTTTCTGTTGGGAATGTAGGGCGAAAGTGTCGACGTCCTCACGGGTAAAACCTTCCAAGGTGGCAATCAGGTCCGCGCCGATACCCTGTGGGGTGAAGTGGCTGTGCATATTGGTCTGCGGATCGAGTACCCAGGCGCCACCGTCACTGCCCATGGGCACGCGGGACATGGACTCAACGCCACCGACCACCACCAGGTCTTCGAAGCCGGAACGCACTTTCATCGCACCCAAATTGACGGCTTCCAGGCCCGACGCGCAGAAACGGTTGATCTGCACACCGGCGACGCTGATGTCCCAGTCCGCCACCAAAGCAGCGGTCTTGGCGATGTCGGCGCCCTGGTCGCCTATCGGCGTTACGCAGCCGAGCACGATGTCGTCTACGTGGTGGGTGTCGAGGTCGCTGCGCCGGGCCAGCGCCGTGAGCAGGCCGGCCACCAGGTTCACCGGCTTGACGCTGTGCAAGGCACCGTCGGCCTTGCCTTTGCCACGGGGCGTGCGTATCGCATCAAAGATCAAAGCTTGGGTCATGACGTCCTCGAACCGCTGTGCATGTGTGCCTCTACCTTAGGCCCGATTGACACGGTTTCAATGACGGATGCGCTCATTGCTTTTGACCCCCTCGCTCGGACGAACGGTAGTCTCCTAAGCTAATCGCCGGGTTAATCGTTTTAGCTGTCTAGCCAAGGCATTGGCGCCAAGATGGCGATATGCCTCATGCCTTTTTAAGCTGAAATATTCATGAGCTGATATGAAATGAGTCTAAGCCACGAAGAACGAGGGCTCTAAGGTTGAATCAGTAGGAAGCCACTGCCGGGTTTTGCTGGAGCGGCTGTAAGAAAAGCGACACGTCATCTCGCCATACTGAAATAAAACCGGCACGCATTTGACGCTCAGGAATAACAACAAAAGGCAGTCAGCCATGTTCAAACATTCGAAAGTACGTCAGGCGGGACTCATTCTGTTCGCCACCACACTGATTCTGATCTTGCCCAACTTGACCAAGGTCATTGGGTGACCCCTCAACGCCCACATTCCGTGCCTTCACAGCACCGGGTTTGCAGCTTTTGGCAGCACCTGCCGGGACATTGCGCATAGCGGTCCTGCAGGGGCTTTCTTTTTGCGCGCCGATTTCCGGTATCGTGAGCGCCATCGCCACCTTACACCGGGCCTGCCTCTTGAAATCGATCTTCGCCCTCCTCGCCTTGCTGATCGCGCTTCCCGCTTCGGCAGCACAATTGACCATCGAACTCGACCATACACACAAGACGTGGCAGACCGCTGATCTGCTCAAGCACCCGCAGGCGCAAACGGTGCAGATTGTCGATGACGTTTCCTACAAGCGCACCATGAGTTATCGCGCAGTGCCCTTGGCCGCGCTCCTACCGGGACTGAAAGCTGAAAGCCACTTGCAGGCCGTTGCCCTGGATGGTTTCGCTGCCGAACTCACCGCTGCGCCGCTGCTGGAAACCCATGGATCACGCGCCTGGCTGGCGGTGGAAGATCCTGCCCAGCCATGGCCTGCACTGGCGCAAGGCAAACCGAGTGCAGGGCCCTTCTACCTGGTGTGGACCGACCCGCAAGCCGGGCACATCAGCCCTGAGCAGTGGCCGTTCCAGATCTCCGGGATCAAACAGTTAAAGACGGTTGTCGAGCGCTTTCCCGCACTGTTGCCGGACCCAAAGCTGGCAGCCAATGACCCGATCAACCAAGGCTTTGCGCTGTTCCAGAAAAATTGCCTGGCTTGCCATCGGCTGAACGGGGCCGGCGATGCGCAGGTAGGGCCGGACTTGAACATTCCGTATAACCCCACCGAGTATTTCGGTGGTGATTTCCTCAAGCGCTATATCCGTGACCCGCAGAGCTTGCGGCATTGGCCGCAGGCGAAGATGCCGGCGTTTGCTGCCAGTGTGTTGCCGGACGGCGAGCTGGATTTGTTGGTGGGGTATTTGAAGCATATGGCGGGGCGTAAGCAGCAACCTTAAACATCGGGTGAGGAACCCTTGTGGCGAGCGGGCTCGCCACAAGGTCATTGCTGCTGGACGGAGATCACCGGCGTCGGCGCCACAAACACCTTGGCATGCATCTGCTCATGTCCACCGCCCCGACGCATCCCACGCACCGGACAGGCATCCAGGTAATCCAACCCCACCGCCAGCTTCAAATGCCGCTCCGGCCGCGCAAGCTGGTTGGTCACATCAAAGCTGTACCACGCGTCATCCAGCCAGGCTTCAGCCCAGGCGTGGCTGGCCAGGTGCGTGCTGTCCTCCGAGTACAAATACCCCGACACATACCGCGCAGGAATCCCCAGGCTGCGCGCGCAGGCCAGGAACGCGTGGGTGTGGTCCTGGCACACGCCCGCACGGCCGGCGAAGGCCTGGGCGGCGCAGGTGTCGACTTCGGTGGCGCCGGGTGTGTAGACCATCGCCTGGTTGAGCGCGTGCATCAGGTCGATTAACGCGGTGCGGTCACGACGTTGGTGGCACTGCTGGTCGGCAAACCCGCGCAAGGCTTCGTCAGGTTCGGTCAGGCGGGTGCACCGCAGGAACGGGAACGCCGATTGGCTCTCGTGTTCGGCCTCGCGCAACTCGTCAATGTCCACCTGGCCACGGGCGCCGATGATGATGGCGTCGTGGGGTTCATCCAGGGTCAGCACATGCAGGATGTTGCCGAAGGGGTCCACTTGGGCGCGAACCGGACGCGGCAGGTCGAGTTGCCAGCTGAGTACGTGCTGGCGTTCGCTATCGTGGGGCGTCAGGCGCAGGTACTGGATGCTGGCGCGTACCTGGTCTTCGTAGTGGTAGGTGGTTTCGTGGCTGATGGAGAGTCTCATGCCGCCTCCAGGTAGGAACTGTAGATGGCGTCGCCCAACTGGCGGACCAAGGGGATAAAGTCGGTCAGCCAGGCGTGCAGGCCTTCCTCGAGGATTTCATCGATGGCGGTGAAGCGCAGTCGCGCGTCCATCTCGGCGGCCAGGCGCTGGGCCGGTCGACCGTTGAGGCCCGGCAGGCTGGCGAGAATCTGGTCGATCTCTTCGCTGCAGGCACGCAGTGAGCGCGGCACATCGGCGCGCAACAGCAGCAACTCCGCCACCTGCCGAGCGCCAGGGGCATCGCGGTAAATCTCGGTGTAGGCTTCGAACGACGACAACGCACGCAACAAGGCGCTCCACTGATAGTAGGCGTGGGCGGTGCCATCGGTGACCGCTTCGGCGCGATCGCCGGCCATCTCATAGCGGGCGTCCAGCAGGCGCAGTGTGTTGTCGGCACGCTCGATAAAAGTGCCCAGGCGAATAAAGCGGAACGCATCGTTACGCATGATGGTGCCGTAGGTGGCGCCGCGAAACAGATGGGAACGCTCTTTGACCCACTCGCAGAACCGGCTCATGCCATAGCGGCTCAAGCCCTGCTGGGCGATATCGCGAATATCCAGCCAGGTGGCGTTGATGTTTTCCCACATGTCGGCGGTAATTCGCCCACGCACCGCATGGGCGCTGGCCCGCGCAGCGCCGAGACAACTGTAGATGCTGGCCGGATTGGCGGCATCCAGTGCAAAGAAGTGCAACAGACGTTCTGCGTGCAGTTCGCCGTGGCGTTCGTGGTAATCCTCCAGGGTGCCGGTGATCAACAGCGGCATGGCCAGTTCGTGCAGGCCATCGCCGCGCCCGTCCTGGGGCATCAGCGACAGCGAATAGCTGACATCGAGCATGCGTGCGAGGTTTTCCGCACGTTCCAGGTAGCGCGACATCCAGTACAGATCCGAAGCAGTTCGACTCAACATGGCATCAGTCCTCCACCACCCAGGTGTCTTTGGTGCCGCCACCCTGGGACGAATTGACCACCAGCGAGCCCTCACGCAACGCCACGCGGGTCAAGCCGCCGGGGACCACACGGGTTTCCTTGCCGGACAGCACGAACGGGCGCAGGTCGATATGACGCGGCGCTATGCCGTTTTCGACAAAGGTCGGGCAGGTGGATAAACACAGGGTCGGCTGGGCGATATAGGCATGGGGCTTGGCCTTGATACGGGCACGGAAGGCCTCGATTTCTGCCGCAGTGGACGCTGGGCCCACCAGCATGCCGTAGCCGCCGGAGCCCTGGGTTTCCTTCACCACCAGGTCGGGCAGGTTGGCCAGCACGTGGGACAATTCGTCGGGCTTACGGCACTGGAAGGTCGGAACATTCTTCAGGATCGGCTCTTCGTCCAGGTAAAAACGGATCATCTCGGTGACGAAGGGGTACACCGACTTGTCATCCGCCACGCCGGTGCCGATGGCATTGGCCAATACCACATTGCCAGAGCGATAAGCCGCGAGCAGTCCCGGCACGCCGAGCATGGATTCGGGGTTGAAGGCCAACGGGTCGAGGAACGCGTCATCCAGACGACGGTAGATCACATCCACGGCCTTGGGCCCGTCAGTGGTGCGCATGAAGACGCGGTCATCACGCACGAACAGGTCGGCGCCCTCCACCAGTTCCACGCCCATTTCACGGGCCAGGAACGCATGCTCGAAGAACGCACTGTTGAAGCGACCTGGCGTCAATACAACCACGCTGGGGTTATCCAGGGGGCTGGAGCTTTTCAAGGTGTCGAGCAGCAAGTTGGGGTAGTGATCGATGGGCGCGATTCGCTGGGCAGCGAACAGCTCGGGGAACAGGCGCATCATCATCTTGCGGTCTTCGAGCATGTAGCTGACGCCGCTCGGCGTACGCAGGTTGTCTTCCAGCACGTAGTACGTGCCGTCACCGTCGCGTACAAGGTCGACGCCGGAGATGTGGGAATAGAGGTCGCGGTGCAGGTCCAGCCCCTGCATCGCCAACTGGTATTGCTCGTTGGCCAGCACCTGTTCAGCGGGGATGATCCCGGCCTTGATGATGCGCTGTTCGTGATACAGGTCGGCGAGAAACATGTTCAGCGCCTTGACCCGCTGGATACAGCCGCGCTCGACAATCCGCCATTCGCTGGCAGGAATGCTTCGCGGGATGGTATCGAAGGGAATCAACCGTTCCGTACCCTGCTCGTCACCGTAGAGCGTGAAGGTGATCCCGGCGCGGTGAAACAGCAAATCGGCTTCACGCCGGCGCTGGGCCAGCAATTCAGCAGGGGTTTCGGCCAACCAACGGGCGAACTCGCGGTAATGAGGCCGGACCTGGCCTGCCCCATCGTACATTTCATCGTAATAAGTGCGGATCATGCCGAACTCCTTGTCACCCGGGCGCTAGAACCATCGCAAGGCCCGTGCCAGCGGCATAAACACTTAAAAATCAGTGAGTTGAATTAAAACCAGAATCCAGTCGCACCGTCCTGGTGCGCAGAATGCCCGGTGCGTGGCCCGACGCTTCATCGCAATGCGGGCTTTGACTATCAACAGCATAGTCAGAGTTGATTTCACTGCCCGGCCCAGGCTGCGGATAATCGCCCCATCTGCTGAACTGCCTTCAGCGAACCGCTCTTCCCTTTAAGCCACCCTCTCGGGTGGCCTTTTTTTTGGTGCGCAAAAATAGCGCGCAAGTTCCGAATATTTTCCCACGGCACAAACAAAATCGGCCGACCCAAAGGTCAGCCGATACGCTGTGTTTCTCATACTTCAAGCTGCTACATGGGTAACCCACGCACCTCCTGCTTCACGCCCCATCCCTCGATGATCCCGCCCAGCGGCTCGACCACCGCCCCAAAGTCTTGTTCGAAGTCGCCTATGCCGTCGTAGGTAGCGGACATGATCTTGCTCAGCTCCAGGTACCAGGCGCCATCGTCGCGCGCACTGACCTGGGCATTCAGGGATTCCCCACGAAACTCACCCGCAGCCCGGCGCGCCCGTTCCTCATCCGGGAAAATGGCGTAGAACTCGATGGGGTGGAAACGCGAGAAGTCGAAACCGCCTTCTTTCATGCGGCGCAGAACGTTGGTGCTGATGTCTTCTTGATAGGCTGTGCTCATGAAAAGTGCTCCTCGAATTGATGGATAGACTTTCCGTGCTTCCCGAAGCCCACGCCTTACTGGCGTGGGAACTACGGCAACAACATCACCGCTGGAAAACAAGCATGTAGCTGACAAGACCAGAACTAGCGATTCATTCGCTGATCTCACTTGCAGAGTAGCGCGAAGCTATCACCTCCACCAGAGGTGCTTGAAGGGTGGACAGGGAATGTTCAGGCGGCGGGAGAGATGTCGAGGATCTGGATACTGTTCTGGTCTTTGAGGATCTTGACCGTAGGCTCGGGCTTGCGGCCCTCAAGATCATTGAGGTCCAGTTCGGCGGCAACGGGCACCAGCTTGTTGCGGATCATGTGTGCCGCATCTTCGAGGCTGGGCTTCTGCTCGCAGGTGAACTGCTCGACGGACTTCACGCCGTGATCATCAACGAAGGTAATCTGCCACTTTTGCATCGGTGCCTCCTCGATAAAACCCATGTGTGGGCTTACCTCTATCTGGACCTTGGGGGCTCCGCAAACGTTCCACCCAAGGTAGGAGACACCTGATCAGCTGCGTTTACTTCTCAGCGTGTTCTTTCAAGGCTTTCAAGGTGTTGAACGGCGCGTCCACCACGAACTTGTTGGCCAGCCAAGAGGGCACGCTGCCGCCTGGTTCGGTGTGAACCTGGTAGGTGACTTCGGTCTGGTTGTCGCCTTTGGGCACCAGTTTCCAGAAACCGTCCACTTGGGCGACACGTACGTAGCCTTTTTCTTCAGGCTTGTAGGTCGGCACGCCTTCCAGCTTACGGGTCAACGTGCCGTCGGCCGCCTTGGTAGTAGTGATGTGCAGGTAGGAATCACGATCCGTCACAGGGAACGGGGCTTTGAATTGGGTGTAGGTCCAGCTCTCGTCGCCTTTTTTGTCGACCAGCTTCTGGGATTTGCACTCGTGGATCCAGGCACAGGCACCGGCTACGTCTTCCTGGAGTGCGACGATTTTGGCTACTGGCGCCTTGATCACGGTCACACCGCGATACGCCTTGTATTTGGAGCCGGCAATTTCGCTCAGGGACACCTTGATACCGTCTTCGTCCTTGGCGACTTGCCAATCCTCAGCCTGGGCAGTGGCAGCAAACAACACCGTAAACCCGCACACCACAGCCATTCGTTTCAGCGAACCCATTGTTGTATTCCTTATTGTCGAAGTTCCGAAAAAAAGTTCCGATAGTAAAGCCCATCAAGCCGCCGTCATCTGCTCCCACCAGCCGATCAAGCGGATCGCATCGGCCTGGTCGGTGCCGCAGACCTCGAGATCCGCCTTGAAATCACTGCACACCGCCGGTCGCTCCGGTTGGCCGAAAATCTGGCATAGCAGTTCGACCGACAGGTGCACACAGCGAACGCCTGCCGGTTTGCCCTGTGGCATTCCGGGTAATGGCGAACTGATGGAGGGGGCGATGCAGCATGCGCCACAGCCTTCACGGCAATTCATGACCAGCAGGTCCTCGACGACTCAATGTGGATGGCCGGGCTAGAGTACGCCCTAAAACAGCCGTTTTAAAATGGTCTAACAGGGGTTTTTCGCAGAAAACAAAAGTGACTGACCAGTCTCCGACACATGGTCGGCGGTCGACGTCACCTTTGTAGGGAAAGTTTACTGTTTGAATTCGAATTCCAACGCTGCACCCTCCACTTCGCGCCGTTCTTCGTTGCGCAACTGCAGCTTCATTTCATTGCTGAGCAAGCGGCCGTTGATCTGGAACGCGCTGTTGTCGGTGGGCTTCTCGCCGAACATCGGTGGCAGCAGGGGCACACTTTTGGGTTTGGGCATGGTGCCGATAGGCTGCAAGTGCCTGACCATGTCCGACGGCAGCGACAGGTCCAACTGTGCCGGTGGCAATTGCGTCTGCGTCACTTCGCGGGACGCCTTGGACTTACTGGCCGCACGTTTTTTGGCGGCGGCGGTGGTTTTTTTCACCGCTGGCGCTTGTTTAACGGGGGCGGGTTTTTTCGCGGGGGTCTTCTGCTCGGTACTGGCGGCGGGCTTCGTTTCGCTCACAGGGGCTGCCGCCAGCACTGTGCCGACGTTGCACAGGCTTAACAAGCCAATCACCAAAACCGCGCGAACAATCGAAGTCATATTGCCTACAGCATTAACGGCAGAGGGCCATATGCTCGCTTGTTGTGCGCGGCATGACAAGCGCGGTGATTAGCGTGCTATAGGATTTGTCCCCTTTCTGAGCGTCACAGTCCGGCTGCCGTCTCCTGGCACAACTGACTCGCCAGCATCCCCAAGGTCATCAGCGCACGCTCTGCCTCGCGGTTCCACGGCGTACCGCAGTTGAGGCGAATACAGTGGTTGAACTGTTCGGTATTACTGAAAATCAGCCCCGGCGCGATGCTGATGCCCTGTTGCAGTGCGCGCACGTGCAGTTCCTGGGTATTGACCCGTCCGGGCAAACTGACCCACAGGATGAAGCCGCCGGTCGGACGCGTCATCTGTGTGCCTTCCGGAAAATATTGCTGCACCGCCAGCTGGAAGGCGCTGAGGTTCTTGCGGTACTCCTGACGGATGTAACGCAGGTGCCGATCGTAGCCACCATTCTCCAGGTACGCGGCGACGCCCATCTGCGTGACGCTGCACGCGGAGTGGGTGCTGAACATCTGCAAGCGCTGGATTTCCTGCTGGTACTTGCCGGCGATCATCCAGCCGATGCGCACGCCGGGGGACAGCGTCTTGGAAAAACTGGAGCAATAGATCACCCGATCCAGGCGGTCATAGGCCTTCAGGGCCTTGGTGCGGCCCAGTTCGAACATCAGCTCGCCGTAGATATCGTCCTCGACAATCTGGATGTCGAAGTCCGACGCCAGACGCAGCAACTGTTTCTGCCGCTCTTCGGGCATGGTGCCGCCCAGCGGGTTACTCAGGCGCGTGGTCAACACCAACGCCTTGATCGACCATTGGTTGGCCGCCAGTTGCAGGGCTTCCAGGCTCATGCCGGTGGACGGGTCGCTGGGGATCTCGATGACTTTAAGGCCCAACAGGTCGGCCAGTTGCAGCAAGCCGTAATAGGTCGGTGACTCTGCGGCAATCAGGTCGCCCGGCCGCGTCAGCACGCGCAGCGACATCTGCAACGCATCGACGCAACCGTGGGTGATCACCACTTCGGAAGGGTCCACCACCACGCCCGCATCGCGCATGCGGATCGCCACCTGACGGCGCAGCGGTTCGAAACCGGGGCTGAACATATAGCTGAATGCCCGTGGGCTCTGGAAGCGCGTGACCTTGGCCAGTTGCTGGTGCAGCGCGCGCACCGGCAAGTAATCCACGCTCGGCACGGCGGCCCCCAGCGGGAACACGCCTTCGCGGCGCGACTCGCCCAATACCTGCTGGATGATGCTGCTGCGGGTGACCAAGCCCGGGCGTTCGACCCGGGCGATGTCCGGCGTCGGCGCGGTGAGTGCTGGCGTCTGGTGCACGTAATAGCCGGACTGCGGCCGCGCCCGGATCAGCCCCTGGTCTTCCAGGTTGGCGTAGGCCTGCAACACCGTGGCGTGGCTCACGTTCAACTGCGAGCTCATCTTGCGCACCGAAGGCACACGTTCGCCCGGTTGATAGACACCGCGCCGGATATCCTCAGCCAGTTGCTGGGCGATACGTTGGTAAAGCAACAGATTGGTCATGACGCAGCACTCGATTTCACGGGTATTTTATTTTTGTGTGAAACATACCGGCACAGTTTAGAAGTGTACGGGGACAGTTGCCACAATAGTCGAGCACGCGTTGGAGTGACAGCAAAAACTGTAAGGGTTGGGTCATGGAGTTACAGGCAACAAAAACCCGGGATAAACCCGGGCTGATGGGAGAAGGCAGGTTTATCGAGCGGCGCCCAATTGACCTTTCTCATCCGAGAACACAATTTCCACCCGACGGTTCTGCGCCCGGCCCCGCTCGGAGGCGTTGGCTTCGACAGGATACTGGTCGCCGTAGCCTTCGACCTGGATGCGTTTTTCGTCGATCCCCAGGTCGACCAGCACATCCGCCACCGACTGCGCGCGGTCACGGGACAGTTTGAGGTTTTCGCGCTCGCCGCCGGTGTTGTCGGCATAACCCTCGATGCGCACTACGCGCTTGGGGTTGAGTTGCAGGAACTGTACGATTTTCAGCACCGTGCGGTTGGCCGAGTTTTTCAGCTCTGCTTCACCGGTATCGAACAGCACATCGCCCAAGGTCATCACCAGGCCGCGATCGGTCTGGGTAGTGGCCAGGCTGGCGATCTGCTCTTCCAGCCACTTGCCCTGCTGCTGCACGCTGATCAGCTTGTTTTCACGCAGGGCCAATTGCAGGCGCTGGCGCTCCAGTTCGAGCTTGACGCGGCGTTCTTCATTGAGCCCCTGCTCGCTGTGTTCGCGAGCAATCGCGCTGTAGCGCTGGCTCAGGTAGGCGTAATGCACCACGTCGGCGCCGCTGCCCCAGTAGCTGGACAAACGGTCGGCACGGGCCAGGGATTCACCGGCGCGGATCACGTCCTTGGGCGCAAAGCGCAGCACATTGGCGTCTTCCTTGACCTGCTGGAAGTCGTTGCCCGCCTGTTGCAAGGCCTGCTCGCTGTCGGGATGGCTGGCGCAACCGCCCAACACGGCGGTGCCCAACACCACCGCACAGCTCAAACTACGGATCATCGGGCTCATTGGGCTTCCCCCAACTGCAATTGCTTGCGCAGGCGGGTAATACGGGTGTTGAGCACGTTCAGTTGTTCCTGGCTCTTGCGCGTCAGCACCTTGGCTTCGGCCAGGCGTGCATCCAGTTCGGCTTGCTCGAAACGCATACGGGCGTTTTTGTAGGATTGGTCGGCCATGCTCGACTTGGCCCGGGCGAACTTGGCTTCGGCCAGTTTCAATTCCGGCGATTCATCCGCGTTGGCCCCCACGGCACTGGCTTGCTCCAGGGCTTGCTGGGTGAGGCGCATTTGTTCATTCGGCGCAGGATCGGCTGCACATCCCGCCAGAGCGACAACGGCGAGGGCCGCGAAAAGAGGTCGAAGAGTCACTGAAAATCCCTACTTTGTTGGGGTGCCGACGGGTTGCTGCAATTGCGCTTTCCAGCGCTCCAGATTGCTCTGCAACGCAGCTTGCGCCACACCGGACGCGGGCAATTCTGTCATCTTTTTGGCCAGCTGTCCGCGTAGCCACGGATCATTGCAGGCCGAGTTGTGGGAAATCGCCAGGTACAGGCCCGGCTGGTCGATGGGGATATCGCGGGCCATCAGGTCGTTGCTCATGCCCAGGGTCTGCGCCATGGCCATGCCGGAATAACGCCCGGCCAGCACGTAGTCGACTTCACCCAGCAGCAGCTTCTGGAACGCCGGCGTCAGCGACGGCAGGCGTTGCAGGCTCAGTTGCTCACCGGCGAAGGTTTCGAAGGCCGCGCTCAAACGCGCACGTTCCGACACCGCGCCTTTGTGCCCGTGCAGGTCGGCGGCCGTGGCATAGGCCAGCGCCGAGTCCTTGCGCGTCCACACCAGGTAGTCGAGTTGCACCAAGGCTGGGTGGATGTAATCGAGGGTTTCCAGCTCACCCAGGTTCAGCGGTGCGTCGGCGAGGATGTCCATGCGCCCGCTGCGCACTTCCTCCAGGGCCAGGGAGCGCTTGCCACCGTAGAGCAGGTCGATTTTCAAGCCGAGGTCCTTGCCCACTTGTTGCAACACATCGGCGGTGGCGCCGATCAGGTGCGTGGGGTCTTGCGGGTCGCGCCAGAGCAACGGCGGCGCATCCGGGCTGCCGGTGATCACCAGGCGATCGCATTTGCCGGCGGCCAGCGATAGCGTCGGCAGCAATGTGAGGCCCAGCAGTACCGCCCAAGGGCGCAATTCCATGGCGTGTGTCTCCAAGTCAAAAAAAAGCCCGGTCACAAGGACCGGGCTCTTTATAAGTGAAGCCGCTGGTTTAGACCAGCTTCTCCAGCTCAGGTACAGCTTCGAACAAGTCCGCCACCAGGCCATAATCAGCCACCTGGAAGATCGGTGCTTCTTCGTCCTTGTTGATCGCAACGATCACTTTGGAGTCTTTCATACCGGCCAAGTGCTGGATCGCGCCGGAGATACCGACGGCGATGTACAGCTGTGGCGCAACGATCTTGCCGGTCTGGCCGACCTGCATATCGTTGGGTACGAAACCTGCGTCGACGGCCGCGCGGGAAGCGCCGACCGCAGCGCCCAGCTTGTCGGCCAGGGCGTACAGGTGCTTGAAGTTGTCACCGTTCTGCATGCCACGGCCGCCCGAGACGACGATCTTGGCAGCGGTCAGCTCAGGACGATCCGACTTGGCCAGCTCTTCGCCAACAAAGCTGGAAGTGCCAGCGTCGTGGGCAGCCGCGACGGCTTCAACGGCAGCCGAACCCCCTTCGGCGGCAACCGGGTCGAAACCGGTGGCACGCACGGTGATGACTTTGACCGAAGCGTTGGACTGTACGGTAGCGATGGCGTTACCGGCGTAGATCGGGCGCTTGAACGTGTCGGCGCTTTCAACCGAGATGATCTCGGAGATCTGGTCAACGTCCAACTGCGCGGCAACGCGTGGCAGGATGTTTTTGCCGTTGGACGTAGCGGCAGCCAGGATGTGGCTGTAGCCAGCGCCCAGCTCAGCAACGAGCGGAGCAACGTTTTCCGGCAGTTGGTGAGCGTACGCGGCGTTGTCGGCCAGCAGGACTTTGCTCACGCCAGCGATTTTCGCTGCGGCTTCAGCCACGGCGCCAGCGCCTTGGCCTGCTACCAGTACGTGAATATCGCCACCGATTTTAGCGGCAGCAGCCACGGTGTTCAGGGTGGCCGGGGCCACAACCTTGTTGTCGTGCTCGGCGATTACGAGGATAGCCATGATCAGATCACCTTCGCTTCGTTTTTCAGTTTCTCGACCAGTTCGGCCACCGACTTGACCTTGATGCCCGCGCTGCGTGCAGCCGGTGCTTCAACCTTGACGGTCTTGTTGGTGGAGGCGGTGGAAACGCCCAAAGCTTCAGGAGTGACCGACTCAAGCGGCTTCTTCTTGGCTTTCATGATGTTTGGCAGGGACGCGTAGCGCGGCTCGTTCAAACGCAGGTCGGTGGTGACGATGGCCGGCAGTTTCAGGGAAACGGTCTGCGCGCCGCCGTCGATTTCACGGGTCACAGCCACGCTGTCGCCGCTCACTTCGACTTTGGAGGCGAAGGTGCCCTGGCCGTAACCGGTCAGCGCAGCCAGCATCTGGCCAGTCTGGTTGTTGTCGCTGTCGATGGCCTGTTTGCCGAGGATCACCAGCTGAGGCTGTTCCTTGTCGACAACGGCTTTGAGCAGCTTGGCCACGGCCAGGGAGGTCAGGTCTTCAGCGGACTCGACCAGGATAGCGCGGTCGGCACCCAGTGCCAGGGCGGTACGCAGCTGCTCTTGAGCAGTGGTAGGGCCGATGGAAACCACGACGATTTCAGTCGCCACGCCTTTCTCTTTCAGGCGGACGGCTTCTTCCACAGCGATTTCGCAGAAAGGGTTCATCGACATCTTGACGTTAGCAAGGTCGACGCCGGAATTGTCCGCCTTGACGCGAACTTTCACGTTGTAATCGACAACGCGTTTGACAGCTACAAGAACCTTCATGGATTCCTCGTTACTCTCCGGTGAAAAGAAAGTCGCCTAGGCGAACCTGGCGGTTGATGCTCATCGGCACACAAGGGCACCTCCAAAAACGCAGGCGGTGACCTTGCTCACGGGAAATGATGACCGTTCGTCAGTGGTGACTGAGAGGTCATTCTTTATCGCAGCGTGTAAACTGCGCGCCAGTGTCTGGACGCGCGCCACCTGTCTTGCTTTTGGACGTGCTCTTGAAACCTGCAGTCTGCCTACGGTTAGCGCAAAACCGACCGTATATTGACCGGAACACCTATTCTGGTCAATACGGCAAAATAGCCAGTCATAAGCCGCACCACTTTGATTTACCTAGCCTGCGGGCAATTCAAACAAACGTTTGTATTGGACGCTGGCAGTGGTGTAGATATAATGCGCCACCTAGAGAGAAAGGTGGGTCTTGCCGTTGCCGCAAGACGACACCGAACCTCCACCCATTAGAAAAAAAAGCCTGTTGAGCCTTGAGTAGGAGATAGCCTGTGGAACGCGAATACATGGAATTCGACGTGGTCATCGTCGGCGCTGGCCCGGCGGGACTGTCTGCCGCCTGCCGACTGAAGCAGAAGGCCGCCGAAGCCGGTAAGGAAATCAGCGTCTGCGTGGTCGAGAAAGGCTCCGAAGTCGGCGCGCATATCCTCTCCGGTGCCGTGTTCGAACCCCGCGCCCTGAACGAACTGTTCCCGGACTGGAAAGCACTCGGCGCCCCGCTCAACACCCCGGTGGTGCGCGACGACATCTATGTACTGCGCAGCCCCGAAGCCTCCACCAAGGTGCCTGACTTCTTTGTGCCCAAGACCATGCACAACGAAGGCAATTACATCATCTCTCTGGGCAACCTGTGCCGCTGGCTGGCCCAGCAGGCCGAGAACCTGGGCGTGGAAGTCTACCCAGGCTTCGCCGCCCAGGAAGCGCTGTTCGACGAAAACGGCGTAGTGCGCGGGATCATCACCGGCGACCTCGGCGTCGACCGTGAAGGCAACCCGAAAGAAGGCGTCTACACCCCCGGAATGGAACTGCGCGGCAAGTACACGCTGTTCGCCGAAGGTTGCCGTGGCCACATCGGCAAGCAACTGATCCAGCGCTTCAACCTGGACAGCGACGCCGACGCCCAGCACTACGGCATCGGTCTGAAGGAAATCTGGGAAATCGACCCCGCCAAGCACCAACCTGGCCTGGTGGTGCACACCGCCGGTTGGCCGCTCGACATCATGAGCGCCGAAAACACCGGCGGCTCGTTCCTTTATCACCTGGAAAACAACCAGGTGGTCGTTGGACTGATCGTCGACCTGTCCTACAGCAACACCTTCCTGTCGCCGTTCGATGAGTTCCAGCGCCTCAAGCACCACCCGGTGCTGGCCCAGTACCTGGAAGGCGGCAAGCGCATCAGCTATGGCGCCCGCGCCATCTGCAAAGGCGGCCTGAACTCGCTGCCGAAGATGGTCTTCAAAGGTGGCGCATTGATCGGTTGCGACCTCGGCACCCTGAACTTCGCCAAGATCAAGGGCAGCCACACCGCGATGAAGTCTGGCATGCTCGCCGCCGACGCCGTGGCCGACCGCCTGTTCGCCGACTCCGAAGGCGGTGATGAACTGACCGCTTACGTCGACAGCTTCAAATCCAGCTGGCTCTACGAAGAACTGTTCGCCAGCCGCAACTTCGGCCCGGCAATGCACAAGTTCGGCCCGATCATCGGCGCTGGCTTCAACTGGTTCGACCAGAACATCCTGGGCGGCAAGATGCCGTTCACCCTGCACGACACCAAGCCGGACTACGCCTGCCTCAAGCTGGCCAAGGACAGCAAGAAGATCGACTACCCGAAACCCGACGGCAAGCTGAGCTTCGACAAGCTGAGTTCGGTGTTCCTCTCCAGCACCAACCATGAAGAAGAGCAACCGTGCCACCTGAAGCTGAAAGACCCGAGCATCCCGATCGGCACCAACCTGCCGCTCTACGATGAACCGGCGCAGCGCTACTGCCCGGCTGGCGTGTATGAAGTGATCACCAAGGAAGACGGCGAGAAACGCTTCCAGATCAACGCTCAGAACTGCGTGCACTGCAAGACCTGTGACATCAAGGACCCTTCGCAGAACATCACCTGGGTCACGCCGGAAGGCGCGGGTGGGCCGACTTACCCGAACATGTAAGCCCGCTGCTTGAACAAAAAGGCTCCCGAATGGGGGCCTTTTTTATGCGGCGCGCTCTTCGCCGGGATTGCGCAGGAAGTAGCGTTTATATTCCCGGCTGAACTGCGACGTACTCTGATACCCCACGCTATGCGCCGCCTGCGCCACACCCATGCCATCCACCAGCAGCAGTTGCTGAGCCTTGAGGAGGCGCAGACGTTTCAGGTACTGCACCGGCGACAACAACGTACAGCGCTTGAAATGCTCATGAAACGTCGACGCACTCATGTGCGCGTACCCCGCCAGCGTCTCGATATTCAGCGGCTCGGCGTAATGGGCATGCAAGTGATTCAACGACGTGGCGATCCGCGAAAACTGCCCCTGCTGTTCCACCAACGCCCGCAACACATCCGCCTGCGGCCCGCGCAATGCGGTGAACAACACTTCCCTGACCCGCGCCGGGCCCATGATCCGGCTTTCCAGCGGATCGTGCAGGCATTGCAGTAAACGTTCGACGGCGCCGCGCATCGCGTCATCGAGCATTACCGAACTCATCGACTCCAGCGTCTGCGCCGTCGGTGGCGGCCCGGCCTGAATGCCCATGGCCATGACCAGCTCCCCCAGCACCACACGGTCAATGCCCACTGTGACGCCGTACAACGGCGCGTCGGACGCCATGGCAAATGTCTCGCATTCGAACGGCACCGGCATCGCCTGGATCAGGTAATGCCCGGCGCCATACTCCAGCGTACGCGGGCCCAGGTAGGCGACTTTGCTGCCCTGGGCCACGAACATCAGGCTGGGTTCGTAGATCTGCGGCCCACGCGCCACGTCGCAACTGGCGCGCAGCACTTGCACGCCAGGCAGGTTGGTCGGGGAAAAACCGTCGCAGGGCGTAAGCCCCTCAATCAAGGCCACCAGTGTGGCGTTGGCGTCGAGATGGCGGGTGAGCAGCATGGCAAAAAACTTCGCAAAAAGGGGATGAGAACATCATCGCAGGTCTGACGTCACAAGGATCCAAACACGGGGCACTCCCGGACGAATAGGCATGAGACTCGGAGCAATCGCCATGGCCGCTTCCCGGCCCGGCGCGGAGAATGCGCCGCCTCCCCAGTGATTGTTTTAGCGAGGTTTCCCTCATGTACACCGCCATCGGTTATGCCGCCCAGTCGGCCACCACTCCCCTCGCCCCCATGTCGTTCCAGCGCCGCAGCCCGCGCGCCGATGACGTGGCCATCGAGATCCTGTACTGCGGCGTCTGCCACTCCGACATCCACCAGGCGCGTAACGAGTGGGGCATCGCCGTGTACCCACTGATGCCCGGCCACGAGATCGTCGGCAAGGTCACCGCCATTGGCGCCAACGTCACCGCGCACAAAGTCGGTGACCTGGTGGGCGTGGGCTGCATGGTCGATTCGTGCCGTCACTGCGACGCGTGCCAAGCGGACCTGGAGCAATACTGCCTCGAAGGCCCGACCATGACCTACGCCACCCCAGACCGCGTCGACGGCAGCAACACCATGGGCGGCTACTCCGACAGCATCGTGGTCAGCGAACATTTCGTGGTGAAGATCCCGGCCAAGCTTGACCTGGCCAGCGCCGCGCCGATCCTCTGCGCAGGCATCACCACCTACTCGCCGCTCAAGCACTACGGCGTGAAGGCCGGCGATAAAGTCGGCGTGCTGGGCATGGGCGGCTTGGGCCATATGGGCATCAAGTTTGCCAAGGCCATGGGCGCGGAAGTGACCTTGTTCACCCGCTCGGCAAGCAAGGCCGAAGAAGGTCGTCGCCAGGGCGCCGATCATGTGATCGTGTCGACCGATGAAGCCCAGATGAAAGCCGCCGCCGGTAGCTTCGACTTCCTGCTGGACACCATCCCGGTGCAGCACGACCTGAACCCCTACCTCGACGTGCTGCGCTTTGACGGCGTGCATATCCTGGTCGGCCTGATCGAGCCGGTGGACCCGCCCGTCAACGCCGCCAAGCTGGTGCTGGGCCGCAAAGTGCTGGCCGGTTCGTTGATCGGTGGTATTGCCGAAACCCAGGAAGTCCTGGATTTCTGCGCCGAGCACGGCATCACCTGCGACATCGAAATGCTCGACATCCGCCACATCAACGAAGCCTACAGCCGCATGATCGCCGGCGATGTGAAGTACCGCTTTGTCATCGACATGGCGACGTTGAAGGCCTGATCAGGCCTTCGCGCCCAACTCCGCTGACAGCCGGGCTGCGACCTGTTTGAGCACAGGAATCAGCTCGGCCATTTTCTCCAGCGGCATGTAGGGCACGGTACTGGCGATGCTGATGCCGGCGACAATGCGCCGGCTGGCATCGCGCACCGGAGCGGCCACGCAACGGATCGACGGTTCGTTGTCTTCTAGGTCGAACGCATAACCGCCCACCACGTATTCATGCATGCGCTGCTCGAACTGTGCCCAGGACTGCTCCGGGTGCTGCGGCCATTGCAGGCTTTTCCCACCCGCCGGCAGGCTGACTTCGTACAGGCGCTGCCACTCTGCGACCGTGTCATCCAGCAGCAAGGCCTTGCCGATCCCGGTGCGTGCCAGCGGCATGCGATGGCCGACCCGTGAGCGCATTTCCGGACCATTACGGCCGGGGTTCTTGTGCAAGTACAACACGTCGTCGTATTCACGGATGGCCAGGTGGATGGTGTCGCCGGTCAGCGCCGACAATTCATCCAGATAGGGGATCGCCAGAGTCACCAGCGGCAGCTCTTCCCGCGCCTGGAAACCCAGCTCGATCAACTTCGGCCCCAGCAGGTAACCGACCTGTGGCACCACCCGCAGGTAACGCTCTTCCACCAGGCAACTGGCCAGGCGGTGGGTGGTGCTGCGGGTGGTGCCGATGCGCTTGGCGATCTCTTTCAGATCCCGCGCACCGGCCGCCACCGCTTGCACAACGCCCAGGCCACGCAGCAGGGTCTGGGTGCCGGTGGGGGCGGCGTCTTTGACGGGGGTGTGGGCGTTTTCCTGCATATCGGGCCTATGTGGTGGTACGAAAACGGCGAGCATTATGACCCAATCAGCGCTGCTTCATGCGGTCGATGATGACGGCCAGCAACAGGATCGAACCCCGGATCACATACTGGTAAAAGGTGTCGATGTTCTTCAGGTTCATCGCATTCTCGATGATCGCCAAAATCAGCACCCCGGCAATCACATGACGGATCATGCCGATGCCGCCGCTCAGCGACACGCCGCCCAAGACGCACGCCGAGATCACGGTCAGCTCAAAGCCCTGGCCAATCATCGGCTGGCCCGAGGTCATGCGCGAGGCGAGGATCACCCCAGCCAACGCACCGATCAAGCCGTGCACGGCAAAGATGATGATCTTGGTGCGATCAACATTTACGCCCGCCAGCAACGCCGCTTCCTGGTTACCGCCGATGGCCATGGTGTTGCGCCCGTAGGTGGTGTAGTTGAGCAACCAGCCAAAGAACACAAAGCACAGCACAGTGATGATGATCGGCACCGGCACGCCCATCAGTTGGCCATTGCCGAACACGAAGAAACCTTCGTCCATCACGCCGACGGCCTTGCCATTGGAGAAGATGTACGCCAGGCCGCGTACGATCTGCATGGTCGCCAAGGTCGCAATCAACGCGTTGATGCGCAGCTTGGCGATGACAATGCCGTTGATCAGCCCCACCACCAGGCCCATGGCCAACGCGGCGGACACGCCGAGCACCACGCTGTCGGTGTCGCGGATCACAATGCCCGCGACCACGCCAGCACAGGCGATCACCGAGCCCACCGACAAGTCGAAGTGCCCCGACGCCAGGCAGAACAGCATGGTGCACGCCGCAATGCCCACGGTGGAAATCGCCAGGCCCAACCCGCGCATGTTCAGCGGCGAAAGGAAGTTATCGATAAACAACGCACTGAGCACAAAGATGCCCAGAGCGGCGAGCAGCATCACCCAGTCATCGAGGAACTTGCGCTGGTTGAAACCCGGCCAGAAGCCCTTTGCAGTTTTTACCTCAGACATCATTCACCTCGAATTCTTCAAGCCCGCGAACGCGGGAGAGCCAGTTGCAACAGCCGAGCCTCGTCCGCTTGGTCGCGAGTCAGTTCGCCGGTCAGGGCGCCTTCGCTCA
The DNA here is from genome assembly GCF_026967615.1 of Pseudomonas sp. GXZC. NCBI lineage: Bacteria > Pseudomonadati > Pseudomonadota > Gammaproteobacteria > Pseudomonadales > Pseudomonadaceae > Pseudomonas > Pseudomonas sp. GXZC. The sequence goes on from NZ_CP114115.1 coordinate 5,464,206, forward strand.
TCACCAGGATGCGGTCGCTGATACCCATCACTTCCATCAAGTCGCTGGACACCACGATCACTGCAATGCCGCTGGCGGCCAGGTTGTGGATGATCTGGTAGATCTCCGACTTGGCGCCGATGTCGATGCCACGGGTCGGCTCGTCCAACAGCAGCACCTTCATCGGCATCGACAGCCAGCGACCGAGAATGGCCTTCTGCTGGTTGCCGCCGGAGAGGTACATGATTTTCTGTTCGGCGTTGGGCGTCTTGACCTTCATCGCCTTGATCTGCCGGTCGGCATTGGCCGTTTCCCAGCCGTCGCGCAGCAGCCAACCGAAGGTGGAATGGGCACCACGCGCGCTGATGTTGATGTTCTCGGCGACGCTGGACAGCGGAATGATGCCCTCCTTCTTGCGGTCTTCCGGGCACAGCAGCACACCGGCGGCGATGGCGTCGCGGGGTGAACGCAATTGCAATGTTTGCCCGCAGAGTTCGAGGCTGCCGGCGGTGCTGCGGGTCAACCCGCTGAGCAGCCGAAACAGCTCCGTGCGCCCTGCCCCGACCAATCCGAACAGGCCAAGAATCTCGCCTTTGTGGACGCTCAGGCTGACCGGTTCACGCAGGCCAGGGCCGAGCAAACCCTCGACTTTCAGCGCCACTTCGCCCTGTTCCCGTGGCCGGTAATCGTAGATGTCCTGGATATCGCGACCGACCATGCAGGTCACCAACTGGTCGTGAGTCAGCGCATTCATGTCATCGAAAGTGCGCACATAACGGCCGTCCTTGAACACCGTCACCGCGTTGCAGATGCGGAACACTTCTTCCATACGGTGCGACACATAGAGCACGACTTTGCCCTCATCGCGCAGGCGCGTGATGATCGCCATCAAGCGGTCGATCTCCCGCGCCGACAAGCTGCTGGTGGGTTCGTCGAAGGCAATCACATGGGCGCCACGGGATAACGCCTTGGCGATTTCCACCAGCTGGCGCTGACCGAGGGACAGGCGACCGAGCTTTTCGTCCGGGTCGATTTCATCCGCCAGGCCTTTGAGGCAGGCCAACGCTTGCTTGCGCAACTGGCTGCGGTTGACCACCCCGAAGCGCGTCGGCAAATGCCCAAGGAACAGGTTCTCGGCCACGGTCATTTCCGGCACCAGGTGCAGCTCCTGGTGGATGACTGCCACGCCGCTGGCAATGCTGTCGGCGGCGGACTTGAAGTCCATGGTCTGCTCGCCGATCTGCAGCGAACCACTGCTCGGCAAGTAAGCACCACCGAGGATCTTCAGCAGCGTCGACTTGCCCGCGCCGTTCTCGCCCATCAGCGCATGCACCTCGCGCGGCCGCGCTTCAAAGCTGATCTGCGCCAGGGCTTTCACACCGGGAAATTCCTTGCCGATGCCGTTGAAGCGCAGGGCCGCGCCGGTCATTTCCACAGCCCGATTTTGCTCAACTCTTCCTTGAAGTTGGCGCGAGTGATCAGGGTCACATTGTCCAACGCGGTGAACTTGGCAGGCTCGGTGCCCTTGGTGACCCACTCGAACATGGCGCTGGCGGTTTTGTAGCCGGAGGCGTCAGGGCTCAGCAGCATTGAGCCGTAAAAGCCGGTGTCGGTTTTCTTCAGCTCTTCAATCGCATCGGTGCCGTTGATGCCCACGCCGATCACGTTCGCCGCCTTGAAACCGGCGCTTTCGGTAGCGCGCACGCCGCCCAGTACGGTGCTGTCGTTCATGCCGCCAATGATCAGGTTTTTCGCGCCGCTGGGCAGTTTCACCAGGGCCGAGTTGGTGGCGTCCATGCTGCCGGGCACATCGAGGGTTTTCTGCGCGCTGAACAGGATGTGGTCGGCGGGCAAGCCGGCAGCCTTGAGGCCTTCGACCGAACCGTCGGTGCGTTTCTTGCCGGTTTCCAGCTCATCGAAGGTGTTGATGACGGCGTAGGTTTCTTTCCAATCCCAGTTGCGATGCTTGGCTTCGGCGGCCATGGCTTCGCCTTGTTTCTGGCCGATCTTGTAGGCATCCAGGCCGACGTAAGGCACGTCTTCCATGGGCTTGCCCTTGGCGTCGACGAAACGATCGTCCACCGCCAGCACCTTGAGGTTATTGAGCTTGGCCTTGGCCATGATCGCCGGGCCGAGGGACACGTCCGGTGGGCAGATCACGAAACCCTTGGCGCCATTGGCGGCCAGGGTATCGATGGCCGACAAGGTTTTTTCACCGTCCGGCACGGCAATCTTGATCACGGTGAAACCTTGGTCCTTGCCGGCTTTTTCGGCGAAGGCCCATTCGGTCTGGAACCAGGGTTCCTCCGCTTGCTTGACCAGGAAGCCGATCTTCACTTCCTCGGCGAGTGCCACGCTGCTGAACGCCATTGCCAGCGCCAGGGTGCCTAGAGTCTTCTTGAACATGGACCACCTCCTTCTTGTTATTGGAAAACGCTTTAGTCGTGGTACATCACAGAACGCCCGCCATCGATCATCAGGCAGGTTGCATTGATAAAAGGGGCCTCGTCAGTCGCCAGGAACAGTGCCGACATCGCCACCTCCACCGGCTGGCCGATGCGCTTGGGCGGGTGCAGGTCGAACGCGCGCTGACGCTCAGCGTGGGGGTCGGGGAACCCGTTCCAGTAGTCGACGTTGAGCTGGGTTTCGATGTAGCCCGGCGCGATGGCATTCACGCGGATGCCTTTGGGTGCGTATTCGATGCCGAGGGCGCGGGTCAGGCCGAGCAGGCCGTGCTTGGCCACGGGATAGGGAAAGCAGCCGGGGATGATGTGGCTGGAATGGGTGGACGCAATGTTGATGATGTTGCCGATGCCCTGCTCGATCATGTGCGGCAACACCGCGCGGCAGCCGAACCAGGCACCGTCGAGGTCGATGGCGAAGCAGCGGCGCCAGTCTTCGTCGGTCATTTCCAGCGGGTCGCGGAACACATTGACCCCGGCGCAGTTGACCAGCACATCCACCCGACCGAAGCGCTCGATGGCCAGGTTGACCAGCGCTTGCCATTGGTCTTTTGAGGTGATGTCGACGGCTTGCGCGTAGATCTCAGCGCCGCGTTCGCGCCAGTGGGCGGCGACCTTCTCGACTTTTTCGTCCTGGATATCCGCGATGATCAAGCGCGCCTGCTGGGCCTGAAAACACGCGACGATCGCCTCGCCAATGCCTTGGGCGGCACCGGTGATGATCACCACTTTGCCTTTGAGCCGTTCGCCGTAGGTGGGCTCGGGCACGGCGGGGAGTGACAAGGGTTGTGCCTGCATCGCTTCACCTGTTTTATTTTTGGTAGTGAGTGCTGATGCAGCCGACTATAAACCCATCATTTGAAATATCTCAATATATAAATTTGCATCCCACATAGTGAGCATAAAAATAAAAAAACCGGCGAATCGTCGCCGGTTATTTGTAGGGCCTTCTCCGTCAGCCGAGGGCGAAGTCGCGCAGTGCGTCGCCTTCCATGCGGTAGCGCACCCACTCTTCCTGGGGCTGGGCGCCGATGGATTTGTAGAAGGCAATCGCCGGTTCGTTCCAGTCCAGCACACTCCACTCGAAGCGCCCGCAACCGTTATCGAAGGCGATCTTCGCCAAGTGGCGCAGCAGCTTCTTGCCCGCTCCGCCACCGCGCTGTTCAGGGTTGATGTAAAGGTCTTCCAGGTACAGGCAGTTGCTGCCCAACCAGGTGGAATAGCTGAAGAAGAACACCGCAAAACCAATCGGCAAGCCGTCACGCAGGCAGATCAGGCCATGGGCGGTGGCGCCCTCGCTGAACAGGCTGCGCTCGATGTCCACCACACTAGCGATCACTTCGTGCCGGGCTTTTTCGTACTCAGCCAGCTCCGTGATGAAGGTCAGGATTTGCGCAGCATCGCTGGGCACGGCGGGGCGAATCTCGATGGTCATGGGCGAGCCTTGGCAATTTCAAAGCACACATACTAAGGCGCTTTCGTGACGGATTGCAGTGCAATTTCACGACGTGCCCTTACTCCGCCCCCAGGTAACGCTGGCACCAGCAACCCCACAACAATCGGCCAAGCGGTGCATGGTAAAACGTCCGGCATAACTCCAATGACTTGCAGGCCATCCCATGCATTCCAAATCTGCAGTGAGCACGCCGTTGTTCACCCTGTTTTGCCTTGCCAGTTTTCTATTGTCGCTGTCTTACGGCTCGACCTTTCTGTTGTCGTTGCTGATTCATACCCGCGGCGGCAACGAGCACGATGCAGGCAGTGTGATCTCCATGGCAATGCTCAGCACCTTTGTGGCCGTGGTGGTTTCCGGACATTTGGCCGATGCACTGGGCGCGGCACGGGCGATTGCGGGAATGGGCCTGCTGTTGGTGGTGGCGTGCCTGGGTTTTGCCCTGATGCCTGGGTTCGGCCAGGGCTTGATGGGGTTTGGCCTGGCGCTGGGCCTCGGTTGGGGGGTGTTCTATACCTTGGGGCCGATCATCGTGGCCCTGCTGGTAGAACCGCAACAGCGGGCGAAGTACTTTGCGTTGTTGTCCGGCAGCATGATGAGCGGGATCGGTGCCGGCCCCTTGCTCGGCCGCGCGGCGAGCGCGTTGGGGCTGCCGCTGACCAGCGCGTTCTACATCGCGGCCTGCGCCAGCCTTGTCGGTGTGGTGATGTTCTGGCGACTGGGTGCTCATCTCAAGCAAGACGCAGCAGTGGCAAAAATCTCCTGGCGTGCCGCCCGCCAGGTGCTGTCATCGAAGGCTGTGTTCGCAATCATCATGGTCGGCCTGGGCGGTTGTGTGTTCGGTGGGTTGTCTTCGTTTCAGACCAGCTATGCGGCGGCGCATTCGTTGGACTATTCGCTGTTCTTCCTGGGTTTCCTGAGCGCGGCGATTACCAGCCGTTTGTTGATTGCCGGATTTGTCGTCAAGCGTGATGCCTATCGCTCGGCGTGCGTACTGTCGGGGCTGATGCTGGTGTCGGTGTTGATGTTCGGCTTCACGGTGTCGGGGACCTTCAGCTACCTGCTCGCCGCCATCACCCTGGGCGTGGGTTATGGGCTGACGTACTCGGTGATCAACGGACTGGTGGCCAATGAAGCGCCCGTCGGCACCACGTCCCAGGCGTTGCTGCTGTTCAGCCTCGGATACTTCGTCGGGGTGTTCGGTTTCCCGCTGCTGGCCGGGCGGATCATCGTCGAATATGGCCTGCAATCGCTGCTGCTGAGTGTGACGGCAGTGGCGTTGATCAATTGGTTGATCAGCGTCGCCAGGCTGGTCTGGCGACGGGTCTCGGCACACAAAATCTTACAGGTGAGCTAAGACCGTTCGTCGCCACCCAGGCACGAACACCAAGGCCGGGCTGACCAATAGAGGGTAAGGACATTAATCATATGGAGACACCCTCATGAAAAATTCCAAGTTTGCTGCCCTCGCCCTCACGGGCCTGTTGTCCGCTGCGTCGCTGAGCGCCTTTGCTGCCAGCTCGACCACCGGGCCAACCGATCCAACGCCGAATGCCACCACTGAGTCGCAGAAATCCATGGGTACCGGCATGGACACCAATGGTGGCGCGGTCATTGAGCCTGGTGCTGACCCGCGCACCCAAGGCAACGATACCCAGCGTCAAGCGCCTGCTGCCGTCGGTAACGGCAAAATGGGCCCGGCGATCAACCAGCCCAACATCAACAAGGGCGATGATTCCAACGTCCCAGGCGCGCCGAAACAACCTGCGCCTTGATCCATCGAATGCAAGACGAACACCCGATCATTTCCCAGTGAAGAGGTACGCATGAACGTCGATAGAAACCTTGAGAAAGAAGTCCTCACCCGCCTGCTGCACGCTCATCCGCAAGGACTGGGCAAGGAGGTGCTGGATAACTACCGCGGCGAAAAAGAGGTGGCCAGTGTCTTGGCGTTCCTGCAGGACCGTGGGTTGATCAAGGATGGGCATGTGACCACTGACGCGGCCGGTGAGTACGCGTTGAATCTGCCGATCAAGCTGACGGCGTCCGGGGTGGATGAGGCGCGTAAGTTGGAATCTGAGACTAACTAGCAGCCGTTGCAAAACTCAATAATGTGGGAGCGGGCTTGCTCGCTCCCACAATTTTGTCCGCGTTTAGCGGGGTTTGGGGAGCAACGGAACAGAAAGTGCACTGAAGGCCAGTAACTGTCCTTGGTCGCTCGTGGCCTACAAAAGCCAAAACGCTCATTTCGCAGTAACTTCGTTCGTTTGGCGTGCGAGCGTCCGATAGGCGGTCGGTCTGGATATGGAAAACACCTCGGCCAGATCACTGATCGAGTACTCTCCAGAGTCGTGCATCCGACACAACTCTTTCTGCTGGCGATCCGTAAGCTTTGGCTTCTCACCGCGCAACTTACCGTTGGCCCGTGCGATGGCCATTCCCTCCCGCGTGCTTAGTCTGATGAGGTCCGACTCGAACTCGGCGAACGTGGCAAGAATGTTGAAGAACAGCTTGGGAAGGGTCATGGACGTTGGTCCCGATTTGCAGCCTCACGCAGCGGACTGCAAGCTCATCGCCAATCACACGCGCGTCAGGAACGGAGCGTGCAAGGCGGTCGAGTTTAGGGACAACCAGCGTCAATGCCGCCAGGGCCTGGTCGAGCCTTGGCCGTTCTCTTTAACCGTCGATCCTCTTTCGGAAAGGTACACAGCCTTTGAGTTATTGCCGCCCGTCTGAATTTATGCACAAATGCATATTTCGATTCTCTTTATAGCTGTATGAATATACAGTGTATGCGAGCTGCGCTTTTGCGCCCGACGCATTGCAACCCTCAATCGAAGGGCCAGCCAGCTCGTGTGATCAAGATATGAGTTTTAATCGGACGTTAAGGAGAACATCCATGAGTGAAACTGGTAATGAGCTTCAACTTGGCTTGACCGAAATCAGAGCCTATCAGGAACAGACCTACGGGACCGGCCCTGTCGGGGGCGGGGGATACAATGACATTTCTAAAGATCCGATACTGATTAAGATTACAGCGAATATAGGAAAAACCATCAGCGATGGATATAAACCACTGATCAATAAAGATGCCAGCGATCAGGAAACTGAGTATGCCGCAAAACGCCAGCTAATAGCTGCAGACCTTCAGAAAGAAGTTGAAGATGATAAGCGTGCCAGTGGCATCGGCCCAGGAGATCGTGTTGCCAATCTCACAAGCGAAATAACGACCGTCGACAAGATTATTTCACAAACTAATCAACAGATCGCTTCACTTCAACCGATTGCAGATAGCTTTTATAAGGGAAATTTTTTCGGTCAGCCCATCAACGCATTTATCAGGGAAGCTACCAAGCTTGAGCTGTACCATGAGTCAAACCGAAATTATACCTACGATAACTGGAGGAAATCGCTTCTATCAGCTTATCAACTTAAACGTCTCGCAGACGTAATTGAGTTGGCTACCAGGCAAAAAGCTTGGTTGACCCTTCAACTCGAAGAGGCGCGTATTACTGCCCAAGCTGCTGAAGCCGTTCGAGCCTCCAACAGGTTCCGCACACTAGGTCCAGCGTCAGCAACTGGCCCAGTTGTTATTACCGCAGCGGGTACCGTAAATGTTATTGAAGCGGCAGCAGTGACCTTGCAAGCGGCTATTCGCTCCGCAATTGCCGAACTGACCAGTTTGCTAGCCGGTACCGCCTCAGGTCTTTTGGTGGGTGTTTCTGCTCTGATCTATTCGCCAAAACTGGCTAATGGAGAACTACCTGAGCGTTATACGTTCAGCACGCCTCTGTCGGATCTTGAACCAGGGCAAAACCACGATTTGTCTGCCATTGCCTCTGCCGGCGGTACCGTTAATTTACCCGTCCGGCTTAACTCAAAAACAGCAGCAGATGGGCAGTCGGAAATCATCGTAGTTATGACTGATGGGACGACTATTCCTTCAAGCGTCAGGGTAGTGGTTGCTAACTACGATGCTGCGCAGAACGTTTATAGCGTAACGACAGGAGACACCCCGCCCAGGAACTTGACCTGGACGCCTATTTTCAACCCAGGGAACAACTCAACCACGTTGCCTGCTGAACAGCCTGCACTGCCGGTCTATACTGGCGCAACGGTAACGCCAGTTGAGGGCCGGATTGACACTTTCCCAGGAGTTGCGGATGCTGATTTCGATGACTTCATCACCGTATTCCCGGCAGACTCGGGGTTGCCTCCGATCTATGTGATGTTCCGGGATCGGCGTGAAGATCCCGGTGTGGTAAGTGGTGTAGGTCAACTCGTGTCGGGGATCTGGCTAGGGACTGCATCGCAAGGTGAAGGAGCGCCGATTCCGTCGCAAATTGCTGATCAGCTTCGGGGTAAGGAGTTCAAGAACTTCAGAGGGTTCCGAGAGGCGTTTTGGAAAGCTGTTGCGAATGAACCAGAACTCGCGAAACAATTTGATCCTGGTAGTGTCGCAGCCATGAAAAAGGGATATGCGCCATTCGTCCGAAAGATAGAGCGTGCGGGAGCACGTAAAAAATACGAACTGCACCATAAAAACTACATTTCCACAGGTGGAAATGTTTTTGACATTGAAAATGTTAACGTAATTACTCCAAAGCGACATATCGAAACTCATCAGGAGAATAAATAATGAGCACATCAATAAATGAAATGACAGAATCTGACTTTCTTTCATTTGTTAATAAATTATATAGCGCAGACTATCCATCTGAAGAAGCACATGATAATGCCGTAATGGAGTTTGAGGCAATTTCAGAGCACCCTGCTGGTTCAGATTTACTTTACTATCCTGAAGCCGGTAAAAGTGGTCCAGAGGCTGTAGTGGAAGAAGTGAAGGCTTGGCGAGCTGCTAACGGTAAGCCAGGCTTCAAAACCGTTTAATTAACGTGACCTTGCCCCGTCGCCAAACTCAAGGTGATGGGGTTTTTGCCATTTTTGCATGTCAATATTTATTGCCGATATATCAAAAAGCCGCCTTGGTTATGCCGTACAGCTGACCAGCCTGCGCTACCTTGGAGCATTCCCCGACGACTTTTCAGTACTTCCTCAAGATCAATTAAGCTCCGGCCCCCGTGATGGTCAGCGGCCCCTCTCTGGTCAGGGCACTGCGTCGGCTAGATGATGTACGAGGGTGGGGAGTCACGTTACCGACAGCAGCACATATCCCGCGTAGCCGAATAGCGGATGCGGATTATGGAAAACTCAATGGACTGGCTCGCCATTCGGTCAGGCTCGACCTGATATCCGTATCAATATGCTGGGACGTTACCCCTTTGCGGTACCGGATGAGGTCGCTCGGGGCGAGCTGAGGCCACTGCATAATCCAAACGACGATTGACCAGGTTATTCGGTAATCCGTTGTGGCTAGAAAGCTGCCAGCTTAAGTGCACTTTCTGTTCCATTGCTCCCCAACCCCCTTTAGCCAACTAGTAAAGCATCGACCTCGGCAGTGCCGGGTGAGGTTGCTGGCCCCCAGCGTGTCACCGCCAAAGCCGCTGCCGCATTGGCACGACGTGCCGCTTGAGCGGGTGCCAGGCCATCAGCCAACCCCGCAATAAACACCCCCGCATGGGCATCCCCCGCGCCATTGCTGTCCACCGCCTTTACCTTGAACCCCGGCACATGCTGCGCCTGGCCATTGCGGCTGACCCAGCAACCATTCGGTCCATCCCGCACCACCAGCAAGGCATCCACGGGCAGGTGACGATTGAGATCGACCAGCGCATCCGCCATCGTACCCGCCCCGGTAAAGGCCAAGGCCTCCGGGCCATTACTGGTCCAGATATCGATACGCGGCAGCAACGCCACCATCAGCGCGGAATCCGGCGCCTTGACCAACGGGCCCGGATCGAACACCACGGTGATCGCTCGCGGCAGCGCCAGCAGCCAGTCGAGCAATGCCTGCGCCTTGCCTTCCAGCAACAGGCTGTAGCCGCTGACATACACGTAATCGTCCGGTTGCGGGACCACGCGCGCCAGGTCCTCGGCACTCAAGTCACCTTCAGCGCCGAGATGGGAAATGAAGGTGCGCTCGGTGGTGGCTTCGGTCAGTGAGACACACAAACCCGTGTCTTTATCAGTGCTGGCCGCCTGGGCCATTTCGACCCCTTCGGCCTGCATCGCCGCACGGGCCAGGTCACCAAAGCGCCCATTGCCATGACGGCCGAGGTAAACCACCGACAACCCATTGCGCCGCGCGGCCGCCATCACATTGAAGCCACCCCCGGCTTCGAAGCTGGCCGATTGCGCCAGCACGTCGCCGCCAGTAGCGGGCAAGGTATCGAGGGCCATGACCAGATCGACGATGACTTGGCCTGTGTGCAGCAATCTAGACATTAGGACGCTCTACCAAAGCCGGGCGACGGTCAGCGGCGCCACCCAGTACTGCATAAATCCCGCCGGCCACCACGAAGGTGACGATCCAGCCCAGGCCGTTGTGGCCCAGCCAGGAGTCGGACAAAGGCCCGGCGAACCAGATATTTTCGGCGGTGGTGCCGATGGTGGTGAAGCTGAAGCCCAGTACGATCGCCACCGCCCAGGCGCCGAACGCACGCCACTCCACACCGCCGCGATACCAGTAGGCGCTGCTTGGGCTCACGTCCAGCAGGTCCTTGGGGCTGTAGTAGTGACGGTGGATCAGGTCAACCACGAAGATGCCGACCCACGCCGTAATCGGCACGGCCAGCAACGAGATGAAGGTGATGAACGGGCCGTAGAAGCTGTCGGCGATCAACATGAAGTAGATCGAGCCGGCGAAGATCGCCACGATGTCGACGATTACCGCATGCACGCGCTTGACCTTCAGCCCCAGCGTCAGCGTGGTCAGGCCCGCCGAGTACACCGACAGGTTGTTGGACAGCAGCAGGCCACCAAACGCGGTGATCAGGTACGGCACCGCCATCCAGGTCGGCAGCATGTCGCGGATCGCGACGATCGGGTCGGTGGCCGAGGCCAGGTCGTTGTTGCCCACCGACAGCAGGCCGCCGAGGGTGATCAGCAACACCAGCGGAATGCCCGCGCCAAACGCAGCCGAGGCCACCAGGCGCACAGCCGTGACGCTGCGATGTTGGTAGCGCGACATGTCGGCGCCGGCGTTCGCCCAACCGATACCCGTACCGGCAGCCATGGTACCGACACCGATGATCATCGCGCTCAACGGCGCCGGGGTCGCGTTGAACACCGCGCTCCAATCGATGGTGGCGCAGAGGAAGCCGCCCACCAGGATGTTCAAGGCGCCGAAGACGTAGGTGGCCCACTTCTGAATCACCAGCAACGTGGCGTGGCCCAGGCCGGAAACCGACAGGGTCAGCAACACGAAGATCGCGATAAAGATCAGGGTCAGCACCGGCGCGCTTTTCGCCTCGACCGGCGACCCGAACAGGATCGAGCACAACGACAGCAGCACAAAGGCGGCCGTGGTGGTGTTGACCGTTTCCCAGCCCAGGCGCGACATCAGCGACACCAGCGTCGGCCCGATATTGCCGCGCACACCGAAGATGGCGCGGGACAGCGTCAGGCTCGGCGCACGACCACGACGACCGGCGATGGAGATGATGCCCACCACCGCGAACGAACCGGCAGCGCCGAGGATCGCGACGATAATCGCCTGCCAGATCGCCAGGCCGCGAAACGCCACCAACGTGGCGCCGAGCGGCAAGCCGAGGATGCTGATGTTGGCGGCGAACCACACCCAGAACAGTTGCAGCGGGTGCCCGTTGCACTCGCCTTCAGGGACCGGTTCGATGCCGCGTGTTTCCAATTGCCCGGCACTTTGGCCGGAAGAGGTGCTGCTCATGAGGGGGTGCTCCTGGTGCCTGTATTGTTGTGGTTGTGGCAGGGGTACAAAGCGAATCGTGTTTCCGGTCGTCCTGACTCAGCGCATTTTCAACAGTTCTTGAACCAGCGGCTGCAACTCCAGGCCATTGACCTGCTTGACCTGTTCGATCATCGCCTCAGGCCAGCACTGCAGGCCCAGGCACGCGCCCAGCATGGCGCCGAGAATGGCGGCAATGGTGTCAGTGTCACCGCCAAGGCTGGCGGCCAGACACAGCGCTTCAAAGGCGTTCAACTCGCCCACCGCCACTTGCTGGGCCAGGGCGAACGAGACCACCACCGACTCCTGGGACGCGACGGAGGTGCCGATCAATTCGTACAGCAAGTCGGCGAACAGAGCTTTGTCGCCGCTGCCGACGCTCAGGGTGCGCGCCCAACTGATGCGCGTGGAAATACGCCCGCCGGCAATCCAGTGACCGTGCCCTTCCGCTTGCTGGGCAATCTGGGTGCCGATGTTCAGGGCTTCGCCCAGGTCCACACCGTTGATGCCGGCCGAGACCACCGCCGCCACCGCCGCCGCGCTGGAAATCCCCAGGGTGGTGTTATGGGTGACCTGGCAGGCCTGGATCACCGCCTGGACAAACCGCGCCGGGTCGCTGACATCGGTGGCGATCCCCACCGGAGTGATGCGCATCGCAGCGCCGTTGGTGGTGCCATAACGACCGGACTCTTCAGGAGTGTGACCGGCGAGAATCATGTCGATCGCACGCTTGGTGGACGGGCCGAGCAGATCCTGCGAGCCCTTGGCGCGCATCACCGCTTCCCAGTCGATCAAGCGCTGGGCGAGCACCGTCGGCTCGATCACGCCCTGCCCTTCCACCAGCAACTCGCCCACCAGAATCGCCTGCTCGGTGTCATCGGTGATGGAACCGGCGGGCATGTTCGGCGCAATCGGCTGGTCGGCGTCGGCGTCTTCCAGGCCAGTGATGGCACCGAAACGCGCGCGGACCTGCTCGCGGCTCAAGGACTGGGTCGGCATGCCCAGGGCATCGCCCAACGCCAAGCCGTAGAAAGCGCCCAGGGCGCGAGTGTGCGGGGTCATTTCGGGTTTCCAAACTGAAGGTGCAGGCGAAAGTGCAGCGGGTCGAGCAAGCTTTCGACATGCTCCATGAAACGCTCACGGCGGTCGTAGGTGGTCCGTGAGGCCTTGAGAAACACCGTGCCCGCAGGGCGGCCGAGCAGTTCGGCGTCTTCGTCGCTGAGGGGTTCGGCGCCGATCCATTGGTCACCTTCGGCGCCGACGTAACCGTAGGCAGCCAGGGTGATGGTCAGGGAATTATCGATCAGGCCGACTTTAGGCAGGCTTTCCAGGCCGCCGGACGCGGGCATCAACGAGCGTTCCAGCGAGACCGCCGTGCCGTCGGTGGTGCGGCGACGGCGATCAAGGGCAATGAATTGGTCACTGCCGAAACGGCTGAACAGGTCGGGACGGGTCACCGCTTCCAGGCGCAGGATGTCGGTGTTCACTCGCGCCCCTGTGTCAGCCAGGGCCTGGGCCCAACCGCTGCGTTGGTCGAGCACCATGCCGTCAAAGGTGACGATGGAGCCGACGCCGCTCTGGGTCGCGATGTAGTTACGTCGCTTCAGCTCGGCGAGGGCTTCGCGCAGGGTGCCACGGCTGACGGCAAACTCTTCAGCCAATTGATGCTCGCCCGGCAGCAGGAAACCGTCGGCCATCACCCCACCCTCGATACGGCGGATGAGCTCGTCGACGACGCGTTTTTTCTTATCAAATCGAACATGTCTAATCATGTACAAATTGATAACCGAAAGCGGTCGTTTGCAGCAAGCGAATTATTTCAGGGAGATGAAAAAACCGGCCTCAGGGTTCCAGGCCGATACGGAAAAACTCGCCGCCGCTCCAGACGCCCAGCCAGTTCTGACCGTTGATCGGACGGCTCACCGCCAGCTCCACCAATTGGTAGAACGCATTGCGATGCACCAGGGCTTCGAGGTTGGTGCGCACCCGCAGATAGGGCGCAGGTTCCTGGGTGATTGGGTCGATCACCACCCGCAAGGGGTGTTCAAGGCCCGCTTCGATCTGATCGTCCACGTTGGTGGTAAAGCGCAGCAACTGGCTTTCGCCCTGCCCTTCGACCTCCAGCGTTACCGCCACGAACGGCGCATCATCGACGCTGATGCCGACCTTTTCCACGGGAGTGACCAGGAAGTAATCATCGCCATCGCGACGGATGATGTTGGAGAAGAGTTTGACCATCGGCTTACGCCCGATCGGCGTGCCCTGGTAAAACCAGGTGCCATCGCGGGCAATGCGCATGTCGATGTTGCCGCAGAAGTCCGGGTTCCACAGATGTACCGGCGCCGGCCCCTTACCTTTGGGCAGTTGGGCCAACAGATCGTTGGCCTTGGCGGAATCGGTCATGGGGTTCTCCTGGTGCTTATTGATCACTCATGCCCAGCAGACTGCGAGCGTACTGGCGCACCGGGCGAGCAATCAGATCTTCTGGCTTGTTGTCGTGGAACGTCAGTAAACCGCCACGACTGCGAATACGTGCAGTATCAATCAAATACTGGGTGCTGGTCTCGATCAACATGATCTGGATGACGCCGCTGTCCAGCCCGACACGGTCGAGGGCTTCCTGGTCGGCCCACTCATCGGCGTTGCCGATACGGTCATCCGCCTTGGCGAAACGGCAGTACAGCAGGTAGTGAGCGCCGGCCGCGCGGGCTTCGGACATTGCCTGCTCCAGGCCTTCCGGCTGACGGGCGCGACGCACCATGGGGAAATACTCGATAAAGCCGTTGAAGGCTTCCTCGGCCACCACGTTTGGACGCGGATAAGCGCTGCCCGGCGGCACAAAGGCGCCCTGGGCGATAAACACGAAAGAATCCGGCTGTATGCGAACCGAGGCGGTGCGACGGGTATCGCTGTGATCCAGCAAACCGGCATCGCTCATCTGATAGCGGGTGCCTTCGGCCATATCGCTGACGGTCATGCAACCACTCAGCGTCAACGACGCCAGCAACAAAACCAGACTACGCATCCTAATCCTCCAGAAGCCGGTGACGGAAAACCGGCGAATGGGCGTGTGATGCAGGTTCTGCGCCAGCTTGGAATACTAGCCGCCGATGATCTTCATGATGGTCGCGCCACCGGAGAAGGCGACTTCCTGCTTGTCGCCCAACGCCTTCATCAACAAGCCCTGCAGCGCCGGTAATGCTTGATGGCGAGGCTTGTCCAGCAGGTCCCCGACATAGTGGCGGTTACTCGACGACAGGCAACCGTGCAGCCACCCCGTGGACGACAACCGCAACCGCGAACAGGTCCGGCAGAACGGCACGCTTTCGTTGGCGATGACGCCGAAATAGCCCTTGCCGGGTATTTCATAACGTACCGCCGTCGCGTCAATGGGCGCACTGGCTTGCAGGTATTCATGCTGCTCGCCGATCAGGCCGAGCAGTTGTTGCAGGCTGACAAATTGCTGCAGGAATGCGTTGGAATCCTTGGCCAGGTGGCCCATGCGCATCAGCTCGATAAAGCGCAGTTCATAACCCCGCTCCAGGCAGTACTCGAGCAGCGGCATCACCTGGTCGAGGTTCTGGCCGCGCAATGGCACCATGTTGACCTTGATCTTGATTCCGGCGGCGCGGGCCTGGTCCATGCCGTCGAGCACGGTGGCCAGGTCGCCGCCACGGGCGATGCTGCGGAAGGCGTCCGCATCCAAAGTATCGAGGGAGACGTTGATGCGTTTGATCCCGGCGTCCACCAACAGCGGCAGTTTGCGCGCGAGCAGTTGACCATTGGTGGTCAGGCTGATGTCACTCAAGCCCATTTGCCCGACGGCCCCCATGAAGGCTTCCAGCTTGGGACTGACCAGCGGTTCACCGCCAGTGATGCGCAGGCGGTCAATGCCGGCAGCCTCGATCAGATAAGCCACGCCACGGGCCATGGCCTCGGCGGAGAGTTCGTCCTGGGCAGCCACCAGCCGCTTGCCGTTGGGCACGCAGTAGGTACACGCGTAATTGCAGGCTGAGGTCAGGCTGATCCGCAAATTGCGAAAACGCCTGCCTTGACGATCAACGATCATGGATCACTCCGGCAGAGGATGATTCGGGCGCGCTAAAAGCTGACTGATAAATCAGCTTTTAGCAAGAGTCCTTGCCTGAGTATATTCCTGGGGTACTACGCGTGGCAGCAAATCATTACGTGGAAGGCGATTCCAGCGGCGGCTGCTCGGTACTGTGCTTGCGCTTGTTGCCCATGCGCACGCCGATGTCCATCAGGAACTGGAAGAACCCTTCCTGATCTTCCAGCACATTGCTCCAGAACGGTGAGTGATACAGCGCCACGGCGCCATGCACCAAGGCCCAGGCGGCGCAGTAGTGGAAATACGGCGGTACGTCTTCCAGCTTGCCTTCGCTGATGCGGCCCTTGATCAACAGGGTCAGGCGTTCGAAGTTCGACGCACGGATCTTGTGCAGTTCCTCGACCATCTCCGGCACCTGATGGCCCTTGACCACCTTCTCTTCCAGGCGGTCGAACAGGCGATAGCGCTGCGGGTCACGCATGCGGAACTCGAAGTAGGCGCGGGACAGCGCTTCTTTGTCCTTGTCCACATCGGCCGAATGCAGCAGCTCGTTCAAGTCACGCTCGTAGTCGAGCATCAGGCGCAGGTAGATCTCGGCCTTGGACTTGAAGTGCTTGTAGATCGTGCCTTTGCCGATACCCACGGCATCCGCGATCATCTCGACGGTGACGCTGTCTTCACCCTGTTCGAGGAACAGTTTGAGTGCGGTGTCGAGAATTTCCTGCTCACGGCGGCGAAACTCACGGACCTTACGGGGTTCTTTGTGCATGAGGAAGAGGTCTGCAAAGGTCAAAATAGGGAGGGTTACGCAGGGCCACGGATACGCGGCGATACGATTTACCCGGTGCGAGGGATTATCCCGACTGAACGGTCGCTGGGCAATGCCTATGTGAACCGCAAACGCACTTTACTTTCAGTGCGCCAACGTTTTCATGGATCTCAGTCAGAAATAATACGCAACAACTGCCGCCGTACGCCTACCCAATGAGAACTCAAGCGAAGCGCGCGTATTCCAAATCTGTTTAAAAAACGACCAGTCGCGACTGGACTGAATCGGATACTGATCAATACTTGAACTGTCGGCGTGACATCTCCCCCAAGTGACGCGCCGACCTGGGTACCAACGGACCGCGTACCCTTGTTTTACTCCTAATGGTCTTAGCCCGGATTCACCCCCCAGAACCCGGGTTTTTTTTGCCTGGGATTTGGCCGCGTCAGCCAGCGACGTGAGCCAACGGAAACAGGCGCTTGAAGTTCTCGGTGGTCTGCTCGGCAAACCGCTCGTAGGACTCGCCGCGCAGCATCGCCAGGTAATCCGCCACATCGCGCACATATTCGGGCAGGTTCGGCTTGCCGCGATGGGGGATGGGCGCCAGGTACGGCGAGTCGGTTTCCACCAGCAGGCGGTCGGCTGGCACCTGGCGTGCGACGTCACGCAGGGCGTCGGCGTTGCGGAAGGTGACTATGCCCGACAGGGAGATGTAGAACCCCAGGTCCAGGGCCGCCTTGGCCATGTCCCAGTCTTCGGTGAAGCAATGCAACACGCCGGCCTGGGGCAGCGCGGCTTCGCGCAGCAAGGTCAGGGTGTCGGCGCGGGCGCCACGGGTATGGACGATCACTGGTTTGCCGGTCTGCTGGGCGGCTTGCAGGTGCAGGCGGAACGAAGCCTGCTGCACCTGCGCCGCTTCGGGCTCGTAGTGGTAATCCAGGCCGGTTTCGCCGATGGCCACCACGCGAGGATGATTGAGCTCAGTTAGCAGCCAATCAAGCGCTGGGGCTTCACCGGGCTTGAGGTCCAGCGGGTGAATGCCCACCGAGCAATCCACATCGGCGTAGCGATCAGCCAGGGCTTTGACATCGGCTGCGTTTTCGGCGCTGACGCCGATGCACAGGAAGTGCCCTACTCCGCGCTGGCGCGCGGCTTCGAGGGCAGCATCCAGGGAGCCGCCGTGCTGGGCCAGGTCGAGGCGGTCGAGGTGGCAATGGGAATCTACGAGCATAGGGATCTACAACTTCAGTCACGAAAAGTGTCTGGCCGACGATACACCCGTCGGCCACGGAATTTAACGACGGCCAAGCAAGCCGACCCATTGCACCAGCAGCGCCTCAAGCAACAGCACGCGGTTAAGGTTGGCCTTGCCGAGCACCTTCTGGCGCTGGGCGAGGATCCAGTCCTGGATCGTCAGCACTTTGTCCTGGGCACTTTTCTTCGCCAGGTATTGCACCACTTTGCGCATGTCCGGCAGGCCCAGGCCATTTTCATCCTGGGTCAGCTGGTAGCGCAGGATCAGGCTTGACCAGTCGCAGAACCAATCGAACAGCAACAACAGGGGAATGTCCTTCCAGGCAGTTTCGGCCAGCTGGGTGGCGGAGACTTCCTGCTTGATGAGTTTCTTCACGCCCTCCACCACCAGCGCGCGTTGCTCACGCACGCCCTGGGCGTGCAGCTTCACCGCCGCCAAGGGTGAGCCGGCCGCCAGGGTCAGCAGTTCGACCCGTTCGTCCTGGCTGCACTCGGGCAACGCCTGCGCGAGCCATTCCAGGCTCATGGCCTCGCTCGGCAGTGGACACGCCTGCTGCACGCAACGGCTGCGGATGGTCGGCAACAAACGACTGGACTGATGGCTGACCAGCAACAACACGGTATCGCCGGACGGCTCTTCCAGGCTCTTGAGCAAGGCGTTGGCGGCGTTGATGTTCATCGCCTCCACCGGCTCGATCAACACAACCTTGCGCCCGCCCATCTGCGCGGTCTGCACCACGAAGCTGACGAGGTCGCGCACTTGGTCGACCTTGATCGCCTTGTCGGCTTCCTCGGGCTCCAACAGGTAGTTATCCGGATGACTGCCGGCCTTGAGCAGCAGGCAGGACTTGCACTCGCCGCAGGCTTCCAGGTTGACCGGGCGCTGGCACAGCAGGCTGGCCATGAGGCGCTCGGCCAAGTCACGCTTGCCGATCCCAACCGGCCCATGCAACAGGTAGGCGTGGGCGTGCTGGGCTCGGCCAGCCAGTTGTTGCCACAGGCTGTCCTGCCACGGGTAGGCTTCAGCCACGGGCGCGCTCCAGCAGTGTCGGCAACAAGGCGTCGATGGCGTGTTGCACCTGGGCCAGCGGTTGGGCGGCGTCCAGCAAGTAGTAGCGCGCTGGCTCGGCCGCAGCGCGCTTGAGGAACGCGGTGCGTACGGCGTCGAAGAAGGCCTGGCCTTCCAGCTCGAAACGATCCAGGCGACCACGGGCGCTGGCGCGGGCCAGGCCCACTTCCACCGGCAGGTCAAAGACCAGGGTCAGATCAGGACGCAGGTCGCCTTGAACGAAGGTTTCGAGCGTGGCGATGCGCTCCAGGGACAGGCCCCGACCACCGCCCTGGTAGGCATAGGTGGAATCAGTAAACCGGTCGCAGATCACCACGGCACCGCGCGCCAGGGCTGGGCGAATCACCTCGGCCAGGTGCTGGGCACGGGCGGCGAACACCAGCAACAGCTCGGTGTCCGGGTTCATCTGCTCTTCACCCGGCGCCAGCAGCACCTCGCGGATACGCTCGGCCAGCGGCGTGCCACCGGGCTCGCGGGTCAGCACCACTTCGATCCCTTCGGCGCGCAAGCGCTGAGCCAGGTAATCGCGGTTGGTGCTTTTGCCGGCGCCTTCGGGGCCTTCCAGGGTAATAAACAAGCCAGTCACAGGCAGTCCTTAGTCAGAATTATTGCGGGTTTTGCGGCGCTTCAACATCTGGCGCAGACTCGGCCGGCTTTTCAACGGGCACATCGGCCGGCGGCGTTGCATCTTCCGCAGGCTTCAGCACTGGCGCCGGGCTGGAGCGGTAATCGGCGCGGCGCTTGAGCTGGAACTCCCGCACGGCGGCATTATGCGCATCCAGGTTATCGGAGAAAATATGGCTGCCATCGCCTCGGGCAACGAAATACAGGCTGCTGCCCGGCACCGGGTTCAGCGCGGCATGGATCGCCTCGCGACCGACCATGGCGATGGGCGTCGGCGGCAAGCCGGCGACCATATAGGTGTTGTAAGGGTTGGCTTCCTTGAGGTGGGCGCGGGTCAACTTGCCGTTGTAGCGCTCGCCCAAGCCGTAGATCACCGTCGGGTCGGTCTGCAACAGCATGCCGACCTTCAGGCGACGCACAAAGACGCCGGCGATCTGCCCACGCTCTTCAGGCACGCCCGTCTCTTTCTCCACCAGGGAGGCCATGATCAACGCTTGATAAGGATCGGTGTACGGCGCATCGGCCGCACGCTTGCTCCACTCCTGGGCGAGTACATCATCCAGACGGTTGTAGGCTTTTTTCAGGAATTCGACGTCGGTCATCCCACGCACGAAGCGATAGGTATCCGGGAAGAACCGCCCTTCGGGAAACACGCCAGGGTGGCCGAGCTTGTCCATCACTTCCGTGTCGCTCAGGCCTGCGAGGGTCTGCACGATCTTTTCATGCTTGGCCAACGCCGAGCGCACCTGACGGAAGTTCCAACCTTCCACCAGCGTCAGGCTGTATTGCACCACTTCGCCACGTTGCCACAGGCCGATCAGGCCTTGCGCCGTCATGCCAGGGGTCATGCGGTATTCGCCGCTGTGCAGCGGCTGGCCGTCGAGGTTGAAGCGCCAGTACAGGCGCAACCAGAAGGCGTCATCCAGCACGCCGTCAGCTTCCAGGCGATTGAACGTGCCGGTCGGGGTCGCCCCAGCCGGTACGTCGAGCAATTGCTCCTGGGTCAGGTTCAAGGGCTGCTTCAGGGCCGCGTCGTATTTCCACGCGCCATAGCCCAACAGCAACGCCGCCGAGAACAGACCGATCAGCAGCAGTACAACCAGTTTTCGTATCAACTCAAATTTCCAATAGCGCGCGAACAATGCCCTGCAGTTTACGGGTGAGCGGCCCAACCGGCCAGCTCATCCCAGCGCAACCGCGCACCGGCCAAATGCCATAAACGCTGTTGCACACGAAGACTTCGTCGGCCTGCTGCAACTGCTCAAGATCGATGTCGGCCACGGCCACCGGGATTCCCAGGGAATGTGCCTGGGCCAGAATCTCGGCGCGCATCACGCCTGCAACGCCGCATCGGGTCAGATCAGCGGTTAGTAACAAGCCGTTGCGCACCAGGAACAGGTTGCTGAATACGCCCTCAATGACACGCCCGGACACATCCAGCATCAAGCCTTCAGCGTGCTCGGCGTCTTGCCATTCGGCGCGGGCGATCACCTGCTCCAGGCGATTGAGGTGCTTGAGACCGGCCAGCAACGGCTGTTCGGCCAAGCGCGTCGCACACGCAAACAGACGGATACCGTCGACTGCATGGGCGTGGGGATAGGTAGGGGGCGGGTTGCCCTGCAAGATACGGCGCGCAGGCGCGCCAGGGTTGATGCCATAACCGCGCAGGCTGTCGCCACGGGTGAGGATCAACTTGAGGACACCGTCGCCGAGGGCGGCGGCATAGACCAGCACTTCGCTGCGGATCACCACGGGGTCCGCAACCAAGGCGAGACGCCTGCAACCCTCATCGAGGCGTTGCAGGTGACGGTCGAGCAGCACCGGCTGCCCGGCCCTGACGGCGATGGTCTCGAACAGCCCATCACCGTACGCCAGGCCGCGATCTTTCAGGGGCACGCTGTCCGCTGGCTGACCGTCGACCCAGCTGTGCATCACTCGGCGAACCGGCGGAACACCAGGGAACCGTTGGTGCCACCAAAACCGAACGAGTTGGAGATCACCACCTCGATCGGCATCGGTTGCGCTTCGTGGGGCACGAAGTTCAGGTCGCAGCCTTCGTCCGGCTCATCCAGGTTAATGGTCGGCGGAGCGACCTGATCCTTGATGGCCATGACGCTGAAGATCGCTTCGACCGCGCCCGCCGCACCCAACAAGTGGCCGGTCATGGACTTGGTGGAGCTGACCGCAAGGTTGTAGGCGTGTGCGCCGAACACTGACTTGATGGCTTCGGCTTCGGCCAGGTCGCCAGTCGGGGTCGACGTGCCGTGGGCGTTGATGTACTGCACCTGGTCCGCATTGACCTTCGCATCGCGCAGGGCATTGGTGATGCAACGCGCAGCACCGGCACCGTCGGACGGTGGCGACGTCATGTGGTAAGCATCGCCGCTCATGCCAAAGCCGATCAGCTCGGCGTAGATCGTGGCGCCACGCGCCTTGGCGTGTTCCAACTCTTCCAGCACCAGGGCACCGGCACCGTCGGACAGTACGAAACCGTCACGGCCTTTGTCCCATGGACGGCTGGCGCGGGTGGGTTCGTCGTTGCGGGTCGACAGCGCACGGGACGCGCCGAAGCCGCCCATGCCGAGGCCGCAGGCCGCCATTTCGGCGCCGCCGGCGATCATCACGTCGGCTTCGTCATAGGCGATGTTGCGCGCCGCCATGCCGATGCAGTGCGTGCCGGTGGTGCACGCCGTGGCGATGGCGTAGTTAGGCCCCTGTGCGCCCAAGTGGATCGACAGGAAACCGGAAATCATGTTGATGATCGAGCCCGGAACGAAGAACGGTGAAATTCGACGGGGGCCGGAATCGTGCAACGTGCGGCTGGTTTCTTCGATATTGGTCAAACCGCCAATACCCGAACCCATGGCCACGCCGATGCGGTCACGGTTGGCGTCGGTGACTTCCAGGCCGGCGTTACGCACTGCCTGAAAACCGGCTGCCAGGCCGTATTGAATGAACAGGTCGAGTTTGCGGGATTCTTTGACCGAGAGGTATTCCTCGACATTGAAACCCTTTACCGAGCCGCCAAAACGGGTGGAATAGGCAGAAAGGTCCGTGTGTTCGATCAGACCAATACCACTGTGGCCAGCCAGAATGCCCTGCCAACTGCTCGGCACATCCGTGCCCAGTGGCGACAACATACCCATACCGGTGACTACGACGCGTCTACGCGACACAGCACTCTCCTTTTTCTAATGACGACACTTTTGCTTCAGCGCTTGTTTTTCATCAGGGCTAAAGAAAAAACCGCACGCCGTTACAGCAGTGCGGTTTTTCCCTGACAGCAAGCGACGACTACAAACTATTACGCCTGGTGGCTAGTAACGTAGTCGATAGCAGCTTGAACAGTAGTGATTTTTTCAGCTTCTTCGTCCGGGATTTCGGTCTCGAATTCCTCTTCCAGAGCCATCACCAGCTCAACGGTGTCAAGGGAATCGGCACCCAGGTCTTCTACGAAGGAAGCAGTGTTGACCACTTCTTCTTCTTTAACGCCCAGTTGCTCGGCGACGATTTTCTTGACGCGCTCTTCGATGGTGCTCATACCTTGTTTAACTCCTAATGGACAAATTCAGGCAGCTGGCCAGTGGGTAAGTGTATAGAAAGCCTTTTCAGCTTTTCAACTGAAAGCTTCACCCTGTACCCGGTCGGCCACCTGCCTATAAATTAAGTTGCAGCTTTATAACGGATTTTAGACAGCTCGTATGACATTTTTTTGAAGCGATCCGTCACAATTTAACTCATGTACATCCCGCCGTTCACCGGGATTGTAGCCCCAGTCACGTATGCCGCACCGTCGGATGCCAGGAAAGTGACCACATTCGCGATCTCTTGGGCCTGGCCCAGACGGCCCAGCGGAATCTGCGTCAGCAAGGCTTCACGCTGTGCTTCCGGCAGCTCACGGGTCATATCGGTGTCGATGAACCCTGGGGCCACCGAGTTGACCGTAATCGACCGCGAGCCGACTTCACGTGCCAATGCACGGCTGAAACCTTCCAGACCGGCTTTGGCGGAGGCGTAGTTTACTTGGCCTGCGTTGCCCATGGCACCCACTACGGAGCCAATATTGATAATTCGGCCCCAACGCGCCTTGGTCATGCCGCGCAAAACGCCCTTGGACAGGCGAAACAGACTGTTCAAGTTGGTGTCGACCACGTCGTACCACTCGTCGTCTTTCATGCGCATCATCAGGTTGTCGCGGGTGATACCGGCGTTGTTCACCAGAATCGCCGGCGCACCGAACTGTGCGGTGATCTCGGCCAGTACGGCAGCCACGGACTCATCACTGGTCACGTTCAGCTCAAGGCCAGTCCCTTGCACGCCGTTTTCCTTCAGGGTCGCGGCGATACGCTCGGCGCCCGAAGCGGAAGTGGCGGTGCCGATCACAACGGCGCCCTGACGGCCCAGTTCCAGGGCGATCGCCTGGCCAATGCCACGGCTTGCGCCGGTAACCAGTGCAACTTTACCTTGCAGACTCATGCAGGCTTCTCCTTAGTTCGGGGATTAGGCCAGTGCCGCGCGAGCGGCAGCGAAGGCATCCGGGGTATTGAGGTTGGCAGTCGACACGCCGTCGGCGCAGCGCTTGTTCAGGCCGGCCAGGACTTTGCCCGGACCGCACTCGACCAGCTCGGTGGCGCCATTGGCCGCCAGGGTCTGGACCGATTCAACCCAGCGTACGGGCTTGTAGAGTTGTTCCAGCAGGTCGCGCTTGAGGGTGTCGAGGTCGGCAGCCACGGCGGCGCTGACGTTCTGTACCAGCGGAATCTGCGGCGCCTGCCAGTTGATGGCAGCGATGGACTCGGCAAAACGCTCAGCCGCCGGACGCATCAGCTCGCAGTGCGACGGCACGCTCACCGGCAATGGCAGCGCACGCTTGGCGCCACGGGCTTTGCAGCCTTCGATAGCACGCTCGACCGCAGCCTTGGCACCGGCGATCACCACCTGGCCAGGCGAGTTGAAGTTCACAGCGCTGACCACTTCGCCCTGGGCCGCTTCGGCGCAGGCTTCGATCACCACGGCGTCATCCAGGCCCAGGATAGCGGCCATGCCGCCCTGCCCGGCCGGAACGGCTTCTTGCATCAGTTGGCCACGGCGCTCGACCAGCTTGACCGCCTCAGCGAGGGTCAGGCTGCCCGCGGCAACCAGGGCGCTGTATTCGCCCAGGCTGTGACCGGCGACGAATGCCGGACGCGCGCCGCCTTCCGCCAGCCACAAGCGCCACAGGGCGATCGAAGCGGTCAGGATGGCCGGCTGGGTTTTATCGGTTTGATTGAGCTGCTCTTCCGGCCCTTGCTGGGTCAGTGCCCACAGGTCGTAACCGAGGGCGTCGGAAGCCTCTTTAAAGGTGTCCAGGACCAGCGGGTATTGCGCGCCCAGCTCGGCCAACATGCCGAGGGACTGCGAACCCTGCCCTGGAAAGACGAATGCGAGGGATGTAGACATGTAACAAGCCCCTAATGATCTGGTCGTCAAAAATGCGCACTCCTACGGTGGGAGCGCACGAAACTGACAGATTGGATGGTCAATTGAACTGGCCGGTCACATTTAAGCACTCTCGGGCCGATTCGCCTAAGGCAACAGGTCCTCAAGACGGCCGTGCAAGCGTTGCGGCAGGTTTTCCTGGATCTCGATCAGGGCCCGCGCAATCGCACTTTGAAAGCCTTCCACACCCGCCGAGCCATGGCTTTTCACCACAATGCCCTGCAAACCCAGGAAACTCGCACCGTTATGCCGCGCCGGGGCAAGGTCGGCCTGCAGGCGACGCATCAACGGCAACGCCAGGGCGCCAACCAGACGCGACGCCAGGTTCTGCTTGAACAACGCCTCGATACGCGTGGCGATCATGGTCGCCAACCCTTCGCTGGATTTAAGCAGGATATTTCCGACAAACCCGTCGCACACCACCACATCGGCTTCGCCACGGTACAAACCGTCACCCTCGACAAAACCGATGTAGTTCAAGCCCCGCGCGCCTTGCAGCAAAGTGGCGGCCAGCTTGACCTGCTGGTTACCCTTGATGTCTTCGGTGCCGATATTCAGCAAGGCCACCCGTGGCCGGGCAACACCCAGCGCTTCGGCGGCCACCGAGCCCATCACGGCAAACTGGAACAGGTGCTCGGCACTGCAATCGACGTTCGCGCCCAGGTCCAGCAGTTGGCAGTAGCCTTTCTGCGTCGGAATCGCCGCGACCATCGCCGGCCGATCAATACCGGGCAAGGTCTTGAGCACAAACCGCGACAACGCCATCAGGGCCCCGGTATTGCCGGCGCTGACACAGGCTTGCACCTTGCCATCACGCAGCAGCTCCAGCGCTACCCGCATCGAAGAGTCGGGCTTGCCACGCAGGGCCGCCGCCGGCTTTTCATCCATGGTGATGGTTTCGCTCGCTGGCGTAATCGTCAGGCGCGCGCGATCCACCGCCGGATGGCTGGCAATCAGTTCTTCAAGTAGGGAGGGTTGACCGACAAGGGTCAGGTGCAGCGAGGGTGTAGCAGACAGGCTGGCAATGCAGGCCTGAACAATGCTGCGGGGACCGAAGTCCCCGCCCATTGCGTCTATCGCGATGACTAGAGCAGACAAGTGATTACTCGTCAGCGCCCTTGTCGATCACTTTACGACCACGGTATACGCCTTCTGGCGATACGTGGTGACGCAGGTGAATTTCACCGGTGGTTTTTTCTACAGACAGAGTGCTCGCCGTCAGGGCATCGTGCGAACGACGCATGTCACGGGCAGAGCGGGATTTTTTGTTCTGCTGAACAGCCATAATTGATTAACTCCTAAACGTTTGGGTCACGCTTTAACTGCGCCAATACACTGAACGGGTTGGACCGCGTTACCTCGTCCTCGCTCGGTTCGGGCTCGTCATCGAGACCCGCCGGCTGCTGGCATTCTTCCGGATGATGAGCAGGCACAATGGGCAAGGCGAGCAGAAGCTCCTCCTCGATCAGTGCATGCAGATCCAAAGGATCTTCGCCCAGTTCCAGCACGTCATAACCTTTCGGCAACGACTGGGTATTCGCACCCTCCTTCACCACAGCATAACTGCACTCGCTGTGGATCGGCAGGGTGACCAGCTCAAGACAACGCTGGCAAACCATTTTGACTTCGGTGTCGATAAAGCTGTGGATTACCACAGACTTACGTTCATCTCGTTCAAAAACGAATTTGGCCTGCACCGTACCGACAGTGTCGGAAAGCGGGTCGCAGAGTCTCTCCAAATCGGCCAGCAGCAATTCACCTTGAAGGGAAGTGCCACGATCAGCCAATTTGCGCGGGTCAACGTGAGGTGGAATCGGGTCATTCAACATAGGCGCAGCATTATAGGGATGCACCCAGCCATGTCAAAGGAAATTCAGCCCTGTGCGTCAGCCGGTCGCCCCGCTAGAATCCCCGGCTGCCCTGAGGAGACGCCCATGCTGCCTTTATTACTCGCATCCAGCTCGGTTTATCGCCGGGAATTGCTGAGCCGCCTGCACCTGCCGTTCATCTGCAGCTCGCCGGATATCGACGAAAGCCACCGTGAAAATGAGTCCGCCATGGAACTGGTCAAGCGCCTGGCCGAACAGAAAGCCCGCGCCCTCGCCGCCAGCCATCCAGGGCACCTGATTATAGGCTCCGACCAGGTCGCGGCGCTCGATGGCCGGATCATCGGCAAACCCCACACCTTCGAAAACGCTCGCGAACAACTGCTGGCGGCCAGTGGCAAGCGTGTGAGCTTCCTGACTGGCCTGGCGCTGCTCAACAGCAAAACCGGGCAGTGTCAGGTCGACTGCGTACCTTTTACCGTGCACATGCGTGAACTGGACGCGGAACGCATCGAGCGTTACCTGCGGGTTGAGCAGCCGTATGACTGTGCGGGCAGTTTCAAGGCTGAAGGGTTGGGCGTGAGCCTGTTCCAGCGCACAGAGGGGCCGGATGCGACGAGCCTGGTAGGCCTGCCACTGATCCGACTGGTGGATATGCTGCTGGCCGAAGGCGTACAGATCCCCTGACGTACGAAAAACCGGCCGCAAGGGCCGGTTCTTTTTGACCTTGGACTGTCAGCGCAGCGTCGGGCCCTGGAAGCCCATATACAACGCCAGCTTCTCTGCCACGCTGGCACCCAGCCGCTTGGAAAACCGGTCAAATGGCGACTCTTCGACGGTGAAGTCCACCAACTCTTTCTCGCCAATCACATCCCGCGCCACCGAACTGGCACTGCCCAGGCCGTCGATCAGGCCCAGCGGCAACGCTTGTTCGCCCGACCACACCAGGCCGGAGAACAACTCCGGATGGTCTTTATCCTTCAGACGATCGCCGCGCCCCTGCTTCACGCTGGCGATGAACTGACGATGCGTGGTGTCGAGCACGCCCTGCCAGAACTGGGTTTCGTCAGCCTTCTGCGGCTGGAACGGATCCAGGAACGACTTGTGCTCGCCCGACGTGTAGGTGCGACGCTCTACACCGAGCTTCTCCATGGTGCCGACAAAGCCGTAGCCGGCTGCCGTCACACCGATGGAACCCACCAGGCTGGCCTTGTCGGCGTAGATCTGGTCAGCAGCACTGGCAATGTAATAGGCACCCGAAGCTCCCAGGTCGGAAATCACCGCATACAGCTTGGTATCCGGGTGCAGGCCACGCAGGCGGCGAATCTCGTCGTACACGTAACCGGACTGCACCGGGCTGCCGCCTGGGCTGTTGATGCGCAGGATCACGCCCTTGACCTTGGGGTCTTCAAACGCGGCACGCAGGCTGCTGACGATGTTGTCGGCGCTGGCGGACTCCTTGTCGGCAATCACCCCGCGCACTTCGATCAGGGCGGTGTAGTTGGCACCACGGGTTGCGCTTTTTTCCATGTCCATCAGCGGACTGAACAATGCGAGCATGGCGATAAGCCAGACGAACGTCAGCAGCTTGAAGAAAATCCCCCAGCGCCGTGCACGGCGCTGTTCCTGGACGCTGGCCAGGAGGGTTTTCTCCAGCAGTTTCCAGCTTTTGTCGTCGCTGTTTTCAGCCTTTTCGGGCGCTTTCCACTCGTCACTCATGCCATCAACCCCAGCAAAGACTTATTGGGCCCGGCTGAGCCAGGCCTGCAATTCGGAAAAATGATCGATCGTCAGACGCGGCTCGTATTGCTGCAAGGCCTCGGCAGCCTGGGCGCCATAGCTGACCGCCACACTGTCCATGCCCGCATTGCGCGCCATCATCAGGTCGAAAGAAGCATCGCCTACCATCAAGGCCTGGCGTGGCGACACGCCGCAATGGGCCAGGATCTGCTCCAGCATCAGAGTGTGAGGCTTGCTGGCAGTTTCATCGGCGGCGCGGGTGATATCGAAATAATCTTCCCAACCGTGAGCCTTGAGCACCCGATCCAGCCCACGACGCGCCTTGCCGGTGGCGACCGCCAGGTGATAACCCTCGGCGCGAAACGCATCCAGAGACTGCACCACACCGTCGAACAACGGCGAAGGCGTGGCCTCCAGGGCGATGTAGTGATCGGCATAGTGATCACGGAAGGTGACCAGTTCGGCGTCGCTGATCTCGGGGTATAGGGTACGAATCGCCTCAGGCAGGCCCAGGCCGATGATGCCCTTGACCGCATGATCGGTGCACAGCGCATAGCCCGAGCGGGTCGACGCCGCGTGCATAGACTCGACAATCCGGCCAATGGAGTTGGCCAGGGTGCCGTCCCAATCGAAAATCAGCAGTTTGTAATCAAGGTGCGACACTCAAACGCTCCACGGTCTTGGCCCACATCTCATCGACCGGCGCCTGCAGCTTCAACTCGCCACCATCAGGCAGTGGCACCGTGAGCATGTAGGCGTGCAGGAACAGGCGCTTGCCGCCCAGGTCGCGGATTTCCTTGGAGAAATCCTCGTCGCCGTACTTGGTATCACCAGCAATGCAATGGCCGGCGTGCAAGGTGTGCACGCGAATCTGATGGGTACGCCCGGTCACAGGCTTGGCCTCGACCATGGTGGCGAAGTCACCGAAGCGACGCAGCACCTTGAACAGGGTCAGGGCCTCTTTGCCCTCCTCATCCACTTCCACCATGCGCTCGCCGGAGCGCAGGTTGCTCTTCTGCAACGGCGCGCGGACGCTCTTGATGGAACTGGCCCAGTTGCCACGCACCAGCGCCATGTAGCGCTTGTCCACGCCATCGCCACGCAGGGCGGTGTGCAGGTGGCGCAACATGCTGCGTTTCTTGGCGATCATCAGCAGGCCTGAGGTGTCGCGGTCCAGGCGATGGACCAACTCCAACTCCTTGGCATCCGGGCGCAACTGGCGAAAGGCTTCAATCACACCGAAATTCAGCCCGCTGCCGCCGTGAACCGCAATACCGCAAGGCTTGTTGATCACGATCAGCTTGTTGTCTTCGAAGACAATCGAGGCTTCCAGGCGTTGCAACAAACCCTGGGCCAAGGGCACAGGTTCGTCACGCTCGGGCACGCGAACCGGCGGCACACGGACGATATCGCCCGCCTGCAACTTGTACTCGGGCTTGATCCGACCCTTGTTCACCCGCACTTCACCTTTACGCAAGATGCGGTAAATCAAGGTCTTGGGCACGCCTTTGAGCCTGGCCAGGAGAAAATTGTCGATGCGTTGGCCGGCATATTCCGGCGAGACCTCGAGCAGCTGGACGCTGGGGGTCTGGGGGGCGGTAGTCGTCATGGCGGCGATGATAACAATTTTTTATGGAATTGAAGCACTTAATCATTGCTGCTATAGTCGCGAACGCCGCCAAAAGCGGCCTGGACAGAGGACTTGCGGCAAACTGCCGGCCCTGACCATCGCAATTCATCAGGACGCGAGGCCGTCCTACGGGGCTTTCGCCACCCTGGAAGGCTCAAGATTGTAACAAGCGCAGGTGACATGAGGCCTGAAGCGAGTGCAGAAAGCAGAGTGAATACTCGCGTTCTGCGCCGATATTTACGGCCAGTTCACAAAGTGCAGTCAGTCTTGGACCAGACCACGGCGAATGCTTCGGAAACAACGCCTGTTAAGAGCTGAGTGAGAGCGCAACCGCCCACACCTAGTCTTGTTTAGCCATGAGCGTGGACTCCCCATTGGAGAACACGGTAAATGCCAACCCGCTGCGGATTCTGCGCGCGGCAGCACCCGAATTATCAGGGATACGTGTAGGGTGGAGATGCACAACCGTCGGACCGTGTAGCACTAGGCTTATATTTAGACGCTTCATCTCGTCCACAGTCGCCGGTTGATTCCTCCTCCTGACCTTAGCTTTTGTTGAAGTGGTGCCTTTGTCACCACCGCTAACAAGCAGGACGCGTCCGTCGCGATACCGGCCCAATTGGCTGGTTTTTGCTGGACACTGGAGTGGCCAACCACTCTTGACGCACCTGACACCGACCGTGAGAAGTCGTGTGTGCCGAACGCCGTTTCCGGCAGCCCGGAAACCGACGGTACAACATGAAAAGAATGCTGATTAACGCAACTCAACCCGAAGAGTTGCGTGTTGCACTGGTAGATGGCCAACGCCTCTACGACTTGGACATCGAATCCGGTGCACGCGAGCAAAAGAAGGCCAACATCTATAAAGGCCGTATTACTCGCATCGAACCAAGCCTTGAGGCTGCCTTTGTCGATTTCGGCTCCGAGCGCCACGGCTTCCTGCCCCTCAAGGAAATCTCCCGCGAATACTTCAAGAAAGCCCCTGAAGGCCGCGTGAACATCAAGGACGTCCTGAGCGAAGGCCAGGAAGTCATCGTCCAGGTCGAAAAAGAAGAACGTGGCAACAAGGGCGCAGCCCTGACCACCTTCATCAGCCTGGCTGGCCGTTACCTGGTCCTGATGCCGAACAACCCACGTGCCGGCGGCATTTCCCGTCGCATCGAAGGCGAAGAGCGCAACGAACTGCGTGAAGCGCTGAACGGCCTGATCGCACCGGCCGACATGGGCCTGATCGTTCGCACTGCAGGCCTGGGCCGCAGCAGCGAAGAAATGCAGTGGGACCTCGACTACCTGCTGCAGCTGTGGACCGCTATCAAAGAAGCGTCCCTGGATCGTTCCGCGCCGTTCCTGATCTACCAGGAAAGCAACGTGATCATCCGCGCCATCCGCGATTACCTGCGCCAGGACATCGGCGAAGTGCTGATCGACAGCGTTGAAGCCCAGGACGAAGCCCTGACCTTCATCCGCCAGGTGATGCCGCAGTACGCCAGCAAGATCAAGCTGTACGAAGACAGCGTTCCGCTGTTCAACCGTTTCCAGATCGAAAGCCAGATCGAGACCGCCTTCCAGCGCGTGGTCGAACTGCCTTCCGGTGGCTCCATCGTGATCGACCCGACCGAAGCCCTGGTGTCCATCGACATCAACTCGGCGCGTGCGACCAAAGGCAGCGACATCGAAGAAACCGCCCTGCAGACCAACCTGGAAGCGGCTGAAGAAATCGCCCGCCAGCTGCGACTGCGTGACATCGGCGGCCTGATCGTGATCGACTTCATCGACATGACCCCTGCCAAGAACCAGCGCGCCGTGGAAGAAAAAGTCCGCGAATGCCTGGAAGCTGACCGTGCCCGCGTACAGGTCGGTCGCATCTCGCGCTTCGGCCTGCTGGAAATGTCCCGTCAGCGCCTGCGTCCATCCCTGGGCGAGAGCAGCGGCATCGTCTGCCCGCGTTGCAACGGCACCGGCATCATCCGTGACGTTGAATCGCTGTCCCTGGCGATCCTGCGCCTGATCGAAGAAGAAGCCCTGAAAGACCGCACCGCCGAAGTCCGCGCGCAAGTGCCGATCCCGGTTGCAGCCTTCCTGCTCAACGAAAAACGCAACTCGATCACCAAGATCGAACTGCGCACCCGTGCCCGTATCGTCATCCTGCCGAACGATCACCTCGAAACCCCGCACTTCGAAGTGCAACGCCTGCGTGACGACAGCCCGGAAGCCCACAGCGGCCAGTCCAGCTACGAAATCGCCGCTGCCGCTGCCGAAGTGGAAGAAGTCCAGCCAGCCGCCGCGACCCGCACCCTGGTTCGCCAGGAAGCTGCAGTCAAGACCGCTCCAGCTCGCGCCAATGCACCGGTTCCAGCTGAAGTTGCAGCACCAGTTGCCGCGCCGGCCGCCCTGCCTGAGCCAAGCCTGTTCAAAGGCCTGGTGAAGTCGCTGGTCAGCCTGTTCGCCACCAAGGAAGAGCCAGTGGCTCCGGTCGTGGTTGAGAAACCGGCCTCCGAGCGCCCTGCGCGCAACGAAGAGCGTCGCAACGGTCGCCAACAGAGCCGTAACCGCAACGGTCGCCGTGACGAAGAACGCAAGCCGCGCGAAGAACGTGCACCGCGTGAAGAACGCGCTCCACGTGAAGAGCGTGCCCCTCGCGAAGCCCGTGAAGAAACCCCGACCGTGGAACGTGCACCACGCGAAGAGCGCGCACCACGTACTCCGCGTGCCCCACGTGAAGACCGCAAGCCACGTGGCGAGCGTGAAGAACGTGTGCGTGAACTGCGTGAGCCGCTGGACGCAGCCCCTGCTGCCGTAGCCGGTGCCGCCGCTGCTACCGAAGAGCGCCCAGCTCGCCAGCCACGTGAAGAGCGTGCGCCACGTGAAGAGCGCCAACCTCGCGCCCCGCGAGAAGAGCGTCAACCGCGTGCCGAACAAGCCGCTGCCGCCAGCGAAGAAGAAGTGCTGACCGGTGAAGAGCAACTGCAGGAAGACGGTCAGGAAGGCGCCGAAGGCGATCGTCCACGCCGCCGCTCCCGTGGCCAGCGTCGTCGCAGCAACCGTCGTGAGCGTCAACGTGATGCCAACGGCAACGTGATCGAAGGCTCGGAAGAGACCGGCGAAAACGCAGAAGCCGCTACCAGCGAACCGACTGGCGCCGAACTGGCTGCCGGCCTGGCCGTTACCGCGGCTGTTGCCAGCTCGGTCATCAGCGCTCCTGCTGAAGCCCAGGCTCACGAGCAGGCTGAACGCGCTACTGCTGCTGTCGAAGAAACCGTAGTGGTTGAAGCACCTGCTGCCCAGCCCCCAGTGGTTGAAGCGCCGGTTGTTGAAGCACCAGCAGTTGAAGCGCCAGTTGTAGAGGCACCGGTTGTCGAAGCCACTACCCCAATCGAAGCGCCGGCTGTTCCGGAAGTGGAAGTTGCCCAGGCACCTGAAGCCCAACCAGAAGTTGAAGTGGCGGTCGTTGAGCCTGAGCCAGTGGTTGAAACGATTGTTGAAGCACCGGTTGTCGACGCCGCTCCAGAAGTTCGTGAAGTTCGTGAAGTTCGTGAAGAACAGACCGCCTTCCAATGGACTGCCGAGCCAGCCGCTCCGGTTGAAGCGCCAGAACCTGCCCCAGTGGTAGAAGAAGCGCCGGCACCGGTTGCCGAAGTCGTGGTTGCCGAGCCAGCACCAGTGGTTGAGCCTGCTCCGGTCGTTGAACCTGCGCCCGTGGTTGAAGCACCGGTCGTTGCCGAAGTGGCAGCGCCAGTGGTTGAAGCCGCACCGGTCAGTGCCCTGACTGAAAACGGCCGTGCACCGAACGACCCACGTGAAGTGCGTCGTCGTCGCAAGGAAGCTGAAGCCGCAGCAGCTGCTGCCGCGGCACAGGAAGCAGAACACGAGAGCAAACCTCTCGCCTGATTCGAGCAGCCACTAAAAAGCCCCGCCTGAGTGATCAGGCGGGGCTTTTTTATATTTGCTCGGTCAGGGGTAGCGCAACAACGCAGGCACATCCACATCCCATAACACACCGGGGTCATCTACTGGCACCTCCCACACCGTCGCCTGAGCAAACAACGGCTTGGCGCCACGATCACCCGTCAAGGCCATCAGCCCAGGTCCCAATGCCTGGCCAAACGCCACGGGATGCCCGTAGCGTCCATCCTGCACCGGCACGCTGATACCTCCCGCCTCCAGCCCATCGATTACGCGCTCAATACTCGACGACCGGATAAACGGCATGTCCCCCAGCAGCACCAGCCAGCCATCTGCCGGGCCACTGGCCGCCACCGCCGCTGCAATACTGTCGCCCATGCCAGCCGAACGCAGCAGCAGGACGTCACAACCATAGGCTTCGGCC
Source organism: Pseudomonas sp. GXZC (assembly GCF_026967615.1). Classification (NCBI taxonomy): domain Bacteria; kingdom Pseudomonadati; phylum Pseudomonadota; class Gammaproteobacteria; order Pseudomonadales; family Pseudomonadaceae; genus Pseudomonas; species Pseudomonas sp. GXZC. The sequence continues at coordinate 5,498,708 of NZ_CP114115.1, forward strand.
AACCGAATGACATCCGCACGATCGGGTGACGTCACCACCCAACGCCTCACGACGCGCTCAGGCAGGTTCACCAGCACCTGCTCGATCACCGGCCGCACCACGCCATCCAGGCCAACGCAATCCGCCAACAACTTATCCTGGTCCGCCCCGGCTTCAGCGCGAAAACGACTGCCCTGCCCTGCCGCCAGCACAATCGCCGTGACTGTCACTCTGCGACTACCGGCAACGGCTTCTTCTGCATCGGCGCTACGCCGTTCTTGATCGCGACAATTTCCGCCATCAACGACAACGCGATTTCGGCCGGTGTGTGGCTGCCGATATGCAAGCCAATCGGCCCGTGCAGGCGCGCAATCGCCTCGGTCGATAAGCCAAGCGCCGCCAGGTTTTCCCGGCGTTTCTGGGTGTTGACCCGCGAACCCAGGGCGCCAATGTAGAACGCCGAGGAATTGAGCGCCGTGAGCAACGCCATATCATCCAGACGCGGGTCATGGGTGAGGCAGACGATGGCCGTGCGCTCATCGGTCTGGATGTTCAGCACCGCTTCATCGGGCATGCCCGGCACAAAGCGACCGTGCTGTTCTTCCCAGCCGTAGACGAACTCGTCGCGGGGGTCGCAGATCAACACTTCGAAATCCAGCAAACGCGCCATTTCCGCCACATAACGTGACAGTTGGCCGGCGCCGATCAGCAGCAGGCGCCAGCGCGGGCCGTAGATGGCGCGCAAGCGTTCGCCGTCGAAGGTCACGACATCAGTCTTGCTCGCGTCGCTCAAGTTGACCTTGCCGGTGGCCAGGTCAAGCTCACGTGCGACGATCTGGTGATCTTCACATCGCGCCAGCAAGTCGGCTACCCACGCCCACTCGTCCACCCGCTCCTCGGTCAGGCGCAGGGTGCCACCACATGGCAGGCCAAAACGCGCGGCTTCATCACGGGTAACCCCATAGGTCACCAACTGCACCGGTGGCCCGTCCTCAGGCAACCGCCCATCCTGCAGGCGCGCAATCAAATCATCCTCGATACAACCGCCCGACACCGAACCGATCACCACGCCATCGCCACGCAACGCCAGCATGGCTCCCGGCGGCCGTGGTGCGCTGCCCCAGGTCTGGACCACGCTGTACAACACCACTCGCTGCCCGGCGAGGCGCCATTCGAGCACGCTGCGCAGGACATTCAAATCAACACTGTCCACAAAACCTCCTGCAAGCGTCACAACCGATTCACTTACTGTAAAACAAAAGCCGCCAAAGTAATGCGCTAGAAACGCAAACGCCCCGAACCAGTCGGGGCGTTTGTGGGTTGCTGTGGCGTCTGGTTACGCCAGCAGCGGCTTACTTGACGACAGGTGCAGGGCCTTCGGCCACGCCCAGGTCGTCCAGCTCGCGGGTTTCCGAGATACCGGTACCGCCGGACGCCAGCTCGCTTTGCAGCTTGTCGGTGTCCAGTTCCTTGACCCACTTGGCCACGACGATGGTGGCAACGGCGTTACCAACGAGGTTGGTCAGCGCGCGGGCTTCGGACATGAAGCGGTCGATACCCAGGATCAGCGCCAGGCCGGCAACCGGCAGGTGGCCTACGGCCGACAAGGTCGCAGCCAGTACGATGAAGCCCGAACCGGTCACGCCTGCAGCGCCTTTGGAGGACAGCAGCAGCACCAGCAGCAAGGTGATCTGGTGGGTGATGTCCATGTGGGTGTCAGTCGCCTGGGCGATGAACACGGCAGCCATGGTCAGATAGATCGAAGTACCGTCGAGGTTGAACGAGTAGCCGGTTGGAATCACCAGGCCTACTACGGATTTCTTCGCGCCCAGACGCTCCATCTTGATCAGCATGCGTGGCAGTGCGGATTCAGAAGACGAAGTACCCAGAACGATCAGCAGCTCTTCACGGATGTAGCGGATCAGTTTGATCACGCTGAAACCGTGAGCGCGGCAGATACCGCCCAGCACTATCAGTACGAACAGGATGCACGTGATGTAGAAGCAGATCATCAACTGGCCAAGCTGCACCAGCGAACCTACGCCGTAGGCACCGATGGTGAACGCCATGGCGCCCAGGGCACCGATTGGCGCGAGCTTCATGATCATGTTGATGATGTTGAACATCACGTGGGCGAAGCGATCGATGAAGTCCAGGACCGGCTTGCCGTAGGCACCCAGGCGATGCAGGGCGAAACCGAAGATCACCGAGAACATCAGCACTTGCAGGATGTCGCCGTTGGCGAAGGCGCCGACGATGGTGTTAGGGATCACGTTGAGGATAAAGCCGACGATGCTCTGGTCTTTACCGGCAGTGACGTAGGCCGCCACTTTGGAGGCGTCCAGGGTCGCTACGTCGATGTGCATGCCGGCGCCCGGCTGCACAACGTTGACCACGATCAGGCCGATCAGCAGTGCGATAGTCGAAACGATTTCGAAGTACAGCAGCGCGTAGCCGCCGGTTTTGCCGACCGATTTCATGCTTTGCATGCCAGCGATGCCGCTGACAACGGTGCAGAAGATGATCGGGGCAATGACCATTTTGATCAGTTTGATGAACCCGTCACCCAGCGGCTTGAGGGCCACACCGGTCTGCGGGTAGAAGTGACCGAGCAAAATACCGATTACGATTGCAACGATCACCTGGAAGTACAGGGATTTGTAGATTGGCTGACGAGTCGTCATTGCAAAGTTCCTCAATCGTCCCGTGTGGCAAATATCCGCCGTTGCCCACGACACTTGAATTGCGAACCCTCCTGCACTGGAGGGATTTGTTGTTTGCGAGATCTGTAGGACCAGGCCTGCGCTGTAATCCTTATCGCAAACGCCGTGCCACTTTGCTGAAAAACCTTAGAGGCCTTTAGACATCAGGGCTTGGGGTTTTCAGGCACCCTACCAAGCGCCAAAGCAGGTGGCGGATTTCCGCCCACTCAACCAATCCCGTCCTACAATTTGGCGGATATCCGCCTTGTGACCCCCTTCGGGGATGGCTACCATCGCCACTCCAAGGACGAGGCCTTCGCATGCGTGAACGTACCATCGCCAGTCATTACGCCAGGGCCGCCCTGGGCGGGGCGCGTCGGGCGGGCTATGACTATTCGGGCCTGCTGCAACAGGTAGGCATCACCCCGGAGTTGCTGACCGAACCCCGCGCCCGCATCGCCCCGGAGCAGTTCACCCGCCTGCTGCAAATGCTCTGGCTGGCACTGGACGACGAATACCTGGGATTCGCCGACGGCCCGAGTAAACGCGGCACCTTTGCCATGATGTGCCACGCATTGATCCACTGCCGCACCCTGGAGAAGGCTCTGGAACGCGGCTTATTATTTTATAGCCTATTCCCGCAAGGCCCGCGCTGGCAGCTGACACGTGAAGGCGAAATGGCCCGCTTGAGCCTGGACGACTCACAGCTATGGGACCCGGATCACTTCCTGAGCGAGTGCCTGTTGGTGATCTGGCATCGCCTGGGCAGCTGGCTGATCGGCCAGCGTATCCGGCTGCATCAGGCCACCTTCAGCTACCCAATGCCGGCACACGCCAGCGAATATGACCTGTTGTTTCCCTGCGCCCAGGTATTCGGTGCACCGAACAGCAGCCTGGTGTTTCCCGCGCGCTACCTGAGCCTGCCGTTGTTACAGGACGAACGCACGCTCAAGCACTTCCTGGAACGCTCCCCCGCCGACTTGCTCTCTCGTCCGGACGAAGGCGACAGCTTGAGCAGCCAGCTACGTCGCTTGCTCAGCCGCGACCGCACGCCCTGGCCGGACCTGGAAGCCGTGGCCCAGCACCTGCACATCAGCCCGCAGACCCTGCGCAGGCATTTGCGCGAAGAAGGCACCAGCTTTCAGGCACTCAAGGATGAGCTGCGGCGGGACATCGCCATCTATCATCTGGGCCGGGCGGATTTGTCGTTGCAGGAGATTGCCGAGCAGCTTGGGTTTTCCGAACCGTCGGCGTTTCATCGGGCGTTCAAGAAGTGGACGGGGCTGACGCCGGGGGCTTATCGGGCCCAAGAGAGCTAGAGGAAAAAGTTATCTCTGTGGTGAGCGGGCTCACCACAAAAACCGATCAAACGGCGGGGAAGTGGATCTTGAACGCAGCGCCGCCCAACGGCGAATCACCCAAGGTCAGCCGCGCGCCATAGCTTTCAATGATGTCCTTGACCACCGCCAACCCAATACCTTGCCCCGGATGCTGGCGATCAAGCCGCTCGCCCCGCTGCAGAATCCTTGCCCGCTGATCCGGCGGCACGCCTGGGCCATCGTCTTCAATACACAGCTCACTGCCTTCGAGGTTTTCCACGAAGCTGATGCGCACTTCGCCCAAACACAGGCGGTAGGCGTTTTCCAGCAGGTTGCCGAGCAACTCCAGCAAGGCGCCCTTCTCGATCGGCACGTCGCACTCTTCCGGTAGTTCAAAGGACACGGTGACACGCTTGTCGCGGTAAACCTTGTCCAGCGTATCGCACAGGCTTTGCAGCACCGGCTCCAAGCGCACCTGGTGCCGCACCAAGCCACTTTTACGCAGGCTGGCACGTTGCAACTGGTAGCTGATCTGCTGGCTCATGCGCTCGATCTGCGATTGCAGCACCCAGGCCTGGTCGCGGTCTTCCGGGCGCTGGGCCATGTCTTCGCTCACACCTTGCAGTACGGCGAGTGGGGTTTTCAGGCTGTGGGCCAGGTCGTCGAGGGAATCGCGGTAACGCGCCCGTTGCTCACGTTCGCTGTGCAGCAAGCGGTTGAGGGAGCCGGTAAGGCGCAGCAGTTCGCGAGGGTGTTGTTCGGACAGGCTTTCGCGAGTCCCGCCTTCGATCTGGTCAAGCTCCTGGCTCAACCGCCGCAGGGCTTGCAACCCCCAGGTCAGCCCCAGCCAGAGCAAGGTCAGCAGCACCAGCAACGCGGCGCCAAAGCCCAGGTAGAGGTTTTCGCGCAGGCCTTCGAGGGTCAGTTGGTATTCGCGCACCGGTTGCAGGGCGACAATACTGAAGGCCGCGCTCTTGCCGCCGAGCAGCCTGACCTCCACGTCATAAACAAAGAACTCCTGACCGTTGGCCTCGCGAATCCGCGCAAATTCATTGCCGCGCCCGTCGTAGCGCGGTTTGTAGTTGATATTTTCTTCCTTGGTCGCCCGCGAACGCCACACCAAGTGGCCTTCACGGTCGTAGATATAGCCGAGCAGGCGGCTGTCGGTGAGATTGAAGCGTTCGTCCGGCAACTGCGCTGGCATCAGCAAGCGGTTGTTTTCGACCCGCGCGGCAGAGATCAGCGTGGTGACGTCCGACGCCAGGCGTTGCTCGATGGAATCCTGCAACGCCAGGCTGAACGCCCCTTGCATGGCCGGCAACAAGCCCAGCATGAACAGCACGGCCAGGGTCGCGGCCGCCAGCATCAAGCGCACGCGTAACGAGCGAATCAACGGCAGCGCTCATTGAACAGGTAGCCCAGGCCACGCACCGTGTCGATTGGCTTGAACCCGGCCGGGCCTTCCAGCTTGCGACGCAGGCGGCCGACCAGCACTTCGATGACATTCGGATCGCGCTCGTCGTCATCGGGATAGAGCTGTTCCATCAAGCGGTCCTTGGCCACCACTTGCTGGTGGTGGCGCATCAGGTACTCAAGGATTCGGTATTCGTAGGCCGTCAGCGCCAGGGGCTGTTCGTCGAGGGACGCCTGCTTGCGGTTGAGGTCCAGCAGCAGCGGGCCTGCGACAATCGTCGACTGGGTAAAGCCACTGGAGCGGCGCAATAAAGCGTTCATCCGCGCCTCCAGCTCTTCGAACTGGAACGGCTTGACCACGTAGTCGTCGGCACCGGCCGCCAGGCCTTCGACCTTGTCCTGCCAATTGCCACGGGCAGTGAGGATCAGGATCGGGAAGGTCTTGGCCTGGGTGCGCAGTTGGCGGATCAGGTCCAGGCCGCCCATGCCGGGCAGGCCCAGGTCGATGATCGCCAGGTCATGATTGAACTGGCCAGTCTGGTACAGGGCCTCTTCGGCATTGGCCACGGCCTCGACCACATGCCCGCTGTCGGTCAGGCGGGTCAACAGGTGATGACGCAGCAGCGCCTCATCTTCCACCACCAGCAATTTCATAAGGCTCTCCAAAGCAAATCAACTGTCCGACAGAGGGATATCATAGCGGCCCTGCAAGTCTTGCGGGCGCAGTTTAATGCCATTGAACTGGCCGGTCAGGTGTTCATAGCCGGCGCGATAGGCCGGCTGCGGGGTTGCCAGGCCCAGGGACTGGCCCCAGGGCGTGGGTTGGCTGGCAGATTCTTCGAAACTGACACGCTGGATCAAAGTGCTGGATTTCTTGGTTTTCTCACCGCCGAACGCGGCAAAGGCACGATCGCCTGCCTGGGCTCCGGCAGTGGCACTGAGCATGGTTAACGCCAACATCAGCTGTTTGATCACGGTCATGGTGTTACCTCTACGCGTTTGGCTGCTGCCCTTGTGTGAGTTCCAGACTACGCAGGCGCCCCTGAACTCCCCCTGAACAGGCTCTGAACCTCACCTGAACCGCAGCGGGCTATCCTGTTGCCCATCAACTCGGCAAAATACCGCCCATGAATTCCCTACCCGCTTGCTGCACCCCACTCGACGCCCATTGGCCGCTGCCCGAACCCTTGCCAGGCACGGTGTTTCTCAGCACGCGCTTTGACCCTGCCTTATTAACGGCCGGCGATTTCCAACGTAGCGCCGTACCGCCACCGGCCAGCATCCAGCGCTCGGTGGCCAAGCGCCAGGCCGAATTCCTGGCCGGTCGAGTGTGTGCCCGCGCGGCCCTGCAACAACTCGATCACCTGAACTACATCCCGGCAATCGGTGAAGACCGTGCGCCGGTGTGGCCTGCGCATATCTGTGGCTCCATCACCCACAGCACTGGGCATGCCGCCGCGATTGTCGCGCACAAGGCGCAATGGCGTGGGCTGGGGATGGACTTGGAGAACGTGCTGAGCCTGGAACGGGCGGAGCGGCTGGCTGGGGAAATCCTCACGCCCGATGAACTGCAACGTATGGCAACGCTACCGCGAGAGCAGATCGCACAATTAGTGACATTGACGTTTTCGGCCAAGGAGAGCCTGTTCAAGGCGCTCTACCCGATTGTGCAGAAGCGTTTCTATTTTGAGCATGCCGAAATGCTGGAGTGGTCGGATTCGGGCCAATTGCGACTGCGGTTGCTGACTGATCTGTCCAGCGAGTGGTGCCATGGCAAAGAGCTGACAGCGCAGTTTTCGGTGAACGATGGGCAACTATTGAGCCTGGTGGCCATCAAGGCTTAGGTTTTCTCCTGATCCCTCGGCCAACTCAGGCTGAAGCACGCCCCACCCAGGTTATTGCTCTTGCCAATCAGCGCCCGTCCGCCGTGCCAATAGATGATCCGCCGCACGATCGACAACCCCAACCCATGCCCGCCGGAGGCACGGGTGCGGCTGTCGTCCAGGCGCAAGAATGGCGTGAAGATGCGCTCCCAGGCACTCTCAGGCACACCAGGGCCGTCATCCTCCACGTCGATACGGCAGCGCACCTGGCCCACCTGATAACTGATCAACACCTGACCCTGGGCATGACGCATGGCATTGCTCACCAGATTCTGCAGCGCACGGTGCAGGTAACGTGGCTCGGCATCCACCCACGCATCCTCCCAATGCGCCGAAGACAGGCAAATGCCCCTGCTCACCCTAACCTGCGGACGCAGTGGCGATAATTCGCCTATCACCTGATCGAGCAGCGCATCGAGGTCGACCCGCTGGAAATTCAGCTCCGGCGAGCCTTGTTCCAGCCGCGCATACGTGAGCATTTCATCGACCAGGCCATCGAGGTCCTGGATATCGCTGTCCATGCCTTCCAAGTATTTACGCCGCGCCTCGGCCGTGGTGGCATCGCCGACCATCTCCAGGCCGAACCGCAAGCGCGCCACCGGTGTGCGCAGTTCATGGGACACCGCGCGCACCAGCTCACGCTGGATCGCCAGCAACTGCTGCAAGTGCTCGGCCATGCCATTGAACGCCGCGGCCAGACGCCCCACCGAGTCAGCGCCACGGGCCGGCACACGCACTTCCAGGTTGCCCTTGGCGATGCGGGTGGCCGCGGCTTCCAGGCCGCGCAGCCGCCGTTCAAGCTGACGCACCAATAGATAGACGATCAAACCGATCAGGGTCAGGCCGATCAACGCGATCAAGATCAGCCATTGCGGCGGGTAAGGGTTCATCTGATACAAAGGCCCCAGTTCCAGCACCCAAGGCGTGCCGACCATGCCAGCGAACACGCGGATCGAATCGCCGCCCTTGCCCAGGGCCATCACTGTGTCGCCTTCCGAGACGCGGCGGCGTTGGTCTTCGTCCATGTCGGCCTGGTCGAGGGCCATCAGGTGCATGTCGAAGCCAAACCCTTTGGCGTCTTTTATATCCGCCAGGCGTTGCGGCTGTTCAGCCACCGGAAAGCGCACCAGTTCGTCGGCGAGCAGGTAGATGGTCGCGCGCGCCAGCTGTTCGCTGATCTGCTGCACTTCGCCCGTGAGCACCAGTTGCGACTGATCACTGACCAGGCGCAGCACCCGCGCGGCGTGAGGCCCGGTCTGCTCGACCAACACTTGGCCGCGTTGCAGGCGATTGCGCTGGCTCAAGTCCAGTTGCGCATCGGCCAGGGGGCGCAGTTCCAAGGGAATGCCGAGCAAGCGCTCCCACACGGCCAAGGCGCGCTGGCGTTCGATGGGGCTCATGGGCTGCAGGTTGTCGCCCATCAAGGCGAAGGTGCCGTGGGCCAGGCGCTCGCGGTATTGGCCGCTGCGCACTTCATTGAGCAGGTGCAGGGCCAGTACGCCGAGCAGCGCCACCAGGATCAGCGCCGCGCACATGCCGCCGTAGATGCGCAGGAAGATCGAGTTCACAGCGGCATGTCGGCGGCAGCTTCAGGGACGAACAGGTAGCCCTTGCTGCGAATGGTCTTGATCAGGCGCGGATGGATCGGGTCGTCACCTATCTTGGGGCGGATGCGTGAGATACGCACGTCGATGGAGCGGTCCTGGCCGTCGTAGCCAATGCCGCGCAAGGCGATGAAGATTTCTTCGCGGGACAAAATGCGCCCGGCATTGGCCACCAGCAGCCACAACAAGTCGAATTCGGCGCTGGTCAGCTCGATACCGTCATTGTTCAGCCAGGCTTCGCGCAGCGCGTTGTCCACCACCAAGGGGCCGAATTGCAGGCGACGCTGGTTCTCCACGGCCGCCGGTTCCGCCGGTTCGCTGCGCCGCAGCAGGGCCTGGATGCGCGCCAGCAACAGGCGCGGGCGCACGGGCTTGCACACGTAGTCGTCGGCGCCCATGTCCAGGCCTAGCACCTGGTCCATGTCATCGGTGCGTGCGGTGAGCATCAGGATCACGCCGTCATAGCGCTCGCGCACCTTGCGGCAGATGCTCAAGCCGTCTTCACCGGGCAGCATCAGGTCGAGGATCACCAGGTCAGGCTGTTCGTCGATGATGCGCGCCGCGGCCAGGGCGCCATCGCCTTCCACGGACACTCGCAGGCCGTTGCTCTCCAGATACTCACGGGTCAATTCGGCCAATCGCTGGTCGTCTTCGACTATCAATACCTGCCAGGCTTCTTGCTCCACGGGTGACCTCAATGTCTGTCATAAAAGGCGGGCATGATCTGGGTAACTGCACAGCCCGATGCGGCCGATTGTAGCCATGGGCCAGCCCTCAAACACAAGCCGGGAAATCCATTCGGTGATCGCGTTTTTTTGTGATAGGGTTCGCGCCCTTCGAAAATGGGCAGGTTGTTTTAAGCCCGAAACATTTAATGACAAACGGCGTAATCCAGCAGCAGTGCGGCCTACACACCCATTCAACCTTTCTTACACATTTTACCCACAGCGTTATCCACAGGTTACTGCGTTGCTAACCCCTCGAAAACGCATTATCTTGTACCTCGGCACTGGAGAAGACCCTACATGTGGGGTTTTCGAAGAAAGCGCCCAACCACACAAGTGGCAAGAAATTCAAGCGTTTTATTGCTAGCGCAGCATGGAACCAACCGATTTTCAGTAGACCAAACCGCTCACGCGGATGGCAGCTGTTTCCCATCCCCGATATGGAAAACGGTACGGGTGTTGCAGGAAGAGCCTGGCACTCGCAATCAAATATAGAACGTGGAGACAACCCCCCATGCAAACCGACACAACTCGCGAGAACCCGCAAGGCTCCGTGCCGCAGGCCGCCGATTCGAACCTGGATCTGTCCGCCACTGCACCCGGCCAATTGCGTGTGATCAAGCGTAACGGCACTGTCGTTCCTTACACCGATGACAAAATCACCGTCGCCATCACCAAAGCGTTTCTTGCAGTTGAAGGCGGCACCGCTGCCGCCTCGTCGCGCATCCACGACACCGTTGCCCGCCTGACCGAACAAGTCACCGCGACCTTCAAGCGTCGCATGCCTTCGGGCGGCACCATCCACATCGAAGAAATCCAGGACCAGGTCGAACTGGCCCTGATGCGTGCCGGCGAACAGAAAGTTGCCCGCGACTACGTGATCTACCGTGACGCCCGTTCCAAGGAACGCGCTGTACGCACCCCAGCTGAAGAAGCTGCGGTACAAGCTCACCCTTCGATCCGCATCACCCTGGCCGACGGCACGTTTGCCCCGTTGGACCTGGGTCGCCTGAACACCATCGTCACCGAGGCCTGCGAAGGCCTGGAAGAAGTCGACGGTGACCTGATCCAGCGCGAAACCCTGAAGAACCTGTACGACGGCGTGGCCCTGACCGACGTCAACACCGCCCTGGTGATGACCGCCCGTACCCTGGTTGAACGCGAGCCGAACTACTCGTTCGTGACCGCGCGCCTGCTGATGGACACCCTGCGCGCCGAAGGCCTGGGCTTCCTGAAAGTCGCCGACAGCGCCACCCACCACGAAATGGCCGACCTGTACGCCAAGGCGCTGCCTGCCTATATCGCGAAAGGTATCGAATTCGAATTGCTGAACCCGATCCTGGCCACCTTCGACCTGGAAAAACTCGGCAAGGCGATCAACCACGAGCGTGACCAGCAGTTCACCTACTTGGGCCTGCAAACCCTGTACGACCGTTACTTCATCCACAAGGACGGTATCCGCTTCGAACTGCCGCAAGTGTTCTTCATGCGCGTGGCCATGGGCCTGGCAATCGAAGAGAAGCAGAAAGAAGACCGTGCCATCGAGTTCTACAACCTGTTGTCGTCCTTCGACTACATGTCGTCGACCCCGACCCTGTTCAACGCCGGTACCCTGCGTCCACAGCTGTCCAGCTGCTACCTGACCACCGTGCCGGATGACCTGTCGGGCATCTACCACGCGATCCACGACAACGCCATGTTGTCCAAATTCGCCGGCGGCCTGGGCAACGACTGGACCCCGGTGCGTGCACTGGGTTCGTACATCAAGGGCACCAACGGCAAGTCCCAGGGCGTTGTACCGTTCCTGAAAGTGGTGAACGACACCGCCGTCGCCGTGAACCAGGGTGGCAAGCGCAAAGGCGCTGTCTGTGCCTACCTGGAAACCTGGCACATGGACATTGAAGAGTTCATCGAGCTGCGCAAGAACACCGGTGATGACCGTCGTCGTACCCACGACATGAACACCGCCAACTGGATCCCTGACCTGTTCATGAAGCGTGTCTTCGACGACGGCCAGTGGACCCTGTTCTCGCCTTCCGAAGTGCCGGACCTGCACGACCTGACCGGCAAGGCTTTCGAAGAGCGCTACGAGTACTACGAAGCCCTGGCTCAGTACCCTGGCAAGATCAAGCTGTTCAAGACCATCCAGGCCAAAGACCTGTGGCGCAAAATGCTGTCCATGCTGTTTGAAACCGGCCACCCATGGCTGACCTTCAAAGACCCGTGCAACCTGCGCAGCCCGCAGCAGCACGTGGGCGTAGTCCACAGCTCGAACCTGTGCACCGAGATCACCTTGAACACCAACAAGGACGAGATCGCCGTTTGCAACCTGGGCTCGATCAACCTGCCGAACCACATCGTCAACGGCAAGCTGGACACCGCCAAGCTGGAACGTACCGTCAACACCGCCGTGCGCATGCTCGATAACGTGATCGACATCAACTACTACTCGGTGCCACAGGCGCAGAACTCCAACTTCAAGCACCGTCCGGTCGGCTTGGGCATCATGGGCTTCCAGGACGCGCTGTACCTGCAGCACATTCCTTACGGTTCGGATGCTGCAGTCGAGTTCGCCGACAAGTCCATGGAAGCGGTCAGCTACTACGCGATCCAGGCTTCCTGCGACCTGGCCGACGAGCGCGGCGCCTACGAGACGTTCCAGGGTTCGCTGTGGTCCAAAGGCATCCTGCCGCTGGATTCGCAACAGATCCTGATCGAGCAACGTGGCCAGAAGTACATCGACGTTGACCTGGAAGAATCCCTGGACTGGGCGCCAGTACGTGCCCGTGTGCAGAAAGGCATTCGTAACTCCAACATCATGGCCATCGCGCCGACCGCGACCATCGCCAACATCACTGGCGTATCGCAGTCGATCGAACCGACTTACCAGAATCTGTATGTGAAATCGAACCTGTCGGGCGAATTCACCGTGATCAACCCGTACCTGGTTCGCGACCTGAAAGCCCGCGGCCTGTGGGACTCGGTCATGATCAACGACCTGAAGTACTACGACGGTTCCGTGCAGCAGATCGAGCGCATCCCGCAAGAACTCAAAGAGCTCTACGCGACGGCGTTCGAAGTGGACACCAAGTGGATCGTTGACGCCGCCAGCCGTCGTCAGAAGTGGATCGACCAGGCCCAGTCGCTGAACCTGTACATCGCTGGCGCTTCGGGCAAGAAGCTTGACGTGACCTACCGCATGGCGTGGTACCGTGGCCTGAAAACCACTTACTACCTCCGTGCCCTGGCCGCGACCAGCACCGAGAAGTCGACCATCAACACCGGTAAGCTGAACGCGGTTTCCAGCGGCGGCAACCACGGTGATGATTCGGTGCTTGCAGCGCCAGCCGGCCCGGCCCCCGTGCCAAAGGCCTGCGCGATCGATGAGCCGGATTGCGAAGCTTGCCAATAAGCTGAGGCGGTTGCGGATCGCAATGATCCGGAACTGAAAAAAGCCGACAAACCTGAGCATGATTGGGTTTGTCGGCTTTTTTATGGCCGCTTAGAAAAGCACCGTGTAAATACCTGGTCCTGGCGCACCGCCTCGCCCTCCCCAGAGCTCCTTACGATTGCCAATCACCGCCATGGAATGCGCATTCGTTTCATAAGTCCCCACCATCCCCCGCGCAAAATCACTTTGAAAGCCCGGCCTGTAGTGATCTTTCAGCCCAAGCCTGTGCAAGCCTTCACGGGAGTGCTCGCCATCATTCAAGCTGATCAGCGCATCCTTGAAGCTTCTGGTGGCATTTCTGTCGTTTTCGCCAGGAGAGCCACTATTCCCTTCCATCTGCGCTCGCTTGGCACTCGCCGCATACATAAAGTTGGCGTTGGTCATTAAGGTCGGGTCATCGCCCTTGAAGCGCGCCTCTCGCGCAGCCATGCGCAGCTCATCCTTGGTCAGCTTGAGTTTGAATCCATCACGCATCTCCACCTCATAGGTATTGCCCTTCAACTCGACATTCTTGAAAACATCTTTGGGGTCCTGGCCGAAATGCTGCATGGCAGCCTTGATTGAAGACACCGTCGTGCAATTACCTTCGTAGCCTTGAGAGAAACCACTCCAAATGTTATTCGGCTTTTTCCCACGCACACTTTTATCGGGCTGGTAATCATGGTACTTCGCCCCCTCAGTGATGGGCTTGTTGCTCATGGATTCGGAAGGGCCAAAATTCTCCGGGTTCACACGGCGGCCACGTCCGCCACCGCCACCTCCTCCACCGCCACCAATGTCTGGGGGGGCCGGTGGAGAGGGCGATTCATCATCTGCAAACAGCTCTGGAAAAAGCGCCTTCAAAAATGCGAGCCAACTGTCAGATGCGTCTTTTTTTAACGCCTCGATAATCGCCTTGAACTTCTCCTCTCCGAGTTTCTTGCGCACCTCATTGAGCTTGTCACGCAAGTCCTGGACGGTTTGGCTCTTGGCAGTTTTCTGCGCCTCCTCCAATGCCTTCAGAAGATTGGATACCACCGCCTTATTGGCATCCAGGCTCTGAACACCATCGGTTTTGTCCTGGGTGTTTTCAGCAAGAAAAGCAGCGGTTCTGTCGCTAAAATAAACCCGAGCCGTTTGGCCTGATATCTGTTGAGCCCATTGCATAAATTTCCCCCGCCCGTAAGCCACCGTTGGTGTACTTGGTAGGGAAAAGTGCGTCGGCCGTTCCAGTAAAAACGAGTGGTCTCGTAGGGACGCAGGCAGTACGAAAAGTCGCGCCTATAAAATGAACGCGCAAAAAAAACCCCTCGTTGAGGGGTTTTCTTTCGCCAGCGTCAGACCAATGACATTACGTCATCTGAATGATGGTCTGCATGATGGTGCTCTGGGTGGAGATGGTCTTGGCGTTCGCCTGGTAGTTGCTCTGGGCCTTGATCAGGTCCACCAGCTCGTTGGTCAGGTTGACGTTGGAGTTCTCCAGGGAGTTGGCCACGATAGACCCCAGGGTGCCGGCTTGCGGGGTGTCATAACCTGGCTGGCCCGAAGCGAAGGTCTCTTTCCAGGTAGTACCGCCGTTGGGCTGCAGGCCTTGTTCGTTGTTGAAGCTGGCCAGAGAGATCTGGCCAATGGCCTTGCTCTGCTGGTTGCTGAACGTTGCGAACAGTACACCGCTGCCGTCGATTTTCAGGCCGGTGATCTGGCCGGTGGCGTAGCCATCGGTGACCGGTGGGTTGCGGTACGTGGCCGAGTTGTACTGGGTAATGTTGGCCATGTTGACGGCGATCCCGGTGGGGTTCGCATCAGCACCATTTTTCTTCCACACACCGTCGGTCACGGTACCCGGTACCCAGCCGGTAATGGTCAGGGTTTTATTCGACACAGTACCGGTCACGACACTGGTGAGCTTGCCGGCCCCATCAAAGGTCAAGGTTGACGGCACCGGCGCCTTCACATCCGCACCGGTACCGAAAGGTGGCGAACCGTCAGGGTTGCGACCGTCAATCAGGGTATAGGCATTCCACTTGTTGCCGTCGGTTTTCACCAGGTACTGCACCATCGGGTGCGCATTGCCCTGAGAGTCATACAAGGTGGTGCTGTACTGGGTGGTGAAGGTGCTGGTGTCGTTCGGGTTGAACGGCTTCGCCACTTGGTCGATTACCGGCTCCGAGGAGTTCAGGTTACTGGTGGAATCCACTTTGGTGGATGCCTTGGGCGGCAGATTCGCCAAGTTCAGTTGCAGGTCGGTCAGGCCGCCCTTGATGATCTTGCCGTTCTCGTCCGCGGCATAACCTTGCAGGCGCGAAGTGCCGGTGTTGTTGGTGATATAGCCATCTTTGTCGGCACGGAAGGCACCACTACGGGTGTACTCCAGCGAACCGTCGCTGCCCTTCTGCACGAAGAAGCCGCCGCCCTGGATCGCCATGTCCAGGATGCCGCCGCTGCCGTTCACGTCACCTTGGGTGAACTGCTGGGACACCGCCGCCAGGTTCACACCGTTGCCGATACTGTTCTGGCCGGTGCCCAGTTTGGAGGCGGCGTAGATGTCCGCGAATTCCGCACGGGACGACTTGAAGCCAGTGGTCGCTACGTTGGCGATGTTGTTGCCGGTCACGTCCAGTTGTTTGTTGGCCGCATAGAGGCCGCTAAGGCCGATGTTAAAAGACATGTTTCTCTCCCTCTGCCGTATTTAGCCGGCTCTATGTACCGATAGTCTGAATTTGCGACAGCTTGACGCTGCCCATGCCGCCAGCCAGGTTCAGCAGCATTTCGCCGCCGGTCTTGCTCAGGGTCACGCTCGTTACCGTTGCTGGCAGCGAAGTGGTCAGGGCAACGGCGTCGCCCTTGTCATTCTTGGTGGTGGCATTGAAGGTGTAGGTGCCCGCCGGGGCGACCTCGCCCTTGTCGTTCTTGCCATCCCAGATGAAGCTCTGGCTGCCGACAGCCTGGGCGCCCATTTCGATGGTGCGCACCAGGTTGCCGTCTTTGTCGGTGACCTTGATGGTGACGTTGCCCGTCGCCGTTTTCACATCCACCGAACCGGTCATGCTCTTGCTGGTATCCACCATGGCCTTGTCGGTCTGGATGATGATCGAGCGCCCTACCAGCGACGACGCCTGCAGCGCTTGCGACGAGCTGAAGTTGCTGGAGATCGCATTCACCGAGTCATTCAGGGTGTTGATGCCTTCCAGACTGCTGAACTGCGCCAGCTGGGCCACGAACGCGCCGTTGTCTTGCGGCGACAGCGGGTTCTGATTTTTCAACTGGGTAACCAGCAGTTGCAGGAACGCATCCTTGCCCAGCGACTGTTTGCCGGTCGCGGCCTTGGAAGCGTCACCCAGGCTGCTGGCGTTGTCTGTCGCGGTCTTGACCTTGGAGTTGAAAAGGTCCTGGACTGGCGTGTTGTTACTCGTATCAACAATGGCCATTATTTGGCGCCCCTTATCACTGACCCAGGGTCAGGACCTTCTGCATCATGGTTTTGGCGGTGTTCATCATTTCCGCGTTGGTCTGGAACGAGCGGCTGGCGGAAATCATGTCGGCCATTTCCTCGACCACGTTGACGTTCGGGTAGTAGACATAACCCTTTTCGTTCGCGGCGGGATGGTTGGGTTCGTAGCGGGCTTCAAGGTTGCTTTGGTCTTCGACCACGCCGAGCACTTGCACGCCGGAGCCTGCTGCACCTTGGTCCTGGAACAACGAATCGCTGCCGCCCGCCTGGCCGCCCTGGAACATGGTGGCGAACACCGGGTGACGGGCGCGGTAGGTCTGGTCAATGCTCGAAGACACGGTCTCGGCGTTGGCGATGTTACTGGCGACGGTGTTCAAACGCGTGGTCTGCGCGCTCATGCCACTGCCGGCAATATTGAAAACACTGGACAGGGACATGGCTTACTCTCCACGCAGGGCTGACATCAGCCCTTTGAATTTGCTGTTAAGCAGGGTGAAGCTGGCTTGAAAGTTCACCGAGTTCTCGGCGTAGGCCGATTGCTCCAGCTGCGCGTCGACGGTGTTCTGGTCGATCGACGGCTGCATCGGCGTGCGATACAGCAACGACTCGTCACCATTGCTCAGGCCTTGCGCTTCGATATGACGGCTGTTGGTCATGTTCAAGGCGAAGGTGCCGTTCTTGGTCTTGTCCTGCTGTGCGGCGAGCACGGCGGAAAAGTCCAGGTCCCGAGCCTTGTAGTTCGGGGTATCGGCGTTGGCAATGTTGTTGGCCAGGACTTCGGCACGCTGGGCGCGGAAGCCCAGGGCTTGTTCGTGGATACCGAGCGCTTTATCGAAGCTGATGCTCATGGCGGAAACCTTTAAGGGCTGACCTGCTTTTCGTTAACTGGGTTATAGCAAGGTGTGTGCCAACCTTACGAAGGCCCGTATATCAAGGGTTTGGGGGGGCGGTTGCCGGCGGCAATGCCAGAAAAGCGGCAAGCGGTTTCCGCGTGGTGCCAGTAAAGCGGCAATGGCGTTTGCCGCTTTGCGGCCAAAAAAATGGGAGGCCTTTGTGGGGCCTCCCATTGTTTGTTCAAGCGTGCATCACTTGGCCTGGTAGATGATCCCCGGACTGCACTGCACCATCTGGTAATGATCCGGCAGACCGTTCAGCGCTTCGGAAGCACCGAGGAAAAGATAACCGCCACGCTTGAGCGTGCCATGGATGCGCAGCAGGATGTCTTTCTTCACTTCGGCCGAGAAGTAGATCAGCACGTTGCGGCAGAACACCATGTCGAACTTGCCCAGGCTGGCGTAGCTGTCGAGCAGGTTGAACGAGCGGAATTCCACGCGGCTCTTGATCGGCGCCTTGACCGCCCAACGCCCTGCCCCTTTCGGGTCGAAGTAACGTTGCAAGCGCTCCTGGGACAAACCACGGCCCAGGGCCAGGCTGTCGTACTCGCCGGTCTTGCAGTTGGTGAGCATGGTGCCGGACAGGTCGGTGGCGACGATTTGCGCCCCCGCCTTCAACTGGCTCATGTTGGTCCGTTCGAACTCATCGATGGACATCGAAATCGAGTACGGCTCCTGCCCCGAAGAGCAGGCGGCCGACCAGATGCGCAAGCGCTGGCCGGGGCTGGCCTTGATGGCCTCCGGCAGCACTTTGCTCTTGAGCACTTCAAACGGGTAGGTGTCGCGAAACCACAGGGTTTCGTTGGTGGTCATGGCATCGACCACCATCTCCTTAAGCCCGCTGCGCGGCTGCCCCTGGATGCGCTGGACCAGCTCACCCAACGACTTGATGCCCTGCTGCTCCATCAGTTTGTTGAGACGGCTGGATACCAGGTACTGCTTGTTTTCACCGAGCAATATGCCACAGGCTTTTTCCAGGAAGACCCGGAACTGTTCGAAATCCAAATTACCCGTAGACAATGATACCGCCTCTTAAATCGTGTGACCGCCAGGGGAAATCCCCCTAGCCGTGATCTGCTGCCTTGATCCGGTCGACTACCCGGGATGCCAGGTCATCAGGACGGAATTTGGCCAAAAAGTCATCGGCACCGACCTTCTTGACCATCGCCTGGTTGAAGACACCCGACAACGAAGTATGCAGGATGATATGCAATTTTTGCATGCGTGGATCGTTGCGTATCTCGGCCGTGAGGGTGTAGCCGTCCATTTCCGGCATCTCGATGTCGGAGATCATCATCAAGAATTCTTCTTCCGGCCTCTTGCCGTCATCCACCAGCTTGCGCAGGTAATCCAGCGCCTGGCGACCATCGTTGAGGGCCACCACTTCCACACCGACGGTTTGCAGGCAACGGGTTACCTGTTTACGCGCCACCGAGGAATCGTCCACCGTCAACACACGCAGGGAGATTGCCTTGTGCGCGGTTTCAGCGTCCACCACCCCCACGGAAATTGACTCCGATGTGGGCGCCACTTCAGCAAGGATCTTCTCCACGTCGATGATTTCCACCAACTGGTTATCGACCCGCGTCACCGCCGTGAGGTAGTGATCGCGACCGGTGCCCTTGGGCGGCGGATGAATCTCTTCCCAGTTCATGTTGACGATGCGTTCCACCGAGCGCACCAGGAAACCCTGGGTCTTGGTGTTGTACTCGGTAATGATGACGAACGGGTTTTCGCGGTCCTGCAAACCCGCCGAACCGGTGGCCAGGGCCAAGTCAAGAATCGGGATCGTCGCGCCACGGATGTTGGCGACGCCACACACCACCGGGCTCGATTTGGGCATGATCGTCAGCTTGGGACATTGCAGCACTTCCCGCACCTTGAACACGTTGATGCCATACAACTGCTTGCCATCCAGGCGAAAAAGCAACAACTCCAGGCGATTCTGCCCTACCAGCTGTGTGCGCTGGTTTACTGAATCCATTACTCCTGCCATGCCTTGACTCCCACGCTAAAACCTTTGGCCATACCTATAAGGGCAGTGACGCGCACCCAACTCTAAACGGCACGGCCTTTGCTATTTATTGGTCATGGATATTAAAACGACAGTTTCCCGACGCCCCATCCTGACACGGTACCGCAGCTTGCTCTGCGTACCGCTGGCGTTGCTCGCCTTGGACCTGGGCGCCACGGCCCGCGCAGACAACGTCACCTTGCCTGATCTACTTATCGGCGTCACTCAAGGCTTTCTTGAGTTCACTGTAGAAGATTATCTGGCGACTACCCAGACGCCAGGGCGATATGAAATCCAGGTCAACCAGCTGGACCCACGGTTGCGCATGCCCATGTGCGACAAGGAATTGACAGCCACCCTGGAAAGCCCCGCCCAGCCCATCGGCCGCGTGACGGTCAAAGTGCGCTGCGACGGCGCCTCGCCCTGGACCGTGTTCGTGCCGGCGCAGGTCAAGCTGTTCCGCGATGTGGTAGTGGTTGCTCGGCCATTGAAACGCACCGGCATCATCGGTTTCGACGACGTTGTGCTGCGCGAACGCGACATCAGTATGATCAGTCAAGGCTACCTGACCTCACTCGACCAGGCGGTCGGGCAGAAATTGACCCGACCAGTGGTCACCGACCAGGTCATTACTTTGGTGCATCTTGAGCAGGCGGAGGTGATTCGCAAAGGCGACCAGGTAGTGATTTCCGCCAGCAGCGGCGCGTTGCAGGTCAAAATGCCGGGGGAAGCGTTGTCCAACGGCGGTATGAGCGAACAGATTCGCGTCAAGAACCTCAACTCCAACCGGGTGATCAAGGCGCGGGTCACCGCACCGGGTCAGGTGGAGGTAGCTTTATAGATTACTGGTATCGGGCGCGCGCTTTTCCTACACTGTCGGTTGGATGCTGGCCTGTAGGTTTTATTGTCAATCGAGCCTAAAGTTTGTCCGGGTATGGCCGAAAACATGGCAAGCGTCCAAATACCCAGAGGTTTTTTGATCATGGTCATCGATTTCAGTCGTTTAAATAACACCCCGACCACGTCGGCCCCTACGCGAGCCACTGTCACCAAGGACAGCGTAGAAGCCAAGGCCCAGCCACTGCCCGCCAAGGCAGAACAGGCCAGCGCCAGCCAGAGCGGGGAATCCGTACACCTGAGCAATGAGGCTCAACAGTTGCAGAAGGTCACTGACTCGCTGCGCGATCAACCGGTGGTCAATAAAGCCCGTGTGGCCGAATTGAAACAGGCAATCGCCGATGGCAGCTATAAAGTCGACAGCAACCGTGTAGCCAGCAAGCTGCTTAATTTCGAAGCCGAGCGCTAGGCTAAGGCCTGCGCCGGGCTTTTGGACGCTTAAACCCCAAGGCCAGCCATGCATCACGACGAAAATCTGCTTCAACTGATCATTGACGATCTTGCGCCGACGCAACAGCTGCTCGAGCTGCTCAGGGAAGAATCCCTGGCCCTCTACGGCCGGGACATGCCGCTGCTGGAAGAAATCCTGGCGCGCAAGCAGTCGTTGATTGTCCTGCTGGAACAGCACGGCAAGAAACGCAGCCAGATCCTCGCCAGCCTGGGCCTGCCGGCAGACCATGACGGCCTGGCGCAACTGGCCAGCCACTCTTCGGTTGGCGATCAATTACTGGCACAGAGCAACGAACTCAATCAATTGCTCAGCCAGTGCCAGGAAGCCAACCTGCTCAACGGTCAGTCGATCCAGCTTCAGCAAGCCACGACCGCCAACCAGTTGCGTATACTTCACGGCGGAGAGCCTCCGGCGCTTTACAACGCTCAGGGTTCCACCTCGCGCCTGGTCAAGCCAAGCACCCGCAGCCAAGCCTGACGCCGGTTTACAGCGCGACCTATCCAAGGCGCGCCACATACTGGCAGAATGCCTGCTCTTGCGTGTAGTCGTATTTTGTCTGGAGATGGAAGAACCGTGTTCAACGCCCTTAATGCGGAAGATGCCCCGCAGCCACCCAAGGTCCTCACCACGCCTCTGGAAATCGCCAGCACCTTGCGGATGCTGCAAGACAGCCATGACCCGCTGATCATCACCTTCCACGAACGCAGCCAGCGCTTCCAGAGCTACCTGGTGGACGTTGACCGGGACAGCAAGACCCTGGCGCTGGACGAAATGATCCCGCGCGACGGTGAGCGCTTCCTCGAAGGCGGCGAACCGTTTCGTATCGAAGGTTTTCATGAAGGCGTGCGCGTCGCCTGGGAAAGCAACGGCACTTACACCATCAGCGAAAAAGACGGTCACCGCATCTACACCGGCGGCATGCCTGACGAAGTGGTCTACCACCAGCGCCGCAATGCGTTCCGCGCCGCTTTGAAGCTGGCCCAACTGGTCAATATTGAATTGGGTGGCGAGAAGCTCAAAGCCCCCGTCAGCGGCAAACTGCTGGATATTTCCGCCACCGGCTGCAAACTGCGCTTTGAAGGGGATATCTCCGAGCGCCTGCAACTGGGCCAGGTCTACGACCGTTTTATCGCCGCCCTGCCCTTTGGCAGCATGACCACCTCGGTCGAACTGCGTTACCTGCACTTCGAAGAGAAGATCAACACCACGTTCGCCGGCGTACGCTTCCACAACATGAGTGGCTTGGTGCAGCGCCAGGTCGAGCGCTTTGTGTACCAGTTGCAACGCGAAGCACGACGCTTTGACAAAGACGACGATTTTTAAAGCTTAAAGATCGCGGCAAAAAAAAACGGGCAGATCCTGATGGGATCTGCCCGTTTTTTGCTTTCAGGGGCGTGCCCTGCTCAAGTCGTGAGGGTGCTCGTCTGGCCCCACAGGTTCAGGAGGCCCCACGAAGGGCGGTTCTTCTGCCTCCGGACTTGGCTCCGTTTGCGGTTCAGGCTCCGGGGCCGTGGTTTGCATTTGTTCCTGCACCACCGCCTCATCCACCCGCGGATCAAGTGCGGCGACCAACGGCGAACTGGACATACTGTCGGGCATTGCCACATGGTGCAGTGGTGCGTCGTCCACTTGATGCAGGTTGGTCACCGCTTTCGGCCGGATGCGCCACACCAGGATCAACGCGCACAAGCTGAAAAACGCATACAACATGTGGCTGCCGAACAACTTCATCACCACACCCGCCAGCAACGGCCCGACACTGGCGCCGACGCCGTAGGTCACCAGCAGCATGGCCGTCAGCGACACACGGCGATCACCTTCCACATGGTCGTTGGAGAACGCCACTGCCAGCGGATACAGACAGAACTGCACCAGGGAGCAGACAAAACCTGCCACGAACAACACTTCCAGCGGCACCTGGGTCAGTATCGCCAACGGCAAGGCTGCCACTGCCAGGCACAGCGCGAAGCAGCGGATCAGCAGCGCGCGATCATAGCGGTCCGACAGCCAGCCCAATGGCCACTGCACCACCAGCCCGGCAAAAATACAGCTGCCCATGAACAGACCCACCTGCTCGGTGGTCAGGCCCTGCTGAGAGGCATACAGCGGTGCCAAACCGTAGAACGAGCCAACGATCAACCCCGCCCCAAGCACCGTACTCAAGGACTGCGGCACGCGCTTGATAAAGAAGCGCGGCTCCATCGGCGCAGGATGCAGAGGCGCCGGGTGAATCCGTCGCGTCATGGCCACCGGCACCAGGCACAGCGCAAAGCACAGCGCGACCAGCATCAGCAACTCAAGCCCCAGTTGAGGGTGCATGACCAGGATCAACTGACCGAGCACCAGGCCCAGGTAAGACGCGATCATATAGCCGCTGAACACCACGCCGCGCTGCTTGGCGTCGGCCTGCTCATTGAGCCAGCTTTCGATGACCATGTACTGGCACATCATGCCAAGGCCCACGATCATCCGCAGCACGATCCAGGCCGGCAACCAGTCGATCAGACCGTGCCCCAACACCGCCGCACCGACGATCCCGGCGCAGGTCGCATAGGCACGGATATGCCCGACCCGGGCAATCAGGCGATGCCCGATCTTGCCACCCAGTACCAGGCCAAAATAGTTGGCCGCCATCAACGCACCGACCCACAGGCTGTCGACATGATCGGCCGCCAGGCGCAGGGCCAGGTAAGTACTGAGCAGGCCGGAGCCGATCAGCATCATCAAGGAGGCGAAATAAAGGGCTCGAAAAGATTTCCAGATCTGGCGCATCGGCGTTCCGAGCGGCTCCTTGCGGTGAGAGACAGGGCTATCGGCATGATAGTCCGGGGTGGCCGGGTCCGGACAGGCGGTATGCGCTGTTTCCGGGGATTATTTTGCTTCAAGGCTCTGACGCTGCCTGGCTGCTCGCGGGATACACGGACTGCTATAAATACACGATGCCAGGGCTGTGAACCCATAAACCCGGCAAGGTTCGACCCATCTTCGGAAAACGCCCACAAAAAAGCCCCGCCAGACGGAACTGTGCGGGGCTTTGAATGTGGTGTCCCAGGGCCGGTTCGAACGGCCAACCTTCCCCTTAGGAGGGGGATGCTCTATCCAATTGAGCTACTGGGACAAATGACAGCCGCAGCGCTAAAGGCGCGGCGACGGACGGCGTGCATGTTAACGGCCGAGGTGGGTTTTGTCATGTCGTCCGTGGGCTTTTTGAGTGTAGGTCGATGCCAGCCTTATTTATCCTGCCTTGACCCCGCAAACACGGGCCTGTGAGGCCATCGTGCAAAATGCACTCCCCCAAAACGCCGTCATTGCAAATTGCAACCTTCCAGTCGCTTAAAGTAGACTCAAGCACTTGATTTTATTGAAGTAATAGATTGGCACGACACCTGCAATACTTCTCCTACAAACCCAACAAGCCACGGCGTTAAGCGGAGAACATGACCATGAACAGTGCCCTTCTGTTAGCCCTCAACACCGTAGCCCTGGCTGCATTACTGATGTTTCACTTTCAATCGACCGGCAGCAATGACCCTGCGCAGATCAGCCAGGCTGTGCCACATCATCTGCAACAACGCCCGCAACTGGCGGTGATGACACCTAATGCACAATCCCCCGTGCGCCTGACCCAAGACACTCAGTCCGCACCCGCCTCTGAACACTGGGTTTTCTGAGGAAGCTTTGATGAACAAATTTGCCTGGCTGTTTTTGTGCCTGACCGCAATAACAGGGATTCTGGGCCTGAATGCCGAATCCCACGACAGCCAAACCACTGCATTTATCGCCAGCGGCGTCTTCGCCAGCCTATGGCTGCTCACCCTGATCGTGGGTCGACGCATCAAATTCGACCCCGTCCTGCGCTAACTCCCCTCCTACCTTATGTCGCCTCCCCCTCGCTAATCGGCAAATTGCCACTAGTCTTAAACTTAAGGGCAAAAGGCCACTTTGCTATAGGATGTGCGGCCTCAAACCCTGTGGTGGCCTGGACTTACGAGAAGTTCCTTCGCAGATTCACGCGTTGAAAAGTTTTCCAACCAGTCCGCAAAAATGCAAATGAGTGCTGGCATAAAGCCTTTAGGCAGTTCAATATTTGTCACAGAATTGACGCCAAGGAACTGGCAAATCTGAGGCATGATGCGGCCTCTTTGCAATTCAGGTTGAACATTTGGCTGCAAGCCTTGTCCTAACACACATCTTGCGGCCAATTCCAAAAACCGCTCCCCTGAACTAACCGGTTAAATATATGCGCCCATTGAAACAGGCAATTTATTCCAGCCGTACGGCTGACAAGTTCGTCGTACGTCTGCCAGACGGAATGCGGGAACGCATTGCCGAGGTGGCTCGCAATCATCACCGCAGCATGAACTCCGAAATCATCGCGCGCCTGGAACAAAGCCTCATTCAGGAAGGTGCGCTGGGCGAAGAGTTGAGCATGCGCCTGGACAGCCCCGAGCTGTCGCTGCACGAACGCGAACTGCTGCAGCGTTTTCGTCAGCTCTCCCACCGCCAGCAAAATGCTCTCGTCTCGCTTATCGCGCACGACGTTGAGGCGGCCGCAGAAGCCAATTGATCTACAACTGAAAGCCGAAGCCAGCCATGTGCTGGCTTTTTTTTGCGCGAAATTCGGGAAGAAGATTTGAGGCGGGGGCAGATTTTCCCCCGCAGGGTGGAATCAGAGCAGGAAGATCGTTGCCAGGCCCAGGAAGATGAAGAAGCCACCACTGTCGGTCATGGCCGTGATCATCACGCTGGCACCCATTGCCGGGTCGCGCCCAAGACGGGCCAGGGTCATCGGGATCAACACCCCCATCAAAGCCGCCAGCAGCAGGTTGAGGGTCATGGCGGCGGTCATCACCACACCGAGCGACCAACTGCCATACAGCAAGTAGGCCACCACACCAATCACACCGCCCCACACCAGGCCGTTGATAAGACCTACCGCCAACTCTTTACGCAGCAGGCGCGACGAGTTCGCCGTACTGACCTGGTCCAGCGCCATGGCGCGCACAATCATGGTAATCGTCTGGTTACCCGAGTTGCCGCCGATCCCGGCCACAATCGGCATCAGCGCAGCGAGCGCCACCAGCTTCTCGATCGAACCTTCGAACAAGCCAATAACCCGCGACGCAATAAAAGCGGTGATCAGGTTAACGGCCAGCCACGCCCAACGGTTATGCAGTGACCGCCAGACCGAGGCAAAGATGTCTTCCTCTTCACGCAGACCCGCCATGTTGAGGACTTCGGTCTCACTCTCTTCACGAATCAGGTCGACCATTTCATCGATGGTCAAACGGCCGATCAACTTGCCGTTCTTGTCGACCACCGGCGCCGAGATCAAGTCATAACGCTCAAACGCCTGGGCAGCCTCGTAGGCGTCTTCATCCGGGTGAAAACTCACCGGATCACTGGCCATGACGTCGGCCACTTTTTTCTCAGGGTCGTTGACCAGCAGGCGCTTGATCGGCAGCACGCCCTTGAGAATGCCCTCATAGTCGACCACAAACAGTTTGTCGGTATGGCCTGGCAATTCCTTGAGACGACGCAGGTAACGCAAGACCACTTCCAAACTGACGTCTTCGCGGATGGTGACCATCTCGAAGTCCATCAGTGCGCCAACCTGATCCTCGTCGTAGGACAGCGCGGAGCGCACACGCTCACGCTGCTGGCCGTCGAGGGCCTCCATCAGCTCATGGACAACATCACGGGGCAGTTCGGGAGCCAGGTCAGCCAGCTCGTCGGCGTCCATCTCCTTGGCCGCAGCCAGGAGCTCGTGATCGTCCATGTCGGCGATCAGGGTTTCACGGACCGAGTCGGATACTTCGAGCAGGATGTCGCCGTCGCGGTCAGCCTTGACCAACTGCCAGAGGGTCAGTCGATCATCCAGTGGCAACGCTTCGAGAATGTAGGCGACGTCGGCGGAGTGCAGGTCGTCGAGCTTGCGTTGCAGCTCAACGAGGTTTTGCCGGTGAACCAGGTTTTCGACCAGGTTGTTGTTCGGGCCGTCCTGGCGATGCGTAAGGTCTTCGACCACACGCTGGCGCTGCAGCAGCTCGATGACTTGAGCCAGGCGATCCTGCAGGCTTTCTTGTGTTTTCTTTACTTCTACTTCGGTCATAGGCGAACTCCACTCCCAGCAGCGGGGCACGCCGGAAGGATCAATCAGTCAATTCATGATTGGTAAAGCGGGGTACTGAGCAACTACTGGGTAAGTCCATGGAGGTATTCCACAAGCCCCGGCGGGGCTGACGGGCGCAATGATACACCGCCCGGCCACTTTAAACGTCAAAAAACTGGAAAGAACAAGTGCTTGCGAGCCAAAGCTGAGCATTGGCTGCATCTATGAACTGCGACGACGCAGTGGAGAAGGAGAACACATGAAGGCGAGAGAAAAAGAAAAAATCCTACACAAACCCCAGACGGCAAAAAGCCCGCACTAGGCGGGCTTTTTGTTTGTATGGTGCACTCGACAGGATTCGAACCTGTGACCGCTCGGTTCGTAGCCGAGTACTCTATCCAGCTGAGCTACGAGTGCAGATTGTGTTTTTAGACCAGATCACAACTGGTTGTAACCGAATCACCTGCATTACTGCAACTGACTCTTAAATGGTGCACTCGACAGGATTCGAACCTGTGACCGCTCGGTTCGTAGCCGAGTACTCTATCCAGCTGAGCTACGAGTGCATTTGTTGCCGCGCATTATAGGCCGTTCAATCTCTATGTAAAGCTATTTTTTCGTTAATTTTCAACAACTTAGCGAAAAAACCAGATTGCAACGTACTAAGCAAATAATGGCGGAGAACGGGGGATTCGAACCCCCGACACCCTTTTGAGGTGTACTCCCTTAGCAGGGGAGCGCCTTCGGCCACTCGGCCAGCTCTCCGCAACACGGGGCGTATATTAACCACGTTCATCCCCGTTTGCAAACATAAAAAACGATAAAAATTAAAGGCTTGGTTCTTCGTCCTTCTCTTTCTTGATCCGCAGGTAGATTTCCTCGCGGTGTACCGCTACCTCTTTCGGAGCGTTAACCCCGATACGCACTTGATTGCCTTTGACGCCGAGCACGGTCACGGTGATTTCGCCATCACCGATAATCAGGCTTTCTGCGCAACGACGAGTCAGAATCAGCATACCTTTCTCCTCACGCATTTCAGTTCAGGAACAACAGTCTGCAAAAAAAAGGCCTTCGACCTACAACCCAAAGGCCATAGCCCTACCCGCCTAAGTATTGTCGAGCGCACGCAAAAGAACATGCGTCCTACAAAAAAAGGAAAGGCGCGGTAAACCGCGCCTTCCTGGCACTGCATCACTCGCCCTGTCGGGCCGGAGCGTCCAACTCAAAAGCGGTATGCAAAGCGCGTACAGCCAGTTCCAGGTATTTCTCTTCAATCACCACCGAGACCTTGATTTCCGACGTGGAGATCATCTGGATGTTGATGCTTTCCTTGGCCAGGGCTTCGAACATGCGGCTGGCAACGCCCGCGTGAGAGCGCATGCCCACACCCACGATCGACACCTTGGCGATCTTGGTATCGCCGACCACTTCACGAGCGCCGATCTCCTTCGCAGTGTTCTGCAGGATCCGCTCCGCCGCATCGTACTCGTTGCGGTGCACGGTGAAGGTGAAATCGGTGGTGTTATCGTGCGAAACGTTCTGCACGATCATGTCGACTTCAATGTTCGCGCCGCTGATCGGGCCCAGAATCTTGAAGGCCACGCCCGGGGTGTCTGGCACGCCACGGATAGTCAGCTTGGCTTCATCACGGTTGAAAGCGATACCGGAAATGATCGGCTGTTCCATGGATTCCTCTTCATCAATAGTAATGAGGGTGCCCGGACCCTCTTTGAAGCTGTGCAATACGCGCAGCGGAACGTTGTACTTGCCGGCGAATTCCACCGCACGGATCTGCAACACCTTGGAACCGAGGCTGGCCATTTCCAGCATCTCTTCAAAGGTGATCTTGTCCAGGCGCTGAGCCACGGACACCACTCGCGGGTCAGTGGTGTAGACGCCGTCCACATCGGTGTAGATTTGGCATTCATCGGCCTTCAGCGCCGCTGCCAGCGCCACGCCGGTGGTGTCCGAACCGCCACGCCCAAGGGTGGTGATGTTGCCCTGCTCGTCCACGCCCTGGAAGCCCGCTACAACTACCACGCGACCGGCTTTCAGATCCGTACGGATTTTCTGATCGTCGATCTGCAGGATGCGCGCCTTGGTGTGCGCGCTGTCGGTCAGGATGCGCACCTGGCTGCCAGTGTAGGACACCGCCGGCACACCGCGCTTGTTCAGCGCCATGGCCAGCAAGGCGATGGTCACCTGCTCGCCGGTGGACACGATCACATCCAGCTCACGCGGGAGCGGCTGTTGATCGCCACTGATTGCCTTGGCCAGATCGATCAGGCGATTGGTCTCGCCGCTCATGGCCGACAGCACCACCACCAGGTCGTCGCCGGCATCGCGGAATTTCTTAACCTTGTCGGCCACCTGCTCGATTCTTTCGACAGAACCGACCGAGGTGCCTCCAAATTTCTGTACGATCAAAGCCATTTCTAAGCCGCCTCAGCCCGTAAAGGGGCGCCTAATATCCAATCAACCAGCACCGAACAGGCCCGTGACTAGACCACGGGCCGGTTAACAGTGCCTTAAATACCTGCCTCGACAAACGGCACGGTCAGGGCCAGGGCTGCGTCCAGGCTGCCGGCGTCTACACCACCGCCTTGCGCCATGTCCGGACGACCACCGCCCTTCCCGCCCACTGCCGCGGCGGCTTGCTTCATCAAATCACCGGCCTTGAGTTGGCCAGTCAGGTCCTTGGTTACACCGGCAACCAGAACGACCTTATCCTCATGGACACCGCCGAGCAGGATCACTGCGCGGCCGAGCTTGTTCTTCAACTGATCGACCAAGGCCAACAGCGCCTTGCCGTCCTGACCGTCCAGGCGTGCGGCCAAAACCTTCACATCCTTTACGTCCACCGCCGAAGCCGACAGATCGTCGCCCGCCGCGCTGGCTGCCTTGGCTTGCAACTGCTCCAGCTGTTTCTCCAGGGCGCGGTTGCGCTCCAGCACAGCGGACAGTTTGTCGATCAGGTTGTCGCGGCTGCCCTTGACCAGGCTGGCCGCTTCCTTGAGTTGTTCTTCTGCCGCATTCAGGTAGGCCAGGGCCGCAGCGCCGGTGACCGCCTCGATACGACGCACACCGGACGCCACGCCACCTTCGCTGATGATCTTCAGCAGGGCGATGTCACCGGTACGGTTGGCGTGGATACCGCCACACAGCTCTACCGAGAAGTCGCCGCCCATGCTCAGTACGCGCACGCTGTCGCCGTACTTCTCGCCGAACAGCGCCATGGCGCCCTTGGCTTTTGCAGTCTCGATATCGGTTTCTTCGGTTTCTACCACAGTGTTCTTGCGAATCTCGGCGTTGACGATGTCTTCCAGGGCCTTGATCTGCTCGGGCTTGATCGCTTCAAAGTGGCTGAAGTCGAAGCGCAGGCGCTGGCTGTCGACCAACGAACCCTTTTGTTGCACGTGATCGCCCAGGACCTGACGCAGCGCAGCGTGCAGCAAGTGCGTGGCCGAGTGGTTCAGCGAGGTGGCGTGACGCACATCGGCGTCCACCTGTGCATCCACCGGCGAACCGACGGTGAGGCTGCCCGAAGCCAGCACACCGTGGTGCAGGAATGCGCCGCCGGTCTTGGTGGTGTCGCGCACGTCAAAACGACCGGACGCGGCTTTCAGGAAACCACAGTCGCCAATCTGGCCACCGGATTCGGCGTAGAACGGCGTCTGGTCCAGGACCACCACACCGTCGTCACCTTCATTCAATACGTCAACCGACTGGCCTTCTTTATAGAGGGCAACCACTTTGGCCGAACCGCGGGTGGCCTTGTAGCCGGTGAACTCGGTGGCCACGTCAACCTTGACCAGGCTGTTGTAGTCCATGCCGAACGAGCTGGCCGAACGAGCGCGCACACGCTGGGCTTCCATCTCACGTTCGAAACCTTCCTCATCGAGGGTCAGGTTGCGCTCACGGGCAATGTCGCCGGTCAGGTCCATCGGGAAACCGTAGGTGTCGTAGAGCTTGAACACCACATCACCCGGCACCACGATGCCTTGCAGGTTGGCAAGGTCTTGCTCAAGGATCTTCAGGCCCTGTTCCAGGGTCTTGGCGAACTGCTCTTCTTCGGCCTTCAGTACGCGCTCGATGTGCGCCTGGTTCTGCTTGAGCTCCGGGAAGGCTTCGCCCATCTCGGCCACCAGGGCAGCGACGATCTGGTAGAAGAAGCTGCCGTTGGCGCCCAGCTTGTTACCGTGGCGGCAAGCACGACGGATGATGCGACGCAGCACGTAGCCACGGCCTTCGTTGGACGGCAACACGCCGTCAGCAATCAGGAAGCCGCAGGAACGGATGTGGTCAGCGACGACTTTCAGCGAAGCCTGGTCTTCATTGGCGCAACCAATGGCCTTGGCTGCTGCGGCCAGCAGGCTTTGGAACAGGTCGATCTCGTAGTTGGAATGCACGTGCTGCATCACCGCACTGATCCGCTCCAGGCCCATGCCGGTGTCTACCGACGGCGCTGGCAACGGATGCAACACACCATCGGCGGTGCGGTTGAACTGCATGAACACGTTGTTCCAGATCTCGATGTAACGGTCGCCGTCTTCCTCTGGCGAGCCCGGTGGGCCACCCCAGATGTCAGCGCCGTGGTCGTAGAAGATCTCGGTGCACGGGCCACACGGACCGGTATCGCCCATGGTCCAGAAGTTGTCGGAGGCGTACGGGGCGCCTTTGTTGTCGCCGATGCGCACCATGCGCTCGGCCGGCACGCCGACTTCCTTGGTCCAGATGTCGTAGGCCTCGTCATCGCTGGCGTAGACGGTGACCCAGAGTTTTTCCTTCGGCAGCTTCAGCACGCCGGTGAGGAAGGTCCAGGCGAAGTTGATCGCGTCTTGCTTGAAATAATCGCCAAAGCTGAAGTTGCCGAGCATTTCGAAAAAGGTGTGGTGACGGGCGGTGTAGCCGACGTTTTCCAGGTCGTTGTGCTTGCCACCGGCGCGGACGCATTTCTGGCTGCTGACGGCGCGGGTGTATGCGCGCTTTTCCTGGCCCAGGAAGCAGTCCTTGAACTGGTTCATCCCCGCGTTGGTGAACAGCAGGGTTGGGTCATTGCCTGGGATCAAGGAGCTGGAGGAGACACGGGTGTGACCTTGCTCTTCGAAGAAGCGAAGGAAGGCTTCACGGATTTCTGCGCTTTTCATTAGGTTCTTCCACGGAGGCTGCGGCCAAAGGCCAGTGCGCAACATCATCAGACGGAGCGACGGCAAAGGGCCGCATTATATCGGCCCTTTGCCGGTGGTACAGCGTGTTTATACGATTGAAACGTTCAATTAGACGGTCTGCACTGTCATTTCCGCGAAAATTCGACGAATGTCTGCGCGACCTGCTCGATCTGCGCCCGGCTGACATCCAAATGCGTGACCATGCGCAGGCGCGGGGCGGCGCTCAACGTGATCCCGCGTTCGGCGGCAAATGTCTTCAAGGCCTGGGCCTGGTCACCGATCTGCACGTAGACCATGTTGGTCTGCACCGGCTCCACCTCATAACCGGCTTGGCGCAACGCATCGCCCAGCCATTGGGCGTTGGCGTGGTCATCGGCCAGGCGCTGAACCTGGTGATCCAGGGCATACAACCCCGCTGCCGCCAACGAGCCGGCCTGGCGCATGCCGCCGCCGACCATCTTGCGCAGGCGCCGGGCCTTGGCGATCAACGCCGTGGAGCCGCACAACACCGAGCCAATCGGTGCGCCGAGGCCTTTGGACAGGCACACCGACACCGAATCGAAATGCTGGGCAATCTCGCGCGCCTCCACGCCGAGCTTGACCGCTGCGTTGTAGAGCCGCGCGCCATCCAGATGCAGGGCCAGGCCATGCTCACGGGTGAACGCCCGTGCCTTTGCCAGGTAATCCAGCGGCAATACCTTGCCTTGCATGGTGTTTTCCAGCGCCAGCAAGCGGGTGCGGGCGAAGTGGAAGTCGTCGGGCTTGATCGCCGCCAGTACCTGGTCCAGGTCCAGTGAGCCATCGGCCTGCACGTCCAGGGGTTGCGGCTGGATCGAACCGAGCACCGCCGCGCCACCGCCTTCGTATTTGTAGGTATGGGCCTGCTGGCCGACGATGTATTCCTCGCCGCGCTCACAATGGGCCATCAACGCCAGCAGGTTGCTCATGGTGCCGGTCGGGACGAACAACGCAGCGGCAAAGCCCAGGCGCTTGGCCAGCTCGGCTTCGAGGTGATTGACGCTGGGGTCTTCGCCATACACGTCATCGCCGCTGACGGCAGCAGCCATCGCGTCCCGCATGCCGGGGGTGGGTTGGGTCACGGTGTCGCTGCGCAGGTCGATCACAGACATGAAACAAGCCTCTGAAGGGTTGAGTAAGTTCCTTTTGAGTGTGATTACTGCGGGCAATGCCACGGAATATCAAGCCCCCATTGCATTCAATCGAATACCAACCAAACAAACCGATATAGGTTATCGATACGGCAATCGTGCAGTTTTCGAAAAAGCGTGTTAAAAACTCTCCGCCGCCAGGGTTCTGGCGGCAACGTTCTCAGGGCGGGGTGCAATTCCCCACCGGCGGTAATTACACGCAATGTGTATAGCCCGCGAGCGCTTGGCGCCTCGAACTGCTCCGGCACGACGGCGACAAGGTCAGCAGACCCGGTGTGATCCCGGGGCCGACGGTCATAGTCCGGATGAAGAGAGAACGGGATTGGCACCTAAGGGCCGCTCGTCTTGCGTACCCTTAAATCCCATTCGATTCATAACGCCCTGTTTTTTTCTTAAACAGGAGTCAGAACATGCAACCCACCGCAATCGACAGCAAAAGCAAAAACCACCACGGCGAGCGCGTCGCATTTATCCAAGCCTGCTGGCACAAGGATATTGTCGACCAATCGCGTAAAGGCTTCCTCGCCGAAATGATCGCCCAGGGCTACCAGGAATCGGACATCGATTTCTTCGAAGTCGGCGGCGCCTTTGAAATGCCCCTGCACGCCAAGCTGCTGGCCAAGACCGGCCGTTACGCCGGTATCGTTGCTGCCGCGCTGGTGGTGGACGGTGGCATCTACCGCCACGAATTCGTCGCCCAATCGGTGGTCAGCGGCCTGATGCAAGTTCAGCTGGAAACCGAAGTGCCGGTGTTCTCGGTGTCGCTGACACCGCATCACTTCCATGCGGGCAGCGAACACCACGCGTTCTTCCACGATCACTTTGTGCACAAGGGCCAGGAAGCCGCGCGCACCTGCGCCGACACCCTGCACAAGGTGCGTGCGATCCGTCGCAGCGAGCCACGGGCTGTAGCCGTCTAAGAGACACAAAAAACCCGGTGTAAAAACCGGGTTTTTTCTTTTTCAGGCCAGGCCAGCGTCCGTGGTCGGCACAATCAGTATCCCCGCTCGCAAACCATTCTTCACCTTCGGGTTCGGGAAGATGATGCGCGCACCCTCCTCCTCAATCACCCAGCGGGTCTTGGCCACATCCTCGGCCAGCAGATAGCCTTGCGCCAATGGCGAGAAGTTCTCCACATCCGCCGGCAGGTGCATCAGGAACGAATCGCTGTGCTTGATGATTTCACGGGACACGGCAAACAGTTGCAGGCCATCCAGACTCTCGGTTTCCGGCTCGTTGCCTTCAATGATCTGCTTAAGGCGGGTTTCCAGGCGGGACACGTCCACCCCCTCGTTCTGCCCGAACGGCCGCGCCTTCCCCAGCTCCAAGGTGAAAGCCTCAGCCTCCAATTGCTCGTAGGTAAACGCGGTGAAGGTGATCGAGGTCTTGTTCTGCAACAGCACCGCTTCCATGCCGGCAGCGCGCAGGCGGGCCAGTTCATGGCGCGAATGCTGACGGCCTTCCTTCCACGGGTACAACGCGAACTGCTCGATCTTCGAGCCACGAATGGCCGTGTGCAGGTCGTAATGCAGGCGTGAACGACCAGGCTGGCTGAAGAAGCTGCGAGCCAGTTGCTCAAGCTCAGCGGCACGCATCGCTTCGGGGCCGATGTTTTTTTCGTGGCGCCCGTTGAACAGCCGGTTGACGTCAAGTTCCAGGTAACGCTCGCCGCGGCGCATGGCCTCGGGGTTGCCGAACAGGAACAGAATACGGGTACGGGGTTTGATCTCCCCACGGGCGATGCCATGCAACAGGCGGTCGAGCAGTTCGATCGGCGCGGTTTCGTTGCCATGGATGCCGGACGACAGCAACAGGTCGCCGCCATTGTCCTTCGCTTCAGGTGGGCGCACTTCAAGCGCGCCCTCGCTGAGCCAGCGCATCTGCACGCCGTCGACAGTCAGTTGAATTTTTTGCGCCGGTTCGCGACCGGCGAGGGTCAGTTCAAGCAGTTTGCCGAGGGCGAGCATACGCAGCTTCCTTAGTGGTTGCAGCCTGGGCCGTGGACGTGATCGTCGTCATCACCTTCAACGTCGGCCGGTTCCATTTCCAGTTGCAGGCTCATCAGGTTGGTGGCCAGTGGGCGCATCAGCAGGTTAGCGTATTCGGCGTCACCTTCTTCCACGTCCACACCGATCAGCAGTTGGCCACGGCCGTCGTGCTGGATCCAGATCTCCTTGCCCTGCCAGACCACGGCGACGCGGGTGCAGGAAGTTTCCAGCTGGGTGCCGTCGGTGTCTTCAAGAATCAGTTTCAGGGTGTCGGTGGTCATAAGTAGCTCTCAGCCATGCGGCGTTTAATTGATCTGGAAAGGATAAACAGCGCCCAGTTTAAGGATTTGCGTCAGTTCATCCAGTGCCGTCCGGCATTCAAGCAGCAATTGCGGGTCAGCCAAGTCGCTTTCGCGCAGGCTGTCGCGGTAGTGCTTGCCTACCCACTGAGTCAGTGTTTCGTACAACGGCGCGGTCATGATAACCCCTGGATTCACCGCCGCCAGTTCCGTTTCGTTCAACGCCACACGTAAACGCAGGCACGCCGGGCCACCGCCGTTCTGCATGCTTTGCTTGAGGTCGAACACCTTCACTTCGCGGATCAGGCCACCGGCAGCGGTCAGTCCTTGCAGGTACTGCCAGACGCGCTCATTGGCACGGCACTCTTCCGGCACGATCAGCAGCATCGAGCCGTCAGCGCGACTCAACAATTGGCTGTTGAACAGGTAGGAACGTACCGCGTCTTCGACACTGACCTGGGCGCGGGGCACGCAGACGGACTGGAAGTTGCCGCCCAACTTGCCCAATTTGCCTTGCAGTTCGGCGAGCATCTGCTCGGTATTGAGAAATGCGTCCTCGTGATAGAACAGTACTTCGCCGTTGCCGACCGCAATCACGTCGTTGTGGAACACGCCCGCATCGATCACTGCCGGGTTCTGCTGGGCGTAGACCACGCCGTCATCCTTCAAACCGTGCAGGCGTGCGACGGCCTGAGAGGCTTCAAGGGTCTGGCGCGCCGGATATTTCTGCGGCGCCGGGTAACGGGGATCGAACGCGCTGCGACCAAACACAAAGAACTCGACGCCCGCTTCGCCATAGTCACGGCAGAAGCGCGTGTGGTTGGCCGCGCCTTCATCACCGAACTGCGCCACCGCCGGCAATGCGGCGTGATGGGCGAAGTGTTTATCATCGGCAAACATCGCGCCCAACACACGGCTGGTGGTCGGGTGCTCGATGCTGCGGTGGTATTTGCAGTTGAGGTTGGCGGCGGTGAAATGCACGCGGCCGTCAACGGTGTCGGCGCTTGGGCTGACGGTGGCGGCGTTGGCCACCCACATGCTCGATGCGGAGCAGCTCGCGACCAGCAACGGCATCGCATCCTTGGCCGCTTGCTGGATCACTTGGGCGTCGGTGCCGCTGAAACCCAGGCTGCGCAAGGCGGCCACATCAGGACGCTCCTGAGGTGCCAACACACCTTGCACAAAACCCATGTCCATCAGGGCTTTCATCTTCTGCAGGCCCTGCAACGCCGCTTCCTTGGGGTTGGAATGCTGCTGGCTGTTGCTCTGGGACGCGACGTTGCCGAAGGACAAACCGCCGTAGTTATGGGTCGGCCCCACTAGACCGTCAAAATTGACTTCATAGGATTTCATCGGCGAGGCTCCACGAACATCTGTATTTTTATAGGCATCAATAACAAAGCTTCTGTGGCGAGGGAGCTTGCTCCCGCTGGGCTGCGCAGCGGCCCCAAAATCTTAGGGCCGCTTCGCGCCCCAGCGGGAGCAAGCTCCCTCGCCACAGGGTTTCATTGCACCCTTAAGACAAGCGCACGCCCGGGGTCAGGGTTGCCGGCACCACCAAGGTTGGGGTTTCCAGCGAGGCCACCGGGTACGCGCAATAATCCGCCGCGTAATAGGCACTGGCGCGATGGTTGCCCGACGCCCCTACTCCACCAAACGGCGCGGTACTGGCGGCGCCGGTCAGCTGTTTGTTCCAGTTGACGATGCCCGCGCGGCTTTCCAGCCAGAACTGCTGGTAGCGTGCCTCGGAGTCCGACAACAAACCGGCGGCCAAGCCGTACTGGGTGTTGTTGGCCTCGGCAATCGCCGCTTCGAAATCAGCGTAGCGGATCACCTGCAACAGCGGGCCGAACAGTTCTTCGTCTTCGCGCTCGCTCACGCCAGTCACGTCGATGATGCCGGGGGTCAGCAAGGCGGCCTGGTCCTGGGGCTGAGTCATTTCCAGCAGCGCCACGGCGCCATTGGCGAGCATCAATTCCTGGGCGTCCATCAAGGCTTTGGCCGCCGCGAGGGAGATCACCGAGCCCATGAACGGCGCAGGTTGCTGGTCGAACGCACCCACTTCAATCGTCGAGCTGACCGCCACCAGGCGCGCCAGCAACGCATCACCCCACGCGCCTTCCGGCACCAACAGGCGACGGGCACAGGTGCAACGCTGGCCGGCCGAGATAAACGCCGACTGAATAATGGTGTAGACCGCCGCATCCACGTCGGCCACTTCGTCGACCACCAACGGGTTGTTGCCGCCCATTTCCAGCGCAAGGATCTTGTCCGGGCGCCCGGAGAACTGCTGGTGCAAGTGATTGCCGGTGCGACTGGAGCCCGTGAAGAACAACCCGTCGATACCAGGGTTGGCCGCCAGCGCGATACCGGTTTCCCGCGCGCCTTGCAGCAGGTTCAACACACCCGCCGGCAACCCGGCTTCGATCCAGCATTGCACGGTCAACTCGGCAACCTTGGGGGTCAGCTCGCTCGGCTTGAACAGCACGGTGTTACCCGCCAGCAACGCTGGGACGATATGCCCATTCGGCAAGTGACCAGGGAAGTTGTACGGGCCAAACACCGCCACCACGCCGTGGGGCTTGTGGCGCAGCACGGCGGTGGCGTCGCCCAGGGGGCCGCTCTTCTCGCCGGTACGCTCTCGGTAGCTTTGCACCGAGATCGCGATCTTGTTGGCCATGCTGGTGACTTCAGTGGCCGATTCCCACAGCGGCTTGCCGGTTTCCTCACCGATGCAACGGGCGATTTCGTCGGCGCGGCTTTTCAGGGTGGCGGCGAAGGTTTCCAGAATAGCGATACGTTCTTCCAGCTGGCGCTTGGCCCAGGCCGGAAACGCCTGCCGCGCAGCCTGCACGGCGGACTCGACCTGCTCGGTCGTGGCGCCATTGCCGGCCCACAGCATTTGCTGGGTCACCGGGTTGCGCGATTCAAACAGTTCACCCTGGCCAGCCAGCCAGCTACCTGCGATATACAGCGAATTCATTATTTCGACTCCCGAGCAGCGGACAACGGAACAGCACGCACTTGATCACCCACCACCAGTTGCAGGCGCTTGGCGGTCTGTGGATCCACCACCAGCGTGCCTGCCGCCAGACGAGCCGGTGCGGCGGTGATGCGGCATTCTTCGCGCTTGCGGTTATGGATCAGGAACGGCGTGGCATCGTCCCCCGGCGTGCCGATCGCCAGCACCAGCGACTGGCTATCGCGTACGGCGCGGATCTTGGTGGTTTCACATTCCACCGCAGGTCCCGCATCGAAGATGTCGACATAGCCCTGATAGCTGAAGCCTTCGCTCTTGAGCATGCTCAGCGCCGGCTCGGTGTCCGGGTGGACCTTGCCGATCACGTTGCGCGCATCCTCGGACAGGAAGCAGCTGTACAGTGGAAACTTCGGCATCAGCTCGGCGATAAACGCCTTGTTGCCCACACCGGTGAGGTAGTCGGCCTGACTGAATTCCATCTTGAAAAAATGCCGGCCCAGGCTCTCCCAGAACGGCGAGCGTCCGGCGTCGTTGGACACACCGCGCATCTCGGCAATGATCTTGTTGCCAAACAGTTGCGGGAACTCCGCGATAAACAACATACGCGCCTTGGCCAGCATGCGGCCGTTGAGGCCGGTGCGGTAATCGGCGTGCAGGAACAACGAGCACAACTCGGAGTTGCCGGTGAGGTCGTTGGCCAGGAACAGCGTCGGGATCTCGCGGTAGATATTCAGTTCCTGGGAGGCGCTGACCGTCAGGCCGACCCGGAAGTTGTACCAGGGCTCACGCAGGCCAACGGCGCCAGCAATGGCGGAAATCCCCACCACGCGGCCTTCGTCGTTTTCCAGCACGAACAGGTAGTCGGCATCGCCGCGCCCGGCGTCGCCGCGAAAGGTTTTCTCGGCCCAGCCCACACGGTGGGTCAGGCGCTCTTCGTTGGCCGGCAAGGTGGTGAGGCCGGTGCCGGTGCTGCGCGCCAGATCAATCAGGGCCGGTAAATCGCTGCTGCGTACGGGACGAACGATCATGCTATCTCCTCGAACGGGCCGCTGTTGTCAGCCACCCGCGAAACTCTCTTTTTAAACCGCTACCAGGCGCACACTCGCGCCTTCGCCAACACCCAGGGCTTCGGCCGCTGCGAGGTCCAACGTCACCGGTTTACCCGGCGCGTAGTCCAGTTCCAGCATCACCGCGCGGTAATCCTGCAACTGCGCGTTGCTCACCAGGTACTGGCGACCAACACCCTTGACCATCTCACCGATCTTCACCGGTACCACGCGGCTCTGGGCAATCGAACGAATGCCCGACACCCGTGCATGCAGCGTCGGGCCACCGTCGAAGATGTCGATGTAATGGTCAGTCTCGAAGCCTTCGCGCATGAGGATGTCGAAGGTGATCTGCGCACGCGGGTGCACCTGGCCCATGGCTTCCTGGGCTTCGTCCGGCAGCAGCGGCACGTAGATCGGGTAGTGCGGCATCAGCTCGGCGAGGAAGGTACGGCTTTTCAGCCCGCACAGGCGCTCGGCGGCGGCGTAGTTGAGGTCGAAGAAGTTGCGGCCGATGGCGTCCCAGAACGGCGAGTCACCGTTCTCGTCGCTGTAGCCGACGATCTCGGTCACCACCGAGTCGGCAAAGCGCTCGGGGTGGCTGGCCACGAACAGCAGGCGGCCACGGGAATTGAGTTCCGACCACGGCGAACCGACCAGCTCAGGCACCACGTAAAAGCTGGTGAGCAGGCTGTTGCCGGTGAGGTCGTGGCACTGGGAGAGCACGTGGATCTTGTTGTGGATCTTCAGCTCGCGGGAGGCGTGCACGAAGGTCTCGTTACGGAAACTGTAGAAGGGTTCCGAGTAGCCGGCCGAGGCGACGATGGCCGAGCAACCGGCGAGCTTGCCGGTCTCGGTGTCTTCGAGCACGAAGAAATAACTCTCTTCGCCATTGAAACTGACCTCGGCCGCGAAGGACGCTTCGCTGGCGGCGATCTTGTCGCTGAGGCGTTCCACATCGTCCGGCAAGGAGGTGACACCAATCGGGCTGTCCGCAGCCAGACGCTGTACCTCGCCCAGATCAGCCATTTGCGCGGGGCGCATCACCAGCATGGTGTCACTCCTTAACTCGAAAAACAGGCAGGCCTGGAGCCTGCACAGAGGAAAAAATGCCGGGCGGGCCCGGCACACACACAATTCGGTTCACCACCCGGCGTGCCAGGTGGTGAAGGGTCATCAGCCTTGCGTCAGCACTTTCACAGCACGCTCAAAACGGTCCAGGCCTTCCTTGATATCCGCCTCTTCCACCACCAAACTCGGCGCGAAACGCACCACGTCCGGGCCGGCTTGCAGGATCATTAGGTTTTCTTTCTCGGCCGCGTTGAACACGTCCTTGGCCTTGCCCTTGAACGCTTCGCTCAGTACGCAACCGAGCAACAGGCCCATGCCACGCACTTCGGTGAAGATGCCGTACTGCTTGCCGATCTGCTCCAGGCGCGCCTTGAACAGGTCGTGCTTGGCATTCACGCCAGCCAGCACTTCTGGGGTGTTGATCACGTCGATCACCGCTTCAGCCACCGCACACGCCAGCGGGTTGCCGCCATAGGTGGTGCCGTGGGTGCCGACGACCAAATGCTTGGCCAGCGCTTCAGTGGTGAGCATGGCTGCAATCGGGAAACCGCCGCCCAGGCTCTTGGCGCTGGTGAGAATGTCCGGGGTCACGCCGTAATGCTGGTAAGCGAACAGGTGGCCGCTGCGACCCATGCCGGTCTGCACTTCGTCGAACACCAGCAGCGCGTTGTTCGCGTCGCACAGCTCGCGGGCGCCTTGCAGGTAAGCCAGCTCGGCCGGCAGTACGCCGCCTTCGCCTTGGATCGGCTCCAGTACAACGGCGCAGGTCTTGT
The DNA here is from genome assembly GCF_026967615.1 of Pseudomonas sp. GXZC. Lineage (NCBI taxonomy): Bacteria > Pseudomonadati > Pseudomonadota > Gammaproteobacteria > Pseudomonadales > Pseudomonadaceae > Pseudomonas > Pseudomonas sp. GXZC. The sequence continues at coordinate 5,540,075 of NZ_CP114115.1, forward strand.
CCGACACAGCGGCTTTCAGCGCAGCCAGGTCGTTATAAGGAACGTGCGTGATACCGGTGATTTTAGGACCGAAACCATCGGAGTACTTGGACTGGCCACCGACGTTGACGGTGAACAGGGTACGGCCGTGGAAGCTGTTCAGCGCGGCGATGATCTCGTACTTCTCGGTGCCGAAACGGTCGAACGCGACGCGACGAGCCAGCTTGAACGCGGCCTCGTTGGCCTCGGCGCCGGAGTTGCAGAAGAACACGCGCTCGGCAAAGGTGGCGTCGATCAGCTTATGGGCCAGGCGCAGCGCCGGCTCATTGGTGAAGACGTTGGAGACGTGCCACAGCTTGTTGGCCTGTTCGGTCAGTGCACCGACCAGCGCCGGGTGGGCGTGGCCCAATACGTTGACCGCGATGCCGCCGGCAAAGTCGATCAGCTCGCGACCCGCCTGGTCCCACACGCGCGAACCTTCGCCACGCACAGGAATGAATGCGGCCGGTGCGTAGTTAGGCACCATGACCTGGTCGAAATCGGCACGTTGCACCGGGGCTTGCTCAACGGACATCGGAGTCTCCTGAAGAGGAACGCCTGCCTGGAACTGGCGGGCGATGCAGGGATTGTAAGGACAGTTTTCAGCGCGGCCTTGCCGCCAAGCGACAACTTCTTATAGCGCCAACCCGCGATTTTGGCGGGTTTACGCCAATGCGACAAATAGCGTCGCAATGGCGCAGTTTAAACTAACTATCTAGAGCCGGCCGCGTGAAACGCGCTGATCTACTGATGCGCTTTCCTGTTATCCGAGATTGAGCATGAGTACGCCTTCGTTCACCGACCAGCCCGACAGTCACTACCACCTCTTGAAAGAGGCCATCCCAGGCTGGCTGGGCAGCGCATCGAGCGCCAAGCAGTTGGCCCTGTCCCAAGCCAAACCACAACCGCACCCCACGAACGCTGAATTAAAGCGCCTGAATGCCGCCCACTGGAGCGCGCAAAATGCCGTGGATGACGCACTGAAAAATGTACAAGGCCCTAGCACCTTTGCCCGCGCAATCCTTGAAGACGCCTTGCTGACCCGCTTCGGCCTGGATCTTGACAGCGAAACGGTGTACTTGCGCCTCTACATCCCGCTCAACATCCCCATTTTTTCATTGCCCTCCGGCGCAGCGCGCACTTGGACGGTGTCACTGCTGGAGGCGGCCCTGCACAACTTTGAACACAGCGAAGCAGTCGATGGTGCCTTTGAGGCCGACTCGACTTTCATTACCCAGCCCACCACCAACGGTCAGTTTGAAACACTGCCCGCGATCCAACAAAAAACCAGCGTGGTCGCCTTTACCGGCCTGTGCCGCGAACTGGACATCGGCGCACGCTACCAAACCTACCTACGTACGCAACTGGGCCTGGACGAGCCGGTCAGTGCCGCCGTGATGCGCACCAAGGTTGACGCCAGCCAAAAAGCCGCCCTGCGCGCCGCCCTACAACTAGCGCGCCTGCGCGGTGATATTCAGGACGACTTCGCGCAACAAGTGGAGGGGCTGCTGCAAGGCCGCAGCGATCTGGCACTCGGCAATCTGGCCCTGCGTTGCCACGACCTGCAGATGATGAACGCGCCACTCACGGGCATCCTGCTGTTCTCCCCCAACCTCGAAACAACCCGCTCCGTGTCCCGCCTGGTCGCCTACGTGCCGGACGACCCGCAGCACCCGCTCAAGGAATACGCCTCGCCGCTGGCATTCAAACAGGAACTGACCCGCAAATTGCGCGACGCCGACTACCAGGCGTTTTTCAGCCGCTTTGTCGCCCATGAACACCGCGGCGTATTTTTCGCCGAGTTGAGCCCGCGCCTGGCGCGGATCACCTGGCACCCACCCGAGCGTGGGAGCAGCCTGGCGCCATGGCGCAAGGAACCTACCGACGACCCCAAACTGCAATTTGTCGCCACACCTATCGAGGGGGACTTTTGGCAGCACAGTTACCAGCAAAAACTCAACCAGATCCTCAACGATGCGCGCACTCAGGCAGTGTCCACCGCAGACGTCGACCGTAAGGCTCGCTGGGCGCTGTGGGATTCATTTGTGAATGTGGCTTCGTCGATCCTCAATGCCGCGCTGCTGATTGTCGCGCCGTTTATCCCAGGGCTCGGAGAATTGATGCTGGGGTATATGGCCTATCAACTGCTCGATGACGTATTCGAAGGCATTGTCGACTGGGCCGAAGGCTTGCCCAAGGAGGCGTTCGGCCACTTGATGAGTGTGTTGCAGTCTTTGGTGCAATTGGGGGCGTTTGGCGCCGGTACCACCATCGGCGCCGCAGAGTTGCGCAAAGTGTTACCGGCAGATGTACTGGCGTTCATCGACCGCTTCAAACCCGTCAGCCTTGCCAACGGCGCCAGCCGTTACTGGAAACCGGACCTAACCTCTTATCAACAGGACATCACGCTGCCGCCGCGCCTGGGCGTCGACCCGCTGGGCCTGCACCAGGTGCGCGGCGAAGCGTTGCTACCACTGGAGGGCAAGCTGTACGCCGTGCAAAAACTCGCGAATGACCAAGGCTATGGGATCAAGCACCCAACGCGTCCCGATGCCTACACCCCACGTCTGCAACACAACGGCGCCGGCGCCTGGCACAGCGAACTGGAGACGCCTTTGCAGTGGGACCGTCCGACCTTGCTCCGGCGCCTGGGCCACAGCGTCGGCGAGTTGAGCGAAGCCGACCGAAACCTGGCGCTGGACATCAGCGGCACCCATGAAAACGTCCTGCGAAAAGCCCATGTACGCGGTGAACCGGTGCCGCCGCTGCTGAACGATACGCTCGCCCGGCTGAACATCGACCGCAGTCTGCAAACCCTGATCGACCGGCTCGACAGCGATGACCCGGCACAGCACGCACAAGTCGACCCGCAAGACATGCTCCAGTTGCTCACCACTTACGGCGACTGGCCCAAGACCCGCTCCCTGCGCATGGTGGATGCCAAAGGCAACACGACTTGGGAATTCGGTGATAGCCGTATGCCCGCCGTGCAGGTCCCCGAAACGCAACTGGGCAATGGCGAATTGCTCAAGACCGTCCTGCAAGGCCTGAGCCCGGAGGAAATCCGTGCGCAGTTCGGCGAACGTGCCGCCGACCCCGAACTGAGCCTGGAAAACCGCGTAAAGCAACTGCGCAAAAAGCTTGTGGGACTGGCTGTCGAGCATCGCACCGAGCTGTTTGACTCACGCTACGCCCAAAGACAAATACCCCAAACCGCACACGCACAACACCTGATAGACACCGCTGCGGGCCTGCCGGCGACGGTCGCCGAACACCTGCTCGACGAGGCCAACGGTCGCGAATTGCAGGCCCTGGACGCCCGGCGCACGCCGCCACGCCTCGCCGAACTGGCCCGCAACGCGCTGGCCGAGATGCGGGTGAACCGCGCCTACGAGGGCCTGCATCTGGAGGCCGTCGACACTATCGACAGTGATCGCCTGTCACTGAACACGTTGAAACTGCTGCCGGGCTGGTCGGACCAAATCCTTCTTGAAGCCAGGCATCTCAAGCCTGCGGGCGAGCGTTGGCTGCAGGTCGGCCCCGATGATGCACCGGTGCAACGCACGCTAGTGCGCACCTCTGAGGGCCGCTATGTGCCCCACGATGAAAAAGGCCCGCTGTTCGGTGAAACCGATCTGTACACCGCCATTCTCAACGCGCTGCCGGACGCACAGCGCGACGCCCTGGGCATTCACATCAACCAGGGCCAGGTGCTCAAACAGCAGCTGCGCCAGCGCCCGCTAGCACGCGATGAACTGCGCCAGGTACTGGGCGTCGATATGCCGCGCGAACCTGTCCTGGATACGCTGCGATTGCTGGGCATGGACGCGGGATACCCAGCCCAGCCCGCACAACCTGCCCTGCAACCCACCTTGCAGGCTCGCATACACAACCTGTATCCGCAGATGCGTGCGGGCCAGATCGAGGATCTGCTCAACCATCTGCACACCTTACCAGGTGGCGCAGCCAATGAAATTACGGTGCTCGCCCAGGAATATGCGCGAATGACCCAGGACCTCAGAACCTGGGAACAACAGGTTCCGAACAATCACCCGCGTACTGGCAACCCTCTGTCGGCAATGCAACAACGCATCGAACGGCGCAACCGCCGCCGCATTACATCGAGGCTCAGACGCTGCTGGCGCCGCGAAACCCCCATTGTCCATCCGACCGACAATTCGGCCTACGACGGGTACAGCCTGCACCTGGATTCGCCAACGTTCGGCCCACTGCCGATGATGACGGCAAGCTTCGACCACGTTTCAATGCTGAGTCTGTCGGGAAGCTACGAAACCACAGGCGCCAATGCGTTTCTGACACGTTTTGTCCAACTGCGGCACCTGCGTCTTGACGGCTTCAACTTAGGCACGCCACCGCCACAGATCTACGCCATGCCACGCTTGACCCTGCTGGATTTGAGCGGTTGCAATATCACGCTTACCGCTACAAGCCAGGCGCAGGTCGCGTCCATGAGCCGCTTGCAAACCCTTGTGTTGTTCGACAACCCACTGGGATTGGTGCCGAGCGTGCAGGCCATGCCCGCACTGGCTGAAATCGACCTCTCGCAGACCGGCATTGCGCATCTGCCGGAGGGTTTGGTCAGCCGCCCCCATTTGCGCATTGCAATGTTCAACGGCAATCAACTTGCAGAGCTGCCTGCAGAGCTCTTTGAGCGCGCTCCCAGTGGTCCAAACGAATTTGACTTCCACGACAACCCGCTGTCGCGCGAGACGATGGAACAGGTCAAGGCTTACTTTCAACGCTATGACACCTACTGGGAAGTCGATGCGCCGCCCACTGATCTACGTGACGCTCAAGCACTCTATCCGAGTTTGAACCAGGACAGGCTCAATCGGTTTATCTACGGCCTGCCCGGCTCGCTTGAAGCCGGCCAGATCGAACTGGCCCGACTGGCCGGCGAGCTGCAAACGTTGCAACAACAACTTGCCTATTGGGAAAACGCACCCGACCTCGCGCCGCCAGAGTTCGCCAGGCGAATCGCCCTGCGCAGCTTGCTGGAGCGCAGTTGGCGACGTGAGCCGGCACTGGCGGGTGACCCTGAACATGCGCTGATGATTCCCAGCAGCCTGTCGGGGGAACTGCCGCCGATAAACGTGCCATTCAGTCATATCAGGGCGATGAAGCTGGTGGGCACAGACCAGGCGATCAACGTGTCCGCATTCATCGGCAACTTCACTGAACTGCGCATCCTCAATCTGGAACAGATCACGCTGGGGGACATTCCGCAGGCCATACTCGACCTACCCAACCTGTGGGTGCTCAACTTGAGAAATTGCTCGATCACCCTCTCCACCGCCTCCCGCGCTGCCCTGGAGCGCATGCCCGACTTGCAGCACTTGAACTTGAACGGAAACCCCGTAGGGGAACTCCCTGACTTCACCCGTATGCCGGGTTTGAGCGCAATTCTGCTGCAAGACACGGGCTTGCAAGCAGTGCCGCCCAGCCTGCTGAACACGCTACCGCGCCAGCTCATCAACTTGAGCGCCAATGCTATAGAGCAGTTGCCTGATGCCCTGCTCACATTGCCGGAGGATGTTACCCAGGCCTTTGACTTGTCAGGTAACCCGCTGTCGCCGCAGGCGCTGGATCAGATCAAGATCTACTGCCAGCGCACCCAGGAACATTTCAAAGCACAGGCACCCGCAGCGCAACGCGCCTGGGCCCAGCGCCTGTATCCAACCCTGAGCGATAGTGCATCTGACAGCTTCGTATTTGCGCTGCCCGGCCGAATGAGTGATGTGGACGCAGAACTCACCCGCCTCCAAACGGACTATGAGCAACTGACTGCCGACCTGCAGGAATGGGCTATTGATGTCCCTACGCAACATCCGAACCTGGGGATCCCACTGGACATGGCTACCCGTGCCGAAGACCAACTCCATCGCCTCAACTTCAAACGCCAACTGGAAGAGGCATGGCGCCGGGAAAGTGCGCTGGATGAAGAAAACCTGGATGACAAAGCCACGCACACGCTGATCATTGAAACGCCGATCATGGGCGCCTTGCCTAAACTGCGCACAAGCCTTGAGCATGTCACCAGCTTTAAATTTTCCGCTGAGACAACCACCGTTCAGGTAAATGACTTCCTGCGCAGCCTCCCCAACCTGCAAACGCTGAGCCTGAGCCGCTGCACTCTGGGCGGCCTGCCTCCCGCGCTCTTCGAGCTGCCCAAGCTGACTACGCTGGAACTGCCCAGATGTGCAATTACGTTGTCCGCGGCCACTGCACGCTCCGTGAGCGACCTGCAGACCCTGGAGTTCCTGAACTTGAGTGACAACCCTTTGGGTCACGCACCGGACGTCAGCAACTTGCAGCAACTCAGCTCCCTGCACTTACGCAACACGCGGATAACCGAACTCCCCACCGGCGTGTTCCAGCACGCCAACCTGGTCTACCTGGACTTGAGCCAGAACCAAATCCGCGAGATCACACCTGACTTGCTGAGTATGTCGCAAACCTTCCACGAGGACTCCGACCTGAGCGGCAACCCCTGGTCGGCGCAAAGTCTTGAATACCTGCGTGAGTACTACCGAAGGACCGGAATGGACTTCGAGGTCGTCGAAGCGACCACGGATGCCCAGGGCAACCCCGTGCAACAACCCTTGGCGGAGCCCATGGAGGAGGAGTGAGAGCTAGCCGCGCTCGGCCGGCACCGACGACAATTCAAACGGGCTGCTGCTGCGCCGCTGGTTACGGTCTTCGCGCGGGGTCGCGCCGAAGAAATTGCGGTAGGCGCTGGAGAAGTGCGGCCCCGAGGAGAAGCCGCACGACAAGCCGATCTGAATGATCGACTTGCTGGTTTGCATGAGCATTTGGCGCGCCTTGTTCAGGCGCAGTTCCAGGTAGTACTGGCTGGGGACGCGGTTGAGGTATTGCTTGAAGATCCGCTCAAGCTGTCGTCGCGACACACAGACGTGCTGGGCGATTTCGTCGGTGGTCAGCGGTTCTTCGATGTTGGCTTCCATCAGCAATACGGCCTGGGTCAGCTTGGGGTGGCTGGAGCCGAGACGGTTTTGCAAGGGAATGCGCTGGCGCTCGCCGCCTTCGCGGATGCGCTCCACCACCAGTTCCTCGGAGACCGCACCGGCCAGCTCGGCGCCGTGGTCACGGGCCAGCACCGCCAGCAGCAGGTCGAGTACCGACATGCCACCGCAAGCGGTCAGGCGGTCGCGGTCCCAGTCGAACAGGTGGCTGGTGGCGATGACCTTGGGGAAGCGCTCGGCGAAGTCGTCCTGCCAGCGCCAATGCACGGCGGCGCGGTAGCCGTCGAGCAGGCCGAGCTGGGCCAGCGGGTAGACACCGGCCGACAAACCGCCGATCACACAACCGGCCCGGACAAGCTGCTTGAGTGCAGTGCTCAGTTGCGAGGCGACGACAGTGGGCGGTTCATCTGCCAGCAGGAACAGCTTCTGAAAACCTTCAAGCTTGCCGGCCCATGGCTCTCCCGGCAGTTGCCAGGCGCCTTCGGTCGCAGGTTCGGCTTGCAGGAACGACAGCTCGTAGACCACGTCCGGATGCACCCGCTGGGCAACGCGCAAGGCCTCCTCAGCCAGCGCAAGCGTGAGTGCTTTTGTGCTGGGCCAAATCAGGAAACCAATGCGATGGGCGGTCATGGAGGGCTATCCGAAGCGAGTAACAGTGTTAAGGCCAAAAGTGGCAACCACCAACATAGTGCATGTTGCGCAAAGCGCGAAGCATGCCCTATATCAGTGCACAACGGCAGTCTTGATTATTTCAAGCTACCTGAAAGGAACTGCTGCAAACGCTCGGACTGCGGGTTCACCAGCACTTCACGCGGGTTGCCGCGCTCTTCGACGATGCCTTTGTGCAAAAACACCAGCTGGTTCGACACTTCACGGGCAAAGCCCATTTCGTGGGTCACCACCACCATGGTACGGCCTTCCTGGGCCAGGTCCTGCATCACCTTGAGCACTTCACCGACCAGTTCCGGGTCAAGGGCCGAGGTGGGCTCGTCAAACAGCATCACCTCAGGCTCCATCGCCAGGGCGCGAGCGATGGCTACGCGCTGCTGCTCGCCGCCGGACATATGACCGGGGAACGCATCTTTGCGATGACCCACGCCGACTTTGGCCAAGTAATGCTCGGCCTTTTCACGGGCTTCTTTTTTCGACATGCCCAGCACGTGCACCGGGGCTTCCATCACGTTTTCAAGCGCGGTCATGTGCGACCACAGGTTGAAGTGCTGGAACACCATCGACAGGCGCGAACGCATGCGCTGCAGCTGCTTCGGGTCCGCCGCCTTCATGGCGCCGTCCTTGTTGGCCACCAGTTTCAGCTCTTCGTTATTGAGCAGGATCTTGCCGGCGTGGGGTTGCTCCAGCAGGTTGATGCAGCGCAAAAAAGTACTTTTGCCCGAACCACTGGAACCAATGATGCTGATCACATCACCGGCTGCGGCGGCCAGGGACACACCTTTGAGCACTTCATGACTGCCATAGCGTTTATGCAGGTCTTGGACTTCAAGTTTGTACATGCGGTCGGTTCTCACAAAAACAGGTGGTCAGTCGTTGAGCAAGCGCCCGTGACGCAGCGCTTCGCGCCCCGCCACCTTGGCCAGCCAGAAACCCGCTTGGGCATAACGTAGCCGTTCAACGGCAAACAACACTCCCGAAGTGCCTGCGCAAATAGTGCTCACGCGGTCTTCCAGGGGGTCAATCACTTCAAAAATCGGCTCGCCTTTTTCGATCCAATCACCGGCTTTACGCAGGTAACTGATCACCCCGGCGTGGGGCGCGAACAGCAATTCGGTGCCCTCGAAAGGCACGCCTTCGCAAGGTTCGAATTGCGGAGCAGGCCATTCGCCCTTGATCAGGCCCTGCTCGGCGAGGAACGCGAGAATACCTTCGGCGTGGAAAATCGCCTCGTCACGCCCGGTATCGGCCTGGCCGCCCAGCTCAAGCGTAGTCGCCATGCAGGCCAACGGGATTTGCGCCTCAGGAAACACCTGGGACAGACGCAGCCACGGCAGCGAACAGGCCTCATCAAACGAACTGCCACCGGAGTCTTCCGCCAGCAGGCCGACCTTCACATTCAAATGCGCCGACAACGAACGCCACTGCGGCCAATGCTGAGGCAGTGCGTACATGTGCAGCGCGGCTTCGGCGTCGCAGTGCAGGTCGAGCACCACATCGGCGGTGCAGGCGTGGCTCAGCAAAATACGCTGCATGCCTTGCAGCTGGCTGCTTGGCTCGGGCAACGCGCTGAGCACATCGCTCATCGCCTGGCGAATCATGCGCACATTGGCGTGGGGATCATCGCCCAGCTTGCCGTTGAGCAAATCGGCAACCGGCTCGCTCAACTCCACGAAGTCGCGATTGAAATTCTTGCCGCTGCCCACCTCGAAACGTCCCTGGTGACTGCCTTGCAGCAGTTGGCCCAGGCCCATCGGGTTGGCGACCGGCACCAACTCGATCACGCCGTTGAGCGCGCCTTGCTGTTCCAGTTCGGTGAGGCGCTTTTTCAGCTCCCACGCGGCGCGCATGCCGGGCAATTCATCAGCGTGCAGGCTGGCCTGGATATAGGCCTTGCGCTCGCCCTGGCCGAAACGGAATACGCTCAGTTGGCGCTCGCAGCCCAGGTGACCCCAAGGCAACCGATGATCGATACGTTCCATATCAATGCTTCCGTGGAGCCAGGTAGCTCAGCCAGCGGCGCTCTGCCAACTTGAACAGGCGCACCAGGATGAAGGTCAGGCACAGGTAGAACACCCCGGCGGTGATGTAGGCTTCGAACGGCAGGTAGAACTGGGCGTTCACCGTGCGCGCGGCACCGGTGATGTCGATCAGGGTGACGATGGAGGCCAGGCTGGTGGTCTGCAACATCATGATCACTTCGTTGCTGTACTGCGGCAGTGCGCGGCGCAGGGCCGAGGGCAGCAGGATCCGGCGGTACAGCTTGTAGCGCGACATGCCCATGGCCTTGGCTGCTTCGATCTCGCCATTGGGCGTGGCCTTGAGGCTACCGGCAATGATCTCGGCGGTGTAGGCGCTGGTGTTGATCGCAAACGCCAGGCACGCACAGAACGTCGCGCTGGACAGCAGCGGCCACAGGAAGCTTTCGCGCACGGCGTCAAACTGAGCCAGGCCGTAGTAGATCAAAAACAGCTGCACCAACATCGGTGTGCCACGGATCACGTAGGTGTAAAGCCAGGCCGCGCCATTGACGATCGGCTGCTTGGACACGCGCATCAAGCCCAAAGGCAAGGCGGCAAGCAGGCCGAAGAACAGCGAGATGGCGAGCAGTTTCAGGGTGGTCAGCAGGCCGCCAAGGTACAGCGGCATGGCCTCCCAGATGACGTTGTAGTCGAAGATCATAGATCAGCCGCCCTTACGCCTACCGAGTAGCGCTTCTCAAGATGACGCAAGGCCAGCAACGACACGCTGGTGATCACCAGGTACATCGCCGCCACCGCGAGGAAGAAGGTAAAAGGCTCGCGGGTGGCATCTGCCGCCTGCTTGGCCTTGAACATCATGTCTTGCAGGCCCACCACCGAAATCAGCGCAGTGGCCTTGGTGAGGACCAGCCAGTTGTTGGTGAAACCGGGGATCGCCAGACGGATCATCTGCGGCACCATCACCCGGAAAAACACCTGGAAACTGCTCATGCCATACGCAAGGCCGGCTTCGGCCTGGCCCTTGGGAATGGCCATGAAGGCGCCGCGGAAGGTTTCCGACAAGTAGGCGCCAAAGATGAAACCCAGAGTGCCGATGCCGGCGGCCAAGGGGTTCAAGTCGATATAGTCGTCGTAGCCCAGCATCGGCGCGACGCGGTTGAGCAGGTCCTGACCGCCGTAGAAAATCAGCAAGATCAGCACCAGGTCGGGGATCCCGCGGATCACCGTGGAGTACAAGTCACCCAGCCAGGCCAACCAGCGCACCGGCGACAGGCGCAACGCGACCCCGATCAGACCCAGAACGATGGCCAAGGCCATGGACGACAAGGCGAGCTGAAGCGTCAACCATGCGCCATCGAGGATGACGGCCCCGTAGCCTTTCAACATGATTCAGGTCCTCGAAAAGGGGGATGAAAAAATGGCGCAAACCTCAGGAATTCTGTTGCTTGCGCCATTTCGGACAGACCGCTGCGACGATTTACTTGGCGTCAGCGCCGTAGATATCGAAGTCGAAGTACTTGTCCTGGATTTTCTTGTACTCACCGTTGGCACGGATCGCGGCAATGGCTGCGTTGATGCGGTCGAGGTTTTCCTTGTCGCCTTTGCGTACAGCGATGCCGATGCCGTCACCGAAGTACTTGGCGTCGGTGAACTGTGGGCCCACGAACGCGTAGCCTTTACCGGCCGGGGTCTTCAGGAAGCCGTCTTGCAGCAGGGTGGCGTCGGCCACGGTGCCGTCCAGGCGACCGGCTTCCACGTCCAGGTAGATTTCGTTCTGCGAGCTGTAAGGCACAACCGTGGCGCCTTTAGGGGCCAGGACTTCCTTGGCGAAACGATCGTGGATCGAACCGCGTTGCACACCGATCTTCTTGCCCTTCAATTCATCCAGGCTGTCGCTGACGGTGGTGCCTTCCTTCATCACCAACTGCGCTGGGCTCAGGTAGTAGCGGTTGGTGAAGTCCACGGATTTCTTGCGATCTTCCGTGATGGACATGGACGACAGGATCGCGTCGATCTTGCGCACTTTCAGCGCAGGGATCAGGCCGTCGAACTCTTGCTCGACCCAAGTGCACTTCACGTCCATCTGCTTGCACAGGGCATTGCCGATGTCGTAGTCAAAACCGACGATGCTGCCATCGGGGGCTTTGGAGGCAAACGGAGGGTAAGCCGCTTCGATACCAATTTTCAGGGGCTTGCCTTCAGCGAAAGCCTGCATGGACAGCACGGACAGCGCCAGGGCGCCCAACAGCACGAGTTTCTTCATCTTGGGACTCCATCGGTATAGGGCAAAACAGCAGTATGAGCCATGGCCCACGATGCGACTTAAGGGAAACCGAATTGCGGTGCTGCGTCCTACACCAGCTACACACTGGAGACGACGAGCGAGTGATCGGCATTCTAACGACAGGCCGGAAGCCGATATTTCCTCAATGCGACAACAATTTACAGAAGCACCGAGAAAGCGGTTCCAGCTCATTGACAGCCTCTGTTTTTTATGCAGAGACAAAAGACATTAAACCTGTAGACGCTGCAAATTGCGGGCCTATTATTCGCAAACCCTTCTAGCACGGCAAGTCTGGCGTTTAATCTTATTTACCGGGGCGTCTAAAACGCGGTTTTTCGGGGCATGGGCGTAGCACTTTGCCTCATGTTTGAGCGGCGGGTTACACATTTGCGTTCGACGGTAACATTCAGAAACCTCCTACGAGAGAAACCGATATTTATTGACCTCCGATCAGAGGTCGCTCACCACAACAGCCTGCCCTGAACACAAAAAAGCCCCACCCGGCCTACGCCAAATGGGGCTTTTACTGACTATCGCGCCTTACGCGACGTTCATAGTCTTGTGCGTCTCAATCAAATGCGCGACCACACCTGGGTCCGCCAGAGTGGAGATATCGCCCAACCCGTCATACTCGGCCGTGGCAATCTTGCGCAGGATACGGCGCATGATTTTCCCCGACCGCGTCTTCGGCAAGCCCGGTGCCCACTGGATCACGTCCGGCGAAGCAATCGGCCCGATCTCCTTGCGCACCCAGTTTTTCAGCTCCAGGCGCAGGGCTTCGTTGGGCTCTTCGCCGTTCTTGAGGGTGACATACACATAGATGCCCTGGCCCTTGATGTCGTGCGGCACACCGACGACGGCAGCCTCGGCGACTTTCGGGTGGGCAACCATGGCGCTTTCGATCTCGGCGGTGCCCATGCGGTGGCCGGACACGTTCAACACGTCGTCCACGCGACCGGTGATCCAGTAGTAACCGTCTTCGTCACGACGCGCACCGTCACCGGTGAAGTACATGCCACGGAAGGTCTTGAAGTAGGTGTCGACGAAGCGGTCATGGTCGCCGTACAACGTACGTGCCTGGCCTGGCCACGAATCGAGGATCACCAGGTTGCCTTCAGCAGCGCCTTCGATCAGGTTGCCCAGGTTATCCACCAGCGCCGGCACCACGCCGAAGAACGGCCGTGCCGCCGAACCCGGCTTGAGCGCATGGGCGCCCGGCAGCGGGCTCATCATGTTGCCGCCGGTTTCGGTCTGCCACCAGGTGTCGACAATCGGGCAACGGGATTGGCCGACGTTCTTGTAGTACCAGTCCCACGCCTCAGGGTTGATCGGCTCACCCACCGAACCGAGCAGACGCAGGCTGGAGCCGTCTGCGCCTTCGCACGCAGCGGTGCCGGATGCCATCATGGCGCGGATTGCAGTCGGTGCGGTGTAGAGGATATTGACCTTGTGCTTGTCGACGATCTTCGCCACCCGCGTGATATCCGGGTAGTTCGGCACGCCTTCGAACAGCAGCGTGGTCGCGCCATTGGCCAGCGGGCCGTAGACAATATACGTGTGGCCGGTGACCCAGCCGACGTCGGCGGTGCACCAGTAGATTTCGCCTGGGCGGTAGTCGAACACGCGCTCATGGGTCAGGGACGCATACAGCAGGTAGCCGCCGGTGGTGTGCTGCACGCCCTTGGGCTTGCCGGTGGAACCCGAGGTGTAGAGGATGAACAGCGCTTCTTCGGCGCCCATCTCTTTTGGCGCACACACAGTGCCCGCCACTTTCATCAGGTCTTCGTACCAGATGTCGCGATGCTGGTTCCACTTGATGTTGCCATTGGTGCGCTTGCAGACGATGACCTTCTGGATGCTGCTGGTTTCCGGATTGGTCAGGGCGTCGTCGACGTTGGCCTTCAGCGGAATCTTCTTACCGGCGCGGATGCCTTCGTCGGCGGTGATCACCACCTTCGACTTACAGTCGATGATGCGACCGGCCAGGGCCTCCGGCGAGAAACCGCCAAACACCACGGAATGGATCGCACCGATGCGGGTACACGCCAGCATGGCGACCACGGCTTCGGGGATCATCGGCATATAGATAGTCACCACGTCGCCGCGATGCACATCCTGGCCGCGCAGGGCGTTGGCGAACTTGCAGACTTCTTCGTGCAGTTCGCGGTAGGTGATGGTACGGCTCTCGGCAGGGTCGTCGCCCTCCCAGATGATGGCCGCCTGGTCACCGCGCTCGGCGAGGTGACGGTCCAGGCAGTTGTAGGAAACGTTCAGGGTGCCATCGGCGAACCACTTGATGTCGACATGGTGATCGTCGAACGAGGTCTGCTTCACCGTGGTGAAAGGCTTGATCCAGTCAAGGCGCTTGGCTTGCTCGCGCCAGAAGCCATCGGGGTTGACCACCGACTGCTGGTACATGGCCTTGTAGGTCGCCTCGTCGGTCAGCGTGTTGGCTGCTACTTCGGGGCGAACGGGGTACAGGGAAGCCGCACTCATCTTTCTTACCTCGGTGACATAGTTGTTGTTGTATGGCCCTGTTGTAGCCGGGGCCGACCTATAGAACCATTCGACGATGGTAGTAACAAGCCCCTACAAATTGCCCTGATATCCCCTTGTGCACCTCTAGCCCGCGGGCTGCGGCGCTTCGCGGCTTTGTGAAAAAAGCTTTACCACGGGATTGTTACAAAAACCGCCAATAGTGTTTATCAAAAGGACGGGTATATGAATATAACCCGGAAGCCTAAAATCACTTCCGTCAACACGACACTGTGGTCAACACAGCAGCGATTAACAACGCAACAGCCCCCACGAAGGCAACGTTAATCCGAACTTCCCAACTTTAAGTTACACACGCGGCCTCACAAGGGCCCCGTGACCCCACTCGCCCTGAATAAGGTAAATAGAGAAATGAAAGCTTTAGTAGTTATGGCCCTCAGCAGCTTGTGCGCCACCGCCGCCCTGGCCGACGAAGCCCCGACTGACGTAGCTAGCCGCAACACCCCGATCGTCGAGGACTACACTTACAGCACCCACTTGGATGTTGCCAAAGTATTGTCCATGAGCACTATCCCGGAAGTCTGCGAAGTTGTACCGGTGAAGATGGAATATGAAGACTCACAAGGTCAGCGTCATATTCTTAATTACCACGTGATGGGCAATGGTTGCTCTAACGGATAATAACCTGATGCGTTCGATCTGAACCTGATCTTATTCGCCGCAAGAAATCGTTCTTGCGGCTAAGAACCATCGCAAATCAACTGTAGTAGCTCGCTTGCCAGCGATGACGGCTTCAGCCATCCCCTTCCTTCCCACCTTTATCAGTGAACCCAGTCCTCGTAAGACAACCCCGGCACACGGCTGAACTCCCTAACGTTGTTAGTCACCAACGTACACCCCGCGGCAATTGCATGCCCTGCAATGGCTGTGTCGTTTTGACCAATGATCAACCCGGCCTCAGCGAGGCTTCGCTTCACCTCGACCGTCGCATCCACAGCTGCGAGCCCCCAAGGCAATACCTCATCAAGTCGCCTCAAAAACTCGTCGACCAATGTCTTGTGCTTGGGAGAAGCCTTCTTACCAATCTGCCCATACCGCATTTCTGAATAGGTTATGGCCGAGATCACTATCCGATTGCTCCTCGCAACCTCTGCCGCCAGTCGCTCAAGCACACACTCAGGCCTCTCACGCATGATGAAAGAGCAAATGCAGGTATCCAACATGTATGTCGTCACAGATTGAACCTGCCTTCATCGCCAATGACGTCCTGACGCTCCCGGAGAAAATCTTCGTCCGCCTTCGGCAGATCACTCAGCGACCCCCAGCTTGGCCGGACAGGACGCAGCGTAATGGTGTCACCATTGCGCGTAATTTCGAGCTCACCAACACCTTCATAAGCCATATCATTTGGAAGCCGAATGGCTTGGTTCTTTCCGTTTTTGAAAATTGAGACTGTACGCATGACTTCAACTCCGACCTATGCCTGACATATGCAATGTAAGCTTGAGAATTGCCATAGGCAAGGCACATGGCAGTTTGCCGACGATCGGAGATGCGCACTCGTCGTTAAAATACCTGAGGCAACGATCCCCCCGTAAATCCTCATCCTGGCTCTAAAAGCAGGCTTTTTGTCTGCGATCCGTGACCATCCGCCACAACACAAAGTCGATTTTTTCCCTATAATGCGCGGGTAAATCGGGCCTGCAATATCCCTTTACACAGGGATGAAGAGCCAGACCTGAGGCCTCCCGCGGGAGCAAGCGCCTACCGCTCCGCACCTCAAGCCTCACGCAGACCACCCGTAACCCTATTCCGTTTAATGCGTGCGCTAGCTGCAACAAACGATTCCTTAAGATCCACCGCGGCCTCAGGGCCGTGTGAACACCCAACCATCCGGTTTCACACGGGCACCTTTGAGCCCTCACGCAGGAGACGACACGTCATGCTGAGCTGGGACGAATTCGACAAAGAAGAAGAAGGCGAAGTAGCCACCAAAGGAGCCAACGCCGGCCACGCCACCGAAGCCAACATGGATCGCCTCGACGGTGCTGGCGCCGCCGCCGCCATCGAAGCCCGCGCCGTCACCGCCAGTGACTCCGCCGCCATCGTGCGCGCCAAAGCCGCCCTCGACAAACTCGACGTCGCCGAAGGCCTCGCCGAGTTGGAAGGCTCCGCCGCCCGCGTCGCCGTTGACGAAAAACGCATGATCAACTGCCGCGCCGACCTCAACCAACTCGTACCGTTCAAGTACGACTGGGCCTGGCAGAAGTACCTCGACGGTTGCGCCAACCACTGGATGCCGCAAGAGGTCAACATGACCGCCGACATCGCCCTGTGGAAAAACCCCGAAGGCCTGACCGACGACGAACGTCGCATCGTCATGCGCAACCTCGGCTTCTTCTCCACCGCCGACTCCCTGGTCGCCAACAACCTGGTGCTGGCCGTGTACCGCCTGATCACCAACCCGGAGTGCCGCCAGTACATCCTGCGCCAGGCCTTCGAAGAAGCGATCCACACCCACGCCTACCAGTACTGCATCGAATCGTTGGCCATGGATGAAGGCGAGATCTTCAACATGTACCACGAGATCCCATCGGTCGCGAAAAAAGCCGCCTGGGGTTTGAAATACACCCGTTCGATCTCCGATCCGAAATTCGAAACCGGCACCGTCGAAACCGACAAAGAGCTGCTGCGCAACCTGGTCGCCTACTACTGCGTGCTGGAAGGCATCTTCTTCTACTGCGGCTTCACCCAGATCCTGTCCATGGGCCGTCGCAACAAAATGACCGGCGTCGCCGAGCAGTTCCAGTACATCCTGCGTGACGAGTCGATGCACCTGAACTTCGGTATCGACGTGATCAACCAGATCAAAATCGAAAACCCACACCTGTGGGATGCCGAGATGAAGGAAGAAGCGACCCAGATGATCCTGCAAGGGACGCAGCTGGAGATCGAATATGCGCGCGATACCATGCCGCGCGGCGTGCTGGGGATGAACGCGGCGATGATGGAGGACTACCTCAAGTTCATCGCTAACCGTCGTCTGTCGCAGATTGGCTTGAAGGAAGAGTATCCAGGGACGACTAACCCGTTCCCATGGATGAGCGAGATCATGGACTTGAAGAAAGAGAAAAACTTCTTCGAAACCCGTGTGATCGAGTACCAGACTGGCGGCGCGCTGAGCTGGGATTGATTCCTCAGCCCATCAACCCCATTAAGCCCTGACACGTTCAGGGCTTTTTTATGCCCGGTGAATGGCCACGTCTTGAAGCACATCAAGCTGACCACCTCGCCCCAAAGGGTTCGGATCGCATCACCAATGCTGTAGCCTTGTACCCCAATTGCCATCAGCGTAGTGATCGGGATGCCTTCACCGATGTGGCTTTACGCCAAAGTCGGAAGATTGGCACGGGAGTAAACTCCCGCTGTCACACCTGATGCACACTCAAAAAATACCAGATAGGACCGAGGCCAACCCGTGACCCCAGACATGCTCGAAGCCGGCCCCGCTGACGCCAAAGTACTTTCCGTCTTTGACTTCGACGGCACCCTGACCCACCACGACAGTTTCGTGCCCTTCCTCAAGTTTGCCTTTGGCCCTGGCGAGTTCTATGGCCGGATGGTCAAGCTGGCGGTGCCAGGGCTGCGCTTTTTGGTGCGGCAGATCAGCCGGGATGAGTTGAAGGCGCAGTTGATCCGCACCTTTATGACCGGGGTGGAGAAGGCGTGGGTGCAGCAAAAGGCCGAGGAGTATTGCCAGAAGACCTGGGCGCGGCTGATGCGGCCGACGGGGGTGTTGTCGGTGGAGCAGGAGTTGGGCTCCGGGGCGGAGGTCACGCTGTGTTCGGCGTCGCCGGCGTTGGTGTTGCAGCCGTTTGCGAATCGGCTCGGGATCAAGTTGATCGGGACTGAGCTTGAGGTGGTGGATGGAGTGTTGACCGGCAAGCTCACCGGGAACAACTGCCGCTGTGAGAACAAGGTGCTGCGGCTTGAGGCGGTGTATGGGGATTTGGGCGAGTATCGGCTGCGGGCCTGGGGCGATACGCGTGGGGATAGGGAGTTGCTGGCGGCGGCGCAGGATGCGCATTTTCGGCATTTTCATGCGAAGAAGAAGCGCAAGCAGCTGCGGTAATCGCGCACTAGCATGGGGTGCTAGGGGTTAGAGATTAAATTACGTTGCCCCGAAATCTCGTTTTCATTAAGCCCAATCTGGAAGATTGGGCTTTTTTATACGCGCTCTGCGTCGATGCCTAACTCAATTCTTGAGGACGGTTTCTGTCTCAGCCTCGTTGATCAGATCGTCGAGGGGCACATGAATGGGCGTTTCACTGGCGTCGAGCCGTTCCTGAACTATCTGATTCAATTCCAGAACCTCCAATCGGTCACCCTTAGACATAAAGTCGTCAGACACTGATTCGCCATGGAGAAAATAGCTGTCCCAGGTGCTTCTTGCTGGGGGGCTGTTTTTTGTTTGAGTCATGGGCATCCCACCTTTGGGTTAGCGGGTGACAATACAAGTCAGGTCTTTTGTTGCCCAGCCGAAAAATGTATCGATGCTGATGGCTGATTCGGCAGGGAACCCGGGTCGATCCCTTCGTAGCCTCGCTGGGGCTCGACAACTCCCACATTTGATCCTTGTCAGCCCGTTAATCGGTGTTCAACGGGTGTTTATGTCGTGGCTTTGAGGTCCACGCCCAGCGCTGTGGCGAAGGCTTTTACCATCGGGCTTCTGGGGGCGTTGTGGCGCAGGATGAGGTTGAAGGCGGTGCTCAGGTGAACTTGCTCCGGGCACAGTGCGCGCAGGCGCCCTTCCCCTACCAGTGGCGCAGCGTAGTGTTCTGGCAAGAAGCCCAGGAAACGACCAGTGAGGATCAAAATGGCGACGGCTTCGACCTGGGACGCTGAGGCGGACTGACTGTCGTAAGTGACGAAGTTGACCTTGTCGCGGTGGATCGCATACCGGTGGTTCACTACTTCGTATTGGCGCAGTACGTCGGGCGTGATGTCGCTCGCGTTGAACAGTGGATGTCCTACAGCACAGTAGGCGTGAGCCTTTTCTTCGTACAGCGGGAAATAGTCGAATTCTTCGCGGCGTTGGTACACAGGCACGATGCCGACAATCAGCCGCCCTTCCACCACGCCGCGTTCAACTTCGTCCAATTGCGAGGCATGTAGGCGCAATCTAATCTTGGGTGATTCGCTATGTAATGTCCCCAACGCGGTAATCAGCGGGGAATTAACATCGGAAACCGTGTTATCAATAACGCCGACACTAAGATCACCAATAAGCTCGTTTTGCGCCGAACTAAGCTTGTCGCGAAAACTGTCCACCGAGGTAAACAATTCGATGGAGGCTTGATATACCAGCTTGCCTTCTTCGGTCAACCCGAACCCTTCCCGCCCCCGTGTACACAGGCGCATGCCGATGCGGATTTCCAGGTCGGAGATTTGTTTGCTGATCGCCGCCAGGCCCACGTTCAGCTCGTTTTGCGCGGCGCTGAAGCCGCCCGCTTCGACCACGGCCATGAACACGCGCAGCAATTTGAAGTCCAGCCCGCTCAGTTGCAGGGGCGGTCTTGAGCCGGGTTTTGGCGGTAGGTTTCCAGAAGTGGAAAGTGGGGTTTCCATAATACGCGTTGACCTCAAGTGCCATATTCAACAGGCTTCAACCCAATCCTTGAACATAGCCAGGCGGCGATAATGAACATAAACATCCGCCCTTGGCAACCTTGAATACGGCGCGTCAGACGCTGGTTCAGTCTAGTTGAAAACTTATTTTTACTGCCTCCGACTCTTCTAAAAACAAGCGTGAGGAATACCCATGTCCCAGCCCACCGACCGCCTTTGGGGCGCTCGTTTCAAGACCGGTCCGTCTGCTGCATTGGCCGCATTGTCCCGTTGCCCTGAGCGCTATTTTCGCCTGACGCCCTACGACCTGGCCGGCTCCCGTGCCCATGCCCGGGAGTTGCAGCGCGCCGGCCTGCTGGACGAATCGGAGACCCTGCGCACACTGGAGGCACTGGACGGTATTGGCGCAGATTTCGCTGCCGGCAATCTGCATCCGACCCTGGATGATGAGGACGTACACACCTTCATCGAGCGCGTATTGACCGAGCGGCTCGGCGCCCTAGGCGGCAAGCTGCGCGCCGGGCGTTCGCGTAACGACCAGACCGCCAATGACCTGCGACTTTTCCTACGGGACCATGCGCGCACCATCACCACTGAAGTGCTGGGTTTGCAGCAGGCGCTGGTGGATCAGGCCGAGCAGCATATCGAGAGCATTTGCCCCGGCTTCACCCACTTGCAGCAGGCGCAGCCGATTGTGTTCGCCCATCATCTGCTGGCTCACGCTCAGTCCATGCTGCGCGATGTGCAACGTCTGGTGGATTGGGATGCGCGCACGGCCTTGTCGCCGTTGGGTGCGGCCGCCATGGCAGGTTCTGCGATTGCCCGTCAGCCAGAGCATTCAGCCAAGGAAATGGGCTACACCGGGCCGTGCGAAAACTCCATTGACGCAGTCGCCAGCCGTGACCACGTGGCGGAATTCCTGTTTGTCGCGGGCATGCTCGGGGTGAATATTTCGCGCTTGTCCGAAGAGTTTTGCCTGTGGTCTTCGCGGCAATTTCGCTGGGTAGTGCTGGACGATGCCTACGCTACGGGCAGCTCGATCATGCCGCAGAAAAAGAACCCGGATATCGCTGAACTGGCGCGAGGCAAGGCGGGGCGGTTGATTGGCAACCTGACGGGGTTAATGTCGACGCTCAAGTCGTTGCCACTGTCGTACAACCGCGATTTGAGTGAAGACAAGCACAGTGTGTTGGACAGTGTGGACACCTTGCTGCTGGTGTTGCCGGCGATGGCTGGAATGGTTGCGACCATGAAAGTGCAGGTGGAAGAACTGCGGCGTCAGGCGCCGATGGGCTTTACCTTGGCGACGGAAGTGGCCGATTGGTTGGCCACCCGTGGTGTGCCGTTCAAAGAGGCGCATGAGATTACTGGCGCCTTGGTGCAGGCCTGTGAGAAGCATGAGATTGAATTGTGGGAAGCCTCGCCGGCGATGTTGGCGGAGGTGGATGCTCGGTTGACCCCTGAGGTGCGCGACTGCCTGACATTGGAAGCGGCGATTGCCGCCCGCAGTGGCTGGGGTGGGACGGCGCCGGAGCGGGTTCGGGAGCAGATTGGGCGGTTGAAGTCGGCATTAGCGGCTCAACAGCAGTGGGCAAAGAGTTATCAGGGCTTCAGGATTTAAATCTGCGGCGTTGGGGCTGGCGCCTTCGCAGGCAAGCCAGCTCCCACATTTTGACCGCGTATAGCAGTTAGAGCGTTGTTAGTTTTGGAGTAACACCATGAACCAAACCCCGGCAGAGCGCTTGGAAGCCGAGCGCAAGTTGTCCGAGAACCAGTTCGATATCACGCAGTACGAACACGTGCCGCGTCGCTATTACGGGCGGATGTTTTTTGCCACCTTGATCGTGATCGTGTTGGCCGCGCTGTTGCGTGCATTCGCCAACGGCCAGATCGAATGGTCCTACATCGGGCAGTTCCTCACGTCTGAGGCCATTTTGTGGGGTCTGGTGAACACCATTGTCATGTCGATTTTGGCGATGGCACTGGGTGTGGTGATCGGGGTGATCACGGCGATCATGCGCATGTCGGCCAACCCGATCCTGCGTTACGTGGCCATCACCTACACCTGGCTGTTCCGCGGCACGCCGCTGATCCTGCAACTGCTGCTGTGGTTCAACCTGGCGTTGATCTTCCCGGTGATCGCGATTCCCGGCCTGTTCAGCATCGACACCGTCGACCTGATGACGCCATTCGTGGCCGCCCTGCTCGGCTTGAGTATCAACCAGGGCGCCTACACCGCCGAGGTGGTGCGCGCGGGTTTGCTGTCGGTGGACACCGGCCAATACGAAGCCGCCAAGTCCATCGGCATGCCAAGCCTTCAGGCGCTGCGTAGGATCATTCTTCCGCAGGCGATGCGCGTGATCATTCCGCCTGTAGGCAACGAGTTCATCAGCATGGTGAAAATGACCAGCCTGGCCAGTGTGATCCAGTATTCGGAGCTGCTGCATAACGCGCAAAACATCTACTACGCCAACGCACGGGTCATGGAGCTGCTGATTGTGGCCGGCATCTGGTACCTGGCGGTGGTGACTGTTCTTTCATTTGGCCAAAGCCGCCTCGAGCGTCGTTTTGCCCGCGGCGCCGGCAAGCGTTCGTAAGCCTGTGTTGAGGAGATTTGCCCCATGAGAAGCATCGTCAAGGCCGTCAACCTGAACAAGTATTACGACCAATATCACGCGCTGCGCGACATCAATATCGAGGTCGAGCAAGGCGAAGTGATGTGCATCATCGGCCCGTCGGGTTCCGGAAAAAGCACCCTGCTACGTTGCGTCAACCAACTGGAAAAAATCGACAAGGGCGGCCTGTGGGTCGACGGCGAACTGGTGGGTTACCGCGTCGTCGGCAACAAACTGCATGAGATGAATGAATCGCAGATCGCCCGCCAGCGCCTGGCGACCGGTATGGTGTTCCAGCGCTTTAACTTGTTCCCGCACATGACCGTGTTGCAGAACATCATCGAAGGCCCGTGCCAGGTGCTCAAGCGCTCGCCCAAGGAAGCCATCGAAGATGCGCTGGAACTGCTGGCCCGCGTCGGCCTGGCGGACAAGCGCAATGCTTACCCGGTGGAGTTGTCCGGCGGCCAGCAACAACGTGTGGCGATTGCCCGCGCGTTGGCCATGCGCCCCAAATTGATGCTGTTTGACGAACCCACGTCAGCCCTCGACCCGGAGCTGGTAGGCGAAGTGCTGTCGGTGATGCGCGATTTGGCCACCACCGGCATGACCATGATCGTGGTCACCCATGAATTGGGCTTCGCCCGTGAAGTGTCCAACCGCATGGTGTTCATGGATGCCGGTCAGATTGTGGAAGCCGGCAGCCCCGAAGAAATTCTAATAAGCCCACAAAACCCACGTACCCAAAGCTTTATTTCTGCCGTTCGCACTTAACTAAAAAACAAACGAGAACGCCCCCAATGAAAAGATTGTTCATCCCTACCGTGCTTGCAGGCCTGATGGCCTCCACCTGTGTATTCGCGGCATTGCCGGCGGTCATCAAGGACAAGGGTGAGATCAGCGCGGCCATCGTGCCGAACTATCCGCCGATGGATTTCAAGGACCCGGCCACCAACAAGATCACCGGCCTGGACTTCGACCTCGGCAACGCCCTGGCCGAGCGCCTGGGCGTGAAGATCAAGTGGCAGGAAACCGGCTTCGAGCAGATGCTCAGCGGCCTGACCACCAAGCGCGTGGACATCGTGCTGTCCGGCATGACCGACACCGCCGAACGCCAGAAATCCGTGACGTTCATCGACTACTTCACCAGCGGCCCGCAGCTGTACACCCTGGCCAAGCGTGAAGACCTCAAGGCATTGACTGACCTGTGCGGTAAAAAAGTCGGCACCAGCCGCCGTACCACCTGGCCGTCGGAAATTGCCGCGTGGAGCAAGGAAAACTGCGAAGCGGCAGGTAAGCCAGCGATCGTGGTGATCGGCACTGAAGGTTCGGCGGACGCGCGGGCGCAGTTGCAGCAGAACCGGTTGGATGCGGCGATGCAGGGCAGCGAGACCATTCCTTATTTGATGTCGTTGGACAAGGGCAAGTACAAGCCGGTGGGCCTGGCGATTTCCAAGCAATTCACCGGGCTGGGGATCGAGAAGAGCAACACGGAACTGGTCACCGCGATCAGTGAAGCGTTACAGGGCATGATCGATGACGGCACGTACGGCAAGATCCTGAAGAAGTGGGATCTGGAGCAAGGTGCTGTAGAGAAGATCACCATCAACTCTGGCCAGTAACCCGATCTAAATGGGGGAGTTGGCTTGCCTGCACCCCCATTTGATGTGTGTTGCGTTGTAAAAACAATAAGGACACTCGCCCCGCCGTGGCCACCTACTCCCTGGTAATCCGCCGCCTGATGATTTGCTCGCTGACCATCGTCATCAGCCGGGCCATGACCAGTCCCTTGATGACCTTGCTGCTGAGCCGACGCCTGGGCCTCGACCAGCAGGACATCGGCTTGCTGATGGGCATCGCGGTATTCACCGCCACCTTGATGGGTTTGTATGGCGGCTACGTCATCGACCGCATGGAAAAGCGCAAATTGCTGATCCTGGCGATGCTCTCCAGTTCCATTGGTTTTCTGTTGCTGACCTTTGCCACCAACCTCTACCTCACCACGTTGACGCTGGTGATTACCGAGTCGGCATCGGCGCTGTTCCTGATCGGCTCCAAGGCGATCATCAGCGAAAACCTGCCGGTTGAGCAGCGCGCCAAGGTGTTTTCCCTGCGCTACACCCTCACCAATATCGGCTATGCCACGGGCCCTATGGTCGGCGTGGTGATTGCCGGGCAGATGCCGCTGTTGCCGTTCATGTTGTCCAGCGCCATTGCGTTTATCAGCGTGTTCCTGATGATCGGCATCCCGCCCACCCAGCGTGATGAAAGCAGCAAACCCTTGAGTTTTCTCAGCACCCTCAAGACCCTGCGCAACGACCGCAGCCTGGTGCTGTTCACCGGCGGCAGCCTGTTGAGCACCATCGTGCATGGCCGCTACACCTTGTACCTGTCGCAATTTCTGTTGGTGATCCACAACCCGGATGATGCGCTGAAGATTCTTTCCGCAGTCCTAGCCTGTAACGCCATTACCGTGATGTTGCTGCAATACCAGATCGGCCGCTTCCTCAAGCGCGAGCAATTGCGCTACTGGATCCTGCTGGGCACTGCGCTGTTCATCGGTGGCCTGATCGGCTTCAGCCAGGCCGACAGCCTGCTGTCGTGGTGTGTGGCGATGTTCGTGTTTACGTTGGGCGAGATGATTATCTTCCCGTCCGAGTTCCTGTTTATCGACACCCTCGCCCCCGAGTCGCTGCGGGGCAGCTACTACGGCGCACAGAACCTGGCGGCCTTTGGCGGCGCGCTGAGCCCGGTGATTTGTGGCTATCTATTGATCAACTCACCGCCGACCACGATGTTTTATGCGCTGGCCGGGTTGACGGCGGTGGGCGGAACGCTGTGTTTCTTGAGCGGGCGACGGGTTGCAGGTTCTTGCTGATATTTACGTAAGATCCCGCTATTAATAGCGAAACCTCTCACGGACCCGAGCCCCATGAAATTCGACACGGCCTACAGCCTGAGTCTCGATGACAAGCTGTCGATCTACGACGTACGAGACCTGAATTTCGACGAAACAACCGACTTCGATTCAGACAAGGACAGCTTCCTCTGCCCCAATGATGAGTGTCGCGCGGCGTTTGATACCGGCAACGCGCTGAGCACCTTCAACGCCAAAAACGTCAATTACCTGCGCACGCCGCATTTCAAGAACAAGACCAGCACCCGGCATATCGACGGTTGCCGTTACGCCAGCACTCACAAGGCTGCGACAGGTGAAAATGAAGACGAGCGTGAGGACAATTTCCCATCGGAGTTTGTACTCACCCGTCGTCAGTACGAACGCAAAACGCCGCTTGTCGGGGCAGAGGGAAACTTCTCACACGATCCCGTGAAGGCGCCTTTAAATCGAAGCTATGTATCCCACAGCGCCAGTGATAGCACTCCAGACAAAACCAGCGTGTTCGCCCACCCGGTGGAATGTTTCGTGTCTAACATCGACGACAAGGACAAGCTCAAGTCCATGCCGTTGAAGATCGGTGAGCACGCCGCAACCTACTGGACGTTTTTCAAGAAGATCGAATACCTGCAGGACAACAAGGGCCTGATCTACTGGGGCAAGATCAAGGCGATCAAGGACTACACCAGCAGCTTTCGCATCGACTTCGAAAAGAAGGTGTGGCTCGACAAGAAGCCCTACTCGGTCAACGTTTACTTGAGCAAAAAGCTCATCGAGAACTACCGCAAGCGCAAAGCATTTTTAGAGCAGATCAAGGCAGCGGTGGACAGCGAGCGCGCGTTGTACTGCTTCTTCTATGGGGTGACGCCGGAACTGAAACAGGTGCCGAGCAAGAAGAACCCCGAGCAAACGTTCGGGGTCTTCAGCGCGAACATCGAAAATCTGGACCATCTGATCATTCGGGAGGCGCCAGGGGTGGAATAGCGGGTCCGCGAGAATCCAGTTGATGAGCGGTCAAAACAACTGTACAAAAACACAGTATAGTTTGTCCTCCCCCGTCGAACCTGGAGAAAACCCATGCCCTCTCTGGCAATGAGCTCTTTCGTAGAACAGCAGATCGTCCTGCATCAATTCACCGCCAAGCACAGCGTTCAGGCCCGCGCGATGCTGGGCTGGAGCCGGGAAGACCTGGCTTGCCAGGCCGGTGTGGCGGTTGAAGCGGTTCAACAGTTTGAACACCATCATGACGTAGGTGATGAAACCCGCCTGGCCTTGGCGTTTCGGTTGGAGGCTGAAGGGCTGGTGTTCTTCCCAGGGTTTGCGCCGGGGTGGGGGATGAGTGTGAGGGGATCGTTGCTCACACCCCCCACTGAAGTTGCATTTGAGACGGCAGAGTAAATTTTCAGCCTGCACTCACGCTTATCCCTATTTAGGTATATTCTCTCATGAGTTCATGGAAGCCACTCTTGTGGGTGGGCGCTAGCAAAAAAGATCTCCAATTGATGCCCTGCGCTGTGCAAGACGTATTTGGCTTTGCGCTGCACCTTGCTCAGGAGGGTGGTAGGCATTCACAGGCAAAGGCGTTGAAAGGGTTTGCCAGTAATGCTGTGTTGGAGATCGTCGAGGATTTCGACGGCAATACTTATCGAGGGGTTTACACCGTTAGGTTTGGCTCTGCTGTCTATGTGCTTCATTGCTTCCAGAAAAAGTCGACTAAAGGCATTGCAACCCCGCAACACGATACACAACTGATCAAACAGCGACTCAAGGCGGCGCAGGATCATGCACAAGCATCACAAGGCGATTGAGATTGAAGCAAGCAGTGGCAATGTCTATGAGGATATTGGCCAACCTGATGCCAGTGAAATGCAGGTCAAGGCGCAGCTCGCGGCAAAGATCGGCGAGATCCTCAAAGCCCGTAATCTCACCCAGTCTCAGGCTTCGGTCATCCTTGGTTTGTCACAACCGAAGGTTTCCGAAATGCTTCGCGGAAAGTTCAGAGGCATCAGTGAGGCAAAAATGCTCGAGTGCTTATCACTGTTAGGACGTGATGTGCAGATCGTTATCAGTGCAGCGCCTGCATCTCGTGCTCAGGGGCGTATCGAAGTGCTGTTTGCCTGATTGCCACCCGAGCAGAGCACTCCTATCCAAGGGCTTTAGCGTAATGCGGGAAGCCTCAAGCCTGCAGTTGCAGCGCCCGACGCATCATCTGCGGCGGTTGGCCAAAGGCCCTCAGGAAGGCGCGGCGCATGCGCTCCGGGTCGCCGAAGCCGGTTTCGCGGGCGATGATGTCAATGGAGTGATCGCCAGATTCAAGCAGCAGGCGGGCTGCCTCGATGCGCAACCGCTCGATAGCCTTGGCGGGTGACTGGCCGGTTTCGGCACGGAACAATCGGCTGAATTGGCGCGGGCTCAAGTGCGCAACTTCAGCCAACTGCTCTACTGAGAGATCGTCCTGCAAGTGCTGCCGGGCGTAGACCAGGGCGGTTTGCACGCGGTCGGATTTGGGATCGATTTCCAACAGTGCGGAAAATTGCGACTGGCCGCCTGCACGGCGATGGTAGACCACCAATTTACGCGCTACTGCACGTGCAACCTCGACACCCAAGTCATGCTCGACCAAGGCCAGGGCTAGGTCGAGGGCGGCGGTCAGGCCGGCGGAGGTCCAGAGCGGGCCATCGACGGTGAAGATCCGGTCTTCCTCCAGCCGTACATTCGGGTAGGCCTGACGAAAGGTGTGGGCGTGGTACCAATGGGTCGTCGCTTTGCGGCCCTCCAGCAACCCGGCGGCGGCCAGATAAAAGGAGCCGGTGCAGGCCGATGTCACGCGACGCGAAGTGAGCATGGCTTGCTGCAGGTAAGTGAGCATGCCGGGCGTTGCTTGCAGCAGTTCGTTGTCTCCCACCACCAGCAATGTGTCGTAGTGCTGTTGGCCGAAGGGCATGGTAGCGATGGCGAAGCCCATGGAGCTTTTGATCGGCCCACCATGTTCCGACAACAGGTCCACGCGATAGAACGGCTGGTCCAACTCGAAGTTGGCGAATTCGAACACGGTACTGGTGCCCAGGCTGAGCATCTGGAACCCGGGAAACAGCAGAATACCGATGGATACCATGGCGAAACCTCATGTCCCGAAAGGAGGGATATACGACATTGCAGCCAATACATTACACCCATAATCTTGGCTCCAACAAGGCCGCCCTTCCCCAGCCCTTCTGGAGCAACTGCAATGACTCAATCCAAAGGTTATGCCCTGATCACTGGAGCTTCGTCCGGGATCGGTGCCGTGTATGCCGACCGTCTGGCTCGCCAGGGTTACGACTTGATTCTGGTGGCACGCAATCAGCAACGACTCGACCAACTGGCGGCCCGACTGAAAGTCGAGACCCAACGGGACATCCAGGTAGTGGCCGCCGATCTCAACTTGCCTGCCGACCTGGCACGCATTGAACAGATTCTGCTTGAAGACAGCCGCATCAGCCTGCTGGTGAACAACGCCGGCGTTGGTGCGACGGCGTCATTGCTGGCCTCTGACCCGGACAAGATGGACGCCATGATCCTGCTCAATGTCCTCGCGCTCACCCGCCTGGCAAAAGCCGCCGCGACCAATTTTGTCGCCCAGGGTCGTGGCACCCTGATCAACATCGGGTCGATCGTCGCGGTCGCGCCTAAGTTGTTGAATGGTGTGTACGCCGGCACCAAGGCTTTTGTGCAGGCGTTCAGCGAATCCCTCGACCATGAGCTGAGTGACAAGGGGGTCAGTGTTCAAGTGGTGCTGCCAGGCGCCACCGCCACCGAGTTCTGGGATGTTGCGGGGCTGCCCGTGAACAACCTTCCCGACACCATCGTCATGAGCACGGAAAATCTGGTGGATGCGGCACTGGCAGGCCTTGCCCAGGGCGAAAAGGTGACCATCCCGTCATTGCCCGACAGCCTCGACTGGGACGCCTACGAAACAGCACGCCTGGCCCTGGGGCCCAACCTGTCGCATCGCTCCCCAGCGGCACGTTATGGCATCAAAGATCCGGTTTAACCGCTACCTGAGCGGCCTGCTCATACCCATGGGCCACTGCCAGCAAGGTGGGTTCGGTCCATTGGGTACCAAAAAAGTAGGCACTGGTGGGTAGGCCATCCTCATCTACACCAGACGGTACGGCGATTCCAGGATAGCCAGCCGCCGCGACACCGAAGTAACTATTGGTGTCGAAATCCGACACCATCGCGTCCAGGTTTTCTGCCTTGATCGGGTCATCGATCGTGTTTCTGAAATCCTGAATGAGCGCATCCCAAAGTGGCTTGCGTTCCTCTGGCGTCAGGGTTGAGGCGCTGATTTCCTTGAGCACTGGCTGATGATCCGTCTCACTGCCGTCACGTAGATCATTGAACCGGATCAACTCGGTCAACGATTTGACCGGTAACCCCGAACGTTTGCCCAGGTAGGTGTTCAGCTCCTCCTTCACATCCGAGAGCAGCAACTCGTCGTAGCGCGAGGCATCAGCCAGCCGCAGGTTGACCGGCACCAACACCGCGCCTTGCTCGCGAAGCACTTCCAGTGTCCGATTGAACTGCGCGCTGTTCTCCACAGGCAAGGTTTCACCCTCTTTGGAGAACGTGGCGGGATAGCCGATACGCTTGCCTTTCAAAGCGCTTGGAACCAGCAACTGCGTGTAATCGATACCTTGAGGCGCTCCCACACTTGCCGGGTCCTTAGGATCAACGCCAG
The DNA here is from genome assembly GCF_026967615.1 of Pseudomonas sp. GXZC. NCBI lineage: Bacteria > Pseudomonadati > Pseudomonadota > Gammaproteobacteria > Pseudomonadales > Pseudomonadaceae > Pseudomonas > Pseudomonas sp. GXZC. Next base: position 5,570,387 of record NZ_CP114115.1, read on the forward strand.
ACATGGCATTGAGCATCAGGGCAGCGTCATACACCGAACGCGTCATCGGGCCCGGTGTGTCCTGATGATGGCTCGCGGGAATAATCCCATTGCGGTCCAACAGGCCGACAGTGGGCTTGAGCCCGACAATACCGTTGCGTGCTGCCGGCACAATGATCGAACCGTTGGTTTCCGCCCCCACCGCCAAGGGCGCCAACCCGGCTGCAACAGCAGCGGCAGAACCCGAGCTGGACCCCCCAACATCGGCATCTGATTGATGAGGATTTCGGGTCTGCCCGCCCCGACTGCTCCAGCCATCCGGACCTCCACGGAACCCCGCCATTTCAGTCATATTGGTTTTACCGAGGATCACCGCGCCCTGCTTGATCAGGTAATCCACCAACGGGGCATTCTTGCCGGCCGCAGCACCGACCAACCCAAACGCACCGGCACTGGTTTGCATACTTTCGGTTTCGATCGTGTCCTTGAGCAAGATGGGAATGCCATGCAGTGGCCCGCGCACCTTGCCGCTGGCTCGCTCACGGTCCAACTCACGCGCAGTCTCAAGTGCCTTGGGGTTGAGCTCTATGACGGAGCTGAGTTGCGGATCCAACCTGCCGATCCGCTCCTGCAGGTAAGCGACCAGACTGGCCGAGGTGAGTCCGCCCGGCTGGGCCATTTGCGTGCCAAGCTCTTTGACACTTAGGTACTCAGTGCCAGCGGGCACGGGTGTTGAAGCAGCGGGTGAGTAGTCTCCAGCAAAGGACTGTACGACTTGCCGGACCATGGAGCCCATCCCATACGCGATACCTAACATACGACCTCCTGAGGAGTAAGAAATGAAGAAGGACCAACGTTGATCCGTGGCCCAGTCTAAAAACTCCACTCCTCTCAGGCAGCGCGACGCAGGCGATTCAGCGTGTGGGATAGTTCAACGCAGCGGGTGGCTCAGCCAGCAGATCCGCCGCGCGACGAGCGCGTCGATACCCCTGCACCAAGGCCGGCAACCAATCCTTGGCCCATCGTGCGCCGTAGAACCACAGCGTCGCACCCTCCCCAAGGGGCTCGCAAAACCCTGGATAACCACTCCAGCACGCTCCGTGGAATGCGCTGCTGCGGCTGTCGGAAACCAACGCGTCCAGGCGGAATGCGCGCACCAGCTCGTCGATTTCGTTGCGCGAATGCAGGGTGTGGTTGGCCCGGTGCGCAGGCACCGGTACCAGCTCGGTTCCAGACCGGCGCAAGACATCCAAGGCTCTCAGGAAAGAGGGGGGGTGCTCGATCTGCTCATGTTGGCTACCCCCCACAAACCGCTCGGCAAACCCCACGCGTCTGCCGCCGAGCGCGTGATCCGCCGTGAAGGTCGTGTTGTTTTCCACCAGGGGGACTTCCACCATCACAGGCCCAGAAGGATCAACTCCACTCAAGGCAATCAGTGACAGCGACGGGTCCCGCGAGGGTTTCAGGGGAAGACTTGGCGCGTCATATCCAGGAATGGGGACGCTTCGCCCTGGGTTGTCACGAGCCAGCGGCTCGACACCAAAAGCGATACCTCGCGGATTCACTTGCTCGTTGAGCGTAGTCGCCAGGCCAGACGCTTCAGCGAGCACTGAAGCAGGTTGGCCCGTCGGGCAAGCCAGACCCGCCTGCCAATATTTCTGACACTTACTCTCCATAAAAACCGTCCCCGAGAAATGACTTTCCGGGGATCATCGCACCGTTGACTGGCGTCTGTCGCAGCTCTGAAACAGCTTGAAAACTCCTTTTTCCGACGCCTCTTCCTTCAGCTGACGAGGCGCTCCTCTGCACCTTGATTTTCCACCTCCAGCCACCACGCATACCCGCGCTCAGGCTGGTTCAAACTGAACGCCTGGCCCATCTGCGGTGTGGTGATAAACACGTTGCGCTCCCAGGCCAGGGCCATGATGCGGTCGAACGGTTCGTGCCAGGCATGGAACGCCAGGTCGAAAGTGCCGTTGTGAATCGGCAGCAACCAGCGGCCTTTGAGATCGATATGCGCTTGCAGGGTTTGCTCAGGTTGCATGTGCACGTGGGGCCAATCGACGTTGTAAGCACCTGTTTCCATGAGCGTCAGGTCAAACGGGCCGTACTGTTCGCCGATGCGTTTAAAGCCGTCGAAGTAACCGGTATCGCCGCTGAAAAAAATCCGCCGCGCCCCATCGATCATCACCCAGGAACACCACAAGGTCTGGTTGGCATCAAACAGACCGCGCCCGGAAAAATGCTGCGCTGGCGTGGCAACAAACCGAATGCCGTCCACCTCAGTGCCCTGCCACCAATCCAACTGGCGCACTTTGCTGGCGTCCACGCCCCATTTCACCAGAATGTCCCCGACACCCAGCGGCGCGAGAAAATAGCGGGTCTTATCGGCCAATTGGACGACAGCCTTGCGGTCAAGATGGTCGTAGTGGTTGTGGGAAAGAATCACTGCCTCTAGCGGCGGCAGCTCTTCAAGACTGATCGGCGGCTGGTGGAAACGCTTGGGGCCGGCCCAACTGAACGGCGACGCACGCTCGGCGAACACCGGATCGGTCACCCAGAATTTGCCGCGCATTTTCAGTAAGACAGTGGAATGCCCGAGGCGGAACACGCTGTGATCAGGCGCCGCCAGCAACTGCTCGCGGGTCAGCGGTTGTACCGGAATCTGCCCCACCGGCCGCGTGCTGCGCGGCTTGTTGAACAGCATGTTCCAGAAAATACGCAAGGTCTTGCCGAAGCCGCCCTGCTGTACGGGCGCCTCGTTGCTGAAGTGCCCCAGGTCTTGCTTGGGCGCTGCCGGCGAAGAATCGACACGGGACGAAATCGTGGCCATTTACAGGTGACTCCTACAGACCGCTCTTGAATTACACTGCACAGTGTAGTTTCAAGATTGCAACAAAATACACAGCAAGTAAACTACCGAGTGTAACTTTCCTTGACCAGCCGAGCGCCCTCCATGACTGCCCCTCAACGCCTCACCGACCGCAAACGAGAAGCCATCGTGGCCGCGGCCATCGCTGAATTTCGCGAGAACGGTTTCGAGGTCACCAGCATGGACAAAATCGCCGCCACCGCCGGCGTTTCCAAGCGTACGGTGTACAACCACTTCCCCAGCAAGGAAGAGTTGTTCGCTGAAATTCTTCATCAACTCTGGGCCAGCAGTGTGGCCCAACTCGACGTCAGCTACGCCAGCGACCGCCCGCTGCGCGAACAATTGCGCGGCTTGTTGGAGGCCAAGATGAAGATGATGGCGGATGCCAATTTCCTCGACCTGGCCCGGGTCGCCATCGCCGCCACCATCCATTCGCCGGAGCGTGCGCAAGACATGGTCACCCGCCTGAGCAAGCGCGAAGAAGGTTTTACCCAATGGGTACGTGCAGCCCAGGAAGACGGTCGACTCAATTGCAGCGACCCGGCCTTTGCCGCCCACCAGATTCAGAGCCTGCTCAAGGCGTTTGCCTTCTGGCCGCAGATTACCCTGGGGCAGCCGGTCCTGGACGCCGCCAGTCAGGCCAGTGTTATCGAGTCGGCCATCGACCTGTTCCTGGCCGGCTACGAAGTCAGCCAATCCCGCCAACCGTAAAAACCTGATGTGTGAACGACATTCCTGGTCGTTTTTGACATATTCGCACGCCGTCCTACACAAATGGCTTGGAAGGACACTGATTATTCCCACGCGAATAACTGACAATATTCACAACTATTATCCGATCAACGGTTCGACCCGCTGACGCATCTTGCCGCACCTGCAGAAAAAGAACGGCTCCAGGAAATTATGGAAAACAGACGAGGCAAAGGGCTTTCATTTGCCAGACGTATCTACAAGCCAAGGATTATCGGCTTGGGCATCGGCTGCATCAGTGTCACAGGCGCACTTTATCCGCTCGCAATGCCGGGCTGGGTCTGGGTATTCCTGCTGTTCAACGGTTTCGCCTGGGCGCATGTGGCCTACCAACTCTCAGTGCGGTCGCAATTCCCCTATCAGACCGAGCAACGCAACCTGTTGTACGACTCATTGTTCGGCGGGTTCTGGGCCGCTGCCACGCAGTTCACACCACTGACAACCGTCACCATCCTTTCCATGATGACCATGAACAACGTGGCAGCGGGTGGCAAGCGGCTGTTCCTGCGCGGGCTGCTGGCGCAAATGGCCGGTATCGGGGTGGCGTGCGCGCTTTTCGGCATCCGGTTCAACCCCAACGTCAGCCTCACCCAGGTCTACACCTGCCTGCCGATGCTGACGCTCTACCCCATGGCCATCGGCACGGTCTGCTACCAGTTGGCGATCAAATTATCGGAACACAAACGCGCACTCAGTGCCCTCAGCCGAACCGACAGCCTCACCGGCCTGCTGAACCACGGCTCCTGGAAAGACTTGCTGCACCTTAAATTTCATAAGTGCCAACAGCAGCAAAGCCACGCCACCATCGCCTTGATCGATATCGATCACTTCAAGCAGATCAACGACACTCACGGCCACATCGTCGGCGACGCCGTCCTGCGCCAACTGAGCCTGGAACTGCGACGCAACCTGCGTGAAAACGACCTGGCCGGGCGTTACGGGGGCGATGAGTTCTGCGTGATTCTTCCGCAAGTTCCGCTGGAAGAGGCGGCACAGGTGATGGAACGCATGCGCGAGACCTTCAGCAATTACCGCAACCCGCAGATCCCTGAGCTGCGCGTGAGCCTGAGCATCGGCCTGGCTGATTTCCAACCCTTCTTTACCGACGCCGCCATGTGGCTGAATGCGGCGGACCGGGCGCTGTATGCCGCCAAGGACACCGGACGCAACCGGGTCAACATCAGCGAAGCAGTGATCGCTCATTCCGCCTGAGGTTGTCCTACGACTCCTCGTCTGAATCTTCCTGCCTGTGCGCGAGGAGAAAGCATAATGCCACCACTTGTCGGCTACCCAAAAAAGGTCCTGCCCCTGAGGCGAACTTCTTGCCAGGCTGATCACTCTGAACCCGTTGTTCCACCCCCGCTGTCGGCACAAGGAAGCTGACAATGAGCAAGTCAACCGTATAGCGAATGCCTTACGGGGGCAGGCGCATACCCAAGGAAATCCAGTAGCTTGCTTGCCCGAGCACCCGAACATGCTATTCAACGCCCATAAAAAAACCATCAATGCCCTGCAACACACCGTCGCCCAACAGGCCAGCCTGCTGGATGCCATCGAGCGGTCCATGGCGGTGATCGAATTCGACCTGTCCGGCACCGTGCTGCGGGCCAATGCCAACTTCCTCCAGACCATGGGCTACCGCGCCGAGCAGATCGAGGGCCAGCCCCACCGTATGTTCTGCACCCCCGCATTCGCCCGCAGCGCCGAGTACAACCAGTTGTGGTCGAACCTGCGTAATGGCCAGTTCCAGTCAGGCACCTTTGAACGGGTGGCGGGCGATGGCCAATCGGTTTGGCTGGAGGCCAGCTACAACCCGGTGCGTGACGAAGCAGGCCAAGTCACCAAAGTGGTGAAGTACGCCATGGACGTCACGCCGCGCCTGCAGGCTGAAAGCGAAGCCAATGCCAAACTGGCCGCCATCGGCCGCGCCATGGCGGTGATCGAGTTCAACCTCGACGGCACCATCATCACGGCCAACACCAATTTCCTGCAGCGCATGGGTTACACCCTGGCGCAGATCCAGGGCCAGCATCACCGCATGTTCTGCAGCGCGGCCGTGGCCAGCAGCTCGACCTACAGCGACTTCTGGAAGCGCCTGAACCAAGGCGAAATGTTCAGCGGCCAGTTCGAACGGGTGGATAAGAACGGCCAGGCCGTGTGGCTCGAAGCCAACTACAACCCGGTGTACGACGCCGGCGGGCGCCTGTGCAAAGTGGTCAAGTTCGCCTCCGACGTGACTGCCATGGTGCAGCAACATACCGCCGACGCCGCCAGCGCGGCCCAGGCGTACCACATCTCCCTGAACACCCGGGACATTGCCGAAAAAGGCGCCGAAGTGATCCAGCAAACCGCCAGCGGCATGCGCGATATTGCGGCGGACATCGACGGCTCCTCGCAGCTGATCGCCAAGCTGGGCGAGCGCTCGCAGCAGATCACCGCCATCGTCAACACCATTCGCGGCATCGCCGACCAGACCAACTTGCTGGCGCTCAACGCCGCCATCGAGGCGGCGCGGGCCGGCGAGCAAGGTCGCGGGTTTGCCGTGGTGGCCGATGAAGTGCGGCAACTGGCTGCGCGCACCAGCGGCTCCACGGCGGAAATCTCCAGCATGATCGCGATGATCCAGGACGAAACCCGCCAGGCCATCCACAGCATGGACGGCACCCGCGACCGCGCCGCCCTGGGTGTGGAGCTGGCTAACCAAGCCGGTACCGTCATCGTGCAGATCCGCGAAGGCACCAGCGAGGCCGTGCAAGCGGTGAGTGCATTCGCCAATGAGCGCGGTGGCAACTGACCCGATCTTCATACGGAGCGCTGGGGGCTCGGTCTATAGTGCTTGCTTGTCTTCAAGCAAATGATCCGAGCCTGCCATGACCCCAGAAAAGACCGAAACCGCTCCCGTCGACCACCTGCGTTTCCACCGCCCTCATGCCCACCTGGCACCGACCTTCGGCAACGACACCTTTGCGCTCAAGGCCGAAGCGTTCGCCCGATTCTTCGGCACGCCCACCTTCCTCGGCGCGCAAACCGCCATCGTGGTGTTGTGGGTGGTGCTGAACATGACCGGCGTCACGCACTTCGACGTGTACCCGTTTATCCTGCTCAACCTGGCGTTCAGCCTGCAATCGGCCTATGCCGCGCCGCTGATCCTGCTGGCCCAGACCCGCCAGGCGGCTCGCGACAAAGCGCAGTCAGATGCCGACGCGCAACACCGTGAAGCCCTGGCCATCGCCAACACCGAGCGCCAGGCCCAGGCCGCGCAAACCACCAAACAGTTGCTGGAACTGCTCGAACAAAACACCCGGCTGACGGAAATGACCAAACAGCTGACAGAACACATCGAAAGCCTGACTAGCGAAATGCACGAGCACTTTGTGCGAAAAACCTAAGGTAACCGCAGGTGTCGCCCCAGCTCGTCAAACAGCGTCACCACCGAGCGCAGCGCTCGACAATCGGGGCGTGTGAGCAACCATAACGCCGTGTCGTGCCCCGCCAATGCGGGGCCCAGCGGTTGCAGGCCGTTGCCCAATAGAAAGTCCGGCAACGCCGCCACTCCCAACCCCGCGCGTACCAGTTCGGTGACCGACAACATGCTGTTGCAGCGATAGCTGGGACGCACGCCCGGCAGTTGCTCGCGGCGCCAGACGACGGTGGGGTGATCGGGCAGAAAGTCATCCGGGGCAATCCAGGGCAGGTCTGCCAGCTCGCGGCCTTCGTGCTGTTGGGCGAAACCCGGACTGGCGCACACCTGATACGCCACATTGCCCAGGCGCCGGCCCACCAGATGCTCCGGCGGCGTGCGGGTCAGGCGCAGGGCGATATCCGCGTCGCGGCGGCTGAGGTTTGCGAAATCATTCGACGTACTCAGTTCCAGGGTCAACGCTGGGTACTGCGGCATGAACTGCGCCAGCGCCGGTAACAGCAAGCCTTGCAGCACCGAGTCAGTACAGGTCAGGCGCACCGTGCCGCTGATCACTTCACCGCCCTGCTCCACACCAATGCGCGCGGCCTCCAGCGCCTGCTCGGCGCGTTCCGCCTGCTGCGCCAGATGGCTTGCCAGGCTGGTGGGCAGGTAGCCGGCGCGGCTTTTTTCGAACAACGTCTGACCCAGCGCCGCCTCCAGGCGCCGCACCGCACGGAACACCGTGGACACGTCTACCCGCAACAACGCGGCCGCTCGTGCGAGTGTGCCGCCGCGCACCAAGGCGAGGATCAGCGCGAGGTCCGGGTAGTCGATTGAATAGTGCGTGACTGCATTGAGCATGTGCTAAAACGCCAATATTGATTGCGTGAGCGCCAATCTATAGTGCGCCCCAGGACACCACAAGCCATGGGATGAACACGATGAAAACCACGCCTCTGCACCTCGCTCTGATCGGCGATTACAACCCCGATGTCATCGCCCACCAGGCCATCCCTGTGGCGCTGCAACAGGCGGCCGAGACCCTCGGCCTGAACGTTCATGTGCAGTGGCTCGATACCGATAACCTGCCCCAATCACTGCATGACTTCGACGGTTTCTGGTGCGTCCCCGCCAGCCCTTACCGCGACACTGAAGGCGCAATGCGGGCGATCCAGTTTGCCCGCGAGCAACGCCGACCTTTCCTCGGCACCTGCGGCGGTTTTCAGCATGCCGTGCTGGAATACGCACGCAATGTCCTGGGCTGGAAGGATGCCGAACATGGCGAACTCGAGCCACACGCCAAGCGCGCCGTGATCGCACCGCTGAGCTGCGCCCTGGTGGAAGCCACCGACACCGTGCGCCTGGCGCCCTACACCCGGATCGCCGAAGCCTATGGCACCCTGGATGTGCAAGAAGGTTATCGCTGCCGTTATGGCGTGAACCCCGAGTTCCTCGGTGCCTTGCTCGAAGGCGACCTGATCCCCAGCGGCCACGATTGCGCAGGTGACCTGCGCGCGGTGGAGCTGCTCGATCACCCGTTCTTCGTCGCCACCCTGTTCCAGCCCGAACGTACCGCGCTGGCAGGCATTACCCCGCCCTTGGCGATGGCCCTGCTCAAGGCTTGCCAGGCGGTGTCTGCATGATCGCCCGCACACCTTCGCCGCCCTACTATGCGGTGATCTTCAGCTCACTGCGCACCGAAGGCGATCAAGGCTACGGCCAGGCGGCCAGCCGCATGCTGGAACTGGCGCGTGAACAACCGGGGTTTCTCGGCGTGGAGTCCGCACGGGAAGACGGCCTGGGCATTACTGTGTCGTACTGGGAGAGTGAGGCGGCCATCCTGGCCTGGAAGCAGCAGGCTGAACACCGGACGGTGCGCGAACAGGGGCGCGCTGCCTGGTACTCGGCCTTCCAGACCAGGGTGTGCAAAGTCGAACGGGCCTACGCCTTCGAAAGCAAATAAACCCAGTGGTGATCGGACTTGTTGTGGCTTCCTGTGGTGATCGGGCTTGCCACAGGATTAGCTCACCAGACTGCGCAACGCACTGATCTGCGGTATCTCCACCCGGCGCATATACACCCGCAACGGCTCGGTGATGTTGATGCGGTCGTCGATGTTCTGGTCCAGCAGCAACTGGATGCGCTCGCGGGACAGGGTCATGGTCTGCTCCGGGGCCGGCAGCCAGACGAATTCGGCGGTGGGGATGATGCCGTCATCGGCCACGTCCATGCCGAAGGCGTCTTCGCTGAAACGCACGATGTACTGGCCGGTCTTGCGGTTGAGGCCAACAAACCCGTGGAGTTGGTCGGCAGCCTGGCAGATAAGTTCGGAAGTGATGCGGATGGTAAACCTCACTGAAAAGTCCCACAGGGACTGGAAAGATGGTTTACACGCGTGGCGGAAAGTACCGCCCTCTAACGGGGCAGCTTCGGGCAAGAATACTGCAATGCCTGGCAAAAAATCCGAGAAAATTGAAGCCTGCGCACGTTAATGTCGGTTTGGTGATAGCGCCTTTCGCAATCAATTGTTAAAAAGGAGGCCTTCTCAAAGCTACCTCCACGAAAGGACTTCGCATATGCCTGTCACGTTTACCAAGAGCGCCCTGCTGCTCGCCCTGATGCTCGGCCTTGGCCAGGCACATGCGCAAGACCCGATCAGCCCGGCTGAATTGGCAACCAATGAAGGCATTCCGTACCCGGCCGTGATCGCCCACCGTGGCGCCTCCTTCGATGCACCGGAATCCACCGCCGCCGCCTACAAGATCGCCCGCGACCTGGGTGCCGACTACCTGGAAATGGACCTGCAGCGCAGCAAGGACGGCGTGCTGTTCGCCCTGCACGACAACAACCTGCAGCGCACCACCGACGTGGCCACCAAGTTCCCGGATCGCAAGGACGCTCCAGCCAACGAGTTCACCTGGAAAGAACTGCAAACCCTCGACGCCGGCAGCTGGTTCAACGCCGCGTACCCGGACCGTGCGCGCCCAGGCTTCGTCGGCCTGAAAATCCAGAGCCTGGACGACATCATCAAGATCGCCGAAGGCAACCCGCAGCACAAACCCGGCCTGTACATCGAAACCAAGGAGCCCAAGCAATTCCCAGGCATCGAAGCCGACCTGAAGAACAAGCTGCTCGACAAAGGCTGGCTGAGCTCCGCCGGTTCCAAGCTGGGCAAGAGCAACACTGGCGTCGGCCAGGGTAAGGGTCGCGTTGTGCTGCAAACCTTCGAAGTGGCCAGCCTGAAAGAGCTGCAGAAAGAAATGCCGAACACCCCGAAAATCCTGCTGCTGTGGGTGGGTGAAGGCAGCATCGAGCCGAAGAACAAGCAGACGTTCGCGGAGTCCGGCGAAACCACCAAGGCCGCCTACTACGCCAAGCAAGAGCCGAAAGACGCGGCCGAGTTTGAAAAGTGGGTCGACGAAGCCAAGAGCCTCGGCGCCATCGGCACCGGTCCCTCGGCTGAGCTGACCCACCACGGCGACCAGAGCTATTCAGACCTGGTCAAACCGGAGATGAACAAGCTGACCCACGACAAGGGCTTGCTGGTGCACGTCTACACCGTCGACGAGCCGGTGGACTTCGACAAAGTGATGAAGGCCGGCGTCGATGGCATCTTCACCAACCGCGCCGCCGAACTGCTGAAGTTCTACAAGCGCTGGCCGTCGTCCAGCGTGCAAGATCTGCTGAACGACTATAAGTATTGATGTAGTCAGTGTGCCATTAAGGATGAGTTAAGTTGCGCTGGTTAATCTGGCGCCACTTAAACAGCTCACCAGAAGGACACACACCATGAAAACCCTGACCGCTTTGTTCGCCGCTACTGCTCTGACCCTGACCGCCGGCCTGGCCCAGGCCGATGTTCGCCCGGACCAGATTCCAAGCCTGTTGCAATCGGGTGCGGTGAAGCCTTTCGAGCAGCTCAACAAAGACGCCCTGGCTAAACACCCCGGCGCCGTGATCAACGACACCGAGTTGGATAACGAAGCCGGCCGCCTGGTCTACGAAGTCGACCTGACCGACACCACCGGCAAAAAGTGGGACGTGAAGCTCGATGCCAAAACCAGCGAAGTGCTGGAAAACAAACTCGATACTTGAGTTGAACACGCAAAAAAACGCCACCCAAGGGTGGCGTTTTTTTATGCCCGATCAGGCGCCCAGACGTGCCGTCACTTCATTCAACTCGCTCGATAACCCACGCAGGTTGTGGCTCGCTGCTTCGGTGCGCTGCACGTTATCCAGGTTGGCCGTCGCCACCGTGGTGATCTGCGTGATGTTGCGCGAGATGTCCTCGGCCACCGAGGTCTGCTCTTCGGCCGCCGTGGCGATCTGACGATTCATGTCGCGGATCGCCTCCACCGCCTGGGTGATGTGCGCGAGCATGGCGCCGGCCTGTGTGACCTTCTCCACGCTCTCATCGCTGCACGACTGGCCACTCACGATGGCTTCAGCGGCATCCACCGCGCCGGTCTGCACCGCTTCGATAATCCCGTTGATCTCGATGATCGATGCTGCCGTGCGTTGCGCCAGGCTGCGCACTTCATCGGCCACCACCGCAAAACCCCGGCCGGCTTCACCCGCGCGTGCCGCTTCAATGGCGGCGTTGAGCGCCAGCAGGTTGGTTTGTTCGGCAATGCCGCGAATCACTTCCAGCACCTTGCCGATGCGCACGCTGTCGGTTTCCAGGCGGCGGATGATGGTGCCGGTATTAAGGATCTCGTTACGCATCTGGCCGATGGTGGCAATCGTGACTTTCATCACTTCACCGCCTTCGCGGGCCGAGTGATCGGCCTCGTCTGCCGCGCGGGAGGCACTGGCGGCGTGGCGCGCGACTTCCTGGGCGGTGGCCGACATTTCCGTCATGGCCGTGGCCACTTGGTCGGTACGGTTGAATTGATCGTTGGTGCCCGTCGCCATCTGCCCGGCGATGGCATTCAACTCGCCGCTGGCGCTGACCAGGTCGGTCGCACTGCGCTGCAAACGGCTGAAGGTTTCGGCCAGGAAGTCGCGCAAGGTATTCGCGGCAGCGGCCAGGTCGCCCAGCTCATCCTGACGACGGCTGGCAACACGCTCAGCAAAGCGACCATGGCTCAGTTGCGTCACGTAGTCGATCAAGCCACGGATCGGCAGGATCAGGTTGCGGTTGATCAGCCACAGGCTGAACAGTCCGATCAACACACCCGACAACAGCATGATCGCCAGCCCCACCAGCACGGTGCGTTCGGCATAGGCGCTGATGGCCTTGGATTGCTGGCTGCCTTGTTCGCGCAGGTCGCTGACCAATGCACTCATCTGCTCACTGGCGGCGCGGTCCACCCCTTTTACCGCGGTGTCGCCGGCCGTTGCATCGCCACCGGCGGCCACATAGGCATCGCGGCCCTTCTGGTAAGCCACGCCGAGTTGCTGGTGTTCCTGGCGCAGGGTTTCAATGCGTCGGCTCAGGCTCGGGTCGCTGCTGGTCTGGGTGACCAACCGGGTGAGGATACCTTGCACATCGCGTTGGCGGTCCTGGAACTGACCCCAGTATTTCTCCATGTCCTGGGGCTGTTTGCCGCGCAGCAGGACGTTTTTCCACTCCTGCACCTGCACCTTGAATTGCAGGTTGGCCTCGTCAATCAATTGTGAAGTCAGCAGCGGCCCATCGATCAAGCTGCGATAGCTCTGCACCCCGTTGGACAAAAAGTTGAAACAGGCCAGGGCGATCAACAGCATCGCCAACAGACTGCCACCGAGCAGCGACAGGATTTGTGCTCTCAAGGAGGTTCGCAAAACATTCATCGGGGAAAAGCCTCGATACAAGGAATTGGTGCATGCACGCCTAACGTCCTTGTCATCAAAAGGCACCGCCCATCCACAGCGGTTCTTGATGCCCTGAATCGGCCGAATTAGAGCCTTCTTGAACGGTTCCTGACAAACGGTCAAATAAATGTCATCGCAACGAAATAAATTCAAAACCGTCACAAAACTGTCAAATCCCCTTGCAATGATTCGCGCATGCGAACCTGTGAAATCTCCTACAGGCGCTTTTTCTGCGAGCCCTCATGAACCACAGCATCGATCACAGCCACCAGGATTCCGACCTGTTTGGCTTGCTCTACGGTTTTCGTTTTCGCCCAGGGGAAAAGGGTGAGCAGATAGATTCGGCGGCGGCGCTCCAGGCGTTGCGCCAACCGGGCGACCCGGAGGAGTTTTTGTGGCTGCACCTGAACCTCGCCCATGCCGCGTGCGAGCGTTGGATGCAGGCCCATCTGGACCTGCCGGAAGAATTCTTCGAAGCCCTGCATGAAGGCTCGCGCTCCACGCGCATCGAACACGTCGACTCGGCCTTGCTGGCGGTGGTCAACGATGTGGTGTTCAACTTCAGCAGCATGGTCTCGTCGGACATTTCCACGCTGTGGGTCTGCGCCCGCAGCCGCCTGCTGATCAGCGCGCGCCTACAACCGCTGCACTCGGTAGACAAGTTGCGCTCGTCGGTAAAGGCTGGTGAAAGCTTTCGTTCGCCGCTGGCCTTGCTGGTGCATTTGCTGCGCGACCAGGGTGAAGTACTGACCCAGATCGTACGCAAGACCAGCATCAGCGTCGACCATATCGAAGACCAGTTGCTGTCCTCACGCCTGTCCACCAACCGTGCTGAACTGGGCGCCGCACGCCGGGTGCTGGTGCGCCTGCAACGCTTGCTGGCGTTGGAGCCGGGCTCGCTGTTGCGCCTGCTCAACCGCCCGCCGCAATGGCTGCAAAAGGAAGACGTGAAGGAGTTGCGCAAATCCACCGAGGAGTTCGCGCTGATCATCAACGACCTGATGGCCCTGGGTGAACGCATCAAGCTGTTGCAGGAAGAAATCGCCGCCAACCTCAACGAGCAAAGCAACCGCACGCTGTTCACCCTCACGGTGGTGACGGTGCTGGCGCTGCCGATCAACATCATCGCCGGTTTTTTCGGCATGAACGTGGGCGGCGTGCCGCTTTCCCAAGACCCGGAAGGCTTCTGGATATTGGTGGCGTTGGTCGCGACCTTTACCCTGATCGCCGGGCGCTGGGCGTTCAGGAAGCGCAAGGATTACTGACCAGCGGCCGGTTCAATCACCTAAACACTGATATATGGCAGCATCTCTGTAACATCTTGCAATGATCATGAACGACATCCTCCCAACATGGATGCTCCGGCATGGCCACCCCTTCCCTGACTGCCTCCCCCCACGCGTCTCCCGCAGACCCCAAACCCAGGCTGGACAAGAAACCCGGCCTGGTGACGGTGATCATCTTCTTTGCCGTGCTCGCCATGGGCCTGCTGTTCACCGCCTACAGCCTGATGCACGACATGCACGAAATGGGCGCCCAACTCACCACCTGGACGCCCTTCTTGCTGCTTGGCGTGGCACTGTTGATCGCCCTGGGGTTCGAGTTCGTCAACGGCTTCCACGACACCGCCAACGCCGTGGCGACGGTGATCTACACCAACTCGCTGCCGCCGCATTTTGCGGTGGTGTGGTCGGGCTTTTTCAACTTCCTTGGCGTGCTGCTTTCCAGCGGTGCGGTGGCGTTCGGCATCATTGCGTTGCTGCCGGTGGAGTTGATTTTGCAGGTGGGTTCTTCCGCCGGTTTCGCGATGATCTTTGCCCTGTTGATCGCCGCGATCCTGTGGAACCTCGGTACCTGGTGGCTGGGTTTGCCGGCGTCGTCGTCCCACACATTGATCGGCTCGATCATCGGCGTCGGCGTGGCCAATGCCTTGATGCACGGGCGTGACGGCACGAGCGGTGTGGACTGGAGCCAGGCGATCAAGATCGGTTACGCCTTGCTGCTGTCGCCGCTGATCGGCTTTGCGTTTGCGGCGATGTTGCTGCTGGCCCTGCGCGCGTTCGTCAAGAACCGCGCGCTGTACAAGGCACCCAAAGGCGACACCCCGCCACCGTGGTGGATTCGCGGCCTGCTGATCGCCACGTGCACCGGCGTGTCTTTTGCTCACGGTTCCAACGACGGGCAGAAAGGCATGGGCCTGATCATGCTGATCCTGGTGGGCACCTTGCCGATGGCCTACGCGCTGAACCGCACCATGCCCGCCGAGCAGTCGTTGCAGTTTGCGGCGGTGGCCGAAGTGACCCAGGTCGCCCTGGTGAAAAGTGCGCCGCAAGCACTGGCCGGCGACCCGCGCCCGATCCTCTCGACCTACGTGCGCACCAAGGAAGCCACGCCGGAACTGGTCCCCGCCCTCGCCGCCCTGGCCGGGCAGATCGGTGATGAGGTGAAAGGCTACGGCTCCCTGGCCAAAGTGCCCGCCGAAGCCGTGGGCAACGTGCGCAACGACATGTACCTGACCAGCGAAACCATCCGCCTGATGGACAAGGGCAAAGTCGGCAATTTCGACGCGGATACCCAGGGCAAGCTGCAACTGTTCAAGCAACAGATCGACAGCTCCACACGCTTCATTCCACTGTGGGTGAAGATCGCCGTGGCCATCGCCCTCGGCCTGGGCACTATGGTGGGCTGGAAGCGCATCGTGGTCACCGTCGGCGAGAAGATCGGCAAGACGCACCTGACCTACGCCCAGGGCGCTTCGGCGGAAATGGTGGCGATGCTGACCATCGGCGCGGCGGATATGTATGGGCTGCCGGTGTCGACCACCCACGTGTTGTCGTCCGGTGTCGCGGGGACGATGGTGGCGAATGGCGGTGGGTTGCAGATGCGCACGATCCGTAATCTGGCGATGGCGTGGGTGCTGACGTTGCCGGCGGCCATCCTGTTGTCGGGCAGCTTGTACTGGCTGTTTACCAAACTTTTCTGACACAACACCGAGCAAAATGTGGGAGCTGGATTGCCAGCTCCCACACTTTTTAGCCGGCGAACAACCCCGACATCATCTTCAACCGCTTCTTGTACACCCGCCGCGCCTCCAACGCCTCTTCCAGCGTCACCGCCACAAACCCCGCCCGCTGGTTCGGCTGCATCTGCCCGATCAGGTCCAGGTCGGCGCTGATCACCGTGCCGATCATCGCGTAGCCTCCGCCCGACACTGCATCCCGGTGCAACACTATAGGTTCCAATCCTGCCGGCACCTGGATCGAACCAATCGGGTAGCAACTGTCGACGATATTCGACGGATCCGACCCCGCGCCAAACGGCTGCTCCCGTGGCTGGAAGCTCAACGCACTGCCGCCCTTGAAGCGATAACCGATGCGGTCGGCTTCGGAACCCACGGTCCAGGGTTCGGCAAAGAAGCTGCTCTTGGCCGCATCAGTGAGGCGCTCGTAATACAGCCCCGGCACCACACGCAGGGTCACGTCGCCGCCCACTGATCGGCGCAGTGCCATCGGCAGACTGTTGCCCGCCCGGCCCGTGCCACTGGCTGTACCGATGGGCAATTCATCGCCTTCCTGCAAGCGCCGCCCGCTAAATCCGCCAAGCGCGCCGAGGGTATAAGTCGAGCGGCTGCCGAGCACCAACGGCACGTCAATGCCACCGGCCACCGCGAGATAAGTCCTCGCGCCCGCCTTGGGAAACTCAAAGCGCAACACCTGCCCGGCGCGCACCTGGAACGCGGTGTCCTGGTGCACCACTTCACCGTCCAGGCGCGGCGACATCAAGGCGCCGCTGAGGGCTACCAGCGCGTCTTGCTGGAACTCCAGCTCGGGGCCGATCAATGTGCATTCCAGGCCCGCCGCACCGACGGGATTGCCCACCAAATGGTTGGCCGCACTCAACGCGTATTGATCCAATGCACCCGACGGCGGGATGCCCAGGTGGTAATAGCCTTCGCGGCCAAGGTCCTGCACGGAGGTGGCGAGGCCGGGTTTGAGGACCTTGATCATGCCAGCGCCTCCTGCAGGGATTTCGGATAACCGATGGGGTCGGCGAGAAAAGCATCGAGGGAAAATTCCACAGGGCGGATGCGCAGGTCGAAACGTCCTGCGTCGACTTCGGCAACGGCCAGGTCGTAGGCCTCCCGGTCCATGGGTGTGAACTGCACGATATCGCCAGGACGGAAGAACACCATGTGTTCCTTGAGGTAGGCCAGTTGCTGCGCCGGGTCGTAGATCGGCGCCGGGGTCACGCCGAACATCTGGTAACCGCCGGCACCGCGTACCGAGTAGATGCAACCAAAACAGCCGCCATGGCCAAGAGTCAGTTTGGGCGTGTCGGTGCGTGGCCGCAGGTACTTGGGCACCTGCAACTGCCGTTCGCGCTCGACCATTTGGAACATGAACGGCAGGCCCGCCACGAACCCGACCATCGACACAAACCACGGCGCCCCACTGTGAGCGGCAATAAACGCCTCCACATCGGCCAGCCCGTTGATGCGCGCGGCGTACTCCAGGTCCGTACCGCTGGGGTCTTGATGGCGGTCGCGAAAACGCATCAGGGTCTCAAAGGTCCACGGGTCGTTGTACAGCACCGGGATTTCGATGATGCGTGTGTGCAAGGTGCGCTCAGCCACGGCCTGGGCTTCGGCGGTCTGCACCGCGTCGAGCAGCACATGGGGCGCGATGCGGTCGGGGTCGAAGCGGATCTGGAACGACGCATTGGCCAGGCACACATCCAGCACACCCTCCAACGCCAGGCGCTCCACGGCGCGGGTCACGGCCATGCCTTTGAAAAAGGCCTCCAGGGACATGCTGTCGCTGACCTCGGCAAACAGGTGTTCATCACCGCCGAAGCTGTAGCGGATGGGGGATGTTTCAGCCATGTCTGTTCCTCTTGGAATCATTGTAGAAAGGCAGGCGAAAAAATTGAGGGATCGTTTTTATTGGGGTGTTTTGACGGTGATGCCCGCTCGGTCCAACGCTTCGCGGGTCGCCTCTACCAGCTCCAGCGCACCCGGCGTGTCGCTGTGCAGGCAGATGGAATCGAATTCAATAAACAGGTCTTCACCTTCCACGGTTCTTACTAGCCCGGTCTGACAAGCCCGCAGGACGCGCGCCGCCACCGTTGCCGGATCCAGCGCGCGTACGTTGCGGGTAAACACGATGGAGCCGGTCAGATCGTACTCACGGTCGGCATAAAACTCCCGCACCACCGGCTGCCCCAACTCCTTGGCCACGCGCCAGATCACCGAGTTGGGCATGCAGTACAACAACAGCGTCGGTTCGATGATTTGCAGGTTCTGCACCAGCAGCCGCGCGGCTTCTTCATCACGGGCCAGGTGCATGTACAGCGCGCCATGGGGCTTGATGTGTTGCAGGGTCACGCCTTGGGCGCGGGCGATTTCCCGCAGGGCGCCGAGCTGATAGAGCATATCGTCCACCAGTTCCTGGGCCGGTGCGTTGATGTGGCGACGGCCAAAACCGACCAGGTCGCGAAAGCCCGGGTGCGCGCCGATGGCCACGCCCAGTTGCTTGGCGCGCTCGACGGTGCGGCGCATGGTGCCGGGGTCGCCAGCGTGGAAGCCAGTGGCGATATTGGCCGAGCTGATGTAGGCCATCAGCTCCGCGTCGACGCCGTCGCCGATGGTCCAGGGGCCAAAGCCTTCGCCCATGTCTGAGTTGAAATCCACTGCCTGCATCAAAGTCGCTCCGCCTAAGTGATGGACGAAAAGTAGGCTGCGGCTTGACCCCTTGGGAAGATCTATTATCAGATGGCCCATCTTCTGAAAATCAGATAGCCCTATGTTTTGGAGAGACTGATGTCCCTCACCTTGCGCCAGATTCGTTATTTCGTCGCCACCGCCGAAATCGGCCAGATTTCCCAGGCGGCCATTCACCTGAACATCTCGCAATCGGCGGTAACCACGGCGATCAAGGAGCTGGAGGCGATGCTCGGCGTGCAGCTGTTCGTGCGTTCGGCCCAGGGCATGAACCTGACCGACGCGGGCCGGCATTTTCTCAACCGTGCCTACGTGATCCTGCGCAGTGTCGATGACGCGCTGAACAGCCCGCTGCCCGACTACCGCGCCCGTGGCGTGCTGCGCCTGGCCGCCAGTTACACGGTGCTCGGTTACTTCCTGCCGCACCACTTGCAACGCCTGGAACACTGGCACCCGGACGTGACCATCGAAGTCTTCGAGCAGGAACGCCAGGCCATCGAACAGGGTCTGCTCGACGGCCAGTTCGACATGGCGGTGGTACTCACTGCCAACCTGACCCACCCGGATATCGTCTCGGAAATCCTGTTCAATTCAGAGCGCCGCCTGTGGCTGCCCAGCCATCATCCCTTGTGCGAACGTGGCGCCGTGAGCCTGGCGGATGTGGCCCAGGAGCCGTATATCCTGCTCACGGTCGACGAGGCTGAACACAGCGCCATGCGCTATTGGGAACAGGCCGGGCAGACGCCCAAGGTGCGCCTGCGCACCAGTTCGGTGGAGGCGGTGCGCAGCATGGTCGCCAACGGCAGCGGCGTGGCGATCCTGTCGGACCTGGTGCACCGGCCCTGGTCCCTGGAAGGCAAACGCATCGAAACGCTCACGGTCACCGATCCAGTGACGCCGATGAGCGTGGGCCTGGCCTGGCACCGCGAGCGCGCGTTTACCCCGGCAATGCAGGCGGTGCGCGATTATTTCCACGACGCGTTCCTGGCGCCGCAGCAGTTGTCGGCACGGCGCTAGAGGTGGGCTTGCAAGGTCGCCGCCAACCAGTCCATGAACACTCGCACCCGCAACGGCAAATGCCGCTGGCCGGCGTACAGCAATGACACGTCCAGCGGCGGCGCCGGGTAATCCGGCAGCACCGCCACCAGTTCGCCATTGGCCAACAAGGTGCGAATCCCCAGAAGCGGCACCTGGGTAATGCCGAAGCCGCCCAGGCACGCCGCCTGGTAGGCATCCGTGCTGTTGACGGTGACACGCCCGGCCATCGGCACCCGCTGCACTTTGCCGCCCGCCTGATATTCGAAGCCGGACGAACGCGCGCCCAACGGCCGTACGTAATGCACCAATTGATGATCCGCCAAGTCCGCCAGGGTCTGCGGCACGCCATGGCGTTGCAGGTAGGCCGGGCTCGCGCAGTTGACCATCGGCATGCTGCACACCCGGCGCGCCACCACGGTTTGATCGGGCTGGGCGCCCACCCGCAACACGCAGTCGAAGCCTTCGGCGATCAGGTCCACCTGGCGGTCCGAGCTGCTGATTTCCAGTTGGATCAGCGGATGGCGCTCCATGAACAGCGGCAAGTGCGGCAGGATCATGCCGCGCGCCATCACGTTGGGCATGTCCACGCGAATCCGGCCGGTCAGTTGCGCTTCATCCTGGCGAAACAACCCTTCCAACTCTTCCATGTGCGCCAGCAAGTCCTTGCTGCGCTCATACAGCACACGGCCATCCTGGGTCGCCTGCACCTTGCGCGTGGTGCGTTGCAACAAACGTGCGCCGAGCAATTCCTCCAACGCCTGCACATGCTCCGACACGGTAGAACGCGGCAGGCCCAGGCTCTCGCCGGCCTGGGTGAAACTCGACAGTTCGGTGACGCGCACAAAGGTGCGCAGCAGCTCAAGTT
The DNA here is from genome assembly GCF_026967615.1 of Pseudomonas sp. GXZC. Classification (NCBI taxonomy): domain Bacteria; kingdom Pseudomonadati; phylum Pseudomonadota; class Gammaproteobacteria; order Pseudomonadales; family Pseudomonadaceae; genus Pseudomonas; species Pseudomonas sp. GXZC. The sequence goes on from NZ_CP114115.1 coordinate 5,590,809, forward strand.
TGTTCATGGGATTGTTCGCCTTATCCGGCCAGTGATTCCGGTATAGCGCTGTTTATCACGTTATGGGCGAATAAATACACTCGCTGCCACTGATCACCTGAGAGGACCGCACCATGACCCGTAAAATCGCACTCATCACCGGCGCCAGCCGTGGCCTGGGCAAAAGCACCGCGTTGCACCTGGCGGCACAGGGCGTTGACATCATCGGCACCTACCACAGTGCGGCAGCTGAAGCCCAAGCGGTGGTCGAGCAGGTTCAAGCCCTGGGTGGCCGCGCCGCCATGCTGCAACTGGATGTGAGCCAGAGTGGCCGCTTCGATGGCTTTGTCGGTGAAGTCCGCCGCTTGCTCAAGGATGTATTCGCACAGGATCACTTCAACTTTCTGATCAACAACGCCGGCATCGGCGCCCACGCCAGTTTTGCCGAGACCACCGAAGCGCAGTTCGACCAACTGGTGGCGATCCACTTCAAGGCACCGTTTTTCCTCACGCAAAAACTGCTGCCGCTGATCCGCGATGGCGGGCGCATCATCAATATCTCCAGCGGCCTGGCGCGGTTCAGTCTGCCGGGGTATGCGGCCTATGCCTCGATGAAAGGCGCCGTGGAAGTGCTGTCGCGCTACCAGGCCAAGGAACTGGGCCCGCGCGGGATCACCGTGAACACCCTGGCTCCCGGCGCGATTGCCACCGATTTCAGCGGCGGCGCGGTGCGCGACAACCCGGATGTGAATGCGATGGTGGCCAACAATACGGCCCTGGGGCGCGCCGGTTTGCCGGACGACATCGGCGGGGCGATTTCCACGCTGCTGGCCGATGGCAGCAACTGGATCACCGGCCAGCGCATCGAGGCCTCGGGCGGCATGTTTCTCTGAACATTCTGCGCTAGCATCCATGCCTTCAGATCACTGACAGGCAATCACCGATGAGTTTTGATCCAGGTTTGGCCGGCGGCATGGGCGTATTGGCGGCCGTGGTCGACAGCGGCAGTTTCGCCCGCGCCGCCGACAGCCTGGACATGACCCCGTCGGGGGTCAGCCGGGCGATTTCCCGTCTGGAAAAACGCCTGGGCATCCGCCTGTTCGACCGCACCACCCGTTCAGTGCAATTGACCGACGAGGGGCGACGTTTCTACCAGGAAATCGCCCCACTGCTGGCCGGCCTCGAAGACGCCGCCAACGCCGCTGCCGACAGTGCATTGACCGTGCGCGGGCGCCTGCGGGTGAACATCGACCCGTACTTCTCGCGGCTGGTGTTAGGCCCGGTACTCGGCGACTTCATGCGCCTTTATCCGCACCTGCAACTGGACCTGCACACCCGCGACCAACTCGGTGACCTGGTGGCCGACGGGTTCGACCTGGCGATTCGCTTCGGCATCCCGCAATCCTCCTCGTTGATCGCCCGCAAGCTCATGGAAGTGCGCGTGCTGACCCTGGCCTCCCCGGCCTACCTTGAGCAGTACGGTCGCCCCACAGTCCCGCAAGACCTGGAAACCGGGCACATGTGCCTGGACTTTCGCGACTCGCAAACCGGTCGTCCGTTTGCCTGGGAATTCCACCGCCCCGGCGAAAAGCTGATCGTGCGCACCAATGGTCGCCTGGTGGTCAACGATGCCAGCACCTTGTACAGCGTGTGCGAACACGGGCACGCGGTGGCGCAGATGCTCGACCTCGGGCTGGCGCCGGCGCTTAAGGCCGGCGGGTTAGTGGAGTTGTTTGCGGATTGGCCGGACGAGCGTTTTCCGTTGTACGCCTACTACCCGTCGCGGCATTTGCCCGCCGCCAAGGTGCGGGCGTTCCTGGATTTTGTCGCCGGGCTCAAGCTTGGCTAGGCAGGCGCTGCTGTACGACTTTTTCCCGGATCACGTCATACCCCCAGTGATACACATAGGTGTAAGGCAGGAAGAACAGCAGCACGCCAATATCGAGCATAAACGCCTGCATCAGGCTGATGTTGAGCCACGCGGCAATCAACGGCACCGCGACGATGATCAGTCCGCCTTCGAACATCAGCGCATGCAACACCCGCGTCCAACCGCCACCCGAGAGTCGCAGGCGCACCTTGAGGCGGTCGAACAGGCTGTTGAAAATGATGTTCCAGGTCAGCGCCAACAGGCTCAAGCCCAGGGTCACCGCGCCCATTTCCAGGGCCGGCCGCCCGGTGATCCAGACCAGCAGCGGTGTACAGATCAACAACGCCAGGCCTTCAAACCCCAGGGCTTGGCAAACACGTTCAGTAATCGACTTGGTGGGGTGCATGACCCTTCTCCGTGAGTGACGATGGTTGCCATGATTACCCTTTGAATCGATACTTCATAACTAATAACCATCGATCAAGGCGATAGTCATGGCCTCCCACGAAGTGCTGCAAGCGTTTGTCCAGGCCGCGACCCAGGGTTCGTTTTCCGCGGCGGCGCGCAAGCTGGGCAAGAGCCAGTCCACCGTCAGCGCGGCAGTGGCGAGCCTGGAGATTGACCTGGATGTGGTGCTGTTCGACCGCAGCAGTCGCAAACCGACACTGACCCCCGCCGGGCATGTGCTGCTGCAACGCGCCGAGCAGGTGCTGGAGGCGAGCAGTCGTCTGGAGTTGGCCGCGAGCCAGTTGGCCCAGGGGCTGGAGCCGAAGGTGACAATCGCCATGTCAGACACTTATCAGTCGGAACGTTTTGAGCTTGCGCTCAAGGCGTTCGAACAACGCTACCCGGATCTTGAACTGGAATGGCTGATCGCCGAGTGCGAAGACCTGATCGCCCTGGTGCAGAGCGGCCGCGCACAGATTGCCTTGATCGAAGCCCAGGCGGTTTACCCGCCCGACCTGACCCGCTCGCCCGTCGCCGAACGCACGGAAATCGCGCTGTTCGTCGCACCCGGCCACGCCTTGACCCGCGTAGAGAACATCGACCCGCAAGCCTTGCAACAACACCGTGAACTGCGCCTGGCCAGCATCATCAGCCCCAACGAAACGCGCCCCTCGGGCCGTGTGTGGTCGGCGCCGAGTTTTCTGATGTTGATGGAGATGGCGCAACTCGGCTTTGGCTGGGCAGAGTTACCGCGTTGGTTGGTGGAGCGCTTTGGCAATGCCGGGCTGGTTGAACTCAACGTCAGGGGTTGGCCCCGCTCGGTGGCGGTGGATGCGCTGTGGTCGCGGCAGCATCCACCAGGGCCGGCTGGCAGCTGGATGATGAGCCAGATGCTCGAATAACCCCACAGGGTTATGCGGCCGACAATTGCGGCGGGCGGTTGTTCTGGAAGTATTCGTGCAAGGCACGCAACGCAGGCAGTTCCAGGGCTTGCGCGGCGAAACACAGTCCGACCCGACGCGTGGGTGCCGGCAAATGCCACTCCCGAATCACCACACCGGCCCGCTCAACCGCCAGCGACAGCGGCAACATCGCCACGCCCACACCGGCCGCCACCATATGCAGCGCCTGGGTCAGCGAACCGGCGTGCCCGGCCACCGCTTGTGGCGACCGGCCGTACAAGGCCATCAAGCGTTGGTGTGAATCGTGTTGTGGGCAGGTGATCCAGTCTTCAATCGGCGTCCAGGCCTGTTCCTTGCCCGGCTGCGCCATGGGGTGCGCGGCAGGCAATACCATCACGTAGGACTCTTCCCAAAGTGGCAGGAACAATTCGTCCTCACAGCACATTTCCTCCACGGCCAGGCGTCCTTCGCCTTCGCAGCCTTCCTGCAAGGTCAGCAGCAAACCCGGCAGGCCTTGGTGCGCCATGCGCAGGAAGGTTTCGATCTGGCTGTCGGCAATATCGCCTTCCACACCCAGTTCCAGGGCGATGCGATTTTCGCGTCCGCGAAAAAGGCGGCTCAACGCCTCGGCTTCGGCCACCATGCGTCGCGCCTGAGGGTACAGCACACGCGCCTCGGCACTCACTTCCACACCCCGTGGCTGACGCACAAACAACGCCACGCCCAGCTCGTCTTCCAACTGCTTGATCGTCACCGACAACGTCGGCTGGCTGATAAACAACCGCTGGGCTGCCGCAGTGATATTGCGCTCTTCAAAGACTGCAAGAAATGCCTTGAGGTGACGAACATCCATAGCTTAATCCGATGACTGACAGAGAAATAAGGCATTTTTCAGCCTTGGCGACGGTAAATATACTGCGCCCACGATCCAGTTATCGTTTTTTCTTATCTCAGGAGTTCATGCATGAGCAAGCCATTGATCATCATCACCGGCGCCAGCTCCGGTATCGGCGAAGCCACTGCCCGCTTGTTGTCGGCCGCCGGCCACCCGTTGTTGCTGCTGGCGCGTCGCATTGATCGCCTTAATGATCTGGGCCTGCCGAATACCTTGAACCGTGGTGTCGACATCACCGATCGCGCCGCCCTGGTCGCCGCCGTGCAAGAAGCCGAAGCCCAGTTCGGCCCGGCCGATGCGCTGATCAACAATGCCGGCGTGATGCTGCTGGGCGCGGTCAGCGAGCAAGACCCGGCGCAGTGGGAACAGATGCTGGATGTGAACGTAAAAGGCCTGCTCAACGGCATCCACGCCGTGGCGGGCAGCATGGTTGCACGCCAAGGCGGCACCATCATCAACGTCAGCTCGGTGGCGGGCCGCAAGACCTTCCCGAATCACGTGGCATACGTCGGCACCAAGTTTGCCGTGCATGGGATTTCGGAAAACCTGCGCGAAGAATTGTCGCCCAGCAACGTGCGCGTCATCACCATTGCCCCAGGTGCGGTGGAAACCGAATTGCTCAGCCATACCACCGATGAAGCGATCAAGACCGGCTATCAGGCGTGGAAACAGGACATGGGCGGCACCGTGCTCAGCGCCGATGACGTGGCCTCGGCGATTGCCTATGCCTACCAGCAGCCGCAGCATGTGTGCATTCGCGAAATCGTGTTGGCGGCGACACGTCAGCAGCCTTGATTCAGCGCTCAGCCAAACGCTTTTCGATAAACCTGCGTTCGGGTGCTTGCTGGGTCAAGGCCAGCGCCCGTTCGTAGGCGACTCGTGCCTCTTCGACACGACCCAATTGCCGGTAAAACTCCCCGCACGCCGAGTGCGCCAGGTGGTAATCCAGCAACTCGCCACGCGCCAGAATCCCTTCTACCTGCTGCAATCCCGCCAAGGGTCCATCGCGCATGGCCAGCGCTACGGCGCGGTTCAGTTCGATCACGGCTGACGGCATCATCCTGAGCAACACATCATAGAGCCCGACGATCTGCGGCCAGTCGGTTTCACCCGGAGTGGGCGCTTCGGCGTGCACCGCCGCAATTGCGGCTTGCAGGCAATACGGACCAAAGCGCCGTGTGCTCAGCGCGTGCTCCACCAGTGCACAGCCTTCACCGATCATGGACATATCCCACAGCGAACGGTCCTGTTCATCCAGCAGCACCAACTCCCCACTGGCCGTGGTACGTGCCGGGCGGCGGGATTCGTGCAGCAGCATCAACGCCAGCAGGCCCATGACTTCCGGTTCGGGCAGCAATTCCATCAACAATCGGCCTAGTCGAATGGCTTCACGGGTCAGATCCTCGCGGGTCAGGTCCGCCCCCATGGACGCCGAATAACCCTCGTTGAACACCAGGTAAATCACCCGCAACACGCTCTCGAGGCGCTCGGGCAACTCGTCGCGGGATGGCACTTGGTAAGGGATCTTCGCCTCGCGGATCTTACCCTTGGCCCGCACGATGCGCTGGGCAATGGTGGCCGGCGTGGCCAGGTACGCCCGGGCGATTTCTTCGGTGGTGAGGTCGCAGATCTCGCGCAAGGTCAACGCCGCCTGGGCATCAGCCGCCAACGCGGGATGGCAGCAGGTGAAGATCAGGCGCAGGCGGTCATCTTCCACGTCTTCATCGCTCCAGTCAGCCGCTTCCAGTGTATCGGCCTGCGCCTGCAACAGCGGGGTGAACCGCGCCTGGCGGCGCAGACGGTCGATGGCCTTGAAGCGCCCGGTCGACACCAGCCAGGCGCGGGGATTGTCCGGCACTCCGTCTAGCGGCCAACGCTGCACCGCCACGAAAAACGCTTCGTGCAGGGCTTCTTCGGCCAGGTCAAAATCGCCCAGCAAGCGAATCAGCGTCGCGAGGACCCGGCGTGATTCGCCGCGGTAAATGGCCTCGACCGACAGGGTCAATCGGGCATGCCCTCGGTCACCAGGGTGACCAGCCGATCCAGGCTCTGGCCCCAGCCGTCATGAAAGCCCATGGCTTCGTGGGCCTGCTTGTCTTCGGCACTCCAGTGCATGGCGCGGGCGGTGTAAAGCGTCTTGCCGTCGACCTCTTCGAAGGTCACTTCGGCGCTCATGAACGGCTTGCCCGAAGGGATCCAGCCGGGCATGAAGGCGTCGGTAAACACCAGCCGATTGGGCGCATCGATTTCCAGAAACACACCCTGGGTCGGGTATTCGGCGCCGTCCGGGGCACGCATCAAGGTACGAAACAGGCCACCGACCCACAGGTTCATTTCGCACTCGGGGGTGGTCATGCCATGGGGCCCCCACCATTGCTGGAGCAAGGCGGGTTCGGTCCAGGCACGGAACACACGGCTGCGCGGCGCATCGATCAGGCGGCTGATGGACAATTCAAACTCGGCAGGTTGCGTAGACATTGGGGTAAACCTCTTGAGTCTTAGGGTTGTTGTATTCAGAGATTCAATTCACGCACAGGGCGCACTTCCACACTGCCGACCCGGGCGGCCGGAATGCCGCCGGCCACTTGGATCGCCTCATTTAAATCACGGGCCTCGATCAGGTAGAACCCGGCGAGCTGCTCCTTGGTCTCGGCGAACGGCCCGTCAGTGATCGACAGCTTGCCATTGCGCATGCGCACAGTGGTGGCGGTGGTCACCGACTCCAGCGGCTCGGCAGCCAGCATGCGGCCGCTGGCCTGAACCGACTGCGCGTAGGCGAAGCACTCCGGGTCTGCCGGGCTGTCGGGCGAGGTGTGCAGCACCTGTTCGTTGCTGTAGATCAGGCAGAGATATTTCATGGGTTTCTCCGTTTTCGGACGACTGACTATAGATCGCGCAGGTCAAGGTTTCAGGTCGAACAGACCAGCGCCGGTTTCCATGTCGAACGGCGCGGACCAGTGTTCATGCACCACTTTCCATTGACCATCGATGCGCTGGTAGCCGGCGCGGACCAGTGTTCATGCACCACTTTCCATTGACCATCGATGCGCTGGTAGCCGGCGCTGACCCGCATCCAGCAGGTCTTGAGCACGCCGTCCGGGCCGGTGCCGCCGCAGTGGGCCAACCAGTGGGCGAAAGCGCTGTCTGCTCCGGCAACGATATGCAGCTCATGAAAGTCGAAAACGCCGGGGCCAGGGCAGAATTCCATGCAGGCCTGCCAATGCGCCTGGTACGCCGCCTTGCCTTTGAATTGCAGGGCGCCAACGGCGTCGAACGCGACGATATCGTCGGCGTAAAAGCTGACAATCTTCTCGACATCCTTGGCGGTGACGGCTTGTTTCCATTGGTCGATCAGGGTGTTGATGGCCGTGCTCATGGCGATACTCCTTGGGGTAGAAAACATCACGGAAGACACTCTTAGTCGAATGGCCCTTCGGCCAATCGACAAGCCGCTTAAAAATAATTTCGCCCCCGGCAAACCCGCTAGAATCCACGCCTCTTTGTAGGATTTCGGATACGCACCCGATGGAAACCCGCCTCGCCCTGTATGAGACGTTGAGCCTTGCGCAGAAACAGCAACTCGACACCCTGCAAGTGCACCCCGAGCAACTGGCGTATTCCGGCGATATCTACTGTGCGCTGAACAGCCTGCTGGTCAATCCCCATCCTGACGCCATCAAAGGCTTCGCCCTGCTCGCCGACGAAACGCCCGTGGCCTTCCTGCTGCTCAAACGCCCGCCTTGCCTGCCCCACTGGGCGGATGAGCACAGCGCGACCTTGCATGCGTTGCAGGTGGATCGGCGTCAGCAAGGGCGTGGCTTCGGCAAAGCCTGCCTGCAGGCGCTGCCCGCAGCGGCATTGCAAGCGTGGCCGCAGATCAAGGGACTGGAGTTGTCGGTGGATGCGGACAATGTGGCGGCGATGAGGCTGTATCTGGGGGCTGGGTGGGTGGATGGCGGAGAGGCGTATAAGGGGCGGATTGGGTATGAGCGGAGGTTGAGGTGGGCCTTTGGTCAGGGCGACCTTGACAGGGTATAAATGTAACGTATACATAACTTATGACTGACAAAGTAATGAATACGTGACATGGATACTTCTGTAATCACTCAACGACTTGGCACCCAACTGCGCACCCTGCGACTCAATCGCGGCTATAAACAGGCCGATTTGGCGAAGTTGGCCGGGATTACCCGGCAAAAACTGATTGAAATCGAGAAAGGCAGCCTTTCGGTGTCGATGAGTGCCTACGCGCGAGTGGTTGCCGCGCTAGGCAGTGAATTCAAATTAGTACCTGTCACCATGCCGACCCTGGAGGAACTGGAGGACTTGTTCAATGAATAGCCCCCACTTACGCGTTCGTACCTCCCAAGGCGAAAGCGGCAGTGTTTTGATGAGTGCCAACGACTATCTGTTTCGCTACGGCGAGAACACGCTGGCGCAAAGCGCAGTCAGCCTGTCGATGCCAGTCCGCGCAGAAGAATACCGTCGGCGAGAACTTCACCCGATTTTCCAGATGAATCTGCCGGAAGGCTACGTTCTCGAGCAACTACGCAACCGCCTCGCCAAGACCGTCAAAGTAGATCCGATGCTGCTCTTGGCGCTCTCGGGTAGCAGCGCACCGATCGGCCGGGTGTTCGTATCGTCAGATCAAATAAACGAGCTGATCCATCGCAACAGCCCTCCCACGGCCGGAGAAAACCTCGACGAAATTCTCGCCTGGGACGGCGTGGAAGATTTGTTCGTCGAACTGGTAGATCGCTACATCCTGCGAGCAGGCATTTCTGGCGTGCAGCCCAAGGTGCTGGTGCCGGAAAAACCACAAACACCCGAACAGAAATTCACCTCGAAAACCAACGACCTGATTATAAAAAGCGGGCGCGAAGAGTTTCCGGGGCTAGCCATCAATGAATACCTCTGCATGTCCATTGCCCGTGATGCAGGACTGCCGGTGCCACCGTTTTACCTGTCAAAAAATCATAAGTTGTTCATCATGCGACGCTTTGACCGGGATGAACACCTCAACCCACTGGGTTTTGAGGACATGACCACGCTGATGGGCCTGTCCGCCGAACAAAAGTACACCAAGAGTTACGCCGCCATTGCAAAGGCCGTCCGCGTGTTTTGCGCACAGGTACATCAACGCAGTTCGCTCGATCAGTTATTCGATAGCGTAGCGCTGAGCTGCATCGTAGGTAACGGCGATGCGCATCTGAAAAACTTCGGGGTACTCTACAGCGATCCAGTGAAATCGGACGCACGTTTGGCACCCGCTTACGACATCGTGAACACGACTGCCTATATTCCCGAAGACTCGTTGGCGTTGGATCTGAGCGGAAACAAATCGCTGTTCGCCTCACGCCTGGGCATCCTCGAATTTGCCAGAACCTGCGAAGTCGAGAATCCCGAAACACGCATCCAGGCGCTGCTCCAAACCCTTGAAGTAACGCTCAAGCGTGAAGACGATTACTGCCGGTTAGCGCCTGAGGTGGCAAACGCCATTCGACAATCTGCTCAGGGTTATCAATACAGCTTTGGCGGCTGAACACGCGCCTGCTTTCATCCAAGGACAAGGTGACTTCCATGCTGACAACCCTCGAACAACTCGAAACCCTCTATGGCCTCCCCCACGAGCGCGCCGTGCGCAAGGAAATCCCGCTTCTCAACGAGGACTACCAGGCGATGGTGCAGGCTTCGCCGCTGGTGGTGGTGAGTTCGTCCGGGCCCGACGGTATCGACGGTTCGCCACGCGGGGATGTGCCGGGGTTCGTGCGGATTGTGGATGAGCGCACCTTGGCAATTCCCGATCGGCCGGGGAACAACCGCTTGGATACCTTGCGCAATCTGGTGCAGGACCCGCGAATTGCGCTGCTGTTCATCATTCCGGGGATTGGCGAGACGTTGCGCGTTAATGGCCGGGCGCAGATTTCCATTGAGCCTGAACTCCTGGAGAGTTTTGCGGTGAATGGCAAACCGGCGCGATCGGTGATTCTGGTGCAGGTGGAGGCTGCGTATTTCCACTGTTCCAAGGCATTTGTGCGTTCGGACTGCTGGAACCCCGAGAAGCACCTGGACCGCTCGGCGTTGCCGTCAGCGGGGGAGTTTCACAAGCGGCTCAATGATGGGCAGTTTGACGCAGAAGCGTATGACCGGGAGATGCCTGAGCGGGTCAAAGCCACACTGTATTGATACGCCTGCAGAAGCCCGGCTTGCCGGGCTTCGTCACGGGGCTGTGTTTAGCCTCTTTCGCCCACCGGCAACCAGACCTCCACGGTCCCGGTGCCCTTGCTCACGTCAAAGTCCGCGCTGTAGCGCTCGAAATCCGCGCCCATCACCTTGTAGCCCGAATGCGGCAGCCATTCGAACATGATGCGCTCGTAGGTTTGCTCAAGCGCCTGCACCGGTCCGTAATGGGGGAACACTGCGTAGTTGAGCGGGGGGATTTCGATGCATTCGAAGTTGCCTGGCACATCGGCTTTGGTCGGCACTTCGACACCGGCCATGTAGTCGAACTCGCCGTGCTTGGGGTTGTGGCAAACGCCATAGGTCACACCGCCCACGCGCTTCTTGATGTCCTTGATGCAGGTATCGAACAACTCCCACAGCTTGGGGATATCCCCCACGGTGGCCTTCGAATAACGCCCTTGCACCCCGGCGATCACCAGGGCTTTACCGGCTTCCATGCGTGGCTCTAACGGTTGTTTTGTCTGCTGATCCATACGAACAGTCTCCTTCTTATGAGGGAACAAACCCGCATCGAGTATAGGGGCATATCCGCATTGGGCTCCATGCAGAAAATTTTCCTACGCATCTGGACAACCGGCCATCATCGACCGTATTGTCTGCCCCGCAGGCCACCGCAGTGGCCGACGTCGCTCGGACGGTTCCGGGCGCTTACGTACTTCGAGGCAACAATGGCCGACCAAGGTTCGCCGCGCCGCTTTGCGCGCATAGATCGACTCCCCCCTTACGTTTTCAACATCACGGCTGAGCTGAAGATGGCTGCGCGTCGGCGCGGCGAAGACATCATCGACTTGAGCATGGGCAACCCTGACGGCGCCACGCCGCCGCACATTGTTGAAAAACTCGTGCAAGTGGCCCAGCGTGAAGACACCCACGGTTATTCCACGTCCAAAGGCATTCCGCGTCTGCGCCGGGCGATTTCGCGCTGGTACAAAGACCGCTATGAAGTGGACATCGACCCTGAGTCGGAAGCCATCGTGACCATCGGTTCCAAGGAAGGCTTGGCGCACTTGATGCTGGCCACCCTGGACCAGGGCGACACCGTGCTGGTGCCCAACCCGAGCTACCCGATTCACATCTACGGTGCGGTGATTGCCGGCGCGCAAGTGCGTTCGGTGCCGCTGGTGCCGGGCGTGGACTTCTTCGCGGAGCTGGAACGGGCGATTCGCGGCTCGATCCCCAAGCCGAAGATGATGATCCTCGGCTTTCCGTCCAACCCCACCGCGCAGTGCGTGGAACTGGATTTCTTCGAACGTGTGATCGCCCTGGCCAAGCAATACGACGTGCTGGTGATCCACGACCTGGCCTACGCCGACATCGTCTACGACGGCTGGAAAGCCCCGTCGATCATGCAAGTGCCCGGCGCCAAGGACATTGCGGTGGAGTTTTTCACCCTGTCCAAGAGCTACAACATGGCGGGCTGGCGCATCGGTTTCATGGTGGGCAACCCGGAACTGGTCAACGCTCTGGCACGTATCAAGAGCTACCACGACTACGGCACCTTCACCCCGCTGCAAGTCGCCGCCATTGCAGCATTGGAAGGCGATCAGCAGTGCGTGAAGGACATCGCCGAGCAGTACCGCCAACGCCGCAATGTGCTGGTCAAGGGCCTGCATGAGTTGGGCTGGATGGTGGAAAATCCGAAGGCGTCGATGTACGTGTGGGCGAAGATTCCCGAGCAATATGCCGCCATGGGTTCGCTGGAATTTGCCAAGAAGCTGCTGCTGGAGGCCAAGGTGTGTGTGTCGCCGGGGATTGGGTTTGGCGAGTATGGCGATGATCACGTGCGCTTTGCGCTGATCGAGAACCAGGACCGGATCCGCCAGGCGGTGCGGGGTATTCGCGGGATGTTCAGGGCGGATGGGCTGGTGAAGAAGACCAGCGAATAACGAAAAAAGGGAGCCCAGCGGCTCCCTTTTTTGTTTGCGCGGCGGTCAGACCACCAGCGACAACAGCATGATGAATATCAACGCCACGACGGACAGAATCGTCTCCATTGCCGTCCACGTCTTGAACGTCTCGGCTACCGTCATATTGAAGTACTGCTTCACCAGCCAGAACCCCGCATCGTTGACGTGAGACAGGATCAACGAACCCGCCCCCGTCGCCAGCACCAGCAGCTCACGGTTAACCCCCGGAATCATCCCCACCACCGGCACCACAATGCCCGCGCCAGTTATGGTCGCCACCGTGGCCGAACCGGTTGCCACACGAATCACCGCCGCCACCAGCCACGCCAGCAGGATCGGGTTGATCTGCGCGTTCACCGCCATATGGCCGATCACGTCGCCCACACCGCTGGTCACCAGCATCTGCTTGAAGCCACCGCCGGCACCGATGATCAGGATGATTGCAGCGGTCGGCGCCAGGCTGGCGTCGAGCAACTTGAGGATCTGCTTGGAATGGATGCCTTGGCGATGGCCAAAGGTGTACAGCGACAGCAGCAACGCCAGCAACAGGGCGGAGATCGGGTGACCGATCATGTCCATCCAGTTGCGCACGATATGGCCGTCCGGCAAACCGATGTCAGCGAAGGTTTTGAGCAGCATCAGGAACACCGGCAACAACACGGTAATCAGGGTGATGCTGAAGCTCGGCAGGTTTTTGTGTTCCGACTCGCGGGCCAGTTGATCGACCAGTTCCTGGGACGGGTTGCCCGGGATGTACTTGGCGATGAACGTACCGAAGATCGGGCCGGCGATGATGGCAGTCGGCAGTGCGACGATCAGGCCGTAGAGGATGGTCTTGCCGATGTCCGCGCCAAACACGCCAATCGCCAGCAGCGGGCCGGGATGCGGTGGCACCAGGCCGTGTACCGCCGAGAGGCCGGCGAGCAGCGGGATGCCGATCTTGATCAACGACACGCCGGTACGGCGCGCGACGATAAACACCAGCGGGATCAGCAGCACGAAGCCGATCTCGAAGAACAGCGGGATGCCCACCAGGAACGCGGCGAACATCATGGCCCACTGGACCTTCTCTTTGCCGAACGCGCGGATCAGGGTCTGTGCGATCTGATCGGCACCGCCGGATTCGGCCATCATCTTGCCGAGCATCGTGCCCAGCGCAAGGATGATGCCGACAAAGCCGAGCACCCCGCCGAAGCCGTCCTGGAACGCCTTGATGATCTTGTCCACGGGCATGCCCGAGGTCAGGCCGAGGAAGCCGGCCGCGATGATCAGCGCAATGAACGGGTGCACCTTGAACTTGGTGATCAGAACGATCAACCCAATGATTGTGACCACTGCATCAAGCAGCAGGTAGGACTCGTGGGACATGCCAAACATGGGGGGTCTCTCCTGTTTGTTGTTGTTATTAAAGCGGGTGTTGAATTTCCTGCCGGGGATAGCGCTATCTTTTCCGGCAAAAAATTAATGAGTAGGTTCAAAGCCGTGTTGCAGCCACCAGGCGTTGGTCTGCTCGGCCAGTTCCTCGACGCTGTCTTCACTGGCGTTGAGGGCCAGGGTCAGCGGTTCGCCTTTGGGCGATTCAAGGGTGGCGAACTGGCTGTCGATGAGGCTGGCCGGCATGAAATGCCCAGGGCGATGGGACACGCGGTCGGCGGCCACGGCGCGGGTCAGCTCCAAAAAGACAAAACCCAGGCCCGGCGCGGCTTCGCGCAGGTGGTCGCGGTATTTCTTTTTCAGGGCGGAACAGGTGAGCACGGGATGCTCGCCCGCTTTGAGCGAACGGCGCAGTTCATCGCAGAGGATGTCGAGCCAGCCGGCGCGGTCGTCGTCGTTGAGGGGGTGGCCGGCGCTCATCTTTTCGATGTTGGCGGCAGGGTGAAAGCTGTCGCCTTCAATGGCGGTGGCACCGTTCAGGCGGCACAGGGCCTCGCTGACGCTGGACTTGCCACAGCCGGAAACACCCATGATGACCAGGGCGGTAACAGGTTGACTCATGAAACACCTCAGGACGCAGATAGCGCTACCTTTGCACGCTGTAAGGCTAGTGCAAAAACAGGCTTTTCCCGCGCCGTCTTGTCTTTTTTTATGGAGTGACGCGTGCATCCGCTCCAACGCTTTGAACAGGATCAGGCAACCCTTTGTTCAAGAATTTGCAGCCTTTTGGAGACAGCGCTACCTTAGTGCCTCGATTTTTGTTTGGCAAGCCGCCTGATGACCTCCAAGAACGATAAAAAATTGCGCACCACGGGTCGCCCGACCCTTAACGAAGTCGCCCGCCTGGCCGGCGTCAGCCCGATTACCGCCTCCCGCGCCCTGCGCGGTATCAGCACCGTGGCCACCGAACTGGTGGAAAAAGTGCAGCAGGCCGCCGCCGAACTCAACTACGTGGTCAACCCCGCCGCCCGCGCCCTGGCCTCGGCCCAGAGCCATTCGGTGGTGGTGTTGGTGCCATCGTTGTCGAACCTGCTGTTTATCGAAACCCTCGAAGCCATCCACCAGGTGCTGCGGCCCAAGGGCTTTGAAGTGCTGATCGGCAACTCCCACTATTCCCGCGATGAAGAAGAAAACCTGCTGCGCAACTACATGGCCTACCAGCCACGGGGTTTGCTGCTGACCGGGTTTGATCGCACCGAAAGCGCCCGACGGATGGTCGAGGCCAGCAATGTGCCCTGCGTCTATATGATGGACCTGGACCCGAACGCCGGGGTGAACTGCGTGGGTTTCTCGCAATTGAGCGCGGGCGAGACGGCGGCGGCGCACCTGTTGTCCCGTGGGTACAAGCGCCTGGCATATATCGGCGCGCAACTGGACCAACGCACGCTGCTGCGTGGCGAAGGGTTCCGTCGCGCGCTGCAACAGGCTGGCCTGTACGACCCGGCACTGGAACTGCTGACACCCCGCCCCTCCTCAGTCGGCCTGGGCGGCGAACTGTTCCTGCAACTGCTGGCCGCCCATCCCGACGTGGACGCCATCTTCTTCGGCAACGACGACCTGGCCCAGGGCGCCTTGCTGGAAGCCATGCGCCATGGCATCAAGGTGCCGGAACGTGTGGCCGTGCTGGGTTTCAACGACCTGCCCGCCTCGTCCTTCATGGTGCCGCGCCTGAGCAGCATCAGCACCCCGCGTGAAGCGATTGGGCGGCGTGCGGCGGAGCATCTGTTGACGATCATGGCGGGTAACAAGATCGCCAAGCCGGTGGTGGACATGGGGTTTGAGTTGCAGGTGCGGGAGAGTACGTAAGAGGGTTGCTGCCTGCGTTCTGAGCCAAGGCAGAGCAGATCCGCGTCTATCTACCTGTCAACTTTGACAGTAGGCACCCGCGCATGTGCGCCTTATAAGTGAAGCGTCGACGAAGACGTCTGACGCTTGAATCTCACCGAAAAGGACCCTGCCATGCCCTCTAAAACTTCCACTCCATCGCTACTCGCCAAAGGGGTTGTCGGCTGTACTGTATCCATCACCCCCTTGCCATTTACTTCTCATACTGTGAATTTTCTAGATACGGGCAACCAGTACCTGATTCTCGCAACCAGCGAATCAAGTGACCGCGCAGTATTGATTTACGTAGATAAAGATATCGTCCCTGGCACTTACTCCATAGGTGCCCCAGGTGGCGACGAAGATGTGGGCGCCTACATTTTCCACACTTACTCAGATGGTCAATATAACCACTATGCCGAAACCGGAACCTTCAACTTGAATAGTGTTGATTTCGCCAAGACTCAAATTGACGGGACATTTGAGTTCGAAGCAACTGGCAGGCCAGATGGGCCGGCAGTAAACGTTACGAATGGGATCGTTACGCTCACCAGCCTTTAACATTAATAAAGTGCATGTTCTTAAAGTGGCAAGAGCACTGTGTCCTCTAAAAGCGCTCTTGCCACCTATGCCTGACAACGGTCTCGCACCGCCCCCATGTCCCTGCTAAATTGAGTCCCTTGTCACCGCCAGGGAAGCACCATGGGACACTCACTGAAAATCTTGGGCCGCACGTCCTCCATCAACGTGCGCAAAGTGCTCTGGACCTGCCAGGAACTGGGCATCGATTACCAGCGCGAAGACTGGGGCATCGGCTTCCAGCCCACCCAGTCCGCCGACTTCCTCGCCCTGAACCCCAACGCCCAGGTCCCGGTGCTGATCGATGACCACGGCGTGCTGTGGGAATCCAACACCATCTGCCGTTACCTGGTCAGCCTCTACCAACGCCACGACCTGCTCCCCGCCGAGCCCGCGCCACGGGCCCGGGTCGAGCAATGGATGGACTGGCAAGCCACCGAACTCAACCCGTCCTGGGGCTACGCGTTCCATGCGTTGGTGCGCCAGAACCCGGACTACCAGGACCCACAACGCATCCAGGCCGGCGTGCAGGCCTGGAACGACAAGATGGGCCTGCTCGAACAACAGCTGATCAAGACCGGCGCCTACGTCACCGGCAATGAATTCACCCTGGCCGACATCCTCGTCGGCCTCTCGGTACACCGCTGGCGCAACGCGCCGCTGGAGCATCCGCCCTACCCGGCGGTGGAGGCGTATTACCAGCGCCTCAGCCAGCGCCCCGGTTTCAAAACCTTTGCCCTCGACGGCCATAACTAAAACAAGGACTACAGCGTGAAAGGACTCAACGTACTGCTCACCGGCGCCTGCGGGAGAATCGGCAAGACGTTTTTCGACGCATCCAAAGACCGTTACCGCTTTACCCTCACCGACCGCATCGCGCCGGATTTCGACCTGGGCGAGCACCGCTTCGTGCACGCCGATCTCAGCGACAAATCCAGCCTGGCGGCCTTGCTCGACGGCATCGACGTGATCGTGCACCTGTCGGGCATCCCCCACGCCAGCGCGTCGTTCGATGAATTGCTGCCCAATAACATCCTCGCCACCACCTACCTGTTCGAAGCCGCCGTGGCCGCCGGAGTCAAGCGCCTAGTGTTCGCCAGCAGCGCGCAAACCATCGAAGGCTACCCGGTAGACCGCCAGATCACGCCCGGCATGCCGGTGATGCCCGCCAACCTGTACGGCGTGAGTAAATGCTACGGCGAGGCGCTGTGTGGCTACTACGCCGCGAAAACCCCGCTGTCGACGATTGCCCTGCGCATCGGCGCCTTCGAATTCCCCGAAACCCACGACCTCAATAACGCCCGTGACCTCAGCGCCTGGCTCAGCCCGCGTGACGCGGTGCAGTTGCTGCAACGCTCGGTGGAAGCCGAGGGTGTGAAGCACCTGATTGCCCATGGCATTTCCAATAACCGCTTCAAGCGCCTGGACCTGAGCGAAACCACGCGGGTGCTGGGTTACCATCCCCAGGATGATGCGTTTCAGACATTCGAGATTCCGATCACTTATTGAGTTTCCCCATGCCCGCACTCTCTAGCACCGACGGCATCGATCCGATCCGCGCCGCCCATATCAGCGCACGCATCGATCGCCTGCCTGCCGTCGCCACGGTCTGGCGCCTGGTGGCGTTGCTGTCCATCGGCGGCTTTTTCGAGCTGTACGACCTGTTCCAGACCGCCTACATCAGCCCCGGCCTGATCAGTGACGGAATCTTCCACACCGGCAGCGAAGGCGTATTCGGTTTCTCGGACCAGGCCGCTTTTGCCTCGGCAACCTTCCTCGGCCTGTTCCTCGGCGCCAGCCTGCTCAGCCCTATCGCCGACCGCTTCGGACGGCGGGCGATCTTCACCTTTGCGTTGATCTGGTACACCGTCGCCACGGTATTGATGGGCATCCAGACCTCCGCCGTGGGCATCATCTGCATGCGCTTCCTGGTCGGCATTGGCCTGGGCATCGAGCTGGTGACCATCGACGCCTACCTCTCGGAACTGGTGCCCAAGCGCATGCGCAGTTCGGCGTTTGCCTTTGCGTTTTTTATCCAGTTCCTGTCCGTGCCGGCGGTGGCGTTGATGTCGTGGTGGCTGGTGCCACAGGCGCCGTTCGGCGTATCCGGCTGGCGTTGGGTGGTGTTGTCGAGCGCCGTGTTTGCGCTGTTTATCTGGCAATTGCGCAAGCGTTTACCAGAGTCGCCGCGTTGGCTTGCACAAAAAGGACGTTTCGAAGAAGCCGGTGTGATCATGGACAACCTTGAAGCGCGCTGCCAAAAGGATCATGGCAAACCCTTGGATGAGCCCGAGCCCGAAGCCGTCAGCGTGCAGGGCAGCGGTCGCTTTGCCGATATCTGGCAACCACCATACCGCCGTCGCGCCTTGATGCTGATCGTGTTTCATGTGTTCCAGGCCATCGGCTTCTTCGGTTTTGGTAACTGGCTGCCAGCGTTGCTGTCGGGCCAGGGCGTCAGCGTGACCCACAGCTTGCTCTACGCCTTCATCATCACCCTCGCCTATCCGCTGGGGCCGTTGTTGTTCGTGAAGGTGGCCAACCGCTTTGAAAACAAATGGCAGATCGTCGGCTCGGCGTTGGGCGCGATGGTCTTCGGCAGCCTGTTCGCCCTGCAAACCACGGCGGTGGGGCTGGTGATCTGTGGGGTGATGATCACCTTCTGCAACGCCTGGCTGAGCTTCAGTTATCACTCGTACCAAAGTGAATTGTTCCCCACCAACATCCGCGCACGGGCGGTAGGCTTCTGTTACTCGTTCAGCCGTTTGTCCACGGTGTTCAGCAGCTTGTTGATCGGTTTTATCCTCGAACACCTGGGCACACCGGGGGTGTTGGCATTCATTGCCAGCAGCATGTTGATCGTGATGATCACCATCAGTTGGTTCGGGCCGCGTACGCGGAACCTGGCGTTGGAAAATATCGCCCACTGATAGCAACGCTGCCATTTGTCGTGACTGTTATTTCTGACAGTAGACTTGAAGTCGCTATAGGCATCAGATTTTGAGCAGGGCTAGGACAGCTCTATGAAGCCCCTTAGCGAACACATCAGGATAACGTCATGACAAATTCCCAAGTTGAACGCGACGACAAAAATCCCACCAATGGAACATTTACCGCACAACTGGTCAGGGGCAGCGTGATTTTTGAATACATCGCCGACGAAATCAGGCTAAAGAAAACGCCCTTCGGCTATGTATTGGATACCACTATGCAAGGCTCAAATGCCGCTTACCTGGAGTTTCACCTCCCAAGTGGAATTACGGGAGACCGAGACAAATACACCATCAGCAACCCCAGCGGACAAGTGACCGCCAGCTGCGAATTGAAATACACCTCCGACCCTGCTCCCCTCAAGTTTCAAGCTTCGTCCGGAGAAATTACATTTTATGAATTCAATACCAGCACTGGAAAAGTCCATGCCCGGTTCTACATGAGAGCCACAGGTGCAGGGGGTGAGTTGCTGGAAGTCAATGGAGGGGAGATGCAGTTAGTGGGTATCGGCCTTTGAGATAATAAGCAGGCCTGCAGGGGGCTTTCAAACTGCCAGCAACCGGCAAGAATTGGCCGGCAGCAGGACAACTCTTGCCATAGCGGCTTGGTCCAGGCCCCAACTCCCTAGCGTTTACACCCGGCACGCTATTTGCTGCACCTGTGGCACCGAACATTTCCCCAGGTGACCGATCATGCTGGTTAACAACAACACCTTAGCCGTGTCGACCGTTCAACAACTCAAACGGCCCGACATGGACCCCGCCAACGCCGCTGCCAGCGCGCTGTACAGCGGTGCCCTGCAAGCCGCGCAACAAAGCGTGACCGTGCCGGCCGCGCAGAAGGAACTGGACAAGGCCAACGACCGCATTGACGAGGCCTTCGCCAAGACCCGCGTGCAGTTGCAGACGTCCACAGAGGCGGTCACTGCCGCTACGGCGACACCGGACGTACCGAAAACCGGCGCCACCGCCAGCACTGCGCGCTCTGAGTTCACTGACTACATGAGCAAATCCCCGGCCGAGCGCATCCGTGAGCAATTGCTCAAGGAACAAGGTTTGACCGAGGCGGACGTGCAGAACATGTCCCAGGAAAAGCAGGATGCGATTTCCAAGCAAGTGGCCGAACGCCTGAAGCAGCAGCAAGAGCAGCAGGTAGCGGCAAAGACCGTTGACCCGCAAGCGCAGGCAGTGAAAGAGACCCTGGCGGCGATCTAAGCCGCACTTGTGTGGGAGCTGGCTTGCCTGCGATACGGATCACTCGGTGTTTCTGATGTACCGAGGTGATGCTTTCGCAGGCAAGCCAGCGCCCACAGTGATCAGGTTATCAAGCCGAAAATGCGTTTATTGCAGCTGCAACGTCGAATTGAACTGCCCGATCGCATCCACCACATGCCGTGACCCTTCCTGAATCTCCAGAATCACCTGCCCCGCTTCATTCGCCAATTCCACCCCCAAGCCCGTGCGGCTCAAGCTCGATTGCATGCTCGATACCGCGCTCAGCGACAAATCGTGGTTCTTGCGCACCACATCGACGATTTCCACCGTCGCCTGACTGGTCCGCGCCGCCAAGCTGCGCACTTCGTCGGCCACCACGGCAAAGCCGCGCCCATGCTCACCGGCCCGTGCTGCTTCGATCGCGGCGTTGAGCGCCAGCATGTTGGTCTGCTCGGCAATGCTGCGGATGGTCTGCACGATGGCGCCGATGATGTCCGATTGTTTGCTGACCGCATCGATGCTCTGCGCCGCCTGGTTCAGGTCGTGGGAAATTTCCTCGATGATCTGCACGGTTTGCTGCACCACCTCCGAGCCCTTGCGGGCGCAGGCGTCATTTTGCACCGAGGTGGCGTGGGCCGAGTCGGCGGCGGTGCGCAGGGTGGTGACCTGGTCAGTGATGTCGCTGGCGAACTTCACCACCTTGTACAGGCGCCCATTGGTGTCGAAGATCGGGTTGTAGGACGCCTCCAGGAACAGGGTCTTGCCGTACTTGTTTTTGCGCTCGAAGCGGTGCGAGTGGTATTCGCCACGATTGAGCGATGCCCAGAACGCCTTGTAGGCCGGCGACTCCACTTCGTTGCGGTGGCAGAACAGGCTGTGGTGCTGGCCGACGATTTCATCCAGGGAGTACTGCACGGTCTTCAGGAAGTTTTCGTTGGCGTTGAGGATCTGGCCCTGCGGGGTGAACTCGATCACCGCCATGGAACGGCCAATAGCATCGATCAGGCTCTGGTTTTCATGTTCGTGATGGACCCGCGCCGTGATATCCGACGCGACTTTGATCACGCTTTGAACGTGGTTGTCCTTGTCCAGCACCGGCATGTAGCTGGCTTCCAGCCAGACTTCCTGGCCATGCTTGTTCAGGCGCATGAAGGTGCCACTAAGGGCCTCGCCCCGCGCCAGGTCGCGCCATAGCTTGGCGTAGGCGTCGGTATGGGTGTAGGGCTCGTCGCAAAAGAGCCGGTGATGTTTACCGCGTATTTCCTCGGCGCTGTAACCCATGGTTTTGCAGAAGTTGTCGTTGGCGTCGAGGATCACGCCACTGGGGTCGAACTCGATCATGGCCATGGAACGGCTGATGGCGGCCAGTTTGGCGTTGGATTCGGTGAGGGCGCAGGAGAAACGTTCGATTTGTTGCAGGTCGGATTTGTGATGGCGGTTGAACATGGTCAGATCACCCTAGATTCCCGGCGCCTGGAAGGCGCATTCCATTCATTTGTTGGATATTGCTGGCACACCTTCATGGGGAAATAACCATCCAAATCGCTTTATATGCCAAGCGTCATCAACGGTTCTGGGTGAGCATAGACAGGGCTTGGCGCTATGCAAGGCCACTAGTCAGCCAGCATTTTTAACAATGCGAGGGCGGCGGCTGACGGTGGGCGGTCCGGCGAGCCGACCAAGGCAAATTCGCGGTGCAGCGGCACATCCAAGGCCATCACGCGCAGGCCCTTGCGCTGAACCGGCAAGGCCATTTCCGGCACCAGTGTGACGCCGACGCCCTCACGCACCAGGCTGAAGGCACTGTTCCATTCACGCACCTCAACGCGGATATCGCGCAGGGTCAGGCCTGCCGCGGCGCCCAGGCTGCGGGCATTGGCGGTGCAGCCACCGGTAGCCAGCACGAAAGGCTGCTCAAGCAGTTCCTCAAGCGACACCGTGGCATCCGCCGGGCGTTGCGCCAGCGCATGCGCCACTGGCAGCACGGCCGTCCATAAGTCACGGCCCAGCACCGTCGCGTTGCGCTCGGGCGCGGGGTTGAGCACCACGCCTAAATCGATAAGGCCAGTGTCGAGCAGGGTGAGCACTTCGTTGTCAGTGACATCCAGGGTGGTGACCTCGATACCGGGATAGAGCTGCGCAAAACGCTGCAAAGCGGGTGTCAGAAACGTCGCCAGCACCATGGGGAAACTGGCGATGCGAATCGTCCCACGCAGCATCGGTCTGGCTTCGTCCACGGTGCTGCGAATCGCCTGCAAGGCCCCAAGCATCACCCGTGCCTGCTCGATCACACTCAAGCCCAAGGCGGTGGGCAGGGTTTTGCGCGGTTCACGGGTAAACAACTGCGCACCCAGCGTCGCCTCCATACCGGCCATGGCCTGGCTGGCGGCGGATTGGGTCATGCCCACGCGCTCGGCGGCGGCGGTGATGCTGCCGTGATCGGCCACGGCCACCAGCAAGCGCCAGTGCATCAGGTTCATCATGGCAGTAGCTGTCCTTATGGCGGGGGTCTGAACGTTTAATTTTACGCACGGTGCCACGCCCGCGAGACTGGCGCAAATTCAACGGAGCTGCCCCAGATGAAACTGTATTTCTTCCCCCACGCCTGTTCCCTCGCCCCGCATATCGTGCTGCGCGAATTGGCGCTGCCGTTCGACCTGGTCCTGGTGGATAACCAAGCCAAGACCACCGCCGACGGCGACGACTTCCTGCAGATCAACCCCAAGGGCTACGTTGCTGCGCTGAAACTGGACAACGGCCAGGTGCTGACCGAAGCCAGCGCGATCCTGCAATACCTGGCCGACCTGAAACCCACCGCAGACCTGGCGCCGGCCACTGGCAGCTGGGAACGCGTGCGTCTGCAGGAATGGCTGAACTTCATCGCCACCGAGATTCATGGCGGCTTGGCGGTGTTCTTCAACGGCGCGATCCAGGGCGAGGTGAAGGCCTCATTCCAGGCCACCCTGTTCAAGCGCTTCGCGGTGCTGGTGCAGACGCTGGAGCGCCAGGATTACCTGTTGGGTGCGCGATACTCGGTGGCGGATGCCTACCTGTTCGTGGTGCTGCGTTGGGCGGCGTTTCACGCGATTGATTTGGGTGAGTGGCCGGCGCTGGCGGCGTTTCAGCAGCGGGTGGGTGAGCGACCGGCGGTGATTGCGGCGTTGGCCGCCGAAAACCCATGAGTCGAGATGAAGGCACTCAACGCCAGCACATCCACCGAACCCGAGCGATCCTGGTCCAGGTGGACCACCTGGCTACGCACGGTTTCATGGATCTGCCGAGCGCCTTCACCTAAACGTAGCTCGCCGCGCAAGTCCACCGCCTGCGCGGCAACAATCAGTTCAATACTGGCCAGCCACAACACCCGCTCGGTCAAGCGACGGGTCTTGTCGACCACGGCCAGCGCCTGGCCCGCATAGTCTTCAACACGGTCCGCCACCGGCACGCTCACCGCCGGCAGTGGATTGGCCAGATGCCCGATTTCCGCGACCAACGCCGAACTGGTGCGCTGCAAGGCGGCCATACCGACATGACCGGGTTGAGTGATCAGGAAACGCGGCAGATCACTCGAAGCCGGCGATAGCAATTTGGCAATCCGTTCGGCGCTGCATGCGGCTACTCGATTGAGCGCCAGGCCCAAGCCTTCAGCGGCCAGCGCCAAGTGGGTGCTGTCGAAATTCGCCGTGGCTAACACAAGCGACGCTTCGCTGATCAACGCCGGGTTATCCGCACCGCTGCGCAATTCCAGTTCGACCAGCTCATGCAACTGCTGCAACGCCTGCTGCGCCGCACCCTGGACCACCGTGGCACAGCGGAAGCTCAAGGGGTCCTGCAGACGACGCGGGCTGTCCGCCAGCTCACCGCCCGCCAGCAACTGCAACAACGCCGCCGACTGCTCGGTTTGCCCCGGTGCCGGCCGCAGGCGCGAAGCCCATGGCTGGAACGGACTGAGGTTGGCCCGATAGCCCTCGCACGACAACGCCAGCGCCGCCAGCACCGCTGCCAACACTTGCTGTGCCTCGGCGACCAGCAATCCGCCGAGCCCGACACTGGCGGCATTCGCTGAGACCAGCGCCAGCCCGTCCTTTCCGGTCAATGGCACCGAAAGCGACAGACTCAAGTGTGCCAACGGCGCCAGGTCGCTCTCGCCCAACGAGCCGAGTAACGGCACTTGCGGTTCGGCACCCGAGTTAAGTAAATCCAGCAACGCCTGCGCAGCTTGCGCTGAAATACCCGAACGCCCCTGAGCCAATCCTGCCAGCCGCGCGGCGGTAATGGCGCGCAGCTCCTGACGATTGGCCAAACGTCCGACACCCACCGCGCGCCCCAACGGAATACTCGCCTGCACGGGCGCCACCGGCGTATCCACCGCTGCACCGAGGCCGGTATTTACGCCATAAATCGGCGTGCCTTCAGCCGCCAGTTTCACCAACAACTGGTGGCCTTCATCGATGCGCTGACGGGCCTGCACAGAGAAATCCGCCGGCACATCCTGCCGGGCAATCGCCAGCAAATCTGCCAGGGCTAAACCTTGGGGATCGAAGTGAATCATGCCCAGCGCAACCGCTGGCCAATCCCCAGGCGCTTGGCTTTTTCCAGCAGTGCATGGCCCAGCGCGATATCACTGAGGCTGAGGCCACGGTGCCAGAACAGGATGGTTTCCTCGGCGGTTTCCCGGCCGGTTTTCAAGCCGGCCACGATCTGGCCCAGCTCGGCATGCAGGGTTTCGGCACTGAGTTTTCCAGCGTCGACATGGGCACGTAGCGCGCCAAAAAGCCCGCCTTTGCACTGGCCCCAATCATCGACTACCAGCTTGCTCATGATGTCGGTCAGCGACAATTCCACCGCGCTCATGGTGCCGTAGGGCACCACAAAGGCGCCGGGTTTGATCCACTCGGTGCGCAACAAGGGCTCGGGCTGGTCCAGGCGCGACGCCTCGACCACGATGTCGGCGCCACGCACGGTGGACGCCCAATCGTCGGTGACGATCACGGGTTTTCCCAGGTCCTTGCGCAAGCGCTCAGCGAAGGCTTCGCGGCTTTCACTGCGGCGTGAGTGCACGCGAATTTCGTCGAAGTCGAACAGGTGATCCAGCAAGCGCACGTTCCAATACGCCGTGCCGCGCGCGCCAATGTGCGCCAGCACCTTGCTGTCGGGCCGGGCCAGGTATTTGGCGCCGATGGCCGTAATCGCACCGGTACGCATATCGGTGATCGCCGAGGCATCCAGGATCGCCTTGGGAATCCCGGTGGCCGGGTCCAGCAGGTTGAGGATGGCCAATTCCGAGGGCAAACCCTTGCGGTAGTTGTCGACAAAATCCCCCACCACTTTGACGCCGGCATAGCCGATATCGCCGCCGAGTACACCGCGCAATACGTTGAAGTGGCCGTTGATCTCACCGCCGGGAATCAGGTGGGTACGCGGCTCGATCACCGCCTCGCCACGGCCTTGGATCGCCAGGCTGGCTTCGATGGCGGTGAGGATTTCTTCGTTGGTGAGGCCCAGTTCGTCGATGTCCAGGCCGTTGAGAAAATCGATGTAGATCGGTTGCATGGTCTGCTCACTGATTAATTTTGGATGAGTGCGCTTTACCTTGTGGCGAGCGGGCTTGCTTGTTGTGGTGAGCGGGCTTGCCCCGCGCTGGGCTGCGAAGCGGCCCCTATTCAGGCCACCGCGTTACTTCAGGCACACCGCGTGACAGGTTTTGGGTCTGCTTCGCAGCCCAGCGCGGGGCAAGCCCGCTCACCACAAAAAGCCTCTCCACCACAGAAATCCCGCTCACCACAAAAAAGCCCGCTCATTAGGGCGCCTTGAATACCGCCTGCTGCACATCGACCTTTTTCGGGATCAGGCCGTTAGCAAAAAACAGGTCGGCAGTGCGTTGCTGGTTGCCGACGTCAACCGCTTCCAACGGGCGAATCGGCGCGGGCGAGCGGTGTTCGAAGTAGCTTTTGACCACCGCTGGTTGCAAGCCCAGGGTCTTGGCCATCAGCGCGATGCTGTCTTCGGGCTGGTCGAGGGACAGGCGCTGCGCCTTGGCCAACGTCTTGATGATCGCGCCAATGGACTGCGGATATTGCTTGGCAAATGGGCTGCTGACCACGAAGAAACTGCCCGCCGGATTGAGTCCCTGGCCGTCGCCCAACACGCGGGCGGAACCGTCGACCACGGCCGCGGAGTAGTACGGGTCCCACACCACCCACGCGTCGACTTTGCCTTGCTCGAACGCAGCGCGGCCATCGGACGGCGACAGGTACACCACGTTCACGTCCTTCCATTGCAAACCGGCGCGCAGCAGGCTTTTGAGGAACAGGTTGTGGGCGCTGGAGCCCTTGAGCAGCGCCACGCGTTTACCCTTGAGTTCGGCCACGCTCTGCACGCTGCTGGCTTTGGGCACCAACACCGCTTCGGTCTTGCCCTCGTTGGGTTCGACGGCGAAATACTGCAAATCGATGCCTGCGGCCTGGGCGAAGATTGGCGGGATGTCACCGATATTGCCGATGTCCAGGCTGCCGCCGTTCAGCGCCTCGATCAGCGGCGGGCCGCCGAGGAACTCGATCCACTGCACCTGGGTACCGGGCAACGCGTCCTCGAAGAGTTTGTGCTCACGGGCCAGCACCATGCTCACAGAGCTTTTCTGGTAGCCGATGCGCAACGTGGCCGGTTCGGCCGCCAGAACCTGAGCGGCAACCAGTGAAAGTACCGCAGCAGCGAAGATTTTAAGCATCAGAGCGCCCCCTTCAGCTTGGCCGCCACATCGGCTGGCACCCATTGTTGCCAGACGTCTGGATGGTCCTTGAGGAAGGCTTCAGCCACTTGGCGGGGCGGCGTGCGTTTCTCGCTCATTTCCCCGAGGATGCCGTTAAGCAGGTCAATCGGCAGGTCGACCTTTTCAAACACGCTCACCAGTTGCGGGTACTGCGCCTTGAACGGTGCCGACACACCAATGGCCAGGCGCGCCGGCATCGAGCGGGTGCCAATGGGGTTGGGGTTTTTCGCGTCGGACAGGGTCTTCCAGGCTTCGGCGTTGAACGGCGGCTCTTCCAGCTTGACCAGCTTGAACCGCCCCAACAGCGGCGTCGGCGACCAGTAGTAGAACAACACGGGTTTACCACGACGGATCGACGATGCGACTTCGGCATCCAGCGCCGCGCCAGAGCCGGTGCGGAAGTTGACGAAGCTGTCAGTGAGTTTGTACGCCTTGAGTTTCTGGCTGTTGACGATTTCCGAGGTCCAGCCGGTTGGGCTGTTGAGGAAGCGCCCACGGCTCGGGTCTTCGGGGTCGCGGAACACGTCCTTGTAGCGCGGCAGGTCGGCCACCGACTTCAAGTCCGGCGCCAGGGGCTTGATACCGCGCGCGGCATCGCCCTTGATCACGAACTCCGGCACCCACCAGCCTTCAGTGGCGCCTTTGACCGTGTCACCGAGGCCGAATACCTTACCTTCGTTTTCCGCCTTGACCCACGCCGGACTGCGCCCGGCCCACTCTTCACCGATCACCTGGATATCGTCCTTGGCCAGGGCGGCTTCCAGGCTCACGGTGCTGCCGGGCAAGGTGTCGGTCGGCAGGCCGTAGCCTTTCTCGACGATCAGGCGCAGCACTTCAGTGATCAGGCTGCCGCTTTCCCAGGTGATGTCACCGAAGTGAATGGGTTTGACAGCTTCGGCGGCGTGGGCGGCTGGGGTCAGCAGGCTCAGGGCCAGCAGACCACCGCCCAGGAGTTTTTTCAGATGCTTCATCGGCAACCTCATAGTTGTGCGGTGATGTTCGTTAAAAGTCATAACTGAGCCGCGTGTAGTAAAACGCCCCTTCCGGCGCCGACGGCGACAGGTAGCTGTACTGCTGGCCCGGGGTCTGGCGCAGGCGGGTGTTGAAGTCGTCGGGCTTGCTGTCGAACAGGTTGTTGGCGCCGACTGACAAGCGCAGTTGTTTAGTGAAGGCGTAGTTCACGTCCAGGTCGGTGTTCCACTGTGCGCCGAAGGTCTGGTCGTACTGGGCGTTGGCTTCGCTGGCGGCGTATTTGCGGTATTCGCCGTAGCGGGTTTCGCTGAGGGCGATGGTCCATGCGCCGATGCGGTGGGTCGCACCGAGCACCAGTTTGTCTTCGGGGTAGCCGTGTTCCAGGAAGCCACGGGCTTCGCGGGTGAGGATGTCGAAGCCGTTGGGGTTTTCGTGGACCTTCTCGATCGTGGTGCGCGCCTTGGTGTAGCCGGCCGACAGGCTCAACGCGCCGTACTGCGCCAGGTCCAGGTTGTACTTGCCGACGATGTCGACGCCACGGGTGCGGGTATTGGCCGCGTTGGTCATGAACTGCGCCCAGGTGTACTGGCCAAACCCGGCTTGTTGCAGGATCTGTTCGGCACGCGGCCCGGAAATACCGCCGCTGTAGAGCAGGCGATCACGAATCGAGATCTGGTAGGCGTCGATGGTCAATGAAGCGTTTTCGACCGGACGCAGCACCAAGCCGAGTGAGTAGTTGGTGGACTTCTCGGGCTTGAGCGGCTCGGCGCCCAGCGCACGGGCGGCCGGGTTGTCGGCGGGCAACATGCGCGTGAGCACCGGGTTGCCGTTGATGTCGACGTTGGTGGTGGTGGTCCACGACGTGCCGATCTGGCCCAGGGTCGGCGCACGGAAGGAGTTGTTCACCGTGGCGCGCAAGCCCACCTGCGGCGTGAAGTCATACCGCGCCGAGAGCTTGCCGGTGGTGGCCGAACCGAAGTCCGAGTAGTGCTCGGTACGCCCCGCCAGGCCGACCTGGAATTTGTCGGTGAGCTGGTGCTCAAGGCCAAAGTAAACGCCGCCGACATCCCGCTTATAGGTGCCGGCGTCGTCTGGTGTGAGACCGGAGGCTTGCACCGCGCCGACCTGCACACCGTTGATGCCGCCAAAGGAGTAGGACTCGTAGTCGCCCTCCTCCAGACGATACTGCTCATGGCGGTAGGCAATGCCTGCCGAGACGGTCAGCGGATGGCTCGACCAGTTGACGTCCAGGTCCTTGGCGTAATCCAGGCCAAGGTTGGTCTGCTCGTTGACCAGTGTCGCCACGTCAAACTTGGTCGGGCTGTTCAGGCCGTAGCTCGGGTTGACGGTGTTGAAGGCCAGTTCATCGTGCTTGTCGCGACCGTAGGTGGCGCTGAGGTCAAAGCGGCCAAGCGTGTCGTCTTCATAGCGGGTGCCGACGGTGAGTGCGCCGTCTTCATAGCGGTAGCGGTATTTGGGAATGGTGCCGTTGGGGTAAATGCCCTGCACGTTATTCGGATTATTCGCCAGCAACGGCGGCGTGTTGTTTACCGATTTGTCCTGGCCAAAGGTGGCGAAACTGTAGAGGCGCCATTGGTCGCTCAGGCCGACTTCGGCGTTGGCCGCCAGGTTGAATTTATCGCGCCCGGCACCGCCCCAGCGCGGGTCTTGCAGTTGGCCGTCGGCGACGTATTTGTCGCCAATGTCGGTGGGTTTGTTGTTGAGGGTGTTGAAGCTCAGGGTCAGGAAACCATCCCCCGGCAACCCCAGGCCGTACCAGCCGTCGGTGGTTTTGCTGAAGCCGTCGCCCTGGGCGTATTTGCCCAGTTGGGTGTTGACCTGGCCGCCGCTGTCACGCTCCTTGAGCACGATGTTGACCACGCCCGCCACCGCATCCGAGCCGTATTGCGCCGAGGCGCCATCGCGCAGCACTTCGACGTGGTCGATGCTGCTGATGGGGATCATGTCCAGGTCCACCGGCTGCGCGCCAATGAACGGCACGCCACCGGAGATGTTCACCACCGCCGAGGCATGACGGCGCTTGCCGTTGATCAGCACCAGCGTCTGGTCCGGCGCCAAGCCACGCAGGGACGCACCCTTGGGGTTCTGGCCACGGGTGGCGCTCTGGTTCTGCGGAAAGTTGAACGACGGCAGCAGTTGGAACAGCGCCTGGTTGAGGCTGGTGGCGCCGGTCTGCTTGAGTTCTTCGGCGTTGATCACATCCACCGGCGCGGCGCTGGTCAAGGCGGTGGCGTCGCTGCGCCGGGTGCCGATGGCGACCACGCGGTCCAGGGTCGGTGCTTGCGCTGCACGGGTTTGCGCGTTGACGTTGCTGGTCGCGTTTTTGCTCGCGCCTTCCTTGATGATGAACGCGCCGTCCGGGCTCACCTGGACTTGCAGGCCGGTGCCCTTGAGCGCGGCGTCCACCGCCTGTTGCGCCGACAGAGAACCGTCCACGCTGGCCGAGGAATAGTTACCCAACTGCGGCGTAAACGAGATCACCTGGCCGCTTTGGCGGCTGATGCTCAGCAGCACTTCATCCAACGGGCCAGGTGCAATGTGATAGACCTGGCGCGCCTCCTCGGCACTCGCGGCAAACGACAACAACAGGCTGGCGAACGGCACCAGGGCAAAGGTTCGAAGCGGCACACGGTTGAAC
This sequence comes from Pseudomonas sp. GXZC, assembly GCF_026967615.1. NCBI lineage: Bacteria > Pseudomonadati > Pseudomonadota > Gammaproteobacteria > Pseudomonadales > Pseudomonadaceae > Pseudomonas > Pseudomonas sp. GXZC. The sequence goes on from NZ_CP114115.1 coordinate 5,621,491, forward strand.
TGATTCACTTTGGCTCCCCCCAAGGAAACTCGACGGCGCTGCTCCCCGCAGCGCTTACGGGAGTGATGTGGGACGGCGGGGGGAAAACTTGCAGATCGTTTGGTTATGTCGATAGAACCGAGGTCACGCAGCATTGACGGTCACCCAAAAACCGCTGCGGCGGGTGATGTGGATCGGCAAGGTGCGCGCCAGGGTGTCGAGGATTTGCTGGGGGTTGTCGAGCCGATACAAGCCGCTGACGCGCAGGCCCGCCACAGCGGGGTCCAGGCGCAGCACGCCATTGTGATAGGGCCGCAGTGCGTCGATGACTTCGGCCAGTGGCCGGTCGCGCACTTGCAGGAAGCCGTCGACCCAGGCCGTGGCCCCGGAGGAGCTGGCCTGCACCGGGCCGAATCCGGCGCGGTCGTAATGCACTTCATGGCCGGCGGCGAGTTGCAGGCGTTCGCCGTGCTGGCCGTCAATTTCCACTGCGCCGTTGAGGGCAACCACCTGGCCCTGCCCTTGCCGTTCACGCACCAGGAAACGGGTGCCGTCGGCGCGCAGACGCGCCTGGTCGGTCTGGATCAAAAACGGTCGGATGCGGTCGCTGGCGACCTTGGCCAGCAACTCGCCCTCGCGCAGGCGTATCAGCCGGCGTTGCGGATCAAACTGGATGTCGGCCGCGCTTTGTGCGTTGAGCAGCAATTCGCTGCCATCGTCCAACGCGACGGTACGGCGCTCGCCGGTGCCGGTGCGGATATCCGCCGTCAGTTCAGTCAATGGCAAGCCCAGCGGCTTGGCCAACAACACCGCGCCAACCGCCACACCAGCACCGGCCAGCGCGACCTGCAACACCTGCCGTCGACTGGACGGCGCCTCCAGCGCCTGTTGCAGCACCTTGCCACTCACCCCTTGCGCCTGGGGAACCTGGAACACCCCCAAGCGGGTTTCCAACTGTCGGCACAGGGCGTCATGACGCGGGTCGGCGGCGCGCCATTGTTCATAGCGCTGCCAGTCGCCCGCAGTGGCTTGGCCGGAGCGCAACAGCACGTACCAGCGCGTGGCGCTGTCGATCAGCTCGTCGCTCATTCCAGGCACAGCCGCAGGCAGCGGTTGAAGGCGCGGGTCATGTAGTCACTGACCGAGCGCTGGGAAATCCCCAGTTCGCTGGCGATCTCCGGGTAGGTCAGGCCATTGAGTTGCGAGAGCAAAAAGGTCGCCTTGACCTTGGCCGGCAAGCCGTCGAGCAGCTGGTCGATGGCTTGCAGGGCTTCAAGCATTTGCGCCAGCTCTTCGGGAGAGGGCGCGGTGGAGGTTTCGTCGTTATCCAGAGCGTCGAGGTAGGCCCGTTCCAGATCACGCCGGCGCCACAGTTGATACATCAGCCGCTGGGCGATGGTGGTGAGCAGCGCACGCGGCTGGCGGATGGGCACCACACCCGGCGCACTCAGCAGCTGGACGAAGGTGTCGGCGGCGATGTCTTCGGCGTGGGCACGAGAATCGAGGTGGCGGTGCAAACGGCTGCACAGCCAGTCGTAATGACTGCGGAACAATCCGCCCACGTAATCGCTGTGAGAAGTGTCGGCGCCGGACATAGTGGCTCCATCTGAGTAGGTTGCGCGTTATGTCCGGTGTTCCGGTGGAGCGATCCTAGCAAGGCTGCTTATTCTTTAATAATATTTAAAAGGCATTTTTATATAACCTTATTGAAGTGCTGGGTAGCCCGCGCTGGCGGCTTGTTGCTGGTAGCCCAACAGCACCTGGTAGTCGTCTTCTCTGGCGGGCAGTACGGCTTGCAGGCCCAATGTCTCGGCCACCTGCGGTAAATCCAGCAGTGCCTGGTTCATGGCCTGACGGATCTGAACGACCTGTTCATCGCTCAAGCCCACTGGACCGATATAGGGCAAGGTCGGGCTCGGTGCACTGCGCGTGACGATGCGCAGCGCCGCCACTTCCTGCGGCGCAAAACGGGCGAGGTAGTCGTAGGTAACGCTGTCGATGGCCGCCAGGTCGGCGCGGTCTTCGCGCAGCCAACGCAGGCTCTCGCGGTGGGCGCCGCTGATGGCGACGTTGGCGAAGAAGCGCCCGTCGCGTTGCAAGGGGGCCAGGCGTTCGCGCAGCAGGTTCATGCCGCTGTTGGAATCGTGGCCGTTGATCACGCCACGGCTGTTGTAGAAGTCCGCCAAGGTGCGGCGTGGGTTGTCATCGCGAGTCAGCAACAGGCTGCAATGCTCGCCTTGGCTGCTATGGGGCAACTCGTAGCATGGGCGGCCGATGACGCGGACCTGGCCGCGCAGCTGGGTCATCAGCGGATAACCGCAGGTCTGAGTCAGGAGCAATTCAGGCGCAAGCCACAGACCGTGCAGGTCGAGGTGATCGGCATTGCGCCGCCCCAGGTTCAGGTGGTCGAGGATGCGCGCAATCCACTGCTGGTTGGCCTGCTCGATCGGCTCGGGCGCGACGTACATCAGCAGCTCGGCATAGTGGTCACTCATGGTCATCTCTCACGCAAAAGGGTGCCGGGGGCTGTCGATGGCCTTGAGGCCGTGGCGGCTGATCAACTGGCCGTAGCCTTGCACCAGGAAGCCGCCGCTGCGCGCCACCCATTGCTCACGTCGGGCCCGGTAGACCGTGGGCAGCAAGTACCAGGGCAGTTTCGGCAGGTCGTGGTGCACCAGGTGCAGGTTGTTGTTGAGGAACAGCCAGGTCCACGGCCAGGACGCTTCGTTGAGCACGGTACGTTGCTCCGGCTGCGGGTGCGGGCGGTGTTCATAGTAGGAACGGATCGACGCCAGGGACAAGGCCGGCACGCTGACCAGCAGCAGGTAATGCCACACCGAGAGCGCGCTGTAATGGGCGATGAAACTCAGCATCAACACGGTGACGACGCCATGGGCCAGCCACATCGGCCACACTTGGGGCAGGCGCCGGAATTCATGCCGGGCCAAACGCCCGATTGCCAAGGGGGCGGCCAACACAAAGCGACCCAGAACCGTCTTGGTCAGCCAATGCACGCCACGCTCGAACAACGAACTGTTGTCCCATTGCTGCTGGTTGAGGTAACGGCTTTCCGGGTCGATGCCCGGCAGGGTCAAGTCTTCGTCGTTGTGGTGCAGCAAGTGACTGTCGCGGTACAGCGTGTACGGGTACCACACAGCAAAGGGCGCGTAACCAAGCAGTTTATTGAGCCGCAACGAACGGGTGGGATGGCCGTGGAGCAATTCGTGTTGCACCGACAGCCACAGCGTCACGATTGGAATCAGCAGCAAGAGGCTCAACCCCAGGCCCAGCCAATGGCTGCCCAGGATCACGGCAAACCAACCGGCGTACACGCCGATCAGCAGCAGCCAGGTCGGCCATTCGGTTCTTGCGATAAAGGTGCTGGCCAGGGCTTCGATTTCCCGGCGTTGGGTCAGATCAAGGTAGTTTGCCATCAGCCGCTCAGAGCAGGTGTTTCCTGCTCTGTGCAATGGCGCGGGAAAATCTTGCAGATCGTTTGGTTCTAAGCTTGTAACTCAGTGACCGAAAAGGCCGGTTTCAGACTTCTTGGCCTTTTTGTCTGCGCGTTTTTCATCGGCGGTCTTTGCCGGTTTTTTCTTCGCGGCTTTCTTTGAATCCATACCTTTGGCCATGATGCATGCTCCACTGACAGGGGATGTAGCACTGGGTATACCACCTATTGCCCGGCAGAAGGCGCTTATAATCCAAGGCCCTGGATAACGCTGCCTGAACACCATGCCCGAATTGAACATCGAACCGCTGGCAGAGCCGTTGTGGCCGCTGCTGAACAAGTTTTACCGCAACCACAATTCGTCGATGAAGGCCCTCAAGGGTGGGCGTTTGTGGGTGGCGCGGGACGCAGAGATCGTCGCCGGGTTGTGCCTGACGCCGGTGGTGGGAGGGCAATGGCTGACCGGGGTGTTCGTTGACCCGGCCTATCGCGGCCAAGGGCTGGCGGCGCGGGTGATTGAGGCCGCGGTTGCCGATGTCGACGGCACCCTGTGGTTGTTGTGTCATCCAGACCTGGAAGGGTTGTATCAACGCATGGGCTTCACCCAGGACACCGTGCTGCCGCAATCCCTCAGCGAACGCTGGGTACGCTACAAGCGCAACAAACCCATGATCGCGATGGGCTTAGATCGTTTGGTAAGGTCGACCGCAGATAATGTGTGATCGGCGCCTGCAGGGCCCATGCTAGCCTCGGCGGCACAGTGGCCCTTTACAGGATGATCATGAAAACGACGCTTGCAGCTCTCTCCCTCACCGCCCTGCTCGTTCCAGTCTTGGGCCAGGCAGCCGACGCGCCCATTACCGCCAAGCAGTACCAGAGCGCGCTCGCCGGCAATTGGCGCGACCCGGCCAACAGCGCCCGCGACAGCTATCGCCATCCGCAACAGACGCTGGAGTTCTTTGGCCTGGGCGCCAAGCAGACGGTGATCGAAATTACCCCCGGTGGCGGTTGGTACAGCGAACTGCTGGCGCCGTTGCTCAATGAGCATGGGCATTACATCGCCGCCGTGCAGGCGGCGAGCAGCAGCGCCTACGCGCGTACGTCTGAAGAGAACCTGAAAAAGAAGTTCGCGGCTGATCCAGCTCGCTACGCCAAGGCTGAGGTGGTCGAGTTCGACCCCAAGGCGCCGGTGTTCGGCAAGCCGGCTTCGGCGGATGCCGTACTGACCTTCCGCAATGTGCATAACTGGGTCGAGGCAGGCACTGCGCCGGCCACGTTCAGTGCGTTCTACAAGGTGCTGAAACCGGGCGGCGTGTTGGGCGTGGAAGATCACCGGGCCAAGGATGGGGCGGATCTGGAAGCGATCAAGGACAGCGGCTACCTGACCACCGCACAGGTGGTGAAGCTGGCCTCCGATGCCGGGTTCAAGCTGGCGGGACAGAGCGAGGTGAATGCCAATCCGAAGGACACCAAGGATTACCCGGCAGGCGTGTGGACGTTACCGCCGACGCTGAGATTGGGCGAGCAGGATAAGGCGAAGTATGTGGCGATCGGGGAGTCGGATCGGATGACGTTGCGGTTCGTCAAACCCGGCCACTAACAAACATTGAAGTATCGCTTTTCTGTAGTGAGCGGGCTTGCCCCGCGCTGGGCTGCGAAGCGGCCCCAACAAACCCACCGCGTTCATTCAGACAAAACTCGGTGGCAGGTTTTAGGGCCGCTTCGCGCCCCAGCGCGGGGCAAGCCCGCTCACCACAACAAGCCCGCTCACTACAACAAGCAGCCTCACATTCAGCTGCAGGGTCAGTCGTCAGCCGTGGGATCCATGTCCGGGAACATCACTTCGATAAAGCCGAACTTGGTGAAGTCGGTAATCCGCGACGGATACAACCGGCCGATCAGGTGATCGCACTCATGCTGCACCACCCGCGCATGAAAGCCCTCGGCGATGCGCACAATCGGCTCGCCCTTTGGGTCAAAACCCTCATAACGAATCTGTTGGTAACGGTCCACCGCCCCCCGCAAACCCGGCACGGACAGGCAGCCTTCATAGCCCTCTTCCAGCACCGGGCTCAGTGGTGTGATCAGTGGGTTGATCAAAATCGTCTGCGGCACCGGCGGCGCGTCCGGGTAGCGTTCGCTGGCCTCGAAGCCAAAAATCACCAATTGCAGGTCGACACCGATCTGCGGTGCGGCCAGGCCGACGCCGCCCACGTGTTCCATGGTCTGAAACATGTCGTCGATCAATTGCCATAGCTCGGGGCTGTCGAACATTTCCGGTGGGACCGGAGGTGCGATGCGCAGCAGGCGTTCGTCGCCCATTTTCAGGATTTCACGGATCATCGCTCAGACTTCATCGGCAGTGGGCTTGGAGTGGTCCCGGCCGAGGCCTGAGACGTGCTGTTTTTCATCGGTGTGGCCGGGTTCATCGAACTCTTTTTCACCCGGATCCTTGCCCTCGGCGGACATGTGCTCGATCACCGCGTTCATCTCCGCACCCAGCAACAGCACGGCGGCGGAAATGTAGAAGTACAGGAGCAACACGATGATCGCGCCGATACTGCCATACATGGCGTTGTAGTCAGCAAAGGTTTTGACGTAGTAGCCAAAACCCAGCGACGCGACGATCCACACCACCACCGCCAGCACCGAGCCTGGGGTGATGAAGCGGAATTTCTGCTCGACGTCGGGCATCACGTAGTACATGAGGGCCACGGCGAACATCAGCAGAATCACGATCAACGGCCAGCGCAGGATGGTCCACAAGGTCACCACGAATTCCTGCATGCCGATCTGACCGGCCAGCCATTCCATCACTTGCGGGCCCAGCACCATCAGCGCGGCGGCGGCCAGCAACATGCCGGCGATGCCAACGGTGTAGAAAATCGACAGCGGGAAGCGCTTCCAGATCGGCCGGCCTTCAACCACATCGTAGGCGGCGTTCATCGCGCTCATCATCAGGCGCACGCCGGCCGAGGCCGTCCACAGCGCGATCACGATACCCACCGACAGCAGGCCACCCTTGGATTGCTGCAACTGGTCGATTACCGGGTTGACCTGCTCCAGGGCCTGGGGCGGCAACACCAGTTCCGACTGCAGGCGCAGCCAGGTGAAGAAGTCCGGCAGGTGCAGGAAACCGATCAGGGCAATCAGGAACAGCAGGAAGGGAAACAGCGAGAACAGCATCTGGTAGGCCAGTGCCGAGGCGTAGGTGGGCATTTCGTCATCGACGAATTCCTTGACGGTGCGCAGCAGCACTTTGTGCAGCTTGAGCCCATCGAGAACCGGAAAAATCATAGCGTCTCCTTTCGCCGCAAAAAGGTTGAGTTCGTGGGCGACTCAGGGGCCGTTTTCTACATCAAGGTAGCCTATTTGGCGACCTTGAAACAATTTCGAAACTTTAATCACAGCATGTGACATAAAAACGGCCATCCGTGGATGGCCGTTTGGACTGCTTGAAAGCGCGTTTACTTGGTCGCTTTTTTTACAGCGTCCTTGGTGTCGCCAACTGCTTTTTCGACTTGGCCTTTCTTTTCCTGCACCACGCCTTCAGCGCGCAGTTTGTCGTTACCGGTGACTTTGCCGACGCCTTGCTTGATGTTGCCGACGGCTTCGTCTTTCAAACCTTTTGCCTTATCCGCTGTGCTGCCCATGGTATTTCTCCGTAAGAACAATCAAGGGTTTTGGTCATTACCTAAAGATTGACCCGAGGCTGTTCGGCAGAGTTTCAATTATTTTTGCCCACGCATTTCATCGCCAGCCGCAGGTTTGGCTTTATGTTTTGCCGCCAACCCCTGAGAATGCCCGGCACATTCAGGCTCAAACGCTGAATAACAGATCCCGTAGGAAGGTTATGAAACTCAATAAAGCACAGGCCATCGCCCGCCGAAACACCGAACTGGGCGGTGCCGTACTCGGCGTCAACAACTGCCACTTCACCGACCTGGACCGCAAACGCAACATCTGGTGGTTCGACCTGCCGGTGGGCCGTATTGCCGTGGGCCAGTACGAGTGGATCCATCTGTTGATGCACAACGCCGAGACTGACCAGTTGCTGCACCTGAAGGTGCCGACCGCGTTTTTGCGTGAGCACATCGAAGGGTTGGTGGTGCGCAATGCGAACAAGCGCAAGCCGGAGATCACGCTGGAGCTGAGTGCCGACAAGGACTCGTTCTTGAAGGATGTGCGGCCAACAGGTGCTAACGTGAGCTTCGCGCATTTCGCCCTGTAACCCCCTTCAATAAAAAACCCCGCTTCGGCGGGGTTTTTTATGGGTTACTTTTTAAGACCGAGCTTCTTCAGCTCTTCATCACGCAACTCACGCCGCAGGATCTTGCCCACGTTGGTGGTCGGCAACGCATCGCGGAATTCCACGGCCTTGGGCACCTTGTAGGCGGTGACGTTGGCGCGCATGTGCTCCATCACCTGGTCCTTGGTCAGGGTCGCGCCCGGCTTGACCACAATGAACAGCTTGATGTGTTCCCCGGACTTCTCGTCCGGCACACCGATGGCCGCACACTGCAACACGCCCGGCAGGCCTGCCAGTACATCTTCCAGCTCGTTGGGGTACACGTTGAAGCCCGACACCAGGATCATGTCCTTCTTGCGGTCGACAATGCGCATATAGCCGTCGGGCTGGATGATCGCGATGTCACCGGTCTTGAGCCAGCCTTCGCTGTCGAGCATCTCGTCGGTGGCGTCCTGGCGCTGCCAGTAGCCTTTCATCACTTGCGGGCCTTTCACGCACAGCTCGCCGGTTTCACCCAGGGCGAGTTCAGTGCCGTCGTCAGCGATGACTTTGCACACGGTGGACGGCACCGGAATGCCGATGGTGCCGATCTGGATGTGCTGGATCGGGTTCACCGTGGCCACCGGGCTGGTTTCGGTCATGCCGTAGCCTTCGCAAATGCCACAACCGGTCACGGCCTTCCAGCGCTCGGCGGCGGCCAATTGCAGGGCCATGCCGCCGGACAGGGTGACTTTCAGCGCGGAGAAGTCCAGCTTGCGGAACGCCTCGTTGTTGCACAGCGCCACGAACAGGGTGTTCAGGCCGACAAAGCCGCTGAACTTCCACTTCGACAGTTCCTTGACCATCGCCGGCAGGTCGCGCGGGTTGCTGATCAGGATGTTGTGGTTGCCGATCAGCATCATCGCCATGCAATGAAAGGTGAACGCATAGATGTGATACAGCGGCAGCGGCGTGATCAGGATCTCGCAACCTTCGTTGAGGTTGGAACCCATCAGTGCCTTGCACTGCAGCATGTTGGCGACCAGGTTGCGGTGGGTGAGCATCGCGCCCTTGGCCACGCCGGTGGTGCCGCCGGTGTATTGCAGCACGGCCACATCGCCGCTGGCCGGGCTGGCGTCGTTGACCGGTTGGCCGTGCCCCTTGGCCAGCACGTCGTTGAATTTGATCGCCTGGGGCAAGTGATACGCCGGGACCATTTTTTTCACGTACTTGATGACGCTGTTGATCAGCAGGCGCTTGAGCGGCGGCAACAGGTCGGCAACTTCGGTGACGATCACGTGCTTGACGGCGGTCTTGGGCACGACCTTTTCCGCCAGGTGCGCCATGTTGGCCAGGCAGACGAGGGCCTTGGCACCGGAGTCGTTGAATTGGTGTTCCATTTCCCGCGCGGTGTACAGCGGGTTGGTGTTGACCACGATCAGGCCGGCACGGATCGCGCCGAACACGGCAACCGGGTACTGGAGGACGTTGGGCAGTTGCACGGCGATGCGATCGCCGGGCTTCAAGTCGGTGTGCTGTTGCAGGTACGCGGCGAAGGCGCCGGACAATTCGTACAACTCACCGTAGGTGATGGTCTTGCCCAGGTTGCTGAAAGCCGGTTTGTTGGCGAAGCGCTGGCAGGACTGCTTCAGTACCGCCTGAATATTCGGATACTCGTCTGGATTGATTTGTGCAGCAATCCCGGCGGGGTACTTATCCTTCCAAAAGTCTTCGTTCATGGAAGCCCACTCCTCAGCGACGTCAGCGACGCGAATTCATCATCGCATTTGATGCGATTATTATTGGTGTATGTTTTTTTAGGTGAATCTGGCGCTTTCAAGCAGGCCGAGACGTCACAAAGCGCGCCGAGAGTAGCAGCTTTGCCAAAGGTCGCCTAGAGCCAAAGATGGGCCCCGTGGTCATAAACGCGACTGTCCTACAATATTCGGTCACACTTTAAACAACACCTAATTGCCTGCGAAAAACGCTCTGGAATAGGGTTTTCATGGCAACACAAGACGAATGTGGGAGCGGGCTTGCTGTGGTGAGGGGGCTTGTCCCCCGACAGGTTCACCGCAAATCAATGAGGACCGCTGCGCAGTCCGGCGCGGGGCAAGCCCGCTCACCACAGCAAGCCCGCTCCCACACTTTTATTGCATTTCAATTCATGGTCAGGCGATGTCGCGCAATTCACGCCGCAAAATCTTGCCCACCGGCGTCATCGGCAACGATTCGCGCAGCACAATATGCTTGGGCACCTTGTACCCGGTGAAGTTGGTCTTGCAGTAGGCCTTCAACTCCTCAAGGCTCACCCCCTCGGCCCGCGCCACCACAAACAGCTTCACCGCCTCCCCCGTGCGCTCGTCCGGCACGCCGATCACCGCGCAGTTGGCCACCGCCGGGTGGGCCATCACCACGTCTTCGATCTCGTTGGGGTAGACGTTGAAGCCCGAGACGATGATCAGGTCTTTCTTGCGGTCGACGATGCGCACAAAGCCATCCTCGTCGATCACTGCAATGTCACCGGTCTTGAGCCAACCTTCGGCGTCCAGCGCCTCAGCGGTCGCGGCTGGTTGCTGCCAGTAGCCCTTCATCACCTGCGGGCCCTTGATGCACAACTCGCCGCGCTCGCCCAGTGGCAACTCGACGCCCTGGTCATCGATCACTTTCATCGCCGTGGCCGGCACCGGGATGCCCACGGTGCCCAGGCGGGATTTGTTGCCGTAGGGGTTGGTGCTGGCCACCGGAGAGGTTTCCGTCAGACCGTAGCCCTCGCCGATGGCGCAACCGGTGATCTGCTCCCAGCGCTCGGCGGTGGCCTTGATCAGTGCGGTGCCGCCGGAGTTGGTGAGCTTGAGGTGGGAGAAATCCAGGGACTTGAAATCAGGATGGTCCATCAACGCCACAAATAGCGTGTTGAGCCCCAGCAGCCCGGTGAAACGCCACTTTTTCAGCTCCTTGATAAAGCCGCCGATGTCCCGTGGGTTGGTGATCAGCACGTTGTGATTGCCCGAGACCATCATGCACATGCAGTTCGCCGTAAACGCATAGATGTGGTACAGCGGCAGCGGCGCGATCATCACCTCCTGCCCTTCCTTGATCAGCGGGTGGCCGTCCTCACCGGTCTGGGACATGCAGGCGCGTACCTGTTGCATGTTTGCCACCAGGTTGCCGTGGGTCAGCATCGCGCCCTTGGCCAGGCCGGTGGTGCCGCCGGTGTATTGCAGCACGGCGATATCGTCCAGGGTTACCGGGTGGCGCGTCACGCCCAGGCCCGCGCCCATGTGCAAGGCGCGCTTGAACGACACCGCGCGCGGCAGGCTGTAGGCCGGGACCATCTTCTTGACCTTGTCGACCAGGGTGTTGACCAGCCAACCCTTGGCGGCGGGCATGAAGTCGCCCATCTTGGCTTCGATCAGGTAGTCGATCTCGGTGTCGCTGCACACCTCCTGCACGCGCGAGCCGAACAGGTTGAGGTAGACCAGCGCACGCACGCCGGCGTCCTTGAACTGGTGGCGCATCTCGCGCGGGGTGTACAGCGGGTTGGTGTTGACCACGATCAGCCCGGCGCGCAAGGCGCCGAACACGGCAATCGGGTAATGCAGCACGTTGGGCATCTGCACCGCAATGCGGTCGCCCGGCTTGAGGTCGGTGTGTTGTTGCAGGTAACCGGCGAACGCCGCACTCTGGCGCTCAAGCTCGGCGTAAGTCAGGGTGATGCCCATGTTGCTGAATGCCGGACGGTCGGCAAAAGCCTTGCAGGAACGCTCGAAGACCTCGATCACCGACTTGTAGGCCGACAGGTCGATGTCATTGGGAACGCCCGCCGCGCGTTTGTCATTCCAGAAATCAGGTTGCATTATTCTTGTCCTCTTACCTGAGTGTGTCCGGCCGCTTTCCTAACGCTATAAAAAGCGGAGCTTTGGGGACGTTAGCAGCTATGGCCAAACAGGCAAATACGCTAAATCGTGTCATTGATTGTATGAATCTTGCCGCTGATGCGTAGGCTGATACCCGCCCCCTCAATAGATGAGCTATACACTGCAACGACCCTGAGCAAAGGAAGCGCCATGAACCACAGCACCTTCTGGCTGACCGCGAATGACCGCAGCCGCCTGTACGTCAATCAATGGATGCCCGAGGGCCCCGCCAAGGCCGTGGTGATGCTGTCCCACGGCATGGCTGAACACAGTGGGCGTTATGCACGCCTGGCCGAGGCCCTGTGCGGTGCCGGCTACGGCCTGTATGCGCTGGACCAGCGTGGTCATGGCCGTACCGCCGACGAAGGCACCTTGGGCCTGTACGCCGAGACGGATGGCTGGAACAAAGTGGTGGGCGACCTGGCCAGCCTCAACCAGCATATCGGCCAGCAGCAGCCGGGGTTGCCGATCATTCTGCTGGGCCACAGCATGGGCAGCTATATCGCCCAGGCCTACCTGCTGCACCACAGCGCCAGCCTGCATGGGGCGATTCTCAGCGGCTCGAACTTCCAACCCGTGGCGCTCTATCGCGCCGCTCGGGTGATTGCACGCATAGAGCGCCTGCGCCAGGGCTTGCGCGGGCGCAGTGCGCTGATCGAATTCCTGTCGTTTGGCTCGTTCAACAAAGCCTTCAGGCCCAATCGCACCGCGTTCGACTGGCTCAGCCGCGACCCGGATGAGGTGGACAAGTACATCAACGACCCCCTCTGCGGGTTCCGCTGCACCAATCAGCTCTGGATCGACCTGCTCGGCGGCTTGCAGCAGATTAGCAAAGCGTCCAATCTCGCGCAGATCGATCCGGGCCTGCCGATTCTGGTGATGGGCGGCGAATGTGATCCGGTGAGTGAGGGCAAGCGTCTCAACAGTCTGGCCGACGCCTGGCGCGACGCCGGCTGCCAGCACCTGCAGCTGACTGTCTACCCGCAGGCGCGCCATGAAGTGTTCAACGAAACCAACCGCGACGCTGTCACAGCGGATGTGCTGGCGTGGCTCGACCAGGCGCTGACACTGCGCAGGCCGGCCCGCTGCGAATAATTTATCGTTTAAAATCAGTCAATTAAATTACCGATTAGCCACAGGATGCACCTTTAGATGACCCAGGTAACCAACACCCCGTACGAAGCCCTCGAAGTCGGCCAGACCGCCAGCTACAGCAAGTTGGTGGAAGAGCGCGATATCCAGCTGTTCGCCGCGATGTCCGGTGACCACAACCCGGTGCACCTGGACGCCGAGTACGCCAAGGCGACCATGTTCAAGGAGCGTATCGCCCATGGCATGTTCAGCGGCGCCCTGATCAGCGCGGCCGTGGCCTGCGAATTGCCTGGGCCGGGCACCATCTACATCGGCCAGCAAATGAGCTTCCAGAAGCCGGTGAAGATTGGCGACACCCTGACCGTGCGCCTGGAAATCCTCGAAAAGCTGCCGAAATTCCGCGTTCGTATCGCCACCCGCGTGTTCAACCAGCGTGATGAGCTGGTGGTGGACGGCGAAGCAGAGATCCTGGCGCCGCGTAAGCAGCAAGTCGTGACCTTGACCGAGTTGCCGCCGATCAGCATTGGCTGATCCTGACGCATAAAAAAGCCCCGCATCGGCGGGGCTTTTTCTATTCAGCGACGACTCAAGACTGAGCGCGAGCCTGGTTACGCAGGGCTTTCACTTGGTCGTGGTTGCGCTGTACACCGTGGTACTGACGCTCAACCAGGTCACGAATGCCCAGCAGGTTGTGCTTGTTGATCTTCTCGATCGCTTCTTTATAAGCCTTCAGGGCGTGGTCTTCACCGCGCTCGGCTTCGTTCAGCACCGCTTCTTCATCCTTCCCGGTGAGCATCGACTTGACGTCGACCCAGCCGCGATGCAGTGCACCGGCCACGCTGCCGGAATCTTCCGGATCACCGCCCAAGGCACGTACGGCGGTTTTCAGTTCAGCGGCGGCGGTGGCGCAGTCGGCAGAACGCTTGGCAAACAGGGCTTTGAGTTCTGGGTGCTTGATGTCTTCAGCGCACTCCTTGAAACCCTTTTGGCCGTCGATGCTGGTCTCGATCAGGTCGTTCAGTACGGAGATCGATTCTTTATTGATGTCAGTCATTTTTCAATTCCTTGTACGGGTTAGAAGGTTGTCTTAATGGTTGCAGCGCCCGTGCCAGGTTTTAACAAAACAACTTATCCTTTAATTTCAATTAGTTACGATAAATTGAACCATCTGTATGTACGTTATTTGCATGATCTGTCATTTGGCCTTCATGCAGAATGCCTGTATTTTCCAAAGTCTCGATACACACACCTGAGCCTTCATGAATCCCGAAAAACTCGAACTGCTGATCACCCGCGAAATGCCCTTCGGCAAATACAAGGGACGGATCATCGCTGACCTGCCCGGCCCGTACCTGAACTGGTTTGCCCGCGAAGGTTTCCCCCACGGCGAGCTCGGGGGGCTGCTGGCCCTGATGCAGGAAATCGACAGCAACGGCTTGTCTGAATTGCTCGAACCGCTGCGCGCCAAACACGGCAAACCTGCCCCCCGCCATTAAAGAGTCATGCCATGCCAAGGAATGCAGACAACGAAAACCACTGGCACACCATCGCCCAGCGCTATGCGCTGGAGCCCGGCCCGATCAACCTGGAAAACGGTTACTTCGGCCGCATGAGCCAAGCGGTACAGGCGCAGTACCTGGAACACGTGGCGTTTATCAACCGCAGCAACTCGCTGCATGTACGCCAGCACTTCGAGCGCGGTGAAAACGAGGCGATCCGCCGCCAACTGGCCGGGCTGATCGATGCCGACCCCGCCACCATCGCCTTCACCCGCAATGCCACCGAAGCCCTGCAATCGCTGATCCGCAACTACAACCGCCTGCAACCAGGCGATCAGGTGCTGATCAGCGATCTCGAGTACGACACCGTGAAAGGCGCTATGCGCTGGCTGGCGGGCTATCGCGGCGTGGAAGTCATCGAACTGTCCCACACGCACCCGGCGAGTTTCGACAGCCTGGTACAGACGTACCGCGATGCATTCGTGCAGTACCCACGCTTAAAGCTGATGGCACTGACCCACGTGACCCACCGCACCGGGCTGGTCATGCCCGTGGCCGCGATTGCCCAGGCGGCGCGCGAGCAGGGTATCGATGTGGTCCTCGATGGCGCCCATGCCCTGGGCCAGATCGAATTCAACCTGGCCGAACTGGGTATCCAATTTGCCGGCTTCAACCTGCACAAATGGATTGGCGCCCCACTGACCTTGGGCTTCCTGTACATCGCTCCCGAGCGCCTGGCCGACATCGACCCGGACATGGGCGAATTCCACTACCCCGCCACCGACGTTCGCGCACGTACGCCCTACAGCACGCCGAATTTCCCGGCGCTGATGACCTTGCCGCTGGTGCTTGAAGAACATCGGCAACTGGGCAGCGCGGCGGCCAAGGGCGCGCGAGTGAATTACTTGCGGGACTTGTGGGTCAGCCAGGTACAGGCATTGCCGGGGATCGAGGTGCTGACGCCGGACGATCCACGCTTGTATTGCGGGATTACGGCGTTCAAGTTCATTGGGAAGGATCAGCAGGTGATGACGGAGCGTTTGCTCAAGGACTACAACCTGTTTACCACGACGCGTGTGGGTGCGTCGTTTGGCACCTGTATCCGGGTGACGCCAGGGTTGGTGACGCAGGCAGCGGAGATAGCCGTGCTGGTCAAAGCCATCACCGAGTTGAGCGTCGGCTAGGCGCGTTTTCAACAGGCAAAAAAAAGCGGTACACCGACCAAGTGCACCGCAAAAATGCCGTTAAGCACAGCAACAACGATTCGGTAAATCAGATCAATCCAGCAGCGCCAGCGCCTCGGCGGTGACTTCCTGGATGCGAGCCCAGTCGCCGTTCTTGACCCACTCAGGGTCGAGCATCCAGCTACCGCCCACACACATCACGTTTTTCAACGCCATGTAGTTTTTGATGTTGGCCGGGCCGACGCCGCCGGTCGGGCAGAATTTCACTTCGCCGAACGGGCCACCCAGGGCCTTGATCGCAGCCACGCCGCCGCTGACTTCGGCCGGGAACAGTTTGAAGCGGCGATAGCCCAGGCCATAACCCTCCATGATGCCCGAGGCATTGCTGATGCCCGGCAGCAGCGGGATCGGGCTGTGTACCGAGGCTTCCAGCAGGTCGCGGGTGATGCCTGGGGTGACGATGAACTGCGAGCCAGCCACTTCGGCGGCTTCAAGCATGTGACGGTCGAGCACGGTGCCGGCACCGGTGCACAGTTCAGGGCGTTGCTCGCGCAGGACCTGAATGGCCTTGAGGCCGAACTCGGAACGCAGGGTCACTTCCAATGCGGTCAAACCACCGGCTGCCAGGGCATCGGCCAGCGGAAGGATGTCCTGTTCGCGGGCGATGGTGATCACCGGCAGGATCCGCGCCTTGGCGCAGAGGCTGTCGATCAAGGCAACTTTATCCGCCATGGACACGGTCGGTTGAGGGCTTTTCATAGCGGCTGATCCTTGGCTCATGGGCACCAGTAAATCTCTAATGTAGGTTGCAGAAACGCGCGAATCGGCATGGCAGCGACGTCGTCACTGGCCAGCGCAGCGCTCAAGGTGGTCAATTTCGAACTGCCGGAGATCGACAGCACGGTGTAGTTCGCCGTGGCCAGCAATGCGCGACTCATGGTCAGGCGTTGGTGCGGCACGGTCGGCGCCAGCATCGGCCAGCAACGGCGGGTACCGTCGGCCTTCAGCGCTTCGGCGAGGTTCGGGCTGTTGGGGAACAGCGACGCGGTGTGGCCGTCATCGCCCATGCCCAGCACCAGCACATCAATGGCTGGCAATTCGCCCAGCAGGCGATCGGCCTGCTCGGCAGCGTCTTCAAGGTTGGCCGCAGCGCTGTACAGGCTCAAGAACTTGGCCTTGGCCGCCGGACCTTGCAGCAGATGCTGCTTGAGCAAACCGGCATTGCTGTCGGCGTGCTCCACCGGCACCCAGCGCTCGTCTGCCAGGGTGATGGTGACCTTGGACCAATGCAGGCCCTGCTTGGCCAGGTGCTGGAAAAACGCCACCGGGCTGCGGCCACCGGAGACCACCAGGGTCGCCTCGCCACGGGCGCTGATGGCCGTGCGCAGTTGCTCGGCCACGTCAGTCGCCAGGCCTTCCGCCAACAGCACCGACGTGCGGTACTCGTGGGGAGTTACGCCCTGGGGCAGTTTCAAATCAGATATCGCCATACCACGACCTCCCATCCCGCGTGATCAGTGCAATGGAGCTCATCGGCCCCCAGGACCCCGCCGCGTACGGCTTGGGCGCATCACCGGATTTCTTCCACCCGGCGATCAACTGGTCACACCACTTCCACGCGGCTTCGATTTCATCTTTGCGAACAAACAGGTTCTGGTTGCCGCGCATCACTTCCAGCAACAACCGCTCGTAGGCATCCGGGATACGGGCGCTGCGGTAGGTGTCGGAAAAATTCAGTTGCAGCGGGCCGCTGCGCAGTTGCATGCCCTTGTCCAGGCCCTGCTCCTTGGTCATCACGCGCAAGGAAATACCTTCGTCCGGTTGCAGGCGGATGATCAGTTTGTTGCTGATCTGCAGGCGCTGCTCCGGGGCGAAGATATAGTGGGACGGTTCCTTGAAGTGGATAACAATCTGCGACAGCTTTTGCGGCATGCGCTTGCCGGTACGCAGGTAGAACGGCACCCCGGCCCAACGCCAGTTGCGGATATCGGCACGCAGGGCGACGAAGGTCTCGGTGTCGCTCTGGGTGTTGGAGTTCTCTTCTTCCAGGTAACCCGGCACCGGTTTGCCGGCGCTGTAGCCAGCGATGTACTGGCCGCGCACCACCTGGGTGGTCAGGCCGTCCGGGCTGATCGGCGCCAGGGCCTTGAGCACCTTGACCTTCTCGTCGCGGATGCTGTCGGCGGACAAGTCGGCCGGCGGGTCCATGGCGATCAGGCACAGCAGCTGCAGCAGGTGGTTCTGGATCATGTCCCGCAGCTGGCCGGCCTTGTCGAAATAGCCCCAACGGCCTTCGATACCGACCTGCTCGGCCACGGTGATTTCCACGTGGGAGATGTAGTTCTGGTTCCACTGGGTTTCGAACAGGCTGTTGGCGAAACGCAGGGCGATCAGGTTCTGGACCGTCTCTTTGCCCAGGTAGTGGTCGATGCGGTAGGTGCGGTTTTCCGGGAAAAACTGCGCCACGGCGTCGTTGACCTTGCGCGAGGACTCCAGGTCCGAACCGATGGGTTTTTCCAGCACCACGCGGGTGTTTTCCGCCAGGCCGACCTTGGACAGGTTCTCGCAGATCGCGCCATACACCGCCGCCGGGGTGGCGAAGTAGGCAATCAGGCGTTGCTCGGTGCCGGCGATGTCCGCCAGGGCCACGTAGTCATCGGCCTTCAGGAAATCGACGTGCACATAAGTGAGGCGTGCCAGGAAACGCTGGGCAATGGCTTCGTCCAGCTCCTTGCCGACGAATTCGCGCAGGGCGTGTTCGATATGGGCCAGGTGCTGTTGCTCGGAACCGGCTTCACGGGCCAGGGCCAGGATGCGCGTATCGTCGTGCAGCAGTCCGGCGCCATCGAGTTGATAGAGGGCAGGAAATAACTTGCGCAGCGCCAGATCACCCAAGGCGCCAAACAGGGCAAAGGTGCAGGGTTCTACGGTTATCGAAGGCATGATGTTTGTTCTTTTATCAAGTTAAGCTACAAATACCTTTTTTCAAGGCATCACTCAAGGAAAAATGTAGTAATAACCACAACATTTTCCCGAAATACGCATTCCGAGTGGTGGTGTTCAGCTACCCTCAGTAGGATAGGCCACCGCAAAAGGCCACTCGTCGATTGGCTGCCACCTTTTTATTTGCATCGTCGCCCGAAGGAAAGACTGAATGGACCGCGTGCGAAATCTTCTGGAACAGATCCGGAACCGCCTCGAAGAATTGAACAAGGCTGAGAAAAAAGTCGCCGAGGTCATCCTGCTCAACCCGCAGCAGGCGACCCGCTTCTCTATCGCCGCCCTCGCCCAGGCTGCCTCGGTCAGTGAACCGACGGTCAACCGTTTCTGCCGTTCGTTCGGCGTGAGCGGTTACCCTGAGCTGAAATTGCAGTTGGCGCAAAGCCTGGCCAGTGGTGCCGCGTATGTCAGCCGTGCAGTGGAGGCCGATGATAACCCGGAGGCTTACACGCAGAAGATCTTTGGCAGTGCCATTGCGTCCCTGGACAGTGCCTGCCAGGCGCTGGACCCGAACTTGATCAGCAAAGCCGTGGACCTGTTGATCCAGGCGCGGCAGATCCACTTCTTCGGCCTGGGCGCCTCGGCCCCGGTGGCGATGGATGCGCTGCACAAGTTCTTCCGCTTCAACCTGGCAGTGACGGCGCATGCCGATGTGCTGATGCAGCGCATGATCGCCTCGGTGGCGCACACGGGCGAGTTGTTCGTGATCATTTCCTACACCGGGCGCACCCGTGAGCTGGTGGAAGTGGCGCGCATCGCGCGGGAAAACGGTGCATCCGTGCTGGGCGTGACCGCCGAGAACTCACCGCTGGCCAAGGCCAGTACGGTGAGCCTGAACATTCCGTTGCCGGAAGACACTGACATCTACATGCCGATGACCTCGCGGATCATCCAATTGACGGTGCTGGATGTACTGGCAACCGGCATGACCTTGCGCCGTGGCGTGGATTTCCAGCCGCATTTGCGCAAGATCAAAGAGAGCTTGAATGACAGTCGGTATCCGGTGGGGGATGAGTTCAACTAATAACGCTCCCCCTGTGGCGAGGGAGCTTGCTCCCGCTGGGGCGCGAAGCGGCCCTAAATCAGGCAACCGAGTCCTTACTGAAAGAATGCGGTGACCTTATTGGGGCTGCTTCGCAGCCCAGCGGGAGCAAGCTCCCTCGCCACAGAGACCAGCACCGCTAAACCCCAGCCCGCGCCTGCAGGCTAAGATGCGCCCTCTCTCCCGGCGCCAGGCTGGCCCCGGCCATCGCCGACTCCACGCACACAAACCCCGATGCCTCGTTGAAGCTCACGCCCAACAGCGGCCGGCTGCCCGGATGCCACACCACGGTGTCGGCGCTGTCGCCCGTATCAATGCACAATTCACGCTGCCAGGCATGGTCCTTGAGCTGCAATTCGCCGTCATGCTGGAACACCCGCTGGCAACCACCTTCCACGCGTAGCTCGCCTTCCTGCTGGCAAACCTGGCGATTGAGCTGGTCGTAACCTTGCGCGCCCTCAAGCCCAGACAGCGCTACCTCATCAACGTGACCAATACGCCAGTAAGCATGCAAAGCGTGGCTCAATTGGCACGGCAGCTCGTCCTGATGCTCGGTACTCAAGCGCAATTCCAGGGTTTCGCCCAGGTGCGCATGCAGGTCCACTTGCCAGTCACACAACTGCAATTGCCAGTGCAGGCGTACGCCGTCGTCGCTGGTGCTGCTGTCGAGCAGTTTCCAGTCGATCAGCCGCGCCCAGCCATGGGAGGGCCAGGCATTTTCGCTCGGGTGACGGCCATACCACGGCCAGCACACCGGTATGCCGCCCCGGATGGCGCCCACTTGCGGCCACTTGGCTGCACACCACAGCCAAGGCTTTTGACCGGTAGGCTGAAAGTGCAGCAATTGCGCGCCCTGGCGGCTGAACACCGCCTGGCACAGCGGATGGTCGATCACCAACACGTCACGCATCTGGAAGCGTTCCCAGGCGAACACCGGACGCTCGCGCAGGGATTTGAAAAAGCGTTGCAGCGGTTGCTCATGCATGTGCCACAGTCCTGAATGTCTTCACGGTGCTGCCCAAAAAAAGCGGGTAGCCATGGCTACCCGCAAAATGCGCACAGAGAGAAGGAGCTTATCGCAACAACGTTAGAACGTAGACTGAATTTTCAGGCCGGCTACCAACGCGTTGTCGACTTTATCCACGCCGCCAGGCTGCACGACGTATTGCAGGTTTGGACGCACGGTCAGCCAGTTGGTGACGTGGAAACCGTAGTTGAGTTCAACGTTGTATTCAGTCTCACGGATCGGCGTGTACAGCGGGTTATCGTAGTCACTTACACCATTGGCGGCGTTGAGCAGCTCAGAGTTCTTCTTCACGTCATCGTTGACGTGCAGGCGAGCGACGCCGATACCGACGTCATCTTTTGGACGCGCGTCGAATGGCCCTTTGTACACCAGCATGATCGACTGATAGTTGTCGACCAGGTTGGTTTCCTTGTCGTGGAAGGTGGCGTTGGCCGCGATGTTCAGGCCGCGGGAAGCATCGCCGTTATGCGTGGTGAGTTGCTGCTGGGCAACGAACCAGTAGCCTTTCTTGCTGCTGCGGGTACGGTAAGCCGCGCCAGTGGTCGCTGCATCGTTGCCGTTGATATCTTCACGAACGTCCGAAGCATCGGCGGCACTTTTGTAGTAACCCACACGGTATTCGCCCGGCAGGTTGTTGACCTTCGGCGACCAGACCAATTCCACCGGAATTACGGTGCCTTTGGTGCCGCTGCCGCTGAGTTTGAAGCCGTTGCCGTGCTCCAGCTGCGACGGGTTCTGGTTGTACGCACCGATTTGCGCATACAGCTCAGGTGTGATGTTGTACTTCACGCGGATCGCGGCCTGGCTGACGGGCCAGTTGTACCAGGTGTTTACATAGTTGCCGACCTGGGAGCCGCAGAACGACAGGTTCTGGAAGTCGCACGGGAAGGTGTTGAAGTCTTCGCCTTCGCCGAAGTAACCGAGTTTCACGTCCAGCTTGTTGTCGAACATCTGGTGCTGGATCCAGAACTGGGTCAGACGCACCATGTGGCCACGGCCGTAGACTTCTTGAGACGAACTCAAGGTGCCGGCACGCGGGTCGCCAATACGGTCATTGGAGATATTCTGGCCATTACGGTTGGTCAACTGGATCTTGGCTTGGGTGTTATCCCAACCCCACAACTTTTGCAGGTCCAGTGCTACGCCCAGACCGAATTGATCGGAGTAACGACCGGTCTTGTCGTTGTTGTACCCACCTTTGGCGTTGTAGCCCATCTCCCCAACGTAGTCAGCCTTGATGTCGATACCTTGCTCGATCAGCTTGGTACGCTCACCACCCCAGTCGCCGGTCATCCATTTCGAATCAGCACTGAATGCATCGGCCGCCATCGCATTGGCGGACAGAACCAGGGCTGCTGCAGCTGACATTTGGCAGATCAGCCGAGTGTTGTTGTGTTGCTTTTTCATCCCTACATCCTCGTCTTTATTGTTATTAAACTGTTTTTATCTAACGCGGTTTACTTTTTTTATCTAAAACAACAACTTATCTGCTTCAGCGGCCTTTGAATTGGGCCACATTGTCGGCATGCCCCTGTGCGGGCAATGAAGAAGCAGTGCCCAGTCGCTCGCCGGTGTTGGCGTCGAACAGCAATACCTTGGAAGGATCGAATTGCAGGGTCAGGGTCTCGCCCACCTGCGGTGCCACGTCGGGTGCCAGGCGGCAGCAGACCTTGGTGTCATTGAGTTGCACGAACACCAGGGTGTCCGGGCCGGTCGGCTCGGTGACCTGCACTTCGGCACGGATGCTCGACGCACTGTCGTCCTCGCCCGACGCCAACATGATTTGCTCCGGACGCAAGCCCAGGATCACGTCGCGGTCTTCAAGACCTGCATCGGTGGTGTTCAGCGCCAGTTCGCAACGGGCCTGGCCGCTGTCGAGCAGGGCCACCAGGCGACCGTCCTTGCGTTGCAGGCGCAGGGGCACGAAGTTCATCGGCGGCGAACCGATAAAGCTCGCCACGAACTGGTTGGCCGGGTTGTTGTAGATTTCTTTCGGCGTACCGAATTGCTGGATGATGCCGTCCTTCATCACCGCAACCTTGTCGCCCAGGGTCATCGCTTCGATCTGGTCGTGGGTCACGTAGACCGTGGTGGTCTTGAGGCGCTGGTGCATCAGCTTCATTTCGGTACGCATCTCGACGCGCAGCTTGGCGTCGAGGTTGGACAGCGGTTCGTCGAACAGGTAGATCTTCGGCCGACGCGCCAGGGCACGGCCCATGGCCACGCGCTGTTGCTGGCCGCCGGAGAGTTGGCCAGGCTTGCGGTTGAGCAGGTGTTCGATCTGCAGCAACTTGGCCACACGCGCCACTTCGGCGTCGATATCGGCCTGGGGCATCTTGCGGATCTTGAGGCCGAACTCGATGTTCTCGCGCACGCTCATGGTCGGGTACAGCGCGTAGGACTGGAACACCATGGCGATGTCACGGTCCTTGGGGCTCATGCCGCTGACGTCCTGGTCGCCGATCATGATGGCGCCACCGGTGATGGTCTCAAGCCCGGCGATGCAGTTCATCAGCGTGGATTTGCCGCACCCCGAAGGGCCGACCAGAATCAGGAATTCGCCTTCCTTGATCGACAGTTCGATGTTCTTCAAGGTGTCGGGCAGGCCGGCGCCATAGGTCTTGTTTACATTGCGAAGTTCAAGCGTAGCCATGATTACCCCTTGACCGCGCCGGCCGTGAGGCCGCGCACGAAATACTTGCCTGCGATCACATAGACCAGCAGGGTCGGCAGCCCGGCGATCATCGCCGCCGCCATATCCACGTTATATTCCTTGGCCCCGGTGCTGGTGTTGACCAGGTTGTTCAGCGCCACGGTGATGGGCTGGGAGTCACCACTGGAGAACACCACGCCGAACAGGAAGTCGTTCCAGATCTGGGTGAACTGCCAGATCAGGCAGACCATGATGATCGGGGTCGACATCGGCAGAATGATCTGACGGAAGATGGTGAAGAAACCTGCACCGTCCAACCGCGCGGCCTTGATCAGCGCATCCGGAATGCTCACGTAGTAGTTACGGAAGAACAGCGTGGTGAACGCCAGGCCGTAGACCACGTGCACGAACACCAGGCCGGTGGTGGTGCTGGCCAGGCCCATCTTGCCCAGGGTGAACGACGCCGGCAGCAGCACGGTCTGGAACGGCAGGAAGCAGCCGAACAACAGCAGGCCGAAGAACAGCTGCGAGCCTTTGAAGCGCCAGAACGACAGCACATAACCGTTCAACGCACCGATGGCGGTGGAGATCAGTACGGCCGGAACGGTGATCTTGATCGAGTTCCAGAAGTAACCGTCTACCGTGGCCCAGGCCTTGACCCAGCCGATGCCGGTGACCACGGTCGGCCAGCTCAGCAGGTTGCCGGAGCTGATGTCTTCCGGGGTCTTGAAGCTGGTGAGCAGCATCACCACCAGCGGCACCAGATACAGCAGCACGGCGAGGATCAGCACCGCGTAGATCGCGATGCGACTCAGGCTGATGGGTGATTTGGAGGCGAGACTAGTCATTACGTTTGGTCCTCAGCTCGGAGTAGAGGTAAGGCACGATGATCGCGAGGATCGCACCGAGCATCAGGATGGCACTGGCCGAACCCATGCCCATCTGGCCACGGCTGAAGGTGAACGAGTACATGAACATCGCAGGCAGGTCGGACGAGTAGCCTGGGCCGCCGGCGGTCATCGCCGCTACCAGGTCGAAGCTCTTGATCGCAATGTGCGCCAGGATCATCACGGCACTGAAGAACACCGGACGCAGGCTTGGCAGCACCACGCTCCAGTAGATGCGCGGCAGGCTCGCGCCATCGATCTGTGCAGCGCGCACGATCGATTGATCGACACCGCGCAGGCCAGCCAGGAACATCGCCATGATGAAACCCGAGGCTTGCCAGACGGCGGCGATCACCAGGCAGTAGACCACGCGGTCCGGGTCGATCAGCCAGTCGAGACGGAAGCCTTCCCAGCCCCAGTCACGCAGGAGTTTGTCCAGGCCCATGCCTGGGTTGAGCAGCCATTTCCAGGCGGTACCGGTGACGATCATCGAGAGCGCCATCGGGTACAGGTAAATGGTGCGAATGAAGCCTTCACGACGGATTTTCTGGTCGAGGAAGATCGCCAGGGTCACGCCGATGACCAGGGTGATACCGATGAACATCCCGCCAAACACCGCCAGGTTCTTGCTCGCTACCCACCAGCGGTCGTTGTCGAACAACCGCGCGTATTGCGCAAGGCCCGCCCATTTGTAGGTCGGCAGGAATGTGGAATTGGTGAACGACAGCACAAACGTCCACAGGATGTAGCCGTAGAAGCCCACCAGCACGATGAACATGCTCGGCGCCAGCACCAGTTTGGGGAGCCAGCGCTGCAGTGCATCGAACGGCGAGGCTTTGCTGAACACAGCAACAGAACTCATGGGGAAATCCAGTACAGGGAAAAAGGACTACAGGAACAAGCCTTGTGGGGGGCTAGGGAGTCCCCCACAAGGTCAACCGTTACTTGGCAGACTTGATCGCAGCGCCCAATTTCTTGGCGGTGTCGGCCGGATCGGCTTTCGGGTCGTTGATGTAGTTGGTCACGACATCAAAGAACGCACCTTGCACCGCCAGGGTAGTGGCCATGTTGTGCGCCATGCTTGGCTGCAGGCCGCCGGTCTTGGCGTCTGCCAGGAAGTCCTTGGCAGCGGTCTGGGCGCAGGAGTCGAAGCCGTAGGAATCCATTTTGTTCAGCATGTCGTTGCGAACAGGGATCGAACCCTTGTTGATGCTGAACACTTTCTGGAAGTTCTCACCCAGCACGACTTTGGCAATGTCCTGCTGGCCAGCAGCCGTGCCTTTGTCTTTCTGCTTGAACACCGCCAGGGAGTCGATGTTGTAGGTGAAGGCTTTGTCGGTGCCTGGGAAGGCTACGCACTCGTAGTCCTTGCCAGCGACTTTCTTGGCCGCGGTCCATTCGGACTTGGCCCAGTCCCCCATGATCTGCATGCCGGCCTTGCCGTTGATGACCTTGCCCGCTTCGAGGTTCCAGTCCTGGCCTTTACCGTCGACGTCCATGTAGGTCGCGACTTTTTTCAGTTCGGTCAGGGCCTTGACCATTTCCGGACCGGTCAGCGCGCCGTTATCCAGGTCAACCAGGGCTTTCTTATAGCCATCGGCACCCATCACCGACAAAACGACCGCTTCAAACACGGTGCTGTCCTGCCAAGGCTGGCCACCGTGGGCGAGCGGAATGAAGCCTGCGGCTTTCAGCTTGTCGCCGGCGGCGTAGAATTCTTCGAGGGTGGTCGGGTTCTTGGTGATACCGGCTTTCTTGAAGACTTCCGGGTTGATCCACAGCCAGTTAACGCGGTGGATGTTGACCGGTACGGCGACGTAGTCACCTTCATACTTCACGGTGTCGGAGACTTTCTTGTCGAGCAGGGAGTCCCACTTCTCTTCTTTGGCGACGTCTTTGAGCACGTCGGTGTCGAGCAGGCCAGTGGACGCCCATTCCTGGATGTCGGGGCCTTTGATCTGGGCAACGCCTGGCGGGTTGCCAGCAACCGCGCGGCTTTTCAGCACGGTCATGGCGGTGGCGCCACCGCCACCTGCTACGGCGCCGTCTTTCCAGACGAAACCGTCTTTCTCAACTTGGGCCTTCAGGACATCTACAGCCGCCTTTTCACCGCCCGAGGTCCACCAATGCACAACTTCAACCGTCCCTTTCGAGTCGGCGGCAGATGCACTGAGGGGAAACAACGAGGCAATGGAAATAGCAACGGCGAGGCGATTAATCGCGTTCATCTGAGTACCTTTTCTTGTTGTTATGCATGCAAGTCTTAGGCTTGCGCTGCACGGAGTTTAAACATGGATTTTTCAGGCGCAGGTAACAAAGGGATGGACAAATGTCACCAACTGGTGACATAGCGCCCAGCCCCGATGGCACTGGCCATGCTTGGCGCCAACGGCAGCGCAGGCAGCAATACCGCTTGCCAGGCATGGTACAGGTCGGGCTTGCCACCCCAGATGACGCTGCTGGGTTGGTTGTGCGGGCTGAGTTCGTGGTGCCAGCTACCGTGAATACGGTCGATGAAGTGGGTTTCGCAAAACTCCCAGAAACGCCGGTACCAGGTTTCGTAATGCAACTCGCCGGTGCGTTTGAGCAACGCCTGGGCTGCGGCGCTGGCTTCGGCGTGGGTCCAGTGCAGGCGTTCGCGCACCACCGGGCGCTGGTTCCAGTCGAGGGTGTAGACGATGCCGGGGGCACCATCCACGGACCAGGCGTATTCGCAGGCGCTGGCGAACAGGCCCTTGGCGTCGGTCACCAGCCACTCGGGGGTGGCAAGCCCGGCATGCAGGCGCGCGGCTTCCAGGTGCAGCACCAGCCGCGCCCATTCAAATCCGTGGCCGGGAGTGATGCCGTAGGGGCGGAAGCCGTCGGCGGGGTTGTCTTCGTTGTAACCGAGCAAGGGTTGCCAGTGTGTGTCGAAATGTTCGATCACCATGAACTGGTTGCCGGCCGCGTGGGTGTGGATAACCCGCTCGACGATGCGCAAGGCGCGGTCCAGCCAGCGCGTATCACCGGTGACATCGGCCAGCGCGAGGAAGGCTTCAGTGGCGTGCATGTTGCTGTTGGCGCCGCGATAGGCTTCGACACCGCTCCAGTCCTGGGCGAACGATTCGAGCATCACGCCCTCCTCCTCGCTCCAGAAAAACTGGTCGATGATATGGACGGCGTCAGTCAGAAGGCTTTGTGCACCGGGTGCACCGGCTACCACCGCCGAGCTGGCGGCCAGGGCAACAAACGCGTGCAGATAAGCGGCCTTGCCACGGTTGCCATCGAGGGCGTGGGGCGTGGCAAACCAGCCACCGTGCTCACTGTCACGCAGCGGGCCACTGAGGGCTGCAACGCCATGCGCAACCAGCTCGGCATACCCCGGCAAGCCCAAGGCGTGGGCCATGGCGAAGCTGTGAGTCATGCGGGCAGTGTTCATGGTTTCGGCGTGGGCGTCGGCCGGCAATTGGCCTTTGTCGTCGAGGTTGCCAAAGCCGTCGGGCAGTCGCGACGCCTTGGCGAAGGCCAGCAGGCGCTGTCCCTCGGCCGCAAGCCAGGCGTGGTGGGCAGGCGCCTTCAGCCAACTGCTGGCAGGCAGTGGTTGCGTGGTCATGGGTGGCCCTTATTGTTTTTTGTGGGATGACCGGAGTCTAAACAAGGGCGCGGTGACGGCAAGTAACGAAGGGGATGGGAAATGTCACCAAGTGGTGACATTTACGCTTCGCATCACGCATCACACCTGACCCTTGAAAACCGCCATTCAACTTGCTGCTGCTCTTTTGAGACTTTTTCAGCTAGCAAGACGCTGCCGGACGGTAAGAACACCACTTGACGTACACCGTTGAAAACCGCGCCATCACAATGGTACTTATTGCTGAAATCAGCATACAACGCCACGTGTATGGCCAGTTCCCGTGCTTGCAACGTTACAGCACTCGCAGTCCCCATGAGCATACTGACGCCTAGCAACAGTAAAATGCCGCTACCCAGTTTCCGGAAAAAACCCTTGGCCAATTGTTCTTCGTTTAGTAACACCAGTAAGAGCCATAGTGTTACGTAGAAGATCATGCCCGTCAGTAATACCAACGCAAACGCCAACACCACATTCTTAAAAAAATATACAACAGCAAGAGCAGTAACCGCCCAGGGAAAATTTCCGGACGCCTCGGCAAACACTTGGTTCACCTCGCCGGCGGCCCATATATAGGCCAATGCGCCGTAGAACGTTACTCCGACGCCAATGACAGCCTTGCCCCAGACCGTATTGGAAAGTTTTTTATATAGAATATTTTCGGTCAGCAGCATCATGATCAAAGCAAAAGGAACAAGCAACGTGCAAAGTAAGCTGAGGAAAGTAATGGGCGCGGGCAACTCAAACCAGACAGACAGGCCTACTAAAATATAAACAAAAACTAAACAGAGTGTGAAT
Organism: Pseudomonas sp. GXZC; assembly: GCF_026967615.1. Lineage (NCBI taxonomy): Bacteria > Pseudomonadati > Pseudomonadota > Gammaproteobacteria > Pseudomonadales > Pseudomonadaceae > Pseudomonas > Pseudomonas sp. GXZC. The sequence goes on from NZ_CP114115.1 coordinate 5,649,861, forward strand.
TTTGCAACAGTGCGCTTCAGCGCTTGAAGCCAGATCCGGCATTCGGACAGCTTTGTTTCAAATGACATTCGCATCAATTCCTTTTTTTGCGCAAAACGAATGACGTAATCGCCGCTTTACAGGTCGCTCATCGAACCATGAGCGCACGATTGTATTTATGATGCCCACCCGGAGCAACGTGTCACCACCGGCACACCCGTTTCAAGTGTCGAAACCCATCACCCAGCAGCTGCAAACAAAGGACTGACATGCAACAACACACCACAACGGCAAAGCTTTCTTCCGGCAACAAATTTTATAATATTGGTTTAGGACTTGGCATTGCCGGGCTGGTTGCTCAACTAATATTCCAGAAGATGTGGCTGACCGAGACACTTATTCTCTGCGCCGGTGGATTATTCGGCATCGGCTACCTCACCTTTTTGGTCAACTTCATCAAGCATCGCTGGGCTTCATCCTTCGGCAAGGTGTACCTGACTGTAGCCCATACCGCGATATTCTTTATTGCGTTTATACCGGCACGCTGGTTTGTATCCAGCGTCATGGAGCTTCCAGCACAGGACTTTGATATTACGGTCAGCGTGGTCAGTGCACTGATTTATCCCAGCCTTTGGTTAATAGCTGCTTCTGTCATTATTCTCGGCAATGCCTTAGTGGCGATACTGTTAGGCGTTCTCGTCCATATTTCCACGTTTCCGATCATTGACGACATTTTCAGGCTGTTAGCCATGGCCTTTCCTGATGGGTCAGCTAAGGCCTTCATGCGGTCTGGCCGGAAGGAGTTCGCAGGACGCATGATCAGACACTGGGCGGGCGCTATCGTGGTGTCTCTTGTCATGAGTTTCGCCGGCGCTTGGCCAATGCAGGCGCTGTTAACCTATAAACAGCCGATAAAATGGATCGCCATCGCTGCCGATTATCAGCAAGCAGACCTTATGCCCGGCATCGAGCAAGGTACCCGCTACCGCTTGCACGATAATGGGGTGGTCTCCTATGCCAGCTTTGCGGACTGGGAGGTCTCAACCCGCGTAGCAATGGTCGGCACGCCGATGGCCCCCGTGACGGCCGAGTAGATAGGGCTTCCCGAGGCATGCTCGCCACAAGAGCCACTCCCCCCGCCAGAGTGGCTCGGCTGATTGAAGGTTATTGCGTCGGCGTTGCGATCTGGCGTTGCAGGTTTTGCACCTGGCTTTGCAGCGTAGTGATATTGCGCGTGGTCTGGATACGGAACACGTCGAACTCTTTATTGGTCGGTGCATCGCTGTTGGCCGGCTGGTTGTCCTGGGCGCTCTTGAGCACCACAAGGTCCTGCTCGATACGGGCGATGGCAGCGCTTGGATTGCCTTGTTTCTTCAAGGCCGCCACGTCCGCAGTGAGCTCCTTGATTTCGTTATCGCGCTTGCTGGCGTCAACTTGCGCCGCCTTGAGCGTCGCCACGGCGTCGGTCAACGCCTGCACTTGGCCCTGCAGCTTGCTGTTGGCGTTGGACAGGTCGGTGGTGCTGGCGGTCATTTGCGCCAGGCGTTTATCCAACTCGGTGGCTTGCCCAGCCACGCCGACCTGCTGCTTGCCCTGCTCCAGCAACTGGCTTTCAAGCTGCTTGATCTGCAGTTTCAGCGCTTCGCTGCCGTTGTTGACGCTGGCCTCGCTGGCCACCACCTTGCCGGAAATGTCCTGCAGGCGCCCCGCCGCTTCCTCGCTGATGCGCGCGAAGCTTTCTTGGGTGGCCACCAACTGCTGGCCCATCAGGGAGATCTGCTGGAAGCTCCACCAGGCCAGGCCCGCAAAGGCGATCAGCAGCGCGCCGATCAAGGCCCACAAAGGCCCGGTGCTGGCGCTCTTGACCTTGACGACCTTGGTATTGCGCGAGCGCACCGAGGTGGCCGGGGTTGGTTCGAAATCATCGTCATCCCCGACATCTGCCCGCAGGCTGGGAACGTTGTCGAAGTCGTCTTTAGCATCGTTGCGCATGTATCAACCCTGAATCGGTGAAGTGGCGAGCGACGGGAGTATAAACCGCGCTCCCGGCGCACTGATCGACCCGGAACGCCAGATTCGGTTCCCGAAGTGTTGCCGCTTGTGTGCTTACTTGAACCCCGGATCCTGGGCTTTCCACCAACTGCAGAACTCGTCGAGGGCGGTCCACAGGCTGACTTTGGGCTCGTAGTCCAGATAATGCCTGGCGCGGCTGATGTCGAGGGTGAAATCTTTGTTCATCACTTGCATGCCCAGGCGCGACAGTGACGGCTCCGGTCGCCCGGGCCACATCGCGCAAAACGCTTCGTTGAGCGCCGCCACGCTGTAGGACAAACCGTAGGAACGGTAACGCGTCACCTGGGGCAATTGCATTTGACGCATCACGTAGTTCACCACATCCCACACCGGCACCGGCGTGCCGTTGCTGATGTTGTAGGCCCGGCCCAGCGCAGAGCCTGGCGCGAGCAAACTGCTGAGCAAGGCTTCGTTGAGGTTGTGCACGCTGGTGAAGTCGACCTTGTTCAGGCCGTCGCCGACGATGGCCAGGCGGTTCTTGCGCTGCATGTTCAGCAGCCGCGGAAAGATGCTCATGTCACCGGCACCCGTGACGAATCGCGGACGCAAGGCAATCACTTCAAGGCCGAACTCCTGGGCTCCGAACACCTTCTGCTCGGCCAGGTATTTGGTGGCCGCATAAGGGTGCTTGAAGCGCTTGGGCACTTGCTCTTCGGTCAGGCCCAGGTGATCGCGGCCGTCAAAGTAGATGGAGGGCGATGACAGGTGCACCAAACGCCCGACGTGCTGCTTGAGGCAGGCTTCGACGACGTTTTCGGTGACCTGCACGTTGCCTTGGTAAAAGTCCTGATACTTGCCCCACAAGCCGACGGCGCCGGCGCAGTGCACCACGGCTTCGACATCGCGGCACAGGTGTCGCACCAGGTCGGCGTCATTCAGATCACCCTGGATAAACTCGGCGCCACGCCTGACCAGGTGCTCCACACCTTCGGCACGTCGCCCGTTGACCCGCACGTCCAGGCCCTGCTCCAGGGCGAAACGCGCAAAGCGCCCGCCAATGAAGCCGCTTGCGCCGGTGACCAGAATCTTCATGTATTACCCCATGTTCTTACGTTTTTCATCGCTGTTGCCTTGACGCACGCCATCACTCCAACGGCACCAACCATTGACCACAGGCCTGGGCCAGATGGTCGGTCAGCAAGCCCAACAGTTGCCCGCCACTGCGCCAATGATGCCAGTACAACGGCACATCGATGGGCTTATCTGGCAATAACTCGACCAATATGCCCTTTTCCAGCTGGTCGCGAACCTGCAATTCCGGCACCAGCCCCCAGCCCAGGCCCGCCTCGGTGAGGCGGATAAAACCTTCAGACGATGGGCACAAATGGTGCTCGAAACCACCGTCCACGCCGAGAGAAGCCAAGTAGCGGTGCTGCAGGAAATCATCCGGCCCGAACACCAGTGCCGGGGTGCGCGCCAGTTGATCGGCGCGTACGCCCTGGGGAAAGTGCCGGGCGATAAACGCCGGGCTGGCCAACGCCCGATAACGCATGGCGCCCAGCAACAGGCTGCGCGCGCCCGCCACCGGACGCTCGCTGGCGCAGATACAGGCCGCTACCTCACCCGCGCGCATGCGTTTGAGGCCGACGGTCTGGTCTTCCACCACCAGATCCAGCAGCAAATGCTGCTCGGCGCAAAACCCGCTGACGGCTTCGGCCCACCACGTGGCAAGGCTGTCGGCGTTCAACGCGATGCGCAGGCGTTCGGGCATGCCCTCTTCATCCAGCGCGGGCACCTGGCTTTGCAGGTCGCGCTCCAGTAAGCGCACCTGTTGCACATGGTTGAGCAGGCGACGGCCGATATCAGTGGGCGTCGGCGGCGTAGCCCGCACCAGTACCGGCTGGCCAATACGTGCCTCCAGCAACTTGATGCGCTGGGAGATGGCCGACTGCGACAGCCCCAGCACCTGAGCGGCACGCTCGAAGCCCGCCTGTTCCACCACCGCCGCCAGGGCAGAAAGTAATTTATAGTCGAACATCAGTTTCTCTAATGAGCGATCAGGAATATTGGTTTTTCTTATACAGCCTGCACCCTGAGAATAGCCAGCATCGCTCTTCTCTTTATTAAGGAACCTCCCATGGCTGGCGAAACCGCCCTGGCAACCCTGCTGCGCAGCATGAGCCCTCAACTCAATGACGGCGACTATGTGTTCTGCACCGTGCCCGACAACCGCATCCCTGCTGGCTGCGAGGTAATCGGCAGCTTTCGCGAGCAGGAAGGCTTGACCCTGATCGTCGAACGCCAACAAGCGGAACAGGCTGGCCTGGCTTTTGATTACGTCGCCGCGTGGATCACCTTGAATGTGCATTCGGCCCTGGAAGCCGTGGGCCTCACCGCCGCCTTCGCCAGTGCGCTGGGCAAGGCCGGCATCAGTTGCAACGTGATTGCCGGTTATTACCACGACCACCTGTTCGTCGGGCGTGCCGATGCCGAGCGCGCCCTGCAGGTGTTGCGGCAACTGGCTGCAGACGCGGAGTAAATCCTATGTGGCAAAGCTATTTGAATGGTCTGCTGGTGGCGCTGGGCCTGATCATGGCCATCGGCACCCAGAACGCCTTTGTACTGGCGCAGAGCCTGCGTCGTGAACATCACTTGCCCGTGGCGGCATTGTGTGTGGTATGTGATGCCCTGCTGGTAGCCGCCGGGGTGTTCGGCCTGGCGACGGTGCTGGCGCAAAGCCCGGTGCTGCTGGCGGTGGCACGCTGGGGCGGCGCGGCGTTCCTGATCTGGTACGGCGCGTGCGCACTGCGCCGGGCCTGTTCGAAACAGAGCCTGGACCAAGGCGACACTCTCAAGGTGCGCTCGCTGCGCGCGGTGTTGCTGAGCGCGCTGGCCGTGACCCTGCTCAACCCGCACGTGTACCTGGACACTGTATTGCTGATCGGCTCACTCGGCGCACAGCAAACCGAACCCGGCGCCTACGTGGCCGGGGCGGCCAGTGCGTCGTTCCTATGGTTCGCCACCCTGGCGCTCGGCGCGGCGTGGCTGGCACCCTGGCTGGCGCGCCCCGCAACCTGGCGCCTGCTGGACCTGTTGGTGGCGGTGATGATGTTCAGCGTGGCCTATCAATTGATCGCGGCTTAGGGAATATTCCAAAACGCTCTGGAACCTCTATCCCACACAGTTGTTGCGTGGTTTTGCCGCACCCCCGGTGCTATGATCCGGTCCCTGCGCCGCAAAGAGTACAAACTCCCCGGCGCTTGTTTGGCCGCCCGTGATCGGCCTTGCGCTCACCGCAACTGACCTGATTAGGAGAATCATCATGGCTTTCGAATTGCCGCCGCTGCCTTACGCACACGATGCCCTGCAGCCGCACATCTCCAAGGAAACCTTGGAATTCCACCACGACAAGCACCACAACACCTACGTCGTGAACCTGAACAACCTGGTGCCAGGCACCGAGTTCGAAGGCAAGACCCTGGAAGAGATCGTCAAATCCTCTTCGGGCGGCATCTTCAACAACGCCGCTCAGGTCTGGAACCACACCTTCTACTGGAACTGCCTGGCGCCAAACGCCGGTGGCCAACCGACCGGCGCATTGGCTGAAGCCATCAACGCTGCGTTCGGTTCGTTCGACAAGTTCAAGGAAGAGTTCACCAAGACCTCCGTCGGCACCTTCGGTTCCGGTTGGGGCTGGCTGGTGAAAAAGGCTGACGGTTCCCTGGCCCTGGCCAGCACCATCGGCGCCGGCAACCCGCTGACCAACGGCGACACCCCGCTGCTGACCTGCGACGTCTGGGAACACGCCTACTACATCGACTACCGCAACGTGCGTCCAAAGTATGTGGAAGCGTTCTGGAACCTGGTCAACTGGAAGTTCGTTGCTGAGCAGTTCGAAGGCAAGACCTTCACTGCCTAAGCAACGCTTGCAGTAGAAAAAGCCCGGCATTGCCGGGCTTTTTTGTGGGCGTTCCACAACGCTGGCCAGACCGGAATCGTGGAACCCGCAGAAGGGAATCTGCCACCCACGCAGTGAGAGGAATAACCCTTTCACACTCTGCTGGAGAATCAATGATGGAAGAAATCGGAAAAGCAGGCGGGCAGATGGCGATGCAACTCATCAGCGGCCTTATGAAAGGCCTCGCCGGTGGCGCAGGTGGCGGAAGCGAAGGCGGCGGTGCCAGTGCACCCAGCAAGCCCGGTGAGGACATGATGCCGCCGGCGCCGTCGAAGATCGAGGTTTCCGCCTATCAGTGATGCAAAGGCTTAGCCTGACCACAGGCCAGTCGAGTACCCAGACGGCGGAGCAAATCCGCCGTTTTTTTCTGTTTTTTTCTGTGCATCCAGCCTCAAGACGCCTGCGGCCCTAATGTTCCTTTGACTGCCCTCACGGGATTGCCAATACTCATGGCATATTGAAGGCCACCCGCATGAGACAAGGAATGCCCCTTTGAAGCTGGAACTCAAGAACAGCTTGTCGGTGAAGTTGCTACGGGTTGTGCTGCTGTCGGCATTGATCGTGGGCGTAGCGCTGAGCGTGGCGCAGATCGTTTTCGATGCCTACAAGACGCGCCAGGCCGTGGCAGGCGATGCCCAGCGCATCCTCGACATGTTCCGCGACCCCTCGACCCAGGCCGTCTACAGCCTGGACCGCGAGATGGGCATGCAAGTGATTGAGGGCCTGTTCCAGGATGACGCGGTGCGCATGGCGTCCATCGGCCATCCCAACGAAACCATGCTCGCCGAGAAAAGCCGCGCATTGCAGCAATCGCCCAGCCGCTGGTTGACCGACCTGATACTCGGCCAGGAACGCACATTCACCACCGCATTGGTCGGCAAAGGCCCCTACAGCGAGTATTACGGCGATCTGAGCATCACCCTCGACACGGCCACCTACGGCAAGGGGTTTATTGTCAGTTCAGTGATCATCTTTATTTCCGGGGTCTTGCGCGCCCTGGCGATGGGCCTGGTGCTGTACCTGGTCTACCACTGGCTGTTGACCAAGCCGCTGTCGCGGATCATCGAGCACCTGACCTCAATCAACCCGGACCGTCCCAGCGAACACAAGATCCCGCAACTCAAGGGCCACGAGCGCAACGAATTGGGGCTGTGGATCAACACCGCCAACCAGTTGCTCGAATCCATCGAACGCAACACCCACCTGCGCCATGAGGCGGAAAGCAGCCTGCTGCGCATGGCTCAGTACGACTTCCTCACAGGCCTGCCGAACCGCCAGAAACTGCAGGAGCAACTGGACAAGATCCTCATCGACGCCGGTCGCCGCCAACGCCGCGTGGCCGTGTTGTGCGTGGGGCTGGATGACTTCAAGAGCGTCAACGAACAGTTCACCTACCAGGCCGGCGACAAATTGCTGCTGGCCCTGGCCGACCGTTTGCGTGCCCACAGCGGCCGCCTCGGTGCCCTGGCCCGGCTGGGCGGCGACCAGTTCGCCCTGGTACAGGCCGATATCGACCAGCCCTACGAGGCCGCCGAACTGGCGCAAAGCATCCTCGATGACCTGGAAGCGGAGTTTGCCCTCGACCACGAAGGCATCCGCCTACGCGCCACCATCGGCATCACCCTGTTCCCGGAAGACGGCGACAGCACCGAGAAGCTGCTGCAAAAAGCCGAGCAAACCATGACCCTGGCCAAGACCCGGTCGCGCAACCGCTATCAGTTCTATATCGCCAGCGTCGACAGCGAAATGCGCCGTCGCCGCGAGCTGGAAAAAGACCTGCGCGAAGCCCTGAGCCGCGACCAATTCCACTTGGTGTACCAGCCGCAGATCAGCTACCGCGATCACCATGTGGTCGGCGTAGAAGCGCTGATCCGCTGGCAGCATCCGGAACACGGCCTGGTGCCGCCGGACCTGTTTATCCCGCTGGCCGAGCAGAACGGCACCATCATCCCGATTGGCGAATGGGTACTCGACCAGGCCTGCCGGCAATTGCGTGAATGGCACGACCTGGGCTTCACCGAGTTGCGCATGGCGGTCAACCTGTCCACCGTGCAATTGCACCACACCGAGTTGCCGCGGGTGGTCAACAACCTGATGCAGATCTACCGCCTGCCGCCGCGCAGCCTGGAACTGGAAGTCACCGAGACCGGCCTGATGGAAGACATCAGCACCGCCGCCCAGCACCTGCTGAGCCTGCGCCGTTCCGGGGCATTGATTGCGATTGATGACTTCGGCACCGGCTACTCATCCCTCAGCTACTTGAAAAGCCTGCCGCTGGACAAGATCAAGATCGACAAGAGCTTCGTGCAGGACCTGCTGGACGATGACGACGACGCCACCATCGTGCGGGCGATCATTCAACTGGGCAAAAGCCTCGGTATGCAGGTGATCGCCGAAGGCGTGGAAACCGCCGAGCAGGAGGCCTACATCATCTCCGAAGGCTGCCATGAAGGTCAGGGTTATCACTACAGCAAACCCTTGCCGGCGCGGGAGTTGGCGGCTTTTTTAAAGCAGTCGGAGCGCAATAACGCCGCGATTCTCTGATGCAGCAAAACGATACTGAATATTTCCCGCGTATAACCCTTTACACAAAATGCAAATCTTTCGCATTATGTCGCAGTTTTTGCGCTCCCCCGCGCGCCCCATCAACAACCGAAGCAGGATGTTCGCCATGATTCGTATGCCCCTGGCCACCGCCAGTCTGCTGGCCATTGCCATCTCTCTCGCCGGTTGCGGCGAAGGTAAAGACAAGGCCGCCGCGCCCCAGGCGCCGACCCCGGCTGCCAGCACTACCGCTCCAGCGGCTGCCACCCCTGCCGGCCAGGTCGACGAAGCCGCTGCCAAGGCCGTGGTCGCGCATTACGCAGACATGGTGTTCGCGGTCTACAGCGATGCCGAGTCCACCGCGAAAACCCTGCAGACCGCTATCGACGCGTTCCTCGCCAAGCCGAACGACGAAACCCTGAAAGCCGCGCGCACCGCCTGGATTGCCGCCCGCGTTCCTTACCTGCAAAGTGAAGTGTTCCGCTTCGGCAACACCATCATTGACGACTGGGAAGGCCAGGTGAACGCATGGCCGCTGGACGAAGGCCTGATCGACTATGTCGACAAGTCCTACGAACACGCCCTGGGTAACCCAGGCGCCACTGCCAACATCATCGCCAACAACGAAATCCAGGTCGGCGAAGACAAGGTCGACGTGAAAGACATCACCCCGGAAAAACTCGCCAGCCTCAACGAGCTGGGCGGTTCCGAGGCCAACGTCGCCACCGGCTACCACGCCATCGAATTCCTGCTCTGGGGCCAGGACCTGAACGGCACCGGCCCAGGCGCCGGCAACCGTCCTGCGTCGGACTACCTGACCGGCGACGGCGCCACTGGCGGCCACAACGAGCGTCGCCGCGCCTACCTGAGCGCCGTGACCCAACTGCTGGTCAGCGACCTGGAAGAAATGGTCGGCAACTGGAAACCCAACGTTGAAGACAACTACCGCGCCACCCTGGAGGCAGAACCTGCCACCGACGGCCTGCGCAAAATGCTGTTCGGCATGGGCAGCCTGTCCCTGGGCGAACTGGCCGGTGAGCGCATGAAGGTTTCCCTGGAAGCCAACTCGCCGGAAGACGAGCAGGACTGCTTCAGCGACAACACCCACAACTCGCACTTCTACGACGCCAAGGGCATCCGCAACGTCTACCTGGGCGAGTACACCCGCGTCGACGGCACCAAAATGACCGGCGCCAGCCTGTCGTCCCTGGTGGCCAAGGCCGACCCGGCAGCCGACACCGCGCTTAAAGCGGACCTGGCGGCCACCGAAGCGAAGATCCAGGTCATGGTTGACCATGCCGACAAGGGTGAGCACTACGACCAACTGATCGCTGCCGGCAACGATGCGGGCAACCAGATCGTCCGCGACGCCATCGCCGCCCTGGTCAAGCAGACCGGTTCGATCGAAGCGGCGGCGGGCAAGCTGGGTATCAGCGACCTGAACCCGGATAACGCTGATCACGAGTTCTGATCAATGCGCAGTTGAATGAGGCGACCTTCGGGTCGCCTTTTTCATGGGCGGTTTACATGCCCTGCACCCCAGGTAGAATGGCGCCTCTGCCCTATCTCGAGCGAATTTCATGGCGTTGCCGACCCTGCGCATCATCGGTTTCATCATCGGCATCTTCCTGATCACCCTCGCGATCGCGATGGTCGTGCCCATGGCCACCCTGGTGATCTTCGAACGCACCAGCGACCTGCCCTCCTTCCTGTGGGCCAGCATGATCACCTTCATCGCCGGCCTGGCGCTGGTGATCCCCGGTCGTCCCGAGCATGTGCACCTGCGCCCGCGCGACATGTACCTGCTGACCGTCAGCAGTTGGGTGGTGGTGTGTATCTTTGCCGCGCTGCCATTCCTGCTGACCCAGCACATCAGCTACACCGATTCGTTTTTCGAAAGCATGTCCGGCATTACCGCCACCGGCTCCACGGTGTTGAGCGGCCTGGACGCGATGTCGCCGGGTATATTGATGTGGCGTTCGCTGCTGCACTGGCTCGGCGGTATCGGCTTTATCGGCATGGCGGTAGCGATCCTGCCGCTGCTGCGCATTGGTGGCATGCGCCTGTTCCAGACCGAATCCTCGGACCGTTCGGAAAAGGTCATGCCCCGCTCGCACATGGTGGCGCGGCTGATCGTGGCGGCCTACGTGGGCATCACCATCCTCGGCAGCCTGGCGTTCTGGTGGGCCGGCATGGGCTTGTTCGATGCGATCAACCATGCGATGTCAGCGATTTCCACCGGCGGGTTCTCCACCTCCGATGAATCCCTGGCGCACTGGAAACAACCGGCGGTGCACTGGGTAGCCGTGGTGGTGATGATCCTCGGCAGCTTGCCGTTTACCCTGTATGTGGCCACCTTGCGCGGTAACCGCCGGGCGTTGATCAAGGACCAGCAGGTCCAAGGCCTGCTCGGTTTGTTGCTGGTGACCTGGCTGGTATTGGGCACCTGGTACTGGTGGACCACCAACCTGCACTGGCTGGACGCGCTGCGTCATGTGGCGCTGAACGTCACGTCGGTGGTGACGACCACAGGGTTTGCACTGGGGGACTACAGCCTGTGGGGCAATTTCTCACTGATGCTGTTCTTCTACCTCGGCTTTATCGGCGGCTGTTCGGGCTCGACGGCCGGCGGGATCAAGATCTTCCGCTTCCAGGTTGCGTATATCCTGCTCAAGGCCAACTTGAACCAGCTGATTCACCCGCGCGCGGTGATCAAGCAGAAGTACAACGGCCACCGTCTCGACGAAGAGATCGTACGGTCGATCCTGACCTTTTCGTTCTTCTTCGCCATCACCATCTGCGCCATCGCCCTGGCCTTGTCGCTGCTTGGCCTGGACTGGATGACCGCCTTGACCGGCGCCGCGAGTACCGTTTCGGGCGTGGGCCCGGGCCTGGGCGAAACCATTGGACCGGCGGGCAATTTCGCCAGCCTGCCGGATGCGGCCAAGTGGATCCTGTCACTGGGCATGCTACTCGGCCGGCTGGAGATCATTACGGTCTTTGTTCTGTGTATTCCGGCGTTTTGGCGTCACTGACGCTCGACGCGACCAACAACCGCGCCCGGTATTCGCCGGGCGTGACATCGAACCAGCGACGAAACGCGCGGAAGAAGTTGCTCGGGTCGGCAAAGCCCAACAGGTAGGCAATTTCCAGCAGGGTCATGCTGGGTTGCGCCAGGTATTGCTCGGCCAGTTCACGGCGGGTGTCATCGAGCAGGGTCTGGAAGCTCGTGCCCTCCTCCTGCAAACGCCGCTGCAAAGTGCGCTGGGACAAGTGCAAGGTCTGGGCCACCACTTCACGCTTGGGCTCGCCCTGGGGCAACAGGCGGCACAACACCTGCCGCGCCTTGTGGGTCACGCGGCTTTCCGAGAAGCGCGCCAGGTATTCACCGGCAAAGCGGTCATGCAGCAAGGCCATGGCCTCGTTGGCCGTGGGCAGCGGCGCATCCATGTCGGCCCGCTCGAAAATCAGCGCGTCGTAGGGTGCATTGAACTCCAGCGGCGCATGGAAGGCTTGTTTGTACGGGGCCAGGTCCGTCGGTTGCTCACCTTGCAGCACCACCTTGCGCGGCTGCAGCGTGCGGCCGGTCAGCCAGCCGCACAGGGCCAAGGCACTGGCCAGCGAGGCTTCGGCGCTTTGCCGGGTAGGCGGCAGGTGGTCACCGTGTACCGTCAGAATCAGCGCATAACCTTCGGGGATCAGTCGGAAACTCAGGTCGGCACTTTCAGCGATGATCCGCTGGTAGCGCACCAGCCGCATAAAACCTTCGGCCAGGGTGTTACTGGACATCAATGCATAACCGGCCACATGAAAGGACGCCGGACGCACCACTTTGCCCATGTTCAGGCCGATTGCCGGGTTACCCGACAGCTCCACCGCGCGCTGCCACAGGCGGGTCATGGAGTCCTGCGGAAACCGCGCATCGGGATCGCTCAGGGCGGCGTAGTCGAGGCCGAGCTGCTTGAACAAGGCGCGGCAATCCAGGCCGTCCATTTCCAATGCCTTGACTATCCCCATCGCCCAGCTTGCAGAAGTTGTTCGTTCGCTCATGGCGTCTTCTTAATAAAGCAGGCTCAAACGGCAGCCAGGAAGCCAAGGATACTAAAGTGGCATCTATTGTCACTGGCTGTTACCACTGATCACTCTAGACTCAAATAAGCTCCCCGCCGAACATCTGTTGGGCGGCATAACAATCAAAGGGCCGGTTACCGTGGAAAACGTCAAGCGATTCAATAGCTTTGCTGAGTTTTACCCTTATTACCTGAGCGAACACGCCAACAGCACCTGCCGGCGCCTGCACTTTATCGGCACCACGCTGGTCATCGGCATTTTGGCGTACGCCATCGGCAGAGGGTCGCTGGGCTTACTGATCGCCTTGCCCATTGCCGGTTACAGCTTTGCCTGGATCGGCCATTTCTTCTTCGAAAAGAACCGTCCGGCGACCTTTCAGCACCCGTTCTATAGCCTGTTGGGGGATTTTGTGATGTACCGCGACATGATCCTGGGCAAGGTGCCGTTCTAGCCGAACGACCGTTTAAACGATGAAAGTTCATCCATCTGCCGACATTAAAATCTTTTTGTCATTTGCAGTGCTGTATCCTGCCAAGGCTTTTTGAGAGCGCGGAATCACCTGCGATTGAAAAAACAGACCTTGCGAGGAGCGACGACGATGCACGAGATACCTAATCTCCCCTTCCCAAGCCTGCACCCTACAGAGCAGCCAACACCGCAGCAGGCCAGTGATAAACAGCCTGAGGCCAAAGAAGCAAAACCAGTCGACAGCGAAAGCCAGGACTGACGCCGTACCAGACCGTGTGGAAAGCGCAGCTTTGAGCGCTTTCCACACTGCCTGAACCCATCGAGACGCCCGCCATGACCGATACCCTCCCCGACAACCCGGATACCGCTGTACTCGACGCGGCCTTGCAGATGGTCGAGATCTGGAACCGCCTCAGCGCCGACAAACAAGCGATGCTGCTCAAGCGTTTCGGCACCCAGGAAAACGCCCTGGCCGCCCTGGTCACCACCCAATTGCTGGCCCCTGCCCAAGCCTGACGTCTTTCTGAGCGGAGGTTTTTGCGTTTTACCGCCCTGCGCAAGCCAAACCACCGGTATCATTAGCAGCCTATCTTTACCTGCCGCGACAGTGGACCTTTCCCATGCCCGATACCCAGCGCCCCATGGCGGTCACGCTGCAAGTTGTTTCCATCGTGTTGTTCACCTTCATTGGCTACCTGAATATCGGCATTCCCTTGGCCGTGTTGCCGGGCTATGTCCACAGTGAGCTGGGTTACGGCGCGGTGGTTGCCGGCCTGGTGATCAGCGTGCAATACCTGGCTACCCTGCTCAGCCGCCCGTATGCGGGCAAAATCATCGACAACCTGGGCAGCAAGCGCGCCGTGCTGATCGGCCTGGCGGGCTGCGGCCTGAGCGGTGTGTTCATGCTGCTCGCGGCGTGGTTTTCCAGCATGCCGGCCTTGAGCCTGGGTAGCCTGTTGATCGGCCGCCTGGTCCTTGGCAGCGCGGAAAGCCTGGTAGGTTCGGGCGCCATCGGCTGGGGCATCGGACGGGTCGGTGCGCAGAACACCGCCAAGGTGATTTCCTGGAACGGCATCGCCAGCTACGGCGCGCTGGCCGTCGGCGCGCCACTGGGCGTGTTGCTGGTAAGAAATTTCGGGCTGTGGAGCATGGGCGTTAGCATTATCTTGCTGGCCATCGTCGGCCTGCTGCTGGCCTGGAACAAAGTCGCCGCCCCGATTGTTGCCGGCGTGCGCCTGCCCTTCATGAATGTGCTGGGCCGCGTATTGCCCCATGGCTGTGCCTTGGCGCTGGGCTCCATCGGCTTTGGCACCATCGCCACCTTCATCACCTTGTATTACACCACCCAGCACTGGGATAACGCGGTGTGGGCCCTGAGCCTGTTCGGCGCCAGCTTTATCGGCGCACGGTTGTTGTTCGGCAACCTGATCAACCGGATCGGCGGCTTTCGCGTGGCGATTGCCTGCCTGTCGGTGGAAATCCTCGGCTTGCTGCTGTTATGGCTGGCACCGGACGCCAACCTGGCCTTGGCCGGCGCGGCGTTGAGCGGCTTTGGCTTTTCCCTGGTGTTCCCGGCGCTCGGGGTGGAGGCCGTCAACCTGGTGCCGGCATCCAGCCGAGGTTCGGCGGTGGGCGCCTACTCGCTGTTTATCGACCTGTCGCTGGGCATCACCGGACCGCTCGCCGGGGCCGTGGCAGCCGGCTTCGGCTTTGCGTCGATCTTCCTCTTCGCCGCCCTTGCAGCCCTGGGTGGTTTGCTGCTGAGCCTGTACCTGTACCGTCAGGCACCCAAGGCCCGTGAGGCACGTGGCGACTAGAAGTCGACCTTGCCGCGCCCGGCCTTGATGCTGCCGCGCTTGGTCTTGGATTCAAGCCGGCGCTTTTTCGAGCCCAGGGTCGGCTTGGTCGGGCGGCGTTTTTTCTCCACCTTGGTGGCGCTGAGGATCAATTCCACCAGACGCTCCAACGCATCCGCGCGGTTCTGCTCCTGGGTCCGGTATTGCTGGGCCTTGAGTACCAGCACGCCTTCACTGGTGATGCGACTGTCGCGTAGCGCCAACAAGCGCTCCTTGTAGAACTCCGGCAGCGACGACGCCGGGATATCAAATCGCAGGTGCACGGCACTCGACACCTTGTTGACGTTCTGTCCACCAGCGCCCTGGGCGCGAATGGCGGTCAGCTCGATCTCGGCGTCGGGCAGCTGCACATTGTTGGAAATCACCAGCATCAATCAAAAACCTTAAGCAACGGACAAGCCCAACTCGGACAACAACATCGACGCCTGGGCTTTGGAAATCACGGCGCCTTTGAACAGTTTGGCATCATTCAGGCGAAACCCGCTTAAATCCGCCCCCCGCAAGTCGGCGCCAGCAAAATTGGCACCGTTGATACGGGCGTGGGCCAGGCTACAGTCGATCAGCTCGGCCTTGCGAAAGTCGGCATCCGACAAATCGCTGTCGGAGAAATCCAGGTTATTCAGCACGGTACGGGCAAACGACAGCCCGGACAAGAAGGCGCTGTTCAACCGCGTTTCGCTGAAGCTCAAGCCCAGCGAGGCGCAATGGGTGAAATTGGCGCCGGTCAACTTACAGTGCTCAAAGCTCGCCTGGGACAGCTTGCTGCGCTGCCAGCGGGTGTTGTTCAGATCGCAGCTGTGGAAGTGCGCTTCCAACAGGTTCGCCGCTTCGAAAATGGCGAGGCTGGCGCGGCAGCTTTTCCACTGCGTGCCTTCCAGCCGCGAACCGAGAAAGGTGGTCTGGACCAGGATGCAGCGCTCGAACACCCAATGATCCAAGGCCATGCGCGACAGATCAGCGCCGCTCAAATCCACTCCGATCAGACGCAAGGGGCCGCCATGCTGGTCGATCAGGCCTTCCAGCTCATCGCGCTGCAAGGCGCCGCCGTCGATGTCGGTGTGTTGCATGGGGCCTCCAGGCACGCTGAAAAAACGAGGGGCGATTCTACCCTGCCCCTGCACACAAAAAACCCGGCACGGCGCCGGGTTTTCTGTTTGAGGAAAGGTCCTACTCCAGAACCGTCCCCGTTGTGCCCATGGCTGCGCGGGCACTGCGCTTGTTCTTGACCCAGTAACACACCGCCATAAACGCCACCCACACCGGGATCGCGTACACCGACACCTGGATCCCCGGAATCATCAGCATGATCACCAGGATAAACACCACGAACGCCAGGCACACATAGTTACCGTACGGGTACCACAACGCCTTGAACAGCGGCACCTGGCCGGTGCGGTTCATGTGTTGGCGGAACTTGAAGTGGGAGAAGCTGATCATCGCCCAGTTGATCACCAGCGTGGCCACTACCAGCGACATCAGCAGTTCCAGCGCGTGTTGCGGGATCAGGTAGTTCATCAACACCGCCACCAGGGTGATAGCCGCCGACGCGAGGATGGAGCGTACCGGTACGCCGCGCTTGTCGATCTTCGCCAAGGCCTTGGGCGCATCCCCCTGCTCGGCCATCCCCAACAGCATGCGGCTATTGCAGTAGGTGCCGCTGTTGTACACCGACAGCGCGGCGGTCAGGACCACAAAGTTGAGGATATGCGCAGCGGTGTTGCTGCCCAGCATCGAGAACACCTGCACGAACGGGCTGCCGCTGTAGGCGTCCCCGGAGGCGTTGAGGGTGGTGAGCAGGCTGTCCCATGGGGTCAGCGACAGCAGTACGACCAGCGCACCGATGTAGAAAATCAGGATGCGATAGATCACCTGGTTGATCGCTTTCGGGATCACAATGCGTGGCTGGTCCGCTTCAGCGGCGGTAAAGCCGAGCATTTCCAGGCCGCCGAAGGAGAACATGATGATTGCCATGGCCATCACCAACCCGCCGACGCCATGGGGGAAGAAACCGCCGTGCTCCCACAGGTTGGTCACCGAGGCCTGTGGCCCACCGCTGCCGCTGACCAGCAAATAACTGCCCAAGGCGATCATGCCGACGATGGCCACCACCTTGATGATGGCGAACCAGAACTCGGCTTCACCGAAGACTTTGACGTTGGCCAAGTTGATCAGGTTGATCAGCACGAAGAACGCTGCGGCCGAGACCCAGGTCGGGATCTCCGGCCACCAGTAGTGCACGTACTTGCCGACGGCCGTCAGCTCCGACATGCCCACCAGAATGTACAGGATCCAGCAGTTCCAGCCCGACAGGAACCCGGCGAAACCGCCCCAGTACTTGTGGGCAAAGTGGCTGAAGGAGCCGGCGACCGGCTCTTCGACGATCATTTCGCCGAGCTGGCGCATGATCATGAAGGCAATGAAGCCGCAGATGGCATAGCCCAGGATCATCGACGGGCCAGCGGATTTGAGCACCCCGGCCGAACCGAGGAACAGGCCGGTGCCGATGGCGCCACCCAGGGCGATCAACTGGATATGCCGGTTTTTCAGGCCGCGTTTCAGCTCGCCTGAAGAGGAAGGGGGAACACTCATGAAAAGGCTCTCACGCAAGGTTTGATGATGTTGAATGCAGGTTGCTGCCTTGAATTACCGACTCAAGCAGCGCCGCTCAAACCCCAGCGCAGGCACCAGGAGTACAGCGTCTTTCTAATGGTCATGCGTCACCTGTTTGTTTTTATCTGTGACGAAATCGAACCCGTCCGGCTCGTGGCCAGGCGGAGTGATCAGGGTGGGTAAACCCTGGGGTCTTGGCCTTTTGCGTGGTTACGCAAGGGGGTCACAGTAAAACGCGGCGGATTGTACACCGCTCGCCAGCTTGGGGGCGCCCTCGAGAGACGAGTGCGACGATCTGTCAGGTAATCCTTACAGGGCCGGGTCAGCCAATAATGTCGCCATTTACTCGTAAATTAATCGTTACAGCACGGAAAATTAACGTTACAGCCGTGATCTTAAGGAAAATTGTCGCTCGGAAATTTCCTACAATTTAGCCTGCGTAGTTCCCTGAATTTGCTAAAGAAAAATTCAAACACAAAAAACAGAAAAAAAAATCCAAATGAAACCGTGTCAATAAAAATTTTGCATTTTGAAACACTCTCTCCTAGGTTCTTCCCACTTGCCAGCGAAGCCCGTTGGCAAGCCGTTCTCAAACAACGTCCTCTAGGAGATACACCATGCAAGCACTGGAAAACGACCTGGAAACCGAACTGCAACTCGACGATTGGTTTGAAGCGCCGACCCATGAGGCCGCCGTTGAAATGATGCAAGCCGATGCCGTTGTGCCGTTCGGCACCGCGATGTGGCCATTCTAAATATCGGCAGGCATCCGGCAGGTGCTGTGCACGGCATCTGCCTCCTTACCCAAGGCACAGAAGGAAACACGTCATGGACAAGGCCCGCGCCGTCGAACACTTTCTCTACTACCTCGCGCACCACCCGGCCCTCAATGGCCTGAGTCGCCCCACCGTGCTGCTGGGCCATACCGAGCGCTACGACGCCATCGCCCAGGCGATCACCCACAGCAGCGCCGCCCGCTTCAACTTCCAGGTGCAGCGCCTGGACCTCGCCGCCAGCGACACCCTGGCCGAGGCCATCGAAGCCTGCGACCTCTACCTGTTTCTCTACGACTCTTCCACCCTGCCCAACCCTCGCGCCGAAGGCCCGGACTTTATCCGCGCCCTGCAGGGTGTGATGGCCGAACACTGGAAAAAATCCCTGCTGTTCAAGGACTACGGCGACTACTTCTACGACACCTTCAGTGTCGAGCCCCAGCGTATTGCCGACCTCAATGCCACGCTGATCCGGCGCATGTCCCAGGCCACGGTGCTGAGCTTTACCGACAAGCACGGCTCACGCCTGGAAGCGCCGATGAGCAGCATCAAGAAGTGGACCAATATCAACGGCATCGGCAACCACGACCTGGCCCCTGGCGAGATCGCCACCCACAGTGAAGCCATCAATGGCCAAGTGAGGTTTGTCGGCACCTTTCTCAGCACCATCCCGTTTGCGCGTAAATATGGCGTGCTGGCATCACCGCTGGAGTTGTGGATCGAGAACTCGACCATCTGCAGCGTGGCCAGTGACGTGCCAGGGCTGGCGGAGGATTTCAACAAGTACCTGAATGCCAATCCGTCGAATCGACGCGTCGAGGAACTGGGGATTGGCACCAATGAAGGCGTGAAGGATCTGTATGCGCGCAATGCCGGGTTCGAGGAGCGCCATTGCGGATTGCACCTGGGTTTGGGCGGCGGGCAGAAAGGCAGTCATCACTTGGATTTGATCTTTGCCAGCGGGGTGTTGGCGTTGGATGACAAGCCAGTGTTTGATGGGACTTTTGCGTTCTGACAAATGCTGTGCATAAAAAAACGCCAACCCGAGGGTTGGCGTTTTTGTGCAGCCCTTACATCACTGCGGCTTCTTACGACCAAAACCAGGACGCTGACCCGAACCGGCCGGGGCGCCACGGCGCTTGCCCGACGGCTCGTCCGCGACCAGTTTCGGGCCTGGGCGCTTGTTCGCCGACGGCTTGGCTGGACGCTTGGTGCTGGCGTTATCGGCCGGGCGATCCGCTTCACCCCGGTTGCTGCGGCCACCGGTAAGGCCGGGCGCGGTGCACGTGGCGCACGTTCACCTTCCTGGCGCGATGGCGCGGTTGGGCGACGCTCACCTTCGATCTGCGGCTCACGCGAGATACGACCGCCGGTTGCCGGTGCATTCAGCGCCGGGCGCAGGGTGCGGGCCACACGCTCGGTACGTGCCACAGGACGCGACGATTTGCGCTGCATACGCTCAAGCTTGTCTTTGCTCTTGGCGTTCATCTGCGGCATCGCGACCGGCGTCAGGCCGACTTCGGCACTGAGGATGTCGACTTCGTACTGGCTCATTTCGCGCCAGCGGCCCATCGGCAGGTCGGAGTTCAGGAACACCGGACCGAAACGCACGCGCTTCAGACGGCTGACCACCAGGCCCTGAGATTCCCACAGGCGACGCACTTCACGGTTACGCCCTTCCATCACCACGCAGTGGTACCAGTGGTTGAAACCTTCGCCGCCTGGCGCCTGCTTGATGTCGGTGAACTTGGCCGGGCCGTCTTCCAGCACCACGCCCGCCTTGAGGCGCTCGATCATCTCGTCATCGACTTCGCCACGTACACGCACGGCGTATTCGCGGTCCATCTCGTAGGACGGGTGCATCAGGCGGTTGGCCAGTTCACCGTCAGTGGTGAACATCAGCAAGCCGGTGGTGTTGATGTCCAGACGTCCGATGTTGATCCAACGGCCTTCTTTCGGCTTGGGCATCTTGTCGAACACGGTTGGACGGCCTTCCGGGTCGTCACGGGTGCAGATCTCGCCGTCCGGCTTGTTGTACATGATCACGCGGCGCACCGATTCGGCGGCCTCTTCACGCTTGATGACCTTGCCATCAATGGTGATTGCATCGTGCAGGTCGACGCGCTGGCCGAGGGTGGCCTCGACGCCGTTGACCTTGATGCGCTTCTGGGTGATCCAGGCTTCGACATCGCGGCGCGAGCCCACGCCGATACGCGCCAGCACCTTTTGCAGTTTTTCGCCTGCTGGGCCGATTTCCTGGCTGTCGTTCTGGTCTTTGTCGTTCATCTTAAGCACCTCCCGGTGGGTCGATTCAGGCGTGGCCTGAAGAGTGTTGAAAGCGGGGCTTTGGCCGAATAGCTCGGCAAAGGGTCGCGAATCATACGCGCATGGTGCGCGTTGCGCATCAGAGACTAGTCGATAACACCCTAATCATTTGCTTTTCCGCCGACCGGTGGCACCCAGGGCCAGCAATCGGAGTTCGGCTTCGGCCAGGACCGTGCGTTTGTCGGCCTTGTCGAGCTTCTTCCAGGCGCGGATCTCGCGCTTGCTGCGGCCACAGCCGACGCAGATGTCGGCGTTGAATTTGCAGAGGCTGATGCAAGGGTCTTTGGTGGAACTCATGGGCAATCCTTTTTAAGGACAGTCAGATTGCGTCAGTCTTCGAACTGGCGACGCTCGGCTTCGATGGCTTCTGCCAGGGCGCGGGCTTCGTCTTCCTCGTCGCTCAGGGGCGGTTGTTCGAGAGCGGCGACGGCGGCGAGGAGTTTTTCGCGTGCTTCAGCCACGCCAAGGATGTCTTCCTCCGGTTCTGGCTCTGGTTCTGCTTCGAGTTCAGGCTCACCCTCAACGTTCGGTTGAGTTTCAGGTTCGGCGGCACCGTCACGCAGCAGGTCATCAAAGTCGGTCTTGATGCCCTGCTCCATGTCGTCCAATTCCAGCAGCAACGTATGGAAACTGGTCTCGTCCTTCGGCTCTTCCGGCTCGGCGCTGGCATCGGCCAATTCCTGCAGGCCCGCGGGGACGGGCGCGTCGTCAAAATCGAGCACCGGCTCGGCTTCCATCTCGCGCAGTTCGGCCAGCGGCGGCAAATCGTCGAGGTTCTTCAGGTTGAAATGGTCGAGAAACACCTTGGTGGTGGCGAACATCGCCGGTTTGCCGGGCACGTCACGGTAGCCGACGATGCGGATCCACTCGCGCTCCAGCAAGGTCTTGACGATATGGCTGTTGACCGCCACGCCCCGCACGTCTTCGATCTCGCCCCGCGTAATCGGCTGGCGATAGGCGATCAGCGCCATGGTCTCCAGCATCGCCCGCGAATAACGTTGCGGACGCTCTTCCCACAAACGGCCGACCCACGGGGAAAACTTCTCACGGATCTGCAGGCGGTAACCCGACGCCACTTCGCGCAATTCAAAGGCGCGGCCATCGCAGGATTTGCGCAGGATCTCCAGCGCCTTCTTGAACACCGGAGGCTCAGGGCGCTCGGCTTCTTCAAAGAGTTCGAACAGGCGTTCCAGGGATTGCGGCTTACCTGAGGCCAGTAGGAAGGCTTCCAGCAGCGGCGCCAGTTCGCGGGGTTCAGTCAGATTCATCGATTCAGCTCTTTATTCGGCTCGCGCCCGCACGTGGATAGCCGCAAAAGGCTCATTCTGGACCAGCTCGACCAAGGACTCCTTGACCAATTCGAGGATCGCCATAAAGGTCACCACTACGCCCAGGCGCCCTTCTTCTTTAGTAAACAGTTCTACAAAAGGCACAAAACCACCGCCCTTCAGGCGCTCCAGCACATCGCTCATGCGCTCGCGAGTCGACAACGCCTCGCGGCTGACCTGGTGGCTTTCAAACATATCGCCCCGGCGCAGCACCTCGGCCATGGACATCAGCAACTCTTCCAGGCTCACGTCCGGCAGCAGCTTGCGTGCGCGGGCTTCGGGGGCGTCGAGCTTGGGCACTACTACGTCGCGGCCCACCCGGCTCAAGCCGTCGATGCCTTCGGCGGCGGCCTTGAAGCGTTCGTACTCTTGCAGGCGGCGGATCAGCTCGGCGCGCGGGTCGTCTTCTTCGGCTTCCACCGTTTCCGAACGCGGCAGCAGCATGCGCGACTTGATCTCGGCGAGCATGGCGGCCATCACCAGGTATTCGGCGGCCAATTCCAGACGTACCGATTGCATCAACTCGACATAGCCCATGTACTGGCGGGTGATTTCCGCCACCGGAATGTCGAGGATGTTGATGTTCTGTTTACGGATCAGGTACAGCAGCAAGTCCAGCGGACCCTCGAACGCTTCAAGGAAGACTTCCAGGGCGTCCGGGGGAATGTACAGATCCAGCGGCATTTCCATGACCGCCTGGCCATACACCATGGCAAACGGCAGTTCCTGCTGGGCGCCCGCCTGGGGATCCACGGTTTCCACGGCTGACATTCAGGCCTCGACCATGAACGGGGCCGGGTCGCCGCAACCCACGCGGATCACCTCGGGCTCACCGTCGGCCAGGTTGATCACGGTGGAGGCCTTGTTGCCGCCGTAGCCGCCGTCGATGATCAGGTCGACCTGTTTTTCCAGCAATTGACGCATTTCGTAGGGGTCGTACAGCGGCTCATCTTCACCCGGCATGATCAGCGACACACTCATCAAGGGCTCACCCAACTCTTCGAGCAGCGCCAGGGCGATGGGATGTTCCGGCACCCGCAGGCCGATGGTGCGCTTCTTGGGGTGCAACAGCAGTCGCGGCACTTCGCGGGTGGCGTTGAGAATAAAGGTGTAGGGCCCCGGCGTGTGCGCCTTGAGCAGGCGGAACGTGCCGGTGTCGACCTTGGCGAACAACCCAAGCTGGGACAGGTCGCTGCAGATCAGCGCGAAGTTGTGCTTGTCGTCCAGCTGGCGCAGGCGTCTTACACGCTCGACTGCGCCCTTGTCGCCGATCTGGCAACCGATGGCGTAGGACGAATCAGTCGGGTAGATCACCACGCCGCCGGCGCGAATGATCTCGACGGCCTGTTTGATCAGGCGCGCCTGGGGGTTTTCCGGATGAATCTGGAAGAATTGACTCACGTGTTCTACCTGTTCAGACGGTGGCAGTAATGGGGTCATGCTTGAATCGCCCCGACAAGAGCGGCAGGTCTTCGGGTACCTGGCGATACTCGCCGATTTCGGACCACCCACCTGGGCCATGAAAATCACTGCCGGCGCTGACCAGCAGACCAAATTCGCGGGCAAGGATCGCCAGGCTGCCGACCTGTTCGGCGGGTTGATGCCCATTGACCACTTCGATCGCGTGGCCGCCCGCTCCAATATAGTCGCTGATCAGCTTGCGGCGCTTGCTGCGGGTGAAATCGTAATGCCAGGGATGCGCCAGGCTCACCCAGGCGCCGGCGGCACGCAGGGTCCCGACCGTGTCTTCCAGGGTCGGCCAGTGTTGCTTCACATCCCCCAGCTTGCCGGCGCCCAGCCATTTGCGGAAGGCTTCGGCGCGGTCTTTGACAAAACCTTCACGCACCATCCAGTCGGCAAAGTGCGGCCGCGCCGGTGCATTGCCGCTGTCGCCCAGTTCCTGCTGAATGGCGCGGGCGCCGTCGAGGGCGTTCGGCATGCCTTTAAGGCTGAGCTTGCGGCTTATTTCTTCGGACCGCAGCCAGCGGCCATCGTGCAAATCGGCGATGGCCTGGACCAACGGCGGGGCTTGCTGATCGAAGCCGTAGCCGAGCACATGAATGGTGGCGCCGCCCCAGGTGCAGGACAATTCCACGCCGTTGACCAGTTGCATGCCCAATGAATGCGCGGTTTCGCGGGCTTCGTCGAGGCCTTCGAGGGTGTCGTGGTCGGTCAACGCCAGGACTCGCACGCCTTTTTCAAACGCACGCGCAACCAGTGCCGCGGGCGCCAGGGCGCCGTCGGAGGCCGTGCTGTGGCAGTGCAAATCAACATTCACGGGGATGTGTAACCTCAAGTCAGCTGGCGCTTTCGCTACCAAGGATGTTTGTTATTATGCCGCCACATCCAGCTTCTGGCTCTTACTGTGAAACAATTCATCGACTTCATCCCGCTGTTGCTGTTTTTCATCGTTACCAAACTCGACCCCAGGGTCATCGATATCGCCGGTCACCCGGTGTCGTTCGGGGGTATCTACAGCGCCACCGCCGTCCTGATCATCAGCTCTATCGTCGTCTACGGCGCTATCTTCATCTCCCAGCGCAAGCTGGAAAAAAGCCAATGGCTGACCCTGGTTGCCTGCCTGGTATTCGGCGGCCTGACCCTGGCCTTCCACAGCGAAACCTTCCTCAAATGGAAAGCGCCGGTGGTGAACTGGCTGTTCGCGCTGGTGTTTACCGGCAGTCACTTCATCGGTGACCGCCTGCTGATCAAGCGGATCATGGGCCATGCGTTGACACTGCCGGAGCCGGTTTGGACACGCTTGAACGTGGCCTGGATCGTGTTCTTCCTGTTCTGCGGCGCCGCCAACCTGTTCGTGGCCTTTACCTTCCAGGATTACTGGGTCGACTTCAAAGTGTTCGGCAGCCTGGCCATGACCGTGCTGTTCCTGGTGGGCCAGGGCATCTACCTGTCGCGCCACCTGCATGACGTTGCCCCTACCACGCCTAAAACCGAGGACTGACATGCTCTACGCCATCATTGCCACCGACGTGGCCAATTCGCTGGAAAAACGCCTGAGCGTACGTCCGGCCCATGTCGAGCGCCTCAAGCAGCTGCAGGCCGAAGGCCGTATCGTGCTGGCCGGCCCGCACCCTGCGGTAGACAGCAACGACCCAGGCGATGCCGGTTTCACCGGTAGCCTGATCGTCGCTGAGTTCGCCTCCCTGGCCGACGCCCAGGCCTGGGCCAAGGCTGATCCTTACGTGGCGGCCGGCGTTTACGCTGACGTCGTGATCAAGCCGTTCAAGCAAGTCTTGCCTTGATAACGGCCGCGCCGGACCTAATCGGTTCGGCGTATGCCTAATTGCTCATTATTCTCGGTACCCTGCCGACAACGTTCTGAATATTCGTGTGGAATCAGGAGTTCCGATGCGCTTACGTCAGTTGTGTCTGTTGGCAGTGGTAATGATCGGGGCTACGGCCCACGCTGAAGAAACCTCGAACACCGGCAGTTCCACGCCCCTGTCCTTGAGTGCCGGCGCCCAGATCTCCGAGTTGCAGCAACGTTTGAAAGAAAGCGAACGCCAGCGTGAAGAACTGAGCAAGCAACTGCAAAACGCAGATGCTACCCGCGAAAGCGCCCAATTGAGTCGCCTTCGCCAAGAGAACCAACGCCTGGCCCAGCAACTCAAAGATACACAGGGCGGCGCCTTGACACGCTGGCTGACCGAGCAACAACAGTGGTTCGTCACCGGTGGGGCCGTCGCACTGATCGCCCTGCTGTGCGGGATCTTCGCCAGCGGGGGGCACCGTCGCCGTCGACAATGGCTAAATTGAGTGAGTCATGAGCGAGCTGTTACTGATAGATGATGACCAGGAGCTCTGTGAGCTGCTGACCAGTTGGTTGAGCCAGGAAGGCTTTCAGGTGCGCGCCTGCCATGACGGCTTGAGTGCGCGCAAAGCCTTGGCCGACAGCGCCCCGGCTGCGGTGGTGCTCGACGTGATGCTGCCCGACGGCAGTGGCCTTGAGCTGCTCAAGCAGTTGCGCAACGACCACCCGGAACTGCCGGTGCTGATGCTCTCGGCCCGCGGCGAACCGCTGGACCGCATCCTCGGCCTCGAACTGGGCGCCGACGATTACCTGGCCAAGCCCTGCGACCCACGCGAGCTGACCGCCCGCCTGCGTGCCGTATTGCGCCGCAGCCATCCGGCCGCCGTGTCGACCCAGCTGGAATTGGGCGACCTGTGCTTCAGCCCGGTGCGCGGCGTGGTCAGCATCGACGAGCAGGAGTTCGCCCTCACCGTTTCCGAAAGCCGCCTGCTGGAAGCGCTGCTGCGTCAGCCCGGCGAACCGCTGGACAAACAGGAACTGGCGCAGATCGCCCTGGGCCGCAAGCTGACCCTTTACGATCGCAGCCTGGACATGCACGTCAGCAACCTGCGCAAAAAAATCGGCCCACACCCGGATGGCCGGCCACGGATCGTGGCGTTGCGTAGCCGGGGCTACTATTACAGCCTTTGAAATCGGGAGCCCTGGGCTCCTGGTTTTGTCAGCTCCCCCCCAAATCGTCTTTACCCAAGCTTTACCCACACCTGACCGCCGCTGACCTTGATCTCCGTAATCTACTCACATCCGGACTCACCGGAATAGAGACAGGAGAATCACCATGCGCAAGACCCTTATCGCTTTGATGTTCGCCGCTGCCCTGCCCACCGTTGCCATGGCGGCAATGCCTGAAGGCCCAGGCCCGATGGGCGGCCCGGAAGGCCACATGATGGGTGGCCCGGGCCACGGCGGTGAACACGGTCCGCGTGGCAAAGGCGGCCCTTTCAGCCAACTGGACCTGAGCAAGGAACAGCGCCAGCAGATCGGCAAGTTGATGGGCGACCAATGGCACGCTCGCAAAGACCTGACCAAGAAGTACTTGGACAAATTGCCAGCCGCTGACCAGAAAGCCATGCAGGATGAAATCGCCGCCGGCAAGCAGAAAACCCAGGCGGACATTCGTGCAGTGCTCAAGCCTGACCAGCAGAAGAAATTCGACGAGATCGTCAAGCAGCAGGAACAGCGTCGCGCCGAATGGAAGGAATTCCAGGCCTGGAAAGCGCAACAGCCGCAAAAAGCGCAATAATGCACCCGCGTTAACGCTCCCAGCCCAGTGGCCACCGCCACTGGGCTTTTCCTGTTTGAGGGTTTCCTGTGCGTTCATTGTTCTGGCGCATCCTGGCCAGTTTCTGGCTGGCCATCGCCTTGGTTGCCGGGTTGTCGATCCTGCTTGGGCACATGCTCAATCAAGATGCCTGGATTCTCAGCCGTCACCCCGGCCTCAGTAACCTGGCCGAAGAGTGGACCCAGCTCTACGAAGCCCAGGGCGAGGACGCAGCCCAGGACTTGCTGCAACAGCGCAAACGCCAGTACCACATCGACGTACAAGTGCTGAATGAAAGCGGCGAGCCGGTGGTGCGCGGCACCTTCCCGCGCCGCGCCGCCGCCTTCGAAGCGCGCCAGAATGACAGCCAGGACGGTCACCTGCCGTGGCGTCGCCTGACCGCCGAGTACACCAGCGACAAGACCGGCGACACCTACCTGCTGATCTACCGCATTCCCCACCCGGAACTCGACGCCTGGCACCGCAGCAGCCTTTTGTGGCCGTTGAGCGCGCTGGCGATTGCGCTGGTAGTGCTGACCCTGTTCAGCCTGCTGGTGACGCTGTCCATCACCCGCCCCCTCAGCCGTTTACGCGGCGCGGTACACGACCTTGGCCAAGCCACCTATCAGCAAAACAGCCTGGCGCGCCTGGCCAACCGTCGCGATGAATTCGGCGTGCTGGCCACCGATTTCAACCGCATGGGCGCCCGCCTGCAAAGCCTGATCGGCAGCCAGCGCCAGTTGCTGCGCGACGTGTCCCACGAACTGCGCTCACCGTTGGCACGCTTGCGTATCGCCCTGGCGTTGGCCGAACGCGCCAGCCCCGAAGAGCGGGAAAAACTCTGGCCGCGCCTGACCCGCGAGTGCGACCGTCTGGAAGCCTTGATCAGTGAAATTCTGGTACTGGCCCGCGTTGATGCCGACAACGCCAGCGCCGAAGAAGTCGACCTCACCGTCTTGCTCAAAACCTTGCAAAAAGACGCCCAGCTCGGCGCGCCGGACCAGGTGGTGCAACTGAACGCCGACACCGACCTGCACCTGAAGGGCTGGCCGACCATGATCGAACGTGCGGTGGATAACCTGCTGCGCAATGCCCAGCGCTTCAATCCGCAGGGCCAGCCGATCGAACTGCACGCCCAGCGTCAGGGTGACCGGATCCTGATCAGCGTGCGCGACCACGGTCCCGGAGTTGACGCCGAACACTTGAGCCAGCTGGGCGAACCCTTCTACCGCGCCCCCGGCCAGACCGCACAAGGCCATGGCCTCGGCCTGGCGATTGCGCGTCGCGCCGCCGAGCGCCATGGCGGCAGCTTGATCCTAGCCAACCATCCCGACGGCGGTTTTGTTGCCAGCATCGACCTGCCGTTGGAACCAGGGGTTGTCACACCGGCCTGATGATCTTCTATAGTGGCCCTTCTCTTACGGAGGGCCTTTGATGACTGACCTGCTGACTCCCATCCAAGCCGCACTCGCTCTACCACAAACACCACTGACCTTTACCGAAGCCGGCGCCCTGCCCTCGACTTTCGCCGTGACTGAGCTGGCCAGCGCCAGCATCGGTGCCGCTGGCCAGGCCGTGGCCCAACTGATCCAGCAACAGACCGGGCGCCTTCCCAGCGTCAGCGTGGACCGGCGCCTCGCCTCGTTCTGGTTTTCGTCTTCTATCCGCCCGGTAGGCTGGGAAACACCGCCGCTGTGGGACCCGGTGGCCGGCGACTATGCCAGCACCGATGGCTGGATTCGCCTGCACACCAACGCGCCTCATCACCGCGCGGCGGCCGAGCGTGTGCTGGGCAAGGTGACCGACCGGGCCGAAATGGCCGCCAAGGTTGCCAAATGGAATGCCGCCGAACTGGAACAGGCGATTGTCGATGAGGGCGGTTGCGCCGCGCAGATGCGCGACTGGCAAGCCTGGCAGGCCCACCCCCAAGGGTTGGCGGTGAATGCCGAAGAACTGGTGCAGCGCCAGACCTTTGCAACCACCACCGACAAGCCCTGGCTGGGCTCGGTTGCACGGCCACTGGCGGGCCTCAAGGTATTGGACCTGACTCGCGTGTTGGCCGGCCCCGTCGCCAGCCGCTTTCTCGCAGGCCTGGGCGCTGATGTGCTGCGCATCGACTCGCCCACCTGGAACGAACCCGGCGTAGTACCGGAAATGACCCTGGGCAAACGCTGCGCCCGTCTGGATCTGAAAAGCCCGGAAGGCCGCCAGGTTTTCGAAGGCCTGCTCAAGGAAGCTGACATCCTGTTCCATGGTTACCGCGCCGATGCCCTGGAACAGTTGGGTTACACCGCCGATGGACTGCAAACCCTCGCCCCCGGCCTGATCGACGTGAGCCTCAACGCCTACGGCTGGAGCGGCCCGTGGCGCAACCGTCGGGGTTTCGACAGCCTGGTGCAGATGAGCAGCGGAATCGCCGCCGCCGGCATGGCCTGGAAACAGTCGAACAAACCAGTGCCGCTGCCGTTGCAGGCGCTGGATCACGCCACCGGGTATTTGATGGCGGCCAGTGCGATTCAAGCATTGAGCGAACGGTTGACGTCCGGGCGTGGTGGCGCGGCGCGGTTGTCATTGGCGCGAACGGCGAGCTTGTTGGTGGAGGCTGGACAAGTGCCGGAGCAACCCGCGTTACGCGCCGAAGCGCCAACGGATCAAGGCGTATTGGTGGAACAGACAGCCTGGGGTCAGGCACATCGATTATTACCGCCGGTGACCATCAGCGGCACGCCGTTACAGTGGGATTTGCCGGCTGGGGAATTGGGATCACACCGACCCCAGTGGTGATCAGTCCACCCGTTGCAACGACGTCCACAAGTGCTGCGCCGCATACGCCCTGAGCGGTCGCCAAGCCTCAGCCCGCGCCAGCAACTGGCGTGGGCTCACCGGCCCACCTTCCAACGCCACCAGCGCATTGATCAACCCGATATCCCCCGAGGCAAACGCATCCGCCTCGCGCATCTGACGCATGGCGATGTACTGCGCGGTCCAGTCGCCAATGCCCGGCAACGCCACCAAGCGCGCCACGCCGGCCTTGAGGTTGGCCTGGGGTTCGAACAAGTGAGGATCATCCAGCAACGCCTGGGCCACACCCGACAAGGTCCGCCCACGCGCCTTGGGCATGCCCAGCGTCGCCAGGTCAGCCGCCGCCAACACCTCGGCGGTGGGAAACACATGGGTGATACCGGCGTGCGGGGTTTCCAGTGGCTGGCCGTATTGCGTCACCAACTTGCCCGCCAGACGAATCGCGGCCACCACAGTGATTTGCTGGCCCAGCACCGCGCGAATCGCCAGTTCCAGGCCATCCCAGGTGCCCGGCACACGCAGGCCCGGACGCGCCGCAACCAGTTGCGCCATCAAGGGGTCCGTCGCCAGTTGCAGGTTGATCAACTGGGGGTGGGCGTCCAGATCAAACATAGCGCGCAGGCGACGCTCGATCTCAGGCAAAGCCGCCGCTTCTGGAAAATCCACCTCCACGTCGAGCCAATCGCCATCCCCCCTTGCCACACTGATCCAGCCCTGCTGCCCGCCGAGGCGGATACTGCGCCGGTACACGTTCGCTTCGACCGTCTCCATCCCGCCGATCGCCCGCGCCGACAGAAACCCCACCATTGCCGCCCAATCGTAGGGTGGCTGATACGCCAGTCTCACAACGACAACACCCCGCTGTACAACCCATACGCCGCCAGCCCTGCGCCTGCGATCACGCAGCTGAAAATGCCTTTTTCCATGTGGGTAAACAAGGGCTGGCCCTGTTCACGCTTGGCGAGGGCGAACAGGATCACGCCCGGCGCATACAACAACGCCGACAGCAGCAGGTATTTCAAGCCCCCGGCGTAGAGCAGCCACACCGCGTAGCCGAGGGCAATCAGGCCGACCAGCAGGTCCTTCATGCGCTGGCCGTGGGCGCCTTCATAGGTCTCGCCGCGCCCGCTCAGCAGCACCGCATAGGCGGCCGACCACAGGTAGGGCACCAGGATCATCGACGAGGCCAGATAAATCAGGGTGGTGTAGGTGCTGTGGGAAAACAGCGTGATCACCAGGAACAGCTGGATCATCACATTGGTCAGCCACAGCGCATTGACCGGCACCTGATTGACGTTTTCCTTTTTCAGGAAGGCCGGCATGGTCTTGTCATGGGCGGTGGCGTAGAGGATTTCCGCGCAGAGCAGCGCCCACGACAACAAAGCGCCGAGCAACGACACCGCGAGGCCGATGCTGATCGCCATCGCGCCCCAGGGGCCGACGATATGTTCCAGCACACCCGCCAGGGACGGGTTTTGTAATTGCGCCAGTTCCGGCTGGCTCATGATCCCCAAAGACAGCACGTTCACCAGCACCAGCAACGCCAGCACACCCAGGAAGCCGATCACCGTGGCGCGGCCCACATCCGAGCGTTTCTCAGCCCGCGCCGAGTAGACACTGGCGCCTTCGATGCCAATAAACACAAACACGGTGACCAGCATCATGTTGCGCACCTGGTCCACCACGCTGCCGATCTTCGGGTTGCCCAGGCCCCAGATATCGCGGGTGAAGATATCCGCCTTGAACGCCACGGCGGCGATCACGATGAACATCAGCAACGGCACGATCTTGGCCACGGTGGTGATCTGGTTGATGAACGCCGCCTCCTTGATTCCGCGCATCACCAGGAAATGCACGGCCCACAGCAGCAGCGACGCACAGCCGATGGCCACCGGTGTGTTGCCCTGGCCGAACACCGGAAAAAAGTAGCCGAGGGTACTAAATAGCAACACGAAATAACCCACGTTGCCCATCCAGGCGCTGATCCAGTAGCCCCAAGCCGATGAAAAACCCATGTAGTCGCCGAAACCCGCCTTGGCGTAGGCGTACACCCCCGAATCCAGCTCGGGCTTGCGGTTGGCCAAGGTCTGGAACACGAATGCCAGGGTCAACATGCCGACGGCGGTGATTGCCCAACCGATCAGCACGGCCCCCACCTCGGCGCGGGCAGCCATGTTCTGCGGCAAGGAAAAAATCCCACCGCCGATCATCGAGCCCACCACCAGGGCGATCAAGGCGCTGAGTCGAAGTTTCTGGGCCGGTTGGGACATACATACTCCTGGTCAATAACTGTTTGAGCCGACAACCGTGCACTCAACTAATTAACTCAGCGAGTGTAGCGTTTATTAGAGAAGGCGATAAAACTGACACGTTCATAACGTAATGGCATGTCGGTTATACAAGATTAGGCTTATTTAGAATTTAAATACTGCCCACGCATTGCGCTTATAGCGCTTTGGTGAAACTTCGTTCAAAAAGTTTGCACATCTGGAAATACGGTCTAGCTTCAAACGTCCACGGACCTGACTAATAGATTAACCATAAAGCGAGAGAAGCGCTCTGCAAAGCACCTCTCCGAGGATTTATATCGCCCACGAGTTTCCAGCCTAAGTCATTAATTCACAATGGAATGTGCCAATGAAGTGATCTGAGTCAGCTGTTTGAATAGCGCACGGAATTATTCTGTGGTCTCTCTTCTCCTGCATTGGAGTTATGCAATGTCTGAATCTCCCGGAAAACTTCGACTCGGCGCACTGGTTGCACTTGTCGTGGGCTCGATGATTGGCGGCGGGATCTTCTCACTGCCGCAGAACATGGCCGCCAGCGCCGACGTCGGCGCGGTGTTGATTGGTTGGGTGATTACCGCCATCGGCATGTTGACCCTCGCTTTCGTGTTCCAGACCCTCGCCAACCGCAAGCCCGACCTCGACGGCGGCGTGTATGCCTACGCCAAGGCCGGCTTCGGCGACTACATGGGTTTCTCGTCTGCCTGGGGCTACTGGATCAGTGCCTGGCTGGGCAACGTCGGTTACTTCGTGCTGCTGTTCAGCACCCTCGGTTACTTCTTCCCGCTATTTGGAGAGGGAAATACCCCTGCTGCGGTGATCGGTGCCTCGGCGCTGCTGTGGGCCGTGCATTTCCTGGTCCTGCGCGGCATCAAGGAAGCGGCGTTCATCAACCTGGTGACCACCGTCGCCAAGGTCGTACCGCTGGTGCTGTTCGTGTTGATCGCGCTGTTTGCGTTCAAGCTGGAGATCTTCACCGCTGACATCTGGGGCGTGAAAAACCCGGACCTGGGCAGTGTGATGAACCAAGTGCGCAACATGATGCTGGTCACCGTCTGGGTGTTCATCGGCATCGAAGGCGCGAGCATCTTCTCGTCCCGTGCGGAAAAACGCTCCGACGTGGGCAAGGCCACCGTGATCGGTTTTATCACCGTGCTGCTGTTCCTGATGCTGGTGAACGTGCTGTCCCTGGGCATCATGACCCAACCGGAACTGGCCAAGCTGCAAAACCCGTCGATGGCCGCCGTGCTGGAGCATGTGGTAGGCCACTGGGGCGCGGTGCTGATCAGCGTCGGCCTGATCATCTCGCTGCTCGGGGCGCTACTGTCGTGGGTGCTGCTGTGTGCGGAGATCATGTTCGCCGCCGCCAAGGACCACACCATGCCGGAGTTCCTGCGCAAGGAGAACGCCAACCATGTGCCGGTCAACGCTCTGTGGCTGACCAACGCCATGGTGCAGTTGTTCCTGGTGATCACGCTGTTTTCCGCCAGCACTTACC
Source organism: Pseudomonas sp. GXZC (assembly GCF_026967615.1). Classification (NCBI taxonomy): domain Bacteria; kingdom Pseudomonadati; phylum Pseudomonadota; class Gammaproteobacteria; order Pseudomonadales; family Pseudomonadaceae; genus Pseudomonas; species Pseudomonas sp. GXZC. Next base: position 5,683,461 of record NZ_CP114115.1, read on the forward strand.
TGTCGCTGATCTACCTCGCCACCTCGATGATTCTGGTGCCTTACCTATGGTCGGCGGCCTACGCGCTGTTGCTGGCGGTGCGCGGCGAGACCTACGAGAACGCCCTGAAAGAGCGCAAGAAAGACCTGTTCATCGGCGCCATCGCCCTGATCTACGCGATCTGGCTGCTGTATGCCGGCGGCACCAAATACCTGCTGCTCTCCGCCCTGCTGTACGCCCCCGGCGCGATCCTGTTCGCCAAGGCCAAGCGTGAACTGGGCAAACCGATTTTCACCAACGTCGAGAAGCTGATTTTCGCCGCAGTGGTCATTGGCGCCCTGGTGGCGGCCTATGGGCTCTACGACGGCTTCCTGACCCTGTAACACCTGAATCTTTTGTTCACTGGAGGATCTGAAATGACCACGGAAAAAGTGAAGTACGGCGTACATTCCGAAGCCGGCAAACTGCGCAAAGTCATGGTGTGCTCCCCAGGCTTGGCCCACCAGCGGCTGACCCCCAACAACTGCGATGAACTGCTGTTCGATGATGTGCTGTGGGTGGCCCAGGCCAAGCGCGACCATTTCGACTTTGTGACCAAGATGCGCGAGCGGGATATTGATGTGCTGGAAATGCACAACCTGCTCACCGACATCGTCGCCATCCCCGACGCGCTGGACTGGATCCTGGAACGCAAGATCACCGCCAACACCGTCGGCCTGGGGCTGGTGGATGAAGTCAGCTCCTGGCTGCGCAGCCTGGAGCCACGCAAAATCAGTGAGTTCCTGATTGGTGGCGTGTCCGCCGATGACCTGCCGAGCAGCTTCGGTGGCAAGACCATCGAGATGTTCCGCGATTTCCTCGGGCATTCCAGCTTTATCCTGCCGCCGCTGCCCAACACCCAGTTCACCCGTGACACCACCTGCTGGATCTACGGCGGCGTGACGCTGAACCCGATGTACTGGCCGGCGCGACGCCAGGAGACCCTGCTGACCACCGCCATCTACAAGTTCCACCCGGAGTTCACCAACGCGGACTTCCAGATCTGGTACGGCGACCCGGATCAAGAACACGGCGCGTCCACCCTGGAAGGCGGCGACGTGATGCCCATCGGCAACGGCGTAGTCCTGATTGGCATGGGCGAGCGTTCGTCGCACCAGGCCATCGGCCAACTGGCGCGTAACCTGTTCAAGAACAAGGCGGTGGAAAAAGTCATCGTGGCCGGCCTGCCCAAATCCCGCGCCGCGATGCACCTGGACACCGTGTTCAGCTTCTGCGACCGCGACCTGGTCACCATTTTCCCCGAAGTGGTCAACCAGATCGTGCCGTTCACCCTGCGCCCAGACGAGAGCAAGCCTCACGGCATCGATATCCAACGCGAGAAAACCAACTTCCTCGACACCGTTGCCGCGGCCCTCGGCCTCAAGGCCCTGCGCGTGGTGGAAACCGGCGGCAACAGCTTCGCCGCCGAACGCGAACAATGGGATGACGGCAACAACGTGGTGGCCGTGGAGCCAGGCGTGGTGATCGGTTACGACCGCAACACCTACACCAACACCCTGCTGCGCAAGGCCGGTGTGGAAGTCATCACCATCAGTGCCGGTGAACTGGGCCGTGGCCGTGGCGGCGGCCACTGCATGACCTGCCCGATCATCCGCGACCCTATCGACTACTAAGCGACCATCCCCTGGCCGGCGTCCATCAGACGCTGGCCAGGCAGATCACCGAATCCAAGGAGAATCATCATGGCGTTCAACATTCACAACCGCAGCCTGCTCAGCCTGGAACACCACACTCCGCGCGAGCTGCGCTACCTGCTGGACCTGTCCCGCGACCTCAAGCGCGCCAAGTACACCGGCACCGAACAGCAACACCTCAAAGGCAACAACATCGCGCTGATCTTCGAAAAAACCTCCACCCGCACCCGCTGCGCCTTCGAAGTAGCCGCCTATGACCAGGGCGCCAACGTCACCTACATCGACCCGGGCTCCTCGCAGATCGGCCACAAGGAAAGCATGAAGGACACCGCCCGCGTACTCGGGCGCATGTATGACGCCATCGAATACCGAGGCTTCAAGCAGGAGATCGTCGAAGAGCTGGCCAAGTTTGCCGGCGTGCCGGTGTTCAACGGCCTGACTGATGAATATCACCCGACCCAGATGATCGCCGACGTGCTGACCATGCGCGAACACGCCGATAAGCCGATCCACGAGATCAGCTACGCGTACCTTGGCGATGCCCGCAACAACATGGGCAACTCGCTGCTGCTGGTGGGCGCCAAGCTCGGCATGGACGTGCGTATCTGCGCGCCTAAAGCCCTGTGGCCCCACGATGACCTGGTCGGCCGCTGCAAGCAATACGCAGAAGAAAGCGGCGCGCGCATCACCCTCACCGAAGACCCGAAAGCCGCGGTCAAAGGCGTGGACTTCATCCACACCGACGTGTGGGTATCGATGGGTGAGCCCGTGGAAGCCTGGGCCGAGCGCATCGAACAACTGCTGCCCTACCAAGTGAACGCCGATCTGATGAAAGCCACCGGCAACCCACGCACCAAGTTCATGCACTGCCTGCCGGCGTTTCACAACAGCGATACCAAGGTCGGCAAGCAGATTGCCGAGCAGTATCCGCACCTGGCCAATGGCATTGAAGTGACAGACGACGTGTTCGAGTCGCCGGCCTGCATCGCCTTCGAGCAGGCGGAAAACCGCATGCACACCATCAAGGCGATCCTGGTGTCGACCCTGGCTGACCTCTAAGGCACAACACAGTCAATGTGGGAGCCGGGCTTGCCCGCGATGCAGACACCTCGGTCTGTCAGGCAGACCAGGGTGATGCCATCGCAGGCAAGCCAGCTCCCACATTGACTGTGTTCCTTCATTTGAATTTTCAGAAGGACAGACGCTATGCGTATCGTCGTTGCACTGGGCGGTAACGCCCTGCTCCGCCGTGGTGAACCCATGACTGCGGACAACCAACGCGCCAATATCCGAATCGCCACCGAACAGATCGCCAAGATCCACCCCGGCAACGAGCTGGTGATCGCTCACGGCAATGGCCCGCAAGTCGGCCTGCTGTCGTTGCAGGCGGCGGCCTACACCCAGGTCTCGCCGTACCCGCTGGACGTGCTCGGCGCCGAGACCGAAGGCATGATCGGCTACATCATCGAACAGGAACTGGGCAACCTGCTGGACTTCGAAGTGCCCTTCGCCACCCTGCTCACCCAGGTCGAAGTGGACGCCAAGGACCCGGCTTTCAAGAACCCGACCAAGCCCATCGGTCCGGTGTACTCCAAGGCCGAAGCGGAGAAACTCGCCGCCGAAAAAGGCTGGGCCATTGCGCCGGACGGCGACAAGTACCGTCGTGTGGTCGCCAGCCCGCGCCCTAAACGTATCTTTGAAATCCGCCCGATCAAGTGGCTGCTGGAAAAAAGCAGCATCGTGATCTGCGCGGGGGGCGGCGGCATCCCGACCATGTATGGCGAGGACGGCAAGCTCAAAGGCATCGAAGCGGTGATCGACAAGGACCTGTGTTCGTCGCTGCTGGCGTCGCAGTTGGACGCCGATTTGCTGGTGATCGCCACCGACGTCAACGCGGCTTTTATCGACTTCGGCAAACCGACCCAGAAGGCCATCGGCCAGGCCCACCCCGACGAAATGGAAAAACTCGGCTTCGCTGCCGGTTCCATGGGGCCCAAGGTACAAGCTGCCTGCGAGTTCGCCCGCCAGACTGGCAAAACCGCCGTCATCGGTTCACTCTCGGACATCGAAGCCATCGTCCAGGGCAGCGCCGGTACGCGCATCAGCACGGCAAAACCTGGCATCACCTATCTGTGAAGTAGAGGAGAGACGCCTATGGCCACCTTTGAACCGGGTCACTTGCACGTTGAACGCCACGCGCTGAATGCGCAGGACTACAGCTACAACCTGTGTATCGACTACGAAGTCAGCCAGGATCCAAAGGAAGGCAAGGGCATGCTGTTCAAGCTGCATGGCTCGGTGCAGGGCAAGGACCTCAAGGAAGAGTTCTTCCTGCCCAAGGACCAGGCGTTCGACTTTGCGCGGCACGCGATGAACATTGCGCAGAAGTACGGCATGCCGAAGATCGCCGTGTTGAACGGCGCGATGCACAAGCAGTACGACTTGATGTTCGAGGATGTGCGGCATCAGTTGGATGTGAAGCCGGGTGATCCGGTCAAGCCCGAACACTTGGAGTAGGAACACCGCAACTCCCCCTGTGGGAGCTGGCTTGCCTGCGATAGCGGTGGTTCAGTCACCCGATGTATTGACTGAAAGTACGCTATCGCAGGCAAGCCAGCTCCCACATTTTTTGATCTGCATCGCCTGTCAGGCATACTTGCCGCCTCTCGCTCCCCAGAATTGTTAGCGCCCCATGCGTATCCACGTCAGCTTCATCGACCGCGTCGGCATTACCCAGGAAGTCCTGGCCCTGCTCGGTGGGCGCAATCTCAACCTGGATGCGGTGGAGATGGTGCCGCCCAACGTCTACATCGACGCGCCGACCCTGAGCGCCGAAGTACTCGAAGAACTGCGCGACGCCCTCTTCAGCGTGCAGGGCGTGCAAGCGGTGACCGTGGTGGACATCCTCCCCGGCCAACGTCGCCACCTGCAACTCGACGCCCTGTTGGCCGCCATGACCGACCCGGTGCTGGCGCTGGACAGCGCGGGCAAGATCCTGCTGGCCAACCCGGCGCTGATCGCCTTGTATGGTCGCGAGCCGGCGGGCGAAAGCATCAGCGAACTGTTCAATGACCCGAAGCTGCTCGACACTTTGCTGGAGCAAGGCTTTCGCTTGCCGCTGCGCGAGATCAGCGTCAACGGCCAGACCCTGCTGCTGGACGCCACGCCGATCACCGACGCCGGCGCCCTGCTCACCCTCTACCAACCCAACCGCATCGGCGAACAGCTGTCGGCGCTGCACCATGACCATGCCGAAGGCTTTGACGCGCTGCTCGGTGAATCCCCGGTCATCCGCACGCTCAAGGCCCGCGCCCAGCGGGTAGCGGCGTTGGATGCCCCGTTGTTGATCCAGGGCGAAACCGGCACCGGCAAAGAGCTGGTGGCGCGGGCCTGTCATGCCATCAGTGCGCGCCACAGTGCGCCGTTCCTGGCCTTGAACTGCGCGGCGCTGCCGGAGAACCTCGCGGAAAGCGAGTTGTTCGGTTATGCACCGGGCGCCTTTACCGGCGCGCAACGCGGCGGCAAGCCGGGGCTGATGGAGTTGGCCAACCAGGGCACGGTGTTTCTGGATGAGATCGGTGAGATGTCGCCGTACTTGCAGGCCAAGCTGCTGCGGTTTCTCAACGACGGCAGCTTCCGCCGCGTGGGCGGTGACCGTGAAGTGAAGGTCAATGTGCGCATCCTCAGCGCCACCCACCGCGATCTGGAAAAAATGGTCAGCGAAGGCACCTTTCGCGAAGACCTGTTCTATCGCCTCAACGTGCTCAACGTGGAAGTGCCGCCATTGCGCGCACGCGGCCAGGACATCCTGTTGCTGGCCCGTTATTTCATGCAGCAGGCCTGTGCGCAGATCCAGCGTCCGGTGTGCCGCCTGGCACCCGGCACGTACCCGGCGCTGCTGGGCAACCGCTGGCCGGGCAACGTTCGGCAACTGCAGAACGTGATCTTCCGCGCCGCCGCCATCTGCGAAAGCAGCCTGGTGGACATTGGCGACCTGGATATCGCCGGCACGTCAGTGGCGCGCCAGAGCGACGGTGAAATCGACAGCCTCGAACAGGCGGTGGAAGACTTCGAGCGCAACCTGCTGGAAACGCTATACACCAGCTACCCTTCGACGCGCCAACTGGCCAGCCGGTTGCAGACCTCGCACACGGCGATTGCCCATCGGCTGCGCAAGTACGGCATCCCGAATAAGGTCTGAGAACGACATCGGCTGTACTGAAAGCGCTACAGCGTAACGATATCGCTACAACCCTGTTTTTTGCGCGCCATGCAAGGCTTTGATCCACATAGGCTTTTTTTCCTGCGCCCAGCTGTAGCGAAATCGCTACAGCCATAATGCATAACGCTATAACCAATTTTATTAACTCATTGATTTATAACGATTAAATAAGATTGGCCGCGATATTGCTAAGCAACTCCCCATTATTCCAATCCCGTCCACCAGACGAATCTGGCCTTGAGGAGTTTCCATGAGCGAGTTGCGTTTCACTGAAGATCACGAATGGCTGCGCGCCGAAGCTGACGGCAGCGTCACCGTGGGTATCACCGCTTTCGCGCAGAACGCGCTGGGTGATGTGGTTTTCGTGCAACTGCCGGAGTTGCAGGCCTATGACAAGGGCGCCGAGGCGTCCACCGTTGAGTCGGTCAAAGCGGCCAGCGGCGTGTACATGCCTTTGGACGGTGAAGTCCTTGAAGTGAACGACAAATTGGATGGCAGCCCGGAGCTGGTCAACGAAGACCCGATGGGCGAAGGTTGGTTCTTCCGCTTTAAACCGGCCGATGCCGGTGCGGTCGCTAAACTGTTGGATCAGGACGCGTACGACCGCCTGATCAAAGCCAACGCTGAAGCCTGAGGAGCGCGCCATGTCGATCAACATCAGCACCGCCAACGAATTCATCGCCCGCCACATTGGCCCGCGCCAGGAAGATGAGCAGCAGATGCTCGCCAGCCTGGGCTTCGACTCCCTGGAAGCGCTGAGCGCCAGCGTGATCCCGGAAAGCATCAAGGGCACCAGCGTGCTCGGCCTGGAAGACGGTCTGAGCGAAGCCGACGCACTGGCCAAGATCAAGGCCATCGCCGGCAAGAACCAACTGTTCAAGACCTACATCGGCCAGGGTTACTACAACTGCCACACGCCGTCGCCGATCCTGCGCAACCTGCTGGAAAACCCGGCCTGGTACACCGCCTACACCCCGTATCAACCCGAGATTTCCCAAGGCCGCCTGGAAGCACTGCTGAACTTCCAGACCCTGATCAGCGACCTCACCGGCCTGCCGATTGCCAACGCCTCCTTGCTCGACGAAGCCACCGCCGCCGCCGAAGCCATGACCTTCTGCAAGCGCCTGAGCAAGAACAAGGGCAGCAACGCCTTCTTCGCCTCGATCCACAGCCACCCGCAAACCCTCGACGTGCTGCGCACCCGTGCCGAGCCCTTGGGCATCGACGTGGTGGTGGGCGATGAACGCGAACTGAGCGACGTCAGCCCGTTCTTCGGCGCCCTGCTGCAATACCCAGCCAGCAACGGTGATGTGTTCGACTACCGCGCACTGACCGAGCGCTTCCACGCCGCCAATGCCCTGGTGGCCGTGGCCGCCGACCTGCTGGCACTGACCCTGCTGGCCCCTCCGGGTGAGTTCGGCGCCGACGTGGCCATCGGCAGCGCGCAACGCTTCGGCGTGCCGCTGGGCTTTGGTGGCCCGCACGCGGCGTATTTCTCCACCAAGGATGCGTTCAAACGCGACATGCCGGGCCGTCTGGTCGGTGTGTCCGTTGACCGTTTCGGCAAGCCGGCCCTGCGCCTGGCCATGCAGACCCGCGAGCAACATATCCGCCGCGAGAAAGCAACGTCGAACATCTGCACCGCCCAGGTGCTGCTGGCCAACATCGCCAGCATGTACGCCGTGTACCACGGCCCCAAAGGCCTGACCCAGATTGCCCAGCGTGTGCACCAGCTGACCGCGATCCTGGCCAAGGGCCTGACCGCCCTGGGCTTGAAGGTCGAGCAGGAACACTTCTTCGACACCATCACCCTCAATACCGGCGCAAACACTGCCGCGCTGCACGACAAGGCCCGCGCCCAGCGCATCAACCTGCGTGTGGTGGATGGTGAGCGTCTTGGTGTGTCGGTGGACGAAACCACCACCCAGGCCGATATCGAAACCCTGTGGGCGATCTTTGCCGACGGCAAGGCCCTGCCCGCTTTCGCCCAGACGGAAAACACGCTGCCAGCCGCCCTGCTGCGCCAGTCGCCCGTCCTCAGCCACCCGGTCTTCAACCGTTATCACTCCGAAACCGAGCTGATGCGCTACCTGCGCAAGCTGGCCGACAAGGACCTGGCGCTGGACCGCACCATGATCCCGCTGGGCTCGTGCACCATGAAGCTCAACGCCGCCAGCGAAATGATCCCGGTGACCTGGGCCGAGTTCGGCGCCCTGCACCCGTTCGCCCCGGCCGAACAAAGCGCCGGCTACCTGGAGCTGACCTCCGACCTGGAAGCCATGCTCTGCGCCGCCACCGGTTACGACGCGATCTCCCTGCAGCCGAACGCCGGTTCCCAGGGCGAGTACGCAGGCCTCTTGGCCATCCGTGCCTATCACCAGAGCCGTGGCGACGAGCGCCGCGACATCTGCCTGATCCCATCGTCCGCTCACGGCACCAACCCGGCCACCGCCAACATGGCGGGCATGCGCGTGGTCGTGACTGCGTGCGATGCACGCGGCAACGTCGACATCGAAGACCTGCGCGCCAAGGCCATCGAGCACCGTGACCACCTGGCCGCGCTGATGATCACCTACCCGTCCACCCACGGCGTGTTCGAAGAAGGCATCCGCGAAATCTGCGGCATCATTCACGACAACGGCGGCCAGGTATACATCGACGGCGCCAACATGAACGCCATGGTCGGCCTGTGCGCACCGGGCAAGTTCGGCGGCGACGTTTCCCACCTGAACCTGCACAAGACCTTCTGCATCCCTCACGGCGGTGGTGGCCCAGGCGTCGGCCCGATTGGCGTCAAGTCGCACCTCACGCCGTTCCTGCCCGGCCACGCGGCCATGGAACGCAAGGAAGGCGCGGTGTGTGCGGCGCCATTCGGCAGCGCGAGCATTCTGCCGATCACCTGGATGTACATCAGCATGATGGGCGGTGCGGGCCTCAAGCGCGCGTCGCAGCTAGCGATCCTGAATGCCAACTACATCTCCCGTCGCCTGGAAGAGCACTACCCCGTGCTCTACACCGGCAGCAACGGCCTGGTGGCGCACGAATGCATCCTGGATCTGCGCCCCCTCAAAGACAGCAGCGGCATCAGCGTAGACGACGTGGCCAAGCGCCTGATCGACTTCGGCTTCCATGCGCCGACCATGTCGTTCCCGGTGGCCGGCACCTTGATGATCGAGCCGACCGAAAGTGAATCCAAGGAAGAACTGGACCGCTTCTGCAACGCCATGATCGCCATCCGCGAAGAAATCCGCGCGGTGGAAAACGGCACCTTGGACAAGGACGACAACCCACTGAAAAACGCGCCGCACACCGCCGCTGAATTGGTGAGTGAGTGGACGCACCCGTACACCCGCGAGCAGGCGGTGTACCCGGTGCCGTCGTTGATCGAAGGCAAGTACTGGCCGCCGGTTGGGCGGGTGGACAACGTGTTTGGTGATCGCAACCTTGTGTGCGCTTGCCCGTCGATCGAGAGCTACGCCTGATCTGACTGAAGGAACACGGTAAAAATGTGGGAGCTGGCTTGCCTGCGATAGCGGTGTATCAGAGACATAAATGTTGCCTGACCGACCGCTATCGCGGGCAAGCCCGGCTCCCACATTGACCGAGTTCAACCACAAGATTCTCGCCCAATAATAAGAAACCGGAGAACAACCATGTCCCTTAGCGTGTTCGACCTGTTCAAGATTGGCATCGGCCCCTCCAGTTCCCACACCGTTGGCCCGATGCGTGCCGCCGCTCGGTTCGTCGAGGGCCTCAAGCGTGACGACCTGCTGAGCGCCACCACCAGCATCAAGGTGGAACTGTACGGATCGCTGGGCGCCACCGGTAAAGGCCACGGCAGCGACAAGGCCGTGCTGCTGGGCCTGGAAGGCGAACACCCGGACACCGTGAATACCGAAACCGTGGCCACCCGCCTGGCGCAGATGCGCAAGGACGGCTGCCTGAACCTGCTCGGCGAACACAGCATTGCGTTCAACGAGAAAGAACACTTGGCGATGATTCGCAAACCCCTCGCCTACCATCCCAACGGCATGATTTTCCGTGCCTTCGACGCCGCCACTATCCAGATCCGCAGCCGCGAGTACTACTCGGTCGGTGGTGGGTTTGTGGTGGATGAGGACGCCGCCGGCGCCGACCGGATTGTCGAGGATGCCACACCGCTGACCTTCCCCTTCAAGCATGCCAAAGACCTCCTCGGCCATTGCACCACCTACGGGTTGTCCATCAGCCAGGTGATGCTGACCAATGAGAGCGCCTGGCGCCCTGAAGCGGAAACCCGCGCCGGGCTGCTGAAGATCTGGCAGGTGATGCAGGACTGTGTGGATGCGGGCTGTCGCAACGAAGGGATTTTGCCCGGCGGCTTGAAGGTCAAGCGGCGCGCCGCGGCCCTGCATCGCCAGCTGTGCAAGCATCCGGAGTCGGCGCTGCGCGACCCACTGTCGGTACTCGACTGGGTCAACCTTTACGCCCTGGCCGTCAATGAAGAAAACGCCAACGGCGGCCGCGTGGTCACGGCGCCCACCAACGGCGCGGCGGGCATCGTGCCGGCGGTGCTGCATTACTACATGCGCTTTATCCCCGGCGCGAACGAAGACGGTGTGGTGCGTTTTCTGCTCACCGCCGCTGCCATCGGCATTCTGTACAAGGAAAACGCGTCGATCTCCGGCGCCGAAGTCGGCTGCCAGGGCGAGGTCGGCGTGGCCTGTTCCATGGCGGCCGGGGCGTTGTGCGAAGTGTTGGGTGGCAGCGTTTCCCAGGTGGAAAACGCTGCCGAGATCGGCATGGAGCACAACCTCGGCCTGACCTGCGACCCGATTGGCGGGCTGGTGCAGGTGCCGTGCATCGAGCGCAATGCGATGGGCTCGGTCAAGGCGATCAATGCGGTGCGCATGGCCTTGCGCGGCGATGGGCAGCACTTTGTGTCCCTCGACAAGGTCATCCGCACCATGCGCCAGACCGGCGCCGACATGAAAAGCAAATACAAGGAAACCGCCCGTGGCGGTTTGGCGGTCAACATTATCGAGTGCTGACGCCTAACGGCGCGCCAGCACGTTTTTCAGGAGCTGAATATGTCCACCGAAACCCTGTTGAAAACCCCTCTGCACGCCCTGCACATCGAACTGGGCGCGCGCATGGTGCCCTTCGCCGGCTACGACATGCCGGTGCAATACCCGTTGGGCGTGATGAAGGAACACCTGCACACCCGTGATCAGGCCGGGCTGTTCGACGTGTCCCACATGGGCCAGATCCGCCTCACCGGCGCCAATGCCGCCAAGGCCCTGGAAACCCTGGTGCCGGTCGACATCATCGACCTGCCGGTGGGCATGCAGCGCTACGCGATGTTCACCAACGACCAGGGCGGTATTCTCGATGACCTGATGGTGGCCAACCTGGGTAACGACGAACTGTTCCTGGTGGTCAACGCCGCCTGCAAGGACCAGGACCTGGCCCACCTGCGCCAGCATATCGGCGACCAGTGCACCATTGAGCCGCTGTTCGAAGAACGTGCGTTGCTGGCCCTGCAAGGCCCTTCGGCGGTGAAGGTACTGGCGCGCCTGGCACCGGAAGTCACCCAGATGACCTTCATGCAGTTCGCCACGCTGCGCCTGCTGGGCGTGGACTGCTACGTCAGCCGCTCGGGCTACACCGGCGAAGACGGCTTTGAAATCTCAGTGCCCGCCGCCAATGCCGAAAGCCTCGCGCGCAGCCTGCTGGCCGAGACCGAAGTACAGGCCATCGGCCTGGGCGCCCGCGACTCGCTGCGCCTGGAAGCCGGCCTGTGCCTGTACGGCCACGACATGAACACCGACATCACACCGATCGAAGCCAGCCTGCTGTGGGCGATCTCCAAGGCCCGTCGTGCCGACGGCGCCCGTGCCGGCGGCTTCCCGGGTGCCGACAAGATCTTCACCCAGCAGCAAACCGGTGTGAGCCGCAAACGTGTAGGCCTGTTGCCGCAAGAACGCACGCCGGTGCGTGAAGGCGCAGAAATCGTCGACGCCGACGGCACCGTGATCGGCAGTGTGTGCAGCGGCGGTTTCGGTCCGACCCTCGGCGGCCCGCTGGCCATGGGTTACCTGGACAGCGCCTTCACCGCACTGGATACCGAAGTCTCTGCGTTGGTACGTGGGAAAAAGGTGCCACTACGTGTAAGTAAAATGCCATTTGTGCCACAACGTTACTACCGTGGTTGATTGACTGTTTCTATAAGTAACGCGATTGCGTTAACGCGCACTAATTTGTAACGCAATCGCCATAAAACAGTGCACTCTCGATAGTCTTTTTTATAGGGATCAAGCTATAACAAGTGACCGATTCTATCGAATAAGTCGGATCCACAACATTCACCCAAGTGTCATAAGCCCCAGCAAAACCTGGGCTTTTGGCAGGGCTTGTTTTTTCTCTATTAGTTGGCGTAGAGTTTGCCCACTGTGTTTGCATGGGTCGCTTGGAACCTGGACCTGGGCAGTAGCCAAACTTAGCTACAACCCGTTCGACGTCTCTTACTTTCCTGCAACCCAGCCCAGTACTCTTTCCTGCGAAAGGGGCTGTCATTAATTTTTAGCGTCAAGGAAATAAGAAAATGGCTGAACGTCAGAGCGGTACCGTCAAGTGGTTTAACGACGAGAAAGGGTTTGGTTTTATCACTCCAGAAAGCGGTCCGGATCTGTTCGTGCATTTCCGCGCTATTCAGGGCAACGGCTTCAAGAGCCTGAAAGAAGGCCAGAAAGTGACGTTCGTTGCTGTGCAAGGCCAAAAAGGCATGCAGGCTGACGAAGTACAAGCGGAAGGTTGATCCCTCCTGCGACAAAAAGCCCCTGATGGTGACATCAGGGGCTTTTTTATGTGCGTTTGCTCGTAAAATGGCTTTTTTCACAAGAGAGCCCTGCCATGTCAAAACCCCTGCTGAGCCCTCAAGGCGAATTTCCCGCCGTTGGCCTGGGCCGTCGCCTGGCAGCGATGTTCTATGACTTTCTGTTGTGCACTGCCCTGCTGATCGTTACCGCGTTCGTCTACAAGCTGATCTGGATCGCGTTTGTCGGTGAAGCGAAAATGCGTACCCTCACCGAATCCGGCGCGCTGGACGGCGACCCGTTGCTGTCGACGATTCTGCTGTTCGTGCTGTTCGGTTTTTTCGCCAAGTTCTGGACCCATTCCGGGCAGACCCTGGGCATGCAGGTGTGGGGCGTGCGCGTGCAGAACGCCGATGGCTCACGGATCAGCCTGTGGCAGGCGCTGTTGCGCTTTGTGGTATCGATTGCGTCGTGGTTGTGCGTGGGGATGGGGTTTATCTGGTCGCTGGTTGATAAGCGCAAACGCAGCTGGCATGACATCTATTCCGACAGCCAGCTGGTTCGCATCCCCAAACAGAAAAAGTAATGACTCAGGCGTTGCCGGCCAGTTTCAGGCGGGCAGCCTGAGTGAAATCGAGCATGCGCTTGAGCGGGCGCACGGCCTGCGGGATCACTGATGGCTCGACGAAGATCTCGTTGCTGCCCTCGCGCAGGCACTGCAGCGTGCGCTCCAGCGTGTTCATCGCCATCCACGGGCAATGTGCGCAACTGCGGCACGCCGCGCCATTGCCAGCGGTAGGCGCCTCGACAAAAACCTTATCCGGACACAGCTGCTGCATTTTGTAGAAAATGCCGCGGTCGGTGGCAACGATGAAGGTCTTGTTCGGCAGGCGCTGGGCAGCCGCAATCAACTGGCTGGTCGAACCTACGGCGTCTGCCAGTTCGATCACCGAGGTCGGCGACTCTGGGTGCACCAAAATCGCTGCATCCGGGTACAGCGCCTTCATGTCCTCAAGCTGCTTGGACTTGAACTCTTCGTGGACGATGCAGGCACCGTCCCACAGCAGCATGTCGGCACCGGTCTGGCGCTGGATGTAGGTGCCCAGGTGCTTGTCCGGGCCCCAGATAATCGTCTCGCCGTTGTCCATCAGGCTTTCGACGATTTCCAATGCGCAACTCGATGTCACCACCCAATCCGCCCGGGCTTTGACCGCCGCCGAGGTGTTGGCGTACACCACCACGGTGCGCTCGGGATGTTGGTCGCAGAACGCCGAAAATTCCTCCACCGGGCAACCCAGGTCCAGGGAACACGTGGCTTCCAGGGTGGGCATGAGGATGCGTTTTTCGGGGGTGAGGATCTTGGCGGTCTCGCCCATGAAACGCACGCCGGCGACCAATACGGTCTTGGCCGGGTGGGCAGCGCCGAAGCGAGCCATTTCCAGGGAGTCGGAGACGCAGCCGCCGGTTTCTTCGGCCAGGGCCTGGATCACCGGGTCACAGTAGAAGTGGGCAACCAGCACCGCGTCTTGAGCCTTGAGCTCGGCGGCGATGGCGGTACGCAGGCTCGCCTCTTCAGCAGCGCTGAGGACCTTGGGCTGCTTGGCGTCGAGGTGGGCTTGAACCAGAAGGCGTTCGGAAATTTGCGTCATGTTCGCAAGACCTGCAGGCGCAGTTGCGCGAAAGTCGAGTGTACCACCGGCTCTGGAGCCCTTCGGGCGCCGCCGGACGAAGTGATTGTGTTCATCAAGCACGGGTTAAGGTGAAGCTGCGCAAGGCTACAGAATATCCAAGGGTTTCAAAAGCCTAATCTGGCATTCGTCGGTGCGTCCGCCGGGCAAAAAAAGGCGTCAGCGTGCCAGTGCGGACGGATCTTCCTGCAACATTACCGAAGCATGCAGGCTGGCCAGGGCCTCCTTAACAGTGGACTCCTCCAGCGCATCCTTGGACTTCTTGCTTTCCTTGGCCGCATATTCGAGCAACACCAGATAGTCGCGCTTGACCGACGCCTCTTTCGGCACCGTGGTGTCTTCCACCAACTTGCCCATCACATATTGCTGCGTGCGGATGTTCTGGCTGGCACTTTGATCGAGCGTTGCACTGGCCAGCAGGCCGTCCTTGTAGGAGAGCTTGGCCGAACTGCTGGCCTTGTCCTGCACTTGTACGTAGCGATAGTTCTGCGACTCTGCGTTGCCGTCCAGGGCAGGCGCTTTGCCGCCCTTGAGCCCTTTATGGAAACTCGCGGAGAGGCTCGACTGCTGGTCCTGGCTGACACTGCGATCCAACAGGCTGTTGCCGCCAACGCGGGTCTTTTGCGAGACCTCGTAGGCGAAGCTGTCCACCTCAGACGGGCGCATCGGGTTGGGCGATTCGCTGGCCTGTTTGATGGATGCCTTGAAGTCCGCCAAACCGGTCAGCAAGCCTTGGTCAGTCGAATTGCGCGTCAACGCTTCGGGCAGTGTAACGCCCTGTGGATAATGGCTGTTCATGGCGCTGAAGGCGTCTTTGAACATCGCCATCAGCTCTGGCTTGGCACTGCCGCGCTCCTGCGCCCGGTCGAATTGGGCGAGATAGCTTTGCAGGGCCTTGGTTTGTTGCTTGGCGTTGCCGAGGATCGCGGCGTTTTTCAGGTCGACGGCCAGGTTCAGCTCGCCGAGCGGGCCACTCATGCGGGTGGTGCGGCTTTGGCTATCGGCATGGAAGGCCAGGCTCAGGTCCTGGCCGTCAAGGGATTTGAGCGTGGCATTGAGGTCCACCGACGCCAGCAGCTTGGTGTCAAACTGCGTCAGTTGGCTCAGGTCGAGCTTCGGTGGCATTGCCGTCAACCCATCCACGGCAGACTGGAAAGCGCTGCCCAGTTTACCGACGGCCTTGAGCTCCTCATCGGTCAAGGTGCCACCGTCTACCGTCGCTTGCACACCCAGGCCATCGGTCTGGCTCGAGAGGCTGAAGGTGACGGTCTTGCCGCTGGCGGTCTTGATGCTGAGGCTGACCTGATTGTCGGCCTTGGTGTGCAGCAGATCCTGATCAGCTTTGATTTCACCCGCGTTCGCCGCGCGGTCGGCACTCGCGAACATCACCGACTGGGAAACCGCTGCCCCGCCCTTGGCGAACTGCGCAATCAGGCCGGCGCCCAAGCCACTGAAGCGGCTGGCCGTCGACTGCGAATTGAAGTTGGCGTTGAGCGATTTGCTGAGCGCGTCCTGGCTGTCACTTTCCCAGGCGCGCACGGCTTCTTGACCCGGTAATTGTCCGCGACGGGAATAGGTGTCGGAAAGCGTATCGGAGACGACGTTGCCCAGACTGACGACTGCAGATGGCCTCTTCAGGCTGACTTCAACGTTGTACGTCAGGGTTGCAGGCGGCGTTTCTGTCGGACGGGCGATAAGCGTATTGCCTGTATTAATAGGCGAAAGCGTGGTCATGACGATCCCTGTCTTGAGCTGGACAATGCTCAATTTAACCAAGACTTCGATCGATTGACAGCAAGTAGATAGCAAAGAGCCATGCCAAAAAGCTGGCTCCTTGCGGTTTTGCGAAAATCAGAACCGGTAAGTCACCGATCCACCGAACCCATTGGCGCTGTTTTCATACTTGGCATCGTACGTCAGCCCTACCTGGGAAAGGTTCTGATGGACCTTGATCGGCTCCTCCTTGAGGTAGGAATACGCCACATCGAAGGTCAGGTTGTCGACGGGCGTCCAGCCGGCGCCCAGGCTGAAAACAGTGCGATCCCCCGTAGGAATCCGCACGGAACGGTCGGTGTTGTTGGTCGGCGTCTGGTCCACCGAGAAACCGGTCCGTAGTACCAGTTGTTTGTTGACCCGATACGCCGCGCCGATAGCGTAGGACCAGGTGTCATGCCAGTGCTGTTGCTCGGTGATCGAGCCCAGGCCGCCGAATTGAGCGGTAAGGTCGGACACGCCGTCGTTGTTGATGGTGATCTTCTTCAACTGGCTCCAACGGGTGTAGGTGCTGCCGAGGTAGAGGGTCCAGTCGTCATTCAGTTGATGGGTGACCGAGAAATCCACCGAGGACGGCGTGGTCACGTTCAAACTGGCGTCATAACGCTGCGGGCCACCGTCAAAGGCATCGGAAATCACCCCGGAGGCGTGGGTCTTGCCGGTGAGGTGGAACACCACCTGCGAGTGGTAGGTCACGCCGATACGCGTACTTTCGAGGGGTTGCACCAGGATACCGGCGTTGAACCCGGTGGCGTTGTCGTCGCCTTTGACCTTCACGCTTTCGCCGGCGCCGCCACCCAGCGGCACATTGGAATCCAGCTCGCCACTGATGCGGTTGAAGGTCGGGCCGAAACCTACCGACACCTTGTCGTTGAAGGCATAGCTGACCGTCGGCTGCACGGTGATGACCGAAACCTTGCTCTTGTTACCGAAGCCATTGCCCTGGAAGCTGTGCTCATAGTCAGTCACTAGGCCGAACGGTGCATAGATGCCCAGGCCAAACGCCCAGTGCTCATCGATGGGCGTGACCAGGTAGCCCATCGGCACGGCAATGCCGGGCACCATATCGCCCTTGTTGGTGCCTGGGTTGTCGGCACCGAACTGCGACGAACTGGCGTTCTTGATATCGGTTTTGGCATCGAGGTAAGTCGCACCAAGACTGACTTCATTCTGCTTCAAGCGAGACATGCCGGCGGGGTTGCCGAACACGGTACTGGCGTCTTCGGCCGATGAGGAGCGACCGGCATAGCCCGTGCCCATTGAACTGATACTTTGTTCATTGAGCGCGAAACCACCGGCGAACAGCGGGGTTGAGGCAAGGGAAACGGCGAGCGCCAAGGCGCCTTTAAGAGTTTTGTTATTCATTATTAGGACTCGAATTGTGGGGCAGCGACGAGGAAGCTACCAACGTTCGAGCGGGGGGTTTATGAAGAGTTTTTCATGCAGAGGATTGTCAGACAATCCTATGTATATCAAAGACTTTTGTTGTTTTATCGTTTCTTTTTCTGACCTTTAAACCCGGTTGTGACCGGGCAGTTCCAGGCAGCCAACAGAGACCGCTGGCTGCCGGGTCGCCCTACACGTTCCAGTATTTATTCGCCGCCGCAATCGTCGCAAACTCCGTCGCGACCACATGGCCAATGCTGATCAGCATTGCCGCGTCATTGGCATACACATCGCGCAAGCGACCGCGTACCGCTTCATCGGGTTGGGTCGCCTTGATCACCAGCCGCGCCATTTTGATAGCCAGCTCGCGCCCCTCTTCGGGGGTTGCGGTGACCAGTGAATTGTTGGGTATCAGGCTCATCAGACATTTCCTTTTTTTAGATCGCACAGTGCGATGGCGCAGAGGATTCTAATCACTGTCGAGCTATATTGACAATATTTGTTGTCGTTATTGTTTTTTCTCCATGAACTGGATTTGTTAACGCTATACTCGCCCCTCCCAATCGCAAGCGAACCTGACCGCCCGTGAGTACCAAAAGTGACATCCTGCAGCTTCTCCAGCGCGAGCCACTGACCGTGGTGCAGCTTTGCGAACTTCTGGCCGTGACCCGCAATGCCGTGATCGTGCAGCTCAAACAGTTGGAGTCGGAGGGGTTGGTGCGCCGCAGCAAGATCCGTCCGCCTAACACTGTGGGCAAGCCTCCCGTGATCTTCGAAGCCGCACCGGGCAGCGAAGATGTCACCTCAACGGCTTATCAAATCCTGCTCACGCAATTGCTCGCTACCCTGAAGGACCGCTACAACGTCGAGGAGCTGGGTGATGTGCTGGAACAAACCGGCCGCCAGTTGGCCCAACGCGCTGGCCTGGCCAACCCCGTGGATTTTGACAGCGGCTTGCGTGCGGCCATGACGGCCGCCGACGCCTTGGGCGCGAGTACCGAGGCGGTGCCCCAGGGAGGTGGTGTGATGGTGCGCAACTTCACCTGCCCAGTGGGCAGCGTGGTGCGTGAAGAACAGTGTGTGTGCAGGGCGATGGCAGCGTTCTTTTCAGAAGCCACCGGGATGCCGGCGAGCGAACAGTGCTTGCGGGAGGATCGGCTGATTTGTCAGTACTTTATTGAGCACAGCGCCTGACAGGATTTCCCGAGAAATAAAAAAGGCCCCGGACTCTTTACGAGCCGGGGCCTTTAACGTTTCGAACAGGCAAAAAAAAACCCGGAAATCCTCACTTGCGTGGGCCTTCCGGATTTTCTAAACCGCCAAAAATGGTGGGTCGTGTGGGATTCGAACCTACGACCAATTGGTTAAAAGCCAACTGCTCTACCAACTGAGCTAACGACCCGCTGTGTGGTGGCGCGTATAATACTGATTTCTAAGGATTATTCAACACCTTATTTGAAATAAATCAGAAATAACGCGTTGGGTCAGTAATTCCGGCCGCTTGGAAGCCTTCTGCACGCAGTCGGCAGCTGTCGCATTTCCCACAAGCACGGCCGTCATCGTCTGCCTGATAGCAGGAAACAGTCAGCGAATAATCTACGCCAAGTCCTACACCAGCCTTGACGATATCGGCCTTGCTCAGGTTTTGCAGCGGCGCCAGGATGCGGAAACCCTGCCCTTCTACACCGGCTTTGGTCGCCAGGTTGGCCATGCGCTCGAACGACTCGACGAACTCTGGGCGGCAGTCCGGGTAACCGGAGTAATCCACTGCGTTGACGCCGATGAAGATGTCGCGGGCGTTGAGCACTTCTGCCCAGCCGAGGGCCAGGGACAGGAACACGGTGTTGCGTGCCGGCACGTAGGTCACCGGGATACCTTCGCTGGGCGCTTCCGGCACATCGATGCTGCTGTCGGTCAGCGCGGAGCCACCGATGCCGTTGAGGTTCAGGCCAATCACTTTGTGCTCGACCACGCCCATCTCACGGGCGACACGCGCGGCGGCGTTCAGCTCGGCGCGGTGACGCTGGCCGTAGTCGAAGCTCATGGTGTAGCAGCTGTAGCCTTGCGCCTGGGCCATGGCCACCACGGTGGCGGAGTCGAGGCCGCCGGATAGCAGGATTACCGCGCGTTTTTGATCCATTGTGTGTTCAGTCATATCAGCGTCCTGGCTCGTCGTTCCAAAGGTATTTATGCAGCTGCAATTGCAGGCGCACCGGTAGGTTGTCTGCAACCACCCAATCGGCGAGGTCGCGTGCATTCAGGTCATGGTGGCTTGGCGAGAACAGCACTTCGCCTGCGCGGCGGTCCAGCCCGTATTGAATCAGCTTGGAATTCGCCCAGTCGTAGTCGTCGCGGGAACAAATGACGAACTTGACCTGGTCGTTGGCCGTCAGCAGCTCGATGTTCTCGTAGCGGTTACGGTGCGCTTCCTTGGAGTCGGGGGTCTTGAGGTCGACCACGCGGCTGACACGGGGGTCGACCGCGGAGATGTCCAGGGCGCCACTGGTCTCCAGGGAAACCTCGTAGCCGGCATCACACAGCTGCTTGAGCAACGGGATGGCATTGGGCTGGGCCAACGGCTCGCCGCCGGTCACACAGACGTAGCGCGGCTTATAGCCGGCGACCTGCTCCAGAATGTCATCGAGGGTGCGCACCGTGCCGCCACTGAAGGCGTAGGCGCTGTCGCAGTATTGGCAACGCAGGGGGCAACCGGTCAGGCGCACAAATACTGTGGGCAGGCCAGCCGTTCGCGTTTCACCCTGCAACGAGTAAAAGACTTCGGTAATACGTAATGTGTCTTGCATAGTCGCCACGGGCGTAACAGCTAAACAGGCTGTCCGCCTCCGTCAGGCACTTAAAGGAACCCCGCCAACGCGCAGGCCCCAAAAAGCGTGTTTCATAAAAGGGCGTGGATTCTAACGAAAAAACCCGCGCCAGGCGCGGGTTTCTTCTAAACGGGCTGCATCGCTTACAAGCGCTGCAGATCCCGCTGGGCCAACTGAGCAGCGGATGTCCCCGGATACTGGGCCACAACCTGCTGCAGAATGCCTTTGACCTTGTCGGTATGACCCAGGCGGCGTTCTACGTCAGCGAGTTTGTACAGTGAATCCGGCACCTTGGCGTGCTTGGGGTACAGCTGGCTGACCTTGGCAAATGCCTGGCCTGCACCCTGTAGATCACCCTTGGCCAGGTTGACTTCGCCCAACCAGTATTGGGCATTGCCCGCGTACTGGCTGTTCGGGTATTTGCGCAGGAAAGCGGTAAATGCCTGGCTGGCCTTATCGAAATCCTTGGCTTTGATCAGGTCGAAGGCTGCATCGTAATACAGCTTTTCCTTCGCCGGATCACCCGGCTCGCTGCTCGCGGCAGGGGCTTGGCTGGCAGCTGCCCCTGCTGCTGCACCACCGGCAGCAGCGCTAGGCGCGCCACCGGTAGAAGAATTATCAGGAGTTGCGGCAGGTTGAACGCCGGCTCCAATGCGTCGATCAAGATCCTGGTAACGCTCCAGGCCTTCTTGCTTCAGCTGGTTCACTTGGTTTTGCAGTACTTCAATGGTGCCTTGTTGCTGCGCCAGTTGATCCTGCATGCGTTGCAGCTGGTTGAACAGTTCGCCCTGTGCCGAGGGAGCGGACGTAGCCGCTCCCCCCGCATAGGCGCCGTTCGTGCCATAACCCGCTGGCGGATAACTGCTCCCGCTATTGTTATAGCCAGAGTTGCTATCTTCCACAGGAACCGCAGCCCACACCGCAAGCGGTGCGAGGCTGAGAGCCAATACAGTTAGAGCACGACGGCACGTTCGCATGACGAATTACTTACGCAGTTCGACGCGACGGTTTTGAGCCCAGGACTGCTCGTCGTGGCCAGTAGCAACTGGACGCTCTTTACCGTAGGAAACCAGTTCCAGTTGGCCTGGAGCAACACCTTGCAGTACCAGGTAGCGCTGAACGGCTTTCGCACGACGCTCGCCCAGTGCCATGTTGTACTCACGAGTACCACGTTCGTCAGTGTTACCTTCCAGAACAACGCGAGCGCCGTTAGCTTTCAGGTCCTTCGCGTGAACGTCCAGAGCGCGCATGGCTTCTGGTTTCAGGTCCGAACTGTCGTATTCGAAGTAGAAAGTGGTGATAGCGCGCAGAGCAGCTTCTTCGCTCAGGGAGCCGTCAACCGCACCAGTGTTAGCGCCGTAACCAGCGTTTGGATCAACAGCTGCGCCTTCACCGGCATTGTCGCCGCCTTTAGACGAGCAACCAACGGCTACGGACAGAGCCAGAGCCAGAGCAGCAAACTTACCAAACTTCAGCATTTCCATCGTGAAACTCCTAATGAACCCCAGTGTGTTAAGTACTTCTTTTTGTAGCGCCGCGTCAGTTCAGGTAAGGGGACCAGGATGGTTCTCTGACTTCGCCTTGTGCGGTAGGAAGTGGGAGCCTTACGCGTCCATTTATGGACACGAGCATCAAGACTCCCCGGCCCTGCTGGCGGGTGGCGTAGATTACCATGGTGCCGTTGGGCGCAACAGTGGCTGACTCATCAAGGTTGGTATCTGTGAGGATTTTTACGGTTCCGCGCTGCAAATCCTGGGCCGCAACCCGGAAATTAGTGAAACCATCCTGACGGTGAATCATCACCAACGTCTTTTCATCGGCCGAAAGTTTAGGGTTGGCGTTGTAGTTACCGATAAAAGTAACGCGTTCTGCCCCACCACCATTCACGTTCGCCTTGTAGACCTGTGGCTTGCCGCCGCGGTCAGAGGTGAAGTAGATGGTCGAACCATCCTTGCCCCAGAACGGTTCGGTGTTGATGCCCGGGCCGCTGGTTGCGCGAGTGATCTGGCGCGAAGCCATGTTCATCACGTAGATATCCGGGTTGCCATCTTTGGACAGTACAAACGCCAGGCGCGAACCATCCGGAGACCAGGCCGGAGCACCGTTGAGGCCTTCAAAGTTGGTGATCTGCTCACGACGGCCAGTATCGATGTGCTGGACGAAGATACGCGGACGCTTCTGTTCGAAGGACACGTAGGCAATACGCTTGCCGTCCGGCGCGAAACGCGGCGACAGGATTGGCTCACGGGATTGCAGCAAGGTCACAGCCCGTGCACCGTCGTAGTCCGAACGCTGCAAAGTGTAACGAGTGTTGTCTACGGAGAAACGTTCAGCCGTTACGTACAGCAGACGCGTCGAGAAAGCACCCTTGATACCGGTGAGTTTTTCAAACGACTGGTCCGAGATGTAGTGGGCCATGTCGCGAATCTGCTCGGCCGTGCCCGACACGCTGCCGGTCAGAACCTGCTGCTCGGTCGCCACGTTGAACAAGGTGTAGGTGATTTGCAGACGACCACCGGCCGGCGTGATGTTGCCGACCATCAGGTACTGCGCGCCTACCGCTTTCCAGTCACGGAACACGACTTCGCTGGCCTGGTTTGGTTGGCTGATCATGTTGCCTTTTGGAATCGGTGCGTAGTAGCCGGAGTTGCGCAGGTCGTCGCTGACGATCTGGGCCATGTCGTCCGGCAGCACGCTGCCGCCTTGCCAACCGAACGGTACTACTGCGATCGGGGTGGCCCGATCGCTACCGCTGGTGACCAGGATGTTCTTTTCATCCGCCGCCGCTATCCCTGCCATACAGCAAATAACGACAAGCATTCCTCGAAGAAGGTTTCTCACAAGGCTAGATCCTCAGGTGTGAATGTCATCTTGAATGAACGATAGGGAGCGAAGTCGCTTGGTTTCATTCCCTGCATCTCGGTCAACCGGCCAATATTCTTGACCGCGGCAACCGCCGAACTGTCGAACGAACCGTCACCACTGGACTTGGACACGCTGACCGAAGTCACCGTACCGTCCGGCAACATGCCGATCTGCAGCACTACTGTCATGCCTTTACGTGCCGAAGGTGGACGTGTCCAACCCTCTGCTGCCCGCGCCCGAATCAGGTCGTCGAAACTGCCCGCAACTTCATCGCCACGTTCATCGGCCAAGGCTTGCTGACGCTGCGGCGTGTCGGAGAGCAAGTCTGCCAAGGCCTGGGCCTTTTTCTCTTCGGCGGATTTGCGCGCTGCTTCCTGAGCCTTTTTCTTCTGGGCATCGGCGGCAGCTTTCTTCTTCGCGTCGTCGGCGACTTTTTTCTTCGCCTCGTCTGCTTCAGCTTTTTTCTTGGCGTCTTCGGCGGCTTTTTTCTTCGCGTCTTCGACTATTTTCTTCTTGGCGTCTTCAGCGGCCTTTTTCTTGGCCTCTTCTTCAGCAGCCTTCTTGGCCTCTTCTTCAGACTTCTTCTTGGCTATATCAGCCAATTGTTTCTCTTCGGCCTTTTTGGCTTCGGCAGCTTTCTCGGCTTTCTTGGCTTCATCAGCCTTTTTCGCCTCGTCCGCTTTCTTCGCTTCGTCAGCCTTTTTCGATTCCTCGGCCTTTTGAGCCGCCTCTTCTTTCTTTTGTTCCGCAGCAGCCTTCACCGCTTCCTGCTCGACCTTCTTCTGTTCCATCTGTTCGACTTCAGTCTGGCGCGCAGCCGACTTCTGGGCCTCACCCGCAATCTTCTGATTGGTCTGGGTGGTGGCCTGACTTTTCGATTTCAGCTGATACAGGGTCGCCTGCACGATCGGCTTGGCTGGCGGCAGGTCCGGGGTCATGGCAAAGCTGACGAACAGCATGCCAAACACCAGGACGTGCAGGGCAATTGCCCAGACGCTAGGCCAGAAGAAGCTTTCCGAGGCGGACGGCTCTCGCTGTTGCTGCATCAGGGCGCCTCGGTAATCAAGCCAACGTTACCCACGCCGGCCTTCTGCAGTCCGCCCATGGCGCCCATGACGGAGCCATAGTCGACCACTTTGTCGCCGCGAATGAAGACTTGGGTGTGCTTGCCGCCTTCATTGCCAGAGCGAATGATCTTGGTCACCGCGTCGGTCATCTGCGGCAAGGTCATGGCCTTGTCCTGCTGTTTTTGGGTATCGACTTCGCTGCCAAGGTTCCAGTAATAGGTCTTGTCAGCCTTGATCGAAATGGTCAGGACCTGGGTGTTGTTGTCTTGCGGCAAGGCTTCGCTGGAAACCTTGGGCAGATCAACCTTCACGCCCTGATTGAGCATCGGCGCGGTCACCATGAAGATAACCAGCAGCACCAGCATCACGTCGATGTAAGGCACTACGTTCATCTCGGCGACCGGCTTGCGCTTTTTGCGAGCTCGAGCGATTAAAGCCATTGGGAATTACCTGCTTATTCTTCGCTGGTGTGCACTTTACGGTGCAGGATCGCCTGGAATTCGTCGGCGAAGGTGTAGTAACGGCCGATCAACGTTTCGCTGGTGGCGGCAAAACGGTTGTAGGCAATTACTGCGGGGATAGCAGCGAACAGGCCGATCGCGGTGGCGATCAGGGCTTCGGCAATACCTGGAGCCACGGTGGCCAGGGTCGCTTGCTGGGCCTGGGCCAGGCCACGGAAGGAGTTCATGATGCCCCACACGGTACCGAACAGACCGATGTACGGGCTCACGGAACCGACGGTGGCAAGAAACGGCAAGCTTTGCTCAAGCTTCTCTTCTTCGCGGGAAATGGCGACACGCATGGCGCGGGCCACGCCTTCCATGACCGCTTCCGGGTCAACGCCAGGCTGCTGGCGCAGGCGGGAGAATTCCTTGAAGCCGGCGCGGAAGATTTGCTCGACGCCCGAATCCGGGTCTGGGTTGCTGCCAGCCTGGCGGTACAGCTTGGACAGGTCGATACCCGACCAGAAGCGCTCTTCAAAGCTCTCCAGGGCACGTCGACCGGCACGCAGCAGGTTGCTGCGCTGAAAAATCATGACCCAAGAGGTAACCGATGCGGCTACCAGGGTCAGCATGACCAGTTGAACCACAACACTGGCATTGCTGACCAGGCTCCACATGGAGGAATGGTCGACGACGGTAGGTTCCACGCTAAATCTCCTGCTTTGATTGTTTACCCGCGCCGCTTACGTCGGCAAAGGCCGCACGTAGAGCTTCGGGAATGGCCCGGGGTTTCAAACTATTGGTGCGCACACAGGCCACCAGGAACTGCCCCTCACAGAGCAGCGTTGCATCCGTTGCCCGCCTGACCTGCTGCTTGAAACGCAGGCTGACACGGTTCAATTCGATTACTTCAGCGCTGACCAACAACTCGTCATCCAGCCGCGCCGGCGCGTGATACCGCGCCTCGCTGGAATGCACGACGAATAACAGGTCCTCCCCTGCCAGCTGGGATTGGGCAAAGCCCAGCTCCCGTAGCCGCTCGGTTCGAGCCCGCTCCATGAACTTGAGGTAGTTGACGTAATACACGATGCCGCCGGCATCGGTGTCCTCGTAATAAACGCGACAGCGATGTGCGAACGACTGATCCCCGTTTTGCGCGCGCATACTCTAGTGCTTACTCCTCAGGTTGCCAATCCGGCTGGGCAACTGTTTTTTCGTTGTCTGAAACATTTCTGACTGACTGAATGACGACACCAGCCACTAGGACAGCACAAACCTCGGATAAATCGTCTGGCGTGAAGCTTTTAATCGTCCACTGCATCGAGGAATTCGTCTACTACAGGCATCTCGCCCAATCGTGACGGAATGTTTAACCCGAAGTGCAGATAGGCGTGACGCGTAACGACTCGCCCCCTCGGGGTACGCATGATGTAACCCTGCTGGATCAAGTACGGCTCCAGCACATCCTCAATGGTATGACGCTCCTCACTGATGGCCGCGGCCAGGCTGTCGACCCCCACCGGGCCGCCGTCGAACTTCTCGATCATGGTCAAGAGTAGACGTCGATCCTGGTGATCGAAGCCATGCTCATCCACATCCAGCAGGTTCAACGCCAGGTCGGCCACGGCCTTGGTGATGTGCCCCTTGGCCCGCACCTCGGCAAAGTCGCGCACACGGCGCAGCAGACGGTTGGCAATTCGAGGCGTACCGCGGGCCCGACGGGCGATTTCAAACGCGCCTTCCGGGTCCAGGGGCAAGCCGAGAATGCCCGCCGAACGGCTGACAATGGTCGCAAGGTCGGCCGTGCTATAGAACTCTAGACGTTGAACAATGCCGAAACGGTCTCGCAACGGGTTGGTCAGCATGCCCGCGCGGGTCGTGGCACCGACCAGCGTGAACGGCGGCAGGTCGAGCTTGATGGAGCGAGCGGCTGGGCCTTCGCCAATCATGATGTCGAGCTGGAAGTCCTCCATCGCCGGGTACAGCACTTCCTCGACGATTGGCGAGAGTCGGTGGATCTCGTCGATAAACAGCACGTCATGGGGCTCAAGGTTGGTCAGCAACGCCGCCAGATCACCCGGACGCTCCAGCACCGGGCCGGAGGTGGACTTGATCGACACGCCCATTTCCTGGGCAATGATATTGGCCAACGTGGTCTTGCCCAGCCCAGGCGGGCCGAAAATCAGCGTATGGTCCAGCGACTCGCTGCGCCCACGCGCAGCCTGGATGAACAGCTCCATCTGCTCGCGCACGGTGGGCTGGCCGATGTAGTCGGCCAGGCTCAGGGGGCGGATGGCGCGGTCCTGGACCTCTTCACGGTCACGCGGGCCGGTGGCTGCAATCAGACGATCAGCTTCAATCACTTAAATCATTCCCTTCAGGGCGCGGCGGATCATGTCTTCACTGCTCAGGTTCTTGTCCTTGATGGCCGAAACGGCCTTACTGGCTTCCTGCGGCTTGTAGCCTAGGGAAATCAGCGCGCTGACCGCATCGCTTTCGGCGCTGGCGACTTGACCCGCCGGCATATCCGGCTGGTTCGGTACCAGGGCGAACATGCTCGGTACCACTTCCCAGGCCTTGAAGCGGTCCTTGAGTTCTACCAGCAGGCGCTCGGCAGTCTTCTTGCCGACACCCGGCACCTTGGTCAGCGCTGAAGTGTCCTGGGCCGAAACGGCGCGCACCAGCTCATCCACTTCCAGGCTCGACATCAACGCCAAGGCCAGTTTCGGGCCCACGCCGTTGAGGCGGATCAGTTCGCGGAAAAAGTCGCGGTCGCGCTTGCCGATGAAACCATAGAGTAGCTGCGCGTCTTCGCGCACCACCAAGTGGGTGTGCAGCGTAATCGGCTCACCGACCGACGGTAGGCGATACAGGGTGGTCATGGGCACTTCCAGCTCATACCCCAACCCGTTTACATCCAGAATCAGGTGCGGCGGCTGTTTCTCAGCCAGGGTGCCGCGCAAGCGTCCAATCACGGTTCAGATCCTTAAAGCGTGGGGTCAGCGCATGGCCTGACCGGAAATTTCGATTGCGCTGATGCTATCAGAGACGCAGGCGACCGCCACGACTGCGTGCGGTACCCAGGCCATGTGGCAACAGGCTGGAACGGGTGTGCGCGTGGCAAATGGCAATGGCCAGGGCGTCGGAGGCGTCGATCTGCGGTTTTGAGGTGAGCTTGAGCATGTGCATGACCATCATCTGCACCTGCTCTTTGTTAGCAGCACCCGTACCGACCACGGCCTGCTTGACTTGGGTCGCGGTGTATTCGGCAATTTCCATGCCCTCCTCCGCTCCAGCCACGATGGCGGCGCCACGGGCCTGGCCCAGCTTCAACGCCGAATCGGCATTTTTTGCCATGAACACCTTTTCGATGCCCATGGTGACCGGTCCGTAGGTCTGGATCACTTCACGCACGCCGCGATAGACGATCTGCAGGCGCTCGGCCAACTCGCCCGCGCCGGTGCGGATACAGCCCGAAGCGACGTAGACACAGCCGCGCGGGGTCTGTTGCACCACGCCAAAACCGGTGATGCGCGAACCGGGGTCGATACCTAGGATTAAAGTCATAACGCCTGCGGTTTTGTGGAAACACATAGATCCAATGTGGGAGCTGCTTTTGTGGCGAGGGAGCTTGCTCCCGCTCGACTGCGTAGCAGGCGCAGGCTTTAGGGGACGCTTCGCACCCCAGCGGGAGCAAGCTCCCTCGCCACAAAAGCCCGCGTCCACACTGGACGTTTATCGTTCTTAGGTAAGCTGTGCAGCGACTTCTTCCGGGATATCCGCGTTGGAATACACATTCTGCACATCATCCAAATCTTCCAGCATATCCAGCATCTTCAGCACTTTCTGCGCACCGTCCAGGTCCAGCTCGGCGCTGGTGGTCGGCAGCATCACGATCTCCGCGTCGGTGCCTTTGAAGCCAGCGGCTTCCAGCGCATTGCGCACGGAGTAGAAGCTGGCGAACGAGGTGAACACGTCGATGGAGCCGTCTTCGTTGGTCACCACGTCGTCGGCATCCGCCTCCATCGCGGCCTCCATCAGCGCATCTTCATCCGTGCCGGGTGCAAAGGTGATCTGCCCCTTGCGCTCGAACAGGTAAGCCACCGAACCGTCGGTGCCGAGGTTGCCACCGCACTTGCTGAACGCATGACGTACGGCTGCCGCGGTGCGGTTGCGGTTGTCGGTCATGCACTCGACCATCACCGCCACGCCGCCCGGGCCGTAGCCTTCGTAGCTCAGCTCGACCATGTCGTCGGTGTCGGCAGCACCAGCGCCACGGGCCACAGCGCGATCGATGATGTCGCGGCTCATGTTGGCGCCCAGCGCCTTGTCCAACGCCAAGCGCAGGCGCGGGTTGGAGCCGGGGTCACCACCGCCCTGGCGGGCGGCGACGGTCAGCTCGCGAATCCACTTGGTGAAGATCTTGCCTTTCTTGGCATCCTGACGCTCTTTGCGGTGCTTGATGTTCGCCCACTTGGAATGGCCAGCCATAACACAACTCCGAAATTCTGTAGAAACCTTGATCACCCCCGCCCCAGGCGAGGAATAGTCCTTTAACGCAAAGGCGCATCCGAAGATGCGCCTTTTTAGACTGCGTAAACCTCAGTGCGCTTTCACGCAGCAGCCTTACTCAGCCTTTGGCGTCTCGCGCAGGCGGATGTGCAGTTCGCGCAGTGCCTTGGCATCCACCACACCCGGAGCCTGGGTCATGACGTCCGCAGCGCTCTGGGTTTTCGGGAAGGCGATCACTTCGCGGATCGACTGGGCGCCGGTCATCAGCATCACCAGACGGTCCAGGCCGAACGCCAGGCCACCGTGCGGCGGTGCGCCGTATTTCAGTGCGTCGAGCAGGAAGCCGAACTTCTCTTCCTGTTCCGCTTCGTTGATGCCCAACAGACGGAACACCGCTTGTTGCATCTCTTTGCGGTGGATACGGATCGAACCGCCACCCAACTCAGTGCCGTTGAGCACCATGTCGTAGGCACGAGACAAAGCGCCTGCCGGGTTGGCTTCCAGCTCGGCCGGCGAGCACTTCGGCGCAGTGAACGGGTGGTGCAAGGCGCTGAAGCTGCCGTCGTCGTTCTCTTCGAACATCGGGAAGTCAACGACCCACATCGGGGCCCATTCACAGGTCAGCAGGTTCAGGTCGTGACCCAGCTTGATCCGCAGCGCGCCCAGGGCCTCGCTGACGATCTTGGCTTTGTCGGCGCCGAAGAACACGATGTCGCCGTCGACTGCACCGACGCGATCGAGGATCGCGTTCAGGTTGTCCAACGGGATGTTTTTAACGATCGGCGATTGCAGACCTTCAACACCGTTGGCGCGCTCATTGACCTTGATGTACGCCAGGCCCTTGGCACCGTAGATGCCGACGAACTTGGTGTAGTCGTCGATCTGCTTGCGCGGCATGCTCGCGCCGCCAGGCACGCGCAGGGCGGCGATGCGGCACTTAGGGTCGTTGGCCGGGCCGCTGAACACCTTGAAGTCGACTTCCTTGAGTTGGTCGGCCACGTCCACCAGTTCCAGCGGGTTACGCAGGTCTGGCTTGTCGGAACCGTAGCGACGCATGGCTTCTTCGAAGGTCATGTGCGGGAAATCGCCGAACTCCAGGTCCAGCACTTCCTTGAACAGGTTGCGGATCATCTGCTCGGTCAGGCCCATGATCTCTTTTTCATCGAGGAAGCTGGTCTCGATGTCGATCTGGGTGAATTCCGGCTGGCGGTCGGCGCGCAGGTCTTCGTCACGGAAGCACTTGGCGATCTGGTAGTAACGGTCGAAGCCGGCCACCATCAGCAGTTGCTTGAACAGCTGCGGCGATTGCGGCAGGGCGAAGAACGAACCCGCGTGGGTACGGCTCGGCACCAGGTAGTCACGCGCGCCTTCCGGGGTGGCCCGGGTCAGGATCGGAGTTTCAACGTCTAGGAAGCCGTTTTCGTCGAGGAAGCGGCGGATGCTGGTGGTCATGCGCGAACGCAGGCGCAGCTTCTCGGCCATTTCCGGACGACGCAGGTCCAGGAAGCGATAGCGCAGGCGGGTTTCTTCGCCGACGTCGGAGTATTCGTTGAGTGGGAACGGCGGGGTTTCCGACTCGTTCAGCACTTCCAGCTCGTAGCCCAGCACTTCGATGCCGCCGGAGGCCATGTTCTTGTTCACGGCGCCTTCCGGACGCAGGCGAACCTTGCCGGTGATCTTCACGACGTATTCGCTGCGCACGCGGTCGGCAGCGGCGAAGCTTTCGGCGCGATCCGGGTCGAACACCACCTGGGCCAGACCATCACGATCACGGATGTCGAGGAAGATCACCCCGCCGTGGTCGCGGCGACGGTGAACCCATCCGCAAAGGGTGATTTCCTGACCTTCCAGGGTCTCGTTCAGTTGGCCGCAATAGTGGCTGCGCATCATGGTCGTGGTTTCACTTCTCGTAATTCGAAATTCGGTGGAGGCTTGCCTCGTCACCGTACATTAAAGCAGGGGACGGATAATGCAGGAGCCTGCGCGTAGAGTTCAACTCAGTCTGCTTTGTCGCCGCCCGCCAGGTTCTTCTTCGAGCCGGTCTTGAAATCGGTCTCGTACCAGCCGCTGCCGCTCAGGCGGAAGCCTGGCATGGACAACATTTTCTTGAGCTCCGGCGCTTGGCAGGCCGGGCAATCGACCAGCGGCGCGGCGCTGATCTTCTGAATGGCTTCCAACTGATGACCACAGGAAGCACATTGATAGTCGTACATGGGCATGGCGATGTCTCGGCGATCAGAACGTTACTGCGCCACGCCTGCCCTACGGGTCGCAGCATGCGTAGCAAAGCGCGGGATTATATCTGGTAAATCGAGGCAGCGCAGCCGGCTTTCTGCCCCGGGGCCTTGCCCGCCTCAAAGGAAGGCTGACCCCGAAGCCCGGTGGCTAAGAAGGTTGAACACGCTCTTTCAAGGCGTGAACCACACACACCACCCTGACCAACCCACTGAAGTTCTTCACCCCGCCATGACGCAAGTGCACTTCCCGATCCACATAGGACAGCAACGCACTGACCGAACAGGCGTTGATCCTGGCAATTTCCGTGAGGATATTCCAATAGATCTGCTCCAGCCGCAGGCACGTGGAAAACCCGTTGAGCCTTACCGACCGGGACAATGGCTTGGCAAGCCCCATGTCGAACCCTTTTGCAAAGGGGTCGACCTTTATTTTATGAAAACCACCGGTTTCCATGATTCCATTACCCACTCCACGTGACATACACCTGACACTCCATTGCCAAACAGCCGCCCATGGGATGTCCCATTAGGCAATGGCCTTATAAAACCGCAGGCAGAGTGCAGCAGCCAGAAGACGCGACGTTGATAGGCGTAGGACAACGCCAGGAAATGCGCGGAAACAAGCGAGCGGCGCCGGGGAGACGCCGCCAAGGGCAGTTGTTTACTTATTTTCGAGCAGGGAACGCAGCATCCACGCGGTTTTCTCGTGAACCTGCATGCGCTGGGTCAACAGGTCGGCCGTCGGCTCATCGCTGACCTTGTCGAGCAGCGGGAAGATGCCGCGCGCGGTGCGCGTGACCGCTTCCTGGCCTTCTACCAGTTGCTTGATCATGTCTTCAGCATTCGGCACGCCTTCTTCTTCCTTGATGGAAGAAAGACGCGCGTAGACCGAGTAGGCACCCGGCGCCGGGAAACCCAATGCACGGATACGCTCGGCAATGGAGTCCACCGCCAGCGCCAGCTCGTTGTATTGCTCTTCGAACATCAGGTGCAACGTGCGGAACATAGGGCCCGTGACGTTCCAATGGAAGTTGTGGGTCTTCAGGTACAGTACATAGGTATCGGAAAGCAGTCGCGAAAGCCCGTCGACGATGGATTTACGATCTTCTTCACTTATACCGATATCGATTGCCATGTTTATCCCCTTCAATTGACAAGCATTCATTGATCAGGTGCAGGTCCACTCTAGCAAGTGTGCCGGTGATGCGCAGCCCGGCGCGGCAATTCGCCCCGCCCCGGCCTGTGAAAACGACGCAGTCCAAGCCTTGGGCCCATGTAGGAAATCTCCCAGAAGGCCGCTTGAAAAGCCCGCACGTGTCTAGGACAAGCGTTTGACGCAGAAATGCCGTCGCCCTTGCAACACCTCGAAATGCTTGATTTGAGTAGGCACAGCCTTTGCTGTTAAATAGGCGGCGTGTCGTCGCCGTTACTTTCTGCGGCAGCGGCATAGGCTGATACCCCGCGCACGTGCCCAACGCCTCCCATTGTTCAGAAGCGAACCGTGCCAGTCAGCTCTTCCTTGTGATCCGTCTTAACGTGAGTTAATCAAAATGTTGAAAATCGTCCACCTGCTAACGGGCGTTGCAGCTTTGCTGCTGTCCTTTATCCCGACCCTGCAGCCTGAAAGCCTGCCGTATCTGGAACAACACGACGCTCTGTACCTGGCCTTGTTCGGCCTTCTTAACCTGACGCTGGCACCGGTGATCCCTTACTGGAACAAAGGCACGCGTCATCAACTGCAAAACCTGGTCAGCGCGCTGTTGGTACTGACCGTTGTCGTACAAACCCTCACCCTCCTGGCCCCCATGCCTGAAGTCGGCGGCCACCCGGCCATCCTGCTCAGCCTGGTGATTGCTGTGGTCGCCATTGTTCTTCACCTGGCCATCAGCTTCTACCGCTCGTCCCCTGCGGCCTCGTCGCAAACCTACGACATGACCAATCGGGATACCGGTACCGTCAAGTGGTTCAACACCTCCAAAGGCTTCGGCTTTATTTCCCGTGATTCGGGCGACGATATCTTCGTCCACTTCCGGGCCATTCGCGGCGAAGGCCATCGCGTTCTGGTGGAAGGCCAGCGCGTGGAATTCTCCGTTATGAATCGCGACAAAGGCCTGCAGGCCGAAGACGTGATCGCTGCACTGCCGCGTCGCTGATACCCGCCTTCGCAGCAAAAAAAAACCGCGACCCAGCCTGGCTGGATCGCGGTTTTTTTATGCGCGCCTATTAATAGTGAGGCGGCGGCGCTTCTTCTTCGGAGGTCTCGAATTGACCGCCCATTTCTTCCTGGCGCTTGAGCAGCGCGGTCATCTGCAGTTGCAGGCGCTCGACGGCCCGCTGCTGGGTGACGAGGATGTCATTGAGGGTCTCGATGGTGTCGTCCTGGAAGGCCAGGCGGCTTTCCAGATCGTTGACGCGGTCTTGCAGATCCATGATTCAGCCCTGGGTAAAGACGAAGTCGGCGGGCAACAGCTCGCGCAGGCGAGCACGAATGGCGGCCACGTGTTCATCGGTATAAGGCTGCGCGGGGTGTTTGCCCCATACCGGCGCAGGCCAGGCGGCATCATCACGTTTGCGCACGATCACATGCACGTGCAACTGGCTGACCACGTTGCCCAGAGCGCCGATGTTCATCTTGTCGGCGGACAAGCCTTCATTCAGCAACTGGGCCAAGGCGGTGGTTTCTTGCCACAGGCGTTGCTGGTCGACGACATCCAGTTGAAACACTTCGCTGATACCGTGGATGCGCGGCACCAGGATGAACCAGGGGTAGTTCGAATCGTTGGACAGCAGCAGGCGGCACAGGGGGAAATCCCCGATGACCAGTGTGTCTTGTTGAAGGCGTTGATCTAAAGCGAACACCGCAGGCACTCCGTTCGGCAGGTCAGGTTCAAGGCGCCCAGCATACCTGCGAATCGCTATTGCTTCACGTCGGCCAATACGCGCCCAGGCAAGGCGTAACGAAAAAAGGTGCACCATTTCGAGCCAAACGGATTTTTCGACTACGCTCAATGACCAATCCTTCAGTGATTGGCTAAGCGCTGCTCAAAATATTGCGACGAGAACCGCGGTGCAGAGGCCTCAGAAAACAAGGCATTGAGCCATCACCGAAACACTGAGGCATCAGGGGGCATGCACCAAAATGACCCAATTGCGCCTCAAAGAGATCCGCCGATTACCCACTGACTGGGGTGAACGGGTAACGTTTTTCCCAGATACAGGATTTATGCACCACAACACAGGCACAGAGACCGGGCGTCAAGGCCAAACCAATCGGCGTAAAAACCCCGTACTTATGCGGTTTTCACCCAGCGGTAACGTTTTTCACGAAAAAATGACATTCGATTTACGGTTTGGGCACGCTTGCTGCATTCATCCCTCTATCGTCGGCAACGGCACCGGAAGGGAAGCGGTGTTTCGCGATGAAAAACAGCAGCGGTTCAATGCACGCCAAGGAAGATTTCAAACTTGGAAAGTAACGTTTTTTGCGTTCTTTTAACGGTCTGGAAACAGTATTGAAGTTGTCAGCCTCGTTACAGTGAGGCTGTGAATTTGCGACATGGATATAGCAATCTACGACAAGCTCGTAAAGAAGCTGAAAGGAAAGTTGGGCAAGTATCGCCAATATTGTCAGCGTGATATAACTTTGCGCCGACACAAAAAGAAAGAGCCGCCCAGACAAAAATATAGGTGGGACGGCAGTACTCTTCCTAAAACCAAAGGAGCAAATCACGATGCGCGTGATGAAGTGGAGCATGATCGCCCTGGCTGTTTCAGCAGGCACTACGCAGTTCGCAATGGCCTCCTCCCAGGACGACGCCAAAGGCTTTGTTGAAGACAGTACTTTCAGCATCAATACTCGCGCTCTGTATTTCAGCCGCGACAGGCGCAACAACCCGTCGACTGCACAAAGTCGCCAAGAAGAAACCGGCCTGGGCTTCAACGGCCTTTACCAATCCGGCTTCACCCAAGGCACCATCGGGGTCGGCGTGGATGTAATCGGCCTGCTGGGCGTCAAGCTCGACAGCGGCAAGGGTCGCGCCGGTACCGGCCTCTTCCCTACCGGCTCTGACGGCCGTTCGCAGGATGATTACTCCAAAGGCGGCGGCGCCATCAAGTTCCGTTTCTCCGATACCGTCCTGAAAATCGGCGACCAGTACACCACCGCGCCTGTATTTGCTTCAGACGACAGCCGTCTGCTCCCAGAACTGCCGCAGGGTGTGTCGATCACCAGCAACGAGATCAAGGGCCTGAAACTTGAAGCCGGTCACTTCACCTCGATCGTAGCGCAATCGCAAACCTACAAAGACAGTATCAGCGACAG
Source organism: Pseudomonas sp. GXZC (assembly GCF_026967615.1). Taxonomy (NCBI): domain Bacteria; kingdom Pseudomonadati; phylum Pseudomonadota; class Gammaproteobacteria; order Pseudomonadales; family Pseudomonadaceae; genus Pseudomonas; species Pseudomonas sp. GXZC. The sequence continues at coordinate 5,719,267 of NZ_CP114115.1, forward strand.
CAGTGATGTCGGGCACGTAGGTCTCAAAGAAGCGAACTTCGTCGGTGGCGTGTACTCCTGGACTCCAGAGTTCACCACCAGTCTCTACTACTCGAAAGTCGAAGACTACTGGCGCAAATACTACGCCAACGTCAACTGGACACACGCCCTCAGCGATGACCAGTCGCTGGCTTTCGACTTCAACATCTACGACACCAAGAGCGAAGGTGCCGGCCTGCAACGCGCAGAGAAAGATAACACCACCAAGCTCGACAACCGTGCGTTCAGCCTGCAGGGCGCCTACACCATCGGCGCTCATACCTTCACCCTGGCAGCCCAGAAAGTCACCGGCGACGGCGACTATGGCTACGGCATCGACGGTGGCGGCACAGTGTTCCTGGCCAACTCCATCGCTCGTTCCGACTTCAACGCCGAAGGCGAGAAGTCCTTCCAGGCTCGTTACGACCTCAACATGGCGACCTTCGGTGTTCCTGGCCTGAGCTTCATGACTCGTTACGTGACCGGTAGTGGCGCCAACACCGCCACCACCTCGAACGGCAAAGAGTGGGAACGCGATATCGAAGCCAAGTACGTGATCCAGAGCGGTCCGGCCAAGGACCTGAGCCTGCGTCTGCGTCAAGCAACCTACCGTTCGGGTGATGGCGTTTACTACGGTTCGCCTTCGATCGACGAACTGCGTCTGATCGCGCAATACCCGCTGAACATCCTGTAATTGACAGTTTTATTACAGTGATGACTTAAGGCTTTCGCCTTAAACAAAAAGCCGCTCTCTTGTTTAACAAGGGAGCGGCTTTTTCATGGCTTTAATTTTTCAGCAACAAAATAACTAGCAAGCTAACTAACGACATTAACAGCGGCGTCCTGAACTTGACCTAACGGCCAAGTTCAAGGCAGTTAATGGCCATTACTTGACAGCTGTTTCCTGCATCACACGAATAACCCGTTGCGGAAACGGAATATCAATCCCCGCTGCTTTCAAACGGTCACGTGCAAGTTCGTTCAACATGAACACCACGTCCCAATAATCTGCGGTCTTGGTCCAGCACCGCAGGGAAACAGTGATCGAACTGTCACCCAAGGTCGACACCACTGCAACAGCCGCCGGGTCTGCCAATACACGTGGGTCTTTGGCCAGTTCCAGCAACACTTCACGGGCTTTCTGCAGGTCGGCTTCATAGTCGACGCCCACGTCAAACACCACCTTGCGGGTCGGCTGACGGTTGGTGTTGGTGATGAGGCCGTTGGACAGGCTGCCGTTGGGAATGATTACGGTCTTGTTGTCACCAGTGCGCAGCACGGTGTGGAAGATCTGGATGCTGTCGACGGTGCCGGAAGTGCCCTGGGCTTCGATCCAGTCACCAATGCGGAACGGACGGAACAACAGAATCAGCACGCCGCCAGCGAAGTTCGCCAGGCTGCCTTGCAATGCCAAGCCGATGGCCAAGGTAGCAGCACCGATCGCGGCAACGAACGAGGTGGTGGCGACGCCGATCATCGAGGCCACGTTGACCACCAGCATGACCTTGAGCGCAATGTTCGCCAGGCTGGTGATGAAGTGTTGCAGCGCCAGGTCGGCATTACGCAATGCCAACAAACGCCCAACGCGGTGGGTCAACACGTTGATCAGCCACCAACCGATGGCCAGGGTGAGCACCGCCAGCAAAAACCGGCTGCCGTATTCCATGATCATCGGGATCCACGACTCTGAGGTCTTGATCAGGTGATCCACTTCAGCATTCAAATCCATCTACATTCTCCTGTTTACCGGATGTTCGGCCATAAATGCAATTGAGCCCCGTAGGGCTCAATCGTCGGCGCAGGTTCTGGGGCGTGGGACGTCAAAAACGTCCACAGGTTCCCCAAAGTGCCATCAGTCGCGGAAGTTATTGAACTGCAGCGGCATGTCGAAGGTCTTGGCGCGCAGGGCCGCGATGGCCTCTTGCAGGTCGTCACGCTTCTTGCCGGTGACGCGAACCTGCTCACCCTGGATGGCAGCCTGGACTTTCAGCTTGGCGTCCTTGATGTGAGCAACGATCTTCTTCGCCAGCTCCTTGTCGATGCCTTCCTTGAGGACGGCTTCTTGCTTCATCAGTTTGCCGGAGGCGTAGGCGTCCTTGATTTCAAGGCATTGCGCGTCGATCTTGCGCTTGACCAGCGACAGCTTGAGGATCTCGATCATCGCTTCCAGCTGGAAATCGGCTTCAGCGGTCAGGTTGACGGTCAGCTCTTTTTCCTTGAATTCGAAGCTGCCCTTGCCTTTCAAGTCATAGCGACGGTCCAGTTCCTTGACGGCGTTCTCGACGGCGTTGGTGACTTCGTGTTTGTCCAGTTCGGATACCACGTCGAACGAAGGCATGTCATTTCTCCAATATAAGGGGCGGGCTCAGTAGAGATGGAGCGCGCCCAAGCTAAAATGCCGGGGCATTATAGCGGTTCTTTTGTCCCGTTCGCTGCGGGCGACCCTTTGGAGCACAAACTGATGTCGACCACCTGGCATATTCTCGGCGCCGGCAGCCTGGGCACACTCTGGGCCACGCGGCTGGCGCGCGCTGGCGTGCCCGTGCGGTTGATCCTGCGCGATGCTGCGCGCCTGGCCAGCTATCAGGCAGCCAAAGGGCTGACGCTGGTAGAACAGGGCATGGAACGCACATACCCGGTAATTGGCGAAACGCCCGACAATCCCGAGCCGATTCATCGCCTACTCGTGGCGTGCAAAGCCTACGACGCACAGAGTGCCGTCGCACAGCTGCAACATCGGCTGGCACCCGACGCCGAACTGATCCTGTTGCAGAACGGCCTTGGCAGCCAGGACGCGGTGGCCGCGCAACTGCCCCAGGCACGCTGCATCTTTGCCTCCAGCACCGAAGGCGCATTCCGCGACGGCGATTGGCGTGTGGTGTTCGCGGGCCATGGCTACACCTGGCTGGGCGACGCGAGCCATCCCACCCAGCCGCTCTGGCTGGATGATTTACAGGCCGCCGGCATCCCCCACGATTGGAGCACCGACATCCTCACGCGGCTGTGGCGCAAGCTGGCGCTCAATTGCGCCATCAACCCACTGACCGTGCTGTATCAATGCCGTAATGGAGAACTGCAAGCTCATCACTGCGAAGTCGCAACCCTCTGCGCCGAGCTGGCGGAGCTGCTGGCGTGCTGCGGCCAACCCGCTGCCGCGCAGGACCTGCAACACGAAGTCGAACGGGTGATCCAGGCCACCGCCGCCAACTACTCGTCCATGTATCAGGACGTGACCGCCGGCCGTCGCACCGAAATCAGCTATCTCTTGGGCTATGCTTGCCAGGCGGCTTCTCGTCACCAGTTGAACCTGCCGCACCTGCAACAGTTGCAAGTGCGCCTGGTGGAGCGCTTGCTTGCACGTGGATTGCCCCGCGACTGAGCCACGCGCTACCCTGCCCGCCTGTCTATCACCTGGGAAAACCCTGATGCCGCTGCGCCAGCGTCTTGAAAACCTACCGGTCGGGCAGAAACTGCTCGCCGCCCTGCTGGTGCTGTTGACCACCGTGTTACTGGTGGCCAACCTGACCTTTATCAGCGCCGCCTACTGGATTTCCCAGGAAAGCATGGCACCCCAGGCCTTGCAGGCCATCGGCCGCCTGGTGTCCAACCCCGCACTCGCCGCCGAAGCCCTCGAATCGCCGGCCAAGGCTGACGCGCTGCTCAACGAACTGACCAGCTATTCGCCGTTGCGCGCCGCCGCCCTGTACGACGGCGAAGGCAACCGCCTGGCGCAGATGCAACACGGCGACCGCTTGCACCTGCCGGACAACTATCGGCATATCGAAGCCTGGCGCGTGACCGAATTTCGCAGCAACCAAGTCATCACCCTGCCCCGCGCCGGCCAGCCGTCCGGGCATCTGCTGCTGGTGGCCAGTAGCGAGCTGCCAGTGGCGTTCTATACCGGCACGTTGACGGCCAGCCTGGGCATCCTGATTTTCAGCGTGCTGTTGTGGCTGATCATCGCCCGCCAGATCAAACGCCTGATCACTCGGCCGATTCACGAACTGGAAGAACTCTCCCGCCAGGTCACCCGCGAGGAGAACTACGCCCTGCGCGCCGGCCGCGGTAACCACGACGAAATTGGCAGCCTGGCCGAGGCCTTCAACACCATGCTGTCGCGCATCGAAGCCCGTGAGCAACAGCTCAAGCGTGCGCGGGACGACTCTCAGGCGGCGTATGACCAGGCTCAGGGTCTGGCGGAAGAAACTCGCCACACCAACCGCAAACTGGAACTGGAAGTGCAGGTTCGCAGCAAGATCGAGAAGAAACTCACCGGCTTCCAGAATTACCTGAACAGCATCATCGACTCCATGCCCTCGGCGCTGATCGCCCTGGATGAACAGCTCTACGTCACCCAATGGAACCAGGAGGCCAGCGCCCTCTCCGGCACACGCCTGGACGAAGCCCTGAACCAGCCGATCTACCTGGCGTTCCAGCCGCTCAAACCTTACCTGCCGCAGATCCGGGCGGCGGTGGAGCAACACACCGTGGAGCGCATCGAGCGTGTCACCTGGTTCAAGGACGACGAAGCCAAGCACTACGCGCTGACCTTCTATCCGCTGATGGGCGGGGCCGGGCGTGGCGTGGTGATCCGGATCGATGACATCACGCAGCGCCTGTCCCTGGAAGAAATGATGGTGCAGTCGGAGAAAATGCTCTCCGTGGGTGGCTTGGCCGCCGGCATGGCCCATGAGATCAACAACCCGCTGGGGGCGATCCTGCACAACGTGCAGAACATCCGTCGCCGCCTGTCCCCCGAATTGCCCAAGAACCTGGAGCATGCGGAGCAGGCAGGCATCGAGCTGGAAACAGTCAACCGCTACCTGCAAAGTCGCGAAGTGCCGCAATTGCTTGATGGCATCCAACAGGCTGGGGCGCGGGCGGCAAAGATCGTCACCCACATGCTCAGTTTCAGCCGTCGTAGCAACCGACAGATGGCCCCCTGCGATTTGCCGGCGCTGATCGACCAAGCCGTGGAAATCGCTGGCAATGACTTCGACCTGGCCATCGGCTTCGACTTCAAGGGCCAGGCCATCATCCGCCAGTTCGACCCTCAACTCGGCCCGGTGCCCGGTACCGCCAACGAACTGGAACAAGTACTGCTCAACCTGCTGAAAAACGCCGCCCAGGCCATCCATCTGCGTGAAGACGACAGCGAGCCGGGGCGCATCATCCTGCGCACGCGCCTCAACCCGCCGTGGGCGGAGATCCAAGTGGAAGACAACGGCATCGGCATGAGCGAGAACGTGCGCAAACGCACCTTCGAGCCGTTCTTCACCACCAAGGAAATCGGCCAGGGCACCGGCCTTGGGTTGTCGGTGTCGTATTTCATCATCACCAACAACCACAAGGGCCAGATGGAAGTGCATTCCACCCTGGGCCAAGGCACCTGCTTCACCCTGCGCCTGCCGTTGGCCGGCAGCCAACTGCCCCCTTATGAATTGAACCAACTGGAGCACTGACCATGGGCTTTCGCCTGTCGAAGATCTACACCCGCACCGGCGACAAGGGCGAAACCGGCCTGGGCGACGGCCGCCGCGTGCCCAAGGACCACCCACGGGTGGAGGCGATTGGTGAGGTGGATACGCTGAACAGCCAGCTGGGTTTGTTGCTGGCCAGCCTGGAAGAACAGAGTGGCAAGCATCCGGAGTTGAAGGATGTAATCGAGGTGCTAACGCCTTGCCAGCATCGTTTGTTCGACCTGGGCGGTGAACTGGCGATGCCGGTGTACAAAGCCTTGAACGCTGCCGAAGTGGATCGGCTGGAAGCCGCGATTGACCGCTGGAATGAGGAACTGGGGCCGCTGGAGAACTTCATCCTGCCGGGTGGCTCGGCATTGATCGCCCAAGCCCATGTGTGCCGCAGCCTGGCGCGCAGTGCGGAGCGGCGGTGTCAGCAGTTGAATGCGGTGGAACCGTTGGAGGGGGTGGGGTTGGCGTACATCAATCGGTTGTCGGACTTGCTGTTCGTGGCGGCGCGGGTGATTGCTCGGCGCCAAGGTGTTGCGGAGGTGTTGTGGCAGGCGGCGGCCAAGCCCCACTGAGTTTTCAGTGCCTGATCTGACGCCTTCGCGAGCAAGCCCGCTCCCACATTCGACCGTATTCCAAAGGTGGAACTCGATCGAATGTGGGAGCGGGCTTGCTCGCGAAGAGGCCCGTCACAACACCATCAAACCTCAGGCCAAAATGCCCGAATCCCCGCCACACCCTGAGCCCCAACTTCCCAAGCCTGCTCTCGCTCGGCAGGCCCAACCCCGCCCAGCAGAAACACCGGTTTGCTGAACCCACGGATCAACTCTGCCGCCTGCTCCCATCCCAATGGCTGGGCATCAGGGTGAGTCTGGGTCGGCTGTACCGGCGACAGCGTGACGAAATCCACGTCCATCATTTCCGCCAGTGCCAGCTCTTCTGCGTTGTGGCAAGAGGCCGCCAGCCAACGATCTTTAGGAAGCGGTCGACCTTTGCTCGCGTATTTACGCAGTTGTGCCGAGGTCATGTGCCAACCGGCCGAAGGAAAATCCCCCAGCCACTCGAACGGCCCCTTGAGCATCAGTTGTGCCTTACCCGCGCACAGCCCCACCGCATCCACCGCGAGGTCACGGTATTTGGGGTCGTAGCCGTTGGGCGCACGCAGTTGCACCAACTTGATACCGCCAGCAATGGCTTTCTGAATACCCCGCAGTAACATCGGGGTTTCCAGTTCACCAGGGGTGATCAGGTATTCAGCCGGCAAACGCGCCGCCGCCACAATCGGCGCATTGGCCGCCGGGAACTCGTAGTTGATCAGGTCCCGAGGAGCGACCCATTCCAACGGTTGCCCTTCAACACCATGAGGCTCGCCGGTAAACGCCGAAACCTCCCAGACATCCAGCAACACCTGTTTGTCCGGGTAATCATGCTGCACCTTGATCAGCGGCCGCGCGGTGGTGACCTGTATACCCAGCTCTTCCTGCAATTCGCGGGACAGCGCGCTGGCGACCGATTCATCGGCCTCCACCTTGCCGCCTGGAAACTCCCAGAGGCCGCCCTGATGCTGGGTATCGGCGCGGCGCGCCAACAGGATCCTGCCGTCGACACCGCGGATCACCGCGGCTGCTACATGCACTCGTTTCACCGCGCGTTTCCTCTTAAGTACGGTATTCCGCGTTGATCTTCACGTATTCGTGGGACAGGTCGGTGGTCCAGATGGTTTCGCTGCACGCGCCGCGACCCAACTCGATGCGGATGGTGATTTCTTCCTGCTGCATCACCGCCGAGCCCTGGGCTTCGGTGTAGGTCTCGGCGCGGGCGCCACGGCTGGCGATGCACACGTCGCCGAGGAACACATCGATCTTGCTCACGTCCAGGTCCGGCACACCGGCACGACCCACTGCCGCCAGGATACGGCCCCAATTAGGATCGGAGGCGAACAAGGCCGTCTTGATCAGCGGCGAATGCGCCACGGTGTAGCCCACGTCCAGGCACTCCTGGTGATTGCCGCCGCCGTTGACTTCAACGGTCACGAACTTGGTGGCGCCCTCGCCGTCACGCACGATGGCCTGGGCCACTTCCATGCACACGTCAAACACGGCTTGCTTCAATGCCGCGAACAACGGGCCGCTGGCCTCGGTGATTTCCGGCAGGTCGGCCTGGCCGGTGGCGATCAGCATGCAGCAGTCGTTGGTCGAGGTGTCGCCATCGATGGTGATGCGGTTGAACGACTTGTTGGCGCCGTCGAGGATCAGGCTGTGCAGCACGTCGCGGGAGACTTTGGCGTCGGTGGCGATGTAGCCGAGCATGGTGGCCATGTTCGGGCGGATCATGCCCGCGCCCTTGCTGATACCGGTCACGGTGACGGTCACGCCATCGTGCACGAATTGGCGGCTGGCGCCTTTGGGCAGGGTGTCGGTGGTCATGATGCCGGTTGCTGCCGCGGCCCAGTTATCCACCGACAGGTCGTCCAGCGCAGCTTGCAGCGCGCCTTCGATTTTTTCTACCGGCAATGGCTCACCGATCACGCCGGTGGAATACGGCAGCACTTGGCTGGCGTCCACGCCGGTCAGCTGGGCCAACTTGGCGCAGGTGCGCGCGGCGGCCACCAGGCCTGGCTCGCCGGTACCTGCGTTGGCATTGCCGGTGTTGGTCAGCAGGTAACGGATCGTGCCGGCAACGCGTTGCTTGGCCAGGATCACCGGCGCGGCGCAGAACGCGTTGAGGGTGAACACACCGGCGACGGTCGAGCCTTCGGCACAGCGCATCACCACCACATCCTTGCGCCCAGGGCGCTTGATGCCGGCCGAAGCGATACCGAGTTCAAAACCGGCAACCGGGTGCAATGTGGGCAAAGGACCAAGACCAACAGCCATGAATGCGCTCCTTAAAAATCAGATGATGTCTGTGCCGTCGTAAGCGACGGCGAAATTAATGGCAAAACGCCGCGACGGCAGAGGCCGGTCGCGGCGCGGGGTGTTGCAGCGTCAGGCAAAAATCTTATTCGATCTGGCCGTGGCAGTGTTTGAACTTCTTGCCCGAACCGCAGTAGCACAGCTCGTTGCGGCCCAGCTTCTGGTCATTGCGAACCGGGGTTTGAGCCAGGGCCACGTCGACCTCTTCGCCCAATACCTCAGGCGCTTCCAGGCCCGGTGCTTCGTCATGCTGGAACTGCATGCGCGCAGCCAGAGCCTCGGCTTCCTGACGCAGGCGGGCTTCTTCCTCGATCGGGTCTTCGCGACGCACCTGAACGTGGGACAGCACGCGGATCGAATCGCGCTTGATCGAATCCAGCAGTTCGGAGAACAGCGTGAACGACTCGCGCTTGTACTCCTGCTTCGGGTTCTTCTGCGCGTAGCCACGCAGGTGAATACCGTGACGCAGGTGGTCCATGGTCGACAGGTGGTCTTTCCACAGGTCGTCCAGCACGCGCAGTACGATTTGCTTCTCGAAGGTGCGCAGTGCTTCGGCACTCGCCTGCTCTTCTTTCTCGTTGTACGCGGCCAGCAGCTCGGTCATCAGCTTCTCGCGCAGCGTTTCTTCGTACAGGTGATCGTCTTCGTCCAACCACTGCTGAACCGGCAAGTCCACACCGAAGTCGCTTTTTAAAGCGGCTTCCAGACCGGCAACATCCCACTGCTCTGGCAGGGACTGTGGCGGGATGTGTGCGCTGACGGTAGCGTTAAGTACATCCTGACGGAAATCAGCGATGGTCTCGCCAATGTTGTCGGCGGCCAGCAACGTGTTACGCATGTGATAGATCACTTTACGCTGTTCGTTGTTGACGTCATCGAACTCGAGCAGTTGCTTACGGATATCGAAGTTGCGGCCCTCGACCTTGCGCTGGGCCTTCTCGATGGCGTTGGTCACCATGCGGTGTTCAATCGCTTCACCGGACTGCATCCCTAAGGCCTTCATGAAGTTCTTCACACGGTCCGAAGCGAAGATGCGCATCAGGCTGTCTTCCAGGGACAGGTAGAAGCGGCTGGAACCGGCGTCACCCTGGCGACCGGCACGACCACGCAGTTGGTTGTCGATACGGCGCGATTCGTGACGCTCGGAAGCGATCACCTGCAGGCCACCGGATTCCAGCACGGCCTGGTGGCGTTTCTGCCAATCGGCCTTGATCTGGGCGATCTGCTCAGGGCTCGGGTTTTCCAGTGCCGCGACTTCCACTTCCCAGTTACCGCCCAACAGGATGTCGGTACCACGACCGGCCATGTTGGTGGCGATGGTCAGTGCGCCTGGGCGACCGGCCTGGGCAATGATCTCGGCTTCTTTTTCGTGGAACTTGGCGTTGAGAACCTTGTGCTCGATGCCTTCCTTATTGAGCAGGTTCGATACGTGCTCGGAAGTCTCGATGGTGGCGGTACCCACCAGGATCGGGCGACCCTGGGCCATGCCGTCCTTGATGTCGTTGATGATGGCCGCGTATTTCTCTTCGGCGGTCAGGAACACCAGGTCGTTGAAGTCTTTACGCGCCAACGGTTTGTTCGGCGGAATGACCATTACGGCCAGGCTGTAGATCTGGTGGAATTCGAACGCTTCGGTGTCGGCCGTACCGGTCATGCCGGACAGTTTGTTGTACAGACGGAAGTAGTTCTGGAAGGTGGTGGACGCCAACGTCTGGCTTTCAGCCTGGATGTTGAGGTGTTCCTTGGCTTCGATGGCCTGGTGCAGGCCTTCGGACAGACGACGACCCGGCATGGTGCGGCCGGTGTGTTCGTCAACCAGCACGACCTGGCCGTCCTGCACGATGTATTCGACGTTGCGATGGAACAGCTTGTGGGCGCGCAGGCCGGCATACACATGGGTCAACAGGCCCAGGTTGTGTGCCGAGTACAGGCTTTCACCCTCGGCCAGCTCGCCGATCTGGGTCAGCATTTCTTCGACGAACTGGTGACCGGCTTCGTTGAGTTCGACCTGGCGGGTCTTCTCGTCGATGCTGAAGTGACCTTCTTTGGTCACCACGCCTTCCACTTCCTCGATGTGCTGCTCCAGGCGCGGAATCAACTTGTTGATTTCGGTGTACAGGCGCGAGCTGTCTTCGGCCTGGCCGGAGATGATCAGCGGGGTACGGGCTTCGTCGATGAGGATGGAGTCGACTTCGTCGATCACGGCAAAGTTGAGTTCGCGCTGGAATTTTTCATCCATGCTGAACGCCATATTGTCGCGCAGGTAGTCGAAACCGAATTCGTTGTTGGTGCCGTAGGTAATGTCGCAAGCGTAGGCAGCGCGCTTCTCTTCCGGCGGCTGGAACGGCGTAACCACGCCGACGGTCAGGCCGAGGAATTCATACAGCGGGCGCATCCAGTTGGCGTCCCGGCGGGCCAGGTAGTCGTTCACCGTCACAACGTGCACGCCCTTGCCGGACAGTGCGTTGAGGTAAACGCCCAGGGTTGCCACCAGGGTCTTGCCTTCACCGGTACGCATTTCGGCAATCATGCCTTCATGCAAGGTCATGCCCCCGATCAACTGGACGTCGAAGTGGCGCATGCCCATGACACGCTTACCGGCTTCACGGGCGACCGCAAAGGCTTCGGGCAGCAGCTTGTCGAGGGTTTCACCTTTAGCTATGCGGGCCTTGAACTCTTGGGTCTTGGCGCGCAATTGCTCGTCCGAAAGGGCAACCATCTGCTCTTCGAAGGCATTGACCAGCTGCACCGTCTTGAGCATGCGTTTGACTTCGCGCTCATTCTTGCTTCCAAAAAGTTTCTTTAACAAAGGCGCAAACATATCGGCAGGTTCTTCCACACATAGGGATGGAGGGCGCACCGTGAGTGGCCCGAGCAGCCCTCACGGCCGCATGCGAACGCGCATTCTACCCGGATTCGTGGGTGAGGAAAGTGGCGTTGTTCCCCGATGCTGGCATGGTGCTGTGAGAGGGCTTGTTTAAAATAAGGGCTTTTGCCGGAACTTCAACCCATGGAGCGAAGAAGTTACCAATTGATTTCATGAACAAAACCCACAGAATGCATTGCCTGGGGCCGTACAGGCGGGTTCTGCTAAGATGGCGGCTCTGTTACTTAAGGTGTCCAATAATGGCGTTTCGCCCCTTATCAGCCCGCGCTCCCACCGTGTTGCTTCGCGATGCCAAGCCGCTGAAAGCCATCTTTGGCCATGCGCAACGCCTGGGCCGCCTGCAACGACTGCTCGAAACCCAGTTGCAACCGGCCGCACGCGAACATTGCCGCGTGGCGTCCTGGCGTGAAGGCAACCTGCTGCTGATTGTCACAGATGGCCACTGGGCGACACGCTTGCGCTATCAGCAAAAACGCCTGCAGCGCCAATTGATGGCCTTTGATGAATTCGCTGGCTTGACGCGCATCCAGTTCAAGGTGCAACCGCCCACCACCCAACCTGGCGTGGCGGAACACATTCATGATTTGTCGACCCATGCGGCCGAAGCCATCCAGGCAACGGCCGACGGGATCAGCAACCCAGGCTTGCGCGCGGCGCTTGAACGCCTGGCGGCCCACGCCAAAGCCAAGCCCTGAATCGCTACTTGCGCTTGCTGCCGCCCAACAACGACCCCAACAAACCACGGACCAATTGCCGCCCCATTTGATTGGCGGCTTGCTGCATCGCGGACTTCAGCGCCTTGCCTGCGGTTGTGCCAAGAAACGCCCCGGCCCTGTCGGTGAAGCTGGGCTCCTCGGCGGCCGGCTTGGCCTCTTCGGTTGGCCCAAGCTCTTTGCGTGCCATCAGCACTTCATAAGCGGACTCCCGATCAATCGGCTTGTCATACCGGCCCTGCAACGGTGAACTGGCCACCAATGCAGCGCGTTCGGCCTCGCTGAGCGGCCCGATCCGCGACTGCGGCGGTGCAACCAATACACGCTGGACGACTTCCGGCGTGCCTTTTTCCTGCAGCGTGCCCACCAACGCCTCGCCCGTGCCCAACTCGGTCAATACCGAAAGGGCATCAAAGGCCGGGTTCGGCCGAAAACCGTCGGCTACGGCCCGTAGGGATTTCTGCTCTTTCGTCGTGAACGCCCGCAGGCCATGCTGGATGCGCAGGCCGAGTTGCGCCAGCACGCTGTCCGGCAGGTCGCCTGGCGACTGGGTGACAAAATACACGCCAACGCCTTTTGAACGGATCAGCCGCACCACTTGCTCCAGTCGCTCCTGCAACGCCTTGGGCGTGTCGGCGAACAGCAAGTGCGCCTCATCAAAGAACAGTGCGAGTAACGGCTTGTCGGCATCACCGCGCTCGGGCAGTTGCTCGAACAACTCCGCCAGCAGCCACAGCAGGAAGGTCGCGTACACCTTCGGCGCTTCGTGAACCAGACGGCTCGCGTCCAGCAGATGGATGCGACCAAGCCCGTCACCCGTGGGCTGCAGGATATCTTCCAACTGCAGGGCCGGCTCGCCGAACAAAGCTTCGGCGCCCTGCTGCTCCAGCACCGCCAGGCGTCGCAACAACGCCTGGCTGGAGCCGGTGGTCATCAGCGCCGCGTCTTCGCCCAACAGTTCGGGGTGGTAGCGCAGATGATTGAGGAGCGCCTTGAGGTCCTTGAGGTCCAGCAACAACAAGCCTTCGCGGTCTGCGACCTTGAACGCCGCGTAAAGCGCCGATTGTTGGCTGTCGGTGAGTTCCAACAGGCTACCGAGCAGCAATGGGCCCATTTCGCTGATCGTAGTGCGCAACGGATGACCGGATTGCCCGTGGATATCCCACAGCGTGACCGGATAAGCCTTGGCCGTGTAATTGAGGAACGGCATGCCGGCGATGCGCTCGGCCACCTTGCCCTGCGGGTTCGCCGCAGCGCCCAGGCCGCACAAGTCACCCTTGATATCCGCCGCAAACACCGCCACGCCGGCATCACTGAAGGCTTCGGCCAGGCGTTGCAGCGTAACGGTCTTGCCCGTGCCGGTGGCACCGGCGATCAACCCGTGACGGTTGGCCAGGCGCATGGCCTGGGCGATGGGCTGGCCGTCGAGGCCGGCGCCGATGAGCAGTTGCGTGGAGTCAGGCATTTCGTCACCCATGGTTAATCTTTATTGCGGCCAGGTCGATACAGAGAAGTGTGAGACCCACAAAGTCTAAAAATAGGTCAGATAGTTCCCACAGGGACCACCGGAACCATCACAAGAAGTATCACACCTTTTTTGACGCTGCCATTTGCGCCTCCCATAAGGACGCGCTTCGGATATTAAGACCTTAGCGGACCCTACAAGCCATGAATAAAAATCTGCGCTTCAGCCACAAAATCCTGCTTGCAGCCTCCCTTATCGTCATTGCCGCATTCGCGCTGTTTACCCTCTACAACGACTACCTGCAACGCAACGCGATACGCGACGATCTCAACAACTACCTGCATGAAATGGGCGATGTCACCGCCAGCAACATTCAAACCTGGCTTAACGGGCGTATAGCCCTGGTGGAAAACGCCGCGCAAAACATCGCCATCAACCCCGAGCCTTCGGTTGTTGCCAGCCTGCTGGAACAGAAAACTCTGACGTCCTCCTTCATGGCGACCTACGTCGGTGACAGCAAGGGCGCCTTCACCATCCGCCCCGACACCAAGATGCCGGTCGGTTTCGACCCGCGTGTTCGCCCCTGGTACAAGGGCGCCCAGAGCAGCAACGGTTCAACCCTGACCGAGCCCTATATCGATGCGGCCACCGGCAAGTTGATCATTTCCGTTGCCACTCCCAGCAACCAAGGCACCCAAAGCATCGGCGTGGTCGGCGGTGACCTGAGCCTGCAAACCCTGGTGGATAACATCGGCGCGCTGAATTTTGGCGGCATGGGCTATGCGTTCCTGGTCAGCGCCGACGGCAAGGTACTGGTACACCCGGACAAAAACCTGGTGATGAAGACCCTGGCCGACGCGTATCCGAAAAATACGCCGAAGATCAGCGCAGACTTCAGCGAGGTCGAGGCCAACGGCAAAGACAACATCGTGACCTTCACTCCGATCAAGGGCCTGCCCTCGGTAAACTGGTACCTCGGTATTTCAGTCGATAAAGAAAAATCCTTCGCCATGCTCAGCGAATTCCGCACCTCAGCGGTCATTGCCACGCTCATTGCGGTGGTGATCATCATCGCCCTGCTCGGCATGCTGATCCGTATCCTGTTGCAACCACTGCACGTGATGACCCGCGCCATGCAGGACATCGCCGATGGCGAGGGCGACCTGACCCGCCGCCTGACCATCCAGAACCACGATGAATTCGGCACGCTGGGTAACGCCTTCAACCGCTTCGTGGAGCGCATTCATACGTCGATCCGCGAAGTGTCTTCGGCAACCGAACAGGTAAATGAAGTGGCACTGCGGGTGGTCAGCGCCTCCAACTCGTCGATGGTCAATTCCGATGAGCAGGCCAACCGCACCAACAGCGTCGCCGCCGCCATCAATGAACTGGGCGCTGCGGCCCAGGAAATCGCGCGCAATGCAGCGCAGGCCTCCCATCAGGCCAGCGATGCACGGCATCTGGCTGAGGATGGCCAGCAAGTGGTGGAACGCAACATCAAGGCGATGAACCAGTTGTCGTCGATGATCAGCGCCTCCAGCAGCAACATCGAAGCGCTCAATAGCAAGACGGTGAACATCGGCCAGATTCTCGAAGTGATCACCAGTATTTCCCAGCAAACCAACCTGCTGGCACTGAACGCCGCCATCGAAGCAGCCCGTGCCGGGGAAGCCGGGCGTGGGTTTGCAGTGGTCGCGGATGAAGTGCGCAACCTGGCGCATCGCACTCAGGAATCGGCGCAACAGGTGCAGAAGATGATTGAAGAACTGCAAGTCGGCGCGCGAGACTCGGTCAGCACCATGGGTGAAAGTCAGCGCCACAGTCTTGAAAGTGTCGATATCGCCAACCTGGCCGGCGAACGCCTGAACAGCGTGACCCAACGCATCGGCGAAATTGATGGCATGAACCAGTCCGTCGCCACCGCCACAGAGGAACAGACCTCGGTAGTGGAGTCGATCAACATGGACATTACCGAGATCAACACCCTCAACCAGGAAGGTGTGGAAAACCTGCAATCCACGTTGCGTGCTTGTGCCGACCTGGAACAACAGGCTGCACGGTTGAAACAATTGGTTGGCAGTTTCCGGATCTGATCAGGCGTCCTTGGTCTCGGACTTGGCCTGCTCCTGCTCCCACAATTCGGCGGCGCCGGGAAACTCGGTGCCGTCCTCGCTGCTCAGGTCGTCCGGGTCGTATCGACTCAAACAGCCCTCCCCTAATGTGGCGGGGGCTTTTGAAGTGGCTTTGTCCAGCGGATCACTCATGATTCAATCCTCGGCAGCGTACAAAGAAAAAGGGCCTGGATCGATTTAACGCCCAGGCCCTTCATTCTTCAATCACAACAGGTCGATCAGAACACGACCGTTTTGTTGCCATGTACCAGCACGCGGTCTTCCAAGTGGTAACGCAGGCCACGGGCCAGCACCATCTTCTCGACGTCACGGCCGAAACGCACCATGTCTTCAATGCTGTCGCTGTGGCTGACACGCACCACGTCCTGCTCGATGATCGGGCCGGCGTCCAGTTCTTCGGTGACGTAGTGGCAAGTAGCGCCGATCAACTTCACACCCCGCAGGGACGCCTGGTGGTACGGCTTGGCGCCGACGAACGACGGCAGGAAGCTGTGGTGAATGTTGATCACCTTGCCAGCGTATTCGCGGCAGAGTTCCGGTGGCAGGATCTGCATGTAGCGCGCCAGCACCACCACGTCGGCTTCGTGTTGCTTGACCAGACGCGAGACCTCGGCGAACGCCGGCTCTTTGTCCTGCGGATTGACCGGCACGTGGTAGTACGGGATGCCATGCCACTCGACCATGCTGCGCAGGTCATCATGGTTGGAAATCACACACGCGATCTCGCAGTCCAGCTCATCGCTGTGCCAGCGATGCAGCAAGTCGGCCAGGCAGTGGGATTCACGGCTGGCCATCAACACCACGCGTTTTTTCTGCTCAGTGTCGGTGATATGCCAGGTCATCGAAAACTCTTCGGCGATGGGCGCAAACGCGTCGCGGAAGGCATCAAGACCAAAAGGCAGCGAATCGGCACGAATTTCGTGACGCATGAAGAACCAACCGCTGAGATTGTCCGAGTGATGACTCGCCTCGGTGATCCAACCGTTGTGGGAGGCCAGAAAGTTACTGACCTTGGCAACGATGCCAACCCGGTCCGGGCAAGCAATCACCAGCCGAAAAGTGCGCATTAGGGGGAAACTCCAGAACTTCGCAAAGGCCGCCATTCTAGCGATTGCGCAGGAAAACTGCAGTATTCGTTGACGCTTATTCTGATCGCTGGCCGACGGCTTGCCCCTTAATAGCCTATGGTTTTACCACCTTCATATGAATCTACTCCCTCAACCTACAGCTGTTCCCCGTATTTCAACGAGATTATCTTAAGGTCTACGCCCTAGTAATTAACTCGAATGCATAGCAACGCTACAAACATTCAAAGTAATTCACATAAATGCGAGCTTAAATGTTTACTTGGGCAAACTGCCTGACTATTATTGGGCTACTCTCCCTGTCAATCAGCGCTCTACATAAGGTAGTCCACATGTCTCTGATCAACGAATACCGTGCCACCGAAGAAGCTATCAAAGAGCTGCAAGCCCGTTTGAAAAACCTGTCCCAAGACGACAAACTGCAAACCGAGCTGGAATTCGAAGGCAAACTGCGCGCCCTGATGGGTGAGTACTCCAAATCCCTGCGTGACATCATCGCGCTGCTGGATCCAGAATCGAAAGTTAAAGCACCGCGTGGCGCTGTGAAAACTACCGGCACCAAGCGTGCTCGCAAAGTCAAACAGTACAAAAACCCACACAACGGCGAAGTGATTGAAACCAAAGGTGGCAACCACAAAACCCTGAAAGAGTGGAAAGCCAAGTGGGGCGGTGACGTGGTTGAAGGCTGGGCAACCCTGCTGGGTTAAGCCTCGCCAGGCCTGCGCCTGATACGCGATACATTAAAAACGCCAGCTTGCTGGCGTTTTTTATTGCCTGTGTATTGTATGAGAGCCGACTACAGATTCACCTTATGGGCCAGCGCGTCGGCATATTCCTGCCACTGCTCAAGCACCTGCGCCTGAAAAGGCGCCGCACTAACGGCAAATTCCTGTTTGGCCTGCTTAAATGCTGCAAGGGTATTTGGCGCGCCCCACTCCGGGTCTGACAAACGTTGCTGACAGAAAAGCTGCCAGCGTTGTTGCTCCTCACTGTTCAAGGTATCGGGGAAGTTACGCGCTCGGTAGCGAAACAGTAATTCAGGTAAACGATGATCATCAAAAGGCCATTGCTGGCGAGCTAATTGCGCAGGCTCGGCCATCCGGACTTGTTCACATAAGCGCCGATCACGATCTCCGATAAAGCCATCGTAAAGCTGTTGCTCCGGGTCTGAACTCGGCACGAAATCTTCCTCGGCATAAATGGCCGCCAATTTATCGCGCCAAAGTTCCTGTGCGTCAGTTAGCCGCAGGGCGCGCGCCTGAAAAAGATCCATGTCCAAGTGCAGACGCTCACGATCTTCTGCCCGAAGCACATTCAAGGGAGCAACCACAGGGCAGCGATTGATGTGCACCAACTTGAGCGGCACCGGCAACTCGCCCTCGGCAAGATCGTCACGACGGGTATAGAGACGCTGACGCAAGGTATCGGCATCCAGGTCCAACAACCCTTGGGGATCGAGCCCAAGGTCGCAGACGATCAGTGCATTGCGATTGCGCGGGTGCCACGCCAATGGCAATACCACGCCCAGGTAATGACGCTCGGCGGAAAAACGCCCTGAGATATGCACCATGGGTTGCAGCAATCGCACCTGGTCCATCACCGCCTGCTTGCTGCGCAGTTGAAACAGCCACTTATACAGCTTGGGCTGTTTCTCACGAACCAATCGGGCCAGGGCAATCGTGGCTCGCACGTCGGACAGAGCATCGTGCGCCTGGCCATGATCGATACCGTTGGCTTCGGTCAGGCGCTCCAGCTTGAGCGTGACGCGCCCATCCTGTTGCGGCCATGCAATACCCTCCGGGCGCAGGGCGTAGGCGGTGCGGATCACGTCGATGAGATCCCAACGACTGTTGCCGCCCTGCCACTCACGTGCGTAAGGGTCGAAAAAGTTGCGGTACAGGCTGTAGCGCGTCATTTCATCGTCAAAGCGCAAGGTGTTGTACCCGGCGCCACACGTACCCGGAGCCGCCAGCTCGGCATGCACCCGAGTCATGAAATCGGCCTCTGCCAGACCTTTTTCCGCGAGGATTGCTGGGGTGATACCGGTAATGGCGCAGGCGACGGGATGGGGCAGGATATCGTCGCTGGGCTGGCAATAAAGATTGACCGGCTCGCCTATCTCATTGAGTTCGTGGTCCGTTCGAATGCCCGCTACCTGGAGCGGGCGATCACTGCGCGGATTGATGCCGGTGGTTTCATAGTCGTACCAGAAAATGGAGGTCACGGGCTATTCCTGTACTGAAGATCGACAAAGTCTAGGCGCTGGACCGCGTCCGCGACCAGCACCAAATCAACTGTACAAACATCCAGCAAAACCTTGAATGGTTGCTTCCATCGCCGACACTGCTAGCATCCGTGTCTCCCAGCCATTCTGCACTGCCAAGGATCGCGATGCCGTCAGCCCCATTGGATACCCGCTACCAGATCGAAACCCCGGAGGGCATCGACCTGCCGCTGCGCCCCGCTGGCCTGATGCCACGTGCGCTGGCCTTTGCCTTCGACCTGGGGTTGCGCGGGGTGGTGATGGGCGTTCTGCTGGTGCCATTGGCCTTGCTTGGCAATGTCGGCATCGGCCTGGGCTCGCTGCTGCTGTTCCTGATCAGTTGGTGGTACATGGTGCTGTTCGAGGTGCTCAACCAGGGTCGTTCGCCCGGCAAGCAAGTCATGGGATTGCGTGTGGTACACGATGACGGCACCCCGGTCGGCTGGTCCGCGTCACTGATCCGTAATCTACTGCGGTTTGTCGACATGCTGCCCTTCGGTTACTTCCTGGGCGCGATCAGTTGCCTGCAGCATCCTCATTTCAAGCGCCTGGGCGACCTGGCCGCCGGTACATTGGTGATCTACCGGGAACAACCGCTCATGCGCCCCAAGATTCCTCAAGCTCCCGCCCTACGCTTGCCCTTCGCCCTGGAGCTGAGTGAACAGCGGGCCATCCTTGGCTTTGCGGAACGCCAGGGTGAGCTTTCCACGGAACGCGTTCACGAGTTGGCGTCGATTCTCGCTACCCCGTTGCAAGTGTCCCCAGCCCGCGCCGTGGAACAACTCAACGGCGTGGCCCGTGGCCTGTTGGGGCCAACATGAAGCAGAGTCTTTTCGAAAGCCGTCACCAGCCTCAATGGCAGGCCTTTGCCCAACACCTGCAACAGTTGGAACAAGGCAAGGTTAAAACCAGTGACATGGCCGATTTCCCCCATCAGTACCGACACCTGTGCCAGCACCTGGCCCTGGCCCAGGAACGCGGCTATAGCAGCTATTTAGTAGACCCCTTGCAACAACTGGCCTTGCGCGGCCATCAACAACTCTACCGCCATCGCAGCCAATTGACGGCAAATGTGCTGAGTTTCGTACTTGCCGATTTTCCCCGGTTGGTGCGGGAACAGTGGCGTTTCGTGCTGGTAGCGAGCCTGCTGTTCTTTGGCAGCCTGGTGGGTATCGCGTTGCTGGTCTACCTGTTTCCCGACCTGATCTACAGCATCGTCAGTCCCCTGCAGGTTGCCGAGATGCAGGGCATGTATGACCCTGATGCCAGCCGCCTGGGCCGCGCCGCTGAGCGTGCCTCGAGCGAAGACTGGATGATGTTCGGCTACTACGTGATGCACAACATCGGTATTGCGTTCCAGACCTTTGCTGCCGGATTACTGTTCGGGCTGGGCAGCGTGTTCTTCCTGATTTTCAACGGCCTGGTCATCGGTGCGGTCTCCGGGCATCTGACCGAAATCGGCTACGGGCAGACCTTCTGGTCATTCGTGATCGGGCATGGGGCCTTCGAGCTGACGGCCATCGCCCTCGCCGGTGCCGCGGGTTTGCAACTGGGCTGGGCGCTGATCGCTCCCGGGCAGTTGACCCGCGGCGAATCACTGCGGCTGGCGGCGCGCAAGAGCGTGCAAATGTTATGCGGCGTCATGCTCTTCCTGTTGATCGCAGCCTTCATTGAGGCGTACTGGTCATCCACCACCCTGATAGCTCCCTGGGTCAAATATCTGGTTGGCGCGGCACTGTGGCTGCTGGTAGTCGCTTACTTGAGCCTTGCCGGAAGGACTCGCCATGCGCCTCAGTGATGCCAGCGTGGTAATCCGCCCACGTACTGCCTGGGAGGCGATGGATCTTGGCGTATTGATGGCCCGTGAGCATCGCTTGTTGTTGATGGGCAGTTGGGCGTTGGTGACGCTGCCAGTGTTCGCCGTGCTCACGGCACTGCTGTGGAAGTACCCGTCCACCGCAATGTTCCTGTTCTGGTGGCTCAAGCCGGCCTTTGATCGTCTCCCCCTGTATATCTTGTCCAAGGCCCTGTTTGGCGAAACACCCAGCATCAAGCAGGCCGTTCGTCAGTGGCCGCGCCTGCTCAAGGGTCAACTGTTGGCCAGCCTGACCTGGCGCCGGTTCAGTCTGAGCCGCAGCTTTGTGATGCCGGTCAGCCAGCTCGAAGGCCTGGATGGGCCCGCACGCCAAAAACGACTGGGTGTACTGCAGCAACGTAATGCCGGGGCCGCACGCTGGTTGACCACCATTGGGGTGCACCTGGAGATCGGCTTGTGGTTCGGTTGCATGGCGCTCTTCTACCTGTTCATTCCCCAATACGTCGAGATGGATTGGGATTGGCAGCGCCTGGTACTGGCGACAAGCTCGGAAGGGTTATGGCTGGAACATTTGGGCAACGCCTTCTACGCCTTGATCCTGGTGTTTTGGGAACCCATCTATGTAGCCTGCGGTTTCAGCCTCTACCTCAACCGCCGCACCGTATTGGAGGCCTGGGACCTGGAGTTGGTCTTCCGTCGCCTCCGTCAACGCCTGAGCAATGTGGCGCCGCTGCTATTGCTGATGATCGGGCTGACGCTGCTGCCATTCAGCGCGCCCGTCATGGCAGAAGCGTCCAGCCCCTCAAAACCACTGAGCACCCAGAGCGCAAGCCAATCTGTCCAGTCCCTACTGGACAAGCCTCCCTTCAAGAACCCGGAAACCGTCACGCGCTATCGCTTTGGCGAAGAAAAGTCGTCGGTTAAAAGCAAAGCTCACAGCGACGGCAAGCTTCCAGACTGGCTGAAGGCGCTGTTGGATAACTTCAACAGCAATACTTTCAAGTCGATCGCCCTGGGCTTGGAGGTGCTGTTGTGGGGGCTTCTGATCGGCGCCCTGTTCCTGCTGGCGTGGCGTTATCGTGAGTGGTTGCGCACTTTTGTCAGTCGGCGCGGGCCTCGCACGATCAAGGTTGGCGGCCCCGTTCCCACGCAACTGTTCGGCCTTGAACTGGACACGCAGACGTTGCCCGACGATGTGGCCAGTGCCGCCGAGCATTTGTGGGCCACCCATCCTAGGGAAGCCCTTGGCCTACTGTATCGAGGCCTGCTCAGTCGGCTGTTGCATGATTTCAATGTGCCGCTGAAAAGCGCTGATACCGAAGGCCAGGTCCTGGAGCGGGTTCAACGGTTGCAACAACCGCAGCTCCTGGCTTTCAGCGATGAGTTGACCCAACACTGGCAGAACCTTGCCTACGGTCATCACCTGCCTCCCCCCTCAGCCCAGCAAAAACTGTGCAGTGATTGGCGCACCCTGTTCAACCCGGGGAGCAACCAATGAACCGGCCGTTACTGTGGGTCGGGCTATTGTTGGCATGCGTGTTTGGAGCCGGTGCCTTCTATGCGTGGACCAAGGCAATTCCCTACGACGAGGTGGTGGATCGTGGCCCTTCTCCAGAAGCCTTGGCCAACCCCTACTTGGCAGCCGAACACTTTCTACGCCAACAAGGCGTGACCGTTGAGCACGCCAACAGCCTGGAGCGGCTGACTACCCTACCGGGCAAGGGCAACAGCCTGTTGCTGCTCGGCGAACGCAGCAACATGTCACCCCGCCAGATAGAGCAACTGCTGAGCTGGGCCAAATCCGGTGGTCATCTGTTGCTGGTGGCCGAGGCGTTGTGGGATGAGGAGACCGGCAAAAGTGGCGACCTGCTGCTCGATCGCTTGCATATCCACCAAACCTTGAGTGACGAACCTGAGGAACCTGCGCCTTCCAGTAAAAAGCCCCTTAAAAACAAAAGCCAGGACCTCACCAAACTCTACGTCGACAATGAAACCGCCTCGGCGTACTTCAGTTTCGACACGGATTTCAATCTCACCGACCCTAGGCACCAGGCCCAATTTTCCGCCAACAGCTCAAGGTCGAGCCACCTGATGCAACTCGACCTCGGGGAAGGCAGCGTCACAGTGATCACCGACAGTGACCTGTGGAAAACTCCGAACATCGGCAAGCACGACAATGCCTGGCTACTGTGGTACCTGAATCAGGGCACGGCCGTGACCCTGTTGTTCAACAGCGACTTCGACGACCTGTTCACGTTACTGATGCGGTATTTTCCTCAGGCCCTGATCGCACTGATTTCGCTGATCGCCCTGGCACTGTGGCGGGCCGGTATGCGTCAAGGCCCGACTCGATCTCCAACCTCCAATGCTCGCCGCCAATTGCAGGAACACCTTAAAGCCAGCGCCGACTTCCTGCTGCGCCGCAGCGGCCAGGGCACGCTGCTGCATGCTTTGCAGCGCGATATCCTGCGCGCGGCCCGGCACCGTCACCCCGGTTTTGAACACCTCGACAGTGCAGCACAGTGCCGGGTGCTTGAACACCTGACGCGCCAACCCCTTCATGTCATCAGCCAGGCCCTTGACCCACTCCCGCAGAAACGGCTTTCCAGTGCCGATTTCAGCCGGCAGGTGGCGTGCCTGCAAACCCTCAGGAATGCCCTATGAGCGAACTTTCAAGCGCCACTGCCTTGCCGAGCGAAACCTTGCAACGTGCCAGCAGGCAAGCCCAGGACCTGCGTACTGAATTGCGCAAGGCGGTGATTGGCCAGGATCCGGTGATCGACGATGTCCTGACCGCGCTGATCGCCGGCGGCCATGTGCTGCTCGAAGGCGTGCCGGGGCTTGGGAAAACCCTACTGGTGCGTGCCTTGGCACGTTGCTTTGAGGGGGATTTCGCGCGCATTCAATTCACCCCGGACCTGATGCCCAGCGATGTCACCGGCCACGCCGTGTATGACCTGCACACTGAACAGTTCAAGTTGCGCAAAGGGCCGGTGTTCACCCATTTGTTGCTGGCCGACGAAATCAACCGTGCGCCGGCCAAGACCCAGGCAGCCTTGCTCGAAGCCATGCAGGAGCGGCAAGTCACCCTCGAAGGCGAGGCGTTGCCCATCGGTCAACCGTTCATGGTGCTGGCGACCCAGAACCCTATTGAACAGGAAGGTACTTACCCGCTGCCGGAAGCGGAGCTGGATCGCTTCATGCTCAAGGTGCGCATGGATTACCCCGATGCGCAGCAAGAACTGGACATGGTGCGTGAAGTCACGCGCTCGTCTCGCGCCGACATGCTGGATGTACATCCCTTGCGCACCGTGCTGCAGGCCGAAGACGTGCTGCAGCTTCAACAGATAGCCAGTGAACTGGCACTCGACGAACAAGTGCTCGACTATGCCGTACGGCTGGCGCGCGCCACCCGTAGCTGGCCAGGGCTGGCCATCGGTGCCGGCCCACGCGCTTCCATCGACCTGGTACGTGGCGCACGTGCCCGCGCCCTGTTGCGCGGTGGTGAGTTCGTCACCCCGGACGATATCAAGGGTTGCGCGCTGGCAGTGCTGCGCCATCGGGTACGCATCGCGCCAGAGCTGGATATCGACGGGCTGGAGGTCGACCAGGTGCTCAAGCAACTGCTCGACCAGATCCCGGCACCTCGGCAATGAATCGCCCATGAAACCGACCCGTCTGCTGCTGAACTGGCTTGGCGTATTGCTGGGCTTGGACGTCCTGCTGGGAATTGCGGCAGCGTTGCAGCTCAAAGTGCCCGACACCTTGCACTCCATCGCGTGGGGCCTGCTACTGGCGCTGTTATTGCTCGCGCTGCTGGATGCGATGCGTCTGCGTAGCCGCCCTTCGCCCCGTGTGCAACGGCAAATGCCCGGAAGCCTGGCATTGGGCCGCTGGGGGGAAATACGCCTGGTTCTCGAGCATGACTTCCCGCAGACACTGAGCGTGCAGGTGTTCGATCATGTCCCTGATGGGCTGTCGGTGGAGCACATGCCCCAATCCATAGACCTGCGCCCCGGTGAACGCAGTGAACTGGGTTATCGCCTTCGCCCCTTGAGGCGTGGTCATTTCAGTTTCAACCGCTGTGAAATTCTCCTGCCCAGCCCCATGGGCCTGTGGTCAGCACGGCGACTGATCGACGTGAGCGATACCACCCGCGTCTACCCGGATTTCGCCCGTCTGTACGGTGCCCAACTGCAGGGCGTAGATAACTGGCTGAGTCAACTGGGTGTACGCCAACGTCAGCGCCGTGGCTTGGGACTGGAGTTTCACCAGTTGCGTGAGTTTCGCGAAGGGGACAGCCTGCGGCAGATCGACTGGAAGGCTACCGCCCGGCAACGCACCCCCATCGCCCGTGAATATCAGGATGAGCGTGACCAGCAGATCGTGTTCATGCTCGATTGCGGCCGCGGCATGCGCAGCCAGGATGACCAACTGTCCCACTTTGACCATGCCCTGAATGCCTGCCTGCTGCTCAGCTACGTCGCGTTGCGCCAGGGGGATGCGGTTGGGCTGTGCACCTTTGCCGGCGACCAGCCACGCTACCTGGCGCCGGTCAAAGGCAGTAGCCAGTTGAACCGGTTGCTCAACGCGGTATACGACCTTGATACCACCCGGCGGGCTGCCGATTATCAGGCTGCAGCAAGCCAACTGCTGGCTCGGCAGAAACGGCGCGCTTTGGTGATCGTGATATCCAACCTGCGGGATGAGGATGATGAAACACTGCTGACGGCCGTCAATCGCATCAGCCGCCATCACCGGGTGCTGGTGGCCAGTTTGCGCGAGGAAGCCCTTGATCAACTGCGCCAAGCCCCCGTACAAACCCTGCCCGAAGCCTTGGCCTACAGCGGCACCATCGACTACCTGAATACCCGCAACGAACTGCACGACCGGCTCAGCGCCCAAGGCCTGTCCCTACTAGACACTTTACCGTCTGAACTGGGACCGGCCTTGGTCACACGTTACCTGGGGTGGAAGAAAGCCGGCGTGCTCTGAAAAGGGCCCGCCGAAGCGCCTTATCTAAGCCGAAGCCTGCAAAGGATCAAAGCTGAAGTAATTCAACAAGACGTTGATCAACTGCCCATATTCCTCGGGTGCCTGGAGCACCCTGAACCCGGAATCGTAGTGTTGCGGGTTGATGTCCTCATGGCTCCACAGACAGGTCACCGTGAGATCGATGGGGTGGAAAGTGTCGTCAGCGCCTGGAATCTTCAAGCGCAGTTCGAAGTCCACGTCGACCATCATGGGCAATTGGCTGATTAACATCAGCCCGTCTTCCGAGACATTGCCCAAAAAGCCGATGGGCTTGTCGGTGAGACGATTAAACACTTGCAGGAAATAAGGAAGCTGATGCCGCTCGATCCGTCGGTCGGTAAACATGATGAAATCGCCATCCAGTGGCCATGACTGCGGCCGTGCCAGTGATTCGGAACGGGCGACGTCGCCCACTCTCCCTGGATTTCGGTGCGACAACAGGCAATTGCCTGCCGCTAGACAGCCACCCAGTCCGGGCCCAACATCCATTTGCATAGAAACTTATACAAACGAACATTCAAAGAATAGCCCAAGACTGGCGACGGGCCAGTTATTGAATGACGAATATCATCACAAGGACGCTGGACGCGGTTGCGCGACGCTTGCGCCGGGGTAATGCCCCAGCTGTTGCAGGGTGTCGAGCCTCGCGCGGGCACGGTAGGCGTATTCACTCGACGGGTATTGATTGATGATGAACTGATAAGTCTGTATCGCGTCGACGAACAGTTTCTGCCGTTCCAGGCACTGGCCGCGCAACATCGAGACTTCCGGCTGTACATAACGTCGGGTGCGACTTTCACGGTCGACCTGGGACAATTCCAGGGTAACGCGCTCGCAGTCACCGACCTTGTAGGCGCGGTAGGCATTGTTCAGGTGATGGTCCATCGACCAACGGGTGCAGCCGACAACACTGACGGCCAGGGCAGCAATGAGCAAAATTCGCATGAGGGTTCTCCTGTCTTGTGCAGTGTATCGACCCCCCGTCGAAAATCTTCAAGGATGTTCGTATTCAGCCGCAACGAAAACAAGTCAATCGTCGATAAGTAGTGCAAACGAACAATGACTACAACGAAAGAGCATAGTAGCCTTCCTCAGCGCTTGAACTCAGGAGTCTGTGCATGTCCGTCCGTCGTACCAAAATCGTCGCCACCCTTGGCCCGGCCAGCAACTCGCCGGAAGTCCTCGAACAGCTGATTCTGGCTGGTTTGGACGTTGCCCGTCTGAACTTCTCCCACGGCACCCCGGACGAGCACAAGGCTCGCGCCAAGCTGGTGCGTGACCTGGCCGCCAAGCACGGCCGCTTCGTCGCACTGCTGGGTGACCTGCAAGGCCCGAAAATCCGTATCGCCAAATTCGCCAACAAGCGGATCGAGCTGAAGATCGGTGATCAATTCACCTTCTCCACCAGCCACCCGTTGACCGAAGGCAACCAGCAAGTCGTGGGTATCGACTATCCGGACCTGGTCAAGGACTGCGGCGTCGGCGACGAACTGCTGCTGGACGACGGCCGCGTCGTGATGCGCGTCGACACCGCCACCCCGACTGAACTGCACTGCACCGTGATCATCGGCGGCCCACTGTCGGACCACAAAGGCATCAACCGTCGTGGCGGTGGCTTGACCGCACCAGCCCTGACTGAAAAAGACAAGGCCGACATCAAGCTCGCCGCCGAAATGGAAGTGGACTACCTCGCCGTGTCCTTCCCGCGCGACGCCGCCGACATGGAATACGCCCGTAAACTGCGCGACGAAGCCGGTGGCACTGCCTGGCTGGTGGCGAAGATTGAACGCGCCGAAGCCGTGGCCGATGACGAAACCCTCGACGGCCTGATCAAGGCTTCCGACGCGGTGATGGTTGCCCGTGGCGACCTGGGCGTGGAAATCGGTGACGCCGAGCTGATCGGTATCCAGAAGAAGATCATCCTGCACGCACGCCGTCACAACAAAGCGGTGATCGTGGCGACCCAGATGATGGAGTCGATGATCCAGAACCCGATGCCGACCCGCGCCGAAGTGTCCGACGTGGCCAACGCCGTGCTCGACTACACCGACGCCGTGATGCTCTCCGCCGAAAGCGCCGCTGGCCCGTACCCGCTGGAAGCCGTGCAAGCCATGGCACGTATCTGCCTCGGCGCTGAAAAGCACCCGACCAGCAAGACCTCCAGCCACCGCATCGGCAAAGAGTTCGAAAGCTGCGACCAGAGCATCGCCCTGGCGGCCATGTACACCGCGAACCACTTCCCGGGCGTGAAGGCGATCATCGCGCTGACCGAAAGTGGCTACACGCCGTTGATCATGTCGCGCATCCGTTCCTCGGTGCCAATCTACGCGTTCACCCCGCACCGCGAAGCCCAGGCGCGCACCGCGCTGTTCCGTGGTGTGTACACCGTTCCGTTCGATCCGGCTTCGCTGGCACCGAACGAAGTCAGCCAGAAAGCTATCGACGAGCTGGTCAAGCGTGGCGTCGTAGAGAAAGGCGACTGGGTCATCCTGACCAAGGGCGACAGCTACCACACCACCGGTGGCACCAATGGCATGAAGATCCTGCACGTGGGCGACCCACAGGTCTGAGTGACACGCTGAAAAACAAAAGCCCCGCCCTGTGAATGGCGGGGCTTTTTGCTTTCTCAGGACCGGTTGATAAACCCCGACAACGCCGCAATCGCTTCCGGCGACTTCAACCGCTGGACAAACAAAGCGCCCTCTTCCTCAATCACCTGGCGCAATTGCTCACGGTCAACGCTCTTCATCAATTGCTTGGTCACCTGCACAGCCCCCGGCGCCAAGGTCTCAAAGCGCTCGGCCATTTCCCGCGCCTTGGCCAACGCCGCCTCGCCGCTGCCCAGCGCCTCGGTAGCAATCCCCCAGGCTGCCGCCTGCTCGCCGGTAAAGCCTTCGCCCAGAAGCAATAATTCCGCAGCCTTCGCGTGCCCCAACAACCTCGGCAGGATCAGACTTGAACCAAACTCCGGGCACAGCCCCAGGTTGACGAATGGCATGCGCAGCCGCGCATCACGGCTGATGTAGACCAGGTCGCAATGCAGCAGCAGGGTCGTGCCGATACCCACCGCAGCGCCCGCCACGGCGGCAATCACCGGTTTGCGGCAGTTGAGCAGGCTTTTCATGAAGTAAAACGGTGGGCTGTCGAGATCGCTGGGCGGCTGTTCAAGAAAATCGCCAATGTCGTTGCCGGCGGTGAAACAGTCACTGCTGCCCTGGATCAGCACGCAGCGGATGGCATCATCTGCATCGGCCTGCTCCAGGGCCTCGGCCAGTTGCGTGTACATGACGCGGGTCAGGGCGTTTTTCTTGTCGGGGCGATTGAGCTGCAAGGTCAGCAACCCG
The DNA here is from genome assembly GCF_026967615.1 of Pseudomonas sp. GXZC. Taxonomy (NCBI): domain Bacteria; kingdom Pseudomonadati; phylum Pseudomonadota; class Gammaproteobacteria; order Pseudomonadales; family Pseudomonadaceae; genus Pseudomonas; species Pseudomonas sp. GXZC. Next base: position 5,748,407 of record NZ_CP114115.1, read on the forward strand.
CGTTCGCGGTGTTGCAGGATGGCATCGGTCATGGCGAATCTCGCGGCTGTAGAATTCAGCGCTCAACCACGGGGCAGGAACACATCGGCCAGCAGTTGATTGCGCGGCAGGCCCGCCAGGAACAGACGCTTGGAAAACGCCTCGACACTGGCCGGGTGCCCGCAGAGTAAAGCCAGAGTTTGCCGCGAAACAAGCCGCAGTTGCGCCAATGCCTGGGTCGCCTGCGCCGCCGTCCACAACTCCACCGTCACGTTGGGATGCTGTGCCGCCAGCTGCGCCAGGGGTTCAGCCAGGTAATGCCCCTCTGCATCATGGGCCAGGTGAATCACGCGAATGTCGCCCTGATGATCCTGGCGCAAGGCCTCACGCAACACCCCCCAAAGCGGGCCAAGGCCGGTGCCGGATGCCAGCAGCCACAACGGCCGGCTTTGCCAGTCAGGATCGTATTGCAGCGCGCCACCGCGCAATTCGCCCAGACGCAGACGGTCGCCCACCTGCAACTGGCGAGCAAGATCACTGAACTCGCCAGGCAGACGGCAATCGAGGTGAAACTCCAGGAAACCATCCTCCTGGGGCAAACTCGCCAGGGAATACGGCCGCGCTACCTGCCCCGCCCACAGCACCAGGTGCTGCCCGGCCCGATAGCGCAAACCACGCTCGGGTTGCAGACGCAAGCGCAGCACGCTCGGGCTCAACCAATCCACACCCAGCACCAGGGCCGGCAACCCGTCACGCGTCGGGTCAAAGGTTTCAACGCGCAGGTCTCCGCTGACCTGGCACTGGCAAGCCAAGCGCCAGCCGTCCTGGCGTTGCGCCGGGCTCAGGGCCTCAGGCTGCTTGTCCTCGACCTGCCCCAGGCATCGCACCAGGCACGCATGGCAACTGCCGGCGCGGCAACTGTAGGGCACGGCCACACCGGCCTGGTTCAAGGCATCCAGCAGGTTGCTGCCGGAAGATACCGACCAATGGCGTTCGCCGACGTAGAGTTCAGGCATATAAGGGCTCAATCACAAGGGGCGCGCACAGGGAATCATGCCTGCGACAGTTTGACCATAGTCGGGTGTATCGGCCACCGAGCCGGGTTATACTGCCGCGCCTTTTTAGCGTCGCGCCTGCACCACTTTGGCGTGCCTTGGAAAGGTGAGCTCAGCCGACCGATGCAACACTGAGCCCACCTTTATTGAATGTTCCCTTATAGAGGAGCGCGACTCATGACCGTGATCAAGCAAGACGACCTGATTCAGAGCGTTGCCGACGCCCTGCAATTCATTTCCTACTACCACCCCGTGGATTTCATCCAGGCCATGCACGAAGCCTACCTGCGCGAAGAATCGCCAGCGGCCCGTGACTCCATCGCCCAGATCCTGATCAACTCGCGCATGTGCGCCACCGGCCATCGCCCGATCTGCCAGGACACCGGTATCGTTACCGTGTTCGTGCGCGTGGGCATGGACGTGCGTTGGGATGGCGCCACCATGGGCCTGGACGACATGATCAACGAAGGCGTGCGTCGCGCCTACAACCTGCCGGAAAACGTCCTGCGTGCGTCTATCCTGGCCGACCCGGCAGGCGCGCGCAAAAACACCAAGGACAACACCCCGGCGGTCATCCACTACTCCATCGTCCCGGGCAACACCGTGGAAGTGGACGTGGCGGCCAAGGGCGGCGGTTCCGAGAACAAGTCGAAAATGGCCATGCTCAACCCGTCCGACTCGATCGTTGACTGGGTATTGAAGACCGTTCCGACCATGGGCGCCGGCTGGTGCCCACCGGGCATGCTCGGCATCGGCATCGGCGGCACCGCCGAGAAAGCCGCGGTAATGGCCAAGGAAGTGTTGATGGAATCCATCGACATCCACGAGCTGAAAAAGCGCGGCCCACAGAACCGTATCGAAGAGATGCGCCTGGAGCTGTTCGAGAAGGTCAACCAACTGGGCATCGGCGCCCAGGGTCTGGGTGGCCTGACCACCGTGCTCGACGTGAAGATCATGGACTACCCGACCCACGCCGCGTCCTTGCCGGTGTGCATGATCCCCAACTGCGCCGCCACCCGTCACGCGCACTTCGTGCTCGACGGTTCGGGCCCGGCATCGCTGGAAGCGCCACCGCTGGACGCCTACCCGGAAATCGTCTGGGAAGCCGGCCCATCGGCCCGTCGCGTCAACCTCGACACCCTGACCCCGGAAGAAGTGCAGAGCTGGCAGCCGGGCGAAACCGTATTGCTCAACGGCAAGATGCTCACCGGTCGCGACGCCGCGCACAAGCGCATGGTCGAGATGCTGAACAAGGGCGAAACCCTGCCGGTGGACCTCAAGGGTCGCTTCATCTACTACGTCGGCCCGGTTGATCCGGTGCGCGAAGAAGTGGTTGGCCCAGCCGGCCCGACCACCGCGACGCGGATGGACAAGTTCACCCGTCAGATCCTCGAGCAAACCGGCCTGCTGGGCATGATCGGCAAATCCGAGCGCGGCCCGACTGCGATCGAAGCGATCAAGGACCACAAGGCCGTGTACCTGATGGCCGTGGGCGGCGCTGCTTACCTGGTGGCGCAAGCCATCAAGAAGTCGCGCGTGGTGGCCTTCGCCGAACTGGGCATGGAAGCGATCTACGAGTTCGACGTGAAGGACATGCCGGTCACCGTTGCTGTCGACAGCAAAGGCGAATCCGTGCACATCACCGGTCCTGCCATCTGGCAGAAAAAGATCAGTGAAAGCCTGGCGGTAGAAGTGCAGTAAGCGCTTCCCTGCTGGGATAAAGGCGACTGCGGCTCCACGGCCCAGTCGCCTTTTTCATGCCTGGTAATTCTCCAGTGGCAACCGGGCTTTCTGTGGCCAGTGAGATTCCTGTGGCGAGCGGGCTTGCCCCGCGTTGGGTGGCAGAGCCGCCCTAAAACCTGCCATCGAGATATTTCTGACACACTGCAGCGGCCTTATTGGGGCCGCTACGCAGCCCAACGCGGGGCAAGCCCGCTCGCCACAACAAGCCCGCTCGCCACAGAAAGCCTGCCTGCCACAAAAGTCCCACTCACCACAAAACCCCGATGGTGCATGCTATGGTGCACTCCCTTACCGTGCCTGCCCCTCACCGTATGATCGTGATCCCTCGCCCCCTGCGCCTGACCTTCTATTCCCTGCTGATCATCGCCGGCGCGCTACTGGCCGCAGCCTGGGCCACGCGCCATGCCGAACGCCAGGCGCTGGTGGACGACGCCGCCCGTGCCAATCAGCAGCTCGCGCTGTACGCCAACTCGCTGCATACCCTGATCGAACGCTACCGCGCCCTGCCTGCGGTGCTGGCGCTGGACTCGGAGATGATCAATGCCTTGAAGGGCCCGCTGGATACCGCGACCCAGGATCTGCTCAACCGCAAACTGGAGCGCATCAACGGCGCGGCGCAGTCGTCCACCCTGGAATTGATGGACCGCACCGGCCTGGCCGTGGCCGCCAGCAACTGGAACCTGCCGAGCAGTTATGTGGGGCACAACTACGCGTTTCGCCCCTACTTCAGCCAGACCTTGAGCCAGGGCACCGGACGCTTCTATGCGGTGGGCGTAACGACCGGCATCCCCGGTTACTTCCTCTCCAGCGCGGTGGTCGACGAACACGAACAGTTCCTCGGTGCGATGGTTGTGAAACTGGAGTTCCCCGAACTTGAACGCGAATGGGCCCAGGGCAATGACCTGCTGCTGGTCAGCGATGCACGTGGCATCGTGTTCATCGCCAATCAACCCGGCTGGCGTTACCGCAACCTGCGACCATTGTCGGCCAGCGACCTGGCCGAGCTCAAGGCCACTCGCCAGTACGACAAAAAACAACTGCAGGCACTCGAAACCAGCACCCTGCAACGCTTCGACGAAAACAGCCATTTGATGCGCGTCAACGGTCCGGATGGCAGTGCCAATTACATCTGGGAATCTCTGCCGCTGAAGGCCGAAGGCTGGACCCTGCACCTGCTGCGCAAGCCGCAGTTCGCCTTTGAAGATCAGCGCAACGCCGGGTTGGCCGCCGCCGGTTCCTGGCTGGCGCTGGTGTTCCTGGTGCTGTTCCTGACCCAACGTTGGCGCCTGGCCCGCTTGCGTCAGCGCAGTCGCGAAGAGCTTGAGCAACTGGTGGAAGAACGCACCCAGGCGCTACGCACGGCCCAGGATGGCCTGGTGCAATCGGCCAAGCTCGCGGCGCTGGGGCAGATGTCCGCCGCCCTCGCCCATGAAATCAATCAGCCACTCACCGCCCAACGCATGCAATTGGCCACATTGCGCCTGCTGCTGGATCACGGTCGTGTCGACGATGCCTACCAGGCGCTCACGCCACTGGACGACATGCTCACGCGCATGGCCGCCCTCACCGGCCACCTCAAGACCTTCGCGCGCAAAAGCCCGAGCGGCCTGCGTGAACGCCTGGACCTGTCCACCGTGGTCGACCAGTCCCTGCACTTGCTCGATGCGCGCCTGCGCGATGAATCCATCGGCGTAGTGCTGGACCTGACCCGCCCCGCCTGGGTGCGCGGCGATGCGATCCGCCTGGAGCAGGTGCTGATCAACCTGCTGCGCAACGCCCTCGATGCCATGGCCGATAAACCGCGCAAACGCCTGGAAATCCGCCTGCATGCCGACCAACAGCTGTGGAAGTTGACCGTCAGCGACAGCGGCGGCGGGATTGCCGACGAGCACCTGAACAGCGTGTTCGACCCGTTCTTCACCACCAAGCCTGTGGGCGATGGTCTCGGCTTGGGGCTGGCGGTGTCCTACGCTATCGTGCACGAATTGGGTGGGCGCCTGATCGCCGGCAATCGTGGCGACGGCGCGGTATTCACCCTGAGCCTGCCTATCGCGCTGGAGACGCCCGACCTATGCTGAACGCAGTGATTGTGGTCGATGACGAAGCCAGCATCCGCACGGCCGTCGAGCAGTGGCTGAGCCTCTCGGGGTTCGAGGTGCAGTTGTTCAGTCGCGCCGAGGAATGCTTGGCGCAATTACCCAAAGATTTCCCCGGCGTGATCCTGAGCGATGTGCGCATGCCCGGACTCAGCGGGCTCGAACTGCTGGCCGAAGTGCAACGCCGCGATGCCGATTTGCCCGTAATCCTGCTTACTGGCCACGGCGATGTGCCGATGGCGGTTGAGGCCATGCGCGACGGTGCCTACGACTTCCTGGAAAAACCCTTCAGCCCCGACGCCCTGCTCAACAGCCTGCGCCGTGCCTTGGACAAGCGCGGGCTGATCCTGGAGAACCGCCGCCTGCATCAACAGGCCGATCATCGCGCACAGTTGGAATCCACCCTGCTCGGCGTGTCCCGTGGTTTGCAAACCTTGCGCCGCCAGGTGCTGGACCTGGCGAGCCTGCCGGTCAACGTACTGATCCGTGGCGAGACCGGCAGCGGCAAGGAAATGGTCGCCCGTTGCCTGCATGATTTCGGCCCTCGGTCGAAGAAACCCTTTGTCGCGCTCAACTGCGCCGCCATCCCCGAGCAGCTGTTTGAAGCCGAGTTGTTCGGCCACGAAAGCGGCGCGTTTACCGGCGCCCAGGGCAAGCGCATCGGTAAACTGGAATATGCCCATGGTGGCACGCTGTTCCTCGATGAAATCGAAAGCATGCCACTGGCCCAACAGGTGAAGCTGCTGCGCGTGTTGCAGGAACAGAAACTGGAGCGACTGGGCTCCAACCAAAGTATCCACGTCGACCTGCGCATCATCGCCGCGACCAAGCCGGACCTGCTGGAAGAGGCCCGCGCCGGGCGCTTTCGCGAAGACCTGGCCTATCGCTTGAACGTCGCACAATTGCGCCTGCCGCCCTTGCGTGAACGCCGCGAAGATATCCCGCTGCTGTTCGACCACTTTGCACAGAGTGCCGCCGAGCGCCTGGGCCGCAACGTCGAGCCCCTGAGCGGCGCGCAACTGGGGCGCCTGCTCAGCCACGACTGGCCGGGCAATGTGCGCGAACTGGCCAACGTCGCCGAACGCCAGGTACTCGGCCTTGGCGAGCCGGAACCGGAAGGCATCGAGGCCGGGCAATCCCTGGCCGCGCAGCAGGAGGCCTTCGAAGCCCACTGCCTGAAAGCCGCGCTGACCCGGCACAAGGGTGATATCAAGGCGGTGCTGGCCGAGCTTCAACTGCCACGCCGTACCTTCAATGAAAAGATGCAGCGCCACGGGCTCGCCCGCGACATGTTCCTGAAGGACGAATGAGCGGATTTCCGCTCATCACCTGAAAATCATCAGCGGCTTTCCGCTCAATAAAATCCTGCAACCCTTCTATTCCGGGCCTTCATCCACCTGGCACAGCTCCTGCTATAGCTCGAGCCAGGCTGCGCACGCGCCGCTCCATAAAAACAACTAGATGAAGGATCCTTCAATGGATAACTCCAACGCCCTGCCTCTGGGGTCGGCGGCCGCGCCGACGAAAGAGCGCACTACCTCCAGCCGCATCAAATCGATTTTCAGTGGTTCCGTCGGCAACATGGTCGAGTGGTACGACTGGTACGTCTACGCCGCGTTCTCGCTGTACTTCGCCAAGACCTTCTTCCCGAAAGGCGACACCACCGCCCAACTGCTCAACACCGCCGCGATCTTCGCCGTGGGCTTCCTGATGCGCCCGATCGGTGGCTGGCTGATGGGCCTGTATGCCGACAAAGTCGGGCGTAAAAAAGCCCTGATGGCCTCGGTCTACCTGATGTGCTTCGGCTCGCTGCTGATTGCCCTGAGCCCAGGCTATGAAATCATCGGCATCGGTGCGCCGATCCTGCTGGTGTTTGCTCGTTTGCTGCAGGGGCTGTCGGTCGGCGGCGAATACGGCACCTCCGCCACTTACCTCAGCGAGATGGCGACCAAGGAACGCCGTGGTTTCTACTCCAGCTTCCAGTATGTAACCCTGATCTCCGGCCAGCTCATCGCTTTGGCCGTGCTGATCGTGCTGCAACAACTGCTGACCACCGAGCAGCTGTACGCGTGGGGCTGGCGTATCCCGTTCGCTATCGGCGCACTGTGCGCAGTGGTCGCGCTGTACCTGCGTCGTGGCATGGAAGAAACCGAGTCGTTCACCAAGAAGGAAAAAGCCAAGGAAAGCGCGATGCGCACCTTGATGCGCCATCCCAAGGAGCTGCTGACCGTGGTCGGCCTGACCATGGGTGGCACCCTGGCGTTCTACACCTACACCACTTACATGCAGAAATACCTGGTGAACACGGTCGGCATGAGCATTTCCGACTCCACCACCATCTCGGCGGCGACGCTGTTCCTGTTCATGTGCCTGCAACCCATCGTCGGAGGGCTGTCGGACAAAGTCGGCCGTCGTCCGATCCTGATCGCCTTCGGCATCCTCGGTACCCTGTTCACCGTGCCGATCCTCACCACCCTGCACACCATCCAGAGCTGGTGGGGTGCGTTCTTCCTGATCATGGCGGCGCTGATCATCGTCAGCGGCTACACCTCGATCAACGCCGTGGTGAAGGCCGAGCTGTTCCCCACCGAAATCCGCGCCCTGGGCGTGGGCCTGCCGTACGCCCTGACCGTCTCGATCTTCGGCGGCACCGCTGAATACATCGCGCTGTGGTTCAAGAGCATCGGCATGGAAACCGGCTACTACTGGTATGTGACCGCGTGTATCGCGGTGTCGCTGGTGGTCTATGTGACCATGAAGGACACGCGCAAACACTCGCGCATCACCACCGACTAAGGTTTCGCCATTCCTGCAAAAAGGGCTGTGTCAGTAGATGACACAGCCCTTTTTTATGGGATCAGGACAGTTCTGCAACCTCACGCTGCCCATACCGCCGCTGCGCATACGAAGCGCCCACAATCATCACCAGCAACACACCCGCCAACACCGCCGACGAACCCACCGTGCCAAAGTCCAATCCGCCCTTTTCATGGGGCTTGGTGAGAAAGTCCCCCAGCGTTGCACCGAATGGCCGCGTCAACACAAACGCCACCCAGAACAACAACACCGACGAAATCTGCGTGAAGTACTTGAGCGCAACCACCGCGGCGATGGTTGAGCCGATCAACAACGCGCCCCCAGCAAAACCCAGCCCGGAGTCGTCCGCCAGGAAATCACCCAACGCGGTCCCCAAGGTGTTGGAAAACAGGATCGCCATCCAGTAGAACAACTCGCCCCGGAAGGTCTGCACCTTGTTCACGTTCAGCGAATCGCCACTGAGGTGCCAGAGCGCGAAAATGATCATCAGGATCACGATCAGGATCATCGACCCTGTGGCATAACCCAGGCCGAGGGTGCGATCCATGAAGTCCGACATGGTGGTGCCCGCCGTGCTGGTGGACAAGATCACGATCCAGTACAGCACCGGGTTATAGGTTTTCGAGCGCAGCTGCGTCACCAGGGTGAGCAGGAACACGCTGATCAGCATCATCGAACTGATGGCGTAGCCGACATCCAGGGTCATCGACAGCAAATCCCCGGCGGTCTCGCCCAGGGTGGTTGCGCAGATTTTCATGACCCAGAACGCCAGGGTGATCTGAGGAAGTTTATTCATGGGGGCAAGGCTCCGAAGCGCAGTCTCTCAATAGGCCGACTGATTGGGCGGTCGACATTGGGCGCAGACTGACGGTGGAGCTGTGAAAAATAGGTGGGCGATGAATGAAAATTCCATAGTATGGCCACTTCATCGAAGCCCACTGCAGGAACATCGGCCATGCCTGACGATATCCATTTCTACGAACCCGCCAACGGCCACGGCCTGCCCCATGACCCGTTCAATGCCATCGTCGGCCCCCGGCCCATTGGCTGGATTTCGTCCCACGACAGCCAAGGCCGCCTGAACCTGGCGCCCTACAGTTTTTTCAATGCGTTCAACTACATTCCGCCGATCATCGGGTTTTCCAGTGTCGGGCGCAAAGACAGCCTGAACAACATCGAACAGACCGGCGAGTTTGTGTGGAACCTGGCGACCCGCCCGCTGGCCGAGCAGATGAACCAGAGTTGCGCCCCGGTATCACCCGAGGTGAATGAGTTCGAATTGTCCGGCCTGACGCCGGTGGCTTCGAAAATCGTGGGCGTGCCACGGGTGGGCGAGAGCCCGGTGTCGTTCGAGTGCAAGGTGACGCAGATCATCCAGCTTCAGCGCGCCGACAAAGCATTGGTGCCTAGCTGGCTGGTGCTCGGCGAAGTGGTCGCGGTGCATATCGCCAAATGGCTGCTCAAGGACGGCATCTACGACACCGCCGCCGCCGAGCCGATTTTACGCGGTGGCGGCCCGGCGGATTACTTCCAGTTGGGCCCTGAGGCCCTGTTCAAGATGCATCGACCCAAGGCTTAGGATTCGGCAGCCCACGCCAACTGACCTTCTTCGTCGACATCGACCAACCGCTCCAATTGCAGGGTGGCCGCATCATCGGCGTCGGAGGCGGTCTTGAACGTCTGGCCATCAAGGATCTTGTGAAAGCGCGGTGCGCCCATGCCATCCAGTGCCTTGACGGCGACGGCGGCGCTGTAGCCACCCTCCCCCGGTACTACGGCGGAAACGGCTTCGTGGTGGGCAAATTGTTTACGTGCCATGTTGCAGGTCCTGGCCAATGGAAAAGTCGGCCATTCTAACCCTCAACCGGCCAGTTGCAGGTACTCGCCGTAGGCATGGGCGGCGGATGCATCGGTAAAGGTCTGGAAGTCCATGCTGCGGACCACCATGTCGTTCAACAGCTCGGTAAAGATCATCAAGGCCGGAGAATTGAAGTAGGCACTCATCGCCTGCTCGCTGCTCCAGAAGCCCGAGACCAGCCATACATCGGGATCGACCTGGGAATGCTGCAACGAGAATTGCAGGCAACCCTGAGCCTGACGGCCCGGTTCGATCAAACTGCTCAAGCGTGCACCGAGTTCGGTGCTGCACCCGGTGCGGGCGCGGATAAAGGCCATATGGCTCGCGGGAATGGGGGTGGACATGTTCGACTCTCCCGTTGAGAAGTGATGCTCGGCAAGCACTGTGAGGGCGTGTTGCCACAGGATCAAAGATAACGGCGCGAATGCGAGCGCGGTTAGTCAATTCCTGTCGGCTTATTGCACAATCCTGCGAGAAGCGTAGAGAGGACGTCTGGCGCAGCTGTTTTATTCCATGGGCCAACGCCTTGTTTCAGGGAGATGACAGGCGTTGCGATTGCCTGATTCACGATGCGCCGCAGGATCAGGCAAGGATTGTGCAGAATCGACGTAACACTTTTTGAAAAGCCGCCGCTAAGCTGAGCCCATCGAAGTAGCCAGTAGAGGACGCTCCATGTCGTCGCCCGAACATAAAGCCATCCCCCTCGATGCCGAGATGGAAAAGCAGCGCGCCGAACTGGCCAGCATCGTGCACCGGCACACCTGGGAGGACGGCTCCTACGGTACCGCCATCACCACCTTGTTCCTGAACCGCCACAACACGCCGCGTGACTTCATGCCGGTGTTGGTGGAGCCCGCTCTGTGCATCCTGGCCAGCGGCAGCAAGGAAGTGCGCCTGGCTGACGAGATCTTTGCCTACGACCCACTCAATTACCTGGTGTTCTCGGTAGCGATGCCGGTGGCTGGGCGGATCATCGAGGCCACCCCGGAAGACCCGAACCTGTCGGTGCGCATCAATATCGACCCGGCGCAGCTCACGGCCTTGATCGCGGAAGCAGGCCCGATGGGCGTGCCGTCGCGTCCGACGTCCCGTGGCATGTATGTCGACCGTATCGACGGCCAACTGCTCGACGCCGTGCTGCGCCTGGCGCGCCTGCTGGACTCGCCCAAAGACATCGCCATGCTGGCGCCGCTGATCAACCGCGAAATTCTTTATCGCCTGTTGCGGGGTCCACAGGGTTATCGCCTGTATGAAATCGCCGTGGCCAACAGTCAGAGCCATCGGGTCAGCCAGGCGATCAAGTGGTTGAACGGCAACTACGAGCAACCGCTGCGCATCGACGACCTGGCCAAGGAAGTGAACCTGAGCGTCTCGACCTTGCACCACCGCTTCAAGGCGATCACCGCCATGAGCCCGTTGCAGTACCAGAAGCAACTGCGCTTGCAGGAAGCGCGGCGGTTGATGATCGCCGAAGGGTTGGAAGCGTCGGCGGCCGGGTATCGCGTGGGGTATGAAAGCCCTTCGCAGTTCAGCCGCGAATACAGCCGGTTGTTTGGGGCGCCCCCCCTCAGAGATTTGGCCCGGCTGCGCCAGAGCATTTAGTCGAGCGTGCGCGGCAGTTGCAGGGTCACCCGCAACCCACCCTCACGCAAATTCTGCAAACTCACTTCCCCGCCATGGCTATGGGCAATGTTGCGCGCAATCCCCAGCCCCAGTCCGTAGCCCTGTTGCTGCCCGGCCAGGCGGAAGTGCGGTTCGAAGACTTGCTCCAGGCGTTGCTCGGGTACGCCGGGGCCTTCGTCATCCACATGCAGGATAAATTCCACGCCGTCGTCTTCGATGCGCAGATGGGCGTTCTGCCCGTACTTCAATGCGTTGTCGATCAGGTTGCCGATGCAACGCTTGAGCGCCAGCGGCTTGCCCGGATACGTCGTCAACGCCCGGCCATGCTGGGTCACGCGACCATTGCCGTTCGGCGCCAGGTACGGTTCCACCAGGCAGTCGAGCACATGGTTCAGGTCGACCGGTTCGATGTTTTCGTGGATATCCGTGTCTTTCACGCATTGCAGCGCGCCCTTCACCAACAACTCCAACTCATCCAGGTCGCGGCCGAACTTGGTTTGCAGGTTCTCGTCTTCCAGCAATTCCACACGCAGGCGCAGACGGGTGATCGGTGTGCGCAAGTCGTGGGAAATCGCGCTGAACAACTGGCTGCGCTCGGTCAGGTAACGGCTGATGCGCTCGCGCATGGCATTGAACGCCCGCCCCACTTCCACCACTTCGCTGCCGCCACCTTCGGCCACCGGCTCTACGTCGGCGCCCAGCGACATGTCCCGCGCGGCCCGCGCCAAGCGCTTGAGAGGGCGACTTTGCCAGTGCACCAGCAGGCCGATGAACAGCAACAGGAAACCGCTGGTCAGCACGATAAACCACACCTGCTGGGACGGCAGGCCTTGTTCTTCCAGACTGGTGTAGGGCTCGGGTAGTAGCGAGGCGATGTACAGCCATTCGCCGGGCGCGAGCTGGATCTGAGTGACCAGCACCGGCGGGTTTACCGGCTCAAGGGTCAATGCGTAGTGGGCCCATGAACGCGGCAATTCATCGAGTTTCAGGCCGGCATTGAAGATGCGCAGGTCTTCGGCGCTGACGAACTCCACCGAGATATGCACATCGGCGCCGAGGGTTTGTTTCAGCACTTCATCGACCGCTTCGAGCACCGCTTGTTTGCGCGGGGTCTGCGGCAGGATGGCCATGTCCAAGGGGCGATCATTGAGGGTCACGACAAAACGCGTGCCGCCCATGCTGCGCAATTGATCGAGGACCAACGGACGGTAGGCCACCGGCAACGAACGGAAATAACTCACGCTGGCGGTCATCGAATGCGCCAGGCTGCGGGCGCTGGTGACCAGGCCTTCGAGCTGGGTGGCGCGCAACTGCGAGACCCAGATCACGCTGGACAGCGCCTGGGCAAACAACACTGCCAGCAGCGTCAGCAACAGCATGCGCCCCAGCAAAGAACGGGGCACCGGGAAGCGGCGGCGACGCTCAGTCAGATGTTCAGTGGGCATTGCCGGCAACCACGCTGGCTGCCAGTTGATAACCGCTGCCGCGCACGGTACGGATCAGCCTCGGGGGTTTTTCAGTGTCGCGCAGGCGTTGGCGCAAGCGGCTGACGGCCATGTCGACGATACGGTCCAGCGGCATCAGGTCACGGCCACGGGTGGCGTTGCCGATGGTGTCGCGGTCGAGGATCTGCTGCGGGTGGTCGAGAAACAATTTGAGCAGGGCGAAATCGGCCCCGGAAAGGATCACTTCCTCGCCATCCACATGGAACAGGCGGTGGCTGATCATATCCAGGCGCCATTCATCAAACACCAACACTTCGCCACCACTGCTGCGTTCCTGGCCAAACTGGCAGCGACGCAACAGGGCTTTGATCCGCGCCTGCAACTCGCGGGGGCTGAAAGGCTTGCCGATGTAGTCGTCGGCGCCCAGCTCCAGACCGATCACGCGGTCGGCCTCGTCGGAGCTGGCGGTGAGCATGATGATCGGCACCTGCGCCTGACGCGGGTGCTGGCGAATCCAGCGGCAAAGGCTGAAACCGTCTTCGTCCGGCAACATCACATCGAGGATGACCAGGTCGCATGGCGCCTCGTTCATCGCTTGGCGGAACCCCGCGCCATCCGGCACGCCACGCACCTGGAAACCGGCGCGACTGAGGTAGGTCTGCAGCAATTCGCGGATTTCCTGGTCGTCGTCGACGAGGAGAATCGATTTACTGATTACGCTCACGGGGTCCTCCTTGTTGTTATAAGTGTTGCAGGTCAGGCAAACGCCTGTTCCAACGCGACGCCGGCCCCGGTCAACCCGGAATACGGCGCGGTTACCAACCACACCGGAATGCCCTTGAAGTAGTCGCTCATGCAGCCTTTGTCACTGAAACTCTTGGCAAAGCCACTGTTGATAAAGAAGTCGGCAAACCTCGGTATCACCCCGCCTACGATGTACACGCCACCGCGTCCACCGGTGGTCAGCACATTGTTGCCGGCGACGCGGCCCAGCCAGATGCTGAACTGGTCCAATACTTCCATCGCCACCGGGTCGCCGGCCAAGCCTGCGGCCGTGATGGCCTCGGGGGTTTCCAGTACCGGCGTGTGGCCGTCGACCGCGCAAATGGCACGGTACAGACGCGGCAAGCCGCCACCGCTCAAGGCAGTTTCGGCGCTGACGTGGCCGATCTCAGTGTAGATGTGCTGCCACAGCTGGGTTTCACGCGGGCTGCTCAGGGGCAGATCGACATGCCCGCCCTCCCCCGGCAACGCCGCAAAACGACCTGCGCCGAGGTCCAGCAGCGTCCCGACTCCCAGGCCTGTGCCAGGGCCAATCACTACCGCCGGGCGCAACGGCTCCGGCGTACCCTCGCAAACCACACGGAATTCGTCGGGCTTGAGGCGGGTCATGCCCAGGGCCATGGCCGAGAAGTCATTGACCAGCAGCAATTCATCGACCTGCAACGTCTTGCAAAACGCAGTCTTGCTTAGGCGCCAGTGGTTGTTGGTGAATTTAAATTCATCGCCGCTCACCGGCCCGGCCACCGACAGGCACACCGCACCGATGTCGCCGATTTGCAGGCCTTCCTCGTTGAGGTAAACCTTGATCGCGTCTTCAGGGCTGGAGTGATCCGCCGTGGCATGCACGCGGATCGAATGCAGTTCCTGATCGCGCCACAACGCGAAACGGGCGTTGGTGCCCCCTATATCACCGACCAGCGCAAGCTTCACTTAAGCGTCTCCAAGGCAGAGGTAAAGGCGCTGGCGCCCTGCTCTGCGGAGCTTGCGGCCAAGCGCATAAATGCAAACAGCTCGCGACCGGCCCCCACGTTATTACCCAACAGGCCCGTGGCAGGCGCGCGCGATGCAAATTCGTCGGCGTCCACCTTAAGCTCCAAGGTGCCCTTCACGCCATCCACGCGAATGATATCGCCATCGCGCACCCGCGCCAGCGGCCCGCCGCTCTGGGCTTCGGGGTTGACGTGAATCGCGGCGGGGATCTTACCCGACGCGCCGGACATACGCCCGTCTGTTACCAGTGCGACTTTGAAGCCACGGTCCTGCAACACGCCGAGGAACGGCGTCATCTTGTGCAATTCGGGCATGCCATTGGAGCGCGGGCCCTGGAAGCGCATGACGGCGACGAAGTCTTTTTCCAGCTGGCCGGCCTTGAACGCGTCGGCCAGGTCTTGCTGGTCCTGGAACACCACCGCCGGTGCTTCAACAATCTGATGCTCAGGGGCAACGGCAGACACCTTCATCACGCCGCGACCGAGGTTGCCTTCCATCACGCGCAAGCCGCCCTCCGGCGAGAACGCACGGGCCACCGGGCGCAGGATGCTTTCATCGAGGCTTTCGATCGGGCCATCGCGCCAGATCAGTTCGCCGTCGACCAGGAAGGGCTCCTGGGTGTAGCGGCTCAGGCCCTTACCGGCCACGGTGTTGACGTCTTCATGGAGCAGGCCGGCTTCGAGCAGTTCGCGGATCAGGAACGACATGCCGCCCGCCGCCTGGAAGTGGTTGATGTCGGCCTTGCCGTTTGGATACACGTGGGACAGGGTCGGCACCACCTCGGAGAGGTCGGCCATGTCGTCCCAAGTGAGGATGATGCCCGCCGACATGGCGATGGCCGGCATGTGCAGGGTGTGGTTGGTCGAACCGCCGGTGGCGTTGAGGGCGATGATGGAGTTGACGATGGATTTCTCGTCGACGATCTCGCCGATCGGCATGAAGCTGCCGTTGGCTTTGGTCAGGCGCGTGACCTGGTGCGCGGCTTCGCGGGTCAGCGCATCACGCAGCGGCGTGTACGGGTTGACGAACGAGGCGCCCGGCAGGTGCAGGCCCATCACTTCCATCAGCAGCTGGTTGGTGTTGGCGGTGCCGTAGAAGGTGCAGGTGCCGGGGCTGTGATAGGACTTCATCTCCGATTCCAGCAGCTCTTCGCGAGTGGCCTTACCTTCGGCATAACGCTGGCGCACGTCGGCTTTCTGCTTGTTGGAGATGCCCGACGGCATCGGGCCGCCCGGCACGAAGATCATCGGCAGGTGGCCGTAGCGCAACGCGCCCATCATCAGGCCGGGGACGATCTTGTCGCAAATGCCCAGCATCAGCGCGGCATCGAACATGTTGTGGGACAGCGCTACCGCCGTGGACATGGCAATGACTTCACGGCTGAGCAGGCTCAACTCCATGCCCGGCTCGCCCTGGGTCACGCCGTCACACATGGCAGGGGTGCCGCCGGCGAACTGGCCGACCGAGCCGACTTCGCGCAAGGCTTTCTTGATTTGTTCAGGGAAATGCTCGTACGGCTGGTGCGCCGAGAGCATGTCGTTATATGACGAAACAATTGCCACGTTGGCGGCATTCATCATGCGCAGACTATTTTTATCTTCAGTGCCGCAACCGGCCACGCCGTGGGCGAAGTTGGCGCATTGCAGCTTGCCGCGCATCGGACCGTCGCTGGCTGCGCCGCGAATGAGCGCAAGGTAGGCCTCGCGGGTGGCGCGGCTACGGGCGATAAGCCGTTCGGTGACCTCAAGAACGCGGGGATGCATGTGTAGAACTCCAGGCTAACGGATGTGGCGACCTGAGTGTCTATGCTGATCAAACGCCCGCAGCGCATGGGATGGCAGGGAGTCGTTTGGATCATCGGACCAGTTGATTCAGGTCACTCGTTGTAGATTGAACAAAATATTGCCACTAAAAAGGCTTGTTTTCTATTTTTATGCGAATAATCTTGTAATTCTTACAACAAATCGACGACAGGCACTTTCCAATGACTCTTCGTATCGCAATCAATGGTTTTGGCCGTATCGGCCGTAATGTCCTGCGCGCACTGTATACCCAAGGCTACCGCCAGGATTTGCAGATCGTCGCCATCAACGATCTGGGCGACAGTTCGATCAACGCCCACCTGCTCAAATACGACACCGTGCATGGCACTTTCGACGCAGAGGTCGCCCACGATCAGGAAAGCCTGACCGTCAATGGTGACCGGATTGCCGTCAGTGCCATTCGCAACCCCGCCGACCTGCCGTGGGCTGCGCACAAGATCGACGTGGTGTTCGAATGCACCGGTCTGTTCACCGACCGTGACAAGGCTGCCGCCCATATTACCGCCGGCGCGCGCAAGGTGATCATCTCGGCACCGGCCAAGGGCGCGGACGCCACCGTGGTCTACGGTGTGAACCACGACATTCTGCGCCAATCCCACCAGATCATCTCCAACGCGTCGTGCACCACCAACTGCCTGGCGCCTGTGGCCCAGGTGCTGCACCGCGAGCTGGGCATCGAAAGTGGCCTGATGACCACGATTCACGCCTACACCAACGACCAGAACCTGACCGATGTCTACCACACCGACCCGTACCGCGCGCGTTCGGCCACCCAGAACATGATCCCGAGCAAGACCGGCGCAGCTGAAGCCGTCGGCCTGGTGCTGCCGGAACTGGCGGGCAAGCTGACCGGCATGGCAGTGCGTGTCCCGGTGATCAACGTGTCGCTGGTGGACCTCACCGTGCAGTTGAAGAAAGAAGCCACTGCCGAACAGGTCAATGCGTTGCTCAAGGATGCCAGCCAGCATTCCAAGATCCTCGGTTACAACACCTTGCCGCTGGTTTCCAGCGACTTCAACCACAACCCGTTGTCGTCGATCTTCGACGCCAATCACACCAAGGTCAGTGGCAAGTTGCTGAAAGTGCTGGCTTGGTATGACAACGAGTGGGGCTTCTCCAACCGTATGCTGGATAACTGCCTGGCGCTGTGTAACGCCGAGTAAGCCAAAACAGGCTCACAGAAATAGCTACTTGCCATTTGAGTTGATGATAAGCATTATCATTCACTGCAAATCGGTCTGGTATCACTGTGAGCCAATCTCGCTTCAACCATGTTTTTCTCACCCAACGGGTGGTTCTGCTTCGCACCTTGCAGCGGATGGTGAATAACCACAGCACCGCCGAGGACCTGTTGCAGGAAACCTACCTGCGCGTGACTCGGGCCCTGAGCGAGCGGCCGATCGATCACCTTGAACCTTTTGTCTATCAGACGGCGCGCAACCTGGCGCTGGATCATCTGCGCGCGCGCAGAATCCAGGCCCGCACGCTGCAGGAAGATGTCCCGCTGGATGTCCTGCAAAGTGTCGCGGCCCCCATCAGCACCCCCGAAGATGCCACCCAGGCCGAGCAAATGCTTGAAGCCTTGAGCGTCAGCCTGGGCCAGTTGAGCGCCCGCCAACAGCAGATCTTCATCCTCAGCCGCCTGCATGGTTGCAGCTACCAAGAGATTGCCGATCAGCTGGAAGTGTCCTTGAGCACCGTGCAAAAGGAACTCAAATTGATCATGGCCATCTGTGTAGGTGTGGCCGAACGGCTGGATCGGCCTTAAGCTTCACCCGAAAGAAGCGTCGACCCAGGCTGTAGGAAAGTTGAATAGAACGTGGCGAAGACCCGAGGAACACCGTGACGGACCCGAATAAACTGCAGCCCCATGAGCTGGCTCATGAGGTGTTGCAAGACACGGCTATGGACCAAGCCCTCGACTGGCTGATCGCCTTGCAGTGCCCGCAACCCGGGCAGCAAGCCGAATTCGAAGCCTGGCTGGCCAGCGATCCCGCCCACGTTCATGCTTTCGCCAAGGCCCAGGCCGCCTGGGGTGGCGCGCCGGTGCACAGTGCCGCCGTCGCACTGGCCGTACCGCGCAAGCCCAGCGCCTGGCGCCGCATCAAACCGCATTGGAAACCACTGGCTACCGCCGCCGTGCTGCTGATCGGCCTGTTTAGCTTCAGCAACCTGCCGGTACGCCTGCAAGCCGACCACCTCACCGTGGTGGGCGAACGCCAGCGCCTGCAACTGGACGACGGCTCCAAGGTGCTGCTGAACACCAACTCGGCGTTTTCCAGCAGTATCAGGGACCACCAGCGTATCGCCCGCCTGTACCAGGGCGAGGCGTTTTTCGAAATCGTGCCCAGCCACGGCCTGCCCCTGGAAATCGACGCCGGCCCTGTCCGTGCCAGCGTGCGCGATACGGCTTTCGCCGTGCGTTACCTGAATGGCGAAGCCCAGGTGCAAGTGCAACGCGGCGATGTCGACCTGAGCAACACCTTCGATGATGCCCGCGTGCGCCTGAGCGCCGGTGAAAGCATCCGCATCGGGCCCAAGGGCTTCGGCCAGCCGGCCAAGCTGGACGCCAACAAGGACCTGGCCTGGGTGCAAGGACGGCTGATTTTCGAAAACTGCCCGATGAGCGAAGTGCTCGCCGAGTTGCGTCGCTATTACCCGGGTTGGATCGTCAACACCAATGACCAACTGGCCAGTGTCGCCGTCACCGGCAACTATCGCCTCGACCAGCCTCTGGATGTGGTGCGATCCCTGGCCCACATCACTTCGGCCAAGCTGTCGGAATACCCGGCGCTGGTGATCTTGAACTAAATGAGAATTATTTTTACTCGATAGCTGAGGGTGGTACGTCTCGTCTTAGCCAATGCAACTGATTCCTATTTGTTTCAGTTCGCAACTATAAGATTCGTACCCCGGAGCGCTCTCGATGTCCTCTTGTTTCAACCGCCGGTCCTCTTCGCCCGTCCTGTCCTTGCTGACGGCCGCCATTCTGCTGGCCGGTGCGCCAGTGATGAGCGCCACCGCCGCCGAACCTGCTGCGCGCAGTCACGGCAACTACAACTTCAGCATCGAGCAGCAATCGCTGGTCTCGGCCCTCAACGCCTTTACCGCCGTGACCGGCTGGCAAGTCGGCCTGCCCGCTGAGTTGGGCCAGGGTGTGTCGTCCCCTGGCGTGCGCGGCCCGCTGCCGCCGGAAAAAGCCCTGGACCGGCTGTTGGTGGGGACCAACCTGAGCTATCGCAAACTGGGCAGCAACAACATCGTCCTGGAAAAACGCGCAGCAGGCAGCACCCTCAACCTGCAACAGGTGACCATCAGCGCCACTCGCAATGAGCAGGACGTGAGCAGCGTACCGAGCACCGTCAGCGTGCATGACCGCGAAGAGCTGGACCGCCAGAACGTCAACACCATCCGCGAGCTGGTGCGCTATGAGCCCGGCGTTTCGGTCGGTGGCGCCGGCACCCGCGCCGGTAACGCCGGTTTCAACATTCGCGGCATCGACGGCGACCGCATCCTCACCCAGGTCGATGGCGTGGAAGTGCCGGACAACTTCTTCAACGGCCCCTACGCCAAGACCCGTCGCAACTACGTCGACCCGGAAATCGTCAAGCGCGTCGAGATCCTGCGCGGTCCGGCCTCGGCCCTGTACGGCAGCAGCGCCATTGGCGGTGCAGTGAGTTACTTCACCCTCGACCCGGACGACATCATCAAGCCTGGCCAGGACGTCGGCGCCCGTCTCAAGACCGGCTACAGCTCCGCCGATGAAAGCTGGCTGACCTCCGGCACCTTCGCTGGTCGCGTGCAGGACTTCGACGGCTTGCTGCACCTGAGCCAGCGCAACGGTCATGAAATGGAGTCCTACGACGGCAACAACGCCACCGGCCTGGCCCGTACCGGCGCCAACCCGGAAGACGCGCGCACCACCAACATCCTGGCCAAGCTGGGCTGGAATTATGGTGAAGACAATCGCCTCGGCCTGACCTACGAGAAGTACAAGGACGATCGCGACACTAACCAGAAGAACGCCATAGGCGGGCCGTTCAACACCGGTGCCCCCGTCTCCCCCAACCTGTACCGCGCACGCTCGGGCAACGACACCATCACCCGTGAGCGCTTCGGCCTGGAAAACAGCTTCGCGCTCGAATCGCCGATTGCCGACCGCATCAAGACCAGCCTCAACTATCAGATTGCCAAGACCGACCAGACCACCGCCGAGATCTATCAGGCAGGCCGTCGCGTGCTGCGGACCCGCGATACGCTCTACCAGGAAAAACAATGGGTATTCGATGCCCAACTGGACAAGGCCTTCAGCATCGGCGAGACCGATCACCAGGTGACCTACGGCACCACCCTCAAGCAGCAGAAAGTCACCGGTTCCCGTGAAGGTGCCGCCACCTGCCTGGCCGTCGGCAGCGGTTGTACCGCCATCGGCGCCCCCAGCCCGTCCGCCACAGACAGCGTGAGAAAGGCCAGCGACTTCCCGGACCCGACCATCAATACCTATTCGCTGTTTGCCCAGGACCAGATCGCCTGGAACAACTGGACCTTCCTGCCCAGCGTTCGCTATGACTACACCCAGCTCAAACCCAAGCTGACCGAGGACTTCCTCAACGCCACCGACCCGAACCGGATCTACCCACACGACGACGACACCAAGACCTGGCACCGTGTTTCGCCGAAATTCGGCCTGACCTACGCGCTGACTGACCACTACACCTGGTTCGGCCAATACGCCGAAGGTTTCCGCACGCCGTCAGCCAAGGCCCTGTACGGCCGCTTTGAGAATATCCAGCAAGGGTACGTGGTCGAGCCAAACCCGAGCCTCAAGCCGGAAACCAGCAAAGGCATCGAGACCGGGATTCGCGGTAACTTCGACGCGGGTAACTTCGATGTCGCAGTGTTCTACAACAAGTACAAAGACTTCATCGACGAGGACAACACCTCTGTCGCCCCCACCGGGACGATCTTCCAGCCGTTCAACATCAAGCGCGCCACCATCAAGGGCATCGAAGCCAAGGGCCGCATGAACCTGGACGCGTTTGGCGCGCCCCAAGGCCTGTACACCCAAGGTGCGGTGGCGTACGCCTATGGCCGCAACGATGAGACCGGCGAACCTCTCAACAGCGTCAACCCGCTCAAGGGCGTGTTCGGTCTGGGTTACGACCAGGAACAATACGGCGCGTTGGTCAGTTGGACACTGGTCAAAAAACAGAACCGCGTCGACAGCACCACCTTCTTCTCGCCAGACGGCGACAAGTCCAAGGGCCCGTTCAAGACCCCAGGCTTTGGCATCGTCGACCTGACCGGCTTCTACAAGGTCACCAACGACGTGACCATCAATGGCGGCCTCTACAACCTCACCGACAAGAAGTACTGGAACTGGGACGACGTACGCAGCTACGACGGCGTCGGCGAAGCCGGCGTGACCTCCCCGGCCAACCTCGACCGCCTGACCCAGCCGGGTCGCAACTTTGCGATCAACCTGATCTGGGACATCTGATCCGCCCCACTCACCTCGTCGAAATTTCATCGACGAGGTGAGGATTTTTTACTGTACCGCGTCTTCTTGTTCGTCTAGTTGATAACAGCTCTCTTTAGGGCACCCAGGCGCTCCCCTTCTCAAGGACTTTTTCATGACCGCTTCTCCAACCGCAGAACGCCCAAACCTTCGCTCCCAGCGCCTGAACCAGATCACCAATGAACCACACACCAAGCTTGACGCCCTGGTCAAAGCCCACGCGCCGTTTGAAACCCAGGCCAATTTCGCCCGCTTCGTGGTCGCGCAGTACCTGTTCCAGTCGGAACTGGTAGCGCTGTACAACGATGCCGAGCTGATCAAGATCGTGCCGGACCTGGCCGAGCGTTGCCGCGCCGAAGCCGCCAAGCTGGACCTGGGCGACCTCGACACCGAAGTGCCTGCACCGGTCGCCGGTGCCGTGAAGAGCCCGAGCAAAGCCGAAGCCCTGGGCTGGCTGTTCGTGTCCGAAGGCTCCAAGCTGGGCGCTGCGTTCCTGATCAAGCGCGCCGTGGGCCTGGGCCTGAGCGAAACCTTCGGTGCCCGTCACCTGGGTGAGCCCGCCGGTGGTCGTGCCGAAGGCTGGAAGCGCTTCACCCGTACGCTCGATGCCCTGGAATTCAGCGCCGAAGAAGAGGCTGCGGTGGAAAAAGGCGCAATCGACGCGTTTGTACGCTTCACCGTCTTGCTGGAACAAGCGTACGCTAGCGCCCCTGAACTGGCGTAATGTTCCGGTAGAAACCGGATCAATGTGGGAGCTGGCTTGCCTGCGATAGCGGTGCGTCAGATATAGATGCACTGACTGACATACTGCTATCGCAGGCAAGCCAGCTCCCACACTTGATTGCATTCCAGCTCAGATAATCTGCATTTTCCCTACCAGATAAGCTTCACCATGACTCGCAAAACCCAATCCACCTCGAAAATCGCCCGGATCCTCTTCGGCCTGCTGGCCTACGTCAGCCTGGGCATCGGGCTGGTGGCGATTGTCGTGCCGGGGTTGCCCACCACCGAATTCATTCTGCTCGCCGCCTGGGCCGCCACCAAAAGCTCACCGCGCCTCAGCGCCTGGCTGGAAAACCACCGGCTGTTCGGGCCCATCCTGTTCAACTGGCGCAACGGCAAGATCATCGCCCGCCGCGCCAAAGTCAGTGCCACGGTGAGCATGCTGTTGTGCGCCATCCTGATGCTGGTGATGCTTGATCACGGCTGGCCGATCTACCTGGCGATCGCCGGGATGAGCCTGGGCAACCTGTGGATCTGGTCACGCCCGGAACGGCTCGCAGCGCCCGTATAACGGCGCGTGTAGGGTTTTTACTACCGCTCATCGCCTCTCTCTCATGAATTGATTCATGACGCCGATGTTTCAGACATAGCGCTGAATGGACTTGGCCTGCACTGCGTGCCTTCCAACAAGTCCATTCGTGAGTGAACCTATGTTCGACACCCTCTCCATTCGCTTGAAAATCGTGTTGCTGTCGGGCCTTTGCCTGTTGGGGGTGATCGCGCTGGTCGTCGGCATCAACATCTACAACACCAACCAGAACGATCAACTGGTCAGCGACTCCAGTTCGCGCATGCTCACCGCCAGCGTTGAGCAATTGCTGCAGGCCAAGGCTGCCGAGCAAGCGGTGCAGTTGCAGAAAACCTTCGGCGACAGCCTGGTGGCCGTGACCGCGCTGGCCGACCAGATCAAGGACTTGCGCAAGCTGGCCACCCAGCGCGGGCTTGAAGCTGGGGCGTTGCGCGAGGCGCTCAACCAGAGCCTGAAAACCGCCTTTGACCGTAACAATAAGGTGTTGGGCATCTGGCTTTCATTCGAGCCCAATGGCCTGGACGGCAAGGACAGCGAGTTCATCGACGACAAAGCCCGCGTCTCCAACGAAAAAGGCCGCTTCTCCAGTTACTGGAGCCGCGCCGCAGGCGAAGGCCTGAACACCATCATGGTCGAGGACGACTTGACCAAGACCACCCTCAACCTCAGCGGCACGCCCTACAACATTTGGTACACCTGCCCACGCGACACGCGTAACACTTGCCTGCTGGACCCGTACGAAGACACCGTGGCCGGCAAACCCGTGTTGATGACGACCATCTCGCTGCCGCTGATCGTGGACGGCAAGGTTATCGGCGTGGTGGGCGTCGACATTGCCCTGAATGCGTTGCAAGCCACCACTGATATCGCACAGAAAGACCTGTTCAATGGCGCCGCGCACCTGGAAATCCTTTCAAGCACCGGCCTGATCGCGGCCTACAGCGGTGAGCCGGCCAAGGTCGGCAAGAACCTGATCGACACCCTTGGCGCCGAAGGCAAGGAAATCGTGCAGTTGCTGGCCAGTGATAACCGCATGATCCGCGAACAGGACGGCACCATTCGGGCCGTGTACCCGGTCAAGCCGATTGCCGACGCCAAAGCCTGGGGCGTGGTGATCAAGCTGCCCAAAGACGTGATGCTCGCCGATAACGTGAAACTGCAAGGCGTACTCGACGACGCCCAGGCCGCCGGCACCCTCAAGGCGCTGCTGGTGGCCGCCGCGGCCGGCTTGCTGGGCCTGCTGCTGATCTGGCTGACCGCCACCGGCGTAACTCGCCCAATCAACAGCGTGGCCGCCATGCTCAAAGACATCGCCAGCGGCGACGGCGACCTGACTCAACGCCTGGCTTACGCCAAGAAGGACGAATTGGGTGAACTGGTCAACTGGTTCAACCGCTTCCTCGACAAGCTGCAACCGACCATCGCCCAGATCAAGCAAAGCATCACCGAAGCCCGTGGCACCGCCGATCAGTCCTCCGCCATCGCGCGCCAGACCAGCGAAGGCATGCAGGTGCAGTTCCGCGAAATCGACCAAGTGGCTACGGCCTCCAACGAGATGAGCGCGACTGCCCACGACGTCGCCAACAGCGCCTCCAATGCCGCCAGCGCGGCACGCGGGGCGGATCAGTCGGCGCGCGAAGGCATGTCGATCATCGAGCAGAGCACCCGCGACATCACCACCCTGGCCGAAGAAGTCAGCAAGGCCGTGGGCGAAGTCGAAGCCTTGGCGGTCAACAGCGAGCAGATTGGTTCGGTGCTGGAAGTGATCCGCAGCATCGCCGAGCAGACCAATTTGCTGGCGCTGAACGCCGCCATCGAAGCGGCACGCGCCGGAGAAAGCGGACGTGGCTTTGCGGTGGTGGCCGACGAAGTGCGCAACCTGGCCAAGCGCACCCAGGACTCCGTGGAGGAAATCCGCCTGGTCATCGAACGCATCCAGAGCGGCACCCGTGGCGTGGTGGCGACCATGCACTCAAGCCAGAGCCAGGCCCAGAGCAATGCCGGGCAGATCCATCAAGCGGTGCAGGCCTTGGGCAAGATCAGCGATGCGGTGACCGTGATCAGCGACATGAACCTGCAAATCGCCAGCGCCGCCGAACAACAGAGCGCCGTGGCCGAAGAGGTCAACCGCAACGTCTCGGCGATCCGCACCGTGACCGAAACCCTCACCGGCCAGGCCACCGAGTCGGCGGCCATCAGCAGCCAACTCAATGCGTTGGCCAGCCAGCAGATGAAGCTGATGGATCAGTTCAGGGTTTAAACGCCGGTCCAGGCACTGACAAACGCCGCCACATCTTCCTTGGGCGCCGTACGCGGCGGATTCTGCGGCGTGCCCAGGTAAAGGAAGCCAATCACTTCCTCGTCTGCCGTCAGCCCCAGGCCTTTGGCGACATGGGCCGAATAGGACAGTTCACCCGTGCGCCACACGGCGCCAATCCCCTGGGCATACGCCGCCAGCAGGATGCCGTGGGCCGCACAGGCGGCTGCCAGCAATTGCTCGGATTTCGGCACCTTGAAGTGTTCCTGCAAACGGGCAATCACCACCACCACCAACGGCGCACGCAACGGGCCGTTCTGGGCCTTGTCGATGGCGGCTTGTGGCGCATCGGCGTCTTGCAGGCGCGCAGCCTCGGCCAGCAGCGTGCCCATCTGTTCGCGAGCGGAACCTTCAACGGTGAGGAAGCGCCAAGGGCGCAATTGGCCGTGGTCAGGCGCGCGCATCGCGGCGGCGAACAGCACGTCGCGCTGCTCCTGGGTCGGTGCCGGTTCCAGCAGACGCGGCACGGAAACACGGTTGAGCAAAGCGTCGAGAGCCTGCATTGGCCACCTCCAGAGAAAAATGTGCGGCCATTCTAGCGGGAATGAATCGGATTCGACCAAACGATAATTGCTCTTATTCATTGCGCCCCGCCCTGTTAGACTTTGCGACCTTATTTTTTGCCTTCGTCCGGGAAACTTGATGTTCCGTTCGCTTTTTCGCCTGTCCGCAGCCGTGCTGGCCTTGAGCCTGGCCGCCTGCGATGACGCGCCCAGGTTTACCAAGGCCGAGCCGGGTGAATCACGGGCGGGCGGTGCCGCGACTGTGAACAAGCGCGACCAGAACGCGTTTTCCCTGCCCTCGGCCAACCTGTCGCCTACCCGCCGCCTGGATTTCAGCGTCGGCAACAGCTTCTTTCGCAGCCCCTGGGTGATCGCGCCGTCCACCACCACCGCACGTGATGGACTTGGACCGCTGTTCAACACCAATGCCTGCCAGAACTGCCATATCAAGGATGGCCGTGGGCACCCGCCGCTGCCCGACGCACCGAATGCAGTGTCGATGCTGGTGCGCCTGTCGATTCCGGATGCGGCGCCCTATGCCAAGCTCATCGAACAGCTCGGCGTGGTGCCCGAGCCGGTCTACGGCGGGCAATTGCAGGACATGGCTGTGCCGGGCGTGCTGCCGGAAGGCAAGGTGCGGGTCGACTACACACCGGTCAACGTGACGTTCAAGGACGGCACGGTGGTCGAGTTGCGTAAGCCGGACCTGCAGATCACCCAGCTCGGCTACGGCCCGATGCATCCGGATACACGCTTCTCCGCACGCATCGCCCCGCCCATGATCGGCCTGGGCCTGCTCGAAGCCATCAGCGACGCCGATATCCTGCGCAATACCGACCCGAAGACCGCCGACAAAGAAGCCATCGTCGGCCGCGCCAATTGGGTCTGGGACGACGCACAGCAAAAAACCGTGTTCGGGCGTTTTGGCTGGAAAGCCGGGCAACCCAACCTCAATCAACAAAATGTTCACGCGTTTTCTGGTGATATGGGCCTCACCACCTCTTTGAGACCCTTCGATGACTGCACCGATGCCCAAGTCGCCTGCAAGCAGGCCCCCAACGGCAATGGCCCTGATGGCGAGCCGGAAGTCAGCGACAACATCCTGCGCCTGGTGCTGTTCTACACCCGCAACCTCGCCGTGCCGGCGCGCCGTGGCGTCAACACGCCACAGGTGCTGGCCGGCAAGAACCTGTTCTACCAGGCAGGTTGCCAGGGTTGCCACAAACCCGCGTTCACCACGGCAGCCAATGCCGCTGAACCTGAGCTGGCCAACCAAGTGATTCGTCCGTACAGCGACCTGCTGCTGCATGACATGGGCGAAGGCCTGGCCGACAACCGCAGCGAATTCAAGGCCGGTGGCCGCGACTGGCGCACGCCGCCGTTGTGGGGCATTGGCCTGACACAAACCGTGAGTGGCCACACCCAGTTCTTGCATGACGGCCGCGCCCGCAACCTGCTGGAGGCCGTGCTGTGGCACGGCGGTGAAGCACACGCGGCGCAGCAGCATGTGTTGTCCTTTAATGCCGAACAGCGCGCTGCGTTGCTGGCGTTCCTGAATTCTTTATAAGCTTCGCCCCACTTACAGAAGGGAGCTCGACATGTTCCGTCCCAAGTTGTTGTTCACCAGCCTGGCCGCCCTCGCCCTCGGTGCCTGCTCGCCGCAAGACCCGCAAGCGGTGACCTCGGCGGCCATCGCCAAGCAAGTGATCCTGCCGACCTACAGCCGTTGGGTCGAAGCCGACCGCCAACTGGCCGTCAGCGCCCTGGCCTACTGCCAAGGCAAAGAGAGCCTGGACACCGCCCGCGCCGACTTCCTGCACGCGCAAAAGGCCTGGGCCGAGCTGCAACCGCTGTTGATCGGCCCGCTGGCCGAGGGCAACCGTTCGTGGCAGGTGCAGTTCTGGCCGGACAAGAAGAACCTGGTCGGCCGCCAGGTCGAGCAACTGGTCGCCAGCCAGCCGCAGATCGATGGCGCCGCCCTGGCCAAGTCCAGCGTGGTGGTACAAGGCCTGTCGGCCTACGAATACATCCTCTACGACGCCAAGACCGACATCGCCGACGACGCGCAAAAAGCCCGTTACTGCCCACTGCTGGTGGCCATCGGCGACCGTCAAAAAGCACTGGCCGAAGAGATCCTGGCCAGCTGGAACAGCACCGACGGCATGCTGGCGCAGATGACCAAGTTTCCGAACCAGCGCTACGCCGATTCCCACGAAGCCATTGCCGATCTGCTGCGCGTCCAAGTGACCGCACTGGACACTCTGAAGAAAAAACTCGGCACGCCAATGGGCCGCCAGACCAAGGGCATCCCGCAGCCCTTCCAGGCCGATGCATGGCGCAGCCAGTCGTCCCTGCAAAGCCTCGAAGCCAGCCTTGCCGCCGCCCAGACCGTATGGGTCGGCGTCGACAACAAAGGCCTGCGTGGCCTGCTGCCGTCCGAGCAGAAGCCGTTGGCCGACAAGATCGACGCCGCCTACGCCGCGTCGCTGAAGCTGTTCGCCAGCAACCAGCGCACCCTTAATGAACTGCTGGCCGACGACGCCGGGCGCCAGCAGCTCAACGATCTCTACGACAGCCTCAACGTCGTCCACCGCCTGCACGAAGGCGAACTGGCCAAGGCGCTGGGTATCCAACTGGGCTTTAACGCCAACGACGGTGACTAATGATGCTCAGGCGACAGGCTTTGGCGGTTGGCAGCGTGCTGCTCAGTGCGCTCACTCTGGGCGGCTGGACGCTGTTCAAAGGGAAAGACAAGGGCCCGCTGCTGCTCTCGGCGCGGGATGATGCAGACGGCAAGCACTATGCCGTGGGCTTTCGCCTGGACGGCAAGCAGGTGTTTGCCACCCAGGTCGGCCAGCGCTGCCACGACATCATCAACCACCCGACGCTGCCAATTGCACTGTTTGTCGCCCGTCGCCCAGGCACCGAGAGTTACCTGATCGACTTGCGTGATGGCGCGCTGCTGCAAACCATCACCTCCAAGGCGAACCGCCATTTCTATGGCCACGCGGTCATTCACAAGAGCGGCGACTGGCTGTACGCCACCGAGAACGACACGACCGACCCCGGCCGTGGCCTGCTCGGCGTATACAAGTTCGAAGGCGAGCGGCTGCTGCATACCGGCGAGATTTCCACCCACGGCATCGGCCCGCATCAGGTATCGTGGATGCCCGACGGTGAGACGCTGGTGGTGGCCAACGGCGGCATTCGCACCGAAGCCGAAAGCCGCGTGGAAATGAACCTCAATGCCATGGAGCCAAGCCTGGTGCTGATGCACCGCGACGGCAGCCTGATCAGCAAGGAAACCCTGGGCCAGCAGATGAACAGCGTGCGCCATATGGGGATTGCCAGCGATGGCACCATCCTCACCGGGCAGCAGTTCATGGGCGCGTCACAGGAGCGGTCCGAGTTGCTGGCGATCAAGCGGCCGGGCCAGCCATTCATGGCGTTTCCGGTGGCCGATGAGCAGTTGCAGGCCATGGGGCACTACACCGCCAGCGTCGCGGTGCACAGCGATTTGCGCCTGGTGGCGTTGACGGCTCCACGGGGCAACCGCTTCTTTATCTGGGACATGGACAGTGGCGAGCTGCGCCTGGATGGACCACTGCCCGACTGTGCCGGTGTCGGCGCCGTTGAGGATGGTTTTGTCGTGACCTCGGGCCAAGGTCGTTGCCGGTTCTACGATTGTCGTCAGAAACCGTTGGTGGCAAAGCCGTTGGAATTGCCCGCCGGGCTCTGGGATAACCACCTGCATCTGATCTGAGCTGGCGCACAGCAAAAAAAAGGGCCTCGCATCGCAAGGCCCTTTCCTGGGGGTTTGAATCGTTTCAACTCTGTGGCCTCATCCCTTGAGACATGCCAAACATGAACAGCAACAACTCATGATCAGGCTTGGCTGCGGTGCTCGCCTTGGCGACGCGCGGCAACAGGCATTGCGCGCCACCCTGCGTTGCACTGAGCACCTGTGTGCGAGGCTGTTCCCAGGCCGCCAGCGCCAAGGCTGCAACGCCCAACGCCCCGACCAGGAACAAACCTCGTGCTATTTCTAGCTTCATCTGGTTAAACCCTTGATAGCGCTGCCAAACGCCGTCTCGTAAAAGTAGCTGAGTTTCTTCCAGTCCGTGTCGTTCCACGACGAATGGCGGCGCAGTTGCAGCATGTCATGGGAGGCGGCCCGATAAGCGGTCAAGCGTTGGCGGCATTTCTCGAAATCCAGCAGCGCCACTTCGACGTTGGCCGAGTCGCCCTGGCCGGTCACCCTTACAAAAATGTGCTTGATGTACAGGCAGCCATGCTGCCAGCGCCCACGGTGCATACGCGCCAAGGTGCCAGCAAGCTCCTTGAGCACGCGCTCATGCACCAGTTCGCCGTACTGTTCACGACCGCCGGCGGCATACCAGTTTTCAATTTCGTCGAAGCCATCGAGGGCCGCAGTCACCAACAGTGCCTGCCAGTGGTGCTCAGGGTCGCGGCGCGCCTCGCAAAAAACCATCTCGGGTACGCGTACATCCAACAGGCGCAGGCCCTTGATGGCATCCCGCTCACGCAACACAGTGGGACGGCCAAACGGGTGCAACCAACTGCGGTAGATGTGCCCGGTCTGGCGCTTGCTGTAGAGCAAGCGTCCATTGGCACTCATCACGCGTTGCACACCACTTTCACCCCCACGCCGACGGTTGGGTTCTTCGACCCACTCGCCTTGCTGGCGCCAGAAATAATCAAAGCGTTCTTCGGGCGCTACATGACTGCCTGCTACGCACTCAACTGCCATCCTGTTACCTCTTGCGCAATACATACACTCGCCACATGGCGTAGAGCGGAATGAAGTCCAGGGACTCCTGAACACGGAAACCGGCTTCTTCGAATTCTGCTTCAACAGTAGCAGCCGGTAACACAAATCTATTTTGGTAACCTTCCTGCTCACCTTTTTTGCGACGCTGCTCTTCGAGACGCTTGCGTTTCCAGGCTTTGAAATTGCCATCGACCCACAGCGAAACGATCACGCTGTCACGGGTAACGCGCTGAAACTCCCGCAATATCGCCAGTCGGTGCGCCGGATCACCAATGTGGTGCAACAGGCGCATACAAAAAATGCTGTCGACCGAGTTATCCGGCAGATCGATATCAAACGCAGATGTCTGCAAGGGTCGTACCCGTTTCACCACATCGGCGGGCTGGGCGACCGTTGCCACCTTCAACATCGACGCCGAGTTGTCGGCGCCAATGATGACGCGGTTGGGCTTTTCGGCCAGCAGCGGCCAGAAACGCCCGGCACCGCACGGCAAGTCCAGCACCAGGCCAGGCTCACCGGCCATCGCCAGCGCGCCACGGGCCAATTGCTCGTCGCGTTTGTGGGACAACCGGCGGGCCAGATTGTCCTGATGCTTGAGCAAATACTCTTGGGCGTGTTCGTCGTCGTACTTTTCGGAAAATTCGAGTTTGGTCGGGGTAGACATCAACGGATCTCCAGTTGCTGATGCCTACAACCTTAAGCAGCAGTCTGTGATCAACAGGTCAACCCGTTGTGAAAAACTTGTCCTGTCCAATCCCCATACATTTCAAGACTTTACAGACACAAACAATGGCATGGGGCCATCTTCGCCGAATGACGGTGATCTCTGGCAGGATAGCGGCAGAGGGTGGAGTCAGGCGTTGACCTGACTCAGTTGCACATGAAAGCGGCAGCCATTGGGCTCCATGGTGCTGAGGCTCACGGTCCAGCCCTGGTTCTCGCAGATGCGCTGGACCAGCGACAACCCCAGGCCCAGGCCTTCTCCGCGTTTCTCGCTGCCGCGTACAAACGGCTCGAACATCGCCTCACGTTTGTCTTCGGGAATACCGACCCCGCTGTCTTCCACCACAAAGCCCGTGGGTTCCAGGGTCAGGCGGATAAACCCGTGTTCGGTGTAGTGCAGGGCGTTGCGCAGCAGGTTGCCCATGACGGCGTGCAGGAAGGTGGTGTTATAGCGCGTGTCCAGGGGGTGACCGGGGTTGTAGATCAGCTCCAGGCCTTTTTGCTCGATGGGCTCGCGCCAGATACCGAGCAGATCATCGGCCACTTGCGCGAGGCTGACCTGCGGCGACATGGCCGACTCATCATGCTGGGCACGGGCCAGCATCAGGAAGGTCTGCACCAGTTCGCGCATCTCTTCGCAGGCCCGGGCGATACGCAGCACCTGGTTGCGCCCACGCTGGTCGATGGCCGGGTTTTCCAGCAGCAGCTCGCAGGAGCTGGCCAATACCATTAACGGTGTGCGCAATTCATGGCTGACATCACTGGTGAACAACTGCTCACGGGACAGCGCCTGACGCAGGCGTCCCAGGGTGGCATCGAAGGCCACGGCCAGTTCCCCCACTTCATCCGCCGCGTAATCCGGTGCCAACGGCGGCGCCAGGCCCAGCAGTTGGTCACGGTGACGCACCTGACGGGCCAGCCGCACGACCGGCGCCATCACCTTGCGCGCCAACACCCAGCCGAGGAATACCGCCAGCGCCAGGCTGAGGACGAAACCCACCAGCACCACGGCAAACAGCACGCGCTCGCGCTCTTCAAAATCGCTTTGATCCTGCAGCAACACGTAGCGCCGACCGTCGACCACTTCGACCATGGCGTGATACGACAACGCTTCGCGGAACACTTCATGGAAGCCGGGCTCAAGGTGACGCAGATCCTTGGGCAACTCAAAATCGCCAGGGCCACCGCTGAAGTAAAACAGCTGATCCGGCTCGGGCCGGTGCCGCCAGTCTTCGACCGTGTCCATCAGCAGCAAGCGCTGCAGGTCACCGCCCAGGCCCGCCGAGATCAACTTCTCTTCCACCAGGTGCACCGTCGCGACGATGCCCATGGCGAAGGCCCCCGCCACCAACGCACTCATCAACGCAAAGGCGATGATGATCCGCTGGGCAAGGCTTTGCTTAAACTCCATCTCGACCCTCAGCCAGGCGATAACCGACGCCGTGCACCGTTTGCAGCAACGGCTTGGCGAACGGTTTGTCGATCACTTGGCGCAATTGGTGGACGTGGCTGCGCAGGCTGTCGCTGTCCGGGCAGTCGTCGCCCCACAAGGCTTCTTCGAGAATTTCGCGGCGCAACACGTGCGGGCTCTTTTGCATCAGCACCGCCAGCAGTTTCAGGCCAACTGGGTTGAGCTTGAGCAGGCGGCCTTCGCGGGTCACTTCCAGGGTGTCGAGGTCGTAGCTCAGGTCACCCACTTGCAGGGCGCGGCGCCCGCCACCCTGGGCACGGCGCAGCACCGCTTCGATGCGCGCGGCCAGTTCCGACAGGGCAAACGGTTTGAGCAGGTAGTCATCGGCGCCAGACTTGAAGCCCTGCAGCCGGTCATCCAGTTGGTCGCGGGCGGTGAGCATGATCACCGGTGTGTCACGGCGCGCATCTTCACGCAGGCGTTTGCACAGGGTGTAGCCATCGATGCCGGGCAGCATGATGTCGAGCACGATCAGGTCGTAATGCTCGGTGGCGGCCAGGTGCAGGCCCGACAAACCGTCCTGCGCACAGTCCACGGTATAGCCTTTTAGCCCCAGGTAATCGGCCAGGTTGGCCAGAATATCGCGGTTGTCTTCAACCAATAGAATTCGCATGGGCAGTGTCTCCGTACGCGGTAACGGCCGTGTTGGCTCGCGCAGCTTAAGGCCAACTGTGGCTCAGGGATAGACCTGGAAGGCCCGTCGATTAAGGTTTTCAACCGATATTTTAGTTGAACGAGATTTTCACTATAGCTTCACAAGTTGACTACAGTGTCAGAGCGAAGATCGCCGCCCATTGATATAAGGAACATAGACATGGGGTTTCTCAAAACAGCGCCTATGCGCTATTTGCTGTTGGTAACCGGTGCCTGGCTGGTTATTTTCCTGCTCACGCGCAGCGTGTTGCTCATCACTCACCTGGATGAAGTCGGTGGCAACCTGCTACCGGTGTTTGGCGTGGGCCTGCTCTACGACTTGGGTTTCTTGGCCTACGCGGCGCTGCCGTTGGGTCTGTACCTGCTGCTCTGCCCACCGGCCCTGTGGCGTCGTCGTGGCCACCGCTGGTTCCTGCAGGCGGTGCTGACGGTCAGCCTGTTTGCCATGCTGTTCACCTCGGTCGCCGAATGGTTGTTCTGGGATGAGTTCGGCGTGCGCTTCAACTTTATCGCCGTCGACTACCTGGTGTATTCCGATGAAGTGCTGAACAACGTGCTGGAGTCCTACCCGATCGGCAAGCTGCTCAGCCTGTTGGCGATGCTCGCGATTGTGTTGAGCCTGGCCCTGCGCAAACCGTTCAATGCCGCGATGAATGCGCCTTTGCCACCGCTGCGTGGGCGCCTGGTCAACGCCCTGGGCCTTGTGGTGGTCGCAGGCCTCAGCCTGCAACTGATCAGCCAGGACAGCCCGCGCACCCAAGGCGGCAACGCCTACAAGAACGAGCTGGCAAGCAATGGCCCTTATCAGTTTTTTGCCGCGTTCCGTAACAACGAACTGGACTACACCCAGTTCTACAAAAGTCTGCCGGCGGACGTGGTTGCCAAGCAGGTGCGCGCCGAACTCAGTGAGCCCAACGCCCGCTTCATCGACAAAGACCCGCTGGATATCCGCCGTGCTATCACCAACCCCGGCACGTTGCGCAAACCCAATATCGTGCTGGTGACCATCGAAAGCTTCAGTGCCAAGTACATGGGCAGCAACGGCGACGAGCGCAACCTGACGCCCAACCTGGATGCCCTGCGCAAACAAAGCCTGTACTTCAACAACTTCTATGCCACCGGCACCCGCACCGACCGAGGCCTGGAGGCGATCACCCTGGCGATCCCACCGACACCGGGCCGTTCGATCGTCAAGCGTATCGGTCGCGAAAGCGGCTTCGCCAGCCTGGGCCAGCAACTCAGCGCCATCGGCTACGACAGTGTATTCGTCTACGGCGGGCGCGGTTATTTCGACAACATGAACGCGTTCTTCAGTGGTAACGGCTACCGGGTGGTCGACCAGAGCAGCGTGCCCGAGTCGCAAATATCGTTTAAAAACGCCTGGGGCATGGCCGACGAAGACCTCTATAAACAAACCTTGAAATTGGCCGATGCGGACTACGCCAAGCAGCAGCCCTTCCTGCTGCAACTGATGACCACGTCCAACCATCGCCCCTACACCTATCCCGATGGGCGCATCGATATCAAATCCGGCAACGGCCGCGACGGCGCGGTGAAATACACCGACCATGCCATCGGCGAATTCCTGGAGGCTGCACGCCAGAAGCCGTGGTTCGACAACACGATCTTCGTGTTCGTCGCCGACCACACCGCCGGCAGCGCCGGCAAGGAAGACCTGCCGATCACCAACTACCAGATTCCCCTGTTCATCTATGCCCCCAAGCTGGTCGAGGCACGGGAGACCGCGCAACTGGCCAGTCAGATCGACTTGGCGCCGACCTTGCTGGGGCTGATCAACTTGAGCTACGAATCGACGTTCTTCGGTCGCAACCTGTTGCAAGACAACCCGCTGCCACCGCGTGTAGTGGTCGGCAACTACCAGCACCTGGGACTGTTTGACGGCAAAGACCTGGCGATCCTCAGCCCACGCCAGGGCCTGCGTCGCCATGACCAGGCGCTGGGGGAAAGCCAGGAGTTGCGGGTGGGCAGCGATGACCCGCTGATCCTGCGCGCCATCACTTACTACCAGGCCGCCAGCTATGGATTCAAACAGCAATTGCTGAGCTGGAAAGCGCCGAAGGACGTGACGCCAGCAATCAGCGCCCGCTGATCGTCACCCCGAGCCCTTGCCTGCGCAGGGGCAAGGGCGTAACACTTGCGCCCATTCTCCGGCGACGACGCCCTTTCATGTCCGACACCCTGCTGCTGATCGAAGATGACCGCCCACTGGCCGCACTGACCGCCGAGTTCCTGCGCGCCGAAGGGTTTACCGTGTCGGTGGAGCATCGCGGCGATCGCGCGGCCCAGCGCATCCGTGATGAGCAGCCGGCGTTGCTGATCCTGGATGTGATGTTGCCGGGCATCGATGGTTTTACCCTGTGCCGACAGATCCGCGACCACTACCCCGGTTTGATCCTAATGATGACGGCGCTGGACGAAAACGCCGAGCAATTGACCGGGTTCAACGTTGGCGCGGATGACTATGTGGTTAAACCCGTCGACCCACTGCTGTTGCTGGCCCGGATCCGCTCGTTGCTGCGTCGCCATCCGCAAGCCTCGCGTGCTTATTACCAGTGGGGCACGTTTCGATTGGACCTCAACCACCACTTCGCCTGGCTCGATGAGGTGCCCTTGCAGTTTTCAGTAGCCGAGTTCGAGTTGCTCACGATTTTCGCCCGCCATTGCGGGGTGCTACTGACCCGCGAAAAGCTCCTGCAAAACCTGCGTGGCCTGGAGTACGACGGGCTCAATCGTTCCGTGGACATGCGCGTGTCGCGTCTGCGCAAGAAGTTGATGAGCCTGGACTGCCCGGTGACCATCCAGACCATCACGGCCCAGGGCTACCTATTTGTCGAAATCCCGCAAGGCGCCCAGCATGCTCTCTAACGTACGACCCTGGATGGCAATCGTGGCGGGCACCAGTTGGGGCGCATTGACGCTTTATCTGTTGTGGCTGTGCGCGAATGCCTCGGTGTTTGTCGGTGAATACAGCTTTTTGCGCTTGATGGCCGGGCCTGGCTACCTGGTGGCGGAGCAGCTCAAGCCCTTGCCGGCCGCGCAGCGTGAAGCGCGCATGGACGCGCTGCGTGCGCGCTTCCAGTACCCGATCAGCCTGGTCAAGCTGGACGCGATCGAACTGCCGCCCGAAGCCCTGATCATGCTCAAGCACCAACAACCGGCGCAGAGCAGCGATGAAGACATCACCTACTTTCCGCTCGACGACACCACCCTGATCCAGTTCGGCCCGATGTGGGGAACGGCTGAGGTCAAGGATCTGCTGCAATTCCCGGTGTATGGCATCACCGCGTGCGTGGCTGGCCTGCCGTTGGTGCTGTGGATGTGGCTGGGTCTGCGCGCACGCCGCCAGCGTCGCGCCGATGTGGAAGCCCTCAATACCTGCCTGGGCACCCTGGCTCGCACGCCCAACGCCATGCTGCCGGCCATGGGCAAGGAATGGACGCCGCTGCTGCAAACCGTGCAACAACATGCGCAGGACATTACGGCCATGAGCGAGCGTCACCGGGAGGTGTCCCAAGCTGTTTCCCACGAACTGCGCACACCCTTGGCACGGATGCGTTTCGCCTTGACCTTGCTGAGCAAAAGCGACGATTCACTCACCCGTACCCGCTTGCAGGAACGCCTGCAAACCGATGTGGAAGAACTCGAAGCCCTGGTCCGCGCCAGCCTGACCTTTGCCCGGATGGCCGGTGCGCCCACCGACCTGCAACATGAGCCCATCCCTATCCGCGACTGGCTGCATCAGGAGTTTGCCTTGCTCGACGGGCACCAACGCCGCCTGAGCCTGGACACCGAGCCGGCGGACCTGCAATTGATCGGCGACCGCGCCTTATTGCACTTGATCGTACGCAACCTGTTGAGCAATGCCGTCACCTACGCCCGCGAACAGGTGTGCGTCAGCGCGGCCTGCCAGGATGAGCACCATCTTGTGCTGCACGTGGACGACGACGGCCCTGGCATCCTTGCCGAAAACCGCGAAAAGGTATTCGAACCCTTTGTACGGCTGGCCATTGGCGGCGATGAGCCCGGTGGCTTCGGCCTCGGGCTGGCGCTGGCCAGGCGTGCGACCCAATGGCATAGCGGCAAGCTGTCCGTTACGCGCAGCCCTTTGGGCGGTGCACGCCTGACCCTGATCCTGCCCCTACGCCCACGCTAACCCGCGTGTTACAGCCTGTGACAGTGAACCGCTGGCATTCTCCGTAACCTCGCCACCTGATCCAGGATTAGCCCTGTGCCCTGGGTCCTGTCCTTTGGATCAGGTTGGAGAGCCCGTTCATGCGTCCCCCCAAGAAGCATTTGCTTACGTTGATGCTATCGCTGTGTATCGCCGCCAGTTCACTGCTGGCCTGCCACTGGGGGAGGCCCATACCCCGCACAAGCGCATATGTGCCTGCCGAAGAGCCTCTCGACAGTACGACTGCATCGTGGTCCGCTGCACGTGTGCTCTTTATCGGCCAACCCACCCTGGCCCGCGGGATGACATTCAAGAAGCTGTTGCGTCGACGCGGGATTGGCTGAGCGAACAGTCGCCCATAAAAAAACCCGCCTGCATCACTGCAGGCGGGTTTTTTATTAGCCGGGTAAGGCTGGCTTACATCATGCCGCCCATGCCACCCATGCCGCCCATGTCTGGCATACCGCCGCCAGCTGCGCCTTCAGCCTTCGGCTTGTCGGCGATTGCAGCTTCGGTGGTCAGGATCAGACCGCCGATGGAGGCTGCTGCTTGCAGCGCGGAACGGGTTACCTTGGTAGGGTCCAGGATGCCCATTTCGATCATGTCGCCGTAGACGCCAGTCGCAGCGTTGTAACCGTAGTTACCTTTGCCGTTCTTGACTTCGTTGACCACAACGCTTGGCTCGTCGCCGGAGTTGGCAGCGATCTGGCGCAGTGGTGCTTCAACAGCGCGACGCAGTACGGCAATACCGACGTTCTGGTCAGCGTTGTCGCCGGTCAGGTTGGCCAGGGCTTCCAGAGCACGGATCAGCGCAACGCCACCGCCAGGTACCACACCTTCTTCAACGGCTGCGCGGGTTGCGTGCAGGGCGTCTTCAACGCGGGCTTTCTTCTCTTTCATTTCAACTTCGGAACCGGCGCCAACCTTGATCACTGCAACGCCGCCGGACAGCTTGGCCAGGCGCTCTTGCAGTTTTTCACGGTCGTAGTCGGACGAAGTCTCGGCAACCTGGGCACGGATCTGGGTGATGCGAGCCTGGATGTCCTGCTCTACGCCAGCACCGTCAACGATGATGGTGTTTTCTTTGGAGATGGTCACGCGCTTTGCACTGCCCAGGTTTTCCAGGGTGGCGCTTTCCAGGCTCAGGCCGATCTCTTCGGAGATAACGGTACCGCCGGTCAGGACGGCGATGTCCTGCAGCATGGCCTTGCGACGGTCGCCGAAGCCTGGCGCCTTGACGGCTGCGACTTTAACGATGCCACGCATGTTGTTCACAACCAGCGTTGCCAGGGCTTCGCCTTCAACGTCTTCGGAAACGATCAGCAGTGGGCGGCCGGCTTTGGCAACGGCTTCCAGTACTGGCAGCATTTCGCGGATGTTGGAGATCTTTTTGTCGACCAGCAGGATCAGCGGGCTGTCCAGCTCGGCAACCATGGTTTCTGGCTTGTTGACGAAGTACGGGGACAGGTAGCCACGGTCGAACTGCATGCCTTCTACAACCGACAGTTCGTTTTCCAGGCCAGTGCCTTCTTCAACGGTGATCACGCCTTCTTTGCCGACTTTTTCCATGGCTTCGGCAATGATGTCGCCGATGGAGCTGTCGGAGTTGGCAGAGATGGTGCCTACCTGAGCGATTGCCTTGGTGTCAGCGCATGGCTTGGACAGGTTTTTCAGCTCGGCAACGATAGCGATGGTCGCCTTGTCGATACCGCGCTTCAGGTCCATCGGGTTCATACCGGCAGCGACGGCTTTGTAGCCTTCGTTGACGATGGCCTGAGCCAGGACGGTAGCGGTGGTGGTGCCGTCGCCTGCGTCATCGTTGGCACGGGAGGCAACGTCTTTGACCAGCTGCGCGCCCATGTTTTCGAAACGGTCTTCCAGTTCGATTTCTTTGGCTACGGAAACGCCGTCCTTGGTGATGGTCGGAGCGCCGAAGCTCTTCTCGATGATCACGTTACGGCCTTTCGGGCCCAGGGTCGCTTTTACTGCGTCAGCCAGGATGTTGACACCGGTGAGCATTTTCTTGCGGGCGGAATCGCCGAATTTAACTTCTTTAGCAGCCATGATCGATAATCCTTAAATACTTTGGAGTAACGGGAAAATGAGCGGGGAAATTACGCTTCCAGTACGGCGAGAATCTCGTTCTCAGCCATGACCAGCAGGTCTTCGCCGTCAACTTTCACAGTGTTGCTGCCGGAGTAAGGGCCGAATACAACCTTGTCACCGACTTTAACGGCCAGAGCACGCACTTCACCGTTTTCCAGGGTTTTGCCTGGGCCAGCAGCGACGATCACACCGTGGTTGGCTTTTTCAGCAGCCGAACCTGGCAGAACGATCCCGCCGGCGGTTTTCTTTTCTTCTTCGCTGCGACGGATTACGACGCGGTCGTGCAGAGGACGAAGCTTGCTCATTGTCGATCTCTCCTAATTGTGTTTTTCATCGGCCGGTGTCAGTACCGGCGGGTTGTATTCCGGCTGTGCCGGTCGCGCCTCGCCAAGCAAGACGCGGAAGTCTGTCTGGTGTCGCCACCAGAAACCTTGCGGTGACCGTTACATAAGGGCGCATAAGCTTATTACAAGGGGCCTCGGCGTAATTTTTTTACGTGTGCCGACGGCTCAAAGCAACACGGCACCCAGAGGTGCCGTGCCAGTGAAGCGGTTATTTGCTGTCGCGGTGTTCGAACTCGCCTTCGATCACATCACCTTCACGCCCCAGCGGCTGGCGCGGAGCCGGACCGCCACGGGGTTGCAGGTCATCGGCGAACGCACGCTGGCGAACCGCAGCCTCTTCGGCGCGCTGGCGCATCTTGCCGGCCAGCAGTTTGCGGGTGAGCGGCAGCAACATCACCAGGCCCACCACGTCGCTGATGAAACCCGGCAGGATCAACAGGCCACCGGCCAGGGCCATCATCAGGCCTTCGAGCATGGTCTGGGCGGGC
Source organism: Pseudomonas sp. GXZC (assembly GCF_026967615.1). Taxonomy (NCBI): domain Bacteria; kingdom Pseudomonadati; phylum Pseudomonadota; class Gammaproteobacteria; order Pseudomonadales; family Pseudomonadaceae; genus Pseudomonas; species Pseudomonas sp. GXZC. The sequence continues at coordinate 5,789,039 of NZ_CP114115.1, forward strand.
AGCTCGCCACGGTTCAGGCTTTCACGGGCACGCAGCGCCGTGGCCAGGCCGGCGACGCGCAGCACCAGAACGCCGAGCATCGAGCCGAGAATGATCAGCAACAGGGCCGGGAAAAAGCCGATCGCACTGCTGACTTGAACGAATACGAACAGCTCCAACACCGGGAACAGCAGAAAGAGCAATAAAAAAGGGCGCATCAAATGGTTCCTCAACGCAAGAATGCCTTGCCAGTCCACCTTAGATGACGTCGCCGTTTCGTGAATTCAAGCGTCAGCGGCTTCTTTTTTCGGCCAGACCTCGGCGTGAGCCAATGAAACCAGGGCTTCGCGTACTTGTGTCGGCGTGTTGCAAGACTCCGCAAACGGCAACCAATATAAGGATTGGCCTATACGCAAGTGCATGCCTTCGCTGTCGATGCCGGCCAACTGGGCAGGCTCGGACGTCGGCAGGCCGGTGAGGTCGACGTAATGGGCAATGGCCTTGGTGTGATCGCTGTTCATGTGTTCGATCATGCTGCGCTCGGCCTTGCCCGCGAACGGGTTGGCCAATGTCAGCTGGTCGACCCAATGAATCGCGCCAAAGCCGCCGATGTAACGGTGACGCACCGGCTTGAGTACCCAGAAGTCGAAGTCGTGGGCCTTGTGATAGTTGGCTGAATCGGGGAAATAGCGGTAATAACGCTCGGCAGCCGCCTCGATGGCAGCGCCCTCCTCCAGTTTTTCGGCTTCGGCCAGGTAGGTCAGGCGCCCGACGGCCTGCACGTCATCCGCCTCGCGCTCACCCACCAGCAGCGAGCACTTGGGGTCTTTCTGCAGGTTGTGGGTGTGCTGGGCAATGCGGCTGATCAGGATCAGCGGGCGGCCCTGCTCATCCAGGCAATACGGCACGACCGAACCGAAGGGGAAGCCAGGCATGGCTTTGGACAGTGTGGAGAGAGCCCCACGGTATTCCTTGAGCAACAGCTCTCGGGCGTTCTTGGCAACCTGTGCGCTCAACGTATGACTCCTCGGATAATCAGTCGCCCATGGCCTATGGAGCCTATGGGAATGAATCTCAACGCAAGGTAATCATTATCGGCAAAGGTTGCCAAGCAGGTTTTGTTCGCCCGTGTTACCAGGCTACGCCGAAGCCTGCGGTGTAACGGGTCTTGCTCAAGCTGCTGTCGGAGTCGCCACTGATGATGTCGCGCTCGGCCTTGAGGTTGAGCGAAGCCCACTCGGTGACTTTGTAGCGCAGGCCCATTTCCGCATCCAGCGAGTATTCGGCCGGGCCGCCGATCGGCTTGCCCACTTCGCCGTTGGTGAAGAACTCGACGGTCTTGCCCACCAGGTAGCGGTTGTAGTTCCACTTCATGGCCAGGGAATAGAAGTTGTCCTTGCCGCCGTCGGCGTATTCATAGTCGGTGCGGTTGACCAGCGAGCCCAGGGAGAACGCGCCGAGTTCATCGTCCCAGAACTGATAGCCGGGGCCGGTGCCGACGGTGCGTTGGCGGGACAGGTCTTCAACCTTGTCGCGCTTGTAGGTCAAGCGGCCCTGCCAGAACCAATGCTCGGTCAGGAAGCGGTCAAGGTCGTATTCCAGGGCCCAGTTGTCGGTGGTGGTGACATCATCCTGGAACTCGCGGTTGTACTCGCCCTGCCCGGTGTGACGCCATTGGCCATGGCGGGCGGTGGTCTTGAAGTCGATGTCGTAGTCATTGGTGTCTTTGTCGGCGCGTTTATAGTCCAGCGCCATGTCCACGTTGCCTTTCCACACCAGGTCTTCGATCACCGGCTTGGGCTTGATGATCTGTTGGATGCTGGCCAAATCGACGGTCTTGGGCGCTTCACCGTTGGCCAGCACCACCTTGCCGTCATCCGCTGCTTTCAGCGACTTGGCCTTCTCGCCGGTGTAGGCGTCCTGCTTGACCAGCAGTTCCTGATCACTCTCCAGGGTTTTCACCTGTTTCCAGTCCACCGGGATGGCGCCTGCGTAATCGGTCTGGATCAGCAGCTTGCCACCGTCGAAGACCTTGATCTTGCCGGTCAGGCGGTCACCGTTCTTCAACCAGACGGTATCGGCGAGCAAGGGCGTGGAGGCGCTGAAAACAGCGAGGCACAGCAGGGTTCTGGACAACATAAGCGGATCGGGAGCTCAAGGTTGGCAAAAAGGGGCGATTATCGTGTTAGATAGCTAGGACTGACTCAAGGATTTAAGTTGAGTTCAATTCTCATCAGCACACTTACAGACCTTTCCTACAATTGTGCCGTCGGTATCAATGGATATGCCCACCGTGAATCAGCCCGCCGAAACGCCACAAAGCCCCGCCGAAATGCGCCGCACCGCGCTCTACCTGACCCTGGCCCAAGTGCCCGCAGGCTGCGTGGTGAGCTACGGCGAGCTGGCTCACTTGGCGGGCCTCGGCCGTGCGGCGCGTTGGGTGGGACGCACCCTCAGCCAACTCCCCGAAGACACCAGGCTGCCCTGGCACCGAGTGCTGGGTGCCGGTGGTCGGATAAGTCTGCCGGTGGGCAGTGCTTCGGGTGACGAGCAGCGGGCGCGTTTGCGCGATGAAGGTGTCAATATCCTGAACAATCGCGTTGATATTCAGCGCCATGGCTGGCGCCCGGTAGAGCACAGCGGTTAGAGTGCGCGCTTTGTTTCCGCAAATCTGAGGCAGACTCCAGCCCATGCCCCGTAAAACCTGGCGCGCCGCGCTCGCTGCCTATGCCAGCCCCTCGACGTTAGTCCTGTTGTTGCTCGGCTTTGCCGCCGGCCTGCCTTACATGTTGGTGTTCTCGACGCTTTCAGTGTGGTTGCGTGAAGCCGGTGTGGCCCGCGAGACCATCGGCTATGCGAGCCTGATCGGTTTGGCGTATGCCTTTAAATGGGTGTGGTCGCCGTTGCTCGACCAGTGGCGCCTGCCGCTGCTCGGCAAACTCGGACGCCGTCGCTCCTGGCTGGTGCTGGCCCAGTCGCTGGTGATCCTTGGGTTGATCGGCATGGGTTTTTGCGACCCTCAGAAACACTTGTCCTGGCTGATCGCTATCGCTGTCATCGTCGCCTTTGCGTCCGCCACCCAGGACATCGCCGTCGACGCCTACCGCCTGGAAATCGCCGACGACAGCCGCCAGGCTGCGTTGGCCGCCAGTTACATGTCCGGTTATCGCATCGCCGCCCTGCTCGCCACGGCGGGTGCGCTGTTTTTTGCAGAAGGCTTCGGTTCCACCGGTTTCAACTATAAACACTCGGCCTGGACCGGCACCTATGTGCTGTTCGGCTTATTGATGATCCCGGCGCTGCTGACCACCCTGTTCATGCGCGAACCCAATGTGCCACTGCGTACCCAGTTGCAGGCCGGGCGTTACAGCTTCGTGCATCAGCTGGCATCGGTGTTCGTACTGATCGTGTTGCTGGTGTCAGTGCCGGCGATGTTCACCCAACTGTTCAACACCGATTTCGAAAGCGTGCTGTTCCACGGCATGAGCCTGTGGGACTTGCTCATGGAAGACCGCGCGTTCCTGCGCGCCATCCTCTATATCACCCTGACCTCCCTGTGCCTCTCGGCCATGGGTCGGCGTGGCCTGGCGCCGGTGCTGACGCCGGTCAACGACTTCATCCTGCGCTACCGCTGGCAGGCGTTGTTGCTGCTGGGGCTGATCGCCACCTACCGCATGTCCGACACTGTAATGGGCGTGATGGCCAACGTGTTCTACATCGACCAGGGCTTTACCAAGGACCAGATCGCCGGGGTCAGCAAGATCTTCGGCCTGATCATGACCCTGGTCGGCGCCGGCATGGGCGGCCTGCTGATCGTGCGCTTCGGCATCCTGCCGATCCTGTTCATCGGCGGCGTAGCGTCGGCCGGCACCAACCTATTGTTCGTGATGCTCGCCGACATGGGCCCGGACCTGCAGATGCTGATCTTCACCATTTCCCTGGATAACTTCAGCTCAGGGCTGGCGACCTCGGCATTCGTGGCCTACCTTTCGAGCCTGACCAACCTGAAGTTCTCCGCCACCCAATATGCGTTGCTCAGCTCGATCATGCTGCTGTTGCCGCGCCTGATCGGTGGGTATTCGGGGGTGATGGTGGAGAAGTTCGGCTATCACAACTTCTTCCTGATCACCTGCATGCTGGGTGTGCCGACGCTGGTGCTGATTGCGCTGCATTGGTTTCAGGAGAATCGGCGGGCGAAGTTGAATCCGCCTGCTGTTGAAGAATAACCCTTTAAAGACTGGCTTTTTGTGGTGAGCAAGCTTGCTTGCGCTGAGGTGCGAAGCGCCCCTGAAAAAGCCGGCGACTGCTACGCAGTCGAACGGGAGCAAGCTCCCTCGCCACAGCAAGCTCTGCTCCTACAGACAGCCCTACATTCTGATGCCTGTACGGCGACAGTTTGCGCCCGTACAATCCAGAGTCATTTCAAGTCCAAGCAACCGACAACGGCCTACCATGCGTACCAGTCAATATTTGCTCGCCACACAGAAAGAAACGCCTTCCGACGCGGTCGTGATCAGCCATCAGCTGATGCTGCGCGCCGGCATGATCCGCAAACTGGCCTCCGGCCTGTACACCTGGCTGCCCATGGGCTTGAAGGTGATGCGCAAGGTCGAAGCCATCGTTCGTGAAGAAATGAACGCTGCCGGCTCTCTGGAAGTGTTGATGCCGAGCACCCAACCGGCTGAACTGTGGCAGGAATCCGGGCGCTGGGAAGAGTACGGCCCTGAGTTGCTGCGCTTCAAGGATCGTCATGGCCGCGATTTCTGCGCCGGCCCGACCCACGAAGAAGTGATCACCGACCTGATGCGCAACGAGCTGAGCAGCTACAAGCAGCTGCCGCTGAACCTGTATCAGATCCAGACCAAATTCCGTGACGAAATCCGCCCACGCTTCGGTTTGATGCGCGGCCGTGAATTCATCATGAAGGACGCGTATTCGTTCCACGCCGACCAGGCATCGCTGCAGGTCACCTACGACCGCATGCACCAGGCCTATTGCAACGTGTTCACGCGCCTGGGCCTGAAATTCCGCCCGGTTGAAGCTGACAACGGCTCCATCGGCGGCGCTGGCTCCCACGAATTCCACGTGCTGGCCGAGTCCGGCGAAGACGACATCGTATTCAGCAACGGCTCCGACTACGCGGCAAACATCGAGAAAGCCGAAGCCGTGCCACGGGAAACCTCCCGCCCAGCACCGGCTGAAGAGCTGCGCCTGGTGGACACGCCAGAGACCAAGACCATCGCGGCCCTGGTGGAAAAATTCAATCTGCCGATTGAAAAAACCATCAAGACCCTGATCGTGCGCGCCGAAGAAGAAGGCAAGCTGATCGCCCTGGTGATCCGTGGCGATCACGAACTCAACGAAATCAAGGCCGCCCAGCAACCTGGCGTGGCCAGCCCGCTGGTCATGGCTACCGACGCCGAACTGCGTGACGCCATTGGCGCCGGCGCGGGTTCGCTCGGTCCGCTGAACCTGCCGCTGCCAATCATCATCGACCGCTCAGTCGAGCTGATGAGCGACTTCGGCATCGGCGCGAACATCGACGACAAGCACTACTTCGGTGTGAACTGGGAGCGTGACCTGCCGGTTCCGACCGTGGCCGACTTGCGTAACGTCGTGGCCGGTGACCCAAGCCCGGATGGCAAGGGCACCCTGGAAATCAAGCGCGGCATCGAAGTCGGGCACATCTTCCAGCTGGGTAACAAGTACAGCCAGGCGATGAACTGCAAAGTGCTGGGCGAGAACGGCAAGCCGGTGATCCTGGAAATGGGTTGCTACGGCATTGGCGTTTCCCGCGTGGTGGCCGCTGCCATCGAGCAGAACAACGACGCGAACGGCATCATCTGGAGCGACACCCTGGCGCCATTCCAGATCGCCCTGGTACCGCTGCGTTATGAAACCGAGCAAGTACGCGAAGCCACCGACAAACTGTATGCCGATCTGACGGCCGCCGGTTTTGAAGTATTGCTGGATGACCGGGACAAGAAAACCAGCCCAGGCATCAAGTTCGCCGACATGGAACTGATTGGCATCCCGCACCGGATCGTGGTCAGTGACCGCGGCCTGGCCGATGGCAATCTGGAATACAAGAGCCGGACCGAAGCCGAAGCCCAACCGTTGCCGGTGGCTGACGTGCTGTCTTTCCTTCAGGCGCGTATTCGTCGCTGAAAATCAGATCAAGAGAAGTCATGTTCAAGCGAAACACCAGAGCCCTGGGGGGCGCCGCCTTGTGCGGCGCCCTGCTGGTCAGCGGCTGCGCCAACCAGATGTCGCAACGCAGTGAGCACGAGGAGCGGGTCGAGCGTAAGTTGCTCGACCACAGCCTGCAGATCGATGTAGGCGAACCCAAAGTGCTGGAGCTGCCGCAACGCCGGGTCCGTATTCACGAGCAGAAGACCTTTGAGGTCACCGAGTTCGAAGTCACCCGTCGTTACGACCGCTACACGCCCTACCAGCCCTGGCGCAAACTCTATGAGATGCCGTTGGGTGCCGTAGCCCTGGTGGCCGGCGCGGGCGCCAATGTGGTGAACGTCTTCGCCCTTGGCAACCTGCCGACCAGCGTGACGCGTGACTGGCTGACCTACGGCGTGGACGGTCTCAACCCGTTCATGAACGTGCAGTCCCACGGCCGTGCGCAACAGAACCTGGCGGGGATCGATGAAGTCCAGCGCGACAAGCGTGTGGAGTATTCGAGCCTGCCCTGGAGCGAACGCCCGGTGCAAGTCACCGCCGGCAAGCAGGTCCATGAGCTGACCACCGACCGTAACGGCGTACTGCGCCTGAACCTGTTGGACAGCCCATTTGCCGAGCAGGACCTGAACCGCGTCACGACCTTGAAGATCAGCGTGGAAGATGGCCAGGACGACGTGCATTCGGACTCCACGCTGGCGGTCAGCAGCACCTTGCGCAACAAGTTGCTGGAAGCGCACGGCCTGATCTACGACGACCTGGAAGACGACGAAGTCAGCCAGTGGGTGCACCGCGTCAAGCGCCTGTCTGAGCTGGGCCTGGAAGAAGAAGCCAGTGAGCTGGAACAAAGCCTGATCGAACTGACCCGCAATGATCCCGAGTTGCAGCAGGAATTCCTGCAAGCGCTGACCAAGGATGCGGGGCGGTTGGTGGCGGATCCCGGGGCTCGCTGAAAATGATTAGTGGCTGAACAGCTCCAGCTGTTCATTGCCACTACTCAGGTCCAGCAACCGCACCCCAATCCCCAGCAACCGCACCGGCTTCCCGCCTCGATTGAACGCCTGCGTCAGCAGCTGTTGATAACTCTCCAGATCCCGCCCTGCCCCCGCCTGCTCCAAGGTGGTCTGGGTAAAATCATGAAATTTCACCTTAACGAACGGCTTGCCCGCCCGATAACTGCTGTCGATGCGCGCCATGCGTCCGGCCAGGGTTTCCATCAGTTCAGGGAGCTTGGCCAGGCAGCTTGAGAGGTCCGGCAAATCCACGTCGTAGGTATTTTCCACACTGATCGACTGCCGGCGACTGTCGTTCTGCACCACGCGGTCATCGATCCCACGGGCCAGGCTCCACAGCCGCTCGCCAAAACTGCCGAATTCGCGCACCAGCGCCAGCTTGTTCCATTCGCGCAACTGCAGGCAGTCTTCGATCCCCAGGCGCGCAAGCTTGTCCGCTGTGACTTTGCCTACGCCGTGCAACTTACTTACGCGCAATTGCGAGACGAAGTCTTCGACCTGGTCGGGAGTAATCACAAAGAGTCCGTTGGGCTTCTTCCAGTCGCTGGCGATCTTGGCCAGGAACTTGTTCGGCGCTACACCGGCGGACACGGTGATATGCAATTGGTTGGAGACACGCCGGCGAATATCCTGGGCGATGCGCGTGGCACTGCCGCCGAAATGTGGGCTGTCGGACACGTCCAGATAGGCTTCATCCAGCGACAACGGCTCGATCAGGTCGGTGTAGTCGCGAAAGATCGTCTGGATTTCCTTCGATGCTTCTTTATAGGCATCCATGCGCGGCTTGACGATGGTCAGGTCCGGGCACAGCTTCAAGGCGTGGCGTGACGACATGGCCGAGCGCACGCCATAGGCCCGCGCCTCGTAGTTGCAGGTGGCGATCACCCCACGGCGATCTGCCGAGCCACCTACGGCCAGCGGTTTTTGCGCCAGGCTCGGGTCATCGCGCATCTCGATGGCGGCGTAGAAGCAATCACAGTCGACGTGGATGATTTTGCGCTGCGTCATATAAACGGGGTGTGTACCTACGGGTGGCCAGTATCGCATTCACACCTGTATATAGCACCAGTAGTTTGATTCTTCCGCTTGAGCGGTAGGAAAAATCCCAGATGAATTTATTTTCTCAATCGAATTTGGCCTGCTGATAGAGCTGAAAGCCTCGGCCAGACTGGGCTGGCGAGGTATCGAGAGGCCTCCTTGGAGAGCTAACCGATTGAACCACAAGCGCTTTTCTTCAATTCACGGGTTGACACACCCGCGTTCCTCTGTAGAATGCCGACACACAGACGCGGGATGGAGCAGTCTGGTAGCTCGTCGGGCTCATAACCCGAAGGTCGTCGGTTCAAATCCGGCTCCCGCAACCAAACATCAAAAAAGGCTACTCGAAAGAGTGGCCTTTTTTGTGTCTGTCAGTTATGCAGGCTGCTTCGCAACCTGGCGCGGGGCAAGCCCGCTCACCACAGCAAGCCCGCTCACTCCAAAAACCTTTTCCAATCTGAAACTTAGGTTGCCTGAGCAGTTATTTGACCGATATATCCATTAACAGTTGACACCCCGCCGTTGGGCTGTAGAATGCCGCCCACAGACGCGGGATGGAGCAGTCTGGTAGCTCGTCGGGCTCATAACCCGAAGGTCGTCGGTTCAAATCCGGCTCCCGCAACCAAACATCAAAAAAGGCTACTCGAAAGAGTGGCCTTTTTTGTATCCGGTGAAAAAGTTCTTCTGAAACAATGGCATGGCATCTTTCATGAAACCGCACGCGGTTTGTAGAGTCCATCTCATTGCAAGCTATGCTCAATGCTCAAGCGCTACCCTCTACGACCAATGGCCGCAGTCGCCGCACCCGGTGATACGCGTTAATATTTGTAATTATTTTGTCCATAGGGATTGGTAACTTGGCTGGATACCTCCATCCTGTCGCGCACAATCCACGAGGTGATTGATGCGCGCCAACTCGTCTGAACCACAAGACACTGTCACAGCAGAACAACCGATCACACCCACCCGTTTGCGTTGGCTGGATCTGGTGAGTAAGTACCGGCAACCCATCGGGCTGGCCGTCACTCTATTGTTGTTCGCCATCGCCCTGATCGCCTGCCGCCACCTGCTGCTGGAACTGGACCTCTACGCCCTCCACGATTCGATCCTGGAAGTGCCCAAGCCCGCCCTGCTCGGCGCGTTTGCGGCGGCCGTCGCCGGTTTCGTCATTCTATTGGGCTACGAATTTTCCGGTGCGCGCTACGCGGGCGTGAACCTGCCCGCCAAAACCCTGGCCCTGGGTGGCTTTACCGCGTTTGCCATCGGCAATGCGATTGGCCTGTCGATGCTCTCCGGCGGTTCGGTGCGTTACCGTTTATATGCACGCCATGGCATCGGGGCTTCGGAAGTCGCCCACATGACAGTGTTCGCCAGCCTGGCGCTCGGCACAGCACTGCCGCCACTGGCCGCATTGGCGACACTGAGCAACCTGCCCGCCGCTTCGACCTACCTGCATTTGCCACAAGCTGTGCTGGGCGGTATTGCTGGCGCGGTGCTGCTGTTGTCGGCGGTGTTGTGCATCGGCATCTATCGCCGTCGCCTGCCGGAACAACCCTACCCGGATAACCTGTTGGTCAAAGCCGGTCGTCGTACCTTGCGCCTGCCGGGTCGCCGCCTGACCTTCCTGCAACTGATCATTACCGCGCTGGACGTGGCCGCTGCCGCCACTGTTCTTTATATGCTGCTGCCGGAAGCGCCACCGTTCGGTCCCTTCCTGCTGGTGTACCTGCTGGCCTTGGCCGCCGGTGTGCTCAGCCACGTGCCGGGCGGTGTGGGCGTATTCGAAGCGATCCTGCTGGCGGCCTTCGCTGACAAACTGGGTGCCGCGCCATTGGCCGCCGCCCTGCTGCTGTATCGCATGATCTATGTGGTGCTGCCGCTGTTGATTGCCTGCGTGTTCCTGTTGGTCAACGAAGCGCAGCGACTGTTCCAGACCCAGCAAAGCCTGCGGGTTGCCTCTGGGCTGGCCGCGCCAGTGCTGGCCGTACTGGTTTTTTTGTCCGGCGTGGTCCTGCTGTTCTCTGGCGCCACGCCCGAAATCGACTCACGCCTGGAAAACATCGGCTTCCTGATTCCCCACCGCCTGATTGACGCCTCGCACTTTGGCGCCAGCCTGATCGGCGTGCTGTGCCTGTTGCTGGCCCAGGGCCTGCGCCGACGCTTATCGGCCGCCTGGATGCTGACCATGGTGCTGCTGTTGGTCGGCGCCCTGCTCTCGCTGCTCAAGGGTTTCGACTGGGAAGAAGCCAGCCTGATGACCATGACCGCGATCCTGCTGGCGATCTTCAGACGCTCGTTCTATCGCGCCAGCCGCCTGACCGAACTGCCCTTCTCGCCGCTGTACCTGGTAGCCAGTGTCTGCGTGCTGGGCGCTTCGATCTGGCTGCTGCTGTTCGCTTATCAAGACGTGCCTTACAGCCATCAGCTGTGGTGGCAGTTCACCCTCGACGCCAACGCCCCACGCGGCCTGCGTTCGCTGTTGGGTGCCGCTGTGGTGCTGGTGGTTGTGTCGCTGACCTGGCTGCTGCGCACCGCCCGCCCGGTGATCCACCTGCCGACACCCGACGAACTGGAGCGCGCCAGTAAGATCCTGATGGCCTCGTCCCAGCCCGACGGTGGCCTGGCGCTTACCGGTGACAAGGCGCTGCTGTTCCACCCCAATGATGAAGCGTTCCTGATGTATGCCCGTCGCGGCCGTAGCCTGGTAGCGTTGTACGACCCGATCGGCCCGACCCAGCCGCGGGCCGAGATGATCTGGCAGTTCCGTGACCTGTGCGACATCCACCACGCGCGCCCGGTGTTCTACCAGGTCCGCGCCGAGAACCTGCCGTACTACATGGACATCGGCCTCACCGCCATCAAGCTGGGCGAAGAAGCCCGTGTCGACCTGAAACGCTTTGACCTGGAAGCCAAGGGCAAAGAGATGAAGGACCTGCGCTACACCTGGAACCGTGGCTCGCGGGACGGCCTGTCCCTGGAGATCTGCGAACCGGGCACCGCGCCGATGGACGAGCTCAAGGTGATCTCCGATGCCTGGCTGACCGGCAAGAATGTGCGGGAAAAAGGCTTTTCCCTGGGACGCTTCAGCGACGACTACCTCAAGCACTTTCGTATTGCGATCATTCGCTTCGAAGGGCGCCCGGTGGCCTTCGCCAACCTGCTCGAGACCTACAACCACGACCTGGCCAGTCTCGACCTGATGCGCGCCCACCCGGATGCGCCCAAGCTGACCATGGAGTTCATGATGGTCGGCCTGATTCAACACTATAAGAGTCACGGCTACGCCCGCTTCAGCCTCGGCATGGTGCCGTTGTCGGGCCTGCAACCACGACGCGGCGCCCCGTTGACCCAACGCCTGGGTTCGATGGTGTTCCGTCGTGGCGAGCAACTGTATAACTTCCAAGGTTTGCGCCGCTTCAAAGACAAGTTCCAGCCTGACTGGGAACCCCGTTACATGGCCGTGCCCGCAGGACTTGATCCGCTGGTGGCACTGGCCGATACCGCCGCCCTGATCGCGGGCGGCTTGACTGGATTGGTGAAACGCTGATGATTCGACGCTCCTGGCGGTATGTATTGGCCTTTGTAGTGCTGCTCGCCCTGGTCCTGGGTGGCGGCTATTGGTACTGGAACCGCCCTGCCCCGCAGCCGACCCTGGAGCAATTGCCCCAGGCCGATGGTTCGGTGATGACCCGCGTCACCCCGTACGGCACGGCCAAAGCCCGCGTGGCCGTGGCCGTGATGGCCGCCGATGTACTGACCGACAGCCAACTGATTGCCTTGAGCCAAGGCGGCAAGGCGCAGATCATTCAGGTAATCCTGCCCAAGGACGACTGCAAGCTGCAGGAACAAGCGCTGCAAAGCGCCCTGGGCCAGCTCAAGGGCCCCGCGACGCTGGTCAGCGGTATCGGCCCTGGTGCAAGCCTGGCATGGCGCTGGCTGGCCGCTCAGAACGACGACAAGGCCAACGCCATCTCCGTCGGTTTCGCCATGACCCAGGAAGGTTGCAAGGACCCGCTGCCGAAAACGGCCGCCCACGGCAATTGGCTGGTGGCCTGGAACGACAACCCTGAGGATGATGCTGCCAGTTTCGTACGCGACACACCGCGTGCCACCACCAGCATCAGCGACTACGACATTCACTACCCGCAAGTACTGAACAACGAGTTGCGCAAGCAACTGGTGGGTTCGGACAACGGCGGCCTGGCGATTCCGGTGGTTGAAGTGCCGGCCGGCCAAGCCAAAGATACCGTCACCCTGTTCCTCTCCGGTGATGGCGGCTGGCGTGACCTGGACCGCGACGTGGCGGGCGAGATGGCCAAGATCGGCTACCCGGTGGTGGGTATCGACACCCTGCGCTACTACTGGCAGCACAAGACCCCGGAACAGAGCGCCAAGGACCTCACCGAACTGATGCAGCACTACCGTCAGAAATGGGGCACCAAGCGCTTCGTATTGACCGGTTATTCGTTCGGCGCCGATGTGTTGCCGGCCATCTACAACCGTATGCCGGAAAACGAGCAGCAGCGTGTGGACGCAATCATCCTTCTGGCGTTTGCGCGCACGGGCAGCTTCGAGATTGAAGTGGAAGGCTGGTTGGGCAACGCTGGTAAGGAAGCCGCCACTGGGCCAGAAATGGCCAAGTTGCCACCTGAGAAAGTGGTGTGCATCTACGGTGCGGAAGAGGTCGACGAGAGCGGTTGCACGGATAAGACGGCCGTGGGTGAAGCGCTGAAGCTGCCAGGTGGGCATCACTTCGATGAGAACTACCCGGCGCTGGCCAAGCGGTTGGTGGATATCATCGTCAAACACCAGGCCAAAGCCGAATAGGCTCCCCCAATGTAGTGAGCGGGCTTGCCCCGCGCTGGGCTGCGCAGCGGCCCTAAAACCAAACGCCGCATTCTGCCTGACAGAATGCGGCGTTTTTATCAGGGCGGCTTCGCCACCCAACGCGGGGCAAGCCCGCTCACCACAACAAGCCCGCTCACCATAAAAAAACCGCTGAGATTTAGCGCGGTTCGATGTGGGCAATCATCAACTGCACAGTCTCATTCCCACGAAACTCGTTCACATCCAGCTTGTAAGCCAATTCCACCCAACGCACGGTCGGGTTCGGCCAGACCTCACGGTCCACCCCAAACGCAATGCCATCGAGCTTCACCGAACCGCATTCAGTCTTGAGCACCACCTTCAGGTGACGCTCACCCACCACGCGCTGCTCCACCAACTGGAATACACCGTGAAAGACCGGCTCGGGAAAGTGCTGCCCCCACGGCCCGGCATGCCGCAGCGCGTGGGCCAGTTCCAGGTGAAATTCTTCCACCGCCAGAGTGCCGTCCGACAGCAGCCGACCGGTCAGGTCTTCTTCACGCAATTGGCGACGCACTTCAGCATCAAAGGCTTCGGCAAACAGCGGGAAGTTTTCTTCGGGCAACGTCAGCCCTGCCGCCATGGCGTGACCGCCGTATTTGGCGATCAGGTTGGGATGCTGGCTCGCAACCACCGCCAGCGCATCACGGATATGAAACCCCTGCACAGAGCGCCCTGAGCCCTTGAGCAAGCCATCACCGGCGTCGGCGAAGGCGATGGTCGGGCGAAAGTAACGTTCTTTCATACGCGACGCGAGAATCCCGATCACGCCCTGGTGCCATTCCGGATCAAACAGGCACAAGCCGTAAGGCATCGACTCCACCGGCAAGTCCTTGAGCTGGGCCAGGGCTTCGCGCTGCATGCCTTGCTCGATGGATTTGCGGTCCTGGTTCATGCCGTCCAGTTGCGCGGCCATTTCCCGCGCCGCGGCAACGTCGGTGGTGAGCAGGCATTCGATGCCCAGGCTCATGTCATCCAGACGACCGGCAGCGTTCAGGCGTGGCCCGAGGATAAATCCCAGGTCGGTTGAGGTGATACGCGCGGCATCGCGCTTGGCCACTTCCAGGATCGCCTTGATCCCTGGCCGCGCACGGCCGGCGCGGATACGCTCCAGGCCCTGATGCACGAGGATGCGGTTGTTGGCATCCAGGGGCACCACGTCGGCGACGCTGCCCAGGGCAACCAGGTCGAGCAATTCACCGATGTTGGGTTGAGGCTTATTCTCGTACCAGCCCAAGCTGCGCAGGCGCGCGCGCAGGGCCATCAGCACATAAAAGATCACGCCGACACCGGCCAGTGCTTTGCTCGGGAATTCGCAGCCAGGCTGGTTCGGGTTGACGATGGCATCCGCCGCCGGCAACTCATCGCCGGGCAAGTGGTGGTCCGTCACCAACACCTGCAACCCCGCCGCTTTCGCCGCCGCCACGCCTTCGACGCTGGAAATGCCGTTGTCCACAGTGATCAGCAATTGCGGCTCACGCTGCAGGGCGACTGCAACGATTTCCGGGGTCAGGCCATAGCCGTACTCGAAACGATTGGGCACCAGATAGTCAACATGGGCCGCACCGAGCAAACGCAGGCCCAGGGTGCCCACGGTGCTGGCCGTGGCGCCATCGGCGTCAAAGTCACCCACGATAAGGATGCGCTGGCGCTGCTCCAGCGCGGTCACCAGCAAGTCCACCGCCGCGTCGATCCCCTTGAGCTGCTGGTAGGGAATCAACCGCGCCAGGCTTTTATCCAGCTCAGCCTCGGACTGCACCCCGCGCGCGGCGTAGAGACGGGTCAACAGCGGTGGCAATTCACCGAGAAACGGCAGGACGGCGGGTAACGGGCGAGGATCGATGCGCATGGTGTGACGGAGACTTCTCTTCTGATACGGAAATAAAACAGGTGACCGGCGGCGATCCAATCAACCGCGTTCGCCGACCAACCACTGCAACTGCACTTCATGCTGGCCACGGTCGTCGGTGACAAACATCGTGCCTTCGCTGATCATCACGTCCCACTTGATGACGCGGGGCATGTCCTTGGCCAGGGTCTCGAGGACTTCCTGAGGCACGGCGGCGATGTGTACGTTTTTCAGGTTATTCGCTACCGGCACGACCTTGCCTTCCCAAACGCGCAAGCTGCCGTAGGCCAGCAGGCTGGTGCGCTCGGTGCGACGCGAGCACCAGGTGAGGCGGTCGGCATCGGGCTGGCCGACTTCGATCCAGTGCAGGACCCGATCATCCAGGCTTTTTTCCCACAGGGCTGGCTCGTCTACATCTGACAGTCCGCGCCCGAACGACAGCTGCTCGTTGTACCAGAGGGCGTAGGCCAGCAGGCGCACAGTCATGCGCTCTTCCGTTTCCGACGGATGGCGGGCGATGGTCTGTTTGACACTCTCGTACACCGAGCGATCAAGGTCGGTGAGGTTGAGTTCGAATTTGTAGGTCGTGGACGGCTGGGCCATGAACGGGCTTCTAGAGACAGGGAAAGGCGGCCAGTCTAACCGATGGCGGGGTCATTCAACGAATCGTGCGCTGCATCATCCTTATCCCTGGCCTGCCCGCCTATGTTAAAAGGCATCACATTACCGCTCTTGCGCAAACAAGGATCCTCATGCCGTTCAACGCCAAACCGCTTGCCGGACTGAAAGTCATCGAACTCGGCACCCTGATCGCCGGCCCGTTTGCCTCACGTATCTGCGCGGAATTCGGCGCTGAGGTGATCAAGGTCGAATCGCCCGACGGCGGCGACCCCCTGCGCAAATGGCGCAAGCTGTACGAGGGCACGTCGCTGTGGTGGTTCGTGCAGGCGCGCAACAAGCAGTCGCTGACGCTGAACCTCAAGCACCCGGACGGCCTGGCCATCCTCAAGCAGTTGCTGGCCGACGCCGACATCCTGATCGAGAATTTCCGCCCCGGCGTGCTGGAGAAACTCGGCCTGAGCTGGGAAACCCTGCACGCCCTCAACCCCAAGCTGGTGATGGTGCGCCTCTCCGGCTTTGGCCAGACCGGGCCGATGAAAGACCAACCCGGCTTTGGCGCCGTGGGCGAATCCATGGGCGGCTTGCGCTACATCACCGGCTTT
This sequence comes from Pseudomonas sp. GXZC, assembly GCF_026967615.1. NCBI lineage: Bacteria > Pseudomonadati > Pseudomonadota > Gammaproteobacteria > Pseudomonadales > Pseudomonadaceae > Pseudomonas > Pseudomonas sp. GXZC. Next base: position 5,805,196 of record NZ_CP114115.1, read on the forward strand.
GAAGACCGCCCGCCGGTCCGCACCGGTATTTCCATCGGTGACTCGATCGCCGCGCTGTGGGCGGTGATTGGTGCGTTGATGGCGCTGCGTCATCGCGAAGTCAACGGCGGCCTGGGCCAGGTGGTGGATGTGGCGCTGTACGAAGCCATCTTCGCCATGATGGAAAGCATGATCCCGGAGTTCGACGTGTTTGGCTTTATTCGCGAACGCACCGGCAACATCATGCCCGGTATCACGCCCTCCTCGATCCACACCAGCGCCGATGGCAAGCATGTGCAGATTGGCGCCAACGGCGATGCGATTTTCAAGCGCTTCATGTCCGCTATTGGCCGTGAGGATTTGGCCAACGATCCTGTACTTGCCAGCAATGACGGGCGCGATAGCCGCCGTGATGAACTGTACGGCGTGATTGATCGCTGGGTGAATTCGCTACCGCTGGATCAGGTGATAGAGATCCTGAACAAAGCCGAAGTACCCGCCAGCCGCATCTACAGCGCCGAGGACATGCTCGGCGACCCGCAATTCCTGGCCAGGGAGATGTTCCTCAAGGCCAAGTTGCCTGGCGGCAAAGACTTCAAGATGCCCGGCATCGTGCCCAAGCTGTCGGACACGCCGGGCAGCTGCGAGTGGGTTGGGCCGCAGTTGGGTGAACATAACAGTGTGGTGCTGGGCGGGCTGGGTTACGACGTTGCCGCGATTGCGCGTTTACGTGAGGCAGGCGCGATCTGATGGGACGCAGGCTTACTCAGCTTTGCCTGAGTGCCCTACTCGCCTGGGCCCCGATCGCCAGCGCAGAAGACACGCTGGTGTGGTTATTGCGCGACTTGCCGCCACTGACCATTTTCGAAGGCCCAAGCAAAGGCCAGGGCGCGCTGGATCAGTTGCTGCCGATACTCATCCAACGCCTGCCGGAATATCGGCACCAGGTGCTGCACGTCAATCGCGCGCGGGGCATGCAAATGCTGCGTGAGCCCACGTTCACCTGTGACCCCTCATTGCTGTGGACGGCCGAGCGGGCCAGATACATCGTGTTTTCCAGCCAGGCATTTGTGGTCGCCAGCAATGGCGTCACGGTGCGGCGTAACCAGCAAGAAGCCATGGCGCCCTACATCACGCAAGGCCAGTTTGACCTGCAGACGTTCCTTGATGCCCACAAAACCCGGGTGGGTGCCATCGCAGAGCGCAGCTACGGGCCTGTCATCGATGAACGGCTCAAGCACGCCGATGCGCACAAGCTCGCACTGCATTACGGTAACGACGCCCTGGGTAGCCTGTTGCAGATGCAGCGCCTGGGCAGGCTTGAGGCGGTGTTGGGTTATTGGCCGGAAATCCGCTATCACGCGATGCAACAGGGCATCGCCTCGGACGACCTGATCTTTTACCCCATCCAAGGCTCGGCACCTTACCAGCACACGCATATCGGCTGTTCGGACACGCCTCAGGGACGCCAGGCCATCGAACGGATCAACCAGGTATTGCACGAGATCCCACAGGAGCAGGTACAGCAGTCCTACGCCTCATGGCTGGACCCGGTCATGCGCGAACAGTATCTGCGCGATAACCCAAGCTTTTTCCAGGACTCGCCGGAGCCGTGACAAATCGCGGGCAAAAAGAAACCCCGAAGCGTGGGGAGACACTTCGGGGTTAAACGTGGCCTACAAAGACCAGTACAACAAGGCACAAACACCGGAGCACAATGTTTGCTCTTGCTGTTACGAAATCTGACCGGCCACGTTGTAGGAAGTTTCCACAGTTAAACAATTCTTCATGCGGCAGTGGCGCTGCGGGTCTGGGCTGCGTTGCGCAAGGCCGCGATGACCGAGGGCTCCAGGCGCCCTTCAGCGATTTTAATGTCGCGTAGCAGACAGTCCACAACATCCACCAGCACGCGCTTGTCCATCAATTGGGCGCGGTCGACTTCACGTTCGACCACGATGGCGCCAGCAGGATTCTTCACGGTTACCAGGCACTCGTCCTGCACACCAGAGGTGGTCAGCGTAACCTGATAAGGGCTCAGTGCTTCTTCGAGCAATAGGCTGATACTTTCCATCTCGATCACCACTCAATAGTTCGGGAACAATCGTTTCAACGGGAGCTGCATCTATCCTAAGTGACTGTTTGTGACGTAGGAAAGTTCGCTTTATCGTCTTTATGGGGCCGTCAGGGGGTGACGGATTCCAGCATGCGCTTGCAACATGACAGGGAAAAAACGGCGGCACATAACTGCTTACGCAATGGGCAGCTGTTTTGGGGTTGGCCGAGGGCTGGGGCCAGAGATGAATCCTATACTCGGTAGGCGCTGGTGGTGCTGCGGTGCAGGCAAAAGCGCATGTCAAAAGGCCGTTACTACGAAGGATGATCAAGATGGCGGAACAAAATGAACAGCAGACATCGACAGACAGAATGCACGCCGAGGTATCACGTATTTTTGCTGAAATAGCACGTATGAATGCAGAGCAGAACAAACTCAATAAAGAGTCCCTGAAGATAACCTGTGAGACTTTCTGGTACCCAGTGGGTATCGCGACGGGATTCTATGCCGCAGTCGGCACCGTAATCGTCGTCGCTCAGAAACTATTCTCGTAACGCTTGACCCGGCCTGCCAGAAACAAAAAACGCCGCTGACCCAAGGAAGGGAAAGCGGCGTTTTTGTCTGCGCGGTGCGCCTTACAACGGCTTACCACGGTTGCCATGCTGGCTGACAAACGCCTGCACAGCCTTCAAGTCATTGGCCAATACGGTGCAACGCTCTTCACGCTCAAACAAATCAGTCAGGTGCACCGGCAATTCCAGCGCCTTGCCAACGCCGGCCTTCTCCACCGCTTCCGGGAATTTGACCGGGTGGGCGGTGCCCAGGATCACCATCGGGATGTCCAGGCTGCGACGGCATTCGCGGGCGGCCTTCACACCGATAGCGGTGTGCGGGTCCAGCAGCTCACCGGTCTGGGCGTAGACTTCTGCGATGGTTTCGCAGGTCTGAGCATCGTCAACGGCCAGGGAATCGAACAGCTTGCGGGTTTCGGTCCAGCGCTCTTCTTCCACGCTGAAACCGCCACCGCTCTTGAAGGAGTCCATCAGGCCGGCAATCGCTGCGCCGTTGCGGCCATGCATGTCGAACAGCAGGCGCTCGAAGTTCGACGAGACCATGATGTCCATGGACGGCGACAGCGTGGCGTGCAGGGTTTCCTTGACGTACTGGTTGCCGCTCATGAAGCGGTGCAGGATGTCGTTGCGGTTGGTGGCGACGATCAACTGGTTGATCGGCAGGCCCATGTTGCGCGCCAGGTAACCGGCGAAGATGTCGCCGAAGTTGCCGGTCGGCACCGAGAACGATACCGAACGCGCCGGGCCGCCCAACTGCAGGGATGCATGGAAGTAGTAGACGATCTGGGCCATGATCCGCGCCCAGTTGATCGAGTTCACCGCTACCAGGCGTGTGCCCTTCAGGAAGCTCTGGTCAGCGAAGCTGTTCTTGACCATTTCCTGGCAGTCATCGAAGTTGCCTTCGATGGCGATGTTGTGGATGTTCTCACCAAAGATGGTGGTCATCTGGCGACGCTGCACTTCCGATACGCGCTTGTGCGGGTGCAGGATGAAGATGTCGACGTTTTCGCAGTGCTTGCACCCTTCGATGGCGGCCGAACCGGTGTCACCGGAGGTGGCGCCGATGATCACCACGCGCTCGCCGCGCTTCTCCAGCACGTAATCGAGCAGGCGACCCAGCAGTTGCAGGGCGAAATCCTTGAACGCCAGGGTTGGGCCGTGGAACAGTTCCAGTACCCATTCGTTACCGTTCAATTGGCGCAGCGGTGCGATGGCGTTGTGGGAAAACACGCCATAGGTCTCTTCCAGAATCTTCTTGAAATCCGCATCCGGAATGCTGCCGGTGACGAACGGGCGCATCACGCGGAACGCCAGCTCGTGGTACGGCAGGCCGGCCCACGAGGCGATCTCTTCCTGGGTGAAGCGCGGCAGGTTTTCCGGCACGTACAGGCCGCCGTCAGTGGCAAGGCCTGCCAGTAAAACGTCTTCGAAATTCAGGGCCGGTGCCTGGCCGCGGGTGCTGATATAACGCATGACTGGCTCCTCTAGAGCATTCTTGGACAAGGGCCGCCGAACCTGCGGGGCCCTTGCAGCAAAACCATTAGTTCAGGTGTTCGACGCGAATCCGCACCACCGGGCCGACCACGCCTTGCAGGGCTTCCAGGGCAGCGATGGCATCATTGATGTGCTGTTCGAGCACGCGGTGCGTCAGCAGGATCATCGGCACCTGGCCGTTTTGCTCCTCGACTTCCTTCTGCATGATCGACTCTATGTTGATACCGCGCTCCGACAGGATGCTCGCGACCTGGGCCAACACGCCCGGATGATCCTGGGCCTGGATGCGCAGGTAGTAGGCGCTTTCACAGGCCTCGATCGGCAAAATCGGGTGGGCCGACAGCGAATCCGGCTGGAAGGCCAGGTGCGGTACGCGGTTTTCCGGGTCGCTGGTCATGGCGCGAACCACGTCCACCAGGTCGGCGATCACCGACGAAGCGGTCGGCTCCATGCCGGCGCCGGCGCCGTAGAACAGGGTCGAACCGGCGGCGTCACCGTTGACCATCACGGCGTTCATCACGCCATTGACGTTGGCGATCAGGCGGTCGGCCGGGATCAGGGTCGGGTGCACACGCAGCTCGATACCGGCTGGAGTGCTGCGCGCCACACCGAGGTGCTTGATGCGGTAGCCCAGGGCTTCGGCGTAGTTCACGTCGGCGGTGGTCAGCTTGGTGATGCCTTCGGTGTAGGCCTTGTCGAACTGCAGCGGAATACCAAAGGCAATAGAGGCCAGGATGGTCAGCTTGTGCGCCGCATCGATGCCTTCTACGTCGAAGGTCGGGTCGGCTTCGGCGTAACCCAGGGCTTGGGCTTCGGCCAGCACGTCTTCGAAGGTACGGCCCTTCTCGCGCATTTCGGTAAGGATGAAGTTACCGGTGCCGTTGATGATACCGGCCACCCAGTTGATGCGGTTGGCGGACAGGCCTTCACGGATCGCCTTGATTACCGGGATGCCACCGGCCACGGCGGCTTCGAACGCGACGATCACACCCTTCTCACGCGCCTTGGCGAAGATCTCGTTGCCGTGCACGGCGATCAGCGCCTTGTTGGCGGTGACCACGTGCTTGCCGTTCTCGATGGCCTTGAGCACCAGCTCACGGGCCACGGTGTAGCCGCCGACCAGCTCGATGACGATATCGATTTCAGGGTTGGTGGCAACGGCGAAGACATCGTTGGTAATCGCAATACCGGTCGTTTCGAACTGAGGCTTTGGCGAACGCGTGGCAATTTGCGCCACTTCAATCCCGCGACCTGCACGGCGGGAAATTTCCTCAGCGTTACGCTGAAGTACGTTAAAGGTGCCGCCACCGACGGTCCCCAACCCACAGATGCCTACTTTGACCGGTTTCACTGAAGAACTCCCCATGAAACGGCCGACGCTAGGTCGGCCGTGGAAAACAGCCGCACGACTGCGGCTTGCAATTAAAGACCCGCCGACGTGTCAGCGAGCCTTGATCGTCGACGTTTCGACGATACTGATTTATTTGGCACTGAGCGCCAGTTTGGCAACTTGTGGTGCCGGCTGGTAGCCCGGAATCACTTGGCCGTCAGCCAAAACGATGGCCGGTGTACCGTTCACGCCGATGGACTGACCCAACGCGAACTGCTTGGAAACCGGGTTGGCACATTTGGCCGCCTTGATTTCCTTGCCATCGACCATCTTGTCCATGGCGGCTTTCTTGTCAGCCGAGCACCACACCGCTTGCAGCTGCTCATCACCCGGCGAACCCAGGCCCTGGCGCGGGAACGCCACGTAGCGGACTTCCACGCCCAGCTTGTTCAGCGCCGGCACTTCGGCGTGCAGCTTGTGGCAGTACGGGCAGGTGGTGTCTGTGAACACGGTGATGTGGGTCTTGGTCTCGCCGATGGCCGGGTAAACCACGGTTTCCGCTACCGGGATGCCGTTGATCAGCTTGGACACGCCCAGGCGCTCGGCTTTCTCGGTGAGGTTGACCGGCTTGCCGTCCTTCAACTGGAACAGGTAGCCCTGGACGATGTACTGGCCGTCGGCACTGGCGTACAGCACGCGGCTGCCCTTGAGCTTGACTTCATACAGGCCGGCCATCGGGCTGGCGCTGATGCTTTCGATCGGGGTATCGAGTTGCAGGTTGGCCAGGCTCTTGCGGATGGTCTGCTCGGCAGCGTCATCGGCAAACGCAAAGGTGGAAACCAACGCAATGGCTGCGGCGGCAATAATCTGGGTCAAGCGCATGGGAACTCCTGAAGGCAGATGCAGGGACGGGAGCAAGAATACTGAACTGAAAACACAGGTTTGTGCCGTCCCCTTTGCTAACCGGCAAAGCCTACCACAGTTGGGCCGCAGGGCAGCCCGTGGCGGGATAAATTGGCGGTTTTCAGCCGCGCGGGTGGTGCTTGGCGTGCATATCCTGCAAACGGGCTCGGGCAACGTGGGTGTAGATCTGGGTTGTGGATAAGTCGCTGTGGCCGAGCAGCATCTGCACCACGCGCAAATCCGCACCGTGGTTGAGCAAATGCGTGGCGAAGGCATGGCGCAAGGTGTGCGGCGACAAGGTCTTGCCGATCCCCGCGACCTTGGCCTGGTGCTTGATGCGATGCCAGAAGGTCTGCCGCGTCATCTGCTCGCCGCGCAGGCTGGGAAACAATACGTCGCTGGGCCGTCCGCCCAGCAGCTCACTGCGAGCATCACGCATATAGCGCTCGACCCACACAATCGCCTCCTCGCCCATGGGCACCAGCCTTTCCTTGCTGCCCTTGCCCATCACCCGCAGCACGCCCTGGCGCAGGTTGACTTGCTCCAGGGTCAGGCTGATCAACTCGGTCACCCGCAGGCCACAGGCGTATAGAACCTCCAGCATGGCGCGGTCGCGTTGGCCGATGGCTTCGCTGAGGTCGGGGGCGGCCAGTAAGGCCTCCACGTCAGTTTCTGACAGAGACTTAGGAAGAGGCCTACCTAATTGCGGCATGTCGACTTGTAGAGTCGGATCCACCGCTATCAACTTTTCACGCAACAGATAGCGATAAAAGCCACGCACTCCGGAGAGAAATCTCGCCGTGGAACGTGGCTTGTAGTTTTGCTCAAGGCGCCAGGCCAGGTGGTCGAGAATCAGCTCGCGCCCAGCATTGATCAGCTCGAGGTTTTTCTCCTGCAGCCAACCGTTGAACAGGGCCAGGTCACTGCGGTAGGCCTGGCGCGTATTGTCCGACAGGCCTTTTTCCAGCCAGAGGGCGTCGAGAAAACGGTCGATAAGCAGGTGATCAATGGCAGGCATGGGCACTCAAGCGACGCGGCACGGGGCTTTGCGGCAATTAATTAGTGAACTGTGATTAGGGTCACTAGTCTTTCATAGCCCGCTACTTCAAGGAACAGGAAGCTTTAATGAACGAACAACAGATTTTGCTGGCCTTTGGCGGCATTGGCGTGGCCGCACTCGGCTGCCAATGGCTGGCCTGGCGCCTGAAACTGCCGGCCATTCTGTTCCTGTTACTGAGCGGGATTCTGGCAGGACCGATACTGGGCTGGCTCGACCCACAGGAAATGTTCGGCCCTCTGCTGATGCCACTGGTGTCGCTGGCGGTGGCGCTGATTCTGTTTGAAGGCAGCCTGACCCTGCACCTGTCGGAATGGAAGGAAATCGGCAGCGTGGTGCATCGCCTGGTCACGCTTGGCGCGCTGTCGACCTGGGCGGTGATCACCTTGGCGACTCACTGGCTGCTGGGTTTCGACTGGATGCTCGCACTGCTGTTCGGCACGCTGACCTTGGTCACAGGCCCGACCGTCATCGTTCCCATGTTGCGCGTGGTGCGCCCCAAGGCCTCCATCGCCAACATCCTGCGCTGGGAAGGCATTGTCATTGACCCTATCGGCGCCCTGCTGGCCGTCGTGGTGTACAGCTTCATCATCAGCCGTGCTTCCGGCGATGGCTTGAGCCATAGCCTGCTGACCTTCGGCGGGGTGATCGTCTGCGGTAGCCTGTTCGGGATAGCTGGCGGCTGGGTATTGGGGCAGATCATGCGGCGCCAGTGGTTGCCGGAATACCTGCATAACTTGGCGACGCTGGCCGGGGTGCTGGGGGTATTTATCGCCTCAAACGAAGTGATGCATGAATCCGGCTTGCTGGCGGTGACCCTGATGGGCATGTGGATGGCCAACATGAAGGGCGTGGATGTGCGGCACATTCTGCACTTCAAGGAGAACCTCAGCGTGCTGCTGATTTCCGGCCTGTTTATCCTGCTGGCGGCACGCCTGGACTTGAACGCCTTGATTGCGCTGGGACCGTTCGTACTGATCCTGTTGCTGATCATTCAATTCATCGCCCGCCCTCTGAACGTCGCGCTGTCGACCGTCGGCTCGAAACTGAATTGGCGGGAGCGCGCGCTGCTGGCATGGATCGCCCCGCGCGGGATTGTGGCGGCTGCGGTGTCGGCAATCTTTGCGATTCGCCTGGATGAAGCCGGGCACGCCGGTGCGCTGCTGTTGGTGCCACTGACCTTTGCGGTGATCATCGGCACCGTGGTGCTGCAAAGTGCGACCGCACGCCCCTTGGCCCGCCTGCTGAAAGTCGCCGAGCCTGCGCCCAGCGGCTTCCTGATCGTCGGCGCGAACGGCCCGGCCCGCATCCTTGGCAAGGCCTTGCAGCAACTTGGCAGCCGCGTGCTGCTGACGGACTCAAGCTGGGAAAATATCCGCGCCAGTCGGATGGAAGGGCTTCCCACCTATTTCGGCAACCCGGCCTCCCAGCATGCCGAATCGCACCTGGACCTGGTTGGGCTTGGGCATTTGCTGGCGCTCTCCCCGTCCGGCGAACTGAATACCCTGGCCGCGATGCGTTTTCGTCACGACTTCGGCCACCGCCTGTTCACCCTGAGCAGCAGCCAGGAGAGCCGCCGCACCGATAAACACCGAGCCAGCCATGAACACCGTGGCCAGTTGCTGGGCAGTCAACCCTTGAGTTACACCAAGCTCGCCAGCCTATTGGGCCAAGGCGCCGAGCTGTATAGCACGCATCTCACAGAGGGCTTCGGCTGGGAGCAATACCAAACGCTCCATGGGGAACGCGCCACGCTGCTGTTTGCCCGAGATGTCAGCGGGTGGGTGCATGTGGTCACCCCGGACAGCAGTGTGAAGCCCATAGCCGGTTGGACCTTGCTAGCCGTGATCCAACCCGAGAACCACACAACCGGCTGATCAGTCGGCAAACCCAGGCAATACCGGCACCGGGCGTTTGTCGGCGTCAATCGCGACAAAGCTGAACACGCCCTGGATCGCCTTCTCGCGACCATCGGCGCTCATGCTCTCGACGAACACTTCCACTTCAACCTTGAGGCTGGTGTTGCCGACCTTGATCACGCGGCCGATCAGCTCAACGATGGAGCCGGCCGGGATCGCGTGGTTGAAGTCGATGCGGTCGGTGGAGACCGTCACCAGCGGCAGGCGGCAGAAACGGGTGGCCGTGATGAACGACACTTCATCCATCCAGGCCAAGGCGGTGCCGCCAAACAAGGTGTTGTGGTGGTTGGTGGTCGGCGGGAACACGGCCTTGGTCACGTGGGTCACGGACAGGTCGGTGCGGCGCTGGATTTCTTCGAGGCGGGTGGTCATGGACAAATACCGGCAGATAGACAAATTTCAGGCACAAAAAAGCAGCCCGTAGGCTGCTTTTTTCTGCATCGGGAAGCTGGACTTAAGCCAGTTTTTCCTTGATGCGAGCTGCTTTACCGGACAGGTCACGCAGGTAGTACAGCTTGGCTTTACGTACGTCACCGCGACGCTTGACGGCCATGCTGTCGATTTGCGGGCTGTAGGTCTGGAAAGTACGCTCTACGCCAACACCGTTGGAGATTTTACGAACAGTGAAAGCACTGTTCACACCACGGTTACGCTTGGCGATTACCACGCCTTCGAACGCTTGCAGACGCGAACGGTCGCCTTCCTTCACTTTCACCTGAACGACAATGGTGTCGCCCGGGGCAAAGGTAGGGATCTCTTTGGTCATCTGCTCTGCTTCGAGTGCAAGGATGATTTTGTTAGTCATGCTGTGCTCCTAAGGTAAGTCAATGGACCTACCATCGATACGTTGTTAACTATCGTCCCGCGCGAGGATGTATTCCTCGAGCAGCTTCTTCTCTTCTCCAGAAAGCGAGCGGCTTTCCAGAAGATCGGCGCGTCGTTCATAGGTCCGACCAAGGGACTGCTGTAAACGCCAACGCCGGATGTGTGCGTGATTGCCACTTAGCAATACGTCGGGAACACGCTGATCCGCATACACCTCCGGTCGGGTGTAGTGCGGGCAATCCAGCAAACCATCCGTGAAGGAATCTTCCTCCGCGGAGTCCGCATGCCCTAAAGCTCCAGGCAGCAGTCGTGTAACCGCATCTATCAGGACCATCGCCGGCAGCTCGCCGCCGGACAGGACATAGTCCCCAATCGACCACTCTTCATCGACATGAGCTTCAATAAACCGCTCGTCAATGCCTTCATAGCGACCGGCAATCAGGATCAGTGCTTCCTCATTCGCCAGTTCGCGGACCCCAGCCTGTTTCAGCTGACGGCCTTGAGGGGACAGGTAAATTACCTTCGCCTTCTCCCCGGCGGCAGCCTTGGCCTGAACCAACGCGTCTTCCAGGGGCTTGATCTTCATCACCATGCCCGGACCACCGCCAAATGGGCGATCGTCTACAGTGTGATGTCGATCCGTCGTGTAGTCTCGCGGGTTCCAACAGGTGAGCTGCAACAGCCCCTGTTTCACCGCCCGACTGGTGATGCCGTACTCGCTGATGGCGGAAAACATCTCGGGAAACAAACTGATCACTTCAATGCGCAAATTAGCCACGCTTAGAAGTCCGCGTCCCATTCCACCTTCATTTCGCCCGCGACCAGGTCGACGGCCAACACGCATTGCGCCGTATAGGGCAACAGGCGTTCGCGATCATCCAGACTGCCAGCGCAAGGCTTGACCACCATTACATCATTGGCGCCGGTTTCCAGAAGATGATCGATTTTCCCGAACAATTGCCCGAGTTGATCAATAACCTTCAGACCTTCCAGCTGGTACCAGTAGTACTCGCCGTCGGTCAATTCAGGGAACAGGTCTCGCGGCACGCAGATCTCATAACCGGCCAGAAGACGAGCTTCTTCACGGTCATCAAGACCCTTGAGCTTTGCGACCAGGAACTTGTCGCTCCCGCGTCCACTGACCAGCTCAACCTGCTTCACACTCCCTTCGCGCTTGAGCGTCCAGGTCTTGTACTGCAACAGGTTTTCAGTCGGATCAGTAAAGGAATACACCTTCACTTCGCCGCGAACGCCATGAACAGAGTAAATCTTGCCGATAACGATCAAATCATCAGCAACAGCTGGCGTCGCGTTCATATTGCTCAGGCTGCGGCCTTAGCCGAGTCCTTCAACAGTTTTGCAACGCGCTCGGATGGCTGTGCACCCACGCTCAGCCAGTAGGCTACGCGCTCTTGGTTCACGGACAGACGAACTTCTTGACCACGAGCAACAGGGTTGAAGAAACCAACCTGTTCCTTGTGCGAACCGTCACGCGGGTTGCGGCTGTCGGTTACGGTCAAGTGGTAAAACGGGCGCTTTTTGGAGCCGCCAAGGGCAAGACGGATTGTTAGCATGTGAACATCGTTCCTGTAGTCGGTGCTGCAAATCTAAATGCACAGCGGGCATAGGTGCCCGAAAGGCCGCATATTCTAAGGAATATCCGGACTTTTGCAAATGTCTTTTTCTGGCGCCTATCAGCGTGCCACTCAGATCTGCTATAGAGCCGTCGGTTAAAACGGCGAGTCAGCGCCCGCCAACGGCGGGTTTGCTGGAGATCCCACGTCCTTGTGGGTCGGAGCAAAAGCGGGCTTTTGCTCGAATTCTTTACATTTTGGGCATGCCGCCGCCGGGCAACATACCGCCCATGCCGCGCATCATCTTGGCCATTCCGCCTTTTGCGGAGAATTTCTTCATCATCTTCTGCATCTGCTTGTGCTGCTTGATCAAGCGACCGATGTCCTGCACCTGGGTGCCGGAACCCATGGCGATCCGACGTTTGCGCGAACCGCTGATCAGCTCAGGGTCGCGGCGCTCGGCCGGGGTCATGGAATTGATGATGGCTTCCATCTGCTTGAACTGCTTCTCTGCCGCCCCCTGGGCATTGCCCATCTGCGCCAGGTTCACGCCGCCGATGTTCGGCAGCTTGTCCATCAGGCCGCCGAGGCCGCCCATATTCTTCATCTGTTGCAGCTGGTCGCGGAAGTCTTCGAGGTCGAAGCCCTTGCCCTTCTTCAGCTTCTTGGCCAGTTTATCGGCCTTGTCCTTGTCGAGGGTGGCTTCGGCCTGTTCGATCAGGCTGAGCACGTCGCCCATGCCGAGGATGCGCGAGGCGATACGCTCCGGGTGGAACGGTTCGAGCGCTTCGCTCTTCTCGCCCATACCGATGAACTTGATCGGCTTGCCGGTGATGGCACGTACCGAAAGCGCGGCACCGCCACGGGCGTCACCGTCGACCTTGGTCAGGATCACACCGGTCAGCGGCAGCGCGTCGCCGAAGGCCTTGGCGGTGTTGGCCGCATCCTGGCCGGTCATGGCGTCGACCACGAACAGCGTCTCGACCGGGTTGATCGCGGCATGCAGCGCCTTGATCTCGCCCATCATCTCTTCGTCGATGTGCAGGCGACCGGCGGTATCGACGATGACCACGTCGATGAACTTCAGCTTGGCTTCTTTAATAGCCGCGTTCGCGATGTCGACCGGCTTCTGGCTCAGGTCGGACGGGAAGAAGGTCACGCCCACTTCGCCTGCGAGCATTTCCAGCTGCTTGATGGCCGCCGGACGGTAGACGTCAGCCGACACCACCATCACGGACTTCTTCTTGCGCTCTTTAAGGAAGCGCGCCAGCTTGCCAGCGGTGGTGGTCTTACCCGCACCCTGCAGACCGGCCATCAGCACCACGGCCGGTGGCACGGCGCTGAGGTTCAAATCTTCGTTGGCCGCGCCCATCAGGCTTTCGAGTTCGGCCTGGACAATCTTCACAAACGCCTGGCCCGGTGTCAGGCTGCGGGACACTTCGGTGCCCACCGCGCGCTCTTTGACCGAGTTGACGAAGTCCTTCACCACCGGCAAGGCGACGTCGGCTTCCAGCAACGCCATGCGCACTTCGCGCAGGGTATCTTTAATATTGTCCTCGGTCAGCTTGGCCTTGCCGGTGACATGGCGCAGCGTCTGCGAGAGACGGTCAGTCAGATTTTCAAACATGCGCGATCCTTTCAGGCCCTATTCATAGACCGAGGTAATGGCGGCCCAGGCTGTGGTAAATCGCTATTAAAAACAGCGCTCGGCGAGCCTGCGGCGTGGGCAGGTCGCGGATTATAGCGAAGACTGCCGTCATGCACACCCGCTGTCTGGCTTGAGAGTCTTTCGTGTTACGCGGGGGTATGCCAAACTCAGCGCCTTTCGGGCTTGCCTAACAGGATTTATGCTCCCTTTGTCACCCAGTTTGCTACCCAGCCTCGCCGCCGCCCTTTTGTATGCCGCTGCGACTCTCTACCAGGGCACTCGTCTGGCCCAAGGCGCCAAGGCGGACAAACGCCTGCTCGTCGGCTTGGGTGTGCTCGCCCTGCTGGCCCATGCTGCCAGCCTGTTTACCCATTTGATGACCCCCGTCGGCCTGGGCCTGGATTTTTTCAGCGCCGCCAGCCTGATCGCGGCCGCCGTCATCGCATTGACCCTGCTGGCTTGCTACCGGATTCCTGTCGAGAACCTGCTGGTGCTGCTATTCCCGCTGGGCATGCTGACGGTGCTGATGGCGCAATTCGCCCCGACCGGCACGGTGCAGGTGATTGATGAAGAACCGGGCATCCTCGCGCATATCCTGCTGTCGATCCTGGCCTACGGCATGTTCACCATCGCGGTGTTCCAGGCCCTGCTCCTGCTGCTGCAAGACCACCAGCTCAAGCACAAGCACCCCTCGGGGCTGATCAAGAACTTCCCACCGCTGCAAACCATGGAAAGCCTGCTGTTCGGCTTCCTGTGGGCCGGTTGGACGCTGCTGTCGCTGTCGCTGATCTCCGGCTGGCTGTTCGTCGAAAACCTGTTCGCCCAGCACCTGGTGCACAAGACCCTGCTGGCGTGCCTGGCCTGGGTGGTGTTCAGCGTGTTGCTGTGGGGCCGCAACCGCCTCGGCTGGCGCGGGCACAAGGCGATCCGCTGGACCCTGGCCGGTTTCTGCCTGCTGATGCTGGCCTATTTCGGCAGCAAGCTGGTCCGCGAATACATCCTGCATATCTGACGGCCAGCGATCATGGACAACTTGCCCCTGGAGCCGATGCTCGCGGTAATCGCCCTGCTGGTCTTATGGGCCGCACTGTTCACCGCCATCGAAGCCGCGCAACAACACCTGCTGGCCCTGCGCCCCGGCACACGCCAAGGCGACAAGGCCGCCGCCCGCCTGAGCTTCCCGCGTAACAGCCTGATCTTGTGCAACAGCCTGTGTCGCGCCGCCGTGGTGATCCTCTGCACGCTGTTGGCCATTTACGCCTGGGCGCAGAACGGGCCTTGGCTGGGCTGGATGATCTCCTGCGCGATTCTGCTGATTCTGGCCGACTACCTGCCCCGCGCCCTCGCCGTCCGCCATCCGCAGGCCGTGCTGGGCTTTGGCAATACGCTGTTGGGCGTGCCGCTGAAAATCCTTTACCCGCTGGCCTGGCTGCTCAATGGCATCAGCCTGTTGCTGCTGCGCCCGTTCGCACGTAAATCCGGCATCGTGAAAAAGAGCGACGAACCGCTGCCCGACCATGACGACGAGCCGGAAGCCGAATCCGACGAAGGCCGCACCCCAGGCATGCCCGGCATCCACGCCCTGGACAACATCACCGTCAACGACATCCTGGTACCGCGCAGCGAAGTGGACGGCATCAACCTGGATGACTCGATCGAAGAAATCATCGAGCAACTGCGCACCTCCCAGCGCACGCGCCTGCCGGTGTTCCACAGTGACATCAACCAGGTCCAGGCGGTGCTCAATACCCGGCAGATCCAACACCTGCTGCCCGATGCCAGCCTGACCAAAGAGGCCTTGCTCGCCGCCTGCCACGAACCCTACTTCGTCCCGGAAAGCACGCCCCTGCAACTGCAACTGCTGAACTTCCACAAGCAGCAGCGGCGCCTGGGCATGGTGGTGGATGAATACGGCGAAGTGCTGGGTATCGTGACCCTGGAAGATATCCTCGAAGAAATCGTCGGCGAATTCGAAAGCGAACAGAGTGCCGACAACCCGCACATCGAGCCCCAGCCGGACGGCCGCTACATCATCGATGGCGCCGCCTCGATCCGCGAGCTGAACAAAAGCCTGAACTGGCACCTGCCCAGCGACGGCCCCAAGACCCTCAATGGCCTGGTCACCGAAGCACTGGAGACCATTCCGGATTGCGCGGTGTGCCTGAAAATCGGGCGCTATCGCCTGGAAATCCTCGAGACCGAGGACAACCGCGTGAGCAAGGTGCTGATCTGGCACACCAGCCGGATGCCGGTCGCCGTTTAACCCCCTTGTTGGATCCGCAAACCCCTTCCTATAATCGGGGCGGCTTACCAGAGCCGCGCCCGACCGCGTGCTACCCGCACCCAGCGTGTCCAGGCACCGCTTTATCGTGTCTGACCGGTGTTCGCTCCCATCCCGAGCCTTCCCGCGCACAACCCTGATCCATGGGTGTTCGACCAATAATAATCCGCGTCCAAACGCGCAATGACCATCAGGGACACCACCATGAGCACCACGTATAACGAGGCCGCGCCCGCCGCCGCCCCGACCAACTCGACTGCACGGGTTGCCACGGCAAGCATCGTCGGCACCGCCATCGAGTTCTACGACTTCTATATCTACGCCACGGCCGCTGCGCTGGTGATCGGCCCGGTGTTCTTCCCGCAGACCTCCGGCACCGCACAGATGCTGGCGTCGTTCCTGACCTTTGGTATCGCCTTTATCGCCCGCCCGCTGGGTTCGGCGCTGTTCGGCCACTTTGGCGACCGCATCGGGCGTAAGTCCACACTGGTGGCGTCCTTGCTGCTGATGGGCGTGTGTACCACGCTGATTGGCTTACTGCCCGGCTATGACAGCATCGGGGCTTGGGCGCCGATCCTCTTGTGTGTGCTGCGTTTTGGCCAGGGCCTGGGCTTGGGCGGTGAATGGGGCGGCGCGGCGCTGCTGGCGACCGAGAATGCGCCCAAGGGCAAACGTGCCTGGTTTGGCATGTTCCCGCAGCTGGGCCCTTCGATCGGCTTCCTGGCGGCCAACGGTCTGTTCCTGATCCTGGCCATGAGCCTGAACGACGAACAATTCCGCAGCTGGGGCTGGCGCATCCCGTTCATCCTCAGCGCTGCGCTGGTGATGGTTGGCCTGTATGCACGGCTGAAGCTGCATGAAACGCCGGTGTTCGCCAACGCCGTCGCCAAGGAAGCGCCGGTCAAGGTGCCGCTGGTGGAATTGTTCAGCCAGCATTGGCTGCCGGTGTTGCTGGGCGCTGCGTCGATGGTGGTGTGTTACGCGCTGTTCTACATCACCACCGCGTTTTCCCTGAGTTATGGCGTTTCAACCCTGGGCTACAGCCGCGAGACCTTCCTCGGCCTGCTGTGCTTTGCGGTGCTGTTCATGGGACTGGCGACGCCATTGGCGGCGTTGGCCAGCGACCGCTACGGGCGCAAGCCGGTGCTGATCGTCGGCGCGATCCTGGCGATCCTGTCGGGCTTCACCATGGAGCCGTTGCTGACCCACGGCTCGACCTGGGCCGTGGCTTTGTTCCTGGCGCTGGAGCTGTTCCTGATGGGCGTGACCTTCGCGCCGATGGGCGCCATGCTGCCAGAACTGTTCCCGACTCGCGTGCGTTATACCGGCGCTTCGGCGGCGTATAACCTGGGTGGGATTGTGGGCGCGTCGGCCGCACCGTTCTTCGCGACCAAGCTGGTGGCGATGGGTGGGCTGAGTTATGTCGGTGGGTATGTGTCGGCGGCAGCGTTGCTCAGCTTGATTGCTGTGCTGTGCCTGAAAGAGACGCGGGATAACGATTTGAACAAGGTCGCCTGATAGATCGCTATCGCCGGCAAGCCGGCTCCTACAGGAGCTGGTTTGCCGGCGATAGACGCGACGCGGTTACAGCTCTACAACAACAGCCTTCGAAGCACGGGTCGCTTTAGCCCGAGCCGCTTCAATCGACGCATCCCGCGCCAACGCCACACCCATCCGACGCTGACCATTCACTTCCGGCTTACCAAACAGACGCAACGCCGTGTCCGGCTCGCTCAGCGCAGCGCCGAGGTTGGCGAACGCGGTCTGGGTCGACTGCCCTTCCACCAAAATCACCGCCGAAGCCGAAGGCCCGAACTGACGGATCAACGGGATCGGCAAGCCCAGGATGGCGCGCGCGTGCAGCGCGAACTGCGACAGGTCCTGGGAAATCAGGGTCACCAAACCGGTGTCATGCGGGCGCGGCGAGACTTCGCTGAACCACACCTGATCACCCTTGATGAACAGCTCAACGCCAAACAGACCACGACCGCCCAGGGCCTCGGTCACCGCTTTGGCGACGCGCTCGGATTCGGCCAGGGCAATCGGGCTCATGGCCTGCGGCTGCCAGGATTCCTGGTAGTCGCCCTTCTCCTGACGGTGGCCAACCGGTGCACAGAACGTGGTGCCGCCGATGTGACGCACGGTCAACAAAGTAATTTCGTAGTCGAAATCGATAAAGCCTTCAATGATCACGCGGCCTTTACCGGCACGGCCGCCTTCTTGGGCGTAGTCCCAGGCTTTCTGCACGTCGTCGGCACTGCGCAGCAGGCTCTGGCCCTTGCCCGACGAACTCATCACCGGCTTGACCACGCAAGGGAAGCCCAGGTCTTGCACGGCCTTGCTGTAGTCTTCGAACGTATCGGCGAAGTGGTACGGCGAGGTCGGCAGGTCCAGCTCTTCAGCGGCCAAGCGGCGGATGCCTTCACGATTCATGGTCAGCGAGGTGGCGCGTGCGGTCGGGATCACGGTGAAGCCTTCGGCTTCCAGCTCTACCAGGGTGGCGGTGGCGATGGCCTCGATTTCCGGCACGATGAAGTGCGGCTTCTCGGCTTCGATCACCGCACGCAGCGCGGCGCCGTCGAGCATGTTGATAACGTGGCTACGGTGCGCCACCTGCATGGCCGGCGCATTGGCGTAGCGATCCACGGCAATCACTTCAACGCCCAGGCGTTGCAGTTCGATTACCACTTCCTTGCCCAGCTCACCGCAGCCACACAGCAAAACGCGGGTCGCGGTTGGCGACAATGGAGTTCCGATTCGGGTCATCTCAGGTCCTCAGGGGAGCGGATCATTGGGAGAAAGGCCGGCATTTTACATGAACTGCAGCAATTGGCCTCAGTTGGCGACGGCGCGCTTGCGGATGCGCCAGGCCATGATCAGCCACACCACCGTGACCCCGGCGAATTTCGACACCAGCGCGGTGCCCGCTACCGCTGGAGTGAGCGCGCCGATCAAGCCGAAGAAGATGAAGGTATCGAGAGGAATACTCAGCGCCGAACTTATCCACAGGCGGTCGTGCAGCGGGCGCTTGGTGATGCTGAACACCAGCCAGTCGATGCACTCGGACACCGCGAACGCCGTGGCGCTGGCCAGGGCAATGGCCGGGTCGGACGTCACGTACGACAGCACCAGCGCGGCCAGCATGGCGATGATCGCGCCGTGGCCGAAGCGGGTTTGCACCATGTCGCGCAGGATAAAGACCAGGCCGCCCCAGGCGGACCAGATGACGTCCAGGTGCGGGGCGGTGGAGAAGGCGAAGTTGATCAGCACGACGCTGCTGATGTAGGCGATCAGGAAGAGCATGGGAAAGTGGACCTGTGAACAAGGGGCACAGGTTACTTCACATTTGGAAATATGTCGTCTGGGAGGGCCTCATCGCAGGCAAGCCAGCTCCCACAGTTTGAATTGTGAATACCTTCAAATGTGGGAGCTGGCTTGCCTGCGATAGCGGTCTTTCAGGCACCAGATTTCCCGGGAATCATCCACACCAACCCACTCGCCTTCGCCCGCTCATGGCACAACCCCAACACCACTCGGCGCTCGGCATTGTCCATGCGGCTCCAACGCGTAATCTCATCCACCGTGCGCTGGCAGCCGGTGCAAATATCGTCATCGTCCAGCGCACAAATGCTCACGCACGGCGAGGCGACGGGGCGTTCAGTCGGGTTCATTCTTCCTGCTCGACCAGGTCACGCGCATAACGCTGCGAGTTGTGTACATAGTGCGCGGCGCTGGCTTCAAGCATACGCTTCTGCGCATCGGTCAATTCACGCACCACCTTGCCCGGTGAGCCCATCACCAACGAGCCATCGGGAATTTCCTTACCTTCGCCAATCAGCGAATTGGCGCCGATGATGCAATGCTTGCCGATCTTGGCGCCATTGAGGATCACCGCGTTGATGCCGATCAGGCTGTAATCATCCACCGTGCAACCGTGCAACATGGCGTTATGGCCGATGGTCACGCCGGTGCCCAGGGTCAGCGGGTAGCCCATGTCGGTGTGCATCACGCTGCCGTCCTGCACGTTGCTGTTCTTGCCAATCAGGATCAGTTCGTTGTCGCCACGCAACACCGCGTTGAACCAGACGTTGGCGCCCTCCTCCAGCTTGACCTTGCCCACCAGCGTGGCATTCGGTGCCACCCAGCTGTGTGGATGCGTCTCGACGCGGGCGTCGCCCAAGCGGTATTTCATGGTGTTTCCTCACGGCGTTGCCATTCAAGCGATGGCTTAGATGTTGATGAAACTCTTGGGGGGCTGGTGCAGGCTGATCTGGGCGTCGTCATAGAGCAGGTTGATCAACTCGACGATCATGATCGCCGTCAGCCCCCAGATCTTGTATTCGCCGAATCGATAGCTCGGCACATACCAACTACGGCCCTGGTAATCGATCCTGTGGGTATGTTCGCGCGGGTCCTGTCGGAAGAAGTCCAAAGGCACACTGAAGACGGCAGCAATTTCGGCATCGTTGGCCAGGTATTCGACGTAATCGGGGATGACGCCGACATACGGCGTAACCCGAATGCCATGCAGAGAGATCAACGGGCTCAGTGGGCCGATGACTTCCACCAGGCCGGGCGGCAGGCCGATCTCTTCTTCCGCTTCACGTAGCGCGGTGAAAATCAGGTCCGGGTCTTCTGGATCACGGCGTCCACCGGGAAAAGCCACTTCGCCACCATGGGTCGACAGGCCACTGGCGCGCAGGGTCAGGATCAGCTCAGGTTCGTCACTGCGGGTAATCGGCACCAGCACCGCGGCCTCGGGGAAACGCCCGTCGGTCTCAAGCGTATGGGGGGTGTGATTGCTTACCCGGCGAAGTAGCTCGTCCAGCATGAGTCATCTCGGTCTGTTGGCTACCTTGCATCATGCACCAAAGCTCGCGGGTGCCCAACCCCAAAACCCGCGCCGTGTCGCTAAACGACAACTTGTTGCAGCGCCCTGCCCGTCACGCCAAGATAGACGCACTTTCCAGGAACCCCAGCATGAATTTCTGCAGCCAGTGCGGTAAACCGGTTACCCAACGCATCCCCGAAGGCGACGGCCGCCTGCGCTTTGTGTGTGATCACTGCTCGACCATCCACTACCAGAACCCCAATATCGTCGCCGGCACCGTGCCAGTGTGGGGCGATAAAGTGCTGCTGTGCCGCCGCGCCATCGAGCCGCGCCTGGGCTACTGGACCCTGCCCGCAGGCTTCATGGAAAACGGCGAGACCGTGGAACAGGCCGCCATGCGCGAAACCCAGGAAGAAGCCTGCGCCCGCGTGCACAACCTGAACATCTACACGCTGATCGACGTGCCGCACATCAACCAGGTGCACATTTTCTACCGCGCCGAGCTGCTCGACCTGGACTTCGCCGCCGGCCCCGAAAGCCTGGAAGTGCAGCTGTTCGACGAAGCCGACATCCCCTGGTCCGAGCTGGCGTTCCGCACGGTCGGACGTACCCTGGAATACTTTTTCGCTGACCGCAGGCAACAGTCGTTCCCGGTGCGCAGCGAGGCCGTGCCACCCATGGGCAAGCACGCGCCATGACACGAGGGATACCGTCTTTGATGCGTTGGGTGCTTGCTTTCATCTGCCTGTCGTTCGCTACCCTGTCATCGGCTTCCACGGTGCAAACCCTGGGCGGCAAGCCTGTGGAAAAAGTCCTGGTGCTCAAGTCCGCCCATCAGTTGCAGTTGATCAACGACGGCAAACCGTTCAAGACCTACCGCATTTCCCTGGGCAAGAACCCCAAGGGCCACAAGCTGATCGAGGGCGACCGCCGCACGCCAGAGGGCCTGTACTGGATCGACTGGCGCAAGACCAGCGACCGCTTCAACCTGGCCATGCACATCTCCTACCCGAACATCAGCGACGCCGCCCGCGCTCGCCGCGAAGGCGTGAAGCCCGGTAGCATGATCATGATCCACGGCACCCCCGACACCGAGGATTACCCGGAACAGTGGTTCCACACCCTGGACTGGACCGACGGCTGCATCGGCATGCGCAACGTGGACATGCGCGAAGTGTGGAACCTGGTCAAAGACGGCACCCTCATCGAGATTCGTCCGTAATCCCGTACCGTTCGTAAAATAATTCGAAAAAAAATTCCTACCCTGCCCTGCGCCCGCCAGTGAATACCAGTTCACCCCCGCGGGCTGCGCCGTTCTGCGCGCAATAAAAACCTCTCTAATACCACTTGATACCAGGCCCCATTGCGGGGCCCTGAAACCAATGCTTGCACCGTTTTGGCCGCATTGACATGGTATTTAAGTGGTATTAATTTCCGGCCCATACCGGGCGACAACACTCCAATAACCGCATCGGAAACCTGAACGATGAATCCCATCCTGGCCCTGCGCCCCGACGACAAACAATCCACGCCGCTGTACCTGCAATTGGCGCGCAAACTGGAAGCGGCGATCCACGCCGGCCAGTGGACGTCCGAGCAGGCACTGCCGTCAGAACGCGTACTCAGCGAGCAATTGAGCATTTCGCGCGTCACCGCACGCAAGGCGTTGGAAGTGTTGTTTGCCCAAGGGCTGATCCGCCGCAACCAAGGTTCCGGCACCTATATTTCGCCACGTTTGGAACAGCCGCTGTCGCGCCTGTCGGGGTTCAGCGAGATGCTGCGGCTCAAGGGTTTTGTGCCCAGCTCCCAATGGCTGGAGCGTGAGCTGACCCAGCCGACCCACGAAGAGATGATCCGCCTGGGCCTGTCGCCCGCCGACAAAGTGGCACGTCTGAAACGCTTGCGTAAGGCGGACGACACGGTGATGGCGATTGAAATGACCACCATGCCCGCCTCGGTGCTGCCACAGCCACAAGCCATCGGCCACTCGCTGTACGAATACCTGGAAGGCATTGGCAAACCGGTGGTGCGCGCCCTGCAGCATATCCAGGCGATCAACGCCTCGGACGAGTTTGCCAAGCTGGTTGGCATCGCCCCCGGCACCGCCATGCTGCTGATGACCCGGGTCGGCTACACCGCCGACAACACCCCGATCGAAATCACCGACACCTATTGCCGCAACGACTACTACGACTTCGTCGCAGAACTGCGTCGCCACGACTATTCCGCTGAACTGCGAATTTAGAGAACTGCCCATGTCCGAAGACAACATCCTCACGCCCAGCGGCTGGATTCGCGGCCGCCTGGTGCACGAACACGGCAAAGTGGTCGCCATTGAAGGTACGCCTTGCGACCCGACTGACAACGACCTGCCCTACCTGCTGCCGGGCTTTATCGACCTGCACGTGCACGGCGGTGGCGGCGCGGACATCATGGAAGGCCGCGATGCGTTCGAAACCATCACCCGCACCCACGTGCGCTTTGGCACCACCTCGTTGCTGGCCACCACCATGACCGCTCCGGTGGAGGAAATCTCCCGTGTACTCGGCCAGCTCGGCACCTTCTGCGAGCAACGTCCTACCGGCAGCGCGCGTGTACTCGGCGTGCATCTGGAAGGGCCCTACATCAATCCCGGAAAACTCGGCGCCCAACCCAACTTCGCCCACACCGCGTTGATGGCCGAAGTGGAAGCCTACCTGCGCCTGGCGCCGATCCGCGTGATCACCATCGCACCGGAAATCGCCGGCCACGATGCCCTGATTCGCGCCCTCAGCGAACGCGGCGTGCGCATGCAGATCGGCCACACCCTGGGCAGCTACGAAGAAGGCGTCGCCGCCCTCGCCGCCGGTGCCACCAGCTTCACCCATTTGTATAACGCGATGAGCCCGTTGCATCACCGCGAGCCGGGCATCGTCGGCGCCGCGTTGGCCCACGCCCAATACGCCGAATTGATCCCGGATCTGCTCCACGTGCACCCCGGCGCCATGCGCGTGGCCTTGCGCTCGATCCCGTGCCTGTATTGCGTCACCGATTCCACCGCCGCTGCCGGCATGCCCGACGGTGAGTACAAGCTGGGCAGCCACACCGTGACCAAATGCCTGGGCGGCGTGCGTCTGGCCGACGGCACCTTGGCCGGCAGCACGCTGACCATGGACCAGGCGCTGCGCAACCTGGTGAAGATCGGCCTGCCCATCAGCGAAGCCTCACAACGCCTGTCGCAATTTCCTGCGGACTACCTGGGCCTGGAAGAACGCGGCCGCCTGCACCCCGGCAGCTTTGCCGACTGCGTGCGCCTGGACCGCTCCCTGACACTCACCGACGTAATGGTCGAAGGAGAAACCATTGACTTCAAAAATGCTTGAAGAGGCCCTGGCCTCCTGCGACGCCGTCGCCGCCCAACTGCAACGCCTGGACCCGGCGTTGGAAGAAATCGCCGGCCGCCTGCGCCGCCAGCCGCCGCAAGTGGCGATGACCATCGCCCGTGGCAGCTCGGACCATGCCGCCAGCTATTTCGCCTACCTGACCATGCAGCACGTCGGCATTCCGGTGGCGTCGTTGCCGATGTCAGTGGTGACCTTGTTGCAAGCGCCGATGAAAGTCAGCGGCCAGGTGGCGTTTGGCTTCTCCCAGTCGGGGCAAAGTCCGGACTTGGTGAACAGCCTGCGTCTGCTACGCAAGCGCGGGGCCCTGAGTATTTCGCTGGTCAACGCCGAAGACTCGCCCTTGGAAGCCGCCTGCGAATTCCATGTGCCGCTGTGCGCCGGGCCGGAACACAGCGTGGCCGCGACCAAAAGTTTTATCGCCACCCTCAGCGCCAGCGCGCAGTTGATCGGCCACTGGAATCAGGAAACCGCGTTGCTACAAGCCTGCCGCGCCCTGCCCGATGACCTGCGTGCCGCCGCCCAGCAAGATTGGACGGTTGCCATCGACGCCCTGCGCGACTGCCAGCAATTAATGGTCATCGGTCGTGGCGCCGGTTTTGCCATCGCCCAGGAAGCTGCGCTCAAGCTCAAGGAAACCTCAGCGATCCAGGCCGAAGCCTTCAGCAGCGCGGAGGTGCGCCACGGACCGATGGCTTTGATCGGTGACAACTACCCCTTGCTGGTGTTCGCCCCGCGCGGCGCCGAGCAGGCCGGCCTGCTGAGCCTGGCCGCCGACATGCGCCAACGCGGCGCCCGCGTATTGCTGGC
The DNA here is from genome assembly GCF_026967615.1 of Pseudomonas sp. GXZC. Lineage (NCBI taxonomy): Bacteria > Pseudomonadati > Pseudomonadota > Gammaproteobacteria > Pseudomonadales > Pseudomonadaceae > Pseudomonas > Pseudomonas sp. GXZC. Next base: position 5,829,852 of record NZ_CP114115.1, read on the forward strand.
TGCGCCGGACGATATCGTCGAGCGCGACCTGACCCTGAGCCGCGCCGAACACCCGACCCTTGACCCGATCCTGGCGATCCAGAGTTTCTACGTGATGGCGGCAGGTTTGGCAGAGGCCCGGGGCATGGACCCGGACCAGCCGCGACACCTGAGCAAAGTTACCCGCACTCACTGAGTCGCGCTTTCCTGATGAGTACCGTGCCCATGTCCTACAACAATAATCAATTGACCCTCAGCGCCCCGTTAAGCGGGCCCGTACTGACCCTGGGCAACGTTCCCGACGAAGTGTTCGCAAGCGGCGCCATGGGCGATGGTATTGCCATCGACCCCCTGAACGATTGCCTGCATGCACCCTGTGACGGCGTGATCATCCATGTCGCACGCACCGGGCACGCCCTGACGATTCGCGCCGAGAACGGTGCCGAGGTGTTGATGCATGTGGGCATCGATACGGTGGAACTGAATGGCGAAGGCTTTGCCTTACTGGTGAAGGAAGGCGCACGGGTGAGCAAGGGCCAGGCGTTGGTGCAGTTTGACCTGGACCGCATTGCGCGCCAGTGCAAGAGCCTGGTCAGCCTGATCATCCTGACCAATGGCGAGCGCTTTGAATTGCGTTCGGTAGCCGGGCAATCGGTTAAGGTGGGTGAGCCGTTGTTGCAGGTCGTGGCGCGTTCGACGGCAGCGGTTCAAACCGCTGTGGATAACTCGGACGCTGAAGTCAGCGCCAGCGTGCGCATCACCCATCGCGGCGGTTTGCATGCGCGCCCGGCGGCGTTGATCCGCAAGACGGCCCAGGGTTTCAGCAGCCAGGCGCAGCTGCATTTCGGTGACAAATCCGCTTCGTGTGACAGCCTGATTGGCTTGCTGGGCCTGGGTATTGGCGAAGGGGATGAGGTACGTGTGAGCTGTCGCGGCAAAGATGCCGACGCCGCGTTGCAGGCCTTGGTCGCGGCGTTGTCCGCCGCCATCAAGGAAGAACACCACACGCCTGTTATTGCTGCACCTCGTCGGGCAAACACCGAGGCCGGCGTGTTGCAAGGCGTGTGCGCTGCACCGGGCCTGGTCTGCGGACCGTTGTTCCGCCTGACCGGTATCGAACTGCCGGCAGACACTGGCAACCACGCCGCCGACGAACAACTGCAACGCCTGGACACCGCCCTGGAGCAAGTACGCGGCGAAATCCGCATGACTCTGGATCAAGCACGCCAGCGCAAGAACGTCGAAGAAGAAGACATCTTCGCCGCCCACCTCGCGCTGATGGAAGACCCTAACTTGCTGGAAGCCGCGACCGGTTCCATTGAACAAGGCAGCGCAGCCACTCACGCCTGGCGCGATGCAATCCAGGCGCAATGCGCGGTACTGCTGGCCCTGGGCAAACCGCTGTTTGCCGAACGCGCCAACGATCTGCGGGATTTGCAACAACGGGTACTGCGTGCGTTGCTGGGTGAAGCCTGGCATTTCGAATTGCCCGCCGGGTCGATTGTCAGCGCCCATGAACTGACCCCGTCTGACCTGCTGCAACTGAGCGCGCAACAGGCCGTCGGCATTTGCATGGCCGAAGGCGGCGCCACCTCCCACGTGGCGATCCTGGCGCGCGGCAAAGGCTTGCCCTGCGTGGTTGCGTTGGGCGCCGAAGTCCTCGACGTGCCCCAAGGCCAACGCGTAGTGCTGGACGCCGCCAACGGCCGCCTGGAACTGGCGCCCAGCGACGCACGCCACGCCGAAGTGCACCAGATTCGCGACGCACAGAAACTGCGTCGCCAGCAGCAACAGGCCCAGGCCCAACAGCCGGCGCGCACCACTGATGGCGTGACCATCGAAGTCGCCGCCAACGTCGCCTCCAGTGCCGAAGCCCAAGTAGCCTTTGAAAACGGCGCAGATGGCGTCGGCCTGCTTCGCACTGAGTTTCTCTTCGTCGACCGCCGCACTGCACCGGATGAACAGGAACAACGCCACGCCTATCAGGCAGTGCTCGATGCGATGGGCGACAAGTCGGTGATCATCCGCACCATCGACGTGGGCGGCGACAAGCAACTCGATTACCTGCCGCTGCCAGTCGAAGCGAATCCGGTGCTGGGCCTGCGCGGCATTCGCCTGGCCCAGGTGCGCCCGGAAGTGCTCGACCAGCAACTGCGTGCGCTGCTGCAGGTCTCCCCACTGGAGCGCTGCCGCATCCTGCTGCCGATGGTCAGTGAGGTGGATGAGCTGCTGCAGATCCGCCAGCGCCTGGATGAGTTGTGCGTAGAGCTGGAACTGACCCAACGCCCCGAACTGGGCGTGATGATCGAAGTCCCCGCCGCCGCGCTGATGGCCGAGCAGTTGGCCAAGCACGCGGACTTCCTGTCCATCGGCACCAATGACCTGTCCCAATACACCCTGGCCATGGACCGCGACCACGCCGGCCTCGCCGCGCGCGTCGATGCGCTGCACCCGGCGCTGCTGCGGCTGATCGCGCAGACTTGCACTGGGGCTGCGAAACACGGGCGATGGGTCGGTGTGTGTGGCGCCCTCGCCTCCGATCCGCTCGCCACGCCGGTGCTGGTCGGCCTGGGGGTCAGCGAGCTGTCGGTGAGCCCGCCGCAGATTGGAGAGATCAAGGACCGCGTCCGCCACCTGGACGCGGCGCAATGCCGGCAATTGAGCCAAGGCCTGCTCGACCTGAGCAGCGCCAAGGCCGTTCGCCAGGCCTGTCAACACCACTGGCCGCTGAGCTGACAACAACAAGAAAAAAGGAGACTCGCCATGTACCAACATTTCATCGAAGGCCTGCAACGCCTGGGCCGTGCACTGATGCTGCCGATTGCGATCCTACCGATCGCCGGCCTCTTGCTGCGCCTGGGTGACACCGATCTTTTGAACATCGCGGTGATGCACGACGCCGGGCAGGCGATCTTCGCCAACCTGGCGCTGATCTTTGCTATCGGCATCGCCGTGGGGTTTGCCCGCGACAACAACGGCACGGCCGGTTTGGCGGGTGCGATTGGATACTTGGTGATGGTCTCCACGCTCAAGGTGATGGACACGTCCATCAACATGGGCATGCTTGCCGGTATCGCCAGTGGCCTGATGGCGGGCGGGCTGTACAACCGCTTCAAGGACATCAAGCTGCCGGAGTACCTGGCGTTCTTTGGTGGGCGACGGTTTGTGCCGATCGTCACCGGGTTCAGTGCGGTCGGATTGGGCGTGATCTTTGGTTTGATCTGGCCGCCGATCCAGCACGGCATCAACAGCTTCGGCGTGTTGTTGATGGAAAGCGGCAGCCTGGGTGCGTTTGTGTTTGGCGTGTTCAACCGCCTGCTGATCGTCACCGGCCTGCACCACATCCTCAACAATATGGCCTGGTTTGTATTCGGCACCTTCACTGACCCGGTGACCGGCGCGGTAGTCACCGGTGACCTGACGCGTTACTTCGCGGGTGACCCGAAAGGCGGCCAGTTCATGACCGGCATGTTTCCCGTGATGCTGTTTGGCCTGCCGGCTGCGTGTTTGGCGATGTACCGCAATGCATTGCCGGAGCGCCGTAAAGTGATGGGCGGGATTTTCCTGTCGATGGCGCTGACTTCGTTCCTGACCGGGGTGACCGAGCCGATTGAGTTCGCCTTCATGTTCCTGGCGCCGTTCCTGTACCTGATCCATGCGGTGCTGACCGGCCTGTCGATGGCGGTCACCAATATGCTGAATATCCACCTCGGGTTTACCTTCTCCGGTGGGTTTATCGACATGGTGCTGGGTTGGGGCAAGTCCACCAACGGCTGGCTGGTATTCCCGGTTGGTTTGGCCTATGCGCTGATCTATTACAGCGTGTTCAACTACTGCATTCGCCGCTTCAACCTGAAAACGCCGGGGCGTGAAGACATCCAGGTGGTGCAGGCTGAGGTGATGACGGATAACCAGCGCGCCACGGCCTACATCCAGGCCTTGGGCGGGGCAGAGAACCTGCTGAGCGTGGGGGCATGCACGACGCGTCTGCGCTTGGACATGGTTGATCGCAACAAGGCCGTGGATGCGGAGTTGAAAGCGCTGGGTGCCATGGCGGTGGTGCGGCCGGGGAATGGCGGGAGTTTGCAGGTGGTGGTGGGGCCGATGGCCGATAGCATTGCTGATGAGATTCGCCTGGCCATGCCGTCGTTTGTTGCCAGTGCACCGGTGGCGGTTGCGCCAGTGGATAAGCCGGTGACGGTGAATGTGCAGGAAGCCGAGAAATGGCTGAATGCGTTGGGTGGCCGGGGAAATGTTCGCCAGTTGGAAGCGGTGGCGATGACCCGGTTACGGGTGAAGTTGGGGGATGATTCGGTGTTGTCTGAAGCTGACCTGACTGCGCTGGGTTGCCAAGGCGTTAGCCAACTGGATAGCGGTGTTTGGCACTTGTTGATTGGTGACAAGGCGTCGGGGTTGGGGGAAGCACTGGAGCGGTTGGTCGCCCGCCCGATCAACGCCTGATCACTCTGTGGCGAGGGAGCTTGCTCCCTCGCCACAGGCACACAGCAAAAACCCGGCCTAAGCCGGGTTCTTTAATCGCAATCAGCGCCTAGGCAGACGCCCCACGTTGCTCCGCTTCGTAATGGCGGGTCTGAAAAGGCATCAGCGCTTGAACCTTCAAACCCAACCCCTCACTCAGCCCCCAGGACACCGCCAGTTCATCACGGCGGCTGCGCAGTGCAACAACGCCCAAAGGCTTCACATCCTGTTTGGAAGCGGTCGCCGAAAACAGCTCAATAGCGTGCAACGCTTCTAAAATCCGACTATCCGTTACACACGAAAAGCGTGTGAAGCGCTCCAGCAGATACCCTGCACGACGAAGTTCCAATTCGCTGGAGTGAGCATCTAAAAAGTTTTTCACTTCACCGACAAGGTTCGCGTCCGAGTACCAGACAGCCTTCGCGGCACACACCAGCGCCTCATCATCGGCCTGATTCAAAGGACTTTTAACCAGCGTATCCAACGCGGACGAGAGGACGGGAGCGTTAAAAGGCTTCGCCATCTGCTGTCTCCAGATAATCGTGCAAAATAGTGTTCAGAATGGATCTGGGTGGCTCTTTGTTGCCAACATACATATCAATCGCCTGCAGCGCCAGCCGACGGAGCTCAGCGGTCACGATGAAGCCCGCCCTGAGCAGTGCCTTGATATCGCTTACATCCTGATCGGTAGCTCTAGCCAATTTGGAGATAGCAATGTCGATAGGAGCTGCTATATGCAAGTGCAATGCGGATTGTGCAGGAAACTCGTCCAGGGGAAGACTTCGTTCCCAATAATCTTCGTGCAGCGGGCCAAAGCTAGTGTTGTATTGGAGGTCGTAGTTCAGTTCCATGACGCGCCCAGATCGCTCATCAAAAAACTGCTCTGGAAATTCCGCCAACAGTGTCTGAAGGCGCAGCTTATTTCGAAAACTCGCGCAATAAATCTCCGCATCAACATCCGTGGAAATACGGTGGTGCGTGTATAAATGAACAGCGCAACCGCCGAAGACAATGACCTTGACCGAGCCAGGTCCAGCCCCTTCAAGCATCAATTCCACTTCGATGGATTTGAACATTGAAACCAGGGCTTTCCCTAGTGCACTACTGGTGTTTAGGCGCGGAGCGACGTTATCAGGCAATTCCATCATTGAATATCAGACCCGAGAGCAATATTGCTGGACGGGCCTTGAAATCAGATCCCGATCACTGAGCCGACAGCGACCGAAGAAGGCTATTGACCCAGGTTCCGAGGGACAACCTGAAAGGTCTGTCGGAAAGGTCCGAGGCACCTGTACGCAAGCAATCTCCGGCACGCCGGCGATGGATTTCACAGCCAACAAAAAACCCGCTGACCAAACTGGCCCAGCGGGTTTCTTGTTTTTGCAGCGAGCGAATCAAAAATCCGCCAACTGCCACACCTCATACGCCGGTGTCTCATACGGGTGACTGAGTTTGAGCGCAGCCACAACAGCCACAATCAACTCATCCGCCACCACCAGCTCCACCTTCCACTCCTCAACCACTTCAACCTGGCCCACCTGCCCAATAAACGGCTGACTGCCGTCCATCGCGCGGAATTGGCCCTGGCCCAGCACTTGCCAGGCGCAGCTGTCGTAGTTGCCGATGCGCCCGCCGCCGGCTGCGAAGACGGCGGTTTTCACCGTCTCCACATGGCTTGCGGGCACAAAGAAGGCGAGCTTGTACATCGTCTTAGTTCACCCACACGCGGGCGTTGCGGAACATGCGCATCCAGGCGCCGTCTTCGTTCCACTCTTCCGGGCGCCACGAGTTCTGCACGGCGCGGAATACACGCTCCGGGTGCGGCATCATGATGGTCACGCGGCCGTCGCGGCTGGTGAGGCCGGTGATCCCGCGCGGCGAGCCGTTCGGGTTGGCCGGGTAGCTCTCGGTGACCTTGCCGTGGTTGTCGACGAAACGCATGGCCACGCAACCGGACAGGTCGGCTTCCAGCAAGGCTTCTTCGCTTTCGAACTCGGCATGGCCTTCACCGTGGGCGATGGCGATTGGCATGCGCGAACCGGCCATGCCTTGCAGGAAGATCGAGTTGGACTCTTGCACCTGCACCATGGCGACACGGGCTTCGAACTGCTCGGAACGGTTACGCACGAAGTGCGGCCAGAACTCGCTGCCCGGAATCAGTTCGCTGAGGTTGGACATCATCTGGCAACCGTTGCACACACCCAGGGTGAAGCTGTCGTTGCGCTCGAAGAAGCCTTGGAACGCATCGCGGGCACGGCTGTTGAACAAGGCCGACTTGGCCCAGCCTTCACCGGCACCCAGCACGTCGCCGTAGGAGAAACCGCCGCAGGCTACCAGGCCTTTGAACTCGTTGAGGTCAACGCGACCGGCGAGGATGTCGCTCATGTGCACGTCGATCGCATTGAAGCCGGCGCGGTCGAACGCGGCCGCCATTTCCACCTGGCCGTTGACGCCCTGCTCACGCAGTACGGCAACCTGTGGGCGGATGCCTTTCTTGATGTAAGGCGCGGCGATGTCCTGGTTGACGTCGAAGCTGAGCTTGGTGCTCAGGCCTGGATTGTCTTCTTCCAGGATCACGTCGAATTCCTGCTCGGCGCAGTCGGCGTTGTCACGCAGGCGTTGGATCTGGTAGCTGGTCTCGGCCCACTGACGTTGCAGCAGACGACGCTGGCCGGCAAACACCGTGTCACCATTGAACGAGATGTTGATCTCGCCGTTGTTGATCGGCTGGCCGATCACGGCCACGCAGTCGTCCAGGCCAGCGGCGCTGAATTGGGCGAGTACGTCCGGGGTAGCGTCCTGGCGAACCTGGATCACCGCGCCCAACTCTTCGTTGAACAGGATGCCGTTGATCTCGGAAGCATCCTCGGCAACGCTGTCGAGCACGATGTTCAGGCCGCAGTGACCGGCGAAGGCCATCTCGACAACGCTGGTCAGCAAACCACCGTCGGAACGGTCGTGGTAGGACAGCAGGTGACCGTCGGCGTTGAGGCCCTGGATCACGGCGAAGAAGGCTTTCAGGTCTTCGGCGTCATCGACGTCCGGTGCCTGGCTGCCGAGCTTGCCATGGGTTTGCGCCAAGATGGACGCGCCCATGCGGTTCTGGCCACGGCCCAGGTCGATCAGGATCAGATCGGTGGTGCCCTTGTCCATGCGCAGTTGCGGGGTCAGGGTCTGGCGGATGTCGGTGACCGGTGCGAAACCGGTGACGATCAGCGACAGCGGCGAGGTGACCGTCTTGTCGACGCCGTCTTCGTTCCAACGGGTGGCCATGGACATGGAGTCCTTGCCCACCGGAATGGTGATGCCCAGCTCCGGGCACAGCTCCATGCCGACAGCCTTGACGGTGTCGTACAGGCGGGCGTCTTCACCCGGGTGACCGGCAGCGGACATCCAGTTGGCCGACAGTTTGATGTCAGACAATTTACCGATACGCGAAGCAGCGATGTTGGTGAGGGTTTCACCAATGGCCATGCGGCCCGACGCCGGAGCATCGAGCAGGGCCAGCGGCGTGCGCTCGCCCATGGCCATGGCTTCGCCGGTGTAGACGTCAAAGCTGGTGGCGGTGACGGCAACGTCGGCCACCGGAACCTGCCACGGGCCGACCATTTGGTCACGGGCAACCAGGCCAGTGATGGTGCGGTCGCCGATGGTGATCAGGAAGCTTTTGCTCGCCACGGCCGGGTGGTGCAGCACGCGCTCGATGCTGTCGGCCAGTTCAAGCTTGCTTGGGTCGAAGTCATCGCCCAGCTCGGCTTCACGCACGGCCGAACGGTGCATGCGCGGGGCTTTGCCCAGCAGCACTTCGAGCGGCATGTCCACCGGGCTGTTGCCGAAGTGGCTGTCGGTAACCGTCAGCTGTGGCTCGGCAGTGGCTTCGCCAACTACTGCAAACGGGCAACGCTCGCGTTCGCAGATGGCCTGGAAGCGTGCGAAGTCTTCTGCGCCAACGGCCAGCACGTAGCGTTCCTGGGATTCGTTGCTCCAGATTTCGTGCGGGGCCATGCCCGGCTCGTCGTTTGGAATGTTGCGCAGTTCAAAACGGCCACCACGGTCGCCATCATTGACCAGTTCCGGGAAGGCGTTGGACAAGCCACCGGCGCCGACGTCGTGGATGAAGCTGATCGGGTTCTTGTCACCCAACTGCCAGCAACGGTCGATGACTTCCTGGCAGCGACGCTCCATCTCTGGGTTTTCGCGCTGTACGGAAGCGAAGTCCAGGTCCGCCGAGCTGGTGCCGGTGGCCATGGAGGAAGCCGCGCCGCCGCCCAGGCCGATCAGCATCGCCGGGCCGCCGAGCACGATCAGCTTGGAGCCGACCAGGATCTCGCCTTTCTTGACGTGTTCTTCACGGATGTTGCCCATGCCGCCGGCCAACATGATCGGCTTGTGGTAACCGCGCACTTCATCGCCACGCGGGGTGGTGATGGATTGTTCGAAGGTACGGAAGTAACCGGTCAGCGCAGGACGGCCGAATTCGTTGTTGAACGCGGCGCCGCCCAGCGGGCCCTCGATCATGATGTCCAGCGCGGTGACGATGCGCTCAGGCTTGCCGTACGGCACTTCCCATGGCTGTTCGAAGCCTGGAATCTGCAGGTTGGACACGGTGAAACCGGTCAGGCCTGCCTTTGGCTTGGCGCCGCGGCCGGTCGCACCTTCGTCACGGATTTCGCCGCCGGAACCGGTGGCTGCGCCAGGGAACGGGGCAATCGCGGTCGGGTGGTTGTGGGTCTCGACCTTCATCAGGATGTGCACCGGCTCCTGCACCGCGCCGTACTGGCGGGTCTCAGGGTCCGGGAAGAAACGACCGGCGACGGAGCCGACGATCACCGAGGCGTTGTCCTTATAAGCCGACAGAACGCCTTCGCTGTGCATCACGTAGGTGTTCTTGATCATGCCGAACAGGCTTTTTTCCTGGCTTTCGCCGTCGATGTCCCAACTGGCGTTGAAGATCTTGTGACGGCAGTGCTCGGAGTTGGCCTGGGCAAACATCATCAGTTCGATGTCGTGCGGGTTGCGCTTCAAGCCGTTGAAGGCGTTGACCAGGTAGTCGATCTCGTCTTCGGCCAGGGCCAGGCCCAATTCGGTGTTGGCCTTCTCGAGGGCGGCGCGGCCACCGCCGAGCACGTCAATCGCGGTGAGCGGCTTGGGTTCGGCGTGGCTGAACAGGCCGGCAGCCTGTTCCAGCTGGCTGACGATGATCTGGGTCATGCGGTCGTGCAGGCTGCTGGCGATCAGCTCGGCTTCGGCATCGCTGAACTGGCCGGCGACGTAGAACGCGATACCACGCTCCAGGCGCTGGATTTTTTCCAGGCCGCAGTTGCGGGCGATATCGCTGGCCTTGCTCGACCAGGGCGAGATGGTGCCGAACCGCGGCAGAACCAGGAACAAGCGGCCATTAGGCTCTTGAACCGGAACGCTTGGGCCGTACTTCAGAAGGCGTGCCAGCACTTGCTGTTCGTCGGCGGTCAACACGCCGGTAACGTCGGCGAAGTGAGCAAATTCAGCGTACAGGCCTGTAACAGCTGGAACCTTTTGGCTCAGTTGCTCAAGGAGTTTGCTGTGGCGAAAGGCAGAAAGGGCAGGAGCGCCGCGCAGGATCAACATCTTCGGGACAGCCTCGGGAAGGGGGTGTGCTTTGAGGCCGTGCATTCTAGCGTAAACCGCCGCCAACGGCACCCGAAACGCTACCGGTGGCTGCTGCCGGACGTCAGTTGGCCGGATTACACCCCTTTCGAGGGGGTATACCCGGCATTCGGCGCAGTTATTTTAACCGTCACAATCGCGCGCCAAGCCCCGTTTCTGCGGGCTGCAGCACAGTTTTGCCGGCGCTAGCAGACAAGACCCGCGCTGTCGAGATATGGCGCCGTGGGCCGTTTGCGTATACTGCGCAGATGTTCTCCCCAACTGCTTTGCGCCCGCGATGCGCCAAATGGCTCATCGCCACCGGACTCTTCCTGATGCTCAGCGCCTGTGTTGATAAACCCAGCACGCTCGAGCGAATCAAGGAGGATGGCGTATTGCGGGTGGTCACCCGGAACAGTCCGGCGACCTATTTCCAGGACCGCAACGGCGAAACCGGTTTCGAATACGAACTGGTCAAGCGCTTTGCCGATGACCTGGGCGTGAAGCTTGAGATCGAGACCGCCGACAATCTCGACGACCTGTTCGGCCAACTGGGCAAACCCAATGGCCCGGTTCTCGCAGCCGCCGGCCTGGTCAGCAGCGAGCAGCGCCAGACGCAAGTGCGTTTCTCCCACCCTTATCTAGAAGTTACCCCGCAGATCATCTACCGCAACGGCCAGTCGCGTCCGACCAACGCGGCCGATCTGGTGGGCAAGAAGATCATGGTGCTCAAGGGCAGTACTCACGCCGAGCAACTGGCAGAGCTTAAAAAGCAGAACCCTGCGATTGAATACGAAGAATCCGACGCCGTTGAGGTGGTCGACCTGTTGCGCATGGTGGACGAAGGGCAAATCGACCTGACCCTGGTGGACTCCAACGAAGTGGCGATGAACCAGGTGTACTTCCCCAACGTGCGCGTGGCGTTCGACCTCGGCAACGCCAGCAACCAGAGCTGGGCCGTGGCCGCCGGCGAAGACAACAGCCTGCTCAACGAGATCAACAGTTACCTGGATAAAGTCGAGAAGAACGGCACGTTGCAGCGTCTGAAAGACCGCTACTACGGGCATGTCGATGTTCTCGGCTATGTAGGCGCCTACACCTTCGCCCAGCACCTGCAGCAGCGTTTGCCCAAGTACGAGAAACACTTCCGCGCCTATGCCAAGGAAGAAAAGGTCGATTGGCGCCTGCTGGCTGCCATCGGCTATCAGGAATCGCTGTGGCAACCGGCCGTCACTTCCAAGACCGGCGTACGCGGCCTGATGATGCTGACCCAGAACACCGCCCAGGCGATGGGCGTGTCCAACCGCCTGGACCCCAAGCAAAGCATCATGGGCGGCGCCAAGTACCTGGCCAAGATCAAGGATGAACTGGACGACAGCATCGCCGAGCCGGATCGCACTTGGTTTGCCCTGGCGGCCTACAACGTCGGCACCGGTCACCTGGAAGATGCGCGCACCTTGGCCAAGCGCGAAGGTCTGAACCCGAACAAGTGGCTGGACGTGAAGAAGATGCTGCCGCGTCTGTCGCAGAAACAGTGGTACAGCAAGACGCGCTACGGTTACGCCCGCGGCGGTGAGCCGGTGCACTTCGTGGCGAACATCCGGCGCTACTACGACATTCTCACCTGGGTGACCCAGCCGCAGCTGGAAGGCAACCAGGTGGTCGAAGGCAATCTGCATGTGCCGGGTGTGGATAAGACCAAGCCGCCAGAAGACAACCCGAAACTGTAAGCACACGACCGAACCTATGTGTGCGGGCTTGTGTGGTGAGCGGGCTTGCCCCGCGCTGGGTGGCGAAGCCGCCCTAAAACCTGCCACCCAGCCTTATCAGAAAATACAGCGATCCTATTGGGGCCGCTTCGCAGCCCAGCGCGGGGCAAGCCCGCTCACCACAACAAGCCCGTTCACTACATAAAGCCCCTTCACAGTTTGATCTTCATTTGGTTTAGAGGCCGGTGAGCAGATGCACCATCCCGCCCGTCAGCATCATCACCCCCGGCACACCCGCCGCCTTCAACGCCGCAACATCCACCTTCGCCGCATCCTGCAACTGCACCCTCACCCGCGTCAGCGCCACACGCTGCTGCGACTTGAGGTTATCCGCCCCACCCAACGCATTCAGCACCTCGGCCGACAGCAGGTTCTGCGTTGGCGCAACGACCGTCTCGGCAATCAAATCCGGTGTCAGGGCTTTCCAGAACGCCCGCTGTAATTTCTCGAACATATTCAGTGCTCCACGACAGGTGAGGTTTCAACGGTAGCCGCGTGATACTGGCGCAAGGCCTCACGCACCTGGGCGGCTTCTTCCAGGCCCAGGACCTGGCGGGCGATGATCTGGCAGTCGGCCAGGTCCAGCTCGCGCACGGTGGCCTTGATGGTGGGGATCAACGGCACGCTGACCGACAACTCGTCCACACCCAACCCGATCAGCACGGGCACGGCCAACGCTTCGGACGCCAACGCGCCGCACACACCCACCCACTTGCCATGGGCGTGGGCCGCCTTGACGGTGGTGGCAATCAGGCGCAGCACCGCCGGGTGGAAACTGTCGGCCTGGCTGGCCAGGCGCGGGTGGTCGCGGTCCATCGCCAGCGTGTACTGGGTCAGGTCGTTGGTGCCGATGGAGAAGAAATCCACATGGGGCGCGAACACATCCGCCATCAGCGCGGCGGACGGCACTTCAATCATGATGCCCAGCTTTGGCAACTCGGTGAGCCCCAGCACCAACGCTTCCTCTTCAAGGATTTTTCGCGCCAGGTGCAGCTCCGAGAGCAGGCTGACCATCGGCAACATGATATGCAGCCGCGCAAAACCAGCGCTGGCGAGGATCGCGCGGAATTGTTCGCGCAACAGTTCCGGACGCTCCAAGCACAAACGAATGCCGCGCAGACCTAGGAAGGGGTTGGTCTCGGCGTCCATCGGCACATAGGCCAAGGGTTTGTCGCCACCGACGTCGAGGGTGCGCACCACCAGGTTGCGCTCGGTACCCAGGGCACGGGCGATAGCGGTGTAGGTCGCGGCCTGTTCGTCAGGACTTGGGGCACGGTTGCGATCCAGGTAGAGGAACTCCGAGCGCAACAGGCCGACGCCTTCACCACCGAGGGTCAGGGACTGCTCGACTTCCTGCAACGACGCCACGTTGGCAGTGACTTCAACGTGGTGGCCGTCACGGGTCGTGGCGGGTAACGAGGCCTGCGCCACATCGCGCTGATGGCGCAGCCCCTGTTGTTGACGCGCAACCTCCAGTTGCTCGATTTCGGCCAGGTTCGGCTCCAGGTGCAGCTCGCCTTTGTCGGCGTCGAGCAGCACCTGCTTGCCATTGGCCACCGCCAACACCTGGGCCGGAACACCACAAATAGCCGGCAGGCCCAGGGCGCGGGCGAGGATTGCGACGTGGCTGGTCGCGCCGCCCCCGACAGTGACAAACCCCAGCACCTTGCGTGTGTCCAGACTGGCGGTCTGTGAAGGGGTCAGTTGTTCGGCGATGAGGATCGCGCGCTCCGGCAAGTCCCAGGCGCTGTCTTGGATACCCAGGATCAGTTTCAGCACGCGCTGGCCGACGTCCGTCAGGTCTGCCGCACGCTCAGCGATCAGCGCGTTGCCCAATCCCTGGAAGAGCTTGACGGTCGCGAGCGTCGCACTGTTCCAGGCAAAGGCCGCGCTCTTGCCTTCCGCCAGCAGGCGGTGGGCGTGTTCCAGCAAGGTCGGGTCTTCGAGCAGTTCCTGATGGGCGCGGAAAATCTCGGCCTGGGCGCTGCCAGCCGCTTTGTCCTGCAACACCTGCAACGCTTCAGTGGCGGCGAGCAGGCCACGGGTCAAAGCCGCACGTTCCGCTGCTTCGCCCACGCCTTGCTGCGTGATGACCAGTTCGGGCTCGGTCACTTGAACGACCTGGCCAAACGCCGAGCCCGGCGATGCACACACGCCCCGCAGCAAGGTCGCCGACGACTGCGTTGCGGCTGGCTCGGCAACACTCGCTACCACCTCGCCACAGCCTTCAGCCAACAAGACCACCAGCGCCTTGATCGCCGCCTCGGCGTCCTCGCCCGCCGCGCTCACTTGCAAGGTATCGCCCTGAACGGTTTGCAACGCCATGATCGCCACCAGCGATTTGGCGTTGGCGCTCTGGGTTTGCTTGTGCAGGTAGATGCTGGCGTTGAAACCTTTCGCCGCCTGCGCGAATACCGCTGCCGGGCGCGCGTGCAGGCCGTTGGCGTTGGGCAAGATCAGCGGCTTGGAGAACAGTGCATCGCCCTCCTCTTCGTCCGCTGCTTGCACGGCCTCACCTGGGGACAACTGCAACAGCGGCTGGCCCGTTTCCACCAGGCCATCCGCCAACAGGCTGAAGGGCTCGCCGCTGACCACCAGCATCAAGGTCAGCAAACTGCGTGCGTTGAGCGCCACGTAGTCGGCATCGAATTCGATCAACGGCTGCCCGGCCTCCACCCGCTGGCCTTCCTGCACCAGCCGGGTGAAGCCCTGGCCTGCCAGGTTCACGGTGTCCAGGCCGATATGCATCAGCACCTGAACGCCGTTGTCAGCGGTGACACTGACCGCATGCCCACTGTCCTGGATGTTGCTGATCACCCCCGCCAGCGGCGCGCACAGCGTCTGCGACGTGGGGTCGATGCACAGGCCATCGCCGATCAGGCGGCTGGAGAACACCGGGTCCGGCACCTTGTCCAGCGCCAGCAGCACACCCGACAAGGGCGCCAGCAATTCCAGGGGTTGAGTTGTGGTCATGACTTCACCTGCTGTTTTGTTCTGTAGATATCATTGAGCGGAGGAAGGATTACTTCCACCAGTACTCAACCTGCACACCAACGTTCGACCCATGCCGCGCCGTGCCATAGGAGCCGGTATCGGACAACGCCGACCCCGCCGCCAATTCATTCGCCGCACGCTTGGCCGCTTCGTTCCAGGTTGCATAGGTGTAGTACAAGCGCACTTCCGGCCGTGCCCAGAAATCCGGGCCTTTGGGCGACCATGTGGGAGCGAAGGTAAATTTGCTCAGCTTGCGGGTGCCGCCCGTGGCATCGACCTGGTCATGCCCAAGCTCGGTGACCAGTTTGAATTGCTCGCTGATGGCATACGCCGGGCGCACGCCGATGGACATCCAGGTCTGGTCCTGGCTGCCAGGACGGATGTCCTTCTGGTACACCGCTTCGACCTGACCACCGAAACGCGGGGTCACCTGCCAATCGAAAAACTCCACGGCGCGGTAACTTTTGCTGCTGTTGTCGAGGAAGGTGTTGCCGGTGTAGCCCAGGCCGGTGCCGGGGCCTTCGCCGTACTGCAAGGCGAACTTGTTCTTGCCACCGAGGAAAGGTTTTTGCACGTGCTGCGCGGTGATCGCCCAACCGCTGTTGGTATCACGCCCGCCGGCTTTTTCGATATAGCTCAAGCCCAGTTCCAGCTCGCCGCCGGGGTTGGTCTTGAAGCCCGCGACGTTGAAGTCGTGACGGGTGGCGTATTCCTTCTGGTACAGGTTGTCCTTGCGGGAAATCGCGTAGCTGTACTTGAGGTCGCCGATCAGCACGTCCTCGATACCGCCGCCCGTGGCACTCTGGTTCCAGTAGTAGAAGTCGGAGATATGGATGTCGTTTCGTTTGTAGTAACGCCGGCCGGCCCACAGCGAACCGCCATTGAGGCTGGGCAGGTTGGACCACTGCGCATACATCTGCGGCATGCGCGCCGAGCCGTTGTTCTCGCCCTGGAACTTCAGCGCGCGGTCGTACTTGTTGTAGAGCGACGCCATGGCATCGACGCTGAGTACCGAACCGTCATCGAGGGTGAGCAGGTCCTGGCGCAGTTCCAGCTCGGCGTACTGTTCGCATTCGTTACCCAGGCGGTATTTGGATTGCGCCCCCGGCAGTTGGAAACATTGCTGTGGACCGCTGCCCGTCGAGGTGCCCGCGCCGCTGCGCAGGTAACCGGCAAATTCCAGGGCTTGAGCGCCAAACGGCAGGCTCAGACAAGACGCAACGAGGCCCAGCTTTATAGTTGTTTTCATGAAGCACTCCGATATTTTTATTATGATTTTTGAAGCGCCCCGTGCTCCCACACGGGGTTGCAGCAGGTCTCAGTCCTTGAGGTGCAGCACAAACGATTCGTAGGGGCGCAGCGTTACCGTGGCGGTGCGTTGCGGGCAGTCGGGGTAGTTGCTGATCAGCAAGCGCTGTTCGCAGGCCGGGTTGATCAGGTTGTCCGGCAGCTGGATTTCGCACGGCGTGCCGTAGAAGTTGTTCAGCACCAGCAGGCGCTCGCCATGGCCCTCGCGCAGGTAGGCCCAGACTTGCAAATGGTCTTGCAACAGTTGGCGATACACGCCTTCCTGGATCAGCGGTTCGCGACGACGCAAGGCGATCAGCGCGCGGTAGTGATGCAGCACTGAATCCGGGTCATCCAATTGGCTTTCGACGTTGATCTGCGCCGCGTTGGCCGGAATACCGATCCACGGTTTACCGCTGCTGAAACCGGCGTTTTCCCCGGCACTCCACTGCATCGGCGTACGGCCGTTGTCGCGGGACTTCTGCATGATCGCCGCCATGCTCGACGCCTCGGACTCCCCCGCATCGCGCTTGAGACGGAAGATGTTCAAGGTCTCCACATCACGGTACTGCGAGATGCTGTCAAAGCCCGGATTGGTCATGCCCAGCTCTTCGCCCTGGTACACATATGGCGTGCCCTGGAGGAAGTGCAGCGCCGTCGCGAGCATCTTGGCCGAGACCACCCGATGCTCGCCGTCATTGCCGAAACGCGAGACCACCCGTGGCTGGTCGTGGTTACACCAGAACAGCGCGTTCCAACCGCCACCGGCCTGCATGCCCAACTGCCAGTCAGAGAAGATCTGCTTGAGTTGCAGGAAGTCGAAGTCGGCCTTCACCCACTTCTGCAGGTTCGGGTAATCGACTTTCAGGTGATGAAAGTTGAACGTCATCGACAGCTCTTTCGACTCTGGCCGCGAGTAGCGGATGCAGTGTTCCAGGCTGGTGGATGACATCTCGCCGACGTTGATCAGGTCATGTCCTTCGAAGACTTCACGGTGCATTTCCTGCAGGTATTGGTGCACGTTCGGGCCGTCGGTGTAGAAACGGCGGCCGTCGGTGTTGTCTTCGGGGAAGTCGGCGGGTTTGGAGATCAGGTTGATCACATCCAGGCGGAACCCCCCCACGCCCTTGTCGCGCCAGAAGCGCATCAGCTTGAACACTTCGGCGCGCACCTTGGGGTTGTCCCAATTGAGGTCGGCCTGGGTGTGGTCGAACAGGTGCAGGAAGTACTGGCCGGTTTGCGCCTCGTACTCCCAGGCCGAACCGCCGAACTTGGATTCCCAGTTGTTCGGCTGGTCGCGCCAGATGTAGAAGTCGCGGTAGGGGTTGTCGAGGCTACTGCGTGCTTGCTGGAACCATTCGTGTTCGATGGAGGTGTGGTTGACCACGATATCCAGCATCAACTTGATGCCGCGCTTGCCGGCTTCGCTGATCAGCAGGTCGCAATCGGCCATGGTGCCGTAGCTGGGATCGATGGCGTAGTAGTCGCTGATGTCGTAGCCGTTGTCGCGTTGCGGCGAGCGCAGGAACGGGGTGATCCACAGGCAGTCGACGCCCAGCCATTTGAGGTAGTCGAGTTTGTCCACGATGCCCAGCAGGTCACCGGTGGCATTACCCGCGTGGCTGTGGAAGCTTTTGGGGTAGATCTGATAGATCACCGAGTGTTGCCAGTCTTGCATGGTGGACTCCTTCAATGTGAAAGCGCTGGTTCAGGCGACGCGATAACCAGGGCGCACGATCTTCATGCTCAACGCACAGGTCAGAACAAACGGCACCACGATCGCGATGACCATCCCGATCACAAAGCTCGGGATGTACTGCGGAATGATCGAGATGAAGCCAGGCAAGCCACCGACGCCAATGGCCGAGGCCTGCACCTTGTTCAGCGAGAGGAAAATGCTGCCCAGTGCCGAGCCCAGCAGCGCGGCATAGAACGGGAACTTGAAGCGCAGGTTCACGCCGAACATCGCCGGCTCGGTGATGCCGAAGTACGCAGAAATCGCAGAAGTGGACGCCATGCTTTTGTCCCGCGCGTTGCGGGTCATGTAGAACACGCCGAGCGCGGCGCTGCCTTGGGCCAGGTTGGACATGACGATCATCGGCCAGATGAAGGTGCCGCCCTGAGTAGAAATAAGCTGCAGGTCCACGGCGAGGAACATGTGGTGCATGCCGGTGATGACCAGCGGTGCATACAGCAGACCGAAAATCGCGCCGCCGACCATCGGTGCCAGGTCGAACAAGGTGACCACCCCTTCGGTGATCAGGATGCCCAGGTGACGCGTTATCGGACCGATGATCGCCAGCGCAAGCACGCCGGTGACGACGATGGTGGTGATCGGCACGACCAGCAATTGAATCGCGTTGGGCACTCGCGCCCGCAGCCATTTCTCGATCACGCTCATCACATAGGCGGCCATCAGGATCGGCAGGATCTGCCCCTGGTAGCCCACTTTCTCAATCTTGAACCAACCGAAAATATCGAAGTACGGCAGGCTCTGGCCGTCGAGACCGGCGACCGCCTTGCCGTAGTTCCAGGCGTTGAGCAGGTCTGGATGCACCAGCATCAGGCCAAGCACGATGCCGAGGATTTCACTGCCGCCAAAGCGCTTGGCCGCCGACCAGCCCACCAGCGCTGGCAGGAACACGAACGAGGTGTTGGCCATCAGGTTGATCAGGCTCCACAGGCCATCCAGGTTCGGATAGGCCTCGAGCAGCGTCTGGCCCTCGATGAACATACCCTTGGCGCCCATCAGGTTGTTCACGCCCATCAACAGGCCGGCAATGATCAGCGCGGGCAGGATCGGCATGAACACGTCGGAGAACACCCGCACCAGACGCTGCATGGCGTTGGTCTTGTCGGCGCCCTTCTTCTTCACGTCGGCGATGGTGGCGGCGGCGAGGCCGGTCTGCTCGCGCAGGGCGGCGTAGACCTTCTCTACTTCACCGGGGCCGATGACCACCTGGAACAGGCCGCCGGTAAAGAACGAGCCCTTGACCAGATCCACCTGGTTCAACGCGCTGCCGTTGACCAGGCTTGGGTCCTTCAGCGCCAGGCGCAGGCGGGTGACGCAGTGGGCAGCTTGCTCAAGGTTGTCTGTGCCCCCGAGGTTCTCGAGAATCTCGCGGGCGATAGTCGAATAGTCGTGGCTCATGCTTGGTTTCCACTTTGATTTTTTTATTTGGGGGGCAGTCATTGGCAGCACGCCGAGGGCAAAAGTACTCGTCTGTACGAGTTAAAGCAACAACTCGTACAGACGAGTTTGAAAAAGTTTATTCCGTGTAGGACTTGGCTGACTGTAGGTCGAATGGACAAACCCTAGCCATGCCACTAAGGTTCCTGCCTGAACGCAAAGGCACAGAGCCATCCCCATGAGCAAATACAACCAGATCTACACGGATCTGCTTGCCAGCATCACCACCGAACGCCTGCAGCGCGGCACACGCCTTCCCTCCGAAACCGAACTGATGGACAGCTACCAGGCCAGCCGAGGCACCGTGCGTCGGGCCATCGAGCAGTTGCAGGAGCGTGGGTTTGCGCAAAAGATCCACGGCAAGGGCACCTTCGTGTTGTCACCCAACCCAATCGAGTTCCAACTGGGCGGCATCGTCAGCTTCCACGAAACCCACGCCGACCTGGGTGATGACGTACGCACCGAAGTGGTCGAATTCACGCAGTTCCCGCTGGAAGGTTCGCTGCTGCAACACATCGAAGCCGAACCCGGCACCCTGATCACCCGCATCAAACGGGTACGGCGCATCGGCGGCAAACGGGTGATCCTCGACATCAACCACTTCGTCGCGGAGGTGATCCCGGGGTTGGACCGCTCGATTGCCGAACAGTCGATCTACGCATTTATCGAACAGACGTTGCAGCTGCAAATCGCCTACGCCCAACGCACCATCGAGGCCCTGCCACGCGGCAAGGACGACCAGACACACCTCGACCTCGAAGGTCAGAGCCATGTGATCGTGGTGAGTAACCAGACGTTTTTGCAGGATGGCCGGCAGTTTGAATACACCGAGTCGCGGCATACGTTGGATAAGTTTTACTTTTCGGATATTGCGCGACGGTAAGCATCCGTCGGGAAGATCATTGCACTGCGATGCTTTTCGCCAGCCCTGCCGACCAGGCTGCGGTCATCTTCTCCCCAACCACCTCGAACGCTGGATGAGTGCTTCGGTATTCTGAAAGCTCCGTCATCGCGCGGGTCATTCCGTCCTGCACTCTGGCCAGCAGTTCGTTGCAGCGGGCTTCGGTCAAACTGCACGCACTGCGTCCGAACTGGACCAGCATCTTGCGCTTCGGCCAGGCCTTCGAACCGCCGAGCAGCAAGCCCATTATGTCATTGCTGCTGTACACGGTAGTGGTCACCAGATCGTAAGCAGGTGCCAGCCAAACGTCCGCGTCCTCTGCGCAATTCTCGTACAACAAGCCGTAGTTTTTCAGGTGTGCGTCACCGTTCTGGATGCCGGCAGAAAGCGCCACCATCAAGAAGAAGTCTTCCAGCGTTCTGGTGACACGGCTTGGCGTGACAAATGACCTGATCAGCTTCGCGCATCCCTGGTAGCTTCCGTCGTACTTCTTCGCAGTTCCCCATCCCGATAAAACGCACATATCTTCAAATCCAAGGTAGTCGTTTTCACTGATGTCGAACCGTTTCACCACCAGGAATTTCCCGTGCTGGCTGAGCTGGAATTCAGGCACCTCAAGGCCGCAATGGAATGCAGCCCGCATGCAGAAAAACTCATTGGCCGCCAACTGTGGAAAGTCAGATTCATTGAACGCCTTCACCAAGTGAGTCGCGCCCCGATGGGTGAGACGCTCAATACCGGGGGCCATGTCGTCAACATCGCGCACCAAAACCTTGGGTTGAACACCCGACACTCCCGAGTAGGCTGCGTAGGTTTTCAGAAGGTCGTCAAACAGATCTTTCGCCCCGTCATAGACCAACAGCTCGGAGAGCTTGACCTCAGGCAATGACTCACCACCCGCGTCATGAGCAACGCTGATACGTCCCAACTGGTGTGGACCTACAATCCCAAGCAAAGCGAAGTCGTCAAAGCCGCGCACTGATTTGCTGAAGCGTCGCACCAGCTCATCCTTGAGATGCCCCTCGGGGATGTGCATCTCGAACAGAGGATGGATCCCGTACTCCCAGTTGTAACTCTCCAGGCGCACCGGCATCGTCAGAGAAACGGCATTCTCTTCGCCGACCGTTTCGTTATACGAGAAAACCGTATCGCGCCGGTTCTCCCCGCCCCGCCCGAGCGTCCCAGCAGGCACGCCGCCAGCACCGATATAGAGCCGCTCACTTTGACGGGTCATGGATGTTCTCCGATTTCAGCTCATCAAGGGTCATGCGCCGACGTTTGGGAATGGCGGTCAACTCATATCCCAAGCCCTCAAGAATGGCTGCGACCTTGCGAATTCCCACTTCCGGGATGGTATTGTTCTCAATCCCGGAGATAGTGGCGCGACTCATGCCATGCCGTTGCGCGAGCTGGGTTTGTGAGAGGCCTGCGGCTTTGCGGAGGCTTTTGATCAGCAATCCTAAATCGTTCATATCAAATTGCATCCAATACAATGCAAAAATTAATAATTCCGCATGAATGCACCATATATGATGCACTTCATTGTGAATAGCGCTTTATGCGCACAGGGTTCTTAGCTGAGCGTTCACACACCAGAAATACAAACCTGCCGCCGCCTCCGCTCAGACTTAACCTGGAACTACGCCGCCAATGCCGACAGCTCCCTATGATGAATAGACACTTGCGCTATCGACAGATATTGGTTGGTTTCTACAAAACCTGGTTCCTGGTGTTCAGCACGCTCCTTGTCGCCTGCCAGTCGCCGCGCGAGGTACTGCAACAACTGGCGCAAGAGCGCGGCCGGCAAGTAGAGGTCCTGCCGGGGCGCGACTTTCCCCTCCTCATACTTGCGCCGCAAAGTGCAGAAAAGATAACGCGCCTGCGGGTCTACCTGGAAGGCGATGGCCATGCCTGGTCAACGGCCACCCAACCCAGCCTGGATCCGAGCCCGCACAATCTGTTGGTACCACGGCTGGCGGTCGATGACCCGACGCCGAATGCGTACCTGGCACGCCCCTGCCAGTTCGTCATGGCTGCAGCCTGTCAGTCGGCACTCTGGACCAACCGTCGATTTTCTCAGGAAGTGGTCACTCGCCTCAGCAAGGCGCTGGACCAATTAAAACAACGGTACGGGAATAGCGAGTTTGAACTCGTGGGGTATTCAGGTGGCGCCGCTCTCGCCTTGTTGTTAGCGGCGCAGCGCAATGATGTGACCCAGGTGCAAACCCTGGCTGGCAACCTCAGCCCACGCTTGTGGGCGACGATGAAAGGATTGTCGCCACTCGACGGCTCCCTGGATCCGCTGGACTACCGTGAGCGGCTCGCCTTGTTACCCCAGCGTCATCTCATCGGCGAAGCAGACCCGATTATTCCAAGTGGGCTGGCGGATAGGTACCAACAGGCGCTTGGTTCGCCCTTCTCCGAATACGTCCATATACGGGGAGCAAGCCATGATAAAGGGTGGGAAGCGGCTTGGAGCCGATGGGTTAAAACGCCATTAACCCATGGAGATCCTGAGACTGAGGGTAAACAGGCCCGCTGAACCACCCCGTACGACTACAAAAAATCACGGCGACGTCGCATTTTTTATGCTTTTTTTTCTTCACCGATCCTTTTTGTAATGAATTGTCCTACACGCATCGTGTAAGTTTGCACGCGCTTGAATCAGCCATTCACTGACAAGCTGGCAGGGATGCCTAAAACAGACGCTGACGCGTGGGTTGTTCCCTGCCAGTTTCTGCCCTGTAAGGATACTGCCTTGAACACTTCCCACCTGCGCCGCTCGTTGTTGGCGCTGTCCGTCGCGGCGACCACTGCCACGGCCCATGCCGCACCCGCACCCGACTTCAACTACGACCTGAGCACAGGGGCCTACAGCAGCTTCGGTGATGTTTTCAATAACGCCACCTTCACCGGAACGTCGCAAAACGCAGGTGTGGAGCTGACCAACGTGACCTTGGCGGGCAACCTGGTCAACCAGGGCCACATCAACCGAACGGCTGCGAACCCCACCGAGTTCCCGTCGGGTATCGCCATGACCCTCAACTCCAACGTCGGTGGCGACCTGATCAATAACGGCGACATTACGGTGAGTGGCAACGCCGTCGTCGGGCTGGACCTGTACCAGGCGAAGATCGCGGGTGAAGTGAACAACAACGGCAACATCACTGTGACGGGCGCAAATGCCGAAGGCATGCTGATCACCTCGACCCAGGCGCGCATCAATAACTCGGGCACTATCATCGCGCGGGGTATCGACTCTGAGGGGATCGACATCGAGAAGGCACTCTTTACGGGCCAGATGACAGGCGCGCCCTTCCTGAGTGATATCAACAACAGCGGGACTATCTCCGCCGACGGGATCGGTATCCGCTTTCGCAGTCTCGACACCTCCGACGGCTTCAGGATCTTCTCGATCAGGCAGACAGGTGGCCTGATCGAGGGCGGCACCGCAGCCATTCTGGCGGACGACAATAGCTCCCCGTCGTATTTCTACTGGCAGGGTGGTCAGGTCAAGGGCGACCTGCTGGGCCTGAGCGGTGTGCTGGTGCAAGGGGACGCGATGTTCGATGGCTCGACCATCCGCGCCGGCTTCGTCGATATCGACGGTGGCCGCCTGACACTGCTTCGCCCGCAGACCACGATAGTGGGCAACCTCGACATGGACAGCAACACTGCGCGCCTGCGCCTGCTGCTGGATAACACCACACTGCCGAATACGCCGATCCTGAAAGTCACCGGCAATACCTTCTTCTCGCCCGGCAGCCAGATCGAATTGCAGGCACGCTCCGACGACTTCCGCACCTCGGCCGGGGGCACCCGCTACACCCTCATCAATTCCGGTACCTGGGAAGCCCCGCAGAACCTGTCCGTGGTGTCCTCCTCGGCGCTGCTCGAGGTGAAGAACTTCGGCATTGAAGGCCAGGACGTGAAAGCCCTGGTGGCCACCCGCAGTGATGAGGCGATCACGCAAGACCTGCTGGTTGCCCGTGGTTCGCGCAACGCGGTGAATACCATCCAGCCGTTCAAGAACACGGTCATGGGCCTGATGGACGAAAGCGACCCGGTATTCCAGCAGTTCGCCAACGCCGCCACCAGCCAAGAGCTGGCCAAACTGGCCGAAACCCTGAGCCCGGACGTCAGCCGTGGAGCGGTCAACGCCGCCACCAACAGCCAGAACCTGGTCGCAGGTGCCATCAACCGCCGCGCCAGCAACGCGCGTAGCGGTCTGTCCTCCGGTGACGTCCTGGCAGAACAAGGCGTATGGCTGCAAGCGCTGTCGAGCGATGCCAACCAGGACAGCCGCCACGGTATCGACGGCTACGACGCCAACACCCACGGTATTGCCGTGGGTGCCGACGGCAAGCTCAATGCCCAGACAACCGTGGGCCTGGCTTACAGCTACATGACCAGCGACGTCAAATCCGACCTGGGTAGCAAGACCGACGTCAGCGGCCACGCACTGACCTTGTACGGCAACTGGGCCCGCGACAACTTCTTTGTCGACACCTCGCTGATGTACGGCTGGAACGACAACGAATCCAAACGCTACATCGCCGGTACCCGTGCCAAGGCCGACTACGACAGTGAGATCTTCGGCGTCAACGCGCTGGCAGGCTATACGTTCCAGCTCGACAAGCAGTGGCTGCTGGAACCACAGGTCGGTGCGCGCTATGCCAACATCTCGATTGATTCGTACCGTGAAAAAGGCAGCTCAGCGGCCCTCAACGTCGGCAGCCAGCGCTATGAAATCGGCGAAATGGGCCTGGGCGCTCGCCTGGCTGCCGCGTTTGACCTGGGTGTGGGCAGCTTCGAACCGGAAGCCAAGCTGATGGCCTGGCACGACTTCATCGGCGACAAGGCCAACACCACCTCCACTTTTGTGCTCGGCGGCACCCCCTTCACCACCACCGGCGCAACGCCGGCGCGCGACAGCTACGAGCTGGGACTGGGCGCAAACTACCGCGTTGGCGCCTGGAGCGTAGGAGGCACGTACAACTACCTGACCAGCAGTGGTTTCGACGCTGACACCTTCACGGCGAACGTGCGTTACGATTTTTGATCAACGTGTTGTTTCAGGTATTCGCGTGGGCATGAAAAAACCGGCTTAAGCCGGTTTTTTCATGCAGCGCTGCGGGACCACTCCCTCTCTATTATCAATCGACCACTCAAGACCTTATAAAACGAAGCATATAGAGTTGATGGAATCGATAAAACCATAAAAAATACCACGCAGGACCGAAACCCGAATGTGGGGTTCATGGAGCGGTTACGCCGTTTTTTTGAAAGCGCCGATTGCTCAGTAGCCGAAAAATAGGCTGCTACTTCAGAGCATCCTTAAGTCTCTGCGCAAAATGCGCTGGCTAAGGCGATCAGTAATCTCGCGAGCAGCTGACATAAACTGGTGTGCTATCCATCTAAAAAAACAGTGATTTTTCCGAAGTGGACACATCAACCTAGGTGCAGTTTTAAGTTAGCTTCAACTGCGCGACCTAGAAAATTTATATGAATTAGGCGGCCCCAAACAGGGTGCAATATAACGTCGAAAAAAGCATTAAAATTCACAACCTCTAAAAGTTGCTTTTTCAAGTACAGATACTACATCACCATTATCAATCTGAACCGTTGCACCAGTTGCAAACTCGGCAACCCATGCATCTTCAATTAGAGTGTGACACTTAAGCCGCTGAGCTACGCTTTCAGCGTCTTCTTGATTTAGTATAAAACCAAAACATATGGGCCCCCAAGAGCTCATACCTACACCACTCAAGCCCGACTTTCTCATTAATTCAAAAATCTCCGCAAGACGTTCCCCACGATAAGCGATCTCTCTTTTTTTGAATCCGGCGAAGGACATACCATCTAGAGTTTGGCAGAATCCATTAAAATCCTCACGGTCAACCGCCTGTTTCAGATCGCCAAATATCAATGCACTACACTTATGAGCCTCACTTTCTGGTATAGGCGTTAACTTTTCGAATAAATCCTTTTCTTTTTCACCATAAATATTCTCCCAAAAAGCAGGCTTAACGATTACCAGACAGAATGGAAGTTTATTTTTATGATAAACCAGAGGAGAAATATCATAATCTTTGGTCATTGATGATGGCAAAAACAAATTATCAATTGCAGTTCTTTTTCGACCACGATCAAATATTAAGCCTCCAAACCAAAAACCTAATGAGCCTATACCTGAGGTTCCTCCACGCATCACAGTCTTGGATAAACTCACAGTATCAATATTTAAATCTAGCGCAAATAGAATTGCCGTCGCGATGGCTAACCTTAACTGCGTATGGAACCCTAAACCCACGTGTTGACACATGCGCGCATCTAGATCTACACGGACATTAAGCCCAGAAGTAACATTTAAACAACGACATAAATCACGTACCTCCTCTTCATATTGAATAGGAGAAACAATGAATTTAGAGCTATTAGAAGCAGTCACTGAGAAGACCGGAGGCGAGATCATCGCGCCCGCCCCGCCGTTCATATACTCACCAACCTCCGAAAGATTGACCAAACCAAAATGCAATCTGCCAAACGCATTTACTTTAGCTTCCTTCATACCATACCTGCATTTTCATCTCTTACACGCTCAAGCAACACTTCAATAGAATCAGGCACTTTAGCCTTCGATTCATCCCAACAATTATCGAAATGATTGGTAAAAAGACCATAGTACTCTCTGCCTTCACTCTGCTTATATGTTTCATAAAAAAGAGTTCCAGCTCCCTGAGCGCGAATGCGCGGTCGCACAGATACTGTATCGTTCACACGAAAAAAGGCTACGGGCTGAAAACCTGAGTAAAACTTAACAGAGATGGCCAAACCTCCAAAACGGAAGTTTAGTGCCGCCCCAGAGTTATCCAGATTAGTTAACATCCGCAGACTCTTAGCAATATCTTTTTTTACTTCGACTTCATTTTTAGACTCAAGCTGGCATAACAATTTAAACTCACTTGTGTCTGGTTCTTGCAGCAACATTCTTACCTGCACCGGATGAATAATAGAATATTGCTTAAGATAGTCAAGTTGCTCGATCAGAAATCGACTCAACTTAAGTCCAACAACGTCCACACTCGCAGCATCGCGACGACAGCCAGCCTCAAGAGCTTTTCGAAAAACTGGACTAATTGCACTTTCAAATACACACCTTTTTGCAGCACCTCTACTTACCGTTTCAACGCTATCAAGGGAATCTTTAAATGTCAGCAGAAGACTTTCATATCTTGTCAATCCATCCTGAATTTTTGTTGAATCCTTATCATCGTAATGCCTTGTCACAGCAAAACCTAAGCTAACCACGCCTGCAGCCAACAATGAGGTACCTAAAGAAAACATAACTACTGATCGCTGAACAAATAGTGTAGAACCGATTACTTCATCTGGCACACTTGCACCACCCCAAAGAGTAGCGGCGATTCCCAGCGCAACTAGGAGCATCGAAATCACTATATATATAGTTGTGCTTCTTGACCTTAACTCTCGACTGCTAGACATCTTTAACCCCCCATTTCTTTTTAATTTCGTCACTTATTGTGGAGCACATTTTAGGAATTGCACTTTCTCCGGACAACTGCAAACAAGACTCATCTACGAGCAACTCAGTACACCAGGACCTCTCCCATTGCTCGCGTTCCTCCCACTTATCAGTGGCCATCATCTGTCTTTTATTCCATCTAGCAAGCCTAATTGAACACGAAGTATTTAGGCCTATAACCAAAAGCTTCGGATAGCACCTAACAAGATAGTCGCGCTCCTCTGTTGTTCTAGCTCCAACAAAAACCGGTACTACATCGTTGAAAACTCTAGCTTTTGCTACGGCCATTTTAGCCAGCAAAACGGGGTCACTCCCAGCAAGAATTTCAGATGCTATTCGGACTAAATTTGTCTGAGATCGTCTACGCGCAATCTCGCGAACACCGTCTCCAAGCTCAAAAATCAAATAATCTCCGGTCGATGAAAAAGCCTGCGATAAAGTGGTCTTACCCGACGAATGGAGTCCAACCAATAGTAAGCCACAGTCATTATCTCTCATCTATTCCCCTTGATTACTTTAAAGCTGGTTTAGTGTTGATCGCGCCAATAACAAACAACACGAGTATTCACTTCTGATTAAGCCGACCTTACTCATATGGCAAATAATATAACGACATATTCATCACCGCTAGCGCCTCGCGCTGATTTCTTGGAGCTTCTAAGTTTTTTCTCAAACCATATTAAATATCTATACCTAATAAAACATGTAGCGAAAAAAGGCGCGTGCGGAACAGCCCAAATCGAACGTTCTTCCATTCGTTGCTCCAAGCACTTGCCATTTTATTAGATCAAACGGCACCATCGGCAACCTCATTTTCGACGAAAACCCAAACACTGGTAGCGCCTCCTGAAATGCTGCGCACCTCTGTTAGATCAGCACCAATCCTCACTACCCTCATTAGTATTTGTGGCCATGCGTAAACGACTGGTAGACATCCGATTAGCTCAGGCTATAGTTCTTGCTTTCCGACCAAGTATCCAAGCCTTTCCATTCGTATCCAATACCCAGCTTTTATATATCTGCGTGATCATCCAGTCAGGCCGTAACTGGAAGACTTTCTTGCGTTGTGCGCTCAGAGGAATTCGGAAGTCGATGCTCAATCGAAAATAGATGCTATGCAACCAGCTCGATCACCCTCCTTGCATTGACAGCAGTGCATTGCATTTCATCTAGATACTACCATCCTACGTAGCGCGCAAAGGGGCTGCTTGGTGATGTCAAAACCTGCCATAAAATGCGAGACGAAAAATGCAAAAAGCCCGCAATTACGCGGGCTCCAGGGCATTTCTTGCTAGATCGTGCCGGGCAATGCCGGACGCCCAATCACTCCCACTCAATCGTCGCAGGCGGCTTGCTCGACACGTCATACGTCACGCGCGAAATACCTTCGATCTCATTGATGATACGACCGCTGACAGTTTCCAGCAGTTCGTACGGCAGGTGTGCCCAACGCGCAGTCATGAAGTCGATGGTTTCTACCGCACGCAGGGCTACGACCCAGGCGTAACGGCGGCCATCGCCAACCACGCCAACCGATTTCACCGGCTGGAACACCACGAATGCCTGGCTGACTTTGTGGTACCAGTCGGCCTTGCGCAGTTCTTCGATGAAGATGTGGTCGGCGCGACGCAGCAGGTCGGCGTATTCCTTCTTCACTTCACCCAGGATCCGCACGCCCAGGCCTGGGCCTGGGAATGGGTGGCGGTAGACCATGTCGTACGGCAGGCCGAGTTCCAGGCCCAGACGGCGGACTTCGTCCTTGAACAGTTCGCGCAGCGGTTCTACCAGCTTGAGGTTCATTTCCTCAGGCAGGCCACCCACGTTGTGGTGGGACTTGATCACGTGGGCCTTGCCGCTCTTGGCGCCAGCCGACTCGATCACGTCAGGGTAGATGGTGCCCTGGGCGAGGTACTTGATGTTGTCCAGTTTGTTGGACTGGGCATCGAACACGTCGATGAAGGTGCGGCCGATGATCTTGCGCTTCTTCTCTGGGTCGGACTCGCCGGCCAGGTTGTTCAAGAACTGATCTTCAGCGTTGGCGCGGATCACCTTGACGCCCATGTTCTCGGCGAACATGGCCATCACTTGCTCGCCTTCGTGCAGGCGCAGCAGGCCGTTGTCGACGAAGACGCAAGTCAGTTGGTCGCCGATGGCTTTGTGCAGCAGTGCAGCAACTACCGAAGAGTCAACGCCGCCGGACAAGCCGAGCAGTACGTTGTCGGTGCCGACCTGGGCGCGAACCTGGGCGATGGCGTCTTCAGCGATTTTCGACGGGGTCCACAGGGCTTCACACTCGCAGATGTCGAGGATGAAGCGCGACAGGATGCGGCCGCCTTGCTTGGTGTGGGTCACTTCCGGGTGGAACTGCACACCGTAGTAACGACGCTCGTCGCTGAACATGCCGGCGATCGGGCAGCTCGGGGTGCTGGCCAGGATGTGGAAGTCTTCCGGCATCTTGGTGACCTTGTCACCGTGGCTCATCCACACGTCGAGGCCGAACAGGCCGTCGGCGTCGACGTGGTCTTCGATACCGTCCAGCAGGCGGCTCTTGCCGACCACATCCACACGGGCATAACCGAATTCACGCAGCTCGGAACCTTCAACTTTGCCGCCCAGTTGCTCGGCCATGGTCTGCATGCCGTAGCAGATGCCGAAGACCGGGACGCCCAGGTCGAATACGGCTTGTGGGCAGCGCGGGCTGTTGGCTTCGTGCACGGACTCTGGGCCACCGGCGAGGATGACGCCTTTCGGTGCGAATTCGCGGATCGCTTCGTCGTCCATGTCGAACGGATGCAGTTCGCAGTACACGCCGATTTCACGCACGCGGCGGGCAATCAGTTGGGTGTACTGGGAACCGAAATCGAGGATCAGGATACGGTGGGCGTGAATGTCGAGGGCCATGAAGTCAGTCTCGTCTAATGAATCAGAAACAACTCGGGGCTGAAGAACAGCCCCGGTTACTTAACAGTTTGCTGGAAGCATCAACCTACGCGGTAGTTTGGCGCTTCCTTGGTGATCTGCACGTCGTGGACATGGGATTCAGCCATGCCGGCGCCGGTGATCCGTACGAACTCTGGCTTGGTGCGCATTTCTTCGATGTCGGCGCTGCCGGTGTAGCCCATCGAGGAACGCAGGCCGCCCATCAATTGATGGATGATCGCGCTCAGGGTGCCTTTGTACGGCACACGGCCTTCGATGCCTTCCGGAACGAGCTTTTCGGCGCCTGCCGAGGAGTCCTGGAAGTAACGGTCGGAAGAGCCTTGCGCCTGGGACATGGCGCCCAGCGAACCCATGCCGCGGTAAGCCTTGTAGGAACGGCCCTGGAACAGTTCGATCTCGCCTGGCGCTTCTTCAGTACCGGCGAACATCGAGCCCATCATCACGCAGGAAGCACCGGCTACGATGGCCTTGGACAGGTCACCGGAGAAACGGATGCCACCGTCGGCGATCAACGGAACGCCCGTGCCTTCAAGGGCAGCGGCGACGTTGGCGATGGCGCTGATTTGCGGCACGCCCACACCGGCAACGATACGGGTGGTGCAGATCGAGCCCGGGCCGATACCGACCTTGACCGCATCCGCGCCCGCTTCGGCCAGGGCCTTGGCCGCAGCGCCGGTGGCGATGTTGCCGCCGATCACTTGCACGTCAGGGAAGTTCTGTTTGACCCAACGCACGCGGTCGATCACGCCTTTGGAGTGACCGTGGGCGGTGTCGACCACCACCACGTCAACACCGGCAGCGACCAGGGCCGAAACGCGGTCGCCGGTGTCTTTACCGGTGCCGACCGCCGCGCCAACGCGCAGACGACCTTGGTCATCCTTGCTGGCCAGCGGGTAAGCCTTGGCTTTTTCGATGTCGTTGACGGTCATCATGCCTTTGAGGGCGAATTTGTCGTCGACGATCAGCACGCGCTCGATGCGGTGCTTGTGCAGCAGTTCGCGCACATCGTTCTTGTCGGCGCCTTCCTTGACAGTGACCAGACGCTCTTTGGGCGTCATCACTTCACGGACGGTAACTTCAAGACGGTTCTCGAAACGCACGTCACGGGAAGTGACGATGCCGACCAGGTCGCCATCGTGCAGCACCGGAACGCCGGAGATGTTGTGCAGGCGGGTCAGGTCGAACAGGTCACGCACGGTGGCGTCGGCTTCGATGGTGATCGGATCTTTCACCACACCGGCTTCGTAACGCTTGACCTTGCGCACTTCGGCAGCCTGCTGCTCGATGGTCATGTTCTTGTGGATGATGCCGATGCCGCCTTCCTGAGCCATGGCGATGGCCAGACGGGCTTCAGTAACGGTGTCCATGGCAGCGGAAACAAGGGGAATATTCAGCTCGATGCCACGGGTTAGGCGGGTCTTGAGACTGACTTCGTTAGGAAGCACCTCGGAATAACCGGGCACTAGGAGAATGTCGTCGAATGTCAGAGCTTCTTGGCTGATACGCAGCATCGCGGGGGCTCCCGAGCGGGAAAATGGAAGCGCGCCATTATATACATGCACCCTGCCGGGCTCAATGTAAAACTCTGACAAACTTGGGAATACTGATAGATGGGTTACAACTCGACTTTGACCCAACTCATCTTCTGGTCCAGCCAATCGGCGAATTCGTCGATAAAACTCTGCTTGAACCCGGCCTCAGCCCAGTTGTTGAAGATGAATCCCAGGTTGGAAAACCCACATTCCTGTAGGAACAGGAACCCGTTGATGTCGTCTTCATGCCCACACAGCGGGCAGGTAAAGTTGTCGGTGTGGCCGGGCATCCAGTCTTCGAGGCTTTCGAACAGGGCTTCGCCGACTTCCTTGCGGCATTCCGGGCAACCGGCTTCTTCGAGAAAGCCCTTGGCCGGTGTATAGATGCAGCGTTTGTAGATGATCTCCAGGCCGTTGATCGGCTCGTTGAACGGCAGCGCCTCGGGGTACAACACCACGGCGCGGGCGCCATCGGCCAGGGCATAGCCCATGCGGTTGCCGGTGCGGCCGCAGGTGGTGAGTTCTTCCTTGATGATGTTCTTGCGCACCAGCCAACGCACGATTGCCCGGGCGCGGGGCTCGTGGACGGGCAAGGTGGAGATTTTCGGGACAAGGATGCTTTGGGAATTCATGGTTCAAGGTGCCAAATAGATTTCTGCGGCAGGCAGCTTAATCTTTGGCACCCGCAGGTCAAGTGCTCAGGTATCGCCCAATCAACGCAATACCACTGGCCAACACCAGCCAGGTCACCAATCTCACAAACGCCTCCCGCGACATGCGCAGGGTCAATCTACGAGCAAACCAGAGTCCCAGGGCCATCGCCGGCAACAGGCATACAGCCAACATCAACAACGGCAAATCCGCATACACCCCCGCGATCAGGAACAGGCTCAGGCGCACCATCGTGCTGCAGCTGATCAACGCACTCTGGGTGGCGCGCGCCGCGTCCTTGGGCAGGCGGCTATTCAGATAGATCGCGTAGAGAAAGCCGCCACTGCCAAACAATGCGCCGAACAAACCACCGACGGTGCCCATGGGAACCGACCAACCCGCCGCTAGTTGGGCTGGCCGTGCCTTCACCGCCAAGCTGTAAACCGCATAAGCGCTGATAAACAAGCCCATCAGCAGCAGCAACAAATCCGAATGCAGGTTGAGCAAAAACACCACGCCCAATGTGCAACCAATCGCCATGCACGGCAGCAAGCGCAGCAGCTCCGGTTTGTTCACATCCCGCCGCGATTGCAGCAGGTTGCCAAACGCCGCGACAAAATCCAGCAACACCAGCAACGGGATGATCTTCGACAGCGGCATGAACAGGATCAGCAGCGGCCCCGCCACCAATGCGGTGCCAAAGCCCGCGACTCCGAACACGATATAGGCCACGACGATGCCCAAGCCGATCACCAGCCAATCCATACCGCCAAACGACCATTGGCTCATCAGCTCAACCGGGTTCATGGGTTATTCCTTATTAGAGATAGCCATCACTTTAGCCAGCGGCGAGGGATGCGACTAATATCTTCAAAGCCCTCCACCCATCTCGAAAAGGCATGACGTGTGATTTCCACTCGCCAACTGCGTTACTTCGTCGAAATCGCCGACAGCGGCAGCTTCAGCGCCGCCGCCGAGCGCCTGTTTGTGGCGCAGTCCGCCTTGAGCCGGCAGATCAAGGAGCTGGAAACCCAGCTGCAAACGCCGCTGTTCGAACGGACTGCACGCCAGCCCCGACTCACCGCCGCGGGTGAAGCCTTCTACCCGCGAGCGCGCAACCTGCTGAGTGAGCTGATCAAGGCCAGTGAAATGGCAACGCAAGTGGGTAACGACGAACTGGGCACGCTGCGCCTGAGCCATTCAAGCACCGTGCCGATGAGCGGCCCATTGCTGCAGGGCATCAGCACCTGGCTGGAACGCTGCCCAGGGGTGTCGATGGACATCGCCAAACTGTCCTCCGAAGCGCAGTTGGAAGAAATCGCCGACGGTCGCCTGGAAGTCGGGCTGTTGCGCCTGCCCGTCTTGCGCCAGCGCGAGGGCGTGCGAGTCGTACCTTTATATCGCGAGCAACTGTTGCTGGCAGTGCCGCCGAATCATCGGCTGGCACGCAGCACTGCGCCCATCGAACTGGAGCAATTGAAGGACGAAGCGTTTATCTCGATCCCCCATCCCCAGCGGGGCGGCTTGAGTTATCTGTCAGCCGAGCTGTGCATGCGTGCCGGATTTTTCCCCAAGGCCGCGCGGGTGATGTCGCGCAAGACCACCCAGTTGCAGTTGATCCAGGCCGGCTTCGGTATTGCCTTGTTACCAAAATCCATGCAGGACATCGCCCCTGCCACTGTGCACTTTTTGCCCCTGGCCGACCCGAACTGCCTCAGCACCGTGGCCCTGGCCTGCGCGCAGAGGCCGAGCGCGCTGGTGGAGCAATTCTGCCAAACCTTGCACGAATGCCTATAAACTGCCGCCCATGATTAAAGATCCTTTTGCCCGTCTGGGCCTGGACCGCGAAGTCCTGACTGTCAGCCAGCTCAACGGCCGTGCGCGGGTGTTGCTGGAAGACGTGTTCACCAATATCTGGGTCGAAGGCGAGATCTCCAACCTCGCCCGCCCGGCTTCCGGCCATGTGTATTTCACCCTCAAGGACAGCGGCGCCCAGGTGCGTTGCGCGCTGTTTCGCAACAACGCCGCGCGGGTGCGGCAGGCGCTGAAAGATGGCCTAGCGGTGAAGGTGCGCGGCAAAGTCTCTTTGTTTGAGGGCCGGGGTGATTACCAGCTGATCCTCGATACCGTGGAGCCGGCCGGTGATGGGGCATTGCGCCTGGCGTTCGACGCGCTGAAGGAAAAGCTCAGCGCCGAAGGCCTGTTCAGCGCTGAACGCAAAGTGCCACTGCCAGCGCACCCTCGGCGCATCGGCATCATCAGTTCGCCGACCGGCGCGGTGATCCGCGACATCATCAGCGTGTTCCGTCGCCGCGCGCCAAACATTGAACTGACCCTCATCCCCACCGCCGTGCAAGGCCGCGAAGCCATCCCACAGATTGTGCGCGCACTGAAACTGGCGGATGCACGCGGCTTCGATGCGCTGATCCTGGCCCGTGGCGGCGGTTCGCTGGAAGACCTCTGGTGCTTCAACGAAGAAGCCGTGGCCCGTGCGGTGGATGCCTGCGTCACGCCAATCGTCAGCGCGGTCGGGCATGAAACCGATGTGTCCATCAGCGACTTCGTGGCCGACGTGCGCGCCCCTACGCCCTCCGCCGCAGCCGAATTGCTCGCGCCGGACGCCGGCCATTTGGTGCGTCAGGTCGAGAACCTGCACCGCCGCCTGGTGATGCTGATGCGCAATCGACTGAGCCACGACCGCCTGCGCCTGGAAGGCATGGCGCGACGCCTGCGTCATCCTGGCGAACGTCTGCGCCAGCAAGCCCAGCGCCTGGACGACCTGGACATGCGTCTGC
Organism: Pseudomonas sp. GXZC; assembly: GCF_026967615.1. NCBI lineage: Bacteria > Pseudomonadati > Pseudomonadota > Gammaproteobacteria > Pseudomonadales > Pseudomonadaceae > Pseudomonas > Pseudomonas sp. GXZC. The sequence goes on from NZ_CP114115.1 coordinate 5,865,540, forward strand.
GTCGTGCGTTCGAGCGCAGCCTCAATACCCGACGCGAGCGCCTGATCCGCCTGGAAACCCGCCTCGCCGGCCAACACCCCGGTCGCCAACTGGCCCTCTTGCGCCAACGCCTGGATAGCCTCGCTGAACGCCTGCCCCGCGCCATGCGGGAAGGCCTCAAGGCGCGGCGCCTGCAACTGCAAAGCCAGATGCAGACGCTGCACGTGGTCAGCCCATTGGCGACCCTGGGCCGTGGCTACAGCATCTTGCTCGACGAGCGTGGCCAGGCCATTCGCAACGCCGCGCAGACCCACACCGGCCAGCGCCTCACCGCGCGTCTCGGTGAGGGACAATTGCAAGTGCGGGTGGAAGACAACCACCTGACACCCGTCACCCTTTCGTTATTGGATTGATTGATGCCACGTCTCTTTAGTGTGTTGATGCTGCTGTGCCTTGCCTTTAATGCCCATGCCGATAGCTACATCACCCGCACCTTGAACAAGCCGGTGCCGGGCGGCGTTGCCGTGGTCGAGCTGGGCCCTTCCGCCGCCGCGCCCAAGGCCACGTACCTCGGCAAGCCAGTGCTGGTGGTGAAGGAAGCGGACACCTGGCTGGCGATTGTTGGCATCCCGCTGACGGTCAAGCCCGGCAACGAACGCATCAGCAGCGGCGGGCGCAACCTGCCGTTTATCGTCGGCTACAAGAAGTACCCGGAACAGCGCATCACCCTGAAAAACAAAAGCCAGGTCAACCCCGACCCGGCACAGCTGAAACGCATCGAGGCGGAGCTGGCGGTGCAGATCAAGGCTTATCGCAGTTTCAGCCCTAACCTGCCGAGCAACCTGGTGTTGGACAAACCGGTAAACGGGCCGCTGTCGAGCAAGTTCGGCGTGCGACGGTTCTTCAACGGTGAAGAGCGCAATCCCCATTCGGGCCTGGACTTTGCCGTGCCGGCCGGTACGCCGATCAAGACGCCGGCCAACGGCAAAGTGATTCTGGTGGGCAACTACTTCTTCAACGGCAATACCGTGTTCGTCGACCACGGCCAGGGCTTTATCAGCATGTTCTGCCACATGTCGAAGATCGATGTGAAAGTCGGTGACCAGCTCACGCGTGGCGCGGTGGTGGGCAAAGTCGGTGCCACGGGCCGCGCGACCGGGCCGCACATGCACTGGAACGTCAGCCTGAACGACGCACGGGTCGACCCGGCGATCTTTATCGGCGCATTCCAACCCTGAAACGCTCGATTGCGCGCCTGATAATGAGCGCGCAATTAAAACAAGCCCTCGACACATCTTTAGGCACAAAATCTCGTTTCCTACGTAGATAGCAGAACTTCTCTCAATTTTTAGCGACTGCTTGCCATCTTTCACCCCGACGGTTAGGGTTGGGCTTATGAAAACCTCTCACACCCTCATTCAGCTCCGCCAGCACCGCAGCCTGTGCCTTGTCAGCGCACGACTGCCAGGCTGAATCGATCTGCCTCGTCTTTACGTTTTATCCCCAAAAACAGTTCTACGGCAGGCCGCCTTTTCTCGGCCCCTACAACAAAGGATTTCCCGATGAGCATGCTCAAAGACCCGTCTTCGAAGTACCGCGCGTTCCCGACCATCGACATCCCGGACCGCACCTGGCCGTCGAAGACCATCACCGAAGCGCCGATCTGGTGCAGCTCCGACCTGCGTGATGGCAACCAGTCGCTGATCGAGCCGATGGACGCGGTGAAAAAGCTGCGTTTCTGGAAGACACTGGTTGCCGTTGGCGTGAAGGAAATCGAAGCGTCGTTCCCTGCCGCCTCGCAAACCGACTTCGACTTCGTACGTACCCTGATCGAAGACAACCACATCCCCGAGGACACCACCATCCAGGTGCTGACCCAGGGCCGTGAAGACTTGATCGCACGTACCTTCGAATCCCTGCGCGGCGCCAAGAAGGCCATCGTGCACTTGTACAACGCCACCTCGCCGTCCTTCCGCCGCATCGTGTTCAACCAGGACAAGGACGGCATCAAGGCCATCGCGGTCAACGCGGCCAAGCTGTTCGTCAAATACGCCGCCCAGCAGCCGGAGACCCAGTGGACCTTCGAATACTCTCCGGAGACCTTCAGTGCCACTGAGCTGGAGTTCGCCAAGGAAGTGTGTGACGCGGTGATCGAGGTGTGGAACCCGACGCCTGAGCACAAGATGATCCTCAACCTGCCGGCCACCGTGGAATGCGCCACGCCGAACATCTATGCCGACCAGATCGAGTGGTTCGGTCGCCATATCAACCGTCGTGACAGCGTGATCATCAGCCTGCACACCCACAACGACCGTGGCACTGGCGTAGCCGCCACCGAGCTGGGCCTGATGGCCGGTGCCGACCGTGTCGAAGGCTGCCTGTTCGGCAACGGCGAGCGTACCGGTAACGTCGACCTCGTCACCGTGGCCCTGAACATGTACACCCAGGGCCTCGACCCGCAGTTGGACTTCTCCGACATCGATGGCGTGCGCAAGGTCGTCGAAGAATGCAACCAGATCCAGGTGCACCCACGCCACCCGTACGTTGGCGACCTGGTGCACACCGCGTTCTCCGGCTCTCACCAGGATGCGATCCGCAAAGGTTTCTCCCAGCAGAAAGACGATGCGCTGTGGGAAGTGCCGTACTTGCCGATCGACCCAGCCGACATCGGCCGCAGCTACGAGGCGGTGATTCGCGTGAACAGCCAGTCGGGCAAAGGCGGCATCGCCTACCTGCTGGAGCAGGAATACGACATCAGCTTGCCGCGTCGCATGCAGATCGAGTTCAGCCAGGTAGTACAGGCCGAAACCGACCGCGTGGGCCTGGAAATGACCGCGCCGCAGATCTACGCCTTGCTGCAGCGTGAATACCTGCAAGCCAACACCCCGTATGCGCTGGTCAGCCATCGCCTGCAGGAAGAAAACGGCAACAGCTTTGTCGAGGTGGAAGTCTCGGGCAAGGGCCAGGGCGAAACCAACCTGCACTGGAAAGGCAAAGGCAACGGCGCGCTGGAAGCGCTGGTGGCAGGCCTGCCGATTGGTGTGGAGATCATGGACTACAACGAACATGCGATTGGTGCAGGCACCAACGCCAAGGCAGCGGCCTACATTGAGCTGCGTGTGAACGGTGAGCGTCCGGTGCATGGTGTGGGGATTGATGAAAACATCACCACGGCCAGCTTCAAGGCGCTGTTCAGTGCATTGAACCGGTCGTTGAGCCAGTTGGAAGCGAAAGCGGCGTAAACCTGATCGCTGCAATTTAAAAAGCCCCTGAGTTAAAACTCAGGGGCTTTTTTATTAACCATTAAAAATCATGCGAACTATTTTTCAACGGACTTAACGCCTACCTGCTTACCTACTCTGGACATAAATTCTCACGGTATGGGTGGAACGTTGAACTTAGCCACAACCACCCAATAAGCGCTCGCAAGGTGAGGAGTACCCTGCACTAATCTCCAAGGGATTGTACTTGCAATAAGCATTGGGGAATCACATGAAACATAGCCATCACTGCGTAAACACCCTGCTAGAAATCTTTTTGATTGACCCACAAAAAGATGACCATACTGAGGGCGCTCGCTCATGATTACGATCGTTCCTTCTCATTCAGTCAATAATCCTTTTTCCGCACGCGCACCTGCACCGCCACCAAGCGCTCAACAACTAAGGCAAAGCGAATGGTCAACGGAAAATAAAGAAAACCTCGCACCTGCAAGCAATAGCGCGGCTGAAGGCCTGGGTATAAAAAAAGGGCACACTAAGCTGGCGACATTCATCTACGAAAAGATGTACACCTCGAAATCGGAAAACGATGATTTTTCAAAAACAATAGCTAAAGAGTATGGTGGCAAGGTAATTACTGCCCCAATGAAGACGATTGATCGCGCACTGACCAAAATAAGTAATGACTATGGTGGCGACATGGGCAAAATCAAAGACCTCACCCGTACGACCGTTATTATCAACAGCGATAAAGTAGACAATGTCGTTTCCGATTTGGAGAAAAAAGGCGGTATCAATATAAAAAAGATTGATGGAAATGTGGACCCACTCGGTTACAGCGGCATCAACGCCACCTATAAATCAACGGTTGGCGGCAATTGTGAAATGCAAGTCATCACGCCTGCGATGATCTTCGGAAAGATGAATGCAAGTACCGCCAAATCCATGCTTGGGGAGGACTATTGCAGGCGGCTGGAAGAGACGTCCGGGCAAAAAGGCGGTTTGGGACACAAATTTTATGAGCAATACCGAACACTTGATCCCAGCAGCTCAGAAGCCAAGGACATCGCCCAGCAAAGCAAGAATTACTACGCGGCGATTCGAGGCAGCGAACTTGCCCTTTAAAAGCTAACTCTCCTGATACCTCGTCTGGAAGGTCGAGGTATCAGTAGCCAGGATGGCCCCCATCAATCCAAGTGAAACGTGTCGGCATCCAAATTGGCTGGAAACCGCATGCGGTAATCCGCCAATTCCCTGGCCTCCAGGCTCACCTGAAACACCCCATCCGCCTCCCCCGCACTCAGCAGGGTCTCACCCTGGAAGTCCAGCACCTGGCTATCCCCGGTGTAGGCAAAGCCCTTCCCATCCGTTCCCACCCGATTCACTGCCGCCACATAGCACAGGTTTTCAATAGCCCGCGCCGGCAGCAACCGGTTCCAGTGTGAACGCCGCGCACCCGGCCAGTTGGCGGTGTACAGCAGCAGGTCAGTGTCCTGGGCGTCGCGGCTCCACACCGGGAAACGCAGGTCGTAGCAAATCAACGGGCGAATACGCCAGCCCTTCAATTCGAACTCCACCTGGCGTTCGCCCGGCGTGTAGTGATTGTGTTCACCGGCCATGCGGAACAGATGGCGCTTGTCGTAATGCAACACCTCGCCATCCGGCCGCGCCCACAGCAGGCGGTTGCGGTGACTGCCGTCGGCGGCCTGGATGATCACACTACCGGTGATCACCGCGTTGTACTTCGCCGCCTGGGCCTGGAGCCAATGATGGGTCGGGCCGTTTTCAGGCTCTGCAAGGGCTTGCGACTCCATCGAGAAGCCGGTGGTGAACATCTCCGGCAGCACAATCAAATCGGCGCCTTTGGCTTGCTCCAACAGCAGTTCGAAATGTTCGAGGTTGGCCTGGCGGTCATGCCAGGCCAGGCTGGTCTGGACCAGGGCGATGTTCAGATTCGGCAGTGCACTCAGATCACGCATAGTTTTTCCGCCGCTTGGCGCAGCGTTTCCTCGCGTTTGGCAAAGCACAGGCGCACCAGGCGCTGGCCTTGGGGTGGAGTCTGGTAGAACACCGAGACCGGGATGGTGGCCACGCCGTGTTCGCGGGTCATCCACAGGGACATGGCGACGTCATCCAGGTCCGGGCGGATCTGTGAGTAATCCACCAGTTGGAAGTAGGTACCGGTCACTCGGGTAAAGCTGAAACGGGATGGCGTCAGGAGATCACAGAACAGGTCACGCTTGGCCTGGTAAAAAGCTGGCAACTCGTCGACATGCTCCGGGTGTTCGGCCATGAAGTCGGCCAGCGCGTATTGCAGCGGGGTCACGCCACAGAAATTGACGTATTGGTGCACCTTGCGCAGTTCGGCGGTGAGGGCTGGCGGTGCAACGACATAGCCGGTTTTCCAGCCGGTGACGTGATAAGTCTTGCCGAAAGAGCTGACCACAAACGCACGCTGGTAGAGCTCTTCATGGGCCAACACGCTGACATGGGCCACGCCGTCAAAGACCAGATGTTCGTAGACTTCATCGCTGACCAGGTAGATATCGCGATCACGGATCAGTTCGGCCAGTTGGTCCAGCTCGGCGCGGCTGATCAAGGCACCTGTCGGGTTGTGCGGGGTATTAAGAATGATCATGCGCGTGCGCGGTGACAGCGCCGCCTTGATCCTCTCGAAGTCGAGGGCAAAGCCGTCCAGGGTCAGTTGCACATGCACACAGCGACCGCCCGCCAGCTCCACCGAAGGCTCATAGCTATCGTAGCTGGGGTCGAACACGATGACTTCATCGCCCGTGCGAATCACCGCCTGGATTGCGCAGAAGATCGCTTCGGTGGCGCCAGGGGTGATGGTCACCTCGCTGTCGGCATTGACCGTTGCGCCGTAACTGCGGGCGATCTTGGCGGCCACTTGCTGACGCAGCACCGGCAGGCCGGTCATTGGCGCATATTGGTTATGCCCGAGGGCGATATGCTTGCCCACCGCGTCGAGCAAAGCCTGGGGGCCATTGAAATCCGGAAAACCCTGGGACAGGTTGAGCGCGCCGGTTTCGGCAGCGAGTTGCGACATGGTGGTGAAAATGGTCGTGCCGACATTCGGCAGCTTACTGGTGATCATGGGAGCCCCCTTCGGGTGAGCTACAAGTTTTAAGCTGCAAGCTGCAAGCAGGTCAAGGGGCAAACCACCAGGCACAAAAAAGGGCTCCAAAGGAGCCCTCTCTTGCAGCTTGTAGCTAACAACTTGAAGCTGCCGTTACTTCTTATCGCGGCGCTTCTTGTCGGCCTTCTTGTGGTGAGTCATCAAACGACGCTTCTTGTTCACCTGACGGTCAGTCAGTGTGTTCTTGTTGCCTTCGTATGGGTTCTCGCCACCCTTGAACTCGATACGGATCGGCGTACCGACCAGTTTCAAGACGCGGCGGTAGGTGTTTTCCAGGTAGCGCACATAGGACTTCGGCACCTTCTCGATCTGGTTACCGTGGATCACGATAATCGGCGGGTTGGCACCACCCAAGTGGGCGTAACGCAGTTTGATCCGGCGGTTGTTGACCATCGGCGGCGCGTGCTCGCCAACCGCGTCTTCCAGGATCTGGGTCAGACGGTTGGTCGGCCAGCGGGTGACCGCGGACTTGAACGAGTTCTGGACGGACGCGTAGAGGTTGCCCACGCCGGTGCCGTGCAGTGCCGAGATAAAGTGGATATCGGCGAACTCGACGAAGAACAGGCGACGTTGCAGCTCGATCTTGACGAAATCGCGCTCGCTTGGCGTCATGCCATCCCACTTGTTGATCGCGATCACCAGTGCCCGACCGGCCTCCAGGGCAAAGCCCAGCAGGTTGAGGTCGTGGTCCACCACGCCTTCGCGGGCGTCCATCACGAAGATCACCACGTTGGCGTCTTTGATCGCCTGCAGGGTTTTCACCACCGAGAACTTTTCAACTTCCTCGTGGATCTTGCCGCGCTTGCGCACACCAGCGGTGTCGATCAGCGTGTACTTTTCCTCGTTGCGTTCGAACGGGATGTAGATGCTGTCGCGGGTGGTGCCGGGTTGGTCGTACACGATAACCCGGTCTTCACCGAGCATACGGTTGACCAGCGTCGACTTGCCGACGTTAGGGCGGCCGATGATGGCGATCTTGATACCGTCTTTTTCGCTCGGGCCAGGAATGCGCTTGGCTTCCTCACCTTCGGCAACGATTTCCTCTTCGCCCTCTTCTTCCTCGACATCATCCTTAGGGAAATCGCGCAGGGCAATTTCCAGCATCTGGGTGATACCGCGACCGTGGGCACCGGCGACCGGAATCGCATCGCCCAGGCCCATCGGGCTGAATTCCGCACGGGCCGCTTCAGGATCGATGTTGTCGATCTTGTTCGCGACCAGATAGGAACGCTTGTTGCGCTTGCGCAGGTGCTCGCCAATCATTTGGTCAGCAGCGGTGTAGCCCGCACGGGCGTCCACCAGGAACAACACGACATCGGCTTCTTCAATGGCCAGCAGCGACTGCTCGGCCATCTTTTCGTCCATGCCATGCTCGTCACCGGAGATACCACCGGTGTCGACAATAATGTAGGAGCGCCCTTGCCACTTTGCCTCACCGTATTGGCGATCACGGGTCAGACCGGACAAGTCGCCGACGATGGCGTCGCGAGTCCTGGTCAGGCGGTTGAACAAGGTGGACTTGCCGACGTTAGGTCGGCCCACCAGGGCGATTACGGGAACCATGCGGCTCTCCACTTCGTTATTTCAGAAAATACAAAAGCCGCTGCAGGGCAGCGGCTGGTGCTCGGGGCAGCATAATCAAATGCCACATGCCCCGCCGAAGCGGGGCCGCCTGGGTGTTACCCCAAGCATAGTTCTTACTTGATGGTCAGGGCTTCCAGCTTGCCGCTGTTGCCAAACACATAAAGCATGTTACCCACGACCAGCGGACGCGCACGCAGGCCGTCGCTGTCGATACGCTCGCGACCTACGAAGCGACCGTCCACTTGGCTCAGCAGGTGCAGGTAGCCTTCGAAGTCACCGACTGCGACGTAGCTGGAGAACACTTCCGGTGCCGACAGTTGACGGCGAGCCAGGGAGTCGTTGCTCCACAGCGCGGTAGTAGAGCGTTCGTCGACACTTTCAACGGTGCCGGACGCCAGGCTTACATAGACGCTGCCAAACCCTTGGGCGACACCGGCGTAGCTGGAAGCATCACGCTGCCAGTTCACACGGCCGCTCTGCAGGTCCAGTGCCGCAACACGGCCCTGGTAGGTAGCGACGTAGAGGGTTTCACCGGACAGCAGCAGGCCGCCGTCGATGTCCACTACACGGTCCAGCTCGGAACGACCTTGCGGGATGGCCACACGGGTTTCCCAGGCCGGCACGCCGTTCTGGGTATCCAGGGCGACCACTTTACCGGTCGACAGACCTGCAACGGCCAGATTGTTGGTCACAATCGGACCACTGGTACCGCGCAAGGTCAGCACCGCTGGAGTGCTGTCATACAACCAACGCTGTTCGCCGGTGCTGGCGTCGAGGCCGATTACACGATCGTCCTGGGTTTGCACCACGACGATATCGCCGTTGGTAGCAGGCGGTGCGAGGACTTCACTGGTCACGCGAGCGCGCCATTTCTCTTCACCGGTGCTGGAGTCCAGGGCCACAACTTCGCCTTTCAGCGTGCCGAGCATCACCATGCCGTAACCCACGCCGACGGCGCCGGAGACTGGCAATTCGAGGTCTTTCTTCCACTTCACGTCACCGTTCATGCGATCCATGGAGATCACCACGCCGGTCACGTCAGCGGCCACAATGTTGTCACCGTCGATTGCCGGTACCAACATGTTGTAGGTGTCGCCCTGACCGTCACCGATGGAGCGGCTCCACTGCTTTTGCAGGATCACTTCTTCCTTGAAGCTGGTCAGCTCGGCCGGAGGCAGTTCTTTTTTACTGTTGCTGCTGCAACCCGCGGCCAGAACGGCCAGAGCCAGCAATGCTGCATGTTTCCAACGGATCACGTCACGCATCCCCTTTGGCCAAGTCGTCCAGCTTGATTTGTAAGCCACCGACCGCTGCTTCATCAGACAGCGCCGCCTTGGCTTTTTGGTACGCAGCATTGGCTTCGTCGGTACGACCCAATTGGACCAACAGGTCGCCCTTGAGCTCTTCGCGAGTGGCTACAAATGCCTTGTCAGCATCGCCGTCGAGCAGTTTGAGTGCTTCGTCAGCCTTGTTCTGCGCCGCCAGTACCTGAGCCAGGCGCTGACGTGCGATTTCACCCAGGGTCGGGTTGGTCGGCTTGTCGGCGATAGCCTTCAGCTCTGCAGCGGCGTCGTCCAGCTTGCCGGTGTCGACCGCGACTTTCGCGACGAACAGGCTGCCGTATTGGGCGTAGGTGCTACCACCGAATTCATTCTTCAGCTTGCCGGCCAGGTCTGCAACCTGCGCAGGATCAGGCTTGCCGTCCGGCGTCAGGGTGGTTTCCAGCAATTGCTGATAGAGGATCGAGGCGCCTTGGGACTGGTTAGCCTGATACTTGGTCCAGGCTTGCCAGCCGAACACCACCACTAAAGCCAGCAGACCGCCAGTAACCAGGGGCTTGCCGTTACGCTGCCACCAGTCCTTGAACTCGGCCAGTTGATCATCATCAGAACTCGACACCCCAATACTCCTTAATCGCTAAATTCGGCTGTTCGACAGCTTCAACCCTGCACGACGCAGGTGGCCAAGTGCGCAGCGAGCGCATCAAAGGCAATGTTCTGTTGCTCGCCCTGGCCACGCAGGGGTTTGAAACCTATCACTTGCTGGGCCAGTTCGTCTTCGCCGAGGATCAGCGCATACAGCGCACCGCTCTTGTCGGCCTTCTTGAATTGGCTCTTGAAGCTGCCGGCACCGGCATTGACCTGCAGGCGCAGGTTTGGCAGTTGGTCGCGGACCTTTTCGCTCAGGGCCAGGGCAGCCAGTTCGGCGGCCTCGCCAAAGGCGCAGAGGTACACGTCCACCTGACGGGCAATCTCTTCCGGGACCTGCTCCAGGGTTTCCAGCAGCAGGATCAGCCGCTCGATGCCCATGGCAAAGCCCACGCCGGTGGTCGGCTTGCCGCCCATCTGCTCGACCAGGCCGTCGTAACGGCCACCGGCACACACGGTGCCTTGGGCGCCGAGTTTATCGGTGACCCATTCGAATACGGTCTTGCTGTAGTAGTCGAGGCCGCGTACCAGCTTGGTGTTGATCACGAACGGAATACCGGCCGCTTCCAGACGAGCCTTGAGGCCCTCGAAGTGGATACGGGACTCGTCGTCCAGGTAATCAGCCATTTTCGGCGCGTTGACCAGCACGGCCTGGGTGTCGGCGTTCTTGGTATCGAGGACGCGCAACGGGTTGGTCTTCAGACGGCGCTGGCTGTCTTCGTCCAACTTGTCCAGGTGGGCGGACAGGTACTCGACCAGGGCCACTTTGTAGCGACCACGGGATTCGCTGGTTCCCAGGCTGTTGAGTTCAAGCTTGACCGCGTCGCGGATGCCCAACAGGCCCCACAGGCGCCAGGTCAACACGATCAGCTCGGCGTCGATGTCCGGGCCGTCGATGTTGAACACTTCCAGGCCGATCTGGTGAAACTGGCGATAACGGCCTTTCTGTGGGCGTTCGTGACGGAACATCGGGCCGATGTACCACAATTTCTGCGGCTGGCCTGCACCGGTGAGGCCATGCTCAAGCACGGCACGCACGCACGCAGCGGTGCCTTCCGGACGCAGGGTCAGGGAGTCGCCGTTGCGGTCTTCAAAGGTGTACATCTCTTTTTCGACGATGTCTGTCACTTCACCGATGGAGCGTTTGAACAGCTCGGTGAACTCGACGATCGGCATGCGGATCTGCTTGTAACCGTAGTTATCCAGCAGACGCGCGACAGTGCCCTCGAAATAGCGCCACAGAGGCGTCTGTTCCGGCAGGATGTCGTTCATGCCACGAATGGCTTGCAGAGACTTGCTCACATCAAATCCTTAAATTCGTTCAATCAGCCGCGCGCGATCAGCGCTGCGTCAGCCGCGACCTTTTCGGCCGCTTTCTCGCGGATCAGCTTTTCCAGCTCATCCACCAGATTGTCATTCGTCAACTTCTGCGACGGCTTGCCGTCGATGTAGATCAGGTTCGGCGTACCACCGGTCAGGCCCACATGGGCCTCTTTGGCCTCACCCGGCCCGTTGACCACACAGCCGATCACCGCAACATCCAGCGGCACCAGCAGGTCTTCAAGGCGCAATTCCAGATCGTTCATGGTTTTCACCACGTCGAAGTTCTGCCGCGAGCAGCTCGGGCAGGCAATGAAATTGATGCCACGGGAACGCAAACGCAGGGATTTGAGAATGTCGTAACCGACTTTCACTTCCTCTACAGGGTCTGCTGCCAGCGAGATGCGGATGGTATCGCCAATCCCTTCGGCGAGCAGCATACCGAGACCCACCGCAGATTTCACTGTGCCTGAGCGTAAACCGCCTGCTTCAGTGATACCCAGGTGCAGCGGCTGCACGATTTCCTTGGCCAACAGGCGGTAGGCTTCTACTGCCATGAACACGTCGGAGGCCTTTACGCTGACCTTGAAGTCCTGGAAATTCAGGCGTTCAAGGTGTTCAACATGGCGCAGCGCCGATTCAACCAGCGCCCCCGGAGTCGGTTCGCCGTATTTCTTTTGCAGGTCTTTTTCCAGGGAACCGGCGTTGACGCCGATACGGATTGGAATGCCACGGTCGCGGGCAGCATCAACCACCGCACGCACACGGTCTTCACGACCGATATTGCCCGGGTTGATACGCAGGCAGTCCACACCCAGTTCGGCCACGCGCAAAGCGATCTTGTAGTCGAAGTGAATGTCGGCAACCAATGGCACCTTGACCAGTTGCTTGATGCGGCCAAAAGCTTCGGCAGCGTCCATGTCTGGCACGGAGACGCGCACGATGTCCACGCCCGCAGCTTCCAGACGATTGATCTGGGCAACGGTGGCGGCCACGTCATTGGTGTCGCTGTTGGTCATGCTTTGTACCGCGATGGGGGCGTCGCCACCCACCGGCACCGAGCCGACCCAGATCTTGCGCGATACGCGACGTTTGATTGGAGATTCGCCGTGCATGACTATTGTCCCAACTTCAGGCGAGCGGTCTCGCCACTGGTGAACGGCGCCACGTCCACAGGCTGGCCGTTGTAGGCCACTTGCGCGCCACGGGCAAAGCCCAGACGCAGCGTCAAAGGAGGCTTGCCGCCCTGGTCGAGCGTATCTCCCTTACGCTTCAGACCGCTGAACAGCACTTTGCCGTTGCCATCGGTGACTTGCGTCCAGCAGTCAGCGACGAAGGTAATCTGTACACGCCCATCACCGGCGATCAACGAAGGGGTGGTGGGCGGGGAAATCGCAGGGGCTGTCGGCGTAGTTGTCGGCGCCTGCACGGGTGCGGCCGGGGTATGCGCCTGAGCAACCGGGGCAGCCGGAGTGTGGGCCGGCGTAGCGGGTGTCGCAGGGGCCGGTACGGCAGCGGTCGCGGCTGGCGCAGTTTCCGGCGCTGGCTGCTCGGTGGCCGCCGGTGCTTCAGGCGCGGCTTGGCTTTCGGCAACAGCTTGGTCTTCAGGCTCATCCAGCGGATGAATCTGAGTGGTGCCGTCGGCGCTTTCGACTTCGACGTGCTCCATGGCATTGCTGGTCAGGTCCTTGGTGCGCTGGGAGGTCTGGTCTTGCCACCAGACGAAACCGCCACCAATGACCGCGATCAGCAGCAACAGGCTGACAATGCGCAAAATCGTGTGGGAAACCCGCACTGGCTCTTCGATACGCCCCAGGCCGTGGACATTGCTGCCCTGGGAGTCGGTGCCGGTGAATTGGTCGAACTCCTGGACCAGTATGGCTTGGTCGATCCCCAGCAATTTGGCGTAGGCGCGGATATAGCCGCGGGCAAAGGTGTGCCCAGGCAGCTTATCGAACGCGCCAGCTTCCAGGTTGCCCAGGGACGTCGTGGTCAAATTGAGCTTGAGGGCCACTTCCGCCAGCGACCAACCATTGCTTTCGCGGGCCTGACGCAAGGTGTCGCCTGGGTTTACGCGATTAGCTGCTACAACTTCCGGGTGCGCCGCTTTCATCATTGCTCCGACAGGTATTGCTGATATTCCGGCGTACCGGGATAGAGTCGTTCGAGTTGCTGGCCAAAACGTGCGGCCGTGTCGCGTTCTTCATGAACGGTCGCCAGGCGCACACCGAGCAATAGACTACGTGCATTTTGCCCGCTGAGCAGGCTAAAACGCTCGTAATAGTCACGTGCCGGCACATAATGCCTGTCATCAAAGGATAACTCAGCCATTTCGAGCAACGCCCGAGGCTGGCGACCGTTCAAATGCAGGGCTTTTTCCAGTTGCTGGCGGGCGCTGTCACGCTGACCGAGGCGCATCGAGGTCACCCCAAGGTTCTCGAACACCCGCGAACGCTCAGGATAGAGGGTATCGGCGCTGGCTTGCTGGAAATAAAGGGCGGCCTGGTCATAACGTTTCTGCTCGAACAGAAAGCTGCCGTAATTGTTCAGCAGCCGCGGGTCGGCAGGACGGGAGGCCAGGGCCTTGTGGAAATACTGTTCGGCCAGTTCAGGCTCGGCCTGGGCCTGGAACACCAGGGCCAGTGCGCCATTGGCGTCGGCATCGTCGCTGTCCAGCTCCAGCGCCTTCTTCAACGGCACCTTGGCTTGCTCGCTCATGCCTTGTTGCAGATAACCCAAGCCCAGTTGCACATAGGCAACCCGCGCCTCGTCACGGCCTTTACCGGTTTGCAAAGGGCTCTCATGGCCCGATGAAACACAACCGGCCGCAAGACCGGTAACAAGCAAAAGCAGCGCAAGGCGCAAGGGCATAGAGATCCTCTCTCAGATTCGATTCACAGCAATCAGCGGCAGATCGTCGGCGGCGTTCAATTCACGCCCGGCGATATACCGTTCGCTGCGGCGGGTACGGTCCATCACCTGCCCGACCAATTGGCCACAGGCGGCATCGATGTCTTCACCACGGGTGGTGCGGACGGTGACGTTGTAGCCGGCCTGGTGCAGTTGATCCTGGAAACGGCGGATAGCGTTGTTGCTCGGCCGCTCGTAGCCAGAATGTGGAAACGGGTTAAACGGAATCAGGTTGATCTTGCACGGGGTGTTCTTGAGCAACTCGATCATCTCGACCGCGTGCTCGACCTTGTCGTTGATGTCCTTGAGCATGGTGTACTCAATGGTCAACACGCGTTTTTCGCCCAAGGTCGCCATGTAACGCTGGCAAGATTCGAGCAGCATCTTAAGCGGATACTTCTTGTTGATTGGCACCAATTGGTTACGCAATGCGTCATTCGGTGCATGCAGCGACAACGCCAGGGAGACGTCAATGTGCTTGGCCAGCTCATCGATCATCGGCACCACGCCGGAGGTCGACAGGGTTACACGGCGCTTGGAGATGCCGTAGCCCAGGTCGTCCATCATCAGGTGCATGGCCGCAATGACGTTGTCGAAGTTCAGCAGCGGCTCACCCATGCCCATCATCACCACGTTGGTGATGGCACGGTCGACGGTCGCCGGGACGCTGCCAAAGGATTTGTTGGCAATCCACACCTGGCCGATCACTTCGGCGGCGGTGAGGTTGCTATTGAAGCCTTGCTTGCCGGTGGAGCAGAAACTGCAGTCCAGGGCACAGCCTGCCTGGGACGAAACGCACAAGGTGCCGCGCTTGCCCTGGGGAATGTACACGGTCTCGACGCAGCTGCCGGACGCCACGCGCACCACCCATTTACGGGTGCCATCGGTGGAGATGTCCTCGCTGACGACTTCGGGACCACGCACTTCAGCAATGGCCTTGAGCTTGTCGCGCAGGGCCTTGCTGACGTTCGTCATGGCGTCGAAATCATCGACGCCAAAGTGGTGAATCCATTTCATTACCTGACCGGCACGGAAACGCTTCTCCCCGATTGAGTCGAAGAATTTCTCCATTTCCGGCTGAGTCAGACCCAGCAGGTTGGTTTTAACAGTCGATGTAGTCATGGATTCACCCTCACTCTTTAAGCCAATGCTTAGCGAGCGGTTACTTCAGTAGCAGCGAAAAAGTACGAGATTTCGCGAGCAGCGGCAGCTTCGGAGTCCGAGCCGTGTACAGCGTTGGCGTCGATGGATTCAGCGAAGTCAGCACGGATGGTGCCAGCAGCCGCTTCTTTAGGGTTGGTAGCGCCCATCAGCTCACGGTTCAGAGCGATAGCGTTTTCGCCTTCCAGAACCTGAACAACAACAGGACCGGAGATCATGAAGGCAACCAGGTCGCCGAAGAAACCACGAGCGCTGTGCTCAGCGTAGAAGCCTTCAGCTTCAGCCTTGGACAGTTGCTTGAGTTTCGAAGCTACAACCTTCAGGCCGGCTTTTTCGAAACGAGTGGTGATCTCGCCGATGACGTTTTTTGCAACAGCGTCAGGCTTGATGATGGAGAAAGTACGTTGAACAGCCATGGTGTAACTCCAGAAACGGTAATTTACGAAAAATTAAACCCGCGAATTATACGCGGGTTATTGGGTATTGCCTAACTGCGTAAAGGGAGGCGTCAGTCCTGTTCTTCTTTCCAGGCAGTCTGGATAGCTTCCAGAACCTTCTCACCGCCGCGATCACGCTCATCGTCGAACCCCGGCAACGCCATGACCATGTCACGCAAAGCTACAAAGTTCAGGGAGTAAGGATCCAGATCCGGGTTGGCATCCGCCAACAGGATAGCGATCTCTTGCACATCAACCCATTTAAGACTCATGACACTTCCTTGAATCAATGCGGCGCTTCGGCGGCGTGGTTGAGGGAATATTTCGGAATTTCGACAGTGATGTCTTCCGTGCCGACCTTTGCCTGACAGCTTAGACGCGAAGTCGCCTCCAGGCCCCATGCGCGGTCGAGAAAGTCCTCTTCCAGCTCATCAGCCTCTTCAAGGCTATTGAACCCCTCGCGGATGACGCAGTGGCACGTGGTGCAAGCGCACACACCGCCGCAGGCGCTTTCGATCTCGATGTGGTTGTCATGGGCAACTTCGAGGATGGACTTGCCGGTCTCAGCCTCCACGACCATACCGTCCGGGCAATGCTCGGCGTGTGGCAGAAAAATGACCTGCGGCATTAATTATTCCTCGATTTCATTCAGGTTGCGTCCCGCCAGGGCGGCTTTGACCGTCTGATCCATACGACGGGCGGCAAAAGCATCGGTCACTTGCGACAGACGCTTGGTCTGTTGCTCGATGGCATAACCATCGTCGCCTTTCATCAGTTCGGCCAGTTCCTGCATCTGCAGGTCGATGACCATGCGCTCTTCGGCATCCAACAGGCGCTCGCCGTCTGCATCCAGGGCGCCCTGCACCGCTTCGAGCAGGCGCTGGGCGTCGACTTGCTGCTCACGCAATACACGGGCGACCTTGTCGTCACCGGCATATTGGAACGAGTCTTTGAGCATCTTGGCGATTTCACCGTCTGTGAGACCGTAGGACGGCTTGACCTGGATGCTCGCCTCAACGCCTGAACCCAGCTCACGCGCAGCCACATTCAATAGGCCGTCGGCGTCGACCTGGAAGGTCACGCGGATCTTCGCCGCACCCGCGACCATCGCCGGGATACCGCGCAGTTCAAAACGCGCCAGGGAGCGGCAGTCGCTGATCAGCTCGCGCTCACCTTGCAGCACGTGGATCATCATGGCCGTCTGGCCATCTTTGTACGTAGTGAAGTCCTGGGCGCGGGCGACGGGGATCGTGGTGTTGCGTGGAATCACCTTCTCCATCAAGCCACCCATGGTTTCCAGCCCTAGGGACAGCGGAATCACGTCGAGCAGCAGCAATTCGCCGCCATCGCGCTTGTTGCCGGCCAGGGTATCGGCCTGGATCGCAGCGCCAATGGCGACCACTTGATCCGGGTCGATTTCCGTCAGCGGCTGACGACCGAAGGCTTCGGCGACGGCTTCACGCACGCGCGGCACACGGGTGGAACCACCGACCATGACCACGGCGCCGACATCTTCCAGCTCGATACCGGAGTCACGCACGGCACGGCGGCAAGCTTTCAGGCTGCGGGCAACCATCGGCTCGATCAACGCATCGAAGGCTTCGCGCGTCAGTTGGGCCGACCAGGTGCCGTAGGAAACTTCAACGGATGCGGCGTCAGTCAGCGCTTCTTTGGCGGCGCAGGCGGTTTGCAGCAGGTTACGCTGCGCGCCCGGATCCAGATCGGCCGACAAGCCGGCGCTGCTGATGATCCAGCCCGCAATGGCGTGGTCGAAGTCATCGCCGCCCAGGGCGCTGTCACCACCGGTGGCCAGCACTTCGAAGACGCCGCCGGTCAGGCGCAGGATCGAAATATCAAAGGTGCCGCCGCCGAGGTCGTAAATAGCGACCAGACCTTCTGCGTGCTGGTCGAGGCCATAGGCCACAGCCGCCGCAGTCGGTTCGTTGAGCAGGCGCAGTACGTTGAGGCCGGCGAGTTTTGCCGCGTCCTTGGTGGCTTGGCGCTGTGCATCATCGAAATAAGCCGGAACGGTGATCACCGCACCAACCAGTTCGCCACCCAGGGTTTTTTCCGCGCGCTGGCGCAGTACCTTGAGGATATCGGCCGACACTTCCACCGGGCTTTTCGGGCCCTGAATGGTGTCGATGAACGGCATGTGGGATTCACCGCCGACAAAGCGATACGGCAGCTGGTCGCCCAATTGCTTGACGTCGGACAGACCACGACCCATCAAGCGCTTGACCGACAACACGGTATTCAGAGGATCGGTAGACGCCGCCAACTTGGCCGATTCACCGACTTCAGTGCGATCAGCGTGGTAGCGCACGGCAGACGGCAGGATCACCTGCCCGTCAGCGTCGGGCAACGGCTCGGACAGGCCGCTGCGCAAGGCAGCAACCAGAGAATTGGTGGTGCCCAGGTCAATCCCGACCGCCAGGCGACGCTGGTGCGGTTGAGGGCTTTGGCCGGGTTCGGCGATTTGCAGTAGGGCCATGGTAATCAGGTCTTATCTGTCTATCAGGCGTGCATCACGGGCAGCACACTGGGTTAATCGTCGAGGCGCTCTTCTAGCTGGCGCACTTCGTAGGTGAGCTTGTCGAGAAACTGCATGCGCCGCATCAGGCGTTCGGCCTGTTCACGTTGCGCTGCATCATCCCAACAGGCTGCGAAGCTTTCGTTGAGCTCATCCTGGGCCGTTTTCAGACGACGCTTGAAGACCGCGACGCCAGCAAGATCGGCTTCGTCCTGCAAGTCTTCAAGTTCTTCGCGCCACTGCATCTGTTGCATCAGGAAGTCGGGATCGTGAACCGTGACTTCCAGCGGCAACTCTCCACCGTTCATCGCGAGCAGATAACGCGCGCGCTTGGGCGGATTTTTCAGGGTCTGATAGGCCTCGTTGAGGCTGGCCGACTTCTCCAGAGCAACGCGTTGCTCACGCTCGGAAGCGTCAGCAAAACGGTCTGGATGCACCCCACGCGCCAATTCTCGGTAGCGCGTGGCAAGCTGCTCAAGGTCCAGGCGAAAACTCGGCTGCAGCTCGAATAAAGCGAAATGACAAGGAGTACCCACGAATAGCCTCAGATGTTGAAGCTTTCGCCGCAGCCACATTCACCGCGCACGTTGGGGTTGTTGAACTTGAAGCCTTCGTTCAACCCTTCCTTGACGAAATCGAGTTCGGTGCCGTCCAGATAGGTCAGGCTTTTAGGGTCGATGATCACTTTCTCGCCGTGACTTTCGAACACCTGGTCTTCCGCAACCACCTCGTCGACAAACTCCAGCACGTAGGCAAGGCCGGAGCAGCCTGTGGTGCGAACACCCAGACGAATCCCCTCACCTTTACCGCGCCCATTCAGGGAGCGGCGAATGTGCTGTGCAGCCGCTTCTGTCATGCTGATAGCCATCGTTGACCCCTTACTCGTCGCCAAATGCTTAGATCAAGCCTTTCTTCTGCTTGTAGTCGCGAACGGCCGCCTTGATGGCGTCTTCTGCGAGTACCGAACAGTGGATTTTCACTGGCGGCAGGGCCAGTTCTTCGGCCAGCTGGGTGTTGCTGATGGTGACAGCCTCATCCAGGGTCTTGCCTTTCATCCATTCGGTCGCCAGGGAGCTGGAGGCGATGGCCGAACCGCAGCCATAGGTCTTGAATTTGGCGTCTTCGATAACGCCAGCGTCGTTGACCTTGATCTGCAGGCGCATCACATCGCCGCACGCCGGGGCGCCGACCATGCCGGTGCCGACATCTGGGTCTTCCGCGTCCATCTTGCCGACGTTACGCGGGTTTTCGTAGTGGTCGATGACCTTTTCGCTGTAAGCCATGGTACTGAATCCTCACTCATCAGGGCCGCTCTGGAACCCTGTAGAAACGCCTGCGTTTTCCGCCACGTTGCTACAGAGCTGGGGTGGCGGCTTCTATAGTTAGTGTGCCGCCCACTCGATCTTGGAAATATCGACGCCGTCTTTGTACATGTCCCACAGCGGCGACAGAACGCGCAGCTTGTTGACGGCTTCGCAGACTTTCTGCGCGGCGTAGTCGACTTGTTCTTCGGTGGTGAAGCGGCCGAACGTAAAGCGGATCGAGCTGTGTGCCAGTTCGTCGTTGCGGCCCAGGGCGCGCAGTACGTACGAAGGCTCAAGGGACGCCGAGGTGCAGGCCGAACCGGACGAAACCGCCAGGTCCTTGAGCGCCATGATCAGCGACTCGCCTTCAACGTAGTTGAAGCTCAAATTCAGGTTGTGCGGTACACGGGCGGTCATGCTGCCGTTGATGTACAGCTCTTCAAGACCTTCGACCTGCTTGTAGAAGCGGTCGCTCAGGGCTTTGATGCGGATGTTTTCGGCAGCCATGTCTTCCTTGGCTACGCGGAAGGCTTCGCCCATGCCGACGATCTGGTGGGTCGCCAGGGTGCCCGAACGCATGCCGCGCTCGTGACCGCCGCCGTGCATGGTGGCTTCGATGCGCACGCGAGGCTTGCGGCTCACGTACAGGGCGCCGATGCCTTTAGGGCCGTAGGTCTTGTGGGCAGAGAACGACATCAGGTCGACTTTCAGCTTCGACAGGTCAATGTCGACCTTGCCGGTGGACTGAGCAGCGTCGACGTGCAGCAGGATGCCCTTCGAGCGAGTCAGCTCGCCGATGGCCGAGATGTCGTTGATGGTGCCGATTTCGTTGTTCACGTGGATCACGGAAACCAGGATGGTGTCTTCACGCAGGGCCGCTTCGATCATGGCCGGGGTGACGATACCGTCGGTGGTTGGCTCGAGGTAGGTGACCTCGAAACCTTCACGTTCCAGTTGGCGCATGGTGTCGAGGACAGCCTTGTGCTCAATCTTGGTGGTGATCAGGTGCTTGCCCTTGGTCGCGTAGAAATGCGCCGCGCCCTTGATAGCCAGGTTGTCAGACTCGGTAGCACCGGAGGTCCAGACGATTTCACGCGGGTCTGCGCCAACCAGGTCAGCAACCTGGCGACGAGCGTTCTCGACCGCTTCCTCGGCTTTCCAGCCGAATACGTGGGAACGGGAGGCCGGGTTACCGAAGTTTCCGTCAACCAGCAGGCATTCGCTCATCTTTTGCGCGACACGCGGATCAACCGGGGTGGTCGCTGAGTAATCAAGGTAAATCGGCAATTTCATGGACTTTCTCCTAAATCAGGCTGGCTGGCGTGCCGTTAGCTCTTCGGCTGTCACTCGACGGCGGACGCTTCGATCTTGTCCAGACGCGGCGCCTTGGTGTTGCAACGGCGCTGGTCCTGACGCTGGGCCACTTCTTGCACCTCACGGCGAGTCACAAGATCAGCCAAGCTGATACCACTCAAAAACTCATGGATCTGCAGGCTCAAGTCACACCACAGGTGGTGTGTGAGGCAGGTGTCGCCGGCGTGGCAGTCACCCAGGCCCTGGCATTTGGTAGCGTCGACGGATTCGTTGACCGCGTCGATCACCTGAGCCACTTGGATACCCTGCATGTCGCGGGACAACTGATAGCCGCCGCCTGGGCCGCGAACACTGGAAACCAGGTTGCTACGGCGCAATTTGGCGAACAGTTGCTCGAGATAGGACAGGGAAATGCCTTGGCGCTCGGAGATATCGGCCAGGGACACCGGCCCAGTTTGCGCATGCAAAGCCAGGTCGAGCATGGCAGTCACCGCGTATCGGCCTTTTGTAGTCAGTCTCATGGACAAGTACCAAGGTGTTTCAGAATGGGGGCAAGTATGCGATTCCCGAGTATTTAAGTCAACTATAAGACCTAGTACTTTAGTCAGGATTACCCGTAAAAAGGGCGCGCGAATCATAGCAGGATGGGGCGGGATCGACCAGCGCAACCGGGGCTGCGCCGATCAACAGCAAACACTTAGCCTGCCTTGGTGGAGGCTTCGTCCTTGATTTCGGCGAAGTCTTCTTCGCGAAGCTCCGGCAGATCTTTCGCACAGTAGGGGCTGCCCAAGTCCTTCAACGCGCCGCACATGCCGTCCAGCTTGCCATCTACCGCCTGAAGGTGATCCAGCAACTGGCCAATGGCGCGCGCCACCGGGTCGGGCATGTCTTCGCTGACGCCATAGGCATCGAAGCCAATCTTCTCAGCCATGGCCTTGCGCTTGGCTTCCTGCTCGTCGCCAACTTCCGGCTTGACGATGATCCGCCCAGGAATACCCACAACGGTTGCACCCGGCGGCACAGCTTTGGTCACCACCGCATTGGAGCCGACCTTGGCGCCCGCGCCCACGGTGAACGGGCCAAGCACCTTGGCACCCGCCCCTACCACCACGCCATCACCCAAGGTTGGGTGGCGCTTGCCCTTGTTCCAACTGGTGCCGCCAAGCGTCACGCCCTGGTAAAGGGTCACGTCATCGCCGATCTCGGCAGTCTCGCCAATCACGATGCCCATGCCATGATCGATGAAGAAGCGACGGCCGACCTTGGCGCCCGGATGAATCTCGATCCCGGTCAGCCAGCGCCCGAAGTTCGACACCAACCGCGCCAGCCATTTCCAGCCCATGCCCCACAAGGCACCGGACAGGCGATGGATCCAGATGGCGTGCATGCCTGGGTAGCAGGTCAGCACTTCAAAGGCATTGCGCGCCGCCGGGTCGCGGTGGAAAACACTCTGGATATCTTCTCGCAAACGCTCGAACATTTTTAATCCTTCCGCTTAAGAAGCTCGCCACGGGCCGCTTTCTGGGTTTCCGTGAGGATGCCCCGCAATATATTCATTTCCGCCCGGCTGACCGAGCTACGCCCGTAAAGACGACGCAGGCGTGCCATCAAGTGCCGTGGTTTTTCCGGATCGAGGAACTCAATGGCCACCAGGGTTTGCTCCAGGTGCTCATAAAACCGCTCCAGCTCGTCCATGGTGGCCAACTCGCCACTTTTGGTCGACGCGACCTCGTCCTTCTCTACCTTGCTCGGCTGACCAGCAGCGGCCAGCCAAGCCATGCGCACTTCGTAAGTCAACACCTGCACCGCCGCCCCGAGGTTCAGCGAGCTGAATTCAGGGTCTGACGGGATATGCACGTGGTAATGACATCGCTGCAGCTCTTCATTGGTCAGGCCGGAGTCTTCACGGCCAAATACCAAGGCGATTTCAGCGCCGCCGGCAGCCTCCTCGACCACTTTGGTGCCGCACTCACGCGGATCCAGCAAGGGCCAGGGGATACGACGGTCGCGGGCACTGGTGCCGAGCACCAGGTTGCAGCCGACCAAGGCATCTTCCAGGGTGGCGACGACCTGGGCTTTTTCAAGGAGGTCATTGGCGCCGGATGCGCGGGCATCGGCCTCGTGGTGCGGGAACACGCGCGGGTCAACCAGCACCAGACGCGTCAGCCCCATATTTTTCATGGCTCGCGCCACCCCGCCGATGTTGCCGGGATGACTGGTATTGACCAATACGACACGAATGTTTTGCAGCAAGGGAGGCGCTCTCGGACACGGGAAAGGGGAGCAAATCTTACAGAACAGCCTAAGGTTATGCCATGAAAGCTCACGTCGTCCTTCACCTGAAGAAAGTTTCTGCTAGAATGCTCGGCTTTCTTTAACAACCTTAGGTGACACATCCATGCAGCCCATGCTGAATATCGCGCTGCGCGCCGCCCGCAGCGCCAGTGAATTGATCTTCCGCTCCATCGAGCGCCTGGATACCATCAAGGTCGACGAAAAAGACGCCAAGGATTATGTATCCGAGGTGGATCGCGCCGCCGAACAGAAAATCATCGACGCGCTGCGCAAGGCCTACCCGACCCACGGCATCCTCGGCGAAGAAACCGGCCTGCACAAAGGCAGCGGTGAAGGCGAAGACTACCTGTGGATCATCGACCCACTGGATGGCACCACCAACTTCCTGCGCGGCATCCCGCACTTTGCCGTGAGTATTGCGTGCAAATACCGTGGTCGCCTGGAACACGCCGTGGTTCTGGACCCAGTTCGCCAGGAAGAATTCACCGCCAGCCGTGGCCGTGGCGCCCAGCTGAATGGTCGCCGCCTGCGCGTCAGCGGTCGCACCAGCCTGGACGGCGCCCTGCTGGGCACCGGCTTCCCGTTCCGCGATGACCAGATGGACAACCTGGAAAACTACCTGGGCATGTTCCGCGCCCTGGTTGGCCAGACTGCTGGCATCCGTCGCGCGGGCGCAGCGAGCCTGGACCTGGCTTACGTTGCCGCTGGTCGCTTCGATGCGTTCTGGGAGTCGGGTCTGTCCGAGTGGGACATGGCTGCGGGCGCCCTGCTGATCCAGGAAGCGGGCGGCTTGGTGAGCGACTTCACCGGTGGTCACGATTTCCTTGAGAAAGGCCACGTGGTTGCCGGCAACACCAAATGCTTCAAGGCAGTCCTGACGGCGATCCAGCCGCACCTGCCGGCTTCGCTGAAGCGCTAAGCGAGCGAGCACAAAAAAGCACCCCAAGGGGTGCTTTTTTTATGCCTGTAGAACCGGTTACTGCTGGTTCTGACCCAGGATCAGACGACCTTCTTTGTCGACTGGAATCTGGCTGCCTGGGTCGCGCTCCATACGCACCGAACCTTCCTTGCCATCCAGGTTGTAACGCACGTCATACCCGACCACCTTGTCACTGATGTCGTTAACAGTGTTACAACGGGTTTGCGTGGTGGTGTAGGTATCACGGTTCTGCATGCCTTCCTGAACCTTATTACCGGCGTAACCGCCACCCACCGCGCCGGCTACAGTCGCCAGCTTCTTGCCATTACCACCACCGATCTGGTTGCCCAGCAAGCCACCCGCCAGGGCACCTACGACCGTACCGGCGATTTGATGCTGATCCTGCACCGGACGCTGCCGGGTCACGGTGACGTCCTTGCAGACCTCACGGGGAGTTTTAATCTGGGTTTTAACCGGCTGCACCGCCAGCACTTGCGCATACTCAGGGCCGCTTTTTACCAGGCTGTAGGTGGCAACAGCACCCCCGGCAGTCACACCGACAGCACCCAATACCGCACCAACCAGTAACGACTTGTTCACGTTGAACCTCCTGACCATCACAAGCGGACAAAACGTCCGCGCTATACCCAGCCTTGGAGCAAAAAAAAAGGCGCGAGTTCAATACTCACGCCTTTCTTGTCACAGCCGATCAACAAGCGCCCATCAAGGACGGTCGTCAACCTCCTTGCCAGTGCTGGCCGGAGGGATCAGGTCTTCACTGTTGAGGTTCAGCCAGATCAGCACCACGTTGGCGATGTAGATCGACGAGTAGGTGCCCGCCAGAACGCCGATGAACAGGGCGAGGGAGAAGCCCCACAGGTTGTCGCCACCGAAGATCATCAACGCAGCGATCGCCAGCAAGGTGGAGATCGACGTCGCCATGGTCCGCAGCAGGGTCTGGGTGGTCGAGACGTTGATGTTCTCGATCAGCGACGCCTTGCGCAGTACACGGAAGTTCTCACGAACCCGGTCAAATACCACGATGGTGTCGTTGAGGGAGTAACCAATGATCGCCAGCACGGCCGCCAGTACTGTCAGGTCGAACGTGATCTGGAAGTACGCCAGGATACCCACGGTCACGATCACGTCGTGAATCAGCGACACAATGGCGCCGACACCGAACTTCCACTGAAAGCGGAAGGCCAGGTAGATCATGATGCCGACCAGCGCCATCAGCATGCCGAGGCCGCCCTGGTCGCGCAGCTCTTCACCGACCTGCGGACCCACGAATTCAACACGCTTAACCGACGCCGGGTTGTCGCCGCCGACCTTCTGCAAGGCCTCGGCTACCTGGTGACCCAGTTGCGGGTCTTCGCCAGGCATACGCACCAGCAGGTCGGTGGTCGCACCAAAACTCTGCACGATGGCTTCGTGATAGCCGGCCTTGACCAGCTCGTTGCGCACCAGGGTCACATCGGCCGGCTTCTCGTAGGTCAGCTCGATGAGCGTACCGCCGGTGAAGTCCAGACCGTAGTTCAGGCCCTTATGGAACCAGCTGAACAACGCCAGAACGGTAAGGAGCACGGTGACGCCGAACGCAACGTTGCGAACGCCCATGAAGTTGATTGTACGTAACATGGCAGCCCCTTAAATCCACAACTTCTTGAAGTCACGCCCGCCAAAGATCAGGTTGACCATTGCGCGGGTCACCATGATGGCCGTGAACATCGAGGTAAAGATACCGAGGGACATGGTCACCGCAAAACCTTTGACCGGGCCGGTGCCCATGGCAAAGAGAATCCCGCCGACCAACAGTGTGGTCAGGTTGGAGTCGAGAATCGCGGTAAATGCCCGGCCGAAGCCTTCGTTGATTGCACGCTGTACGGTCATGCCCGCAGCGATCTCTTCACGGATCCGCGAGAAAATCAGTACGTTGGCGTCTACCGCCATACCCATGGTGAGTACGATACCAGCGATACCTGGCAGGGTCAGTGTAGCGCCCAGCAGCGACATCAGTGCCAGCAGCATCACCATGTTGCCCGCCAGGGCCACGGTGGCGATGATGCCGAAGAAGCGGTAGATGGCGATGATGAACAGGGACACGAACAGCATGCCCCACAAGGCCGCGTCGATACCCTTGGTGATGTTGTCGGCACCCAGGCTCGGACCGATGGTACGTTCTTCAGCGAAGTACATCGGGGCAGCCAGGCCACCGGCACGCAGCAGCAGCGCCAGTTCCGAGGATTCGCCCTGGCCGTTCAGGCCGGTGATACGGAATTGAGCACCCAGCGGCGACTGGATGGTCGCCAGGCTGATGATCTTCTTCTCTTCCTTGAAGGTCTGTACCGGCACGTCTTTCTCGACGCCGTTGACCATCTGCTTGGTGTAGGTGGTCACCGGGCGTTGCTCGATGAAGATCACCGCCATGCTGCGACCGACGTTGCTGCGCGTGGCGCGGCTCATCAGTTCGCCACCATGGCCATCCAGGCGGATGTTCACTTCAGGGGTACCGTGCTCGCCGAAACCAGCCTTGGCGTCAGTCACCTGGTCACCGGTGATGATCAGGCCACGCTCAATCAACGCAGGCGGACGGTTACCTTCGCGGAACTCGAACTCTTCGGCAGTGGCGCGGGTAGCACCCGGCTCAGCCGCCAGACGGAATTCCAGGTTGGCGGTTTTACCCAGGATACGCTTGGCTTCAGCGGTGTCCTGTACGCCCGGCAGCTCAACCACGATGCGGTTGGCACCCTGGCGTTGAACAATCGGCTCGGCCACGCCCAGTTCGTTGACGCGGTTACGGACCGTGGTCAAGTTCTGCTTGATGGAGTATTCGCGGATTTCCGCCAGCTTGGCCGGGGTCATCGCCAGACGCAGTACAGGTTGACCGTTGAGGTCGGCCGGTACGATGTCGAAATCGTTGAAGTTCTTGCGGATCAGCGCACGAGCCTGTTCGCGGGATGCTTCGTCAGAGAAGCCCAGCTGGATGGCACCGTTGAGCTGCGGCAGGCTGCGATAACGCAGGCGCTCTTTACGCAGCAGGCTCTTCACGTCGCCTTCGTAGACCTTCAGGCGCGCGTCGAGGGCCTTGTCCATGTCGACTTCCAGCAGGAAGTGCACACCACCGGACAAGTCCAGACCCAGCTTCATTGGGTGCGCGCCGATCTTGCGCAGCCAGGTTGGCGTGGTCTGTGCCAGGTTGAGCGCGACCACATAGTCGTCACCCATGGCCTTGCGCACGACATCTTTGGCCGGCAATTGGTCTTCTGCCTTGGTCAGGCGCAGCAAACCGCCCTTCGCATCAGCCGCCAAGGTTGCCGCCTTGACCTGGATACCCGCGTCAACGAGCGCTTTGCTCGCGCGTTCCAGATCGGCCTGATTGACCTGCAGCGAAGTGCTGGCGCCAGTGATCTGGATCGCCGGGTCATCAGGATAGAGATTGGGAGCGGAATAAATAAAACCGATCGCCAGCACCGCCAGGATCAGTACGTATTTCCACAGAGGGTATTTGTTCAGCATCACGCCGCCCGCTTATAACGCGGGGCGCCTTGCGCGCCCCGTCGATTGGTAAAGGTTGTTACTCAGATCGCTTTGAGCGTGCCTTTTGGCAGCGTGGCGGCGATGGCGCCCTTCTGGAACTTCATTTCTACGGTGTCGGAAACTTCCAGAACCACGAAAGCGTCGGAAACCTTGGTGATCTTGCCAGCGATGCCGCCGGTGGTCACAACTTCGTCACCTTTCTGCAGGCTGCCCAGCAGGTTTTTCTGCTCTTTGGCGCGCTTGGCCTGTGGGCGCCAGATCATCAGGTAGAAGATGACCAGGAAGCCGACCAGGAAAATCCACTCGAAACCACCGCCCATAGGGCCGGCAGCAGCAGGCGCAGCGGCATCAGCCATGGCGTTAGAGATAAAAAAGCTCATTTAGCACTCCAGTTGCAAATAGTGAATCTTAGGGTCGGAAAACTCAGTCCAAGGGCGGCACAGGAAGCCCGCGCTTGGCATAGAAGGCATCGACGAAGGCGGCCAATGTACCCTGTTGAATAGCCTCGCGCAAACCAGCCATCAGGACTTGGTAGTGACGCAAATTGTGGATGGTATTCAACATGCTACCCAGCATTTCCCCACACTTGTCCAGATGGTGCAGATAAGCACGGGAGAAGTTCTGGCAGGTGTAGCAATCACAGGTGGGATCCAGCGGCGAATCATCATGGCGATGGAACGCGTTACGGATCTTCAGCACGCCTGTATCGATGAACAGATGCCCATTGCGGGCATTACGGGTTGGCATCACGCAATCGAACATGTCCACACCGCGGCGCACACCCTCTACGAGATCTTCCGGTTTGCCAACGCCCATAAGGTAACGAGGTTTGTCAGCTGGCATCAGGCCCGGCAGGTAATCCAGTACCTTGATCATCTCGTGCTTGGGCTCACCCACCGACAAACCGCCGATGGCCAGGCCGTCAAAGCCGATCTTGTCGAGGCCTTCCAGCGAGCGTTTGCGCAGGCTTTCGTGCATGCCGCCCTGGACAATACCGAACAGCGCAGCGGTGTTGTCGCCGTGGGCATTCTTCGAACGCTGGGCCCAACGCAGGGACAACTCCATCGAAATCCGCGCGACGTCTTCGTCAGCCGGGTACGGCGTGCACT
The DNA here is from genome assembly GCF_026967615.1 of Pseudomonas sp. GXZC. Classification (NCBI taxonomy): domain Bacteria; kingdom Pseudomonadati; phylum Pseudomonadota; class Gammaproteobacteria; order Pseudomonadales; family Pseudomonadaceae; genus Pseudomonas; species Pseudomonas sp. GXZC. The sequence goes on from NZ_CP114115.1 coordinate 5,894,248, forward strand.
CGTCGAAAATCATCACGATGTCGGAACCCAGGTCGCGCTGCACCTGCATCGACTCTTCCGGGCCCATGAACACCTTGGAACCGTCCACCGGCGAGGCGAAGGTCACGCCCTCCTCCTTGATCTTGCGCATGGCGCCCAGGCTGAACACCTGGAAACCACCCGAATCGGTCAGGATCGGGCCTTGCCACTTCATGAAGTCATGCAGGTCGCCGTGCTTCTTGATCACTTCCGTGCCCGGGCGCAGCCACAGGTGGAAGGTGTTGCCGAGGATGATCTCTGCACCGGTGGCAACGATGTCACGCGGCAGCATGCCCTTGACGGTGCCGTAGGTGCCGACCGGCATGAAAGCCGGGGTCTCGACGGTGCCGCGCGGAAAGGTCAGGCGACCGCGTCGGGCCTTGCCGTCAGTGGCAAGCAGTTCAAACGACATACGACTCATAAGGTTCCCTCTGGGCCGCGTGGCGCCGGGTTACGGGTGATAAACATCGCATCACCGTAGCTGAAAAAACGGTACTCGTTGGCGATGGCGGCTTGATAAGCGGCCATCGTTTCCGGATAACCGGCAAATGCCGACACCAGCATCAACAGCGTGGATTCGGGCAAATGGAAGTTGGTCACCAGGCAGTCGACCACATGGAAAGGCCGGCCTGGGAAGATAAAGATATCGGTGTCGCCGCTGAACGGTTTGAGCACGCCATCACGGGCCGCGCTTTCCAACGAACGCACGCTGGTGGTTCCCACGGCGACGACTCGCCCGCCACGCGCCTTGCACGCCGCGACAGCGTCCACGACGTCCTGGCTGACCTCCAACCACTCGCTGTGCATATGGTGGTCTTCGATGTTATCCACACGTACCGGCTGAAAGGTGCCGGCCCCCACGTGCAGGGTCACATAGGCGGTCTCGACGCCCTTGGCGGCAATCGCATCCAGCAGCGGCTGATCGAAGTGCAGGCCCGCAGTCGGCGCGGCAACGGCGCCGAGGCGCTGGGAGTACACCGTCTGATAGCGTTCGCGGTCCGAGTCTTCGTCGGGGCGGTCTATATAGGGCGGCAGCGGCATATGGCCGACGCGCTCCAGCAGCGGCAGTACTTCTTCGGCAAACTTGAGTTCGAACAGCGCATCATGACGCGCCACCATCTCGGCTTCGCCACCGCCATCGATCAGGATGCTTGAACCTGGTTTCGGCGACTTGCTGGAGCGCACGTGAGCCAGTACGCGATGACTGTCCAGCACCCGTTCCACCAGAATTTCCAGCTTGCCACCGGAAGCTTTCTGGCCAAACAGCCGCGCCGGAATCACCCGGGTATTGTTGAACACCATCAGATCGCCTGGGCGCAAATGCTCAAGCAAATCAGTGAATTGACGGTGTGCGAGGGCGCCACTCACCCCGTCCAGGGTCAGCAGTCGACTGGCGCGACGCTCGGCCAAAGGATGGCGAGCGATCAGCGAATCAGGGAGTTCAAAAGTAAAGTCAGCAACGCGCATGATGGAGTTCGTCTAGCAGGGCCGGGAAGTCTAGCGGAAATAGTGAAAATAGACCATGAAAGGTGATTGACCAACGGTAATCTCATCTCTATACTTCGCCGCCATTGAGCCCTGATGGCGGAATTGGTAGACGCGGCGGATTCAAAATCCGTTTTCGAAAGGAGTGGGAGTTCGAGTCTCCCTCGGGGCACCATCTTAAAAAAAGACCTTGAAATTCAAGGTCTTTTTTTTCGTCTGTAGAAAAGTGCATCACTTGCAAAGTTGTTCTTTTGTGAGCGGTGCACCATTCCAAGCCCCTCTCCAGGCGCGCTCTGACACGTCCTGTCAGCGCAACGCGCACCTACCATTCATCGCGCGCCCATGTGCCTCTAGCAGCTACTGGAGAGTGCTCAGTGTATTTGGGTGCCAGCGCTGCGGCCCCTTATAAAAAACCCTTACTAATGCAGAGCTGAAAAAACCTATAGAAGCGGTCACTCCGGGCTCTTCGGGACTTTTCGACCGCCCAAAACAAAACCCCATCTGCTTTCGCAAATGGGGTTTCGGAATTTAATCTTGACGATGACCTACTCTCACATGGGGAAACCCCACACTACCATCGGCGATGCATCGTTTCACTGCTGAGTTCGGGATGGGATCAGGTGGTTCCAATGCTCTATGGTCGTCAAGAAATTCGGGTACTGAGTCGTGGCAGATGCCTCGCTTCAGCAAATTGGGTATGTGACAGCTTTCGGTGTTTTGTGAGATCGAACTTTCGGTTCTATCGTCTTCACACACCGCAATCTGATGCTCGTTAGAGTAGTCAAATTGCTTGGGTGTTATATGGTCAAGCCTCACGGGCAATTAGTATTGGTTAGCTCAACGCCTCACAGCGCTTACACACCCAACCTATCAACGTCGTAGTCTTCGACGGCCCTTCAGGGAACTCAAGGTTCCAGTGAGATCTCATCTTGAGGCTAGTTTCCCGCTTAGATGCTTTCAGCGGTTATCTATTCCGAACATAGCTACCCGGCAATGCCACTGGCGTGACAACCGGAACACCAGAGGTTCGTCCACTCCGGTCCTCTCGTACTAGGAGCAGCCCCTCTCAAATCTCAAACGTCCACGGCAGATAGGGACCGAACTGTCTCACGACGTTCTAAACCCAGCTCGCGTACCACTTTAAATGGCGAACAGCCATACCCTTGGGACCGGCTTCAGCCCCAGGATGTGATGAGCCGACATCGAGGTGCCAAACACCGCCGTCGATATGAACTCTTGGGCGGTATCAGCCTGTTATCCCCGGAGTACCTTTTATCCGTTGAGCGATGGCCCTTCCATACAGAACCACCGGATCACTAAGACCTACTTTCGTACCTGCTCGACGTGTCTGTCTCGCAGTCAAGCGCGCTTTTGCCTTTATACTCTACGACCGATTTCCGACCGGTCTGAGCGCACCTTCGTACTCCTCCGTTACTCTTTAGGAGGAGACCGCCCCAGTCAAACTACCCACCATACACTGTCCTCGATCCGGATAACGGACCTGAGTTAGAACCTCAAAGTTGCCAGGGTGGTATTTCAAGGTTGGCTCCACGCAGACTGGCGTCCACGCTTCAAAGCCTCCCACCTATCCTACACAAGCAAATTCAAAGTCCAGTGCAAAGCTATAGTAAAGGTTCACGGGGTCTTTCCGTCTAGCCGCGGATACACTGCATCTTCACAGCGATTTCAATTTCACTGAGTCTCGGGTGGAGACAGCGCCGCCATCGTTACGCCATTCGTGCAGGTCGGAACTTACCCGACAAGGAATTTCGCTACCTTAGGACCGTTATAGTTACGGCCGCCGTTTACCGGGGCTTCGATCAAGAGCTTCGCGTTAGCTAACCCCATCAATTAACCTTCCGGCACCGGGCAGGCGTCACACCCTATACGTCCACTTTCGTGTTTGCAGAGTGCTGTGTTTTTAATAAACAGTCGCAGCGGCCTGGTATCTTCGACCGGCATGAGCTTACGGAGCAAGTCCTTCACCCTCACCGGCGCACCTTCTCCCGAAGTTACGGTGCCATTTTGCCTAGTTCCTTCACCCGAGTTCTCTCAAGCGCCTTGGTATTCTCTACCCAACCACCTGTGTCGGTTTGGGGTACGGTTCCTGGTTACCTGAAGCTTAGAAGCTTTTCTTGGAAGCATGGCATCAACCACTTCGTTAACTAAAAGTTAACTCGTCATCAGCTCTCGGCCTTAGAATCCCGGATTTACCTAAGATTCCAGCCTACCACCTTAAACTTGGACAACCAACGCCAAGCTGGCCTAGCCTTCTCCGTCCCTCCATCGCAATAACCAGAAGTACAGGAATATTAACCTGTTTTCCATCGACTACGCTTTTCAGCCTCGCCTTAGGGACCGACTAACCCTGCGTCGATTAACGTTGCGCAGGAAACCTTGGTCTTTCGGCGTGGGTGTTTTTCACACCCATTGTCGTTACTCATGTCAGCATTCGCACTTCTGATACCTCCAGCAAGCTTCTCAACTCACCTTCACAGGCTTACAGAACGCTCCTCTACCGCATCACTTACGTGATACCCGTAGCTTCGGTGTATGGTTTGAGCCCCGTTACATCTTCCGCGCAGGCCGACTCGACTAGTGAGCTATTACGCTTTCTTTAAAGGGTGGCTGCTTCTAAGCCAACCTCCTAGCTGTCTAAGCCTTCCCACATCGTTTCCCACTTAACCATAACTTTGGGACCTTAGCTGACGGTCTGGGTTGTTTCCCTTTTCACGACGGACGTTAGCACCCGCCGTGTGTCTCCCATGCTCGGCACTTGTAGGTATTCGGAGTTTGCATCGGTTTGGTAAGTCGGGATGACCCCCTAGCCGAAACAGTGCTCTACCCCCTACAGTGATACATGAGGCGCTACCTAAATAGCTTTCGAGGAGAACCAGCTATCTCCGAGCTTGATTAGCCTTTCACTCCGATCCACAGGTCATCCGCTAACTTTTCAACGGTAGTCGGTTCGGTCCTCCAGTTAGTGTTACCCAACCTTCAACCTGCCCATGGATAGATCGCCCGGTTTCGGGTCTATTCCCAGCGACTAGACGCCCTATTAAGACTCGCTTTCGCTACGCCTCCCCTATTCGGTTAAGCTCGCCACTGAAAATAAGTCGCTGACCCATTATACAAAAGGTACGCAGTCACCCAACAAAGTGGGCTCCCACTGCTTGTACGCATACGGTTTCAGGATCTATTTCACTCCCCTCTCCGGGGTTCTTTTCGCCTTTCCCTCACGGTACTAGTTCACTATCGGTCAGTCAGTAGTATTTAGCCTTGGAGGATGGTCCCCCCATATTCAGACAAAGTTTCTCGTGCTCCGTCCTACTCGATTTCATGACTAAGAGATTTTCGCGTACAGGGCTATCACCCACTATGGCCGCACTTTCCAGAGCGTTCCGCTAATCTCAAAGCCACTTAAGGGCTAGTCCCCGTTCGCTCGCCACTACTAAGGGAATCTCGGTTGATTTCTTTTCCTCAGGGTACTTAGATGTTTCAGTTCCCCTGGTTCGCCTCTTACACCTATGTATTCAGTGTAAGATAACCATCTTATGATGGCTGGGTTCCCCCATTCAGACATCTCCGGATCAAAGTCTGTTTGCCGACTCCCCGAAGCTTTTCGCAGGCTACCACGTCTTTCATCGCCTCTGACTGCCAAGGCATCCACCGTATGCGCTTCTTCACTTGACCATATAACCCCAAGCAATCTGGTTATACTGTGAAGACAACATTCGCCGAAAATTCGATAATACTCAAAACTGAGTAACTCACAAATTTTACCTTAGCCTGATCCGTTACCAGTGAAAGTAACGTTCAGTCTATCTTTCTATCACATACCCAAATTTTTAAAGAACGATCTAATCAAAGACTAGAAATCAACATTCACCATCACCTGGATGGAATGCTCATTTCTAAGCTTTCAAACTTCAGAAGCAGTAGTGGTGGAGCCAAACGGGATCGAACCGTTGACCTCCTGCGTGCAAGGCAGGCGCTCTCCCAGCTGAGCTATGGCCCCGTATTTCTACAGGCGTTTCCCACACAAAATTGGTGGGTCTGGGCAGATTCGAACTGCCGACCTCACCCTTATCAGGGGTGCGCTCTAACCAACTGAGCTACAGACCCAATTTCGGGCTGCTTCTTATCGTCTTCTTCAATGAATCAAGCAATTCGTGTGGGAGCTTATGGAGCAGCTGATGTCGTCGATTAAGGAGGTGATCCAGCCGCAGGTTCCCCTACGGCTACCTTGTTACGACTTCACCCCAGTCATGAATCACACCGTGGTAACCGTCCTCCCGAAGGTTAGACTAGCTACTTCTGGTGCAACCCACTCCCATGGTGTGACGGGCGGTGTGTACAAGGCCCGGGAACGTATTCACCGCGACATTCTGATTCGCGATTACTAGCGATTCCGACTTCACGCAGTCGAGTTGCAGACTGCGATCCGGACTACGATCGGTTTTATGGGATTAGCTCCACCTCGCGGCTTGGCAACCCTCTGTACCGACCATTGTAGCACGTGTGTAGCCCAGGCCGTAAGGGCCATGATGACTTGACGTCATCCCCACCTTCCTCCGGTTTGTCACCGGCAGTCTCCTTAGAGTGCCCACCATAACGTGCTGGTAACTAAGGACAAGGGTTGCGCTCGTTACGGGACTTAACCCAACATCTCACGACACGAGCTGACGACAGCCATGCAGCACCTGTCTCAATGTTCCCGAAGGCACCAATCTATCTCTAGAAAGTTCATTGGATGTCAAGGCCTGGTAAGGTTCTTCGCGTTGCTTCGAATTAAACCACATGCTCCACCGCTTGTGCGGGCCCCCGTCAATTCATTTGAGTTTTAACCTTGTGCGGTACTCCCCAGGCGGTCAACTTAATGCGTTAGCTGCGCCACTAAAAGCTCAAGGCTTCCAACGGCTAGTTGACATCGTTTACGGCGTGGACTACCAGGGTATCTAATCCTGTTTGCTCCCCACGCTTTCGCACCTCAGTGTCAGTATTAGTCCAGGTGGTCGCCTTCGCCACTGGTGTTCCTTCCTATATCTACGCATTTCACCGCTACACAGGAAATTCCACCACCCTCTACCATACTCTAGTCAGTCAGTTTTGAATGCAGTTCCCAGGTTGAGCCCGGGGATTTCACATCCAACTTAACAAACCACCTACGCGCGCTTTACGCCCAGTAATTCCGATTAACGCTTGCACCCTCTGTATTACCGCGGCTGCTGGCACAGAGTTAGCCGGTGCTTATTCTGTCGGTAACGTCAAAATTGCAGAGTATTAATCTACAACCCTTCCTCCCAACTTAAAGTGCTTTACAATCCGAAGACCTTCTTCACACACGCGGCATGGCTGGATCAGGCTTTCGCCCATTGTCCAATATTCCCCACTGCTGCCTCCCGTAGGAGTCTGGACCGTGTCTCAGTTCCAGTGTGACTGATCATCCTCTCAGACCAGTTACGGATCGTCGCCTTGGTGAGCCATTACCTCACCAACTAGCTAATCCGACCTAGGCTCATCTGATAGCGCAAGGCCCGAAGGTCCCCTGCTTTCTCCCGTAGGACGTATGCGGTATTAGCGTCCGTTTCCGAACGTTATCCCCCACTACCAGGCAGATTCCTAGGCATTACTCACCCGTCCGCCGCTCTCAAGAGAAGCAAGCTTCTCTCTACCGCTCGACTTGCATGTGTTAGGCCTGCCGCCAGCGTTCAATCTGAGCCATGATCAAACTCTTCAGTTCAAACATCTTTGGGTTTTTAAGAAACCCTAAACTTGGCTCAGCAATCGTTGGTTACATCTTTGATTTCTCGCGGAGTAACTTGTGATGCTGATAATCTTGCTGACTATCAGTCTGACTCCACAAGCACCCACACGAATTGCTTGATTCAGTTGTTAAAGAGCGGGTGGTTAAGATCTTTCGTCTCAACCGAGGCGCGCATTCTACAGCAGCCTCATTTGCTGTCAAGTGATTATTTTTAGAAGCTTTCGAAGATTTCTTCAACAACTTCAACCACTTGCGCTTCAGATCTCTCGTCAGCGGGAGGCGAATAATACAGCTTTAAAATTCGTGGTCAACCCCTGCATAGAAATTCTTTTCCTAACCGAAGAGCCCGTCCAGGCGGCACCGTCAGAAGGTGTACTTGAAACTCGTCATGAAATTGCGCGGCGCGCCATAAACACTCCAGCTGTCCGCATACGCATAGTAGCTGCGATCAAATACGTTATTCACATTCAGCGTGGCACTCAGGTTCTTGCTGATGTCGTACCGCGCCATCACATTGGTCAGCGCATAACTCCCCTGCTCAAACGTGTGCAGGTCCATCCCCGTCTTGCTCTGCCAGTTCACGCCGCCGCCCACAGTGAGCTTGTCGAACACTCCCGGCAGCCGGTAAGTGGTGAACGTCTTGAGACTATGCCGCGGGCTGGTCGTGACAATGCGCTGATCGTCCTGATTGGTGCTCACGCTGTACGCATACCCCGCCGACGCCTGCCAGCCTTCGTTCAACTCACCGTTAAGCTCCAACTCGACGCCTTTGGTGGTAGTGCCCTGTTCCAGGCGGTAGATATCCGGCGCACGCACGTATACCGCCAGGTTGTCCTGGTCGATCTTGAACAGCGCCAGGCTGGCATTGAGTTTGTCGTCGTTGAAACTGCCTTTTATCCCGACCTCGTAGCCGGTGCCTTCCTGCGGGTCGAGGGCTTTGTTGTTTTCGTCGTGAACGCCATAGGCCTGCGGGTTGAATATTTTGGTGTAGCTGGCGTACACCGCCCAAGTGTCGCTCAGGTCATAGACAATACCGGCGTACGGCAGGAAGACCCCGTTGCGGGTTTCCTTGCTTTCGGTGTTCTGGGTCGGATCAGCGTACACGCTGACTTCGTTATTGCGCTTCCAGTCGGTGACGCGACTGCCGAGGATGACGGCAGTACTGTCGGTGACATGAAAGCGCGAGGTCAGGTAGGCGGCGTATTGGTTTTCTTCAATATGCGTCTTACCAACGGGCGTGGTATCCGGGCGGTTGGCGCCGCTGCCGTTCCAGTTGAAAATGTTAGGCACAGTACCGTCGTAGCCGGTCCAGGAACCAAACCAACCGCCGTGGCTCGGGGTATTTTCGTTATAGCGCGACATCGTGACGCCAGCGATCAACTCATGCTCGCGCCCAAACAGGCTGAAAGGGCCGGTAAGGTAAGCATCAAGGTTGTTCTGGCGCGGCGTGCCGGACCAGCGGTTGGGATATAGATAGGCGCCCTGTCCCGTGACCTGGTCGATATCACCATTCATATAGTTGATCAGTTCGTCGAATTCATTCTGGGTGTGACTGACTTCCACCTTGCCACTCCAGCCGTTATCGAACTGGTGCTCTATAGAAGTGAAGACGTTGGTCTGCTTGCGATCGTTGTAAGCCCAGTCCGGTGCACTGTTGGCGGAGCGGCTGAAGTTTGTGCGATTGCCATTGCTGTAGAACATCTGGAAGCCGGTGCGCAGCGGGTCGTTGACCTGATTGTTGATATAGCTGAAACCCAACGTGAGCATGGTGGCGTCGCTCAGGTCAAACTCGGAAATGCCGTACACCAGTTGCGAGTCGGTGTTGACGCGGTCGACCCAGGAGTTCTGCTTCTTATAGTCCACCACCAGGCGCCCGCGAAGATTGCCGCTGTCGTTCAAGGGCCCGGATACATCAAAACCGGTGCCATACCGGTCCCAACTGCCCGCCTCGCCAGTGATGCTGGCCTGGGTTTCGGCGGTCGGGCGCTTGCGGATCAGGTTAATAGTCGCTGAGGGCGTACCCGAACCGCTGATCAACCCGGTGGCGCCGCGCACCACTTCAACACGATCGTACATCGCAGTGTTCTGCGTGGTGTTGTCCAACCGCGCCGAGGTGGGGACGCCATCGATTTCGAAGTTGTTGATCTGAAAACCACGGGACCAGTAAGTATCGTTCTCCGCGCCCACGCCGACGCGCAGCACAGTGATGCCCGGCGTGGCTTCCAGCACTTCGGTAAGGTTGGTGAGTTTCTGGTCATCAAGGCGCTGGCGGGTGATCACCGTGAGCGATTGCGGGGTTTCTTTCTGCGTGAGGTTCAACCGCGTCGAACTGCTGGACGAGTACGTGGTGTACAAACCGGTGCCTTCGGTCGTCGAACCCGGTGCCATGCCGGAGATCGACACCGTACCCAGTTGCAACGCGCCGCCTGCACCCGGCTGTAGTTGATAGCGCCCCTCGCCGGTCTGCACTACCGTGAGGTCACTCCCCACCAATAGCGTTTGCAGCGCCTGGTCAATCGTGTAACTGCCGCGCAGCGTCGGACCGGTCTTGCCGGCGGTGAGCGCGGCATTGCCCGCCAGGTAGATGCCGGCTTGGGCGGCGAGCTGGTTGAGTTGGTCGGCCAAGGCACCGCCGGGCAGATCGTAGGTCTGTACGCTCGACTGCTCAGCGGCTGCCACGAATGGCGCCATGCCCAGGCTGGCGGGGATGACCAAGGCAAACGCGATAGCCAGCGCCAAAGGTTGTGGTGAGTTACGCAGGAATGAGGACATAAAACAGTTCCGGTCGAAGGAGGCGTCAAGCCGTTGTCCTTCTCTAATTCGTATGAGCAATTAAAACCGGAAGCACAAGATGCAAAAAAATTTCAGCGCGCAACCACCGTGGTCCACCAGGCGAAGCGCCGCTCGATGCGCACGGGCAAGACCTGCTCAAGCATTGCCAGTACCTGATCGGTGTCTTGCAGTGGATAAGTGCCCATCACCCGAAGATTCGCGACCTGGGGGTCGACGCCCAGATGGCCATGTCGGTAGCTGGCGAGTTCACCAATGAAGTCCCCCAGCCGCATATCGTTCGCCATCAGCACGCCTTTTGACCAAGCCTCGCGCCCAGGTAGAGCACGTTGCGTTGCGGCCAGACGCTGTCGATCAAATAGGACGCCCTGCCCCGCCGATAGGATGCGGCGTTGATCAGTGTCCCCACAGGCAGCCTCCACACTGCCCTCGAACACATTGAGCAACGTGTGCCCGTCCTGTTCACGCACACTGAAGCGCGTCCCCAACGGACGCAAACGGCCTTGGGGTGTTTGCACCACGAACGGTCGCCCGTCCTTGCCGGTGTTGATCAGGATTTCGCCGCTGTAGAGTTTCAACTCGCGCTGGCTGGCGCTGAAATTCACATCCAACGCCGTACCGCTGTTAAGCCAGATGCGCGTCCCGTCGGCCAACAGTTGCTCGCCCGACACAGTGGTGCTCGTATGGAAATCCGTGTTCCAGCCCCCCGATAACCAGCGCTGTTGCCAACCGGCCCACCCCAACAGCGTACCGCCCATGACCACCGACAACCCGCGCAACACCTGGCGCCGCGAACGCTGAGAATGTCGCAGACTCTCCAGCGTCTTGGTGGCTCCCACGGCATCGTCCTGCAACGGCGCAAAGCGTTGTCCTACACGTGCGACATAGCTCCAGGCCAGCCGGTTGACCTCACTGTAGGCATGCCATTGGCGCCAGGCCTCCTGCAACGGCAGGGCATTGGGCTCGGCACTCAGGCGGGCAAACCAGTCGGCGGCTTGCTGCAAGGTGGCGTGATCGAGACCACCGGGGTTAGTGCTCATAACAAGGCACCGTCCAACTCAGCCTCCAGCACCATGCACTGGAACATGGCCTGGCCAATATATTTGGTGACAGTGCGCTCGCTCACACCAATACGCAGCGCGATCTCGCGATAGCTTAAGCCCTCGATCTGAGCCAGGCAGAATGCCTCGGACACCTTGACCGGCAAGCGATCAAGCATCGCCTGCAAATGCACCAGGGCCTCCAGCACCAATGCGCGATGCTCCTCCGAAGGCGCACAGTCTTCAGGCCGGCTCGCCAACACCTCAAGCCAGGCCTGCTCCACCTGCTTGCGTCGGAAAAAATCCACGCACACATTGCGCGACAAAGTGCTGAGATACGCACGCGCATGCCCTTCGCTGCCGAATTCACGCGGATGGCTCAACAGCCTGACGAAGACATCGTGAGCCAGCTCGGCGGCATCACTGACATTGCCGAGTTTTCGGGCCAGCCAGCGTTGAATCCAACCGTGATGGGCCGAATACAGGCGGCCGACGCTGAAAGGTGCGGCGACGGGCTCGGGAAGCGGGGGCATACAAAGCCCTACGAATAAGAATTGTTCCCAATGGTAATGAGAAAAACTGGCCACTACAACGAGCAAAAGCGACCCCACTGCTGCAGCAGGCAAGTAACCCCAGGTCTTTTTTTTCCGCCACAGAACAGGGATCATCGCGCTCCCCTACTATCCCCAAAGACGCCGAGGAACCGAAACCATGGAATTGACGCTGGAAGCGGTTGCGCTCTTTGCACTGAAGCTGGTGCACGAGACGGACGGCGGCAGCCCGGTTTTACGGGATGATCCGGTGATGGAGGGATATGACCGCGAGGTGTTTGGGTTGTTGGTGCGGCAGGGGGATTGGGTTGGGATTCAGATGAAGCTCAATGAATGCCTGACGCTGGCGCTCGATTCCCTGGGTGGCCCCGAGACCGTGATGGGCCGCGAACTGCAACGGCTGGCGGTGGATGCACACCAAGCGTCGACATTGGATGAACTCAACGCCCCGCTCGGCGCACTCAAGGACTATCTGAAAGCCGTCCTATAAAGCACAACTCACCGCCGCCCTTCCACCGCCATCCGCACCGCCAACCCCATCAACACCGACCCCATCAACCAACGCTGCACCACCTGCCACCCCGGCCGGGTGACAAAAAACACCGCGATGGAGCCCGCCATCGTGGCAATCACCGCATTGACGCTCACACTGATAAAAATCTGCGTGAAACCCAGCACCAGCGATTGCACCAGCACACTGCCGTGACCGTTCAGGTCGATAAATTGGGGCAGCAACGACAAGTACATCACCGCCACCTTGGGGTTTAGCAGATTGGTCACCAGACCCATGGTGAACAGCTTGCGCGGGCTGTCCTTGGGCAGGTCCCGCACCTGGAACGGTGAGCGTCCCCCCGGACGGATCGCCTGCCAAGCCATATACGCCAGGTACATCGCCCCGCCGAAGCGCAACGCGTCGTAGGCGAAGGGCACCGCCATCACCAAAGCGGTGATCCCCAATGCCGCGCACAACATATAAACCAGAAAACCCAACGCCACGCCGCCCAGTGAAATCAATCCGGCCGTGCGCCCCTGGCAGATCGAGCGGGAAATGAGGTAGATCATATTCGGGCCGGGCGTGAGCACCATGCCGAGTGAGATCAGCGCATAGGCCAGCCAGTTGGACAGTTCAGGCATGATGGGGCTCCGCTTTTTGAAACATCTGGCCAAGGTTGTAAGGTTGGCCGCCATGGTAGGGCGTTCAAAATCCCCGCGTTAGATACAGATCCGCGAGCAAAACGGCATACACCCAAGAGGCAGGCCCATGATCGACTTCAACAACAAAGGTTTCTTCAAACTCAAGCAAAACAACGAATACGCCGAGCGCGTCGCCGACCTGCTGCTGGAGGGCGAAGAAGTGGTGGATGCGTATAAAGCCATGCGTGATGGGGTGGTGTTTACCACCAAGCGGATTATTGCGGTGAATGTGCAGGGGATTACCGGTAGCAAGAAGGATTTCACGTCGCTGCCGTACAAGAACATCGTCGCGTATTCGGTGGAGACGTCCGGGACGTTTGATCTGGATTCGGAGTTGGAGATTTACTTTTCGTCGCTGGGTAAGGTGAAATTCGAGTTTACGGGGAAGACCTCGATCGTCAAAATTTCACGGTTGATTTCCAAGCACCTGTTGGGCTGATCGGTGAAAAAAAGACTATGAATATTTCCAGAACTACAACATCATTTCATAAGGCCCCAGTACCTTACTCGTCTGCACCAACCCCTGCCGCATCAACATCTCAAGATAATTCCCCGCCTCCATCGGAGGTCGCCTCAACGCCCGCCTTTGTTTCTGCGCCGCACCCAACACCGCCGCCTGATCCAGATCCCAAAGATCCGAAATAAAGTCATCCGGATGCATCGGCTCAATGTCATAAGCTGCCAGGATGTGCGGTGGAAAGTCTTTCAAGTTGAAGGTTACGATCACCTCAGCCTTGCTTCGTATCGCAGCGGCCAGCACGTGACGATCGTCAGGGTCAGGCAAATCCAAACTCGAACACAAGTCCTCGTACGCCGTAACCAAAGCGTCAGGTATGGCCTTGTCCATCAACTCAGACGTGCAATTCACTTGCTCAGCCGTGAGGTCGGGCCGGTTTTTGAGTACGTTGCGCTTCCACTCCTCATGGATCTGGCTAGTCCATCTCGCTCGGTACAACCCTGACAAGCCAAGCCACATCAGCAAATCCCTAAGCGCCGCCGGGTAGAGAACACAAGCATCATATACAGCGGTAAAAGGCGAACACCTCATCCGTCATACCCCATTCCCAACTCCTGGGCCTGTTGAGCAAGCGCCTCCATTGCTCTCTGGCTTTCCTCAGTTCGCCTCTGCTTGAACGCCATCAAATCCGAAAACCGGATTCGCCGATGCCGACCGGTTTTTGTAAAGGGAATGGCACCTTCTTCCAGCATCTTGACCAAGTGCGGCCGTGAAACGTTAAGTAGGTCGGCGGCCTCCTGCGAGGTGAGTTCGGCATGCACAGGGACTACCTTGACGGCATTGCCGATAGCCAACTCGCCCAGGATATCCACCAACAAGCGCAGTGCTGAGGTTGGGAGTACGAGGGTGTGGGGCTTGTCTTCTTTGTCGAAGATATCGATTCGCTGGGTTTCGAATTTGGTCGACAACAGAGACGCCAATTCGCGCTGACCTTGTACGGCCGCTTCGACTTCCTTTTCCAGCGGAAGGATCGTTTTGGGAAGGTGGTTGGTGATCATGATGCAACTCCGGCGACACATAACTCAGTTACGACCAAAGCTAAACGAAACAAACGAAAATCGCAATATTCGAAACATAGCTACCGACCGAAGCCCTTGTCCACTTTTCGCACACCAATCACCGATTTATGCCGACATAAGGTGTCTAGAGAACCCGGAGCGATTCATCTCAGAGCTTGCGAATGAGGGTTGGTCGTCCCCCTCGCCCCTTACCCCTCCTTCACCTCACTCCCCTCTCCCCCAACCAACACCCGATTCTCCGGATCCGTAATATCAAACACCTGCAGCGCACACGCCGCACGGTTGAGCCGGAACTGGAACTCCACCAAATACACCTTCGCCTTCTCCGGGCTGAACGTGCTCATCACCGGCCCGCAGCTGTAGTAAACCCCATTGCCTTGGCTTCTCGCCGAGCTGGACACGGTGAGTTTCTTGCCAGGGTCCGCCTGAATCTCCAATTGTGGAAACCGCTTGAACCCCGCACTCGCCACCGTCTGGTTGACCTTGGCAATCCAGTTGAAGACTTTCCCTTCACCGGTATCCATCACAGTGCCGAGGGTTTCCAGGCGTTGGTCGGGGTCGCCTTCGCGGCGGATGGCGAATTCGACGGGGTTGGTGCCGCCGGTGGCCTTCATGATGACCTTGGCGTGCTCCGCATCCACGGCCACGGTTTTCTGGCGCAGTTGGATGCCGTCCTTGAACAGGCTGGGCGACGAGTCGCGTTGGTTGGATTGGCAGGCGCCCAGGGCCAGGGCGATGGAGAGCAGCGCGATTCGCTTCACGGGGGATGTCCTTATCGGGGTGAGAGTGAGTATTGACTGGACCCGCGTTTAAACAGAATGTTCCTCCACCTATGCCGATTCGTTAAACACCAACTGCGCGCGCAACCCACCTTGCTCCCGGTTATAAAGCGCCAACCGACAGCCGATCTTACCCACGATCATTTCGACAATCGCCAAGCCCAGCCCCGCGCCATTGGCATTGCCTCGACTGTAGAAGCGTTCGAACAGGCGCCCCATTTCTGCCTCGTCAATGCCCGGCCCCTGGTCTTCCACACTGAGGCCGTTGGCGCCAATCACCACCTTCACTTCGCTGCCGGCAGGGGAGAAGTTGAGGGCATTGGTCACCAGGTTTTGCAGCGCAATGGCCAAGGCCACCGGTTCGGTTTCAACCCAGCACTCCTCATTGCCTTCCAGCACCAGTTCCACGCCTTTTTCCATGGCCAGCGGGGTCAATTCCGCCAGTTCTTCGCGCACCAGCTCGGTGAGTTGCACAGGGATGCACTTGGGGTTGTGCAGTTGCGGCTCGATACGGGCCATGGTCAGCAACTGGCTGCCGATGCGCGTGGCGCGGTCGACGCCGTTGACCAAAAAGTCCAAGGCCTCGCGGCGTTGCTCGGGTGTCTCGGCGCTTTGGGCGTTCTGTGCATGGATGCGCAAAATCGCCAAGGGCGTGCGCAACTCATGGGCGGCGTCGGCGATGAAGCGGCGTTCACGTTCGAGTAAATCGTCTACCTGGACCAGCAATCGGTTCAACGCGGTCTGCATCGGTTCCAGGTCGTTGGGCAAAGGCTTGAGGTGCAGCGGCTGCAGAGTGTCGGTGTTACGCCCGCGAATCGACAGGGCCATGGCGCGCAAGGGCTTGAGGCCCCAGCCGATGACCAGCCAGATCAACAGCGTCAGCAGCGGCACGCCAATCAACGTGGGCCAGAGGGTGTGACGCATGATGCGCTGGATCACGTCCTGGCGAATGTCATCGCGTTCGCCCACCCAAATGAGCAAGCCTTGCTGCGGGTCGGCGAGGAGGAAAGCGCACCAGTCGTGGCCATTGTCCATCAGGTCATGGGAGCCGAGCGTCGCAGGCGGCACACTGAGGATTGGCGCTTCAGCGGAGCGCACCAACAGTTGGCCGTCCGTGCGCCATATCTGGAACGTCAGGCGTGTTTCATAGGGATGGGCAACGCCCTCCTCGCCCACACGACTCATGGCCTGATCAAACGCCTCATGCAACCGGTCCCAATCGGCGTCGCCGGGGTCGCGTTGGCGCAGTACACCTTGCAGCAGGCGGGCGCTTTGGGCGAGTTGGGCGTCGTAGACTTCTTCGATTTCGTGGTGGCTGTCGCGTAATACCAGCCAACTGATCAGGGCATCGCCCAACAGGATCAGCACCAGCACCGGAACGAGGATGCGCCCCCGCACCGAGTTCATGGCGTGAGCACCAGCACATAGCCAACACCACGCACGGTGCGGATCAGCTCGGTGGATAACTTTTTGCGCAGGTTGTGGATCAACACTTCCAAGGTGTTGCTCTCGACCCGGTCCTGCCAGCCGTACAGCGCACGGGACAAGCGCTCGCGGGTCACGACTTTGCCGGGGCGCACCATCAGTTGATGCAACAGTTGGTACTCCATCGGCGTCACGATGATTTCCCCATCCTGAAAACGCACTTGCTGGGTCGCCGGGTCGAGGCTGATGCCGGCGTGCTCCAGCATCGGTTGCGCGCGGCCCTGGCTGCGGCGCAACAGGGCACGCACGCGAGCCTTGAGTTCCTCGACGTCGAAAGGCTTGACCAGATAGTCGTCAGCGCCCGCATCCAGGCCAGCGATGCGTTCCGCGGTGCCGTCGCGAGCGGTGAGGATCAGCACCGGCAGGTCATGCTGCTCGGCGCGCAGTTGCTGCAACAGGTCGAGACCATCAAGACGTGGCAGGCCCAGATCAAGCAGCAGCAAATCGAAGGCTTCCGTACGCAACGCATGCAAGGCAGCGACGCCGTCGTGCAGCCAATCGAGGGTATAGCCTTCGGCCGCCAAGGCCACGCGAATCCCTTGGCCGAGGGCGCGGTCATCTTCGACAAGGAGTAGGCGCATCACGAAATCTCTGTGGGAAACGGCGGCATCATGCCGGGTTATAGCCAGGAAAATTCCTACAAAGATGTTACGGCTCGTTGCCAACTAAGGTTGCACTAAGGTTGGTTTTGCACTGTGAAACCTCCCACATCTGCTGAGAGCTTTTCCATGCGCAAAATTCTCCTGTTGTCCCTGATTCTCGCCAGCCCACTGGCCATTGCCGGCCCGCAGTGCACCACCGCCGAGCGCTCGCAATGGCAAGACGAAAAAGCCTTCCAGGACAAGCTCAAGGCCGAAGGCTATACCATCAGCAAGTTCAAGGTCACCGACGGCAACTGCTACGAGATCTACGGCTTCGACAAGGACAAACGCAAGGTCGAGATCTACCACGACCCCGTCACCGGCAAAGCCGTGAAGACTGAGATCAAAGGCTGATGCCAGGCGAATCCCTGCGCCTGTGGGACCCGTTGGTGAGGCTGTTTCACCTGTCTATCGCCGGGGTCTTTGTCGCCAACTACTTCTTTAACGAAGCGGGCGACGACTGGCACGTCTGGCTGGGCTATTACGCCATGGCCTGGCTGCTGGTGCGTTTGGTGTGGGGATTTGTCGGACCACGCAGTGCGCGTTGGGCGGATTTCTGGCCGACTCCCAAACGCCTGAATGCCCACGTGCGCTCATTGCTCAATGGCCGGCCGCAACATCGGCTGGGCCATTCGCCGATTGGCGCGCTGGTGATGCTGTTGATGTTACTCGCGCTGCTCACCATCGGATTCAGCGGCTTCCTCATGCAGGAAGTCGATGCCCTGTGGGGCGCCGACTGGCCGCTGCACGTCCATGAAACCGCCGCCAATGCGCTGCTGGGCCTGGTGTGTCTCCACGTGCTGGCCGCGCTGTTTGAAAGTGTCCAGGTGCGCGACAACCTGCCGTTATCCATGCTCACCGGTCGCAGGAAGCGCCTGCCGGATGAACGTGCGCCGTAATCCTTTATCCACAGGTCTCCTATGCGCTCCGCCTTATTGATTTGCAGCCTGTTGGCGGTGTTTTTTGCCGCCTGGCAAAGCCATCCGCCCCATGTGTTGGCGCCATTTGCCCAGGCGAACCCGAATACCGCGAAAGTGGCGGCGGCCCCGCATTACACCAGCCGGTTTGTGTCCACCCAGCTCACCGATTTTGTGCACTCTTCGTCCGTCACCGCCCTGCCCGGCGGCGACTTGATGGCGGTGTGGTTTGCCGGTTCGCGCGAAGGCGCCGCCGATGTGCAGGTGCGCACCGCACGCTTCGATGCCAGCAGCGGCGAATGGGGCGCCGAGCACGTACTGGCGACGCGGGAAAGCACTCGCGACGGCACCCGACGTTATATCCGCAAGCTCGGCAACCCGGTGATTGCGCTGGCGCCAGATAAACGCCTGTGGATGTTTTACGTGTCGGTGTCCGTCGGTGGCTGGGCGGCCAGTGCGATCAATGTGATGGTGTCGGATGACCTTGGCGTCACCTGGTCAGCACCGAGGCAATTGGTGACCTCGCCGTTCTTCAATATCAGCACCCTGGTACGCGCCGCGCCGGTGTTTCATGCCGACGGCTCCATCGGCCTGCCGGTGTATCACGAATTCATGGGCAAGTTTGCCGAGTACCTGTACTTGAGCGCCGACGGGGCGGTGATCGATAAATTCCGCATCAGCCGCGGCAAGCATTCCCTGCAACCGACCATCGTGCCGCTGGACGGCCAACGCGCCGTGGCGATGTTGCGGTACGCGGGCGACACCCATCACCGCGTATTGGCCAGCCGCACCGTTGATGCCGGCAAAACCTGGAGCGAACCGTACCCACTGGAGCCGGCCAACCCCAATTCGTCGTTGGCCGCCGTGGGCACGCAAGATGACGGATTGCTGGTGGCACTCAACGACCTGCAAGACGGCCGCTTCAAACTCAGCCTTTACGGCACAGACGCCCAGCTCAGCCAGTGGCGCACCGTGGTGCAGTTGGACCAATCGCCGGACCCGCTGGGCCAGCCCTTCTCCCCCGAGGCCTACAAGGCAATCATCGGTGAAGGTTTCCGCGCCTCCAGCGGCGCGAAACGCCTGCCCCTGGAACAACGCTTTCTCAGCAGCCTGGACTACCGCGTGTGCAAGCCCGTCGGCTGCGATTTCGAATACGAATACCCGTATTTCAGCCGTAGCCCAGACGGCACCTACCACTTGGTTTATTCGTGGAATAACACCTTTATCAAACATGTCAGCTTCAACGAAGCCTGGCTGGCGGAGCGTCTGTGATGGTTTCGGTGTGGCAGGCCCATTTGAGTTTTGTATTGCTGGGGTTTGTGGCGTTGTGCGCGCTGCGTTTTACCGCTCCGTGGCGGCCGTGGTTGCTGCCGGTGCTGGTGGCCGTGAGTTTCATCCCGATCAACCAACTGCCGCTGGCGGCGTATGTGCGCAGCTTTACCGATGACCTGGCGATCAGCACCTTGGTGTTTTTGGCGTGGGTGGGGTTGTGCCGACTGGGCTTGGTGCAGGCACTCAATCGCCGCCATCAGGTGCAGATGCTGGTGGTGTTCGGGCTGCTGAGCCTGGTGCTGTACCCGGCCACGTTGGGGCTGACGTACTTCGATCCGTATCGCTGGGGGTTCAACCCTCGTCCGATGATTGTGCTGGTGGCGATTGCGGCGCTGGTGATGCTGTGGCTGCGCAATGCGCTGGCGGTATGGATGTTGGCGCTGGGCACGCTGGCGTTCGCGCTGCGGCTCAAGGCGTCGGAAAACTATTGGGACTATCTGGTGGACCCACTGCTGACGGTTTACTGCCTGATCGCCACCGTGGGGTTGCTGGCCAGCGCGGTCTTTTTGAAATGGCAGAGAGGTCAACAATGAGTGCGTTGCAATCACGCCGCTTGCGCTACGGCGTGGGCGCGATCGGGTTGGTGTTTGTGTTGCTGGCGGCGTTGCGCCTGGTATTTGTCGTGGGCTTTTCCGGCCTGGCATTCAACACCCCGCAACTGCTGGAAACCCTGGGCATCGGCCTGCGCTTCGACCTGCGCCTGGCGGTGTTGATCCTGCTGCCGCTGGCGCTCCTGGCCTGGCTGCCACGGTGGAACCTCATCACCCAGCCCGCTCTGCGCTGGCTGGCTCGCGGGTATCTGGTGGTCGCACTGGCCCTGGTGGGCCTCGTCTACATCATCGACTTCGGCCATTACGCCTACCTCGGCGTCCGCATCAACGCAACAGTGCTGCGCTACCTGCAAGACGCGCAGATATCTCAACAGATGGTATGGGAAACCTACCCAGTGCTGTGGATAACCACTTGCTGGCTGGCGGCAGTGGCGCTGTGGGTGTGGGCGCTGGTGTGCCTGGAGCGCCTGACCCTGGATCGACCCAACACCGTCATCGGCAAGTGGACCCTGGCATCGGTCTCGGCGATCGGCATTGTCGTGGTGCTGCTGGCCCTGCTCGGCCGCGTCGCCAACCTGAACCTGGAAAACCCGGTGCCCCTGCGCTGGAGCGATGCGTTCTTCTCCGGCAATAGCCAGGTGGCCGCCGTGGGCCTGAACCCGGTGCTGTTCCTGTACGACACGCTCAAGGTCGGCCAATCGCAATTCGATGAAGCCCAAGTGCGCGAGCATTACCCGCAAATCGCCCACTACCTGGGAGTTGATCAGCCCGACGCGCAGCAACTGAACTTCACCCGCGAACAAGGCGTGCAACCCTACCGACTGGCCAGCGAGCGCCCGCCCAACGTAGTTTTCGTGATGCTTGAATCCCTCGGCACCAGCGCCGTCGGTGCCTACGGCAACCCGCTGAACCCCACGCCAAACCTGGACAAACTCGCCAGCCAGAGCTGGTTCTTCAAACACTTCTACGTACCCGTCACCGGCACCGCCAAGACCGTGTGGGCGAGCATCAGCGGCGTGCCGGACGTGACACGCCAGGAAACCGCCACGCGCAACCCGCTGATCACCCGGCAGCACACGCTGATCAACGCGTTCGAGGGTTACCAGAAGTTCTACATGATCGGCGGCAACGCCGGCTGGGCGAATATCAATGCACTGATCCGCCAGAGCATCGACGGCGTGCAGTTGTATGACGAAAGCCACTGGCGTTCACCACGGGTGGACGTGTGGGGCATTTCCGACCTGGACCTGTTCAAGGAAGGCGACGTGTTGCTGCGCGGCGTGCCCAAGGACCAGCCGTTCTTCGCCTACCTGCAAACCTCCGGCAACCATCGCCCGTTCACCATTCCCAAGCAGAACGACGGTTTCCAGATAAAGGACGTGACCCTGGAACAGGTCCAGGCCGCCGGTTCGCGCAGCGTCGAGCAGTACAACGCGGTACGCCTGTTGGACTACAACATCGGTCGCCTGATGGACATCGCCAAGGCCGGCGGCTGGTATGACAACAGCATCTTTGTGTTCTTTGGTGACCACAACACGCGCATCAGCCAGATCCCGCACATGGCGCCGGCGTTCGAGCAACTGGGTTTGGAGAGTAACAACGTACCGCTGCTGATCCACGCCCCCGGCCTGGAACCTCGGGTGATTGAAGAAGCTGTGGGCCTGGCCGACCTGCTGCCCACCGTGGCGGGCATGGCCGGTATGCCGTTTCGCAACGGCGCGATGGGACGCGACATCCAGCAGCCCGCGCCTGAGGGCGAACGCGTGGTACCGCTGGTGTTGCGCGAAGGGACTTTCCCGATCATTGGCGGCGTAACAAAGGACTTCCTGTTGCAGATGCAGCACGACGGTAGTTCACCGACATTGCATGACCTGGCGTCGCAAACCCCGCGAGACGACGTGGCCGAACAACACCCTGAAGAGTTTCAGCGCTTGCAGGGGCTGACCCGAGGGCTGCATGAGAGTGCGCGATTGATGCTGTTCAGAAACGTACGCGAGTGATCATTTGGGTTGAAAGGTTTCCAGATAGGCCAGGATGTTTTCGATTTTCTCCTGATCACTGATGCCCCAGAAAATCATGCGCGTGCCGCTCACCACTTTCTTCGGTGCTTCGATGTAGGCGGCGAGTTTGTCCCGGGTCCAGACCACGCCGGAGTTTTTCATCGCGTCGGAGTACTGATAGTCCGTGGTGGTCCCGGCGGGCCTTCCGATGATGCCGTTGAGTTCTGGCCCGAACCCACCTCGCGCACCTTCGCCGATGCTGTGGCAACCGCCGCAGGTCTTGGTGAAGAGCTTGCCGCCGGCCTCGGCGTCGCCGGCGGCGAAGGCGGGGCTTGTGGTGAGGATCAGGGCGAGGGTCATCAAAGCACGGTACTTCATGGGGACTCCATTTCTAGATCAGTTCTGGAACCAAAGGGTCGCGGATAAACATATCAATCCTTGAGCACGTAGAAGCGAGCCCTGCACTTTACCGGATAGCACCTCTGAAACGACCATCCATCGCCCCATAGATATCCAATCGAACCTATATAGACGTGTTCTACTCCACCTCTATGAACCCTGATGGTGGAGTAAGGATCATGGCTCAGCCATCGATTTTAGTGTTGGAAGACGACGAGATCATTCGATCGTTAATGGTGGATGTACTGGAGGATTTCGGCGCGCTGGTGACGTCGTTTCCTTCGGCGGATGAAGGGATGATTTACCTGGAACGGGGCGATGATCCGGTGGACTTGATTGTCAGTGATATCCAGATGCCGGGATTGCTCAATGGTTATGACTTGAGCCGGGTGGTGGCCCATCGTTGGCCAACGGTGCCGGTGCTGCTGACCTCCGGCAACACTAAACTGGCGGCTCAACTGGGAGGCTCCGTACGGTTTCTACCCAAACCGTGGAGTGCCGAGATTTTGCTGGAGTGTGTGCAAACGGCGCTGACCCAACAGGGGTCGTCCATGCATTGATAGCGTCACGACATCATTTATACCGAACTTCAGGGCAAACGCTGCGGTCATTAATGAGCAAGGAGCGACTTTTCTGATCCGCTGGTCAGCCTTTTCGCCTTGTGCGTACAGAATAAGGCTTTGAGGTGTGTAGAATCGTCGCCCATTTCCACGCGTCATTCATGGCCGAGAGGCCCACAGTTCGAGCTCATTGAATGCATTCACAGGCCCATGACGTTGGTGCGCCCTCATTGCTGGAAGCGTTGCGCACAGGCACGGCCCTGTTGCATGTGGCGCTGGAAAAGCGCCTGCCGTTTTTCTCCGAGCAACTGGATGCCGATTGGTACCAGCGCTTACTCCAGGCGTATTACGGTTTTTATGGCCCAGTCGAGTCAGCACTGTACGACAGTGGCTTGATTCCTGACGGCTATGACTGCGCGTTGCGTGTGAAAACGCCGACGCTGGTCAGTGATCTCAATGCCTTGGGCCTGGATGACCGAGCTGTCGACACCCTGCCCCGTTGCCTTGAACTCCCCACGTTCGACACCCCCGCTGCCTGCCTGGGCGCCTTGTATGTACTCGAAGGCGCGACCCTGGGCGGCCAAGTACTGCGCCGGGAAATGGACCAGCGCCTGAACGTGAATGCCGACAACGGCGGTGCGTTTCTCAATATCTACGGGGTAGAGACCGGCCGACGCTGGAAAGACTTTCTTGATTACCTGGGCAACCAGCCACTCGACGCGCCAGCCAAACAGCGCGCAGTGGACGCTGCCCGATCAACATTCAGCTGCTTTGAGCAATGGCTCGACAGCCAGGAGGTACTGCTATGAAACCCGAAGATTTTGAAGAGCTGCTTGCCAACTGTGCCGACGAGCCCATCCGTTTCCCCGGCGCCATCCAGCCCCACGGCGTGCTGCTGACGTTGTCGGAGCCGGACCTGAACATCATCCAGGTCAGCGCCAACGTCGCCACTTTGTTCGGCCATGCCGCCGAGGCGTTGCTGGGCCAGCCACTGCACACGCTTGTAGGCGCAGAGCGCGCCAAGGCGGTTGCCGACATGGCGCAAAACAATACGTTTTTCGATGCGCCGCCCTTGCACGTCATGTTTAACGGCGCGGAATTCGAAGGCCTGTTGCATCGCCATCAGCAGGTGCTGGTACTGGAGTTCGAGCCGCTGCTCAAGGATTTCCGCCCACGGGCGCTGAATGGTCGCACCAGTGACCTGGGCAAAATGCTGCAGCGCTTGCAGTCGGCGAAAACCCTGCAAGCACTGTACGAAATCAGCGTGAATGAAATCCAGGCCATGACCGGGTACGACCGGGTACTCATCTATCGCTTCGAAGACGAAGGCCATGGCCAAGTGATCGCCGAAGCGTCGGCACCGTCTATGGAACTGTTCAACGGGTTGTTCTTCCCCGCGTCCGACATCCCGGAGCAAGCCCGTGAGCTGTATCGCACCAATTGGCTACGCATCATCCCGAACGCGGCCTACGAGCCTGTGCCTCTGCTGCCCAAGCTGCGCCCGGACACCGGCCAGCCGTTGGACTTGAGCTTCGCCACCCTGCGCAGCGTGTCGCCGATTCATTGCCAGTACATGCAGAACATGGGTGTGTTGTCGTCCATGAGTATCTCGCTGATGAAGGGCGACAAACTGTGGGGCCTGATCAGCTGCGGCAACCGTGAGCCGTTGCTGGTGCCCAATGACCTGCGCACAGCCTGCCAAACCATCGGCCAGGTGCTGTCGCTGCAGATCAGCGCCATGGAAGCCCTGGACCTGAGCCGTCAGCGTGAAGAGAAAGTCGAGGCCCTGGCCTTGCTCGACCAGGCGATGAAGCGCTCGGAAGAAAACGTGTTCGACGGGCTGGCACAGCAAGGTCAGTTACTGATGGACCTGACCCTGTCCGGCGGTGTGGCGATCATCGAAGACAAGCAACTGCACCGCTACGGTAACTGCCCGGAGCCGGCGCAGATCCGTGCCTTGCACAAGTGGCTGCAAGAAGGTGGCGAGCCGGTGTTCTCCAGCCATAACCTGTCGTCGGTGTACCCGCCGGCCGTCGAGTTCCAACAGGTAGCCAGTGGCGTGCTGGCGATGAGTCTGCCCAAGCCTGTGGATAACGGCGTGCTGTGGTTCCGCCCGGAAGTGAAAGAGAACATCAACTGGAGCGGCGACCCAAAAAAACCGCTGGACCTGGAAAACTCCGACGCCGGCCTGCGCCTTCGCCCACGCACCTCGTTTGAAATCTGGAAGGTGGAAATGGCCGGCATCTCCACCAAGTGGAGCCATGGCGACCACTTTGCCGCCAATGACCTGCGCCGCTCGGCCCTGGAAAACGACCTGGCTCGCCAGGT
Organism: Pseudomonas sp. GXZC; assembly: GCF_026967615.1. Taxonomy (NCBI): domain Bacteria; kingdom Pseudomonadati; phylum Pseudomonadota; class Gammaproteobacteria; order Pseudomonadales; family Pseudomonadaceae; genus Pseudomonas; species Pseudomonas sp. GXZC. Next base: position 5,919,621 of record NZ_CP114115.1, read on the forward strand.
GCTGCGCGAGCAACAAGCCGTGCGCGCCCGCGATGAGCTGGTGGCAGTGGTGTCCCACGACCTGCGCAACCCGATGACGGTCATCTCCATGCTGTGCGGCATGATGCAGAAGGCCTTCAGTTCCGATGGCCCACACACGTCGCGGCGGATTTCCTCGGCCATCGACACCATGCAACAGGCCGCCGGACGTATGAACGTGCTGCTGGAAGACTTGCTCGACACCTCGAAAATCGAGGCCGGGCGCTATGTGGTGCGGCCGGTGATCCTGGATGTGAGCCAGATTTTCGACGAGGCCTACTCGTTGCTGGCGCCCCTGGCGATGGAGAAAGGCATCGATCTGTCGTTCAACGCCGAACCGGGCCTGCAAATCAATGCCGACCCGGAGCGCCTGTTCCAGGTGCTGTCGAACCTGATCGGCAACGCCATCAAGTTCACTCCGCGCCAGGGCAACATCGGGATCAGCGCCATGAGCAATGGCGAAGAAATCGTGTTCTCGGTGCGCGATTCCGGCGAAGGTATTGCGCCGGAACAACTGCCTCACGTGTTCGACCGCTACTGGACCCAGGCGGAAAACAACCCGACCGGCAGCGGGCTGGGGTTGTACATCACACAAGGCATCGTCCAGGCCCATGGCGGCAAGATTGTTGCCGAAAGTGAGGTGGGCCGTGGCAGCGAGTTTCGATTTACGGTGCCGAAGGTGATTGACGACTCACATACCTGAATGAACGGCTCCGGGGGCTGATTGCTATTCTGTGAGAAACCGGTCGTCGGTGGTGAGCGGGCTTGTTGTGGTGAGCCGGCTTGCCCCGCTCACCACAAGATCCTCGCTTGCCACGTTTAAATGGGCAACACCACCACCGCCTCCAACCCTCCACCCTGGCGCTCGGCCAGGGTCAAGGTGCCGCCATGTTCCAGCACAATCGCCCGAGCGGTAGAGAGCCCCAAGCCAACACCGCCCGTGCTTTTGTTGCGTGACCCTTCAAGGCGATAGAACGGCAGGAACACCTGCTCACGATGCTCAACGGGAATGCCTGGCCCGCGATCCAGTACTCGAACCACCACCTCTCCATTCTTCTGCTGCAACTCGATCTGCGGCGCGGTGCCGTAGTGAATCGCGTTGTCCATCAGGTTAGTCATCACGCGTTTGAGGCCCAGCGGACGGCCGAAATACACCAGGCGCGGCGGGCCGCAAAAGGTCAGTTCGATGGCTTGGTCACGGTAGTCGTCGATCAGGGTTTGCAGTAATTCCGCCAGGTCCAGTTGGGTGGCTTGTTCCAGCCGGGCGTCATCGCGGAAAAACTCCAGAGCGGTGTTGATCATGGCCTGCATTTCGTCCACGTCACGAAACAGCTTTTGCTGTTGATCAGCGTCCTCGATGAACTCACCGCGCAGACGCAGCCGGGTCAGCGGCGCACGCAAGTCGTGGGAAATGGCGGCGAGCATTTGGGTGCGGTCCTGGATGAAATGCCGTAGTTGCGCTTGCATGCTGTTGAAGGCGAGGATCGCCTGGCGGATTTCGTGCGGGCCGACCGGCTCGATGGGCGGCGCCCGAAAGTCGGCACCAAAGCGCCGCGCGCCCTGAGTGAAGTGCTGCAGAGGTCGGGCCAGGCGACGGGTCGCGACCAGGGTGACCAGCGCGGTCGAGATCAGCACCAGCAGCGCCACGATCAGGCTACGTGCACCATCGTCCAGCCCCCAACTGCGCGACGGCGCGCTGAACATCAGCCAGGATTGGTCGGCCAGTCGCACCAGCAGCGCGTAGCGGCCATTGCCGTCGGGCCAGTCAGACGGTTCATACGCCTCCATCGGACGAGGTGGGCCCTGGAGCAGGTGCTTGAAGGCCTGCTCGCCCGAGTGAAAGTCGGGGTCGGCCAGAACGGGCAACCCCAAGGCCTGGCGCTGGGCGGCCCACGTCACCGTGAACCCTTCGTCACCGACTGCTTGGGCCAAATGTGAACGTTGCGACGGTTCGGAGGCCTCGACCACGCGCACCACCACGGCGATCCTTTCCAACAACCCGATTTCGGTCAGTGGGGGTCGGGCCCATACCCCTGCCAGTTGCACGAACAAAGCGTTGAACGCCAGCGCAGTCAACATCGCAATCAGGATGGTCAGCGCGATCCAGCGCGCCACGGTGTCGCTCGGACGCAGCTTCATGAACGGGTCACGCTGGCGGTGAATTGGTAGCCACCGTTGCGCACCGTGCGAATCATCGCCGGGCGCTTGGTATCGAATTCCAGCTTGCGACGCAGGCGGCTCACTTGCACGTCGATGCTGCGGTCGAATGCATCATGGCTGTGGCCGCGCGCCAGGTTCAGCAGTTGTTCGCGACTGAGCACCCGTTGCGGGTGTTCGACAAACACCAGCAGCAGGTCAAACTCGCCGGACGACAATGGGATCATCACTTGGTCGGGCGAACGCAGTTCGCGGCGCGTGAGGTCCAGTTGCCAGCCGGCAAAACGGATCAGCGGGCGCGCGGCATCGCCCAAGGGCGGCCGGCTCTCCCCCGCCCGGCGCAACACCGCACGCACTCGGGCCAGCAATTCTCGCGCGTCGAAAGGCTTGCTCAGGTAATCATCGGCACCCATTTCCAGGCCCACAACACGGTCACTGAGTTCGCCCATGGCGGTGAGCATGATCACCGGCGTGGCGTATTGCTGCCGCAGGCGCTGGCACAACAGCAAGCCGTTGTCGCCGGGGAGCATCAGGTCGAGGATGATCAGGTCGGCGGGCTGGCGCTCCATGGCCGCCCACAGTTCGATGCCACTGGCCACGGTCTCGACCGTATAGCCGTGTTGCAGGAAAAATTTCTTCAGTAGGGCGAGGACTTCAAGGTCATCGTCCACGATCAACAGGTTGCTCACCGACGGTCTTCACTGGGCTGGGACAAGGTGCCATCTAAAACCATTCGGCGCGGCCCGTCATATATTTCAACCCTGCAATAAAGCGTCAACGACGCAATAAACCAGACATCTTTGCGCAAGGCCGCAATGCCAGCATCGGCCTCCCTTTTGCGGAGACTGTGCCCATGCGCTCGCTGACCTACCCCCAGCATCTGGCCCGCCAGGCCGTGCTGTTGCTGACTGTGTCTTACCTGACGGGCTGTGCGAGCCCGGCGCCCGTAACGCCCACCACGCAATGTGCACAGGTGAACTACCCGGTGTATGACCCGGCCGAACCGGTCAACCGGGGGGTGTTTGCCTTCAACCGTGCGGTGGACGACTACGCCCTGGCTCCCGTGGCTCGCGGCTACCGTTACCTGCCGGATTTTTTCCAGCAGGGTGTGCATAACTTCGCGAGCAACTTCAGCGAGCCGAAGGTGTTTATCCATGATCTGCTGCAAGGCAACCCGCGACGTTCGGTCAATACCCTGGTGCGTTTCGCAGTGAACACGACGGTGGGCGTTGTGGGGTTGTTCGACGTGTCAGACCGCCTGGGCATCCCGCGCCACACAGCAGACTTCGGCCAGACATTCGGCGTGTGGGGCATGGGCAGCGGCCCCATTGTCGAATTGCCCTTGCTGGGCACCAGCAACAGCCGGGACGCAGCAGGCAAGGTCTTGAGCTTCCTGGTCTCGCCGCTGGGCGACAGCGATACGGTACAGACCCTGGGCACTCTCAGCCTGGTCGGCGGTACGGTCGATACGCGGGCATCGCTCTTGCCGCTCACCGACAGCCTGCAGAAACTGCCGGATTACTACAGCGCGTTGCGTAATGTGGTGGCGGAAAATCGGGCAGCGTTTGTGCGGGAAGGCAAGCAAGGCGCTACATCTCCCGGTCTAGACAGTTGCGCGAATGGCGCCTCTGACGACTTTTGAAAAAAGGCGCCAACGCCAGTCATATCTTGCAGCAGCGCGTTTATAGCCGGTCTTTTTCACCCTCTATAGGTTTGATCTCACTTCGCTGCGAAAGGTGAAGTAATCCTCTACTCCTATAGAAGGAAACATCCATGCTTAGCGCAATCAATCACTCACTGGGCAACTTTCAATACCCCCCACTGCAGCAGGATGATGCAGAGCCCCAGCGCAGGAAGCGCAGCATTGACGAAACACAACTGAACGCCGCTGACCCTGATCGCACCAGGAACAGTGACCGACGCAGAAACGGCGGTGGGATGGACAGCCTGGGTGGAGGCCGAGTGCTGTAACCACCTCATGCGAAGGGCAGTGCACGGCCCTTCGTACTCTCCCTTAACAAAACCATGACATTCACTGGATTAATCTTTGCGGTCCAATCCCGCCTGGAAACCTTGCCTGCATGCCGCTCACCGACACACTGCCCGCCGTACTGGCTGGCCCACTGTTGCGACGCCTCGAACCTCGGCGCCTGGTGTTGTGGCTGGTGGGGAGCCGAGCACTCGAATTGACGCTGAAGCTGCATCTGCCTGCCCGAATCCTGGAGGTCCCCTTGGACAACTGCCAGGTCGTACCCGTGGGGCGCCATGCCTTTATCCACCTGATTGATGTGCCGTTGGACGAAGCGCTGCCCCTGGACGTGGCGATCAGCTACGACCTGCGGTTTGACAACACCGGCATCGCCGACTGGGCACCGCACCTGCTGTACGCCAATACCCAATTCCCAAGTTTCGTTTTGCACAGCCGCATCCATCAATTGGTCCATGGCTCCTGCCGCAAACCCCATCACACAGCCGGCGAGGGGCTGCTGTGTGTCGACCGACTGTTGGCCGACGCCCAAAGCCCGAGCGACCGCCCGGCCCTGCTGATGATGAGTGGCGACCAGGTCTACGCCGATGATGTCGCCGGGCCAATGTTGCGGGCGATTCACGCATTGATCGCACGCCTGGGCCTGTTCGACGAATGCCTGGAAGGCGCCGTAATCGATGACAGCGCCAGCCTCTATGAACATCACGCCAGTTATTACCATCGCGCCGACTTGCTGCCGGCGTTGGACAGCAACGAAACCCTGCGCGAACGCTTTTTTGGGGGCGTGAAAAAACCAATTTTCACCAGCAGCACCGCCGACAACCACCTGGTGACGTTTGCCGAAGTCATCGCGATGTACTTGCTGGTGTGGTCGCCAACGCCCTGGACACTGATCGCGCCTCAACCGCCGCATCTGAATACAGAACGACAGCAGCGTTACGCCCGTGAACAGGTGCAGATAGAGCGATTTCGCGATGGCCTGCCAGGCGTCGCGCGGGTCTTCGCCCACCTGTCCACCTTGATGATCTTTGATGATCACGACATCACCGATGACTGGAACCTCAGCGCCCAATGGGAAGAGACCGCCTACGGCCATCCCTTCTCCAAGCGCATCATCGGCAACGCCCTGCTGGCTTACCTGCTGTGCCAAGGCTGGGGCAACCAACCGGATGCATTCGGCGAACTGGTCAGCCAGACACAGGCGCTCACTGCTCAGCCCCAAGCCAACCATCTCGACGCCACGGCGCAGGATGAACTGCTCGAAACACTGCTGAAATTCCAACGCTGGCACTACGTACTGCCTACCACCCCTGCCTTGGTGGTACTCGACACCCGCACCCGCCGCTGGCGCAGCGAGTTCACCCTCAAGCAACCGTCCGGCCTGCTGGACTGGGAAGCCTTGAGCGAACTGCAACAGGAGCTGCTGGATCATCCCTCGGCCATCATCGTCTCGCCCGCACCGATCTTTGGCGTCAAGCTGATCGAGACGGTGCAGAAAGTCTTCAGCTGGTGCGGCCACCCCTTGCTGGTGGACGCGGAAAACTGGATGGCCCATCGCGGCGCTGCACAGGTGATCCTCAATATCTTCCGTCACTCACGCACGCCAGGTAACTACGTGATCCTCTCAGGTGACGTGCACTACTCGTTCGTCTACGAAGTGCTGATCCGCCATCGCAACGCCGGCCCCAGGATCTGGCAGATCACCAGCAGCGGTATCAAGAACGAATTCCCACCACGGTTACTGGAGTGGTTCGACCGCCTCAACCGCTGGCTCTACTCACCCCGCTCGCCTCTCAACTGGTTCACGCGCCGCCGTACCATGCAGGTGGTGCCACATATTCCTGAGCATGCCGAAGCCGGTGAGCGGTTATGGAATTCTGCGGGGATCGGCCAGGTGTTTTTCAATGAAAGAGGTCAGCCTGAAGCGATTTACCAGCACAATGCGGACGGGAAGGTGCCGACGAGGATGACGGCCCCAAAATAATAGCCTTTAGCCATCAGTCGTAAGCCGTACATCTGCCCTATTCAAAGCCTCCAGCCCCCGTTGTACAGTAGCCCCAGCCACGGAGTATCGGCGACAACAATGGCGGGCCTCAGGTGCCCGGCTACGCAAGGGAATGCGCAGATGGACGATGCCTCCGACAATAACCCGTTGAAGCAGGATTTCTCTCACTTCAATGCCGACATGCTGCACACCGTCCTGGAACTGGTCAGCGACGGGATCTGGGACTGGAACGCCAATACCGGGTTCGTCTACCGCAACCCAGGCTGGTACGCGATGCTGGGCTATCACCGCCATGCGCTGGAGAACAGCGTGTTCACCTGGGAGAGCGTGATCCACCCGGATGACTATCCCCACGTGATGAAGGTATTCGACGACTACATCCACCGCCGCGCGCCCCACTACCAGGCCGAGTACCGTTGTCGCAAAAAAGATGGCAGTTACCTGTGGATCGAAGATCGGGGTTATGTCATTGCGCGCAATGTGGATGGCTCGGTGGCGCGCATGGTAGGCGCCCACCGTGATATTCATCTCAGAAAATGCTCCGTTGAACAGTTGGAGCAGCGTAATCAGTCCCTTGAAGCCCTGGTGGCCGAACGCACGCGCGAGCTGTCGCGGGTCAATCAGCAGTTGCAGCTACAGTTGGATGAAAACCGCTCCCTCGCCGAAAGGGATGCCCTGACCCTGGTCGCCAATCGCTACCGCCTGGAAAAAGTGTTGCTGGAAGAGTGCGACCGCGCCCAGCGCTTTCGCCTGCCACTGGTGCTGATTGCGATGGATATCGACGACTTCAAGTCGATCAATGACCGATACGGCCACGGTGTGGGCGATCAGACGCTGGTGCAGGTGGTTGAATGCCTGCAAAGCTGTATCCGCCCAGGTGACCTGCTGGCCCGATGGGGCGGCGATGAGTTTGTGTTGGTCTTGCCCAAAACCTCGCTGGAGATCGCCAAGACAATGGCGGCGAGTATCCGTTTGAAGTTGAAGAACAGTCCGCACCGGGACGACTTCAAGGTCACCTTGAGCCTGGGCGTGGCCGAGCGTCAAACGGATGAGTCCCCCGCCGCCTTGATCGCGCGCGCCGATCAGGCGTTGTATCGCGCCAAGGCAGCAGGGAAGGATGGGGTGTCCGAATGACACCCCAGTGTGTCAGCGAACCGGCGGCGCATACTGGATGCCGCCGTTGTTCCACAGCGCGTTGAGCCCGCGCTTGATCTTCAACACGCTGCCCTGGCCAATATTGCGTTCAAACACTTCGCCGTAGTTACCCACTTGCTTGACGATCTGCACCACCCAATCCTTGCGCAGTTTCAGGTCCTTGCCGTATTCGCCGTCCGCCCCCAGCAACCGCGCGATATCCGGGTTCTTGGTGGTCTTGACCTGTTCTTCGACGTTCTGCGAGGTGATGCCCATTTCCTCGGCATTGAGCATCGCAAAAAGGGTCCATTTGACGATGCTGAACCACTCGTCATCCCCCTTGCGCACCAACGGCCCCAGCGGTTCCTTGGAAATCACTTCCGGCAACACCACGAACTCATCCGGGTGGGCCATCTTGATGCGCTGGGCGTACAGGCCTGACTGGTCGGTGGTGAGCACGTCGCAACGCCCGGCTTCCAGGCCCTTGGCGCTTTCGTCGGCGGTGTCGAAGGTGATCGGCGTGTATTTCATGCCGTGAGTGCGGAAGTAATCGGACACGTTGAGTTCGGTGGTGGTACCGGCCTGGATGCACACGGTGGCGCCGTCCAATTGCTTGGCTGCGGTGACGCCCAGCTTGTTGTTCACCAAGAAACCGATGCCGTCGTAGTAGGTCACGCCGGTGAACACCAGGCCCATGCCCGAGTCGCGGGAACTGGTCCAGGTGGTGTTGCGTGAGATCAGGTCGATTTCACCGGATTGCAGCGCGGTGAAGCGTTCCTTGGCGGTCAACTGGGTAAATTTCACTTTCGACGCATCGCCGAAAACAGCCGCTGCCACGGCGTGGCACACGTCCACATCGATACCGGTCATCTTGCCCTTGCTGTCCGGAACGCCGAAGCCCGGCAGCCCGTCACTGACACCGCACTGGATAAAGCCTTTTTTCTGGATAGCGTCCAGGGTCGTGCCCGCCTGGACGGTACTCGCCAAGCCCAGCACGGCGGTGGCACCGATGGCGGCCAAAGTAGTTTTGAATGGGTTCATGCAAGGCGCTCCCTGTCATTCCTTATTATTCGGCGCTCCACAGCCCGCGCCGGTTTATAGTGCTGCCGGGCAGTATCAACGGCTTTGCGCCACTGCCACAAACGACCTTTAGGCAAAGGCTCCTTCCGATTTGGAATGAAGTGCATGATTTCAAAACGCTTGACCCCCTCGATGACGGCCCTGCAATGCTTCGAGGCCGCCGCCCGCCATTTGAGTTTCACTCGCGCCGCCGAAGAGCTGCACCTGACCCAGAGTGCGGTGAGCAAGCAGGTGGCGCAGCTGGAAGAAATGCTTTGCCATAATCTTTTCGAACGGGTGCGCCAGCGTTTGTACCTGTCGCCAGCGGGCTCGTTGTACCTGGCCGAAGTGCACAAGATCCTCACCCAGGTGGACATCTCCAGCCGCTACATCCTCACCTACGGCGGCGAAACTGAAGTACTGCGCATCGCCACACAACCCACCTTCGGCGACCGCTGGCTGGTACCCAAGCTCAAGGATTTCGCGGCGAAACATCCGAATATCCACTTGGACGTGCGCAACGAGCTGGAGCCTTTCGACGTGTTGCAGGCCAAGGCCGACATCGCGTTTTTCTTCGGTCAGGGCTCCTGGCCGGGGGCGACCTGCCTCGAGCTGTTTCGTGAGGCGGTGGTGCCGGTGTGTGCACCAGGTTTTGTCGCCGAAGGCAGCGATGCCTCGTCACACCACACCTTGTTGCAATGCACCTCGCGCCCGGAAGCCTGGCACGAATGGTTCCTGGAACAGGGCCTGCACTCACAGAATAGCTACCATGGGCCGCGTTTCGACACGTTCTACATGTGCATCCGCGCGGCACAATCAGGCTATGGCGTGGCGCTGGTGCCGCAGTATCTGGTGGCGGATGAATTGGCTCAAGGCAGCCTGATGATTCCCTGGCACTATGCGATGCCCAGCAGCGGCGCGCACTTCATCGCCCATGCCGAACATGCCGGCGAGATTCCCAAGGTGAAAGCCTTCCTCAACTGGATGGTGGAGTACGTCGGCACACATCCCGACTTTCAGTCATGACCCGGCGACTTTATTTCGTTTGCGGCAAGGGCGGGCGCCCGGCTTAGATAAAAACAAGCCCGTCACTGCCGAGTCCCCGATTCATGAGCCGCGAAACCATCAGCCAGTCGATTTCCATCGTTCACCCCATCAGCCTCAGCCACGGCAAAAACGCTGAGGTCTGGGACACCTCGGGCAAACGCTATATCGATTTTGTCGGCGGCATTGGTGTGCTCAACCTCGGTCATTGCCACCCCGGCGTGGTCGAAGCCATTCGTGACCAGGCGACTCAGTTGACCCATTACGCGTTCAACGCAGCACCTCACGCGCCCTACATCGAGCTGATGAACCGTCTTACTGCGTTTATCCCGGTGGACTACCCCGTCAGCGGCATGCTCACCAACAGCGGCGCGGAGGCGGCGGAAAACGCGCTGAAGATCGTGCGCGGCGCCACCGGTCGCACCGCAGTGATCGCGTTTGATGGTGCCTTTCACGGCCGTACCCTGGCCACGCTCAACTTGAATGGCAAGGTCGCGCCCTACAAGCAAAAGGTCGGGGTATTACCCGGCCCTGTGTATCACCTGCCCTACCCCAGCGCCCATAACGGCGTGACCTGCGCCGAAGCACTGAAGGCCATGGACCGCCTGTTCAGCGTGGAAATCGACGTCAACGACGTGGCCTGTTTCATCATCGAGCCGGTGCAGGGCGAAGGCGGGTTCCTGGCGCTGGACATTGAATTCGCCCAGGCGCTGCGGCGCTTTTGCGACGAAAACAACATTCTGCTGATTGCCGATGAAATCCAATCGGGCTTTGGCCGTACCGGCGAGCGTTTTGCTTTCTCGCGCCTGGGGATCGAGCCGGACTTGATCCTGCTGGGTAAAAGCATCGCCGGCGGTGTACCGCTGGGCGCCGTCGTAGGGCGCAAGGCGTTGATGGACAATCTGCCCAAAGGTGGCCTGGGCGGCACGTACTCCGGCAATCCCATCGCCTGTGCAGCAGCGCTGGCAACGCTGGATGCAATGACCGATGAACACCTGAAAACCTGGGGCTCACAGCAAGAAGAAGCCATCGTCAGCCGTTATGAGACCTGGCGTGCGCAAGGCCTGACACCCTACCTCGGCCGCCTGACCGGCATTGGTTCCATGCGCGGCATCGAACTGGCCAACACCGACGGCACACCCGCGCCGAAACAGCTGGCCCAACTACTCGGCCTGGCGCGGGACGCCGGTTTGTTGCTGATGCCCAGCGGCAAGTCGCGGCACATCATCCGCCTGCTGGCACCGCTGACCATCGAGCCTGCGGTGCTGGAGGAAGGCCTGGGCATTCTCGAGGCCTGCCTCAAACAGTTGGACTAGTAACGCGCATCGACAGGTTTACCGCCGTTCGGCCAGTCCTTGACCTTGTCCGGGAAGTCCGGGCGCGGTTGGCCGGAGAAATACGCCGCCACATCCACCGCTTCCTGGTCCGACAAGCCGCCCTGCCCCAACGGGAATTTTTCGTGGAAGCCAATCGGCATGTTGCGTTTGACGAACGCCGCGGCCGTGTAGGTGCGCGCCATGCCGGCACCGATGTTGAACGATTGATCGCCCCACAGCGGCGGATAGATCAGTTCGCCATCGGCCCGTGCCAGTCCCTGGCCGTTGTCGCCATGGCACACCGCGCATTGCTTGGCGTAGACCTGTTTGCCATTGGCCAGGTCCGGCTTGATCGCCGGGTCGACCTTGCCCACGCCGCGCCCGGCCACCTTGTCTTCGGGGCGGGTGTTGTTTTTCATCCAGCCGAAGTAGGCGACCATCGCTTGCATGTCCGCCGATTGCGGCGGCAGGGGTTTGCCATTCATCGAGCGACGGAAGCAGCCATTGATGCGCTCTTCCAGGGTCACCACCTTGCCCGCGCGCGGCGCATAGCTGGGGAAAAACGCCGAGACGCCCACAAACGGCGAGCCATCTGCCACCGTGCCAGCGTTGAGATGGCAACTGGTGCAATTGAGCGAGTTACCGACGTTGTTAGGCAGCAACTCCTTGGTTTGCAGGTGCAGGCGCATACCTCGAACCACCTGGTCGGCGTTGGGCGCCGCGAGCAACTCGGCCAGGCGCGGAGTTTCGAAGGCCGACGAATCGGTGGTAGCTGGGTTGAGTTGATCGCGCAGTTTCTTCACCTGGGCAGCGCTGATCGGCGTGCCTTCGTTACCCCAGCGGGTGCGCACGAAACTGAGGATCTCGGCGATTTCCTGATCCTTCAAACGGGCGAAACCCGGCATGGTGTAGACCCGTGGATGCGTTGCCGTTTGTGCGGTTTCCCAGCCCGTCAGGGTGATGTGCAACAGTGACGTCGGGTTGCTAGACGCAATGCTCGGGTTGCCGGCCAGGGGTGGGAACAGACCTTTCACACCCGCACCGTCGCTGCGATGACAGTCGCTGCAGAACTGCATGTACCCGAGGCCGCCACGACTGGTGAACAGATCTGCCGGTGGCGTGGCAGGCGCCAGGGCCACGGACGGCATGGGCAGGTCGTCCTTGCCGGGCGGCAGCGACTTCAGATAGCTAGCGATGGCGGTCAGGTCATCATCGCTGAAGTGCTGGGTGCTGTGGTGAATCACATCGGCCATGTTGCCGGCGACCGTGGCAAAGCGGTTCTGCCCGGTCTTGAGCAGTTGCACGGTGTCTTCCACCGTCCACAGGTTGCGCAGGCTCAGGGCACGCCAATGCTCGACGGTTTCACCGGCCAGGTAGTGCTGGCCGCTGGAGCCTTCGTCGCTCAGGGCTTTTTCCTGGAACGCGATGCCCCGTGGCGTGTGGCAGGAGCCACAGTGGCCCAGGCCCTGGACCAGGTAGGCACCACGGTTGAGTGGTTCATCACGTGTCGGATCCGGCTTGAAAGGCCGTTTATCGAGGAAGGCGAAATTCCACAATGCCAAGCCCCAGCGCTGGTTGAACGGGAAGCCCATGTCCGCCTCAAGATTGGCCTGCTGCACCGGTTCGACGCCTTGCATCAGGTACACAAACAGGGCGCGCATGTCGGGTTCGCTCATCTTGGCGTAGGACGGATACGGCATCGCCGGGTACAGGTTCATCCCCGTCGGCGTCACGCCTTCGCGCATGACACGGTCAAACTGCTCGAAGGTGTAGGCGCCAATGCCGGTCTCGCGGTCCGGCGTGATGTTGCTCGAAAAGATCGTGCCCATCGGCGTGCTCAGCTCCAGGCCGCCGGCCATCACCTTGCCTTGCTTGGCGGTGTGGCAGGCGATGCAGTCGCCCAGTTGCGCAACGTATTTGCCCTGTTCGATCAGCGAAGCGTCGGGAACGTTGGCGTGCAGGGGAAGAGACAAGCAGAGCGTCGCCCCCAGCAAGGCCAGGCGGGAAAGGGAAAGCGCCATCGCATTAGTCCTTTAATAACCTGGCGTGGGCGGTCCCCTTGGCGCAGGTCAGTGGTCGTTTTTATGGGTTCATCAGGCCTTTGTGTTGTAACGGTTTTGGGGGCGGGGAGTGTTGATGTGGATCAGGGGCAAATAGCTGGCACGTCATTCGCTCGACCGTTGATAAGATACCCCTTGAAGACCTGTACGTATTTCTGTACGTTCCAGCCATCGAACGAGGACACCGTCATGGAAACTATCAACTACACCAATGCCCGCGCTCATCTGGCCGAAACAATGGACCGGGTTAACGAAGATCACATTCCACTGCTACTGACCCGGCAAAAGGGTGAGCCGGTGGTGATGATTTCACTGTCAGAATTCAATGCCCTTGAAGAGACTGCCTATCTGCTGCGCTCGCCTAAAAATGCCGAACGCCTCATCAACTCAGTCAACAGCCTGAGAGCCGGTAAAGCGAAGCCAAGGCGGTTAATTGAAGAATGAAAATACTCTTTACCCCTGAGGGCTGGGACGACTATCTGTGGTTTCAACAGAACGACAAGGCAGGGCTCAAGCGTATAAACCTGCTGATCAAAGCCATCCAGCGGGATCCATTCGACGGCGTTGGCAAGCCTGAGCCGCTCAAACACAACCTGAGTGGTTTCTGGTCTCGACGGATCACTGCAGAGCATCGTCTGGTTTATGGTATTGAAGACGACGAAGTACAGATACTGATGTGCCGTTATCACTACTGACAGCATTTACCAGCAGTCACCTGATACCTTCCAAAATCTAGCCAACGCATCTCTGCACGGACGCACACCATGCTCGACATCCTCCAAGGCACGCCCATTTGGGTCTACGCCATTTACCTGTGGATTTGCTACTACGGCATCAAGGCCTGCCTGGGCGGGCGCGAGAATCGTCGCTCGCTGGTGATCCTGCCGGTGGTGCTGGTGGTGTGGTCGTTGATGTCACTGGCGCCTTCAATCCTGTTGAGCGGCGCCTGGGTTGCCGGCGCGGTGCTGGGCAGCCTGGTGGGGATGGTGTTGTTCAACGCTGAAGGGGCGCAACTGGATGCCAATGGCGAGACCCTGGTATTGCCGGGCACCTGGAAAACCCTGCTGATCTCGCAACTGTTCTTCGCGGTGAAGTACTACTTCGGTTACCAGCAAGCCGTGCATCCGCTGCTGCTGAGCACGCCGTCGATGCTGATGGCAGTGGGAGGCGTATCGGGGTTTACCGTAGGTCTGTTTTGCGGACGGGCCGTACGGTTGCAGCGGGCGCTGACGGCGTTGCGTCGGGATAAGGGCATTGTGCTGCCTTGACCTGACCTCCCTGCCCCCTGAAAATGCCCGACGCTTTTTTGTCCTCGTTTACTGAAGTAGTGAAATTTCAATGTCCGATTCTTACACCGAACAATCCGCCCCCGAAGAATCCGTAGTCGCCTTGCACGCCAAAGCTGAATACGAAAACGCCATCAATCTTTCACAGCACCTGCCTGCGGCCAAGATCATCAGCGAGATGGTGCTGGACGCGTTCCACACGTCCAAGGAAAGCGACCAGATCCGCGAACTGCGCGTGGCCATCCGTCAGGCCCACGATGCCTTCGACGACGACAAGGCCTACGAACTGATGGGCCAGCTCAAACAACTCAAGGACGCCGAGGCCGCCGATAACGCTGCCCTGGAAGACCTGAGCAGCCAATTTTCGATCAGCCGTATCCTGTCCAGCTTCAAGGACGATCCCGAGTTCCAGGCGTTGGTCTATGGCCTGGCATTGAAGGTGCTGAACCAGAGCCACCAGGCCATCAGCAACCCGAGCGCCGGCAAGAGCAAAACCTCACGGCCCAAGAAAGAAGCCGAAGTGTTTGTGATCAGCAAGGATGGCATCAGCGTCACCTTGCCGCTGCGCACGCCGCGCTCCAAGCCGAACGTCGACCGTGAAGCGTTCGAGTTCCTGGGCTTTGCATTCGTGGGTGAAGGCAGCGAAGCGGAGCTGGAAAGTGAAACCTTCGTCGACAACAGTGGCACCGAGCAACCGGTCACCCGCAAGAGCATCGTGACCGCGTTGCAGCAACAAAGCGCCTTCGACGGCTACGCCATCAGCGCCCAGTCATGACCTAGTGCAACGAGGCGTCCGCGCAATGCGGTGCGCCTCGCCCATTCAGGCTTGCTTGTTCCATAGCACCGTCGAGGTTTTCATCACTCCAACGGCGACGCCGAACAGCAACAAGATAAAACCTGCCAGCAACCATGGCGACGGCAAGGACGGCCGCGACACCAGCATGAACGCCAGCGACGGCGCGATCATGACGCCGATATTCACGCCTGCCGAGTAGTAGCCAAGGTTGCGGTCCACCGTGCCACGGCTGGAAATGCTGCTGATGTAGTGAGTAATGCCGGGGAACACGATCATCTCGCCAAGGCTCCACAACACCGTGGCCACCATCAACAATGCCCCCACCTGCCCGAACCCCATCAAAAAGAAGCCAACGCCCGCCAGCAGGAACCCTGCGGCCAGCGAGCGGCTACTGGACACGTGCACCATACGCAGGTTGATCGGCACTTCGAACACAATCACTAACAGCGCATTGATGAAGAAGATGACGCCCACGTAATAGGTCGGCAGCGAGGTGTAATGGATGATGAAGGCCGACAGAAACGTGGGGGGCAACGCGTAAGCCACATGCACCGGCAGTGCCGCCAGCAATATCACCAGCAGCCGCGAGCGTTCATGGGCCGCCATCTCGGGCAACCCCTCACCTTTGCCGACAACAGGCAAGCCCGACGTCGTGGGTGTTGCTCGCCCGAACACCAGGCACGCACCGAAGGCCAACAGCGACAGGGCCGCGTTGATGTAGAACACCGCATCCGCATTGCGCAGGAACACCAGGCTTCCCAGCAAGGGCCCAATGGCCATCCCGATATTGATTGCCAGGCGGTTACAGGAAAACGCCACTTTGCGAGCATCCAGCGAACTGTGAGCAACCGTCTCGGAGTAAGTCGCGGGCGTGAACGCTTCGTAGCAGGCGCCCCAGAGAAAAGACAGCAGCAAGAGTGCAAGGGTGTTGTCCACCGAAGGGATGATCAGCAGCAGCAACGCATTGAGCAGCAGTGAAGCCAGGATCACCCGATGCGCCGAGAAACGCTTGATGACCGCGCCGATGACCAGGTCGGTGCATAACGCTCCGACACCGTACAACCCCACCAACAGCCCGGCAGTGCCCGACGATACGGCGTGTTGCTGGATCAGGTACGCCGCATAGAAGGGAAACGCGAGGGTCCCCATACGGAACACCAAGGTGATCATGAACAGTGACTGCAGCCGAGCATTCAGGCTGCGCAAGGCTCGGTAAGTGCCCATCATCGGGACACCCTGCAACCGGTTTCGCAACGTTTCATGGAACCGCTCCCTCGCCATGACGATGCCGGCTCATCCGGCATCGGACTCAATAGCGGGGAAACGTAATGCACCTCTGGCCTGCCAACAAGCTGCCCATATGGACAGGTAGACAGCAGCGCCGGACCTGTTCGGGGCTTATGACGGGGAACGTATGTAACCCAATTCCAAGGCCCTGCGAACCGCTGACTTGCCGTTGGTGACGTCCAACTTGGCGAAGATGTTCGTCATGTGGAATTTGACCGTATGGGACGTCATGCTGGTCAGGAGCGCCACCTCGTTGTAGGTCTTGCCCAGGCTCGACCAGGACAAGACTTCAGTCTCGCGGGGAGTCAGCACGTTAGGCCGCTCGACGGGCGGACGGTTTTCCAGGGCCTCGTCATAGACCGACACCAACAACATCTGCAGCTCACTCTGGTTCGCCAGCACTGTCTCGCGAAACTGCTGGCCTTCACCAAAGCTGCAAAGGTTAAGCACCGAGTAGAACCCCTGATTGCCATGCACGATAAAACTGGCGCCTTCGCCCACCGGCTTGCACGGGCCCGGCACAGGCACCGCGTCGGCGGCAGGTTTGAGCAGATTTTCGTCACTCCAGAAAAACGGCTTGATGCGCTTGCGGGTGAGGGAGACCAGCCGGTCGCGCCGATAAAAATCATCAGCGGTGTCGGACTGCTCCAAGGCTTCGGGGTAGTTGGAAATGATCTCTGCTTCATCCAGCGTCGGCCCGCACTGGTAGACCTCGAAATGTCCCAGCCCGCGCCGGCTCAGTTCAACGTCGAGTAATTGCCGCACGGATTCGGGCGCATCGTTGGGTTGGGCATCGCGTCGCATAGGTATCGTCCTTGATCGTTGACTACGGAATGAGGCCAGCGACGTGAGCTGAAGGCTTCTATCCCGAAGCGCTTGAGACAACGTCGACTCATCGCGTAAAAAATACGCTGTAAAGGACGAGAATGAAACAGGCCTCAGGGGCTTAAATGCTCACGATCTGCTGCGCGAACACCTCGCGAAAACGCTGCATTTCCTGCTGGTTACCCACCGTCACCCGCACCCACTGCGGCCAGCCTTTAAACACTCGGCCGATCAGCACGCCCTGCGCCGCCAGCTTCTCGATCACCTGCTCCGCCGGTTGCTTCACGTCGATCATGAAGCAATTGGCCTGGGAAGCCGTGCAGGTGAAACCACGCCCCTTCAACCAGGCTACGGTTTCATCACGCAGTTGATTGTTGAGCGCTTTGCGTTGTGGCAACAGCTTCACGTCCTCCAGGCTGGCCAGGCCGCCGAGCAAGGTGGTGCCAGCCGGTACGTTGTCGCCGCCAAACACGGCCAGGCGCTCCAACAATGCCGGATGGCCGATCGCCAAGCCCAGGCGGGCTCCGGCCATACCGTAGATTTTCGAGAAGGTGCGCAGCACCAGCAGGTCGTCGTGGTCCTTGATCCAACTTACAACGCTGGGCACATCGGCGAAGTCAATGTAGGCCTCGTCCACCACCAGCACGCTGCCTTTGGGTTTGTTCGCCAACGCGTGGCGGATGGCTTCGGTCGGCGTAATGGTGCCAGTGGGGTTGTTGGGGTTGCACAGGTAGAGCATGCCCGCCTGCGGGTCTGCGGCGAGCATGGCCGGAATGTCGTGGGCATGCTCGGCATCCAGGCTGACTTCCTTCACCGGCGCCTTGTTCGACTCGGCGGCCTGGCGCGGCACTTCATAAGACGGTGTGGCCATCACCAGGCCGCGGGTTTCGGTGGTGAATGCGAGTACGGCATAACGCAACGCGGCCATGGAGCCTGCAAACACTGCCACCTGTTCCTCGGCAATACCCTGCTGCTGGGCAAACAGCCCGGCCAACCTGTACATATGCCCGTAAGGGTAGCGTCCGGAGGTGGCGATGCCTCGCTGCATCGCTTCACGCGCAGCACCTGAGGGGCCGTAGGGGCTTTCGTTGTAGTTGAGGCGTACCTTGTCAGACTTTGCTGGCGGCGGCGCTGCCATCGCCCAATCCAGCCGACCCAGCAATGGCAGGGCAGCACTTACAGCGAGAAGGGACCGACGACTAACGTTGACCATGTGGCAACTCCTTGTTGGCGAGGGATGGATTCGCACAGCACGCACTGAAGGGTATGACGATAAAAATACCCAGGGATTTAAACCATCGCCAAGAAAAAGCCCCGCGCTTCTCTCGAAGGCGGGGCTTTTTCACTGCCGGACCACTCAGTGAGCGTAGGTCAGCAACAGCTCTTTCGGCACTTGGAAATCCAGGGACATCATCACGCTGAGCGCGGTGATGGTGAAGATCGAGAACACGAACAGCTTGCGTGCCCAGACGGTGTCATCCACCGCCTTGTAGCCGGTCCAGGCCATGTACAACCAGTACATGCCCATGGCGGCGGCGACGGCAAGGTAGCTCATGCCGGCGTAGCCACTGAAGGTCAGCATCAAGGTCGCCACGAGGAAGGCCAGGATGTACAGCAGGATGTGTTTCTTGGCCACCTGGATGCCACGTTTAACCGGAAGAACCGGAATCGACGCAGCCAGGTAGTCATTGAAGCGGAAAATCGCGATGGCGTAGGAATGCGGCATCTGCCACAGGCTGAACATCACCAGTAGCGTCAGCGCGGCCATGTCGAAGCTATTGGTTACAGCCACATAACCAATCACCGGCGGCATCGCCCCCGACAGACTGCCCACCAGCGTGCCGTGAACCGACTTGCGCTTGAGGTACAGGCTGTAGAGGCCGACGTAGATGACAAAACCGATCACGGCAAACAGCGCCGCCAGAGGGTTGGCCACCTTGTACAACAACGCCACACCGGCAACACCCAGGACGGTCGCGTAGATCAGTGCCAGTTTCAGGGAGATAAGGCCCTGCACCAGCACGCGATTCTTGGTGCGCTCCATCTTGATATCGATGTCACGGTCAATGCAGTTGTTGAACACGCATCCGGAAGCTACCACCAGGGAAGTGCCGATCATTGCAGCCAGGAAGATGGCCAGATCGACATGTCCCTTGGAGGCCAGGAAGAAACCGCCCGCCACAGAAAGCACGTTACCGAAAATGATCCCCGGTTTGGTGATTTGGATAAAGTGCTTAAGCGACATCGGGTCTTACCTCACTTCGCCATCATGAACGTATGGATGCTGAACATGATCCATATCGACAGGCCAACCAGCAGCAGGATTACCAACCCTGCGAACACGAACGCAATCACGTTATCGCGTTGCTCTTTGGAACGGTCCAGGTGCAGGAAGTACACCAGGTGAACCAGAACCTGGATCACCGCGAATGCCAGCACGATCATCAAGGTGATCGACTTAGGCAGGGTCGGGTACATCACCAGACCGAACGGGATGAGCGTCAGGATTACCGACAGGATGAAGCCGATGGCGTACGACTTTACGCTGCCGTGGCTCGCATCATGGCTGTCATGGTCATGGGAGTGTGCATTAGCCATTACAGAGTCCCCATCAGGTAAACAACGGTGAAGACGCAGATCCAGACCACGTCCAGGAAGTGCCAGAACAGGCTCAGGCAGCTCAGGCGAGTCTTGTTGGTGTTGGTCAGGCCGTGTTTATTGACCTGATACATCATCACCGCCATCCACAGCAGGCCAGCCGTTACGTGCAGACCGTGGGTGCCTACCAGCGTGAAGAACGCGGACAGGAAGCCGGAACGGTGCGGGCCGTAGCCTTCGGAGATCAGCAGGTGGAACTCGTTGATCTCCATGCCGATGAAGCCCAGGCCGAACAGGAAGGTCAGTGCCAACCAGCTCAGTACGCCTTTCTTGTTGCCCTTGTAGAAGGCCAACATGGCGAAGCCGTAGGTGATCGAACTGAACAACAGCAAGGCGGTTTCGCCGAGCACGTAAGGCAGTTCGAAGATGTCGTGGCCCGACGGGCCACCCGCTACGTTGTTTACCAGTACCGCGTACACCGCGAAGATCGACGCAAACAAGATGCAGTCGGTCATCAGGTAGAGCCAGAAACCGAAAACGGTCATCGGCCCCGAGTCGTGGTGATGGTCATCGTGCCCATGGTCATCGACATGGGCGTGTCCAGCATTGGTCACTAAGTTCGACATGGTTTAAGCCTGTTCCAACGAGGTTTCTACACGGTTGGCCGGGATTTTCTTCTCGGCTACCAGGCGAGCGTGCTGCTCGGCTTCGATGCGTTCGATCGTCTCGACCGGCACCATGTAGCCTTGATCATCACGGGCAGCGTGAATGATGAAGTAACCGATAGTGCCCACCAGGCTCGCGATTGCCAGCCACCAGATGTGCCAGATCATCGCGAAACCGAACACGGTCAACAGCGCACCCATCACCACGCCAGTGGCGGTGTTGTTTGGCATGTGGATCGGCTCGTAGTGCTTAGGACGCTGGTACGCAGTACCGTCTTCCTTGGCTTCGGTGAACGCATCAATGGTGTTCGCAGTCGGGATCACGGCGAAGTTGTAGAACGGCGGAGGCGACGAAGTCGACCATTCCAGGGTGTGGCCATTCCATGGGTCACCGGAGTCGCAAGCGTTCTGCTTACGGTCACGGACACTCACGTACAGCTGGATCAGCTGGCAGGCGATGCCCACAGCGATCATCACCGCACCGAACATGGCAACGTACAGGTACGGCACCCACTCAGGGTTGGTGGTGGCGTTCAGACGACGGGTCATGCCCATGAAGCCCAGTGCATAGAGCGGCATGAACGCGACGAAGAAGCCCGAGATCCAGAACCAGAATGCAGCCTTGCCCCAACCTTCATGCAGCTTGAAGCCGAACGCTTTCGGGAAGTAGAAGCTGAAACCAGCGATGTAACCGAATACCGCACCACCGATGATCACGTTGTGGAAGTGAGCGATCACGAACAGGCTGTTGTGCAGCACGAAGTCAGCACCCGGGATGGCCAGCAGTACGCCGGTCATGCCGCCAATGGCGAAGGTCACCATGAAGCCCAGGGTCCACAGAACCTGGCTGGTCATGCGCAGACGACCGTGGTAGATGGTGAACAGCCAGTTGAATAGCTTCACCCCCGTCGGGATGGAAATCAGCATCGTCGCCAGGCCGAAGAAGGCGTTGACGCTGGCCCCCGAACCCATGGTGAAGAAGTGGTGCAGCCACACCATGAAGCCCAGTACAGAGATCGCGCCCGATGCGTAAACCATCGAGTGGTGACCGAACAGGCGCTTGCCGGTAAAGGTCGAGATCACTTCGGAGAAGATACCGAACGCTGGCAGGATCAGGATGTACACCTCAGGGTGACCCCATGCCCAGAACAGGTTCACGTACATCATTGGATTGCCACCAAGTTCATTGGTGAAAATGTGGAAATCCAGGTAACGGTCAAGCGACAGCAGCGCCATGGTAGCAGCCAGGATCGGGAACGAAGCCACGATCAGGACGTTGGCCCAGGTGCAGGTCCAGGTGAAGATCGGCATGTCCATCAGTTTCATGCCAGGGGCGCGCATTTTCAGGACGGTGGCCAGGAAGTTGACCCCCGTCAATGTCGTCCCGAGTCCTGATAACTGTAGCGCCCAGATGTAGTAGTCCACACCCACGCCAGGGCTGTATTGCAGGCCCGACAATGGCGGATACGCAACCCAACCGGTCTTGGCGAATTCGCCGACGCCCAGGGACACGTTGATCAGCACTACGCCGGAAACCAGCAGCCAGAAGCTCAGGGAGTTCAGGAACGGGTAGGCAACGTCACGGGCGCCAATCTGCAGCGGCAAGGCCAGGTTCATCAGGCCGGTGAAGAATGGCATCGCCATGAAGATGATCATGATCACACCGTGAGCGGTGAAGATCTGGTCATAGTGTTCAGGTGGCAGGTAGCCAGGCGAACCCTCGGTGGCCATGGCCAACTGGGTACGCATCATGATGGCGTCGGCAAAACCACGCAGCAGCATGACCATGGCAACGATGACGTACATGACGCCGATTTTCTTGTGGTCGACCGAAGTCAGCCACTCGGTCCACAGGTAGGTCCACTTCTTGAAGTACGTGATACCTGCAAACAGTGCCAGACCACCCAGCGCGATCATGGCGATAGTCACCATTACGATCGGCTCGTGGAACGGGACCGCATCCCAACTTAATTTACCAAACATCGTTTACTCCTCTGCCCCAGCAGTTGAATGCGAGCCCGTGTCAGAACCTTCAACCGCGGCCACTTCTTTCTTCTCGTGCTTGACCGGCTTGCCTGGCTTCATACCTTCGTACTTGTCGACGATTTTCTGAAACAGGTCCGGCTCATACGCGGAGTACAGAGCGACTGGGTTGTTCTGGCTTGGTTTGGTCAGGGCGTCGTATTCAGCTTGATCAAGCTGTTTAGGTGCGGCCTTGACTTCGGCTACCCAGGCGTTGAAACCTTCCTGGCTCGTCGAGATCGCTTTGAATTTCATGCCGGTGAAGCCAGCGCCGCTGTAGTTTGCGGAGATGCCTTCCATTTCAGCTTTTTCGTTGGCGATCAGGTGCAGGCGAGTCTGCATGCCTGCCATCGCGTAGATCTGACCGCCCAGGGCTGGGATGAAGAACGAGTTCATCACGGCGTCGGAGGTGATCCGGAAGTTCAGCGGAGTGTTCTCCGGGAACTGGATTTCGTTGACCGTGGCGATACCCAGGTCCGGGTAGATGAACAGCCACTTCCAGTCCAGCGCGACCACTTCGATGTTGATCGGCTTGACGTCGGACTCCAGCGGACGGTACGGGTCCAGCTCGTGGGTCGACTTATAGGTGATGTAACCCAGGGCGATGATGATGAGGATCGGCACCAGCCACACTGCGATTTCAATCTTGGTGGAGTGCGACCACTTCGGCGCGTAGGTCGCGCTGGTGTTCGACGCGCGGTATTTCCAGGCGAAGGCGAAGGTCATGATGATCACAGGCACCACAACCAACAACATCAGCAGGGTGGCGGTGATGATCAGGTTTCGTTGATCCAGACCGATCTGTCCTTTTGGGTCCATCAAGGTCCACTTGCAGCCTCCCAGCATTAACATCATGCCAAGCAGCGGCAAAAAGCCTAGTAATCGGGGGTACCTGTTTTTACTCATCTCACGACCTCTAAAGCAGCTTGCGCAATGCAGTTGGGTTTTGATCGCCAACACTTCACCCTGCCAAGGGTTGGCATTTCTCTTCGATTGAATAAGAGCCTGCCCATCGCGCCATAAGGAGGCGTTTCACGGACCTGCGGTGAGTTCTTATTCGATTTCGTGGTTAAAGGCCTTGTTACAGACCAATTCCATTTGGTGCGGATAGTTGAAAGGCTGTCGGAACCTTGGGGTCGCACAGAGCCATCCATCTGCCCCTCGACCGCTCCAGTGCTCAAATAGTGAACAGCACCGGACATTCAGTGCGGGCGATTGTAGTTAGCTAGCGATGTATAAACCATGTCTTATAAAGAAATAATTTTTATCGATTACAGCAATAATCCTTCACCAATATTGCAAAGGTTCGCGATCTTATCGCGTTAGATTCTCAACAAAAACCACAAAAATTGCCGTGTTATAGGGCAATCCGCCACAGTCCTTACGCGCTGTAAGGGCATGCCAAACCGATGCAAGCCCCCATAAAACAAGGCATTCGGACATCACCCAATTGCTGGCGCGGCGCGAGGTCCGTGGCCTCGTCAGAACCACGAACTGACAGCACATCTTGGCCGTTTTATGCAAATTTAAGCGGCCGTTCGGCGGGTCAGAAACGTCCTGCGGCAGCTTCCGTGTGACAACATGTCGCACACTGCACACACCCAAAGTTGTCCGACGTCACGTTCTATTCACAAATCCCTACACACAAAAACGCCCCGGCCTTCCCTCAAGAAGGACCGGGGCGTTTCAGGGATGGGCTCAGGCTTTGCGCTGGCGATTCCGGTAAATGCCCAACGGCACCAGGATCACCGTCAGCACGAACGCGACCAGCGCCCACTGCGCCAGGGACAGGCCCAGCACGGGCGGATACGGGGTGCTGCAGAAGCCGTCGACCTGGAAGCCCAGGGGAAACACCTTGGCCAGTGGCAGGTCATCGACGATCGGTTGCAGCACATCGATGCCGCAGCTGACTTGGGGGAAGAACTGGGTGTACACGTGGTGACCGGCTGCGGCCACACCGCCGAGGGCGCTGAGGATCACCAGCCCTTCGAAAAACGTGAGCGCCCCTTTGGTGCGCATGGCTGCGCCGATGAACGCGAAGATCGCGATCAACAGCAAGGCATAGCGTTGCAGGATGCACAGCGGGCATGGCGCCTCGCCCAGTACCACCTGCATATACAGCGCACCGCCGATCAGCGCCAGGCAGATGATGCCCAGCAACACCAGAAAGCGCCGCTCCCTGCCTAAACGCAATTCGTCACTCATCACCGTTTCCCTTTGTTTGGTTGTGCCAATGGCCGCAAGTTTACACACAGGGAGTGGTTTAAACAGAGGGGGGTTAACGGGGGATTAATCTGCGGAAATGTTGTAGTGGACTGTGGCGAGGGAGCTTGCTCCCGCTGGGCTGCGTAGCGGCCCCAAGATATTGGGAGTGCTTCGCACTGGAGCGCCAGCCCGGTCCAGCGGGAGCAAGCTCCCTCGCCACAGGATAGGTGTATTTATTCCAGCGCCGCAGCCGGGCCGAAGAACTCGTAGCGACTTTGCTTCTCTGGCACGCCCAAGGCCTTGAGGTGGCGCTTGATCGCGCCCATGAAACCTTTAGGGCCAAGGAAGTAGGCATCGATGTCGCGTTGTTCAGGCAACCACGCAGCAAGCTGTTCCTGGCTGAGCAAGCCCACCTTGTCCGCCGCCGGGCTCACGCCATCATCTTCGGAGTAGCAGTAGAAGCGCTTGAGCTGCGGATGCTGTGCTGCCAGCGCATCGACCCAATCACGGAACGCATGCACCCCGCCATTGCGCGCGCAGTGGATGAAGTGCACCGGGCGCTGGGTAGCCAGGGCGGCTTCGAGCATCGGCAAGGTTGGCGTAATGCCGACCCCGCCACTGATCAGCACCAGCGGTTTGTCGCTGGCTGCCAGGGTGAACTCACCCGAAGGCGTGAACAGATCGATGGTCGCACCGACGTGCAACTGGTCGTGCAAGTAGTTGGACACCCGCCCGCCGGCTTCGCGCTTGACGCTGATGCGGTACAGGCCCGAATCGGTCAGGGCCGACAGCGAATAGTTGCGGCGCACTTCCTCGCCATCGAGCACCAATTTCATGCCGATGTACTGGCCTGGCGCGGCGGCGAGAATCGGACCGTTGTCCACCGGGGCAAAGTAGAAGGAGATGATTTCGTCACTCTCCACCACGCGCTTGACCACGATGAACGGCCGCGCGCCGCGCCAGCCACCGGGCGCCTGGGCTTTCTCGTCATAGATCGCCGCTTCGGCGCCAATCAGGATATCCGCCAATTGGCCGTAGGCCGCGCCCCAGGCACTCATCACTTCAGGGGTCGCAATCTCGCTACCCAGCACTTCGGAAATCGCGCGCAGCAGGCAGGCGCCGACGATCGGGTAATGCTCCGGCAGGATCTGCAAGGCCACATGTTTGTTGATGATCTTGGCCACCAGGTCACCCAGTTGGTCCAACTGGTCGATATGCCGCGCATACATCAACACGCCATTGGCCAAGGCGCGGGGTTGGTCGCCGCTGGCCTGGTGGGCCTGGTTGAACAGCGGGCGAACTTGCGGGTACTCGGAAAGCATCATGCGGTAGAAATGGGTGATCAGCGCTTCGCCGCCGCTTTCCAGCAGGGGCACGGTGGATTTGACGATGGCACGGTCTTGGGCACTAAGCATGGGAGCCTCCTGGGCTTCTTTACTGATTGCCTTTACCTACTCAGTATTCGTGCCAACTAATAAACCTATATATTTCAATGACTTATTTAATGTGTAGTCAGTATGACTTCCTACAACGTATAGTCATAAGGACTACAAGGAGTCATTATGACTGCGCAATCGCTGCTCACCACCCTGCTGCCCCTGGTCGCTGACCTGTCCCGCGAACTGCCCGAAGGCGAGCGTTACCGTCGCCTGCTACAAGCGATGCGCGCCCTGCTGCCCTGTGACGCCGCCGCGCTGTTGCGCCTGGACGGCGAATGGCTGGTGCCGTTGGCCGTCGACGGTTTGAGCGCCGACACCCTGGGCCGGCGCTTCAAGGTCAGCGAACACCCGCGCTTCGCCGTGCTGCTGAGCAGCCCCGGCCCCACGCGATTTGACAGTGACAGCGAATTGCCCGACCCCTACGACGGTCTGGTCGATGGCCTGCACGGGCACCTAGAAGTCCACGATTGCATGGGCTGCCCGCTGTTCGTCGACGATCAGCCCTGGGGCCTGCTGACCCTGGACGCCCTCGACACCGAGCGCTTCGAGCGCGTGGAACTGGACGCCCTGCAAGCCTTCGCCAGCCTCGCCGCGGCTACCGTCAACGTGGCCGAACGCATTGAACGCCTGACCCTGCGCGCCGAAATCTACCGCGAGGCCAGCGGCCAGCAGCACAAGGAGATGATCGGCCAGAGCAAACCCCACAAGCGCCTGGTGGAAGAGATCAAGCTGGTGGGCGGCAGTGACCTCACCGTGCTGATCACCGGCGAAACGGGGGTGGGCAAGGAATTGGTGGCCCAGGCCATCCACGCCGCTTCGACGCGCGCAGATAAACCGCTGATCAGCCTCAACTGCGCCGCCCTGCCGGAAACCCTGGTAGAGAGCGAGCTGTTCGGTCATGTGCGCGGCGCCTTCACTGGCGCCTTGAACGAACGCCGTGGCAAGTTCGAACTGGCCAACGGCGGCACGCTGTTCCTCGATGAAGTGGGCGAACTGTCACTGACCGTGCAAGCCAAGCTGCTGCGGGTGCTGCAAAGCGGTCAGTTGCAACGCCTGGGCTCGGAC
The DNA here is from genome assembly GCF_026967615.1 of Pseudomonas sp. GXZC. Taxonomy (NCBI): domain Bacteria; kingdom Pseudomonadati; phylum Pseudomonadota; class Gammaproteobacteria; order Pseudomonadales; family Pseudomonadaceae; genus Pseudomonas; species Pseudomonas sp. GXZC. Next base: position 5,946,589 of record NZ_CP114115.1, read on the forward strand.
AAGGAACACCAAGTGGACGTGCGCCTGATCGCCGCCACCAACCGCGACCTCGCTGACGAAGTACGCAATGGCCGCTACCGCGCCGACTTCTATCACCGCCTGAGCGTCTACCCGTTGCAAGTGCCGGCGCTGCGCGAACGCGGGCGCGATGTGTTGCTGCTGGCCGGTTTCTTCCTCGAACAGAACCGCTCACGCATGGGCCTGGGCAGCCTGCGCCTGACCAGCGACGCCCAGGCGGCGCTGCTGGCCTATAACTGGCCGGGGAATGTACGAGAGCTGGAGCATTTGATCGGACGCAGCGCGCTGAAAGCCCTGGGAAACTGTCGCGAGCGTCCGAAGATTCTCAGCTTGAATGCCCAGGACCTGGACCTGCCCGACGTCAGCGCACCCGTGATCGAAGCACACACCGAGGTGATACCCGTTGTGACAGGCGACCTGCGCCAAGCCACCGAGCACTACCAACGCCAGGTCATCAGCGCCTGCCTGGAGCGCCACCAGCACAACTGGGCCAGCGCCGCCCGCGAACTCGGCCTGGACCGCGCCAACCTCGGTCGGATGGCCAAGCGGCTAGGGCTGAAGTAAGGCTTTTTCGGTGGGGACAGGGGCGGGCTTGGGCTTACGAAACACCAACACATTGCCCAGCATCACCAGCACCAACCCCGCCAACGCCGGCGCGGTCCACTGGTAGCCCTCGGCAAACGCCGAGACATTCAGCGCCACCACCGGGAACAACACGGTGCAATACGCCGCGCGCTCCGGCCCCATGCGCCCGACCAGGGTCAGGTACGCGGTAAAACCGATCACCGAACCAGGGATCACGAGGTACCACAATGCGCCGACATACCGCGCACTCCAGTCCATCTCAAACGGAATCCCGCGCACCATGCAATAGGTCGCCAGCATCAACGAACCATACAACATGCCCCAGGCATTGGTGGTCAGCGGTCTCAGACCGGCCTTCTGTTGCAGACTCGACAGCATATTGCCCGCCGAGAAACACATGGTCCCCAGCAACGCCAACCCCAATCCGAGCAAGGTCTGCGGGCTAGCGGTATGCCCCACCAGTTCCGGCCAGAACAACAAGCCTAAGCCCAGCAAGCCCAAGCCGCCGCCCATCAACACATTGCGCGCCACCCGCTGGCCGAAAAATACCCGGGCATTCAGCGCGTTCCACAGCGTGGCCGTAGAAAACACCACCGCCACCAACCCACTCGGGATCCATTGACTGGCCGTCAGGAAGCACATGAAGTTCACGCAAAACAGACACAGCCCCTGGGCCAGGCAGATCAAATGCCCGCGCCGGTTCATCACCTGCAGCTTGCGGCTGACCAGCAACAGCGCAAACAACACCAGCGCCGCCAGGCCGAAGCGATAGACGATGGACACGGGAATCGCCACCACGCCCAGTTGCCATTTGAGGGCGATCCAGGTGGTGCCCCAGATCAGCACGGTGAGTAAATACAGGGAAAGGTTCATAGCGGGCTCCATCGATTGAGCCACAGTGTGGCCCGCGATCCATGCCGCGCTCTTGCACAATCTTGCGCTTTTGTCGGGCGGTGGGCGCACAGCACGCGCCGCGCGGAGTAGGATGCAAGGCGTCGGAGAGTACGAACCATGCCTGATCTGGAATCCCTGCAAGTCTTTCAAGCCCTTAACCGCTCGCCCAATGCACGCCTCGAAGCGTGCGCCGAGCTCGGTGACGGCTTGTCTGCAGCCTTGTGGAGCAACCATCACGATGCCCAGGATTACCAGGCGCCCAGCCATCACACCTTGTCGTGCTACATCGGCGGCGGCACTGGCACCTTTCGGCGCGACCAGCCCGGCACCAAGGGCGGGCCCGACAAGCTGTGCATCCTGCCCGCCGAGCATCAGTCGGCCTGGGTGATCAACGGCGAAATCCGCCTGGCCCATGTGTACTTCAGCCCGGAGCAGTTCGCCCTCGGCTGCGTCACCCTGCTCGACCGCGAACCGCGCACCCTGCAACTGCGCGAAAGCACCTTCCTGGAAGACGCCAGCCAGGCCCGGCGCTTTCACCAGTTGATCGCACTGAACTGGCACGAACCCGCCGAGCGCCTGCTGACCAGCAGCCTGGCCCACGAAATGCTCAGTCACACCCTGCTCAGCCAGGTCGGCGCCCGCGAGGGGCTGCGGCTGAAAGGCGGGCTGGCGGCGCATCAGCGACGGCTGTTGGTGGAGTACATCGACCAGCAACTGGAAGACCCGATCAGCCTGGGCCAACTGGCCGGGATGTGTGCGCTGTCGGAATACCACTTCGCGCGAATGTTCCGCCAAAGCTTCGGCCTGCCGCCCCATCAGTACGTGTTGGCCCGCCGACTGACCCGCGCCCAGGCCCTCTTGCGCAGTGGCGCCCTGCCCTTGAGTGAAATCGCCTTGATGTGCGGTTTCTCCAGCGCCAGCCACTTCACCCATCGCTTCCGCCAGGCCATGGGCGCCACCCCCGGCGAATACCGCCAGGCGTTTTGCGCCTAGGTCATCAGCCCCAGCGTCTTGGCCTTGGCCACCGCTTGCGTGCGCCGCTCCACGCCGAGCTTGCTGTGGATACGCCGCGCGTGGGTCTTGACCGTATGCAGGGAGATAAACAGCCGGTCGGCGATTTCCAGGTTGGAATTGCCCAGGGCGATCAACTGCAGCACTTCCAGTTCACGCTGGCTGAGTGGGCTTTCTGTCGCACCTGACACTGGCGTTTGCGGCTCCATGCCCAGCTCGCTCAATAACCCCGGCGAGCGCAACCGCAGTTCACGAATCGCCTGCTGCACCTGGCAGCGTGCCGCCAACGCCAACCCGGTTTGCAGCGAGCGGCGCGCCAGCGTGGAATCACCGATTTGCCAGGCCACCTCCCCCAGCACCAGGTGCAGTTCGGTTTCCAGGCAAAGCATGCCGCGTTGGCGGGTGGTGTCCAGCAAAGCCGTGAGCCGCGCCACCGGCTGATCGGCACAAGCCAGTTTCACTTCCGCCAACACCAGCAGGTACTCCAAGCGTGGCACCAACTCCAACGTGGCCGGTGGCGCCTGCCGGGCCTGAGGCCCACGGAAGTGACGAAGCACACGGCGCACCGCTTCCACCGTCAATTCGGCACGCCCCTGCTGCAACCAGAAATGCCCGCTGACCAGCAGCAACACCGCGCGGTACACCGTGTCGGGCACCTGACGCTGCTGCATCAGCCGCTCGGCATCGCGTAGTTGCACAAAGGCCTGGGCGTAATCGCCACGGTTGGCGGCCAGCAGGGCCAGGCCGAGGAATCCGTAGAGCACGCGTTTGTCCTGGCTGTGCAGGCACATCTTCAAGCCCGCCTCGAAACACTCGGCGGCCAGGCTGTCCTGCCCTTGCCGCAACGCCAAGTGCCCGCGCCGCAGGGCAATGCGCCCGACCAAGGGCCCGGCCTTGAGGCGCTGCTTGAGCAACATCGCCTGCACATTTTCCAGCAGGCTTTGCGCCCGATAAGGGGCGCCACGCTGCTCCAGCAGTTGCGCGTGGTCCAGCTCCAACAAGGCTTCGAGCAGCAACGAGCCGTGGGCACGGGCCAGGCACAAGGCTTCGCGACTCAGGGCTTGGGCGACATCCAGCTCACCGCGCAGCAAGGCTTGCTGGGTCAGGCCCGAAAGGCACATTAACCGCGACGTCCAAGCGCTGTCGGGCAAGGCTTGCAGCGCTTCCAGAAAATGCTCGCGAGAGCGCTCGGCATCACCGCCCAGATGCAGCAACCAGCCCCACTGCGCCTGCCAGCGCGCCAGCAGGTAGCGCTGTTGCGCCGCCGTCGGTTGCGGCGCAAAGCGTGCCAATTGATGGATGCATTGCGCGGCTTGCTCGAAGCGCCCGGCGAACAGCAACGCCGCCGTCAGCAACCCGACCAATTGCGCCGAGCCGAGCATCAGCTCATCACCCTGCTGTTCATGCAGGCGCAACAGCAGCATCGCGTTCTGCTGGCGGAACAAGTCTTCAAAACTGAAGTGCTGCAACAGGCTCACCGCCACTTCATATTCTTCGGCCAGCAACGCTTGTTCAAACGCGGCCTGCCAGTCCTGTTCGGCGGTGAACCATTGGCAGGCGCGGCGGTGCCATGAACGCTTGGCTGGCCAGGGCTCGTCACGCAGCAAATCGGCGAGGGGTGGAAAGACCTGCAGCCACTCGGTGTCTTCCCAGGGCTGGATAAACGCGCCAAGGGCCTGCAAATCATGCAGGTACTGATCACCGTCGCCAAAGCCGAACAGGTGCTCGCACAACCCTGCGTTGAAACGCGGCAGATGCGCCAGCACGCGCCAGGCTTCGGCCAGCTCGGCTGGCAAGGTGCTGAACAGCTCGTGTTGCAGGTAATCGAGCAAGGTCTTTTCCGGGTGGCCGTCCCCCAGCAAGGCGATGCGCGTACCGGCACACCAGCCGGCACTGAACTGCAACACGCTGTCGACGGACTGCCCCGGCGCATGAATGAGCAATTGCTGGACCTCGGCAGGGCTGAACGCCAAGTCTGCGCCAAACTCCAGCAGCTCATCGTCCAGCAGCAACCTCGGCCAATTGCACAGCGGGCGACGCCGCGCGCCCAGCCACCAGGTCAGGGCCGGGCTGCTGGCGGTGAGCAGGCGATCCAGCAAGGCGTCGGTGTCCGGCGCGGGCAAGCGGCAGAAGTCATCGAGGAACAGCCAGGCCGGAGCCTGCCAACGCGCAAGGTCCGACAGCAGTGTCGCCTCATCGGTGAACGGCAAACCCAGGTTCTGCGCCAGGCGCTGGCAAAGATCGAGGGGGCTCAGGGCAACACCATTGAGCGGCAACCAGTACACCGGGCACTCCTTGGGTGCCTGCAACGCGCACTCGGCGAGCAGCGCGCTCTTGCCACTGCCGCCGGGCGCGCACAGCAACTTGACCCTGACCTGCGCCACCAGCAAAGGCTCGGCCAAGCGTGGGCGCAACAAATGATGGGCGGACAGCCGAGGCATGAATCCAGGACGGTCCAGGCAGCGTGTCATGGCGGTCATTGCTGCATCCTGCTTTTTTATTGTTATGCAACGTGGCGCCTACCCTAGTCCTGTGGTCGGTGGTTGTTGAAGAAGTATTCAGCGGGGTGATTGGCGGGCATAAAAAAGCCGGGAGCCTAAAGGGTCCCGGCCAGATCAAAGGGTGATCAGCGAACCCCTTCGGCCCTCAACGCTGCCGGGGTGTAATCGGCCGCCTTGGCCGCGAAACCGAACACAAAGCTGCTCTTCTCCTCGTTTTTCATGCCCAACGCGATGTAGCGCCCGGCGATGATGTCGTAGAGGGTTTCCACGGTGTAGGCCGGGGTCTGGTGGTCGTAATAGAACTGCGCATGACCTTCGGCGACACGCCACAGTTGACCACGGCCGTCGTAGTGATCCACCAGTGCCACCTGCCAGCTGTCTTCATCGATGTACATGTGGCGCTTGGCGTAGATGTGCCGCTCACTCGGCTTGACCGTGCCGACCACTTCCCACACGCGGTGCAGCTCATAGCGGGTCAGGTCCTGGTTGATGTGGCCGGCCTTGATGATGTCGTCGTACTTGAGGGTCGGCTGGTCGAGCTTGTAGCTGTTGTAGGGGATGTACATCTCTTTCTTGCCCACCAGCTTCCAGTCGTAGCGGTCCGGGGCGCCGGAGAACATGTCGAAGTTATCCGAGGTGCGCAGGCCGTCGGAGGCAGTGCCCGGCCCGTCATACGCCACTTGCGGCGCGCGGCGCACGCGACGTTGGCCGGCATTGTAGATCCACGCCAGGCGCGGCTCCTTCACTTGGTCGAGGGTTTCATGCACCAGCAGCACGTTGCCCGCCAGGCGCGCCGGGGCCGTCACCGACTGCTTGAAGAAGGTCAGCACGTTGGCCGCCTTGGCCGGGTCCATGTCCGGGATCAATTGCGGCACTGCAACTTCTTCTTCGAAGCGGATCGGCGTGTAGCTGCCGTTGGTCTGCGGCGTGGCCTGGGTGATGATGCGGCGCAGGTTGCCACCGTGGTAACGGGTGATGTGGTTCCACAGCACTTCCACGCCATTCTTCGGAATAGGGAACGCGTAATAGCGATTACCGGTGAAACCTTCCAGGCCATTGCCGTCATTGATCGGCTTGACGTTCAGCGCGCTGCGCTTGATCGATTCGTAGATCTCCGGCGGCAGGTTGACCGTACGGTGGGTTGGGTACACCGGGATCTTGTAGGTCTCGGGGTAACGTTTGAACATCGCCACCTGGCCGTCGGAGAGTTTGTCCTTGTATTTGTCGACGGTGGCCGCGGTGATCACGAACAGCGGCTTTTCACTGGCGAACGGGTCGGCCAGGAAGCCCTTGCTGTCCACGGCGCCGGCATTTTTCGGGATGCCACCGGTCCAGGCTGGGATCGAACCGTCGGCGTTGCCGGCTTTTTCGGCGCCCACCGGGGTCAAGGTGGTGCCGAGCTTGGCCGCCTCTTCCGGCGATACCGCTGCCATCACGTTGGCGGCCAACAGGCTGAGGGCCAACACTGCAATTGTCTTACGCATGGATGCTTGTCCTTCTTTAAGCCAGATCAGAAGTTCGCGCCGAAGCTGAGGGCGAGGAAGTCGCGGTCGGTCAGGGTGTTGTAGTCGCCGCCGAAAAAGTCGGTGTAGCTCAGGCTGGCGGTGTAGGTGCTGCGGTAGTCCGCGTCCACGCCGATGCTGATGGCCTTGGCGCCTTTGTTGAACAGGCCGTTGGGCCCATAGCCGGCCACGTCATGGGACCAGGACAGGTTGGGCTTGAGGTTCACCCCGAAAATCGCGTTGTTGTAGTCAAGGATCGCCCGCGCGCGGTAGCCCCAGGAATTGGCGGTGACGAAACCATCGGTGTCACCTTGGAAACCATAGGCACCGTAGACCGAGTCGCGGCCGTAGCGCAGTTTGGATTTGTCTTCCAGCCCACCGACATGCACGTACGCAGCCTCGCCTACCAGCGTCAGGCGTTCGGCGCCCAGCACCTGATCGAAGAACTGGGTCATGGTGCTTTGGATCTGGGTGATTTCCTTGCGGCGATAGCCTTTGTTGTCGTCGCCAAAGTTGCTGCGGATTGGCGAGGCGGTCTGGCCGGCGACGGGGTTGATCAAGGCCAGGGTCAGGTCTGTGGTGTTGAGTTGCACCGGGGCATTGGGGCGATAGCTGATCTCGCCGGTCCACGCCGTGCCGGTAGGCAAGGTGGTGGAAAAGCTCGCACCGAACAGGCGGATGTCTTCCGGGTAGTCGAGGTAATACTGGCCACGACCGAGCATCAGGCTCTGGACCAGCCCTGCACCCGAGCCGGGCGCGATACCATTGGCTGCACCGGAGATCGCACCGAGCCTGGCCAGGCTTGTATTGTTGGTGATGGTGCCCACCGTCGGGGTGCGGCTGTGGTAGTTCATGAAGTACAGGCCGTATTCGGTGTCATCCCCCAACCAACGCAACGCCGTACCGAACTGACCACTGTCACGGGCATCACGATCCCGTGCACGCTGCACGATCACACCTTCACGGGTCACTTGAAAGCCTTGCCCAAACGCGGCGGCCACTGGCTGCAACGGCGCAATCGCCGGGTTGCCCACCGTGTAGTTGTCATTACAGCCATGGGCCGCCACATCCCCACCAAAGAATGTGCCGCAATTATCCAGTACGGTATTTTCCCAGTTCAGTTGGTAAAAACCTTCCACTGTCAGTTGGTTGGTCAAGCTCTGGGAGGCGAACAGCATGTTCACCGGAATCAGCCCTTCCTTGATTTCCGCACCGGGGCGGCGGAAGGCTGAGACGTCGATGGGGTTGATGCTGTTGATGGAGTTACCGATGAAGGTACTTTCACCCCAGCTGACCACTTGCTTGCCGAGGCGCACGTTGCCCGGTTGGTCGCCAATCGAATAGTTGTGATAGACGAAGGCATCGAGCAATTCGTAGCCGGAGGAACGTGCGCCCTCATCGCGGTGGTGATTGCTGATCTGCTTGAATTCGCGATCTTCATCCTGCAACTCGAAGTCGTACCAGTACTTGCCACGCACGAATACGCCGCTGTCGCCGTACTTGAGTTCCAGGTCGTGAATACCCTTGAAGATCTTGGAGAAGGTCTCGCCCTTCTTGAAATTCAAGCGCCCGTCATCCCCGGTAGACGCCTGGCCAGTGCCGCCATTGACGGTGCCCACCAGCTTTTTATCGGCGTCGCGCATGCCCCAGCTCGCGCCCACCGACAGCGAGGAATCGAATTGGCCTTCGATCTCGCCAATGTTGAATGAAACAGCCTGTGCCTGGGCACAGCACCCCAACGCAACCGCAGCGGCCAGCGCCTGTGGCCTGAAGATGGCGCGCATTGTTGTTCTTGTCATGCGTCTTCCCCGGTGAGTGACAGAAGGCCCCACCCTACTGCCGCCCATCAGGAGCGATAAGCGCACCAAGGAGGGATTCGTGTTGTCGCTCGAAAGGATGACAGGGCGCTCTGGCCTGGGCTTCGGGCACAGGCATGCATTGGGTGGATGGTGGGTTATCAGGGGAATGTATGGAGGACCGCGCAACTGTTGCTGATTGCGCAACAGTCCTTGTCACGAATCGGCATTACTCATTTTGTTACAAGCGGCTATTCTTACCGGGCTTTCAGGGCAAACGGCCCGCTTCCACAACCGGAAGAAAAGCCAGATTCATATGGATTGATGCCTGTTTTCAGTCTGTTACCGGTGTTCACTGACGTTGATTTGTCGCTCCTTGATCCAACGTCTTACTTCGGCCGCTGCCTATGCAGCGGCCTTTTTTATGCCTGGAATAAAACGGGGCGCCCTCAGCGCCCCGTAGCATTCAAGCTTTTTCAAGCAACGATCACAGGCTGAATTTCTGCAAATTGGCCATCATCTCCTTCAACGCCTCGATGTTGTCCTTGGGGTGAGCCGCTCCTTCGAAGTCGCAAATCTGCTGCCAATGCGCCGCCACGTCATCGGGCGAGAAGCCCGCTTGCGGATCAAAGCCCACGCCCAGGCTACGCTCCCAGCGGGTCTTGCCGATCCAGCCGCCGCCCACTTCAAACAGCCCCGAGGTTTCCTCACAGGCCTCGCTGCCCAGGTACACCACCAACGGGCTGACCAACTCCGGCTTGAGGCGCTCGAACACCTGGGGCGGGATCAAGCCTTCGGTCATGCGCGTGCCACCGGTTGGGGCGATGGCGTTGACCAGAATGTTGTTCTTGCGGCCCTCCAGCGCCAGGGTGCGCGTCAGTCCATACAAGCCCAGCTTGGCCATCCCGTAGTTGGACTGGCCGAAGTTGCCGTAGATGCCCGAGGTGGATGCAGTGAAGATCACCCGGCCATAACCTTGCTCGCGCAGATGGGGCCAGGCGGCGCGGGTGACTTTGTAGGCGCCTTCGACATGTACCCGGTAAACCAGGTCCCAGTCGCTGTCGTCCATTTTGTGGAAGGTCTTGTCGCGCAGGATGCCGGCGTTGTTGACCACCACGTCGATACGGCCAAAGGCGTCGAGGGCGTTCTGCACGATCTTGTCACCGTCGGTGACAGAGTGATGGTTGGCTTCGGCGATACCACCGGCTTCGCGGATCTGTGCCACCACACGGTCGGCAGCCGAAGCATTGGCGCCTTCGCCCTGGGTGGAACCGCCCAGATCGTTGACCAGCACTTTGGCGCCATGTTTGGCGAACAGCAGCGCATGCGCCCGGCCCAACCCGCCGCCGGCACCGGTGACGATCACGACCTTATCCTGGAACTGCACTGACTGACTCATACCGAACTCCAAAGGCGACAATGGGAATGGGTCGAGTGTCAGGCACGGGGGCTTTGGTCACAATAAAGCCGGCCAGGGCTGAATGGTGCTCGATAAGGCTGGGGGATAATCGTCAGCTCAGGAATAGGCCAATCGTGGTGCCGGTTGCCCAATCCGATCACGGAACGCCAGGTAGTGCTTGAGCACCTGAACCGGCGCCTCGATCTGCGGGTAGTGGCCGATATTGGCCAGCAGCACCGTGTCGGCGTGGGGCACCAACTCGCGGTAACGCTCCACCATATGAGCGCCGGAGATCGGGTCGATCTCGCCATCGATCACCCGCAGCGGCACTTCATCCTGTTGCATCGCCGCCACCCAACGCTCACGCATACGCCTGCGTTGAGGGATGTAGGCAATGAGTTTGTGCAGGATGCGCGTGCCTTCATGGCAGTCGATCAAACTCCAGAAATCATCCAGGGCGCTTTCGCTGGGACGAGTGTTGGGGCCGAAGATCTGGCTGAAACTGTTCGCCAGGGCATTGCGCCCAAAGGCACGGCCGATCATCCAGCCCAGCGGGCTGAGCAAGAGTTTTTGCACCAATGCCGGGCGATGGGTTTCGGGAAACAGCCCGCCGTTGAGAAACACGCAGCTGGCCATCTGAAAGCGACTCTCGTAGTGCCGGGCCAGCAGTTCCTGGGCGACACTGTCACCGTAGTCGTGGGCCAGCACATGCACCGGCTGCTCCACACGCAGATGTTCCAGCAGGGCTTGTTGCAAATCCGCCTGCTCCAGCAGGCAGTATCCGTGATCGAGTGGCTTGGCCGAGTCACCAAAACCGAGCATGTCGCAGGCAATCACCAGGTTGCGCTGGGCCAGGGGCTGCCACAGGTAGTGCCAGTCCCAGCTGGCGGTGGGAAAGCCATGGATCAGCAGCAACGGTTCGCCCTGCCCCGCCACCCAATAACGGATGGTGCGGCCGTGGAAGTCGAACGTCTGGCTGCGTTTGCGCCAGGCTCTCAGCGGGATCTCGGCGAGTGGCATCAGCTTCTATACCCAGGGTCTTGAGTGTCCAGCTTGCGCAGCAACGCCGGCCAGGCCAGCGCGCCCCCCATACCTTGTGTGCTCTTTGTGACAGCCGCCACCATTGCCCTGGCGCCAGCGAGAATCTGTGGGCCGATGTTGATCAATTCTGCACCACCGTTTTGCGCCAGCACCTGGATGTCGCAGGCGCGCTGGAACGTGAACATCATCAGGAAGGTGTCGGCGATGGTGCTGCCGCAGGTCAGCAGGCCGTGGTTGTGCAGCATGAGGAAATTGTTGTCGCCCAGATCGGCCTGCAGGCGGGCCTTCTCTTCGTGATTCAGTGCCACACCTTCGTAGGCGTGATAGGCCAGGCTCGACAGCACGAATATCGACTGCTGGCTGATCGGCAACACGCCTTGCTTCTGCGCCGCCACCGCAACACCGGCAGCGGTGTGGGTGTGCAGCACGCAGGTTACGTCGTGGCGCACTTCGTGGATGGCGCTGTGGATGGTGTAGCCCGCCGGATTGATCTCGTAGGGGCTGTCCATCAGCTTGTTGCCGGCCTGATCAACCTTGACCAGGCTCGACGCGGTGATCTCATGGAACATCAGCCCATAGGGGTTGATCAGGAAATCATCAGTGCCCGGCACCTTGGCCGAGATGTGGGTGAAGATCAGGTCATCCCAACCATGCATCGCCACCAGGCGATAGCAGGCAGCCAGGTCGACACGGGTCTGCCATTCGGCAGCGCTGACCTGATCTTTGACATTCTGTGGCGATAGAACGGGGGCTAGGCTCACGGCAACGACCTCCTTGGCGCATTTTCTTATTGTTTTTTTGAGTGATGGGCCAGTCTAGTCAGACGTCGTGGCCGCCGTAGTTGCCTTGGCAGCCAGCTTGATGACCGTACGAGTCAGCGTTGAGAATAGTTGAAATCCATCCAAGCGACGTCAGAGAAGTGCCGCCAATAAAGGCGCGGCGAACAGGTTGAGCAGCCCCGTCAGCACCATCACCAAGCCCGCGACGGAGCCCTCTTCACCGCCCACTTCGTGTGCTCGGCTCACGCCCGCACCGTGGGCACCCACCCCAAACAACGCGCCGCGCGCCAAGGGGGTGCGCAATGGCAACCACTTGAGCAGCACACCGCCAAGCATGGCGCCGAACACGCCGGTGAACATCACGAACACGGCCGTCAGTTCAGGCACACCACCGAGGTCGGACGACACGGGCATGGCGAACGGCGTGGTGATGGAGCGCGGCACCAGGGACATGGTCACCGAGGCGTCCAACGCCAAGGCTTTGGCCAGGCCGAACGAGGTGGCGATGGAGGCCACGCTGCCGGCGATCATGCCCAGCAACAAGGCCGACCAGTAACGCGCCAGCAACGTGCGCTGCTGCCAGATCGGCACCGCGAAGGCCACGGTCACCGGGCCCAGCACCAGCATCAACCAATGGGTGTCAGCGGAGTATTCCGCGTAGGCGGTGTTCATCGGCACCGCCACGGCCAGCAAGAGTACCGGCACCAGGATCAGCGGCGACAACAGGTAACGTCCGGTACGACTGTAGATCCACCGGCTGAAGACATACGCGCCCAAGGTCAAGGCGAGCCAGAACACCGGCATCAGCTCAAGCTTCATGGCGCAGCCTCCAGCGGCACACCAGTTCGACGGTGAACGCGGTCACCAGCATCACCGCCAAGGTGCTGAAGCCAATCACCAGCAGGATGCGCCAGCCGTCATTGCGCAACAGGCCGCCGTAGTCCAGCAGGCTCATCAGCGCAGGAATGAAGAACAGCAACATTTCAGCCATCAACACGCCGGCGCCCAATTGCAGGGCCGCCGGCTTGACCAGGCCGCTGGCGAAGGTTGCCAGCAGCAGGCCCAGCCCCACCACGCCGCCAGGGATCGGCCACGCCAGCCACACGGCCAATTGGCAACCGAGCAGGTAAATGGCCAACAGCACGACCAATTCAATCAACAGACGGGTGAAACGTTTCATGGGCTTTGGTTCCTCGCAGGCCTCCATTTTAGAGACGCGCACCCCATCCCCACAGCGAATTGTTAGACTGCCAACTATTCCAAATGGGAATCCTGATCATGGAATTCAAACAGCTGCGCAGCTTTGTCGAAGTGATCCACCGAGGCGGTTTTACCCAAGCGGGGAAAACCCTGCACATCAGTCAATCTGCCGTCAGTAAACAGGTGGCGCAACTGGAACAAAGCCTGGGCACACCGCTGTTGGAGCGCACCGGTTCACACATTCGCCTGACCGCTGCCGGCGAAGTGGTGCTGCAACGGGCTGAAGCCATGCTGCGCTTGCAGACGGAGTTGCTGAGTGAGCTGGATGACATGCAGCAACTGGCCCGCGGCGAGTTGCGCCTGGGCCTGCCGCTATTGGCGGGGGATACGTTGTTTGCGGGGCTGTTTGCCGAGTACCGCAGGCGCTACCCGAAGGTCACCATCCAACTGCTGGAAGGCGGCAGCCGCACGATCGAACAGGCCATTCTCAATGGTGAACTGGATGTGGGTGGCTGCCTGAATTCCAGTGATCCAGCCTTCGCCCGGCAAGCCTTCTGCGATGAGCCGCTCGACGCCCTGCTGCCGATGGATCACCCGCTGGCGCAAAACGCCCAGGTGCGCCTGGAGGAACTGGCGGACACGCCGTTCCTGATGTACCAGCGCAGCTTTGTGCTCAATGATCGGTTGATCCAGGCTTGCCAGCAGGTGGGTTTCACTCCGAGGGAAATCGGCCGTAGCGGCCAGGCGGATTTCCTCGCCGCCCTGGTCGCGGCGGGCCAGGGCGTGGTGCTGTTGCCCAGTGTGGTTGCCCGTGGGCTGGTGCGACCGGGCGTGGTGCGCCTGACGCTCAAGGCGCCCGACGACCTGCGCTGGGACATTGCGTTTACCTGGCGTGCGGGCGCCTATCTGTCGAAAGCCGCCCAGGCCTGGCTGGCGTTATTGCGGGAATTTCCGGTCAGCCGCGCAGTGCAGTGACCAACTCAGCCAGCCACGGTTCAGCGTCGGCTTCCGGGGTGACGCTTTCGCTGGCGTCCAGGCGCAGCATCGGCAGCACTTCGCGCACGCCGAGTTCACCAAACAGCTCGCGCATTTGCTCGCCACCGCCGCAGAAGGTATCGCCATAGCTGGCGTCGCCCAGGCCGATCACCGCACCGGGCAGGCCACGCCAGGCGGCAGGCAGTTGATCGCGAATCATCGAATACAGGGGCTGCAGGTTGTCAGGCAACTCGCCCATGCCGGTGGTGGACGTCACCGCCAGAAACGCCTCGGGGCCGAACGCTTGCACATCCGCCAACGTGGCGCGGGGGTTGTGCCAGGCCTCGAAGCCGGCGGCCTTGAGAATATCGGCAGCGTGGCGGGCGACTTCTTCAGCGGTGCCGTAGACCGAGCCGGAAAGGATGGCGACTTTCATCAATCTGATCCTGTAGTTGAGTGAAAGCCTGGGATATTAACAGCTGGGGCAATTATTTCGGCGCAGCCCGTGCAACATTCGACAGTTGCCATAAACTCCAGGCTCGAAAACAAGCCATGGACCGCTCAATGATTAATGCCAAGCTGATGCAACTGGTCGTCAATGCCTCCAATGACGGTATCGTCATCGCCGAGCGCGAAGGTAAAGACAAGCCACTGATCTACGTCAACCCAGCATTCGAACGCATGACCGGCTACACCCCGGATGAAATCCTCTATCAGGATTGCCGTTTCCTGCAATCGGGCGACCGTGACCAGCCTGCGCTGATGGCGATTCGGGAAGCGATGGAAAATGGCGGGGCCTGCCGGGAAATCCTGCGCAATTACCGCAAGGACGGCAGCCACTTCTGGAACGAGCTGTCGCTATCGTCGGTGTACAACGAAGCGGACGAGCAGACGTACTTCGTCGGTGTGCAAAAGGACGTCACCCTGCAAGTCAAAGCCCAGCAGCGCGTCACCCAGCTGGAGACCGAGCTGGCGCAGCTCAAGGCTGAACTGGCGGTGCTCAAGGCGACGAGCGGATCTAACAAAATTTAGGTAAGGAGGTCATTAGGGGGGATAATGGCATTTTAGTACCCTCTAATGAGCACGAGCGATGCAACGTGACGCGCTTCTGACCCAGGATGAACTGGACTTCATTCAGAACATGCAACACAACCCGCAACTGAACCTGCGGGATGCCTCGTCGAGCCTGACCGTCAACGGCGGTGCGCAGATTCGCGACTTGCTGACTCGGCTCGCCGCTCATGACCACGTCACCCTCCAGGCGCAATTCGACAACCAGCAACTGACCTTCCCGCTGCACTTGGTGGAAGATGAGTTCCATGCGGTTCACCTGCGCCTGGGCGTACCAAGTATTTTCGAGGACGGGCCGATGATCCGCCCCTGGCGCCTGGCGCTGGAAACCCCGGTGGCACTGGAAAATATCAAGGGCACCCCGGGTGCATTGTGGGTGCATGAGGTGTCGTTCAAGGGTGTGCTGGTGGAGATTCGGGGCCGGGTCAAGCCGCCGAAAACCTTTTCACTGTGGTTCAGTCCTTCAGGTTACGAGCGCATTGCGTTGCGCGGAACCTTCGAACGAGAAACCGCGCGCGGGCTGTTCGCCTATCGGCTGAGCCAGGGCGACGTCGACGAAACCGAGCGCCTGCGCCAGTTCATCCTGCACCAGCACCGCCTGGTCCATCCTGAAGTCCACGCCTGAGATCAGGTATCCAGGCCACCACCCAGAAATTGCTGCAAGCGGCGCTGCATCAACCGGCCTTCATTCCCCAGGCAGCCAATGGATGAACCGGCGAGGCTTTCCTGCGCCAAGTCCGCTGCATCGCCGGCCAAGAACAACGGGCAATCCAGGGTCAGCGCCAGACGCTTGAGCCGCAACGGCAGCTCGCTGCTGGGGGCGCGATTGGAAAACAGCACCAAGGCTCGCGGTTGGGTCTTTTCACAGATCAGCGTCAACTCATCGAATGGCTGGCCCACGCCCAAGACCTTGACCGCTTGTTTTTCCCCAGACATCAACAAACCCGCGACCAGCAACTCCAGCTCGCGGCACTCCCCGGCTACGGCGGCCAGCAACACTCGAGGCAGCGGTGCGGCGGCGGCCATCTGCAAACGTTGTGCGGTACGCGAGCGCAGGAAATTATCGAAGAACAGCCACTCGCTGGCCTGGCCGAAGCGGCCTTGGTGACGCAACAATGCCTGCCAGAGCGGCATGAGAATGTCCTGGAACACCACGGCGAGGGGATAGGCGGAAAAGATCTGGCCGTACAAACGGTCCAATTGGCGGTCATCGAATGCGCTGATTGCCTGGCGCAATTGCCCGCGCCATTGCTCCCATTCCACTTCCGCGCCGAGGGCGGCATCCGGTTCGCTGAGCAACGCGTCGCGCGCCAGGATCCGCCCCACTTTGCTCACCGCCACGCCGCGTTCAATCCAGTCGAGAATCCGGTGCACAGTGTCGATGTCTGTGCGCGAGTACAACCGATGCCCACTTTCGGTGCGGGTGGGTTGGATCAGGCCATAGCGCCGTTCCCAGGCACGCAAGGTCACCGGGTTGACGCCGGTCAGCCGAGCGACTTCGCGGATAGGGAAAAGATCGTCGCAAACGGTGCCGTTGTCGGAAGTCGTTTCGCGTTGAGGAGCAATGGTTTCGGGCATCAGAGGTCAAAAACATCCGTGTCGATTTGGATCCCATTTAACGCTTTTTCAGCGGATCGACACAAGCTGAACGACGAACCGACCAAAGTATCTGGTGTATTTCGCTAAAACAGGAATAATCCTTGCCTGTTTTTTCTACGTCGCTGCAACACCCCGCAGCCTCGTTTGTGTGCCGCCTACCCGGCCCAGCGCACTCGCTTATTTGGAGATACACAATGTCTACCTCTCCCGTCACCCTGATGGTTGCGCGCCGCGTGGCCAAGGGTCGCTACGAAGAACTGATGGCCTGGCTGCGCGAAGGCGAGCAATTGGCCACGGACTTTCCCGGCTACCTGGGTTCAGGTGTCCTCGCGCCGCCGCCCAACGATGATGAATTCCAGATCATTTTCCGCTTCGCCGATGAAAAGACCCTGCATGCCTGGGAGTTTTCGGCCTCCCGCAGCGCCTGGTTGAGCCGTGGCAGCGAGCTGTTTGCCGACCCGTCCGAGCACCGCGTACGTGGTATCGATGGCTGGTTTGGCGCAGTCGGCGCCCGCCCTCCACGCTGGAAGCAGGCGGTGGCGATCTGGCTGGCGTTTTTCCCGGTGTCGCTGCTGTTCAATTTTGTCCTGGGGCCCCTGCTCAGCGAGCTCGACCTGGCGCCACGCGTGCTGGTCAGCACCATGGCCCTTACGCCACTGATGGTGTACTGGTTCATCCCACTGTCGACCCATCTGTTGGCCAATTGGCTGCACCCTGCCCCGACCCCACGCAAGGCCAGCGAAGCCGCTGCTTGAGTACAGGGGCGCTCGGTCGCTGGTATAGTTTCAATCTGCCAGCGACTCGAGCCTCACATGACTGCGACAAACGCCCCGATCCTGATCACCGGCGCCGGCCAGCGGGTCGGCCTGCATTGCGCCCAGCGCCTGCTGGACGAAGGCCATCCGGTGATTTTCAGCTACCGCAGCGAACGGCCCGGCGTACAGGCCCTGCGCGAGCGCGGAGCGATCGGGGTGTTTGCCGATTTCTCCAGCGAGGCCGGCATCCTGGCGTTTATCGCTGAGCTGAACAACCATACCCAACGCCTGCGCGCGATCATTCACAACGCCTCGGCCTGGATCGCGGAAACGCCCGATGACGAAAGCCGCGCCTTTACCAACATGTTCAGCGTGCACATGCTTGCGCCGTACCTGATCAACCTGCATTGTTCACCCTTGCTGCAACGCTCGACACCCGCCGACATCGTGCACATCAGCGATGACGTGGTGCGCAAGGGCAGCCGCCAGCACATCGCCTATTGCGCCACCAAGGCCGGCCTCGACAGCCTCACGTTGTCGTTTGCCGCGCAGTTCGCGCCGACGATCAAGGTCAATGGCATTGCTCCGGCGATGGTGATGTTCAACGACGGCGACGACGCAGCCTACCGCGCCAAGGTACTGGCCAAGTCGGCACTGGGCATCGAACCCGGCCCCGAGGTGATCTACCAGAGCGTTCGCTATTTGCTGGATAACCCCTATGTCACCGGTACCACCCTGACCGTCAACGGCGGGCGGCATATCAAGTAAGCCGTTTGTGAGGATGTTGTATGACCCTGCCCCATCACTACCGCGAGATCCTCAAAGGCCTGGGCGAAGACCCGGAGCGCGAAGGCCTGCTCGACACCCCCAAGCGCGCCGCCAAGGCCATGCAGTACCTGTGTCACGGCTACGAGCAGAGCCTGGAAACGATCGTCAACGGTGCGCTGTTCACCTCCGACAATGACGAGATGGTGATCCTCAAGGACATCGAGTTGTACTCGTTGTGCGAGCACCACCTGCTGCCCTTCATCGGCAAGGCCCATGTGGCCTATATCCCCACCGGCAAGGTGCTGGGCCTGTCGAAACTGGCGCGCATCGTCGACATGTTCGCCCGGCGCCTGCAGATTCAGGAAAACCTCACCCGACAGATCGCCGACGCGATCCAGGACGTGACCCAGGCCGCCGGGGTAGCCGTGGTGATCGAAGCCCAGCACATGTGCATGATGATGCGCGGCGTGGAAAAACAGAATTCAACCATGAACACCTCGGTGATGCTCGGCGCGTTCCGCGAGTCGAACACCACGCGCATGGAGTTCCTGCAACTGATCGGACGGAGCAAGTAGCAATGCCACAACTTCAACCAGGCATGGCGCGCATCCGGGTCAAGGACCTGTGCCTGCGCACCTATATCGGCATTAACGAGGACGAGATTCTCAACAAGCAGGATGTGCTGATCAACCTGACCATCCTGTATGCCGCCCAGGAAGCCGTGCGCGACAACGACATTGACCATGCGCTGAACTACCGCACCATCACCAAGGCGATCATCGCCCACGTCGAGGGCAACCGCTTTGCCCTGCTGGAGCGCCTGACCCAGGAGCTGCTGGACCTGGTGATGAGCAATGAGTCGGTGCTGTACGCCGAAGTCGAAGTGGACAAGCCCCATGCCTTGCGCTTTGCGGAGTCGGTTTCGATTACTTTGGCGGCCAGCCGCTAACCCCTGAATTATCAGTGAGCCCTATGAACGACCAACAACGCCTCGAACTCGAAGCCGCCGCCTTCCGCCGATTGGTGGCGCACCTGGACAGCCGCAAGGATGTGCAGAACATCGACCTGATGAACCTCTCGGGCTTCTGCCGCAACTGCTTGTCCAAGTGGTACAAGGCGGAGGCCGACGAGCGCCAGATCGAGCTGAGCCTCGATGACGCCCGTGAAGTGGTGTACGGCATGCCGTACGCCGAGTGGAAAGCCCAATACCAGAAAGAAGCCAGCGCCGACCAACAGGCGGCGTTCGCCAAAGGAAAAACCCATGACTGATCTGAACACCCTGCGCACCAGCCTCAACAGTGGCGAACATGTTTTTGCCGACACCCTGGCATTTGTCGCTGCCGGTTATGACTACCAGCCGCAAGCCTTTACCAATGGCGACGTGGAAAACGCTGCCGGGCAGAACGAAGGGTCATGCAAGACCCTGGGCCTGGCGCTGCTGGAAGGTCTGAGCGATCAGGAAGCACTGCTGGCGTTTGGCGAGCATTACCGCTCGGTAGTGGCGACGCCTGAGGGCAGCGATCACGGCAATATCCGTGCGTTGATTGCGAATGGCTTGGCCGGTGTGAAATTCAGCGCACTGCCGCTGACCCGTCGCTGATCAAATCGCGGACATAAAAAAACCGGCCTCTCAGCCGGTTTTTTTATTTCAACGATTTAGAACGACGCATCCTTCAAACCGTCGAGGTAACGCTCGGCATCCAGTGCCGCCATGCAACCGGCGCCGGCCGAGGTAATGGCCTGGCGGTAGACGTGGTCGGCCACGTCACCGGCAGCGAAGATGCCTTCGATGTTGGTGGCAGTCGCGTTGCCTTCGCGGCCACCCTGCACCACCAAGTAACCGTCTTTGGCTTCCAGCACGCCTTCGAACAGCGAAGTGTTCGGGGTGTGGCCGATAGCGATGAACACGCCGTCGACTTTCAGCTCGTCGAAGCTACCGTCGTTGTTCTTCAGGCGGGCACCGGTCACGCCCATGTTGTCGCCCAAGACTTCGTCCAGGGTGGCGTTGAGCTTAAGGATGATCTTGCCTTCAGCCACACGGGCGTGCAGCTTGTCGATCAGGATCTTCTCGGCGCGGAAGGTCTCGCGGCGGTGAACCAGGGTCACGGTGCTGGCGATGTTGGCCAGGTACAGTGCCTCTTCCACAGCGGTATTGCCGCCACCGACTACGGCGACTGGCTTGTTGCGGTAGAAGAAACCATCGCAGGTCGCGCAGGCGGAAACGCCCTTGCCCATGAACGCTTCTTCCGATGGCAGGCCCAGGTAGCGGGCGCTGGCGCCGGTGGCGATGATCAGCGCGTCACAGGTGTACACGCCGCTGTCGCCGGTCAGGCTGTAAGGCTTCTTGGAGAAGTCGACCTGGTTGATGTGGTCAAACACGATCTCGGTTTCGAAACGTTCAGCGTGTTCTTTCATGCGCTCCATCAGCACCGGGCCAGTCAGGCCGTGGACGTCGCCCGGCCAGTTGTCGACTTCGGTGGTGGTGGTCAGTTGACCACCCGCCTGCATGCCAGTGATCAGCAGCGGCTTGAGGTTGGCCCGGGCAGCGTAGACCGCAGCGCTGTAACCGGCAGGGCCGGAACCCAGGATAATCACTCGCGAATGACGGGTATCAGACATGACTCACTCCTATCGACCACCCAGACTACAAGGCGGCTGGAATAAAAAAGGGACCACGAAGCACTTGGGGAAGGCTTCAACTCGCAGACCCTGAAAAATAATGGGTGCAGCGTATCGAGGGGGGCAAGATTAAGGAAATACGGAATAACAATCCAGCTCATAGGTGGTCTCTATGCAGTCACCGCTGTTGATCAACACCTTTGTTACCACTGATGTCGCCGCTTTCGCCTGTTAAACAAAGCCGGTAAGGTCGGCGCGTTCGTCACTTTGTTCGGAGTTCTCCATGCCCGCCCCTGCTCTTTCCGGCCCGCAATACCTGCGTGAAGGCCTCAAACTGGTGCTGAGCCCCGGCCTGCGCCTGTTTGTGCTGCTGCCGCTGGTGATCAACCTGGTGCTGTTCGTCGGCTTGATCTATTTCGCCGGTCATCAGTTCAGCTTATGGGTCGATCATCTGATGCCGACGCTGCCGACTTGGCTGAGCTTTCTGAACTACCTGCTCTGGCCCCTGTTTGTCGTGTTGGTGGTGTTGATGGTGTTTTTCACGTTCACCATGCTGGCCAACATCATCGCGGCGCCCTTCAACGGTTTTCTCTCGGAGAAAGTGGAAGTGGTGGTACGCGGCACCGATGATTTCCCGGCCTTCAGCTGGGGCGAGTTGATCGCCATGGTCCCGCGCACCCTGGCCCGCGAGATGCGCAAGCTGGGCTACTTCCTGCCACGGGCCATCGGCCTGTTTATCCTGTCGTTCATACCCGTGGTCAACCTGATCGCCGCCCCGCTGTGGTTGCTGTTCGGCGTGTGGATGATGGCGATCCAGTACATCGACTACCCGGCGGATAACCACAAGCTGGGCTGGAACGAGATGCTCGCCTGGCTGCGCCAGAAACGCTGGCAGAGCATGAGCTTCGGTGGGATTGTCTACCTGGTGCTGCTGGTGCCGGTGGTCAACCTGTTGATGATGCCGGCAGCGGTGGCCGGCGCCACGTTGTTCTGGGTGCGTGAACAAGGTGCCGAGGCAATGGCACAGCAGCAAAAAGTGACCCAGTCATAAATCCATCATCTCGATGACACAATGACGACATGGCCCACGGCGACACTGTGGGTCATGACGACAGCCTCGCTTCACATCACCCTCATTACCGAAACCTTCCCGCCAGAGATCAACGGGGTGGCCAATACCCTTGGTCGCCTGTGCGAGGGTTTGCGCGCTCGCGGTCATCAAGTCGAGCTGGTGCGCCCACGCCAAGGTGTCGACCAGAGCCGCCCCAGCGACGACGCCCTGCTGCTGTGCCGTGGCTGGCCGCTGCCAGGTTATCCGGGCCTGCAATGGGGGCAGTCGTCGATGCACAAATTGCTGCGGCGCTGGACCCGTCAGCGCCCGGACGTGCTGTACATCGCCACGGAAGGACCCCTAGGTTTGTCCGCGCTGCGTGCCGCACGTCGCCTGGGGATCAGCGTGGTCAGCGGTTTTCACACCAACTTCCAGCAGTACTCGAACCAATATGGCATGAGTATGCTGAGCCGGATGGTCACTCACTATCTGCGCTGGTTCCATAACCGCTCGACCCTGACCCTGGTGCCCAGCGCCAGCCAGCGCCTGGAACTGGAACGCAAGCATTTCGAGCGTCTGGGCATGTTGTCGCGCGGAGTGGACAGCCAGTTGTTCCACCCGGCCAAACGCGACAATGCATTGCGGGAAAGTTGGGCGCTGAACAGTGAGCAAACCGCCGTACTCTATGTGGGCCGGCTGGCCCAGGAAAAAAACCTGGGGTTGCTCAAGCGCTGCTTCGAGACCTTGCAGGACACCTATCCTCTGCGTCAGATGAAGCTGATCATCGTCGGTGATGGCCCGCAACGCGCGACGATGGAGAAAGAACTGCCGGAGGCGATTTTCTGCGGCACCTTGCGCGGTGAGGAACTGGCGCGGCACTACGCGTCAGGCGACGTGTTCCTGTTCCCCAGCCTGACCGAAACCTTCGGCAATGTGGTGCTGGAAGCGATGGCGTCGGGGTTGGGTGTGGTGGCCTACGATCAGGCAGCGGCGACGCAGCATATTCGCCATGGCTACAACGGCGTGCTGGCGATGCCGGGGGATGAGAACGCGTTTTGCGAGGCGGCCAACTGGCTGCTGGAGGACGCCGAAAGCCTGCGCCGCATGCGCCTGAATGCGCGCCAGCATGCGAGTCGCCAGGGTTGGCCAGCGATCATCGAGCAATTCGAACGCCAGTTGCGCGGGGTCTGCAAGGACGGGCACCCGGTGCCCGCCCTGTCGCCGCTTACACCAGGGTCGTCAACGCCTCACGACTGAAGGGCAGGATGTCGCCCTCGCGGCCTTCGCGCACCTTCAACGCCCAATCCGGATCGACCAGCAGCGCACGCCCTACCGCCACCAAGTCGAACTCATCGTTGTTCAGGCGCTCCAGCAGCTTCTCGAGGCTGGCCGGTTGCGCGACCTTGTCGGTGTTGACCATGAACTGCAGGAACTCGCCATCCAGGCCGACACTGCCCACAGTGATGGTCGGCTTGCCGGTGAGTTGGCGCGTCCAGCCGGCCAGGTTGAGGTCGGAACCTTCGAATTCAGGCTCCCAGAAACGGCGCGTGGAGCAGTGGAAAATATCCACACCCGCTTCAGACAACGGCTTGAGAAACTCGCCCAGCGCCTCGGGGGTTTGCACCAGACGCGCGGTGTAGTCCTGCTGCTTCCACTGAGAGAAGCGGAAGATGATCGGGAAGTCCGGACCGACGGCGGCACGGGTGGCCTCGATCAGCTCGATGGCAAAGCGCGAGCGGCTGGCCAGGCTGCCGCCGTATTCGTCGGTACGCTGGTTGCTACCTTCCCAGAAGAACTGATCGACCAGATAGCCGTGGGCGCCGTGGATCTCAACGCCATCCATACCGATGCTCTGGGCATCCTTGGCGGCTTGGGCGAAGGCGTTGATCACCTCCTTGATGTCTTGATGGGTCATGCCGTGCACGACCACGTTGCCATCCTTGAGTTTTTCCATCGGACCGTAGGCTGGCACGCTGGCATCCGGCTCGGTGCCGATGCGGCGCACGCTGCCCACATGCCACAGCTGCGGGACGATCTTGCCGCCTTCGGCGTGTACCGCGTCGACGACTTTCTTCCAGCCAGCCAGGGCGGCTTCACCGTAGAAGTGCGGGACGTTGGGGTAACCGTTCGAGGCCTGGTGGCCGACCACGGTGCCTTCGGTGATGATCAGGCCCACGCCGGCAGCGGCGCGGCGACGGTAGTACTCGATGACTTTGGAGTTGGGGACACCGCCAGGCGAAAACGAGCGGGTCATCGGCGCCATGACGACACGGGTCGACAGCTGCAACGCACCGAGCTGGAAGGGTTTGAACAAGGCTTGGACGGGCATGGGGGCACTCCACGGAAGTCGGGGTTTATGATGTGGATAATATGGGGAGCGCAGCGTGCTGGGTAGCACTATTGATCTGGGTGATTAAGGGGTAAAAGTGCAGGAGCCGGCCTGGCTCCTACAGAGGGGGGGGTCAGCTCAGGGCTTTTTCGATGGCCTGGACGATCGTCGGATCGTCCGGCGCCGTGCGCGGGGAAAAGCGTGCGAGCACTCGCCCATCCTTGCCCAGCAGGAACTTCTCGAAATTCCAGGTGATGTCCCCTGGAAACTCGGCACCCTCGCCCGCCAGCAAGCGGTACAGCTGATGACGATCAGGCCCATTGACCTCAAGCTTACTGCCCAGCGGGAAGGTCACCCCGTAATTCAGGCTGCAGAATTCCTGGATCTCTTCTTCGGTACCCGGCTCCTGACCTGCAAACTGATTGCACGGCAGGCCAAGCACGGTAAACCCCTGGTCCTTGTACTGCTGGTAAAGGTTTTCCAGCGCCGCGTATTGCGGGGTCAAACCACATTTGGAGGCCACATTCACCACCAGCACAACTTGCCCCTTGAAGGGCGCCAG
This sequence comes from Pseudomonas sp. GXZC, assembly GCF_026967615.1. NCBI lineage: Bacteria > Pseudomonadati > Pseudomonadota > Gammaproteobacteria > Pseudomonadales > Pseudomonadaceae > Pseudomonas > Pseudomonas sp. GXZC. The sequence goes on from NZ_CP114115.1 coordinate 5,971,044, forward strand.
CGGCAGTTCTTGTCCGTCCAAAGCTTTGAGTTTCAGGTCGTGGAAAGCACTCATGACGAACTCCAGATATCCCATGTTCTTCGCATTGCGGCACGTCGAGATTACAACCCGCAAGCCTGCAATCATAGACGCCGATTACAAAACCCGCCTGCAGGTTACTGAGCGGTCGGCCAGGGCAAAATCGGAATGGCGGTCACGGCGTTTTGCGGGCTGCCTTCGATCAGGCGGTCGCTGTACACCAGGTAAACCAGGGTGTTGCGCTTCTTGTCGAGGAAGCGCACCACCTGCATGGTCTTGAACACCAGGGAGGTGCGCTCCTTGAACACTTCGTCGCCGTCCTTGAGTTCGCCCTTGAAGCGGATCGGGCCGACCTGACGGCAAGCAATCGAGGCTTCGGCGCGGTCTTCAGCCAGCCCGAGGCCGCCTTTGACGCCGCCGGTCTTGGCGCGGGACAGGTAGCAGGTCACGCCGTCGACCTTGGGGTCATCGAAGGCTTCAACCACAATCCGGTCGTTGGGGCCGACAAACTTGAACACCGTCGACACCTGGCCGATTTCTTCAGCAGAGGCCAACAATGGCATGGCCAACAGCAGGCCGAGCAATCCCTTCATGACACGCATGGTGTATTCCTTTGGTTAGACCAGGATCAGGTTATCGCGATGAACCAGCTCTGGTTCGGCCATATAACCTAATAGTCCGACAATCGCATCGGAGGATTGTCCAATGATTTTCTGCGCTTCGAGCGCGCTGTAGTTGGCCAGGCCACGGGCGATCTCACGACCGTCCGGCGCCACGCACACCACCATCTCGCCCCGGCGGAAACTGCCCTGCACCAACTTGACGCCGACCGGCAGCAAGCTCTTGTTGCCTTGGGACAGCGCCGACACCGCGCCATCATCCAGCACCAGGGTGCCACGGGTTTGCAGATGACCGGCCAGCCACTGTTTGCGCGCCGCCAGCATGCCGCGTTCCGGCGACAGCAGCGTACCGATGCGTTCGCCGGCCTTGAGACGGTCCAGTACGCGCTCGATGCGCCCGCCGACGATGATGGTGTGGGCACCGGAACGCGCCGCCAGACGCGCCGCACGCAACTTGGTCTGCATGCCACCACGGCCCAGGGCGCCACCGACACTGCCGGCCACGGCGTCCAGCGCGGGGTCATCGGCGCGGGCTTCGTAGATCAGCTGGGCTTCGGGGTTGTTGCGCGGGTCGGCGTCGAACATGCCGTCGCGGTCGGTGAGAATCACCAGCAGGTCGGCTTCCACCAAGTTGGCCACCAGGGCGGCCAAGGTGTCGTTGTCGCCAAAGCGGATTTCGTCGGTGACCACGGTGTCGTTTTCGTTGATCACCGGGATGACTTTCAGCTCCACCAGCGCGCGCAAGGTGCTGCGGGCGTTGAGGTAGCGCTTGCGGTCGGATAGGTCGTCGTGGGTCAGCAGGATCTGCGCCGTATGGCGGCCGTGCTCGGCAAAGCTGGATTCCCAGGCTTGCACCAGGCCCATCTGACCAATGGCGGCGGCGGCTTGCAGTTCGTGCATCGCGCTGGGTCGCGCGGTCCAGCCGAGGCGGCTCATCCCGGCGGCAACCGCCCCGGACGACACCAGCACCAACTCCACACCGGCCTCATGCAAGGCCACCATCTGCTCGACCCAGACGCTCATGGCTGCGCGATCGAGCCCCTTGCCATCCGCCGTCAGCAACGCACTGCCGATCTTTACGACCCAGCGCTGCGCACCTGTCACTTTGCTCCGCATCATCTTCAACCTTAGATTGAGGGCTGCGCGACCCAGCGCGGCCCATAACGTTAAACCCGGATACTAAAACGCCGCTCTAACAGGAGCGGCGTTCAAGTTTATCGCAACGAATCAGTCGCGCACGTAAATGATTTCAGGACCGTCTTCATCATCCACGTCTTCTTCGTCCCAATCATCGTCACCGATGTCGTGGACCGACTTCACGCCGCTGCGGCGCAGGGCACGCTGGTCGTCCAGCGCTTGCAACTGGGCACGGGCTTCGTCTTCGATCTGTTGATCGAGCTCAGCCAGCTCAGCCTTGAACACAGGGTCGGCCGCCAGGCGGTCGGCGCGGTCTTCGAGGTAGCGCATGATGTCGCGGGTCAGGCGCTCGGTGCCTTCTTTGGCAATGGCCGAGATCACGTAGACCGGACCTTCCCACTCCAGGCGGTCAACGATTTCCTTGACGCGCTCTTCGTGCTCTTCTTCCAGAATCTGGTCGCACTTGTTCAGCACCAACCAGCGATCACGCTCGGCCAGGGCCGGGCTGAACTTGGTCAGTTCGCTGACGATCACTTCGGCGGCGTCCGGTGCGCTGGTGTCATCCAGCGGCGCCATGTCGACGAGGTGCAGCAGCAAACGGGTACGCGACAAGTGCTTGAGGAAGCGAATCCCCAGGCCTGCGCCATCGGAAGCCCCTTCGATCAGGCCGGGAATGTCGGCGATCACGAAGCTTTTCCAACGGTCGACGCTGACCACACCGAGGTTTGGCACCAGGGTGGTGAACGGGTAGTCGGCGACTTTCGGCTTGGCGGCCGAAACCGAGCGGATGAAGGTACTTTTGCCAGCGTTCGGCAGACCCAGCAGGCCCACGTCAGCCAGTACTTTCATTTCCAGCTTGAGGTCACGCTGCTCGCCCGGCTTGCCTGGCGTGGTCTGGCGTGGCGCACGGTTGGTACTGGACTTGAATCGGGTGTTACCCAGACCGTGCCAGCCGCCCTGTACCACCATCAGCTTCTGGCCGGCCTTGGTCAGGTCGCCGATCACTTCCTGGGTCGCGGAGTCGATGATCGTGGTGCCAACCGGTACGCGCAGTACCAGGTCTTCACCTTTTTTACCGGTGCAGTCGGTGCTGCCGCCGTTGGAGCCACGCTCGGCATCGAAGTGCCGGGTGTAACGGTAGTCGACCAGGGTATTGAGGTTTTCGTCGGCCATCATGTAGATGGAACCGCCGTCACCGCCGTCACCGCCGTTGGGGCCACCGTTTTCGATGAATTTTTCGCGACGGAAACTCATGCAACCGTTACCGCCATCGCCTGCTTTTACTCGGATGGAAACTTCATCAACGAACTTCATAACAAAACGCCTCTCGCCGCACGGACGAGCTTAAGAAACCAAGACATAAGACTCTTGCAAAAATGAGCGCAGCGACCTCAATCAGCGACCGCAAAACCAGCGCCTGAGCCCATTACAAACAGCTTTGCAAGAGACTCACCCCACAAACGAAAAAGCCCCGTCGCAAGACAGGGCTTTTCCAGCGATCTCGCAATTAAGCTGCGACAACGCTCACGTAACGGCGGTTGAACGCGCCTTTTACTTCAAACTTGATCACGCCTTCGATTTTCGCGAAGAGGGTGTGATCTTTACCCATGCCAACACCGTAACCGGCGTGGAATTGGGTGCCGCGCTGACGCACGATGATGTTGCCCGGAATGATTTTCTGGCCGCCATACATCTTCACGCCAAGGCGTTTGGCTTCTGAGTCGCGACCGTTACGGGTACTACCACCAGCTTTTTTGTGTGCCATGAGTCAATTCTCCTAGTGAGGAATTAGGCTGAAATTAAGCCTGAATACCGGTGATTTTGATCTCGGTGTACCACTGGCGGTGGCCCATACGCTTCATGTGGTGCTTACGACGACGGAACTTGATGATGCGGACTTTATCGTGACGACCTTGGGAGATCACTTCAGCCACAACGGTAGCGCCAGCAACAACTGGAGCGCCGATGTTCACGTCATCGCCATTGGCGACCAACAGAACGCGATCAAAAGTAACGGATTCGCCGGTAGCGACTTCCAGTTTTTCGATCTTCAGGTATTCACCTGGGGCGACTTTGTATTGCTTGCCACCAGTAACAATTACTGCGTACGACATGGTATTTCTCCGATAATCCTGCTCACCCAGCGCTTTATAAGAAGAGGTATTGGCTGGCATGGCTGCATGGGATGGACGTCCCTAATGCAATTGCGTAAGGCAGGTGCTGCCCAGGAAGTTCAGGGTGCGCGATTGTACGCAAGGTAAATGGGTGTTGCAAGGGGCCGTCTATCGCGCCTTGACACTGGGGGGCCTGGGTCCTAGCATGCCGCGCAACCCTTCTGGAGCGACTGTCGCTGATGCAACCCCAAGCTTTCTACCGCGCGGTCGCGGACGATTTTAGCGCCGTCGACGGCATCATCAAGCAGCAGCTGACGTCTAAAGTGCCGCTGGTCTCCAAAATTGGCGACTATATTACGTCGGCGGGCGGTAAGCGCCTGCGTCCTTTATTAGTGCTGCTGTGCGGCAAGGCCCTGGGTCGCGAAGGCGATGACCTGCGCCTGTTGGCCGCCACGATCGAATTCCTGCACACCGCGACCCTGCTGCATGACGACGTGGTCGACATGTCCGGCATGCGCCGTGGCCGCGAGACCGCCAATGCCATGTGGGGCAATGCCCCAAGCGTGCTGGTGGGCGACTTCCTGTACTCGCGCTCGTTCGAAATGATGGTTGAACTCGGCTCGATGCCGGTGATGAAGATTCTTTCACAGGCCACCCGCATCATCGCCGAAGGCGAAGTGTTGCAGCTGTCGAAGGTCCGTGACGCCAGCACCACCGAAGAAACCTACATGGAAGTGATCCGCGGCAAAACCGCGATGCTCTTCGAAGCCTCCACCCACAGCGCCGCTGCGTTGTGCGGCGCAACGGCCGAACAGGCCGAAGCCTTGCGCACCTTTGGTGATCACCTGGGCGTCGCGTTCCAACTGGTCGACGACCTGCTCGACTACAAGGGCGACGCTGAAACCCTGGGCAAGAACGTCGGTGATGACCTGGCTGAAGGCAAGCCAACCCTGCCGCTGATCTACACCATGCGCGAAGGCACGCCGGAACAGGCCGCCCTGGTGCGCAAGGCGATCCAGAAAGGCGGGATCGAAGACCTGGAGGCCATCCGCGCCGCCGTGGAAGCCTCGGGTTCGCTGGAGTACACCGCACAACTGGCGCGTGACTACGTGGCCCGTGCCATCCAGTGCCTGGAAGCCCTTCCCGCCAGCGAATACCGCGACGCCCTGGTCGAGCTGAGTGAGTTCGCGGTTGCGCGTACGCACTAAAACGCGGGCCTATGTGGGAGGGCCCCCTCCCACATTTAGATTTCATACAACCTGTAAGACCGCAAAACCCTATATAATGTGCGCCCTTTAGCCATCCTGACTCTCAAGGAGCCTTAGTGAGCACGTTGCCACCCTGCCCGAAATGCAATTCCGAATACACCTACGAAGACGGCGCCCAGCTGATCTGCCCGGAATGCGCCCATGAGTGGTCCGCCAATGGCGAGGCCGAAGCGGCCAGCGATGACGCCGTGAAAAAAGACTCCGTCGGCAATGTGCTGCAGGACGGCGACACCATCACCGTGATCAAAGACCTCAAGGTCAAGGGCACCTCCCTGGTGGTGAAGGTCGGCACCAAGGTCAAGAACATCCGCCTGTGCGACGGCGACCACGATATCGACTGCAAGATCGACGGTATCGGCCCGATGAAGCTCAAGTCCGAGTTCGTGCGCAAAGTCTGAATAGGCTGCCTCCATCCCGCGCCTGCCGCGGGATGGCGTTTTGCCCTCCCGTTTGATCCCGCGCAATATCCACACAGAAAAACCCAGAAACCGCCAATAGGCACTTGCTATTCTACGAATAAGAATTATTCTCATTGAAACCCATCAAGGAGATGAGACCCATGACTTATTTGATAGACGCCTGGCTGGACCGACCACACCCTTACCTGCGGATCCTGCATCGGGAAACCGGTGAAGTCTGTGCGGTGCTGGAAGAAGAAGCGCTGAATGAACTGCAAGACCAGGGCGACCTCGACGTCAACGGGCTGAGTTCGAGCGAACCCGGCGTGTTGAAGGAAGTGGTGCGCAATCTGTTTCTGTTCTGCTATGCCCGAGCGTTGCGCCCGGCGACGGAACTGAATGGCAAGTTCCATCCATGAAAAAACCAGTAAAACACTGTGGGAGCGAGCAGGCTCGTTCCCACAGGTAATCAGCAGGTCTTACAGAACGTCGAGCAGCTCGACGTCAAACACCAGAACGCTGTGCGGCGGGATGCTGCCAACGCCTTGAGCGCCGTAAGCCAGTTCGCTCGGCACATACAGGCGCCATTTGCTGCCGGCATTCATCAGTTGCAGGGCTTCGGTCCAGCCGGCGATCACGCCGCCAACCGGGAATTCTGCAGGCTGGCCGCGCTCGTAGGAGCTGTCGAACACAGTGCCGTCGATCAGGGTGCCGTGGTAGTGAGTGCGTACTTGGTCTTCACGGGTCGGCTTGGCGCCGTCACCTGCGGTCAGCACTTCGAATTGCAGGCCGGAAGCCAGAGTGGTGATGCCATCACGCTTGGCGTTTTCAGCCAGGAAGGCCAGGCCAGCGCCAGCAGCCGCTTCAGCCTTGGCAGCCGCTTCGGCTTGCATGACTTCACGGATCACTTTGAAGCTGGCGGCCATTTGCTCTTGGTCCACACGGCTTGGCTTGCCGGCGAACGCGTCGGTCAGGCCAGCCAGGATCGCGTCCAGGCTCACGCCCGGTGGTGGGTTGTCGCGCAGTTGGTCGCCCAGTTGACGGCCAATGCCGTAGCTGACGCGGGTTTCGTCGGTGGACAGATTAACTTCGGACATGAAGGTGCTCCGCTGTAGGACGGCACGATTCCCCGTGCCCTCCAAATCTAAAAGGGCCCGCAGACTAGCACACAACACAGGGCCTTGATGAGCGTGCCGGCGCATACGTATCTACAGCCGGGCACGCTGCGCCGCTCGCCATGCTGATGATTCCATTCATCACCCTGGTGCCGTGCCGATGAGTACGCCGAATCCCCCTCACGCCTTACCCACCCTGCAACAGATCCATCGTCATCTGCTGGAGATCGACCCGACGCTGCGCGCGCATAGTCGGCGCCCCGTCCCCTTGCCAACCGAGCGGCTGGCACTGGACACCCTGAACGCTGCACTCAAGCGCATCAACAACGCCTACATGATCCAGGCCCGCGCCCTTTATGAAGGGCTGGACACAGCCGACCTCAGCACCCGCCTGAACAACGATTTGCAAAGCCTGGACGAGACCAGCACCGTCAATGGCCAAAGTCGCAAGACCTACATGACATCGACCGCCGGTATCAGCGCGTTGGAGCAGGAGACTCGCCTCAACGTCAACGACGCCCTGTTGCGGCCTGACGACTTGCTGATGCTTGAAGATTGCTCTCGCGTGCCGACGCTCCGTCCCGGCATGTACGCCTTGACCTTCAGCTACCAGGACCACAGGGTGGCATTCGCGGGTGCCTTCGTGCTGACACGCCAGGCCAGCCCCACGCTCGACAGCCTGACCGCCACTGTGCCAGTTGGCCCAGTGTTGTTATTCACGCCTTCACGCGGGCTGGAGCCCTTCGACTCACTCAGCGACCTTGACCAAGGCCTGAAGGCGACACTGGCGACGAGCGCCGGTCGGGCCGAGTTCAACCGCCATCTGCCGGTGCGCTACCAGCACCTGGACCCGATGGGCATTTTCCCGTTGGAGTTGCAGCCGATCAAGGACCAGCCGCTGTTCGAACACGTCTACCAAGCCCTGCTCGACAAACGCGCACTCGACATCACCCACGCCTTGAACCTGGCGCAAAGCAACCAACTCGATTCTGTACAACTCAAGCAACACCTCGACCAAGCCATCCAGGCCGCTTTGCCGGACCTGAGCCTGCGCTTGGACTTTCGTACCCAACGCTTGCTCGAGCGCGACCTGTTCAACGCCCTGCCCGACTGGTATCGCAGCGCCAACAAGGCACAACGCGAATCCCTCGACCAACACCTGCGTGACTATAACCATGCGCGCCAGGCGTTCGTCGCGCTGTTCGGCCCCGCCGCAACGCCCCAGGCCCTTGCCCGCCATCAATGGGCCGAGCTACTGGCCGATGAGTTGGACATCCACGATCTGGATCCCGACCTGTTGCACATCACCACCCCGCGCACGGTCCCTCAGGTAGGCACCTATGACCAGCAGCGCTCGCTGGTGGAGTGGACCCTGCGCGGCTTGCACCCCGCAGACAGCACGCCCGGCTCGGCCTTTCTCCAACACAGCCGCCTGACCTACGCCGGCGCACCGCTGGGCGGAGCGCATACGGCCCTCACCGTGCCAACCCTGCTCAGCCTGTTGCAAGACCTGCAACCGCGCCTGGACTTCGCCACTGTCCAGAAAGCCGCTCTCGGCACACCGCAAATAAGACTGGCCGCGCGCAGTTTCTTCGATCAGCGGTTGGTGGTCATGGCCCATGTGGCCAGGCTGCACAACCATCTGAGCCCTGCCGACTACCGACTGTTCGAAGACCTGCGGGAACGCCCACGCCCACAGCTGTGCGCACAGACCGTGTTACTCCACGGCGCCCAACTCAATGACCTTTGGCTGCTGCGTGAAGACGACACCGATGGCCAGCCCAAACGCTTATTGCTGTGCACGCCCGACGCGCCAGGCACTCAGCAGTTCTTCGCATTCCGTACGCTGCGCGAGTGCCAGAGCCATATCATCGGCTGGACGGACAACAAGGCCCGGATTCAAGGCCGAACCCTGAGCGACTATCTGCTAGAGCAAGTGCCCCTGCGCTTTCGCGCGAAAATGGGCGATTTCCTGCTGCGCATCAGCTTACGCCCCGAAGCGGCAGAACACCTGGAAGTGACCTTCGGCAAACCGTGCAGCCATACCGATTGCCTCGACGCGATGGCGGAGCATCGGCTGGCCGTGCAACTGGATGACTATGAGTTCAGTTCGCCAGCCTGGTATCGCGCGGCCTCGGCGGTTGATCGCAGGCGTTTGACAGGCCTGGCCGATAACGCCGCAGGCGCGCTGCGCAGCTACAACGCCCGACCGGATGCCGAGGCCAATTTCCCGCCCTTCGAGCGCTACCTGCATGAAAAGGCCAAGCTCAGCCTCAATACACTGCTTGGGCGCCGGCAGAACGATGTCGATCCGGATAGCGTATTTGCCTACTCACCCAAGCCGCTTATAGGTGCTCCCCCGGCGCCCATTTCCTACACCACCCTGTACCGCGACGGGTACGCCGACGGGGTCGGCTTTCTCAACGAAAAATTCTCTGCCTCTGCTACCTTCCGCGGCCCACCCGATATCGACCTGAGCGCCCTCACCGCGCAAAACGTCGCCCGCTCCGTGACCGGGGTGTGGATCGGCCAGCGCTATACCGATGAAGTGCGCCGACGCCTGCAAAACAGCGACAGCCCCGGCTACGACGACAGGCGCAACGCGGTGCTGGCGATCCAGCAATTGCAGATGAAAAATGCCGCGCTGGAAGCGCGCCTGCAAGGGCATATCGCCAGTGTTGACCTGGCCTGGCTGGAGCTCGCCATCGATAGCCTCGCCGATACCGGCAACACCGCGCGCAACACCTATAGAGTCCATCGGCTCGCCATCGAGGGTGATTGGGTGATCGGCAATTACCTGTTCAGCCATGGCGACAACCCCGTGCTGCTCTACACTCCCGGTGCCCCTGACGGCATTGGGTTTCGCGAAGCGCGGCTGTTTAACTACCTGCTGAAAAAAGTCGAAGGCATGCCCGCTTACTGGTGCGCGCGGGTCCCAATACCGTCGGTGGCACGGGTCGGGCTTTTCCTGAAAAACGCAAGCACAGGCCTGCCGGACGACATCAACCGCTCGACCCCCAGCCCCGCCCGGTATGACAGCACCCTGCATGTCTTGCCGCTCACCGATCTGCGCCATGAGTTCTACAACATGAACCTGCAACGCAAGATCGACGACGTGCACGCCACGACGGTCAATCGTATCCAGATGATTACCGGCATTCTCTGGACCTGCATCGAGTGGGTAACCGCCGTGGCCACGATGCCATTCCCCCTGCTCAGCCTTACGCTGGGTGGGTTGCTGGCCTTCAAGGACGCGATGCTCGCCTTGAACGCCTACCACCAGAACGATAAGGGCGCCGCCCTGGAACACTACATCGGCTACCTCGCCAACTTCGGCGGCGCGTTGTTGTTCGACGTACGTCCGGCGCTCAAAGGCGCTTTCAAATCACTGCGCCCGACCCTCCGCACCGGCCCGCAGGCCGTCGACAGCGCACGGGTCAGCCAACTGGACGCGCTGGACCCAGAAGGCATGCAGCCCGTGCTATTTGATGGGCGACCCTATTGGGCGCCCCAAGCCCCGGATGCGCTGGGCCGCTATCTGCTGTATCGCCACGATCCAGTCAGCGGTCAGTTGCATTCGACTGCACGGCTGATCAATCAGAATGCCGAGGGCCAATGGGTACGCTTTGGTGTCGCAGGCGGCGGGCGCAAAAAATACGAAAAACTGTTGGCCGATGAAAGCAGCCCGCTGGATGTTTTCAACATGGCGCCAGACCAGGCCAAGACCTTCCGTGCCTTGCTTGACCCCGAGTTCAAGCAACGGTTGCTGAGCATGGAGCCTGACGACAGTGGGGCTGCCCAGGGCAATGCCCTGGCGCAATCTGCGCCCTTGCGCACAGCCTACGTCAAACAGGTCGAACACCTGACCGAACGTGCGGATGCCTTCTTCCTGGCGCAGCCCGCACCAGCGCCCAAAGCTGCGCTGCCCTGGCTGGCGACCGATGCGCCGCACGCCGATATTCTCAAGGCCCTGTTCAGCCGCAATAAACGCCTGATCATCGGCGCAGAACCCACTTCTATCGCCAGTAAGCAGTTGCTGATCGAACAACTGCCCGGCCTGATCGAACAAGGCCTGAAACGCGTGTATATCGAGAACCTGCCCCGCGACCTGTTTCATCGCAAGCTGAAAATCCTCAACAACCAGCTCAGCGGTAACAAGGCCCACGCCCTTCAGCAGATCGAGCAACACCTCAAACGCGTGGATGAAGCCCTGGGGTACGTGGCGGATGCGCCATTCACTTATCGCAAATTGTTGCTGGAAACCCAGCGACTGAAGATCGCCATCGATGGCCTCGACGGGAGCGCCTCTTATCACATGGAGCACGTATTGGCCCTGGGTGATGGCCCACGCTTTATTCCGCGCAGCAGCAAGCTGCGCAACTTCTACTCTCACTCAGTGCTTGAGCAAACCCTGAAAAACAATCCCGACGAGGGGTGGCTGGCGCTGGTGGAATCCAACCGCCTGGGGACTTATGAGCAGGTCAGCGGTCTGGCAGACCTGCAAAACGCCCCGGCCCTGCGCATTGAAGACGCGGCGCCTGGCGAACGCACAGGCCTGTGGCCCGACACAGCTACCAGCGCACAATCACGCGGTGACTACACCCTGGCGATACCAACGGCTCACGCAACGCTGCAAGCACCTGATTTGGCGGTGCCCGCCCCACCGGCCGCAATGCACTATGCCGAGTTCGATATCCCGTTCGCCCAGCGCGCCGACATAGACCGACTGCGAATGGAGCACCGTGGTCTGGATACGCGCTATACCTTTGAAAGCTCAAGTACGGCCCTGCAAACCTTCATCCAGACCCGCCAACGCTTGCTGACCAGCGCCAAAGCTTTTCTCGCCGACTTCACGCCGCCCCAACGGATGCCCCTCACTGACATCGCCACGGCAACCAGCGAACAGGCGTTTATCGAGCGGGTATATGCCCACAAACTGGGGCTGGTGATAGGAGAGGCGCACTCGGCACAATCCAGCAAGCGCCTGTTGATCGATTACATGAAGCACTTGAAAAAACAGGGCGTAAAATCCCTTTATATAGAACACCTGTTCACCGACCTTCACCAAGGCGCACTGGACACTTTCCACGCCACGTCGAGAATCCCCCCCCACCTGGCAACGTATCTCGCCCAGCTGGACCTGGGCCAAATGCCGCTCTACAAAGGGCCATTAACCTTCACCAATGTGCTCAAGGCCGCCAATAAGTACGGGATCCGCATCCGCGCGCTTGATTGCACCGCCAGCTATTACATCAAAGGGCTCAAGGGCCAGAACGTACGCGGCGAATTGTTCAGCTACTTCGCCCATGAAGTGATCAAGGCCGACCAACTTGCCCAGGGGCCGCACAAGTGGGTCGCCTTCGTCGGCAGCAGCCACACCGATATGCACTTGGGGGTGCCGGGCCTCGTTCAGTTGCAGGATGCCGTCAGCCTGCACGTGCGCGATACCGCGCCCGAATTGGCGCGGCCACTGCATAGCGCCACCTGGCAGGCGATCGATGAAGGGCCAGGGGTGGCCTTGCGCAGCGACTTCAAGATCGAAGTGGGAATTGCCGGACGGCCGATACACCGCGCACCACCGCCACCGAGCCGCGACCGACTGACGGCGCCCGGGCAGTTCATCATCGAACGCCCGACCGACAGTGAGCTCAATCTGGTGCACTTCTCGCGCAGTAATGAAATCCTGGTGACGCCGATTCAGATAAATGAAAAAGGCCAGTTTTTCGTTGAGCGCTGGGAGCCACTCAAAGCGCTGCGGTTCTATTACCTGTCGCAACTCACCGAAGTACTCAAAGCCCGTCCTCCCATTGGCATGGGGATGACACAAATGACCTGACAGGCTGCCCACCACCCTGCCCGTTCATCGGGCAGGGTCTGCGTTTATATCATCCGTTGAAAAAGCCATTTCAGATTCACGTCTCGCCGCCGATACCCACCTACACACTTTGGCTGGCTCAAACAACAACACCGTCCAGCAGACAGACATCAACTTTGCGGAGCATTCGATGAATAGCTGGTTCGGCAACATCAGCGTCAATCTCAAACTGGGCCTGGGCTTCGGCCTAGTGCTGGTCCTTACCTCGATCCTGGCACTGACCGGCTGGACCAGCCTGGGCGGCCTGATCGACCGCAGCAACTGGATGAGCGATATCACTCAGCTCAATGCTTCGTTGACCAAGCTGCGTATCGTGCGCCTGCAATATATGCTCGCCAATGGCGACGAAGCCGTGGCCCAGAACGTACAAACCAACCTGGATGCCTTCGCTGCCCAGCAACAGAAACTGCTCGACAGCTTCAAGAGCCCGGAAAACCTCAAGCTGCTCAACGAGCAGAAATCCATCATCACCGCTTACCAGCAGTCACTGAATAAAATGCGCGAGGCCTACCGCAACGGCAACGCCTCTCGCCAAGTGATGGGCGACAAGGCGGATATCGCCAACGCACAAATCAACGCGCTGGAAACCAGTGTTAAGCAGATGCCCGACAGTTCGGAGCACCTGGCTCAGTTCCAGGCGGTGGCCGACGCCAAGATGCAATTTCAGTTGGCTCGCTACGAAGTGCGTGGCTACACCGGCAACGTCAGCCCGGAAACTGAAGCCCGCGCAGCCGCACAGATTGAAAAAGCCATCGCCGGTTTGAAAGACCTCAGCGCCGCCTTCGGCGCCAGCCAGCAAAGCGCGCTGACCGCACTGGAAACCGCCTTGGGTGCCTACCGCAGCGCCGTGCAGAACTACAAGTCCGCCAACGCCAACATCGTCACCGCCCGTGCCGAAATGACCACCCAAGGCGCTGATATCGTCACGATCAGCGACAAACTGTACGACATCCAGCTGACTCGCCGCGACGCCGAGAGCGCTCAGGCCCGCAGCCTGCAATTGATCAGCACCTTGCTGGCGCTGCTGGTGGGCGTGATCGCAGCATGGGTCATCACCCGCCAGATCACCCGCCCGATCCAGGAAACCCTGGCCGTGGTGGAGCGCATTGCCTCCGGCGACTTGAGCCACAACATCCAGGTCACCCGCCGCGATGAACTGGGCGTGCTGCAACAAGGCATTCAGCGCATGGGCACGACCTTGCGTGAATTGATCAGTGGTATTCGCGACGGCGTGACCCAGATCGCCAGCGCTGCCGAAGAACTGTCGGCTGTGACCGAGCAGACCAGCGCCGGCGTGAACAGCCAGAAGATCGAGACCGACCAGGTCGCCACGGCGATGCACGAAATGACTGCCACCGTGCAGGAAGTGGCGCGCAACGCAGAACAGGCTTCCCTGGCTGCGGCCGATGCCGACGGCCAAGCCCGCGCAGGCGACAAGGTGGTGGCTGAAGCCATCGCCCAGATCGAGCGTCTGGCCGCTGAAGTGGCGCGCTCCACCGACGCCATGACCCACCTGCAACAAGAGAGCAACAAGATCGGCAGCGTGATGGACGTGATCAAAGCCGTCGCGGAACAGACCAACCTGCTGGCCCTCAACGCCGCGATCGAAGCAGCACGGGCGGGTGAAGCCGGCCGAGGGTTTGCCGTAGTAGCTGATGAAGTGCGTGGCCTGGCCCAGCGCACGCAAAAATCCACCGAGGAAATCGAAGGCCTGGTCGCCGGCTTGCAGAACGGCACCCAGCAAGTGGCCAACGTGATGAACAACAGCCGCAGCCTCACTGACAGCAGTGTCGAGCTGACGCGCAAGGCCGGTGTGTCACTGGAGAACATCACCCGTACGGTGTCGAATATCCAGTCGATGAACCAGCAGATCGCCGCCGCCGCCGAGCAGCAAAGCGCCGTGGCTGAAGAAATCAGCCGCAGCATTGTGAATGTGCGGGATGTATCGGAGCAGACCGCTACGGCAAGTGACGAGACGGCCAAGTCGAGTGTTGAACTGGCACGGTTGGGTAGCCAGTTGCAGCAGATGGTCAGCCATTTCCGGGTGTAAGAAACCACAATCACTGTGGCGAGGGAGCTTGCTCCCGTTGGGCCGCGAAGCGGCCCTAATCAACTTGATGCCGATTTGAAGTTGAGAGCACGATAAATGCTTTGGGGCTGCTACGCAGCCCAACGGGAGCAAGCTCCCTCGCCACAGGCAAACTTAGACATACTCGGCCCTCCGTGAGTTGGGCCTTACCTCCAGCGCACTTACCGGAACACGTGAGCCTTCGGACGCGGGTCGATGCGTCCTTTGAGGTGGCCGGGCTAATGGTCCTTCCGCATCAATCCGGCACGGATTACTAGCCCGTGGCGGTCGGTCCAGAATTCGCGCGCATACCCGGCCCACCCAAAAAGCGACAAACGCAGAACGGAGGGAATCCTAACCAACAGTTCCGCCGAAGGTGTGTCGGACAGTGACAAAATATCCAGTATCGTGCGATGAATTCATTGCAAGCTTTTGCAGTTAGTACTTACCCGAGAAAATCCCGGAAAGTGTCCCTTTCCGAACATCGTTCAGCCTTGCGTGACGAAATTACCGGAGGTAATATCGGCCTGCGGGTCGATGCGTCCTTTGAGATCGCAACCCCAGCCACTAACTGGGTTTGCAAAAAAAACCGCCCTACTAAGGCGGTTTTTTATTGCCTGCGATTTACCCCTCAGCCCTCGCCATCCTCAACAAACACCACCCGATTCCCAAACGGATCCTTGATGCTCATCTCCCGCGAGCCCCACGGCATTTCCTCAACCCCAGGCTTGGCATACCGGTAATCCTTGCCCAGCAACTGCAGCTGATAAGCGTCCACACCCTGCGCCTGAATCCGCACTGCCGCGCCAGGCGATGCGTCACCATGATGCTCGGTCAGGTGCAACACACACTCACCCAGTGACACCTGCAGGTACAACGGAAAATTCGCCTCGAAACGATGCTGCCAATCCACCTTGAACCCCAAAAAATCGACGTAGAATTCCAACGCCTTGGCCTCGTCGAAAATCCGCAGGATGGGGATGACTTTTCCTAAGTGCATGGCAACCGCTCCGTTTAATTGAGCGCCCACTATAGAGACGAAAAACCCCGACGCAAATCCCCACTGCGCGCCAGGAACCGACCCGGCCGCTGACCGTTCGCCTGCCCGTCGCTATAGCTCAACACGCCGTTGACCCACACCCCATCAATGCCTTCCGCCGCGCGCTGCGGTTCCTTGAAGTCCGCCACATCGCGTACGCGCAACGGGTCGAACAGCACCAGGTCAGCCCAGTGCCCTTCACGAATCTTGCCGCGCTCAGCCAAGCCAAACCGCGCCGCCGACAACCCGGTCATCTTGTGCACGGCGGTGTGCAGTGGGAACAACCCCACATCCCGGCTGAAGTGCCCCAACACCCGTGGAAACGCCCCCCACAAACGCGGATGCGGAAACGGATCCTCCGGCAACCCGTCCGACCCGACCATCGACAATGGATGCGCCAGGATCCTTCGTACATCCGCCTCATCCATGCCGTAGTACACCGCCCCTGCCGGTTGTAGCCGGCGGGCTGCGTCGATCAATGAAACATCCCACTCAGCGGCAATATCCTGCAAATCACGCCCGCCCATTTCCGGATGCGGCGTCGACCAGGTAATGGTGATCCGAAACGCGTCGGTCACCTGCTTGAGGTCCAGGGTCGAAGAACTCGCCGCATAGGGATAGCAATCACAGCCCACCGGGTGGGTTTTCGCCGCCAGCTCCAGCGACGCCAGCAGCTGCGGACTACGCCCCCAGTTACCGGCACCGGCACATTTGAGGTGGGAAATGATCACCGGAGCCTTGGCATGCCGACCGATCAGGAACGCCTCGTCCATCGCCTCCAGCACCGGTTCGAACTCACTGCGCAAATGGGTGGTGTACACCGCACCGAACGCGGTGAGCTCTTCACTCAGTTGCAACACCTCATCGGTCTCGGCGTTGAACGCACTGGCGTAGGCCAGGCCTGTGGATAAGCCGAGGGCACCGGCTTCGAGGCTCTCTTGCAGCTGCACGCGCATGGCGGCAATTTCATCCGCTGAGGCAGTGCGATGCAGGTCGTCCATATGGTTGCTGCGCAGCGCTGTATGGCCGATCAACGCGGCGACGTTGACCGCCGGATGAGCCTCTTCGACCGCCGCTCGATAGTCGCTGAAACGCGGATAAACAAACGCCGAAGCACTGCCCAGCAGGTTCATCGGGTCCGGCGGATCACGGCGCAACGTCACCGGCGACGCGCTGATACCACAGTTGCCGACAATCACCGTGGTCACGCCCTGGCTGAGCTTGGGCAGCATCTGCGGCTGGCGGATTACCACCGTGTCGTCGTGGGTGTGCACGTCGATGAAACCCGGTGCCAACACACGGCCGCTCGCATCAATTTCATGCTCGGCCACCGCCGCCGACAAGTCGCCGATCGTCTCGATGCGCCCGTCGCGCAACCCCACATCGGCCACGTAGCCGGGGGTGTTGCTGCCATCAATGACCAGCGCCTGGCGGATCAACGTGTCGTACTTCATATCAGTCTCCAAGCGGCAGGCTGTCGGGGCCGCCGCGATAATCGTCCAGGGCCAGCTTGATGCGGCGCAGGCGTTCCTGGTTGTCGTCCGGCAGGGCCAAGGCCAGCTCGGTGGCGAGCAGGTCGATGGCCAGCAGCATGCCGTAGCGCGCAGCGGTAGGCTTGTAGATAAAACTGGTTTCGGCCGGTTGCAGCGGCAGCAGGACATCCGCCAAATGCGCCAAAGGCGAATCCGCCAGGGTGATGGCGACGATGCGCGCGTCGTAGTTGCGCGCCAGCGTCACCACGTCGAGCAGCTCAGGGGTGAGGCCGGTCAGGGAGCACACAATCAGCGCATGCTCGGGCCCCAGCGTAGCCGCTGTGACGCGCATCATTACCGGGTCATGGCAAGCGGCAATTGGATAACCCAGGCGCACCAGACGCACCTGCAACTCATCGCTGCACAGGCTCGACGGGCCGCCCATGCCGAACGCATGGATCATTCGCGCCTTGCCCAGCAGGTTGACCGCATCGACGAAACTCGCCTGGTTGAACCCCGACAAGTGCTGACGCAAGGTCCCTTCGATATCTCCCAGGATCTGCCGATGAAACGCCGACTGCTCCGGCAACCCCGCAGGGTCGAGGAAGCGGCTGCCGACGCCACTGGCCTGGGCCAATTGCAGGCGCAAATCCCGCAGATCCCGACACCCTACGCTGCGTGCAAAGCGTGACAAGGTGGCCGTGCTGACCTCGGCCCGTTGGGACAACGCCTCCAGGCTGGCCGACGCGGCAAAACCCACGTCATCGAGCATCAGCTTGGCGATACGCCCTTCGCCGGCGCTGAAGGAGTCCTGGCGGGCGCGGATCTGGTAGAGGATGTCCATGGGGGCTCCGGGCTCCGGGTTACAAGATACAGGACAGACCATAGGTGAGACCGAAGGCGACCACCGATATCAGAGTCTCCAGCACGGTCCAAGTCTTGAAGGTCTGGATCACCGTCATATTGAAGTATTCCTTGATCAGCCAGAAGCCGCCGTCGTTCACGTGGGAAAAGATCACCGAACCCGCGCCGGTGGCCAGCACCAGCAATTCGGGGTGTGGATAACCCAGGCCCATCGCAACCGGCGCCACCACACCGGACGCGGTGGTCATGGCAACAGTGGCCGAGCCCGTGGCAATACGCATCAGGGCTGCAAACAGCCAACCCATCACCAAAGGCGACAGATGGAAAGCATGGGCCAGGCCGAGGATTTCGTTGGTCACACCCGCATCCACCAGGATGCGATTCAAACCGCCGCCCGCGCCCACCAGCAAGGTGATGCTCGCGGTCGGCGCCAGGCATTCATTGGTGAACTTGAGGATCGATTCGCGGTTGAAGCCTTGGGCGATCCCCAAGGTCCAGAAGCTCACCAAAGTCGCTACCAGCAGCGCGATCACCGAGTTACCGATAAACAACAGGAACTGGTTGAAGCCAGTGCCCGGCGTGGAAATCACGTTGGCCCAGCCTCCGATCATCATCAACACCACCGGCAACAGGATGGTGCCCATGGTCAGCGCAAAACTCGGCAAACGGGTACGCGGTTCGCGGTCAATGAACTGGCGTTCCAGCGGATTTTCCGCTGGCAAATGAATACGCGGCACGATGAATTTGGCGTAGACGGGACCTGCGATGATTGCCGTGGGGATACCGATCAGAATCGCGTAGAGCACGGTCTGCCCCACCGACGCGTTGTACGCCAGCACGGCCATCATCGCCGCCGGGTGCGGCGGCACCAGCGCATGCACCACCGACAGGCCAGCGACCATCGGCAAACCGACCATCAGGATCGATACGCCCACACGCCGCGCCACGGTAAAGGCAATCGGCACCAGCAGC
Organism: Pseudomonas sp. GXZC; assembly: GCF_026967615.1. Classification (NCBI taxonomy): domain Bacteria; kingdom Pseudomonadati; phylum Pseudomonadota; class Gammaproteobacteria; order Pseudomonadales; family Pseudomonadaceae; genus Pseudomonas; species Pseudomonas sp. GXZC. The sequence continues at coordinate 5,990,004 of NZ_CP114115.1, forward strand.
ACAAAACCGACCTCGAAAAACAGCGGCAGCCCCACCAGGAAGGCGATGCACACCATGGCCCAGTGCGCGTTACGCTCGCCAAAACGGTTGATCAACGTGCGCGCCACCTGCTCGGCACCGCCGGACTCGGCCATCATCTTGCCGAGCATGGTGCCCAGCGCTACCACCAGGGCGATATGCCCCAAGGTCTTGCCGACGCCCGCTTCATACGAGCCCATGATGGTGTCCGCCGGCATCCCGGCCATCAGCGCCAGGCCAATGGACACCAAGGTGATGACGATAAACGGGTTGAGCCGGTAACGTGCAATCAGCACGATCAAAGCAATGATGGCGATGGCAGCGTATGCCAATAGCCCGAAGCCCGGTGATGCGGCCATGCGGTACTCCTCGGAAAGGGTCACGTCGAATTGGTTGTGAAACTCATAAATCATTACCGAGGAGCATTTTCAATTTTTATGAAAGTAATTTTCGCTCACAGGCAAGCGCTGTCGCGTTGGGATATGCCCAACGGTCGCCCATGAAAATTCGGGGGGTGTTCTTACATGAAGATCAGAAGATGCTGGAAACTCAAACGCCGCCATCGAGTCATAGAATGCGCCTCCCCTCATGCCCAGGAAAATCGACCATGATTCGCACCTCCCTCGCCGTCAGCGCTTTGTTTCTCGCCCTGTGCGGCACTGCGTCGGCCGCCGATAACGCGGCGTTGAAAAAATGCATGGACAGCGCCAACACGACCGCGGACATGGTCAATTGCAACGCCAAGGAAGCCAAGGTGCAGGACACGCGCCTGAACAAGGCCTACAAGACTGCCCTCGCCGCTCAGGAAGGTGCGCGCAAGCAGCAACTGCAAGACGTGCAGCGCCTGTGGATAAAATACCGTGATGCCAATTGCGGCTTCGCCGGCTCCGCGACCGGTGGCACCATCGACCAGGTCAACGGCTCCGCTTGCCTGCTGGACATGACCCAGACCCGCGCCCAGGAGTTGGAAGACCTGGTCGGGCCGTGATCACTTACTCATGATGGACCCGGGCGCGCTTGAGCAGCTTCTTGCAGCGCTCTGACAAATGCAGCACCCGCAGGTGCTTGCCGGCCTTGGTGTAACGCTCACGCAGGGTCATCAGCGCCGCAATCGCTGAATAGTCGACAAAGCTCAGGTGACGGCAATCCAGCGTCACCTGGGCCGGGTCGTTGGCCGGGTCGAACTGGTTGAGGAACGGCGTGGTCGAGGCAAAGAACAAGGTGCCATGCAAGCGATAGAGCTTGCTGCCATCGGCCTCCAGGTGTTCATCGGCATACAGCTCGCGCGCCTGTTGCCAGGCGAAGTTCAGCGCCGCAATCACGATCCCGCACAGCACGGCCGTGGCCAGGTCGGTGAACACAGTGATCACCGTCACCGCGATAATCACCAGCACGTCATTGAGCGGCACCTTGTTGATCACCCGCAAGGAGGCCCAGGCGAAGGTCTGCTGGGACACCACGAACATCACACCCACCAGCGCCGCCAGCGGGATCCGCTCGATAAACGGCGACAGGAACAGGATGAACAGCAGGATCATGACCCCGGCAAACACTCCGGAAAAACGCCCGCGCCCGCCCGAGCTGAGGTTGATCACGGTTTGCCCGATCATCGCGCAGCCGCCCATGCCGCCGAACAGGCCCGAGACCATATTCGCCGCGCCAAGGGCCACGCTTTCGCGGTCCGGGTAGCCACGGGTTTCGGTGATTTCATCGGTGAGGTTGAGGGTCAGCAGGGTTTCCAGCAGGCCGACCATGGCCATCAGGAACGCATAGGGCGCGATGATGCCGAGGGTGTCCAGGGTCCAGGGGATCTGCGGCAGGGCAACGCTGGGTAGGCCACCAGCGATGTGGGCCATGTCGCCCAAGGTCCGAGTCGGCAAGCCCAGCAGGTACACCGCCAGGCCCACGCCGAGGATCGCCACCAATGCAGGCGGCACCGCGCGGGTGATGCGCGGCAGCAGGTAGACGATGGCCATGGTCACCAGCACCAGGCCGATCATCACGTACAGCGGCGTGCCGCTGAGCCAGTGTTCACCGCTCTTGAAATGCTCCAACTGCGCCAGGGCGATGATGATCGCCAGGCCGTTGACGAACCCCAGCATTACCGGATGCGGCACCATGCGCACCAGCTTGCCCAGGCGCAGCAGGCCGAAGGCGACCATGATCAACCCGCCGAGCAATACCGTCGCCAGCAGGTATTCCACGCCGTGTTGCACCACTAACGCAACGATCACCACCGCCATCGAGCCCGCCGCACCGGACACCATGCCGGGGCGGCCGCCAAACAATGCGGTCAGTGTGCAGATGATAAAGGCGCCATAGAGCCCCATCAGCGGGTTGAGGTGGGCCACCAGGGCAAAGGCGATGCATTCGGGCAGCAACGCAAACGACGTGGTGAGGCCGGCCAGGGCATCGGCGCGCAGACGGGTGAGGTTCATGAAGTACCAGGGTAATGCGGGGGATAAGGCGGGGAATGGTACGGAATTGAGCAGGGCAGAACCAGATTTTTAAGGCGAGCTACACCCTGTGGTTGTGGTTGTGGCGAGCGGGCTTGCCCCGCGTTGGGCTGCGTAGCAGCCCCAAAGCCATTCACCGCCTATCTACCGGTAGATACGCGTTGGCTGGACTGGGGCCGCTTCGCGGCCCAACGCGGGGCAAGCCCGCTCGCCACAGGGAGGCTTACACCATCTCGTGGCGAATCCACTCGACTACCGACGTACGCTTCGGCACCCAGCCCAGCAGTTCACGCGCATGCTTGCCCCGCACCCGGCTGTTGGAGCCCAGGCCATAGTTGGCCATTTCATAGCCCCACTCGGCTTCGGCGTCGGCCAATGGCCAATCCTGCGGTTTGCCCAGGTTCAGGGCTTCGGCAATGGCGGTGGTCATGTCGATAAACGCCGCTTCGCTGCTTTCCACGAAGTAGAAGGTGCCCGGTGCGTTCTGGGTCAGTGCCAGCAGGTACAGCGCCACCACGTCTTCGATGTGCACGTTGGACCAGATGTTCTGCCCACTGCCCACATGGCGCACCACCCCACTCTTGCGCGCCTGCTTGAGCAGACGCGGCAATTGCACGCTGTCGCGCTTCACGCCCAGGCTGTGGCCGTAGATCAGGGTGTTGCAGATCACCGCCGAGTTCACGCCTTCGTTGGCAGCCGCCAGGATCAGGTTGTCGATGGCCACGCGTGCCGCCTTGTCGACGGTTGGCTCCGGCAGGTTGTCTTCAAAGTAGATGACATTGCTGGACTTGCCGCCCGACGCATCACCGACAATGCTTGAACCGCTGGTGTGCAGGAATGGCTTGTTCGAGCCCTTCAAGGCTGCCAGCAGGGTTTCCACGGCAGCGCGATGGTCGCTGCTCGCGGCATTGATCACCGCATCGGCCTTTTGCGCTTGCTCGGTCAATACAGCGGCGTCATCCAGGGTGCCGATCACTGGGGTGATACCCAATGCGGTCATCTCGGCCGCCTGCTCGGCGCTGCGCACCAGGCCGGTCACGCTATGGCCTGCCTTGACCAGGCCGGTTGCGATGGAACCCCCGATAAAACCTGCTGCGCCGGTAACGAATACGTTCATGGAGAGTGCTCCTGAGTGGGTAAGTGATGGGACCAGTATCAAGGGCCGATCCCTGACGAATAAGCCCCTATTGCCCAATTCACTCTTGCGCGAAGGTCACGAATCAGCAGGCATACCGCGCCAGCTTGGCCTGCATGAAGTCGAGGAAACACTGGATGCGCAAGGCCAGCTGCGAGTTACGGTAGAACACCGCGTGGATCGGCTGGCGATAACCGCTGTTGAACGCTTCCAAGACTGGCACCAGGCGTCCGGTTTCGATGTCGTCGATGGTCATGAAGTTCGACAGGCAGCAGATGCCCTGCCCTTCCAGCGCCAAATGACGCACGGTTTCACCACTGGACGCGGCCACGCCGGGCTGGATCAACCAGCGGTCGCCCTCCACATGGCGCAGCGGCCAGTGGTTGAGGGTTTCGGTCTGGGTGAACCCCAGCAACGTGTGGTCCGCCAATTCGGCAACCGTGGTCGGCGTGCCGTATTGCTTGAGGTAGTCGGGGCTAGCGAGAACATGCAGCGGCGTACAGCCGAGCGCACGTGCGTGCAGAGTGGAGTCGGCCAACACACCGATGCGGATGGCGATGTCGGTACTCTGCTCCAGCAGGTCGATGATCAGGTCATCGCTGTTCAGCTCCAGCTGGATATCCGGGTAAAGACTGCGAAACTCCGCGATGTACGGCACGATCCCATGCAGCATAAAGGGCACCGCCGCATTGATGCGCAGGCGCCCCGCCGGTTTCTTCTGGCGTGACGACAGGCGTTCCTCCAGCTCATCCATCTGCGCCAGGATCACCTTGGCCTGTTCGAAGAAGTACTTGCCCTCCTCGGTCAGGTCCATGCGCCGCGTGGTGCGGTTGATCAGCGTGGTGTCGAGCTTGGCTTCCAGGCGTGACAGCGTGCGGCTGACCGCCGAGGGCGTCTGCCCGACCTGTTCTGCGGCAGCGGAAATCGAACCGCATTCAATCACGCTGACGAAGATCTGTAGCTCATCGGATCGGGCTTTCACAGGCGCTCCTCGTTATCGGTTCCCAGCAGCTTACACCGAGAAATTGAACACCTGCGCCAGATGCTGCTCATAGCGCGCTACGTCAGCCTCGATCGCCGGGCGCTTCATCACGTCCACGCACAAGAAGGTCGGCAGGCCAGTCATGCCAAGAAATTCATTGGCCTTGTGGAACGGGAAGTACACCGCGTCCACGCCCTTGGCTTCGAAGAAGTCGGTCGGGTCGTCGAAGGCTTGCTGCGGCGCGTTCCAGGTCAGCGAGAGCATGTACTGCTTGCCCTGGATCAGGCCGCCGCTGCCGTACTTCTGCGACGAGTCGGAGCGCGTGCGACCGTCGCTGGCGTACAGGCTGCCGTGGCCTTCGGTGAAGACTTCATCGATGTATTTCTTGACGATCCACGGCGCGCCCATCCACCAACCGGGCATCTGGTAGATGATCACGTCGGCCCAGAGGTATTTCGCCACTTCTTCGGCCACGTCGTAGCCTTCGTCGATGTGAGTGACTTTCACGTCAATGCCGGCACGGTCCAGCACGGCCACGGCGGCGTCATGCAGGGTGCTGTTGTAGCGGCCATCGGAATGAGCGAATTTTTTGCCGCCGTTGAGCAGGAGGATTTTTTTCATGGGAGGGCATCCAGAAGGGTTAAAAATGTCTGCCTGCAGGCTATCGACATTGGCCCCTCGGAATAAGCGGCGGCACGGCAAAATACATTTGACCAGAAAGCACAAATGCACCACCCATTGTTAACCGCTGATCAGCAGATGCGCCCCCAGCAAGGCCATGCCCACGAAAAACACACGCTTGAACAACACGGCACTGATGCGCTGCCGCATCGCCTGGCCCAGCCACATGCCCAGCAGTGCCGGCACCAACGCCAGCAGCGAGGCGTTGACCTCCCCGCCACCGAGCGTGCCGCGCCAGGCCAGCCCGGCGGCCAACGCCAGGGTGGAAACCGTGAACGACAGCCCCAGTGCCTGCACCAACTGATCACGGTTCAAGCCCAAGGCCTGCAGATAGGGCACGGCGGGAATCACGAACACGCCGGTCGCTGAAGTGATGACTCCCGTGACGATGCCGCACATAGGACCCAGCCAACGTTCAGTCTCAGGTTTTACCTTGAACGTCGGCAGGAACAATCCGCTGAGTGCATACACCAGCAACGCACCGCCCAACGCATGCCCCACCCAGCTTCCCCCGCTCATGCCCAGCCACAAGGTGCCCAACCCGGTGCCGAGGAAGATCAGCAGCAACATCGGCCACAGGCGTTTGAGCAGCGCACTCAAATGCCCGCCGAACGCCAGTTGCCACAGGTTGGTGATCGTCGAAGGGATGATCAGCAAGGCCGCAGCCTGCGCCGGTAACATAGCCAGGCCGAGCAAGCCCATGGAGACTGTCGGCAGGCCCAGGCCGATCACACCCTTGACAGTGCCGGCCAGCACAAAGGTGCCGATCACCAGCAGCGTCAGGGCGGGGCCGATGTCTTGGTAGAACGCGAGGAAGGTATTCATGGGGGGATTGTGCGGTTTTTCGGTGACGCCGAAAATTCGCCATATACTGAGACAGACTCTTGTTTTCCCTTAGGCTGGTGCCATGCACTTTGACTTGATCGACCTGCGCCTCTATCTGCACATCCTCGACACCGGCAACATCACCGCCGGTGCCGGGCGCAGCCACCTGTCCCTGGCCGCCGCGAGTGCGCGTATCCGGGCGATGGAGGCTTCGTTGGGTATCGAACTCTTGGAGCGTAACCGTCGAGGCGTCACCCCAACACCCGCCGGCAAGGCCCTGGCCCGCCACGCACGCTTGTTGCTGCAACAAGCCGAACACCTGCAGCAGGACCTGGCGGAATACGCCAACGGCGTCAAAGGCCAGGTGCGCTTGCTGTGCAACACCACCGCCCTCAGCGAATACCTGCCGGAACTGCTGGCGGACTTTCTGTGCGAGCACCCCAACCTCGATATCGACCTGCAGGAGCTGCCGAGCCTGCGCATCACCCAGGCCTTGCGCCAGGGCACGGCGGATATTGGGATCATCTCCGACGCAGTGGACACCCACGGTCTGCAGACTCTTCCCTTTCGCGACGACCCGCTGGTGCTGATCGCGCCGCTGGATCATCCGTTCACCGCAGGGAGCTTTGTCGATAGCCTGCAACACGACTTTGTCGGCCTCGCCACTCACAGCGCGTTGACGGTGTACCTCGAAGAACAGGCATTGCACGCGGGTTTCCGCCTGCAAACGCGCATCCGTGCCGAGGGCTTCGACGGGGTGATCCGTATGGTCGCCCATGGCGCTGGCCTGGGCATCGTGCCCCAGGCCGCGCTGGAACGTTGGCCGCTGGAACCCAGCGTCAAGGCCCACCCTCTGCAAGAAGCGTGGGCCTGTCGGAAGCTGCTGTTATGTGCGCGCTCGTTCGAACAACTGCCCGGTTATGCCAAGGCCTTGTTCGATGCCTTGGCCCTGCCCTTGCGGAAGAACCCGTAATACACCGCCGACAGAATCAGCAGGAACGGCACGCCAAACACCAGGGTCATCTTGAACGCGTCGGTGAAATAGGTGGTGATCATCACCGCGCCCATCAGCACCAGCCCCAGCAGCGTGCTGTAGGGAAACAGCCGCAGTTGGAACGACAGCTTCGGCCCACCGTGGCGCTTGCGGTAGCGACGGAAAAACAGGTGGGTGAGGAAGATCATGAACCAGGTGAAGATCGCGCCAAACATCGAGATCGCCATCATCAGCGTGAACGAGCTTTCCGGGTACACCACGTTGAGCAACGTCGCCAGCGCAATGCCCGAGCTGGACAGCAGCAACGCGTTCAACGGGATGCCGCTCTTGCTCAACGCGCCCATGGACTTGGGGGCAAAGCCGGCGCGGGACAGGCTGAACATCATGCGGGTGGTGATGTAGAGCTGGCTGTTCATCGCCGAGAGCGCGGCGATCAGGATCACGAAGTTCATCACGCCGGTCGCACCGGGAATGCCGATGGTCTGCATCACCGTGACGAACGGGCTCTGGGTCTGCCCGGCCTGGTTCCACGGCACGATGGCCAGCATCAGCGCCAGGGTCAGCAGGTAAAACACCACCAGGCGCACGATGGTCGCACGGAAGGCTTTCTTCACCGCCTGTTCCGGGTCGGCGGCTTCACCGGCGGCCACGGCGATCATCTCCACACTCAAATAACTGAAGATCGACACGATCACCGCCATCCACATGCCGCTCAGGCCATGGGGGAAAAAGCCGTCGTGGGCCGTGTAATTCTGCACCCCGTACTCCGGGTTGCCGGAGCCGAACACCACGTACACGGCAAGGATGATGAAGCCGACAATCGCACTGATCTTGATCGTCGAAAACCAGTATTCGAAGTTGCCAAACGTCTTCACGCTGATCGCATTGAGCAGGATCAACACGCTGGAAAACGACACGATCCACACCCATTCCGGCACGTGGGCGAACCAGTACTTCATGTACATCGCCACCGCCGTGACCTCGGCGCCCACCGCCAACACAATCGCCGCCCAGTAGGCATAACGCACCAGGAACCCGGCGAGCGGGCTGATGTAGAACTCGGCATAGGCACCGAAGGAGCCCGAGGTGGAGTGGGCCACCGTCATCTCCGCCAGGCAGCCCATCAACAGCAAGGTGATCAACGCACCGATGGCGTAGCTCACCAAGACACTGGGCCCGGCATAGCCGATGGCGTAGGCGCTGCCCATGAACAGCCCGGTACCAATGGCGCCGCCGATGGCGATCATGCTCATCTGGCCGGAAGTGAGCTGGCGCCGCAGGCCCAGTTCGCGGTGGGTGATCTCTGCAAAGCCGTTGTCTGGCGTGGTCACGTGGTGTGCCCCTTTATTATTGTGATTGCACAGGTGGTCGGTAGGTGTGTCAGGTGACGCTGTTGCGGACTTTGAACTGCGGCTGGTCCCAGGTGTGGTTGTCGAGGATGTCGCCAAGGATTTCCACAGCGTCAAACACCTCGGTAAAGCTCGTGTACAACGGCGTAAAACCAAACCGCATGATGCGCGGCTCACGGTAATCACCGATCACCCCACGGGCGATCAAGGCCTGGATCACCGCGTAGCCTTCGGGGTGTTCAAAGCTCACATGGCTGCCACGTCTGGCGTGCTCACGTGGGGTGATCAACTTCAAGTCATGGGCGGCACAACGGGCTTCGACCAACGCGATAAACAGGTCGGTCAACGCCAGGGACTTGCTGCGCAAACTCGCCATATCGGTCTGGGCAAAAATCTCCAGGCCGCACTCCACCATGGCCAGCGAAGTGATCGGTTGAGTGCCGCACAGATAGCGAGCGATACCGGCACTCGGTGCATACGTCGACTCCATGGCGAACTGCCGGGTATGCCCGAACCAGCCCGACAACGGCTGACGCACCACATCCACCAACGCCGGGTTGACCCACACAAACGCCTGGGAACCCGGGCCGCCGTTGAGGTACTTGTAGGTGCAGCCGATCGCATAATCGGCGCCGGCCTGATGCAGGTCGATGGGCACCGCGCCCGCCGAATGCGCCAGGTCCCAGAGGCTCAGCGCGCCACACTCATGGCTCAAGGCGGTCAGCGCCTGCATGTCGTACATGTAGCCGGTCTTGTAGTTGACGTGGGTGAGCATCACCACCGCCACGTCCTGATCGATCGCCTGGGGCAGTTCGTCCGGGCTGTTCACCAGGCGCAGGGAATAGCCCTGTTGCAGCAGTTCAGCCAAGCCTTCTGCGATGTACAAGTCGGTGGGGAAGTTGCTCGCCTCGCTGACGATCACCTTGCGATGCGGCTGGCGTTGACGCTGCACGGTCAATGCGGCGCTCAGCACCTTGAACAGGTTGATCGAGGTGGTATCGGTGATCACCACTTCGTTGTCACGCGCGCCAATCAACGGCGCCAGGCGATTGCCCAGGCGCTGGGACAAATCCGCCCAGCCGGCGGCGTTCCAGCTGCGGATGAGCCCGTTGCCCCACTCTTCGGCAATCACCGCCTGCGCCCGCGCCAACGCCGCCACCGGGCGGGCGCCGAGCGAGTTGCCGTCGAGGTAGATCACGCCCTCCGGCAAGGCGAACTGGCTGCGCAAAGGTGCCAGCGGGTCCTGGGCGTCGAGGGCTTGGCAATGGCTTCGAGAGGTCATGGGCGGTCCTGGTTTTTATAAGTAAGAATGGACCAAATAATGAACGAAGTTTTAGAGAATTTTCGTGCAAAGTGAGTAGCAACAGGCTAATTAAGCTGTAGGAAATTCGAATTTAACCCCCAAACACGCGGATTTATTCTAACCATGATTCTCGACGCCACCGACCTGCGCCTCCTGCATTTCCTGCAACAGGATGGCCGCATCAGCAACCAGGAACTGGCGGAAAAAGTCGCGCTGTCGCCGTCCGCCTGCCTGCGCCGTTTGCGCTTGCTGGAGAGCGAGGGAATCATCAGCGGCTACCGCGCAGTGCTGAATGCGGAGCAATTGGGGATCGAGCTGGAGGCCATCGTCCACCTGTCCTTGCGCCAGGATGTGGAGGATTGGCATGAGACGTTCATCAAGAAAGTGCAGGGCTGGCCGGAAGTGGCCAGCGCCTACGTGATCACCGGCGCCAGCAACTATGTGCTGCGGGTGCAGGCGCGCAACCTCAAGCATTTTTCGGACTTTATCGTGAACCACCTGAACCGCACGGCGGGGGTGATGGATATACGCTCGGAGATTGTGTTGCAGAAAATCAAGGATCGGGATGAGGTGTTGGACCTGGTTATCCGTAAGTAGGCTGAGAATGCCTTCTGTAGGAGCGAGCTTGCTGTGGCGAGGGAGCTTGCTCCCGCTGACTGCGAAGCAGTCTCCCGCTTGTTGGGGGCGCTTCGCACCCCAGCGCAAGCAAGCTTGCTCGCCACAGCAAGCTCGCTCCTACAGGGGGCGTGGCGTTTAGTCCTCGAGGGCACGCACGCGCTGCATGCGCTTTTGCTCTACCGGCGCATCAGCGATCTGCAACTCAAAGTCAAAATCAATCTGCGCAAACCGCCCTTCCACGCCAAACTCCCGCGCCAGCTGCGGATCTTCACTAAAGCGAATCTCGGCGATCAACTCATCCCGCGTCGCGTAGGCAAAATCATCATGCAGGTACGGGTCATCCGACAGGTTGATCTGCGTGGTCAGGTGTCGATGCCCCGGCGCCGAAATGAAGAAGTGAATATGCGCCGGCCGCTGCCCGTGGCGCCCCAGTTGATCGAGCAGTTGCTGGGTCGGCCCGGTCGGCGGGCAGCCGTAGCCCGACGGCACGATACTGCGAAAACGGTAGTTGCCCTGGGCATCGGTCTCGATGCGGCGACGCAGGTTGAACTCCGATTGCGTCGGGTCGAACCACGAATAGGTGCCACCGGTGTTGGCCTGCCACACGTCCACAATCGCCCCCGCCAGCGGCTTGCCGTCGGTGTCGCGCACTTGCCCGCGCATGAACAGCGGCACCGCGTCGTCCTTGCCATCATCCAGTCGCGCCTCATACTTCGACAGCGGCGCACCGGCCACATACAACGGGCCTTCGATGGTGCGCGGTGTGCCGCCGGATTTGCCGGCTTCCTCGTCGGCGGCGTCCATCAACAGGTCCAGGTAATGCTCCAGGCCCAGCCCGGCGGCGAGCAAGCCGGCTTCCTGGTGCTTGCCCAAGTCGTTCAGATAGTTGACCGCCTTCCAGAACTCTTCCGGGGTCACTTCCAGGTCTTCGATGATGTTCACGGTGTCGCGCAGGATCCGGTAGATCAGCGCCTTGGTACGCGGGTTACCGCCGTCATTGAGGTTGCCGCTGGCTTCTTCGAGAAACTGTTGAGCATGGGCAGTCTGGGACAGTCGGATGGACATGGTGCATTCCTCATCTTGTAGTTATTAGGGTGAAAACCGGCTTAGCGGTCATCCTCATGGATCGACGACGGGTGACGGCACAGGGCATTCACTTCGATGGCCATGTAGGGAAAGAGCGGCAGTTGCATCAACACATCGTGCAGGTCCTGCACGCTGTCGACATCGAACACGCTGTAGTTCGCGTAATGCCCGGCGATGCGCCACAGGTGGCGCCATTTGCCTTGCTGTTGCAGGCGCTGCGCCAAGGCTTTTTCTTCGGCCTTGAGCGCAGCGGCGCGCTCGGGATTCATATCGAGGGGCAGGTTCACGGTCATTTTTACGTGGAACAACATGGCAGGCGCCTCTTAGTGTTTGTCACGACGGAAGAACGCCAGGCGCTCTTCATCGATGGCCAGGCCCAGGCCCGGTGCGGTGGAAACATGCAGCTGGAAATCGCGGTACACCGGCGGTTCGGTGAGGATGTCTTCGGTGAGCAACAACGGGCCGAACAACTCGGTGCCCCATGCCAGTTTGTTCAGCGTGAGAAAGGCATGGGCCGAGGCCAGGGTGCCGATGCCGCCTTCGAGCATGGTGCCGCCGTACAGGCCGATGCCCGCCGCTTCGGCAATGGCGGCCGTACGCAGTACGGCGCGCGGGCCGCCGTTCTTGGCGATCTTCAACGCAAACACCGAGGCCGCGCCTTCGCGGGCGAGGTTGAAGGCATCTTCGACACACTCGATGGACTCATCCGCCATGATCGGCGCCGGGCTCGACAGGTTAAGCCGCGCCATGCCGCCCCGGTTGTTGCGGGAGATGGGTTGTTCGATCAGGTCGATGCCGTTGTCGCCGAGCACCTTGCAGGCACGCAGTGCCACCGCCTCATCCCAAGCCTGGTTGACGTCGACGCGCACACTGGCGCGGTCGCCCAGGGCTTTTTTGATCGCGATCACATGGGCCAGGTCGTGACTGACTTCACCGGCGCCGATCTTCAATTTGAAAATGCGGTGGCGGCGCAGGTCGAGCATCTTTTCCGCTTCGGCAATGTCCTTTTCCGTGTTGCCGCTGGCCAGGGTCCAGGCCACCGGCAAGGCATCGCGCACACGGCCGCCGAGCAGTTCGCTGACCGGCAGGTTCAAGCGTTTGCCCAAGGCATCGAGCAAGGCACTTTCGATCCCGGACTTGGCAAAGGTGTTGCCGCGAATGCTGCGTTCCAGGCGCAACATGGCCGCGTTGATATTGCTCGCATCCTGGCCGATCAGCAGCGGCGCGAAGTGGCGGTCGATGTTGACCTTGATGCTGTCGGGGCTTTCGTTGCCGTAGCTCAGCCCCCCAATGGTGGTGGCTTCGCCGATGCCTTCGATGCCGTCGGCGCAACGCAGGCGGATGATCACCAAGGTCTGGTTTTGCATGGTGTGCATCGCCAACTTGTGCGGGCGAATGGTGGGGAGGTCGACGATGATCGTGTCGATCGACTCGATGGCGCAAATCGGCATGGCTATACCCGTTGGGTTCTTTTTAGGTTTGAGCCGATTCTGTGCCGTATTTTTAAAGGCTTCCAATATAGAATGGGTCTGAAGCAATACCCTCAAGGTATGAAAGGAGTGGTTATGGAATTGCGTCATCTGCGCTATTTCCAGGTGCTGGGGGAAACCCTCAACTTCACCCGCGCCGCCGAACGTTTGCACATCGCACAGCCGCCGTTGAGCCGGCAGATCCAGCAATTGGAAGATGAGTTGGGGGTGATCCTGCTGGAGCGTGGCCGACCGTTGCGGCTGACCGAAGCCGGGCGGTTTTTCTATGAGCATGCCAACGTGCTGCTGGAACAGCTGAGCAAGGTCTGCGACAACACCCGACGCATCGGCCAAGGCGAGAAGACTTGGCTGGGCATCGGCTTTGCGCCCTCGACCTTGTATGGCGTGCTGCCGGAACTGATCCGCCGGCTGCGCACCCATGAGGCGCTGGAGCTGGAGTTGGGGCTGTCGGAAATGACCACCTTGCAGCAGGTCGAAGCGCTCAAGGCCGGGCGCATCGACGTGGGGTTCGGGCGGATTCGCATCGATGACCCGGCCATCGTCCAGCGCGTTTTGGTGGAGGATCGGCTGGTCGCCGTGCTGCCTGCCGGCCACCCGTTGCTCGATGCGCCCGCCACCCTCGCCCAACTGGCCGCCGAGCCCTTTGTGCTCTACCCCGGCAACCCGCGCCCCAGTTACGCCGACCATGTGATCGCGCTGTTCGACGCCCATGGCCTGAGCCTCAAGGTGGCGCAGTGGACCAACGAATTGCAGACCGCCATTGGTCTGGTCGGCGCCGGTATGGGCGTGACGCTGGTGCCCGCCTCGGTGCAAGTGCTGCACCGTGCGGACATCGGCTACACGCCGGTGGTGGAGGCCACCGCAACCTCGCCGATCATCCTCAGCCGACGGGTGAATGACCAGTCGCCGGGGCTCAGTCATTGCCTGCAACTGGTGGAAGAGTTGATCTAGCCACGCAGGCGCCGGGCATCATTGCGCTGCAAGGTCTGGCTTGGAGACTCATCGAACAGCTTGCGATACTCCGCCGAAAACCGCCCAAGGTGGGTAAAGCCCCAGCCCAGGGCAATCTCGGAGATGGTGCAGGTGGAGCCCTGTTCAAGGATGGCCTGGCGCACTGCAGAGAGCCGATGCTTTTTCAAATAGGCCATCGGCGACAGCGCAAAGTATTTGCGAAAGGCATCGAACAATTTGAACCGCGATACGCCGGCCGCGGCCTCCAGGTCTTCCAGATGCACGGCGTCCCGAGCATTGTCGTGGATGTACTGGCGCGCACGGATCAGGTAATGCGGCAGTTTCACACCGAGGACATCGCGCAGTTCTTCGGAGTAATTGTTCGGCTGGGCCAGGATCAGGCCCTTGATCAGCGAGCTTTCCAGGTCACGGGTAAACGCCGGTTGCTCATACAATTCACTGCCGTGTTCCAGCTCCGCGATGAAGTAGCGCGCCATGCGCCACCACGCCGCCGAAGCGCCGTCCACCGCGTCCATCACCGACTCAAAGCGCAGCGGCGCCTCAATCGGCCGCTGCAGCAGACCTTCCAGCGACTCACTCATCGCCGCCCGCGTGATCACCACCTGCAACTTGCGGCAGTCGCCGGAAATCGCCAGCACCTGATGCTCGTTGGGCGAAATGATCACGCCCTGGTCGCGGTTGGAGCTCAGGCGCTCACCGTTCTTGCTCAACTCCTGCTCGCCCACCAACGGCAGGCTCAGGCTGTAGCTGCTGAAGTGCTCCGCGTCTTCAATGTCGATGGTCACGTCGGTGCCGTATTCGATCACGCCCAAGGTGGTGGCGCGGGACTTGAACACGTTGGCACTGTGGTGGAAACGCAGGCGCTCGGGCGTGGCGGTGGCCAGGCGATGGGGCCCGCAGATGCCGGACATCCAGCTGCGTGCGCCTTCCAGGTCGAAGCGTTGAATCGTTTGGCTGCTCATCAGGGTGCACCCACGGCGGTTAGGCTGTTGCGCGCTCTGGCGGCGCGTCGTTGTTGTTCGACAGCAAATAATGCGCCACGCCGGCGCAATCGCCAGCGGGTGGATAGCAAGGGTCGATTAAGTGGATAAGACGCTTACTTTTTCGACCCTTGCCTTGCCAGACAGTAGCGCATCCCGTCACCGCTGCGCACCGGGTTGGGTATTTGCTGCCCAATTATCCGGCGCAGGTTCCCCCACTAAGCGGATAGCCCGCGCCCTGTCCCGCTGCCTCTAATAAACCACCGATTAGCCCTATCAAAAGGTGCCTCCCATGAGTGGTGCAAGAAGCGTCGAGCAGTGGAAAACATTTATCGAAGGTTGTCTGGATTTTCGCCCGGCGGATGAAGTGTTCCGCATCGCCCGTGACATGTTCACCGAGCCGGAATTGTTCGATCTGGAGATGGAACTGATCTTCGAAAAAAACTGGATCTACGCCTGCCACGAAAGCGAACTGGCCAATAACCACGACTTCGTGACGATGCGCGCCGGGCGCCAGCCAATGATCATCACCCGCGACGGCGAAGGCCAGCTCAACGCGCTGATCAACGCCTGCCAGCATCGCGGCACCACCTTGACGCGGGTCGGCAAGGGCAACCAGTCCACCTTCACTTGCCCGTTCCATGCCTGGTGCTACAAGAGCGATGGCCGGCTGGTGAAGGTCAAGGCGCCGGGGGAATACCCGGAGGGTTTCGACAAGGCGACGCGTGGCCTGAAAAAGGCACGCATCGAAAGCTACAAAGGCTTCGTGTTCATCAGCCTGGATGTGGCAGGCACCGACAGCCTGGAAGACTTCCTGGGCGACGCCAAAGTGTTCTTCGACATGATGGTCGCCCAGTCCGCTACCGGTGAGTTGGAGGTATTGCCGGGCAAATCCGCCTACACCTACGACGGCAACTGGAAGCTGCAAAACGAGAACGGCCTGGACGGTTATCACGTCAGCACTGTGCACTACAACTATGTGGCCACGGTGCAGCATCGCCAGCAGGTGAACACCGAGAACGGCACCGGCGCAGGTAGCACCCTGGACTACAGCAAGCTTGGCGCGGGTGACGCCAACACCGATGACGGCTGGTTCGCGTTCAACAATGGTCACAGTGTGTTGTTCAGCGACATGCCCAACCCCAGCGTACGATCCGGCTACGCCACCATCATGCCGCGCCTGGTGGAAGAACACGGCCAGCCAAAGGCCGAGTGGATGATGCACCGCCTGCGCAACTTGAATATCTACCCGAGCCTGTTCTTCCTCGACCAGATCAGCTCGCAGCTGCGCATCATCCGCCCGGTGGCGTGGAACAAGACCGAGATCATCAGCCAGTGCCTGGGGGTGAAGGGTGAATCCGACGCGGATCGCGAAAACCGTATTCGTCAGTTCGAGGACTTTTTCAACGTGTCGGGCATGGGCACACCGGATGACCTGGTGGAATTTCGCGAGGCCCAGCGCGGTTTCCAGGGCCGCCTGGAACGCTGGAGCGACATCTCACGCGGCAGCCATCGCTGGGAAACCGGCCCCACGCCCAACAGCGAAGCCATCGGCATCCAACCGGCCATGACCGGCACCGAATTCACCCATGAAGGCCTCTACGTGAACCAGCATCGCAACTGGCAGCAGTTCCTGCTCAAGGGCCTGGACAGACAAGCACTGACATTGCGGGAGGTGAAGTGATGAATGCGCAACTGCAGTACCAGATCGAGCAGTTCTTCTACCGCAAATCCGAGCTGTGCGACGCCCAGGACTGGGACGCCTATGTGCAGCTGTTCGACCCGCAGAGCGAGTTCCACCTGCCGCAGTGGGACTCGGAACACGTCTACACCCGTGATCCCAAGCGCGAGATGTCGTTGATCTACTACGCCAACCGCTCGGGCCTGGAAGACCGTGTGTTCCGTTTGCGCACCGGCAAAGCCGCGTCGGCGACACCGATGCCGCGCACCTTGCACCTGATCAATAACGTGCGCGTGGCGCAGCAGGCGGAGGGAACGCTGGAGGTGCGGCTGAACTGGCACACGTTGTTTTACCGATTGGCTACGTCAGAGCAGTTCTACGGACAGGCTACCTACAGCCTCAAGCCGAATGGCGACAGTTGGTTGATCACCCGCAAGCATGCGTTGCTGCTCAACGACACCATCAACTCGGTGCTGGATTTCTATCACCTGTAGCAGCGAACTTTTTGTGGCACAGGGGTTTGTTGTGGCACCGGGCTTCTTGTGGCGAGCGGGCTTGCCCCGCGTTGGGCTGCGTAGCGGCCCCTCTGGAAGACACCGGGTTTTCAGCTGAAAAAATGCGGTGGTCTTATTGGGGCTGCTGCGCAGCCCAACGCGGGGCAAGCCCGCTCACCACAAAAAGCCTGCTCGCCACAGGTCATCAATACGTGGAGTTCAACCAATGAATCACAAAGTAGCCTTCAGTTTTGCCGACGGCAAAACCCTGTTTTTCCCGGTGGGCTCCCATGAAATCCTGCTGGATGCGGCGCTGCGCAACGGCATCAAGATCCCGCTGGATTGCCGTGAGGGTGTCTGCGGCACCTGCCAGGGCCGTTGCGAGTCCGGCGATTACAGCCAGGACTATGTCGACGAAGAAGCGCTGTCCAGCCTCGACCTGCAACAGCGCAAGATGCTCAGTTGCCAGACGCGGGTAAAGTCCGACGCGACGTTCTATTTCGACTTTGATTCGAGCCTGTGCAACGCGCCGGGGCCGGTTCAGGTCAAGGGCAGCGTGAGCGCGGTGGAGCAGGTGTCGGCCAGCACGGCGATCCTGCAGGTGCAGTTGGATCAGGCGCTGGACTTTCTGCCGGGCCAATATGCCCGCCTAGCGGTGCCTGGCACGGACAGTTGGCGGTCCTATTCTTTCGCCAACCTGCCGGGCAATCACCTGCAATTTTTGGTGCGCCTGTTGCCCGATGGGGTGATGAGCAACTACCTGCGCGAGCGCTGCCAGGTGGGCGATGAACTGTTGATGGAAGCACCCCTCGGCGCCTTCTACCTGCGCCACGTCACCCAGCCATTGGTACTGGTGGCGGGTGGCACGGGGTTATCGGCCTTGCTGGGCATGCTCGATGAACTGGCCGCCAAGGGGTGTGACCAACCGGTGCACCTGTATTACGGCGTGCGCAGTGCCGAAGACTTGTGCGAAGCGGCGCGCATCCAGGGTTATGCTGCAAAAATTCCGGAGTTCCGCTACACCGAAGTCCTCAGCGCACCTTCAGAGGATTGGCCCGGCAAGCGCGGCTACCTCACCGAGCATTTTGACCTGGCCGAATTGCGGGACAGTTCGGCGGATATGTACCTGTGCGGCCCCCCTCCAATGGTCGAATCCATCCAGCAATGGCTGGCGGATCAGGCACTTGATGGCGTTCAACTGTATTACGAAAAGTTTACGCAGAGTAATATCTGACCCTCAGTACTTCTGAGGGGCTGATGCGGCGTGCACTCAACCCTGAGAAAAACAAGTAGAAGGGAATGTTAATGGCGGATGACATGGTTAACCCGGTAGGCCTCAAGCGTGGCTTGAAGAACCGGCACATTCAGCTGATCGCCTTGGGAGGGGCGATCGGCACGGGGTTGTTCCTCGGCTCGGCCGGGGTGCTCAAGTCGGCGGGGCCGTCGATGATCCTGGGCTACGCGATTGCCGGTTTCATCGCGTTCCTGATCATGCGCCAGCTCGGCGAAATGATCGTTGAAGAGCCGGTGGCCGGTTCCTTCAGCCACTTCGCGCACAAAT
Source organism: Pseudomonas sp. GXZC (assembly GCF_026967615.1). Classification (NCBI taxonomy): domain Bacteria; kingdom Pseudomonadati; phylum Pseudomonadota; class Gammaproteobacteria; order Pseudomonadales; family Pseudomonadaceae; genus Pseudomonas; species Pseudomonas sp. GXZC. Next base: position 6,008,629 of record NZ_CP114115.1, read on the forward strand.
ACTGGGGCGGCTACGCGGGCTTCCTGGCGGGTTGGAACTACTGGGTACTCTACGTGCTGGTGGGCATGGCCGAACTGACGGCGGTGGGCAAGTACATCCAGTTCTGGTGGCCGGAGATCCCGACCTGGGTCAGTGCACTGGTGTTCTTTGTCGCGGTGAACCTGATCAACACCCTGAACGTGAAGTTCTTCGGTGAAGCCGAGTTCTGGTTCGCAATCATCAAGGTGGTGGCGATTGTCGGCATGATCGTGCTCGGCTGCTACCTGCTGTTCAGCGGCACCGGCGGCCCGCAAGCCTCGGTCAGCAACCTGTGGAGCCACGGCGGGTTCTTCCCGAATGGCGGCATGGGGCTGTTGATGTCCATGGCGTTCATCATGTTCTCGTTCGGTGGCCTGGAGCTGGTCGGCATCACTGCCGCCGAAGCCAGCGAGCCGCGCAAGGTGATCCCGAAGGCGATCAACCAGGTGGTCTACCGGATCCTGATTTTCTACGTCGGCGCCCTGACCGTACTGCTGTCGCTGTACCCGTGGGACCAGTTGCTGCAAACCCTCGGCGCCTCGGGCGATGCCTACAGCGGTAGCCCGTTCGTGCAGATCTTCTCGCTGATCGGCAACGACACCGCCGCGCACATCCTCAACTTCGTGGTGCTGACTGCGGCGTTGTCGGTGTACAACAGCGGCGTGTACTGCAACAGCCGCATGCTGTTCGGCCTGGCCGAGCAAGGCGATGCACCGAAATCGCTGATGAAGCTGAACAAGCAAGGTGTGCCGATCCGCGCCCTGGCGATTTCGGCGCTGGTGACGATGCTGTGCGTGGTGGTCAACTACGTGGCACCGCAGAGCGCGCTGGAGTTGCTGTTCGCGCTGGTGGTTGCCTCACTGATGATCAACTGGGCGCTGATCAGCATCACCCACATCAAGTTCCGCAAAGCCATGGGCGAACAAGGCCTGACGCCATCGTTCAAGACCTTCTGGTTCCCGTTCAGCAACTACCTGTGCCTGGCGTTCATGGTGATGATCATCAGCGTGATGCTGGCGATTCCGGGCATCAGCGAGTCGGTGTATGCGATGCCGGTGTGGGTGGGGATTATCTACATTGCCTACCGGCTGCGGGTCAGAAAGGCCAAGATGGCAGTCGCCTGATTACTGACTGACAGCCAATAAAAAGCCCCGGAATTCCGGGGCTTTTTGTTTAGAGCGTTGAGCGTACTCGCCACAGCTCTGGGAACAGCACGGTATCTAGCATCTTGCGCAAATACCCCACCCCTTCGGTGCCACCGGTTCCCGGCTGGAAACCGATGATCCGCTCTACCGTCGTCACATGGCGGAAGCGCCACTGACGGAACGAGTCCTCCAGGTCGATAAACTTTTCGGCCAACTGATACAAATCCCAATACCGGCTCGGATCGCGATACACCTCACGCCACGCCGCCTCTACCGATTCATCGTGGACCGTCGCGGCCGTCGGGTCGCGCTCGGCGCGCTTCGGATCAATCGCCAAGCCGGCCTTGACCATCAGGTTGATCGCCTCGTCATACAGCGACGGTGTGGCAATCGCCACTTTCAACTCGTTCAACAACTCCGGCCGATGGGCGTGGGGCCGCAACAGCGCCGCGCTTTTGTTGCCGAGGATAAATTCGATCTCACGGTACTGGAACGACTGAAACCCCGACGACTGCCCCAGGAACGGGCGGATCGACTTGTACTCCGACGGCGTCATCGTCGCCAGCACCGCCCAGGCGTGCACCAGTTGATCGAAGATCCGCGACACCCGCGCCAGCATCTTGAAGGCTGGCGGCAACTCGCCCAGGCGCACGTGTTCACGGGCGGCCTTGAGTTCGTGGAGCATCAGTTTCATCCACAGCTCGGAGGTCTGGTGCTGGATGATGAAGAGCATTTCGTTGTGGTCTGGCGACAGCGGATGCTGGGCGCTGAGGACTTTGCCCAGGTCCAGGTAATCGCCGTAGCTCATGGACTCGGAAAAATTCAGTTCGGCGTTATGCCATTCTTCAGGCGGTTGGTAGTCAGCAGAGAAAGGACATTGGCTCATCGCGTGGGCTCCTTGAGCGGGCGCAAGATTGCGCGGACCGGGCTGGCATCGAGGTTGGCAAACCGCAGCGGCAGTGCGATCAATTCATAGTCGCCCTCGGGTACGTCATCGAGCACGATGCCTTCGAGAATCGCCATGCCATGACGGGCCACGGCGTTGTGGGAATCCATGGTCTTGGACTGCTGCGGGTCCAGGGATGGCGTATCGATGCCGATCAAGCGCACACCCAGGCTGGCTAGCAGCTCGATGGTTTGCGGAGCGATGGCGGTGAAATTCGAATCCCATTCAGTCAGCGGCGCTTGTGGATAAGTGCGCAGCAGCACGCGCTCCGGCAAGTTATCCACACGGCCTTCCAACTGATGCGGCTGCACCAGCGCGCCGCTGTCCAGGCAATGCAGCACCCGGCATGGCCCCAGGTACACATCCAACGACACCTCGCCAATCGGCGCGCCGTCCGCGCTGTAATGCAGCGGCGCATCCACGTGGGCGCCGGTATGGGGGGACAACGTGATACGCCCCACATTCACCGGACACTCCGGGCCAAACTGCCACACGCGCTCTTCCTGGAACGGCGTATCCCCCGGCCAGGTCGGGGTCGCCGTACTCAAGGGCGGGCTGATATCCCACCACGTTTTTATTGGGTTCATTTCAAGGCTCTCGGCGGTTACTGGGGTGAATGATACGAGGGCCTGCCGCGAATTTTCTTGCGAATTCTGGCGTGAATCGGGAAATCTTTCGCACTTACTGCGAGGAAATAGCGGATTGGTGATGGGTTATATCAAATAACCGCCGCTGCGCTTCTGGGCATCCCGATGTCGAGTTCAGACCACTGACACAACGCCCGAGGCCTTAGGGTGGACCTTTCCATTCCCTGCCCTGGAGACATCATGTCCAAGCCCATCACCGTACTGCGCGACACCCATCCCCTGCCGGTCCTGGACGCCTGCAAATGGGAAAAGCTCGAAGGCGACCCGCACACCGTCAACCTCAACGCCTACACCAGCGAAGACGGCAGCAAGATCATGGGCACCTGGATCTGCACCCCGGGCAAGTGGTACGTGGACTACGTGAAGTGGGAATACTGCCACTTCCAGGAAGGCTACTGCATCATCACCCCAGAAGGCCTGGAGCCGATTCATTTGCGGGCTGGGGATATCTTTGTGGTGGAGCCGGGGATGAAGGGGACGTGGGAAGTGGTCGAGACGGTGCGTAAGTATTTTGTGTTTGCTTGATTAAGTAGAGCCCGAAACGAGGAACACTCCTACAAAAAAACCGTCGCTAGCGACGGTTTTTTTGGGTCAGTATTTATGCCCTGCGCTCACGGAAGTTCGAGCGGAATGCGCGAGGCAACGTCCATGACCACTGACAAATGCAAACGAAAAATCGTCATCTTCACCGGCTCCGGCATCAGTGCCGAAAGTGGCTTGGACACGTTCAACGACGAAACCGGACTGTGGATGGACCATCGCGTCGAAGACGTGGCTACGCCCGAGGCATGGCATAGGCACCCCGCAGACGTGCTGGCGTTCTATAACGCGTTGCGGCACAAGGCGTGGACTGCGCAGCCCAATGCGGCGCACCGCGCGATAACAGAGTTGGAACAGCAGTTTGATGTCGTGGTGATCACGCAAAACGTCGACGACCTGCACGAGCGCGCTGGGTCCACGTGCGTTCTGCATCTGCATGGTCAAATCAACCTGGCGCAAAGCACGGTCGACAAGCAACTGATTTACAAGATCGACGATAAGCCGATCTTGCTCGGTGACACCTGTGAAAAAGGCAGCCAATTACGCCCCCATATCGTCTGGTATGGCGAAAATGTGCCGAATATCGACAAGGCGCTGCAGCACTTTAAAAACGCAGAGAAAGTGCTGGTCGTGGGCACATCACTGACCACTCAACCGGCCGCAGGACTGGTTACAAAAGCCAGGCATTCAGCCGAAAAGGTCCTGATTGGATTGACCGTTTCGCGTAAGCCCTACGGCTACGAATTCATGCGAGGAAAGGCATCAAGTCTGGTGCCTTATGTGGTGGGATGCTGGCTGAAAGGTCAAAAGGCTCGCTAATTGCAAAAACCCGGGAGCCACTAAATGCCGGCTCCCGGAAAACGCCCCTATTTGGGCTTGCGATAGCTGTTGATAATCGCCGAGAAGTCCTTGCCCCCTTCTCCGCGCTGGCTCATCGATTGATACAACTGCTGGGCCACAGCGCCCAGAATCACGGGTTGCTTGGCCTGACGCGCCGCTTCGGTGGCCAAGCCCAAATCCTTGAGCATCAGGTCGGCACCAAACCCACCGGTGTACCCCCGCGACGACGGCGCGGTTTCAATCACGCCCGGCCATGGGTTGTAGGTGTCGGAACTCCAGCAGCGCCCGGTGGAGCTGTTGATGATCCCCGCCAGTACTTGCGTGTCGATGCCCAGCGCGTCGCCCAAGGCCATGGCCTCACTGACGCCGACCATGCTGATCCCCAGCAACAGGTTGTTGCAGATCTTGGCGATTTGCCCGGTACCCACTTCACCGCAATGCACGATGTTACGGCCCATCTGCGCGAGCACCGGTTGCAAGGTGGCGAACAGTTCCGGGGTGGCGCCGACCATAAAGGTCAGCGTCCCGGCTGCGGCGCCGCCGGTGCCCCCGGAGACAGGAGCGTCGGCCACGGCCACACCTTGCTTGGCCGCCGCAGCCGCCACATCACGGATGGTCTGCGGGTCGATGGTGCTGCAATCCACCGCCGGTACGCCTTTGCCGATGCCAGCAAGTACACCGTCTTCATTCAGCCACACGCTGCGCACATGGGCAGCAGCGGGCAGCATGGTAATCACCAACTCAGCGCCGCTGGCCGCATCACGCGGTGAGTCACTGATAGTGCTACCCAGCTCGGCCAGTTCCTTGAGCACCACCTGGTTCAAATCAAACAGGTTCAGCGCATGGCCGGCCTTGATCAGGTTGCGGGCCATGGGTGCGCCCATGTTGCCCAAGCCGATAAATGCAATCTTCATGGTCGTCTCCCGGAATCAGCGCAGGTTGATGGTGGTGTTGACGCCATCGTTGACCGTGTCGTCATCGAACCAGCGGCTGGTGACGGTCTTGGTCTGGGTGTAGAACTGCACCACTTGCTTGCCGTACGGGCCGAGGTCGCCGAGCTTGGAGCCACGGGAACCGGTGAAGCTGAAGAACGGGACCGGCACCGGGATCGGGATGTTGATGCCGACCTGGCCTACGTCGATTTCGCTCTGGAACTTGCGCGCCGCCGCGCCGCTCTGGGTGAACAAGCCGGTGCCGTTGCCGAACGGGTTGGCGTTGACCAGGGCGATGGCCTCGTCGAGGGTCGCGACCTCCAGCACCACCAGCACCGGGCCGAAGATTTCCTGGGTGTAGATCTGCATATCGGTGGTCACGCCCGAGAACAGGGTCGGGCCGACAAAGTTGCCTTGCTCGAAGCCCGGCACCTTGATGTCGCGACCGTCCAGCTCCAGCTTGGCGCCTTCTTTCACGCCGCTCTCGATGAGTTCCAGGATACGTGCCTTGGCGCGCTTGGAGATCACTGGGCCGACATCAGTGCCCGCTTCACTGCCCGCGTTGACCTTGAGTTTTTGCGCCAGCGCTTTCAGGTCCGGCAACCATTGCTTGGACGCGCCCACCAGCACCACCACCGAAGTGGCCATGCAACGCTGACCCGCCGCGCCAAAACCGGCGCCGACCAGAGCATTGAGGGTGTGTTCGCGGTTGGCATCCGGCAGCACCACCGCGTGGTTCTTGGCGCCCATCATCGACTGCACACGTTTGCCGTGTTTGCCGGCCAGGTCATACACGTGAGTACCCACGGCGGTCGAGCCGACGAAGGACACGGCCTTGATGTCTTTATGGGTGCACAGCGCATCCACCACATCCTTGCCGCCGTGCACCACGTTGAGCACGCCAGCCGGCACGCCTGCTTCCAGTGCCAACTCCACCAGCAGCATCGTCGACAACGGGTCCTGCTCGGACGGCTTGAGCACGAAGGTGTTACCGCAAGCAATCGCCATCGGGAACATCCACAGCGGAATCATCGCCGGGAAGTTGAACGGAGTAATGCCGGCGCACACGCCAATGGGTTGGCGCAGGGTGTAGGTGTCGACGCCACCGGCAACGTTTTCAGCGAACTCGCCCATTTGCAGGGTGCCGATGGAGCAGGCGTGTTCCACCACTTCCAGGCCACGGAAAATATCGCCCTCGGCATCGGCAATGGTCTTGCCCTGCTCGTTGCTGAGCACCACGGCGATGCGCTTGGAATGTTCGCGGATCAAGGCTTGCAGCTTGAGCATGATGCGCATGCGTGCGCCGATCGGCGTCAGCTTCCAGGTCTGGAAGGCACGATGGGCAGCGTCGATGGCAGCGTTGACTTCATCGGCCGTAGCGAACGGGACTTTGGCCAGCACCTCTTGGGTAGCCGGGTTGACGATGTCTTGCCACTCGGTGGTCTTGGACTTGACCCACTCGCCGTTGATCAGCAACTTGACCTGTTGCACGGAAATATCGGCAGATGCGTTCATGTGGTCTCCAATCTTATATTTATGCAGAGACAAGGCGCGTAACCGCCTTGGGAAATGAGGCGTTCGGACTGTTTTTGGAGTATAGATGTGCAAATCTCTAATAAGAACGCACATAAAAGCCGGACCAATATGCAAAAAAACATCACGTCGCTGGGCTCCCTGAACTGGGATGACCTGAAGTTTTTCCTCGAAGTGGCCCGCACCCGCAAGGCCAGCGTGGCCGCCAAGCGCCTGGCGGTGGACTACACCACGGTGTCGCGGCGCATCAGTTCATTGGAAGTGTCACTCGGTACGTTGCTGTTCGAAAAATCCCGGACCAACGGCTTCGTCCTCACCACCGAAGGCCAGCGTTTGCTGGGCTACGCCGAGTCCATCGAAAGCACCCTGCACATGGCCTGCGAGCAAGTCTCCGGTTCCGGCGTGGCGCTGTCGGGCCATGTACGCATGGGCTGCACCGAAGGGTTCGGCAGCTTCTTCGTCACCCCGCAATTGAGCCACTTCGTCGACACCTACCCCGCCATCTCGGTAGACATCCTGCCACTGCCCCACTTCATCAGCCTGTCCAAACGCGAAGCTGACATCGTCATCGCCCTGGAACGCCCGGAACATGGGCCCTATGTGTGCTGCAAACTGTGCGACTACAAACTGAAGCTGTACGCGACCCAGGAATACCTCGACCAACACCCGCCGATCCGCAAACCGGCGGATTTGGCCGAGCATCCGTTTATCAGCTATGTGGATGACCTGGCCTTCAGCTCGGAGTTGCTGTACCTGGCCAACGTGGTGCCCGGCGCCAGCGCCAGCTTGCGCAGTACCAGCGTGATCGCGCAGTACGTGGCGGCGCAGCAAGGGCGGTCGATGGCGATATTGCCGTGTTTTTTGGCGGCGCAGGATCCGCGGTTGTTGCCGGTGCTCGGGGAGCAGATTTCTATCACTCGCCAGTTCTGGATGTATTGCCGGGAGGATTTGAGGAAGTTGAAGCGGATTACGTTGTTGTGGGACTACATCAGGGAAGTGACGGAGCAGAATCAGGGGCTGTTGATGGGGGAGACCAGGGAGATCAAGTTCGCGGATTAAAGGGCCATCAACGATGATTCGCTTTAATTTGCAGGACGTTTCCTAGAGAATCTCCGGCCTATTGTGCCTTAGGGTTCGAGTCATTAGCCTCCGTACTTCGCTGACATCAGCGAACGGGTTTAGCGACCCGAACCCGGACACAGCCTCCAACGGCAAGCGCTTCATGCTCGTCGTTGTCGTGTTATGGCGGCTGTGCGTGGGAGACCTTCGGGTCTGCCGGGTCCTGGGTCCGGTTCGCTAACCTGCGTACAGCTGCCACCCTTTCATGTTTAGCGACATGAGTGGGTGGCTCCCTAAACTCCCAGGTATAGATCATGACTAAAATCGTCCCCGATCCACCGCTTTCTTCCATCACCACCCTCGGCGTCGTCACCTTCGGCGACTACGGCGAAAACGAAAAACCCCTGTTCCGCGTCAACGCCGGCATGCCCATTGAGGAAGCGTTAGAGCACGCCTCCACCCTGCTTTTCTACTCCAAGAAACTCGCGATGGAAGCCGCCATGGATGTTCGCGGCGAGCAATACGCATGGGCCGCGCATTACCTGTGTGAAATGGGCAAAGCCGTGGTCGATGACCTGACGCAAGCGATGACACCAAGCCGTTAAGCGATCACCGCTCGAATGCGGGAGGAGCCCTGCTCCTTCCCACATTTAAACGCCGGTGGTCCCGGCTATTTGTGGATACCGAGCCCGAACTTCGCGCAGGAACTCGCCCGCACGGGTCTTGAGCCATTCAATCAGACGCGCAATATCCGGCTCTGACTGCCGCCCATTTCGACAAATGATGTAGTAGGCCGCTGGGGACATCATTACGGGGCTTTTCAACGCAACCAATGCACCGTTTTCCAATTGGTCATACACCAACGCAGTCCTGCCCAGCGCAATCCCTGTGCCCTTTACCGCCAGACTGATCGCCAGGCTCGAATCCGGAAATCGAGGCCCATGGTGATAAGGCGGCGTCGGCAGGCCCTGAAACGCAAACCAGCTTTCCCACCCCGGACACACCTGATCGTCCACCCTATGAATCAGCGGGTATTGGGCGACATCCTCCGGCGCAATATCCCCCTTCGGCCTTAGAAATTCCGGCGAGCAAACGGGGAACACCGCGTCACGCATCAGCAGTTCAACATGATGATCCGGGTAATCGCCATACCCCATCACCACCGCGACATCGTATTGATGCGCTTCCAGACTAGTGCGGTTGATGTCAGCACTGGTCAACACCAGATCAAGGTTGAATGAGGCCTCAGTGTGAGAGCCGTGCATCCTGGGGATCAGCCATGTCGAGCAGAGCGAGGACGTGCATGAGAGGTACAGCGGTCGGGATTTTGCGGGGTTGAGTGAATGCAAGACCCCATCCAGCGCCTTGAAAAATCCGTCGGTGACCGGCAACAAAGCCTGCCCTGCGGACGTCAGCTTGACGCCGCGCGAATGCCGCTCAAACAACTGCACGCCCCACCACTCCTCCAGGCCTGCAATTTGATGGCTGATGGCACTGGCAGTGAGGTTAAGCTGCGACGCCGCACGCGCAAAGCTACCGGTTTGCGCAGCGCTGACGAACGCTTGAAGCATCGGAGTGGGAGGCGGACGCTGGGCCATCAGGTGCTCACTTTGATCAAGATGATCCCGCAAACAATGACGAATGCCGACAGCATCCGTCGCCAACCGAACCGTTCGTGAAAGAACAGCGCGGCAATAATGGCGCCGATAATAACACTGGTTTCCCGCAGCGCTGAGACCTTGGCCACCGCGTCCAGCGACAACGCAAACAACACCAATCCGTAAGACGCCAGGTAAAAAACACCGCCCAACAGGCCGACTCGCCAATGCCCACGTATCGCACGCATCAAGGCCAAACGCTCCCTGGAAAACGCCAGCACCGGGATCGGAATGCTCTGGAATACCGTCAGGTAGATGATGTATTGCAACACCGTTTCACTGGCTCTCACGCCTTTGGCGTCCACCACCGTGTAAGCCGCGATAAACGCCCCGGCACACACCGCCATCAGGATCGGCTTGAGCATCTGCGCCGTCATCCTGCGCACAAAGGTCAGGCTGATGATGCCCACACAAATCAACACCACACCCGCCAGTGCCTCGCGTGACAATTGCTCATGCAACATAAAGTAGGAAAACAGCGCGACCAATACGGGCGGAATCCCTCGCATCACCGGGTACACCTGCCCGAAATCACCCGTTTCGTAGGCTTTGATCAGAAATAACCGATAGACCGTATTGAGTCCCACGGAGACGAGGATGTAGCCACACACCTCCAGGCTCGGCACGCTGACAAACGGCAACGCCAACAGGCATATCACCAGCGCGGTGCCATCCACCATGGCCAAGGTCATGAAGCGACTGCTGCCGGCGCGGACGACAGCGTTCCAAGTGGCGTGCATGAAGGCTGAGATCAAGACCAGCGTGATCGCGATATCGGAGTTGTCCATGGGGCTCGGCTTGTGGCGGATAGTAGAGAATGTACGCTATGGGCATCGAGGTATCATTGTTTGCGCAACCACATCCGTAGCATGTAGCGATTTAGATCGCTCAAAGACTCAGCATCATCTATCGCACAACGTGGCGTATTCCTGTCAATGAAGTGCGTGCGAGTATGAAGAAACTTATTATCGGCCGAAATAAGTACCTGCCCTGGTTCCAGCAACACTCGCTGCTGAACGGATGACTGATCGAGAACAGTATCCAGAAAGTCCAGCGCTTGACATTGAGCCACCGTTAACGGCACTCCCGCCTTGATGTGGGCGGATTCAATGTAAACCCGAAAGTATCTGATCAGTGGAATGCCTTCATTGGAAAAGCTCAGAATGGGCGCCTTGAAAAGCTGCTCTTCATCTGACATCCCGCGGTTTTCAAAAAAGAAGTTGCATTTAAGCTCTTCCAATATTTCTGGAAACGCCATCAGCTCCGCATATACCGCGCTTGCATCAATCAGGATGCTCTCGCCGCCCAAAAGCGCTTGCTGTCCGCAAGCCAGGATCAAGTAATCAATAGGTAGCGGATCGCTCACTCCATCGTTGTGTACGTACGCACCTTGACGGGTTTGATGGTATCTCGCCCCCTCCTCAATACTCTTACCGCCTCTGTCATAAACCTCAATCACCTTGTGACCCAGATGATTCTGTACCATGGGTACGCCGAGTAGCGAACCAAATGTCCATATCAGTGATTTAAAGGTTTCAAGTTTCTCGACCTTAAAACCATCAAGAATCAAGACATGGCATTCATGGTCGATCATGTTTCGGATTCTATCTAGCTCCTCACTCAAGACGGATGATTGTAGAGAATTGATGTAGGCAGTCTTGGTATCGAATCGAGCCCCCTGACTTTCAGATGCTAGCAACTCTCTTGTGCTCAAAAGTTCATCGAAGGCAAATTTTGAAAGTCTAACTTTGGAAACTGCTTGCCGGAAATCACTGACGTTTATGTTCATCGCAATCCTTTACGGTGGTTAGTTGGAGCGTTCATTTAACTAAGTCCACCATTTGCAAAAAAGCGAAACCTCGTCAGCCTAGCCATCAAAATTCGTCATGGCAGCGCTTTCCTACGGAGAAGTTACTTAGCAAACGCTGTTTCAGGCACACCACAAAACCAACTGTGGGAGCTGGCTTGCCTGCGATGGCAGTATGTCAGTCAGTACATCCGGTACTGAGACACCGCTATCGCCGGCAAGCCAGCTCCCACAATTGATTGGGTTTCAAGTTGAGATGGGGGTAGTGACTCAGTCCGCAATCACCACAATCGACACCCGCCGATTCTCCGTGCGCCCCGCCACCGTAGTGTTCGGTGCCACCGGCTCGCTGCTGCCCAGCCCGCGCAGTTGAATGTTCTCTTCCTTCATGCCCACACCGGTCAACACCGCCGCCACGCTTTTCGCGCGGCGCAGGGACAGTTGCTGGTTGTAGATTTCCTTGCCGGAAGCGTCGGTGTGGCCGTCGACGCGCACGCGTTCGATGCCGACACCTAGCAGGGCCTTGCCGATGCGTTGGACGATGTCGGTGCTGGGTTGGTTGAGAGTCTCGACGTCGCTGCCGAACAGCACTTTGCCGGACAGGCCGAATGCCCAGCCTTCGTCCGTCAGTTCGAAGCCTTGCTGCTTGAGGACGGCCACTTGCGCCGGGGTCAGGCCTTTGGGGGGCGGCGTCTGGCAGCCGCCGAGGGCGAGCAGTGCTACCAGCAAGGTGATAAACATGAAACGCGCGGTCGTGAACAAGGGATCAACTCCTGTGTTGAACGTTGACGACGGGGTTATCCGACTCCGCCGTTTGCTGGCCGCCCGAGGACAAACGCTTGGCCTGGTACATCGCCGCGTCGGCGGCATTGAGCAAGGTGCCAGGGGTGGCGCCATGATCGGGGTAAATGGCAATGCCGATACTGAGGGAGGTCAACACCTGGGTGTTGCCGGGCACAGGGATAGGCCGGTCCATGCTGGCGATGATCTTGTCGGCGATGCGCTCGGCGTCTTCCGCCTTGTGCAATGGCGCCAGCAGGATGGCGAACTCGTCGCCGCCCAGGCGTGCCACCAGGTCATCTTCACGCAATTGCGCACGCACGCGCTCGGCGACCGCCACTAGGACAGCATCGCCGGCGGCGTGGCCAAAGCTGTCGTTGATCTCTTTGAAACGGTCACTATCGAGGTACAGCACCGCCACCTGTTCCTTGGCCTTGGCCGCGCTGCGCAGGGCGCGGATCAAACGGCCTTCGAAGAACGCACGATTGGGCAGGCCGGTCAGGCTGTCGTGGTTGGCCTGGTGGGCGAGGGACTCGTTCTCGCTTTGCAGGTGGCTCTGCCAGGCTTCCATTTCGCCGAGCAAGGCATTGAAGTCACTGCCCAGGCTGTCGAGTTCGGCGATTTGCGCCGGTGGCACGCGGCGGTCGAAATCGCGCTCGCTACGGGCGGCATGGGCCACGGCGGCGAGGCTTTGCAATGGGCCGGTGATGCCGCGCAACAAACGCCGCGCCAGGTGCAGGGCAACCCATGCGCTGAGGGCGGTACAGATGAGGATCCCGGCCAGGCCGCTGAGCAGGAAGCGCAGCAGGCTACCGCCGTGGCCGGTGAGATGAATGCTGCCAATGGCTTTGCCTTGATGCAGGATCGGCTGGCTGATGGGCTGTTCGAGCAGGGTGTGCGCCAGCTCCAACTCGACCCGCGAAAGCATGCCGGTTTCCGGGCGTATCCACTTCGCCAACCGCTTGCCATTGGCATCGAAGACTTCGGCCTCGGCCACTTCTTCGGTGGAGGCAATCAGGCTGAGGGCTTCAGTGGCCGCCGCGCTGTCGTTGAACACCACCGCCGCTTCCACGGTGTAGTTGATGGAGCGTGCGATCAGGTGCAGGTTGTGCTCGGCATAGACCCGCAGCGCCAGCACGCCAAGCAGGGTCAGGGAAACACTTGCCAGCGTCACCGCCACCAGCGCCAGGATCATGTGCCCGCGACCAATGACGGAACGCAGGGTCGGCCGCGCTTTGACGGCTGTCATGACGCAGGCGCTCGGCGGCGGGACAACTGCAACACGCTCGGGTGAATGCGCACGCCGCTGCGGGCGACGGAGTCGAGGTTGACCTCGAACGACACCTGCTCATCGCTCACCCGCAGGCAGAACAGACTGCCCACGGTGCATTGGTCGCCGCCTTCGCTGATGCTCAGCACCGGATGGCCGATCAACGAGGTGAACAACTGGCTGCGCTCATCGGCGCTAAGCTTGCCGATGTACACCGCGTCGCACGCATTGACGATATCGGGATGGCTGGCCAGCAGGCGCTGCACCACCACTGGGCGGCCGGTGGCTTGGGTGGTGCCTTTGATCAGGTCGTCGGTGTATTGGGTCGGCCCAACGATGCACAGGCGCAATTGCGCAGGTTCTACCGGCCAGCGCGCATAACTGAGGATACCCAATACTACTTGGGTGACGGCCTGCGCACGCTGGGCGGCAAGGCCCGCAGGGTCGGGCGCCTGGGCGAAAGCGTGTGGCGCGAACACGCACAGGAACGCCACCAGCAGCATGCGTCTCCAGCTCAAACTGCGTTCTTTGGGCGAGACAGCCACGTTCATGCAGCGATTCTCTCAGGTGTTTTTTAGATGATGCCGCAACGATAGCACAGCGGCGGAAAACCCCGCGAAGAGTAGGTCTTCGCAGGGGCCGCTATTTTTCCAGAAAAATCAGGCGACTGAACCAGAAATCTGGCATGACCTATCAGTCAGTTTTTTCCGATTCGTGACCCAGCTCCAGCATCAACCCACTCAAACGCTTGACCTTGCGCCTGACGGCCTCTTCAAACACGCCGCCTCGGGGCTCGATCAGGCTGAACCAGCGCTTGGCCCGGGTGATGCCGGTGTAGATCAGCTCTTTGGTGAGCACCGGGTTCAGCGCATCCGGCAGGATCAGCGCGGTATGGGTGAATTCCGAGCCCTGGGATTTGTGCACGGTCATGGCGTACACGGTTTCCACATCGTTCAGACGGCTGGGCAGCACAAATCGCACACCGCCTTGGCCGTCGTTGCGTGGGAAGGCCACGCGCAGCACCTGGGGGCCGCCGTCGCTTTCGGGCAGTTTGAGCGCGATGCCGATGTCGCCGTTCATCAGGCCCAGGCCGTAATCGTTGCGGGTCATCAGCACCGGGCGGCCTTCGTACCACTGCTCGTCGCCTTCGATCAGCCGCACCTTGCGCAGGGCGGCGGTGATGCGCAGGTTCAGGCCTTCCACGCCCCAGGGGCCTTTGCGCACCGCGCAGAGCAGTTGGAACGCGTCGAAGGCTTGCAGCAGTTGTTGCGCCCAGTGGGTCCAGGCCTCACTTTCACGCGGCGTATCCGGCGATGGGCGGGCGCTCTGCAACAGATTGAGGTAATAGCGATAGCCCTCGGCACCGTCGCCCTGCCCGTCCAGCACCAGGCGTTCGAGGGCGTGATCGTGTTCGCCCTTGAGGCTGACGCAGAACAGGTCAGCGTGACTGCGCGCGGCGAGCAGTTTGCGCGCCTCATCAGCGTTTTGCTGGTTGACCCAGCGCGCCAGTTGACCGATGCCACTGCCTTCGCCGAAACGTCGCGAGTAACGCAGCATTACCACTTGCTGGGCCAGGGGGTGGCTGCAGTCGAGGTCTTCCTGCAGGCCGCTGGCGCTGAGGTCTTCGCCGCTGACGGCTTGCAGCCATTGGCGGGTGTCGGCGTTGTAGAAACCGGCTTCGGCGTCGCGGCACAAGTCACCGAGGACAGCGCCCGCCTCTACCGACGCCAGTTGGTCCTTGTCACCCAGCAGTACCAAGCGTGCGTGGGGCGGCAAGGCGTCGAGCAGGTTGGCCATCATTTCCAAGTCGATCATCGAGGCTTCGTCCACCACCAGCACATCCAGGGGCAATGGATTGCCGAGGTGATGACGAAAATGCCGTGTGCCTGGGCGACTGCCCAGCAAGCGGTGGACGGTGGTGACCTGGGTCGGGATTTTTTCCTTCACGCTGTCCGGCACTTTCAGCGACAGCACTTGTTGGCTGATGGACTCGGTGAGGCGTGCGGCGGCCTTACCGGTGGGGGCGGCCAGGCGAATGCGCAATGGGCTGCCAGATTCCACAGCCGGCGCCTGCAACAGCGCGAGCAGGCGCACCACGGTGGTGGTTTTGCCAGTGCCAGGGCCGCCAGTGACGATGCTGAATGCGCCGCGTGTGGCCAGGGCGCAGGCGAGTTTTTGCCAGTCGATCACACCGTCGGGCGGCGGTTGATCGAACAGGCTGTTGAGGCGCTGCGGCAAATCGCCGGCCACGTTTTCCTGAGTGGCAAGACGCAGGCGCAAGGCGCTGTCGATGCGCCGTTCGTAAGTCCAGTAGCGGCGCAGGTACAGACGCTTGCCGGACAGCACCAGAGGACGACTCTGCGCGGATTCGCTGCCATCGACCGCCAGCGCCACCAGGTGACTGGCGGCCAGTGTGTGGCACCAGTGGGCGCCGTCCAAGCCTTCCAATAACTGCGACGGCAACAACATGGCGCCGGTTTGCAGATCGCCCTCTGGCGGCAAGGACAGGGCAAAATCCGGCGCCTTGAGGGTTTCGAACAAGTCGAGGCAGACGTGACCATGGCCCAATTGATGGCTGGTCAGCGCGGCGGCCAGCAGCACCAGCGGGTCGGCCTGAGGGTCAAGCTCGTGCAGGAAACCCACGAAGGCTTTGTCCAAGGCACGCAACCAGCCACGGTCGACCCAGCGCTCCAGCAATTGCACCAGGTCGGCGGCGCGGCTGAGAGGCATCAGCGCCTCCAGCGGTAGCGGCGACAGGCTCATAACAACACTCCTTGTTCCCAGGCGGGCTCAACCTTGGGCGGGATGGGCTTGCCCTGGAACAGCAGGTCCAGGCCTTCGATCAGTTCCCGCGGCGGTCGGGTGAAATACGCGCCCTGGCTCGCGGACTGCGTGCCCCGCAGGAAAATGTACAGCGCGCCGCCGACATGCCGGTCGTAGTCGTAGTCCGGCAGGCGCGCCTTGAGTTGGCGGTGCAGGGCCAGTAGGTAAAGTACGTATTGAAGGTCGTACCGATGATCGAGGATCGACTGTTCCATGGCATCCAAGGTGTAGGCCGAATCGTCGGGGCCCAGCCAGTTGGATTTGTAGTCGGCCACGTAATAGCGGCCATCATGTTCGAAGGTCAAATCGATGAAGCCCTTGAACATGCCGTTGAGCAGTACAGGCTCGGCGGCAACGCGGGAAGCGCCGTTGTGGGTGAATTGGCACACTAGTTTGTCGACGGCGAGTACGTCAACCTTGTGGCTGGCAAACCAGAATTCCATCTCGATCTGGTACTGCTGCAAACCACTGAGGGAGACGTGACCGTTGTCCACAGGCAATGGCGTTTGCAGCAGGTGGCCGAGCCAGCTGCTGAGGGTGATGATCCAGCCTTCCCAGTTGCGCCGGTTGCAGCGGGCGCCCACGGCTTTTTCGATGGCCTCGGGCGTAACGTTGAAGCCGTCCTCCCCTGCCCATTCCAATAGGCCGTGGAGGAAGGTCCCTGGGTTAGGACCCCGTGGGAAACGGTGAATATCGCCGCCGGACGCCGCCACTTCGCGGGGTGCATCGGGGTCGAGCCGTTCGTCATCGAACAACTTCTGGGCCTGTGGACTTTCCGGTGCTTCGAGCGGGGCGGCGCTCATGCTGTCGCCAATGCGCAAGGCGCTGTAGGAAGCGATCCACCAGTTTTCCGCGGCCTTGCGCTTGGGCAGGAGCGGCGCTCGTAGCGTGGCTTCGTTGCGCGGTGGGTGGAAAAGGATGTCTTGCGCTTCGGGCACCTGGGCGTAGTTGATGGCGGTGCAACCTTCTTGAAGGTCCAGGAGCCAGCGTGCCAAGCCGGCGGACTCACCCAACGAGACGCCTGCACCGAGCAAGTAGCCCAGCGCCGACAGGTGCAGCACGGAGCTGTTGCTGTTGCCACGCTTGAGGTCGGCGATGCCCAGCCAGCAGGCGTGCTTGGCGCGTGTCAGGGCGACGTAGAACAGGCGCAGGTCTTCGGCCAGGCGCTCGTTGTCGGCCTTTGCGACCAGCTCAGGCGTAGGACGCAGGCTGACCTGGGATTTGCCGTTTTCATCATGGTAATGAAGGGGCAATCGGCTGCCATCCACGGGTTTGGCTGAGCAGATGAACGGCAGGAAAACCAAGTCGTATTCCAGGCCTTTGGATTTGTGGATGGTCACGACCTTGACCAGTTGCTCGTCACTTTCCAGGCGCAGGATCTGTTCTTCACCCGCCTGACCAGAAAGTGCCAGGTGTTCGGCCAGATGGCGGATCAGTGCCTGTTCACCGTCCAGTTCCGATGCGGCCTGTTGCAGCAACTCGCTGAGGTGCAGCAGGTTGGTCAGAACACGTTCGCCATCACTGCGCGCGATCAGGGTTTGCGGCAGTTTGAAGTCGTGAAGCAGACGACGCAGCATCGGCAGCACGCCTTGGGTACGCCAGATCGCACGGTAGCCACGGAACTGCATGACGCGGCTTTCCCACGCCAGTTCGTCCTGGTTCAGACGCTCCAGCTCCGGCAGTGACAGGTTCAGGGTGACGCAGGCTAGAGCAGCACGCAGCGGACGTTCCACATCCGGTTCGGCGCAAGCCTTGAGCCAGGCCAGCAGGTCGTGGGCTTCCTGGGCGGCGAAGACCGAGTCCTTGTCGGACAGGTAGACGCTGCGCACGCCACGGGCGGCCAACTCGGCGCGCACGGCCTGGGCCTCCTTGCCGTCACGCACGAGAATGGCGATGTCTGACGGACGCACGCCTTTGAAGCTGCCGTCCGGTTGTAAGAAGCCTGCGCTGCCCTGCTGCCCGCCGTTGAGCAATTCAACGATGTGCGTGGCACAGGCCGCCGCAAGTTGCTGACGATACAGCACGTTGGAAACCGGCTGGTCGGTAGGCAAGTGCCAGAGATTCATCGCTGGCAGCGTTTGGCCATTTACCTGCAATTGTTCTTTGCGCCCCTGGGACAGTACCGAGTGGAACGGCACCGGATTCTCACCATTGGGCTCGCGGAACAGGAATGCGCCGCGACCTGTTTCCGCTCGCTGGAACACGTGGTTCACCGCCTCGACCATCGCGTGGCTGGAGCGGAAGTTGGTGCCCAACGTGTGATGACGGCCGGTGGTGGACTGACGGGCGCGCAGGTAGGTGTAGATATCGGCGCCACGGAAGGCGTAGATCGCTTGCTTGGGGTCGCCGATCAGGAACAGGCCACTGTCGAGGTGGTTTTCTTCGATGCGGTAAATGCTGTCGAAGATGGCATATTGCACCGGGTCGGTATCCTGGAACTCGTCGATCAGGGCCACCGGGAATTGCTCGCGGATCACACTGGCCAGGCGTTCGCCGCCGTCGGCTTGCAGTGCAGCGTTGAGGCGGATGAGCATGTCGTCGAAACCCATTTCGGCGCGACGGCGTTTTTCTTCTTCAAAGCGTTTGCCGACCCAGCCGGCCGCGTGTTGCAACACGGCGGCGTCGGGGGTTGGCAGCGCATCAAGGGCCGCCTTGAGACCGGCCATGGCGTCGATGCCAGGATGCTGCGGCGGCTCGCCCTTCCAGGCTTCGGCCATACCGTCGGGCGTCAAGCGGGTGAAGCCGGTGCCGATGTCGAGTTGTTCGAGGGTTTCGTCAGCGGCCCAAGCGCTGATCTTTTCGAACCAGGGTTCGAAGTAACGCGCTTGCATCTTGCGACCATCGACAGCTTTGGCGGCCACGGCTTGCAGGCAGATATCGCGCAGCTCGGCGGCCCATTGTTGCCAAGGCGCCTTGATGGCTGTCAGCGCTTCGCGGCGCTCTTGCAGGCAGGCTGTGATCAGCTCTGCGGGCTCGCGGGCTTCATCCGTGGGCCGTTCGCTGCCGAACAACGCGCGCACTCGCGGCATCAATGCGGCGGGGCCACCCCAGTTGCTGCGTACCCAATTGAGTGCGTCGTCGTGCATCGGGTAGCAGAACAGTCGCCAGTAATCGCGCAACACTTCGCCGAGCAAGTCGCTGTGATCGGTTTCCAGGGTTTGGGTGAACAGGCTGCCGCTGTCGAACGCATGCTCGCGCAACATGCGCTGACACCAACTGTGGATGGTCGAGACGGCGGCTTCGTCCATCCATTGCGCGGCGATGTCCAGGCAGTTGGCGCAGGCTGGCCATTGTTCGAGTGGGTATTCGTCGCGTAGATCAGCGATCAGGGCGTCGGGCTGTTCGATTTCTTCGCGGAAGAAGCGTGCTGCTTCAGCCAGGCGGATGCGGATGCGTTCGCGCAGTTCTTTGGTGGCCGCATCGGTGAAAGTCACTACCAGGATTTGCGGCGGCAACAGTTCGCGACCAAAGCCTGATTCGTCGCCACCGTGGCCGAGAACCAACCGCAGGTAGAGGGCAGAGATGGTGAAGGTCTTGCCGGTGCCGGCGCTGGCTTCAATCAGTTGGCTGCCTTTGAGCGGGAAGGCCAGGGCCAAGGGTTTGCTGTTCATGCGCCGGCCTCCTCGCCTGTCAGTGATCGCCACGGGGCATTGAGCAGCGGGCGATATAGAGTTTCGCACCAACCTTCGAATTCTTCGCTGGCGATGAGCGTGGCGTAGTCGGGGAATTGCCGGGTGAGCGCCGGGGTTTCGCGGCGTTCGCCATCGGTAGTCAGGCCATCGCCTTCGTACGCTTTGCTGGCCGCCGCCTGGGCCTTGGCGGGGTCAGTTTGGCTGAGCCAAGCGAAAGCGGTTTTGACGGCGACGGGTAACGGTTGGCTCATGCCGGTATGCCAGGCCAGCAATAGGTTACCGAGGATTTCCTGGGCATTGGCTTTATCCAGAGGCGGCAGCAGCAGGGTGTCATCGCTGGCCACCAAGCCGGTGCTCAGCGGCAGGCCGCAGGCGCAGGCAACCACGTGATTGACCCAGGGGCGAATCAGGCGATGCCACTTGCGGGTCTTGATCGAGCCGATGCTGTTGGGGATGGTGGTAATGCTGAGCAACCCGCCATCGCTGCGTCGATACAGACCACTGATCCAGCCTTCCAGCTGCACGCCATTATGCTCAAAACTGACTGGTTCGGCGCCGGTGTGCGGGGTGGGCCAGAGGACGAGCAGTTGCTGATAGCGTCGCAACAGATCGGGTAACGGTTCGATCAGTTCGTTGCGCAGGCATTCGCCGAAACCCACCATCGGCAACAGGCCACTGCCTTGCAGGCGCAGGGCCTGGGCGTTCAGGGCTTGGTCGAGATGATCGGGTTGGGTGAGTGCGGCGCTCAGTAGGCTGTCGCTCAGGCTGTAGCGTTGCAGGGCGTCGAGAACGAAGGGTTCTTCGTCGGCCAGTGGCACTTCGGCGGCTTCGAAGAACACTTTCAGGCGTTGGCTGAAGAAATGTTTGACCGGGTTGCGCAGGAAGTCTTGAAGCTGACCGAGGCTCAGGGGTTCGTCCTGTTGATGCGAGCTGAGTTCTTCTTCTTTTGGCATGGCATCCGGCGTTTCATGCAGTAATTGCCACTCACGGGCGTAGCTGAACAGCGCGTCGCCCTCATGGAAGTAACGGGCGCTGAACGGTTGCAGTGGGTGCTCTTGTGTCATGGCGTCGATCAGCGATTCATCGCCATTAGCGTGGTGCCAGCCGCTGGAGAGGTGGTCACGCAGTTGGCCGATGAGTACCGACGCAGGGCGGTCACTGTTGTCGCGGATGCTGCGGCCCACCCAGCTTATGTACAGTTGGTCGCGGGCTGACAGGAGTGCTTCGAGCAACAGGTAGCGGTCGTCTTCACGGCGTGAACGGTCGCCGGGGCGGTAGTCGCTGCCCATCAGGTCGAAGTCCAGCGGGGGTTGGGCGCGTGGGTAATCGCCATCGTTCATGCCGAGCAGGCAAACGAGCTTGAATGGGATCGCTCGCATGGGCATCAACGTACAGAAATTGACAGCTCCGGCGAGGAAACGCTGGGAGAGGCGACCTTGGTCCAGACCTGCGAGCCAAGCTTCGCGGACTACGGTCAGAGGTAACTCGTCCTGCAGGCCGACGGATTCGCAGGTTTCCAGCCAGGTTTCCCTGAGTTGTTCGAGTTGGCCCAAGAGGTAGTCATCGTGTTCGCTGCTGGGCAGGAAGAACAGTTGCATCAGGCGTTGCAGGCGCTCACCCCATTGCGCAGGAGCCGCAGGTAGCGACAGTGCTTGATGTGCGTCGTTGAGTGCGTCGAGCAAAGCGACCAGAGGACCAATGAGCGCTGCGTCGAGGCCACCGATTTCATCGTAGGGCTCGATACCCTCACACGCGGCACCGGTGCCTACGGCGTAACCAAGCAACATGCGGCGCAGGCCGAAACGCCAGCTGTTTTGTTCCAACTCTGCTGGCAGGCCTAGGCCGGCACGTTGTTCGGCGTTGAGCCCCCAGCGGATGCCGGCGCCTTCGATCCAGCGATGCAGCGTCGGCAGGTCGCGCTCCTGGATGGCGAAGCGTTCGCGCAGGGCCGGCACGTCGAGCAGGTCGAGGATCTCGCTCACCGGGAAGCGGCTGTCGGGCAGTTTCAGCAGATGTTCGACGGCGATTAGCAGCGGGTCCAGGCCGCGCTGGCCCTGGTCGGTCAGGGTGAACGGGATGAAGCGTGGGTCATTGCGTTCGAGTTGGCCGAACACGGCGCGGATATGCGGCGCATAGCTGTCGACATCCGGGACCATGACGATGATATCTCGCGGACGCAGCGAGGGGTCGGCACTGAAGCGTTGGAGCAGTTGGTCGTGCAGGATTTCCACTTCGCGCTGGGCGCTGTGGGCGATGTGGAAGCGGATGGAGGTATCAGGTTCCAGGTCGACAGCAGGCCATCGCTCGCGGGTTTCATTGAGTGGACGCAGTTCCAGGATGTCGTCTTGGAGCTGGTTGAGCAGTGTGGTGGGCTCGCTGTCGCTGAACAGGTCGATGCGGCCATCGCGGAATGCTGCGCGGTAACTGTTGGGGTCGTCGTAGCTGTCCAGCAAGCTGATGTAGTCACGGCCTTGTTTGCCCCAGGCGGCCAGCAGCGGGTGGGCGTGCTGGTGCAGGGTTTGTGGGTCGATGGTGACCGGCATGCCGGCTTTACGCGCCTGGCGCTTGTATTCGTTACGTAGCAAGTCTTTGTCGGCGACGATGTCAGACCAATGGTGACGGCAGGGGTTGTGCACGCAGAGCAGGACTTGGCTGAATCGCGCGAGGCCGGCGAGGGCTTCCAGTGCCTGGGCGGGCAACGAGGAGATGCCGAAAACAATGACTCGGGATGGCAGGCCCGCAGGCGCTGTTTCCAGTGTATTGATGCGCTCGATAAAACGCTGGTGAACCCCGGCGCGGCTTTCGGCCATGCCTTCTTCACCGACATCCAGCAGCAGTGCGCGCCATAGTTCGGCTTGCCAGCAATTGGCCGGATTGAGCGGTTTTGACTCGCCTCGACCGTTGCGCAGTTGGTGGCGGCCGGCAGCCCAGTCTTCGAGCCAATCAGCGCGGTAGACCTGATATTGGTCGAACAGGTCAGCCAGGCGCTCGGCGAGTTGGTAGCGTTTGCGCAGGTCGGTGTCGTGGGTGAGAAAGCGCTGCAGCGGCTCGAAGTGCGGTTGATCGATAAGCTCCGGCAGCAGGCGCATGAGGCGCCAGGTCAGCGGTGCTTTATCGAGCAGGGACTTGGGCGGAATTTCATCTTTGCCTAAGACCATGCGGTAGAGCTGCCACATAAAGCTGCCGGGCAGTTGAACATCGATTGCTGCGGCGATGCCGCAACCGCCCATGTCGTCGTCTTCCGGATCTTCAGCCAGGGCCAGCTTGAGCCACTGGGCGATGCCGTTGCTTTGGACCAGGGCGATTTCGTTTTCCAGGGGCGCGAGGGGATAGCGGCGCATCCAACTGACCACCAGGCTGCGCAGTTCGTCCAGGCGGTTGCCGTGAACCACCATGAATCCAGGGCTGAGGGACGTCGCATCCGGCATAACGGCTTCCTTGGGAAAAGCAAAAATCGAGGGTGCGACTTTAGCACTGTGGGCAGTTGTTGGCGGAATTGGGATGTTAGCTGTCTTTTCGACCGCCCAAAACAAAACCCCATCTGCTTTCGCAAATGGGGTTTCGGAATTTAATCTTGACGATGACCTACTCTCACATGGGGAAACCCCACACTACCATCGGCGATGCATCGTTTCACTGCTGAGTTCGGGATGGGATCAGGTGGTTCCAATGCTCTATGGTCGTCAAGAAATTCGGGTACTGAGTCGTGGCAGGTGCCTCGCTTCAGCAAATTGGGTATGTGATAGCTTTCGGTGTTTTGTGAGATCGAACTTTCGGTTCTATCGTCTTCACACACCGCAATCTGATGCTCTTTCGAGTAGTCAAATTGCTTGGGTGTTATATGGTCAAGCCTCACGGGCAATTAGTATTGGTTAGCTCAACGCCTCACAGCGCTTACACACCCAACCTATCAACGTCGTAGTCTTCGACGGCCCTTCAGGGAACTCAAGGTTCCAGTGAGATCTCATCTTGAGGCTAGTTTCCCGCTTAGATGCTTTCAGCGGTTATCTATTCCGAACATAGCTACCCGGCAATGCCACTGGCGTGACAACCGGAACACCAGAGGTTCGTCCACTCCGGTCCTCTCGTACTAGGAGCAGCCCTCTCAAATCTCAAACGTCCACGGCAGATAGGGACCGAACTGTCTCACGACGTTCTAAACCCAGCTCGCGTACCACTTTAAATGGCGAACAGCCATACCCTTGGGACCGGCTTCAGCCCCAGGATGTGATGAGCCGACATCGAGGTGCCAAACACCGCCGTCGATATGAACTCTTGGGCGGTATCAGCCTGTTATCCCCGGAGTACCTTTTATCCGTTGAGCGATGGCCCTTCCATACAGAACCACCGGATCACTAAGACCTACTTTCGTACCTGCTCGACGTGTCTGTCTCGCAGTCAAGCGCGCTTTTGCCTTTATACTCTACGACCGATTTCCGACCGGTCTGAGCGCACCTTCGTACTCCTCCGTTACTCTTTAGGAGGAGACCGCCCCAGTCAAACTACCCACCATACACTGTCCTCGATCCGGATAACGGACCTGAGTTAGAACCTCAAAGTTGCCAGGGTGGTATTTCAAGGTTGGCTCCACGCAGACTGGCGTCCACGCTTCAAAGCCTCCCACCTATCCTACACAAGCAAATTCAAAGTCCAGTGCAAAGCTATAGTAAAGGTTCACGGGGTCTTTCCGTCTAGCCGCGGATACACTGCATCTTCACAGCGATTTCAATTTCACTGAGTCTCGGGTGGAGACAGCGCCGCCATCGTTACGCCATTCGTGCAGGTCGGAACTTACCCGACAAGGAATTTCGCTACCTTAGGACCGTTATAGTTACGGCCGCCGTTTACCGGGGCTTCGATCAAGAGCTTCGCGTTAGCTAACCCCATCAATTAACCTTCCGGCACCGGGCAGGCGTCACACCCTATACGTCCACTTTCGTGTTTGCAGAGTGCTGTGTTTTTAATAAACAGTCGCAGCGGCCTGGTATCTTCGACCGGCATGAGCTTACGGAGCAAGTCCTTCACCCTCACCGGCGCACCTTCTCCCGAAGTTACGGTGCCATTTTGCCTAGTTCCTTCACCCGAGTTCTCTCAAGCGCCTTGGTATTCTCTACCCAACCACCTGTGTCGGTTTGGGGTACGGTTCCTGGTTACCTGAAGCTTAGAAGCTTTTCTTGGAAGCATGGCATCAACCACTTCGTTAACTAAAAGTTAACTCGTCATCAGCTCTCGGCCTTAGAATCCCGGATTTACCTAAGATTCCAGCCTACCACCTTAAACTTGGACAACCAACGCCAAGCTGGCCTAGCCTTCTCCGTCCCTCCATCGCAATAACCAGAAGTACAGGAATATTAACCTGTTTTCCATCGACTACGCTTTTCAGCCTCGCCTTAGGGACCGACTAACCCTGCGTCGATTAACGTTGCGCAGGAAACCTTGGTCTTTCGGCGTGGGTGTTTTTCACACCCATTGTCGTTACTCATGTCAGCATTCGCACTTCTGATACCTCCAGCAAGCTTCTCAACTCACCTTCACAGGCTTACAGAACGCTCCTCTACCGCATCACTTACGTGATACCCGTAGCTTCGGTGTATGGTTTGAGCCCCGTTACATCTTCCGCGCAGGCCGACTCGACTAGTGAGCTATTACGCTTTCTTTAAAGGGTGGCTGCTTCTAAGCCAACCTCCTAGCTGTCTAAGCCTTCCCACATCGTTTCCCACTTAACCATAACTTTGGGACCTTAGCTGACGGTCTGGGTTGTTTCCCTTTTCACGACGGACGTTAGCACCCGCCGTGTGTCTCCCATGCTCGGCACTTGTAGGTATTCGGAGTTTGCATCGGTTTGGTAAGTCGGGATGACCCCCTAGCCGAAACAGTGCTCTACCCCTACAGTGATACATGAGGCGCTACCTAAATAGCTTTCGAGGAGAACCAGCTATCTCCGAGCTTGATTAGCCTTTCACTCCGATCCACAGGTCATCCGCTAACTTTTCAACGGTAGTCGGTTCGGTCCTCCAGTTAGTGTTACCCAACCTTCAACCTGCCCATGGATAGATCGCCCGGTTTCGGGTCTATTCCCAGCGACTAGACGCCCTATTAAGACTCGCTTTCGCTACGCCTCCCTATTCGGTTAAGCTCGCCACTGAAAATAAGTCGCTGACCCATTATACAAAAGGTACGCAGTCACCCAACAAAGTGGGCTCCCACTGCTTGTACGCATACGGTTTCAGGATCTATTTCACTCCCCTCTCCGGGGTTCTTTTCGCCTTTCCCTCACGGTACTAGTTCACTATCGGTCAGTCAGTAGTATTTAGCCTTGGAGGATGGTCCCCCCATATTCAGACAAAGTTTCTCGTGCTCCGTCCTACTCGATTTCATGACTAAGAGATTTTCGCGTACAGGGCTATCACCCACTATGGCCGCACTTTCCAGAGCGTTCCGCTAATCTCAAAGCCACTTAAGGGCTAGTCCCCGTTCGCTCGCCACTACTAAGGGAATCTCGGTTGATTTCTTTTCCTCAGGGTACTTAGATGTTTCAGTTCCCCTGGTTCGCCTCTTACACCTATGTATTCAGTGTAAGATAACCATCTTATGATGGCTGGGTTCCCCCATTCAGACATCTCCGGATCAAAGTCTGTTTGCCGACTCCCCGAAGCTTTTCGCAGGCTACCACGTCTTTCATCGCCTCTGACTGCCAAGGCATCCACCGTATGCGCTTCTTCACTTGACCATATAACCCCAAGCAATCTGGTTATACTGTGAAGACAACATTCGCCGAAAATTCGATAATACTCAAAACTGAGTAACTCACAAATTTTACCTTAGCCTGATCCGTTACCAGTGAAAGTAACGTTCAGTCTATCTTTCTATCACATACCCAAATTTTTAAAGAACGATCTAATCAAAGACTAGAAATCAACATTCACCATCACCTGGATGGAATGCTCATTTCTAAGCTTTCAAACTTCAGAAGCAGTAGTGGTGGAGCCAAACGGGATCGAACCGTTGACCTCCTGCGTGCAAGGCAGGCGCTCTCCCAGCTGAGCTATGGCCCCGTATTTCTACAGGCGTTTCCCACACAAAATTGGTGGGTCTGGGCAGATTCGAACTGCCGACCTCACCCTTATCAGGGGTGCGCTCTAACCAACTGAGCTACAGACCCAATTTCGGGCTGCTTCTTATCGTCTTCTTCAATGAATCAAGCAATTCGTGTGGGAGCTTATGGAGCAGCTGATGTCGTCGATTAAGGAGGTGATCCAGCCGCAGGTTCCCCTACGGCTACCTTGTTACGACTTCACCCCAGTCATGAATCACACCGTGGTAACCGTCCTCCCGAAGGTTAGACTAGCTACTTCTGGTGCAACCCACTCCCATGGTGTGACGGGCGGTGTGTACAAGGCCCGGGAACGTATTCACCGCGACATTCTGATTCGCGATTACTAGCGATTCCGACTTCACGCAGTCGAGTTGCAGACTGCGATCCGGACTACGATCGGTTTTATGGGATTAGCTCCACCTCGCGGCTTGGCAACCCTCTGTACCGACCATTGTAGCACGTGTGTAGCCCAGGCCGTAAGGGCCATGATGACTTGACGTCATCCCCACCTTCCTCCGGTTTGTCACCGGCAGTCTCCTTAGAGTGCCCACCATAACGTGCTGGTAACTAAGGACAAGGGTTGCGCTCGTTACGGGACTTAACCCAACATCTCACGACACGAGCTGACGACAGCCATGCAGCACCTGTCTCAATGTTCCCGAAGGCACCAATCTATCTCTAGAAAGTTCATTGGATGTCAAGGCCTGGTAAGGTTCTTCGCGTTGCTTCGAATTAAACCACATGCTCCACCGCTTGTGCGGGCCCCCGTCAATTCATTTGAGTTTTAACCTTGCGGCCGTACTCCCCAGGCGGTCAACTTAATGCGTTAGCTGCGCCACTAAAAGCTCAAGGCTTCCAACGGCTAGTTGACATCGTTTACGGCGTGGACTACCAGGGTATCTAATCCTGTTTGCTCCCCACGCTTTCGCACCTCAGTGTCAGTATTAGTCCAGGTGGTCGCCTTCGCCACTGGTGTTCCTTCCTATATCTACGCATTTCACCGCTACACAGGAAATTCCACCACCCTCTACCATACTCTAGTCAGTCAGTTTTGAATGCAGTTCCCAGGTTGAGCCCGGGGATTTCACATCCAACTTAACAAACCACCTACGCGCGCTTTACGCCCAGTAATTCCGATTAACGCTTGCACCCTCTGTATTACCGCGGCTGCTGGCACAGAGTTAGCCGGTGCTTATTCTGTCGGTAACGTCAAAATTGCAGAGTATTAATCTACAACCCTTCCTCCCAACTTAAAGTGCTTTACAATCCGAAGACCTTCTTCACACACGCGGCATGGCTGGATCAGGCTTTCGCCCATTGTCCAATATTCCCCACTGCTGCCTCCCGTAGGAGTCTGGACCGTGTCTCAGTTCCAGTGTGACTGATCATCCTCTCAGACCAGTTACGGATCGTCGCCTTGGTGAGCCATTACCTCACCAACTAGCTAATCCGACCTAGGCTCATCTGATAGCGCAAGGCCCGAAGGTCCCCTGCTTTCTCCCGTAGGACGTATGCGGTATTAGCGTCCGTTTCCGAACGTTATCCCCCACTACCAGGCAGATTCCTAGGCATTACTCACCCGTCCGCCGCTCTCAAGAGAAGCAAGCTTCTCTCTACCGCTCGACTTGCATGTGTTAGGCCTGCCGCCAGCGTTCAATCTGAGCCATGATCAAACTCTTCAGTTCAAACATCTTTGGGTTTTTAAGAAACCCTAAACTTGGCTCAGCAATCGTTGGTTACATCTTTGATTTCTCGCGGAGTAACTTGTGATGCTGATAATCTTGTTGACTATCAGTCTGACTCCACAAGCACCCACACGAATTGCTTGATTCAGTTGTTAAAGAGCGGGTGGTTAAGATCTTTCGTCTCAACCGAGGCGCGCATTCTACAGCAGCCTCATTTGCTGTCAAGTGATTATTTTCAGAAGCTTTCGAAGATTTCTTCAACAACTTCAACCACTTGCGCTTCAGATCTCTCGTCAGCGGGAGGCGAATTCTACAGCGTTACACGCTGCTGTCAACACCTCTTTTTCAACTTCCTTTTGGCTTCGATGAACTGAAGCAACCTACTGCCGAAACCTACATAACTCATTGTTTACCAAGGAGTTTTACGTTTCGACTGCGCCGGAAGTGGGGCGAATTATAGACAGTTACAATTCGCCGTCAACCGTTAATTACGCTTTTGTTGCAGAAAGTGGCTTTTTCGCAATAAGTCGCGGGATTCGGCGCATTACAGGCGGGATCCGTAGCACCAGGAGCAGCGCACCTATAGAGGCATAGATAGCCCATTCCTTGAGATCCGCCCGCACAATCCACAACATGTGAAGCAAGCCAAGCCCCAAAATCACGTACACCAGGCGATGCAGCTTCTTCCAGCGACTGCCCAACCGACGCTGACTGTAACGATTCGACGTCACCGCCAGCACCAACAGCGACAGGAAACCCAACGCCCCGACAATTATGTAAGGCCGCTTGCGCAGCTCCACACCCAGTTGCGACCAATCCAACCCAAGCACAAACACACAATAAGCAGCCAGATGCAGCACGACATAAGCAAAGCACCACAACCCAAGCTGCCGGCGTACCGCTATCCACCCTGCCCAACCGCTAAGCTTCTGCAACGGGGTCATTGCCAGGGTGATCAACAACAGTATCAACGTGCCGAGCCCCAGCCGGTCAACCAACACCTTGCCCGGATCCGGCCCCAGGACAGAACTCCAAGCTTCATATAGCCAGAACAACGGCCAAACCGCCGCCGCTATAAAGACGCCAATACGCCAGATCGGGTAGCGCATCAGTAATTCTTCCGCAGGTCGAGATCGGTATAAAGAGACGCCACCTCATCCGAGTAGCCATTGAACATCTGAGTCTCGCGCACATTGGGACTGAACAACCCACTCGGCAGACGACGCTCCCGCGCTTGAGTCCAGCGCGGATGGTCAACCGTAGGGTTCACATTCGCATAAAAACCATATTCGTCCGCTGCAATGCTCTGCCAGGTGGTTTTCGGCTGCTCGCTTACAAGACTGATGCGGACAATCGACTTCACACTCTTGAAGCCATACTTCCATGGCACGACCAACCGCAGCGGCGCGCCATTCTGGTTAGGTAATTCACGCCCATACATCCCCACAGCAAGGATCGCCAGAGGATTCATCGCCTCATCCAGTCGCAGCCCCTCCACATAAGGCCAATCAATCAAGCCGAAACTCGAACGCTGCCCCGGCATGCTCTTGGGATCCTGAAGGGTTTCAAAACGAATGTATTTGGCCTTGGAAGTCGGCTCAACCTGTTTGAGCAACGCCGAGATCGGAAAACCGATCCATGGAATAACCATCGACCACGCTTCGACACAGCGCAGACGGTAGATACGCTCTTCTAACTGATACGGCTTCATGAAGTCTTCCAGGGCATAACGGCCTGGCTTCGCAACTTCGCCATCAATCACCACGCTCCAAGGCTCGGTCTTGAGCGAGCCCGCATTGGTTGCCGGGTCGCCCTTGCCTGTACCGAATTCATAGAAGTTGTTGTAGTGGGTTGCATCCTTGAACGGCGTGATCGCTTCGTCCTTTACCGTGATCGCCTGCCATTTCGTTCCCGGCAGTTTCTCGGTAAACCAGCTCGGCGCCCTGCCCGCCTCGACATCGGCATAACGCGAGGCTTCGTCCGCACTCGCCCAACGCGGCAGGCTGCTGGCTGCGATGCCAGCAAGCGCACCACCGAGCAAGCTACGGCGAGAAAGGTAGAAGGATTCAGATGTGACGTCCGATTCGTGGCAATCGGACGCTTTGGGCAATTTGATTAACATGGCAACTCCGCAGCATTGGAGAACTGATGCACCAATAGACTGCGGAGTATGGGGGAAATTACATTAAGGCAATGTTTTGTCGCGGCGCAGGTGCAGCAAGTACTGAACCGGACCTGAAGCGGCGTAGACCAGGAACGCCAGCAGCAGAATGCGCGGCGGATCGCTGAACACCACGGCGAACACCAGCACCACTGCCAGAATCGCCACGAAAGGCACACGCCCCTTCAAGTCCAGTTCCTTGAAGCTGTTGTACTTGATGTTGCTGACCATCAGCATGCCGGCCGCAGCCACCATCAAGGCTACCAGGAACGACATCTTCGAACCCTGGATGCCGTAATCGCTGAATGCCCAGACAATACCTGCCACCACACCCGCAGCGGCCGGGCTGGCCAGACCGATGAAGTAACGCTTATCGGCAGTCCCCACTTGGGTATTGAAGCGCGCCAGGCGCAAAGCAGCACCCGCGACATAGATAAAGGCAACCATCCAACCGACCTTGCCCATGTCACCCAGCGCCCAGGCAAATGCCAGCAACGCGGGCGCGACACCAAACGCGACCATGTCCGACAACGAGTCGTACTCGGCACCGAAGGCACTTTGCGTATTGGTCATGCGCGCAACACGACCATCCAGGCCGTCGAGCACCATGGCGACAAAGATGGCGATGGCAGCAAAGCCGAAATACTTGCTGGCACTCGCCGCATCACCTGCCGCCAGTGCGCTTTGGGCGCTCATGGAGTTGATGATGGAGTAGAACCCGGCAAACAGGTTCGCCGTGGTGAACAGGTTGGGCAAAAGATAGATGCCACGATGCCGGACCTTGCGGCCTTCAGCGTCATGCCCTTCTTCGACATGTTCATCGATCGGCAGCAGGCTTTCGGCGTCAGGAGCCTGGTTTGGCTCTTCGGGACGTTCGCTCATGGACTTTACCTTGCAACGGTGTGAAAAGAATTCGACAAATACTTGCGGCGCGTGTTCGCCCGCAAACGATGCAGCTTTATACCAGAACCCGCCCCCCAAACGAAAAAACGCGGCCTAAGCCGCGTTTTCCGTTGACACGTACGACTTAGTTTTTGGCTTTGTCGACGATCTTGTTGGCACCGATCCACGGCATCATGGAGCGCAGTTGCTCGCCGATGACTTCGATACCGTGAGCGGCGTTGTTACGACGCTTGGCGGTCATCGAAGGGTAGCCGGTAGCGCCTTCGCTGATGAACATTTTGGCGTATTCGCCGTCCTGAATACGTTTCAGGGCGTTGCGCATGGCCTGACGGGACTCGGCGTTGATCACTTCCGGGCCCGTCACGTATTCGCCGTACTCAGCGTTGTTGGAGATCGAGTAGTTCATGTTGGCGATACCGCCTTCGTACATGAGGTCAACGATCAGCTTCAGTTCGTGCAGGCACTCGAAGTAGGCCATTTCCGGCGCGTAGCCGGCTTCAACCAGGGTCTCGAAACCGGCTTTTACCAGTTCAACGGTACCGCCGCACAGAACAGCTTGCTCGCCGAACAGGTCGGTTTCAGTCTCGTCTTTGAAGGTGGTTTCGATGATGCCGGTACGACCGCCACCGACGCCAGCAGCGTAGGACAGTGCCACGTTCTTGGCGTTGCCCGATGCGTCTTGGTAGATCGCGATCAGGTCAGGGATGCCGCCGCCTTTGACGAACTCGGAACGCACGGTGTGGCCCGGTGCTTTCGGCGCGATCATGATCACGTCGAGGTCAGCGCGCGGCACAACCTGGTTGTAGTGGATCGCGAAGCCGTGGGAGAAGGCCAGGGTGGCGCCCTTCTTGATGTTCGGCTCGATTTCGTTCTTGTACAGCGCGGACTGGAACTCGTCCGGGGTCAGGATCATGACTAGGTCGGCAGCAGCAACGGCGGAAGCAACGTCAGTCACTTTCAGGCCGTGGGCCTCAGCCTTGGCAACAGTGGCCGAGCCTTTGCGCAGGCCAACAGTCACGTCAACGCCGGAATCTTTCAGGTTGCAAGCTTGCGCGTGACCTTGGGAGCCGTAGCCGATGATGGCGACTTTCTTGCCCTGGATGATCGACAGGTCACAATCTTTATCGTAATAAACTTTCATGAGGTTCCTCTATATATCCAGGCCGTAAGGCCATTCGCTAATTTGGGTTAGATGCTGAGTACTTTGTCGCCACGGGCAATCCCGGTGACACCACTGCGTACCGTTTCCAGAATCGAGGCCGTCCCGATCGACTGGATGAAGCTGTCCAGCTTGTCGCTTGTACCGGTCAGTTGAACGGTATAAACGCTGGCGCTCACATCGACGATCTGCCCGCGATAAATATCGGTAGTGCGCTTGATCTCGGCACGTTGGGCACCCGTGGCCTTGACTTTAACCAGCATCAGCTCGCGCTCAATGTGGGCACTTTCCGACAGGTCGACCAGCTTGACCACTTCGATCAGCTTGTTGAGGTTCTTGGTGATCTGTTCGATCACCTCATCGTGGCCCACAGTGGTCAACGTCAGACGCGACAGAGTCGGGTCTTCGGTCGGAGCCACGGTCAGGCTTTCGATGTTGTAGTTGCGTTGCGAAAACAGACCGACAACACGAGACAGAGCGCCGGGTTCGTTCTCCAGAAGCAGGGAGATAATGTGCCGCATGATTAAGTACGCTCCGTCTTGTTCAGCCACATGTCGCGCATAGAGCCGTCTTTGATCTGCATCGGGTAGACGTGCTCGCTGGTATCCACCTGAATATCGATGAACACCAGGCGGTCCTTCATGGCGAACGCCTCTTCCATCTTCGGCTTCAGATCTTTCAAATCGGTGATGCGAATGCCGACGTGGCCATAGGCTTTAACCAATTTTACGAAATCCGGCAACGATTCCATGTAGGAGTGGGAGTGACGGCTGTTGTAGCTCATGTCCTGCCATTGACGAACCATGCCCAGCACGCCGTTGTTCAAGCAGACGATCTTCACCGGAAGGCCGTACTGCAGGCACGTCGACAATTCCTGGATGTTCATCTGAATGCTGCCCTCACCGGTGACGCACGCGACGTCGGTGTCCGGGAAGCTCAGTTTCACGCCCATGGCCGCAGGAAAACCAAAGCCCATCGTGCCCAGGCCACCGGAGTTGATCCAGCGGTTAGGCTTGTCGAACTTGTAGTACTGCGCGGCGAACATCTGGTGCTGGCCCACGTCGGAGGTCACAAAGGCGTCGCCCTTGGTCACTTCGCACAGGGTCTCGATCACGGTTTGTGGCTTGATGATGCTGCCGTCGCCCTTGTCGTAAGGGAACAGGCCACGATCACCGCGCCATTCGTCGATCTGCTTCCACCAACTGGCGACGGATTCCTTGTTCGGCGTCTCGCCAATGTCCTTGAGCGCGGCAACCATTTCGGTCAATACGCTTTCCACAGGACCTACGATCGGCACGTCGGCCTTGATGGTCTTGGAGATGGATGCCGGGTCGATGTCGATGTGGATGATCTTGGCATTCGGGCAAAATTTGCTCGCGCCGTTGATCACACGGTCATCGAAACGTGCGCCCACTGCCAGGATCACGTCAGCGTGGTGCATGGTCAGGTTGGCGGTGTAGCTGCCGTGCATGCCGAGCATGCCGACGAACTGACGGTCGGTGCCCGGGAATGCGCCAAGGCCCATCAAGGTGTTGGTCACCGGCAGGTTGAGCAGCTTGGCCAATTCGGTCAACGGTGCGGAACCGCCGCCCAGAATCACGCCACCGCCCGAGTACAACACAGGACGCTTGGCCGCCAAGAGCATTTCTGCCGCCTTGCGGATTTGCCCCGAGTGCCCACGCACGGCCGGGCTGTAGGAACGCAGCTTGGCTTTCTTCGGGAAGATGTATTCGAATTTTTCCGCCGGGTTGGTCATGTCTTTCGGGATATCGACCACGACAGGACCCGGACGACCGGACTGTGCGAGGTAAAAAGCCTTTTTCATGACTTCCGGGATTTCCGACGGATGCTTGATCATGAAGCTGTGTTTCACGATCGGCCGGGAGATACCGATCATGTCGGTTTCCTGGAATGCATCGGTGCCTACCATGGTGCTGGGCACCTGGCCGGAAATGATCACCATCGGGATGGAGTCCATATACGCAGTCGCGATGCCGGTAATGGCATTGGTTGCGCCTGGGCCGGACGTTACCAGTACCACGCCGGCTTTACCGGTGGCACGGGCGTAACCGTCAGCCATATGGGTCGCGGCCTGTTCGTGGCGAACCAGGATGTGGGTAACAGCCGGCTCCTTGAACAGTGCGTCGTAGACATGCAGCAGAGCACCACCTGGGTACCCGTAGATATAGTCGACGCCTTCGTCACGCAAAAAGCGGACGAGCATCTCACCACCAGATAAAAGCTCCACGTTGTTCACCTCTAAAACGCCAGAATACCGTCCGTTGAAAACCGACGGGTCTTAATAGGTTTACTTCTCAACAGAGCATGAGCGACGGTGGTCGCCGACTACGTCAGCACTGACTGAGCAAGTATTGGGATCGTCCCAAGTGTTGCGGGCTTTTCCCACCCAGCGCGAGGTAACGCGTTGCGGGTGTAACAGGTCGGCGCGGATGTGCGCCTCATGATCTGCTGAGCGGGCCTGCTTCTGGCAGTCCCGATACAGCGGACTTTGGATTCTTCTGTTTCAGGCCCTTCAAGTCAAGCAATAATTGCGCTTTTTTCCAACTAAGCGCATGAGAACGTAGGAGAAAGGGCTTTGAGGAGGGATAAAACTCGCCTGAATGTCGTCAAGCGGTAGAAATGTGCGCAAGACTGCCGAAAAAACCGGCAGTCAGGCAATTAACGAGCGTCGACGATCAATTGGTCGAACTTTTTCAGCGCGTTACGCAAGCCAAGGCTCTCTTGCGGGCGGTCGGCATAGACCATCTCGGCCATTTCCAGAATACCCGAGGCATTGGGCAGCGGCAGGTCCTGTTCGAGGATCTGCTTCATTCGCACCAGGAAGATCCACTGCAGCCACTGGTGAAAATCCAGGGTATCCACGGAAAACGGTTCGACACTGCTGAGCGCCTCGGCGCTGGGGGACGCATCGTCCCACCAGCCTTGCACGCGCAACTCTCGCTCTATGAGCAACAACTGTTCGGCGATAGCGGGAAACCGTGCATCCATCAGAGGCTGACCTTGGCTTTTTGACGCGCCTGGGCAGCGCCAGCGGCATCGCCTTGTGCGGCACGCGCGTCGCCAATCAACGCCCACAGGCTGGCTTGCAGGTCGGGACGGCCGTTGGCGAGCGACAAACCGCGACGGGCGAACTGCTCGGCCTGCGGTGCATCACCCTGGGCCATGCGTACCTGGGCCAGGCGATACAGCACTTGCGGCTCCCGTGGCGCAACGCGTTGGGCACGCTCAAGGCTCGACGACGCACCGTTCAAATCACCGCCCGCCTGCTGTTGCTGGGCAGTGGTCAACAAGGCCAGCACCGGGCCATCCAACTGCTCATCAGCCGACAGGCCACTGCCGCTGGACGAGGATGGAATGCCACTCGGCGTCGATGGCATGTTGTAGCTGCCCTGGTTGATCGGGGCCGTCTGGATCGGCGTGGTATCGATCGGGCCGGAAGTGCTTGGCCCTGGGGTCCATGGCTCGGCACTGATCGGTGCCGATGTCGCTGCGCCACCGCCTGGCACCATCACTACCACACCCGAATCCTGCGGCACCGCCTGTGGTTTGGCTTGGGCAGGACGATTGGTCACGGTCTGGCGGAAACCGCCATTCGCCGAAATCCGATCGTTATTGGAGACGGCCGTGCTCGAGTCCACCACGGGAATGGAGCCGCGCTGCACACTGGAGCAACCGCCGAGCAAAGCCAGAGCTGTAATAGCTGGAAACAACCACTTGTTCACTTGAAACCCTCTTTGCTTAATTCATCCAGCCCTTGACCCAATCCATCACCGATTCCGCATCTGCAGGGGCACTGCCACCGCACGCGGCGCCGGGTGGCGGTTCGCTGCCGCGAATATACGGCATCTGCACCGCGCCCGGACAGTTGGCATCGGAGCCCTGCCCGGTGTGCGGATCTATCCAGGCCTGCACGATGTTATCCGGCTGCGGCATATTCAACGGCAACGGGTCGGCCTTACGCATGAAACTGGTCCAGACCTGCAGCGCACCGGTCGCACCGGTGAATGGCGTCTTGCCGTTATCGTCACGCCCCAGCCACACCACTGCCAGCACATCCTGGCCGAAACCGGCAAACCAGCTGTCACGCGAATCGTTACTGGTGCCGGTCTTGCCCGCCAACGTCAGGTTCGCTGGCAGCACGCTGTAGACCGAACGCCCGGTACCTTCACGCATCACACGCTGCATAGCGTTCTGGATCAGGTAGATGGAACCTGCATCAAACCGCTGCTGAATCTGGAACGGATAGCGTTTGAGCGGCTCGCCCTCGGCGGTCAACACACTGCGGATCCCGCGCATCGGCGTATTGAAGCCACCGTTGGCGAGGGTCTGGTACATGGTCGCAACTTCCATCGGCGTCATTGCGCCAGCGCCCAGCAGGATCGACGGGAAGGCCGGGAACTCACGGGTGACGCCCAGCCGCGCGATGGTCTTGAGGACATTCGGTACGCCGACTTCAAGGCCGAGTCGCGACGTGGAAATGTTGTAGGAGTGCGCAATACCCTGATACAGGAACACCGTACCGTGGGAGCGACGGTCGAAGTTCTGCGGCGTCCACACCTGGCCATCAGCCCCTTTGACCGACAGCGGATCATCCGACAACCAACTGGTCAGGGTGTACTTGCTCGGTTTTTCCAAGGCGGTCAGGTAAACGGCGGGCTTGACCAGCGAGCCGATCGGCCGCACCGCATCCAGTGCGCGGTTGAAGCCGGCAAAGCTGGCCTGACGGCTGCCGATCATGGCCTGTACTTCACCGGTCTCCGGGTTGGTCACCACCATGGCCGCTTCGACTTCATCAGAACCTTTGCGGCCCGTCAGGCGTTTGAAGGTGTCATTGACCGACGCTTCGGCTTTCATCTGCAGGATCGGGTCGAAACTGGTGAAGATCCGCAGGCCTTCTTCGGTCAAGTCTTCGTCGCGGTAGTCTTCACGCAGTTGGCGTTTGACCAGGTCGATAAAGCCTGGGAAGGAGCTGTCTGCCAGTTTGCCGCGAGTGGTTACACCCAGTGGCATTTTCTTGGCCGCGGCGACTTGTTCAGCCGTGGCAACGCCTTGCTGCTCAAGCACGTCGAGCACCAGATTGCGACGCTCCAGCGCACGCTCAGGATTGCGGCGCGGGTTGTAGTAGGACGGTCCCTTGACCATGCCCACCAGCAACGCGACCTGGTGCAACTTCAGTTCGGACAGCGGCTGACCAAAGAAGAACTGGCTCGCCAAACCGAAGCCGTGCACGGCGCGCTGGCCATCCTGACCGACGAATACCTCGTTGAGGTACGCCTCAAGGATTTCCTGCTTGCTGTAGTGCAGCTCCAGCAGCATCGCCATCATCGCTTCGGTGAGCTTGCGGGTCAGGCTGCGCTCGTTGGTCAGGTAGAAGTTCTTGACCAATTGTTGCGTCAGCGTACTGCCGCCCTGAGTCATCTTGCCGCCGGAGGTGTTCACCCAGACTGCGCGGGCGATCGACTTGGGCGAGACACCCCAGTGATGGTAGAAATCGCGGTCTTCAACGGCAACCAGGGTTTCCAGCAGGTATGGAGGCACCTGATCGAGCTTGATCAGGATGCGATCTTCAAGGTTTTTCGGGTAAATGCCGCCAATCATCAGCGGTTCGAGGCGAACCACCGGCAACTTTGAACCGTTGAGCGACGACAGTTCGGCTACATAATCGCCCGAGAAGCGCACGCGCACCGGCTGGGCTTTCTCCAGGCCTTCGTAGAACTGGAAGCCACGGGTATTCAGGTCGACGGTGTTGCCACTGACGGCGGCCGCACCGGGACCGTTGCTCACGGGTTCGCGGCGGTAGCCCAAGGCGTCGAGCTCGGTAAGGAAGTCGTCCTTGCTCAGCTTCTGGCCGGTGAACAGTTCCAGCGGGCGGGCGTACACCTTGGCCGGAATGGTCCAGCGCTTGCCAGAGAACTTCTCCTGCACCACGGCATCGAGGTACACCGCGAAGCCAGCGAGTACTACCAGGCCTACCAGGCCGAGCTTGAGCGCCCAGCCCAGCCAAGGGCGCAGGCCACGGGAAGGAGGTTTTTTACGGGAACGGGGAGATCGGGTTCGAGTCATGGCGGCGGATTATACGCACTTTATTGATGATCAACATGAGCCGGACAGCGGTTTGCACGACCGCTCGTAGCGGCCATAATGCCCGCCATGTTTTTCCCCAGACTCTGAAGGATCGCCCGTGAGCCAGTCCCTGATCGCTGCCCTGCAAAACCCGGCTTTATACCCTCACCCGGTTGAAGCGTTTCAAGTCATCGAAACCCATATTTCCTGGGTCGTTCTGACCGGCCCGTATGCCTATAAGCTGAAGAAGCCGATGAACTTCGGCTTTCTCGACTTCACCGATCTGGAAAAGCGCGGCCACTTCTGCCGGGAAGAACTGCGCCTCAACCAGCGCCTGACCGAAGATTTGTATCTTGACGTGTTGCCGATCACCGGCAGTGCCGAAGCACCGCAATTGGGCGGCGACGGCCCGGCCATCGAATACGCACTGAAAATGCGCCAGTTCCCGCAGAGCCAACTGCTCAGCACCTTGCAGGCCAACGGTGAACTGACCAGCGCGCACATCGATGAGATGGCCAAGCAAATCGCGCACTTCCACCTCACGGCGCCAAAAGTCCCGCAGGAACACCCGGCCGGCACCCCGGATGAGGTCATGGCACCGGTTCGCCAGAACTTCGACCAGATCCGTCCGTTCCTCAGCGACAAGGCCGACCTGACTCAGTTGGACGCTCTGCAGGCCTGGGCCGAAAGCAGCTTCGAGCGCCTCAAGCCACTGTTCTCCCAGCGCAAAAAAGACGGTTTCACCCGCGAATGCCACGGTGATATTCACCTGGGCAATGCCACCTTGATCGATGGTCATGTGGTGATCTTCGACTGCATCGAGTTCAACGAGCCGTTCCGCTTCACCGATGTATATGCCGACACCGGCTTCCTGGCCATGGACCTTGAAGATCGGGGCCTCAAGTCCCTGGCTCGCCGCTTTATCAGCCAATACCTGGAGCTGACCGGCGACTATCAGGGCCTGGAAGTGCTCAACTTCTATAAAGCCTACCGCGCCTTGGTCCGCGCCAAGATCGCGTTGTTCAGCATGCCGAGTGAAGCCAGCCCGGTGCAACGCGCCACGACCCTGCGCCAATACCGCAACTACGCCAACCTGGCAGAAAGCTACAGCACCATTCCGTCGCGCTTCCTGGCCATTACCCACGGTGTTTCGGCCGTTGGTAAAAGCCACGTGTCCATGCGACTGGTGGAAGCCCTGGGCGCCGTTCGCCTGCGTTCGGATGTGGAGCGCAAGCGCCTGTTCGGCGAACAGCAAGTGGAAAACACGCCACAGGCCGGCATCTATGCGGCCGACGCCAGTGCGGCAACTTACGCACGCTTGAATGAAATCGCCGATACCGTGCTACGCGCCGGTTACCCGGTGGTGCTAGATGCGACCTTCCTTAAACGCGAACAACGCGATGCAGCGGCCAAAGTAGCAGAGGCCACCGGCGCGCCCTTCCTGATCCTGGATTGCAATGCGCCGCAAGCCGTTATCGCCAGTTGGTTGGCACAACGTCAGGCGGACAAAAACGATCCTTCCGACGCGACACTGGCGATTATCGAAGAACAACAGGCCAAGCGTGACCCGCTGACTGCCGAGGAATTGCTCCTCAGCAAACGCGTCGAGACCAATGAAAGTGGCACCCTCGACGCGTTGGTGGCGCATATTCGTCAGCGCCTGCCTGGCCTGTAAGAAAAATTTCTTGGTCGTGTCGTCTACTTAGGGGGCACGGCCAAGCAATAGTGGCACTATAATGGCGTCATAAATCCAACAGGAGTCGCCGTCATGAGTCACCCCAAGCTTCTTGATACGCCGCTTTACTCGCTCCTGCATAAAGACGATATCCGTGGCTTCAACCAGGAACGCCCGAAAGACGGGATCATCGACATGCGCGGTGGCGACTTCCGCGGGCTGGATTTGCGTGAGCTGAACACCGCTGGCGTGGATTTCACCGATGCCTACTTCCGCTCCGCCGACCTGCGCGGCCTGGACTTGCGCGACTGCCCACTGGAAGGCGCCAGCCTGGCCCATGCGCAGATTTCCGGAACGTACTTCCCACCAGAGCTGACCGCTGATGAGATCCTCATGTCGGTTAATTTCGGTACTCGCCTGCGCTACCGCACCCGCTGAACCCCTCTGCTTAAGCCCCGGTTCGCGCAGCCGAGCCGGGGACTTCCCGCCTGCCTGACCTCGCCATTCTTATAAGCTTTAGGCCGTTTCCGACTAAAGAACCACGTTTTTCCTACTGAGCGCTACACTCCTTTGCAGGCTTGCCTGGTCTCGATACCCACCGCACCATTCGGCCGTCGCAAGGAGGCTTGATGAACGATGAGCTGCAACACCTGAAAAACCTCGGCAAGACGTCAGCACAGTGGCTGCATGCGGTGGGCATCCACAGTGCGTCGGACTTGCGCCGCCTGGGTGCGGTCGATGCATACCGGGCCGTCCGGACGCGTGGGTTTCGCGCCTCGAAAGTGCTGTTGTATGCGATCGAAGGGGCTTTGATGGATGTGCACTGGAATGACATTCCTGCCGAGCGCAAGGAAGCGTTGAACCGCCAATTGGACGCGCTATCGGCACGCCAGAAGAATTAGCTCGTCGATTAACCCCAGCATTTACAGGCATTGTGAACAAGCGTTTGAGAAAATGCAGAGAACATGCAAAAACAAATGTTGACTCTCAAATGAGAATCGTTATGATTATCACAACTGGTCGCGAGATCAGCCGATAACTGAAAGACCATTGGTTCGGACTCTCAGATTATCTCCTCATCAGGCTAATCACGGTTATTTGACCCGGCTCTTGCCGGGTCTTTTTTTATATCTAATATCACCACTATTATCGTGCAGAATTTGCACGCTCAGGAGCTTTTTCCCAAAATCCATGAGCTGAAGCGAGCAGAGCTAAAATTTGTTCGTGCAAATCTTGCACGAATGAACCACTTAGGCTACGTTTGTGCACATGGAGAACGTAGTGAACCTAAACCGCACAGCCATTAGTTCAGCCTCTAAGCAGAGTGGCCGAACAGCCGGCAATGCCCGCAGCCTGAGCTTCTTGGGCGGCGAAGCACTGGTGTACGCTACCAACCTGATCCGTGACTGGGAGGCCCAGCTCCTCCATCTGGACGGATTGAAGAAGAAAAGCGTCGAGTCTCACTCCTCCAATCTCTTCCGCTTGCTGAACCACGCTCAGGTCGCCCCCTGGGAACTCAAGCCCGTCCACGTCAGCCGCTTCTTCGAGTCGCGCATGAGCAAGGACGGCCACCAGCTGGCCCCCTCCACTGTGGCCGTCTACTGTGCGGGTTGGCGCTCCTTCCAGGCCTATATGCTCGATATGGAGCGGGTCAACGAAATCCAGGCGACCTTCAAGGTCCGCCCAGTCAAGTTCGTAACAGAAGAAAATGGCATTGCAGTCAAGCGGCATAAATTGAATGCCGCCCGCCCCAAGGCCTGGGCTCTGACGCCGACTGAAATTGATGCTATCGACCAACAGTTTGCCTTCGATATCAAGGCAGCATATGCGGCTCGCAGCAAGTCTCTCCTGCCGCTGCAACGTGATCGCGTGATGTTTCATATCGCAATCCATTTTGCTCTGCGCGTATCAGAGCTGGTCACCATTCAACTGCATGATTTCAAGGCCAGTCACGATCCGAGAATGAAGGCTTTCCAGAATTTCGGGACGCTTACCATCACTGGAAAAAATGATGCAACGGGAACTATCCCGATGCGTGAGCCTGAGATCTATGAACTGCTCATGTGGTATCTGTCGAGCATTCGGCAAAAAATCCTCCTCCGCCGGAAAAATTCTGGGAACGGGCTATGTCGCTACGATGACAAAGAGTATGCGACTGTCAACCTCCTGTTCCCCAGCGAGCGCGGTGGCGTCATCAACCCCAACGCTTTCCGAACTCGCCTTAACAGCATGGCGGTCAAAGCCGGCCTCATGCACCACAAGCTGACACCGCATATTCTCAGGCATACCGGCTGCACGAATATGGTTGGCGTCTTCTCAGCAGAGGTAGCGCAGAAATATATGCGACACAAAAACCTCTACACAACGCTGGGGTACTACCACCCTGCGCCGCTGGATGCCGCGAACGAGGCAAATGCCCCGCTCGACCTGTTCAGCAGCTTTTTTGATGATGAGGACTGACAAGAAATGAAAATCAAGCTGGGCAATCGCCTGGAAGTCCTGATGAAAGACTCAGGCATAAACACCTTCGAGGAAATGGCTCAGCGGCTCACTGAAAACCAGGGATGGCCAATCACCAGAACCGCCCTCAGTCGAAAATTTCGATCCGACGATGTTTCGCTGAGTCTTTCGATGATAGAGGCTATCTGCAATGAGCTGCAGTGCCTCCCTGGCGATCTCTTTGAGACCAATATCACCGATGCATCTGAGGAGTTCGTCGAGGAGCTTAGAAGCCGTCTACAACCGTTCAGATACGGCGTAATTCGACTTCAAAGGCAAGGGAGTGATGCTGCGGAGGAGCGGCCTGCCGATGGTGCTGTCTCTACACAGAATGAAGGCAAGCGCACAAAGCCCTCCCGTGCAAAGCAGCTCAAAAACATCGCAGACGAAGACATTGTAGGCCCGAAGGTATCGCACCTCCATGCAGGAAAAATCAAGAACGACTAAGCGCCCGCCGCTTATCGTGGACTGCACGCTTTGTGGCGGTCGCTTTCAGCGAGCGGCCTGGTGCGGCCCTGCCCCTGACCACTGCATGCGCTCCAATGTAGAGCGCTCAAGCGAGTGCTGGAGCAATCAACCTGATGGCAGCCTGCTGAAAACATGTGCAGAGTCTCTACGCTCCCGGAAACCGTCGGGAAATGAGATGACGCACTTCATCAGCCTGCTGGCGGGTCTTGGTCATGCACACGACCAGTCCGAAGCCAAAGTGCAAGAGTACCTTGCCGATCTACTCCCCGAAGAGCGGCACATCTTGCTTAAACGGGCATCCGCAGAACTCTCGATATATCTGGCAAAGCAGATTTCCCTCTTGCCATCCATAGAAATCAGAGTTCCGCTGAAGGACAGATCAATTCCTGAAGAACTCCCCGAAGGGCTCCGGGGAAAGCTCAATGCCTACAAGAAAAAACTCGAAAGGCGCTACAACATACTCACAGAGAAAGGTCACAC
Source organism: Pseudomonas sp. GXZC (assembly GCF_026967615.1). Classification (NCBI taxonomy): domain Bacteria; kingdom Pseudomonadati; phylum Pseudomonadota; class Gammaproteobacteria; order Pseudomonadales; family Pseudomonadaceae; genus Pseudomonas; species Pseudomonas sp. GXZC. The sequence goes on from NZ_CP114115.1 coordinate 6,052,469, forward strand.
TCGTTCTGAAAAGTATGTTGCCAGAGCACTGGGAGGGCCGATACGCCTCGCGCATTACCTTCATGCCAATGGAATCATCGATTGGGATGCGGTGAAAAAACGAGACATCGTTGTATTCTTTGAAAAATGCACCAAAGAAGAAATCAGGCCAATATTTCGATTTTATCGATTCATTGATACCCGGCAAAAGTTCCAGGATGGCCGTGGCAGGAAAAAATCGAAGCCTTCCACCAAGCCGCCTTACAACTTCCAGCTGATGATGCCCGATGATCTTAATCGGTTTCTCGCAGAGATCCGTTCACGCACAACAGACGCCGAGTATCTTGTTGCATGGCTTGTATGCCGAATGGGCATGACAGCGACCGCAGCCTTGAAGCTCAACCTCGACTGTATTGAAATGCACGAAAATGGCCATATCGTAATCAAACCTGCTCGGGCGTGGCTTTCCGTCCCCAAGAGCATTGAAAGGATACTCCTTGAAGTCCTTTCTGAAATAAAGCCAGATTGGGCAGAGACTCCACCCAAAGAGCGGTCACTGATAAAGCTGTTTGCCAAACACATCCCGGCACAACCATATTTCATTGACAAGGCGTTCCAAGGAAAAACACGCATCCTGCGAAACTCGGCCATCTTCTCCGCCATGATGCGTGGAAACCTTGATCGCGTAACATTACACCACGCCATGGGCGTTTCGATGCCGCACCTCGTGCAACTGGAAAAGCTGCTGTCTGCCGACATTCATTGCCGCCTTGATCCTGAGTTCATCAAGAAGCGTAACAAGCACATCCTGGGCACAGCCGATGACTGACGCAACATGGTTCGTCTACATGCTGGAATGTCGTAGCAAGCGAATCTATACAGGGGTCACCCCCCGCCTGGATCAGCGCATCCTGGCCCACCAGAAGGGCCAGGGCGCACTGTTCACCAAGCTCGACTCACCGCAAGGCCTCATTGCCGCCAAGCCCTTTCCCAGCCAGCGAGAGGCTCGCCAGGTGGAGCTGCAGGTCAAACGCCTCCCCGCAGTCTACAAGCGGACCCTGGCCCGCCTTTGGTCAGAGCAGCACCCGATCGACGAGATCGCCCAGCAGCTTTTTCCGCCGCAGTAGCACCTCATAGGTGGCGAACTGCTCATGCAGCATGACGTTGCCCACCGTGTCGTCATAGGTCGTCGCAGAGAGGATCGCCCAGTCCGGCATGGACATGATCCGCTCGACCATCGCACCGCAGTAACGGGCGTTGACCAGCTTCTGGAAGGGATGGAAAGTCGGCTGATCGTCGCGCTCCAGGCAGGCGAGAGACTCATCAATTCCTCGGCGACACGCCAGCAGAGACGATCCCTGATCAAGTGCGAAAATGACTCCACGGTCCTGATTGGACAGCTCGGCCTTGAAGTTGAGCGCTCGATCTTCATTGCCGATCCAGAGGTCGAACACGGCAATCTGTGCAGTCTCCAACGGGTACTTCTCGCATAGGCTCTTGATGGCGTAGGCATGCCCCGACTGGGTGTGCATGCCCTCTGGTAAAACCACCTCGGCATACTCGTCCGCATCAGGGTCAGCGTGATCGTCATCGGTGAAGTCGTACACGTTCAGGCTGGCCTCCGCTGCGCGCAAGGCAGCAAAGCGCAGGCGCTCATCCGTGGCAGCACGCGCAGGCACGCCAACCACCACAGGAATGCCGAGAAACATCGCCAGGCGGTTCGCCACAAGCTCGGAGTAGACCTGCGCGGTGGCAGCTTCGTGGTCAACCTTGAGAACTGCGGAGAGCTGGCCGTCCTCGGCCCCAGTTGTACTGCGCGGGTTCGGGGATGCCGAACCCGTGATTTCATAGCAAAGGATTGGCATGGCAGTCAGGGATGCTCGAATGCCCAGGCATCGGCCAACAGCTCAGCCTGCGCAATCACTTTTTCGGTCGCCTCAAGCGCCTTGTCCGGCGGGTAGCGATGCTTGGCCAGCAGCACCTTGACCATTGCCAGCATCCTGGCCCGCGCTGACTGGCGGTTCTGCCAGTTGATCGTGGCTGATTTCCGCAGCTTGTCGGTTAGCTCCAGAGCTAGAGCTTTCAGCACCGGATGCCCCAGCTCGCGAACCGCCGACTCGTTCTCAGAAAGCGCCTGGTAGAACGCGAACTCCTCCTCGCTCAGGCCCTCCGGGGGCTTGGCCGAGTTGATCTCCTGGGCGAGCTTGATCAGCTCCTCGATGACTTCGGCAGTCGTCAGGCCACGGGTCTGGTAGCGGTTGATCGCCTCTTCCAGGCGCTTGGTGAACAGCTTCGCCTGGGTAGCGTTCTTCTGCCCCCGCGCCTTGACCTGATCGGCCACCAAGCGGCTCAGCAGCTCAGCGGCCAGGTTCTTGGTGGGCATTTTCCGAATCTGCGCCAGGAAATCCTCATCCAACAGCGAGATGTCAGGCTTGCTCATGCCCAGCGTGGCGAAGATGTCCTTGACCCCATCGACCAGCACGCCCTTGGCCACCAGCTGACGCAGCGCGGCCTCCTTTTCCAGCTGCGAGCGCATTTCGCCGGAGCGGGTCAGCTTCATCAGGCAAACACGCACGGCCTGGAAGAAGGCGATCTCTTCGCGTGCCGCCATCGCCTGCGCTGACGTGCCAGCGAGGGCCTGCGCCTTGGTCAGCTTGACGACCTGATCCAGGTAGGCCCGCACGCCCTTGTTGCGGCCCTTCTCGTCGGCTTCCGGGTTGAGCTGAAGCAGATGCTCCATTGCACCGCCAAGCAGCGCCAGGGCCTTCAGTGGGTCTTCAAAGCCGCTGTAGTCGAACTTGGCGAAGAACTCGCGGCGGATCACGTCCAGGGTGTCGAGCAGGATCTTGAGGGCCTGGCCGCTGATATCGACAGGCTCGCGGTCATCGCCGGTAGCCTTGGTGTAACGCCTGATGGCTTCGCGCAGCTCATGCCCGATGCCGATGTAGTCCACCACCAGGCCGCCCGGCTTGTCCTTCCAGATACGGTTGGTACGGGCGATGGCCTGCATCAGTCCATGCCCCTGCATCGGCTTGTCAACGTACAGCGTGTGGACGGGCGGAGCGTCGAAGCCGGTCAGCCACATGTCGCGGACAATGACGATTTCCAAGGGGTCGTTCTCGTCCTTGAAGCGCTTTTCCAGCTGCTTTCGCTGAGCTTTGTTCGTCCGGTGCTTCTGGTACTCCTCGGGATCAGCAGAGGAGCCAGTCATGATGATCTTGATCCGCCCGGAGTTGAGGTCATTGCCCTCCCACTCGGGGCGCAGCTTGACGATTTCCTCGAACAGGCGAACGGCCGCTTCACGCGAGATGGCCACCATCATGGCCTTGCCGGCAATGGCTTCCTTGCGAGCCTCCCAGTGCTCGACGAAATCCTCAGCCAGGGTTGTGAGCCGGCCATCGGCCATGGCCAGTGCTTCCAGTCGCGTCAGGCGGCTGGCCGTCTTGTTCTGCTCGCCCTCGTCCTCGGCCTCGGTCGCCTCCAGGAACTCCTCCATGAGATCCTGCTTTTCGGCCTCGTTGAAGCGAAGCTCGATGATCCGGGACTCGTAACTGACCGGAACGACGGCTTCATCTTCCTGGGCAGCGATCATGTCGTAGATATCAACGCAGCTACCGAATACTTCTTCGGTGTCGCGGTCATCGTCGCTGACGGGGGTGCCGGTCATGCCTAGGTAAATGGCATTGGGCAGCGCGTCGCGCATGTACTTGGCCAGGCCGTACTTGGTGGTGCCGCTCTTGGTGTCCAGCGAGGCCTTGAAGCCGTATTGGGTGCGGTGCGCCTCGTCGGCGATCACGATCACGTTGGAGCGTTCGCACAGCTTGGGAGCGCTGGTCTGCCCGCGCTCCGGGGCAAACTTGTTGATCGTGGTGAAGAAGATGCCACCGGCCTCGACAGACGAAAGCAGGTCGCGGAGATCGTCCCGGCTGTCGGCCTGCTGGGGTGTGGCTCGCAGCGACCACCCACAATCAGCGAAGGTCTCGAAGAGTTGCCCATCCAGGTCGTTACGGTCGGTCACCAGCACGACCGTAGGGTTCTTGAACTCCGGTCTGTCGCGTAGCGCCATCACATAGAACAGGGCCAGCAGCGACTTGCCGGAGCCCTGGGTAAACCAGATCACGCCGCCCTTGCCATCGTGACGCTCCAGTAGCGCACCCACGGCACGCTCCACTGCCTTGAGCACACCGCTGTACTGGTGCCACTGGGCAATGATCTTGAAGGACGTGCCACCATCGGTGCCGCCGTAGGCGACGAAGCCCCGGAAGAACGTCATCAGCGTCTCGGCGTTGAGCAGACCGCGCACCATCACTTCCAGCTCCAGCAGCGACTTGGGCGCGACTTCATCATCGAGCAGTCGCCAGCGCGAGAAGCGGTTGAAGTCGGCCGTCAGCGAGCCGTAACGGGCCACGACGCCATCGGAAATGATGTTGAGCAGGTTGAAATAGAACAGCTGCGGGATGTCGGTCTTGTAGGTCTGAATCTGATTGAAGGCCGACAGGATATCGGCGTTCGGGTCGGCCGGATTCTTCAGCTCGATCACCACCAGCGGCAGGCCATTCACGAACAGAACGACATCCGGCCGCCTGACCTGCTGACCATGCACAGTGAACTGCTGAACAGCCAGCAGGTCGTTCGGGCCGGCAAAGTCGATCACCTGAACCCGTGGGAAGGTTCGCGTCCCATCACTCTCGATGCGCTCGACAGGTACGCCATCGCGTAACCAGCTGTAGACCTCTCGGTTGCCGTCCACCATCGACTGCGCGCTGTAGAGGGCCAACCTGGATACCGCAGCATCTGCTTCCGCACTGCTGATCCCAGGGTTCAGTCTTTCGATGGCATCGCGCAGGCGGTTTTGCAGCACCACCTCGGAATACTTCTCGCGCCCGCCTTCCGTGCCGCCTGGGGAGACGACTTCGCCTTTCAGGCTGGTGAACTCCAGGCTCTCCAGCCACCCCAGGCACGCTTGCTCCAGATGGTTTTCGTTCATTCCCGCACATCGTCCTTCGGCAGATAGCGCCCCCTGCGGCCAGAGGCTCTACAGCGGGCGCCGAATGGCAAAGTGCTGATGGTTGCAGGATCACCCTAGGAAAACAATTCGCCTTGCCCAGAGGCTCGCAGAGCGCCCTGGCTGGCGGCCTCATGAAGAATGCCTTCGACCAGATCGCTCAGCAGCAGCTCGGCATCCAGGTACGGCTCAAGAAGCTGGATGTACTCCGGCGTGTTTTGGTCCCCGATGCGGTCATGCAGCCAGCCATCGCAGTCCTGCTTGCTCAGCAGGAGTGCCAGGCGCTCTTCTGCGCTTAGCTCCGCCAGCGCTTCTTCGGCCTTGGCCTGCACATCGGCAGCGACCTGCTCTGCGAACATGAAACCCGTGTCGAGAGCACAGATTTCCGCCCAATAGGAATCGCAGCCGTCTACGAAGCCAAAGGGCGGCATTCCACTCAACTTCTGAATCGAGGCCTTGATGACCTTGCGATCCAGCGTGGGCAGCAGCAGCCCGGCAAAGGTATTACCCATGTCGAGCAGCAGCTTGACGGCAGTCTTGTGCTCATCCAGCTCAGCCTCCAGCTCATCCGCTGCACTGCCGGCCTCCAGCAGCGGTAAGGCCGATTCATCGACCAGTCGCAACGACATGGCCACGGAAGGCTCCAGGCAGGCCTGCACGGCCCATTCAAGCATCGCGGGGCTGAGGCCTGGGGCTAGGTCAATGTTCGCTCTCACGCTGCGCGGCATCGTTACCGCCTCGAAGAGATTCAGCGTCGTGCGCTGTACAGGCTGCATGCTTGCGAAGGGTGGCTCACCGCCACATTCGCGGAGATCCCGTTCAGTGCTCAGCACCCGGACCAGGCCATCGTCGGCAATGCTGATCGAGGTGATCTCCGGCTTGAGCAGGCCGGCAAGCCGGCCCTTGAGCAGCGGTAGGATCTCGACGCCTGGCCGGCGAGCCAGCTCCACGAGCAGATCGCCCTCGTGGAGCAGCACGTCCGTTTCCACAGCATGGAGAGGGTAGTCATGCATTCACAGCACTCCTGACAATGGATTCGGCTTCGGGAAGACGAATCTCGCCGGAAATCAGCTTGGGCAGCAGGGTGTCGCGGATCTCTGCCAGCAAATTAATCTGACGATCATTTGCCGCAATGCTTTCAAAAATCGGACTTACTCTCTTGGTAAACTCTGCCAGAACTTCTACGGAAGGCAGCAAGGCAGGAAGCGGACGGAATGCCTTCTTGCTTATCTCCATAAATGTTGACCCGTTTGCATGGCTTTTGATTAATTCCATGTTTTGTCTGCACCAGTGCAGCAGGTAGAGTGGCGATAGCTTGCCGCCGGGTGGAATTGCTATGTACCCCTGATTTACTGCAACAGCAATAGATGAAATAGCAAGATATCCAATCGGCGCCCTAGATGACATAAGCAGCGTCCCGGCCGGAAGAAGTCCAGAGCTGATTTTTAGAACACCTTTCGAGGAAACCATCTTCTCCGTCTTGTGAAGAATAGGTGACTGCAAACCTGATAAGTCCTTAGGGGTGGTCCAGGCAAACTCTGCAGGCTCCCAGAACTCACTATTCTTTGTGCTAGGAGTTGCTCCTCCAACACACTTGACCAATTCCCCAATAGGAAAAACACTCCATCCCGCTGGCACTTCTCCAAGTTCAGAGTCCTCGAAGCTATCTGGGAAAAGCGCTGCCGTAGCTCCGTCCATACGCTCGGGCTGGCGACCTTCAGCCTTTGCACGCACTGGGTCAAAATCGACGAACCACGACTTGAAGATGGCTTGGGCCATGGCCTCTAGGGTGGCGTTGGTTTCGTGCAGGATAGCTATGCAGTCGTCCAGAGAGCCTAAAACTTCGGCTATTTCTCTTTGAACAGCAAGTGGAGGAAGCCTGAGTGGCGTCTTTCTCAGAAGCCCCAGGTTGGTATGCGGAACCCCGGTCTGGATTGCAGTATTCTTTATGTGGTCAAGCTGTTCTTGGGAGCAAAACACATAGTAAATGAATTTTACATCAGCCCTCGCAGGGTTGAGCGTAATCTTCATTTGGCTCTGCGATACGATATATTCTGGGAAAGCTCCGCTCGGAACAATAGCCACTTGACCCAGTGTGCCTCGCTGAGTAAAGACCAGATCACCAGGCCGAGCCTTATTGGCACTGAGGGACTCTGCCTTATCCGGAGAAACAAAAGCAAACGGCCCCGCAATCCACCGCCGCCCCATATTTTGCCCGCGAATTACCGGAACGCCACTTTCAGCATAATCTTTGGAGACAAGATTTGAGCCAAACGGGCCGCCAACTATTGCATTTTTGACAGGGGCTGCAAGCTCTTCTAAATGGACAAGCTCAAAACTCATAGCCCATCCCCTTCAACTTCTGGAGAATGTTTTGCTCAATCGAATTGCGCTCAGTGATCAACGATACGAGCTGATCTGTCAGACGATCCATCTTCTCGCCGAAAGGCTCGTCATCATCTTCCACTTCCTCGGCACCAACATAACGACCAGGCGTCAGCACGAAGCCATGCTTCTGCACATCCTCATAGCTGGCCGAGTAGCAGAAGCCCGGCACATCCTCGTAGGACTCACCATCGCTGAACACGGTATTCCGCCAGCGGTGGTAGGTCTGCGCGATGCGCGCCATGTCAGCGTCAGTGAACTCGACCTGGGTGCGCGAAATACGGCTGGAGGCTGACTTGCGGGCGTCGATGAAGAGAATCTGGTTGCTGCGATCCGCCTTGCCGTTCGGGCCGACACGCTTGTCCCTGGAGAGGAACCATAGGCACGCGGGAATCTGGGTGTTGGAGAACAGCTGCCCTGGCAGGGCGACCATGCACTCCACTACATCCTTGATGACCATGTTCTGGCGAATCTCGCCCTCGCCGGACTGCTGCGAAGACATCGAGCCATTCGCCAGCACGACGCCCGCACGACCGCGACTGGAGAGACGGGCCAGCATGTGCTGCAACCAGGCGTAGTTGGCATTGCCCTTGGGCGGAATGCCATGCACCCAGCGCGGGTCGTCTTGCAGCTTCTCGCCTTCCCAGTCGGAGATGTTGAACGGCGGGTTGGCCAGGATGTAGTCGGCACGCAGCGTCTTGTGCTGGTCGTTGGTGAAGGTCGAGCCGTAAGTCTGGCCAATGTTGCCTTCCAGGCCATGCACAGCCAGGTTCATCAGGCACAGGCGGCGGGTTTCGGCCATCTTCTCCTGACCATAGATCGGCAGATCACCCGAAGAGCCAAGCTGCTTGGCGTGGGCATCCTTGAACTTGGCCGACTGCACGAACATCCCACCTGAGCCGCAGGCCGGGTCGTAGATGGTGCCCTTGAACGGCGCGAGGATTTCCACCAGCAGGGTGACCAGGCTCTTGGGCGTGTAGAACTCGCCGGCACGGGCACCCTCGTTCAAGGCGAACTGGCCAAGGAAGTATTCGTAGACCTCGCCGAACACATCCCGGCTGCCGTGCTGCTTGGGGTCGAACTTCAGCTTGGCGATCAGCTGGAACAGCTCGCCGAGCTTGCCAGGCTCCAGCTCCAGCCGTGAGAACTCGCGGTACAGCACGCCTTTAAGGCTGGGGTTCTCCGCCTCGATCAGCGCCATGGCCTTGTCGAGTTGCTGCGCGAAATCGGCTGCCGCCGCTTTCTCCAGCAGCTTGCTGAACTTGGCCTCCGCGGCTCTGTTGCAAAAATCGTGAAGCTTGAGCATGCTTGGCGGAGATTGGACGGACGGAACGATGACGGATTTCAAGTGGCGCCATTTCCAGGGTGATGTGATCCTGTGGGCGGTGCGCTGGTATTGTCGCTATCCGATCAGCTATCGCGACCTTGAGGAAATGCTGGCGGAACGCGGCATTTCGGTCGACCATACGACGATCTATCGCTGGGTCCAGTGCTACGCCCCGGAGATGGAGAAGCGGCTGCGCTGGTTCTGGCGGCGTGGCTTTGATCCGAGCTGGCGCCTGGATGAAACCTACGTCAAGGTGCGGGGCAAGTGGACCTACCTGTACCGGGCAGTCGACAAGCGGGGCGACACGATCGATTTCTACCTGTCGCCGACCCGCAGCGCCAAGGCAGCGAAGCGGTTCCTGGGCAAGGCCCTGCGAGGCCTGAAGCACTGGGAAAAGCCTGCCACGCTCAATACCGACAAAGCGCCGAGCTATGGTGCAGCGATCACCGAATTGAAGCGCGAAGGAAAGCTGGACCGGGAGACGGCCCACCGGCAGGTGAAGTATCTCAATAACGTGATCGAGGCCGATCACGGAAAGCTCAAGATACTGATCAAGCCGGTGCGCGGTTTCAAATCGATCCCCACGGCCTATGCCACGATCAAGGGATTCGAAGTCATGCGAGCCCTGCGCAAAGGACAGGCTCGCCCCTGGTGCCTGCAGCCCGGCATCAGGGGCGAGGTGCGCCTTGTGGAGAGAGCTTTTGGCATTGGGCCCTCGGCGCTGACGGAGGCCATGGGCATGCTCAACCACCATTTCGCAGCAGCCGCCTGATCGGCGCAGAGCGACAGCCTACCTCTGACTGCCGCCAATCTTTGCAACAGAGCCTCCGTCGCCATGCTCACCTCGCTTTGGTGCACACGAGTATTGAGCATAGTCGAGATTGGTGCAGATCACTTCTGATATTGAACTGTCAGGAGCTGGCTGCACAACAGCCATTACGCCCAATCAACTGGTGCAGTCGTCTTCTGAAAATGACAGGTTTTGAGGTGGTGCCGAGAGCGTAAAGAAAACGGTCGTTTTCTTGCTTACAGGCCACGACTGCCCGTCCATCACAGACCTCATACCACCAGCAGTAGATATGGGCATCGCGATCCATCGCTGCTGGTGGGTTCTCTCGCCCCTTCCTCAGCAGGGCAATAGCTCACCTATCCCGTTCGTTCGTACCTTCGGTTCGCTTCAGCGTGTGAGGTATGGGGCGGGGGCGTTAGCCGTTAGCAACTGCTAGCCGAATTGTGGCTGTCAAACACGGAGAGTTGTGGGAAAATTCGCCAGACGTGGTAGGCGGATTCCGCCTACATTGAGATGGCCGGGGCCTTGACCCTGGCCATGATTTTTTCTGGCTCGGGCGTGCTATGGAAGAGAAAGTATACAAGGAAGCATTTTCCATTTCTTATGACGACAAAGAGGGCGATCTGAGCCGTCATGTGATGGACGCCAAGACCCTCGGCCAGGCGATTCTCGCCGTGCATGACCTGCTGAACGCTGCAAACAGCCAACTCGGCAAGGGCTCGAAGATCGAGGTTTCGGTAGCTGCAGCGCCGAAGGAAGGGTCGCTGGTCGTTGAGTTCATCCTGATGGCTGCCAGCCTGGAGCCACTGACGCTTCTGAAAACGCTCGGTTTCGTTGCGGGTGGCGCTACAGCCGGTGGCGGCCTGATGGAAGTAGTGCGTCAGATGAAGTCGCGGAAGGTGACTCAGGTTGACATCGATGAGACGACAGGAACCGCAAAGATCTCGGTACAGTCTGAGCAAGGGCAGCAGGTCGAAGTTATCGAGTGCTCCAAGGCTGTTGCTCGGCTGGCCACTGACAAGAAAGCCCGGGATGCACTGCATGCCGTCATTCAGGTGCCGATCAGCGGTGCTGAGGGTGGGGTGTTCAAGGTTCTGAAGACTGACCCAGTGGATGAGACGAAGGCCGAGGTTTTGGTTATGGTCAAGGAAGAGGATGCTCATCAGTACAGCACTGTACCTGTTGCAAGTCTGAAGGAAGTGGAGAGCAAGACCGAGAAAGCGACTGTGTGTTTCACCCAGGTGAACTTCGATAGCCACAAAGGGTGGCGCGCGGTCATTGGAGCTGGGGACGATGATTACGCTGTCGAGATGGCAGATGACGCCTTTCTCAAGAAGGTACAGGGTAAGCAGCAGGCGTTTTTGAAAGGTGACCTGTTTGAGGTGACGCTTGAAGAGATCAAGAGCTCCAGTGCGAGCCGCTCTGACTACAAGCGTGTAATCAAGTCCGTTGATCGCCACTTTGCCGGCAAGGATCGCCGCCTGACTTGAGGTGATGGTTATGCTGCAGACGGAACAGATTCTGAACCTGCTGATCATCGGGTCATTCCTGTTTCTGCTGCCTGGCTTCTGGAAGCTGGGTAGCCTAATCGTGCGCTGGCTGATGGCCCGCTACGTTCGCACAGGAACGATTGTCATCCGAGTCAAGGGTACTGATGGGCAGGTGCGTGAGACCACCGTCACGGCTACGGACTCACTCATTGAGAAGCTGATGGCGATTGATGATCGCCGTGCTGGAAAGGGAAGTCATGGCTGAGAAAGGGAAGTCGGCTGCTCAGATCGGTACGATGGCGTTTTGGTATGGTGGTTTGGGCACCTTCAGTAATGCCTGCATCGCGAAGCTGGTGGACGGTGAGTGGCAGAGCATTTGGTTCTCAGCAAGCAGCGTGGTTGTGGCACTGGTTGCAAGTGGGATCGTATGGCTGTTCTCCCGGTATGGCCACTCGCTGGAGTACGTCAAGTATGACGCCATGCTTGGGCGGGAGATCGCGCACATCACTAAGGCGATGAGCCATAATGGCATCTCCGATGAGGCCAGAAAGCGCTGGCAGAACCAACTGGAGGCGGCCCTTGAAAAGCGTGCGAGCGCCGAGCGGGACATTGCGAATGGAACGGTGGATCTGAATAAGTTGGGCGGTTGACCCAGAAAAGCTCGGCTATGAACTAGGTTTACCGGAAAGTGGGTCTTTGAGATCTTCGCTGCGGCGTTTTTCAAGATAGCTGTTGCGCAGACCGTGTTTCAGGCAGCCCCTTTCAGCGACTGTGGTTCCTGCACCCGCTCGGGATTGAGTGTCACTGCTCCAGCGAGCGTCCAGTTGCATGTGTTGCCTGACCAGCGCGTCGGTATCCGGTTACGGGCCTCCTGGTACAGCGCCTGGCGGCGAGCCAATACGCGCTGATCCTCGCCCCGATGGCGTTCTGCAGGGGGCACAAAACCGATGCGGCTGTGCCGGTGCTGGTCGGCCGCATGCAGGGCACGATAGAACGTCGACTCCAAAGCCAGGTCACGCCCGGCCTCAGCCACCATCGCATGCAAAAGCACTCGCAATAGTTCACCCTTCCCCAAGCGATAGTTCACCTATCCGGTTTTGCCTGTAAGAAAGCCGCCTTCAGCGCGCAATGATCAGCGGGTGACCACGCTCCGGGTGTGGCTGCACCAGCACATCCAAACCAAATACCGCCTTCAACGGTTCAGGCTGCATCACCTGCGCCGGCGTATCCAATGCGTGTGGCCGCCCCGCCTCCAGCAGCAAAATCCGATCGCAGTAACGCGCTGCAAGGTTCAAGTCGTGAAGGATCACCAACACCGCCGCCCCTCGATCAGCAAAGGTGCGAATGGCTTGCAAGGTGGTGTGTTGATGCAGGGGGTCCAACATCGACGTCGGCTCATCCAACAGCAACGTCTGCCCCGCCTCGCCCGGCCATAACTGCGCCAGCACCCGTGCCAGGTGCACCCGCTGACGCTCGCCACCGGACAGCGCCAGGTAGCTGCGGCCGCTCAAGTGGCCGACATCTGCCGCTTGCAGGGCCGCCTCAATAATCTCGTCATCGCGGGCTCGCCCGGTCTGATGAGGCAAGCGCCCCATGCCGACTACCTCTTCGACACGGAAAGCAAAGTCCAGCGTCGAGCTTTGCGGCAATACCGCCAGGCGCTGCGCCCGCTGCGCACCACTCCACTCGTTCAACGGGCGTTGATCCAACCACACCTTGCCTTGGTCGGGGTGCAGCTCACCGCACAATCCACCGAGCAGTGTACTTTTACCCGCACCATTGGGGCCCAGCACGCCGAGTACTTCCCCCGGTAACAGATCAAGCGTGACATCCGCCAACACGGTTTTGCGACCACGACGGATCTGCAAGTCTTCCACACGCAGCATCAGGCTCGCCCCCGCAACAAGAGGTAAAGAAAAAACGGCGCGCCGATAAACGCAGTGACGATACCGATCGGCAATTCAGCCGGCGCCAGGGCAAGCCGTGCGACCAGATCGGCAAACAACAGCAGGCTCGCACCTGCCAGAACCGATGCCGGCAACAACACGCGATGGTCCGGCCCCGCCAGCAAACGCACCAGATGCGGCACCACCAGCCCTACAAAACCGATCATGCCCGCGGCAGCCACCGCTGCCCCGACGCCCAGCGCCGTGCAGAAAACCAATTCGCGCTTGAGCCCTTCCACATCGATGCCGAGATGATTGGCCTCCGACTCACCCAGCAGCAAGGCATTCAACGCCTTGGCCCGGCGCGGCAACCACAGCGCCACGCCCGCGCTCACCAGCAACAATGGCCATAACCGCGAATAGCTCGCGCCGTTGAGGCTGCCCAGGTTCCAAAAGGTCAGGGTGCGCAGGGTGGCGTCGTCGGCCAGGTAGGTAAACAGGCCCACCGCTGAACTGGCGAGCGCCGTGAGGGCAATGCCGGCAAGCAGCATGGTCGCGACGTTGGTCTGGCCGTTACGCCGCCCCAGTCGATAGACCAGTGCAGTCACACCCAGCCCACCCAGGAATGCACACAGCGACAGAAGATAGGGGCCAAACGCATCCGGCAAACCTCCGAAAAACGAACCACCGACAATCGCCACCGCCGCCCCCAGCGCAGCGCCACTGGAAACCCCCACCAAGCCTGGATCAGCCAAGGGATTGCGGAACAGTCCCTGCATCGCCACCCCAGACAAGGCCAACACACCACCGACGGCCAAGCCCAGCAACGTGCGCGGCAACCGGATCTGCCCCAGAATCAGCTCAGCCTGCTCCAGCCCATGCGCCTCAATCGGCAACCCCATCAAGCGCAAGGCGGCCTTGAGCGTATCCAACAGGGGCAAGCTGACCGGCCCCAGCGCCAAAGAAAGCCAGATCGCCAAGGCACACAACATCGCCAGCCCAACAAACAGCGTCTTCGGTTTTACCAGAGTCGTCATGGGGCTGGCTTGGCCTGGGACGGGTAGAACCCGGCAGACAGATCCGCGAGGCTTTGCGGTAAACGTGGCCCGAGCCCGCCGACCAGCAATGTAGGATCGACCTCAAATACCCGCCCAGCCTTGGCCGCCGGCGTGGACGCCAGGATCGGGTTTTCTTTGAACAGCGCCGCACGCGCCGCATCCCCGGTCAGGGCACGGTCCGCAAACACCAACACATCCGGGCTCAACCCCGCCAACGACTCCACCGAAAACGGCTTGTACCCGGTATGGGTGGCCAGGTTGCGTCCGCCCGCCTGCTGCAGCATCCAGTCAGCCGCCGTGTCTTTGCCCGCGATCAGCGGCTTGCCGCCCGCATGACCCAGCAACAGCAATACGCCGGGGGCCTTTTGGGTGGCCTGAGCCTTGGCGACCCAGCGTTTCTGCTGGTTCAGCGCCTGCTCATATCCGGTAAACAATTCGTTGGCCTTGGCCTCAGCGCCCAGCAACTTGCCCAGGTGCTGAAGGTTGCCCTTCAACGTCGGCAAGTCAGGCTGCGCCGAGAACATTTCCACCTGCACACCTGCGCTGCGGATCTGCGCCAGTATGGGCGGCGGGCCCATTTCTTCAGTACCCACCAACACCTGCGGGCGCAGACTCAAGATGCCCTCGGCGGACAACTGTCGCTGGTAACCAATGCTCGGCAACGCCTTGAGGGACTCAGGGTGCTGGCTGGTGGTATCCACGCCCACTAACTTCGGCTCACCGCCCAAGGCCGTCACCCACTCCGACAGCGCCCCACCGGCACTCACCCAACGTTGTGGCAGTTCAGAGGCTTGCGCCCCAGGGTTGACCAGCAGTCCGACAACAAGCGCAATAGCACTGGCACTCAGGCGCATAACAGGGTTTCCTTCCAGGGGCAGGGCCGCTCAAACGCTCATCAATGTGACAGATAACCCCTGCCCCGCATCGTATTGAGCGCCCGGTCGGCTAACGGGCGAAGCCGGCATTTGATAATTGTTTGCATTTGAACGTCAAGGCACTTAAGGACTGAAATGAAGTTTCTCTGCCCCTCCGATACCCTCGGGCCAGACAGCAGCCTCGGTTTTGAAATCGATGGTTGCAAATTGTTGGCCGTGCGCCGGGACGGCGTTGCCTACTTCTATATCAACCGCTGCCCCCATCGCGGCATTCCACTGGAATGGCAGCCCGACCGGTTCCTCGACGACAGCGCCAGCCTGATCCAATGCGCCACCCACGGCGCGCTGTTCCTGATCGAGAGCGGCGAGTGCATCTCCGGCCCTTGCGCCGGACAAAGCCTCACCGCCCTGCCCGGCCGCGAAGACGCCCAGGGGCTGTGGGTGGAACTCTAGTCGAGCAGCACGTCCAGGCGCCGGTCCACGCATATTTCTTCGGATGTCACGCGCACGCCATACGCCAGCACTTCAACCCCGGCCGTCTTGGCTTCGCGCAGGGCAGCAGCGTAGGCCGCGTCGATCTCCACTGCCGGGCGCACAGCATCAATCCCCGAGAGGTTGACGCAATACAACTGCACCGCCCGCACACCGTCACGCGCCAGATAGGCCAGTTCGCGCAAATGCTTGGCGCCTCGCTGGGTTACCGCATCGGGGAAGGCGGCCACCGAAGTACCATCGAAACCCAGGGTCACACTTTTGACTTCGACGTAGGCCGCGCCGTCGGGATAGTCCAGACGGAAGTCGATGCGGCTTTTCTCCTGACCGTAAGGTACTTCACGCTTCAAGGCGGTGAAGCCGTTCAGCTCGGTGATGACACCCGCATGCAACGCCTCCTCGACCAACTGATTGGCACGCGCCGTGTTCACACACGCCAAGCGGCCCTGAGGTGTCTCGGCAATTTCCCAGGTGCCGGGCAACTTGCGCTTGGGGTCATTGGAGCGACTGAACCAGACCTGCCCACCTTCGACCATGCAATTGAGCATCGAGCCGGTGTTGGGGCAGTGAATGGTCAGCAATTCGCCGGTAACGGTTTCGATATCGGTAAGAAAACGCTTGTAGCGACGAATCAACCGCGCTTCTTCGAGGGGAGGATGAAAGCGCATCAGCCTTGCCAGCTCCGCAATCCACGGGCGATCCGCTCCACCGCTTCCTGTAGCCGATCAAGGTTTTGCGTGTAGGCAAAACGCACATGGTGACCGGCCTGATAGCGGCCAAAGTCCAGGCCAGGCGTGAAGGCCACATGCTCGGTTTCGAGGAAGTGGCGGCAGAATGCGAAGGCATCACCGCCGAACGCGCTGATATCGGCATACAAATAGAACGCCCCTTCAGGCTCTACCGCAATGCCGAACCCCAACTCGCGCAAGGCGGGCAGCAAGAAGTCGCGACGGCGCCCGAATTCAGCGCGCCGCTCCTCCAGAATGCTCAGGGTTTGCGGGGTAAAACAGGCCAATGCCGCGTGTTGCGCCATGCTCGGCGCACTGATGTAGAGATTTTGCGCGAGCTTCTCCAATTCACCCACCGCCGCTGGCGGCGCCACCAGCCAACCCAGGCGCCAACCGGTCATGCCGAAATACTTCGAAAAACTATTCAGGACGAACGCATCGTCGTCCACTTCCAGCACGCTGGCCGCATCGGTGCCATAGGTGAGGCCATGGTAAATCTCATCCACCACCAGATGACCGTTGCGCGCCTTAATGGCAGCAGAAAGACCGGCCAATTCGTCGCGGGTGAGGATCGTGCCAGTCGGGTTGGCTGGGGACGCCACCAATGCGCCGACACTGTCCTGATCCCAATGCTTGGCCACCAGGTCGGCGGTCAACTGATAGCGCACCTCCGGGCCGACCGGAACTAGTTGCGCCGCGCCCTCCACCAAGCGAAGGAAGTGGCGATTGCAAGGATAGCCAGGGTCGGCGAGCAGCCAATGCTTGCCCGGATCCACCAGCAAACTGCTGGCGAGCAGCAATGCGCCGGAGCCGCCGGGCGTGATCAGGATACGCTCGGGGTCCACGTCCAACCCGTAGCGCTGCTGATAGAAACCGCTGATGGCCTCGCGCAACTCAGGCAAGCCACGGGCGGCGGTATAGCGCGTCTTGCCGTTGGCCAACGCTGCCTGGCCGGCCTGGATGATCGGTTCGGCGGTGGTGAAGTCCGGCTCGCCGATCTCCAGGTGGATCACGTCATGACCGGCGGCCTGCAGCTCATTGGCGCGCGCCAGCAATGCCATGACATGAAAAGGTTCGATGGCGCGACTGCGCGCACTGTAGGGCTGAGCCATTAGCCTTCCTTAACGGTGAGGACAAAATCTGGATTCTACCGAACCCGCGCCGTAAAACATGTTCTATTGCCTGCCCGACGGCAGGCGCCGCCCGGGCAAGCGCCAGCAAAACGACTAAAATCTACATCTGAGGCATCACATACCCAGCAACGACGGGCTGATGCAGTTTGCAACCCCATTGCCGTGGGCCTCGACAACCGGGAGTGGCGCACCCCGAATCTATCTGGTAAGTTCGCCCGCTTGCAGCCGCAGGGCCGGCAGGTGTCGGTGACGTTGCAATCCTGCGCAATGGATTAGAAGAGTGAGAGGCGGTCTATTCATGTCCACCCAAGCAAAGCAACAGCAGACTCAAGGCCTCAATGGCTTCGAACCTTACGTAGAAAAGAAAGGTGAGGAGTACATGGGCGAGCCCATGCGCGAGCACTTCACCAAGATCCTGAACAAGTGGAAACAGGACTTGATGCAGGAGGTCGACCGCACGGTTGACCATATGAAGGACGAAGCAGCCAACTTCCCTGACCCGGCCGACCGTGCCAGCCAGGAAGAAGAATTCGCCCTTGAACTGCGCGCCCGTGATCGCGAGCGCAAGTTGATCAAGAAGATCGACAAGACGCTGCAGCTGATCAAGGACGAAGAATACGGCTGGTGCGAATCCTGCGGTGTCGAGATCGGCATCCGTCGCCTGGAAGCCCGCCCAACCGCGGACCTCTGCGTAGACTGCAAGACCTTGGCTGAAATCAAGGAAAAACAGGTCGGCAAGTAATCCAGCCGAGCTGAACGAATGGGGCGTGCGAACGCTCCATTTTTGTTTCTGGCGTTTACCGAATTTCCAGTAGTATCCGGCCCATGACAGCCTCTACCTATATCGGGCGCTTTGCCCCCACACCCAGCGGCCATTTGCATTTCGGCTCCCTGGTCGCCGCCCTCGCCTCCTACCTCGACGCCCGAGCCAACCAAGGCCTATGGCTGATGCGTATGGAAGACCTCGACCCACCCCGCGAAGAACCCGGCGCACAGGCAGCAATCCTGCACGCGCTGGAAAGCTATGGCTTCGAGTGGGACGGTGAATGGGTCCGACAAAGTGAGCGGCACGAGGCCTACGCCAAAGTCCTGAACGACCTGTTCAACCACGGCCTGGCCTACGCCTGCACCTGTTCACGCAAACAGCTTGAACCCTACAACGGGATCTACCCGGGCCTGTGTCGCAATGCTGGCCACGACCAGCAAGACGCCGCCATCCGTTTGCGTGTTCCCGAGCTTGAGTACCACTTTACCGACCGCGTCCAGGGCGAATTCCGTCAGCACCTGGGCCGCGACGTGGGCGATTTCGTCATCCGTCGCCGCGACGGCCTGTACGCCTATCAACTGGCGGTGGTACTCGACGATGCGTGGCAAGGCGTGACCGATATCGTGCGCGGTGCCGACCTGCTGGACTCGACGCCTCGCCAGCTCTACCTGCAAGAACTGCTCGGCCTGCGCCAACCGCGCTACCTGCACGTGCCGCTGATCATCCAGCCGGACGGCAATAAACTGGGCAAATCCTACCGTTCGCCGCCGTTGACACCTGACCAGGCCACGCCTTTGCTATTGAGGGCATTACGCGCCCTAGGCCAGCAACCCGGTGACGAACTGTTGCACGCCAGCCCGCGGGAACTGCTGGATTGGGGCATTGCGCACTGGGACGCCACGCAGATCCCGCGCACACTCACGCTGGCCGAAGCGCAATTGAGCTGAAGGCGCTTGCAGCTTGCCAAGCATCCGTTACCATCGCCGCACGTTTTTACACAGAGGCCAACATGTACATCTATCGATTGGTCCTGCTGCTGGTCGTCGGGATCTACCTGTTTTCCCCCGCCATCATGGATTGGTGGATCGACGCCACGGGCGCCTGGTATCGCCCTTATCTGCTGTGGCTGATCCTGATCGTCGTGACTTTCATCCTGCAGAGCCAAAAAGATGCCGATGAGCTTTAGCCTCACCCAGATGCTGCTGATCAGCGCCGCCTACCTGGCAGCGTTGTTCGGAGTCGCCTGGATCAGTGAGCGCGGAATGATTCCGCGGGCGATCATTCGCCATCCGTTGACCTACACCTTGTCCCTCGGCGTCTACGCCAGCGCCTGGGCGTTCTATGGCACCGTGGGCCTGGCCTATCAGTACGGTTATGGCTTTCTGTCCAGCTACCTCGGGGTGTCCGGCGCGTTTCTGCTGGCGCCGGTGCTGCTGTACCCAATCCTGAAGATCACCCGCACCTACCAATTATCTTCCCTGGCCGACCTGTTTGCCTTCCGTTTTCGCAGCACCTGGGCCGGCGCGCTGACCACCGTTTTCATGCTGATCGGCGTGCTGCCGTTGCTGGCCCTGCAAATCCAGGCGGTGGCCGACTCCATCAGCATCCTCACCCGCGAGCCGGTGCAACATCGCGTAGCGCTGGCCTTCTGTGCGCTGATCACGCTGTTCACGATTTTCTTCGGTTCGCGCCATATCGCCACCCGCGAAAAACACGAAGGCCTGGTGTTTGCGATTGCCTTTGAGTCGGTGATCAAGCTGATCGCCATCGGCGGCGTCGGCCTGTATGCGCTCTACGGCGTGTTCGATGGCCCGCAACAGCTGGAACTGTGGCTGCTGCAAAACCAGACCGCCCTCGCCGCCCTGCACACGCCTTTGCAGGAAGGCCCATGGCGCACGCTGCTGCTGGTGTTCTTCGCCTCGGCCATCGTGATGCCGCACATGTACCACATGACCTTCACCGAGAACCTCAACCCGCGCTCGCTGGTCAGCGCCAGCTGGGGCTTGCCGTTGTTCCTGCTGTTGATGAGCCTGGCGGTGCCGCTGATCTTGTGGGCCGGCCTGAAACTGGGGGCCACCACCAACCCTGAATACTTCACCCTCGGCATCGGCATTGCCGCCAACAGCCCAGCCTTGGCGCTGCTGGCTTATGTGGGTGGATTGTCAGCGGCGAGCGGGCTGATCATCGTCACGACCCTGGCACTGTCCGGCATGGCGCTGAATCACTTGGTGCTGCCGCTGTACCAGCCGCCGGCCGAAGGTAATATCTACCGTTGGCTGAAATGGACACGCCGCGCGCTGATCGTCGCGATCATCATGGCCGGCTACGGGTTCTACCTGCTGCTGGGCGCCGGGCAGGACCTGGCCAACCTGGGCATCGTCGCATTTGTCGCCACCTTGCAGTTCCTGCCGGGTGTGCTGTCGGTGCTGTACTGGCCGACCGCCAATCGCCGTGGCTTCATTGCCGGTTTGCTCGCCGGGATCTTGGTGTGGATCGTGACCATGCTGTTGCCGCTGGTCGGTAACCTGCAGGGCTTCTACATCCCGTTGTTGAACATGATCTACGTGCTCGATGACACCAGCTGGCACATGGCCGCGATTGCCTCCCTGGCCGCCAACGTCCTGATGTTTACCCTGATCTCGTTGTTCACCAATGCCAGCCCGGAAGAAACCAGCGCCGCCGAAGCCTGCGCGGTGGACAACGTGCGTCGCCCACAGCGCCGCGAATTGCATGCGGCCTCCCCCCAGGAGTTCGCCACGCAACTGGCCAAGCCACTGGGTGCCAAGGCGGCGCAAAAAGAGGTCGAACAGGCGCTGCGCGATCTCTATCTGCCGTTCGATGAGCGGCGCCCGTACGCGCTGCGCCGTCTGCGGGACCGTATCGAAGCCAACCTGTCCGGGCTGATGGGCCCGAGCGTGTCCCAGGACATAGTGGAAACCTTCCTGCCCTACAAGGCCGGCGGCGAAAACTACGTCACCGAAGACATCCATTTCATCGAGAGCCGGCTGGAGGATTACCACTCACGCCTCACCGGCCTCGCCGCCGAACTTGACGCCCTGCGCCGCTACCACCGCCAGACCCTGCAGGAACTGCCGATGGGCGTGTGTTCCCTGGCCAAGGATCAAGAGATCCTGATGTGGAACAAGGCCATGGAAGAACTTACCGGGATCGCCGCGCAGCGCGTGGTCGGCTCACGCCTGAACACGCTTGGCGATCCCTGGAAAGAATTGTTGCAAGGTTTTATCAACCTGCCCGACGAGCACTTGCACAAACAGCACCTGGCGCTCGACGGCCAGACCCGTTGGCTCAACCTGCACAAAGCCGCGATCGACGAGCCTCTGGCACCCGGTAACAGCGGCTTGGTGTTGCTGGTAGAAGACCTGACCGAAACCCAGATGCTCGAAGACAAGCTGGTGCACTCCGAGCGTCTGGCCAGCATCGGCCGGCTGGCGGCGGGCGTGGCCCATGAAATCGGTAATCCGATCACCGGTATCGCCTGCCTGGCGCAGAACCTGCGCGAAGAACGCGAAGAAGACGGCGAAATCACCGAAATCAGCGGGCAGATCCTCGAACAGACCAAGCGCGTCTCACGCATCGTGCAGTCGCTGATGAGCTTCGCCCACGCCGGCGCCCATCAGAATCAGGATGAAGCGGTATGCCTGGCCGAAGTGGCGCAGGATGCCATTGGGCTACTGGCCTTGAACCGGCGCAATTTCGAAGTACAGTTCTTCAATTTGTGCGATCCCGACCATTGGGTCGATGGCGACTCACAACGCCTGGCCCAAGTGCTGATCAACCTGCTGTCCAACGCCCGTGACGCCACCCCGGCTGGCGGTGCGGTACGCGTCAAGACCGAGGCTTTCGAACATACGGTCGATCTGATCGTCGAAGATGAAGGTAGCGGTATTCCACAGAACATCATGGACCGATTGTTCGAACCCTTCTTCACCACCAAGGACCCAGGTGAAGGTACCGGTCTGGGCCTTGCACTGGTCTATTCCATCGTTGAAGAGCATTATGGACAAATCACCATCGACAGCCCGGCTGACACCGAAAGCCAACGCGGCACCCGTATTCGGGTGACCTTGCCGCGTCATGTCGAAGCGACGTCCGCTGTGAACTGAGACCGTCGAGAGAATTGAATCAATGCCGCACATTTTGATCGTCGAAGACGAAACCATTATCCGCTCTGCCTTGCGTCGCCTGCTTGAACGTAATCAGTACCAGGTCAGCGAAGCCGGCTCGGTGCAGGAAGCCCAGGAGCGTTTCAGCATTCCCACGTTCGACCTGATTGTCAGTGACCTGCGCCTGCCTGGCGCGCCTGGCACCGAGTTGATCAAGCTTGGCCAGGGCACCCCGGTGCTGATCATGACCAGCTACGCCAGCCTGCGTTCGGCGGTCGACTCCATGAAGATGGGCGCGGTGGACTACATCGCCAAGCCTTTCGACCATGACGAGATGCTTCAGGCCGTGGCCCGCATCCTGCGCGACCGACAGTCGGCCAGCAATGCGCCCGCCGAGCAACGTCCAGCGGGCAAAGCTGCCGACAAGCCAGGCGTCGATAACAGCAACGGCGAGATTGGCATCATCGGCTCCTGCCCTCCGATGCAGGACCTGTACGGCAAGATCCGCAAAGTAGCGCCGACTGACTCCAATGTCTTGATCCAGGGCGAGTCCGGCACCGGTAAAGAACTGGTGGCCCGTGCCCTGCACAACCTGTCCAAGCGTGCCAAGGCGCCGATGATTTCGGTGAACTGCGCAGCGATCCCCGAATCGCTGATCGAGTCCGAACTGTTCGGCCACGAGAAAGGCGCGTTTACCGGCGCCAGCGCCGGGCGTGCGGGCCTGGTCGAAGCGGCGGACGGCGGCACGCTGTTCCTCGATGAAATCGGTGAGCTGCCGCTGGAAGCCCAAGCCCGATTGCTGCGTGTGCTACAGGAAGGCGAAATTCGCCGCGTAGGCTCGGTGCAGTCGCAAAAGGTCGATGTGCGCCTGATCGCAGCGACCCACCGCGACCTCAAGAGCCTGGCCAAGATCGGCCAGTTCCGTGAAGACTTGTATTACCGCCTGCATGTGATCGCCCTCAAGCTGCCTGCCCTGCGTGAGCGTGGCGCCGACGTCAACGAGATCGCCAACGCCTTCCTGCTGCGCCAGAGCGCGCGCATCAACCGTACCGACCTGAAGTTCGCGCCAGACGCCGAGCAGGCGATCCGGCATTACTCATGGCCGGGTAACGTGCGGGAGCTGGAGAATGCGGTGGAGCGTGCGGTGATCCTGTCGGAGAGCCCGGAGATTTCCGCCGAACTGCTGGGCATCGATATTGAGCTGAGCGACCTGGAGGATGACGACTTCATCGGTCTGGCCCCACAGCAGGGCGGTAGCAATACCAGCCATGAGCCGACGGAAGATTTGTCACTGGAAGATTATTTCCAGCATTTCGTCCTTGAGCACCAGGACCACATGACCGAGACCGAACTGGCGCGCAAGCTAGGCGTGAGCCGTAAATGCCTGTGGGAGCGCCGCCAGCGCCTGGGCATTCCACGGCGCAAGACCGGTGTGGCCAGCGAAAGCTGAGGGCGCGCGCCCACAGGTAACACCCACCGATGTGAAAAAACTGTTACCGCGGATATTTCGCGTAACAAAAGCCGGGGCTTACGGTAACGAAGCCCCGGCTTTTTTTGGCCCGTCAAAAACCCGAAACCACCTCAAACCCCCGGTTTTACTGGGCGGCGCAAAAGTTGGCACGCACCCTGCTATATGCTTAGTACAAAAACAATAACAAGCTTTGTACAAGACAATAAAAATAAGACGAATCGACTCACGCATAACAAAAACAACACGGCGGAGGCGCAGCTAACTGATTCTTTTGGAGAGGCGTTGCATTTGGGGCTTGCCCCGCAACCAGGCCGAGAACAACAAAAACTGCCCTAAGGCAGAGCCTGAACTGGTTGGATCGTAGATCAGCAACACAGCGACCAAAGCAATCCGTTTGCTCTTGACTCCCGATTGGGAGTGTCATGAAGGTGAAGCTTCATGGCGAGGGCGATCAACAAAAACAAGAAGCCCGAAATCAATAATAAAAATAGAGCACGCAACTACTTCTGGGGGAGCTTCGGCTCCCCTTGTAGTTTCCGGGATTTGACCTTTCAAGGCTTATGGCGCAATGCCTGTAGCTTGTTCCTACACCATCCCCTGACTAAATGCTAGAATCCCCGCCCATCATGCGGTCATTCTTCGTTATGGCCGAACATTCCTTCAAACAGTGCATCCCATGCTGAAGAAGTTGTTCCAGTCATTCCGTTCTCCCTTGCGTCGTACGCAACACAAACGCAGCACGCCTGAAGTGCTCAACAGCAGCCAGCATTCGCTGCAGCGCGCTCAATTCAGCCGTTATGCCGTGAATATCGTCGAACGCCTGCAGAACGCTGGCTACCAGGCTTACCTGGTCGGTGGCTGTGTGCGCGACATGCTGCTCAATATCACGCCAAAGGACTTCGACGTCGCCACCAGCGCCACGCCTGAGCAAGTGCGTGCCGAATTCCGTAATGCGCGGATCATCGGCCGACGCTTCAAGCTGGTGCATATCCACTTCGGTCGCGAAATCATCGAAGTCGCGACGTTCCGTGCCGGCCACCCGCAAAACGATGAAGAGGAAGACACCAATCAGTCCTCCCGCAACGAAAGCGGGCGCATCCTGCGCGACAACGTCTACGGCACCCTGGAAGAAGACGCGCAACGCCGCGACTTCACCATCAACGCCCTGTATTACGACCCGGTCAGCGAGCGCATCCTCGATTACGCCAATGGCGTACACGATATTCGTAACAATCTGATTCGCCTGATCGGCGATCCGGTCCAACGCTACCAGGAAGACCCGGTGCGCATGCTGCGGGCCGTGCGGTTTGCCGCCAAGCTGAACTTCGGTATTGAGCGCCATACCGCCGCGCCGATTCGCGAACTGGCACCGATGCTGCGGGAGATCCCGTCGGCACGCCTGTTCGAAGAAGTGCTCAAGCTGTTCCTCTCGGGTTATGCCGCCGACACCTTTGAAATGCTGGTGGACCTGCAGTTGTTCGACCCACTGTTCCCGGCCAGCGCCGAGGCTTTGGAATACAACCCGACGTACACCCACACCTTGATCAGCGAAGCGTTGATCAACACCGACCTGCGCATCAAGCAGAACAAGCCGGTCACCCCGGCGTTCCTGTTTGCCGCCTTGCTGTGGCCAGCGTTGCCCAAACGCGTACTGCGCTTGCAGGAGCGCGGCATGCCACCGATCCCGGCCATGCAGGAAGCCGCCCATGAGCTGATCGCCGAGCAGTGCCAGCGCATCGCCATTCCGAAACGTTTCACCATGCCGATCCGCGAGATCTGGGACATGCAGGAGCGTCTGCCACGCCGCAGCGGTAAACGCGCCGACCTGTTGCTGGACAACCCGCGCTTCCGCGCCGGCTACGACTTCCTGCTGTTGCGTGAAAGCGCTGGCGAGCAGACCGATGGCCTGGGTGAATGGTGGACCGATTACCAGGACGCCAATGACAGCGAGCGCCGCGACATGATTCGTGACCTCGGCAGCAAAAGCGACGGCGAAGGGCCGAAGAAGCGTCGTCGCAGCGGCACCAAGCGCAAGCGCAGCGCGGCCGATACCTCGGGCGAATAAACGTGGAACGCATCTACATCGGCATGGGCAGCAATCTGGCGGCCCCGGACCAGCAATTGCGCAGCGCTATCGAAGCGCTGGCGCAATTGCCGGGCACCACCGTCGCCAGTGTGTCCGCGTTTTATCAAAGTGATTCCCTGCTCCCAGGCCAGCCGCGCTACACCAATGCGGTTGCCGCCCTGGACAGCAATCTGGCGCCCCTTGAGTTGCTGGATGCACTGCAAGCCATCGAGAACGACCAGGGCCGCGAACGTCTTGAGCGCTGGGGCCCGCGCACGCTCGACCTGGACATCTTGCTGTTTGGCGATCACCTGATCGACGAACCGCGCCTCAAGGTCCCGCACTATCAGATGCACCTGCGTGCTTTTGTGCTGTACCCGTTGGCCGAACTGGCGCCCGCCAGCCTGCTGTTACCCGATGGCCAAACTCTTGATGACTTGCTGGCAGCCTGCCCGTTTGTCGGTCTGGAACGCCTTACAGTTGCTGAATCGCGTCAGTAACAGCGGTAACACCGTCATCGTAACAATGCGGTAACACATCCAATTGACTTCCCGTGTCCTCCTCACGACTATAGGCGTCCCGCTGCCGCCAACCCGGCGCTAAAGGGCGCAATCCAGGCCATATAAGCACTGCTCTCAAGACCGTGCGCCTGTATAAACGAAGACTCACGCGCGTTACTCGCTGTTTCCAAGCGCCTGAATGAGGACCCTTTTCATGCCAGACATTACCCTGACCACCTTGCAGAGCCTCAAGCTCAAAGGTGAAAAAATCGCCATGCTGACCTGCTATGACGCCACCTTCGCCCACGCCAGTTGCCAGGCCGGGGTTGAAGTGTTGCTGGTGGGCGACTCCCTGGGCATGGTTCTTCAAGGGAATGACAGCACCCTGCCCGTCACCACCGATGAACTTGCGTACCACACCGCCAGCGTCAAACGCGGTAACGACGGTGCGTTCATCATCGCCGACCTGCCGTTCATGGGTTACGCGACGCTCGATCAGACCTTCCAGAATGCCGGCAAGCTGATGCAAGCCGGCGCGCACATGATCAAAGTCGAAGGCGCAGTGTGGCTGGCCGAGTCGATCCGCCTGCTGGCGGAACGCGGCGTGCCGGTGTGTGCGCACATGGGCCTGACGCCACAGTCGGTGAACATCCTCGGCGGCTACAAGGTACAAGGCCGCAATGAGGCCCAGGCGCGGCAGATGCGCGCCGATGCCATCGCCCTGGAACAGGCGGGCGCGGCAATGATCCTGCTCGAATGCGTGCCAAGCGAACTGGCGGCAGAAATCACCCAGGCGGTGAAAGTGCCGGTGATCGGGATTGGCGCAGGCTCGGCCACCGATGGCCAGGTGCTGGTGCTGCACGACATGCTCGGCCTGTCGATCAGCGGCCGTGTGCCGAAGTTCGTGAAGAACTTCATGGCCGGCCAGGACAGCATTCACGCTGCATTGAGCGCCTACGTCGCCGAAGTCAA
This sequence comes from Pseudomonas sp. GXZC, assembly GCF_026967615.1. NCBI lineage: Bacteria > Pseudomonadati > Pseudomonadota > Gammaproteobacteria > Pseudomonadales > Pseudomonadaceae > Pseudomonas > Pseudomonas sp. GXZC. The sequence goes on from NZ_CP114115.1 coordinate 6,079,515, forward strand.
AGGCGTGACCTTCCCTGGCGCTGAACACGGATTCTCTGCATGAACACCGTAAAAACCGTACGTGAACTGCGGGCTGCGGTGACCCACGCTCGCAATGCCGGCAAGCGCATTGGCTTTGTGCCGACCATGGGCAACCTGCACAGCGGCCATGCCACGTTGGTGACCAAGGCCGCCCAGCAGGCGGATTTCGTGGTGGCCAGCATCTTCGTCAACCCGCTGCAGTTTGGTGCTGGCGAAGACTTGGACAAGTATCCGCGCACCCTGGCCGCCGACCAGGAAATGCTGCTGCAAGCGGGCTGCAACCTGTTGTTCGCGCCCACCGTCGAGGAAATGTACCCCGGCGGCATGACCGGCCAGACCCGCGTCAGCGTGCCGCAATTGTCTGAAGGCCTGTGCGGCGCCAGCCGTCCGGGGCATTTTGAAGGCGTGGCGACGGTGGTGAGCAAGCTGTTCAACATGGTCCAGCCGGACATGGCGGTGTTTGGCCAGAAGGATTACCAGCAACTGGCCGTGATCCGCGCCATGGTCCACGACCTGAACATGCCGATCCAGATCATCGGCGAGCCCACCGTGCGCGCCGACGACGGCCTCGCACTGTCGTCGCGTAACGGTTACCTCACCGACGAGCAACGGGCCATTGCGCCGGTGCTGTACCGCAGCCTCAGCCAGATCGGTGCCGCGATCAAAGCCGGTGACCACGACTTCGCCAAGCTGCGCGCCGAACAGGTCCAGCAGATCGAAGCCGCCGGGTTGCGCCTGGACTACCTCGAAGTGCGTCAGGGTGTGCATTTGCGCCCGGCCACGGCCGAGGATCGGGATATCGTGATCCTCGTCGCCGCCTATCTCGGCGCTACCCGACTCATCGACAACCTGCACCTGACCCTCGACTGACCCCTTTCAGTCACCCTCCTCGCTGCGTCAATAAAAAGGGCCGGTATAAAAAAGTACCGGCCTTAGCGCAGACAAAGCCAAGACATATCGACACGCTAGGTTTAATGTAATCGCCCTGCGCTATGGTTAGCGCTGTCCGGAACCCAATGCTTGATCAAAGACTGGACGTTCCGGGCTTAGAAGTGTCCTAAAGGCAGTCCCCGTAATAAAAGGAAACCCGCAGCGATGGCGTACTACCGCACTCCTCATGACGTTACCGCTCTGCCCGCCTGGCAAGCGCTCAATCAACATCGCCAAGCCATGCAGGATTTCAGCATGCGCGAAGCGTTCAATGCCGATCCTCAGCGTTTTTCCCAGTTCACCCTGAGCAGCTGCGGACTTTTCCTCGATTACTCGAAAAACCTGATCACCAGCGAAACCCGCGACCTGCTCGTGGGCCTCGCCAAAGAAGTCGGCCTGAAAGACGCGATCAACTCGCTGTACGCCGGCGAGCCGGTCAACTCCTCCGAAGGCCGCCCGGCCCTGCACACCGCCTTGCGCCGCCCGGTAGGCGACAAGTTGTCGGTGAACGGCGTGAACATCATGCCGGACGTGCACAAGGTGCTGAACCAGATCACTGACCTGGTCGGCCGCATTCATGATGGCCTGTGGCGTGGCTACACCGAGAAGCCGATCACCGACGTGGTGAACATCGGTATCGGTGGCTCGTTCCTCGGCCCGGAGCTGGTCTCCGAAGCGCTGTTGTCCTACGCCCACAAAGGCGTGCGCTGCCACTACCTGGCGAACATCGACGGCAGCGAGTTCCACGAACTGACCATGAAGCTGCGCGCCGAGACCACGCTGTTCATCGTCTCGTCGAAATCCTTCAACACCCTGGAAACCCTGAAAAACGCCCAGGCCGCCCGCGCCTGGTACCTGGCCCAGGGTGGCTCGGAAGCCGAACTGTACCGCCATTTCATCGCCGTATCGAGCAACAACGCGGCGGCGGTGGCCTTTGGTATCCGTGAAGAAAACATCTTCCCGATGTGGGATTGGGTCGGCGGCCGTTACTCGCTGTGGTCGGCCATCGGCTTGCCGATCGCCCTGGCTATCGGCATGTCCAACTTCAAGGAGCTGCTGTCCGGTGCCTACACCATGGACCAGCATTTCCAGAACGCGCCGTTCGAACAGAACATGCCAGTACTGCTGGGCTTGCTGGGCGTTTGGTACGGCAACTTCTGGGGCGCGCAGAGCCATGCGATCCTGCCGTACGACCACTACCTGCGTAACATCACCAAACACTTGCAACAGCTGGACATGGAATCCAACGGCAAGAGCGTGCGCCAGGACGGCACCCCCGTCGCGACCGATACCGGCCCGGTGATCTGGGGTGGCGTGGGTTGCAACGGCCAACACGCTTACCACCAGTTGCTGCACCAGGGGACCCAACTGATCCCGGCCGACTTTATCGTGCCGATCGTCAGCTTCAACCCGGTGTCCGACCACCATCAGTGGCTGTACGCCAACTGCCTGTCCCAGAGCCAGGCGCTGATGCTCGGCAAGACCCGCGCCGAAGCCGAAACCGAGCTGCGCGACAAGGGCATCCCGGAAGACGAAGTGCAGAAGCTGGCACCGCACAAGGTGATCCCGGGCAATCGTCCGAGCAACACCATCGTGGTCGAGCGCATCAGCCCGCGTCGCTTGGGCGCTCTGGTTGCCATGTATGAGCACAAAGTGTTCGTGCAGAGCGTGATCTGGGGTATCAACGCCTTCGACCAATGGGGTGTGGAACTGGGCAAAGAGCTGGGCAAAGGCGTCTACAACCGCCTGACCGGCGCCGAAGAAACCTCGGCCGAGGATGCTTCGACCCAGGGCCTGATCAACTACTTCCGCGGTCGTCACCGCGGCTGATCCAGGTATGGCAAGGCCAACGTCCGTTTGGACGTTGGCCTTGAACCCTCCCCTTGCAGGGTGCATCTTTATGACTTGTCGCAAAAACAAGAATAAGGATCGCTCATGTTCGATATCAGCACGTTCCCCACCGCCGATGCCGTCCGCCGGGCTGCGCAACTCAGTCAAGAGGACTATCAGCGCCTCTACCGCCAATCCATCGAGCAGCCGGACACCTTCTGGGCTGAACAGGCCAAAGGCTTTCTCGACTGGATCACCCCGTGGCACACCGTTCAAAGCTCCGACATCAACACTGGCGCCGCCCAGTGGTTTGCCGGCGGCCAACTGAACGTCAGCTACAACTGCATCGACCGTCACCTGGCGCAACGCGCCGATCAGCCGGCCTTCATTTGGGAGGGCGATGATCCTGCCAAATCCTCCAACATCACCTACCGCCAACTGCACCAGAACGTCAGTCGCCTGGCCAATGTGCTGAAAAGCCGTGGCGTGAAGAAAGGCGACCGGGTGTGCATCTACATGCCGATGATCCCGGAAGCGGCCTACGCCATGCTCGCCTGCACGCGGATTGGCGCGGTGCATTCCGTGGTGTTTGGTGGTTTCTCGCCGGATGCCTTGCGTGACCGTATTCTGGACGCCGACTGCCGCACCGTAATCACCGCCGATGAAGGCGTGCGCGGCGGTAAGCCAGTGGCGCTGAAGCAGAATGTCGACAAAGCCCTGACCAGTTGCCCAAATGTAAGCACAGTGCTGGTGGTAGAGCGCACCGGTGCGACCGTCAACTGGAGCGAAGGCCGCGACCTCAAGTATCAACAGGCCCTGGATGCGGCCAGCGACGACTGCCCGCCCGAGCCAATGGACGCGGAGGACCCGCTGTTCATCCTCTACACCTCCGGCAGCACCGGCAAACCCAAAGGTGTGCTGCACACCACCGGCGGCTACTTACTGCAAGCGGCGATGACCTTCAAATACGTGCTCGACTACCGCGAGGGCGAGGTGTTCTGGTGCACCGCCGATGTGGGCTGGGTCACCGGCCACAGTTACATCGTGTACGGCCCGCTGGCCAACGGCGCGACTTCGCTGATGTTCGAAGGCGTACCGAGCTACCCGGACAGCTCGCGCTTCTGGCAAGTGATCGACAAGCACAAGGTCAACATCTTCTACACCGCGCCCACCGCCTTGCGTGCTCTGATGCGTGAGGGTCACGGCCCGCTGGAGAACACCTCTCGCGCCAGCCTGCGCCTGCTGGGCAGTGTCGGCGAGCCGATCAACCCGGAAGCCTGGGACTGGTACTTCAATGCCGTCGGCGAACAACGCTGCCCGATCGTGGACACCTGGTGGCAGACCGAGACCGGCGGCATCATGCTCAGCCCCTTGGTCAGTGCGCAGCGCATCAAGCCCGGCTGCGCGACCCAGCCGATGTTTGGCGTACAGCCCGTGTTGCTTGACGAACAGGGCAAGGAATTCAGCGGCGCCGGCAGTGGCGTATTGGCGATCAAAGCCAGCTGGCCAGGGCAGATCCGCAGCGTGTACGGCGATCCGCAGCGCATGATCGACACCTATTTCAAACCCTACCCCGGCTACTACTTCACCGGCGACGGCGCACGCCGTGATGACGACGGCGACTACTGGATCACCGGGCGCATCGACGATGTGATCAACGTGTCGGGCCATCGCATCGGCACCGCCGAGGTGGAAAGCGCCCTGGTGCTGCACGACCAGGTGGCCGAGGCCGCCGTGGTGGGCTACCCCCATGACGTCAAAGGCCAGGGCATCTATGCGTTTGTCACGCCCATGAATGGAGTGGAACCCGACGATGCGCTGAAAAAACACCTGCTGGAGCTGGTCAGCAAGGAAATCGGCAGCTTTGCCAAGCCGGAACTGATCCAATGGGCCACGGCCTTGCCGAAAACCCGCTCCGGCAAGATCATGCGCAGGATTTTGCGCAAGATCGCCTGCAACGAACTCGACAGCCTCGGTGATACCTCGACCCTGGCCGACCCGAGTGTCGTAGAGGGCTTGATCGACAAACGCCTGAACCGATAGGAACCCCTGAGTCGCCATGGAATTTATCCGCAGCCGTATCGAAAACCAGTTGATGAGCCTGACCGGTTTGTCACTGGGCCAACTGGACCTGGAAAACCCCAAGGGTGACCCTGGTTTGTTCGGGCCCGATTCGGTGAGTTGGCAGGTCCATGGCGACTTCAGCAGCATGCTCATCGGCGGCATCAGCGCCTTGATGCTGCAAGCCTTGCACCCATTGGCCCTGGCGGGCGTGTGGGACCATTCCAACTTTCGCCAGGACATGCTCGGGCGCTTGCGGCGCACCTCGCAGTTCATCTCGGGCACAACATTTGGCTCGCGCAAAGACGCCGAAGGGCTGATCGAAAAAGTCCGCACCATTCACCTGCAGGTAGTCGGCCATGCCCCGGACGGGCGACCTTACGCGGCCAGCGACCCGGAGTTGCTGACCTGGGTGCATGTGGCAGAGGTCAGTAACTTCCTCGCCGCCCACTTGCGCTATCGCAACCCGAATCTGTCCGGTCGAGACCAGGACCGTTACTACAGTGAAATTGCCTTAGTCGCCGAACAGCTGGGCGCGCGGCATGTTCCGCGTTCTCGGCAGGAAATTTCGGATTATCTGGCGCGCATCCGCCCGCAATTACTGTGCGACGATCGCAGCCGCGAAGTACTGCGCTTGCTCCTGAATGCGCCCTCCCCCAGCCTGCTGGCCAAACCTTTTGGCAGCCTGATGATGCAGGCCGGCATCGACCTGCTGCCGGACTGGGCCAGCGCCATGCTCGACCAACACCAAAGCCCGCTGCAACGCCAGATGATCCGTGCCGGGGTCAAGCGCAGTGCGCCGATGCTGCGATGGGCGATGCGCAACGGTTCGGTGCAACGCGCCCATCGGCGGATGGGGTTGATGTAGGCGACGGCGCATAGCTGTTAAACTTCGCGCCCTCATTTCCCCAGCAAGGCGCGCTCCATGTCTCCTCTGAATCAGGCGCTGCGCGCCGCCCTCGATCATCGCCAAGACCTGATCCATGAGCTGCACGCCCAAGGCACCGACTGCTACCGCCTGTTCCATGGCAGCCAGGAAGGCGCCGGCGGCCTGACCATCGACCGCTACGGCCCGCAATTGCTGGTGCAGAGTTTTCACCAATCCCTGGAAACCGCAGAACTGCTGGACCTGCATCAACAGGTCAACCAGTACATGGGCCTGGAATTGTTGCTGGTGTACAACGACCGTTCCCGTGGCAACTCACGCATCGACCGCGAAGACACGGTTTATCGTGCCGAGCCCGCTGCACTGGAAGACCTGATCGGCCATGAGTGGGGCCTCAATTACCGCGTGCGCGGCCGCCATGCCGGGCAGGACCCGCTTCTGTTCCTGGATTTGCGTAACACCCGCGGCTGGGTCAAGGCCCACAGCGCCGGCAAAAGCGTGCTGAACCTATTCGCCTACACTTGCGGCGTCGGCCTGAGCGCGGCAGCCGGTGGTGCGCGTGAGGTGTGCAACCTGGACTTCGCCGAGGGCAACCTGGCGGTCGGGCGCGAAAATGGGCTGCTCAACCCGCAATTGCCGACCATGCAGTTCGTGCAGTCGGATTACTTCCCGGCGATCCGCCAATTGGCCGGCCTGCCGATCACCCAGCGCCGCGGGCAAAAGCTGCCGAGTTACCCGCGCCTGGAACAACGTCAATACGACTTGGTACTGCTCGACCCGCCAGCCTGGGCCAAGAGTGCTTTCGGCACCGTCGACCTGCTGCGCGATTACCAGAGCCTGCTCAAGCCCGCACTGTTGGCCACCGCCGACAATGGCGTGCTGATTTGCTGCAACAACCTGGCGAAAGTCAGCATGGAGGACTGGCGCGAACAGGTGCTGCGTTGCGCGGAGAAGGCCGGGCGCCCCGTGCGTGACTGCAAAGTCATGACGCCAGGCGCGGACTTTCCCTCGCAGGACCAACAACCTCCGCTGAAAACCCTGATACTGCAGCTGTAAGACGTTTCCCAAAGGACCCGTTCTTCGGAACCGAAAACCCGTGCCATACTCCAAGGCACTCCTGTTTGACATAGATGGCGCCGCCCCATGCCCAAAGGATTGATTCGCGCCGCTGGCGCCTTGTTGACCGCCCTTGCCCTGTACAGCTTGCTGGGCTTTTTGATTCTCCCCGGCGTTGCCCTTCGCATTGCCAACCAGCAACTGGCCAATTACGCCACGGTGCCGGCGCGGATCGAGCGGATCGAGCTCAACCCGTTCAGCCTGGAGGTAACGGCATGGGGGTTGAAAATCGGTGAGCCGGGCAAGGAACAGGTGGGTTTCGAGCGTCTCTACGCCAACCTGCAGATCGACAGCCTCTGGACTCGCGCCCTGCACCTGGCCGATGTGCAACTGGACAAACCCAAGACTGAGCTGTTGTTCGACAAGTCCGGCCAGTTGAACCTCGCGCAGTTGTTCAAGCTGCCGCCCAGCGAGCCCACCCCGACCGATCCGAATGCCAAGCCGTTTCCGCTGCGCATCGACAACATCAAGCTGGCTGGCGGCTATGTGCACTTTGAAGACTTGCGCCCCAGCGAACCCATCGAATTCCTTTACGACAAGCTCGACTTCGAGCTGAAAAACCTCAGTACCCTGCCTGAAGACAACGCCGACATGACGTTGGTGGCAGCCGGGCCTGCAGGCGGACAGATCGACTGGAAAGGTAATTTCAGCCTGGTGCCGATCACCTCCGAAGGTACGTTGAAAGTCACCGATGGCAAGATGAAAGCCTGGTGGCCATATGTACGTGACGCGCTGCCATTCGTGCTGGAAGACGGTGTGCTCAACTTCAGCACCGACTACAAATTCAGCCTGGCCAAAGAGACAGAACTGAACCTGACCAACACCGCCGCCAGCATCGCGCCATTTGCCATCAAGGCACCGGATGGCCGCCCACTGGTGCGCCTGGAACGCCTGGACGTCAGCGAAACCACGGTGGACTTGGCCAAGCAGCAGGTCGTCGTCGGCAAGATCCGCAGCAACAAGCTGGAAACCTGGGCGGCGCTTGAGTCCGACGGGCAACTGGACTGGCAAAAACTGTTCGCCAGCCAGCCGAGCAAACCGGCCAAGACCCCCGAGCCCAAAAATGCACCCGCCACCGCCGACTCGCCAAAAGCCGAGCCTGCGGCGCCAAGCAAGCCTTGGCAAGTACTGCTCAAGGACGTGCAACTGCGCAACTATCAGGTGCACCTGGCTGACCGTCAGGCCAAGCCGGCGGTCGCGCTGGAAGTGGGCCCGTTGAACGTCGATGTGCAGAATTTCGACAGCCTCAACCAGAGCCCCTTCACGTTGAAAGTCGACACCGGCCTGGGCAAGCAGGGCAAGGTTCAGGCGACTGGCGAGGTCAACCTCAACCCGGTCAGCGCCAAGCTGAAAGTGAATACCCAGGACATTGACCTGCGGGTCGCCCAGTCCTATATCAGCCCGTTCATCCGCCTGGAACTGCGTAGCGGCATGCTCGGCAGCAATCTCGATGTGAACCTGAAAAGCACCGATCCTTTGAAGCTCCAGGTCACAGGCAGAGCGCAAGTCGACCAGTTGCACACCCTGGACACCCTCAAGACCCGCGACTTCCTCAAATGGCAGCGCCTGGTGCTAGAAGGCGTGAACTATCAGCACGGTGACAGCCTGTCGATCGACAAGGTCAACCTGCTTCAGCCCTATGCACGCTTCATGATCAACGATGACCGCACCACCAACGTGGACGACCTGTTGATCCCGCAGCCCGCCGACAAAACACCCAAGCCTGCCAGTAAGGAAAAGCCCTTGGGCATTCGCATCGGGCAGATTGCGATCAATGACGGTTCGGCCAACTTTGCCGACTTCAGCCTGACACCCAACTTCGCCACGGCGATTCAACAGTTAAACGGGCAGATCGGCACCATCGACAGCCGCCAGGCCAAACCGGCCAGCGTCGATATCAAGGGTAAGGTTGACCGTTATGCGCCAGTGACCATCAAGGGTAGCGTGAACCCGTTCGACCCGATGGCGGCGCTGGATATCGCAACCAGCTTCAAACGCGTAGAGCTGACCACCCTGACGCCCTACTCCGGCAAGTTCGCCGGTTTCCGTATCCGCAAGGGTCGCCTGAACCTCGACCTGCATTACGTGATCACCAAGGGCCAACTGAAGGCCGAGAACAAAGTGGTGGTCGAGCAGCTGCAACTGGGCGAGAAGGTCGACAGCGCCGATGCCGTGGACCTGCCGATTCGCCTGGCAATCGCCTTGCTCAAGGATTCCGACGGCAAGATTTCCATCGAACTGCCGGTGACAGGCGATCTGAATAACCCGCAGTTCAGTGTGATGCCGATTGTCTGGCAGACCCTGCGCAATCTGGTGGTGCGTGCAGCGACGGCGCCCTTCAAGTTTATCGGTGGGCTGGTGACGGGTGGCGGCTCGGAAGACCTTGGCAATGTATCGTTCGCCGCTGGGTCCAGTGAATTGAACAAGGATGCCGAAGGCGCCCTGAACACCTTGGCTAAAGCACTGAAAGAGCGCCCTACGTTGCGCCTGGAGATCGAAGGCACAGCGGCTGCCAGCAGCGATGGACCGTTCCTTGCCGCTCAGCGACTGGAACGTGAATACCAGTACAACTACTACAAGATTCTTCAACGTCGTGGCGACAAGGTTCCAGCCCAGGCGTCCCTGCTTGTCGTACCGGAAAAGGAAAAGGCGCCGTTGCTTGAAGGCATCTACCGCACCCGCCTGAAACAGCAACCACCGGCCGAATGGAAAGACCTGAGCAGCGATGATCGTAGCGCCAAGCTTCGTGACGGCGTGATCAAGTTCTGGAGCGGCAGTGATGTGCTGCTGCGCCAACTGGGCCAGGACCGTGCCAGCACCATCAAGGACTACCTGGTGGACAAAGGCCAGCTGGAAGATGATCGGGTGTACTTCATTGATGCCAACTTGGGCCAGGCCGAGAAGGATGGCCGGGTCGTGACGCCGATGCATCTGGACGCGGAATAACCCGCCCAGAATAGAACAGGCCCCGACACAAGTGCCGGGGCCTGTAATGACCACATCCGTGTGGTCGGTCGCATGAACTCCAGAGGTGCATCGGGTGGATATCTAGCTCACCCTAAGCCGCCGCCATTACGTTCAGACGAAACGGGTGCGTTACTCTGCTTTCAGGCCGTCGGCCGATACAGCTTTAACGCCTTTGATTTTCTTGGTGATGTTCACCGCGGTAGTTTTCTGAGCTTCAGTGACCGGTGCGGTCGAAGACAGGGACACTACGCCTTTGTTGGTTTCGACTTTGATGTCGGTGCCCGGAATGCCTTTCTCGGTAACCAGGTCAGCTTTTACTTTGGTGGTGATCCAAGTGTCCGAAGTGGACTCTTTGGCACCGGCTGCTGCGCTTTTGGTTTTGTCGACATTGTCAGCCTTGGTAGCGCCGCCAGCCATCAGGCCGTCAGCCGAAACGGCGGTCACGCCTTTGATTTTCTTGGTGATTGCTACAGCAGTGGCTTTCTGTGCGTCAGAGATAGCGACTGTCGAGGACAGGGAAACCACGCCTTTGTTGGTTTCAACCTTGATGTCCGAACCAGGAATGCCTTTTTCAGTCAGCAGATCGGATTTAACTTTGGTGGTGATCCAAGTATCCGAAACGCTTTCTTTAGCCTTGGTCGCTTCACCAGCCGCCAAAGTCATAGGGGCTTGGGAAGTCTGAGCAAAGGCTACGTTAGCACCCATGGCCAGGGTCAGAGCGGTAGCAGTAGCGAGAGCGAACTTCTTCATACGAGTAACTCCTGTTTTATTAAAAGTCTGCAGTACGTAAACCTTGATGCTGCAGCGTTAACAGGGATATTGCAGGCAGTGTGCCAAGTCTTAGAAGACAACAAAGTCTATATAAAACAACAAGTTATAAAAACAGGCATTTTTCGGAATCGTGCAAGTTGCATGAACGTCATCGTGCCTGCATGCAAGTTGCGGCTTTTGGCTTCAGCTAAGCGGCTGATTTCCCGTCACTTTCCAGCGCCCATAAAAAAGGACTCCGAGGAGTCCTTTTTTTCAGCGCAACGCTTGGGGGTAGTTAAACGCCCGACGCCTTGGCTGCTGCTACGTCCTTGATGGACAGCTTGATACGGCCGCGGTTGTCCACGTCCAGTACCAGCACTTCCACTTCCTGGCCTTCTTTCAGGATGTCAGTCACTTTCTCAACGCGAGCGTCGCTCAGCATGGAGATGTGAACCAGACCGTCCTTGCCCGGCAGGATGTTGACGAATGCGCCGAAGTCGACGATGCGCTCAACCTTACCGACGTAGATCTTGCCGATCTCGGCTTCTGCAGTGATGCCCAGGACGCGCTGACGTGCTGCTTCAGCCGCTTCCTTGGTTTCGCCGAAGATCTTGATCGAGCCGTCGTCTTCGATGTCGATCGAAGCCTTGGTCTCTTCACAGATCGCACGGATAGTCGCGCCGCCTTTACCGATGACATCACGGATTTTGTCGGTGTCGATTTTCATCGCGATCATGGTCGGAGCATTTTCCGACAGTTCGGTACGGGACTGACCAATGATCTGGTTCATCTGACCGAGGATGTTCAGGCGCGCTTCCAGGGCTTGGCCCAGGGCGATTTCCATGATTTCTTCGGTGATGCCCTTGATCTTGATGTCCATCTGCAGCGCGGTCACACCTTTGGCGGTACCGGCTACTTTGAAGTCCATGTCGCCCAGGTGGTCTTCGTCACCCAGGATGTCGGTCAGGATGGCGAACTTCTCGCCTTCTTTAACCAGGCCCATGGCGATACCGGCAACTGGCGCCTTCATCGGCACGCCCGCGTCCATCAGCGCCAGGGAAGCACCGCAAACGGAAGCCATGGAGCTGGAACCGTTGGATTCGGTGATTTCCGACACAACACGGATGGTGTACGGGAACACGTCAGCAGCAGGCAGCATGGCGGCGATCGAACGACGGGCCAGACGGCCGTGACCGATTTCGCGACGACCAGCGCCACCCATGCGACCACACTCGCCCACCGAGAACGGAGGGAAGTTGTAGTGCAGCATGAACGGGTCTTTTTTCTCGCCTTCCAGGGTGTCCAGCAGCTGTGCGTCACGGGCAGTGCCCAGGGTCGCAACTACCAGAGCCTGGGTTTCACCACGGGTGAACAGCGCCGAACCGTGAGTCTTCGGCAGAACGCCGACTTCGATGTTCAGCGGACGTACGGTGCGGGTGTCGCGACCGTCGATACGTGGCTTGCCGTTAACGATGTTTTCGCGAACGGTGCGGTATTCGATTTCACCGAAAGCCGCTTTGACGTCGCTGGAGGAAGGCTGGCCTTCTTCACCGGACAGCTTGGCCACAACCTGATCCTTCAACTCGCCCAGGCGAGCGTAACGGTCGGCCTTGACAGTGATGGTGTAGGCGTCAGAGATGGCAGCGCCGAACTCGGAGCGGATAGCGCCCAGCAGCTCGGTGGCTTCGGCTTGTGGAGCCCAGGTCCAGGTTGGCTTGGCAGCTTCGGCAGCCAGCTCGGTGACAGCCTTGATAACGGCCTGGAACTCGTCGTGGGCGAACAGCACGGCGCCCAGCATCTGGTCTTCGGTCAGCTCTTTGGCTTCCGACTCAACCATCAACACGGCTTCCGAGGTACCGGCAACGACCATGTCCAGGCTCGACGCTTTCTGTTGCTCGTAGGTCGGGTTCAGCAGGTAGCCGGTGCTTTCGTGGAAAGCAACGCGGGCTGCGCCGATCGGGCCATCGAAAGGAATGCCGGAGATGGCCAGGGCAGCCGAGGTACCGATCATCGCAGCGATGTCCGGATCGGTCTTTTTGCTGGTGGAAACGACGGTGCAGACAACCTGCACTTCGTTCATGAAGCCTTCTGGGAACAGCGGACGGATCGGACGGTCGATCAGTCGGGAAGTCAGGGTTTCTTTCTCGGAAGGACGGCCTTCGCGCTTGAAGAAACCGCCAGGGATCTTACCGGCAGCGTAAGTCTTTTCCTGGTAGTGAACGGACAGAGGGAAGAAGCCTTTGCTCGGGTCAGCGGTCTTGGCGCCAACAACGGTCACCAGAACGGTCACGTCGTCGTCAACGGTAACCAGCACTGCGCCGGAGGCTTGACGGGCAATACGGCCTGTCTCGAGGGTAACGGTCGACTGACCGAACTGGAATTTTTTGATAACCGGGTTCACGGTGTCCTACCTTCTTTGTGGCTCTTGGGGGAACTTGTCTTCTTGCGAAATTCTTGGGCAATGTCGGGAATCGGCCCGAGCCTGGTCCAGGGGTAAAACGTGTATCCAGATAAAACTTGAGGCTGGGAGCCTACCATGCGCCAGCGGGAATCCCACTGACACACGGCAGACAACCAACCTCTAGCGCAATCGCTTATTAGCGACGCAGACCCAGGCGACCGATCAGAGTCTGATAACGACCCAGATCCTTGCCTTTCAGGTAGTCCAGCAGCTTACGGCGCTGGTTTACCATGCGGATCAGACCACGACGGGAGTGGTGATCTTTACCGTTGGCCTTGAAGTGACCTTGCAGCTTGTTGATGTTGTGGGTCAGCAGTGCAACTTGCACTTCTGGCGAACCAGTGTCACCAACAGCTTGCTGATAGTCAGCAACGATTTGTGCTTTTTCTTGAACGTCGAGAGCCATGAGGCAATCCTTTTTCAGGAAACCACCCAAAGGGCAGTTTCAACAGGCCAGGGACAAATCCCTGTATCTAAAAATGAGTGTTGACCGTGCCTGTTAACAGCCACACTCGTTCGGTCATTCTGACCGAATCAGTCGACGCGGCGCGATGCGCCCGTCTTCGCTCACTTCACCGATACCGATGAAGCGACCGTTATGATCCTGTACCCGCACCATGCCGAACTTCGGGGCATCCGGGGCACGTACCGGCTGGCCGTTGAGCCAGTAGAACGCGCTGTGCTCCGAAAAGTGCAGCAATGGCCAATCCAGCAAACCGCTGTCCGAGGGCATCAGGAAGCGATCAACCGCTTCGTTGCCGCCTTCGACGTGTACGGCTTCCAGCTCTTCCAGCGTGACCGTCTGGGCCAGGCTGAAAGGGCCGGCCTGGGTGCGTCGCAATTCTGCAACGTACGCGCCGCAGCCGAGCTGTTCACCGATATCTTCCACGAGAGTACGGATATAGGTGCCTTTGCTGCAGTCCACGGCCAGGCGGGCAGTGTCGCCTTCACAGGCGAGTAACTCCAAGCGCGCAATAGTAACAGAACGCGGTTCGCGCTCCACTACTTCGCCCGCACGTGCCAGCTTGTAAAGAGGCTGGCCATCACGCTTGAGCGCCGAGTACATCGGCGGTATCTGACTGATTTGCCCACGAAAACCGGGCAAAGCCGCTTCAATATCAGCACGACCAACGGTCACATCGCGAACCTGCAGAACATCACCTTCGGCGTCGGCCGTGGTGGTGGTCTTGCCCAATTGCATCAGGGTTTCGTAACCCTTGTCGGAATCGAGCAGGTATTGCGAGAATTTGGTGGCCTCGCCAAAGCACAACGGCAGTACACCGGTGGCCAAAGGATCGAGGCTGCCGGTGTGCCCGGCCTTTTCGGCGTTGAGCAGCCAGCGGACCTTCTGCAACGCAGCATTGGAGGTAAAGCCAATGGGCTTGTCGAGCAGAATGATGCCGCTGACGTTGCGACGGATACGTTTGACCTGAGCCACCGCTTACTCCTTGGCGTCTTCAGGTGTGGACGGGTGCTGGCTGTCTTCAGCCACGGCGCGCTCGATCAGTGCCGACAGGTGCGCACCACGCACGACGCTTTCGTCGTAGTGGAAATGCAACTGGGGAACACTGCGCAGCTTCATTTCACGGGCCAACTGCATCCGCAGGAAACCCGCAGCCGAGTTGAGCACCTTGATGCTTTGTGCGATCTCTTCGCTGCTGTCCTGCCCCATCACGGTGATGAAGATCTTGGCGTGACCCACGTCACGGCTCACTTCTACGGCGGTGATGGTGACCAGACCAACGCGAGGGTCTTTGACTTCGCGACGGATCAGTTGGGCCAGCTCGCGCTGCATCTGATCGCCGATACGCTGGGTACGGCTGTATTCTTTTGCCATGTCTTGTTACCTGTTACTGCCACACGGTGAAACCCGTGGGGTCTGAAAGCGGCAAACGCCCGGCCTGACAAAAGCCAGACCGGGCGTTGCGTTTAGAGTCCGTACGCTGCGCGTGGCATTTGCATGCCCACACGCGGCGTGGCTCCGGAAGTGCGCGAGTTAGAGGCTGCGAGCAACCTGAACCTTCTCGAAGACTTCGATCTTGTCGCCCACCTTGACGTCGTTGTAGCTCTTGACGCCGATACCGCATTCCATGCCGGCACGCACTTCGGAAGCGTCATCCTTGAAGCGGCGCAGGGATTCCAGCTCGCCTTCGAAGATAACGATGTCTTCACGCAGTACACGGATTGGACGGTTACGGTGCACAACACCTTCGATAACCATGCAACCGGCGATCGCGCCGAATTTCGGCGAGCGGAACACGTCACGCACCTCGGCCACACCCAGGATGTTCTCCCGGACGTCGCTGCCAAGCATGCCGGTGAGGGCTTTCTTGACGTCTTCGATGATGTCGTAGATGACGTTGTAGTAACGCATGTCCAGGCCTTCCTGCTCGACGATCTTGCGAGCGCCAGCATCGGCACGCACGTTGAAGCCGAACAGTACAGCGTTGGAAGCCAGTGCCAGGTTGGCGTCGGATTCGGTGATACCACCGACACCGCCACCGACAACGCGCACTTGCACTTCGTCGTTACCCAGGCCATTCAAGGCGCCGTTCAACGCTTCGAGGGAACCACGTACGTCAGATTTGAGGACGATGTTAAGCGTCTTCTTCTCTTCCTGGCCCATATTCTCGAAGATGTTTTCCAGCTTGCCGGCGTGAGCACGGGCCAGCTTGACTTCACGGAACTTGCCTTGACGGAACAGAGCCACTTCACGGGCTTTCTTCTCGTCGGCAACCACGCTCATCTCGTCGCCAGCGTCCGGGGTACCGTCCAGGCCGAGGATCTCGACCGGGATAGCAGGACCTGCTTCCTTGATTGGCTTGCCGTTCTCGTCGAGCATGGCACGTACACGGCCGTAGTTCGAACCGACCAGCACCATGTCGCCTTGGCGCAGGGTACCGTCTTGAACCAGGACGGTCGCAACCGGGCCACGGCCCTTGTCGAGACGGGACTCAACCACAACGCCACGGCCAGGAGCCGATGGAGTAGCGGTCAGTTCCAGAACCTCGGCTTGCAACAGAACGGCTTCGAGCAGTTCGTCAACGCCGGTACCCATCTTCGCGGAGACCGGTACGAATGGAGTGTCGCCACCCCACTCTTCGGAGGTCACGCCATGAACCGACAGTTCGCTACGGATGCGATCGAGATCGGCGCCCGGCTTGTCGATTTTGTTCACGGCTACTACCAACGGAACGCCAGCTGCCTTGGCATGCTGAACGGCTTCGATGGTTTGTGGCATCACGCCGTCGTCCGCTGCAACCACCAGGATCACGATGTCGGTCGCCTTGGCACCACGGGCACGCATCGCGGTAAACGCGGCGTGACCAGGGGTGTCGAGGAACGTCACCATGCCACGGTCGGTTTCAACGTGGTACGCACCGATGTGCTGGGTGATACCGCCGGCTTCGCCCGCAGCCACCTTGGCACGACGGATGTAGTCGAGCAGGGAAGTCTTACCGTGGTCAACGTGGCCCATTACGGTCACAACCGGTGCACGGGAAACCGCCTCACCTTCAAACTTCAGGGACTCGGCCAGGGAATCTTCCAGGGCGGTGTCGCTGACCAGGGTCACTTTGTGGCCCAGCTCTTCAGCAACCAACTGGGCAGTTTCCTGGTCCAGTACCTGGTTGATGGTGGCCGGAGTGCCCAGCTTGAACATGAACTTGATGATTTCAGCTGCCTTGACCGACATCTGCTGGGCCAGATCGCCCACAGTGATGGTCTCGCCGATCTTCACTTCACGCACGACAGGGCCGGTTGGGCTCTGGAAACCGTGAGCGTTGCGTTTCTTCAGCTTGGCCTTGCCGCGACCACCACGACGGAAGCCATCGCTTTCTTCGTCGGTAGTACGTGGGGCAACGCGTGGAGCAGGCGCTTTTTCTTTGACCGAAGCACGATGCGGAGCGTTTTTGCGCTCGCCATCGCCACCACCACCGCGACGATTGTTATCGTCAGCACGCGGCTTGTCCGGACGACGAGGTTCGTCGCGCTTACGAGCGTCAGCAGCAGGTGCTGGTGCAGCGGCAACCGGAGCGGCCTCACGCACAGCTTCTACAGGAGCGCTAGGCGCGGCGACCGCTTCAGTGGCAGCAGGTTGCGCAGCAGCAGGCTGGCGACGCGCTTCTTCTTCGGCGCGACGCTTGGCTTCTTCTTCAGCCTTCTGACGTGCAGCATTTTCTACTGCGCGACGTTCTTCCAGTTCGCGTTTGCGCTCGGCTTCGATTTCTTCCGGGCTGCGCTGTACGAAGACTTTCTTCTTGCGTACTTCAACGCTGATGCTCTTGCTACCCGCAACACGCAGGGTGCTGGTGGTTTTGCGCTGCAATGTAATCTTGCGCGGTTCTTCCACTTTCGCCTTGTGGCTGCTCTTCAAGTGAGTCAGCAAAGACTGCTTCTCACTGTCGCTCACACCTTCATCGGCGGCGGTGTGCGGCAGACCTGCCTCACGCATCTGCTGCAACAGGCGCTCTACCGGTGTTTTGACCTCATCGGCCAGTTGTTTCACCGTGACTTGCGTCATGCACTTCTCTCCTCAGGCCGCGCCTAGTTACTCGAACCAATGGGCTCGGGCGGCCATGATCAACTTGCCGGCACGATCATCGTCAATGCCGTCGATGTCGAGCAGATCGTCAATAGACTGCTCGGCCAGGTCTTCGCGGGTAATTACGCCGCGCACCGCCAGTTCCATCGCCAAATCCTTGTCCATACCCTCAAGCGAGAGCAGGTCTTCGGCCGGATGGGCGTCTGCCAGCTTTTCCTCAGTAGCGATGGCTTTAGTCAACAAACGATCCTTGGCCCGAGCGCGAAGCTCGTTGACGGTGTCTTCGTCAAAGCCGTCGATGTTGAGCATTTCTTCCAACGGTACGTAGGCAATCTCTTCCAGGCTGGTGAAGCCTTCATCTACCAGCACCTGTGCCAGGTCTTCATCGACTTCGAGCTCTTCGATGAAGTTGCGCAGGATGTCACCGGTTTCAGCTTGCTGCTTAGCCTGGATGTCCGATTCGGTCATCACGTTCAGGGTCCAACCGGTCAGTTGGCTGGCCAGACGCACGTTCTGACCACCACGACCAATGGCCTGAGCCAGATTGTCTGCGCCAACGGCGATGTCCATTGCATGGGCATCTTCGTCAACGATAATTGCCGCCACTTCAGCCGGCGACATGGCGTTGATCACGAACTGCGCCGGGTTATCGTCCCACAGGACGATGTCCACACGCTCACCGCCCAATTCGCCCGACACTGCCTGGACGCGCGAACCGCGCATACCGATGCAAGCGCCTTGCGGGTCGATGCGTTTGTCCTTGGAGCGGACCGCGATCTTGGCGCGCGAACCCGGGTCGCGGGACGCAGCCATGACTTCGATCAGGCCTTCGGCGATTTCCGGCACTTCGATACGGAACAGCTCGATCAGCATTTCCGGCGCGGTACGCGACAGGATCAGCTGAGGGCCGCGGTTCTCGGTGCGGATTTCCTTGAGCAGCGCACGCAGGCGCACGCCGACACGGAAGGTTTCGCGAGAAATGATGTCTTCGCGGGCCAGCAGCGCTTCGGCGTTGTTGCCCAGGTCGACGATCACGTTGTCGCGGGTGACTTTTTTTACGGTGCCGGAGATGATTTCACCCAGGCGCTCGCGATAAGCGTCAACGACTTGAGCGCGCTCGGCTTCGCGAACCTTCTGCACGATGACCTGCTTGGCGGTCTGTGCAGCAATACGGCCGAATTCGATCGATTCGATCTTTTCTTCGACGACATCACCGACCTTGGCACCAGGATGCGTTTGCGCAACCTTGCTTGGCCAGGTTTCGATGGCCGGATCATCAAGATCGGCTTCTTCGACGACCGTCCAGCGACGGAAAGTCTCATAGGCACCGGTGTGGCGGTTGATTTCCACACGCAGATCAACTTCGTCTTCAAAACGCTTTTTGGTAGCAGTGGCCAGGGCCAGCTCCAGCGCTTCAAAAATCACGTTTGCCGGTACGCCCTTTTCATTGGATACCGACTCAACAACCAGCAGTACTTCTTTGCTCATCGTACGCCTCGCCTTTCGCAAGCCATTGGATCCGCGGGATCCGCGTCTCAGTCAAAACTGGGAATAATGTTGGCCTTGTCGATCATATCGATCGGCAACAGGAACTCATGGTCTTCTACCTGCACCACGACATCCTGTTCTTCTACACCGCGCAGAAGGCCCTGAAAGTTGCGTCGCCCTTCAAAGGGAGATCGCAGCTTGATCTTCACTTGTTCACCGGCAAATTTTGCAAACTGATCAATAGTGAACAGTGGGCGTTCCATGCCAGGCGAGGAAACTTCGAGGGTGTATTCAACGGAGATCGGATCTTCAACATCCAGCACACCGCTGATCTGACGGCTGACAATGGCACAATCGTCCACCAGCACGCCGCCCTCTTTATCGATATAAACGCGCAACATTGAGTGGCGACCTTGAGCCGAAAACTCAATACCCCAGCATTCATAGCCTAGGGCCACGACCACCGGGGCCAGCAAGGCCTGCAACTCTTCTAGCTTGCTCGACACCTGAACCCCCTCGTGCATGTATGTGCATGCTGTGCAAAATAAAAAAATGGGCGAAACGCCCATCCTTGAAACGCCGTCGAACAGCGGCGTTGAAAGTGTCCAGCTAACAAAAAGCCCCTTAAAAGGGGCTCCGCTAAAACTGGTTGCGGGGGCCGGATTTGAACCGACGACCTTCGGGTTATGAGCCCGACGAGCTACCAGACTGCTCCACCCCGCGACAAAGCTGGGGCGGAAGTATACGACCGATCCCTTACAGGGTCAATGTAACCTTCCACCTACAAGAAAGCCCGCAACAGCGGGCTCTCCTGATAATTGGTACCGAGAAGGGGACTCGAACCCCTACACCCTATGGGCACAACCACCTCAAGGTTGCGTGTCTACCAATTCCACCACCTCGGCAATACAGCGTTTACAACCCTTCTTACTTCTGCTCTTGAGCTGGAGGTACGTCAGTCGCTGGAGTAGCCGACTTTTGCTCTTGAAGCACCGGGACATCATCAGAAGCCGGCTTTGCTTTTGGTACTTCCAACACTGCTGGGTTTGGGAGACCTACTTGAGTCAGCACATGAGCTTTCTCTTTAGCAAAGTAACCTAACCCCAAGCTGGTTATGAAGAAACCGGCGGCAAGTATAGCAGTAAACTTACTAAGAAAGGTAGAGGAACCTTGGCTTCCGAACACAGTATTTGAAGCACCTGCACCGAAAGACGCACCAGCATCCGCACCTTTACCCTGTTGCAACAAAACCAGGGCAACTACGCCCAGGGCAGCCAACAGATGAAAAACGACTACGACTGTTTCCAGCATTTTTTCAGTTTCCCGCGGCGCGACAGATCGCACCGAACTCATCTGCATTCAGGGAAGCTCCACCAATGAGCCCCCCATCGATATCCGGCATGCCGAACAGTTCGACCGCATTGGCCGCCTTCACGCTGCCGCCGTATAGAAGACGCACACCTTGTGCGACTTCAGAATTCTCTGCCGCCAACTGCGCGCGGATGGCTGCGTGCACATCCTGCGCCTGTTGCGGTGTAGCAGTCAGCCCGGTGCCAATGGCCCAGACCGGCTCGTAAGCAATTACTGCCTTTGCAAACGCACCAACACCCAGCTCCTCGATGATGCTGCCCAGCTGACGCGAGACAACTTCAAGAGTCTTGCCTGATTCGCGCTGCTCCAGGGTCTCCCCTATGCACAACACCGGAATCAAGCCACAAGCCTGTGCCGCTGCGAACTTGCGATTGAGTGTCCCATCACGCTCGCCCATCATCTGACGGCGCTCGGAGTGCCCGACAAGCACATAGGAACAACCCGCATCGACCAACTGACTCGGCGAAATCTCACCGGTCAATGCACCTTGCATCGGCTCCACCGCAGAGTTCTGCGCGCCGACCTGGATCGACTTGCCTTTCAGGCCATCAACCACTTGGTTGATATGCAAGCAAGGCGGGAACACCGCAACATCAACACCGCTCGGCAAGGCCAAGTGACGAAGGCCATTGATCAGCTCAGCGACACTGGCGCGGGTACCGTGCATCTTCCAGTTACCAGCTACCATAGTGCGACGCATGCTGTACCTCGTCGGTCAAAGTGGGCGCAGATGTTACCCAACCACATCATCACTGGCAAGCCGAATTCAGGCGCAAACTTCAGTTACCAGTTTTGCCAGGTCTTCGGCATGGCCGCGAACCTGTGTTTCGTCATCGCCTTCGACCATGACGCGCACCAGAGGCTCTGTGCCGGACTTGCGCAACAACACGCGACCACGCCCCGCCATAGCAAGGGTTACGCGCTCGCACGCCTCTTTGACAGCCGGGTGCTCGATCGGGTTTTCGCCGCCGCCAAAACGCACATTGAGCAGCACTTGCGGACATTTGCGCAGCGCCTGGCGCGCTTGGGCCAGACTCTCTTCGCGACGACGCAAGGACAGCAGGACCTGCAACGCAGCGATGATCGCGTCACCTGTGGTGGTGTGCTGGAAGCAGACTACGTGCCCGGAATTCTCACCCCCCACCTGCCAGTTACGCTCAAGCAGCTCGGCGATCACATAGCGATCACCGACATTGGCGCGCACGAAGGGAATACCCAGGTCCGCCAAGGCCAGTTCCAGGCCAAGGTTGCTCATCAGCGTACCGACAACACCACCCTGCAGCTTGTTACGCTCGTGCATATCACGCGCAATGATGAACAACAGGTCATCACCATCAACAATCGCGCCCGTGTGATCCACCATCAGCACACGGTCACCGTCGCCGTCGAAGGCAATACCCAAGTCGGCATGCTCGGCCAGGACGGCGGCCTGCAGTTGCTCCATATGAGTGGAACCGCAGTTTTCGTTGATGTTAAGCCCGTTCGGCTGCGCCGACAGCACCGTCACATCTGCGCCCAACTCCTTGAACACGCTCGGCGCGACTTTGTAGGTCGCACCGTGGGCGCAATCAACCACAATCTTCAGACCGGCAAAATTGGTGCTGCTCGGCACACTGCTCTTGCAGAACTCGATATAGCGACCGGAGGCGTCGTTGATACGCGAAACCTTGCCTAACTTACTGGATTCAACCACCGTCATCGGTGCATCCAGCAACTCTTCGATCATCAACTCAATCTCGTCAGGCAGCTTGGTGCCCTGCCCTGAGAAGAATTTAATGCCGTTGTCATCGTGGGGATTGTGCGAGGCGCTGATCACTATACCGGCTTCAGCGTGAAAGGTACGCGTCAGGTAAGCGATCGCCGGCGTCGGCATCGGCCCCAGCAACATGACATCCGCGCCTGCGGCAGACAGGCCCGCCTCCAGCGCCGACTCAAACATGTACCCGGAAATACGGGTGTCCTTGCCCACCAGGATGCGGCAAGCGCCCATGCTGCGGAACGCCATACCCGCCGCCCACCCCAGCTTGAGCATGAAATCAGGAGTAATCGGAAATTCGCCGACCCGACCACGGATACCGTCGGTGCCAAAGTATTTTTTAGTCATAAGTGCTCCATCATTCTTATTCGGCTGATTCTACAGCGGCAATCATACGCACTACATCCACGGTCTCGGCGACATCATGCACCCGCAAGATACGCGCACCTTTGGTCACCGCCAGCGCAGCCAGTGCAAGGCCGCCATACAGCCGCTCACCTACTGGACGATTCAAGGCCTGCCCTATCATGCTCTTGCGCGAAACGCCCACCAATAGGGGACGACCAAGGGCATGCAGGGATTCCATATGCTTGAACAGGCTTAGGTTGTGCTGCAGGGTCTTGGCGAAACCGAAGCCGGGATCGAGGATGATTTTTTCCTCAGCAATCCCCGCGACAACACACTGAGCAACCCGCTCAGCGAGAAAACCGCTGACTTCGCCGACGAGATCATCATAGTGAGGGCTGTCCTGCATGTTGCCGGGCTCACCCAGCATATGCATCAGGCACACCGGCAGACCGGTCGCCGCAGCCGCATCAAGCGCTCCGTCGCGCTGAAGCGAGCGCACATCGTTGATCAGCCCCGCCCCAAGGCGCGCAGTTTCGCGCATCACGGCCGGTGTCGACGTATCAACCGAGATGATCACATCCAGCTCACGCGCGATACGCTCGACGATCGGCGCCACCCGCTCCAACTCTTCCAAGGGAGAGACAACGCGAGCGCCAGGTCGAGTCGATTCGCCACCGACATCAATCAGGGTCGCTCCCGCCGCAACCATGGCTTCAGCATGACGCAAGGCTGCATCAAGCTGGCTGAAGCGGCCGCCATCGGAAAAGGAATCGGGAGTGACATTGAGAATGCCCATTACATGCGTATGGGCCAAATCAAGAACCCGATTGCCGCAAGGCAACCGGGTGGAGGACAACACAGAAGTCATTTCAAACCTTAGACGTCAGCTGCCGGGCCGCCGATCGGGGTCTCAGGGCGTTCGTTCTGAACCACTGGCGGAGTGCCAGAGGTGCCCGAACCACCTTCCCAATCACGAGGCTCACGTGGAGCGCGACCGGCCATGATGTCGTCGATCTGGTCGGCATCAATGGTCTCGTACTTCATCAGCGCATCCGCCATGGCATCCAGCTTGTCGCGGTTGTCCGTGAGGATCTGCTTGGCCGTGCCGTAGCACTGGTCGATGATGCTGCGCACTTCGGAGTCGATCAGCTTGGCGGTCTCACCGGAGAAGCTGGCGCTTTGACCGCCACCGCCACGACCCAGGAACACCTCACCTTCTTCCTCGGCATACATCAGCGGGCCGAGCTTTTCCGACAAGCCCCACTTGGTCACCATGTTCCGTGCAATCTGGCTGGCACGCATGATGTCGTTGGAAGCGCCGGTGGTGACACCGTCGAAGCCCAGGGTCATTTCTTCAGCAATACGACCGCCGTACAGCGAGCAGATCTGGCTGATCAGTGCGCGCTTGGAGAGACTGTAACGGTCCTCTTCCGGCAGGAACATGGTCACACCCAGTGCCCGACCACGAGGGATGATCGACACTTTGTAGACCGGGTCATGCTCAGGCACGACGCGACCAACGATAGCGTGACCGGCTTCGTGATAAGCGGTGTTCTGTTTCTCTTTCTCGGACATGACCATGGATTTGCGCTCGGCGCCCATCATGATCTTGTCTTTTGCCAGTTCGAACTCTTTCATTTCAACGATGCGCTTGCCGGTACGAGCCGCAAACAGCGAAGCCTCGTTGACCAGGTTGGCCAGGTCGGCACCGGAGAAGCCAGGCGTACCACGGGCAATCACGGCCGGAGCCACGTCGTCGCCCATTGGCACTTTGCGCATGTGTACTTTCAGGATCTGTTCGCGACCACGGATATCCGGCAAGCCAACCACAACCTGACGGTCGAAACGGCCCGGACGCAGCAACGCAGGGTCCAGTACATCCGGACGGTTGGTTGCAGCAATCACGATGATGCCGTCATTCATTTCGAAGCCGTCCATCTCAACCAGCAACTGGTTAAGAGTCTGCTCACGCTCATCATGACCACCGCCCATGCCGGCGCCACGATGGCGACCAACGGCGTCGATTTCGTCGATGAAGATGATGCATGGTGCATGCTTTTTAGCCTGCTCGAACATATCGCGAACACGGCTGGCGCCGACACCGACAAACATCTCGACGAAGTCAGAACCGGAAATGGTGAAGAAAGGCACCTTGGCTTCGCCGGCAATCGCCTTGGCCAGCAAGGTTTTACCGGTACCCGGAGGACCGACCATCAGTACACCGCGAGGAATGCGGCCACCGAGGCGCTGGAACTTGCCTGGATCACGCAGGAACTCGACCAGCTCGCCCACTTCTTCCTTGGCTTCGTCGCAACCGGCAACGTCAGCCAGGGTGGTTTTCACCTGATCTTCGGAGAGCAGGCGTGCCTTGCTCTTGCCGAAGCTCATAGGCCCGCCCTTGCCCCCTGCACCGCCTTGCATCTGGCGCATGAAGAACATGAACACGGCGATGATCACCAGGATCGGGAAGCTGGCTACCAACAATTGGGTCCAGATGCTTTGCTGCTCAGGCTGCTTGCCTTCGACCACCACGTGGTTATCCACCAGGTCGCCGATCAGACCGTTGTCCTGGATCGCCGGACGAATGGTCTTGAAGCTGTCGCCATCGTTGCGTTTGCCGGTGATCACGTAGCCATCAACCGCTACGCGCTCGACCTTGCCATCCTTAACTTGCTGGATGAAGTCGGAATAGTTGAGGGTCTGCGGCTCGTTAGGGCTGGAGAAGTTGTTCATCACCGTCACCAGGACAGCCGCGATGATCAACCACAGGATCAGATTCTTTGCCATATCGTTCAATTAACTACCCTCTGAAGCAAGCTCCGCTACTGGCGCGCGCTTCGCATGATATTCACCGGCCTAACTTACTACATTACCTACAACTCTGGCAGGCGCCGTCTGTAACCCTTTGTGAAACTTTGACTACACAATATTCGTAAAGCTTCGTGACGAAAGCGATATAAAAAAACCTATCGCCCTCCTCGAATTCCTCAAAAACGCTCTTCACTCGCAGCGCCTTCCACCCCGCGGAAGCCGCGGCACAGCAGGTACTGCTCCCGAGACCTGTCCCGGGAAGAGTCAGGCTTACGCGTTTGCACCTTGTCGAACAGCTTGCGGATGTTCTTGTGGTACTCGTCAAAGCCTTCACCCTGGAAGACCTTCACCAGAAAATCACCACCTGGGCGCAGAACCCGACCCGCCAAATCCAACGCCAGCTCACAGAGGAACATCGCGCGCGGCATATCGACGGCCGGTAATCCACTCATATTGGGGGCCATGTCGGAAATCACAAGGTCTACCTGCGAATTTCCCACAGCTTCGAGGATTTGAGCGAGCACGGCATCCTGGGTGAAGTCACCATGAACAAAGGTCACATCCGGGATACTGTCCATTTCCAGGATGTCGGAAGCGATCAAGCGGCCCTGCCCACCAATCAGACGACTGGTCACCTGGGACCAACCACCTGGGGCTGCACCGAGATCGATAACGCTCATGCCTGGGCGGATCAACTTATCCTTGTCCTGAATCTCCAGCAGCTTGTAGCTGGCCCGGGAACGGTAGCCGTCCTTCTGCGCCTTTTTGACGTAAGGATCGTTGAAATGTTCTTGTAGCCACTTAAGGCTGGTTTTGGAACGGGCCACGGGCCACCTCGAAAAATAAAACGGGTCGTGATTAACTGGGCGGTCCCGGACTCGCTCGGGTAAACTGGCCGCCGCTTTTTACAAGATCAGACGCAGGGGTCAGATTATGCCGCTCACTCAAGAGCAGAAGAAACAGTACAAATCCATTGGCCACCATCTGAAACCAGTTCTGATTGTGGCAGATAACGGTTTGACTGAAGGTGTGTTAGCCGAATTCGAACGTGCGCTGAACGATCATGAACTGATCAAGATCAAGATCAACATCCTTGACCGCGAAGCGCGCCTGGCTGCCATTGCAGAACTGTGCAAGGCAGGCAAAGCGGACCTGGTCCAGGTCATCGGCAAGATGGCGCTGCTGTATCGCAAGAACTTCAGCGTCAACAAGCAACTGTCGAACGTACATCGCTTCAAATGATGACTTTCAAATAACAGCAAGGGTCACGGGCGTGCTTCGCGCGCCCCGCCACTCCATCCCGGTGCAGGCTGTAACACCAGCACCAGGCCGGAAAACCCTAGCACAAGATAGCTGAATAGCTGCCAGCGCAACGCTTCCGGCAGCCAGACATGCACAATGCAATACATTGCACACGCATACAGTGCCATCAACAGCAGTTGCCCGCGAATATCCCGCCACAAACTTCCCAAGCCTTCAGCCTTGACCAGCACCAACGCCTGGAGCGTCACGCACGCCGCCGCAAAAGCCACCAGCAACGCACTCAGTAATCCATCGATCTCATCGATCAGCAACGGTGCCAGGCCAATCAGGCCCAGCGCCGGCAACACGCCAATGTGCAACAGCCACAGGCCACCCACCCAAAGCATCTGGGAGAGCTGCCAAAGCATGGCGCCCGCACGAAGCGGGCGCCTTCTTTCAGATGTGACGAACTTCAACAATCTCGTACTCGGTCACGCCGCCAGGCGTTTTGACAGACACCACATCACCCTCTTCCTTGGCAATCAAGGCGCGGGCCAGCGGAGAACCGACAGAGATCTTGCCGAGTTTGAAGTCAGCTTCGTCTTCACCAACGATGTGGTAGACCACGCTTTCGTCCGTCTCGACGTTGGCGATTTCCACGGTCGTGCCGAAAATCACCTTGCCGGTCTTCGGAATGGTCGTCACGTCGATGACCACCGAGTTCTGCAGGCGGCCTTCGATATCACGGATCCGCGCCTCGACCATACCTTGCTGCTCGCGAGCAGCGTGGTATTCGGCGTTTTCCTTCAAGTCACCCAGCTCGCGGGCCGTACCGATGTCCTGGCTCAGCTTTGGACGTACGACCTTGGTCAGGTGGGCGTGCTCCTCTTCCAGGGCCTTGAAGCCCTGGACGGTCATTGGGTATTTGGTCATGCCTTCAATCCTGCGTGTAGATCCTGCAAGCGACGCACGGTCTTTTCCGGACCGAACTTGAGCGCTTCGCAGATGGCTTCGCCAGCAGCAATGGTGGTGGTGCAGTAGATCTTGTGCTGCAAGGCGTTACGACGAATGGAGTAGGAGTCCGCGATCGACTGGCGACCTTCGGTGGTGTTGATGATCAAGGTGACTTCGTCATTCTTGATCATGTCGACCACGTGCGGACGGCCTTCCGTCACCTTGTTCACGCGACGCACTTTCAGGCCGGCAGCTTCGATCAGCTTGGCGGTCCCGGCGGTGGCCACGACTTCGAAGCCCAAGTTGATCAGATCACGGGCCACGCCTGCAACCAGTGGTTTGTCATCATCACGCACGCTGATGAACGCAGTACCGCCGGTCGGCAGCACTTCGCTGGCGCCCATCTGGGCTTTGGCGAAAGCTTCACCGAAGGTATCACCCACGCCCATGACTTCACCGGTGGACTTCATCTCTGGGCCCAGGATCGGGTCCACACCAGGGAATTTGGCGAATGGGAACACGGCCTCTTTCACGCTGTAGAAGTTAGGAATGATTTCCTTGGTGAAACCAATTTCCTTCAGGGTCTTACCGGCCATCACGCGGGCAGCGATCATGGCCAGGGACACACCGATGCACTTGGAAACGAATGGCACGGTACGCGAAGCACGCGGGTTGACTTCGATGACGTAGATGTCTTCGCCTTGCAGCGCCAACTGTACGTTCATCAGACCGACCACGCCCAACTCCAAGGCCATTTTCTTGACCTGTTCACGCATCTCGTCCTGGATGTGCGCCGGCAGCGAGTACGGCGGCAGCGAGCAAGCGGAGTCACCGGAGTGAACGCCCGCCTGTTCGATGTGTTGCATGATCGCGCCGATCACCACGTCGGTGCCGTCGCACACGGCGTCCACGTCCATTTCGATGGCGCAGTTGAGGAAGTGGTCGAGCAGCACTGGGCTGTCGTTGGACACTTTCACCGCATCACGCAGGTAGCGCTTGAGTTCTTCTTCTTCGTAGACGATTTCCATCGCACGGCCGCCCAGTACGTAGGACGGACGCACCACCAGCGGGTAGCCAATCTTGCTGGCTGCACGGATAGCTTCGTCTTCACTGCGCACGGTGGCGTTTGGCGGCTGGCGCAGGTTCAGGCGTTCAACCATTTGCTGGAAGCGTTCACGGTCTTCTGCACGGTCGATAGCGTCTGGGCTGGTGCCGATAATCGGCACGCCGGCTTCTTCCAGGGCACGCGCCAGTTTCAGCGGAGTCTGGCCGCCGTACTGGACGATCACGCCCTTCGGCTTCTCGACCCGGCAGATTTCCAGCACGTCTTCCAGGGTCACTGGCTCGAAATACAGGCGATCGGAGGTGTCGTAGTCGGTGGAAACGGTTTCCGGGTTGCAGTTGACCATGATGGTCTCGTAACCGTCTTCGCGCAGGGCCAATGCCGCGTGTACGCAGCAGTAGTCGAACTCGATACCCTGGCCGATACGGTTTGGACCGCCACCAAGGATCATGATCTTGTCGCGGCCCGACGGCGCGGCTTCGCACTCTTCCTCGTAGGTTGAGTACATGTAGGCGGTGTCGGTGGCGAACTCGGCCGCGCAGGTGTCAACGCGCTTGTAGACCGGGAAGATCTCCAGCTTGTGGCGGTGGCGACGCAACGCTTTCTCGGTCACACCCAGCAACTTGGCCAGACGCATGTCGGAGAAACCTTTGCGCTTGAGCTTGAACATCAAGTCGCGGTCGATACTGGCAAGACCCAGGGTCTTGACCTTCTCTTCTTCCTTGATCAGGTCTTCGATCTGCACCAGGAACCACGGGTCGATCATGTTCATGCCGAAGATGTCTTCGACCGACAGGCCGGCGCGGAACGCATCAGCCACGTACCAGATGCGCTCGGCGCCCGGCACGGTCAGTTCGCGCTTGAGCACGCTCATGCTTTCCGGGTTGCTCAAGTCGAGCTTCTCGTCCAGGCCACAAACGCCCACTTCCAGACCGCGCAGGGCTTTCTGCAGGGATTCCTGGAAGGTCCGGCCGATGGCCATGACTTCACCCACCGACTTCATTTGAGTGGTCAGTCGTGCGTCGGCTTTCGGGAATTTCTCGAAAGCGAAACGTGGCAGCTTAGTGACGACATAGTCGATCGACGGCTCGAAGGACGCCGGAGTAGCGCCGCCGGTGATTTCGTTCTGCAGCTCGTCCAGGGTATAGCCGATCGCCAACTTGGCAGCGATACGCGCAATCGGGAAGCCAGTAGCTTTCGATGCCAGCGCCGAAGAACGCGATACACGCGGGTTCATCTCGATCACGACCATACGGCCAGTGTCCGGGCAGATACCGAACTGAACGTTGGAACCGCCGGTTTCAACGCCGATCTCACGCAGTACCGCCAAGGAGGCGTTACGCATGATCTGGTATTCCTTGTCCGTCAGGGTCTGCGCCGGCGCAACGGTGATCGAGTCACCGGTGTGCACGCCCATCGGATCGAAGTTTTCGATGGAGCAGACGATGATGCAGTTGTCCTTTTTATCGCGGACAACCTCCATTTCATACTCTTTCCAGCCGATCAGGGATTCGTCAATCAGCAGCTCTTTGGTCGGCGACAGGTCCAGGCCACGAGAGCAGATTTCTTCGAACTCTTCACGGTTGTAAGCGATACCGCCACCGGTCCCGCCCATGGTGAAGGACGGGCGGATGATGCACGGGAAGCCCAGCTTCTCGAGCACTGCGTTGGCTTCTTCCATGCTGTGGGCGATGCCCGAGCGCGGGCAGTCCAGGCCGATGGACTTCATCGCCTTGTCAAAGCGCGAACGGTCTTCAGCCTTGTCGATGGTGTCGGCATTGGCGCCGATCATTTCTACGCCGAATTTCTCCAGGACGCCTTCGCGCTCCAGGTCCAGGGCGCAGTTCAGAGCAGTTTGACCACCCATGGTTGGCAGCAGCGCGTCCGGACGCTCTTTCTCGATGATCTTGGCAACGGTCTGCCACTTGATCGGTTCGATGTAGGTGGCGTCGGCCATGTCCGGGTCGGTCATGATGGTGGCCGGGTTGGAGTTCACCAGGATGACGCGGTAACCCTCTTCGCGCAGGGCTTTGCAGGCCTGGGCGCCGGAGTAGTCGAATTCGCAGGCCTGGCCGATCACGATCGGGCCAGCGCCGAGAATCAGGATGCTTTTTATGTCTGTACGTTTTGGCATGGGTTTGTCACTCAAATCCGCAGGTCAGTCGGCAAGCCGTCTTGAACAATCTTTGAAGAGCCTGCGGGGGCCGCCGACATTAGGGGCCGCCCGCAAGCCGCTCAGTCAGCGTCGCTTGGCCATCTCATTGATGAAACGGTCGAACAGCGGCGCTACGTCGTTCGGGCCCGGGCTCGCTTCAGGGTGGCCCTGGAAGCTGAACGCGCTCTTGTCGGTGCGCTCGATGCCCTGCAGGGAGCCATCGAACAGCGACTTGTGAATGGCGCGCACGTTGCTCGGCAGGGTGGCTTCATCCACCGCAAAACCGTGGTTCTGGCTGGTGATCATCACGACGCCAGTGTCCAGGTCTTGTACCGGGTGGTTGGCACCGTGGTGGCCGTGGCCCATTTTCAGGGTCTTGGCGCCGGAGGCCAGGGCCAGCAGTTGGTGACCGAGGCAGATACCGAATACCGGAATCTCGGTTTCCAGCACGTCCTTGATCGCCTGGATGGCATAGTCGCATGGCTCAGGGTCACCTGGGCCGTTGGACAGGAACACGCCGTCCGGCTGCAAGGCGAGTACGTCGCTGGCAGGCGTTTGCGCCGGCACCACGGTCACGCGACAGCCGCGCTCGACCAGCATGCGCAGGATGTTGTACTTGACGCCGTAGTCGTAGGCCACAACGTGATAAGGCAGGTCAGCAGCTTCGATGGTCGCATGGCTGTCGGTCTTCAAGTCCCAGACAGTCGAGCGCCATTCGTACTTCTCTTTGACGCTGACGACTTTCGCCAGGTCCATGCCTTTCAGGCCTGGGAAACCTTGCGCTGCGGCAATCGCCGCCTCTTCGGAGATATTGTCACCGACAATGATGCAGCCGTTCTGCGAGCCTTTTTCACGCAGGATGCGCGTGAGGCGGCGGGTATCGATACCGGCGATCGCCACAACATTGTTGGCTTTCAGGTAATCGGACAGCGACATCGTGTTACGCCAGTTGCTCGCGACCAGTGGCAGGTCACGAATCACCAGACCGGCCGACCAGACGCAATCAGACTCGACGTCTTCCGGTGTAGTACCGGTATTGCCGATGTGCGGATAGGTCAAGGTAACGATCTGTTGGGCGTAGGAAGGATCGGTAAGGATTTCCTGATAGCCGGTCATGGCAGTGTTAAACACTACCTCTCCAACGGTCTGACCGTCGGCTCCAATGGCTTCGCCGCGAAAAATGCTGCCATCAGCAAGGGCGAGTATGGCTGGCTTAGTCAAGAAGACCTCCCGTAAATAAAGCCTGAAAGGGCGATCGCAGGTGTAAAAAAGCGGAGTGACGTATGGACACGTCACTCCGCTTATTCACTGAATTATTCTGCGCGCTTTTAGTGAACACACTAAAGCTGTAGCTTACAGAAAAAGGCTTTTTTGGTCCACCGCTAATGAGCCTTAAAGGCAGGTGAATGCGACAGGACGTCGCTTAGCGGGTAAAAACGGGGCCCTAGCATAAGCTTGAGGCCCCGTTTTAGCTACAGATCAGTGCAGATCCAGCACATCGCGCATGTCATACAGACCAGGCGTACGACCTTCCAACCAGAGCGCAGCACGTACCGCACCCTTGGCAAACGTCATGCGACTGGAGGCTTTGTGCGTGATTTCCAGGCGCTCACCTTCAGTGGCGAACAACACGGTGTGATCACCCACTACATCGCCGCCACGCACCGTCGCAAAACCAATGGTGTCACGCGCACGCGCACCGGTATGGCCTTCGCGACCGTACACCGCCACTTTCGACAGGTCTCGGCCCAGCGCATCGGCAATCGCCTCACCCATGCGCAGCGCAGTGCCCGACGGCGCATCGATCTTGTGGCGATGGTGAGTCTCAATGATCTCGATATCCGCCTCATCCCCCAGCACGCGAGCAGCCAGATCCAGCAGCTTGAGCGACAGGTTCACACCGACGCTGAAGTTAGCAGCGAAGACAACAGGAATATCTTTGCCCGCTTCCACCAATAACTGCTTCTGCTCAGCCGTCAAACCCGTGGTACCGATAACCATGGCCTTGCCCGCCTTGCGGCAGAAGGCCAGGTTTTTCAGCATCACGTCCGGCAGAGTGAAGTCGATCAGCACGTCGAACTCGTCCGCCACCTGCTCCAGGTTGCCGGACAACGAAACGCCGATGCGCCCCAACGAGGCCAACTCACCGGCATCCGCACCAATCAACGTGCTGCCCGGGCGAACGATCGCCGCGGTCAGCCCGGAGGCCGGTGAGCGCTGCTGCACCGCCTCGACCAGCGTCTTACCCATGCGCCCGGCAGCGCCCATTACGGCTATACGTCGCATACTCAATTCCTTACAGGTCGCCGAAGAAGCGCTTCACACCATCGAAAAAGCCCGCAGTCTTCGGCGAGTGAGAGTCATCACCTTCCATCGAGCTGCGGAACTCTTCAAGCAATTCGCGCTGACGGCGATTCAGGTTGACCGGCGTTTCCACCGCCACACGGCACATCAGGTCACCAGCTCCGCCGCCGCGCACCGGCGCAACGCCTTTGCCACGGATACGGAACTGCTTGCCGGTCTGGGTGCCTTCAGGGATCTTGAGCTTGACTCGACCGTCGAGGGTCGGAATTTCCAGCTCGCCACCCAAGGCGGCATCGACAAAGCTGATCGGCACTTCACAGAACAGGTGCTTGCCGTCACGCTGGAAGATCGAGTGCTCGCGCACATTGATCACCACGTACAGGTCGCCCGTCGGACCGCCTTGAGTACCGGCCTCGCCTTCACCCGACAGACGAATGCGATCACCGGTATCCACGCCCGCCGGCACTTTCACCGAAAGGGTTTTGTACTCTTCGACACGGCCTTCGCCGTGGCACGAGTCGCACGGATCGGAAATGATCTTGCCCTGTCCATGGCAGCGCGGGCAGGTCTGCTGCACCGAGAAAAAGCCCTGCTGCATGCGGACCTGGCCAATACCGCCGCACGTCGGGCACGTGATCGGCGAGGAGCCCTTCTTGGCACCCGAACCATCACACGGCTTGCAGTTCACCAGCGTCGGCACACGGATATTGACGCTGGTGCCGCGCACGGCTTCTTCCAGGTTCAATTCCAGGGTGTAGCGCAAATCGCTGCCACGCTGGGCGCCGCCACGCTGACCACCGCGGCCACCGCCGAAGAAGTCGCTGAATACGTCACCGAAAATATCGGAGAAGTTCTGACCACCAAACCCCGCACCGCCGCCACCCATGCTCGGGTCGACACCGGCATGGCCATACTGGTCGTAGGCCGCACGCTTGTTGGGATCAGACAGACATTCGTAGGCCTCATTGGCCTCTTTGAACATTTCTTCGGATTCTTTGCTATCCGGATTACGGTCCGGGTGGTGCTTCATCGCCAGGCGACGGTAGGCCTTCTTCAGGTCCGCCTCGCTGGAGCCGCGCTCCACACCCAATACTTCGTAATAGTCACGCTTTGCCATAAGTCTTTGCACTCTTATAGGACGTTCAGCCAGACCCTCCTGAGCCTTGCCAAACTCGTTGAGCCCCAATACAGGCCCGGACCCAACTCACGTCAATTCAACGATCCTGGTCATTACTACTTTTAGCCAGGTACCCGGCCAAAAATGCGGTATTTACTGCTCGGAAAGCAGGAGCATTCCCGATCACACCGCCAGCATCCGAACGCTGTCGCATGCTGTAAAAATTCGCATACCCCAGACACGCCAACGCGGGAGCAAGCTCCCGCGCGGCGACATCCTACCAGTCACCGCTTGATAGCGGTCAACCGGGCGACCAACTTACTTCTGGTCTTTGACTTCTTCGAACTCGGCATCGACAACGTCGTCGTGCTTGGCTTCAGGCTCAGCCTGTTGCGCAGCACCGTCAGCTGGCTGACCTTGTTCGGCGTACATTTTCTGCGCCACTGGAGCGGAGACTTTCGACAGCTCTTCGATCTTGGCTTCGATAGCGGCCTTGTCGTCGCCTTTGACAGCGGCTTCCAGGGCAACCACAGCAGCTTCGATTGCAGTCTTCTCTTCAGCAGTCACTTTATCGCCCGCATCAGCGACCATTTTGCGTGTCGAGTGAACCAGTGCATCACCCTGGTTACGGGCGCCAGCCAGTTCAGCAAACTTGGCATCCGCATCAGCGTTGGCTTCAGCATCACGGATCATCTGTTGAATTTCTTCATCAGACAGACCGGAGTTGGCCTTGATGGTGATCTTCTGCTCTTTGCCAGTTGCCTTGTCTTTCGCGCCGACGTGCAGGATGCCGTTGGCGTCGATGTCGAAGGTCACTTCAATTTGCGGCACGCCACGTGGTGCTGGTGGAATCTCGGCCAGGTCGAACTTGCCCAGGGACTTGTTCTGAGCAGCCTGCTTACGCTCACCTTGCAGCACGTGAATGGTCACGGCGCCTTGGTTGTCATCGGCAGTCGAGAACACTTGCGATTTCTTGGTAGGAATCGTGGTGTTTTTCTCGATCAGCGCGGTCATCACGCCGCCCATGGTTTCGATACCCAGGGTCAGCGGGCTGACGTCCAGCAGCAGCACGTCTTTCACGTCGCCAGCCAATACCGCACCCTGGATGGCAGCACCCATGGCAACCGCTTCGTCCGGGTTCACGTCTTTACGTGCTTCTTTACCGAAGAACTCGGTCACTTTCTGCTGAACCAGTGGCATACGGGTCTGACCGCCCACCAGGATCACGTCGTTGATGGAACCAACGTCGATACCGGCGTCTTTCAGCGCGATGCGGCAAGGTTCGATGGTGCGCTGAACCAGGTCTTCAACCAGCGCTTCCAACTTGGCGCGAGAAATCTTCACGTTCAAGTGCTTAGGACCGGTGGCATCTGCAGTGATGTACGGCAGGTTCACGTCGGTCGACATGCTCGAGGACAGCTCGATCTTGGCTTTCTCAGCAGCTTCTTTCAGGCGCTGCATCGCCAGCGGATCACCCTTGAGGTTCATGCCGCTTTCTTTCTTGAATTCGTCAACGAGGTAGTCGATCAGACGAATGTCAAAGTCTTCACCGCCCAGGAAAGTGTCGCCGTTGGTGGCCAACACTTCGAACTGATGCTCGCCGTCAACTTCAGCGATCTCGATGACCGACACGTCGAACGTACCACCACCCAGGTCATAAACGATCACAGTGTGGTCGCCTTTGGCCTTGTCCATACCGTAAGCCAGGGCAGCTGCGGTAGGTTCGTTGATGATACGTTTTACGTCCAGGCCCGCGATGCGGCCGGCGTCTTTGGTCGCCTGGCGCTGGCTGTCGTTGAAGTAGGCCGGAACGGTGATCACCGCTTCGGTCACGGTTTCACCCAGGTAGTCTTCGGCGGTCTTCTTCATCTTTTTCAAGACTTCAGCCGAGATCTGCGGTGCCGACATTTTGTTGCCATTTACTTCAACCCAGGCGTCACCGTTGTCAGCCTTGGCGATTTTGTAAGGCACCATCTTGATGTCTTTCTGTACGACTTCTTCGTCGAACTTACGACCGATCAGACGCTTTACCGCATACAGGGTGTTGTGCGGGTTGGTCACAGCCTGGCGCTTGGCCGACTGACCAACGAGGATCTCGCCATCATTTGCGTAAGCAATGATCGACGGCGTGGTGCGCGCGCCTTCGGCGTTTTCGATTACTTTGGCTTTGCCGTTTTCCATGACGGAGACACAGGAGTTGGTGGTCCCCAGGTCGATACCGATAATTTTACCCATGATTTACTCTCCCGAAACTTGAATTTGGTTGCCGCAGCAGTGGTGGCTAACTGCGGTAGCACTTAAACGCTTGACTTATAGATGGGGGCTTTGCAGCGTATTTCAAGCCTGCTCATCAATAGAAGGCGAAACCGGTGCAGGCGCCTTGCTCACGACGACCATCGCCGGGCGCAGCAGGCGACCATTGAGCAGATAACCCTTCTGGAACGTTTTGAGCACGCTGTTCGGCTCCAGGTCATGGCTTTCCTGCATGGCCATGGCTTGGTGATGCTCAGCGTTGAACGGCTCGCCGCCTTGTGGATCGATCGCTTCCAGCTGATAACGCTTCAGGGTGTCCTGGAACATTTTCAGGGTCAGTTCGATCCCTTCGCGCATCGGGCGGATGTTTTCGTCGTCCGGGTTGGACAATTCAAGGCCACGCTCCAGGCTGTCGATGATCGGCAGCAAGTCATTGGCGAATTTTTCCAACGCGAATTTGTGAGCCTTTTCTACATCCTGCTCAGCACGGCGGCGGACGTTCTGCAGATCAGCGGCAACACGCAAAGACTGGTCCTGCGCAGCGGCCAATTGCTCTTCGAGCACTTGCACACGAGTCGCCAGCTCATCGCCGACAGCCGAATTGGCGTCTGGAGTTTGCGTATCCTGCGTCTGTTCGTCAGCCATAGTTTTCTCCTTTCAAAATCATGCGCGAACTCACCTCGCGCTTCTGTTCCGGTATATGGGGCCACAATTTCCAGGTTCAAGGGCGCAGGCGTTACCAAAAGTCTTTCGACTGACCTTCATCAATTCCTGCGTGGTCATTCCTGGTTGCGCTTAAAAATATCCAGATTCAAGCAAATCGAGCTAAGCGCCAGGATTGTCAGCGCCGAACAAAACACTGTATAAATAACCAGACCTAAAGCCTGGGAGCGGCCGTCATGCTCGTGCACCTGTCCGTACATAACTACGCCATCGTTGAACACCTGGATCTCGAACTGGATCGCGGGATGAGCGTAATCACAGGCGAAACCGGCGCCGGCAAGTCGATCATGCTCGACGCCCTGGGCTTGACCCTGGGTGATCGCGCCGACAGTGGCGTGGTGCGCCCCGGTGCAGACAAGGCCGACATCCTGGCCACCTTCGACCTGGCGGATATTCCCGAGGCGGAGGCCTGGCTGGCCGAGCGCGACCTTAATAATGAAGGGCCGTGCATCCTGCGCCGGGTCATCACGGCGGAAGGCCGCTCACGTGGGTATATCAACGGTACGCCCTGCCCGCTTGGCGACTTAAAGGCCCTGGGCGAACTGTTGATCGATATCCACAGCCAGCATGAACATCAATCCCTGCTGAAAACCGACACCCATCGCCGCCTGCTTGATGAGTACGCCGGCGCCACAGACCTGGCCCGCCAGGTGCAACTCGCCGCCCAGCGCTGGCGCCAGACTCGCCAGGAGCTGGAGCGACTCTCCAACTCCGGCGATGAACAACGCGCCCGCCATCAATTGCTCAGCTATCAACTCGAAGAGCTGGAAAGCCTGGGCCTGGGCGAAACCGAACTGGAGCAGCTTGAGCAGGAACACAAGAACCTCACCAACGCGGAAACCCTGCTGGGCATTTGCCGCCAGGTGGTAGAGCAATGCAGTGAGAGTGACTCCGGCAATGTGCTCAACGCACTGACCGCCAGCCTCAATCGCCTGTCCAGTGTGAACAGCGCCTCCGGCTCACTGAGCGAGGCCACCACCTTGCTGACCAGCGCACAGATTCAAGTAGAGGAAGCCGTCGGTGAGTTGAATCGCTTTCTGGACCACTTCGATGCCGACCCGGCGCGCCTGCAGGAGATAGAAGAACGCCTCGACACCATCTATACCCTGGCGCGCAAACATCGCATCCAGCCCACCGAAGTGGCGACGATGCAGCAAAAACTGCTGGATGAAATCGAGACCCTGAACGCCAACGATGAATCCATCGAGCGCCTGGGCGACGAGCTTGCCTCTTTTGCTCGCCACTATCAGGAGAAGGCGCGCGAACTCAGCGACTTGCGCCAGCAAGCAGCGACGGGCCTGGCCAGCGCAGTGGAGTTGGAGATCCAACGCCTGGGCATGCCTGGCGGGCGCTTCACCATTGAATTGCGCACCAACGCGAGTAACGAACTGCAGCCCCACGGGCTGGAGCAGGTCGAGCTACTGGTCAGCGCCAACCCTGGGCAGCCGCTCAAAGCGCTGGCAAAAGTGGCCTCCGGCGGTGAGCTGTCGCGCATCAGCCTGGCCATCCAGGTAATCACTGCGCAAACCTCTCGGGTGCCAACGCTGGTATTCGACGAAGTTGATGTGGGGATTGGTGGGCCGACGGCAGAAATTGTTGGCCAATTGTTGCGACGCCTGGGGGATAGAGGCCAGGTGCTGACAGTCACCCACTTGCCGCAAGTGGCGGCCCAGGGGCATCAGCACCTGTTTGTACACAAGGTACGCGGCAGCGATGCAACACACACAGCCGTGTCCAAGCTGAATAAGTCGGAACGCGTTGAAGAAGTGGCGCGCATGCTCGGCGGGATCGATTTGACCAAGGAGTCGTTGGCGCACGCGAAGAAAATGGTCGTGGCGGCAAAAGCCTGATCGGATAATTTTCGCTTCTTATAGAAAGCACGAAGGCGACCCTAGGGTCGCCTTCGATCGTTTTGCAGAGAGAATCTGCAGCGCTTGTTACTTTTTCTTACGGATGTACAGGACCAGATTATGGTCAACCAGATCGAAGCCATGTTCCTCAGCAATCTTGTGCTGCAGCGCTTCGATTTCCGGGCTGGTGAACTCGATAACCTCATTGGTATCCAGGTCCACCATGTGATCGTGATGACCACCGTCAGCCAGTTCAAATACTGCATGACCGCCGTCGAAATTATGACGAACCACCAGCCCTGCGGCTTCAAACTGGGTCAGTACACGGTAAACCGTGGCCAGGCCGACGTCCTCGTTAGACTCCATCAGCGCCTTGTAGACATCCTCGGCACTCATGTGACGCTGCTCAGCAGAATCGAGCATTTGTAGAATCTTGACTCGTGGCAGAGTCACTTTGAGACCGGCTTTGCGTAGTTCGCTATTTTCAACCATGGTTAGCTTTCTCGCGGATGCTGCTTCGCAGCTTCTCTTAATACGGGTATGATCGGCGTTTACGTTGTCCCAGCCAAGATAGTGGAAGTCGCCCACCGATGCAAAACACCAAGCTCTTGCTAACCAGTTTCACCTTTGTGGGACTGCTCGCACTCGCCGGTTGTTCATTCCCCGGGGTTTACAAAATCGACATCCAGCAGGGCAATGTCGTCACGCAGGACATGATAGACCAGTTACGCCCCGGAATGACCCGACGGCAAGTACGGTTTATCATGGGTAACCCCCTGCTGACCGACACTTTCCATGCCGATCGCTGGGATTATCTCTACAGCCTGCAGCCTGGTGGCGGTGAACGCCAACAGGAGCGCGTCAGTGTCATTTTCAATGGCAATGACCAGCTTGTCAGCCTGTCCGGTGACTTCATGCCCGGCGTGAGCCGTGATGAAGCCTTGCTCGGTAAGGACAACGGCACCAACGTCACTGCACCTGCGCAGGAAGGCGAGA
Organism: Pseudomonas sp. GXZC; assembly: GCF_026967615.1. Lineage (NCBI taxonomy): Bacteria > Pseudomonadati > Pseudomonadota > Gammaproteobacteria > Pseudomonadales > Pseudomonadaceae > Pseudomonas > Pseudomonas sp. GXZC. The sequence goes on from NZ_CP114115.1 coordinate 6,119,511, forward strand.
AGCCGAAATCCGAAGTGCCGGCCAAGCCAGGCTCTCTGCTCGACAAGATCCAGAAAGACGTCGACGGTGTGGAAACGGTTCCCGTCCCGACGCCACAGCCTCTGGACACCAGCCCGCAGTAAGTGTGCGGTGCTCAACAAAAAGCCCGGCACGCCGGGCTTTTTGTTGCCTGCCAATTGGTGGCCGACCTATGAATTCTGTTGCTTGGCCAGCGCCGCCTTGGCTGCGCGCAACCTGCGTATTTCTTTAGGGTCTGCCAGCAAGGGACGGTAAATCTCAATGCGATCACCCGCCTGCACACAACGCACTTCAGCGTCCGCGACCACTTTGCCGAATATACCTAAAACGCAGTCAGCCAGATCCAACTCGGGGAATTGCGCTGCAATGCCTGACGCTTGCACCGCAGAACGCAGACTGGTGCCAGCCGGCACCGTCACCGCCAGCAGTACTTGGCGATCTACTGCGGCGTACACCACTTCAATCTCAACCATGCAGTTGCTTGGCTCGCTGACAGAATGCATCCACCAGCGTATTGGCCGCCTGATTGAACAAAGGCCCCAAGGTCGCGCGCACGATAGGCCCGGCGTAATCAAAGGAAAGGTCCAGGCTGATCTTGCAGGCTTTGTCCGTCAGCGCCTTAAACACCCATACACCATGCAGTTGGGTAAAGGGCCCCTCCTGCAAATTCATTTCAATGGATTTCCCAGGCACCAGCACATTGCGCGTCACAAAGTGCTGGCTCAGGCCGCCCTTCGCCACCCCGACACTAGCGACCATGTGCTCATCACTGCTTTCCAGCACCTCGGCCGTTGAGCACCACGGCAGGAATTCCGGGTAACGCGCCACGTCGTTGACCAGGTCATAGAGCGCCTGTGCCGGATAGGGCAGCAGCGCCGAACGTTGAATATGCGTCGTCATGTGTGCGTTATTTCCACTGCTGAGGCAAAACATCGCGAAAGAAGAGCCCGATCCGCGAAAGAAAAAAACCAGATAACTGCCCGCATTGTCCGGGATTCGTCCAACACGCTCAAGCACGCAGGTTGACCGTAGCCGACAGCCTCGCAACTCCCTATAATGCCGCCCCTATGGCTAAACAAAAGAAACACCCTACAGGGACCATCGCGCAAAATAAAAAGGCGCGACACGATTACTTCATCGAACATCGGTTCGAGGCTGGTCTGGTCCTGGCCGGCTGGGAAGTAAAGAGTCTGCGTGCCAGCAAGCTGCAACTGGTCGACAGTTATGTGCTGCTCAAGGACGGCGAGGCATGGCTGCTTGGCAGTCATATCACCCCGCTGACCACCGCGAGCACCCACGTGATTGCCGATCCGGTGCGCACGCGCAAGCTGCTGCTCAATGCCCGCGAACTGGAAAAGCTCGCTGCCGCCGTACAGCAGAAGGGCTATGCCTGCGTCTGCCTGTCCTGGTACTGGAGCAAGCACCTGGTCAAGTGCGAGATCGCCTTGGGCAAGGGCAAGAAGGAATACGACAAGCGCGATACCGAGCGTGAGCGCGACTCCAATCGCGAACTGCATCGCGCCGTGCGCAATAAGGGCAAGGAAGACTGATCCTTGCTGTGATGTAGCCTTGGGAGCCGCCCTTGGCTACATCCCCTTGCGCCGCTCCGCACGCGCCACGCGCTGAACTTCCTGACGCACTTCTTCCAACACTTCCTGCACATACAGCAGATGACGTGTTGAGACTTCCCGCGCCTGCTCGGCCCGCCCCTCGATAATCGCCAGGTACAGATCCCGGTGCTGGCTGATCAGCATGTCGCGGGTTTCCGTACGCTGCTGGTACATGCCACCGATGTTGGTCACCACGTTGCGCTTGAGCAGGTCGAACAGACCGCGAATGGTGTGCAGCAACACGGCGTTATGGCTGGCCTCGGCAATCGCCAAGTGAAACCGCGCATCTGCTGCGCCCTCCTCGGCCCGACTCACCTCATCGAACCGGGTGTAGCAATCCTGTAGCGCTTCGAAGGCCGCCGTAAGCCGCTCACGATCAACCTCCGTCGCGCGCAACGCAGCGTAGTAGGCGCAGGAGGCCTCAAGGGTTTGACGAAACTCCAGCAGATCACGCTGAGCCTCGGGGTTGTTCTCCAGCAGGTGCAACAGCGGATCACTGAACGTGGAACCCAAAGATTCGGCCACGTAGTTACCACCGCCCTGGCGGCTGACGAGCAAACCTTTGGCTGACAGCTTCTGGATCGCCTCCCGCAAAGAAGGGCGCGACACCCCGAATTGCTCAGCCAACGCGCGTTCGGCCGGCAAGCGCTCGCCCGACTTCAGCGTGCCCTCAAGGATCATCCCCTCAAGCTGCTCGACGATGTCATCGGACAAACGGCGCTGACGCACCTGATCAAACCCCATCACTTATTCTCCACCATCCCGACCACGCGCCGGGCCTCTATTCTCGCCTATCGCAGCGCTTGCAGCACCTATCAGAACGCCCTCGTTTCGCCCGATCAGCACACCCTGCCCACCCACTTACGACCAAAGTTTCGCGGGCGGCAAATTGACACACCCCTGCCAAGGCTTTTACTCTAGCCCACAGCGGTTGTAAATTGGTATTACCAATTATCCAAGCTGACCAAACAACAACAATCAGGGGCCACCCCACTATGCAAACCTGGCAACAGCTCTACAGCCCACTCGGCAGTCTCGGCCTGTCCGCATTGGCGGCCGTTATTCCGATCGTATTCTTCTTCCTGGCCTTGGCTGTGTTCCGCCTCAAAGGCCATGTGGCTGGCAGCATCACCTTGGCGCTGTCAATATTGGTGGCGATCTTTGCCTTCCAGATGCCCGTGGACATGGCACTGGCCGCCGCCGGTTACGGGTTTGCCTACGGCCTGTGGCCTATCGCGTGGATCATCGTCGCGGCGGTGTTCCTCTACAAACTCACGGTCAAAAGCGGCCAGTTCGAGATCATCCGCAGCTCGGTCCTGTCGATCACTGACGACCAACGTCTGCAAGTGCTGCTGATCGGCTTCTGCTTCGGCGCCTTCCTCGAGGGTGCGGCCGGTTTCGGTGCGCCCGTAGCAATCACCGCGGCACTGCTGGTCGGCCTGGGCTTCAACCCGCTGTACGCCGCCGGCCTGTGCTTGATTGCCAACACCGCTCCCGTAGCCTTTGGTGCACTGGGCATCCCGATTATCGTTGCGGGCCAGGTGACCGGCATCGACGCGTTCAAGATCGGCGCCATGACCGGTCGCCAACTGCCGCTGCTGTCGCTGTTCGTGCCGTTCTGGCTGGTGTTCATGATGGACGGCGTGCGTGGCGTACGTGAAACCTGGCCCGCTGCGCTGGTCGCCGGTTTGAGCTTTGCCATCACCCAGTACTTCACCTCCAACTTCATCGGCCCGGAACTGCCGGACATCACCTCGGCCCTGGCCAGCCTGATTTCCCTGACGCTGTTCCTGAAAATCTGGCAGCCCAAACGCACCGCAGGTGCCCAGATTGCAGGCGCCACTTCCAGCGCCGCAGTCACTGCCAGCGCCGGCGGTTTCGGCCTGCCACGCAACACCATCGTCTCGCCCTACAGCCTCGGGCAGATTTTCAAGGCTTGGTCGCCGTTCCTGATTCTCACCGTATTGGTCACCATCTGGACCCTCAAGCCGTTCAAGGCGATGTTTGCTGCCGGGGGCTCGATGTACAGCTGGGTGTTCAACTTCGCAATCCCGCACCTGGATCAACTGGTGATCAAGGTCGCGCCAATCGTGACCAACCCCACCGCGATCCCGGCCGTATTCAAACTCGACCCGATTTCGGCAACCGGCACTGCGATTTTCTTCTCTGCGCTGGTCTCGATGCTGGTACTGAAAATCGACATCAAGACTGGTCTTACCACTTTAAAAGAGACCTTCTACGAACTGCGCTGGCCGATCCTGTCGATCGGGATGGTGCTGGCCTTCGCCTTCGTCACCAACTACTCCGGCATGTCTTCGACCATGGCACTGGTATTGGCTGGCACTGGCGCAGCCTTCCCGTTCTTCTCGCCGTTCCTGGGATGGCTTGGGGTTTTCCTGACGGGCTCCGACACTTCGTCCAACGCCCTGTTCAGCTCGTTGCAGGCCACCACCGCGCACCAGATCGGCGTCAATGACACCCTGCTGGTCGCTGCCAACACCAGCGGCGGCGTCACCGGCAAGATGATCTCGCCTCAATCCATCGCCGTGGCGTGCGCCGCTACCGGCTTGGTGGGCAAGGAGTCCGACCTGTTCCGCTTCACCCTCAAGCACAGCTTGTTCTTTGCCACTATCGTCGGGTTGATCACCTTGGCCCAGGCCTACTGGTTCACCGGTATGCTGGTGCACTAAGACCTGCACGTAATGCCGCCGGATACGATTCCGGCGTCAGCTATTTCTGGAGGACCGATGAGCCTGCCTGCTGCTTTCCTGAGCGACGTCGCACAACTGATCCCGAAAGATCGACGTTTCGACGACCCCCTTTCCACCCTCGCTTTCGGCACCGACGCCAGCTTTTACCGACTGATCCCACAACTGGTGATCCGCGTGGAGTCAGAAGACGAAGTCGTTGCCTTGCTGCAACTGGCTCAGCGCGACCACGTACCGGTGACCTTCCGCGCCGCCGGCACCAGCCTGTCCGGGCAAGCCATCAGCGATTCGGTGCTGATCGTGCTGGGCGACAATTGGAATGGCCGCGAGATTCGTGGGCAAGGCACGCAAATCCGCCTGCAACCGGGAGTGATCGGTGCCCAGGCCAATGCGTGGCTGGCGCCGTTCGGGCGCAAGATCGGGCCGGACCCGGCGTCGATCAACGCCTGCAAGATCGGCGGTATCGTCGCCAACAATGCCAGCGGCATGTGCTGCGGCACCGCGCAGAACACCTACCACACCTTGGCCGGCATACGCCTGGTACTGGCTGACGGCAGCCGCTTGGATACCGAAGACGCCACCAGCGTCAAAGCGTTTCGTGAACAACACAGCGCGCTGCTGGAGCGGCTGGCGACATTGGGTCGCGAGACGCGGGCCAATGCCGAATTAGCAGCCAAGATTCGCCACAAGTACCGTCTGAAAAACACCACCGGGCTGTCGCTCAATGCCCTGGTGGATTTCGATGAGCCGTTGGATATCCTCAGCCATCTGCTGGTGGGCTCCGAGGGCACCCTTGGGTTTATCAGCGCGGTCACCTACGACACCGTCATAGACCACCCGAACAAAGCCTCGGCGTTGATTGTGTTTCCAGATGTCGAGACCTGCTGCAACGCGGTCACCGTGCTCAAAACCCAGCCAGTCTCGGCCGTCGAGCTGCTGGACCGACGCAGCATGCGCTCGGTACAAAACAAGCCAGGCATGCCTGCTTTCGTACAGCAACTTTCGGAAAATGCCTGCGCCCTGTTGATCGAGTCCCGCGCAGCATCATCGACGTTGTTGCGTGAGCAACTGGCGCTGATCATGGCCTCCCTGGCCCCATTCCCGGTAGAAAAACAGGTCGACTTCACCGAAGACCCCACCGAGAACGCTCGCCTGTGGGCAATCCGCAAAGACACCTTCCCTGCCGTCGGCGCCGTGCGCAAAACCGGCACCACCGTGATCATCGAAGACGTGACCTTCCCGGTTGAACAACTGGCAATCGGCGTCAATCGCCTGATCGCACTGTTCGACAAACATCACTACGACGAAGCGATACTTTTCGGACACGCACTGGAAGGCAATCTGCATTTCGTGTTCACCCAAGGCTTCAACAGCGCGGAAGAAGTCACACGCTACCAAGCGTTCATGGACGACGTGGCGCAACTGGTGGCCGTCGAGTTTGGAGGCTCGCTTAAAGCCGAACACGGCACCGGGCGCAACATGGCGCCGTTCGTGGAGCTGGAATGGGGCAGCGACGCCTATCAATTGATGTGGCAACTCAAACGCCTGCTCGACCCCAACGGCATCCTCAACCCGGACGTGGTGCTCAGCGAAGACCCGCAAATCCACCTCAAGCACCTCAAGCCGCTACCCGCCGCTGATGAGCTTGTGGATAAGTGCATCGAATGCGGCTTCTGTGAACCGGTGTGCCCGTCGAAAGGCCTGACCTTGAGCCCGCGCCAGCGCATCGTGATCTGGCGCGACATCCAGGCGAAGAAACGCGCCGGTGTCGACACCACTGAGTTGGAAGCGGCATATCACTACCAGGGCATCGACACCTGCGCCGCGACCGGCCTCTGCGCCCAGCGCTGCCCTGTGGGAATCAATACCGGCGATCTGGTGAAAAAACTGCGCAGCCGTGACGCCGACCGTACGAAAACCGCCGAGTGGCTCGCCACCCACTTCTCCACCGCGCTGCAAGGCGCGCGCTTTACCCTGCATGTGGCCAATGGCGCTCGGATGCTGCTCGGCGCACCGCGTCTGGCGAAGCTATCGGCCCGCGTGACCCAGCTGTCCAAGGGGCAAATCCCGCAGTGGACCAACGCCATGCCGCAGCCGGAAAAAGCCATCCGCTTCAGCCCGGCGGTGACGGACGAACGACCACGGGTGGTCTACCTGGCCGCCTGCGTTTCACGCGCCATGGGTCCGTCAGCGGGGGATAAAGAACAAATGTCGCTGTACGACAAAACCCGCGGCCTGCTGGAAAAAGCCGGTTACCAAGTCGTGTTCCCCGACAATCAGGACAGCCTGTGCTGCGGCCAGCCTTTCGCCTCCAAAGGCTACGCCGAACAGGCCGAACACAAGCGCCAGGAGCTGATCGGCGCCCTGCTGCACGCCAGCCGTGGCGGGCTCGACCCGATCTACTGCGACACCAGCCCCTGCACCCTGCGCCTGGTGCAGGACCTGGGCGAAACGCGCCTGGACCTTTACGACCCCGTACGTTTTATCCGCACCCATCTGATGAACCGCCTCGACTTCACGCCCCAGGAAGCACCCATCGCCGTACACGTCACCTGCAGCACCCAGCACCTGGGCGAAAGCCAGGCCCTGATCGACCTGGCCCGGCGCTGCTCCAACACCGTGGTCATCCCGGAAGGCATTCATTGCTGCGGGTTTGCCGGTGACAAGGGCTTCACCACGCCGGAACTCAACGCCCACTCACTGCGCACCCTCAAGGACGCGGTGCAATATTGCAGCGAAGGCATCTCCACCAGCCGCACTTGCGAGATCGGCCTGAGCCAGCACGGCGGTATTGATTATCACGGGTTAGTCTACCTGGTTGACCGCGTCACCCAAGCCCGCGCTCATTAATCCTGCAAAAAAACAGAACCCCTGCGCGCTGGCGTAGTCATCTGCATAGGCCTCGACAAACGAGGCTCATCAGTGATGTCGCTGGCAGCCGTTAAACGCCAGCAGCGTCGAGCCCTTTTGCGCAAGGAGATACTCTATGAAGCGTTCCGCTCTTGCTGGCTTGTTCATTACCGCTGCGATGCTGGCCTCCCCTGCTTTTGCGGCGGGCGATAAAGACCTGTGCCAGATCAATCTGGACAAAATCAACAACGGTAAAGCGCTGCTCGCCACTGACACCAGCGGCAAAAGCGGCGAGATAGACACTGCCGTCTCCTCGGCCAAGGCCGCCCACGCCGCTGGGGATGACAAGAAGTGCATCGAGATCACCTCGAAGGCACTGCAAGACCTGCAAAACAGCGAAAAAGGCGGCCAGTAGCCCGATCAGTCACGGAAGGCAAACCTTCGGGTTGGCCTTCCGTGACGGTTTGGCGTACACTGCAAAGGCTTGTCACTCACTATGAAACAACGAGTTACAAGCACGGGGCCGTTTAGGATTCGACGCCGGTCGCGAAACTTTAGGTGCATGCCGAGTTGGTAACAGAACTCGTAAATCCACTGTTGCAACTTCTTATAGTTGCCAATGACGAAAACTACGGCCAGGAATTCGCTCTCGCTGCGTAAGCAGCCTTAGCCCTGAGCTTCTGGTACCTTCGGGTCCAGCAATCACCAGGGGATGTCTGTAAACCCAAAGTGATTGTCATATAGAACAGAATCGCCGTGCAGTACGTTGTGGACGAAGCGGCTAAAACTTACACAACTCGCCCAAAGCACCCTGCCCTTCGGGTCGCTGAGGGTTAACTTAATAGAAACGGCTACGCATGTAGTACCGACAGCGGAGTACTGGCGGACGGGGGTTCAAATCCCCCCGGCTCCACCAATTCGAAGCATCGACAGAACCCGCCTAGTGCGGGTTTTGTTGTTTCTGGGGCTTGGAAAGCCCGACAGGATGAACCTTCAGAATTTTCCTTCAAGCTATCGCGCCCTTGATGAACTGGCGCAACCCCCGCCACAACGCTAACTTCCTCCAGCCGCTGCTCATCAGCGACCGGCTTTGACAGGCCGAAAAGTGTAACCTTTCACACCCCTTGATAAGACGGCATGCTTTGCGCGTCCCGTTTCGTTCATGGCGGCTGTGCGTGGGGCATCTTCGGGTGCGCCGGGTTCCTACACTTCCGGTCTGTCAACCCGCGTACAGCTGCCACCCATTCCTGTTTGACAGCAGGGGGCGGTAGCTCCTTAAACAGTGTGGGAGCTTCATCATGAAAAAGATCACCCCCAATCCCCCCTCCGCAAATCTCTTTACAATCTCTCCGGACATCACCTGCGAAACCCTGCTGATCCAAGCCAGCGAAACCCTCGCCTCACTCAACGCCATGACCACCGACCTGGCCTTCGAACTCGAAGGTGCCAGCCGTCACAAGCTGCTGGCCAGCCAGCAGTTGATCGTGCTGAGCGAACTGTTGGTAGAGCGAGTACTGGTCCTCACCCAAGACACACCAGCATTCCAATGACAAAAAAGGCCGAGGAAACTCGGCCTTTTGCTGTCATCTGCTTCAGAAATCCCAACGCGTCGTGACCATCACGTTGCGCGGGTCACCGTAATACGCTGAGTCATAGAAGCCGATGTTGGTGAAGTACTTCTTGTCGAACAGGTTGTTGACGTTAAGCGTGGCCGACAGGTTCTGGGTCAGTTGATAGCGCGCCATCACGTCCACCAGCCAGTATGGGTCCTGGGTGAATTTTTCTGAGCGGCCGCCACCGGGATAACCCCAGTTGCGCACGGTTTGCCAGCCGGCGCTCTGCCAGCGTGTGCCACCACCGAGGGTGAGTTTGTCCAGGCGGCCTTGGAGTTTGTAGCTGGTGTAGAAGGTGACCTGATCTTCGGGCTCCCAGGTCGCCACCTTTTTGCCGTCGGCATCGCGGGCGATCTTGTGGGTGTAACCGGCTTGCAACTGCCAGCCTGGCGCGAGCTCGCCGGAGATTTCGGCTTCGTAGCCTTTGGTTTTGCTCTCGGTGCCCATGTACGCGTAGTCGACGGCGGGCTGCGAGTTCCAGGCGGTATCGGCGATGGGGCGATTGGTCTCGTGTACTTCAAAGTAGGCGAGGCTGGCGTTCAGGCGGCCATCGAAGAATTCGCCCTTGAGGCCTATCTCGTAGTTTTTGCCCTCATCGGGTTGAAGCATGGTGTTGGTTCGATCGCGATACTGGGTCTGCGGCTTGAAGATTTCGGTGTAGCTGGCGTAGGCGGTGAAGTTTTCGTTGAGGTCGTACGTCAGGCCGGCGTACGGCACTACCTTGCCGCTTTCTTCGGTGTCGCTGGTGCCGGTGACCTGATAGTTGGCAACCCGCGTACCCAGTAACAGGTGCAGCGCGTCGGTCAGGCTGAAGCGCCCGGTGACATAGGTGCCGGACTGGCGGGTGATTTCGTCACTGAAGCGGGAGGCCTTGCCCCACGCAGGCTCGATAGCCTCGCCGTGCCAGTTGTAGAAATCATAGGAGTTGTCGAAGTAGACGGGGTTACGGTAGTCCTTGCCCTTCCACCGTGAGCTGGAAACGGACTGCCCGATCACCAGTTCATGCTCACGCCCGAACAGCTCGAACGGCCCCGACGCGTACACATCCAGGCTGTCGCTGGTGGTGTCGCCGGTGTATTTGGCTGCATAGATCGAACTGGCTGTCGCGGAATCCTGGGAAATGTAGCCCAGCGGTGCGTCATAGCCGTTGACCTGATGGTTGTACTGGCCTTTGGTGACCCAGCCGTTGTCGAAGCTGTGTTCCAGGGTGGCGAATACGGTGTGGCTGTATTGTTGCCATGAGCCCCATTTCGGCCCGTTGTTGAACGAGCGCGGCAGGTCGAGCTTGTTGCCGGTGGCGTCGAAGATGGTGCGGGTGCCGGTCCAGCTGGAACCTTTGGGGTCGCTGTCCTGGTAGTCGGCGCCCAGGGTCAGCAGGGTGTCCGGGGTCAGGTCGACTTCGAGGATGCCGTAGAGCACGCTGGTCTTGCGCGAATAGTGATCGAGGAACGATTTTTTGTCCTGATAGGCGGCCACTGCGCGACCGCGCACGTTACCGGTTTCAGTCAGGGGACCGCTGACGTCGACCTGTGAGCGATAGTTATCCCAGGAGCCCGCGCCCAGTTCAATGCTGCTCTTGAACTCGGAAGTCGGCTTTTTGCGGATCAGGTTGATGGTGCCGCCAGGGCCGCCGGCACCGGTGAGCAGGCCGGTAGCGCCCTTCAGCACTTCGACGCGGTCGTAGATCGCCATGTCCGTCATGGTCTGGCCCGCTGAGTATTGGGCATCACGCAGGGTCGGTATGCCGTCGTACTGGAAGTTCTCGATAGAGAAACCGCGCGAGTAATAGTTGGTGCGCTCGGTGTCGTAGGTCGACACGGTGATGCCCGGCGTGTGGCGCATCACGTCGTCGATGGACTTGAGGCCGAAGTCATCCATGACCTGGCGGGTGACCACCGAGATCGATTGCGGAGTCTCCCGCGGTGTCAGCACCAGGCGCGTGGCCGTGGCAATGGTGCCAGGGGTGTACGAGCCCGTGCCCTCGGTGACAGTGCCCAGTTGGTTGGCGCTGACTTGGGTGGTTTGCAATTCCACCTTGCCGTCCTGGGAGACCGGTTTGGCCACCACGCGATAGCCGCCCGGCTCACGCTCTGCCTGTAAATTCGCTGGGGCCAGCAGGCGCTCAAGGCCTTCATCCACAGAGAAACTGCCCTTCAAACCCTTGCTCTGAATGCCGGCAGCCAGCGCGGAATCGATACCGATCATCACACCCGCTTGCTGCCCAAACGCACCCAACACACGGTCAAGGCTGCCGGGCGAAATGTCATACGCTTGAGGCTGGGATTGTTCCTGGGCGGGCGCCGCCGTGGCGGCCATGACACTGTGACTGGCGGTTGCCACCGATAAGCCGAGGATAACGGTGCGCAAAGCGCTGACGCGGCTGAGCATAAAGACTGTCCTGTCGTGAAAGGGTTGGGTGGACGCTTTTTTCTGCGTCTTACCCGTCTTGATGCTCGAGACTCAAAAAACTGCCACGCGATGTAAAAATAATTTCAGGTCAGGCCGGCACGACCGTGGTCAGGTAGCCAAACACCCGCTGCACGCGTACAGGCAACACTTTGGCCAGCAGGTCCAGGCTGGCCTCGGGCTGGTCCAGCGAGAACGAACCCGATACCTGCAAGCCCGCCACTGCGGGATCGCAGCGCAGCACGCCGCGTCGGTAGCGATCGAGTTGCTCAAGCACCTCGCGCAGAGGCATGCGTTCGGCAATCAACAGGCCTTGGGTCCAGGCTTCGGCGCTGGATGACAGGGTGGCGAGCGGCCCGCCCTGCTGACGGTCGAAACTCAATTGGTGGCCCATGCCGAGCAGGAGGCTGGCGCCGTGCGAAGGTTCGATGGAAGCGCTGCCCGACAGCATCTGCACCTGCGTACCCTGCTGGCGGGGCAGGTCGTGGCTGATGATCATCCGCGACAGCGCCGCCGGGCGTACCCATCCATTAGCCGTCTGGACTGAGGTGCCAGCGCTTGTTCCGGTGCTCAACAACAACCTGCCGAGGTTGAGTGCCAGGTGCGCACCACGAATATCCACAGCGGTACGGGTATCCAATTGCAACTCGCCGTTATCGGCCAGGCGCAGATGCCGTCGCTCCCCGGTAGCGGTGTGGTAATCGCTGAACAGCTCCGGCAACAGCACCCGTTCGCGCACGCTCAGACCCAGCGCGGTGGCTACGCTCAAGCCGGCGAGCCCCTTGAGGACCGTGCGCCGCGACGGAACACTGCGTGCCCGTAGCAATTGTCGGGCATTGGACGCAGGCAGCGCCTGGGTGTTGAGGCGCATATCGCGGCTGAGCCCGGCCAAACGCTGCCAGGCCAGTTCATGTTGCGGGTTCTCATTACGCCATTGCTGGCAGGCATGCTGCTCAGCGGCGCCGCAGGTGCCCGATTGCAGGGCGACCATCCAGTTCAAGGCCTGGTCCAGCACGCATTCGTCCAAGGGTTGATCGTTGGCAGACTTGAAGCGGTTCATGCCGCGTACACCGCCAGGTAGCAATGGCGATAGGCTTTGAGCATGGCTTTTTGCACCACATTCACGCTGAGGTTCATGCGTTCGGCGATCTGTGGATAAGTCAGGCCATCCAACTGGGACAGCAGGAAAATCTCGCGCACCTTGCTGCCCAGCCCGTCCAGCACCTGGCCTACGGCATCCAGCGCTTCGAGTACCAGCAAGCGGGTTTCCGGTGAAGGCATGTGCTCGGGTTCCAGGATCGTCAGTGATTGCTCATAGGCGCGCTCCAGCGCCTGACGACGGAAATACTGCCCACACAAACGGCTGGCAACCGTGGTGAGGTAAGCACGCGGCTCACGGAAAACCGGCACGGTACCGCTGCTCAAAATCCGCACGAAGGTATCTTGCGCCAGATCCAGAGCCTGCTCCTGCCCGCCCAACTTGCGCCGCAGCAACTGCACTACCCAGCTGTGATGCTGGGCATAGAGCTCGCCCACGACCTGATGGGCAGAAGAAGATGAGGCCATCAGTGTGATATCCAGGAGGACGGCTGCGAAAAGTCACACATGATAATACTTCTCATTAGAGACAGGTTAGGAGTTTCTTACCTGCCTTAAGTAGGTTTTTAGCTGTCACGGATTATCGACACGGACTACTTGCGCCAGCGCAAGTCGCCGGAAAAGTCCTGCACGTTGGCGCGACTGGGATGAACTGGCGCGGATTGAAAGGCTCGAATACGCTTCAACGACTGCTCGTCTGCCGATGATTGAACACGATCACTCGAGCCCCCACACTCCAGCACGCCAACCCACGACAAGGAGGCCGCTCATGCAAAGCACTGTTTCGCCCAGCCCCCTGGTGGGCGTGGGTCTCTATACGCCCAGTGAAGCGTCCCTGTACACCGGCATTCCTGCGTCAGATATTCGTAGATGGTTGTTTGGCTATCGTGCCAAGGGCACTCTTCATCCAGGGCTCTGGCAATCGGAACTGAGGGATGTGAACGATTGCATACTGAGCTTCCACGACCTGCTCGAAATCCGCTTTGTGCACGCATTTCGTCAGCATGGCGTGAGCTTGCAAGCCATTCGCTGCGCCTCTTGGCAAGCCTCTGAACTGTTTGGCCAGTCCTATCCATTTACCTGCAAACGCTTCCAAACAGACGGCCGCAACATCTTCGCCACTGTTCTGGATGAAACGGGCGACGAAACGCTGCTGGACCTGATCAAAAAACAGTACGCGTTCAAGCAGGTGATCAGCCCATCGTTATACGAAGGGATCGACTACACCGGCAAAGGATCGGCCCAACGCTGGTATCCGATAAAACGCAGCAAGGCCATCGTCCTGGACCCCGCCAGAAATTTCGGCAAACCCGTCCTGGCGGGGGCCGGTATCGACACTGCCGCACTGTTCAGTGCTTATGAGGCGGAAGGACAGGATACGAAACGTGTTGCCCTGCTCTATGAGATTTCTACATCTGCCGTAAAAGCCGCCATCAACTTCGAACAAAGGCATGCGGCTTGAACTTCCTTCTGGACCACAACCTGCCACCTGCACTAGCGCGAGCTTTGAACGAGCTTTCCCACATCCATGAGCATGGCGTAGTTCCACTCAAGGATAAATTCCCTCAGAGTGCGAGTGACATTACCTGGATATCAGTGCTTCGCGACGAAGGCGACTGGGTCGTTATCTCTCAAGACCGATTTGCCAAAGGGCATGCTGAAAAGCAGGCATTCCGAGACTGCGGGCTACCCATTTTTTGCCTGGCGAAACATTGGAGCAGCGAGACCTATTGGAATAAGGCACACAACCTTGTTCGCTGGTGGCCGGCCATCATGAAGCAATCAGCGTTGATAAGAGGAGGCGCCGCGTTCAGCGTGCCGTGGCGGTTTTCGGCTCCGGGTAAATTTGACCAGATAAAGATGTGAAGCCTTGAGCGTAAAACAGCCCCTATCTGGAATCCCCCCGCACTTCCCATTACCCTGCTCTCCTCTATCAGACATCCGGAAGTCCGATACCCGTGTTCAAGCCACTCGCCGTTCTCACCCTCGCCTGCGCTCCTCTGCTTGCCACCGCCGCCGACCTGGCCGGTGTCTGGATGGGCACCTTGGGCAAATCCGCGATCACCGTCTGTTTCAACGGTGCCCACGGCGCCAATGGCAGTTACTACTACCAACGCATTCTCACGCCCATTCAACTGACCCAAGCCAATGCCAGCGAGCCCTGGGTGGAAGAAGGGCAAACCGGTTTCTGGCAGTTGGACGACCCGCAAGGCGATACGTTGACCGGCACCTGGAGCAAAGCCATTGGCGGCAAAAGCCTGGCGCTGATGCTCAAACGCGCGGACACGGACAGTTGTGCCAGCGACACCTATAACAACCCGCTTGAGGCCACGCCGCCTGCGGTGAAGGTCGAGAAGAAGACCTTCGCCGAACACGCCTATCAGGTGAAGACCCAAGGCGGGCAGGTGATCCTGAAACTCGAAGGCGACGGGGAAGCCATCGATAAGATCAACCGGGATCTCGCGCGCATGGCCATCAATCCGGATGGCCAGACCGATTTTTATAGAGAGCGGCGTAACTCACTGGATCAAAGCGGCAGCACCAGCACCAGCGAGATCACGGTGGAACCGTTCTACTGGTCATCGCACTGGATCACCGTGCGTTTCTATCGTTGGTCGGCGGGTTACGGGCGCGGGGGAATCAGTTGGGGCCTGCACAGTTGGAACCTGCAAACCGGTGAAAAGGTCGACCCCTGGACCTGGCTGGGCGGCCATGAGCAATGGGATACCCCCTATTCCGGCCAGGTCAAACTGCCCGCCACCTTCAGCGCCTGGCTGGCCAAGCAAACCACCGTCGACGAAGGGTGCCCGGCCGTGACCAGTTACTCCACCTTCGACTTGAGCTTCAACACCCAGGGCCTGCAACTCTCCACACCCGCCCAAGGCGATGGCTGTGACAACGAACTGAGTTTCACGTGGGAACAATTGGAACCGGTGCTGACGGCCCAAGGCAAAGCTGCTGTGCCCAGCTTGAAAGCACCCTAAGCAAGCATTCAGCCTTACAAAAATCCAACACTCGTTCACGAAATATTCAGAAACGTCCACGGATACTAGCCCATTGCAATGACCGTTCCCCCGGACGGTCCTCCTGCCCTGGTAGCCACACTCCATGACACGTCCTGCTCCCCTGCTGCTCCTGCTTGCTGGTCTGTTGTTCTTCTTTGCCCTGGGCAACCATGAGCTGCAAGGCTCCACCGAAGCCCGGGTCGCCGGGATCGCCATGGCCATGCACCTGGACAATAACTGGGTAGTGCCTCAGTTGTTTCGTGAGCCGTTCCTGGAAAAACCGCCCCTGAGCCTATGGATCGACGCCGGGGCGATTCGCCTGTTTGGCGGCACCACGTGGGCCGTGCGCCTGGCTTCGGCGTTTGCTGGATTGTTCAGCGTGATGCTGCTTTACACCATGCTGCGCCGGTTCGGCCGCCCGCAGACGCTGGCGTTCAGCGCGGCCTTGATCCTGGCGACCATGGCCAGTTACTGGAGCAACGCGCGCGGCGTCGGTGAGGACTCGCTGCTCACCCTCGGCGTGACCACCGCGTTGCTGGCGTTCTACCAGGCCGTGCGGCCCGATCGCCAAGGCTCCAGCACCGGCGCATGGGCACTGTTTACCGCCGGGATGGTGATCGCCACCCTCAGCAAAGGCGTACTGGGCCTGGCCATGCCGGGCATTGTGATTTTTGTGTACCTGGCCAGCACCAGCCTGATGGACAAACGCCTGCAGATTGGTGACTGGCTCAAGCCCGCGCTGTTTACCTTGCTGGCGCTGATACCGCTGGTGATCTGGCTGGGGTTCCTGTTCCAGCGCGGTGGTATGCAGGCGGTGGCCGAAGTGTTGCTGACCAACAGCGTCGGCCGTTTCAGCGGCTCGTTTGTCGAGGCGGGGCATTACGAGCCGTTCTACTACTACATCGCCAAGCTGCCCGAGGCGTTCCTGCCGTGGAATATCCTGGTGTATCTGGGCCTGTGGCATTTCCGCAAAAGCCTGGTGCGCAATCGCTACCACCTGTTCTTCAGCGTCTGGCTGGTGGCGCAGTTCACCCTGCTGACCCTGGCGTCGAGTAAACGCACCGTTTACCTGATGGCACTCACCCCCGCCGCCGCCGTCCTGGCCGCAGAATATGCACGGGTGTTGCTGGACTGGCTGAAAACCCACAAACCCGCGCTGCATAAACATCACAGAACCGTGGTGGGCGGGCTGTTTACCCTGGCCGTGGGTTGCTACTTGATCGCCGCCTTCTGGTTCGCGCCCAAAGCCGACGTACGCCAGTCGTTCGTACCGGTGATCAGCCAGGCCCAGGCATTCAGAGACGAAGGTAAGGAAGTGGTGTTGTTCCAGCCCAACGAGCGCATCGCCGGGGCCAGCGTGTTCTATCTGCAGGCCTATTTGCCGATCCTGCAAACCGAAGCCGAGTTGCACCGCTATCTCGGTGCCAAGCCCGGCAACATTGCGTTGCTGGACCATACCAACGACCTGGCCGCCCCGGTGAAGGTGATCAGGCAGATGTCGATCAATCGCCAGCCTTACTACTTCGTCGAGCAGTAAGGCTGGCGCGGGGCATCAGTGCTTGGTGAGCTTGTCCAGGTAACCCATGGCAAACGCCGACACCACGAAGGTCATGTGGATGATCACGTACCACATCAGGTGCTGCGGATCGACGTTCTTGGCGTCCATGAAGATACGCAGCAAGTGGATGGACGAAATCGCCACGATGGAGGCCGCCACTTTCATCTTCAACGACGAAGAGTCCATGGTGCCCAGCCAGTTGAGTTTTTCTTTGTTCTCATCGATATCCAGCTGCGAGACGAAGTTCTCGTAGCCGGAGATCATCACCATCACCAACAAGCCGCCGACCAGCGCCATGTCGATCAACGACAACAGCAACAGGATCACTTCTGCTTCCAGCATCGTGAAGATATTGGGAATGACGTGAATGATTTCCTGGAAGAACTTCAGCGCCAGGATCAACAAGCCCAATGACAGCCCGAGATAAATAGGCGCCAGCAGCCAGCGTGAGGCGTACATAGTATTTTCGATGAAGCGTTCCATGGGATCTCACACAGCTTGTTTAAAATGGCGGCGAGTATACCAGCCGCCACAAGACACCTGTAATCGCTGGAAAACTGACCTGTGCGGCATCTGTAAGAGAATTTTTCTGCTAGTGTCGAGCCCAATAACAACTCGGCTCGATGACGTCGGACAGGAAAAACTCAGATGATGGATGTGCGATCCCCTTTGGCCTGTATCGGCCTGTGCGCGGCATTGCTGCTGGCTGGCGGCTGCTCCCCCAGCGACGAGCAGAAGCAAACCACCCTCGAAGAGAAAACCGCCAAGTTCGAACAATCCCTCGACAGCATCCAGGACCCCAAGCTACTCGACGCCGTCGCTGACCTCGGCGGTTCTCTGCTGTTGCTGGAGCGGGCGCGGGTCAAACTCGCCACCAAGCCCATCGAGGCCGAATACGGCGAGGACACCCTGGCCCTGCTCAAGCACTACCCCACGCCCCAGGCGCTGGTGGACACCTACATCAATGGCCTGTTCGTGCTGCGCAAGACCTCCCATTCCGACTACCTGACCGACCTACAGCCGGTTTTCCCCTTCAACTTCAACGTCCCCGACCAGTTCCCGTTCCCCCACGGACTGGAATGGCAGTCGGTGACCCTGAGCAACAACAAGGTCATCCCTTTCCAGCCGGAATGGTCGGAAACCGATCCGGGCATCCAACTGAGCCCCAGCAGTTCAAACCTGACCAACCCCGATGACCTGACGGTGACCTACCCGTTCATCGAGGGCATCGAGACGGAAAACAAGAGCCAGCCACAGCCTGTCAGCCTCAAGGGCACGGTTGAAGTGGTCGCGCCGGGCAAGGTGCTGACCTTTGACCTGTCGAAAAAGGACGTGGGCCACAAGCGCACCGAAGGCAACATCACCCTCAACCTGGTCTTGCTGGAAAAAAACTACGCCGAGATCGAGCTGACCAACAGCCAGCCACTGGCGCCGGAAGTCGGCGACGAATCGCCTAATCCGTTGCTGGTGCAGGCGCGGGACACCACTGGGCAATTTCTCACGCGCTCGGGTTCGATCAACGAAAGCAGCGCCCAGGTCGCGTTCTACGAAAAACAACTGGCCGAGATGCAAAAGCAGAAGGCCTGGTCGGAAGCGTTCGAAAAACAGCTGACCGACGAGCAGAAAGCCTTCGAACACAAGCAGAGCAGCCATTACGCCAAGGTGTACTTCAATGGCGTGATCGACAACCTGCAAGTCAACGTGCTGGATTTCTCCACTGCCACACGTACCCACAAAGACCTCGACCTGCCAGTGCTGCGCTTCGACAAGAACAGCCTGCAGAAAACCGTACAGGCCCTGCCGATGCCGGTCACCGTGTATGACGACAGCGCCGCCAGTTGGCTCAAAGACGCGAGCATGACCGAAGACCAGTTGAAAAACAGCGTGACCATCAGCCAATCGGTCGAAGACGCTAGCGCGGCGCACATCGTGTTTGACCACCCGTTCACCTTCAATGACGACCTGGTGGGCAGCGAGCGAAACAGCAGTGAATCACCGGTGACCTTCTTCACCGCCGACGAAAAAGGCGAGCGGGGCGAGCCGATTGAGCTGCCTACCGAGGCCTTCGAACTGAACCCGGCGCGTGGCACCCTGACCTATGACCTGAACCTGTTCCCGGAAAACCCAGCCTTTGTGGTGGGCTCGATTCCGCTGTTCCTGGCGACCATCGATAAGAACGAGATTGATGCAAGCAAGCTGCCCAAAGGGCTCGAACTCAAAGACAACGCGCTGATCGTCGACCAGAAGGCCTTCCCCGCCGACAGCTGGCGCTTCTACGCCAAGGACGCCAGCGGCAATTACCTCAAGGAAATCCTCGGCGTCAGCCACCGTGCCGAGGAATACGGTACGGCGATGTTTGACGTGCATTACTTCTACGGCCAGCCGACCACCCTGGAAAGCTACCAACGCACCGACCTGAGCACCGTGCAATACGGCTTTGAGGTCAAGCTGGACAAGCCCGAGAGCAAATAGCGGTCAGTGGTGGGTGTCACCGTTGAGCTGTCGCAGATGGGCCTGCATGTGCAGGCACCAGATCTGCGGGTCAGCCGCCGTCTCGTAGCCGTGCTGCGTCAGGCTGTCGACGATGGACTCCAGCATATTTTCCGCCACGAAAGGCCCTGGAAATGGGCCTTGGGACTTGATGGTGGAAGGCTGTTCACCGGTCATTCCAGCGGCAAACAACAACGTCCACATCCCGTTATCCCCCGCGAGAGGGCGAATGGAACATTCGATACGGGTGACCAGGCCGAAGCACTGGCGGGTGAGGCAAAGGTTGCGCGGCATGGCGGCGACCCTCGGTAGATCGGTGTTCAACCTGCGCCTGGGCGAGGCTGTTTCTATCCAGCGACTCCTGTGGATATCCCTTGAGCACAGAATAGAAGAAAACCACGACAAACCAAGGTTGTAGAGACCAACGGGCGCTGGCCCTACATCCGCGCCAAATTTGTGACGGTTTTGCTCATATTGTGGTGAGCGGGCTTGCCCCGCGCTGGGCTGCGCAGCAGCCCCAATAGGACCGCTGCGGTGTGCCAGTGAGATTGAATTGTTTGGTTTTGGGGCTGCTTCGCAGCCCAGCGCGGGGCAAGCCCGCTCACCACAACAGCCCGCTCACCACAGTAGCCCGCTCAGCCCAATAAGCCACTACGTCATCAAGTCGGCTTGGCTTCGGCCAGCGCCTGCTGTGCCAACTCCTTCTCCGCTTCCTTCAGATCCTCTTCGCTGATCATCTCGGCAATCGCGCGCAACCGCTCGACCACGCGCGCGTTCACCGTGCCTTCCGGGAATTGCCCCTCGGCATCCGGCTCACCCGCATCCTCGCCCACCAGCAGGCTCAGCGCCTCGTCGGCCTGGCGCACCGCATAGATATGAAACTGCCCGGCGCGCACGGCCTGTAGCACCTTCTCATCGAGCATCAACGTGGCAACGTTGGCCTGGGGAATGATCGCACCCTGCTCACCGGTCAAACCGCGAGCTTCACACAGGCGGAAGAAACCTTCGATCTTCTCGTTGACCCCGCCCACCGCCTGCACTTCACCAAACTGGTTGATGGAGCCGGTGATAGCAAAGCACTGCTTGAGCGGCGTCTTCGACAACGCCGAGATCAAGGTGCACGCCTCGCCCAGGGACGCACTGTCGCCGTCCACATAGCCGTAGGATTGCTCCAGCGCGATACTCGCCGAGATCGCCAGCGGGAATTCCTGGGCATACCGGCTGCCCAAATAACCCGTGAGAATCATCACACCCTTGGAGTGGATCGGCTGGCCGAGGTTGACCTCACGCTCGATGTCGACAATACCGCTGCCGCCCGGATACACCGTGGCGGAAATCCGCGCCGGTACGCCAAAGGCCGAGTCACCGACTTCCAGCACCGTCAGCCCGTTGCACTTGCCCACCGCCGCACCGGCCGTGTCGATGAGGATGACCCCGGCGAGCATGTCGTCGAGAATCCGCGCCGACACGCGCCCGGTGCGCGTGGCCTTGGCCTTGAGGGCGCGCTCGATATGGCCGGCATCGGTCATCTCGTCGCCCGCCAGGTGACGAATGAAATCCGCCTCGCTGACCAACTGGAACAAATCACCAATGCGCGCCGACAAACGGCCTTGGTGCTCTGCCAGCCTCGCGCTGTAAGTGGCCAACCGCGCCACCGCATCCGACGTCAGCGGCGCCATGCCTTCTTCCGAGGTGCGGGTTTTGAGCAACTGGGCAAACTGCTCCAGGCTTTCGTCGACCATCGGGATGTCTTCGTCGAAGTCCACCAGTACGCGGAACATCTCTTGGAAATCCGGATCAGCGTCCTGCAACGCGTAGTACAACTGGCGCGAACCGATGATGATCACCTTGACCTGCAACGGGATCATCTGCGGGTTGAGGGTCACGGTGGCCAGGCGGCCCAGTTCGCCCAGCGGTGATTCCATCTTCAGTTTGCGCGACTGCAGGGAACGCTTGAGCGCGTCCCACACAAACGGCTCGCTGAGCATTTTTTCGGCTTCCAGGATCAGGAAGCCGCCGTTGGCACGGTGCAGCGCGCCCGGACGCAGCTGGCGATAAGTGGTGTAGAGCGCGCCCTGGTCGGTGCTGTATTCGATGCGGCCGAACAGGTTGTCGTAGGTCGGGTGCGGTTCGAACACCACCGGGGCACCACCGTTGACCGGATGGCCCACCACCAGGCTTGGACAGTACTGTTCTTCCAGCAGCTTGCGCGCCTGGGCGTCGGTCTTGGCGTCGTCCACCAATTGCTCGACCACGGTCTTGAGCAGGTACACCTGCATGGCTTGCAGGTAACCGCAGACAGCGGCGTTTTCTGCGTACTTTTCCGACAGCGGTGCAAGCAACGGCTGCAGCGCCAGGGTAATGGTTTCTTCGTTGAACTGACGCAGTTGGTTGTTTGACTCACGCTTCCACTGCGGCAGGCTGGCCAGTTCTTCGTTGAGGCGCTCTTCCAGCTCGGAAATGTCGGTGTGGAAACGCTCGCGATCGGCTTCCGGCAACTGCGAGAACTCGGCCTCGTCCAGCGCCTTGCCGTCGAGCATCGGCGTGAAGGCGATGTTGGTGCTGTCACGGTAGAGCGCCACGTCCTTTTCCAGGGCCAGGCGCTCGATCACGTCCAAGGCTTTGTCGTAGCGCTGGTTGAAGGCACGGTCGATAGCGCTTTTGCGCTGTTGATACGTCGGGTGTTCGAAGACCGCCGGGAAGGTTGCGACGAGGTTGTCGACCAACCCGTTGATGTCGTTGATGAACGCCGCCGCAGCACCGCCTGGTAATTCCAGGGCACGGGGTTCGCGAGGCTCATCGAAATTATTCACATAGACCCAATCCGCCGGGGTCTGCAGGCGCTTGCCTTCGGCTTTCAGGTAGCGTTTGACGAACGAAAAGCGGCCGGTACCCGGCTCGCCCATGACAAACACGTTGTAACCGGGGCGTGGCATGGCCACACCGAACTGCAAGGCTTCAACCGCACGTTCCTGGCCAAGCACACCGCGAAAGGGCTCCAAATCATTGGTGGTCGAGAAGCTGAACTGTTCAGCGGAGAAAGGGCGAGTCAGCGCTTCGGGCGCTAGACGCAAGCTGGCAGCAACAGGATCAGGCATCGGGCTTCCTTACATCAGGCGGGGCAGATGACGGCATTCTGGCTCCCGGTCACGCGCTCTGGCAAGGCGCGCTTTCGGGAAAGCATAGACGTGGGAGATGACCTGCAGAAATATCGCGACATCGCTGATTGTTTTATAAAAATGCACGGAACCCTTGGAACGTGCCTAAACTCCAAACTGCGCGGGTTGGACTAATAACTGGCCCCTAGGGCGCTGCGACGCGCCTGAACCCTTGTCCATTGGTTTGCACACAAAGAGAACAAAGCTATGAAACGGATCCTTCTCGGTACTCTCTTCACCGTCGTCTCCCTCAATGCAATGGCAGAAGCACCAGGTGGCCCGAACTGCGGTTGGGGCAACATGTTGTTCGAAGGCCAGCGCGGCACGCCAGCTCACTTCCTGGCTTCCACCACCAACGGTACTTCGGGTAACGCCACCTTCGGCATGACCTCGGGCACCAACGGTTGCAGCACCAACAGCGCCCTGACCTACGGCGGCAAGTCCTGGATTGCCATGAATGGCATGATGAACGAGCTGTCCGAAGACATGGCCAAGGGTAACGGCGAAGCGCTGACCACCTACGCCGTGGTACTGGGTGTGGCACCGGAAGATCGCGAGCACTTCGCGGCCGTGACCCACGAGCACTTCCAGCAGATCTTCAGCAAAGCTGACGTGACCGCTGACGATGTGCACAACAACACCATTGCGGTACTGAAAAGCGATGCCCGTCTGGCGAAATACGCAACCCAGGCTTAAGCTCGACCCGCCCGCGCCTACCCAGGCGCGGGCACTATTTTTTGGACCCGCCTCCCCTTTGGGTCTCTTTTATATCCGACTTAAGTTGCCCCTATGCTCAAACGCTTTGCCTGGATGGCACTCTTCGCCTGCGCCCCGCTGTACGCGGCCCCGCACCTTGATGATCAACGTTTGCAGCAATTGGCCAATGATCCGTTCTGGCTTTCGCTTGGCCATTACGAAGCCGGCAAGATCAGTGGCTGGCGCAGTTATGTCAGCGACAAAAAATTCTTCCTCGCAGCCGATGGCGCCCACCACCCGGACGCCGAACTCAAGGCCACCGTTGATGCGCTCTACGCACCGGCCAGCCTGGGTGAAAAACACGCCCAATGCGTTTATCCCGCACGGACCCGCTGGCTCAAGGATCAGTTGCACCTCACTGACCTGCCTGCCGTGGACTGCACAGAATTCAAGCAATGGTTCAAGGACGTCGCCCCCCATAGCGCGGTGATGATCTTCCCGGCGGCCTACCTCAACAGCCCGTCGTCGATGTTCGGCCACACGCTGCTACGCATCGACCAGGCCGACGTGCAAAGCAACAACACTGCCCTGCTCAGCTATGCGATCAACTTCGGCGCCTACATCGAAGGCTCCGACAACAGCATTCTTTACGCCTGGAAAGGCCTGATGGGCGGTTATCCCGGCCTGTTCGCCCTGGTGCCTTATCAGGAAAAGCTCTCGGAGTACCGCAGCCTTGAGAACCGCGACCTGTGGGAATATCGCCTCAACCTCACGCAAGTCGAGACCGAGCGCATGGTCGAGCACGTGTGGGAGCTCAAGCAGATCCAGTTCGACTACTTCTTCTTTGACGAAAACTGCTCCTATCGCCTGCTGGAACTGCTGCAAGTGGCGCGTCCCGGCCTGCGCTTGACCGAACAGTTCCCGCTGACCGCCATCCCGACCGACACCGTAAAGGCCGTGAAAGACGCAGGTCTGGTAGAGAAGATCGACTACCGTCCTTCCCGTGAACGCGAGTTGCTGGAGCGCGCCAAGCCGCTGGACAGCGACGAACAGCAATGGGTATTGAAGGTCAGCGACGATCAGAAGCAATTGCAGGACCCCGCCTTCAAGGCCATCGCTAAAGATCGCCAGGCACTGATCATCGACGCCGCCTACCGCCTTGGCCGCTACCGCGCCAACGGCCTGGAGCGCGACACCGCCCGCTCCCAGCGCAGCTTCGAACTGCTGCGCGCAATTAACCAGAACCCGGCGCCCGACCTCAAGATCACCCCGCCCGGCCTGCCGGAAAACGGCCATGAATCACGCACCTGGCAAGCCGGCATCGGCACCCGTGGCGACAAAGCCTTCGGTGAATACGGCCTGCGCATGGCCTACCACGACCTCAACGACAACGCCGAAGGCTTCCCCCTGGGCGCGCAGATCGAAATCCTGCAGATGAAACTGCGCCAGTACGAAGGCAACCACTGGCAACTGCAGCAACTGGACCTGGCCACCATCCGCTCCCTGACCCCGCGCAACGCCTTGTTGCAGCCATGGTCATGGCAAGTCACCGGCGGCCTGGAACGCGTACCGGGCAAACACGACGACGAAACCCTGGTCGCCCACGTCAACGGCGGCGCAGGCGGCACCTGGCAACTGCGCGACGACATGCTCGGCTTCGCCCTCGGCACCGTGCGCGTGGAGCACAACAACGACTTCAACGAAGCCATCTCCCCCGCGGCCGGGTTCAATACCGGCGTACTGTGGAAAAACCCGCTGGGTAACCTGAGCCTGGAAGCCAAGGGTGATTTCTTCACCAATGGCGAAGTGCGCCGTAGCATCAGCCTGAATCAGCAGTGGGAATTATCGCGCAACCTGGGACTGCGCCTGAGCGCACAGCGTGAGTACAGCCACTTGTCGACGCCGGTGAATGAAGTGATGCTTGAGGTGAAGTGGTATCACTATTGACTAAAGCCTGGCCGAGATCAAAATGTGGGAGGGGGCTTGCCCCCGATAGCGGAGTGTCAGAATCAGATGTACTAACTGACACACTGCCATCGGGGGCAAGCCCCCTCCCACACTTGGCGCGCGTCTATTCAGACACTCACCGCAGCCCAACACCTTTCTCACCTCCCTTTCACACCTCCCCGACAAATCTCCCTCTAGACTCTTCCCTATCAGCCGTGAAACGGCCAGGGAGTACGCCATGTGGCGGTATGCGGTAATGCTGTGTGCAGTAGCGTGGTTGGCCGGTTGCCAATCCACTCACCAGGATTTGCTGGCCAAAGGTTATCCACCGGCGTTTGCCGATGGTTTTGATGACGGTTGCAGCAGCGGTCGCCAGGCTGCTGGGGTAATCAGCGGGGAGTTTCGCAAGAATGTGCCGCGTTATCTGAAGGACCGTGAATACGCCGAAGGCTGGGAGGACGGTTTCCGTCAGTGCAAGGCCATGCGCGAGAACGAAGAGTTGCGTGATTACAAGGACAACCACTGGGATGACCGCGAGCGCGCCTGGCAACAGGAGAAAAACCGCGACGCCGCCAGGGCCTATCGTTCGCAATAGGTCGTTTCCAGACATCCAGCGAAACTAAAGCGCGGCGACCATGGCCCAAACTCCAGAGAGGGAGAACGTCATGAGCCGAGCTTTTGTAAACGAGGACAGCGCCGCCGCCCAGGCTGATCAGCCGGTGGAACGTCAGGTGAGCGAGCAGCCCAATCGCCTGACTGCGCATGGTTTGGCGCAATTGCAGGCCAAGGTTGCGCAGTTGCAGCACGAATACAGTCTCGAATCTGCCAAGGGCGATAAACAGCGCCAGGCCGACCTTGAGCGGGATTTGCGCTACTTCAACCAGCGGGTGCAAAGCGCCCAGGTGGTCGCGCCGGCCACCTCCACCGACAAGGTGCAGATCGGCAGTTGGGTGACCTTCGCCAATGAGCAGGACGAACAACAACGCATCCAGTTGGTCGGTGAAGACCAGGCCGATGCGGGCGCAGGCTTGATCAACTGGGGTTCGCCCCTGGGCCGCGCCTTACTGGGCGCCCAGGTGGGTGACGAGGTGCTGTGGCAGCGCCCCGTCGGCGATCAGTTGATCGAAGTGCTGCGGATCGAACCCGAGGCTTAGACGATGCCTTGGGCCAGCATCGCGTCGGCGACTTTGACGAAGCCGGCGATGTTCGCGCCTTTCACGTAGTTGATCCGGCCATTTTCTTCGCCGTAATGCACGCAGGCATGGTGGATCGACTGCATGATGTTGTGCAGCTTGCTGTCCACTTCACCGGCGGTCCACAGCAGGCGCATGGCGTTCTGCGACATTTCCAGGCCGCTCACGGCCACGCCGCCAGCGTTAGAAGCTTTACCCGGCGCGAACAGGGTGCCCGCCTCGATAAAGATATCCACAGCCTCGAGCGTGGTCGGCATGTTGGCGCCTTCGGCCACGCAGATGCAGCCATTGCGCAGCAAAGCGCGGGCGGCGTCGGCATCCAGTTCATTCTGGGTCGCGCAGGGCAACGCAATGTCGCAAGCCAGTTCCCATGGGGTCTGGCCTTTGCGGAATTCCAGGCCGAAACGCTCGGCCAGTTCGCTGATGCGGCCGCGCTGGACGTTTTTCAGCTCCAGCAGGGCCGACCATTGCTCTTCGGTCAAACCGCTTTCGGCGTACAGAGTGCCTTCGGAGTCGGACAGGGAAATCACCTTGCCGCCCAGGTCCATGACCTTGCGCGCCGCGTATTGCGCCACGTTGCCGGAGCCGGACACCGCTACACGCTTGCCTTCCACCCGCTGGTTGTTGCGCTTGAGCATCTCTTCAGCGAAGTACACGCAGCCGAAACCCGTGGCTTCCGGGCGGATCAGGCTGCCGCCGTAGGTCATGCCCTTACCGGTCAGCACGGAGGTGAACTGGTTGCTCAGACGCTTGTACTGGCCGAACAGGAAGCCGATCTCACGGGCGCCCACGCCGATATCGCCGGCCGGCACGTCCACGTCCGCGCCGATGTGGCGATACAGCTCGCTCATGAAGGACTGGCAGAAACGCATGACTTCAGCATCGCTCTTACCCTTGGGGTCGAAGTCCGAGCCGCCTTTGCCGCCCCCCATGGGCAGCGAGGTCAGGGAGTTCTTGAAGGTCTGCTCGAAGGCGAGGAACTTCAACACGCCCAGGTTCACCGATGGATGGAAGCGCAGGCCACCTTTATACGGGCCGATGGCGCTGTTCATCTGGATACGGAAACCGCGATTGACCTGGACCTTGCCATGATCATCCACCCACGACACCCGGAAGGTAATCGCGCGCTCCGGCTCGCAGATGCGCTCCAATATGCCCGAGGTCAGGTAGTGGGGGTTGGCTTCCAGAAACGGCCACAGGCTGCGTAGGACTTCTTCTACGGCCTGGTGGAATTCCGGCTGGTCGGGGTCGCGTTTCTTGAGGCGGGCAAGGAAGGATTCGACGGATTCGATCATGAAAAGTCTCGGCAAATTTTTAGTTGTTAACGGAGATTGAGCCGGACTTTATCAATTCATTCCGCACTGCGACAGGGCAAAATGTCGCCTTTATGAATTTAAATGGTGCGCTTTATATAACTGTATCCAGTTTCAGGGGCTTTTATGCACCTTTTCAGGGAGCAAGCCCGAACCGAGCGCACCATCAAATCCCAGGCAAAAAAAGCGGAGCCCGAAGGCTCCGCTCTTTCAAACCACCAACCCGAATCAGGCCAGTTTTTTGTGACGCACACGGTGCGGCTGGGCAGCAGCGTCGCCCAAGCGCTTTTTACGGTCCGCTTCGTACTCGGTGTAGTTACCTTCGAAGAACACCGCTTGCGAGTCGTCTTCGTACGCCAGGATGTGGGTCGCGACGCGGTCAAGGAACCACCGATCGTGAGAGATCACAATGGCGGCGCCCGGGAAGTCCAGCAGCGCTTCTTCCAGGGAACGCAGGGTTTCAACGTCGAGGTCGTTGGACGGTTCGTCGAGCAGCAGGACGTTGCCGCCCTCTTTCAGGGTCAGGGCCAGGTGCAAGCGACCGCGCTCACCACCGGACAGGTCCTTGACGAACTTCTGCTGGTCGCCGCCCTTGAAGTTGAAACGGCCGACGTAGGTACGCGACGGGATTTCATAGTTGCCGATGCGGATCTGGTCGGAACCGTCGGAAATCTGCTGGAACACGGTCTTGCTGCCATCCAGGTCTTCACGGCTCTGGTCCACGCAGGCAAGCTGCACGGTTTCGCCGACTTCGATGGTGCCCGAATCCGGGGTTTCCTTGCCCATCAGCATGCGGAACAGCGTGGATTTACCCGCACCGTTACCACCAATAACGCCGACGATCGCGCCTTTTGGCATGGAGAACGACAGGTTGTCGATCAGCACGCGGTCGCCATAGCCTTTGGAAACGTTCTTGAACTCGATGACCTTGTCACCCAGGCGCGGACCGGCCGGGATGTAGATCTCGTTGGTTTCCGAACGCTTCTGGAATTCCTGGGATTGCATTTCTTCAAAGCGTTGCAGACGTGCCTTGGATTTGGACTGGCGGGCCTTGGCGCCTTTGCGCACCCACTCCAGTTCTTCCTTCATGGCCTTTTCATGGGCCGATTGCTGCTTGGATTCGGCGGCCAGACGGTCGGACTTGGCTTCCAGCCAACCGGAGTAGTTGCCCTCGTAAGGGATACCGGCGCCACGGTCGAGCTCGAGGATCCAGCCGGCCACGTTGTCCAGGAAGTACCGGTCGTGCGTGATCGCGACCACGGTGCCTGGGAAATCGTGTAGGAAGTGTTCCAGCCAGGCGACGGAATCGGCGTCCAAGTGGTTGGTAGGTTCGTCGAGCAGCAGCATGTCGGGGGCCGACAGCAGCAGGCGGCACAGGGCCACACGACGTTTTTCACCACCGGACAGGTGTTCGACCTTGGCGTCCCACGCCGGCAGGCGCAGTGCGTCGGCGGCGACTTCCAGCTGGCGCTCCAGGTTGTGACCATCGCTGGCTTGCAGGATGGCTTCGAGCTTGGCCTGTTCGGCGGCCAGTTTGTCGAAGTCGGCATCTTCTTCAGCGTACGCCGCGTAGACCTCGTCCAGGCGCGCCTGGGCGTTCTTGATCACGCTGACGGCTTCTTCCACCACTTCACGCACGGTCTTGGTCGGGTCCAGGATCGGCTCTTGCGGCAGGTAGCCGAT
Source organism: Pseudomonas sp. GXZC (assembly GCF_026967615.1). Classification (NCBI taxonomy): domain Bacteria; kingdom Pseudomonadati; phylum Pseudomonadota; class Gammaproteobacteria; order Pseudomonadales; family Pseudomonadaceae; genus Pseudomonas; species Pseudomonas sp. GXZC. The sequence continues at coordinate 6,148,857 of NZ_CP114115.1, forward strand.
GTTCAGGTCAGGCATCGGGCGGGCTTCGCCTTCGAACTCGGTGTCGACGCCGGCCATGATTTTCAACAGGGTGGACTTACCCGAACCGTTGAGGCCGAGCACGCCGATCTTGGCGCCTGGGAAGAAGGACAGCGAAATGTTTTTCAGGATTTCCCGCTTCGGAGGGACAACTTTGCCCAGCCGATGCATGGTGAAGACGTATTGAGCCAAAATGTGGACCTCATAAAAGTAAGAACAGGCCTACGTAGCGTCATGGCGCTGTACATAGTGTTGCGAATCCTCAAGGTTAACCTAAGTGACCGAGCGTATCGAAGCCTATCTGTTAGATTAGCCGGCCAAAACCCTCAGGGGTTCCAGGAGACACCCTTCATGCTTGGCGTCCTATCCGCACTCGGGCTACTGCTATTAATGCCGGGGCCCACCAACACGCTGCTGCTGCGCTCGGGGTTACTCGTAGGATTCCGGCGCGCCTGGCCGCTGAGCCTGCTGGAATGCCTGGCCTACCTGACGCAGATCTCCTTTTGGGGCTACCTGCTCGGCCATATCGGCGACAACGCGCCCTGGGGCCTGAAGCTCATGCAGTTCGCCTCGGTCTGCTATTTGATCAGGACTTGCTACCTGCTGTGGTGCCATCCCGACGAAACACTCCACACTGGGCCGGAGGCAAGGGTCTCCACGCTGAATTTCTTTTTGCTCACGTTGATCAACCCCAAGGGATTACTGATCGTGTCGTTTATCGTCCCGATGCAGACGTTCGCAGACTTAAACCTGTACGTGCATTTCGTCGCGCAGTTCACCGCCGTTGTGATACCGGTGGGCTGTGCCTGGGTGCTGCTGGGGGCCCGCATCAAACGCGGCGGATACGCGTGGTTGACGCCGCACACCATCAACCGCACGGCTTGCGTGGTTATCAGCCTGTTCACGCTGGCGATTCTGACGCGGCTGGCGGACAGCCTGATCCATACCAGCAGCGCTCTCTAGTGCCCGCCAGGCGGGGCTGGCACTTTGCCACAAGTCAAGGCATGCTAGCCGCCCTCCGGGCGTCCGGCTTATAGTGCACGTCGCGCGCCAGTCCAGCCAAACCGCAGGATCACAGCTTGTCCAAAGTCACGCCGCCAACTCCCCTGCGCGCCGCTCATATAGCGCCGGGAGCGCCCCTGCACGGCACCCTCAAAGGCGCATTGGCGACGCTCGTCCTCATGCTGCTCGCGTTATTGTTCTGGCAGTTGCTCGACCAGCTCCAGCAAAACCAGAAGAACCAGCAGCAATACACCATCGACTACAGCGCCGACCTGGCTGAACAGATCAGCCTGAACATGGCCCTCAGCGCAAAAATCGCCCTGAACTTGCTGCCGATGGTCGAGCCACCGCGTGACAGCGAACAGCAACAGGCCCTGATGCGCACCTTGCAACGCTCGCTGCCGGAGCTGCGCAGCATCGCCCTGCTCGCCCCCAGCGGCGCGATGGTCAGTGACAGCGCCACCGACAGCCAGGACGCCGCCTGGCTGGCAGAACTGGTGCAACGCAGCCACGCCCAATCCTATTACCTGAGCAACAGCAACGACGGCACGATTATCTATCTGTTGCTGCACCAACCCAGCGGCGGCTCGCGGATGTATTGGGCGCTGCGCCTGGCCCCCAACTACCTGAGCAATCTCACCCGCCAAGACGGCCAGGGCCAGCGCCCGCTGTGGGTCATCGAGAATCGCATCAACCATCGGGTTGTCAGCCGAGACAGCGGCATGCCAGCGCAGTGGGCGTCTGCGTTGACCCCGGACGAGCTGAATAAAAGCGTACTGGTCACGCCCCTGAGCAAGAGCGACTGGCAACTGCGCGGGCTGTTCGACCGCACGGCGGTGCTGGAACAACTGCTGCCGGCCTTTATCGGTAAATGCCTGCTGGGCCTGGCGTTTTCATTGATCCCGGTGATCGTGCTGTTGAACATGCGTCGCCGCCAGCGCCAGGTGCATGAAGGCCGGCGGCGCTACCAGGACATTTTCGAAGGCACCGGCGTGGCCTTGTGCGTGCTCGACCTGTCGGGCCTGAATGCCTTCTTCGACAAGACCCGGCTGGAGACCCGCGAGCAACTGCACGCCTGGCTGCAGGACAACCCTAACGAGCGCCAGCAACTGCTCAAGGAACTGCGCATCACCGAGGTCAACCAGGTGGCGGTGCGCCTGCTGAACGTGGGTTCCTGTGAAGAGGCCTGGGAGCGCTTGATCGATGATTGCCCGCGCAATGCCACGTCCATCGGCTACCAGATTCTTGAGGCGGTACTGACCCAGCAGAACCAGTTGGAACTGGAAATCCAGCTCAAGGACGTGGCCGGCAACGAGCAGTACCTGTGGCTGGTGATGCGCCTGCCGGAGCAGCAGGACGATTTCAAGGCAGTGATCCTCAGCATCAGCGATATCACCAGCCGCAAGTTGATCGAGCTGTCGCTGGTGGAGCGCGAGAGCTTCTGGTCCGACGTGGTACGCACCGTCCCCGACCACCTGTATGTGCAGGACGTGATCAGCCAGCGCATGATTTTCAGCAACCATCACCTGGGCCATACCCTCGGCTACAACAAGGCCGAACTGCAGCAAATGGGCGAGTACTTCTGGGAAATCCTGCTGCACCCCGAAGACGCCGAGCATTACCACGACCTGCGCCAGCAGCAGCGCCAGATCGGCTACACCACCCAATTGCAATGCCAGCTGCGCTTTCGTCACCGCAATAACCAATGGCGGCGCTTTGACATCCGCGAGCAGGCCCTGGCCCGCGACAAGACGGCGCAGATCACCCGCATCATCGGCGTGGCCAAGGACATCACCGACCAGATCGAGGCCAGCGAATCCCTGCGTGACAGCGAACAGCGCTACCGCATGCTGGCCGAAAGCATCAGCGACGTGATCTGCTCCACCGACAGCCAGTTGGCGCTCAACTACATCAGCCCTTCGGTCAACGCCGTGCTCGGTTATGACGTGGATTGGGTGTTCAAGAACGGCTGGCAGTCGATCATCGCCAACCCGCAGCAACTGACCGGCATTTACAGCCTGGTGGAACAGGTCAGCCGCTCGCTGGGCGATCCTGAGGCGCTGAACCGGCTGCGTGATGAGATCCAGACCCAACTGTTCCTGTTCGACTGCTTGCGCGCAGACGGTCGCAAAGTGCCGATCGAGCTGCGACTGGTGCTGGTGTGGGACGAACACGGCGCCTTCGAGGGCATCCTTGGCGTGGGCCGCGACATCAGCCAGCAACGCCGCGCCGAGAAAGACCTGCGCATGGCGGCCACGGTATTCGAACACTCGACCTCGGCGATCCTGATTACCGACCCCGCGGGCTATATCGTGCAGGCCAACGAGGCGTTCAGCCGGGTCAGCGGCTATGCGGTCAGCGATGTACTCGACCAGTTGCCGAACATGCTCACCGTCGACGAACAGCAGGAAGCCCATCTGCGCTACGTGCTCAAGCAACTGCACCAGCACAGCACCTGGGAAGGCGAAGTGTGGCTCAAGCGCCGCAACGGCGAGCATTACCCGGCGTGGGTGGGCATTACCGCCGTGTTCGACGATGAAGGCGACCTGGCCAGCTATGTGTGCTTCTTCAGTGACATCAGTGAGCGCAAGGCCAGCGAGCAGCGCATCCACCGCCTGGCTTACTACGACGCCCTGACCCACCTGCCCAACCGCACGCTGTTCCAGGATCGCCTGCACACCGCGTTGCAGTCGGCCGAACGGCAGAAGTCGTGGGTGGTGCTGATGTTCCTTGACCTCGACCGCTTCAAACCGATCAACGACTCCCTGGGCCACGCCGCTGGCGACCGCATGCTCAAGGAAATGGCCACGCGCCTGCTGGGTTGCGTGGCCGAAGACGACACCGTGGCGCGCATGGGCGGCGACGAGTTCACCCTGCTCCTGCAACCGCGGATCAGCCGCGAAATGGCGCTGAACCGTGCCATTCATGTGGCCGAGCAGATCCTCGCCAGCCTGGTGAAGCCCTTTGTACTGGAGGGCCGCGAGTTTTTTGTCACCGCCAGTATCGGCATCGCCCTGAGCCCCCAGGACGGCAACGAGCTGAGCCAGTTGATGAAAAACGCCGACACGGCGATGTATCACGCCAAGGAACGCGGCAAGAACAACTTCCAGTTCTACCAGGCCGATATGAACGCCAGCGCCCTGGAGCGCCTGGAGCTGGAAAGCGACCTGCGCCACGCTCTGGACCAGAATGAATTCGTGCTCTATTACCAACCGCAGTTCAGCGGCGACGGTAAACGCCTGACCGGCGCCGAAGCCCTGCTGCGCTGGCGCCACCCGCGTCGTGGCCTGGTGCCGCCGGGGGATTTCATCCCGGTGCTGGAGGAATTGGGCCTAGTGGTGGACGTGGGCGACTGGGTGATCAGCGAAGCCTGCCGACAGCTCAAGACCTGGCACCAGAACAAGGTGCGCGTGCCGAAAGTCTCGGTGAACATCTCGGCGCGGCAGTTCTCCGACGGCCAGTTGGGCACCCGCATCGCCACCATCCTCAAGGACACGGGCCTGCCGCCGGCGTGCCTGGAGCTGGAGCTGACCGAAAGTATCCTGATGCGTGAAGTCAACGAGGCGATGCAGATCCTCGACAGCCTGAAAAACCTGGGCTTGAGCATTGCGGTTGACGACTTTGGTACCGGTTACTCGTCGCTCAACTACCTCAAGCAATTCCCCATCGACGTGTTGAAGATCGACCGCACTTTCGTCGATGGCCTGCCATCAGGCGAGCAAGACGCACAGATCGCCCGCGCCATTATTGCCATGGCCCACAGCCTGAACTTGGCGGTGATCGCCGAGGGTGTGGAAACCCATGAGCAGCTGGACTTCCTGCGTGAGCATGGCTGCGATGAAGTGCAGGGCTACCTGTTCGGGCGGCCGATGCCGGCGAATCGGTTCGAGGCGCAGTTCAGTAACGATGCCCTCTTCATGTTCGACTGATCCTCTAGTGGGCTGACTTCCCTGTGGCGAGGGAGCTTGCTCCCGCTGGGGCGCGAAGCGGCCCCTCTTTTTTGGGACTGCTGCGCAGTCCAGCGGGAGCAAGCTCCCTCGCCACAACAGCTACAACAAGCACCGCTTATCCCCAGATGAGCCCCGCTTATCCGCGACATGATGTCCTTTCATATGCCATCTAAAACCCATTGGGTTAGAATGCCCTCCTTTTCTGCCCCCGATCCTTGAGGACCGCCATGTTCAGCCGTGATTTGACTATTGCCAAGTACGACGCCGATCTCTTCGCCGCCATGGAGCAAGAAGCCGTGCGCCAGGAAGAGCACATTGAGCTGATCGCTTCGGAAAACTACACCAGCCCAGCGGTGATGGAGGCTCAAGGTTCGGTCTTGACCAACAAGTACGCCGAAGGTTACCCAGGCAAGCGCTACTACGGTGGTTGCGAGTACGTCGACGTGGTTGAACAGCTGGCTATCGACCGCGCCAAAGAACTGTTCGGCGCCGACTACGCCAACGTCCAGCCGCACGCCGGGTCCCAAGCCAACAGCGCCGTGTACCTGGCCCTGCTGCAAGGCGGCGACACCATCCTGGGCATGAGCCTGGCCCACGGCGGTCACCTGACCCACGGCGCCAGCGTTTCCTCCTCCGGCAAACTGTACAACGCCGTTCAATACGGTATCGATGCCAACGGCCTGATCGACTACGACGAAGTCGAGCGCCTGGCGGTCGAGCACAAGCCAAAAATGATCGTGGCCGGTTTCTCTGCCTACTCGCAGATCCTGGACTTCCCACGTTTCCGCGCAATCGCTGACAAAGTGGGCGCGTACCTGTTCGTCGACATGGCCCACGTGGCCGGTCTGGTCGCCGCTGGCGTCTACCCGAACCCGGTGCCTTACGCTGACGTCGTGACCACCACGACCCACAAGACCCTGCGCGGTCCACGTGGCGGCCTGATCCTGGCTCGCGCCAACGCCGACATCGAGAAGAAGCTGAACTCCGCTGTCTTCCCAGGCGCCCAAGGCGGCCCGCTGGAGCACGTGATCGCCGCCAAAGCGATCTGCTTCAAGGAAGCCCTGCAGCCTGAGTTCAAGACCTACCAGCAACAAGTGGTCAAGAACGCCCAGACCATGGCCAGCGTGTTCATCGAGCGCGGCTTCGACGTAGTCTCCGGCGGTACTGAAAACCACCTGTTCCTGCTGTCGCTGATCAAGCAGGACATTTCCGGTAAAGATGCTGACGCTGCCCTGGGCAAAGCCTTCATCACCGTGAACAAGAACTCCGTGCCGAACGACCCACGTTCGCCGTTCGTCACCTCCGGCCTGCGCTTCGGTACTCCGGCTGTGACCACGCGTGGCTTCAAGGAAGCAGAGTGCAAGGAACTGGCTGGCTGGATCTGCGACATCCTGGCTGACCTGAACAACGAAGCCGTGATCGACGCGGTGCGTGAGAAGGTCAAGGCCATCTGCAAGAAGCTGCCGGTGTACGGCGCTTGATTGCAGTTGCTTGAACAAGAAGCCCGGCTCTAGAGCCGGGCTTTTTTATGCCTGATAGACGCGCTGGAAACCTTCGCGAATCTTGTCTTCCGGCAGTTCATCGGCAATAAACACAATCACACTCTCCCGCGCCTCACCCTCTTCCCACTCCGTGTCCCAATCGAAGCCGTAGAGCTTGAGCACACCCTGGAACACCATGCGCCGGTCTTCACCGGCAATATTCAGCACGCCCTTGTAGCGCAACAGTTGCTTGCCGTGGTCTTCGAGCAGTTCGTTCATGAACTCGCTCAGACGGTCGATATCCAGCGGCTGGTCGGTGCGCAGCACCAAGCTGGAGATACGGTCGATGGACGGCGCGGCGCGCACCGGGCGCAGGCTCATGCCAGCGTTGAGGTTGAAGCCACGCACATCGAGCAGTTCAGCCAGGTCGATGTTGCCATGGTCCACCACCCGAATCGGCGCACGGCGGTTGATGCGGGTGAGGCGCTCGCTGAGCGCGTCAAAGGTAGCGTCATCCACCAAGTCGCGTTTGCTCACCAGCAGGCGGTCGGCAAAGCCGATCTGGGCCTGGGCGATGGTCTGGGTCAGGTGGTGCTCAGCGTGGGCGGCGTCCACCAGGGTGATGATGCCGTCGAGGATATAGCGCTCGCGCAGTTCCTCGTCGATAAAGAAGGTCTGGGCCACAGGGGCCGGGTCGGCCAGGCCGGTGCACTCGATCACCAAGCGGTCGAAGGCGATTTCGCCGCTGTCCAGGCGCTCCAGCAGCAGGTACAGGGCTTTGGTCAGGTCGGTGTGGATGGTGCAGCACACGCAGCCGTTGGAAAGGGTCATGACTTGCACCGGCTCGGCGCCCAATAGCTGGGTGTCGATACCGGCCTCGCTGAATTCGTTTTCGATCACGGCGATCTTCAGGCCGTGTTCGGCCTTGAGCAGGTGGCGCAGCAAGGTGGTCTTGCCGGCGCCGAGGAAGCCGCTGAGGACGGTGACCGGAATGGGAGAGGACAAAAGCAGTTCTCCTTCAATAAACAGAAATAAAAATGGGAGCCCATTGGTATGGGCTCCCACAGGGGCCTGCCTAGCAGGTCAACAGCACTTGGGCCCACCCTTGCCGCCGTAACGGGCTTCCTGGCGTTCCCGGAAGAACGCCTTGTAGTCCATCATCGGCTTGTCCGGGTGTTTGGTTTGCATATGCTCGACGTACGTATCGTAGTCGGGCATGCCGACCATCAGGCGCGCGGCCTGACCGAGGTATTTACCGAGGCGATTGATGTCATTGAACATGGTTGCAATCCTCGATTACGCGTCCGGAACAGCCTGGAACGGGGCTTCTTTATCCGTACGTTCTTTGTTGCCCCAGGCGGCGACGCCGACCTTGAGCGCATAGAACAGGATGCTGAACACCACGAACAGGAACAGCGCCGTCAGCGTTGCGTTGGTGTAGGCGTTCCAGATCACGTGCTGCATCTGGTCGATGTTCTTCGCCGGGGCGAGGATCTGACCATTGGCCAACGCATCACTGTACTTCTTGGCCAGCGACAGGAAGCCAATCGCCGGGTTGGCGTCGAACAGCTTGATGAAGCCCGCGGTGGTGGTGCAGATCAGCAGCCAGACCGCCGGCAGCATGGTTACCCAGATGTAGCGTTGGCGTTTCATTTTGATCAGCACAACGGTGGCCAGCATCAGCGCGATACCTGCCAGCATCTGGTTGGAGATACCGAACAGTGGCCACAAGGTGTTGATGCCGCCCAGTGGGTCGATCACGCCTTGGTACAGCAGGTAACCCCACATCGCCACGCAACCGGCGGTCGCGATCAGGTTGGCGGTCCAGGACTCAGTGCGTTTCAGCGCCGGTACGAAGGAACCCAGCAGGTCTTGCAGCATGAAGCGACCGGCACGGGTGCCCGCGTCCACGGCCGTCAGGATGAACAACGCTTCGAACAGGATCGCAAAGTGGTACCAGAACGCCATGGTGTTTTCACCCGGCAGCACACTGTGCAGGATCTGCGCGATACCGACCGCCAGGGTCGGTGCACCGCCGGCACGTGCCAGGATGGTGGTTTCACCGATGTCACGGGCGACCGCCGTCAGTGCTTCCGGGGTAATGGCAAAGCCCCAGCTGCTGACAGTTTGCGCCACAGTCACCACATCACTGCCCACCACGGCAGCCGGGCTGTTCATAGCGAAATACACGCCAGGCTCGATCACCGAAGCGGCAACCATTGCCATGATGGCGACGAACGATTCCATCAACATACCGCCGTAACCGATGTAGCGGGCGTTGGTTTCGTTATCCAGCAACTTGGGCGTGGTGCCCGAGGAGATCAGCGCGTGGAAACCCGAGACCGCGCCACAGGCAATGGTGATGAACAGGAACGGGAACAGGCCACCCTTCCACACCGGGCCGGTGCCGTCGATGAACTGGGTCAGGGCCGGCATTTTCAGGTCGGGCATGGTGACCAGAATGCCGATCGCCAGGGCGATGATGGTGCCGATTTTCAGGAAGGTGGAGAGGTAGTCACGCGGCGCCAGGATCAGCCAAACCGGCAACACTGCAGCGACGAAACCGTAGCCGATCAGCATCCAGGTAATTTGAATGCCGGTGAAGGTGAAGGCCTTGGCCCAGACCGGGTCAGCGGCAATCTGCCCGCCCAGCCAGATCGAACCGAGCAGCAACAGCACGCCGATGATCGAGATTTCACCGATGCGGCCCGGGCGGATGTAGCGCATGTAGATGCCCATGAACATCGCGATCGGGATGGTCGCCATCACCGTGAAGATGCCCCATGGGCTCTCGGCCAGGGCCTTGACCACGATCAGCGCCAGCACCGCGAGGATGATGATCATGATCAGGAAGCAGCCGAACAGCGCGATGGTCCCAGGGATACGGCCCATCTCTTCGCGAACCATGTCCCCCAGGGAACGGCCGTTGCGACGGGTGGACAGGAACAGGACCATGAAGTCCTGCACCGCACCGGCCAGCACCACGCCGGCAATCAGCCAGAGCGTGCCGGGCAGGTAGCCCATTTGCGCCGCCAGCACCGGACCGACCAACGGGCCTGCACCGGCAATCGCCGCAAAGTGGTGACCGAACAGGATGTGTTTGTTGGTCGGCACATAGTCCAGACCGTCATTATTGAGCACTGCGGGGGTGGCCCGCCGTGGATCGAGTTGCATCACGTTGTTAGCGATGAACAGACTGTAGTAACGGTACGCAACCAGGTAGATGGCCACAGCAGCGACCACAATCCACAAGGCGTTGATCGCCTCGCCGCGGCGCAAAGCCACTACGCCTAGGGCGCACGCTCCTACGATTGCCAGCACCAGCCAGGGTAGGTGGCGTAGCAGGCTATTATTATTTTTCATTTTTATATTCCAGCCAGGGTGGACAGAAAGGACAGCCATCCCGAGTTTAGCGCTGTTGGCCTCAAAGGCCACCCCCCTACGTTGGTCTAGAGCCTCCTGCGCACAAAAAAAGCAGAAATTCCGGGCCGATGATGGCGCAGGGCTACAATCCTTCTATCTCCAGAGGGTTTCACCATGACCGAGCAACCGTCTGAACGCCGCCGTTTCCGTCGCATCGCCTTTGATGCCAAGACGACCATTGCCCAGGACAGCTGGAATTGGCCGGTGCAACTGCTGGATTTATCGCTGCGAGGCTTGCTGGTGGAGCGCCCTGACGACTGGCGGGGTAATGGCAAGCGGCTATTTGACGTGGACATCCGGCTGGACCCACGGGCGCATATAAAGATGCAGGTGAAGCTGGCCCATGAGGATCACGGGCAGTTGGGCTTCGTGTGCGAGCACATCGACCTGGATTCGATCAGCCATCTGCGGCGGCTGATCGAGTTGAACCTGGGCGATCCGCAAGAGTTGGAGCGCGAGCTGGGCGCCCTACTCGAATAGTGCATCCAATGCCTGTTCCAACCGCGTCACGCCAATGATCTTTATCCCCGGCGGCGACTCCTTCGGCGCATTGCCTTTGGGCACAATTGCGCGTTTGAAGCCGTGCTTGGCAGCTTCCTTCAAGCGTTCCTGGCCGCTGGGCACCGGACGCACCTCGCCCGACAGGCCCACCTCACCGAACACCAGCAAGTCATGGGGCAACGGTCGGTTACGCAGGCTGGACATGACTGCCGCCATCAACGCCAGGTCGGATGCGGTCTCCAGCACCTTGACCCCGCCGACCACGTTGAGGAACACGTCCTGGTCGTGGGTCGGGATGCCGCCGTGACGGTGCAATACGGCGAGCAACATCGCCAGGCGGTTCTGATCCAGGCCCAACGTCACGCGGCGCGGGTTGGCCAGATGGCTGTCATCCACCAACGCCTGCACTTCCACCAGCATCGGGCGGGTGCCTTCCCACGTTGCCATCACCACGCTGCCGGGGACTTCTTCCTGGGCGCGAGTGAGAAAAATCGCTGAAGGGTTGGAGACTTCTTTAAGCCCCCGGTCCGTCATGGCGAACACGCCCAGTTCGTTGACCGCGCCAAAACGGTTCTTCACAGCCCGCAGCAAACGCAGACGGCCATCGGACTCACCTTCAAAATACAACACGGTGTCGACCATGTGCTCCAACACCCGTGGCCCGGCCAGTGCGCCCTCTTTGGTCACATGACCGACCAGGAAGATCGCTGTGCCGCTCTGCTTGGCATAGCGCACCAGCAGCGCCGCACTTTCACGCACCTGGGACACGCCACCCGGCGCCGACTGCAATTGCTCGGTGAAAATGGTCTGGATCGAGTCGATCACCATGACCTTGGGCTTTTCGATACGGGCCGTGGCGATGATGCTTTCGATGCAGGTCTCGGTCATCACCCGCAGTTGATCCTGGGGCAGCCCCAGGCGACGGGCGCGCATCGCCACTTGTTGTTGGGATTCCTCGCCGGTGACATACAGCGCCGGCATGCGGCTGGCGATGCTGCACAGGGTTTGCAGCAGGATCGTCGATTTGCCGATGCCTGGGTCGCCGCCGATCAGCACCACCGAGCCGTCCACCAGGCCGCCGCCCAGCACCCGGTCCAATTCACCGGAGGCCGTGGAGAAACGCGGGATCTCTTCGACGCTGACTTCGGCCAGCGTCTTGATCTGCGCCTGTTGCCCGGTCCAGCCGGCACGGCCGGTGGGAGCTGCGGCGCCACCGCTCTCGATCATGGTCTCAGTCAGGGTGTTCCATGCACCGCACTCGGTGCACTGGCCGGCCCACTTGGGAAAGGTCGCGCCGCACTCCGTGCAGCCGTACATGCGCTTGGCCTTTGCCATTTGAGAACCTCCAACCGAAAAACCGCGATGATAGCTCAGCGCGACGCCGGGGTCCGGATTTCACCGCTGGCCAATCGTGAAGCGCTGTTGCCGATCGGGTCTTCAGCGTTGAGGTCGGCGCCCTTGGCCTTCAACTCATCCAGCAACTCGACGCGCTTGAACAACCCGGCGTACATGGCCGCCGTCTGCCCGGCGCCGTTGCGTTGATCGGGGTTGCAGTCGGTCGCCAGCAGGCGCTGGGCAATTTTCAACTCGCCCTTGAAGATCGCGCCCATCAGCGCCGTGTTGCCACGTTTGTCCTGCACACAGGCGTCGGCGCCCGCGCTGAGCAAGCGCTCAACGAACGGGCCCTGGCCGTGATAGGCGGCGAGGATCAACGCGGTGTAGCCCTTGTCGTCCTGGGTGTTGAGGCTGTAGCCGGAGTCGATAAAGGTGTCGAGCATGTCGAGGTCGCCTCGGCGGGCGGCGTCGAAATAGTAGTCCTGCAACTGGGCTTTGAGCGCGACCGGGTCGGGAGACTCGGCATGGGCGACAAAGGCCAGCATGGCCATCAGCAATCCGATAGAAACTCGCATGGGTGTTCTCCTGCCAAAGGTCGACGCCTCATCAAGGGCGCCGACCAGAACCAACGGATCAGTCAGTCAGTTTGTCCGCCAGCGCCTTCACGCGTGCCAGGTCACCCTTGGCAACCTTGGCCACGCCGGTGCCATATTCCGGGTCGGCCTTGTACAGGAACGACAGGATGATGTGCTTGCTCTCGTCATCGGTGGTCGCCAGCGAGCCACCAAAGTTCTCGATCAAGTCCTGGCGCTCTTTCTTCGTGAAGGAGCGGTACAGATCACCGGCCTGCTTGAAGTTCTGCTCGCGCTGGATCTTCGCCTGCTGGGTGCTTCCCGAAAGGGCCGACTGGCTGTAGCGCGCGGCTTGCGGCTCGTCCCGTGGCAGCAGACGGCTTGGCTGGTAGTTCACGCCGGTGGTGGTCTTGCCGAAGTTCATCGCGCCGTCCTGGTTACCGTTGTTGACGGTCACCCGTGGGGCGTTGATTGGCAATTGCAGGGCGTTGGCGCCCAGGCGGTACATCTGGGTATCGGCATAGGAGAACACGCGGCCTTGCAGCAGACGGTCCTCGGACGGCTCGATGCCCGGCACCAGGTTGGCCGGGGCCATGGCGACTTGCTCGGTTTCCTGGAACACGTTGGCGGGGTTGCGGTTCAGCACCATCTGCCCGACTTTGCGCTCAGGCACATTCGGCCAGATCTTGGTCGCATCCAATGGATCGAAGTCGAACTTGGCCAGGTCCTCAGGCTTGAGCACCTGCACGTACAGGTCCCACTTGGGGAAATCGCCCTTGTTGATATGCGTGACCAGGTCGTTGGTCATGTGGCTGTAGTCGCGGCCCTGCACTTCGGTGACCTGCTTGGGGTCGAGGTTCTTGATGCCTTGCAGGCTCTTCCAGTGGAACTTGACGTAGTGCACTTCGCCCTTGGCGTTGATCAGCTTGTAGGCGTGCACGCCGTTGCCGTCCATTTCCCGATAGCTGGCCGGGGTGCCGGAGTCGGAGTACAGCTCGGTCAGCGTGCGGGTGGACTCAGGCACATGGGAGAAGAAGTCGAAGCGACGGGAATCGTCATCCAGGTTGGTGCGCGGGTCTGGCTTGAAGGCGTGGACCATGTCCGGGAACTTGATGGCGTCGCGGATAAAGAAGGTCGGGAAGTTGTTACCCACCAGGTCCCAGTTGCCATCAGCGGTGTAGAACTTGGTGGCGAAACCACGCGGGTCGCGCAAGGTTTCCGGGGAGTGATTGCCGTGGACCACGGCGGAGAAGCGCACGAACACCGGGGTGGCTTCGCCGGCCGCGAACACCTTGGCCTTGGTCAGGTCACTGAGGTTATCGGTGACGGTGAACGTACCGTGGGCGCCGGTGCCACGGGCGTGCACCACGCGCTCGGGGATGCGCTCGCGGTCGAAGCGCTGCAGCTTCTGGATCAACTGCACGTCTTGCAGCAACACTGGGCCATTGGCGCCGGCGGTCTGCGAGTTCTGGTTGTCACCCACCGCAGCACCGTTATCGCGGGTCAGGTTGGCGGCGTGTACGGACAGGGAAAGCAGGCTGGCGGTCGCCAGTACCAGCGCGTATCGCGCTGAAACAGGCCCGCGACTCATAGGGGTCTTCATCGAGGTTTCCTCTGGTTTTTTTAATGCACATTCAGTTGTGCTTGCCAGAGGCTAGTGACCCGAGAGTCAGAAGATAAATAGAAAACTCACAACAACCCGATTAACAAAATAATCTGTTAAGTAACTGATATCAGGCGTATTTCGCGCGCGATTGATGGCACTTTGCAAACTATTTGCGTTTTAATGTGTCGATAAAAACTAACAGTGTTAACGGTTGTGTCGGGCAAGCCCGCTACGACTGACTTACACTGAGTCCCACCCTTCTCATCTGTAACAAGGAATAACCTATGGGCGTGATCAGTGAGTTCAAGGCCTTCGCGGTCAAAGGTAATGTGGTCGATATGGCCGTCGGTATCATCATCGGCGCCGCCTTCGGCAAAATTGTTTCCTCGTTTGTAGGCGACGTGGTGATGCCGCCAATCGGTCTGTTGATCGGTGGCGTGGACTTCGGTGACCTGGCGATAACGCTCAAGGCGGCACAGGGCGATGTGCCTGCGGTGGTACTGGCCTACGGCAAGTTCATCCAGAGCGTCATCGACTTTGTGATCGTCGCATTTGCGATCTTCATGGGTGTGAAGGCGATCAACCGCCTGAAGCGTGAAGAGGCCGTGGCGCCAAGCCTGCCGCCGACGCCGACCAAGGAAGAAGTGTTGCTGGGTGAGATCCGTGATCTGCTCAAGGCACAGAACGACAAGCCGCGCCTGTAAAGACCGGCTTGAGAAAAAAGGCGCCTGCTAGAGGCGCCTTTTTTATTACCAGTAGTTTTCCACCGCCACTTGGCCGGGGCGACGGCTCAAGCTCAGGTTCATGTCACGCTGCTTGAGCAACTGGCGCGTGTCATCGACCATCTGCGGGTTGCCGCAGATCAACACGCGGGAATGTTCCGGGGTCAATTCGACGCCGGCTGCGCGCTCAAGCTCGCCATTTTCGATCAGCGTGGTGATGCGCCCATTCAATGCGCCGGGATGCTGCTCACGGGTGACGATGGGAACGTAGGTGAGTTTGTGTGCGTACTCGGCCAAGTATTCACGTTCACCCAGATCATTGATCAGCGTTTGATACGCGAGCTCCTTGGCTTCCCGTGCGCTGTACACCAGGATGATGCGTTCGAATTTCTCCCACACCTCGAAGTCCTGCAGGATCGACAAAAACGGCGCCACCCCGGTGCCAGTGCCCAGCATCCACAAATCGCGGCCATCGACGAAACGGTTCAAGGTCAGGAAACCCGTGGCCTGGCGCTCCACCATCAAGGTATCGCCTACCCGCAGGCGGCTCAGCTCGCTGGTGAACTCACCACCGGGGACAACGATCGAGAAGAAGTCCAGATGCTCATCAAACGGTGAGGACACCAGCGAATAGGCACGCCATACGGTACTGCCATCCGCCTTGGTCACCCCCAAACGCACAAACTGCCCCGCCGTGAAACGAAAGCCCGGATCGCGGGTGGTGCGCAGGGTAAACAGGCTGGGGGTCAGCGATTGCACGTCGAGCAAGGTCTGGCGGGTAAATTTCTCAGCACTGGCCGTCATGGGGGGCTCCGTTCTACAGGTGCCCTAGTGTCCCTCAAAGTCGCGTGGGGAAACACCTGCGATTGGTAGTGGTATCGGCAAATATACGCAGTAGTGGCTATGTAGTCGCACCGCCAACTCATTCGCTATTAGCCTTCACTTAAACGTGTGAAGACGACTGTTAGTCGATCGTTACACGGCCTACAACTGACTAATAAACCGTCACTTTTTCAACTAAGTCGTTAAAGAGCTAACGAACAGTTTTGCAAAAAACTATTAAACATCAATTCGCAAGAGCAAAATTTTCCTCTCGCTGCGTAGCCGTTGTCCTACACTGGTTTTCGTGCAGCTTTGGGGGTTCAGGACGTACCCCAAGTCACGGAGAACCCCATGGAGAGTGACCTATGCTCAAATGGCAAACCACGCGCCTTCCCAAGCTGGAAGGTGAAAACGAGGTCACCAGTGTGTTTGAAATGGTGATCAACAAAACGTATGAACTGGGTTTCAAACACTGTTCTTTCAAGATGAGTTCCCAATTACCCAAAAATCAAATCAAGCCAATTGAATTTACCAACCACTCAAACGAGTGGAAAAAAATCTACGACGAAGCAAAATTCTTTGAAGTTGATCCCATTGTTAAACACTGCAAAGCAAGTTTATTGCCGATTGTCTGGGAGGAGAAATTATTCAAAGAGATACCAAGCCTTTGGTCTTTAGCCCAAACCGTTGGGGTGCACAGGGCGGTAACCCTCACCGTGCATGATTTCCGGGGCGTGTTCAGCATGTTGACCCTCAGCCGCGACAAGGGCGAAGTGAGTCCGGAGGAACTGTACGAAAAGGCGGGCATGCTGCTGTGGCTCTGTCATGCGATGCACGCGGTACTGGCGCAAAAGTATGCCGCAGGCCAAAGCGTCAACCCCACCAGCAAATTGACCCCACGGGAAATAGAAGTGCTCATGTGGTCGGGCATGGGCAAGACAGCGGCGGACATCGCGGCCATCCTGTGCTTGTCCGAACGGACAGTAGGTTTTCATGTGTGCAGTTGCCTCAAGAAGCTGGGCGTCAACAACAAGATCGCCGCCGTGCTTCGTGCCGCGCAAGAAGGGATTATTTAACCGCCCAAGAAACACTGCATGTATTCCCTTTGAAAAAAACGTAACATTTGCGACCCATTCTGAGTGTTGAGCAGCCCCCCAGGTGCCGCGCGCAGTACACTCAGACGGTTCGGCCCATGACTGCCGACCACCCATCGTTGACCCAGAGCCTCCCCCGCCATGCCCCTGCTCGAAAGCCCCTTCGCCCAGCTCGATCTGATCCGCCAGCCAGAGCAACATAACGATCCGCTGCAAGCCTTCGATGCCGCCGACGAATACCTGCTCAATCATCTGGCGGAACAGAAGCCGACGAATGCAACCCGCGTGCTGGTGCTCAATGACAGCTTCGGCGCCCTGGCCGCAAGCCTTGAGGGGCAGGTGCAGGTCACGTCCAGCGGTGACTCGTTCCTGGCTGCCCAGGGCTTGGAAAAGAACCTGGTACGTAACGGCAAGGCGTTTGATGCAGTGGCATTCATTCCCGCCAGCCAGGTTCCGGCAGGGCCTTTCGACTGCGTGCTGATCCGCGTACCGAAAACCCTGGCGCTGCTGGAAGAACAACTGATCCGCTTGCAAGGTCAACTCACGCCAGGAGCCCAAGTCATCGCCGGGGCTATGATCAAGCATCTGCCACGGGCGGCAGGCGAGTTGCTGGAGCGCTATATCGGACCGATGCAGGCGTCACTCGCAGTGAAAAAAGCGCGGCTGCTGATCGCCACTGTTGAAGACCGCCCCGCAGCCATTTCGCCCTACCCCACCCGCTACACCCTGGACACGCCGGCGATCGAACTGCTGAACCACGCCAACGTGTTCTGCCGCGAAAGCCTGGACATCGGCACCCGTGCGTTCCTGCCCCACCTGCCGAAAAACCTGGGCAACGCCCGTGTGGCGGACTTGGGTTGTGGCAACGGCGTATTGGCGATTGCCAGTGCCCTGCAAAACCCCGAAGCGCATTACACCCTGGTGGACGAATCCTATATGGCCGTGCAATCGGCCGCCGAAAACTGGCAAGCCGCCCTCGGTGATCGCGACGTGATCGTACGTGCCGCCGATGGCCTGGCTGGCCAGGAGCCGGGTTCGCTGGACGTGGTGCTGTGCAACCCGCCCTTCCACCAGCAACAGGTGGTCGGTGACTTCCTCGCCTGGCGCATGTTCCAGCAGGCCCGGGAAGCGCTGGTGGTCGGCGGCGCTCTCTATATAGTCGGCAATCGCCACCTGGGTTATCACACCAAACTGGCGCGCTTGTTCCGGGGTGTCGAGCAAGTCGCCACCACGCCAAAATTCGTGATCCTCAAAGCCCGTAAATAAAGCCCGTCAATAAAAAAACCCTGCTTCTCTCGCGAAAAGCAGGGTTGAAAAACCGGGCCGTCAGGCCCGGATCGGGATATCAGTGAGTGGTCAGGCCCGCCGCATTCATGAACATGCGCATCAGGCTGGCCACAATGAACAAGGCCAGCACACTGCCGGTCCAGATCATCGCCAGCCACCCCAGGCGCCGCCACAACGGCTGTTTCTCGGCCTGTTCGATCTCTTGCAACGAAGGTTTGCCGGACATGGAACGACCCTCCTAGTGATAACCGTCTTCGTGGGTGACCTTGCCGCGGAACACGTAGTAGCTCCAGAAGGTGTAGCCCAGGATGAACGGGATGATGAACAGGGTGCCAACCAGCATGAAGCCCTGGCTTTGCGGCGGCGCGGCGGCGTCCCAGATCGACACTGATGGCGGAATGATATTCGGCCACAGGCTGATACCCAATCCACTGTAGCCCAGGAAAATCAGCACCAGCGTCAGCAGGAACGGCGTGTAGTGCGCATTGCGTGCCACCGCGCGGATCAGCCCATACATGGTCACCAATACCAGGATTGGCACCGGCAGGAACCAGAACAGGTTCGGCAGTGTGAACCAGCGCGAGGCGATTTCCGGGTGCGTCAATGGCGTCCAGATGCTCACGATGCCGATCACCGCCAGCACCACAAAGGCCAGTGGCCGCGCCAGGTTGTGCATCTTTTCCTGCAACGGGCCTTCGGTCTTCATGATCAGCCAGGTGCAGCCGAGCAGCGCATAGGCCACGATCAGCGCCACGCCGCAGAACATCGTGAACGGCGTGGCCCAGTCCAGTGAACCACCGGCAAACTGGCGATTCACCACAGGGATGCCGTCGATAAACGCCCCCAGTGCCACGCCCTGGAAGAACGTCGCTGCCAGCGAGCCGCCGATAAACGCCTTGTCCCACAGGTGACGCTTATGGTCCTTGGCCTTGAAGCGGAACTCGAACGCCACGCCACGGAAGATCAGCCCGATCAGCATCAGGATCAGCGGCAGGTACAGCGCCGACAACACCACCGAATAGGCCAGCGGAAACGCGCCAAACAACGCCGCGCCGCCCAGTACCAGCCAGGTTTCGTTGCCGTCCCACACCGGAGCCACGGTGTTCATCATCACGTCACGGTCGGTCTTGCCGGGGATAAACGGAAACAGGATGCCGATACCCAGGTCGAAGCCGTCCATGACCACGTACATCATGATGCCGAAGATGATGATCACGGCCCAGATCAGCGGAAGATCAATACCCATCTCAATGCCCCTTGTGCTGGATGTGGGTGTGGTCGTCATCGTTGCCATCATCATCGGCAGCCGACAACGGACGGGCCGGTGTGCGTTTCTGGCCAGGGCCACCGTGGGTTGGCTCGGTGCCTTCGTGGGTCACAGGGCCTTTGCGCACCAGGCGCATCATGTAGCCCAGGCCTGCGCCGAACAGCGCGAAATACACCACCACGAACAACACCAGGGTGATGGTCATCTGCGCCAGGCTATGCCCGGAGGACGCATCCGCCGTGCGCATCAAGCCGTAGACTACCCAAGGCTGACGGCCGATCTCGGTGGTGAACCAGCCGGCGAGAATCGCGATCAAGCCGGACGGGCCCATCCACAATGCCAGGTAGAGGAACGGTTTGGACGTGTACATCTTGTCGCCGCGGCGCAGCCAGAGGCTGAACAGGCCGGTGAAGATCATCAGGAAGCCGAGGCCGACCATGACCCGGAACGACCAGAACACGATGGTCGAGTTGGGGCGGTCCTCAGGCGGGAACTCCTTGAGCGCCGGCACCTGTTTGTCCAGGGAGTGGGTGAGGATCAGGCTGCCCAGGTACGGGATCTCGACGGCGTACTTGGTCCTTTCCTCTTTCATGTCTGGCCAGCCGAACAGGATCAACGGCGTCGGTTCGTTGCCGATGTTTTCCCAGTGGCCTTCAATCGCGGCGATTTTCGCCGGCTGGTGCTTCAAGGTATTCAGGCCGTGGAAGTCACCGATCACCGCCTGGATAGGCGCGACGATCAGCGCCATCCACATCGCCATCGAGAGCATTTTGCGGATGGCCGGGTTGTCCTTGCCACGCAGCAAGTGCCAGGCCGCCGAGGAGCCGACGAAGAACGCAGTCGCTACGAACGCCGCCGTGGCCATGTGCGCTAGGCGATAAGGGAACGAGGGGTTGAAGACCACGGCGAACCAATCGGTCGGGATCACGCGACCATCAATGATTTCAAAGCCCTGGGGCGTCTGCATCCAGCTGTTGGACGAGAGGATCCAGAACGTGGAAATCAAGGTGCCGACAGCCACCATCACGGTGGAGAAAAAGTGCAGGTTGCGCCCCACCTTGTTCCAGCCGAACAGCATCACGCCCAGGAAACCGGCCTCAAGGAAGAAGGCCGTGAGCACTTCGTACGTCAGAAGCGGCCCGGTGACGGCGCCAGCGAAGTCCGAGAAGCGGCTCCAGTTGGTGCCGAACTGGTAGGCCATGACCAACCCGGAGACCACGCCCATGCCGAAGTTGACGGCAAAGATCTTCGACCAGAAGTGGTAGAGGTCACGGTAAGTGTCGTTGTGCGTCTTGAGCCACAAGCCTTCCAGCACCGCGAGGTAGCTGGCCAGGCCGATGGTGATCGCCGGGAACAGGATGTGGAAAGAGATGGTGAACGCAAATTGAATTCGGGCGAGATCTAGCGCCTCCAAACCGAACATAAGTCTTCCTCTGTCAGGTAATACCGGCTGCTGGCGGGAGCCTGCACCCACTGCCCCCACGGATATGGAGTCTGGCGAATTTCAATTCGTTTCTTTTTTTAACCAAACGCGTAGGGAATCTGGCCTTGCGGCCGCCAGGCCGATGTCCGGGCGGACATTGATCTGGATCAAGCATTGCTGAAAGAGTAGTCCCATTTTCGATGGAGGACGGCGTGGTCTTTTGCCGCGTGACAGACTGCCTCAGATCAGTTCTTGCAACTATCTGTTACAACTTGATGATAATCTCGGCGCTCCCTCCGGCCCTGACCTGAATCCCCGATGCCTAGTGAACCCGCGTTGCTGTTGCGTCACCACCGCCCTTTCATCGCGTTCTGGCTGGCGCGTATCTTCACTGCCAGCGGCTTTCAGATGCTTACCGTGGCCATCGGTTGGAACCTCTATCAACTGACCGGCAATGTGCTGGACCTGGGCCTGGTCGGCCTGGTGGAATTCGTGCCGCGCGTATTGTTCATGCTGCACACCGGGCATGTGGCCGACCGCTATGAACGGCGTAAGGTCGCCGCCATCTGCCAGACCGTGCAGGCGTTGATCGCACTGTCCCTGGCCATCGGCGGGCTGACCGGCAATGTGACCCGCGAGATGATCTTCATCCTCGCCTTCCTGCTCGGTGCCGCGCGTTCGTTTGAAATGCCGACCACCCAGGCGATGCTGCCCAGCATCGTCCCCAGCATTTTATTCCCGCGAGCCGTGGCCTCGTCGCAGTCGGCCCAGCAACTGGCAACCATCGTCGCCCCGGCCCTCGGCGGTTTGCTGTACGCATTTGGCAGCGTCTGGGTCTATGGCCCCACGGTAGTGCTGTACCTCATCGCCTGCGTGCTGACCCTCAACCTGCCAGCCCGCCAGACACCACTCAACAAAGGCAAGGCCACCCTGGACTCCCTGCTCGCCGGCATCCGCTTCATCCGCAGCCGCCCGGACATCCTCGGCGCCATCTCCCTTGACCTGTTCGCCGTGCTGCTGGGCGGCGCCACCGCGTTGCTGCCGGTGTTTGCCAAAGACATCCTGTTGACCGGCGCCTGGGGCCTGGGCCTGCTGCGTTCGGCCCCGGCGGTGGGCGCGTTGTTGATGTCGCTGTGGCTGGCGCGGTTTTCCGTGGACCGCCATGTGGGCCGCGTGATGTTCACCGCCGTCGGCGTGTTCGGCGTGGCGACCATCGCCTTCGGCCTGTCGACTTCGTTCTGGTTCTCACTGGCGGTGCTGGTGGTGCTGGGCGCGGCGGACATGATCAGCATGGTCATCCGCGCCTCCTTTGTGCAGTTGGAGACGCCGGATGAAATGCGCGGGCGGGTCAGTGCGGTCAATGGCTTGTTTATCGGCGCGTCCAACCAGTTGGGCGAGTTCGAATCCGGGATTACCGCCCACTGGTTCGGCACCGTGCCCGCCGTGGTCATGGGCGGGATCGGTACGCTGGTGGTGACCGGAGTCTGGATCAAGCTGTTCCCGACCCTGGCCAACCGTGACCGCATGCATGTGCCCGTGGAAGAACCCGCGAAGGTCTAGAGCACCTTGTCGAGGGTGATGGGAAACTCCCGCACCCGCTTGCCGGTGGCGTGATAAATCGCATTGGCCACCGCCGCTGCGACCCCGACGATACCAATCTCACCGACGCCCTTGGACCCCAGGGCGTTGACGATCTCGTCGTGTTCTTCGACAAACACCACATCAATGTCGCCAATATCGGCGTTAACCGGAATGTGGTACTCCGCCAGGCTGTGGTTCATATAGCGCCCCAACTGATGGTCGATCTGGGTTTCTTCATGCAATGCCATGCCGATGCCCCACACCACCCCGCCGAGGATCTGGCTGCGGGCCATCTTCGGGTTGACCACTCGCCCGGCGGCAATCGCGCTGACCACCCGGCGGACCTTGATCGTTCCCAGGTCTTCGTCCACCTGCACCTCGACGAAGACAGCTGAGTGGGTGGCGGTGCTGTAGCCCTCGCGTTTTTTGTCGGGCTCACTGTCGACCTGCACTTCCAAGGCGTCTTCGCCGCTGTCCTTGACCAACTGTGCCAGCGACACACTCACGTCGCCGGTATGCAGTTGGCCCTCTTCGAAGCGCACGGTTTCGGCGTCCTTGAACACCGGGTAAGTCTGCCGGGCGATGTTCAGCAGTTTGGCATTCAAGGCCTCGCAGGCTTGCTGCACGGCAGTGCCGACGGAGGACACGGTGAATGAACCGCCCTGCAGCGGCGCGGTGGGCAATGATGAATCACCCAGCAGAAACGCCACGTCGTCGACCGCCACACCACTGGCCTGGGCCGCGATCTGGGTCATCACCGTGTAGGTACCGGTGCCGATATCGGTGGTGGCGCTGCTGACGGTCAGCTTGCCTTGCGCATCGAGGCGCGCCTTGGCGCTGGCCTTCATCTGCATGGCTTCCCACACGCCGCCGGCCATGCCCCAACCAATCAACTGGCGGCCATCGCGCATGCTGCGCGGTTCCGGGTTGCGCTGGCTCCAGCCAAAACGCTCGGCGCCTTCGCGGTAACACTCGCGCAGGGCTTTGCTCGACCAGGGCTTGTCTTCGTTCTGGTTGCGCTCGGCGTAGTTGATCAGCCGCAGTTGTACCGGGTCCATACCCAGTGCGCAGGCCAGTTCATCCATGGCGCACTCCAGGCCGATCACGCCGAGGGCCGCGCCGGGCGCACGCATGTCCAGCGGCGTGAACACGTCCAGGGGCACCAACTTATAAGTAAGCTGCACGTTGTCGCAGTGGTAGAGCATGCCGCTCCATTCCACGACGTGTTCGCTGAAGTCTTCGAAACGCGAAGTCTGACCAATGGCGGTGTGCCCCAATGCCAGCAAGCGCCCGTTGGCGGCGGCGCCGAGTTGCAGGCGCTGCAGAGTGCGCGGGCGATAGCCGAACGTGAACATCTGCTGGCGCGTCAGCGTGACCCGCACCGAACGCTTGAGCGCCAACGAGGCCATCACGGCCAGCGGCAATTGGTACTGCGGGCGCAGGCCGGAACCAAACGCGCCGCCAACAAACGCGGCGAAGATGCGCACCTGGCTTTTATCCAGGCCGAAGACTTTTTGCACGTAGGCCTGGCAGTTCTGCGGGCCCTGGGTCTTGTCATGGATATGCAGGGTGCCGTCCGGCTGATACAGCACCGTGCTGGCGTGGGGCTCCATCGGGTTGTGGTGTTCGATGGGCGTGCTGTAGTGCACATCCAGGCTGACGGCGGCAGCGGTCCATTCGGCCTGGAAGTTGCCACGCGGTTCGGGCGGGGTTTGCGGCGAGGCGTGGGCCTGATCCTGCAGGGCCAGCAGGTCGGTTTCAAAGGCTTCGGTTTCGTACTCGATGTCCACCAGTGAACCCGCATGCCGCGCCAGTTCAAGGTTGTCGGCGATCACCAGGGCCAGCGGCTGGCCGCTATACAGCACGCGATCGTTGTAGAGCGGACGAAACGGCGAGCCGTCGGCGGCGTCGGCATCCTGGAAAGCGTCATCATAGCTGGCGATTTTGGGGCGATTGAGGTGATGAATCACCGCCACCACGCCCGGCAGGGCCAGTGCCTTGGAAGCATCGATGTGCAACACACGGCCTTTGGCGACGGTACTGGACACCACGCTGCCGTGCAGCAGGCCGTCCTCGGGAAACTCACCGGCATAACGCGCTTTACCTGTGACCTTGAGCAGACCGTCAACCCGATCCAAGGGTTTGCCGATAGAGGTCATGGGCGCTCTCCTGCGACAGCCGCATCACTCAGGGCACGAATAATCCCCCGGCGTGCCAGCTTGATCTTGAAGCCGTTGTGTTCCAGGGGTTCGGCGTCTTGCAGCAGCGCGTCGGCGGCGTGGCTGAAGGTTTCGCGGCTGACGAGCTGGCCGATCAACGCGGCTTCCACTGCGCGGTCCCGCCAGGGTTTATGGGCCACGCCACCCAGGGCCAGGCGCGCGTCGACGATGCGGTCGCCGTCCAGCTCCAACGCTGCAGCAACGGACACCAGGGCGAACGCATAGGAAGCGCGGTCGCGGATTTTCAGGTAGTTGCTGTGGTTTGCCAGGTTGTCGGCGGGCAGTTCGATGGCGGTGATCAGCTCATCGTCAGCCAATTGGTTGTCACGCTGCGGCGCATCGCCGGGCAGGCGATGGAAGTCGGCAAACTCGATAACACGAGCGCCTGCACGACCTTCAACATGTACTCGCGCTTCCAACGCCGCCAACGCCACGCACATGTCGGAAGGATGGGTCGCTACGCACTGTTCACTGGCGCCGAGGATGGCATGAATACGATTCAACCCCGTGCGTGCCGGGCAGCCGCTGCCGGGCTCGCGCTTATTGCACGGCACAGTGGCGTCATAAAAGTAGTAGCAGCGGGTGCGCTGCAACAGGTTGCCACCGGTACTGGCCATATTGCGCAGCTGCGGCGAGGCGCCCGCGAGGATGGCCTGGGACAGCAGCGGGTAACGCTGTTCGATCAGCGGGTGCCAGGCCAGGTCGGCGTTGCTCACCAGGGCGCCGATCAGCAGGCCGCCCTCGGCGGTTGCCTGAACCTCATTTAACGGCAGCCCTGTGATGTCGATGAGATGCTCGGGGCGGCTGATGTTTTCTTTCATCAGATCCAGCAGGTTGGTGCCGCCGGCGATAAAACGCGAGGCGGCGCTGCTCAGGTGCACCGCTTCCTGCACATCGGCCGGCTTGCTGTAGTGGAAGGGATTCATCGCTCACCTCCCACGACGTCTGCAATGGCATCGCGGATATTGCTGTAGGCGCCGCAGCGACACAGGTTACCGCTCATCAGCTCCTGGATCTGGGCGGTGTCGTGCGCACGACCTTCATTGGCCAGGCCGACCGCCGAGCAGATCTGGCCGGGGGTGCAGTAACCGCATTGGAAGGCGTCGTGTGTGATGAAGGCTTGCTGCATCGGGTGCAGTTGGTCGCCGTCGGCGAGGCCTTCGATGGTGGTCAGCTCGGCACCGTCGCACATCACCGCCAGCGTCAGGCAGGCATTGATGCGCTTGCCGTCGCGCAGCACCGTGCAGGCACCGCATTGGCCGTGGTCGCAGCCTTTTTTGCTGCCAACCAGGTCGAGCTGTTCGCGCAACAGGTCAAGCAGCGTGGTCCAGGGCAACACGTCCAGCTGGCGGTCCTGGCCGTTGAGGCGCAGGCGTATCGAGTGGCTGACGAACGGCTGGGCCGTCGCGCCATTGGGGGTCGCGCTCATAAACACCTCACGGGTTGGTGTGCATCCGCGGCGTTAGGAAAGTCGCCGTCTTAAGGGGTACGACTTCCCAGGGTATTGAGCGTTCAAGCGGATTGATCAGCGGATATTGAGCTGCGTGGTCAGGGTGTTTTGCGGCGGGTTGATCGAGGAATTGCTGTACTGGAACCAGCCTTGGGCCTCGACATTCAGGTCAAACACATAGATGTAGCCCATCAGTGTGCCCACGCCGTTGCACACTTCGCTGATGTTGCCGACCTGACAAACCGCCGTGCGTTGCCCATTCAATTCAGCGCCATCGAAGCGGCCCATGGGGTTATTACCCAGGCCCACCTCCATGACGGAAACCTTGGTAGGCCCACGGTGCGTACACATCTGTGTGCTCTGCGCGCGCTCGGGGATGCTTTCCTTACACGCTGCCGACTCGACCTGGAACACCCGCACTTCGCTCAACGGCGGTGCAGCCGCGCCCCAGGCCGGTGCTGCGCCGAGCAACAGGCTGATACAGGGGATCAGGGCTAGACTCCACGGGTTGGCGTTTTTCATGTTGCAGATGACCTTGGTTTAAACGTCGGCGCAGTATGCCTCAAGGCCTCGGCTGCTGGTATGATGCGCCGCTTTTTCCGATCCTCTCTGAAACCACAGGCGCTTGGCGCAGTTTGTGCTTTGACTTAGAGGTCAACAAATCACGACGCCACAGAGCGTCACAGGGAGCCGGCATGCTGGAAAAGCTGTTTCAACTCAAAGCACACAACACCAACGTGCGCACCGAGATTCTCGCGGGCATCACGACATTCCTGGCCATGGCCTACATCCTATTCGTGAACCCGAGCATCCTCGGCGAGACCGGCATGGACAAGGGCGCGGTGTTCGTCGCGACCTGCCTGGCGGCCGCCATCGGTTCGACCGTGATGGGCCTGATCGCCAACTACCCGATCGCCCTCGCGCCGGGCATGGGCCTCAACGCCTTCTTTACCTACACCGTGGTCCTGCACATGGGCCACACCTGGCAGGTGGCGCTGGGTGCGGTGTTTATCTCGGCGGTGCTGTTTTTCCTGCTGTCGATCTTCCGTATTCGTGAATGGATCATCAACGCCATCCCACTGCCGCTGCGTTCGGCGATTGCCGCCGGTATCGGCCTGTTCCTGGCGCTGATCGCCCTGCACAACGCTGGCATCGTGGTCGGCAATCCCAACACCCTGGTGGGCCTGGGCGACCTGAAAAAACCCGCGCCGATCCTGGCTACGTTTGGCTTTATCCTGATCGTCGCCCTGGAAGCCCTGGCGGTGCGCGGTGCCGTACTGATCGGCATCCTGGCGGTCACCATCGTCTCGATCCTGCTGGGCGTCACCCCCTTCGGCGGCGTTGTCTCGATGCCGCCTTCCCTGGCCCCGACCTTCCTGCAACTGGATATCAAAGGCGCGCTGGACATCGGCCTGGTCAGCGTGATCTTCGCCTTCCTGTTCGTTGACCTGTTCGACAACTCCGGCACCCTGATCGGCGTGGCCAAGCGTGCCGGCCTGATGGGCAAAGACGGCCACATGCCGAAAATGGGCCGTGCGCTGATCGCCGACAGTACCGCCGCCATGGCCGGCTCGCTGCTGGGTACGTCGACCACCACCAGCTACATTGAATCGGCTGCGGGCGTGAGCGCCGGTGGCCGTACCGGCTTGACCGCCATCGTGGTCGCGATCCTGTTCCTGTTGGCCCTGTTCTTCTCGCCGCTGGCCGCCAGCGTACCGGCCTTCGCCACTGCGCCGGCACTGCTGTTCGTGGCGGTGTTGATGACCCAGGGCCTGGCCGAAATCGACTGGGACGACATCACGGTTGCAGCGCCAGTGGTGATCACCGCCCTGGCGATGCCTTTCACCTATTCCATCGCCAACGGCATCGCCTTCGGTTTCATCGCCTGGACCGCCATCAAGCTGCTTTCGGGCCGCTACCGTGAGCTGAACCCGGCGCTGGTGATTCTGTCGATTCTGTTTGTGATCAAGCTGGGCTGGTTCAACGCATGACTTTTGACGCCGCAAGCTACACCGCTCAACTGCAAGACAAGGTCACGCGCTTGCGTGACCTGCTGGCCCCGTTCGACGCGCCAGCGCCGCAGGTCTTCGACTCGCCGCTGCAGCACTTCCGTCTGCGCGCGGAGTTCCGCCTGTGGCGCGAGGGCGGCGAGCGCCACTACGCGATGTTCTCCCAGGACGACAAGCGCACGCCGATCCTGA
Source organism: Pseudomonas sp. GXZC (assembly GCF_026967615.1). Taxonomy (NCBI): domain Bacteria; kingdom Pseudomonadati; phylum Pseudomonadota; class Gammaproteobacteria; order Pseudomonadales; family Pseudomonadaceae; genus Pseudomonas; species Pseudomonas sp. GXZC. The sequence continues at coordinate 6,176,811 of NZ_CP114115.1, forward strand.
TCGAAGAATTCCCCATCGCCAGCCTGCGCATCAACCAGTTGATGCCGCAACTCAAGGCCGCCTGGCAAGCCAGCGCCGCCCTGAGCCACAAGCTGTTCCAGGTGGAGTTCCTCACCACCTTGGCCGGCGACGCGATGATCACCCTGTGCTATCACCGCCCGCTGGACGAGCATTGGCACACCGCCGCTAACCAACTGGCAGCTGACTTGAATGTCAGCATCATCGGCCGCTCCAAGGGCAAGCGCGATGTGATCGGCCACGACTACGTGGTAGAAAAACTCGACGTGGGCGGCCGCACCTTCAGCTATCGCCAACCCGAAGGCGCGTTCACCCAGCCCAACGGCACGGTGAACCAGAAGATGCTGAACTGGGCTTATGAAGCCCTGGGTGATCGTCCGGATGATCTGCTGGAGCTGTATTGCGGCAACGGCAACTTCACCCTCCCCCTGGCTACGCGTGTACGCAAAGTACTGGCCACCGAAATCAGCAAGACCTCGGTGAATGCGGCCCTGAGCAACCTCGATGAAAACGCGGTGGATAACGTCACCCTGGTGCGCCTGTCAGCCGAAGAACTCACCGAAGCCTTGAACGAAGTGCGTCCGTTCCGTCGCCTGCACGGCATCGACCTGAAAAGCTATGAATTCGGCAGCGTCTTCGTCGACCCGCCGCGCGCCGGCATGGACCCGGACACCTGCGAGTTGACCCGGCGCTTCGATAACATCCTGTACATCTCCTGCAACCCGGAGACCTTGGCGGCGAACATTGCGCAACTGCATGACACGCACAAGATCACCCAGTGTGCGATGTTTGACCAGTTCCCGTGGACGCACCATATGGAGTCCGGGGTGTTATTGACCCGGCGGTAACTCAGCGTCTTCCGGTTCCTTCTTGCGCGGCCGCCCACCTTTCTTGCCATTGGCACGGGCGGCGGCGGCTTTGGCGGCGCTGCTTTTGCGGCCGTTGCGCGAAGCCACCAGGCTGGTGGCCAGGTCCATCAGCGGTTTGCTGGTGGCGATCAGGCCCGTGACTGAAACATCCAGGTCCTGGGCCTCACAGCACAGCGCCTTGCCGCCAAAGCCGACTTCCAGTTGCGCAAAGTCCTCCAGGGAAAACCCCTCGAACTCGGGCAGGCCAGCCACTGGCAGTACAACACGACTGCCGTCGCTGAAACCGATGGAGATGCAGTTGTCTTCATAACGCACAGAGCTGGCACGGGCATAAAGGTGCCGTGTCTTGCGCCCTCGGGCTATCGCCTTTTCGACGTCGGCCTCAGTGAGTGGTTTATAGGGTACAGCTTTGGCTTTTACGATTTGCTTCATAGTTCAATCTCCACATAACCCGGTGCCCTGACCAGATTCAAAATGGTTTTCTGCCCCACGACATCGTGCCGGGCACGCGCGATCACATAAACACCCGGCTGAATGATCAGCCCAGGCAACACTTCGCGAGCCTCCCAATCCCAGGAATGATTCTCCAGGCAGACCGTTTGCAGGTATTCCCACCAGATCCTGCGTGCCCGCGCCAGGTAATGGCGCTGCATGATCGCCCCGCGTATCTCTTTCAAAACCGCCATGGGTGGCTGCCGCCGCTCAGGCTCTACGTCCCACAACTCCACGTCCCCATCCAGAAAACTGAAACGAAAACGCGCATCCCATTCGTTCCCCCGCACATGCACATGGGGCGGGCAATGCTCATCCCTGATAAACACCGAAATCACATAGCCTTTGTAAGTGCCTACTCGCATCGTAACCCATCCGTTAGGTTATTTTCCGCCAGGTAACAATTTTTCCTTGTCACCCGACAACCGGCTCCATTTCCCAGAGCTGATTCACAGATTAGTCAGCACAAAAAACCCGGCGAATGCCGGGTTGTAACCACTCATGCCGAGGGCTGGAAATACTCCGCCAAAGCCCGCAAGTCCTGTTCGCTCAGCAATCCCGCGTAATACTTCAGCTGAATCCTCGCCAGCAGATACGCATGCCGCGCATTCGCCAAATCACGGCGGGCGGTGAAGAGTTGTTGTTCGGCGTCGAGCACGTCGAGGTTGACCCGCTCACCACCGGCCACACTCTTTTTCGTCGCCGCGACTAAAGCCGTGGCAGAGCTGACGGCCATTTCATAAGCACGCACTTTCGCCGCGCCGCTGGTGTTGAGATTGAACTGTTTGCGCAATTCCACCAGCGTGGCCGAGGTTTGCGCGTCCAGCTCGTATTGGGCCTGGGACAACTGGTTCGCCGCCTGGCGGGTCGACGCCGACACACCACCACCGGCAAACAGCGGCAGGCTGACCTGGATGCCGACAGTGTTGGTGTCGTACTTCTGGTTGTAGCTGCTTTCCGAGTCGGAGTTAGTCTGGCGACTGGTGGCGTACAGGCTGACCTTGGGCAGGTGACCAGCGCGTTTGCGTTCCACTTCATAGGAGGCCACGTCCAGGGCATGGTGCTGGGATTTGAGTTCCGGGTTGTTGGCCATGGCCAGTTCGCGCCAGGTTTCGAAACGATTGGGCTCCAGGGGCGCAATCTCGAACTGGCGCGTCAGCGGCGCCAGTTCTTCGATCTGCAACGGTTGGCCGACGATGGCTTCCAGCTCGCGTAAGGCACTGTCCTGCGCGTCTTGCGATTCAATCTCTTCGGCCTGGGCCAGGCTCAAACGCGCCTGGGTTTCCAGCACATCGGTGCGTGTGCCTTCACCGCCTTTTAAAAGGCGATCATTGAGTTGCAAGCGCTCGGTATACGCGCGCTTCTGTGCACGACTCAGCTCAATGCGTTCCTGGGCCAACAACGCCTGGCTGTAGGCATTGAGTACCCGCACCGCCAGTTCCTGGCTCTTGCCGCGAAAGCGCTCGTCGGCCATCAATGCCTGAGCGGTGCCCTGGCGAAAACGCGCATAGGCTTCGTAATCCAGCAGCGGCTGCTGCAAGGTCAGGGTCGACGCATAGCTGCGGTAATCACGGTCGCTTTTGACATCACCCGCCGTTACTTCGGACTCGTTGCGCGAGTTGTTATAGCTCCACGACAAATTCGGCAACAACGCCGCACGGCCGATCGCGCGGTTTTCTTCACCGCCTTCACGCTCCTGGATGGCAGCCTGAAACGTCGGATCATTGCGCAAGGCCAAGTCATAGGCATCCAGCAAACCCAGGGCGTGGGCCACCGAGGAACAACCGAAACACAAGGTAAACAACAGCGCCTTCATTCTTCCACCAGGGCCATATGGGTGCGATCCATCAGGGGTTTGAACAGGTAGTTGAGCATCGAACGCTCGCCGGTCTTGACGAAGGTTTCCACCGGCATGCCTGGGCGGATCTGCACACCGTCCAATTGCTGCATACCGGCTGCGCTGACCTGGGCGCGCAGCGTGTAATAGGGCTCGTCGGTGCGTTCATCGACCTGGCGGTCCGCCGAGACCAACGTCACCTCGCCGGCCACCCGGGGGGTGGTGGACTGGTTAAAGGCCGAGAACATCAGTTCCACCGGCAGGCCGGGGTGCACCTTGTCGACCATCTGCACCGGCACCCGCGCTTCCACCAGCAAGGGCTCGCCCTGGGGCACGATGTCCATCAGCGCCTGGCCAGGCTTGATCACGCCGCCTTCGGTGTACACATCCAACCCCACTACCACGCCGCTTGCGGGCGCACGCACCAGGCTGTTGGCCAATTCGAACTCGGCCGAAGCCAGGCAATTGCGCAGGTCATCGCTGCGGGTGCGGGTCTCGGCCAACTGGCCGCGCAGGTCCTTCTGGAAGTCTTCGCCGAGCTGGCGGATGCGCAGGCGCAGTTCCATCACCTGGCGTTGCAGTTGGCCGATGCGACCGTAGTCTTCGGCGATGGCGCCGTCGATCTGTGAGTACAGTCGCTCGCTGTCGAGCAGCCGATTGCGCGGGATATAACCTTCACGCGCCAACTCGCGCAGGCCCTGCAATTGCTCGTTCAACGCTGCGCGCTGCTGGACTTTGCTCGCCTGCGAATCCCGCGTACCGCGCAGTTGCGCCTCGGCCCCAGCGATGGTTTCACGCAGGCCTTGTTGCTCGGTGGCCAAGGCCTGGGCACGGCTATTGAACAACTGCCGTTGCAGGCTCAAGGTGCCCGCTGCCTCCGGATCGTTAAGCAATTCAGGGTTGAAGGTGATCGCCGCCAACCCTTCACTTTCGGCACTCAAGCGCGCCTCGCTGGCCAGCGACGCCAAGTACTGGCTGCGCAGGGACTGCATCTGCCCGCGCAACGGGGTTTCCTTCAAGCGCAACAACACTTGACCGGCGCTCACCACGTCGCCGTCGCGCACGTCGATACGCTCGACAATGCCCCCGGCCGGGTGCTGCACGGTCTTGCGATGGCCCGACACCATGACCTTGCCCGGCACTGCCACGCCCTTATCGAGTGGCGCCAACGCCGCCCATCCGAGGAAGCCGGCAAAACCGCCGAGTACCAACAGCCAGCCCAGGCGCGAGTACTTTTTGTCATCCAACGCCAACACATTATTGGGCGCATCGCTGATCAATACAGGTTTGCTCGGGTTCATGCCTGTTTTCCTTCACCGAGGCGGTAGCTCATGCTCATGGTCGATACCGGTTTGGGCGCTGCCGGTTTCTGCCGTGCCTCCAACACACGCGCCGTCGGCCCGAAGGCCTGCAACTGGCCTTCCTTGAGGATCAGCAACTGGTCGGTCAGCGTCAGTACGTTGGGTTTGTGGGTGATCAGGATCACGGTGCGACGCTGTTGCTTGAGCTGGGCGATAGCATGGAGCAAGGCCTGCTCGCCCACTTCATCCAGGTTGGCGTTGGGCTCATCCAGCACGATCAGCGCAGGCAGGCCGTATAGCGCACGGGCCAGTGCAACGCGTTGCTTCTGGCCACCGGAAAGCCCGGCACCGCCTTCTCCCAATTGCGTGTCGTAGCCTTGGGGCAGTTGCAGGATCAGATCATGCACGCCGGCCATCTGCGCAGCCGCGAGGACTTTATCCGCGTCGACCTCAGCAAACCGCGCGATGTTTTCCGCGATGCTGCCAGCGAACAGCTGGATGTCTTGCGGCAGGTAACCGATGTGCGGGCCCAACTGCTGCTTGTCCCACAAGGCCAAGTCGGCGCCATCCAGGCGCACCTTGCCGGCCAGGGGCGCCCAGGCGCCCACCAGTATCCGAGCGAGGGTGGATTTGCCGCAGCCCGACGGCCCGATCACGCCCAGGACTTCCCCTGCTGCCAGATTGAAACCCAGATTGGCCAACGCGGGTCGACGGCTGCCGGGGGCGCAGGCGCTGATCTGTTCGACGCTTAGCTGGCCTTTGGGCACCGGCAGCGCCATGCGCTGCGGACGCGCGGGATTGGCCTCCAGCATCTGCGATAACCGATCAAACGCCAGGCGCGCCGAACCCCACTGTTTCCACACGCCGATCAATTGGTCAATGGGGCTCAGCACGCGGCCCATCAGGATTGAGCCGGCAATCATCATGCCCGGCGTGATATCACCCTGTACCGCCAGCAAGGCGCCCAGGCCCAGCACCAGGGATTGCAGCGCCAGGCGCACGCCCTTGGACCAGGCGGTAACGGTCGCGGTCTTTTCACTGGCCAGGTTCTGCTGCGCCAAAAACGCCTGATGCTGGCCGAACCAGCGCGCACGCAAGGTGGCGAGCATGCCCATGGCTTCGATGGTGTCGGCATTGCGCAGGTTGGCCGTGGCCTGCTGGCTGGCGCTGATGGACAGTTGGCTGGCCAGGGCCATCGGCGCTTGGCTGACGTGATGGTTGACCCACGCCAGCACAATCAACAACAGCGCGCCGACCAGCGCCAACAGACCGAGCCAGGGGTGGAACAGGAAAATCACCAGCAGGTACACCGGAAACCATGGCGCATCAAAGAACGCGAATAACGCCTGGCCGGTGGCGAACTGGCGCAGCGTGGTCAGGTCATGCAACGCCTGGCCCGCCGCCTGCGTGCCGCCCTTGAGCTGCGCTTCAAACGCGGCGTCGTACACCCGCTGGTTCAAGCGCATGTCCATCTGCGTACCGAGGCGGATCACCACCTGGCTGCGCACCCATTCCAACGCGCCCATCAGGCCGAACAGGCCGAGGATCATCAGCGTCAGCATCAACAGGGTCATCTCATTGCCCGAGGCCAGCACCCGGTCGTACACCTGCAGCATGTACAGCGCCGGGGCGAGCATCAGCAAGTTGATCACCGCCGAGAACAGGCCGATGTTGAAGAAGCCACTTTTATAGGCCGTGAGGGCGGCCAGGGTTTCGTTGCCGACGTGGCGCATCTGGGGATTCTCATGGGGTTGAGCGGGCAGCACCGCCGCGTTGACAGGCAAAGCGACGCTGCGCAGAATTCGGCACCGCCGTCGCTGAAGAGTTAGAAGGCTTGGCGACAGCGGTGTGTAAAACGGCGAATGGGAGAGCGATCTTCCATTCGCTTTTTTGCTTAAGCGGCCAGGGCGAAGTCCTGAGGCACGTCTTGCACGCCCACCAGCGCCACGTCGGACGCAGCGACCGAAGCCGAGTCCACATGAGCCACACCGGCAGCCGCCAGTTGGTCGAACGTCGAGTTGATCGACAGGCTTGGGTCGATGTCCTTGAGCAGGGAGTCGATCGCCGAAGCCAGTGCCGAGCTGTCACCGCTCATCAGGCCGTACACGATTTTGTGCACCTGGCCATCACGGCCTTCGGATTGCAGGCTCGACAGGCCCAGGTTGGCGAAGCTGACTTCCTGCTCGGCGAGGCTGTAGCTGCCGCCGGCCCCGCCGCCGGTCAGGATAGTGCCCAGGTTCAGGGAGTCGATCGAACCCCACAAGGTGTGCGACGGCGGGTTGAACAAGGTGTAATGCAGGTCGCCGTTAGCCACCACAGCCGCGTTGCTTTCAGTGCTCGACACACCGTATTGGGTGCCATCGAACGGGCCAGGATTGAAACCACCGGTGTTCGAACCCTCCTTGACCGACCCTTCACGGTGGTTCAGGTCACCAAAGTAAGCCGACCAGTCGCTCAGGTACTCGGCAACGGTGTTAGTGGCGTAGGTCGTGCTGTATGAAATAGAAATGCTCATGCAAAACTCCAAGTCATGGGGTGGTATCTCCACAGCAAGCCACTGCCTGCTGTGGTTTTGCCCGTCACTGGGCAAAATCGGTCAGAACTGATATTCAACGGTGCCCTGCAACGTGCGCCCACGCCCCAGGGTGAAGGCCAACACGTCGCCCAGCGGCACCAGGTAGGCGCGGTCGGTGACGTTTTCCATGGCCAGGCGCAGGGTCAACTGGTCGGTGGCGCGGTAGCTGCTGTAGAGGTCATAGACGGTGTAGGGCTTCCAGTCGGCCGGGTACACGCCAGTTTGCGAAGTGGTCACGCCAACGCCGCCTTTGACGTAGTAACCGCCGCTGTAACGGGCGCGAACGCCCACATCCAACTTGCGCTCAAGGAAGCGCGCGCCCAGTGTCGCGGTGCCGCGGTCCATCGGCATGTGCTCGGAAGAGCCCAGGATCGCGCTGCAGCTCTGACCCGCATTGGCCACGTCGTCGGGCACCATCGCAGTGACTGGCGCCCGGCTGCCGGGCCCTTTCTGGATCTTGGTCACACCGCCCAGCCACGCGGTCTTGCTGCAGAACTTATTGCTACCGAGCATGCGCGTGTAATTGAACTGGCCGTAGGCGAACCCGGCGTCGTAATCCAGCTGGTATTCCAGGCCGCGAAAACGCGTGGTCTCCAGGTTGTTCACGTACGCCGCATTGCCGATATTGGCGATGCCATAACCCGGCGGCTGCACGCCCAGGGCCATATAGGAAAAGTCATCCACGCGGGTGTTGAAGTAGGACACTTTCATGCCTACGCGGTCTTCGGAGAACAGCAGGTCCTCCTTCAACACATTGAAGCCAACCTCCCAGGACGTGGACGTCTCAGGCTTCAAGTAGGGGTTGGGGAAAATCGACTCCGAGCCCCCGCCATGTGGCCGGCCACTCACCAACGTTTCGGTGACTGCCGGCGGGCGCCAGCCCTTGCCGTACGTGGCGAAGAGTTGAAGCCAATCCACGCCCGGCTTGATCGACAGGCCAAAGGTCGGCGAGAAATGCCCCTCTTCCCGATCCACGTCATAGGTCATGGGCAAGCCCACTTGCCGGGTGGTGCCAATGATGAACGTACGGGTGTTCAAACCGGTTTCGCCGCGCAGCCGATAGCGGTCGTAGCGCAACCCGGCATTGAGGTTCAGCCAGTTGTCGTAGTCGTAGTCCAGGCGAGTGAACAGGCTGCCCATCGCCCGGTCGCCCCTGGGCGTGATGCTTTCCGCCGCCGAGGCTGTCACGGCCGAATCGGCGGCCACCATCTGGTTGGAGTCCGGGCGGACCTTGTCGTAGAAAAACTCCAGGCCATAGTTGGCCTTGATCACGGACAGCTCGCTCAAGGCAAAGGTCGAAATGTTCTGTGCCTGGAAACCATAGGTGTTGGTCTGGTAGGTGACCTCGTAGCCCTTGCTGCTGCCACGGGTCAGCGTGGACTGATCGTTGCGGGTATCGACGTAATAAAGCTTGGCCTTGAAATCGATCAGCGGGTTGTCCGGCGTGTAGCTGTAGTCCAGCGCGAAGTTCTGTGCCGTGACGTCACTGCTGCCGAGTTTCTCCCAAAGCTGGGCTTTTTCGGCGGTCATCATGTTGACGTCGTCATAGCCGACTTCGGTGGTCAGGTAGCTCAGTTGAAGGCGCTGATCCACCGGCAGGTTGAGGCCTAGCTTGAGCAGTCGCGAGCGCATCACCGAACCGGTGTATTCCACAGTGGAGTTCTTGATCCGGTCTTCACTGGTCGGCAGGAAGGAACTGCCGGTGCGCAGCTCGCCAATGCTGCCCTTGGTGCCGGGTTTGTAGTCACCGAGGTGACGCTCGCTGGCCGCCACCAACATGTCCCACACGTCGGTGCCCACCGCAAACGCCGAGCTGCCGATGAAGTGCGTGCCGTTGCTGCGCCCGCCCAAGCCCGTGGTCAAGCGGATACGCCCGCCGATTTCCTTGCCGTCCTTGAGCAGGTCGGCCGCTTCCACGGTGCGAAAGTTGGCGACCCCGCCGATCACTCCCGCCCCACCCATCGTGGAAGTGGCACCCTTCTCGATCACCACCTCAGACAGCAACTCCGGGTCGACATACAGCGTGCCATTGCGTTGCTGGTGACCACTTTGCTGATAGTTCTGACGCATCCCGTCCACCGACATGTTGACCCGGCCGTAGTCCTGAATGCCGCGAATATTCACCGACAAACCGGGGTCTTGCTGGCTGACCGCCGAGTAGACGCCCGGCGCCTCCTCCAACATTTCAGCGGCATGCCGGGGCGGGTTGCGATCCAGTTGCTCGCGCCCGACCACACTCACTGAGCGGGGCGACGAGTACACCCAATCGTTGGGGTGCAGGCCGGTGATTGTGGTGGTGCCCAGCGCCAAGGCGGCGCCGCTCTGCTCAACGCGGGTCAGGGTGACCTGACGCTCGCCGTTGAAGCGGTACTCCACCGGGGCGTTGCCCAGCAACCGCGCCAAGCCTTCCTGCACGCTGTACTGCCCTTTCACCGCCGTACTCTGCAAGCCTTCCAGGCGCTGGCTATCGAACAGCACTTGCAGGCCGGCCTGGTCGGCAAATGCCAGCACGGCACTGCCCAGGGATTGCGCAGGGATATCGATCATCAGCACGGCTGGCTGTGCAGCCTTCACCTGGGGTTGCGCGGCGTACACCGGGGCCGCAACGGCGAACAGGCCCAAGTGGATGGCCAGGGCTAACCGGCTAACGGTGATACGCCCCTTGTTGAGTGCTGACATTTCTGTTGTTCCCTGCGCTAAGCGTTTTTTGTTTATGCGAATGCTTCTCACCTAGCAAGACGTGCGACGCGCAGGAAGTCAGTAAGATTTTTTGAAAGTTTTTCAGGAGGGGGGATTTCAGGCGGTGGGAGCAGGCCCCCACCGGGTCATCAATAGATCAGGCTGAGGCCTGCCAGATCCAGGCGTTGCACCTGGAGTTCCTGGGTCAGCGTGGCAAGGGCGGTGTCGAGCATGTCGAGGCGGAACACGCCGCTGACTTCACGCTCGCCGAGGGCCGAGTCGGTCAACACCACGCGCCCGGGACGGTAGCGGTTAAGTTGTTCGATGACAGTGGCCAACGGCTGGCGATCAAAGATCAACACACCGCGCCGCCAGCTGGTGGCGCGCGCAACATCGAATTGGTCCAAGGGCACGATGCCTTGCTGAGGGCTGTAGCGTACGGCCAGGCCTTCCTGGACCACCCTGTCGGACGGACCCTTTTTCGGCGTCGCGTTCAGGGACACCTCGACACTGTGTTCCAGCACGCCAACCCACGCCTGACTGTCGTCTTCGCGCTCCACTACAAACCGCGTGCCCAGCGCGCGGGTCTGGCCGCCGGCGCTTTGCACCACAAACGGCCGGGTTTCCTCACCGACCATCGGCGCCACGTCAAAGATCGCCGAACCCTGGAGCAGGCTGATGCGCCGTTGCACACCGTCGTAGTCCAGGCGGATGGCACTGGCGGAATCCAGCTCGACCTTGCTGCCGTCGGCCAGGTGCACGGTGCGCACCTCGCCTTTCGCGGTGACGTAATCGGCTTGCATGCGCAGCAACACCTCCGGCCCGCGCACCCAGCCAATACCCGCCACCACCACGACCAATGCGACGGCGGCCGCGCGTTGCCATGGCCTTCGCCGTTGGGTGCGGCGCACCGGCATCGTTGCCGCTGACGGGCGCTGGCGGTGCACGGGCTCTTCCTTGTACACATCGCCCAACGCCGCCCAGGTCTGTTCGGCAAAACGCAACGCCGCTTCATGGCGGCTGTCGCAGGCGATCCAATGCTGCAGCTCGGCCTGCTCCTGTTCGGTCAGGGCACCGGCGTGCAGGCGCACCGCCCACTCGGCGGCCGCCTCGGTAATGCTGTGCTGTTGCGGACCCTGGCTATTCACGTGTGAATCTCGAATTTTTCGTTATGTAACGCTGTGACGTCTGAGGCGGCGCATTTCGGTAACTCATTCGTCGGATGGCGCCACTTCGCCGTCCTGCAGGCGCTGCATCACGTAGGCCAACGCCTTGGCCAGGTGCTTTTGTACGGAGCTGTCGGAGATGTCCAAGTGCCGGGCGACCTGGGCGTGGGTCATGCCTTCGATGCGGTTGAGACGGAAAATCTGCTGGGTGCGTTCCGGCAACTCCGCCAGTGCCTGCTTCAATGCCTGTCGCTGTTGCTGCGCCATTGCCTGAGCCTCCAACCCGGCCACTTCATCTTCAATCTCGGCCAGCGCCTCATGGGGCACGGAGTCTGTCTTGCGCCGCGCTTCCTGGCGAATATGGTCGATCAGCAGATTGCTCGCCGTTCGATAGAGATAGCCCTGGGAGTTGTCGATGCGCTCGCCGGCCGGCTTTTCGGCCAGGCGCAGGAAACTCTCCTGCACCAGGTCTGCGGCCAACTGCGGGTCCCGTACCTTGCGCGCCAGATACCCGCGCAGGGTATCGGCATGCTTGAGAAACAGGCCTTTGAGATCCACGTCCGACAAACCGACTCCCTGGAATGTAAAGGAAACAGGCGGGCATATTAAGCGTTGTCGAGAATGATTTTCAATTGATATCTAATCTGATCCGCTTGTGCGAATGGCCGGATTAACAGTTCGATAATCGAACACATCCGCCGCCATCAATTGACCAAATTAACTAACCAGTACATTTTATCTGCACAACTAACAAGAACTGTGGAGATACTCCCAATGCCGCCTATCGTGCTGGTGCTCAACGGCCCCAACCTCAACCTGCTCGGCACCCGTGAGCCCGCCACTTACGGTCATGAAACCCTGGCCGATGTTGCCGCCCTGTGTGGCCGCAGCGCCGAACAGCTCGGGCTGAAAATCGAATTTCGCCAGACCAACCACGAAGGCGAACTACTCGACTGGATCCACGGCGCCCGCGCCCGTTGCTCCGGCATCGTGATCAACCCGGCGGCCTGGACCCACACCTCCGTGGCGATTCGCGACGCGCTGGTGGCCAGTGAAGTGCCGGTGATCGAAGTGCACCTCTCCAACGTGCATGCCCGTGAAGCGTTCCGGCATCACTCGTTTGTGTCGCCCATCGCCAAGGCTGTCCTCGCAGGTTTCGGCAGCCACGGCTATCACCTGGCCCTGGAACATTTCAGCCAGTTGCTCAAAGGGTCGGCCCGATGAAACCGCGCATCCTCGCTGGCCTGATTGGCGCTGGCATCCAGGCTTCCCGCACGCCCGCCCTGCACGAACAAGAAGGCGATGCCCAAGGCCTGCGCTACCTGTATCACCTGATCGACCTTGAGCCCCTGCACCTGGACACCAACGCCCTGCCCGACCTGCTCGACGCCGCCGAGCTGATGCACTTCACCGGCCTGAACATCACCTACCCGTGCAAGCAGGCGATCCTACCGCTGCTCGATGAACTGTCCGACGAGGCCCGCGGCATTGGCGCGGTCAACACCGTGGTGTTCAAGGACGGCAAGCGCATCGGCCACAACACCGATTGCCTGGGGTTCGCCGAAGGCTTTCGGCGCAACCTGAAGGATGTGGCACGCCAACGCGTGGTGCAGATGGGTGCCGGCGGTGCGGGCGCGGCGGTGGCCCATGCGCTGCTGGCGGAAGGTGTGCAGCAGTTGAGTATTTTTGATGTGGACAGCAGCCGCGCCCGCGACCTTGTGGATAACCTCGCCCAGCGTTTCGGCGCCGGTCGGGCCCAAGTGGGCAGCCAACTGGAAAATGCCCTGGCCGAGGCCGATGGCTTGGTCAACACCACGCCGATGGGCATGGCCAAGCTGCCGGGCACACCCGTTCCGGCCACCTGGCTACGCGCTGAATTGTGGGTGGCGGAGATCGTGTATTTCCCGCTGGAAACCGAACTGCTGCGCGACGCCCGCGCCTTGGGTTGCCGCACCTTGGATGGCGGCAACATGGCGGTGTTTCAGGCGGTGAAGGCGTTTGAGCTGTTCAGTGGGGAAGTGCCGGATGCGCAGCGCATGCTGGCGCATTTCCAGAGCATGACGGATCAAGCCTGCAAGTAACGCATCACCGAATCACAAATCATGTCCCGATGCCGCTGTTTAACCGCCTCATCCGACAGGTCGATCTGAAAAATCTCACTGAAGGTATGGCGGTTGGACACCCGGTAAAAGCTGAACGAGTTGATCAGCAGGTGCACGTCCAACGGCTCCAGCCCTTCCCGGAACAAGCCCAACTCGGCCCCCCGGCGCAAGGTTTCGCCCAGCCCTTCAAGGATCTTGCTGTTCATCGCCTTGATGGTATCGGTGCGCTTCACGTACTCGGCATTGTGGATATTTTCGATGCTAACGATGCGCACGAAGTCCACGTTCTGGTCATGGTGATCAAAGGTGAATTCCACCAGCCGCCGGATCGCCTCGCGCGGCTCCAGCGCCGTGAGATTCATACGGGTTTCGGTGTTGCGGATGTCGCCGTAAAGCTTCTCCAGCACCTCGACGTACAACTGCTCCTTGCTGCCGAAGTAGTAATAGATCATGCGCTTGGACGTGTGGATACGCTCGGCGATCGCGTCCACGCGAGCGCCGGAAAGGCCCTGCTGGACAAACTCGACGATGGCTTCCTGGAGTATGTTTTCGCGGGTCTTTTCCGGATTGTTCTTACGACTCTTGCGAGGTGCCTCGGTGGTCATGGTGCGCTCACGGCCAGTGTTATGCAGGCCGTGATTATGGGCCGCGATGCGGCCTGAAAGAAAGCACCTGACCCACCGTTATAAACGCGCCTGACGCACCGCACCGCTGCGCGATTTGGCCATCGCCGCCAGGCGTACCGCCACATTGGCCGCGCCGTAGCCGGCATAGCCATTTTTGCGCTGGATGATCTCGAAGAAAAACCGCCCTTCGAACGGTTCGGTGTACACGTGAAACAACTCACCGCCCTGAGCGTCGCGGTCGTACAGCACGTTGTAGTACGCCAACTCACTGAGGAACTCATCATCGAAATCGAAACGCGCCGCCAGGTCGTCGTAGTAGTTGAGCGGGATATCCAGCAGCGGCACGCCGGCCTCTTTGGCACGGCGCACCTCGGCGAAAATGTCCGCGCAGTCGAAGGCAATGTGATGCACGCCCGAGCCGCGATAGCTCGACAGCGCGTGGGAAATCGCCGTATTGCGGTTCTCGGAGATGTTCAGCGGCAGGCGGATCGAACTGCAACGGCTGCGCAGGGCACGGCTTTTCACCAGACCGTAAGGGTCCGGCAGCACCACTTCGTCGTCGGCTTCGAAATCCAGCAGGCTCTTGTAGAACAGCACCCAACTGTCGAGGCTGTCGGCCGGTAACGCCATGGCCATATGGTCGATGCGCAGCAAGCCGCCGCTGGACGACGCGGCAGGTTGCAGGTTGAAGTCGGTGTCGTAGAGGCCGCCTTCACTCTGGTCCACCAGGTAAATCAGGCTGCCATCCGGCGCACGTACCGCCGCCAGTTCCAGCTCGTTGGGCCCGACCAGGCCGCGATAGGGCTGGCCTTTGTAGGCCACCGCGCGTTCCAGGGCCTTGGCGCTGTCCTTGACCCGGATCGCCGTGGCGCACAACGACGGTCCATGAGCTTCGAAGAAGTTGTGGGCAAAGGAATAGGGTTCGCAGTTGAGGATCAGGTTGATATCACCCTGGCGCAACAGGCTCACGCTCTTGGAACGGTGCTGCCCGGCCTTGACGAAGCCCAGGCGTTCCAGCCAGACGGTCAGCTTGGCGCCGAGGCTTTCATCCACGGCGAATTCGAGGAACTCGATGCCGTCGTACTCGCTGGCGGCCGGAGTATCGAACAAAACCTCGACAGGCTGCGCTGGCGCTTCCTGCTTCAGGCGCTCACGGGTTTTCTCTTCCAGGTACAGCAAGGAGCGCAGGCCATCCGCCGCATTCGCGCGAGTCGGCGCGGCGCGGAAGCCATCGTTGAAAATCTCCAGGGACAGCGGTCCGGTGTAACCGCTCTTGATGATCGGCGCAAGGAACCCCGCCAGGTCGAATTCACCTTGGCCGGGGAAGCAGCGGAAATGCCGGCTCCACTCCAGCACATCCATGGCCAGGATCGGCGCGTCGGCCATTTGCACGAAGAAGATTTTGTCGCCGGGGATCTCGGCAATCCCGTTCGGGTCGCCTTTGAGGGACAGGGTGTGAAAGCTGTCGAGCAATACGCCGAGGCTGGGGTGATCAACCTGACGCACCAGGTTCCACACCTGCTGCCAGGTGTTCACATGCTTGCCCCAGGCCAGCGCTTCATAGCCGATACGCAGGCCACGACGACCGGCGTGTTCGGCGAGCAGGCTCAGGTCATCCAGCAAAATGCGTTCATCACCCACGCTGTCGGCCGAAGCATTGCTGCACACCAGCACCAGGTCGGTGCCCAACTCCTGCATCAAATCGAATTTGCGCTCGGCACGTTCCAGGTTGCGCGCCAGGCGGTCGCGGCGGCAGCCTTCAAAGTCGCGAAACGGCTGGAACAAGGTGATGGCAATGCCGAGGTCGGCGCACATCTGCCTAACTTCGCGGGGGCTGCCGTCGTAATACAACAAGTCGTTCTCAAAGATCTCGACCCCATCAAACCCGGCGGCAGCAATGGCTTCGAGCTTTTCCGGCAGGGTGCCGCTCAAGGAAACAGTGGCAATGGAACGTTGCATGGGCGACTCCCGGCAATTGTTGTTTGTGGCAAATTATTCGCCCCTAGCCTAACCGCAGCAATTAAAATGTACGAACCAGTTAGTTTTTGGTGCGATTATCGAACACTATGCCCCTTTGGCGAATTGACGATTTTTTAGCCACTGCGCACCATCGATGACGTAACAGACCCAGAACACACCATAAAAATTTCAAAAAACGGGTACGACCTCATGCCTCTGCAAAACTCCGCCCTGGCCGCGCGCCACGGCACCCCGCACGCCGGCATCGGCGACAAGATCCGCGGCGCCCTCGCCGTGGGCAAAACGCGCTGGGGCATGTTGGCCCTGGTGTTTTTCGCCACCACCCTCAACTACATCGACCGCGCCGCGCTGGGCGTCATGCAACCGATCCTCGCCAAAGAGATGAGCTGGACGGCGATGGACTACGCCAACATCAACTTCTGGTTCCAGGTCGGCTACGCCATCGGTTTTGTGCTGCAGGGTCGCTTGATCGACCGGGTGGGCGTGAAACGCGTGTTCTTCTGCGCCGTGCTGCTGTGGAGCCTGGCCACCGGCGCTCACGGCCTGGCGACCTCCGCGGTCGGCTTTATGGTGTGCCGCTTTATCCTTGGGCTGACTGAAGCCGCCAACTACCCGGCGTGCGTGAAAACCACACGGTTGTGGTTCCCAGCCGGCGAGCGTGCGGTGGCCACCGGTATCTTCAACGCCGGCACCAACGTCGGCGCGATGATGACGCCGATGCTGCTGCCATTGATCCTGCACGTGTGGGGCTGGCAGGCGGCGTTCCTGTGCATGGCCTCGCTTGGCGCGATCTGGCTGGTTTTCTGGGGCTTGAAGTACTACAACCCCGAAGATCATCCGACGGTTAAGCAATCCGAATTGGACTACGTGCAGCAGCAAGTCGAACCGGAACAACCCGGCGTACCGTTCAGCCGCATCCTACGCATGCGCGGCACCTGGGCCTTCGCCATCGCCTATGCGCTCACCGCGCCGGTGTTCTGGTTCTACCTGTATTGGCTGCCGCCGTTCCTGAACCAGCAATACAACCTGGGCATCAACGTGACTCAGATGGGCATTCCGCTGATCATCATCTACCTGACGGCGGATTTTGGCAGCGTGGGTGGGGGGATTCTGTCGTCGTTCCTGATCGGTCGTGGCATGAACTCGATCAAGGCGCGGTTGCTGTCGATGCTGCTGTTTGCCTGCTGCATCGTCGGCGTGATCATGGCGGCCGGCTCCAGCCAGCTGTGGGTCGCGGTGTTTGCCATCTCCTTGGCCATCGGCGCGCACCAGGCCTGGACCGCGAACATCTGGAGCCTGGTGATGGACTACACGCCCAAGCACATGATGAGCACGGTGTTCGGTTTCGGCGGCATGTGCGCGGCCATCGGCGGCATGTTCATGACCCAGATCGTCGGCCACATCCTGACCGTGACCAACAACAACTACACCGTGTTGTTCACCCTGATCCCGGCGATGTACTTCATTGCGCTGACGTGGATGTACTTCATGGCGCCGCGCAAGATTCCTACCGTAGACGTCTAACTCTACCTACGCCGCTGCTGCCAGGCAGCGGCCAGCCCGCTCATGCAGATCACCCCGATGCCGACCACCGTGGTCACGTCGGGGGTATGGCTGAACACCAGCCAGCCCAACAACCCCGCAAACACGATCTGGCAATAGCCGAACGGCGCCAGCAAGGCCGGCGCCGCAAAGCGGAACGCCTGGGTCAGCATCAAGTGCGCGGTCATCCCGCAAGTGCCCAGGGCCAGCATCAATGCGCCATGCCACAGCGTCGGGACCTGCCAGAAGAACGGCACCATCGCACTCATCACCAAGGTATTGCACAGGCCGGCAAAGAAGTTGCTGGTGGTGGGCGTGTCGTATTGGCTGAGGATGCGCGTGAGCAGTTGGTAGAAGCAGAAGAACAACGCCGAACACAGCGGCAGCAACACCGCCGGGGTGAACAATTCGCCGCCGGGGTGGATGATGATCAGCACACCGACAAACCCGCAGATCACCGCCAGCCATTGGCCACGCGTCACGTGTTCACCCAGCAGCGGCACCGAGAGCGCCGTCACCAGGATCGGCGCCAGGAAGTTCACCGCCGTGGCTTCCGCCAGCGGGATGTAATGCAGCGCCGCGGTAAAAAACAGGCTGGTGCCCAACAGGCACAACGCCCGCACCACCTGCATCCCCGGTCGCTTGCTGCGCAATACCCGCAGGCCCGATTGCGGCAGGAAAATCCCGGCCATCAACAAGGTGTGCACCAGGTAACGCGCCCACACCACCATCACGATCGGGTAGAACCCCGCGAGGTATTTGGACAAGGCGTCGTGACTGGAAAACAGAAACGTCGCCAAAACAATCAGCAAAATGCCCTTGAAGGGATGGTTGACGCCGGATAAAGGGGTACTGACGGTCATCGGATTCTCGTGTGTGGCGCGCGGTCGAGCTCAACCCGGTAATCTAGCAGCCGGGTCGGAGCCTGCTCCAAGAGCATAACCAAACACCGTGCGAACAGCGCACTAAATCACGGGTTTCGAGTCCAACCCTGCACGTTGACCGCCCAGTTGCACACTTTTTAACCAAGGCCTTGCTGCTATGAAAAAAATCCTCTTTGCTCTTTCTGCCCTTGCCCTGCTCACCGCCTGCAACCAGGAAAACAAGGAAGCGCCTAAACCCGCGCCGGCTTCCGTACAAGCCACCCTAGTGCCAGAAACCCCGCCCACCGACAAATGGGTCGGCAAATGGATCGGCGTCGAAGGCCTCTACCTCTCCATCGCCAAGGACGACAGCATCGGCCGTGGTCACTACCTGCTGACCATGAAATACAGCCTGGATGATGACGCCGTCGGCACCTTCAAAGGCGAGGCGAACGAAGACGGCATCGCCTTTACCCGCCCCGACGGCCCGCAGCAGCTGAGTGCCGGCAACGGTGAAGCCACCGGTTTGAAATGGCTGGCAGATAAAAAGGATTGCCTGGTGGTGGATACCGGCGAAGGTTACTGCCGCGACTGACTCGGTTTTGCTGACACAAGTTTCATCTGGCGCCCCTGCCGGCAAGGGGCGAGAGCGGCGATACTACGCAGCTCTCGTACCTGTCGGACAGCCGGGCTGGCGCCATTCCTACGCACCAACAACACTGTTCCACAGTTCATCGAGAGGATTGCCCCATGCTATGGAAAAAAGGCCGACGCAGCGACAACGTGGTGGATGCCCGCGATGACAGTGGCGGCGGCGGTGGTGGCATGCGCTTTGGTGGCGGCAAAGGCCTGAGCCTGACGGCCATTGTGCTGATCGTCGGCATCGGTTGGCTGACCGGCCAGGACCCGTTGCAGATCCTCGGCCAGTTGACCGGCCAGATGGAACAGGCGCCGTCGGTGAGCACGCAATCGCGCCAGGCGCCGCCGGCCAATGATGAGCAAGCGGATTTCGTGCGCGCAGTGCTGGGCGATACCGAAGACACCTGGGCCCAGGTATTCCAGGAAAACGGCTTGGCGTACAAGAACCCGAAACTGATCTTGTTCCGTGGCCGGGTGAATTCCGCCTGCGGGGGGGCCACCTCGGCCAGCGGCCCGTTTTATTGCCCGGCGGACCAGCAGGTGTACCTGGACCTGGATTTCTTCCGGGAAATGTCACAGCGCTTCCAGGCTGCTGGCGACTTTGCCCAGGCGTACGTGATCGCCCACGAGGTCGGACACCACGTGCAGACGCTGCTGGGTATCTCGTCGAAGATCCAGGCGGCGCGCCAGCAAGGTCGGCAGATGCAGGGTGACGGCGGCCTGCTGGTGCGCCAGGAACTGCAAGCCGACTGCTTTGCCGGGGTGTGGGCCAACCGTGCGCAAAAGCGTCTGAACTGGCTGGAGCCGGGCGATATTGAAGAAGCACTGAATGCGGCCAACGCCATTGGCGATGACCGGTTGCAGCAACAGGGTCAAGGGCGCGTCGTGCCGGACTCGTTTACCCACGGCACCTCGGCACAGCGGGTTCGCTGGTTCAAGACCGGCTTTGCCCAGGGCCAGATCACTCAATGCGATACTTTTACCGCCAAGAGCCTTTAGATGAATAAACGATTGGGATTGCTGCTGGGTTTGTTGGTCACCGGTTCCGCCTTGGCCGCCGGGCATAACGTCAACGAGGCCAACCTCGATCGCTTCCCCCTGAAGGCCGGGGATCTGAGCCTGGGGTTGAGCCAGGATTGGCGCCAGCCACTGCCCAACGTCACCCGTGCGTTGATCATCGTGCATGGGCGCCTGCGCGATGCGCAGACCTATCTGGAAAGCGGCGAGAAAGCAGCCGAGAATGCTGGGCAAGCGGCCAACACCTTGGTGATCGCGCCAAGGTTTCTCATTGAGTCGGATGCGCGGCACGAGCATCTGGACAATCAGCTACTGCGCTGGACCGACAACGGCTGGATGGCCGGTGAGCCGTCCACCGGCCCAGGCCAAATCAGCTCCTACGGCGCCCTCGACCAGATCATCAAGCACCTGGGCAACCGCAAACTGTTCCCTGCGTTGAAAGAAATCGTGGTGGCCGGGCATTCCGGGGGTGGCCAGGTGGTACAGCGGTTTGCCCTCACCAGCCACGACCATCCGAAACTGCAAACCGAAGGCATCCGCCTGCGTTACGTGGTGGCCAACCCGTCGTCCTACGCCTACTTCACGCCGCAGCGTCCGGTGAAGTTCGACGCGGCCAGTTGCCCAGGCTTCAACGACTGGAAATACGGCCTGCAAAACCTGCCGGCCTACGCCCAAGGCCAGAGCGCCGAACAGCTTGAACAGGCGTATGTGTCACGCAACATTACCTACCTGCTGGGCCAACAGGACATCGACCCAAACCATCACGCGCTGGACAAAGGCTGTGAGGCCGAAACCCAGGGCGCGTATCGCCTGATTCGTGGGCACAACTATTTTGACTACCTCAAGCAGCGGCATCCGCAGTTGAGTCATAAGCTGGTGGAAGTGCCGGGGGTGGGGCATAACGGGGATGGGATGTTTACGTCGCCGGAAGGCCAGAAGGTACTGTTTCCAAATAACTGACGGAACCGGATAAAACTGTGGGAGCGGCGGTGCGACGATTCGACTTGCTCGCTCCCACATTGGATCTTCAGAGACCGATCTAAATCATCCGGCGCAACACCGCGCAATCGGTAGCATGCCAATCCACCAACTCCGGCCACGGATTCTCCGGCAAATTCACCAACACCGTCCGCGTCCCCGCTGCCCGGCCACAGTCCAGGTCGAAGCGGTAATCACCGACCATCACCATCTCGCTCGGCGCCACGTCCCAAGCGGCCGCCAGTTTCAGCAAGCCATCCGGATCAGGCTTGGGGTGCGCATCATCACGCCCCAGCACGTCCTCGATGGCAAAGCAGTCCGCCAGGCCGATCGCCTCCAGGGTGACGTGCGCCAGCTCCCGCGCATTGCGGGTCAGGATGCCCAGGCGGTAACCACGCCCGGCCAATTCGCGCACCAGCTCCACCGCACCTTTAGCCGCGACCGAACCCAGCGCCAACTCGCGCTCATGCGCCAGCAACCAGGCATGCTTGGCCGCCGCGACATCCGCTGGCAACGCCGCCAGGTGAGTGAGGATGTCGTCCTCGGGCGGAATCTCCAGGGCCACGCGAATAGCCGCGAAGTCATGCACGGCCACCGTGAGGGTGCCGTCCATGTCGAACACCCAGTGTTTTACCTCCGACAGGCTCATGCCCAATCCTTGCGATGGCGGATCAGGCCTTCCTGGGTCACCGAGGCCACCAGTTGCCCGGCGCGGTTGTACACACTGCCACGGGAGAAACCCCGGGAATTGCCGGCCCATGGGCTGTCCATGGCGTAGAGCAACCAGTCATCGGCACGCAGGTCGGCGTGGAACCACAGCGCGTGATCGAGGCTGGCGACTTGCATGTCTTTCTGCCAGACCGTCTTGCCATGGGGCAGCAAGGAGGTGGTCAGCAGGCCGAAGTCCGAGGCGTAGGCCAGCAGGTATTTATGCAGCGCCGGCGAGTCGGCCAGGGCGCCGTCGGCACGGAACCACACGTACTTGACCGGGTCGGACGGCTGCGGGTTGAACGGGTCTTTTTCGGTGACCGGACGCACTTCGATCGGCTTGGGGCACAGCAGCTTGTCACGCATGTGCTCGGGGATCAGGTGCGCGCGCTGCTGGGTCAGCTCCAGCTCCGACGGCAGGTTTTCCGGGCCCACTACCACAGGCATGGTGGTCTGGTGGTCGAAGCCTTGTTCGTCGTACTGGAACGAGGTGGTGCAGGTGAAGATCGGGTGGCCCTTCTGGATCGCGGTCACACGGCGCGTGCTGAAACTGCCGCCATCGCGCACACGGTCCACCGAATACACCACCGGCAACTTCGCATCGCCGGGGCGCAGGAAGTAACCGTGCAGGGAATGCACGTGCCGCGCTTCTTCTACGGTCTGGCTGGCGGCCGACAGCGACTGGCCGAGCACCTGGCCGCCGAACAGTTGGCGAAAACCCAGGTCCTGGCTGCGGCCGCGAAAGAGGTTTTCCTCGATCGGCTCCAGGGTCAGCAGGTCCACCAGATCTTCCAATACTTGGCTCATAGAGCAACTCCTACAATCTATGGGGCATTCCGGGCTGCTTATCCGTGCAGCGTGTCCAACCATTGGGCGCGGGTGATGCGGTACAAAACATGAGGGCGCAGCGGGTCATCGGCTGCGACCTTGGGGTGTTCGAAATCTGCCTGGGGATCGTAATGCATACCGATGGCCTGCATGACTTTTTGTGAGGGCAGATTGGCCTCCGTGGTGAAGGCGACGATTTCGTCCAGTTTCAAACGATCAAACCCACAGCGCAATGCGGTCCAGGCAGCCTCGCTGGCATAGCCCAGCCCCCAGTGTTCACGGGCCAGGCGCCAGCCGATTTCCACCGCCGGGGTAAAATCAGCCTCGAAACTGACATTCAGCAACCCGGTGAGGCCGATGAATTCACCCGTGTCCTTGCGCTGCAAGGCCCACAGGCCAAAGCCATATTCAGCAAAGTGCCCACGAATGCGGCCGATCAACGCGGCGCTTTCCAGGTGGCTCAGCTTGGCCGGGAAATAGCGCATCACCTGTGGGTCGGCGCACATGCGCGCAAACTCCGCCAGGTCGCTGTCGCGCCATTGGCGCAGCACCAGGCGTGCGCTTTCCAATTCCAGTATCGGCTCCATGGGTCCCCTCCCTTGCCATGTGCGTGAGTGTACAACGCGGGTAAGATGCGTCGCAGGTTCCCGTCAGAAAATCCCATGCCTTTGCCATTGATCTACCACGATGACTACAGCCCCGAGTTCCCGGCGGACCACCGGTTCCCCATGGACAAATTCCGCCTGTTGCGCGACCACCTGGTAGACAGTGGCCTGACCGAGGACCGCCAACTGCTGCGCCCACAACTGTGCCCACCGGAGATTCTGGCCCTGGCCCATGACGCTGGGTATATCGAGCGCTACATGGGCGGCGAATTATCCCGGGAAGACCAGCGTCGCCTCGGCCTGCCCTGGAACGAAGCCCTGGCGCGGCGCACCGTGCGTGCGGTGGGCGGTTCGATTCTCGCGGCGGAGCAGGCGCTGGAGCACGGCCTGGCCTGCCACCTGGCCGGCGGCACGCACCACGCCCACTACGATTACCCGGCGGGCTTCTGCATCTTCAATGACTTGGCGGTGATCAGCCATTACCTGCTGGCCAGCGGCCGGGTCAACCGTGTGCTGATCTTTGATTGCGACGTGCACCAGGGCGACGGCACCGCGCGCATCCTCCACGACACACCGGACGCCATCACCGTATCGCTGCACTGCGAAAAGAACTTCCCCGCGCGCAAGGCCCAGAGCGACTGGGACATTCCGCTGCCCATGGGCATGGGCGATGCCGACTACCTCAAGGTGGTGGACGATGCGCTCAACTACTTGCTGCCGCTCTACCAACCCGATCTGGTGCTGTACGACGCTGGCGTCGATGTGCACAAGGACGACGCCCTCGGTTACCTCAAGCTGACAGACCAGGGCGTCGCCGCCCGCGATGAAAGCGTGATGCGCCACTGCCTGGGCCGCGACATCCCGGTGATGGGTGTGATCGGTGGCGGCTACAGCAAGGACCGCCCAGCCCTCGCCCGCCGCCACGGCATCCTGCACCACAGTGCGCAACGGGTGTGGACGTCATCAGGTTGTCATTGAAGTGTGAGCGTTACCCACAATCCCTGTGGAACCACCTGTGGATAACTTGAGCGTAAGGGCCTGAAAGCCATTAGCCGTATGGCCTGTAAGAAACTGTACGTTTTTTGACCAGATACTTTTCCACAGCCGTGAAACGTTGTGGAACTTGGCGCCAGCGGCCGTTTTGCAACAAAACTGCCGCACGCCGTCGTCAACCTGAAGGCCTCTCCCGCTTTCAGAGTACCCAGCGATGGCAACTTACAAGATCGGCAGTAGCGCGACGCCCGGCAATGACGACGCCCTGAAGAAAGTCGCCGCCACCTTCGACGTGGCGATGTCCCGCGCCCTCTCCGGCTTCAAGGAAGCCGCCCACCCCGGCAACTTCAAGGTGCTGGCGGTAACCGATAACACCAAGGACAAAAAGATCGCCGACGTCAAAGCCACCGGCGACCAGGAAGCGATCAAGCGGCTCAACGACCCGAACCTGGCCGACATCAGCAACACTGGTGTGCCGCTGGCCAACATCGCCAGCATCACCAAGATTTCCGACAACGTCCTGGAGCTGAAAACCCGCGACGGCAAGGACATCATCATTATCAAGCAGATGACCCCGTACCTGTTCGACGGCATGGCTGGCAAAGTCGACGCCGTGGACGCGCTGAACAAGAGCAAGGCCGACGGCTACCGCATCGCCCAGGCCGGCGACACCGCGCCGGGCCTGGACACCTACAAGGGCATCGGCCCGGCCGATGAAGTCGGGCCGGGCATGATCCGTTACGAAACCCTGTCGGGTGACAAGGTCGTCGTCAGTAAGGAAACCAACAGCGACCTGTACGAAAAGGTTAAGTCTGACGGCGAAACCTGGGGCCTGATCAACGACAGCAAAAATGACGGGTATCGCCTGGCCGGTGTCAATGAGGCCGGCAGCGTGAGCCTGGTGGGCACGCCGGAAGAACTCGGCCACGGGCTGATCCGCTACGAGACCGCTTCCGGCGACAAGATCATCGTGTCCCAGGCCATCAGCCCCGACCTGTACGCCTCGGTGGTCAAGGAGTCCAACGGCATCTTTGGCGTCGACGGCGCCGTGGACACCAACTGGATCGACAACTCCAAGTACGCTAGCGCCAAGGACTGGGACAAGATCGTCGGCAACACCAGCGGCACACCGACCCAGGAAGAACGCGACCTCGACCGCCCGCGCGCCGCCTCGAAAATGCTCAGCGACAACTGGGACAAATGGGGCCTGCACGACCGCCCAATCGACTTCTCCAACCCGCCCGCCGACCTGCCACCCGAAGCCCAGGCTTGCCTCAAGTACCTGGCCGGCAGCCCGAGCCTGATGAACGCCCTCGACAGCGGCGGCCTGGGCAAAAGTGATGGGGTGATTACCCACGCCGATGTGGATAAGTTCATCAGCCAGTCGAACAAGGATCTGTCGGCCGCTTCGAAGTCCTACAGCACCTTCCTCAGCAAGAACCCCGACGCCACCGGTTTGGCCAAGGAAAACGCCAAGTCCGCCGCCATCGTCATGGCCAATATTTCCCTGGTGAGCAGCGCCGGCCCGGAAATGCAGGGGCCCAACCAGCGCGCCAACAATGGCAGCCTGAACACCGCCAACCTCAAGGCGATCAAGGATGACTCGGGCCTGAGCCCCGAGCTGACCGGCGCCGCAGGCTATTGGTCCACCCCCGGCATGCTGCGCACCCTCGACATGGCCGGCGACCTGCCCGCCACCGCCAAGGCCGACGGCATTACCCAACAGAAAAACCTCGGCGCCTGGCTGGAAAACCAGGCGCCCAAGGACGACCACGGCGTGTTGATGATGCTCAGCAACGCCGCGGTGCGCAGCTCGGTGGCCGATGTCGACACCTCCAAGCTGACCAAGGACGTGCTCGAACACCCGGAGAACTACGACGGCAAGACCAAAGCCGCCGTGATGATGGAAATCAGCGACGCCCGCGCGCGCATGGCCGCCAGTGACAAAGTGGGCGACGGCGACCTGTATGCGGGGATTACCGCGGACACCGAATACCACCTCAACCCGACCAAATCCAAGGTCACCGACCAGCTCGACGCCGCCATCGGCCAGCTGTCCAGCGACCCGGACGTAAAGACCTTCTTGGCGCAGAACCAGGCGTCCGGCATGCGCGATATCGTCAACAGCGACCCGGCGATCAAGCATGAGCTGCAGGCCTACCAGGACGGCCAGATCAACAGCGGCAACGTGCTCAACACCGCCCTGAACACCAAAGGGGCCGATGGCAAACCGCTGTCGCTCATGGACGCCCTGAGCCTGGCCGGCACCGACGCCACCCTCACCGACCTGGCCCTGGGCGGCGATGGGCATGTGGACCTCAGTGTCATCGCCGAAAAATCGGGAAAATCCGGGGACATCGAGCAGTTCTTCAAGGACCACATCCTCAACGGCAAAGACCTGCAAGACGCCCTCGCCCAGCCGAACGCCGACCCGATGACCGCCATCGGCCAGTACGCCGCCCACGCCGAGTTGCTCAAGGAATTCCTCGGTGACAAGGTCTCGGCCCAGGACTCGTCGACGGTGCAGCAATACGTCAACCAGGCGGTGTCCGACTCGCTGGTCAACGGCGCCAACGACGACGTGCTCAAAGGCGCGTTCGGCGATGCCAATGGCAACTTCGACGAGGCCAAGACCACGGCCATCATCGAGAAAGCCATGGCCGACGATCCAGAGATGTTCAAGGACGCCACGGGGGCGCAGATCAAGCCGCAGGACGTGATCTCGTTGATCCGCTCGATGTGGGACGTGAACCGCCAGGGCGAGAAGATCAGCGACGTACTGCCCAAGGCCGTGGATGGGCTGAAGCTCAACGTCAGCGATTCGTACAAACAGGGCCTGCTGCACATCGGCAGCGCCTTGCTGGCCGGCGGCGTGCTGGCGGCGCGCTCGGCCACGGGCGGCAACAGCCCGGCAGACAACGCCGGGCGCGTGGCGGCAGGCATGCAGTTTGCCGGCCTGATCACCGAAGGCGGCACCAAATACGCCAAAGAAGCCGGCTACGGCATGACCTGGAAACCCACGCCGATCGACCCGAATAAACCCCAAGGCATCGGTGACTTCCCCACCGGCAAAATGGTGCAGAACACCGACGGCCTCAACCGCCTGGGCAACCTGGGCAAGATCGTCGGCGGCACCGGCAGCTTTATCGGCGGTGTGTTCGGCCTGATCAGCGGGGTCAACAGCGCGTTTGCCGGGGATAAACTCAACGCCGGTTTCTCCCTCACCAGCGGCGCCCTGGGCACCGGCGCGGCCGTGGCCTCGATCATCGAAGGCGGCGCGGGCCTGTTCGGCATTGCCGACGCGGCGGCCATCGCCGGCACCTTCGCCGGAGTATTGGGTTGGGCGGCAGCCGGTGTGGGCATCGTGACCAGCTTTGTGTTCCCGATCATCGAGGTGGTGAAACGGGAAAAACAACAGGACGCGTTCTTTGGCAACCTGGTGCCGACCCTGGATAAATATGGCCTCACCGGCGGCCCGATCACCGACGCCGACCGTGCGGACGAGTACCCGCCGTACGCCAACACTGGTTTTGCCTGAGTACTTTTTGCCTAACGGCACGGGGCGCGCATTGCTTACAATGGGCGTCCTTTGTTTTTGACCAGGCCTGCCGATGTCCCCTACTGCTCCTTCCCACGTTGCCATTATCGGCGGTGGCCCTGCCGGGTTGATGGCCGCCGAAGTCCTGAGCCAGGCGGGCGTGCGGGTGGACCTGTACGACGGCATGCCTTCAGTGGGCCGCAAGTTCCTGCTGGCCGGCGTGGGCGGCATGAACATCACCCACTCCGAAGCCTACCCGGCATTCCTGTCACGCTACGCCGAACGCGCGCCGCACATGGCGCCGTTGCTGCGTAGTTTTGGGGCCGAGGCGTTGTGTGAATGGATTCATGGTTTGGGCATCGAGACGCTTGTCGGCACCTCCGGCCGCGTGTTTCCCACCGACATGAAAGCCGCGCCCCTGTTGCGCGCCTGGCTCAAGCGCCTGCGCGACCAAGGCGTGGTTATCCACACCCGTCATCGCTGGCTGGGCTGGACTGCCGAGGGCGACTTACTTATCCACAGCCCCGACGGCGAAAAAACGGTCCACAGCGACGCCGTGCTGCTGGCCCTTGGCGGTGGCAGCTGGTCACGGTTGGGGTCTGACGGCGCCTGGCTCAAGTTGCTGGAGGACAAAGGCGTGCCTTACGCCCCGCTGCAACCGAGCAACTGCGGCTTCGAGGTGTCGGCCTGGAGCGAATTGATGGTCAGCAAATTCGCCGGCGCGCCGCTGAAAAACGTCGCGATGGGTTTGGGTGACGACAAGCCTCGTCTGGGTGAATGCGTAATCACCGCCAGCGGGATCGAAGGCAGCCTGATCTACGCGCTGTCGGCGCCGATCCGCGAAGCGATCAACCGCGACGGCTCGGCCACCGTGCACATCGACCTGTTGCCGAGCAAGCCGCTGGACAAGGTTCAGGCCGCCTTGGCGAAACCCCGTGGCTCACGCTCGATGAGCAAGCATCTGCACAGTCAGTTGGGGTTGGATGGCGTCAAAGCCGCATTGCTGCGCGAGTTGGCGCCGCCTGACCACTTCAATGATCCGGCGCAGTTGGCGGTGGATATCAAGGCGTTGCCGCTGACGCTGATGAAGACCCGGCCGATGGATGAAGCGATCAGCACAGCGGGCGGCGTGCCGTTTGAGGCGTTGGATGAGCGCTTGATGCTCAAGCAATTGCCGGGGGTGTTTTGTGCGGGGGAGATGCTGGATTGGGAAGCACCGACGGGCGGGTATTTGCTGACGGGGTGCTTTGCCAGTGGGCGGGCTGCCGGGCGCGGCCTGTTGGAATGGCTTAACCGGCGCTGAAGATCCTGTGGTGAGCGGGCTTGCCCCGCGCTGGGCTGCGCAGCGGCCCCAATAAGGGCGCCGCGCTCTTTCAGTTAGAACGAAGTGTCAGGTTTTGGGGCTGCTACGCAGCCCAGCGCGGGGCAAGCCCGCTCACCACAAACTGCGCTCTCAATGCAGCAGTAACTTACTTCTTCTTACGTGGCCCAGTATTGAACACCGGCACCTTGCGCACCGGTTTGATCGACGGCTCCGACGGCGCCACTTCCCCGCTGTCCACCCACTTACCAAGGTTGCGCTTACCGCCACCGCCCGAGGTTTTAGGCTTTTTCGGTTTCTTTGGCTTCTTCACCACCTGCCCGCTGGCATCGGTGTCCGGCACGCGGTGTTCCGGTTCGAAGTCCTGCTCCATGTGGCGGCTCAAGGTCTGACGCGTCAGCATCTCGATGGCTGACAGCATGTTCACTTCATCGGCACACACCAGGGAAATCGCCTCACCGGTGTTGCCCGCACGCCCGGTACGGCCGATACGGTGGATGTAGTCTTCGGCCACGATCGGCAGGTCGAAGTTAACCACCAGCGGCAAGTCTTCGATATCCAGGCCACGGGCCGCCACGTCGGTGGCGACCAGGATCTGCACGTCACTCGACTTGAAACGGTCCAGCGCACGTTGACGGGTCGCCTGGGGTTTGTCGCCATGGATACCGTCGGCATTGATGCCCAGGCCCTGCAACTTATCCACCAGCGCATCCACGCCATTGCGGGTCTTGGCGAACACCAGCACCTGCTTCCAGCGGCCTTTGCGCATCAGGTGCACAAACAGCTCCGGCTTGCGCTTCTTGTCCACCGGCACAATCCACTGCTTGACCGTGTTGGCAGCGACATTGCGCGGGCTGACTTCGATGCTCAGCGGGTCGTTGAGCATCTGCCCGGCCAGCGTGCGGATCTCATCGGAGAAGGTCGCGGAGAACAGCAAGGTCTGGCGTTTTTTCGGCAGCATGCGGTAGATGTTCGCCAGCTCTTCGGAGAAACCCAGGTCGAGCATGCGGTCGGCTTCGTCCAGCACCAGGGTTTGCAGCTGGTTGAGTTTCAGCGCGTTCTGGCGGAACAGGTCGATCAGGCGGCCCGGCGTGGCGACCAGGATGTCGACGCCTTTGCGCAGCTTCATCATCTGCGGGTTGATGCTCACGCCGCCGTACACCGCGTAAGTGGTCAGCGGCAGGTTTTGCGCGTACTCGGCGACGCTGGCGTGCACCTGCTCGGCCAACTCGCGCGTCGGGCACAGGATCAGCGCGCGTGCCGAATTGGCGGCGACTTTCGGCCCTTCCATCGTCAGCAGTTGCAACAACGGCACGGCGAAACCGGCGGTCTTGCCGGTGCCGGTCTGGGCCGCAGCCATCAGGTCGCGACCGGCCAGCACCGCCGGAATGGCTTGCGCCTGCACCGGCGTCGGGGTCTGGTAGCCAAGCGTCTCAAGGGCGCGCAGCAAGGGTTCGATCAGGCCAAGGGTGGCGAAAGTCATGTGTTTACCGTAGGAAAAATTCAGCGCAAGGTCGCAATGCGCCGCAGTTTACCTTATTTCCGCCTTCGGCTTGCGCCACTGGGGCAGGCTGATCAGCAGAACGGCGCTGATAATCACCAGCATGGCCAGGGCTTCTTCCAGACCAATGGTCTCCCCCACGAACACAATCCCCAGCAACACCGCCACCGCCGGGTTCACATAGGCATAGCTGGTCGCCGCCGCCGGGCGCACATGCTTGAGCAGGTACATATAGGCGTTGAAGGCGATGATCGAACCGAACACGGTCAGGTAGGCCAGGGCCAGCCAGCCTTCCAGCGGTGGCACGGCCTGCAGGCGTTCACCGGACAGCGCGCTGATGATCAATAGCGCGACGCCCGCCACCAGCATTTCCGCAGCACTCGCCATGGCGCCTTGGGGCAGTGGCAATTGCCGGCTCCACACCGAACCGAACGCCCAGGAGGCCGCCGCCACCAACAGCAGCACAGCGCCCATCGGGCTCGACTGCAACGTGCTGCCCATATTGAGCATGGCGATGCCGATGATCCCCAGGATCACCCCCGCCCACTCCAACCGAGTGTTGCGCGCGCCCCAGAAATAACCACACAACAAGGTGAACAACGGCACCGTCGCCACGGCCAGCGCCGCCACGCCGGACGACACGCCCATGTGTTCCGCCACGCTGACGCCGCCGTTGCCCACGGTGAGCAGCAAAAGACCGATCATCCCGGCCGCCTTCCACTGCGGCCACGTCGGTGCCGGCACCCCGCGCCAGCGCAGGAAGCCATACATCAACGCCCCCGCCGTGCAAAACCGAATCCCCGCCAGCAGCAACGGCGGCCAGTACTCCACACCGATGCGAATCACCAGATAGGTGGAACCCCAGATCACATACAGCGCAAAAAAGGCGGCGATCAACGGTAAGGGAAAGCGACGTGGGCCAGGCATTGGGCGGCTCTATGGCAGGAGATGGGAGGCTTATTCTAAAAAGGCAGGTCGTTAAACATAAGTTACAAAACCTGTTTAAAACGCCAATACACTTTTCAAAGCATGGTTGTGAAGGCTATAAACCGTGCTTTCGAAAGTCACGCGCAACCGGAGCCTTATCATGGACAAATACGACCGCATGCTCCTCAGCGCCCTGCTCGAAGACGGCCGCGCGTCCTACGCGCAACTGGCCCGCACGGTAAACCTCTCCGCCCCCGCCGTCGCAGAGCGAGTGGCCAAGCTCGAGGCCAGCGGCGTGATCACCGGTTACCAGGCCAAGGTGGACCTGTCCAAAGTCGGCTTGCCGATTCAGTGCGTGATTGAACTGCGGTTGACCAATCACGGCAGCCAGAAGGTGTATGACGCGTTGGCGGAAATTCCGGAGCTGACGGAGTGCCATCGGGTGACCGGCGATCCGTGCGTGATCATGCAGGCGGCGGTGGGGTCGATGCCAGAGCTGGAAAGCTTGATCAACCGCGTGGCGAAGTTCGGGTTCAGCAAGACCTCTATTATTTTGTCGAGCGCGATAGAGCGGCGGGTGCCGTTGGGGCAGTTGGAGGGCAAGAATGGTGGTTAAGCACAACAGGGTTGTCAGCCTCAGTCATCCCATCAGCCCGCGAATTCCACTGTGGCCGGGCGATCCCCCGGTGGAGTTTGAAGAAGTCGCCTCGCTGGCAAAGGACGGCTACTTCCTGCGTCGCTTCAGCATGGGTGAACACAGCGCCACCCATATGAATGCGCCGAACAGCTTTTATGCCGAGGGGATGGGCATTGATGGTTATAAACCGGAAGACCTGGTGCTGCCTGCGGTGGTGATTGATGTGCGGGCCCGCTGCACCCCGGACTACGAAATCAGTGTGCGGGACATTGAAGACTGGGAGCGCCAGCATGGGCTTATCGAGCCGGGCTGCATGGTGCTGATGTACACCGGCTGGCAGCATCTCTGGAACGATCCGGCGGTGTTCTTCGGGCAGGATGCGCAAGGTTTGCACTTCCCTGGAATTGGCGAGGCGGCGATTCGGTTTTTGCTTGAACAGCGTCAGATTGCGGGAGTAGGCATTGATACTCATGGGGTTGATCGGGGACAGAGCAGCACGTTCGCGACAAACCATGCGGTGTTGGTGGGGAATGGAATTG
Organism: Pseudomonas sp. GXZC; assembly: GCF_026967615.1. Lineage (NCBI taxonomy): Bacteria > Pseudomonadati > Pseudomonadota > Gammaproteobacteria > Pseudomonadales > Pseudomonadaceae > Pseudomonas > Pseudomonas sp. GXZC. The sequence continues at coordinate 6,209,092 of NZ_CP114115.1, forward strand.
TGCTGGAGTGCCTGACCCAACTGGATCAGTTGCCAGCCAAAGGCACGACGCTGGTCATCGGTGTATTGGCGCTTGAGGGCGGATCGGGATCGCCAGCGTCAGTGATGGCGTTCCTGCCGCGATAGCCTAACTTTGTGGCGAGCGGGCTTGCCCCGCGTTGGGCTGCGTAGCGGCCCCAAAACCAAGCGCAGAGAGCTACCTGAAAAAACGCCGCGCCCTTATTGGATTGGGGGCTGCTTCGCAGCCCAACGCGGGGCAAGCCCGCTCGCCACAAAAAAGCCCATTTGCCACAGAAAGCCCGCTCGGCACAGATTCTCTGTTTACGGGGTTCTAGAACCCGCGATGCTTCTTCAGGTGCTCATTGATCTTCGCCGCCGGCACTTTCTGCAAGGTGCACAGCAGGTCGTGGGACAGTTCACGCAAGCCATGCGTACCACGCAGCTCTTGGGCCAAATGGGCCGTGAGGTTGGCCGCCATCTCCGCATCCGCCATCGCCCGGTGGGCCTTGCCGGTGTGGGGCAACTCGGCGAACGCATTCAGGGTGCCGAGTTTGTGATTCGGCGCCGATGGCATCAGGCGGCGGGCCAGTAGCAGCGAACAGGCGAACTTCTGCAAACGGGTGCGGCGAATCAGACCCAGCTCGTAATCCCAGAACTTCTGGTCGAACGCGGCGTTGTGCGCCAGCAACGGTGTGACGCCGACGAACTCATTGACCTCATTCATCACCCGCTCCGCCGGCGGCGCGCTGCGCAGCATGGCGTTGCTGATGCCGGTGAGTTGTTCGATGAACGCGGGCACATGCACGCCAGTTTTCATCAGGCTCTGGTAGCGGTCCACGATCTGGCCACGCTCAAGGATGACCACCGCGATTTCCGTGGCCCGGCAGTGGCTGCTCGGGGTGATGCCGGTGGTTTCAAAGTCGATGACCGCTATACGTTCCAAACCTGTTCCAACTCCGTCTTGGCATTTATTTGAGCAACAACGCGCCTTCGATCGGCACATAACGGCTGGCGGCGCGTATCAATGAATTGGCCGTCAGCCCTGGTACACCATAAGCCACGGCTTCGACGCCATGCTTGTGGATAACCCGGTCGAGCAGCATGTCGAAATCACCGTCGCCGGAGGCCAGCACGATTTCGTCGACGTGGTCGGCGGCGTCCATGATGTCAATGGTGATACCCACGTCCCAGTCGCCCTTGGCCGAGCCGTCGCTGCGCTGGATGTAGGGTTTGAGTTTTACCGTGAAGCCCAGGTTGCGCAGGATCTGCTGGAATTGCTGCTGCTTGCTGTCGCCACGGTCGATGGCATACGCGTACGCCTCGACGATCTGCCCGCGCGAGCTGATGTCAGCCCACAGCGCGGCGTAGTTGAAGTGGCAACCATAGGCCTGGCGGACGGTGTAATAGAGGTTTTGCACATCGGCGAACACTGCAATTTTCTTCACCGCACTTCCTCATGACAGCCAGGCGCCAGGGCCCGGAAAGGGTGCCAGTATGCCAGCCGCGAGAAGGTTTCCGGGAAAAATCAGACCGGGGCGACTAGCCGCCCCGGTCTGCGTGGGTCAGACGAAGGAATCGTCGTCGCCGAAGGAAGAAGAGTCGTCGGAATAATCGCTGTCGGCAAAGCTGTCCGAGTTGTTGCTGCCCCAGCTGTCATTGCCGGCGTACTTCTGGTCGTCGTTGCCCCAGTTGCCGTTGTCACTGGCAGGCGCTGGCTCTTCGCGGATGATTTCTTCCACGACTTGCGGCTGTTGCGAGTGGTGGTTGAACAGGCTGCTGATGCCTTCGGCCAGCAGCACACCACCGGCAACGCCGGCAGCAGTTTTCATCGCGCCGCCGAGAAAGCCACTGCCCACCGGAGCGGCCGGAGCAGGTTGTTGATAATTCTGCTGCGGTGCAGGCTGGCTGAACCCAGGCCGCGCCGGTTCGCGCCAGCCGCCACCGGAAGACGGCGGTGCACTTTGAGCCGGCTGCTGATCACGGGAACCGCCACCGCCAAAGATGCTCGACAGGAAACCACCGCTGCTCGCCGGAGCAGGCTGCGCGGATTTAGCCCGCTGCAGCTCGTCCTGCAATTGCTGGATCTGTTGCGCCTGCTGCTTGTTCTGCGCGTCGAGGCTCTTGAGCGCATGTTCCTGCACCAAAATCGACTGGGTCATGTAATACCCGGCCGCCGGTTGGCGCGTCATGTGCTCCTTGATCCGCGCTTCGGCCTGGGCGTCGCGGGGGGCTGAGTCCGTTTCGGCTTGTTGCAACCGTGAAAACAGTCCATCGATCAGGGTTTGCTCTTCGCTGTTCATGGCGACCTCGTTAGATTGCCGGTAGAAATCGTGGTCTCGCCTTTAATCAGGCGCCGTTCTAGTTATGGGGGTGTTACGAGTTGTTTCAATGGTCTTTACTCAAGGTTTACGTTTGCTTACCTCCGGTGATGATCGGTTAAAGTGTTGCCCTTGCTTTCAGGCCTGCGATGAACTTGATGAATCCGTTAGACGTGCTGCGCGACTCCTTCCGTTTCACCCAACGCAACCTGGGCGCCATCGTCCAACTGTGTCTGCCGTTGGTGATTTTCGAAGCCCTGTTGCAACAGGTGCTCAACCACGTCGTCGGCCCGGATGCGTTTCCCGGCTATAGCGTGGTGGTGGGGTTGCTGGTGTACCCGCTGTATACCGGCGCGCTGATCCTGTTTCTGGATGCTCGCACCCGTGGCGAATCGCCGCGCACTAAAGATGTGTGGGCCATGGCCCTCACGCTATGGCCGCGCTTCGCCCTGCTGACGGCCATGAGCACGCTGCTGATTCTGCTGGGGCTGTCGCTTTATTTCCTGCCGGGGCTGTGGCTGATGGTGGTACTGGCGTTTGCCGAGTACTTGCTGGTGCTGCGCGGCATGCCGGCGTTGGAGGCTATGAAGGAAAGTTTCCGCCTGAGCCGTGGGCATTTCTGGCTGATCCTGGTGTGCCTGCTGTGCGTGATGACGCCGCTGTGGTTGCTCAAAGGCGCCAGCGTCGCGGCCTATCCAACGCCCGCGCCGCTGCTGGGGCTGTTTCTGGACAGCGCCCACAGCTTCCTGCAGTTGTTTACCAGCGTGGTGCTGTTCCGTTTATTCATGCTGATCGGTGGCGATGCCGACGCGCGGTGATATGCTCCGTGCCACCTCTGAAACGCTATAAGCCGAGCCGATGACCCGTTTATTGCGCATCACCTTGTCGGGCCTGCTGATCATCGCAGGCCTGCTCACCGCCCTGATCTACAGCCTGACCTGGCGCCCCGAGGCGAAGGAAACCCTGCCGGTGAGCTGCGTCGCACCCCGCGCGCCCACGCTGTTGCCGGGGCAAGCGCTCAAGGTCATGACCTGGAACGTGCAATACCTGGCCGGCAAGAACTACGTGTTCTGGTACGACACCGCCGACGGCAGCGGCCCCGACGACCGCCCCACCGTGGAAGACATGGCCGCCAGCCTCGACGAAGTAGCGCGGGTGATCCGCGACGAACAACCCGACATCCTGCTGCTGCAGGAACTCGACGAAAACGCCAAGCCTTCTCACTACCAGGACCAACTGGCCCTTTTGCAGGAGCGCCTGGTCGACCTCTACCCGTGCAGCGCCCAGGCCTTCGACTGGAAAGCCGACTTCGTGCCAAACCTGCATATCTTCGGCAGCGTCGGTCGCAAACTGGCGACCCTGAGCCGTTACCAGATCGAACACGCCGAACGCCTGCAACTGCCGGCGCCCGAGGCCAATATCATCAGCCGCCAGTTCCAACCCAAGCCGGCTTTGCTGCTGACTTACCTGCCCCTAAGCGACGGTGGCCAACTGGCGGTGCTCAACACCCGCCTGGACGGCGATGCCCCTGGCCGCAGTGCGGTGCTGGAACAGGTCAAAACCACGGTCAAACTGCTGGATAAATTCGAAGGCCGTGGCACACCCTGGCTGATCGGCGGGGACTTCAACCTGCTGCCCCTCGGCCAATTCCTGCGCCTGGACGCCACCAAGCGCGGGCAGTATTCGCCGGACAGCGAGCTGCATCTGCTGTGGGACAAATACCCGATGATCCCGAGCAACAGCCAATCCAGCGGGATTGATCGTGAGCAATGGCTGACGCACTTCCCCAACGACCCGAGCGTGGACGGGCCGGATCGCACGCTGGATTATCTGTTCTACAGCCCAAGGATCAAGCGGGTGGAAGCCAAGGTGCGGCAGGAGGATACGTTGCGTATTTCCAACCATTTGCCGGTGATTGCGCGGTTCCTGCTACCGGCCGCGCAATAGTCACTTGCGCGGTTTGATCCGCGCCGTCGCCTCGGCCACCAACGGATCATCTGGCCAATAGTGCTTGGGGTACCGCCCCTTCAAATCCTTCTTCACCTCGGCATAAGTACTGCGCCAGAAGTTCGCCAGATCCTGCGTGACCTGCACCGGCCGCCGCGCCGGGGATAGCAAATGCAGCTTCACCACTTGGCGGCCGCCAGCAATGCGCGGGGTGTCGGCCAGCCCGAACAGTTCCTGCAAACGCACCGCCAGGATCGGCGGCTGTTCGCTGTAGTCCAGACGCACCGACGAACCCGACGGCACTTTCACATGTTGCGGCGCCAGTTCATCCAAACGTTGGGGCAGCGGCCAGGGCAGCAGGTTGTGCAGGAAGCTTGAGATATCCAGGTTGGCGAAATGGCTCAAGCGCGAGACTTTGCCCAGGTAGGGCATCAGCCAGTGTTCGAGGCTGGCGAGCAACGCCTTGTCACTGATATCCGGCCATTCGCTGGTTTTACCGGCGTCGAGTTGGCGCAGCAACATAACGCGGGCCTGCCATTGGCGCAGCTCCGGCGTCCACGGCAGCAGTTCCAGGCCTTTGCGGCGGACCAGGTTGACCAGCGCCTGGCTGCGGGCGGACTCCTCGAGGCCGGTCAGCGGTTCGCGGCTGAGCACCAGTTCACCGACTTTGCGTTGGCGTTCGGCGCGCAGGACGCCTTCGCGTTCGTCCCAATCCAGCTGGTCGACATTGCGCACTTGTTCGGCCAGCACCGTGTCGAACAGCGCCGGATCAAAATCCGCCGCCAGGTAGATGCGCTCTTCACGCTGGCCCTGGCGGCTGCCCAGGTCAGCGATGACCAGCCAGGCTTGTTTCATCAGGCTGTCGGCCTCGGCGAACAGCGCCGCGCGGCCATTGGCCAGGCGATATTCAGCGCCACCGGGGCGACGCTGCTGGGCGACGCGATCCGGGTAGGCCAGCGCCAGCAAGGCGCCGAGCCAGCGCGGGTGATCGGGGTCGGCAACGGCTTGAGTCGCCTGGCCTCTCAAGTAACCGCGATATTGTCGCGCCAGTTGCTTGGCCCGCTGCACGCCGCCTTGGGTGCCGCGTGCGCGTTCTTCGCCGGACAACAGCGCCAACCGACTGTGCAAATCCGCACCACCACCGCGCAAGATATCGCGCTCTCCCAGCAAGGCAGCCACGTCGCACGCCGTCGCGGCCAACCCAAGATCCTGGCCGCGCAGCAGCAGGTGGGCGATACGCGGATGGGCCGGCAGCTCGGCCATTTTCTGCCCATGGGCGGTCAGTTTTTCTTCATTCAACGCACCGAGGCGCACCAGCAAATCCTGGGCCTGGGCATACGCGGCGGTCGGAGGCACATCCAGCCACACCAGTTGATTGGGCGTGACGCCCCAGCGCGCCAGTTGCAAGGCCAGGCCGGCCAGGTCGGCGGCGAGGATTTCCGCACTGCCGTAGGCAGCCAGGCCTTCGTGCTGGTCTTCGGACCACAGGCGATAACACACGCCCGGCTCCAGGCGCCCTGCCCGGCCGGCGCGCTGGGTGGCGCTGGCGCGGGAGATACGTTGGGTGTCGAGGCGGGTCATGCCGCTGCCGGGGTCGAAACGCGGCACCCGCGCCAACCCGGCGTCGATCACCACGCGCACGCCGTTGATCGTCAGGCTGGTCTCGGCGATGTTGGTCGCCAGCACCACTTTGCGTTTGCCGGCCGGGGCCGGGTCGATGGCGGCGCGTTGGGCGTTGAGGTCCAGTTCGCCATGCAGTGGGCACAACAGCACATCGGCGCGCTCACCGAGGGCGTCGGCCAGTTGCTGGTTGACCCGACGAATCTCCGCCTGCCCCGGCAGGAACACCAACACGCTGCCGGTTTCATCATGCAGGGCTTCGAGAATCGTCTGCACCACACGCGGTTCGATGAATTCACCGGGTTGATAGGGGCGCCCCCAGCGCATCTGCACAGGGAACATGCGGCCTTCGCTGCGCAGGATCGGCGCGTCGTCGAGCAGACTGGCCAGGCGCTCGCCTTCAAGGGTGGCGGACATCAGCAGGATTTTCAGCGGTTGATCGTCGCGAAAGAGTTCGCGGCCGTTGAGGCTCAGGGCCAGTGCCAGGTCGGCGTCGAGGCTGCGTTCGTGGAACTCGTCGAAGATCAGCAAACCCACGCCATCCAGCGCCGGGTCATCCTGCAGGCGGCGCGTGAGGATGCCTTCGGTGACCACTTCGATGCGCGTATTGGGGCCGACTTTGCTGTCCAGACGAATGCGATAGCCGACGGTTTCACCGACCTTTTCACCCAACTCACTGGCCAGGCGTTCGGCCGCCGCACGGGCTGCGAGACGGCGGGGTTCGAGCATCAGGATGGTCTGCCCGGCCAGCCAGGGTTCGTTCAATAATGCCAAGGGCACGCGGGTGGTTTTACCGGCGCCGGGGGGCGCTTCGAGCACGGCTTCATGGCGATTCGCCAAGGCGTCACGCAGTGCAGGTAAAACTTCATCAATCGGCAACGAATTCATACTGGCTCCAAAGCAGAGCGGCGAGTATAACGGCGAACTGCCGAGTGCCGACGATGGTCTCAAGGCCGTTGCTATATAGTCCCGTATCAACCGTGTTCAGGAGAGTCTCCATGCGTATCGCTTCCCGTGTCATTGGCGGTGTCCTCGCCGTCACCCTGCTGAGCCAACTGACGGCCTGCGGTTCGATCTTCTACCCGGACCGCCGTGGCCAGATCGATGGCAAGATCGACCCGACCATCGCCGTGCTCGACGCCGTGGGCCTGCTGTTCTATGTGATCCCTGGCCTGATCGCGTTCGGCGTGGACTTCGCCACCGGCGCTATCTACTTCGAACCGGGCAAGACCGCCCAGGTCGACCCGCAAAAACTTCACGAAGCCATCGGCGCCGACGGCAAGGTCGACAACGCCAAGCTGCAAAGCATCATCCAGAAGGAAACCGGCCGCAGCCTGCCGCTGGACGACCCGCGCATGATCCAGTTCAAGGGCAGCGTACAACAGCTCGCCAGCCTGGGCCTGCAACCCGCCGCTTAAGGATCCGAGCCGCCTATGACCAGCAGTCCCGAACACGCCAGGCTCCTGCGCCTGGCCACTCGCGCCTCGGTGGGCGTGGCTTGTGCGCTGATTATCACCAAGGCCATCGCCTGGTGGCTCAGCGGCTCGGTGAGCATGCTCGCCGGGTTGACCGACTCGCTGCTGGACGGCGTGACCTCGCTGCTGAACCTGCTGGCAGTGCATTACGCCCTGCGCCCGGCCGATGACGATCACCGTTATGGGCACGGCAAGGCGGAGTCGCTGTCGGGCATGGCCCAGGCGCTGTTTATCGGTGGCAGTGCGGTGTTGATCGCGTTCCAGGCCTATCAGCGTCTGCAACACCCGGAACCGGTGGGCGCGCCGTGGTTGAGCATTGGCGTGATCGTGTTTTCCCTGGTGCTGACCGTGGCGTTGCTGATGCTGCAACACCGGGTGATCCGCGAAACCGGCTCCAACGCCGTGCGCGCGGACTCATTGCACTACCGCTCCGACCTGATGCTCAACGGCAGCATCCTGGTGGCGCTGGTGCTGGCGGGGTTTGGCTACCATCAGGTCGACGCTTGGTTCGGCCTGGGCATTGCCGCCTACATTTTGTGGAGCGCCATCCAGATCGCCCGTGAAAGCTTTGCGGTATTGATGGATGAAGAACTGCCACCGGACGTCAGCCAGCACATGCTGGAACTGGCCCGTGGCGTGCCGGGCGTCTTGGGCGCGCATGATTTGCGCACGCGGATTTCCGGCAGCCACTGGTTTGTGCAGCTGCACCTGGAATTGCCGGGGGAATTGACGCTGTCAGTGGCCCACGGCATCAGCGACCAGGCCGCCGATGCCATTCACAAGGCTTACCCGCGTGCCGAAGTGCTGGTGCACGCCGACCCGCGGGAAGTGGTCACCGGCAATAAAACCTAGTACTGCACCTGATAACCACGACTGCTCAAGCAGTTGCCCTGGGCCTGGCGGTAGGTTTGCACCACCGCCGGATCGGGGGCGTAGGTGACTTGCTGCGGGTCTAAGCCACTTTGCTGCACGGCCCAGCGATAACAATCATAACCGTCCTGCTGCACCTGGGCCGGCGACTGGCCGTTGGCCGGATACGCCACCACGTCATAGCCATTGCCTTGGGGCGCGGGCTGCGGTGCTGGGACGGCGGCGGGCGGTTGCACCACCACGTATTGCTGGGAGCTGCTTTCGTAGGTGTAGTAGGAGCCTGCCGCGAGGAAGAACAGCGCGCTGCCGATCCACACTTCACGGGCGTAGTCCGGCAGGTAATGCACACGGATGCCATAGGGCGGCGTCACCACCACGTAGCGCGGGCCTTGCGGCCGGTACCAATAACCGCCGGAGTAGAAGTAATCCTGGCCACGGTAAGGCACGCGGTAATTGCGATCAGGGAAACGGTCGATCACATAACCGGGGCGATGTTGCGGGCCTGGGCCCCAACCGTTGCCATGGCCGTCTGGGCGACCGGGCCAGCGGTTGTCGCCGGGATGACCATTGCCATTGTTGTACCCACCGCCATTGTTACCGGGACGTGAGCCTGGGCCGCCGGCTTCCCAGTGCTGGTTGCCGTCATTGCGTCGAGGGATGTCGCGGTAATAGCCCTGGCGTGGTTCCTGGGTCTGGCGCACCGTGTCGGGGCGACTCTGGATCGGCAGGTTATTTGAAGGCTGCGGTTGTGGCTGCTGAACTGGCCGCCCCTGCTCATTGCCTTGTGGACGCCCTTGCCATTGACCACCACCGTTCTGGCCTGCGCGATCAAAATGCTGATTCTGCGGGCGTGGCTGGTTGTTTTCCGGCCGTGGCTGATTGTTCTGCGGACGCGGCTGTTCGTTACCGCCCCCTGGCCGTCCGCCCTCCGGCCCTCTTTCATGCTGACCACCGCCCTCACCGCGCGGCCCGTTGTCCCGTTCGTCGGCCACTGCCTGGGCGCCAACGGTGACCATCAGCAAACCTACACCTGCCAAACGCCAGATGCGCTTCATGCTATTCCTCACTGCGGATTAGGGCCTGTCCATGAGACTGGAAAAGCCAGGCCCGGTTCTCGGACAGGTTATCAGCAGGCAAAAGAAAAGGGGTGACCCGTCGGCCACCCCTTGAGAACTTCGTCCTGGCTCAACGCTTTTGACGTTGGCTCACCTCACGCCGTCTTGTGGACAGTGTGCAGCCTGGAGGCCGGCTCAACCCTGCTGGGGTGGCGGCCGCAGCGGGCCTGATTGGGCGGGCTGCTTTGGACTGTTGTCCAGGCGGTGATTCTGTTGATAAAGATACCCGCCAGCGTCCGGCAGATGATTGCGAAGATTGCGTCAATAAACAGTGCTTGCGCAATTTTTAACCCTTCATGGATAATTAACCGCAATAGTTACGACAAAGGCCAACCCAATGAGCAAGCTTGACCGATACGACCTGAGTATTTTGGCGGAATTGCAACGTGATGCGCGGATCTCCAACCAGGAGCTGGCCGAACGCATCGGCTTGTCGCCGTCACCGTGCTCGCGCCGGGTCAAGCAGTTGGAGGACGACGGTTACATCGCCCGCCAGGTCGCCTTGCTCGACCGCAAGATGCTCGGCCTGAGCCTGACCGCCTATGTATTGATCGGCATGGACCGCCACACGCCCGAACGTTTCGAGAATTTCGAAGCGGCGATCCGCACCCTGCCCCAGGTGCTGGAATGCAGTTTGGTGACAGGGATGGATGCGGACTATCAGCTGAAAGTAGTGGTGCCGGACATGGACCACTACCAGAAACTGCTGCTGGGACACCTGACCCGCATTGAAGGCGTGACCAGCGTACGCTCCAGCTTTGTGCTGAACCAGGTGCTCAACAGCACAGAATTGCCGCTGACGCACCTGCGCACCTGAGATCAACACGAAACAATGTGGGAGCTGGCTTGCCTGCGATAGCATCACCTCGGTTTTACTGGCACACCGAGTTCCTGCATCGCAGGCAAGCCAGCTCCCACATTGACCGCGACCGACTCAGGTCAATGTTGCGCCTTTGACGCTGCCATATACTGCCCTCTTGCCCTGTCGGAAGCCCCCATGAACAACATCGACCCCGCCCTCTTTGAAGAATGGATGATGACCGGCCTGGTCACGATCCTGATCATTTTCATGGGCTTTATCGTCTGGGACCTGGCGAAGAAGTCCAAGGCCGGGCGTTTTGGCTCGTTTATTCTGTTCTTCGTGTTGGGCCTGGGCGTGGCCGCGTTCATCATCAAGAGCGTGGTGATCGGCCTGATCGAGTCCGGCGCCTTATAAGCGCGCCGGTACTTCCTTCCACTGGCCTTGATCCAGGCCGTCGATCGTCCACTCGCCAATGCGCACCCGCACCAGGCGCAAGGTAGGCAACCCCACGGCAGCGGTCATGCGCCGTACCTGGCGGTTACGCCCCTCGCGAATCACCAATTCAAGCCAGTATGTCGGTATGTTTTTGCGAAAGCGCACCGGCGGGTTGCGTGGCCATAACTCGGGCTCATCCAACTGCCGCGCTTCGGCCGGTAAGGTTTTGCCATCATTCAACTCGACGCCATCGCGCAGGCGTTGCAGTTGCTCTTCGGTCGGTTCGCCTTCCACCTGCACCCAATAGGTTTTCGCCAGCTTGTGCTTGGGGTCGGCAATCCGCGCTTGCAACTGGCCATCGTTGGTCAGCAGCAACAAGCCTTCGCTGTCACGGTCCAGACGGCCCGCCGGGTAGATGCCGGGAATGTCGATGAAATCTTTGAGCGTCGCGCGCCCGCCTTCGTCGCTGAACTGGGTCAGCACGTCGAAGGGTTTATTGAACAGGATCAATTTCGGCTCGGCCGGTGGCGCCTTGGCGACACGCCGCGCGGCGGAATACGGAGGTTTCACACCAGGGCGGCGCGAATCGGGACGGGTGGGACGGGACATGGCAAAGGAACATCTAACGGTCAGGACCGACAATGCTAGTGGCCTGACCGTTAAATGACCATCCCAACCGCTTAGCGGAACGGCGGCTCGTCGAAGCTGCGCAGTTTGCGCGAGTGCAGCGAATTGAGTTCGGTGCGCAACAAATCCACCGCCTCGATGCCGATCTTCAAGTGCTGGCTCACCGCGCGCTCATAGAACGCGTTGGCCGAACCCGGCAGCTTGATCTCGCTGTGCAGCGGTTTGTCCGAAACACACAGCAACGTACCGTACGGCACCCGCAAGCGATAACCCTGAGCGGCGATAGTGCCGCTTTCCATGTCCACGGCCACGGCGCGGGACAGGTTGATCAGCGGCCGCTCCTGGGCCCAGCGCAGTTCCCAGTTGCGGTCGTCGTAGGTCAGTACGGTGCCGGTGCGCAGGCGTTTTTTCAGTTCTTCGCCTTTTTCGCCGGTGACGTTGGCCGCCGCTTGCTGCAAGGCCATCTGCACTTCGGCCAGGGCCGGGATCGGGATGTTCGGCGGCACTACACGGTCGAGAATCCCGTCGCGGCGCATGTAGGCATGAGCCAGTACATAGTCGCCGATGGTCTGGGATTGGCGCAGGCCGCCGCAGTGGCCGATCATCAGCCAGCAATGCGGACGCAGCACGGCCAGGTGGTCGGTGATGTTCTTCGCGTTGGACGGGCCGACGCCAATGTTGACCAACGTCACGCCGTGGCCGTCAGTGGCTTGCAAGTGATAGGCCGGCATCTGGTAGCGATGCCACACCACCCCGGCAGCAATGGCGGAGGCCTCGCCATGGTCCATGCTCTTGTCGATCACCACGTTGCCCGGCAACACCATGCGGATAAAACGCGGGTCACTGCGCAGTTGCTCCAGGCCATGCAGGATGAACTGGTCGACATAACGGTGGTAGTTGGTCAGCAGGATCCACGGCTGCACATGGCGCCAGTCGCTGCCGGTGTAGTGCACCAGGCGGCGCAGGGAAAAGTCCACGCGCGCGGCATCGAACAGTGCCAGGGGCAGCGGGTCGGTGTTTTCCCAGTCGTACAGGCCATCGGCAATGCCATCGGTGGCGGCCGACAGGTCGGTACTCGGGAACACACGGGCCAGGGTCGCTGCGGTCACGCCGGAGCCGGCCAGTTCATCGCCCTGCTCCACCACGTACGGGTACGGGATGTTCTGCTGGCTGACGCCGACTTCCACTGTCACGGTGAAGTCGTGCATCAGCGGCACCAGTTGCTCCAGCAGGTATTTACGGAACGCCGCAGGATGGGTGACGGTAACGCTGTAGGTTCCCGGCAACTGAACCTTGGCATATGCGCGAGTGGTCTGTGGGACTTCGCCGTGGCAGTGGTAGGTCAGGCGCAGTTCCGGGTAGCGAAACAGCGCACGTTGCTCGGCGTCGGGTTCGACGCGGTCCTTCAGATATTGCTTGAGGGCTTGATTGAGCGCGCCCGTGGCGCGCTCATGCAGGGCCGCCAGCCGATCCACGGCTTCTTCGGCGGTTTGAACGACAACAAAAGCTTCGGTCACGGTAAGCATCCTGTGTTCTGACGTGCAGGCCTTTATCTTGCCTGTATCCCCGTCAGACGCAAACTTTGAATGCAATCAACAAGGTGTGGACCTGGCGACAATCGCCGCTACATCCACACCTCGCGGCAACGTGCCATACACCCGACCGGACGATTCACCCAAACGACTGGCGATAAACCCATCGCTGACCGCTGCATTGCCGGCTTCCAGCAATAGCTTGGCCTGCAATGCCACCGCGATGTCTTCGGTGAGCTGCCGCGCGCGGTATTGAATGTCCTGGGTGTCCATGAACGCCGACTTCAGCTGTTCGATATGCCGCGCCAGCAGCCGGTCGCCGTGCCCATCCCCCAGTTCGACAAACAACGTCTCCAGCACGCCCGGCTCTTTCGACAAGGCGCGCAGCACGTCCAGGCATTGCACGTTGCCGGAACCTTCCCACGTCGAGTTCACCGGTGCCTCACGGTAAAGGCGCGGCAAGATGCTGTCCTCGACGTACCCGGCACCGCCCATGCACTCGGCGGCTTCGTTGATCATGGCCGGGGCGCGTTTGCAGATCCAATACTTGCCCACCGCCGTCACCAGCCTGGCGAACTTGGCTTCCTGCTCATCGCCCAGGTTATCCAGGGCCCTGCCCATGCGCATGCTCAGGGCCAGCGCGGATTCGCTTTCCAGCGCCAGGTCCGCCAGCACGTTTTGCATCAAGGGTTGCTCACTGAGTACCCGGCCCCCCACCGAGCGGTGGGCACAATGATGGCTGGCCTGGGTCAGCGCCTGGCGCATCAATGCACTGGAGCCGACCATGCAATCGAAGCGGGTCATGGCAACCATCTCGATGATGGTCGGCACGCCACGCCCTTCTTCACCGATCATCCAAGCCAGGGCGCCACGGAACTCCACTTCGCTGGAGGCATTGGAGCAGTTGCCGAGTTTGTTTTTCAGGCGCTGGATGTAGAACTCGTTGCGCGTGTCATCCGGGCGGTGCCGGGGCAGCAGGAAGCAGGTCAGCCCCTTGTCGGTTTGCGCCAGGGTCAGGAAGGCATCGCACATCGGGGCCGAGCAGAACCACTTGTGGCCCACCAACTCATAGGGTTGCCCCGGCCCGCCAGCGCCCACCGGGTAAGCACGGGTGGTGTTGGCGCGCACGTCGGTGCCGCCCTGTTTCTCGGTCATGGCCATGCCGATAGTGGCACCGGCCTTGTGGGCGATGCCGACATTGCGCGGGTCGTAGTGGGTATTGAGGATTTTCGGCAGCCAGGTCTTGGCAAGGTCGGGTTGCAAGCGCAGGGCCGGGACACAGGCGAAGGTCATGGTCAGCGGGCAACCGGTGCCGGCTTCAGCCTGGCTGTGCAGGTAGGTCATGGCGGCGCGGGCCACATGGGCGCCGGACTGCGGATGCGCCCAAGGCAGCGACGGCAACCCATGTTCGACGGCGGTGCGCATCAGTTCGTGGTAAGCCGGGTGAAACTCCACCAGGTCGATGCGATGACCATAACGGTCATGGCTGCTGAACACCGGTTTGTTCTGGTTCGCCAGGAACCCCGCTTCCATCAGCGGCCCACCCGCCAGCGCACCGTAGGCATCGATACGCGCCTCTGCCCAACCCGCGCCAAAGCGGCGCGACCAGTCCTGCAGGGGTAAATCGATACGGTACAGGTTGGTGCCGTCCAGGGACGGTGGCTGGTTGGTGACGTCGTGGGTTTCAGCAAACTGATGCAGGTTCATGACGGGCCTCCTGGAAAAAGGCCACGTTCAATTGAGGCCTGAATTTCAGTTAAGCACCGTCATACGGCTTAAAAAAGTGGCATACCCGCCGAATGTCCGGCGCTTTCGCCCTCTACCGGACACAACAACCGACGCGCCAACACCGCCTGCAAAGCCTCGAAACGCACAGGCTTGGCCAGGCGCTCAGAGAGGCCGATACCATGACAGTGCTCGCGCTCTGACACATTCAGCGACGTACTCAAAGCGATCACCGGCAGCTCACCGCAGCCAGGCAGAGCACGGATCTGACAGCACAACGAGAAACCACCTTCAGGAATATCCAACAGTACCGCGTCGAAATCTCCTGCTTGCAAGGCGGCCAACGCGTTCGGGCCGGTGTCCACGGTTTTCACCCGGTATCCGAGCTTGAGCAGCATGCCGCGCACCACCAGTTGGCCGACGCTGTTGTCGTCCACCAGCAGCACCGAGCACTCCTGAGGTGCGCGCTGCTTATCCGGCGCAGGCTTGGATTCAGGTGCTAGCGGGCTGACCTCCACTTCCAGCTGGAAACGGCTACCTTTGCGCGGTTCGGAATGATGGGTCAGACGCCCGCCCAGCAGCTCGATCAGTTGCCGGCAGATTGCCAGGCCGATACCCAGGCCGCCGTACTCGCGGGTCATGGAACCATCCAGCTGGAAGAACCGCTGATACAGGGTCGCCTCGTCAAGGAAGGCAAACCCGATACCGGTATCGGTCACGATAAAGCTCAAGCGCAAACCACCGTCACTCTGGGGCACGCCGACCACGCGCAGGCGCACCGCGCCTTCGTGGGTGAACTTGAACGCGTTGTCCAGCAGGCAATCCAGGCACTGCAGCAGTTTGTCGACGTCGCCCAGTACGCGGTCCGGCAACTCGTCCGCCACATCGATGGAAAACGCCAAACCTTTGCTCTGGGCACTGGCAGTGAACTGCTGGCGCAAGGTGTCGAGCGTGCCGCGCAGGCTGAACACCTGGGGTTGCGCGCTCAAGCGGCCGGCCTGCAGTTCGGTGAGGGTGAGGATGCCGTTGACCATGCGCATCATGTCCCGCGCCGAACCGGCGGCGGTTTGATGGTATTGCGCCAGGTCCGCGTCCAGAGGCACGGTCTGCATCAGTTCGAGGGAGCCGATCACGCCGTTCATGGGCGTGCGCAGTTCGTGGGTCAGGGTGGCGAGGAACTCATCCTTGAGACGGTTGCTGCGCGCCAATTGCTGGTTGAGCACTTCAAGCTTCTGACTGGCATCGAACAGGATCTGCGCCTGTTGCTCGCGCATGGAATTGATGCGGTCGGCCAGGGCCAGGGACAGCAGCGCGACTTCGATCGCCGAGCCGATCTGGCTGGCATACATGGTCAGGAATACATTGGGCAGATAACCCAGCACCATCAGCGTATTCACCACCCCGCCCAGCAAGAACGCCGACCAGGCGATGATGAAATAGCGCGCCACGCGCTGCCCGCAGTACCAGGCCTTGATGGCCGCGACGAAGATGGTCACGGTAAACACCAGGGCCAAACCGGTGGCCAGGCGCAGCGCCAGGGCGTAGCTGGTCATCAACGACAGCAGCATCACCACACCGCCGCAGGCCACCAGCGCCAGCAGCAGCCGGTTGATCCAACGACTGTGCTGGGCCGTGTGCAAAAAGCTGCGCGCAAACAGGCTGCCGAACAACGCCGCCGAGCCGATCAGGAATGGCGTCGCGGCATTCGCCCACCAGGGATTGTTCGGCCAGAAATACTCCACCGCCGCACCGTTGACCGACAGCTGGTACATGCCAAACGAGGCGATATAGAAGATGTAATAGAGGTAGCTGGTGTCGCGCACGCTGAGGTAGATGAACAGGTTGTAGACCAGCATCCCCAGCAACACGCCATAGATCAGGCCCAATACATACAGACGCAGCGGCTGTTGCTCCAGGTAAGCGGTGCTGGACCAGAGCGTCAGAGGCGCCTGGATCGAGCCTTCGCTTTGCAGGCGCAGGTACAGGGTTTTTGCCTCGCCCGGCGTGAAGTCGACCTTGAACAGGTAGTTGTTCTGGCGGATCTCACGGGCGGAAAACGGCAGCGCATCCCCGGTGCGCCCGGCCAGGCGGTAGGTGCCGGTGTTGTCGGGCAGGTAGAGGTCAAGATGGTCGAGCGGTGGGTACGCCAGCTCCAGCAACCAGGTGCGCTGCGCTTCGGGATTCGTGGGCAGGTACTGCAGGTTGACCTTGAGCCAGAACACCGAGCGCGAGTAGCCGGCATTCAGGGTGTCTTTATCGTGGGGTTTGAACTGCGCAGTGGCGGACGGCGCACTGACATCCGCGATGGTGAGGGCATCGGTCGGGTCTTCGAGCACTTGCATGGCTCGGCCCAACGGCAGGCTTCGCGTGTCCTGGTTGAACTCGATGGCGTTGGCGAGCAGCGGCAGCCCGCACAACAATAAAATCAGCAAATAGCGCATAGAGCCCCAGCGTGGCCTGTCCGGTTATGTCAAAAAGCCCCCCATTCCTTTTGAGAAGACGTACACCGGCAATACAGTTAGTCGTTTGGATCCACTCTAGCATAGCTGCTAAAGGCCACTAGGCACCATTGAAATAATTTTTTGAAAGGCTCTAGAACGCGGCTTTCAGCGATTTTTATCGACCGTAAAACCGCCAAAAAAGCGTCACTTCGATGGCAAAATTCAACCATCGCCAGACGGCCCCGCCAAAAGCGTTTGGTGGTAAGCTCGCGCACCATGAATATCTACAGCTCTCGTCCCGTTGTCCTCTGTCTCTCCGGCCATGACCCCAGTGGTGGCGCCGGCTTGCAGGCAGATATCGAAGCCCTGCTCGCCCAGGGTTGCCATGCCGCTGCGGCCGTCACCGCCTTGACCGTGCAAAACACCGTCAATGTCAGCGATTTCCGCGTGCTCGACCGCGAGTGGGTACTGGCCCAGGCCAATGCCGTGCTCGGCGATTCCGAAGTGGCGGCGGTCAAGCTGGGCATGCTCGGCTCCACCGCGATGGTCGACACCGTCGTCGAACTGTTGCAAGCGCATCCGCACCTGCCAGTGGTGTGCGACCCGGTGCTGCGCGCTGGCGGCGGTGGCAGCCTGGGCAAGGACGAAGTCGGTTATGCAATGCGCGAGCGGCTTTTCCCGCTGTCGTTGATCGCCACGCCCAACCTGCCGGAAGCGCGCATCCTCGCGGAGCTGCCTGAAGGCACGGCGGACGAATGCGCCGAGAAACTGTTGCCGTACATCAAGCACCTGCTGATCACCGGCGGCCATGGCGACGAGCACGAAGTGCACAACCGCCTCTACAGCCGCGACGGCACGCGCCAGACCTTTACCTGCCAGCGCCTGCCCGGCAGCTATCACGGTTCGGGCTGTACGTTGGCCAGTGCATTGTCCGGTCGGATTGCCCAGGGCGAAGGCTTGGTGAGCGCCGTACAATCGGCCCTCAACTACACTTGGCGCACCCTGCGTGACGCCGAACAACTCGGCCAGGGCCAGTTCGTACCGCGCCGGTTGCCGCTGGATTTCTGCTCTTAAGATCAAGGGGCCTGCCCGATGAAATTACGTGGCCTTTACGCCATTACCGACAGCCAACTGTTGGCCGGTAAATTCCTCGCCTACGTCGAAGCCGCGTTGGACGGTGGCGTGACCCTGCTGCAATACCGCGACAAAAGCAGCGACGAAGCCCGGCGCCTGCGTGAAGCAGAAAAGCTGCGGGAGCTGTGCTCGCGCTACAAGACCCAGTTGATCATCAACGACGACGCCGAACTGGCCGCGCGCCTCGGCGTTGGCGTACACCTAGGCCAGACCGACGGCCCGCTGACCCCGGCCCGCGCCCTGCTGGGCTCCAAAGCCATCATCGGTTCCACCTGCCACAGCCAGATCGAGCTGGCCGAGCAGGCCGCCAAGGAAGGCGCCAGTTATGTCGCCTTCGGCCGCTTCTTCAATTCCAACACCAAGCCCGGCGCACCGGCCGCCACCACAGAGATGCTGGCCCAGGCCCGTACACGTTTGCAGCTGCCGATCTGCGTG
This sequence comes from Pseudomonas sp. GXZC, assembly GCF_026967615.1. NCBI lineage: Bacteria > Pseudomonadati > Pseudomonadota > Gammaproteobacteria > Pseudomonadales > Pseudomonadaceae > Pseudomonas > Pseudomonas sp. GXZC. Next base: position 6,227,567 of record NZ_CP114115.1, read on the forward strand.
ATTGGCGGCATCACCCTGGAGAACGCCCAGCCCTTGGTGGCCCACGGCGCCGACCTGCTGGCGGTGGTGCATGGCCTGTTTGGCGCCGACAGCACCCAGGAAGTCACGCGCCGCGCCCGTGCGTTCAACGCCCTTTTTCAGATTTGATTCAAGAGAGCCCGATCATGTCCCGTTCCGAAACGCTGTTTGCCAATGCCCAGAAACACATCCCCGGCGGTGTGAACTCCCCCGTGCGTGCGTTCAAGAGCGTGGGCGGCACGCCGCTGTTCTTCAAGCACGCCGAAGGCGCCTACGTCACTGACGAAGATGACAAGCGCTATGTGGATTACGTCGGCTCCTGGGGCCCGATGATCCTCGGCCATAGCCACCCGGACGTGCTGGACGCAGTGCGCAAGCAACTGGAACACGGCCTGTCCTACGGCGCGCCGACCGCCATGGAAACCGAGATGGCCGATCTGGTCTGCTCGATCGTGCCGTCGATGGAAATGGTGCGCATGGTCAGCTCCGGCACCGAAGCCACCATGAGCGCGATCCGCCTGGCCCGTGGTTTCACCGGCCGCGACAGCATCATCAAGTTCGAAGGCTGCTACCACGGCCACTCCGACAGCCTGTTGGTGAAAGCCGGTTCCGGCCTGCTGACCCAAGGCGTGCCAAGCTCCGCCGGTGTGCCGGCGGCGTTCGCCAAACACACGCTGACCCTGCCGTTCAACGACATCGCCGCCGTCGAGCAAATGCTCAATGAAGTGGGCCAGGACGTGGCGTGCATCATCGTCGAGCCGGTGGCCGGCAACATGAATTGCGTGCCCCCGGCGCCAGGCTTCCTCGAAGGCCTGCGCGAGCAGTGCGACAAGCACGGCGTGGTGTTGATTTTCGACGAAGTGATGACCGGCTTCCGCGTTGCCCTCGGCGGCGCCCAGGCTCACTACGGCGTCACGCCGGACCTGAGCACCTTCGGCAAGATCATCGGCGGCGGCATGCCGGTGGGCTGCTTCGGCGGCAAGCGCGACATCATGCAGCACATCGCGCCACTGGGCCCGGTGTACCAGGCGGGCACCTTGTCGGGTAACCCGTTGGCCATGGCCGCCGGCCTGACCACCCTGCGCCTGATCAGCCGCCCGGGCTTCCACGCCGAGCTGACCGACTACACCACGCGCCTGCTCGACGGCCTGCAACAGCGTGCCGATGCCGCCGGTATCCCGTTTGTCACCACCCAGGCGGGCGGGATGTTCGGCCTGTATTTCAGCGGCGCCGACGATATCGTCACTTTTGATGACGTGATGGGCAGTGACGCCGATCTGTTCAAGCGCTTCTTCCACCTGATGCTGGAAGGTGGTGTGTACCTGGCGCCAAGCGCTTTCGAAGCCGGCTTCACCTCGATCGCCCACGGCGAAGCCGAGCTGAAACTGACCCTCGATGCCGCCGAACGCGCGTTTGCCGCATTGAAATAATGGGTCGTACAAATCAGGCACCGCGCAAACGGTGTCTGATTTGCTACTTTGCTTACAGAGATTTCCGCGTTTTTTAGAGAAATCACCTGCAATCCGGCAGATAACTTGCCCAAGCAGCAGAAAAACGAGTAAAGACTTTGTAAGCAGAGGCCTGCTTATTTCATAATGCGCGCTTATTGGATCCCCCGAGGGTCCGCGCGCCCCGTCAGAGGTAAGTCGATTCCCATGAAACGCACCGGCCGCACCCTGGTTCTGGGCTGCCTGTTGCTCCTTCAGCCGCTGCTGGCACATGCACAAGCAGGCGGCAACTCGTTGTTAATCCCAGCGATGGGTCGTTGCACCCTCAATACCCAGCCAGACAGCCAGGCCGAAGCCCTGAGCGCGTGCCAGAAACAGGCCGACGGCGGGGATGCACAGGCGCAATACGAGTTGGGCGAGTACTTCCACGACAGCAAAAACCCCGCCCGCGACCTCAACAAGGCCTTGAGCTACTTCGAGAAAGCCTCGCTGCAGGGCCACGCCGAAGCTCAATTCAAGCTGGGCACCATGTTCTTCAAAGGCGAAGGCGTGCCGGCCAACAACGTCCAGGCGTATATCGTGCTGAAAATGGCCGCGGTCAACGGCGCCGAAGACGCGTTGGACACTGCCGACGAAGTCGCCGAGCACATGCAGCGCGATGAATTGGAAGTGGCGACCCAGGTGTTGGGGCAGATCTTCCGCAATTACCTTCAGGAACTGCAGAGTGCCGACGGGCGTTCGCCCTTCTCACCCCTGCCCTGACAGCGCCTTTACTTCTCTGGCATCGGCATCGGAAATGGCATCACATTGCTGGTGCCACGCGCTTCGCTGATCTTCGGCGTGCCCAAACGCTCGACCTCATCGATGCGCACAATCGAATGCATCGGCACAAAGCTGCGCACCACGCCTTCGAATTGCGCCTTGAGCTTCTCTTCGCCCGGATCGACGACCAACTGGGTGCGCTCGCCAAAGACGAACTCTTCCACCTCCAGGAAACCCCACAGATCGCTCTGATAGATCTGCTTGGCGTACATTTCGAACACCTGGCCCTGGTTGAGGAAAATCACCTTGTAGATTGGAGCTTCACGTTTGGTCATGGTGGGTGAATAACACATCGGGGATATAAAAGAGGGCGCGAACTATAGCATGGCACCCGATGCACAACGCTAGGAACCAATGGGCATGCCCCCTATAATGCGCGGTTCTTTACCACCAGTTGACGATTCCCATGGCCAAGAAGCTTTACATCGAAACCCACGGTTGCCAGATGAACGAGTACGACAGCTCGCGCATGGTCGATCTGCTGGGTGAACACCAGGCCCTGGAAGTCACCGCCCGCGCCGAAGATGCCGACGTGATCCTGCTCAATACCTGCTCGATCCGCGAGCGGGCCCAGGACCGTGTGTACTCCCAGCTGGGCCGCTGGCGCGAATTGAAACTGGCCAACCCGGACATGGTGATCGCCGTCGGCGGTTGCGTGGCCAGCCAGGAAGGTGCCGCCATTCGCGACCGCGCGCCCTATGTCGACGTGGTGTTCGGCCCGCAGACCCTGCACCGTCTGCCGGAAATGATCGACGCCGCGCGCTTTACCAAGCTGCCCCAGGTCGACGTGTCATTCCCTGAAATAGAAAAATTCGACCATTTGCCCGAGCCACGCATTGACGGTCCGAGCGCCTACGTGTCGGTGATGGAAGGTTGCAGCAAGTACTGCACCTTCTGCGTGGTGCCCTACACCCGTGGCGAAGAAGTCAGCCGGCCATTTGACGACGTGCTGTCGGAAATCATCCACCTGGCTGAAAACGGCGTGCGCGAAGTGACGCTGCTGGGCCAGAACGTCAATGGCTATCGCGGCCAGACCCATGATGGCCGCCTCGCTGACCTGGCGGAGTTGATCCGCGTGGTCGCCGCCGTGGACGGTATCGAGCGTATCCGCTACACCACCTCGCACCCACTGGAATTCTCCGACAGCCTGATCCAGGCCCACGCCGAAGTGCCGGAACTGGTCAAGCACCTGCACCTGCCGGTGCAATCGGGCTCGGACCGCATCCTCGCGGCGATGAAGCGCAACCACACGGCCCTGGAATACAAATCCAAACTGCGCAAATTGCGCGCGGCGGTGCCGGGTATCTGCATCAGCTCGGACTTTATCGTCGGTTTCCCCGGTGAAACCGAGAAAGACTTCCAGCAGACCATGAAGCTCATCGAAGACGTCGGCTTCGACTTCTCCTACTCATTCGTCTACAGCCAGCGCCCCGGCACGCCGGCGGCCGACTTGGCGGATGAAACCCCGGAAGCGCTGAAAAAAGAGCGCCTCAACGCGCTGCAACACCGCTTGAACCAGCAGGGTTTCGAGATCAGCCGACAAATGGTCGGTTCCACCCAGCGCATCCTGGTCACCGACTACTCGAAAAAAGACCCGGGCGAACTGCAAGGCCGTACCGAGAACAACCGAATCGTAAACTTCCGTTGCGATAATCCGACCCTGATCGGCCAGTTTGCCGATGTGCACATCGACGCGGCACAGCCCCATTCGCTGCGCGGGTCGTTGATCCCGTAATCACTCTTTGAATTATCGCCAGCCAACATGTGCCGTTTAAGTGCTTTCGCACACAGCCGGCTGGCGTTATTCTCTATTTCACCTCAACAGCCAAAGGGCGGCTAAAAGCGACCTTGAACGCACCCATAGCAGAACCCCATCGTTTTATTCTCGAGCCCTTTGAGGCTCTCCGTTTCGCCAACCTGTGCGGACAGTTCGACGAGCACCTGCGCCTGATCGAACAACGCCTGGGCATCGAGATCCGCAACCGCGGCAATCAGTTCGAGCTCATTGGTGAAGCCCAACACACCCAATCTGCAGAAAACCTGCTGCGCCGTCTCTACCGCGAAACCAAGGGTAGCGAGCTGTCGCCAGAAATCGTGCACCTGTATTTGCAGGAATCGGCTGTGGAAGACTTGGCCAACAACCCAGTCGCTGAAGCCAGCGTGGCCCTGCGTACCAAGAAAGGCATGATTCGCCCCAAGGGCTTGAATCAGCAGAAGTACGTCAAGGCAATCCTCGGTAACGACATCAATTTCGGCATCGGCCCCGCCGGTACCGGCAAGACCTACCTGGCCGTGGCCTGCGCGGTCGACGCGTTGGAACGTGAGCAAGTACGCCGCATCCTGCTGGTGCGCCCAGCGGTCGAGGCCGGCGAAAAACTCGGTTTCCTGCCTGGCGACCTGGCCCAGAAGATCGACCCGTACCTGCGCCCGCTCTACGACGCGCTGTACGAGATGCTCGGCTTTGAATACGTGGCCAAGCTGATCGAGCGCCAGGTGATCGAGATCGCCCCGCTGGCCTACATGCGCGGCCGCACCTTGAGCAACAGTTTCATCATCCTCGACGAAAGCCAGAACACCACGGTCGAGCAAATGAAGATGTTCCTGACCCGCATCGGGTTTGGCTCCACGGCCATTATCACCGGCGACATTACCCAGGTTGACCTGCCCAAGGGCACCAAGTCGGGCTTGAGCCATGTGATTGAAGTGCTCAAGGACGTGCCGGGCATCAGTTTCACGCACTTCTCGCCCAAGGACGTGGTGCGTCACCCGCTGGTGCAGCGCATTGTCGAAGCCTACGAGCGCTTTGAACACCGCGATGACGGGCTGTCCAAGGACGTTCGCCGCGATGCTTGAGCTTGACCTGCAGCTGGCCACCGATGCGTCCGCCCCCAGCGAAGCGCAGTTCCGCCAATGGTGCGCCCTGGCCCTGCGCCAGCGCACCGCCGACTCGGAGCTGACCATTCGTCTGGTGGACGAGCCCGAGGGCCGCGAACTGAATCACACCTGGCGCCAGAAGGACTACGCGACCAACGTGCTGTCATTTCCCGCCGACGTACCGGATGAGCTGCTGGATATCCCGCTGCTGGGCGATCTGGTTATCTGTGTCGCGGTGGTGGAGCGCGAGGCGAAGGAACAAGGCAAGGAACTTGAGGCCCATTGGGCCCATCTAGTCATCCACGGCTGCTTGCATCTCTTGGGTTACGACCATATAGACGATGACGAAGCCGAGGAAATGGAAACACTGGAACAAACGTTGCTAGCAGAATTGGGTCATCCGGACCCGTATGCCGACGACGAAGTTTAAAAACACTCAACTGTAACAATAAAGGATTCAGAGTAATCGCTATGAGCGAAGACCGATCGAGCAACGGGCAGAAGTCATGGCTGGGTAAACTGACCCAGGCTTTTGCCCACGAGCCGAAAAACCGCCAGGAGCTGCTTGAGCTGCTGCGCGAGGCCCATCAGAACAAGTTGCTGGACAGCGAAGCGCTGGCCATCGTCGAAGGCGCCATCCAGGTGGCTGACCTGCAAGTACGCGACATCATGGTCCCGCGCTCGCAGATGATCAGCATCAAGGCGACCCAGACCCCACGGGAATTCCTCCCGGCCGTGATCGACTCGGCGCACTCGCGCTACCCGGTGATCGGTGAAAGCCATGACGACGTCATGGGCGTCCTGCTAGCCAAGGACCTGCTGCCGTTGATCCTCAAGGAGAACGGCGACAGCTTCAACATCAAGGACCTGCTGCGTCCGGCCACCTTCGTGCCCGAGTCCAAGCGCCTGAACGTGTTGCTGCGTGAATTCCGCGCCAACCACAATCACATGGCCATCGTGATCGACGAATACGGCGGCGTGGCCGGCCTGGTGACGATTGAAGACGTGCTGGAACAGATCGTTGGCGACATCGAAGACGAACACGACGTCGAAGAAGACAGCTACATCAAGCCACTGCCCAGCGGTGACTTCCTGATCAAGGCGCTGACGCCGATCGAGAACTTCAATGAGTTCTTCGACAGCGAATTCTCCGATGACGAGTTCGATACCGTGGGCGGCCTGGTGATGAGTGCGTTCGGGCATCTGCCAAAACGTAACGAGACCACCGAGATCGGCGCGTATCGCTTCCGCATCCTGAATGCCGACAGCCGCCGGATTCACTTGATTCGCCTGACACCTATTGCCCGCTAAGGAATGACATGCAGCGCCTAACCCGCCCCGGCTGGCCCGGTAATTTGCTGGCCGTGGTGGCCGGCGCCATCACCACCCTGGCGCTGGCGCCGTTCGACCTGTGGCCGTTTGCGCTGGTAGCGGTCGGCCTGTTCTATGTCGGGCTGCGGGACCTGAGCCCGCGCCAGGCGTTGGGTCGCGGCTGGTGTTTCGGCTTCGGCCTGTTCGGCGCTGGCACCAGTTGGATCTACTACAGCATCCACCACTTCGGCGGTGCTTCGGTGCTGCTGGCGGGTTTCCTGATGCTGCTGTTTACCGCCGCCATCGCCTGGTTCTTCGCCCTGCCCGCCTGGCTGTGGGCGCGCTGGTTGCGACGCAATGAGGCCCCGTTGGCGGATGCGCTGACGTTTGCGGCGTTGTGGGTGGGCCAGGAAGCGTTTCGCGGCTGGTTCCTGACGGGATTCCCGTGGCTGTACTCCGGTTACAGTCAGCTTGACGGCCCGCTGACGGGCTTGGCGCCCGTGGGCGGCATGTGGCTGATTTCCTTTGCCCTGGCACTGACGGCGGCGCTGCTGTGCAACCTGCCGCGCCTGCTGGCCGGCAAGCGCAACGCCTTTATCGGCGCAGGCCTGGTGCTGCTGGTCGCGCCCTGGGCCATCGGCCTGGCGCTCAAGCATCACGCCTGGACCAGCCCCTCCGGTGCGCCACTGACCGTGGCCGCCATCCAGGGCAACGTCGAGCAAAGCATGAAGTGGGACCCGGAGCAGCTCAACGCACAGCTCGCGTTGTACCGCGACATGAGCTTCAGCTCCAAGCCCGTCGACCTGCTGGTATGGCCGGAAACCGCTGTGCCGGTGCTCAAGGAGTCTGTCGAAGGCTACCTGGGCATGATGGGCAAGTTCGCTGCCGACCGGCACACCGCGCTGATCACCGGCGTACCGATCCGCCAGGAAGTGCATCACCAGAAGCGCTACTTCAACGGCATCACCGTGGTCGGCGAAGGCGACGGCACCTACCTCAAGCAGAAGCTGGTGCCGTTTGGCGAGTACGTGCCGCTGCAGGACATGCTGCGCGGCCTGATTGCGTTCTTTGATCTGCCAATGTCGGACTTCGCTCGCGGCCCTGCCGACCAGGCAATGCTGCAGGCCAAGGGCTATCAGATCGCGCCGTTCATCTGCTACGAAGTGGTCTACCCGGAGTTCGCCGCCGGCCTCTCGGCCCAGAGCGATCTGCTGCTGACCATCAGCAACGACACCTGGTTCGGCCGCTCGATCGGCCCGTTGCAGCACCTGCAAATGGCGCAGATGCGTGCATTGGAAGCCGGGCGCTGGATGATCCGCGCCACCAACAATGGGGTGACCGGCTTGATCAACCCATTCGGGCAGATCACCGCGCAGATCCCGCAGTTCGAACGCGGCATTCTCTACGGTGAAGTGGTGCCGATGCACAACCTCACCCCTTACCTGCAATGGCGTTCGTGGCCGTTGATCATTCTGTGCCTGGGGTTGTTTGGCTGGGCGCTGCTGGCGGGCCGGATGTCGAAGACCCTGTAGGTTTCGCGACGGGGTTATCGGTAAAACAGCCGGTAACCCAACTGCCCCACGGCCTCATTGATCAATTGCCCACTGCGCCACACTGAGACGAACTCCGGCATCCACCCACCCAGCGGCCGAGCGTTGTCCACGCCCAGGAAACCCACGGGGGCCGGCACCACGGTGAAGCCTGCCTTCTCAAAGCTCCACACCGAACGCGGCATGTGCCAGGCCTGGGTCACCACCACCACGCGTTTAATGCCCTCCGGCAATAGAATCTCGGCGCTCATCTGCGCATTTTCCCAAGTGGTACGGCTGCGCTCTTCCTTCCAGCGCACCGCTACGCCGAAGTCATCCTGCATCGACACCGCCATCAACTCCGCTTCGCTGGGCGGCGTGCCGTAATGCAGGCCGCCGGTAGTCAGCACCGGCAGGCCGGAAGCCTTGGCCAGTCGTGCGGCATAGCGCTGGCGTTCCAGGCCGATCCCGGTGGGCTGGTCGGTGCCCCAGGCCGGGTCACCGCGCTCGCGTCCGGAGCCCAGTACCACGATGGCGTCGGCGCGCTGGGCCAAGGTCGACCAGTCTTCCCGGGCCAATGGCGGTTCGGTTTCCAGGGCCCGAGCGCCCCACTCCACCATCACTGGCAAGCTGATCAGCCACATGCCCCCAAAACCCAGGGTAAAGCAGCACGCCGCCAAACGCGGGCGACTACGGCGAAACCACCAGGCAAGCGCCAGCAACAGCAAAAGAATGCCGGGCGGCAGAAGCAATTGTTTGATGAAATAACGAATAGGCATCGGGCATCTCCATAGATGCCCGAAGCCTAAGGTGTAACGGGGTTTAGCGACAATCTTTACGGTGACATGCTTACAGTGAAACGGCGTGGTGAAGCCGTTCAGGGGGGCAATGAATTACTTGTAGCGGGCGGACCGGAGCTTTTCCGGGCCACGACCGGCCGACAAGTCCTTGAGCCACACCACCTTGGCTGAATGCGTAGGCTCCTTGATTGGCGGGGTTGCCACCCAAGGAGGCGCACTGCACCCATTCCTTTCCAGATACGCCTTGATCAGTTCCAGCTCCGCGCGACTCAGACCGCGCAGTTCCAACTCCACAGGCCGTTCATCACGCAATCGGCCCGCTGTCCTCGCTGCATCCAATGCACGACCCAAGCGGTCGATCAGTCCTTCGTAGACATCCGGTTTCGATACGATTCTTTGCGATTCAACCATCCCCTCACCTCATTGAAGAAAGACTTGCTCCCCAATAAACAGCGTAGTCCTCGTGGCCGGGCACGCCTGGCGCCGCGACAGACGGCCCTGCCTGCGCAATCAGGGTTTCCCTCGATAGAGTGGGGTCATGTATGCTACGGCGCTTCCTGTAACTCCACTTCCCGCAGGGTTTGGGCACGGACGCGCCGCTTTTTGGTGTCGATCAACCTGAACGTTGCACCGAAGAGGATTAGGCCACCCCTATTCAGTTCAAAAGTAGCCATGCACGAACAATATCAGCCCCGTGAAATAGAAAATGCCGCCCAAACCTTCTGGGACGAGCAAAAGTCCTTTGAAGTCAGTGAACAGCCAGGCAAGGAGACTTACTACTGCCTATCGATGTTCCCTTACCCCAGCGGCAAGCTACACATGGGGCACGTGCGTAACTACACCATCGGCGACGTGATTTCCCGCTACCAGCGCATGCAAGGCAAGAACGTTCTGCAACCCATGGGTTGGGACGCCTTCGGCATGCCGGCGGAAAACGCCGCGATGAAAAACAACGTGGCTCCCGCCAAGTGGACCTACGAAAACATCGCCTACATGAAGTCCCAGCTGCGCAGCCTGGGCCTGGCGGTGGACTGGTCCCGCGAAGTGACCACCTGCAAGCCGGATTACTACCGCTGGGAACAGTGGCTGTTCACGCGCCTGTTCGAAAAAGGCGTGATCTACAAGAAGAGCGGCACCGTGAACTGGGACCCGCTGGACCAGACCGTACTGGCCAACGAGCAAGTGATCGACGGTCGCGGCTGGCGCTCCGGCGCGCTGATCGAAAAGCGCGAAATCCCGATGTACTACTTCAAGATCACCGCCTACGCGGATGAACTCTTGTCGAGCCTCGACGACCTGCCGGGCTGGCCTGAACAGGTCAAGACCATGCAACGCAACTGGATCGGCAAATCCAAGGGCATGGAAGTGCAGTTCCCGTACAACGTCGATTCCATCGGCGAAGCGGGCGCACTGAAAGTCTTCACCACTCGTCCCGATACCCTGATGGGCGCGACTTATGTCGCCGTGGCTGCCGAACACCCGCTGGCCACCCAGGCCGCACAGAACAACCCTGAACTGCAGGCGTTCATCGCCGAATGCAAAGGCGGCAGCGTGGCCGAAGCCGACGTCGCCACCCAGGAGAAAAAAGGCCTGCCGACCGGGCTGTTCGTTGAGCATCCATTGACTGGCGAGAAGCTGCCGGTATGGGTCGCCAACTACGTGCTGATGCACTACGGCGATGGCGCCGTAATGGCAGTGCCGGCTCACGACGAGCGCGATTTCGAATTCGCCACTAAATACAGCCTGCCGATCAAATCCGTGGTGCGCACCAGCTCGGGCGATACCAACCCGGCCCCATGGCAAGACGCCTACGGCGAGCACGGCACCCTGATCAATTCCGGCGAGTTCGACGGCCTGGATTTCCAGGGCGCTTTCGATGCGATCGAAGTTGCCCTGATCAAGAAGAACCTGGGCGCCTCGCGCACTCAGTTCCGCCTGCGCGACTGGGGCATCAGCCGCCAGCGCTACTGGGGCTGCCCGATCCCGATCATCCACTGCGAAAGCTGTGGCGACGTGCCAGTACCGGAAGACCAACTGCCGGTGGTCCTGCCGGAAGATGTGGTGCCGGACGGCGCCGGTTCGCCATTGGCGCGCATGCCTGACTTCTACGAGTGCAGCTGCCCGAAATGCGGCCAGCCTGCCAAGCGTGAAACCGACACCATGGACACCTTCGTCGAGTCCTCCTGGTACTACGCCCGCTACGCCTCGCCGCACTACGAGGGCGGTCTGGTGGAAAAATCCGCAGCCGACCACTGGTTGCCGGTCGACCAGTACATCGGCGGTATCGAACACGCCATTCTTCACCTGCTGTACGCGCGTTTCTTCCACAAGCTGATGCGTGACGAAGGCCTGGTGAGCTCCGATGAGCCGTTCAAGAACCTGCTGACCCAGGGCATGGTGGTCGCCGAGACTTACTATCGCCGCGAAGCCAACGGTGCCTACACCTGGTTCAACCCGGCTGACGTGGAGCTTGAGCGCGACAGCAAAGCCAAGGTCATCAGCGCCAAGCTGATCGCCGACGGCCTGCCGGTGGAAATCGGTGGCACCGAGAAGATGGCCAAGTCGAAGAACAACGGCGTTGACCCACAGTCGATGATCGACCAGTTCGGCGCCGACACTTGCCGCCTGTTCATGATGTTCGCCTCGCCGCCAGACATGAGCGCCGAATGGTCCGACTCCGGCGTCGAAGGTTCGCACCGTTTCCTCAAGCGCGTCTGGCGCCTGGCGCATGCCCACATCAGCCAGGGCCTGCCGGGCAAGCTGGACGTGACCGCCTTGAGCGACGAGCAGAAACTGATTCGCCGCAGCACCCACCTGGCCATCAAGCAAGCCAGCCAGGACGTGGGCCAGAACCACAAGTTCAACACCGCCATCGCCCAGGTGATGACGCTGATGAACGTGCTGGAAAAAGCGCCACAAGCCACCGAACAGGATCGCGCATTGGTACAGGAAGGCCTGGAAACGGTCACCCTGCTGCTGGCGCCGATCACGCCGCACATCAGCCACGACCTGTGGAACCGTTTGGGCCACAGCGATGCCGTCATCGACGCACGCTGGCCGGTGCAGGATGACAGCGCCCTGGTACAGGACACGCTGCAACTGGTGATCCAGGTCAACGGTAAACTGCGTGGCCAGATCGACATGCCGGCCACCGCCAGCCGCGAAGACGTCGAGGCGGCTGCCCGCGTCAACGAAAACGTGCTGCGCTTTACCGAAGGCCTGACGATCCGCAAAGTGATCGTGGTGCCTGGCAAACTGGTCAATATCGTCGCTAGCTAATCGGATCGGGCGCAGGGCTAGAGCCTTGCGCCGAATAAAGCCTTCAGGGCCTCGATAAGGCCCACATGGTTTCAAGGGGAGCAACACAATGATCAAACGCAATTTGCTGGTGATGGGCCTTGCCGTACTGCTGAGCGCTTGCGGCTTCCAGCTGCGCGGCACCGGCACCAACGACCTGGCGATCAAGGAACTGGACGTCAGTGCCCGCGACGCCTACAGCGAAACCGTGACCCAGCTGCGCCAGGTCCTGGAAAACAGCGGCGTTCACGTCTACACCGGCGCGACCTACAAGCTGTTCCTGGCCAACGAAAAAGAAACCCAGCGCAACCTGAGCTACGCCAGCGCCGGGCGTGCTTCCGATATCGAACTGGCAACCCAGCTCAACTTTGAAGTCCAGGGCCGTGACCACCTGCCTTTGATGGGTGACAGCATCCAAGTACAGAAGATCGTCAGCCACGACGGCAACAACCTGGTGGGTTCGGACTCCGAAATCACCCAGGTACGCAAGGAAATGCGTCGCGAACTGGTACAGCGCATGGTGCTGCGTCTGTCGATGATCACTCCGGAACAACTGGAGACCTTGCAGCAACAGGCTGACAACAAGGCCAAGGCTGACGCCGACGCGCTGAAAGCCGCCAAAGAGTACGAAGACAACACGCCGAAGCAATCGCCTGTTGAAGTCCCTGTCGAGTAAGCCCGACGGGGCGCCCCAAGCGCCCCGTTCGCCCTGCCTATGAAACTCGCTCCCGCCCAACTCGCCAAACACCTGCAAGGTGGCCTTGCGCCTGTCTATATCGTCAGCGGCGATGACCCGCTGCTGTGCCAGGAAGCCGCCGACGCCATCCGCACCGCTGCACGCCAGCAAGGCTTCGACGAACGCCAGGTGTTCAGCGCCGACGCCAGTTTCGACTGGGGCACGCTGCTGCAAGCCGGCGCGAGCATGTCGCTGTTTGCAGAAAAGCGCCTGCTGGAACTGCGCCTGCCTTCGGGCAAGCCTGGGGACAAAGGCGCCGCCGCGCTGATGGAATACTGCTCACGCCCCGCCGAAGACACAGTGCTGTTGATCAGCCTGCCCAAGCTCGACGGCAGTGCGCAGAAAACCAAGTGGGGCAAGGCCCTGGTGGAAGGGGCGCAAACCCAGTTCATCCAGATCTGGCCAGTGGACAGCAACCAGTTGCCGCAGTGGATTCGCCAGCGCCTGTCCCAATCGGGGCTGTCGGCAACCCAGGACGCGGTGGAGCTGATCGCAGCCCGGGTCGAAGGCAACTTGTTGGCCGCCGCCCAGGAGATCGAAAAGCTCAAGCTGATGGCCGAAGACGGGCAGATTACCGTCGAGACCGTCCAAGGTGCCGTGGCCGATAGCGCGCGCTTTGATGTGTTCGGGCTGGTGGACGCGATCCTCAATGGCGAACCCGCCCACGCCCTGCGCATGCTCGAAGGCCTGCGCGGCGAAGGCGTGGAACCACCGGTCATTCTCTGGGCCCTGGCCCGGGAGTTGCGAGTACTGGCCAATATTGCGCTGCAATACAGCCAGGGCACGCCGTTGGACAAATGCTTCAGCCAGGCCCGACCACCGGTGTGGGACAAGCGCAAACCGCTGATGAGCAAAGCCCTGCAACGGCACTCGGCGCAACGCTGGGCGCAGCTCTTGCTGGAAGCGCAGCGCATTGACGCGCAGATCAAGGGCCAGGCGGCCGGTTCGCCGTGGATGAGCCTGAGCCGTTTGTCGCTGTTAATGGCCGGCCAGCGCCTGACACTGCCGGCAGAATAGTCCTACCTCTCGAAGGGCTTTACAGCGGCGCAACATCGGCAGATGATTTGCACCGCTTCATCCTACCTACCGAGAGTAACGACCATGAGTAAAAAGCCATCCAAGCATGGCCCCAACAAGGCCAAATCCATCATCGCCCAGCCACTGTTCCGCAGCCGTCAAGAACGCGCCGGCAAGGGCAAAGGCAGCTACCGCCGCGAAGCCTTCCAGTCTAATAGCTGGGAGGCTTCTTACTTTCTGGCTGCCTGAAGGCAAGCCCCCCTCTGGCATGATAAGGTCTGCACCTGATTTGTAATCCCTGGACCTGTGCATGCCCTCTAGTCTTTCCCGTCGTTGGCACCTTCGCCAATTGATCGCTGCCTCCAGCCTCATTCTGCTCGTCGCCTGCGCGGAAAAACCCACCGCCGCCGACGCTCAACCCCTGCCCAAGCTCCAGACCGCCCCTGTGGTAGCGCCCGCTGTCGTGGCCCCGCTGGCTGTGGACAATCTGGATATCCAACCGACCCAGACCTTCGCCGAATGGCAGGCGGGTTTCCGTGTGCAAGCCCTGCAGGCCGGCATCACTGCTGCGGTGTTCGACAACGCGTTCGCCAACGTCACCCCCGACATGGCGGTCATCCGCGCGGACCGCAGCCAGCCTGAGTTTTCCCGCCCAGTGTGGGAATACCTCGACGGCGCCCTCTCGCCCCTGCGCGTACGCAATGGCCAGGCGCTGTTGATCAAGTACGCCGACATCCTGCAGAGCATCGAACAACGTTATGGCGTCGACCGCCAGGCATTGGTGTCGGTCTGGGGCATGGAGAGCAACTTCGGCCAGTTCCAGGGCAATAACTCGGTGATCCGCTCCCTCGCGACCCTGGCTTACGAAGGCCGTCGCCCGGCATTCGCCCAGGCGCAATTGCTGGCCGCGTTGCAGATCATCCAGCACGGCGACATCCAGGCCGACCAGATGAAAGGCTCCTGGGCCGGCGCCATGGGCCAGACCCAGTTTATCCCGACCACCTACAACACCCACGCCGTGGACTTCGATGGCGACGGTCGCCGCGATATCTGGAACAGCCCGGCCGACGCCCTCGCCTCCACCGCGCACTACCTGCAAAGCTCCGGCTGGCAGAAAGGCCAGCCGTGGGGTTTCGAGGTGAAACAACTACCGGCGAACTTCGATTACGCCCTGGCCGATGGTGGTGTACGCAAGACGGTTGCCGAGTGGATGAAACTCGGTATCCAGTTGCCCTTTGGTGCAAGCATGCCGCCAAATGTCGACCAACTGTCCGCCGCCCTGCTATTGCCGGCTGGTTACCGTGGCCCGGCGTTCCTGGTGCTGGATAACTTCCGCGCGATCCTCAAATACAACAACTCGTCGTCCTACGCACTGGCGGTCGGCCTGCTGTCGGAACGCTTCGGTGGTGGTGGCGTGATTCGTGGCGATTGGCCGAAGGATGAACTGCCATTGAGCCGCTCGCAGCGCATCGACTTGCAGACGGCCTTGAGTGCCAATGGCTACGACGCGGGCAACCCGGACGGGATTATCGGCGCCAATACGCGCAAGGCGATTCGTGCGGCGCAGCAAGCGCTGGGGTGGCCGGCGGATGGGTATCCGACGGTGAAGTTGCTGGAGTCGCTGCAGAACCGCTGACGCAAAACTTTTGTTGGAGCCGGAAAGCCGGCTCCAACAAAGTTCAGCGGATGACCACATCCTGCTCCAACACCAACCGCTGCTCCCCCGCATCCAACCGCACCAACGCGCCCATCGGCAGCGTCAGGTTCGGATCGCAATGCCCACTGCGCCAGCCGGACAACACCGGAATGCGCAACGGTTCGAAGGTCTGCTTGAGCAGCCGCTCCAGCGCAACACTATCCACGCCCGCCACATCCCCCACCAGTACGCCGGCCACCTGCGCCAGCTTGCCTGCCAGGCGCAGGTGCGTCAGCAGGCGGTCGATGCGGTAGATCGGCTCGTTGACGTCTTCGATCAGCAGAATGATGCCTTCAGCGTCGATCTCAAAAGGCGTGCCCATGACCGCCGCGATCATCGACAGGTTGCCACCCAACAGGCGACCACAGGCGATGCCAGGCTCAATGGTGGTCAGCGGATAGGCTGCCGGGTGCGCGAGCACGCTCCCGGTACCTAGTTGACCGCGTAGCATGCTGAACAATGAAGACTCGGTAGGTTGTTGCTTGTCACCCAACAGGTCGGCGTTGAGCATCGGACCGTGGAAGGTCACAAAACCGGCGTAGCGGCTGATGGCCAGGTGCAACGCAGTGATGTCGCTGTAGCCTACGAAGGGCTTGGGGTTGGCGCGCAGCAGGTCGAAGTCCAGGCTATCGAGCAGGCGTGGCGTGCCGTAGCCGCCGCGCAGGCAGAAAATGGCGTCGATTTCAGGATTGGCAAAGGCTTTGTGCAGGTCGTTGAGACGGGTTTTATCGCGACCGGCAAGGTAGCCGTCGCGCTCATAGACGCCGGGGAAGATTCGCAGGTCGTAGCCGCGAGCGCGCATCCATTGACCGGCTTTTTCCACATCCAGGGTGGCGGGGCCGGCGGGGGCGATGAGGGCGATGGTGCCTTCGCTGCGGAGGGCCGGTACTGCAGCGGTCAGTTGAGTCATCCGTGGGTCTCATCAGTTGATGGGGCTGCTTCGCAGCCCAGCGCGGGGCAAGCCCGCTCACCACAGCAAGCCCCTCCCATGTCTGGGCTGCGGTACGCCTTACGAAACCAAGCTCGCCTTGACCAGCTTGGCCTGCTCGTCCGCATGGTACGAGGAACGTACCAACGGGCCCGATGCCACGTTCTTGAAGCCCATCTTGTAACCTTCCTCGGCGAACCAGGCGAAGGTGTCCGGGTGCACGAAACGCTGCACCGGCAAGTGGCTGCGGGACGGTTGCAGGTACTGGCCCAGGGTCAGCATATCGATGTCGTGTTCGCGCATGCGCTTCATGACTTCGATGACTTCCTCGTCGGTCTCGCCCAGGCCCAGCATCAGGCCGGATTTGGTCGGGATGTGCGGCATCATCTGCTTGAATTTCTGCAGCAGGGTCAGCGACCACTGGTAGTCCGAACCCGGACGCGCAGCCTTGTACAGGCGCGGCACGGTTTCCAGGTTGTGGTTGAACACATCCGGCGGCTCGGCAGCGGTGATTTCCAGCGCCACGTCCATGCGGCCACGGTAGTCCGGCACCAGGGTTTCGAGCATCACGTTCGGCGACAGCTTGCGGATCTCGCGGATGCAGTCGGCAAAGTGCTGGGCACCGCCGTCACGCAGGTCGTCGCGGTCTACCGAGGTGATCACCACGTACTTGAGGCGCAGGTCAGCGATGGCAATGGCCAGGCTTTCCGGCTCGTTGACGTCCAGTGGCTTCGGACGGCCGTGGCCGACGTCGCAGAACGGGCAACGACGGGTGCAGATGTCACCCATGATCATGAAGGTCGCGGTGCCACCGGAGAAGCACTCACCCAGGTTCGGGCAGGACGCTTCTTCGCACACGCTGTGCAGCTTGTGTTTGCGCAGCAGGGCCTTGATACGGTCGACTTCCGGCGAAACCGGGATGCGCACGCGAATCCAGTCGGGTTTCTTCGGCAGTTCGGTGGTCGGAATGATCTTCACCGGGATGCGTGCAACCTTCTCGGCGCCGCGCAGCTTGACGCCGGCTTCCACCTTGGCACGCGGGGCCGGGGCCGGACGGTCGGTAACGTCCACCGTCGGGATCATGGTTTGCACTGCATCAGTAGTCATAATCAGTCGATTCCGCCCGTAAGGGTCGTCTGCTCAGCATAGTCGAGGTGTTTGACGAGCTGCGCACGCAGCCGGGCACTCACCTCGGCAAATTTAATCGGTGAAGCATGGTCACTCAGTTGCGTCATCGCCAACCCGGCATAACCACACGGGTTGATCCGCCGGAACGGCGCCAGGTCCATGTCCACGTTCAGGGCCAGGCCATGAAAGGAACAACCATGGCGAATCCGCAGCCCCAGGGAAGCGATTTTCGCGCCGTCGACATACACACCCGGTGCATCGGGCTTGGCCGCGGCGGTCACGCCGTAACTGGCCAACAGCTCGATCAGGCAAGTCTCCATGCGACTGACGAGGTCACGCACGCCAAACCCCAGCTTGCGCACGTCCAGCAAGAGGTATGCGACAAGTTGTCCAGGGCCATGGTAAGTCACTTGGCCACCTCGGTCGACCTGCACCACCGGAATATCCCCCGGCAGCAGCAGATGCTCAGCCTTGCCGGCCTGGCCCTGGGTGAAGACCGGCGGGTGTTCCACCAGCCAGATTTCATCGGGGGCCGACGTGCCGCGTTCATTGGTGAACCGCTGCATGGCGTGCCAGACGGGCTCATAGTCCATCCGGCCGAGCTCGCGAAAGCCCAGGATTTGAGACATCACAACACCATGTGCACGAAGCCGGTGGCCCGCAGTTCGCTGTTGATGTTGTAGAGCTGGTCTTGATCAATCGCAACGATGTGCAACTGGATCGTGGTGTATTTGCCGGTCGAGCTGGATCGCTCGTCCACGCGCTGGTCGTTGATCGTTGCGTGCTTGCGCACGATCTCGAGGATCAGGTCTTTACGGCCGACACCGGTATCGCTGATCACCTTGATGGGATAGTCCACCACCGGGAATTCGATCTTTGGCGCCTTTACTTCTTTATCGGTCATGGCGTAACGGCCTCGTAAGCGTAAGCCGTGGCGACGGGCAAAGCCCCGCGTCGGATCAACACGGGGCTTTGCAGGTGCACACTATCAGTTGAACAAGCTGTAGAAGAATAGACGGATGCTATCCCAGACGCGGCGGAAGATACCACCTTCGTCGACGGCGTCCAGCGCGATCAGGTCCGCGCTGTGCACCACCTTGTCATCCAGCTTCACTTCGACCTTGCCGATCACATCACCCTTGGCGATTGGAGCAACCAATTGCGGGTTCATGGTCATGCTCGCCGCGAGCTTTTTCAGCTGGCCTTTAGGCATGGTCAGGGTCAGGTCTTCGGCCAGGCCGGCTTTGACCTGGGAGGTCGCGCCTTTCCACACCGGCGCGGTCGCCAGTTCAGCACCCTTCTGGTAGAAGGTCTGGGTTTCGAAGAAGCGGAAACCGTAGGTCAGCAGTTTTTGCGTCTCGGCCGCACGGGCCTGCTCGCTGTTGGTGCCGAAGACCACGGCGATCAGGCGTTGGCCGTCACGCACAGCAGACGACACCATGCAGTAGCCAGCTTCGTCGGTGTGGCCGGTTTTCAGACCGTCAACGGTCTTGTCGCGCCACAGCAGCAGGTTGCGGTTAGGCTGCTTGATGTTGTTCCAGAAGAATTCCTTCTGGGAGTAGATCGCGTAGTGCACCGGGTCAACGCGGATGATCGCGCGTGCCAGGATCGCCATGTCGTGAGCCGACGAGTAGTGCTCTGGGTTCGGCAGACCGGTCGGGTTCATGAAGTGGCTGTTGGTCATGCCCAGGTCGGCCACGGTTTTGTTCATCATGTCGGCGAACGCGTCTTCGCTGCCGGCGATGTGCTCGGACAGGGCGACACTGGCGTCGTTACCCGACTGGATGATGATGCCGTGCAGCAGGTCGCTCACAGTGACTTGCGAGCCGACCTTGATGAACATCCGCGAACCGCCGGTACGCCAGGCGTTTTCGCTGACGGTGACCGGGTCGTTCTCGCCGATCTGGCCGCGACGGATTTCCAGGGTCGCGATGTAGGCGGTCATCAGTTTGGTCAGGCTGGCCGGCGGCAGGCGCTGGTCACCGTTGCTCTCGACCAGCACGTTGCCACTGGCGGCATCCATGAGGACCCAGGACTTGGCGGCCAGTTGCGGGGAAGCCGGCACCATTTCAACGGCCCAGGCGGCCGGGGTGATGATCAGCGAAAGAAGCAGGCACGTGCGTTTGGCTAAGGTGGTGATGTTCATCCGTCTCTCGAAATTGCTTATGGAAACTTGCCCTCGCGGGCAAAACTTATTCAGACAGCCCGTTACCAGACTGTCGCGTGTTCGGTTGCCCGCTCACCCCTTGCCCCTGGGTTTTTATTGTTCAACGAGCCAACAACCAGGGTTCGAGCCCGCGCACGAGCCTGAACCATCAATTCTCTATTATTCGGCAGTGACCACGCTGGGTTGCCCCAGGTTGGCCATGCGTACGCTGTTCTGTACTTGTGCCACTTCGCTCGGCGAGCCGATCGGGCCCATGCGCACACGGTGCAATGTCTGCTGGTTACGCACGATGGAGCTGATGAACACCGGCGCGTTGACCATGCCACTGAGCTTGGACCTTAACAGTTCTGCCGCATCCGGGTTGGCGAAAGCGCCGACCTGCAGGTATTGCCCGCCGGCCATCGAAGCGCCAGGCGCGGCATGGGGCACGACCACCGTGTCAGGCGCGTGCTGTGCCGGTGGCGGCGTCCACTGCTCGATCTTGCCGGTAGAGGCGGTCACTTGCGGCTGCTGGGTTTGCGGCTCGTTGAGCATCAACGGCGCGGGTTTGCCACGCTGGGCCCAGTACTGCGCCGGGTCGATACCTTCGACCTTCACGCGTGCGGTGCCGGTTTCGGCGTAACCGAGTTTTTTCGCGGCGGCGTAGGACAAGTCGATGATGCGGTCCGAATAGAACGGCCCACGGTCGTTCACACGCAGGATCACTGTGCGGTTGTTGTCCAGGTTGGTCACACGGACATAGCTGGGCAGCGGCAAGGTCTTGTGCGCGGCGCTCATGCCGTACAGGTCATACACTTCGCCGTTGGCGGTGTTCTGGCCGTGGAACTTGGTGCCGTACCAGGACGCCGTGCCCGATTGCACGTAGGTCTTGGATTCCTGCAGCGGGAAGTAGCTCTTGCCCAGCACGGTATAGGGGTTGGCCTTGTATGGACCGGTGTGCAGGGTCGGCGTGGCATCCGGGATCTTCGACACGTCGACGTCCCACCACGGCGCGCCGTCTTTGTGTGCGCGGTTGATGTCCAGGCCCGGCTGGGAACGGACGACCGCGCCCCCGGACTTCTGCGCCGGACCACGGCTGGTGGAGCAACTGACGACCAGCAGGGACAACGCGGCGAACGCCACCAGCTTGAGCGGTTGATTGAACGGCGATGCCCGCATTACTTGTTGCCCCGTGCTTGGACCAGCATGTCTGACAGCTGATGCACGGCCATGGCGTACATCACACTGCGGTTATAACGCGTGATTGCGTAAAAATTCTTCAGGCCCATCCAGTATTCCGGGCCGTTTTCGCCTTCAAGGCGGAATGCTGTGACCGGCATATCATCCGGCAGCGCATTCTGACTCGACCAGCCCAGCGCCCGCAACTCCCCGACCGTCTTGGCCGGCTCGATGCCCTGGGTCAGCCCTTCATCGGCGCGGTCACCAGTGACATCGGCGCGGATCACCACCGGCTCGCCGGCTACCCAGCCGTGGCGCTTGAAGTAGCTGGCCACGCTGCCAATAGCGTCGTCGGGGTTGCTCCAGATATTGATATGCCCGTCGCCGTCAAAATCCACTGCATAAGCGCGAAAGCTGCTCGGCATGAACTGCGGCAAGCCCATCGCACCGGCGTAGGAGCCTTTTAGGGTCAGCGGGTCGACCTGTTCTTCACGGGCCAGCAACAGGAATTCGCGCAGTTCCTTGCGGAAGAAGTCAGCACGTGGCGGGTAGTCGAAACCCAGGGTCGACAACGCGTCGATCACCCGATAACTGCCGGTATTGCGCCCGTAAAAGGTTTCGATGCCAATGATCGAGACAATCACCTGGGCCGGTACGCCGTATTCCTGTTCGGCACGGGCCAGTACCGCTTCGTGCTGGCGCCAGAAGTCCACACCTCGCGCCACGCGGGCGTCGGTGAGGAACATCGGGCGGTATTCCTTCCACTGTTTCACCCGTTCGGCGGGGCGAGAGATGGCGTCGAGGATCGCCTGCTTTTTCTGGGCTTCGCGAAACACGCCCATCAGTTGCTCACCGGCGAAACCATAGTCGCGGGTCATTTCACCGACAAACTCGGCGACCTGGGGTGAACCATCGTAGTCACCGGCCTGCGCCTCTTGCGTTGCGCCCAGCAGGCCAATCAGGCCCATCCAGGACGCGTGCCGAGTCGCCCAGCCGCGCATTACTTGCATTGACATCTTCACCTTATTCAAACCTGCGCGATCCATTTGCGATGCGTATGGATCGACATCAAAACCCCAAACGCTGACAGCAATGTCACCAGCGAAGTTCCGCCGTAGCTAATGAACGGCAACGGCACCCCAACCACCGGCAACAGGCCACTGACCATACCGATGTTGACGAAAACGTAAACAAAAAAAGTCATGGTCAAGGCACCGGCCAGCAATTTGCCGAACAGTGTCTGCGCTTGCGCAGTGATCACCAGGCCGCGACCAATCAACAGCAAATAGATCAGCAACAGCGCGCAAATGCCCACCAGGCCGAACTCTTCGCCCATCACCGCAATGATGAAGTCGGTGTGGCTCTCAGGCAAAAAATCCAGATGCGACTGGGTGCCCAGTAACCAACCCTTACCAAATACTCCGCCGGAACCGATGGCGGCCTTCGACTGGATGATGTTCCAGCCGGTCCCCAACGGGTCGCTTTCCGGGTCAAGGAAGGTGAGGATCCGTTGCTTCTGGTAGTCGTGCATAAAGAAGAACCACATGGCGACCGCCACGGGCACGGCGGCGGCCAGTACGCTGAGGATCCAGCGCCAGCGCAAACCGCCCATGAACAGCACGAACGCACCGCCCGCCAGGATCAGCAGCGAGGTGCCGAGGTCCGGCTGGCGCACGATCAGGATGAAGGGTATGCCGATCAGGATCAGGCTGACGCCCACGTGTTTGAGTTGCGGCGGCAAAGTGCGCTTGGACAAATACCAGGCGATGGTCGCCGGCATCAGGATCTTCATGAATTCCGACGGCTGGAAGCGGATCACCCCCGGAATGTTGATCCAGCGGGTCGCGCCCATGGCGTTGTGGCCCATCACGTCCACAACCACCAGCAGCAATACGCCTGCCACATAGCCCAAGGGCACCCAGCGTGCCATGAAGCGTGGCTCAAGCTGAGCGATCACCACCATCGACAACAAGCCCAGGCCGAACGACGAGGCCTGCTTGATCAGCAGATCCCAGTTCTTGCCGCTGGCGGAATACAGGACGAACAGGCTGCCGGCCGCCAGGGTCAGCAGCAGGATCAGCAACGGGCCATCAATGTGCATGCGTTGCAGCAACGTCGCACGGCGACGCATCACATCTTCGCTGGAGAGGATGCGGTCAAAATTACTCTTCACGGGCCGTAACCTCAGTGCTTGAAGGGGGGCCGCCATATTCGGGCTTGAGCCTGCCGTCGTCGGCCAACAGCCAGGCGTCCATCACTTGGCGCACCACCGGCGCCGCGACGCCGGAGCCGGACTCGCCGTTCTCGACCATCACCGCGACCACGATTTTCGGGTCATCCGCCGGCGCGAAGCCAACAAACAAGGCGTGGTCTCGGTGGCGTTCCTGGACCTTGGTGCGGTCGTATTTCTCGCCCTGCTTGATCGCCACGACCTGGGCGGTACCGCTCTTGCCGGCAATACGGTACTGCGCGCCAACGGCTGCCTTGCGCGCGGTACCACGGGCGCCGTGCATCACTTGCTGCATGCCGTGGTTGACCTTGGTCCAGTCCGACGCGTCGCGCAGCACAATGTCGGGGATCGGGTTGTCGTCCACCGGTTTTTCGCCTTCGATGGTCTTGGCCAGGTGTGGACGGTTCCAGATGCCTTTGTTGGCCACCAGCGCCGTGGCCTGGGCCAGTTGCAGCGGTGTGGCCTGCATATAGCCCTGGCCGATGCCGAGGATCAGGGTTTCGCCCGGGAACCACGCCTGGCGACGGGTCGCGCGCTTCCACTCCCGCGACGGCATCAGGCCGGGGGATTCCTCGAACATGTCCAGGGAGACTTTCTGGCCGAGGCCGAACTTGCCCATGTAGGTGGACAAGCGGTCGATCCCCAGCTTGTGCGCCAGGTCATAAAAATAGGTGTCGTTGGAGCGCATGATCGCGGTGTCCAGGTCGACATAGCCGTCACCGGTGCGGTTCCAGTTACGGTATTTGTGATCGTAGTTAGGCAGCATGTAATAGCCCGGATCGAACACCCGGCTGGAGGCTGTGACCACACCCGCGTCCAACCCCGCAATCGCCACCGCCGGTTTGATCGTCGACCCCGGCGGATACAGGCCGCGCAGTACGCGGTTGAACAGCGGGCGGTCGATGGAATCGCGCAACTCGGCATAGGCCTTGAAGCTGATGCCAGTCACAAACAGGTTGGGGTCAAAGCTGGGCTGGCTGACCATCGCCAGCACTTCGCCGGTCTTCGGGTCCAGCGCCACCACCGCGCCACGGCGACCGCCCAGGGCCATCTCGGCGGCTTCCTGCAACTTGATGTCCAGGCTCAGGACGATGTCCTTGCCCGGCACCGGATCGGTACGCTTGAGCACCCGGAGCACGCGGCCACGGGCGTTGGTCTCGACTTCTTCGTAACCCACCTGGCCGTGCAACTCCGGCTCGTAGAAACGCTCGATGCCGGTCTTGCCGATATGGTGGGTACCGCTGTAATTGACCGGATCGAGGGTTTTCAGCTCTTTCTCGTTGATCCGCCCCATGTAGCCGACAGAGTGGGCAAAGTGCGGCCCTTGCGGGTAATGGCGCACCAACTGCGCCACCACTTCCACACCCGGCAAACGGAACTGGTTCACCGCGATCCGTGCGATCTGCTCTTCGGTCAGCTCAAACAGGATTGGCACCGGCTCAAACGGCCGGCGCCCCTGCTTCATGCGTTTCTCGAAGATCACCCGGTCTTCCGGCGTCAGTTGCAGCACCTCGACGATCACATCGAGGATCTGCTGCCAGTCGCCGGAGCGCTCGCGGGTCATGCTCAGGCTGAAGCTGGGCCGGTTATCCGCCACCACCACGCCATTGCGGTCGAAAATCAGCCCACGAGTTGGCGGAATCGGCTGCACATGCACCCGGTTGTTTTCCGACAAGGTGGAGTGATAGTCGTACTGGATCACCTGCAGGAAATACAGGCGCGCGATCAGCACACCCAACAACGCCACCACCATGATTGCGCCAAACACCACGCGAGCGCGTACAAGACGTGCGTCTTTCTCGTGGTCCTTGATGCGGATCGGCTGGGTCATCGGGAGGGGCGCAGATTATTTGTGGTAAGGGTGCCCGGACAGAACTGTCCAGGCGCGATACAGCTGTTCACCGATCAGAATCCGTACCAACGGGTGCGGCAACGTCAACGCCGACAGCGACCAACGCTGATCAGCCCGCGCACAGACTTCCGGCGCCAACCCTTCGGGGCCGCCGACCATGAAGTTGACCGTACGCGAATCCAGGCGCCAGCGATCCAGCTCCACCGCCAACTGCTCGGTGCTCCAGGGTTTGCCGTGCACTTCCAGGGTGACGATGCGCTCGTTGGGGCCGACCTTGGCCAGCATGGCTTCGCCTTCCTGACGGATAAAGCGCGCCACATCGGCATTCTTGCCCCGGGTGTTAAGCGGTATTTCCACCAGTTCAAGCGACAGCTCAGCGGGCAGACGCTTGGCATACTCGTGCCAGCCTTCTTCCACCCACTTGGGCATGCGTGAACCGACAGCGATCAGACGCAGGCGCACAGCCGTTCCTTATTCCTGGTCTTTGTTCAGCTTGTCGAAGTGCGCGTGGCCCACTTCCGGGCTGTGGTGCTTGCCATCGGCGGCACGGCTCTGCTCGGCGCCTTTCCACAGACGCTCCAGGTCGTAGAACTGACGGGCATTGGAGGTCATCATGTGAACGATCACGTCGTCCATGTCCAGCAGCACCCAGTCGCTGTCGCCCTTGCCTTCTTCACCCAGTGGCTTGACGCCTTGGGCTTTGACAGCTTCGCGGACCTTGTCCAGCATCGCGCCGATCTGGCGGTTCGAGGTACCGGTGGCGATGATCATGTAGTCGGTGATGCTCTGCTTGTCGCGCACGTCCAGCACCTGGATGTCCTGGGCTTTAACGTCTTCCAGGGCCGCCACGGCGACTTTTACCAGCTCTTCGCCAGCCAGTTCTGGGCCAACGTGGGCTTCTACCGGCAGCGGGGCGCTTTTGAAGGTGCCTTTGCGCTTAACTTTGCTTACGTCTTTGTTCGTCATATAAAACTCGTTTTGCTCGTATGTTCGGGCGCTCGCTGCACGACATTTCGTGCGTTCAAGCGCGCCTTTTCAGTTCGACGCACGGTAAAGCCCGTGCGCATCGATGTAGGCCAGGACCGCGTCAGGCACCAGGAAACGTACCGACTTACCGCTGGCCAGCAGTTGACGGATCTGGGTGGCGGACACCGCAAGCGGGGTCTGCCAGACGAATGCAATATTCCCGTTCGGCCCGGTCAGGGCCAAGGGGTCACTTACCGACCGCGCGGCCAGCAGGTTGCGCAAGGCATCCGGCGGTTCGCTGTCGGCATCCGGGCGTTGCAAAACCAGGATGTGGCAATGCTGGAGGAGTTCCTCCCAGCGATGCCAAGAGGGCAGGCCGCAAAATGCGTCCCAGCCCAAAAGCAGAAACAACTGGTCATCTGCGGCCATTTCAGCGCGCATCACTTCCAGGGTATCGACAGTGTAGGACGGTTTGTCACGCTTGAGCTCGTGGTCGTCCACCACCAGCGGCGTTATGCCCTCCACCGCCAGGCGCACCATTTCCAGGCGCTGCTGCGGCGACACTTGCGGCGTATCGCGATGGGGCGGCCGAGCGTTGGGCATCACGCGCAACTCGTCCAGCGCGAGGGCATCCGCGACTTCCAAGGCGCTGCGCAAATGGCCGATGTGCACGGGGTCGAAAGTACCGCCGAGCAACCCGATGCGTTTACCCATCAAGTGCGCACATGACCATCGCCGAACACCACGTACTTCTCGCTGGTCAGGCCTTCCAGGCCAACCGGGCCACGGGCGTGGAGCTTGTCGGTGGAAATACCGATCTCCGCCCCCAGGCCGTACTCGAAGCCGTCGGCAAACCGCGTCGAGGCGTTGATCATCACCGAAGCGGAATCCACTTCGTTGAGGAAGCGCCGGGCATCGCTGAAATGCTCGGAGACAATGGCGTCGGTGTGCTTGGAGCCGTAGGTGTTGATGTGTTCGATGGCTTCGTCCAGATCGTCGACCAGTTTGATCGACAGGATCGGCGCCGTGTATTCGGTGTACCAATCCAGCTCGGTCGCCTCGATCACGTCCGCGCCCAATAGCGCACGGGTACGCTCACAACCGCGCAATTCCACACCTTTGTCCCGGTAGATGGCAGCCAGCGGCGGCAGCACGCGCTCGGCAATGCCTGCGTGCACCAGCAGGGTTTCCATGGTGTTGCACGGGGCGTAACGGTGGGTCTTGGCGTTGTCGGCGATGCGGATCGCCTTGTCGATGTCGGCGGCAATGTCGATGTACACATGGCACACGCCGTCCAGGTGCTTGATCACCGGCACCTTGGCATCACGGCTGACGCGCTCGATCAGGCTCTTGCCACCGCGCGGCACGATCACATCAACGAATTCCGGCATGGTGATCAACGCGCCAACAGCGGCGCGGTCGGTGGTTTCCACCACTTGCACCACTTCGGCGGGCAACTCGGCCACGGCCAGGCCCTGCTGGATGCACGCGGCGATGGCGCGGTTGGAATTGATCGCCTCGGAACCGCCACGCAGGATGGTGGCATTGCCGGACTTGAGGCACAGGCTCGCGGCGTCGATGGTCACGTTCGGGCGCGACTCATAAATGATACCGATCACGCCCAAGGGCACGCGCATCTTGCCGACCTGGATGCCGGACGGCAGGTAACGCATATCGCGGATTTCACCGATGGGGTCAGGCAGCTTGGCCACCTGACGCAGGCCTTCGATCATGTCGTCGATACGTGCCGGGGTCAGCGCCAGGCGGTCCAGCAGGGCCGGCTCCAGGCCATTGGCGCGGCCGTTGGCCAGGTCTTGCTCGTTGGCGGCAGTGAGCTCGGAGCGCGAAGCATCCAGAGCGTCGGCAGCGGCCAGCAGGGCGCGGTTCTTCTGCGCGGTGCTCGCACGGGCGATCAACCGCGAGGCCTGACGGGCAGCGCGACCCAGGCGGGTCATGTAGTCAAGAACGGACTCAGTCATGGTCAGGGAGTCTTGGCAGGGAGGAAAGCGGCAGATTATAGCTGTGACGCCGCCCGACTGACAGCGGTGAGGGGCGGATGGTCGAAATGAACTGTAAAAACCTGGGGTTCAGCGGTAATTAAGGTGGGAGTTGTTATGATTCCGTCACATTTAGCCGTATTTACCCCTGACTGCCATGCCCAGCCCATCGCCCCAACTCCCCGCCAGCGCCCTGCCCGACAGCTTCTTCGACCGTGATGCACAAATTCTTGCGCAGGCATTGCTCGGAAAAATCATCCGTCATCGCGTGGGAAAAATCTGGCTTTCAGCGCGAATTATTGAAACCGAAGCCTATTACGTGGCGGAAAAAGGCAGCCATGCGTCGTTGGGCTACACAGAAAAGCGTAAGGCTTTGTTTCTGGATGGTGGCCATATCTACATGTATTACGCCCGTGGCGGCGACTCGCTGAACTTCAGCGCCCATGGGCCGGGCAATGCCGTGCTGATCAAATCGGCCTATCCGTGGGTCGATGAATTATCCGGCCCGGCGAGCCTGGCGCAAATGCTGTTGAACAACCCGAATGCCGACGGCAGCCCACGCGCTTCACAAAAGCTGTGCGCTGGCCAGACTTTGCTGTGCAAAGCACTGGGGCTGAAGGTGCCGATGTGGGACGCCAAGCGTTTCGATCAGGAACGGTTCTACGTTGAAGACGTGGGCCAGGCCCCGCCCCAGATCATCCAGACCACCCGTCTGGGCATTCCCAGCGGGCGTGATGAACACCTGATGTACCGCTTCGTCGATGCGGGCTACGCGCCTTATTGCACACGGAACCCGCTGCGCCGGGGCCAGGTCGAAGGCCGCGATTATTTTTTGATTTGAGCAGGGAGTGGATTGTATGGGCCAATGGCTCGATAGCATTACCGGCTGGTTGACGCTGAACCCCGAATGGCTGGCGGTCGCGGTGTTTATTGTCGCCTGCGTGGAGTGCCTGGCCATCGCCGGGTTGATCGTGCCGGGCACGGTGTTGTTGTTTGCCATTGCCGCCCTCGCCGGCAGCGGTGCGCTGTCACTCAGCGAAACGTTGTTGCTGGGCTTCCTCGGCGGTTTGCTGGGTGATGCGGTTTCCTACTTCCTGGGCCGACATTTCCATCAGAACATCCGGCGTTTACCCGGCTTGCGCCACCACCCGGAATGGATGAACAGCGCCGAAACCTATTTCCACAAGTACGGCATCGCCAGCCTGCTGGTCGGCCGTTTCATCGGCCCGCTGCGCCCCATGCTGCCGATGGTAGCCGGGATGTGCGATATGCCCTTCCCGCGCTTTGCGATTGTCAGCATCGTCGCGGCCGCGGGCTGGTCCGTGGCGTATCTGCTGCCAGGCTGGGCGACCGGCGCCGCTTTCCGCCTGCCATTGCCCGAAGGTTTCTGGCCGGAAGCCGGCATCGTTGCCGCCTGTATCGCGGTGGTGGTGGGCCTGAGTTTGAACAGCAGCCTGCGCGGCCATCGTCGCGCCACCTTGTGGATCGGCTGCGCCAGCCTGATCGTGTTGATCGCCTTGTTTATCGGCTACCCCCACCTCAATGACTTCGACCAGGGCCTGAGCGCCCTGGTGCAGGAACACCGCAGCCCCTGGCTGGACGAGGTGATGGTACGCATCACCCAACTGGGCGAATTCAAGAAGATGTTCTTCGCCAGCGCCGTGTTCACCGGCCTCTTGCTGCTGGCGCGGCAATGGCGCCACGCCGTGTTTGTCGGCGCGACGTTGGCCGGGGCTGCGGTGATCAACACCGGGACTAAGTTGTTTTTCGCACGCGGCCGCCCGGAAATCCTGACAGACCCACTGACCAGTTTCAGCATGCCCAGTGGCCATGCGTCCGGTGCGTTCGCGTTTTTCCTGGCGCTGGCGATCCTGGCCGGTCGCGGGCAACCCGTGCGGTTGCGCCTGACCTGGATGCTGCTGGGCTGTATTCCTGCGGCCTTCATTGCGCTGTCGCGGGTCTACCTTGGGGCCCACTGGCCTACCGATATCCTGGCGGGCACGTTGTTGGCGATGACCGTGTGCGCGTTCAGCCTGGGCATCACCCAGTACCGCAGCCCGCTACCGGCCATGTCGCAAAAAACCTGGTGGCTGTTGCTGCCGGCGCTGGTCGCGGTATTGAGCTTCATCGCGCTTACCGGCACGCCCCACGCCCTGCTGCGCTATGCCTATTAAGTGAACAGTTCGCCCTGCAACTCGTCGAGCAGCATCTGGATCGCGTCCAGGCGCTGTTGCGGGTCGTCGAGTTGCAGCAGGTCGATCTTATCGGCCTCGGTAAAGGGCAGCAGATACGCCAACTGATTGCCCAAGGCTTGCTGGCCGTCGGCGTGGGCGTCCATGTCCAGCGAGGCCACCATCGGGTGCTCGGCCAACGCCTGGAGCAGCGCCAGCAAGTCGGCGTCTTCCTCTTCCAAGGGTTGATCCGGCAGTTCTTCGAGCCATTGCACATCAGCCACCAACAATTGATCCTTCTGCACACCGGCATCGCGTACACGGAACCGGCGCCCGCCTTCGACGCGAATCCCCAGCAGGCCATTGTCCTGTTGCTTGAAGTCACGGATCAGCGCTTCACAGCCGATCAATGCGTAGCCATCCGGCGCCGTGCCCACCTCCTGGCCGTCAAGAATGCACACCACGCCGAAGCTTTCGCCCTTTTTCATGCAACGGGCGACCATGTCCAAGTAGCGCGCCTCGAACAGCTGCAGGTCGAGGGTGCAGCCAGGGAACAGCACGGTATTGAGCGGGAACAGCGCCAGACTCATAAAGGTTTCCTTAAACCTGGTTTAAACGATCACCGACACGGCCAGCGGCAGGAACACTGCCGTGGCCACGCCCATCAGACTCATCGCCAGCGCTGCAAAGGCGCCGCATTCTTCGCTTTCCTGCAGGGCCACCGACGTGCCGACGGCGTGGGCCGTCATGCCCAGCGCCATGCCGCGCGCCTCGGGGCTGTGCACCCCCAGGCGGGACAAATACGCCGGGCCGATCATCGCGCCGATCACCCCGGTGATCAGCACAAACACCGCCGCCAACGCCGCCACGCCACCGATCTGCTCGGCCACCAGCATGGCGATCGGCGAGGTCACCGACTTGGGCGCCATGGTCATCAACATCATGTGTTCGGCACCAAACCACCAACCCAGCAGCACACACAGGCCGGTGGCGAGCACCCCACCTATCACCAGCGTAGTAAAAATCGGCCAGAACAATTGGCGAATGCGCCGCAGGTTCAGGTAGAGCGGCACGGCCAGGGCCACCGTCGCCGGGCCGAGCAGGATGCCCATGATCTCGGTGCTCTTGCGGTACTCGGCGTAGCTCAGGCCACAGCTGATCAGCACGCCGATCACCAGCAGCATGGACACCAGCACCGGCTGCAGGAAGATCCAGCGGGTTTTCTCGAACCCTGCCAGTACCAGTTGATAGGCGCCAAGGGTGATGCCGATGCCGAACAGCGGGTGATGAATGACTGCCGTCCACGCGCCCTGCCAGTCGAAGATCATTGATCCTTCTCCTTGCGCTTGACCATCTGCTGCATCAACACACCGACGAAGCCCATGGCAATCACCAGCGACAGCACCAGCGCGCCGACAATGGCCCAGAAATCCGCGGCAATGTCCTTGGCATACACCATCACCCCCACCGCCGGCGGCACCAGCAGCAACGGCAAGTAACGCAATAGGCTGCTGGCCGCCAGGCTCAAGGGCTCGCCGACTTCGCCCTTCCAGATCAGGAAACCCAGCATCAGCAACAAGCCGATGATCGGCCCCGGCAGCACCGGCAACAGCAAATGATTGATCGCCGTGCCGATCAGTTGAAACAGCACCAGCCAGGTCAGGCCACGTAACAGCATCCGTTCTTCCCCCTCAAGACTCGCCCGCATTATAAGCACGCCCGCCCTATGCATCGGCATTCGCCAAAAGCATGGTGGGTTGACCGAGCCGATTGGCCATGATGATCTACATTGGTTCTCTGTAACCCATAAAAAACCAGACGTTGTACACAGCGTGATGAACCAAGGAGAGACGCAATGCCCTATGTACCCGTAGCGCAGCTCAAAGATTATGTCGGCAAGGAACTGGGACGTTCCGAATGGCTCACCATCGACCAGGCGCGTATCAACCTGTTCGCCGAGGCCACGGGCGATCATCAGTTCATCCACGTCGACCCGGTCAAGGCCGCGCAAACCCCGTTCGGCAGTACTATCGCCCACGGTTTCCTGTCGCTGTCGCTGATGCCCAAGCTGATGGAAGACCTGCTGATCGTGCCCGAAGGCCTGAAGATGGCGGTCAACTATGGCCTGGACAGCGTGCGTTTCATCCAGCCGGTGAAGGTCAACTCCAAGGTGCGCCTGAACGTGACACTCAATGACGTCATCGAGAAAAAACCCGGCCAATGGCTGCTCAAGGCCACCGCCACCCTGGAAATCGAAGGCCAGGAAAAACCGGCTTACATTGCCGAGTCGTTGTCGCTCTACTTCGTGTAAGCCCGTGCCTGTGGTGGGGATATAAACCTCACCACAGTGTATGTAAATTTATGTATGAAACTCGCAGCTGCGGCATACTCGGCGCTCAATTATCCGGATCCCGCTATGCGCCCACTCGCTCCCCTTGCCCTTGCCCTGTTGCTCACCGCTTGCGGAGACGGCGAATCGCTGTTGCCGCCCGATGCGCGCCTGCCCGACGGCGGCCGTTACCGGGGCGATGTGGTCGATGGCTTGCTGCAAGGCCAGGGCCGCGTGGACTACCCCAACGGCAGCTGGTACGCCGGCCAGTTCGATAAAGGCCAGTGGCACGGCCAGGGCGAATGGCATGGCAGCAATGGCGAAGTCTATAAAGGCCAGTTCCAACAAGGCCTGTTCGACGGCCAAGGCAGCTTGACCACGGCGGGCAGCCACTATGTCGGCGGCTTCAAAAATGGTCGACGCAACGGCGAAGGCACCCTCAAAGAGGGGCAGATGACCTATCGCGGCGAGTTCAAGGACGACCAGTATTCCGGCCTCGGCCGCCTGGAGCTGGCCGACGGCAGCCAATACCAGGGCCAGTTCGCCCACGGCAAGCCGAATGGCGAAGGCCAGCGCAACGACGACAGTGGCAACCAGTTCAGCGGCCATTTCGTTGATGGCCAGCTGGAAGGCAATGGCACGTTCAACAGCGCCGATGGCGACATCTATGTCGGCCAGTTCAAACAAAACCAACTGAACGGCAAGGGCCGCTACGAGAACGCCGACGGCGACGTGTGGATCGGCCAGTTCAAGGAGGGTGCGCTCAGCGGCAAGGGCGAATTGATCGGCGTGGATGGCAGCCACTATGTCGGCCAGTTCAGCGATTGGCGTTTCACCGGCGAAGGTCGCCTGAACCTCACCGACGGCAGCTTCTATATCGGCGGTTTCGACAGCGACAGCTATCAAGGCAAAGGCACTCTCGTGCTCACCGACGGCAGCGTACAGGCCGGCACTTGGGTCAACGGCATGCGCGTGCGTGACGCCGACGGCAAACTGCTGCCCGACCCGTTGGAAATCGGCGTGTTGGCCCAGGGTCGCCTGCTCGACGCCGCCCTCGCCGCCGTGCCCGCCTCCACCCCTGCCGTGGAGCTGTACACCCTGGCCGTGGCCGGCGACGGCAAGCAGAGCGTGTTCCTGCGCGAAGCCGATTACGTCAGCAACATGCTCGCCACCCGTTTTGGTGCACGCGGGCAGATTCGCCTGGTCAACCACCGCGACCACATTGCCGACCGCCCGCTGGCCACTCGCGAAAGCCTGCGCCGCGCCGTGCAGACCCTGGCCGACCGCACCGGGCCGGAAGACCTGGTGTTTATCTACATGACCAGCCACGGCACCCACGAACACGAACTGGTGCTCGACCAACCGCGCATGGAGCTGGCCGACCTGCCCGCCGATGAACTCGCCGCCGTGCTGGCACCACTGAAGAACCGCGACAAGATCGTGGTGATCTCGGCCTGCTACTCCGGTGGTTTCATCCCGGCTTTGAAGGACGAGCGCACCCTGATCATGACCGCGTCCCGCGCCGATCGCGTGTCCTTCGGTTGCTCCGAAGAAGCCGACTTCACCTACTTCGGCGACGCCCTCTTCGCCCAAGCTTTCAACCAGACCGACGACTTGCAGCAAGCCTTCAAGCTGGCACAACTGCATGTGGCCGAACGCGAGCAGGCGGACAACTTCGAAGCCTCCGAACCGCAGATCTGGGCCCCCAAGGGTGTGATCGCCCATTGGCAATTATTACGCAAACAGCAGGCACGAAAGGCGCTCGAAAGCGTCTCAATGAATAGCAAGGAAGCCAAAGGCAACTAAGCTGAACTGTGTAACAAGGGGGAGACACCATGTACCTGACGCCTCAGCATATCTTGCTCGCCGGAGCCACCGGCCTTACCGGCGAACACCTGCTCGATCGCCTGCTCAACGAACCCACCGTGACCCGCGTGCTCGCGCCCAGCCGCAAGCCATTGGCCGAACACCCGCACCTGGAAAACCCGGTGGGCGATCCGGCGGTGTTCCTGCCGCAACTGAGTGGCCAGGTGGACCTGGCCTTCTGCTGCCTGGGCACCACCATCAAACAGGCGGGCTCCGAAGCGGCGTTTCGCGCCGTCGATCTGGACATGGTCGTGGCCTTCGCCAAACGCGCGCGGGAAATGGGCGCACGCCACCTGATCGTGATCAGTGCAATTGGCGCCGATCCAAAATCCTCGATCTTCTACAACCGCGTCAAAGGGGAAATGGAAGAAGCACTCAAAGCCCAAGGCTGGCCACAACTGACCATCGTGCGGCCGTCGTTGCTATTGGGGGAACGGCTGGAACCGCGCTTGGCGGAACAACTGGCCGGGCCGTTGTCGCGACTGATTCCGGGCAAATACCACGGCATTGAAGTGTGTGAACTGGCCCGGGCCATGTGGCGCCTGGCGCTGGAAGAGCAGGACGGGGTGCGGGTGGTGGAGTCGGATGAGTTGCGCAAGTTAGGTAAGTAATTCTGCGGTGACCTGGCTGGCCTGCGATGAGGCCAGCACAGGCAATACACCTCTATAGGCCGCCTGTGGCATTGAAGCCAACCCCAAGTACCGTCAACACCGACAGCGGCAACAACAAGGTGTCGAGCAACGCACTCGCCGGCAGATCCACACCGGGATAAGCCGGCGCCTCTGCACCAAACCTGTCCTTGGCGCAGCAACCGCCATTCATTGCATATAAATCCAACCGCGTTCCGGCATACACCACCGGCGCGCCAGGTTGCGCCGCGTCCAACGTGCGCGCGGTGGCGCAGCCTGTCAGTTGCAGCGCCAGCAGGATCAGCAGCGCCTTATTCATCGCTGCTCAAATGGTGCTCGCCCCAGCGCGGCAGCATGTCCTGGGGAATATTCAGCAGGTTGAGAATGCGCGCCACCACAAAATCCACCAGGTCATCGATGGTCTGCGGCTGGTGATAGAAACCCGGCGAGGCCGGCAAAATCGTCACGCCCATGTTCGACAGCTTGAGCATATGTTCCAGGTGAATGCTCGAATACGGCGCTTCACGGGGCACCAGGATCAACTGGCGGCGCTCCTTCAGGGTCACGTCCGCTGCGCGCTCGATCAGGTTGTTGCAGGCTCCCGTGGCAATGGCCGACAGGGTGCCGGTGGAACACGGCACCACCACCATCGCGGCCGGCGCACCGGAGCCAGACGCCACGGGTGACATCCAGTCCTCTTTGCCATAGACCTTGATCTGCCCCGCCGCCGCACCGGTGTATTCGGTAAGGAAGGCCTGCATCATCTGCACCTTGGGCGGCAGCGCCACGTCGGTCTCGGTGGCCATCACCAACTGCGCCGCCTTGGAGATCAGGAAGTGCACCTCACGGTCTTCGCGCACCAGACAATCCAGCAGGCGCAAACCATAAGGCGCACCGGAGGCGCCGGTCATCGCCAGCGTGACGCGTTCCGGGCCACTCATTTCAGCGCCTCGGCCAGTTTGCCGTGCAGGCCGCCGAAGCCGCCATTGCTCATGACTACCACGTGGGTGCCCGGCTTGGCCTGATGCTTGACGTGTTCGATGATGCCTTCGATGGAGTCACACACAGTTGAAGGCACGGTGCACAGCGCTGCAATTCCCGGCAGGTCCCAGCCGAGGTTGGCCGGCGCGTACCAGACCACTTGGTCAGCATCATTGACGCTTTCCGGCAGGCCATCGCGGTGGGCACCCAGCTTCATGGAGTTGGAGCGCGGCTCGACAATCGCAATGATCGGCGCATCGCCGACACGCTTGCGCAGGCCGTCCAACGTAGTCGCAATGGCCGTCGGGTGGTGGGCAAAGTCGTCGTAGATGGTAATCCCATTCACGTCGGCAACTTTTTCCATGCGGCGCTTCACGCTTTTGAAAGCGCTCAACGCGGCAATGCCCATGGACGGCACCACGCCCACATGCCGCGCAGCCGCCAGGGTGACCAAGGCGTTGGCGACGTTGTGCTGGCCGGTCATGTCCCACTCGACGACGCCCTGGGCCTCGCCTTCGAACAGCACTTCAAATCTGGAACCGTCTTCGCTGAGCAGCTTGACCTGCCACTGCCCACCCACGCCGGTGGTTTGCACAGGGGTCCAGCAGCCCATCTCGATCACACGCTGCAAGGCAGGTTCGGTGGTCGGGTGGATCACCAGGCCTTCGCTTGGAATAGTGCGTACCAAGTGATGGAACTGACGCTCGATAGCCGGCAGATCAGGGAAGATGTCGGCGTGATCGAATTCCAGGTTGTTCAGGATCGCTGTGCGCGGGCGGTAGTGAACGAACTTGGAGCGTTTGTCGAAGAAGGCGCTGTCGTATTCATCCGCCTCGATCACAAAGAACGGCGTGTCGCCCAGACGCGCCGACACCGAGAAGTTCTGCGGCACGCCGCCGATCAGGAAGCCCGGGCTCATCCCTGCATGCTCCAACACCCAGGCGAGCATGCTGCTGGTGGTGGTCTTGCCGTGAGTGCCGGCCACCGCGAGCACCCAACGGCCTTGCAACACATGATCCGCCAGCCATTGCGGGCCGGACACATAAGGCAAACCTTTATTGAGTACGTATTCGACCGCCGGGTTGCCACGGGACATGGCATTGCCGATCACCACCAAGTCCGGGACCGGGTCGAATTGCGATGGGTCGTAGCCTTGGGTCAGCTCGATGCCCTGGGCCTCGAGTTGCGTGCTCATGGGCGGATAGACGTTGGCGTCGGAGCCTGTCACGTGATGGCCCAGCTCTTTGGCCAGAACCGCCATCGAGCCCATGAACGTGCCGCAAATACCGAGAATATGAATGTGCATAGTCGACCTCGTAAAACATCGAGGCAGGTTAGCGCAGGGGGGCGAAAATCGCACCCTTTAGCTGAGGGCGTGACGTGCGATGCCGTGCCTGCGCAGCTTTCTATACAGCGTGTTGCGGCTGACGCCCAGTTGCTCCGCCGTGTGTGTCATGTGCCAACGTTGTTGCTGCAAAGCAGTGAGCAACGCCAGGCGCTCGGCGTCTTCCAGCGGCTTGGCCTGCGCGACCGGCACGGGTCTGGCCTGACGAATCTGCGCGGGCAAATCCTCCAGGCCGACACGCCCGCCATCACACAGCGCCACCAGGGTGCGCAGTACCGTGCGCAACTGGCGGACGTTACCCGGCCAGGCAAACGCCAACAACGCGCCACGCGCCGATGGGTCGAGAGCCACCGACTCGCCATTGGCCTCTTGGGCCAGCAGGAAATCCAATAACTGAGACTTATCGCTACGCTCGCGCAACGGCGGCAAGCCGACTTCCAGGCCATTGAGCCGGTAATACAAATCTTCGCGGAAGCTGCCGTCCTGCACGCGCTCCAGTAGATTGCGGTGGGTTGCGCTGATAATTCGTACATTCACCGCCTGGGGCTCGCCGCCGAGCGGCACCACCAGCCGATCCTCCAGCACCCTTAATAGCCGGGTTTGCAGCGCCAAGGGCATGTCGCCGATTTCATCGAGGAACAAGGTGCCGCCATCGGCTTGCTGCAACTTGCCTTGCATGCCTTCTTTGCGCGCACCGGTAAAGCTGCCGCCGCGATAGCCGAACAGCTCGCTCTCGATCAGGCTTTCCGGGATGGCCGCGCAGTTGAGCGCGACGAACGCCTTGTCCGCGCGCTGGCTGGCCAGGTGCACCGCCTTGGCGAAGGCCTCTTTGCCGGAACCGGTTTCGCCATTGATCAACAGTGGCACATCACGCTCGAACACCCGCAGTGCCTTGCGGAAGTCCTGTTGCAGCGTCGGATCGCCCAGGCAGATGCCGGGCAACGGAGCAGGCTCAGGCTTGATGAACGGCGTCGGTGCGCTGCGTACTTGCCCACGTAATGCGGCAAACAGTTGTCGACCATCACGGGTGCGCAACGGCCAACTGGCCGTGGCATTGGCGCTGGCGCGGCCGAGTAATTGATCCAGGGAACAGTCGAAAAACGCTTCCACCGGCTGCCCCAACAAGCCGCCACGCATCTGGCCCAACAAGTTCAACGCGCTCTGGTTGACCGCACAGATGCGCCCTTCTCCGTCAAAGGCCAGCAACCCTTCGCTGAACAGCCCCACCGACTCGGCCTGCAAGTGAAAACGCAACAGCCAGTGGTTCTCGAAATGACGCAGGAAGTAGCAACTCTCGATCATCTTCGCCGACAGGTTCACCAGCGCCATGGTGTGAAACTGGCTCTGGCGCGACACCGCTTCCCGCGCGGAGGACACGTCCAGCACCGCCAGCAGGTCCCCATGGGGATCGAACACCGGGCTCGCCGAGCAGGTCAGCCCGGTATGCCGGCCACGAAAGTGTTCATCACGATGAATGGTCAGGGATTGGCGTTCCACCAGGCAGGTGCCGATGCCGTTGGTGCCCTCGCAGGCCTCACTCCAATCCGCGCCCAGCCACAACCCGGCGCGCTCGAAGATCTTGCGCTCGGACGGCGCGGTGACACAGTTGAGGATCACGCCGCGTGCGTCCGTGAGCAACACCGCATGGCCGGCGCCCGAGAGCTGCTGATGCAGGCTGTTCATCTCGCTGCCGGCGATGTGCAGCACTTGTTGCAGGCGCTCGCGACTTTCCAGCAAGCGACCATGTTCAAGCACAGTCGGTGCAATGGTTTGCGCAGGGTCGAGGTGGTAGTCCTCCAGACAACGCAGCCAGGAACGGGCGATGGACGGATCGCTGGACGGGTCGCGGCCATGCGCCACGGTGAGGACTTGCTGGGCATGGCGGCTGAAATGATCGTTGTGCATTTCTTATTATTCTCCCTGCGTGAGAACCACCAGCATCCCCCAGCCTTCCAGGCAATGCAATCCCGCTGCGACTCACCGGTCACAGGCTGTACCGTTTGTGGCACAAACTGTCACACGGGGTGTATCAAGGCTGCCACAGCAACGCCTTGCTACAAAGCCTAACCCCTTGATTTGCCTGGCCAGCAAGGCGGTGGCCCAACCTTTGCTCTACGCTTTATCAAGCGCTTGCTGCGCTGCGCTCCCAATAAACATAAAAGCCAGGAGATACCCACCATGCGTTACGCACACCCCGGTACTGAAGGCGCCATCGTCTCGTTCAAAGCCAAGTACGGCAACTACATCGGTGGCGAGTTCGTTGCGCCGCTCGATGGCAACTATTTCACCAACACCTCGCCGGTCAACGGCAAGGCAATTGCCGAATTCCCGCGCTCCACCGCCAAAGACATCGACAAGGCCCTGGACGCCGCCCATGCCGCCGCCGACGCCTGGGGCAAGACCTCGGCCCAGGACCGTTCGCTGGTCCTGTTGAAAATCGCCGACCGCATCGAACAGAACCTCGAACTGCTGGCCATCACCGAAACCTGGGACAACGGCAAGGCCGTGCGTGAAACCCTCAACGCCGACATCCCACTGGCCGCCGACCACTTCCGCTACTTCGCTGGCTGCATCCGCGCCCAGGAAGGCACCAGCGCCGAAATCAACGAACACACGGCGTCGTACCACTTCCATGAACCACTGGGCGTGGTCGGCCAGATCATCCCATGGAACTTCCCGATCTTGATGGCCGCGTGGAAACTCGCCCCGGCCCTGGCCGCCGGTAACTGCGTGGTGCTCAAGCCCGCCGAGCAAACCCCGCTGGGTATCACCGTGTTGCTGGAAGTGATCGGTGACCTGTTGCCACCTGGCGTGTTGAACGTGGTTCAAGGTTTCGGCAAAGAAGCCGGCGAAGCCCTGGCCACCAGCAAGCGCATCGCCAAGATCGCCTTCACTGGCTCGACGCCCGTGGGCTCGCACATCATGCATGCGGCGGCCGAGAACATCATTCCATCGACCGTGGAACTGGGCGGCAAATCGCCGAACATCTTCTTCGCCGACATCATGAAGGCCGAGCCGTCCTTTATCGAGAAAGCCGCCGAAGGGTTGGTGCTGGCGTTCTTCAACCAGGGCGAAGTGTGCACCTGCCCTTCCCGTGCGCTGGTGGAAGAGTCGATCTACGACGACTTCATGAAAGTCGTGATGAAGAAAATCGAGTCGATCAAACGTGGCGATCCGCTGGACACCGACACCATGGTCGGCGCCCAGGCGTCCGAGCAGCAGTTCGACAAGATCCTGTCCTACCTGGAAATCGCCAAGGGCGAAGGCGCGCAACTGCTCACCGGCGGTAAGGTCGAGAAGCTCACCGGCGACATGGCCGGCGGCTATTACATCCAGCCGACCCTGCTCAAAGGCACCAACGAAATGCGTGTGTTCCAGGAAGAAATCTTCGGCCCGGTGGTGAGCATCACCACCTTCAAGGACGAAGCTGAAGCCCTGGCAATTGCCAACGACACTGAGTTCGGCCTGGGCGCTGGCGTGTGGACTCGCGATATCAACCGCGCCTACCGCATGGGCCGCGCGATCAAGGCGGGCCGCGTGTGGACCAACTGCTACCACCTGTACCCGGCGCATGCCGCGTTTGGCGGTTACAAAAAGTCCGGCGTGGGGCGTGAAACGCACAAGATGATGTTGGATCACTACCAGCAGACCAAGAACTTGCTGGTGAGTTACGACATTAATCCGCTGGGCTTCTTCTAACTTAGCCTTCTAGCAGGCGACCAGTTTCCAACTTGAAATGCAATCAAGTGTGGGAGCTGGCTTGCCTGCGAAAGCGGTGTATCTGCCAAGTATGTGTTAGCTGACAAAACGCTTTCGCGGGCAAGCCAGCTCCCACAGTTTTAGAACTTCACAAGTACTTGCGAATTGCATTCGGCACAAAGAGGCCGAGTTAAAAACAATAACAACGGAAGGTACTTTCCCATGTCTAGCGAACCTACAAGTTCATCTGTCGACTTCGAAAAAGTCGACTCCCAATACTTCCAACAACGCGAACTGAAAAAAGGCGCCGCCGGCTGGGTACTGCTGGTCGGCCTTGGCGTTGCCTATGTGATCTCCGGCGACTACGCCGGTTGGAACTTCGGCCTGGCCCAGGGTGGCTGGGGCGGGATGTTCCTTGCCACCTTGTTGATGGCCACCATGTACTTGTGCATGTGTTTTTCCCTGGCCGAACTGTCTTCCATGATTCCCACCGCTGGCGGCGGCTACGGCTTTGCCCGCAGCGCCTTTGGCCCTTGGGGCGGGTTCCTCACGGGCACCGCTATCCTGATCGAATACGCCATCGCCCCTGCCGCCATCGCGGTGTTTATCGGCGCGTATTGCGAGTCGCTGTTTGGCATTGGCGGCTGGATGATTTACCTGGCGTTCTACATCATCTTTATCGGCATCCACATTTTTGGCGTGGGCGAAGCCCTGAAGTTGATGTTTGTGATCACCGCCGTGGCCGCGATCGCACTGGGTGTGTTCCTGGTCGCGATGGTGCCGCACTTTAATGTCGCCAACCTGTTGGACATTCCGGTGACCGAGGCCAAGGGCGCCAGCACCTTCCTGCCGTTCGGCTACGTGGGTGTCTGGGCCGCAATTCCTTATGCCATCTGGTTCTTCCTGGCCGTAGAGGGTGTGCCCCTGGCCGCCGAAGAAACCAAGAACCCGAAACGCGACCTGCCGCGTGGCCTGATCGGCGCCATTGTGGTGCTGACCAGTTTTGCCCTGTTGATCCTGGTGATCGCACCGGGCGGCGCCGGCACTTACGCGCTGGTCAAATCCGGCAACCCGCTGGTTGAAGCATTGGCGCTGTCCTACGGCGGTTCCACCTGGATGGGCAGCTTCGTCAACCTTGTGGGCCTTGCTGGCCTGATCGCGAGCTTTTTCTCGATCATCTACGCCTATTCGCGGCAGATTTTCGCACTGTCCCGTGCTGGCTACCTGCCGCGCAAACTGTCCCAAACCAACAAGAGCAAGGCGCCAGTGTTGGCCTTGGTGATCCCCGGCATCATCGGCTTCGGCTTATCGCTGACCGGCCAGGGTGACCTGCTGATTCTGGTGGCAGTGTTTGGCGCAACCATTTCCTACGTACTGATGATGGCTGCGCACATCACCCTGCGCATCCG
The DNA here is from genome assembly GCF_026967615.1 of Pseudomonas sp. GXZC. Classification (NCBI taxonomy): domain Bacteria; kingdom Pseudomonadati; phylum Pseudomonadota; class Gammaproteobacteria; order Pseudomonadales; family Pseudomonadaceae; genus Pseudomonas; species Pseudomonas sp. GXZC. The sequence goes on from NZ_CP114115.1 coordinate 6,269,970, forward strand.
TCGCCCCAAAATGGACCGTCCATACCGCACGCCAGGCGGCATCTTCACCTCTGGCGTTGCGCTGGTACTGGCCTGTGTGGCCGTTGTGGCGGGTTTTCTGGTGGATCCGCGGGTGGTGATTGGCGCCGCGATCATCTATGGAGTATTAATTGCTTACTTTGCTTTCTACAGCCGGCATCACTTGGTAGCAGGCACGCCCGAAGAGGAATTCGCGGCGATCCAGGCCGCAGAGGCCGCCCTGCACTAACTGCCGTAAACCTCGACGCGGGCAGTTGCCCGCGTCGCTAAGGAGACACTGTATGGCAAGCTTTTCCCACGCGGTGGGTGCACAAACCTACCGCTTCGACAGCCTCAAGGACGTGATGGCCAAGGCCAGCCCCGCGCGTTCCGGGGATTTCCTCGCCGGCGTCGCCGCACAGAACGACGGTGAGCGCGTGGCGGCGCAGATGGCGTTGGCGAATATCCCGTTGAAGCATTTCCTGCAAGAAGTGCTGATCCCTTACGAAAACGACGAAGTCACCCGCCTGATCATCGACACCCACGATAAACAGGCGTTTGCCGCCGTCAGCCACCTGACCGTCGGCGGCCTGCGCGACTGGCTGCTCAGCGATGCGGCCGACGAACATTCCCTACGCGCCTTGGCGCCAGGGCTGACGCCAGAGATGGCCGCCGCCGTGTCCAAGATCATGCGCGTGCAGGACCTGGTACTGGTGGCGCAGAAGATCCGCGTGGTCACGCAATTTCGCGGCACTATGGGCCTGCGCGGCCGTTTATCCACACGCCTGCAACCCAACCATCCGACAGACGAACCGGCGGGCATTGCCGCGAGCATTCTGGATGGCCTGTTGTACGGCAATGGCGACGCCATGATCGGCATCAACCCGGCCACCGACAGCATCGCCTCGATCTGCGCCATGCTGGAGATGCTCGACGCGATCATCCAGCGCTACGAGATTCCGACCCAGGCCTGCGTGCTGACTCACGTCACCACCTCCATCGAGGCCATTAACCGTGGCGTGCCGCTGGACCTGGTGTTCCAGTCGATCGCCGGCACCGAGGCGGCCAACGCCAGTTTCGGCATCAGCCTGAGCGTGCTGCAGGAAGGTTATGAAGCAGGGTTGAGCCTCAATCGCGGCACCTTGGGCCAGAATTTGATGTATTTCGAGACAGGCCAAGGCAGCGCCTTGTCGGCCAACGCGCACTTTGGCGTCGACCAGCAAACCTGCGAGACCCGCGCCTACGCGGTAGCCCGACATTTCAAACCGTTTCTGGTGAATACCGTCGTAGGATTTATCGGGCCGGAGTACCTGTACAACGGCAAGCAGATCATCCGCGCCGGCCTCGAAGACCACTTCTGCGGCAAGCTGCTGGGCGTGCCGATGGGTTGCGACATCTGCTACACCAACCACGCCGAAGCTGACCAGGACGACATGGACACCCTGCTGACCCTGCTGGGCGTGGCCGGGATCAACTTCATCATGGGCATCCCCGGTTCCGACGACATCATGCTCAATTACCAGACCACTTCATTCCACGACGCGCTCTACGCCCGGCAAACATTAGGTTTAAAACCGGCGCCGGAATTCGAACAGTGGCTGGCAAAAATGGGCATCTTCACGCAAGCCGACGGCAAGGTGCACTTCGGCAACAGCCTGCCACCGGCCTTTCGCCAAGCCTTGGCGCAACTGGGATGAAGGAGCCGCCTGTGCAACTCGACCTGCCTGACAACCCCTGGCTGGAACTGCGCCGCCTGACCCCGGCGCGCATTGCCCTGGGCCGAACCGGCACCAGCATTCCCACCAACGCGCAGCTGGACTTTCAATTTGCCCACGCCCAGGCGCGCGACGCGGTGCATTTGCCCTTCGACCATGCGAGCCTCAGCAGCCAGTTGGCGGAGCGCGGGCGTGACACGCTGCTGCTGCACAGCGCGGCTGCCGACCGCCACAGCTACCTGCAACGCCCGGATTTGGGGCGGCGCTTGAGCGATGACTCCGCCCAAGCGCTGCGCGATCACGCATCGGCCAATCCCGGCGGCGTCGACTTGGCCGTGGTGGTGGCCGATGGCTTATCCGCGCTGGCCGTGCATAAACACACCTTGCCGTTTCTGACGCGCATGGAGGAACAGACCCACGCTGAAGGCTGGTCGTTGTCGCCGGTCATTCTGGTGGAACAAGGCCGGGTGGCGGTGGCGGATGAAATCGGGCAATTGCTCGGCGCCAAGATGGTGGTGATCCTGATCGGCGAACGGCCGGGGCTCAGTTCGCCGGACAGCCTGGGACTGTATTTCACCTACAACCCCAAGGTCGGCCTCACCGACGCCTATCGCAATTGCATTTCCAATGTGCGTCTGGAAGGCCTGAGCTATGGCATGGCGGCCCATCGTTTGCTGTACTTGATGCGAGAGGCGTGTCGTCGGCAGCTGTCGGGGGTCAATCTCAAGGACGAGGCGCAGGTCCAGACTATCGAGTCGGATGATCCGGACCTGATGAAAGGCAATTTCCTGCTCAGTTCACCGGATGACTGATCGCTGCACGATTGCGCTTTTTCGCGCCATTAGGCAGCATCGAGTCACGGCCGCTTGTGTGGTCATCCCCCATTTGGAAGTTGAGGCCTGGCATGCGGATTACTCAAGCGACCCTGGAACACCTGGACCTGTTGACCCCGTTGTTCGTCAAATACCGCGAGTTCTACGGGGCCTTGCCCTTCCCGGATTCATCGCGGGACTTCCTGGAAAAGCGCCTGCGCCGCAAGGAATCGGTGATTTACCTGGCCCTGGCGGATGATGACGACAAAAAACTATTGGGCTTTTGCCAGCTGTACCCGAGCTTTTCGTCGTTGTCGCTCAAGCGGGTGTGGATCCTCAATGACATCTACGTGGCTGAAGACGCACGCCGGCAACTGGTGGCGGACAACCTGATGCGCACGGCCAAGAAGATGGCCAAGGAGACCCACGCGGTGCGGTTGCGGGTGTCGACCAGCAGCGACAATGAAGTGGCACAGAAGACCTACGAGTCGATTGGGTTTCGCGAAGACACGGAGTTCAAGAACTACGTGTTGCCGATCAGCGAAGATTAATGCTCGCCGGGCGGGCCTCTATTGTGGCCAGCGAGCTTGTTGTGGTGAGCGGGCTAGTCGTGGCGAGCGGGCTTGCCCCGCGTTGGGCTGCGTAGCAGCCCTAAAGAAGGCGCCGCGTTCTAACAGACAAAACGCATCGCTTGGTTTGGGGGCGCTTCGCAGCCCAACGCGAGCAAGCTCGCTCGCCACATAAGGTTCACTCAGCAGAAATTATGCTCATTGCCCGATGCAAGCAGACCACGACATCCCCCGCTACAAAACCAACACGCTTTTCACCTCTCAATCCGTATAATGCGGACCTTTCAGGGTTGTAAGAATTGCGGCATACACTTGTAGCCTTATTACCCGAGCTTCCGCACAGGCCTGCTGAGCCGGGCCATCCACACAGGTGCCATCCATGGATTTCAACCCGCTTGACCTTATCCTGCATCTCGACGTCTACCTCGACCTGCTGGTAACCAATTACGGTCCGTGGATCTACGCCATTCTGTTTCTGGTCATCTTTTGCGAAACCGGCCTGGTGGTCATGCCGTTCCTGCCGGGTGACTCGTTGCTGTTCATTGCCGGCGCCGTGGCCGCAGGCGGCGGCATGGACCCGGTGCTGCTCGGCGGCCTGTTGATGCTGGCGGCGATCCTGGGCGACAGCACCAATTATGTAATCGGGCGAACGGTCGGCGAACGCTTGTTCAACAACCCGAACTCGAAAATCTTCCGTCGCGACTACCTGCAAAAAACCCACGACTTCTACGACAAGCACGGTGGCAAAACCGTGACCCTGGCGCGTTTCCTGCCGATCCTGCGCACCTTCGCACCATTCGTGGCCGGTATCGCCAAGATGCCTTACCCACGCTTCTTCGGCTTCAGCGTATTCGGCACCATCCTCTGGGTCGGCGGTTTGGTGACCCTGGGTTACTTCTTCGGCAACGTGCCCTTTATCAAGAAAAACCTGTCGCTGCTGGTGGTGTTCATCATCCTGCTGTCCCTGGTGCCGATGATCATTGGTGTGTTCCGCAGCCGTTTTGGCCGCGCATCCTCCGAAGCCAAGCCGCAGTAACCGGATATGTGGTCCCTCAGCGCCTGGCGTCGCCGGCGCTTGCTGGCCAAGCACCCGATTGCCGATGACACCTGGCAGCGGGTGCGCCATCACCTGACCTTCCTCGACGGCATCAGCGCCGAGCAGGACCAGTGGCTGCGCGAAGCGTGCGTGGTGTTCCTCGCCGAAAAGCACCTGACCGCCCTGCCAGGCGTCGAACTGCACCAGGAACAACGCCTGCTGCTCGCCGCCCAGGCGCAATTGCCGCTGATGAACCTGGGCGACCTCGACTGGTACCAGGGCTTCCATGAAATCGTGCTGTACCCCGACGATTTCGTCAGCCCGCAGCGTCACCGCGACAGCAGTGGCATCGAACACGAATGGGACGGCGAACACAGCGGCGAAGCCTGGCAACAGGGCCCGGTGATCCTCGCCTGGCCCGGCGTGCTGGCCAGTGGCAATTGGGAGGGCTACAACCTGGTCATCCACGAACTGGCGCACAAGCTCGACATGCTCAACGGCGACGCCAACGGCCTGCCGCCGCTGCACAACGACATGCGCGTGCAGGAATGGGCCAGCGTGATGCAGAGCGCCTACGACGACCTCAACCGCCAGCTGGACGCGAACCCGGACGCCGAGACCGAGATCGACCCGTACGCCGGCGAAAACCCGGCTGAATTCTTCGCCGTCACCAGCGAATATTTTTTCAGCGCCCCGGATTTACTGGTCAGCCATTATCCGCAGGTGTACGCCCAACTCAGCCGCTTTTATCGCCAGGATCCCTTGGCCCGCCTCACCCAACTGCAAGCCAGCGACCCGCGTTATCAGCCACAAGGCGAATGACCGTACGACGTCTGGCGCATGGCATCGGCGTCAGAATGTGCCTATAATCGCCGCCACTTTTAGGCCAATCCGGCCATGTTTCATGGCCAATTAACGGGGGCAACGCCCAATGAGCTACAGCAAGATTCCGGCTGGCAAAGACCTGCCGAACGACATCTACGTCGCCATCGAGATTCCGGCCAACCACGCGCCGATCAAATACGAAATCGACAAAGACAGCGACTGCCTGTTCGTTGACCGTTTCATGGCCACCCCGATGTTCTACCCGGCCAACTACGGTTTCATCCCTAACACCCTGGCCGACGACGGTGACCCCCTCGACGTGCTGGTCGTAACCCCTTACCCGGTTACCCCAGGCTCGGTAATCCGCGCACGTCCAGTCGGCATCCTGAACATGACCGACGACGGCGGCGGCGATGCCAAAGTCATCGCAGTGCCACACGACAAGCTGTCCCAGCTGTACGTGGACGTGAAGGAATACACCGACCTGCCGCCGCTGTTGCTGGAGCAGATCAAACACTTCTTCGAGAACTACAAAGACCTCGAAAAAGGCAAATGGGTGAAGATCGACGGTTGGGGCAACGCAGACGCCGCCCGTGCCGAGATCCTGAAGTCGGTCGCCGCCTACAAAGGCTGATACCCGCTCCTCATTGCCTCGGCAATTGAAAAAGCCCCGATCATTCGGGGCTTTTTTTGTGGGAAAAATTAAACGACAAGTTCAATTACTTATAGAAAATGTTTAATTTCGACATTGATCCGAAGTATCAGGCTACAACTAAGCAAAGACCTACATGACCAACTCAACGCATGGTTTATTTGATCTGTTGTCCCGGTCAGTAAGCTTTGTGTTTATGAATACATCAGGTGATCGTTTAAAAGCGCTACTGCGGGAAGTCCATCTTTCCGCCTCCGACTTCGCCAAGAACCGCGGCGTCACGCCTCAACACGTGAACAACTGGTTCAAGCGCGGTGTACCCATGGGCCGACTCAACGAGATCGCAGAACTGCTGTGCATCTCCAGCCGTTGGCTGCGCACCGGCGAAGGCCCCAAACACCCACCGGCCAACTTCCTGCTGGAAGGCCCGACCACCCGAAAAGGACTGCCCACCATCCGCGAAGGAAGCGGCAAATACCTCACAGGCCCCGCCTGTCTCCCAGAAAAAATCGACGTGGAGATCGACCTCCACCCCTCATTCACCTCCACCGAACGCATCCGCGTCACCCTGCACACCCTTCAAGTCCTCAACGTCAACCCCGACCGCGCACTGGGCGCCTACATGGTCGACAACAGCATGATCGACATCATCCAACAAGGCGCCACCCTCGCCATCGACCGAGGTCGCACCCAAATCATCGACGGCGAAATCTACGCCGTCGAACACGACGGCATGCTGCGCATCAAATACCTCTACAACCGACCCGGCGGCGGATTGCGCGTGCGTAGCCACAATGCCAACGAGCATCCGGACGAGTACCTGACGTACGAGCAACGGTTCGAGCAGAACTTCCAGATTGTGGGCTGGGTGTTCTGGTGGTCCACGTTGAATAACCGCAGGCCACCCGTGCCGCTGGATGAGCATTTATTGGGCTGGGAAGGCTCTAAATCGGATCCAGAGGTGGGCAACTGAAGTGAATGTGGGTATCATGCGCCGCACATTTGGCAGGGGGTGGCGAAGGCTATCCACCCTGCTCGGCGATGCGGAGGAGTTCCCGCTGATGCCCCTACTATTCAGCCCGACGCAATGTAGGCTGAGCGATTTGAAGGCTGGTGAGGTTTGTCAAAAACAAGCTGAAGCAGTCCCCGAGAAGCCGGCCACAAGCCGGCTTTTTAATGCCCGTCAAAATCCCAAGTCAATAGTCCAGCAAGCCATTGGACAAATGACTGACCGAAATCGAGTGGCTTAAGCGTATTAGCCAGGCCGCATACACCCCACCGCCCGATCCGCCACCATTTTCGCCATCTCCACCAAATGCATCACCGCCCTCTGCGACGCCCCTACGGGCTCCCCGAGCACCTATGACGTCGCCACCGCAAACTGCAGCAACTCAGCCACACGCACCCAGGCACCCTCAAAGCTCAGCTCTTCACAAGCTACAGATGGGCTGGGTGCACGAGAAACCTGTAAATCAGACTTCCCTCATATGAAAGGGTCGGGTATTGCTGACCCCCAAATCATTGTCACCTCTGAGTTGACGGTATTACCGTTTTCACCTGATTTATCCCCCGCGCCTCCCCCATTAATCTGTGCCCATGTTGAACGCAACGCCCCACCAACCTAAACAAAAAAGGATTCAACCATGAGCACTGCAACCTACAACCGCCTCAACAAAGACGACGCCATTGTTCTGCTGGTCGACCACCAGACCGGCCTGATTTCCCTGGTGCAGGACTTCTCGCCCAACGAGTTCAAGAACAACGTGCTGGCCCTGGCCGACCTGGCCAAGTTCTTCAACCTACCGACCATCCTCACCACCAGCTTCGAGCAAGGCCCGAACGGCCCGCTGGTGCCAGAATTGAAAGAGATGTTCCCGGACGCGCCGTACATCGCCCGCCCAGGCCAGATCAACGCATGGGACAACGAAGACTTCGTCAAGGCGATCAAGGCCACCGGCCGCAAGCAGATCATCATTGCGGGTGTGGTGACGGATGTGTGCGTAGCGTTCCCGACCTTATCGGCGCTGGCGGAAGGGTTTGAGGTGTTTGTGGTGACCGATGCGTCAGGCACGTTCAATACCACGGTGCAGCAGGCGGCGTGGAGCCGGATGACGCAAGCGGGTGCGCAGTTGATGAACTGGTTCTCGGTGGCGTGTGAGTTGCACCGCGACTGGCGCAACGATATCGAAGGCCTGGGGAATCTGTTGTCCCAGCGCATTCCTAACTATCGCAACTTGATGAATGGTTACTCGGCGTTGACGGGGCGTAAGGACTAACTCAACCGCTACCCATACTAAGCCTGCCTTGAAACGCAGGCTTTTTTGGTTAACTAGCAATGCGCCATTAGCACACTCGCCCTAATTGTGACGGCACCGCCTCACCACTAAAGTCCTTCGCTTATTTCGAGCCTCAAGGAAGGACGCTATTGAATACCTTAACCAAAGTCGGGCGCTGCCTGGCACTGCTGCCCATCTTGCTGACCAGCACACCGTCGGTATCGGCCGATGAAGAAACACCGATCGGCGACTGGTCGATCATCTACGGCAGCGGCCGAGCCCATAAAAATGTGATGTACGTGGCCGACCGCACTTCCGTGGTGCCCTCGAACCACAACAAGGGCGCGAAGCTGGTGGCCGTCACGGTGGTGTATGAAGAACCGGGCAAGCCGATGATCGATGTGTACAACATCGAGGTGCAGTGCTCCACGCGCAAGTTGCGCTTTCTCAACGGCCAGTCGGTCGCACCGTTTTCCTACACCCTTACGCACTTGAAAGTCTCCAACACGTGGCAGACGCCGAAGGAGTTCTGGCTCGACCGCACGCTCGCGTATGTGTGCGAACCGGGCAAGAGCAAGGACACCATCGCCATGGGCAAGATGACCCACCTGCAGATGATCCAGACCACCAAAGCGATGTTCCAGCAATTGGGGCCGACTCAGGAGAAGAGCCAGATGATCGATGACCTCGACGACATGCTGGGCAACAAGCGCTGAGTCACACTCACCTACAAGAAGGATTCACCATGCCTACATGGACAAGGCTGTTACTGGCTGGGCTTTTGTTGCCTGCCGTACTGTTTATCAGTGGGTGTCACCTGATTGCGCAGTCACGCTGGGAAGGTCGTGACGTGCAAGAGGCGTTGGATTTATTCGGCAAGCCCGACTCGATGAAGAAGCAGAATGCGCCCAATGGCGACACGCAGGTGGTGATGACTTGGCACAAGTCCTCTTCATGGACGACCACTGAAGCCGCCGGAACTTCAATGAATCACACCGGAAACGGGATGGTGTATACGGAGTATTACCAGCAGGTCGGGCACAGTTCGGATTGCAAGCTGGAAGCCACGGTGGATAAGACGAAGAAGATCGTGCTGTTCAGGATTGAAGATGGCCGCATCCTGCATGGCAAGTGCCTGAATGTGCCATTTGTGCCGGGGTATATTCCGCCGGGGTTTTGAGGCTGTCAGTCGGTTTTAACCCGCCAGCTCCCGCTCGATCTGCTCAATGCTTGGCAGGCTGGTTCGCAGCTCTGCGGGCAACGACTCCACCAGTTGATATTCCGCCACGCCAATCGGTCGGTTGTTATCGCGCAACGCATATTCGGCGACGACTTCGTTCTTGCTCTTGCACAACAGCAGGCCGATGGTGGGCCCATCTTGTGGATGTTTAAGCTGGGCATCGACGGCAGCCAGATAAAAGCTCAGCTTCCCCAGGTGCTCGGGTTTGAACTTGCCGGCTTTCAGTTCGATGACCACGTAGCAGTGTAGCTTCACGTGATAGAACAGCAGATCGACAAAGAACTCATCGCCTCCGACATCCAGCAGTACTTGCTGGCCGACAAAGGCAAAACCAGCGCCCAGCGCCAACAAAAAGTCGGTGACGTGCTTGATCAAGGCGTTTTCTATGTCGCGCTCCTGCGCGTCCAGGGCCAGGCTGAGGAAGTCAAAACGGTAAGGGTCTTTCAGCGACTCACGCGCCAGGTCAGATTGCGGCTTGGGCAGGTGGGTCTCGAAGTTGCTGACAGCCTTGCCACTGCGTTCCAGCAGGCGGTTTTCGATTTGCATCACCAGCGAGTTACGCGACCAGTTGTTTTCAATTGCCTGGGTGATGTACCAGCGGCGGGTTTCGGGGCCGGGGAGTTTGTCGAGCAACACCACATTATGGCCCCAAGGCAATTGTGCAGCAGCCTGTTGCACAAATTCAGAACCGGGCCACGCCTCGGCAAAAGCCCGCATGTACTTGAGATTACGCGGCGAAAAACCCTTAATTCGTGGAAAGGCCGCACGCAGATCCTGGGCAAGTCGATCTATGACTTTGCTGCCCCAGCCCTGCTCCGCCTGGCGGGTCAAAATATCGTGGCCAATCTGCCAGTAGAGCAACACCAATTCCCGATTCACTGCCAGTGTTGCGCGCTGCTGCGCCGCATGAATACGGCCTTTCAGGTCGGTCAGCCAGTCACTGTAGCCCGTCGGTGGTGTGGTCAAGCCGATACAGGGTTCGCTCATGCCATATCACTCTGAAGTTTTGAGGCAGACTAGTCAGGCGCATTGACTGTCACAAGGGGCGAAGCGCGTTTCAAGAAGGACCTTTCAATCACTACAGAAACGTCCTGCTGGCCATTGCGGACTACTGACTTGACTCTCCCCTATACAGCAGCCTTTAACCTGAAACGCCCTGTTCAGGACCTCCCCCATGACCCCGCGTACCCTGGTGATCCTAGGCCACCCCTCCCGTTCCAGCTTTTGTTCAGCCCTGGCCGAAACCTACATCCAGGCCGCAAAAACCGCCGGCCATGAAGTACGTGTCCTACGCTTGGGCGACTTGGCATTCGACCCCGTGCTTCATCATGGTTACACCCAGATTCAGCCGCTGGAGCCCGACCTGCTCAGCGCGCAATCCGACATTCTCTGGGCTACTCACCTGACCTTTGTTTTCCCGATCTGGTGGGGTGGCATCCCGGCGTTAATGAAGGGCTTTATCGACCGAATCTTCCTACCCGGTTTTGCCTTCAAATACCGCGCGGGCAAGGCATTCCCTGACAAACTGCTTCACGGCCGAACGGCACACTTACTGGTGACCCTGGACACGCCGCCATGGTATTACTGCTGGTTCTATCGCATGCCGGGCATTCACCAGATGCGCGAGACCACGCTGGGGCTTTGTGGTGTCAAGACAGCAAAGACGTTGCTGCTCGGGCCAGTGCTGGGCTCCACTGCGGCGCAGCGGGATACATGGCTGAAACAGGCCGGCGCTTTAACGGAGAAAAGGAGTTTTCATGTACATCGGCAAAGCCGCGCAGTTGTCGGGCACGACCATCAAGGCGATTCGTCACTATGAGGCGATTGGGCTGCTGCCTGCGCCACAGCGTCAGGGCCAGTACCGGGTCTATTCGGCGCAGAGCGTTGAGCTGCTGATGTTTATCAAGTGCGCGCAGCAGTTGGGATTCAAGCTCAAGGAGTTGAAGGAAATTCTTTCCGGCCACGTAGGCGATGCATTGCCTTGGGAGCGGGCGGATCAGGCAATCGCAGACAAGAAGCAGGAACTGGCCCTGAAAATTGCCGCGCTACAGGAAATGCACGTGGAATTGCAGACATTTGAAGCACAGTTGAAAACATCACAAGAACAGTGCTCGTCAATGGCGCAAAGATCCTGACCGGCGGTGAGCCGAATAAAATAGCTATTCGGCTCATTTGATGAGCCGAATAGGCCGCTTATTCGGCTCACCGCCTGAACACCCTCCCCCACTCATTTGCCCAGAATCCCCATGTCTGCTAGTGTCGCGCCGGTTTACCGTCTACCGGAATAGCCGCCATGGCCCGCAAAAAAGTTGCACTCGATTTCGAACAATCCCTCGCCGACCTGCAAACCCTGGTTGAGCGTCTGGAGAACGGCGAGTTGTCGCTGGAAGACTCGTTGACAGCGTTTGAGCAAGGCATCGGCCTGACCCGCGACTGCCAGAGCGCCTTGGCGCAGGCGGAGCAGAAGGTACAAGTGCTGCTGGAACGTGACGGGGAGTTGGCCGAAGAACCTTTCGATGCGGAACAGCCCGAATGATCGACGCGTATCAGGCCAGTAGCCAAGCCCGGGTCAATGCGGCGTTGGAACCCTTGTTTGTTGCGCCAAGCCCCGAACTCAAGCGTCTTTACGAAGCCATGCGCTACAGCGTGATGAATGGCGGCAAGCGTGTGCGCCCGTTGCTGGCGTATGCGGCGTGCGAGGCCTTGGGCGCAGACGCCGAGCAGGCGAATGGCGCGGCCTGTGCGGTGGAGTTGATCCACGCCTATTCCCTGGTGCATGACGACTTGCCGGCGATGGACGACGACGATCTGCGTCGCGGCCAGCCGACTACCCACAAAGCCTTTGATGAAGCCTGCGCGATCCTCGCCGGTGACGGCCTGCAAAGCCTGGCGTTCAGCGCACTGCTGGACCCGACGCTGAGCAGCGTGAATGCTGAGATCCGCTTGCGCATGGTCACGGCGCTGGCCGTGGCGGCAGGCCCGGCCGGTATGGTCGGCGGCCAGGCCATCGACCTCGGTTCGGTTGGCCAGAAGCTCGATCAACAAGCATTGGAATATATGCACCGCCACAAGACCGGCGCCTTGATTGAAGCCGCCGTGCACTTGGGCGCGCTGGCCAGTGGGCGTGCCGAAGCCGCTCAATTGGCTGCTTTGAAAACCTACGCGCTGGCCATCGGCCTGGCGTTCCAGGTGCAGGACGACATTCTCGACGTAGAAAGCGACACGGCCACCCTGGGCAAACGCCAAGGCGCCGATATCGCACGGGATAAACCGACGTACCCTGCGTTGCTCGGGCTGGAAGCGGCCAAGGCCTATGCCTTGGAACTGCGTGACCAGGCCCTGGACGCCCTGCGACCTTTCGACGCGGCAGCCGAGCCACTGCGTGACTTGGCGCGGTATATCGTCGAACGCCGGCACTGATAACGGCGGCCATTGCGGCCGCATATCGGCCAAGTTCAGCGCTCTGCGTGGGCAGTTCGCGATGCTTGAGGTAAACTGCCGCCTCTTCTATACCTATAACGATTCGCCTGATGCCCACGACGTTTCAAGAGATTCCCCGCAAGCGCCCGTCCACGCCCCTGCTTGACCGTGCTGTCACGCCGGCCGGCCTGCGTCGACTGGGTGAAGCCGAGCTGGAAACCCTGGCCGATGAGTTGCGCCTGGAATTGCTCTACACGGTCGGCCAGACCGGTGGGCATTTTGGTGCCGGGCTGGGCGTCATCGAGCTGACCATCGCCCTGCATTACGTGTTCGACACCCCGGATGACCGGCTGGTGTGGGACGTGGGCCATCAGGCGTATCCGCACAAGATCCTCACCGGTCGCCGCGAGCAGATGGGCACCCTGCGCCAGAAGGACGGCATTGCCGCCTTCCCGCGCCGCGCCGAGAGCGAGTACGACACCTTTGGCGTCGGCCACTCCAGCACCTCCATCAGCGCCGCGCTGGGCATGGCGATTGCCGCCCGCCTGCAAGGCAGCGATCGCAAGGCGATTGCGGTGATTGGTGATGGCGCGTTGACCGCCGGCATGGCCTTCGAAGCGCTCAACCATGCGCCGGAAGTGGACGCCAACATGTTGGTGATCCTCAACGACAACGACATGTCGATCTCGCGCAATGTCGGTGGTCTGTCGAATTACCTGGCAAAAATCCTCTCCAGCCGCACCTACGCCAGCATGCGCGAAGGCAGCAAGAAGGTGCTCTCGCGTCTGCCTGGCGCGTGGGAAATTGCCCGCCGTACCGAAGAATATGCCAAGGGCATGCTGGTACCCGGCACCCTCTTCGAAGAGCTGGGCTGGAACTACATCGGCCCGATCGACGGCCACGACCTGCCCACCCTGATCGCCACGCTGCGCAACATGCGTGACCTCAAGGGCCCGCAGTTTCTGCATATCGTTACCAAGAAAGGCAAAGGCTTCGCCCCGGCGGAAGTCGACCCGATCGGCTACCACGCCATCACCAAGCTGGAACCGCTGGACGCGCCTGCCGCCGCGCCGAAAAAGGCCAGCGGGCCGAAGTATTCCGGCGTGTTCGGCGAATGGCTGTGCGACATGGCCGCCGCCGACCCGCGCCTGGTGGGCATTACCCCGGCGATGAAGGAAGGCTCGGACCTGGTCGCGTTCAGCGAGCGTTTCCCGCTGCGCTACTTCGATGTGGCGATTGCCGAACAGCACGCGGTGACCTTCGCCGCCGGCATGGCCTGTGAAGGCGCCAAGCCGGTGGTGGCGATCTACTCCACGTTCCTGCAACGCGGGTATGACCAATTGGTGCATGACGTCGCGGTACAGAACCTCGACGTGCTGTTCGCCATCGACCGCGCTGGCTTGGTGGGCGAAGACGGCCCGACTCACGCTGGCAGCTTCGACTTGTCCTACCTGCGCTGTATCCCCGGCATGCTGGTGATGACGCCGAGTGACGAAAACGAACTGCGCAAGATGCTCAGCACCGGCCACCTGTACAACGGCCCGGCCGCCGTGCGTTACCCGCGCGGTAATGGCCCGAATGCAGTGATCGAGAAGGACCTTGAGCCTATCGAGATCGGCAAGGGCATCGTGCGTCGCCAAGGCAGCAAGACTGCGTTCCTGGTGTTCGGCGTGCAGTTGGCCGAAGCGCTGAACGTCGCCGAGAAGATCGACGCCACCGTGGTCGACATGCGCTTCGTCAAACCCCTGGATGAAGCGTTGGTGCGTGAGGTTGCCGGCAGCCATGAGTTGCTGGTGACCGTCGAAGAAAACGCCATCATGGGCGGCGCCGGTGCGGCCGTCAGTGAGTTCCTGGCGCGGGAGAACATCCTCAAGTCGGTGCTGCACCTGGGCCTGCCTGATGTGTACGTCGAACACGCCAAGCCGGCGCAGATGCTGGCCGAATGCGGGCTGGATGAAGCCGGTATCGAGGCATCGGTTCGCGAGCGCATGGCGTTGCTCGGCCTGTAACCCACGAAAGGTGGGAGCCTGCTCCCACCTTTGCTATGGATAGCCATGAAAAGCCTGCGCTTCGCCCTGCCCCTGCTGCTTTTGCCCGCCACTGATTTGCTCGCCGAGACGTTCGAGCGCGACGACGCCCTGAAACTCCCCAACGTAGTCATCAGCGCCAACCGACAGGTCCAGGCCCGCAACGACAGCAGCGCCGCCAACACCGTCTTCACCCGCGACGATATCGACCGCCTGCAACCTACCAGCGTGACGGACCTGCTTAGCCGCGTGCCGGGTGTGCAGGTCGCGCCGACTGGCGGGCGTGGCAGCTTGCCGGGGATTTATATCCGTGGCACCAAGTCCGCACAAAGCCTGGTGTTGGTGGACGGCCAGCGCATCGCCAACACCACCTCCGGCGACAGCGGCCTGCAGTACCTGAACGTCGACCAGATTGAACGGGTGGAAGTGCTGCGCGGCTCCCGCTCGGTGATCTATGGCAGCGATGCGATTGGCGGGGTGATCCAGGTATTTACCCGGCGTAATGCCGAGCAGGGCCTACAGCTGCGCCTGAAAGTGGGCTTTGGCAGCCACCAAACGTGGGAGCGCAGCGTCGGCCTGTCCGGTGGCGATGAACGCACACGTTTCAACCTCGGCGCGAGCCTGGATGAGACCGCCGGCATCAACTCGACACACACTTCGTTCCCCAGCGATGGCGACCATGATGCCTACCGCAACCAGTCCATCAGCCTGAACCTCAGCCACGCGTTCAGCGATGAGTTGGAAGCGGGTTTCAATCTGTTGGATAACCGTGGCAAGTCGGAGTATGACAACAGCTTCGGCCGCTACGACGTCGTCACCGGACAAACGCTGGGGCAAAAGCCCTACACCGACTACACCGTGAGCAGCGCCAGCGGTTACCTGGATGCCAAGCTCAACGAGCGCTGGCAATCACGCCTGGAACTGGGCCACAGCGAGAACCGCGACACCAAGCGCGACACCCTCAGTGACGATTTCAGCGTGTTCAACACCTACCGCGACTCGGTCAACTGGCAGAACGATCTGACACTGAATGACCAGAACAGCCTGATACTAGGCGGCGACTGGTATGAAGACCGCCTCCATGGCTCTAGCACCTTTACCGAGAACAGTCGCTGGAACCGCGCCGCCTTTGTGCAGCATCGCTTCCATAGTGAACGGTTTTCCACCGAGCTGGGCCTGCGGCGTGACCAGAACCAACAGTTCGGCGGGCAGAACAGCTGGAGCGGCACCCTGACCTTGCCCGTCAACCCGGACAATGACCTGCTGCTGAGCTACAGCGAGGGCTTCCGCGCCCCGACCTTCAATGACCTGTATTACCCGGACGAATACGGCTTCAAGAACAGTAACCCTGACCTGAAGCCCGAAACCTCGAAAAGCTACGAGATGCAATGGCGCAGCCAACTCAGCGACACCCGCCGCCTGGAAGCTTCGCTGTATCGCACCGATATCCAGGATGCGATCGTGTTCGGCAGCGACGGCCCGCAAAACGTCAGTTCGGCGCGCATCAACGGTTTCGAGGCCGCACTCAAGCAGGAGCTGTTCGGCTGGGAAAGCAGCCTGGGACTGGCGATGATTGATCCACGAGACCGCGATTCCGGGCGTACGTTGGCACGTCGCGCCAGGCGCACGTTGAGCCTGGACCTGGATCGCCAATTCGACCAATTCGGCGTCGGCGCCAGCTGGCAGGCGGTCAGCAGCAGCTACGACGACCCGAATAACCAGCAGCCGTTGGGAGGCTATGGGTTGCTCGGGTTGCGCGCCAGTTGGGCGGTGAACCGTGAAATCGTGCTGAACATGAAGGTCGATAACCTCCTGGACAAAGCCTACAGCCGCGCGCTGTATCAGTATCAAGGCCAGCAATATGGCTACCGGGAAGAGGGCCGTGCGCTGATGGTTGGCGTGACCTGGACGCCGGACCTCTAGCGAGGCGCGATCACCTCACACAACCGCGCCACCGCCTCCAACATCTGCCCGCTCGGACGCTCCAGGCCTTTATCCGGCACCACGCGCACCCGTTCGGCCATCGCCGGCCAGACCTTCCAGGCCTCCTTCTGCGCTTGATCCCCGACCAGAATCAATTCGGGATCACGCTGCAACACCGATTCAATGCTCACCTGCGGCGCGGGCAACTTGAGGTCATCGAACACATTGCGCGCGCCGCACACACTCAACGCATCGCTGATGATCTGCCCGCCGCCCACGGTATACAGCGGCTGGTTCCACACTTGGTAAAACACGCGCAATGGCTCGGCACGCTGATAGCGCTGACGCAACTCGGCCAGGCGTTGGCGTAACTGCGCGGCCAATTGCCGGCCGGCTTCAGCACGACCCAATTGCTCGGCGATGGCCTGGACCTGGGTGGTGAGTTGTTCAAGGCTATGGGGTTCAGCGACGTAGACCGGGATGTTCAGGCGCTGCAACTGCTCACGCTGGGCTGGGCCGACGCTGCCGGGCCACAGCAGGATCAAGTCGGGCTTGAGGCTGAGCAGGCGTTCCATATCCAATTGGCCGTAATGCCCCACGGACGCCACGTGCGCCAGGGCAGCCGGGCGCTCGCCACCATCGAGCACACCCACCAGCACGTCGGCGGCGCCCAGTTCAGCAACGATTTCAGACAGGGACGGCGCCAGGCTGACCACCCGCTCGGCCGACAATGCCTGGGCACTCAACGCCAGCAGCAGGACCGCCAGCCAAGCACGCTTCATCCCAGTTGACGGGGGATGCGGTAGAGGTAGAACAGCACCAGCGTCGACAGTGCCAGCAGGAACAGCGGCACCGCCTCCAGGCCGACGAACACCGCCAGCGCGCCGATCCAGGCCGGAACCGCCGCCACCAGCAACGCCGTACGCCGACGGGCCGCCAGGGTGATCCAGGCAGCCGGTTCTTCGGGGGTATCGAGGGCTTTGGAGGTGGCGATCAACGCGTGTTTATAGCCGTTGAAGTAACGCAGGCTGAGAAACATCGAGGCCACGCCGGCAATGAAGAACGGCATGGCCAGCACTGGCAGCAAGGATTCGGCTTGGCCGAACACCAGGTTGATCACAAACAGGGGCAGCAGCGCCAGGGCCAGGTACTGCCACCAGTTGAAGGACAGTCGCCGTTTCACCTGGCCACGGGTCACGCGCGGTCGACCTCGCCTTGGTGCTCGTTGCCCATCATGTGGTCGAGCTTGCTGGCCTTGGTGGCCAGGTAGAGTTTGTTGTGCGGGTTGTGCCCGGTGTGCAGCGGCACGCGCTCGGCCACGGTGATGCCCATCTCGGTCAAGGCTTTGACCTTGCGCGGGTTGTTGGTCATCAAGCGCAGGGATTTGACGCCCAGGTGCTCCAGCATCGGCAGGCAGATCGCGTAGTCACGCTGGTCGGCAGCAAAGCCCAGGCGCTCGTTGGCCTCGACGGTATCGGCGCCGCCGTCTTGCAGCTCGTAGGCGCGGATCTTGTTCATCAGGCCAATGCCACGGCCTTCCTGACGCAGGTACAGCAACACGCCACGACCTTCACGGGCGATGGCCCGCATGGCAGCTTCCAGTTGCGAACCGCAGTCGCAACGCTGACTGAACAGCGCATCGCCGGTCAGGCATTCGGAATGCACACGACCCAGCACTGGCGCGCCATCCGCGATATCGCCCAGGCTCAGCACAACGTGCTCGCGCCCGGTGGCTTCTTCGAGGAAGCCGTTCATGGTGAACGTGGCAAAAGGGGTAGGCAGCTTGGAAGCGGCGACGAAAACGACGGGCACCGTGTGCTCCTGATTTCAGTTTTTACGATGGCGGCCATTGTAACAGCAGGTTCCTACAGACGCTTAAGCTGAATTATCGCTGATAAAGATCAATAGGTTCGATTGGCCTTCGCCTTGGTTCTATGCAGGTCAGAACGGATACGGCTGTTTCCAGTGCTCGAAAATCGCCTTTAACTCGCCGCTTTTCACCAGCGCCGCCATGCGCTGGTCGAACACGACCATCAAGGCGCGACCTCGCTCGTTATCGGCAAACCCGATATAGAGCGGCAGTTCGGCGATGTGGGTCAGTGTGAACTTGGACGGGTCATCCGCCTGGTTCAGCACGTACTTGGCCTCAGTCAGCGCATCGATGTAGAAGTCGGCCCGCGCGTGTTGCAGCATCGGCAAAATACCGTCGCGGCGCTCGATCTGGTTGAAGCGGTGCACATTGGGCAAGTACTCCTCGTACTTGTAGCCGCGCACCCAGGCCAGGCGGTAATTGCCCAGCGTGGCCACCGTCGGCGCTGGCGTGCTGGCCAGGCCGAGGGCGTAGATATGATCGGAATCGAAGTTCCAGTGGGGGTACAACACACCCGTGGCTTCATCGCGATAGGAACCGACCCAGCCATCCACCTCGCCGCGCTGGGCCAGGCCGACCGAGCGGGTATAGGGTACGGAGCGGGTCTGCAGCGTGATTCCGGCGGGTTGGAACACCTGACGCAGCACGTCCCAGGCCAGGCCGCTGCCGTCTTTGTTGGTGTAGTCGTTCCATTCTTCACTGGCCAGCATGACCTTGCCGGGCACGTCCTGCGCCTGGACTAACGACGTAAAGGCACACAGCACTATCAGCAGCCAGCGGCGCACATCCATGGTGGCGACCTCCTACAGGGCCTTGCATCCGTGATTACGCTATAGAGGGTAGCGCAGCTCGCCGATTCAGGGCGCCCCGCGAAAATGTTGATAGCCACGAATGGCCGGCGTGATGTCCTGCCCGTTGGCGTCGAGCAGCGTCACGCCCTGCCCCGCCTCAACCCGGCCGATCACATGGACCGGCCAGCCGTCGGCCAGCAATGGCGCCAGCTCGGCGGGTGGCAGGGTGAACGCCAGCACATAATCGTCGCCCCCGCTCAGGGCCGCCACGCGCGCGGCGTCATCGCCGACAAACGCCAACAGTGCCTGAGACAGAGGCAACCGCTGACGCTCGATCAACAGGCTGACAGCCGAAGCCGTGGCGATATGCCCGCAATCGGCCAGAAGGCCGTCGGAAATATCCATGGCAGACGTGGCCTTGCCGCGCAGCGCCAGCCCCAGCGCCAACTGCGGTTGCGGCGACCAGTAATGGGCTAATAGCGGATCAGCGATGGCTGCGTCGGCACTGCGCTGACCCAATACCAACGGCAGCGCGCCGGCCGCATTGCCCAGTTCGCCACCGACACACAGCAAGTCACCCGGCTGCGCCCCGCTGCGGGTCAAGGCTTGCCCGGCAGGTACGCGACCAAATACGGTGAGGGTCAGGCTTAACGGCCCACGGGTGGTATCGCCGCCCACCAGGCCCACGCCACAACTCTGCGCCATCAGGTTCAAACCCTGGGCATAGCGTTGCAACCAATCGGCGTCGACCGTCGGTGTGGTGAGGGCAAGGGTAAAGGCGAGGGGGTTGGCGCCCATGGCGGCCAAATCGCTTACCGCCACGGCCAGCGAGCGCTGACCCAGCAGGAACGGGTCGCAGGGGTCGGCAAAATGCACCCCGGCCACCAAAGTATCGGTGGAGATCGCCAGCTGCTCCCCGGCAGGAAGCGCCAGCAAGGCGCAGTCGTCGCCGATCCCAAGGGCAATGCCTTCGCCGCCTTGCGCACAGGGCGCGGCGGCGAAGTAATTGCGGATCAGCTCAAACTCGCCCATTCAGGACTCAAGCGCCAATTAGCGCTTGTACGCCTTCACTTCGGCTTCACGCAGGCGCGGCGCCAGCTTGTCGAGCACGCCGTTGACGAACTTGTGGCCGTCGGTCGAACCGTAGACTTTCGCCAGTTCGATACCTTCGTTGATGACCACGCGGTACGGCACGTCGACGCGATACAGCAGTTCCCAGGCAGACAGGCGCATCACGCACAGTTCGACCGGGTCCAACTCTTCGATGGTCAGGTCCAGGCAAGGTGCCAGGGCCGTGTCGATCTCGGTCAGGTGCGCATGCACACCGTGCAGGATGTCGTGGAAGTACGGCAGGTCGGCAAAGGTGAAATCGTTGTCGACGCGAAACTGTGCTTCGATCTCGTTCAACGAAGCGCCCGCCAGGTGACGCTGGTACAGCGCCTGGGTCGCCAATTGACGAGCAGCGCGACGCTTCTCGTTCTTGGACGGCTTGCCAGCATCGGCTGGACGTGGCTCGCGCGGGTTGAAGTTGTCGCTCTCGTCGGAAATCACTTGGCCTCCAACTGCGACAGCAGGCTGACCATTTCCAGGGCGGACAGGGCAGCTTCAGCACCTTTGTTACCGGCCTTGGTGCCGGAACGCTCGATGGCTTGCTCGATGGAATCAACGGTCAGCACGCCGAAAGCGACTGGCACGCCAAACTCCATGGACACCTGGGCCAGGCCCTTGGTGCATTCGCCGGCCACGTATTCGAAGTGCGGAGTACCGCCACGAATGACCGCACCCAGGGCGATGATCGCCGCGTATTCACCCTGTTGAGCAACTTTTTGCGCAACCAGTGGAATTTCGAAGGCGCCAGGCGCGCGGATGATCGTGATGTCGCTCTCGCTCACACCGTGGCGAACCAGGGCGTCAACGGCACCGCTTACCAGGCTTTCAACCACGAAGCTGTTGAAGCGGCCAACCACCAGGGCATAGCGGCCTTTGGGGGCGATGAAGGTACCTTCGATGGTCTTCAGGGTCATTCGACAAATCTCTTAAAGAGCCGGGACGCGTGTATGACGCGCCCCTTAGTGATATTTGAACCGCGAACAAGGGGCGAAAATCGCCGGCCTTTATTCGGAGGGCACGTATTCTACTACTTCCAGGTCGAAACCGGATATCGCATTAAATTTCATTGGCGCACTCATCAAGCGCATTTTACGCACGCCCAGGTCACGCAGGATCTGCGAACCGGCACCGACGATGCTGTAGGTGGTCGGTTTTTTCACCGGCGCGTGGTCAGCTGTTTCGCGGATATGCGCCAGCAACACATCGCCATCCAGCGGGTGACCGAGCAACAGCACCACACCACTGCCAGCCTCGGAAACCGCAGCCATGGCGGCGCGCAGGCTCCAGCGGCCCGGCTGCTTGACCATCAGCAGGTCACGCAGCGGGTCCATGTTGTGCACACGCACGAGGGTCGGTTCTTCGGCGCAAATGGTGCCCAGGGTCAGGGCCATGTGCACGTCGCCTTCCACTGAATCACGGTAGGTCACCAAATTGAATTGGCCCAGTTCGCTGTCCAGCGGCTGCTCGGCAATCCGCTGAACGGTACGTTCGTGGATCATGCGGTAGTGAATCAGGTCGGCAATGGTGCCAATCTTGAGGTTGTGTTCGGCGGCAAAGGCTTCGAGTTCGGTACGACGGGCCATGGTGCCGTCGTCGTTCATCACTTCGCAGATTACCCCGCTCGGCTCGAAACCGGCCATGCGCGCCAGGTCGCAGGCGGCTTCGGTGTGGCCGGCGCGGGCCAGGGTGCCACCCGGTTGGGCCATCAACGGGAAGATGTGACCGGGGCTGACGATGTCTTCGGCCTTGGCGTCTTTGGCGGCGGCGGCCTGCACGGTGCGTGCGCGGTCGGCGGCGGAGATGCCGGTGGTGACGCCGGTGGTGGCTTCAATCGAGACGGTGAACTTGGTACCAAAACCCGAACCATTGCGCGGCGCCATCAACGGCAGCTTGAGCAGTTCGCAGCGTTCACGGCTCATGGGCATGCAGATCAGCCCGCGGGCGTGCTTGGCCATGAAGTTGATGTGCTCAGGCAGGCAGGCCTCGGCGGCCATGATGATGTCGCCTTCGTTTTCGCGGTCTTCGTCATCCATCAGGATGACCATCTTGCCTTGGCGGATGTCTTCAACCAGTTCTTCGATGCTATTGAGCGCCACGCGGCACCCCCTTGGTCAGGATTTCAGGTAGCCGTTAGCGGCCAGAAAACTTTCGGTGATGTTACTTCCGGTTGGCTCTGCGGCCTTATCGCCCAACAACAGGCGCTCCAGGTAACGGGCAAGCAAGTCCACCTCCAGGTTCACCCGGCGACCTGGCTGGTAAGACGCCATGATGGTTTCGCTGAGGGTGTGGGGAATGATGGTCAGTTCAAATTCGGCGCCATTCACGGCGTTCACGGTCAGGCTGGTGCCGTCGACGGTGATCGAGCCTTTGTGGGCGATGTATTTGGCCAGTTCCTTCGGCGCACGGATGCGGAACTCGACTGCACGGGCGTTCTCGCTACGCGCAACCACTTCACCAACGCCGTCCACATGACCGCTGACCAGATGCCCGCCCAGGCGGGTGGTCGGGGTCAGGGCTTTTTCCAGGTTGACCGGGCTGCCGGCCTTGAGGTCGTTCATCGCGGTGCAGTCCAGGGTTTCCCGGCTGACATCGGCGGCAAAACCGTTGCCAGGCAACTCGATGACGGTCAGGCACACACCATTGATGGCAATGCTGTCGCCCAGCTTGACGTCGCCCAGGTCGAGCTTGCCGGTTTCAACCGACAAGCGAACATCGCCGCCTTTTGGGGTCATTGCACGAATGCTGCCGATGGATTCGATGATGCCGGTGAACATGGCCTTCTCCTGGAAAACGGTACGGGACACTTGAGCGTCCGGTCAGAATTATACGCTCGCTGCTGGCACAGGGATGGCAGTGACTCGCCAGTCGTCGCCTACAGCGCGCATTTCAGTGATCTTGAGTTGGGGGGCGTCGGCCAGTTTCTCAAGCGGCCAGTCCAACAAAGGCCGGGCCGCGGAGCCGAGGAATTTGCCGGCGATGAAAATCACGTATTCATCCACCAGGCCTTGCTGGGCAAATGCCCCGGCCAGGCTTGGGCCGGCTTCCACCAGCACTTCGTTGACGCCACGGGCCGCCAGCGCCACCAGCGCCGAGCGCAGGTCAACCTGGCCGTCGACACCCGGCACCACCAGGCACTCGGGGCCACGGGGGAACTGGTTTTCCGGGGTCACGCAGGTGATGACCAACGCCGGGCCGGCCTTGAAGAATGGCGCATTGAGCGGCACGCGCAGGCGGCCGTCGATCAGCACACGCAACGGCGGGCGCGACATGGCCAGGGCCGTGGTGGCTTCATCCAGGCCGAGTTCGGCGGCGCGCACGGTCAGGCGAGCACCGTCGGCCAGCACCGTGTCGGCGCCGGTCAGCACCACACTGGCCTCGGCGCGCAGGCGCTGCACGGCGGCACGGGCAGCCGGGCCGGTGATCCATTGGCTTTCGCCACTGGCCATCGCGGTGCGGCCGTCCAGGCTCATCGCCAGCTTGACCCGCACAAAGGGCAGGCCATGTTCCATGCGCTTGAGGAACCCCGGATTCAACGCGCGTGCCTCAGCCTCCAACACACCGCTGCGCACTTCGATACCGGCTTGAGCCAAGCGCTGCATGCCGCGCCCCGCCACTTCTGGGTTCGGGTCCTGCATGCCGGCGACGACACGGGCCACGCCCGCCGTGACCAACGCATCGGCACAAGGTGGCGTACGCCCATGGTGACTGCACGGCTCAAGGGTCACATACACCGTGGCGCCACGGGCTTTGGCTCCGGCGGCGCGCAGGGCGTTGGGTTCGGCGTGGGGTTCGCCGGTACGCTCATGCCAGCCTTCGCCGACAATCTGCCCGTCACGCACAATCACGCAACCCACGCGCGGGTTGGGATGGGTGGTGTACAGGCCCTTGCGCGCCAGTTCCAGGGCACGGGCCATGTAATGAGCATCGAGCACAGCTTGTTCGGCAGACGGTGGGTTCATTCTTTGGCAGGCTCACGGGCCAGGCGGTCGATCTCTTCGCGGAACTCATTGAGGTCCTGGAAGCGTCGATACACCGAGGCGAAACGGATGTAGGCAACTTCGTCGAGCTTTTGCAGCTCGCCCATCACCAGTTCTCCCACCACCAGGCTCTTGACCTCGCGCTCGCCGGTCGCACGCAGCTTGTGCTTGATGTGCACCAGCGCCGCCTCCAGCCGCTCGACACTCACCGGGCGTTTTTCCAGGGCGCGCTGCATACCGGCGCGCAGTTTTTCTTCGTCGAAAGGCTGGCGGCTGCCGTCGGATTTGATCAGACGCGGCAATACCAGTTCGGCGGTTTCGAAGGTGGTGAAACGTTCACCGCAGGCCAGGCATTCGCGCCGGCGACGTACTTGATCGCCCTCGGCGACCAGACGCGAGTCAATGACCTTGGTGTCGTTGGCACCGCAGAAGGGACAGTGCATGGTAGGCAGGCAACAAATAAAGGGAGGGCCATGGTAGCGCATCCCCGTGGCAAGACAAGCCATAGCCTTTACGGTATATAGGCTGACTATTATGTTTCATATTTTTCAAGCCACGGATTTTGTCCTTTCTGGAGCCGTACATGCAGTTACGACCACTTGTTTTACTCACCCTGTTCAGTTTCCTGGTCGCCTGCAGCAGCGAAGCCCCCAAGCCGGCCGCACCTCAGCCCACACCGGCCCAAGAGAAAAAAGTCCCCGGCCTTGAAGACATGGGCCCCCTGCCCGCCTACCAGCGGGAAATCAGCGGCAGCCTGACCAACATTCCAGCCGGTGCCGAAGTCGAGATGGCGTTGCTGGTGATCGATGACCGTTCGCGCCCGCAACAACTGCTCGCCAGCAGCGTGTTGAGCGGCAATGGCAAGCCCCTGGCCTTCCGCCTGCGCTTCAACCCCGAGGCGTTCCCGGCCGGTGCGCGGGTTGAACTGCGTGGCCGCGCCAGCCAGTCCGGCCAACTGATCCTGCACCTGCCCGCCGTGCGCATCACCCAGGCGATCACCCAGACCACCGGCCCCCTGCAACTCGTCAAGGCACCATGACGCCACCGCTGGACCTGCAAGCCGCACTGAGCGAACTGATCGGCGACGCGCACCTGGTGCCCTGCCCGCTGCCGGGCACCGCGTTGTCGTTGTGGCTGCTGGATGCAGACAACATGGACCGCGCCTTCAGCCCCGAAGAAACCCGGCGCATCCTGCATGAACCGCCCTACTGGAGCTTTTGCTGGGCCAGCGGCCTGGCGCTGGCGCGGTACCTGGCGGCGAACCCGCAGTGGGTCGCGGGCAAGCGCGTGCTGGATTTTGGCGCGGGCTCCGGCGTGGCCGGGATTGCTGCCGTCAAAGCCGGCGCGCTGGAAGTGGTAGCTTGTGACCTGGACCCGCTGGCGCT
The DNA here is from genome assembly GCF_026967615.1 of Pseudomonas sp. GXZC. NCBI lineage: Bacteria > Pseudomonadati > Pseudomonadota > Gammaproteobacteria > Pseudomonadales > Pseudomonadaceae > Pseudomonas > Pseudomonas sp. GXZC. The sequence continues at coordinate 6,295,595 of NZ_CP114115.1, forward strand.
GGCATCTTGCCGGGCGAATGCCGAACTCAATGGCGTGGAGCTGGGTTATTCGGCGGATTTCTTCGCCGAGGCCGACCGCTTCGATTTGATTCTGGTGGCCGACGTACTCTACGACCGGGCGAACCTGCCGTTGCTGGATCAGTTCCTGACCCGGGGCCGCGAGGCGCTAGTGGCGGACTCACGCGTGCGTGACTTCCAGCATCCGGATTATCGGCGGCTGGAGATTCTTGATGCGCTGACATTGCCGGACCTGGCCGAGCCTTGGGAGTTTCGCAAGGTGAGTCTGTACCATTCGCGACGCCAGCCCTTATAGTTGCCCCATTCCCGCTTTATTCGAGACGCCCCATGAGTGAGCCCACGCCGTACATCTTCGATGTCACCACCGCCAATTTTGACCAGGCAGTGATCCAGAACTCCTTCGAAAAACCCGTACTGGTGGATTTCTGGGCCGAGTGGTGCGCGCCGTGCAAGGCGTTGATGCCGATGCTCGCGAAAGTTGCCGAGAGTTATCAGGGTGAGTTGCTGCTGGCCAAGGTCGATTGCGAAGCCGAGCAGGATATTGTTGCGCGCTTTGGCATTCAAAGCCTGCCGACGGTGGTGCTGTTCAAGGACGGCCAGCCGGTGGACGGGTTTGCCGGGGCGCAGCCGGAGTCGGCGGTGCGCGCGATGTTGGAGCCGCATGTACAGATGCCGCCGCCAGCTGCGGCGGATCCACTGGAGCAGGCCCAGGCGTTATTTGCCGAAGGTCGCATCAGCGATGCCGAAGCCGTGCTGGTGGCATTGCTGGGCGAGGACAACACCAACGCTGCGGCGTTAATCCTGTACGCGCGCTGCCTGGCCGAACGCGGTGAACTGGGCGAAGCCCAGGCCGTGCTGGACGCCGTGAAGAGCGACGACCACAAAGCCGCCCTCGCCGGCGCCAAGGCGCAGATCACCTTCCTGCGCCAGGCTGCCGACCTCCCGGACGCCGCCGACCTGAAAAGCCGCCTGGCGCAAAATCCGCAGGATGACGAAGCGGCCTATCAGCTGGCGATCCAGCAACTGGCGCGCCAGCAGTACGACGCGGCGCTGGAAGGTCTGCTCAAGCTGTTCATCCGCAACCGCAGCTACAGCGAAGGCCTGCCACACAAGACCTTGCTGCAGGTGTTCGAACTGCTGGGCAATGATCACCCGCTGGTAACCGTGTACCGCCGCAAGTTGTTTGCCGCGCTGTACTAATCGCCGACCCAGCTGTACAGCGGCGTATCGGCGCCGCTGGCCACCTTCACCTTCGAACTGTGGCGCAGGCGCACCAGCAGACGCTTGCCGGAGGCGGCATCGCCGGCCAAACCTTCCAACTGATCGAGCAACTCCAGGCCGCTGAGCTGCCCGGCCTTGCGCAACAGGTCCTGGGCGCTCTGCCACAGGTCGTCATTCTGCTTCACCGGTGTCGCTGTTGCTGCGGCGGGTACAGGCGTCGCCTGCAACTGTGCGCCCAGCCGTGCCCAATCGCCGTCGTCCAGTTCCAGGGTCAAGTCCACCGGCAAGTCGCCGACGGTTCCACGAATTCGCAACATCGTCCTTCCTCCTGCAGTTTTTCTGACAGGCATGCTCCCATGCGGCTTGCGCAACGCCAAGCGGGCGGTCAAACTCTGACACTATTGTTATAAGATCACATAACAAAACTTTCATGTTCTGGAGCCTTCTCATGCGCCGTCTGTTGCTTGCTTTGCCGTTTGCCCTGCTGCCATTGGCGGTTGCCCACGCTCATGATGATCACGACCATGAACACGGCAGCCTTGGCGCCCACGAACATGGCGTCGGTCGCCTCAACGCAGTGCTCGACGGCCAGGCGCTGGAGCTGGAGCTGGACAGCCCGGCGATGAACCTGGTGGGTTTCGAACACTTGGCCACCACCCCGTCGGACAAAGCCAAGGTCGCCGCCGTGCGCAAACAGCTGGAAAACCCAGCCGCTCTGTTCAACCTGCCTAAGGGCGCCGGTTGCGTGGTCAGCAGCCAGGAACTCAATAGCCCGCTGTTTGGCGACAAGCCTGAAGCGGACCAAGACGACGATGATGACCACGATCACGACGCCAAAGACGGCGCCCACGAGCACCATCACGACCACAGCGAAATCCACGCCCACTACCAGTTCACCTGTGCCACGCCGACGGCCTTGAGCAACCTCGACCTGACCCAGGTCTTCAAGACCTTCCCCGCCACCCAGAAAATTCAGGTACAACTGATCGGCCCGAGCGGCCAGCAAGGCGTTGAAGCGACGGCCACAGCAGCCACCCTGAAGTTCTGAGTTCACATGACCCACGCATTGATCGAACTGTCTGACCTGGGCTTCAACTGGCCCGGTCACCCGCAGTTGCTGGACATCCCCGCGTTCCGCCTGGACGCGGGGGAAACCCTGTTTCTCAAGGGCCCGAGCGGCAGTGGCAAAACCACGCTGCTGGGACTGCTTGGCGGCGTGCAGACACCCAACCAGGGCAGCATCCGCCTGCTCGGCCAGGAGCTGACCGAGCTTTCGGCCGGCGCCCGCGACCGCTTCCGCGTCGACCACACCGGCTACATCTTCCAGCAGTTCAACCTGCTGCCGTTCCTGTCGGTGCGCGAGAACGTCGAGTTGCCCTGCCACTTTTCCAAGTTGCGTGCGCAACGGGCGAAACAGCGCCACGGCAGTGTCGATCAGGCCGCCGCCGCTTTGCTCGCACACCTTGGGTTAAAAGACAAAGCCCTGCTGGAGCGCCGCGCCGACTCGCTGTCCATCGGCCAGCAACAACGGGTGGCCGCCGCCCGTGCATTGATCGGCCAACCGGAACTGGTGATCGCCGACGAGCCCACTTCGGCCCTGGACTACGACGCCCGCGAAGCCTTCCTTCAGTTGTTGTTCGCCGAATGCCGTGAAGCCGGCGCCAGCCTGTTGTTTGTCAGCCATGACCAGAGCCTGGCTTCGCTGTTCGACCGCAACCTGTCGCTGGCCGAACTCAATCGCGCCGCCACGCCCGCAGAGGTTTGAGATGTATCTGTTCCGTCTAGCCATGGCCAGCCTGGCTAACCGCCGCTTTACCGCGATCCTCACCGCGTTCGCCATCGCGCTTTCGGTCTGCTTGCTGCTCGCGGTAGAGCGGGTGCGCGTCGAGGCGCGCAACAGTTTCGCCAGCACCATCAGCGGCACCGACCTGATTGTCGGCGCGCGTTCCGGTTCGGTAAACCTGCTGCTGTACTCGGTGTTCCGCATCGGCAACGCCACCAACAACATCCGTTGGGACAGCTTCGAGCATTTCGCCGCCAGCCCCCAAGTGAAGTGGGCCATCCCGATTTCCCTCGGTGACTCCCATCGTGGCTACCGCGTGATGGGCACCAACGAATCCTACTTCGAGCACTACCAATACGGCCGCAAGCAAAACCTCGAACTGGCCAGCGGCCGCGCCTTCACCACCGACCCATTCGAAGTGGTGCTCGGCGCCGAAGTCGCAGACGCGCTGCACTACAAGCTCGGCGACAAACTGGTGCTGGCCCATGGCGTGGCTGTGGTCAGCCTGGTGAAACACGATGACAAACCCTTCACCGTGGTCGGCATTCTCAAGCGCACCGGCACGCCAGTGGACCGCACATTGCACATCAGCCTCGGCGGCATGGAGGCGATCCATATCGACTGGCACAACGGCGTGCCGGCCCAGGGCAAAGGCCGCATCAGTGCCGACCAGGCGCGCAACATGGACCTCACGCCGCAGGCCATCACCGCGTTCATGCTCGGTCTGAACAACAAAATTTCCACCTTCGCCCTGCAACGGGAGATCAACGAATTCCGTGGCGAGCCGATGCTGGCGATCCTGCCCGGCGTGGCGCTGCAAGAGCTGTGGAGCATGATGGGCACCGCCGAAAAAGCGCTGTTCGTGATCTCGCTGTTCGTAGTGCTCACCGGCTTGATCGGCATGCTCACGGCGATCCTTACCAGCCTCAACGAACGGCGCCGCGAAATGGCGATTTTGCGTTCGGTGGGTGCGCGCCCTTGGCATATCGCAACGCTGCTGATCTTTGAAGCCTTCGCCCTGGCACTGTCCGGCGTGATCGCCGGGGTGGGTTTACTGTATGTGTGCATCGCCGCCTCGCGCGGGTATCTGCAGGCCAATTACGGCCTGGACCTGCCGATGTCATGGCCCAGCGAATATGAATGGACGCTGCTCGCCGGTATCCTGGGCGCCGCGCTGTTGATGGGCAGCGTGCCCGCGTGGCGCGCCTATCGGCAATCCCTGGCCGATGGCCTGTCCATACGTTTATGAGGAAGGCTTCGATGCGTCGTGCGCTGTTTGCGTTGTTGCTGCTGGTGGCCGTGCCCGTATGGGCCGATGAGCAGCCCAAGGATTTGTCGTGGCAGGAGATGATTCCGCCGGATGCACCGCCGGAAATCCCCAATATGAAACCGCTGCACGACTTGTCGAACATGGCCGATGCCTTGTCGGTCGAGGCAGCGCCAGCGGCCAAGCAGGACTTGCCCAACGCCCCGGTGGTGCAAAGCCTCGACGGCCAGCACATCCGACTGCCGGGCTACATCGTGCCGCTGGAAGTCAGTGAGGAAGGCCGCACGACGGAGTTCTTGCTGGTGCCGTATTTCGGCGCGTGCATCCATGTGCCGCCGCCGCCTTCGAACCAGATCGTGCATGTCAAAAGCGAAATCGGCGTGAAGCTCGATGAGCTGTACCAGCCGTATTGGATCGAAGGCGCGATGCAGGTCAAACCGTCCACCAGCGAGCTGGCCGATGCCGGTTACCAGATGGATGCCGAGAAAATTTACATGTACGAACTGCCTGAATAAGGCTGATCGCCCTTTCATTGAGCTGAGTCAAAAGACCGGACGGAACGATCTTTACCATTGGACGTACAACTTTTAAACGTCCTTTGGAGCTCCCATGAACAAGTCTCTGCTCGGCGCGTCCCTCTTCGCGCTCGCCCTCGTCGCCCCCGTTGCACACGCTCACGAAGCGGGCGACATTCTGGTGCGCGCCGGTGCAATCACCGTGAACCCGAAGGCGGACAGCGGCCACGTCAAGGTTGACCAGGGCCCGCTGGCCGGCACCAACCTGGGCGGCAAGGCGACCATGAGCAGCGACACCCAACTGGGCCTGAACTTCGCCTACATGCTGACCAACCACGTCGGTATCGAGCTGCTGGCCGCCACGCCGTTCGAACATGATGTGAAGATCAAGGGCACCGCCCTGAGCCCGGCCAACGGCAAGCTCGGCACCCTGAAACACCTGCCGCCAACCTTGAGCGTCGTGTACTACCCACTCGACAACAAGTCGGCCTTCCAACCGTACGTGGGCGCCGGTATCAACTACACCTGGATCTACGACGAACACGTCGGCAGCCGTGCCCAGGGCGCAGGCTTCAGCAACTTCAAGGCTGAAAACTCCTGGGGCTGGGCCGCACAGATCGGCGCGGACTACATGATCAACGACAAGTGGATGATCAACGCCCAGGCGCGCTACATCGACATCAGCACCAAGGCCACCGTGGAAAACAACGGCGTGGCACCGGGCACTCGCGCCAAGGTGAACGTTGATGTGGACCCGATGGTTTACATGGTGGGTATTGGCTACAAGTTCTAAAACCGCCGCACAAAAAAAGGCGCCTGTTTCAGGCGCCTTTTTTTATTGGCCGTGGCGGTAAAACCGATCCAGCAACGCCGGCAACCCCGCCCGCCATGCCCGTGGCTTGATGCCAAAGGTGTGGAGGATTTTCTTGCAGGCGAGCACCGCGTGTTGCGGTTCTTCGCTCGCATCCGGCCGGGCAGCGTGAGCCTGGGCGGTGGGGGACTCGATCGCAAGCGGGTGAAAGTTGCGCGCTTCGGTGAGGATCGCCTGGCCCAGCGCCAACGGCGTGGTCGCCTCTTGGCCAGCGTAGTGATAGGTGCCCCACAGCGGCGCCGCACAATCGAGCTGCTTGAGCACCGAGATGATCACCCGCGCCGCATCATCCACCGGCGTCGGGTTGCCGCGACGGTCGTCCGCCATCAGCAATTCATCCGGTTTCTCGGCCCGAGCCAAAAAGCGCCCGAGGGTGCCGTCGACACTGTCATCCAGCAGCCAGCCAAACCGCAGCAACACATGTTGCGGGCAAGTGGCGCGCACACTCTGCTCGATGCGCCACAACGCCTGGCCGCGCAGGCCCAGGGGCACCGGCTCGTCTTTTTCGCTGTAGGCGGTGGCGCGGGAGCCATCGAACACCCGGTAGCTGGACGGTTGCAGCAGGGTGATGTTGTGGTGCTGGCACAGCTCGGCCAGGCGTTCGATGGCAAATTCCTGGGCAGCCAGGCGGGTTTCGCTGACCGCTTCGGCCTGGAACCAGTCGAAATAGTAGGCGAGGTTGATCAACGCATCGGGACGGGTGTCGTCGAGCAATTGGGTGAGGCTCGCGGCATCCCAGCCGTCTTGGGGCGGTTTGGGTGCGAGGAAACCGATGTCTTCCTCTGCACCGAGGCGAATCAGCGCCTGCCCGAGGGCATTCCCGCCGCCCAGTAACATAAGGCGCATTCGCATAGATTGAGCAGGCCCGGTCTGTTTGGAACGAAGGTTTTCTGGTCTTGGCCAGAATCGTTGCATTTTGCGGGTTTGTAGCGCAACCGTCACGGATTAACTATCTTCGCGCCAGCCTCCGTCGGTTCATGCTCAAGGGCCGTCCGCGCCGGCACCATGACCTGCTGTGGATAAGTCTGCGCGAAATGCACCTCGTCACAGTTATCCACAAGCTTTTTCAGGCGCTGGTTGAACGCACGGCTCACCGCATATTGCCCGCCCGACACTGTGCGGAACTGCGCGGTGAGCACCACGCCGTTGAGGTCCATCTTGTCGACGCCGAAGACTTCCAGCGGGCCTTGCAGGTTGTATTTGAGGAACACGTCATCCCGAATCGACTGCCCCGCCTCGCGGATCAACTCCACCGCCTTGTCCACGTCCGTGTCGTAGGTGAACTGCACCGAGAAGAACGCATAGGCAAATTGCCGCGACTGGTTGGTGACCGCCTTGATCTGCCCGAACGGCACCGAGTGCACGAACCCCTTGCCATCGCGCAGGCGCAGGGTGCGGATGGTCAGGCCTTCGACGGTGCCGGCGTGGCCGGAGTCGAGTACCACCCAGTCGCCGATGGATAGCGTGTCTTCGATGATGATGAACAGCCCGGTGATCACATCTTGCACCAACTGCTGCGAGCCAAAACCAATGGCCAGGCCGACCACCCCGGCACCGGCCAGCAGCGGCGCGACGTTGATCCCGAGGTTGGCCATGGTGGTGATCGCGCAGATCACCACCAGGATAATCTTCACCGCATTGCGCAGCAGCGGCAGGATGGTTTTCACCCGCGTGCTCGGTTGGCGACTGGAGCGCTTGTTGACCGGCGGTTTCAACGCTTCCTGGATCGCCGTGTCGAGCACCACCCAGAACAGCCAGGTCATCAGCAGGATCAAGCCGATGCTGCTGAGGGAATCACTGATCGCCCGGCCCACCGAGTTGCGCTGGGCGAATTCGAACAGTGACACGCCCCAGATGCGTCCAAGGATTTCGATAAACGCGATGGCCATGACAATGCGCAGGATCGCATGCAACAGGCTGAGGAAGCGTTCCTTGTACGCGCTGCTGCGCTGGATCGCCACTTGGCTGCGGGACTTGAACAGGTGTTGCAGCACCGTGCTGAGGAACACCGTGCCGATCAGCAGGATCGTGGTGAACAACGCACAGCGCAAGACCTTCTGGTTGTCGTCACCGGCGCCGATCAGGTTGATCGCCGACACCAGCACCATCAACAGGATCGGCCAATACCACAGGCCGGAAAATATCCGCAGCGATTGTTGCAGCGCCGGATGTTTAAGGCGTTGAGCCAACGGCCGGTTGCGGATCAGGTGGGCGACCGGGCGGCGCAGGCGAACCACCAGCATGCCGAAAATCACCGCCGCAAACAGCCCGGTAAACACCGCGATGCTGCTGGTGATATTGCCACCGAGCTGGCGGGCGATCTGTGGGCTGGTCAACGCGTCGCTGAGGGCGGCGAGGAAGCCGATCAGGAACAACGGCTTGGGGCAGTAGCTGCGAATGATCCGAACCGCCGGGCGCTTGTGCCCGACATTGAACATGACAATCACGCACAACAGCATCGAGGTGGAAAAGATGCCGCTACTGGTGGCGTAGGCAAAGCACAGCGCCAGCGCGCGACCTACAGAGGTGGGCAGAAAGTGACTGACATAAAGCGTCAGCGGCAGACAGACAAGCGCGGGAATCGTGTAGGGAATCACATACCCGAGTACCGCCAGCAAGCGTCCGCGCCGTTCGAAGAAGGCACGGCGGCCCAGGCGCTGTACGATAAATCGCCCCAACAACGTCAGCGCCACAAAAGCGCCTACCCACACGCCGGACAGCAGCAGGAAATCCCCCGCCACGCTCCAGGGTGAGCGCGCAGCGGTCTGGTTGACCAGCCGCCCAACCTCGTCGGCCGCTCGGTCCGCGCGCAGGCGCCACTCATCGATCAGGTTCTGATTGAGGTCGAGCTTTTGCTGTACGTCGTCGATGCTGGAACTGATCGCCCCCAGCAGCCCGCCCTCCACCAGCAGTTCCGGCTTGGCCGGCGCTTCAGGTTCCGGCGCGGTGGCCGCCGCTTGCAGCGCGCCACTGCCGCAAAACAGCAGCGCGCCGAGCAGTAATGCAGTCTTGAGATTCAGCAAAACACCGAGCTCCTTCAGAAGGGTCTGTAAGGAACTGACGGGTTTGCGCTTTGATCGTTCCCCTTCAGCGGCATCTTTATGCCGTCTGTAGGACGCTGGAAACTTTCCGTCAAAAATCACAGTCAGCCATAAACGGGGGCCAAGCCCCCACTTCTTTCACAGGAGCAATCATGGCTGCGATCCCCGACTGGGTGCCCATCACCCCCAGCGTCGCCATCACTCGCTTCACGGTGCTGACGGTCAATATCCACAAGGGCTTTACCGCCCTGAATCGACGTTTCATCCTGCCCGAACTGCGCGAAGCGGTGCGCAGTGTGGGCGCCGACATGGTGTTCCTGCAGGAAATCCATGGCACCCACGAGCGCCATCCACAGCGCTTCAGCGACTGGCCGAACATGCCGCAATACGAATTCCTTGCCGACAGCATCTGGCCGCAGTTCGCTTATGGCCGCAACGCGGTCTACCCCCATGGCGACCATGGCAACGCGCTGCTGTCGAAATTCCAGATCGTGCGCTACGACAATCTCGATATCTCCCAAAGCGGCCATGAAAACCGGGGTCTGCTGCATTGCGTGCTGCGCCTGCCAGGCACTGGCCAGGAGATCCATGCGATCTGCATCCACCTGGGCTTGCGCGAAGTGCACCGCCAGCAGCAATTGCGCCTGATCGAACAGCGCATCAGCGAGATTCCGGCCGACGCCCCGCTGATCGTGGCCGGTGATTTCAACGATTGGCGCCAAAAGGCCGACCTGAGCAAGGCGGGTTTGAAGGAAGTGTTTATTGAATCCATGGGTAAACCCGCGCGTACTTTTCCGGCGCGTTTGCCCTTACTGCCGCTGGACCGGATTTATGTGCGCAATCTGAAAGTGCATAACCCTCGCGTGCTGACCACGCGGCCGTGGTCTCACTTGTCTGACCATGTGCCGCTGTCGGTGGAGGTCGAGCTATGAACGTGGCCGTGGAACATATCTCCACCGAACAGCCGCCGGACGAAGCCAAGGCCCGCGACCTGGATTACGGCTGGCAGAGTGGTAACCAGGTCCAATTGCTGGAGAACGGCGAGGCGTATTTTCCCAAGGTGTTCGAAGCCCTGCGCGCGGCCCGACGGGAGATTCTGCTGGAGACATTCATTCTTTTCGAAGACAAGGTAGGCCATGAACTGCACGGCATCCTGATCGAGGCCGCGCAGCGTGGGGTGAAGGTGGTGGCAAGCCTGGACGGTTTTGGTTGCGGCGAACTGAGCCCGTCGTTTCTGGGCGAACTGGCGGACGCCGGAGTGACGGTGCAGATGTTTGACCCGGCGTCCAAGACCCTGGGTTTTCGCACCAACTGGTTTCGTCGCCTGCACCGCAAGATTGTGGTGGTGGATGCAGAAGTGGCGTTTATCGGAGGGATCAACTTTTCTGCCGACCACTTGGGCGATTTCGGCCCCGAAGCCAAGCAGGATTACGCGGTGCAGGTGGTGGGCCCGGCGGTGGCGGACCTGCATCATTTCGCCCTGGCGCAAAGTGGTCGCCAGGTGCGCACGCGACGTGGCTGGCGGCGGCGCCAGCAACGGCCTTCGTTGTGGTCCACCGACCAGGGCGAAGGCCTGGTGCGCCTGATTTACCGCGACAACGTGCAGCATCGCGATGACATTGAAGAGGCGTACATCCACGCGCTGAGCAAGGCGCAACAGCGCGTGGTGATCGCCAACGCCTACTTCTTCCCCGGCTACCGCCTGCTGCGGGAAATCCGCAATGCCGCGCGGCGTGGTGTGCAGGTGCAACTGATCATGCAGGGCCAGCCCGATGTGCTGCTGGCCAAGCTCGCGGCGCGGATGCTCTACGACTATTTGCTCAAGGACGGCGTGGTCATCCACGAATATTGCCAGCGCCCGCTGCACGGCAAGGTGGCGTTGGTGGATGATGAATGGAGCACCGTGGGGTCGAGCAATCTGGACCCGTTGAGCCTGTCGCTGAACCTGGAAGCCAACGTGTTGATTCGTGACCGCGCGTTCAATCAACAACTGTTCGAACGCCTGGAAACACTTGCCCACAATCATTGCCAGACCATGCCGGAAAACCGCAAGCCGCGCCTGTGGCTCTGGCGATTGACGGTGGGCTTCCTGGTGTTTCATGTGATGCGCCACTTCCCGGCCTTGACGGGATGGCTACCGGCACACAAGCCACGGTTGAAACCCATCGAGAGCCAGGCCAATGACCGCTGAATCCCGGTTCAAACGCTGGAAGAAACCGCTGACCATCGCCTTTTTCCTGGTGTTGATCGTGCTGTTCACCCTGCTCGCGCGGCGCATCGATTGGAGCGAGGTAGTGCAGACCCTGGGCGACTTCAAGGTGCGCACCCTGGTGATCGCCGGCGCACTGACTCTGTGCAGCTTTTTGGTGTACGCCAGCTTCGATTTGATCGGCCGCACCTACATTCGCCAGAACCTGGTGTGGAAGCAGATCCTACCCGTGGGCATCATCAGCTACGCGTTCAACCTCAACCTGAGCGCGTGGGTCGGCGGCATCGCCATGCGTTATCGCCTGTATTCGCGCTTGGGCGTGAGCACCGGCAATATCGCCAAGATCCTCGGCCTGAGCCTGGCCACCAATTGGTTTGGCTACATGGCGATCGCCGGGGTGGTGTTCAGCAGCGGTCTGGTGACCATGCCGCCGGGGTGGAAGGTCAGCACCACGGCCTTGCAAGGCATTGGTGCGTTGTTGGTACTGGCCAGCCTCGGCTATCTGGTGGCCTGCCAGTTTTCGAAAAAGCGTGCGTGGACGATTCGCGGCATGGAAATCAACCTGCCGTCCGTGCGTATGGCGTGCCTGCAATTGCTGCTCGGCGCATTGAATTGGTCGCTGATGGCGGCGGTGATCTTCACCTTATTGCCGGCCAAGCTGGATTATCCGCTGGTGCTGGGTGTGTTGCTGATCAGCGCGATTGCCGGAGTGCTCACCCATATTCCGGCCGGGCTGGGCGTGCTGGAAGCGGTGTTTATTGCACTGTTGCAGCATGAGGCGTCGCGGGGCAGCTTGCTTGCTGGGTTGATCGCGTATCGGGCGATTTACTTCATCTTGCCGCTGCTGATCGCGCTGGTGATGTACCTCGGCGTGGAGGCCAAGGCGAAGGCGTTGCGGGTGAAGAAAACACCCGCTTGAACGCTTTACTGGGACTGAATGATGCTCAACCGTTCGCCCACCACCATCTCGGTGATCCAGTCCACCAGGATTGAGGTGTAGGCCTGTTGGGACACCGGATCGCTGAGGGAATGGTCGGCACCGTCGATGATGCGATGGGTCAGTGAGTGGGTCTGCTGGCACGCCGCACGGTAGCTCATGATGGTGGCGTGGGGCACGTGGTCATCGGTTTCCGATTCGACGATCAACACATCACCGGTAAACGCCGAACACGCGTGCAAGGCGCGATTGGTTTCGGCGTGGACCAAGGTGCTGCGGTAATCCATCAGGTCGGCCTTATCCAGATCACGCTTGGGTTTGAGCCATTCCTGATCGCGGTACAACGCCGGTACGCGCAGCGCCAGCCAGCGCACCGGGCGCAACGAGGTGAGAATCGCCGCAAGGTAGCCGCCGTAACTGGTGCCCACCACCGCCACCGCCGAGGTGTCGATGGCCGGGTGCGACAGCAGACGGTCATAGGCCGCCAGCAGGTCGCGCAGGTTGTCTTCGCGGGTGACGCGGGACAATGGAATGCCCGTGCCGGCGTGCCCGCGCAGGTCGAAGGTCAGGCACACGCAACCCAAGCCGGCGATGCCTTTGGCGCGTTCCAGGTCGCGCTCCTGGCTGCCGCCCCAACCGTGCACAAACAACACGCCGGGGACTTTGGATTTAGGGCTGAGGAAGGTGCCGCTCATCTGTTCGTCGTCGATATCGATCGCAATGCTTTCGCTTTTAGCCGTCATAAGCCTTAACCGTCACGTACTTGAGAAGAAACTCGCTGTTTTCCGCCGGGCCACGATATACCTCGATGGCATTGGCTGGCAGCGGTTGGTCCACGTAGGTTTCCACCGAGGACACATGGATCGCACGCAGGCCAGGGTTGTTGATAAAACTTTGCAGCGCCGCGACTTCCGCGCTGCTCGCCCCGCCCATGCGCCAGGATTGTTCGAGTACACCGCTGCGGCGTTGGCCATTATTGTCCAGGCCCTGAGCGATGTCGTAGTTGCGCCGTGATGCGTAGAAACCGGGGTAGGCCTCATCGGCGGCCGCATCGAAGACCTGGGCTTGTTCGATGGCTTCGCGTACGTCGTCGGGCAGTTCGAGTTGCAACAGGTCGTCGTAGTCACCGGGCACCACCAGCAGTTTGGAGCCGCCGTAGACCTCTTCGCCCTGCCCGTCTTTCGTCAGGTATTGCTCGCCGCAGTAGCTGAACACGTGATCGCCGATAAAGCTTTGGCCAACGCTGTGGGTGACCACATCGTGCAGGTCCTGCTCCAGCACCACCCCTTCGTTGAAGAGTTTCGCGGCATCCGGTCGCGCCAGTACCCCTTCGAATTCATCCAGGCTGTGGATAACTTCCTGGCCTCGACCCGCGCAGGCGTGCACGGGTTTCAAGCGGATGGGGCCGCTGTAGAGCAAGCGGGTGGCGGCGGGCCGTGCGTCTTCCAGTGCGAAGACGCTCAGACCGTCCAGCACGACTTTTCGTACACGCTCGCAAAACAATGCCGACCAACCTTGCGGCGCTTTGGCTTCAGGGCCGAGCAAGCCATGACTGATGGCTTTGGTGCAGATGAAGTCGTGGTCGACATAACCGCCCCACAAATCCTCTGGCCCCTTGATATTCAGCGCTCGGGCCTGGGCCGGGCCGACCAGGGTCTGTGTGGGCAGCAGGTACAACGCCCGCCCCGCGTGCAGATCAGTGTCGTAGCTGCCGCCGAACTTGAGCCCGAGGATCTGCGCCAGCCAGCGCGCCAGAGCGCGGTTGGTTTCGACCTCATGCAGCGGCGCGCCCTCACGTGTGGAGTGAGCAACCACCAGCTTCTTGCGTTGAGTCGGGGTCATGCGTCCCCCTTGGCCATCCCGCCATGTGTGTAGACGGAACGTTGCAGAGATCAGGCCAAGGCGCGTTCGGACGGGATTGCATTCAAATCAATCGGTTGCCGGAAAACCGATGGCAGATGGCCTGTTTTATTCTGCACGACGACCCGATAACGCGGCGGCGTTCTGCACGATTCACACGCCGAAACGGCTGCGATAATCGCTGGGCGTCAGGCCGGTGATCTTCTTGAAGATGGCGCGAAAGGCACTCGGGTCCTGGTAGCCGACGGTCCAGGCGATATGGTCGATGGTGCCGTTGGTGAACTCCAGCATCTGCCGCGCCTTGCCCACCCGCAGATGCTGACAGTACTCGGTGGGCTTCAAACCGGTGGCGGTGCGAAAGCGCCGTAGGAAGGTGCGCTCTTCCAAACCGGCCTCCCGAGCCATCGCCGCCAGGGATACATCCACCGCGCCGCTGGCCTGCAACCCGTGCTGAACCTTGAGGATGGCCGCGTCGCCGTGGCCGAGAATCGGCGCGAAGTTACTGCCGCATTGGCTGGCGCTGTCACTGTGCTCGATCACCAGGAAACGCGCGGTATCGGCCGCGATGCTCGGGCCCATCAGGCGGTCGACCAGGCGCAGGCCGAGTTCGGACCAGGCCATCAAGCCGGCGGTGGTGATCAAGTCGCCGTCATCAACAATGGGTTTATCCGCCTCCAGGCGCACCGCCGGGTAACGGGCGGCGAAGGATTTGGCGGAAGACCAATGCGTTGTGGCACTGCGTCCGTCGAGCAACCCGCTGCGCGCCAGCATGATAGAGCCAATGCATACACCGCCCAGCACAGTACCTGCCGCGTGTTGCTGGCGAATCCACTCCAATAGCGGGGGGGGCGCCTGCTCCTCGGTAAACTCACCAATCGACGGTGGCACCAGCACAGCCATCATCGGTTGCTCGGAGCCAGGATGGCTGCTGAATACGCGCGCCGGTTTGCCGGTAAGATCCACCTGCCAATGGCTGACCCGCAGCAACGGCAATTGCGCGGACTGATGTTCGGCGGCGATGCGGTTGGCCACGCCGAACAGGTCGGTCAAGCCATGCACGGCCGCCAACTGCGCACCTTGGTAGATCAACACGCCCAGCTCGACGACCACCATTGTCAGTTTTCCCCCTGTTATTGTCGGTGCAGCCAATCCCCGGTGAAGGCGCCAGCTAAGATACTGGGCCCATCAACCCATCACGAGGCAACACACATGGCCAAGCAAGCGCTCATCCTAATCGATATCCAGAACGACTACTTCCCTCAGGGCAAGTGGCCACTCGACGGCGTCGACGCCGCGGCAGACAAGGCCGCGCAAGTGCTGCAGGCGTTTCGCCAGGCGGGCGATGCGGTGATTCATGTTCGCCATGAGTTCACCTCCGAGGACGCGCCGTTCTTCACACCGGGCTCCGAGGGTGCGCATCTGCACAGCAAAGTGCTGAACGAAGGCAATGAGCCGGTGGTGCTTAAACACTTTGTGAATGCGTTTCGCGAAACCCGGCTGCGCGAACTGCTGGAGCAACGCAGCATTACCGACCTGGTGGTGGTCGGCAGCATGAGCCATATGTGTATCGACGCTGTGGTGCGGGCGGCGGCGGACCTGGGCTACAAGGTCACGGTGATTCATGACGCGTGTGCCACGCGGGACCTGGAATTCAATGGGCAGGTGATTCCAGCGGCGCAGGTGCATGGGGCGTACATGGCCTCGCTGGCGTTTGGGTATGCGGGTGTGGTGTCGGCGGATGAGTACTTGAAGGCACAAGCGGCGGCTTGACCGCCACTTGGTTCTTTAGCGTTAGCGAGTCGCGATGATGAACAGGCGCGGAAACGGCAGCAACACCGTGCCATCAGCCAAGGCGGGATAGGCCTTAATAATTCGCGCTTGGTATTCCTGTAGGAAAGCGGCTTTTTCGCTGTCGGTCAAAGGCGCGAGGAACGGCCTCAGCGCCGACGCCTTGAACCACTCCACCACCGCCGCGTGATCCGCCAATGGGTGCTGATAGGTGGTGCGCCATACATCGACGGTACTGCAATGTTTGCTCAGCAGTTCGTAGTAGTAGCTCGCGGTGTGGCGCTCGTTATGTTTGACCGCAGCGATCTTGCCCGACCACGGCCCCTCTGCCGCGACTTCGCGGGCAAGCCGGTGGGCGGGCTCATCGAGATTGTCCGGGGTTTGCACCGCCAGCGTGCCACCCGGCGTCAGTTGTTGGACCAGGTGCGGATAAAGCGTGGCGTGATCCGGCAGCCACTGCAGGGATGCATTGGCCAGGATCACATCGAAGGTTCGCGCAGGTTTCCAGTCACCGATATCCGCCAGTTCAAAGTTCAACGCCGGCAGCCGTTTGCGGGCGTCCACCAACATGTCATCGGAGCTGTCCATGCCGGTGACGTGTGCCTGCGGGAAGCGCTCGGCCAGCACTTCGGTGGAGTTGCCGGGGCCGCAGCCCAGGTCGACGGCGTTGCGCACCTCAGTATTCGCAATGGCCGCGACCAGGTCACGGACGGGACGAGTGCGCTGCTGTTCGAACATCGTGTATTGCTTGGCTGACCAGGTCATCACGGCTTTCCTTCTTTTTGAGGTTGGCCACAGCCTAAATCTTGTGAGCCATGAGAACAAATGCCAGGATTGAAGCCCTCCCATACCTGAAAAGTATTCCTATGCTGGAGCTTCGCCAACTCAAGGCCTTCGTTGCCATCGCAGAAGAAGGCTACATCACCCGCGCGGCTGAACGCCTGGGCATGCAACAGCCACCGTTGACGCGGATGTTGCAAAGCCTTGAGGCCGAATTGGGCGTGGTGTTGATGGAGCGCCTGCCCCGTGGCGTTCGCCCCACCACCGCCGGGCTCGCGTTGCTGGATGAGGCGCGGGAAATCCTCGCACAGGCTGAAGGCGTCGCGGATGTAGTCCGCCGTGCCGCACGCGGTGAACGTGGCCGCCTGGCCATCGGCTTTACGAGTTCGGCTGCCTTGCATCCTTTTGTACCGAGTGTGCTGCGGCTGTTTCGCGAAACCTTCGTCGGCGTAACAGTCGTGCTAGAGGAAGCCGGCACCGGCGAGCTGCTGGATGCGTTGGTGCACGAAAAACTCGACGCGGCGTTTATCCGCTCGCCTCTCAGCGGGACACAGTCGCTGCAGGACGAACCCATCCTGGTGGAACCGATGCTGCTGGCGCTGCCCACCGATCATCCGCTGGCGCTTGATGCAAGCTCTCCCCTGCCCTTGAAAGCACTGGCGACCGAATCTTTCGTGCTTTATCGCCGCCGCGTGGGGCTGGGGTTGTATGACGCAATCCTGGTGGCGTGCCGCGAAGCTGGGTTCAGCCCGCAAGTGGTGCAGGAAGCCCCACGCATGACCGCGACATTGAGCCTGGTGGCGGCGGGACTTGGCGTGTCCATCGTGCCGGCGTCGATGCAGCGGTTGCGCGGGGACGGCATCGTGTATCGGGAATTGACGGAGTGCCGCAGCCTGGTGGCACCGCTGCATTTGGCGACGCGGATCGATGACGGTTCGGCGGTGTTACGCCGGTTCAAGGATATGGTGGTGACGGCGGCCGTTGCGGACGCCTGATCACCCCTTGAGCGCCGCGTTATTTCATCCGTGTCAGCGTGCTCATGTAGGGATCGCCATTGAGGATGAAATCCTCACGCAGGCGGCCATTGGGCATCGGCTCAAGGCTGGTCGGGGTCTGCAGCCGGTGTTTGGGAGAGCGGAACATCGCTTCATTGTCCGAATAGGTGTAACGCTGGAAGTGCAGCACATCGCCCACCCAGCGGACGTCGTTATAAAGGTAATGCCAGTTCTGGTCGCTGGGTGTGCTCAGGTAAAAGCCACCGCTGGCATCCCGTGCGATGGTGACCATCAATACATTGTCGGAGCCCCATGTGCCGGCGTAGCGCTCCATGCCCGGATGTTCGGGAATGGCTGGGGCGGCCACGAAATCGCTGGCCGCGTAGGGTCTGATGCGGGCCTGTTCAGCCTTGAGCGCCGGGTAGCGTTCGCAGACTGAGTCTATCGTGTCGACTTTTTCAAAGTCGTACCTGATCGTCATCCCATCGGTCCGGCTGGTGAACTGCATGAACTCAGGGGAGAAGACCAGCACCTTCAGTTCGAGGGTTTTGGACGGCAATATCATGTTGATCACCTGACCATCGTCCGTCACGGAATAGCCCATCACATCGGGCGGACTCTGGCTGGCCTTTACGCAATCGAATGCGTGCAGCACCAGTTGGCCGTCGGGCGTGAAGTCAGCCACCGTCGTTTGCCCTTCGTTCAACGCCTGCATGGCCCAGAGGCCGATAATCTGGCTTTTGTCGTCAGCGAGGGAAGCGGCGGGCTTCGGGCTGGCCTGGAGTGCAGTGCAGCCGGTGAGTAGAACGGTGCTCAATAGGCATGAGAGAAGGCGGTTAGACACAGGTTCGTCCATGAATGTTTGGCACGCGTGCGCGTGCGGGGGTCAACAAAAAGCCCCTGGAGCGAGGCTCAGGGGCTTTTCGGGAAACACTCTACAACTTGGAGCCGTATCCTAGAACGGGATATCGTCATCAAAGCTGTCGAAATCCGCAGCCGGTTGCGGAGCAGCCTGTTGTGGCGCTGGACGCGACTCACGCTGTGGCTGCTGGCTTGGCTGTGGACGGGACTGCTGTGGACGCGGTGCCGAGTTGGACATGCCGCCCTGGCCCTGTTGGTCGCCCTGTGGACGACCGCCCAGCAGTTGCATGGTGCCTTGCATATCGACCACGATTTCGGTGGTGTAACGCTTGATGCCGTCTTTTTCCCACTCGCGGGTCTGCAGCTTGCCTTCGATGTAGACCTGCGAACCTTTGCGCAGGTATTCACCAGCAATCTCAGCGACCTTGCCGAACATCGACACACGGTGCCATTCGGTTTTCTCGACCTTCTGGCCAGTCTGCTTGTCGGTCCACTGTTCGCTGGTCGCCAGACTCAGGTTGGTCACGGCGTTACCGTTAGGCAAGTAGCGAACTTCGGGATCCTGGCCGCACGTACCGACCAATATGACTTTGTTAACCCCACGGGCCATAACGTTCTCCTAGGCTGGGCGCGCTGTCGGCACTGGGTTGACCAGTTGCTCGAGCGTCGCGCGATCCAATAATTCGGTGTCCAATTTGATGTAAATGGCCGCCTCTTCCGCGACCACGACTGCATCTGTTACCCCTACGACTGCCTTGAGGCGCTCTACCAGACCGCTTTCACGGATCGCCTCAGGCGATAGCGGCAAACGCAGACTTGTGACGTAGGGAGGTTCGCGCATGGTAACAGCAAAGGCCAGCCAAAGTGCAGCCAGCCCGGCGCATCCGAGGAAGACAACCGACAAACCGCCATGCTGGAACATCCAGCCCCCCATGATGCCGCCCAGTGCAGAACCGAGGAACTGGCTGGTGGAATACACCCCCATCGCCGTGCCCTTGCCGCCAGCCGGTGAAACTTTACTGATCAGCGAAGGCAATGAAGCCTCCAGCAGGTTGAACGCGGTGAAAAACACCACCGTGCCGATTACCAGCGCCCGCAGGCTGTCGCCGAACTGCCAGAAGAATAGCTCAGTGAGCATCAGCGTCGTGACGGCGCCGAGCAGGATTCGTTTCATTTTGCGTTTTTTCTCGCCATAGATGATGAACGGGATCATGGCGAAGAACGAAATCAACAGTGCAGTGAGGTAGACCCACCAGTGCTGTTCCTTGGGCAGGCCGGCTTTTTCCACCAAGGCCAGGGGCAAGGCGACGAAGCTGCACATCAGCATCGCGTGTAATACGAAGATACCTAAATCCAGGCGCAGCAGATCCGGATGCTTGAGCGTCGGCAAGAGCGCCTTGCGTGCGACGCCCGACTCGCGATGCTGCAATGTGCCGGTGGAGCGCGGCACCATGAAGGCCACGATCACGATGCCGAACAGCGCCATGCCGCCGGTGGCGAGGAACAGTCCATGCAAGCCGAACGCACGGGTCAGCAAGGGACCGACCACCATGGCCACTGCAAACGACAGGCCGATAGTCATGCCGATCATGGCCATGGCCTTGGTGCGGTGTTGTTCGCGGGTCAGGTCCGACAGCAAGGCCATCACCGCCGCGGAAATCGCGCCGGCGCCTTGTAGGATACGTCCGGCAATCACGCCCCAGATGGAATCGGACTGAGCCGCGAGCACACTGCCGAGGGCGAACACGACCAGCCCGAGGTAGATGACCGGGCGGCGGCCAATACGGTCGGAAATGATCCCGAAGGGAATCTGGAAAATCGCCTGGGTCAGGCCATAGGCACCAATGGCCAGGCCGATCAATGCGGGGGTCGCGCCTGCGAGATCCATCCCATAGGTCGCCAGCACCGGCAACACCATAAACATGCCCAGCATACGGAAGGCGAACACCAGGGCCAGACCGCTTGCCGCTCGGGTCTCGCCGCTACTCATGCGTTCGCTGTGGGGATCGTGCATGGAAAAACCTCGTGTGAACCGGCGGCGATTCTACCAGTCCCATCGATTGAGAGGGTATATGCGGCGGTTTGCCGCGCAGCTTTCATCTAAGGCTGCAAGCGGCCTTTTGACAGTGTATATTCATCCAGTCTTTAGCCGTATACTCCGGCATTATTTACGCCCGCCGTGCGAGGCCATCTTGGACAAGATCCTGATTCGTGGGGCTAGAACCCACAACCTGAAGAACATCGACCTGACCCTGCCCCGGGACAAACTGATCGTCATCACCGGCTTGTCCGGGTCCGGCAAATCGTCCCTGGCGTTCGACACGCTGTATGCCGAAGGCCAGCGTCGCTATGTGGAGTCGCTGTCGGCCTATGCCCGCCAGTTCCTGTCGATGATGGAAAAACCCGACGTCGACACCATTGAAGGCCTGTCGCCGGCAATCTCCATCGAGCAGAAGTCGACCTCCCATAACCCGCGCTCCACCGTGGGCACCATTACCGAAATCTACGATTACCTGCGCCTGCTGTACGCACGCGTGGGTATTCCGCGTTGCCCGGACCACGACATTCCCCTGGAAGCCCAGACCGTCAGCCAGATGGTCGACCTGGTGCTGGCCCAGCCGGAAGGCGCCAAGCTGATGCTGCTGGCGCCGGTGATCCGCGAGCGCAAGGGTGAACACCTTTCCGTCTTCGAAGAGCTGCGGGCCCAGGGTTTTGTGCGCGCGCGCATCAACGGCAAGCTCTATGAGCTGGACGAAGCGCCGAAGCTCGACAAACAGAAGAAGCACTCGATTGACGTGGTCGTCGACCGCTTCAAGGTGCGCGCCGACCTGCAACAACGCCTGGCGGAATCCTTCGAAACAGCGTTGAAGCTGGCCGACGGCATCGCCTTGGTGGCGCCGATGGACGACGAGCCGGGCGAAGAGATCATCTTCTCCGCGCGCTTTGCCTGCCCGATCTGCGGCCATGCCATCAGCGAACTGGAACCCAAGCTGTTTTCCTTCAACAACCCGGCCGGCGCCTGCCCGACTTGCGATGGCCTGGGCGTGAAGCAGTTTTTCGACATCAAGCGCCTGGTCAACGGTGACCTGACGCTGGCGGAGGGGGCGATACGCGGCTGGGACCGGCGCAACGTCTACTACTTCCAGATGCTCGGGTCGTTGGCGTCGCACTACAAGTTCAGCCTGGAAGTGCCGTTCAACCAACTGCCGGCGGATCAGCAGAAGGTCATCCTGCACGGCAGCGGCTCGCAGAACGTCGACTTCAAATACCTGAACGACCGTGGCGACATCGTCAAGCGCTCCCACCCGTTCGAAGGCATTGTGCCGAACCTGGAGCGTCGCTACCGCGAGACCGAATCGGCGAGCGTGCGTGAAGAGTTGGCGAAGTTCCTCAGCACCCAACCTTGCCCGGATTGCCGCGGCACTCGCCTGCGTCGTGAGGCGCGGCATGTGTGGGTGGGCGAGAAGACCTTGCCGGCGGTGACCAACCTGCCGATCGGGGATGCCTGCGAGTACTTTGGTGTGCTCAAGCTGACCGGTCGCCGCGGGGAGATCGCCGACAAGATTCTCAAGGAAATTCGCGAGCGGTTGCAGTTCCTGGTCAACGTGGGCCTGGACTATCTGTCGTTGGATCGCAGCGCCGATACCCTGTCCGGCGGTGAAGCCCAGCGGATTCGCCTGGCCAGCCAGATTGGTGCGGGTCTTGTGGGTGTGTTGTACATCCTCGATGAGCCGTCGATTGGCTTGCACCAGCGCGACAATGATCGCCTGCTAGGCACCTTGAAACACCTGCGGGACATCGGCAACACGGTTATCGTGGTCGAACACGATGAAGATGCGATTCGCCTGGCGGATTATGTGGTCGATATCGGCCCGGGCGCCGGCGTGCATGGCGGGCACATTGTCGCTGAAGGCACGCCGGCTGAAGTCATGGCGCACCCGGATTCGCTGACCGGTAAGTACTTATCTGGCCGTGTGAAGATCGAGGTGCCGGCCAAACGCACACCTCGTAACAAGAAGCTGGCGCTGCACCTCAAGGGCGCACGCGGTAACAACTTGCGCAATGTCGACCTGGAAATCCCACTGGGCTTGCTGACCTGTGTGACGGGTGTTTCCGGCTCGGGGAAATCGACGCTGATCAACAACACGCTGTTCCCCTTGAGTGCCACCGCCCTGAACGGCGCGACCACCTTGGAAGCAGCGGCGCACGACAGCATCAAAGGCCTGGAACATCTGGACAAGGTGGTCGATATCGACCAGAGCCCGATTGGCCGGACGCCACGTTCCAACCCGGCGACCTACACCGGTTTGTTTACGCCTATTCGTGAGTTGTTTGCCGGGGTTCCGGAATCCCGCTCACGGGGTTACGGGCCAGGCCGGTTCTCGTTCAACGTCAAGGGCGGGCGCTGTGAAGCGTGCCAGGGCGATGGCTTGATCAAGGTGGAAATGCACTTTCTCCCGGACATCTACGTGCCGTGCGATGTGTGCAAGAGCAAGCGCTACAACCGCGAAACCCTGGAGATCAAATACAAGGGCAAGAGCATCCACGAAACCCTGGAGATGACCATCGAGGAAGCACGGGTGTTCTTCGACGCGGTCCCGGCGTTGGCGCGCAAGCTGCAAACACTGATGGACGTGGGCTTGTCCTACATCAAACTGGGCCAGTCAGCGACTACGCTGTCGGGGGGTGAGGCGCAGCGGGTGAAGTTGTCTCGCGAGCTGTCCAAGCGCGATACGGGCAAGACCCTGTATATCCTCGATGAGCCGACCACCGGCCTGCACTTCGCGGATATCCAGCAACTGTTGGACGTGCTGCACCGCCTGCGCGACCACGGCAACACCGTGGTGGTGATCGAGCACAACCTTGATGTGATCAAGACGGCCGATTGGCTGGTGGACCTTGGGCCGGAAGGCGGATCCAAAGGTGGCCAGATCATTGCCGTGGGCACGCCGGAGCAGGTTTCCGAAATGCCGCAGTCGCACACCGGTTACTACTTGAAACCATTGCTGGAACGCGACCGGGCCTGACTTTTTCGGGCCCAATGAAAAGCCCCTGTCACTTTACGGTGACAGGGGCTTTTTTGTAGCCGGGAATCAGAACTGCGATTGCAGGTAGTTTTCCAGACCAATCAGCTTGATCAGGCCCAACTGCTTTTCCAGCCAGTAGGTGTGATCTTCTTCTGTGTCGTTCAACTGCACCCGCAGGATTTCACGGGTGACGAAGTCGCTGTGCTGCTCACAGAGCTCAATGCCCTTGCAGAGCGCGGCACGGACCTTGTACTCGAGGCGCAGGTCGGCAGCGAGCATGTCAGGGACTGTGGTGCCCACATCCAGGTCATCCGGACGCATACGCGGCGTGCCTTCGAGCATGAGGATACGGCGCATCAGTGCGTCGGCGTGCTGTGCCTCTTCTTCCATCTCGTGGTTGATACGTTCGTAGAGCTCGGTAAAGCCCCAGTCTTCGTACATGCGCGAATGGATGAAATATTGGTCACGAGCAGCCAGTTCGCCCGTCAGCAACGTGTTGAGGTAATCGATTACGTCGGGGTGACCTTGCATCGCCCTACATCTCCCTGCTTGAAAGTCTGTAGTTTGAACCATGATGACTTGAAGGTCACGGGATCAACGGCAGAAAAGTGATGTTTTTCGGAGAAAAGTAGCTGAAATAACGCAAAAACCGCCCAAATGAGGGCGGTTCTGCTTATCGTTTAGAGTCAGTTAAGCGATACACCCAGCGCCTTTGCGATTGCTTCTCCATAAGCCGGATCGGCCTTGTAGAAGTGCTGCAGTTGACGTTGAACCACATCACTGGAAACGCCACCCATCGCGCCGGCGATGTTGTTGGTGAGCAAAGCTTTCTGCTCATCGTTCATCAGGCGGAACAGCGCACCGGCGTGGCTGTAGTAATCGGTGTCTTCACGGTGATCGTAACGGTCAGCCGCGCCACTCAGGGCCAGTGCAGGCTCCGCATACTGGGGTGCTTGCTTTGGTGCATCGGCGTAGCTGTTTGGCTCGTAGTTAGGCGCTGCGCCGCCGTTGCTACCAAAGGCCATCGAACCATCACGCTGGTAGCTATTCACCTGGTTACGCGGGGCATTCACCGGCAGTTGCTGGTGATTGGTGCCAACGCGATAGCGGTGGGCATCGGCGTAAGCGAACACACGACCTTGAAGCATGCGGTCTGGCGACAGGCCGACGCCTGGAACCATGTTGCTTGGGCCGAATGCGGCTTGCTCAACTTCAGCAAAGTAGTTCTGCGGGTTACGGTTCAGCTCCAGCTCACCGACTTCGATCAGCGGGAATTCCTTCTGCGACCAGGTTTTGGTCACATCGAAAGGGTTCTCGTAATGAGCGTTGGCCTGGGCCTCGGTCATGATCTGGATGCAGACGCGCCATTTCGGGAAATCACCGCGCTCGATCGCGCCAAACAAATCGCGCTGGGCGTAATCAGGGTCAGTACCGGCCAGGCGAGCAGCTTCAGCCGGCGCCAGGTTCTTGATGCCCTGCTTGGTCTTGTAGTGCCACTTGACCCAGTGACGCTCGCCCTTGGTGTTAATCAGGCTGTAGGTGTGACTGCCGAAGCCGTGCATGTGACGGTAGCCATCAGGGATGCCACGGTCCGAAAACAGGATGGTGACCTGGTGCAGCGCCTCTGGAGAGTGCGACCAGAAATCCCACATCATTTGTGCGCTTTTCAGGTTGCTTTGCGGCAAGCGCTTCTGAGTGTGGATGAAGTCTGGAAACTTCAGAGGGTCGCGAATGAAGAACACCGGGGTGTTGTTACCCACGATGTCCCAATTGCCTTCTTCGGTATAGAACTTCAAGGCGAAACCACGTGGGTCGCGCTCGGTATCTGCCGAACCACGCTCGCCGCCTACGGTGGAAAAACGCAGGAAGGTAGGGGTTTGCTTGCCCACCGACTCGAACAGCTTGGCGCTGGTGTACTGCGTAATATCTCGGGTGACCGTGAAAGTGCCGTAGGCACCCGAACCCTTGGCGTGCACACGGCGCTCAGGGATATTTTCACGGTTGAAGTGAGCGAGCTTCTCGATCAGATGAAAATCGTCGAGCAGCAACGGGCCGCGTGGGCCTGCGGAACGTGAATTCTGGTTGTCCGCAACGGGGGCGCCGCTGGCGGTGGTAAGGATTTTATTCTGGCTCATGCTCAATTTCCCTCAGGTCGGACTTGGAACTGCCGGCTAATCGGCTTGGGAGGAGTATTGATCATCAATATGACGTCTACAAATTCATTAAATTGTAGGCATCAATAGATATTTTCTACCGAACACTCCAACCCCCATAGTGCCAAGCACAATCTTTGGAAGCTTGTATCGAACACGCTTTTATTACGGGCACAAAAAACCGGGCACTAGGCCCGGTTCTTCGTTACAGCTTGTCGTCTTACTCGGCGCTTACAGCTTCGCCGGCAGTAGCACGATCAACCAACTCGACGTACGCCATAGGCGCGTTGTCGCCAGCGCGGAAACCGCACTTGAGGATGCGCAGGTAGCCACCCTCACGGGTAGCGTAACGCTTGCCCAGGTCGTTGAAGAGCTTACCAACGATAGCTTTCGAACGAGTACGGTCGAAAGCCAGACGGCGGTTAGCCAGGCTGTCTGTCTTGGCCAAAGTGATCAGCGGCTCAGCAACGCGACGCAGTTCTTTAGCTTTCGGCAGTGTAGTTTTGATCAGCTCGTGCTCGAACAGCGACACCGCCATGTTTTGAAACATGGCCTTGCGGTGCGAGCTGGTACGGCTCAGGTGACGACCACTTTTACGATGACGCATGGTTCATTCCTTACCAAACTCACGTTCGGTGATTACGACGATCAGGCAGTCGCCTTGTCGTCCTTCTTAAGACTTGCAGGCGGCCAGTTGTCGAGGCGCATGCCGAGGGACAGACCGCGGGAGGCCAGAACGTCCTTGATTTCAGTCAAGGATTTCTTGCCCAGGTTCGGAGTCTTCAACAGTTCTACTTCGGTACGCTGAATCAGGTCGCCGATGTAGTAAATGTTTTCCGCCTTAAGGCAGTTAGCCGAACGTACAGTCAGTTCCAGATCGTCAACCGGGCGAAGCAGGATCGGATCGATCTCGTCTTCCTGCTCGATTACCACTGGTTCGCTGTCACCTTTGAGGTCGACGAACGCAGCCAACTGCTGTTGCAGGATGGTTGCAGCGCGGCGGATAGCCTCTTCAGGATCCAGAGTACCGTTGGTTTCCAGATCAATAACCAGCTTGTCCAGGTTAGTACGCTGCTCGACACGGGCGTTTTCCACCACGTATGCGATACGGCGAACCGGGCTGAACGAAGAGTCAAGCTGCAAGCGACCAATGCTGCGGCTTTCGTCTTCATCGCTCTGACGCGAGTCGGCCGGTTCATAACCACGACCACGAGCTACGGTGAGCTTCATGTTCAGGGCGCCGTTAGACGCCAGGTTAGCGATTACGTGATCGGGGTTAACGATCTCGACATCATGATCCAGCTGAATATCGGCAGCGGTAACCACCCCCGAACCCTTCTTCGACAAGGTCAGCGTAACTTCGTCACGGCCGTGCAGCTTGATAGCCAGACCTTTAAGGTTCAACAGGATTTCAATTACGTCTTCCTGTACACCTTCGATGGCGCTGTACTCGTGGAGCACACCGTCAATCTCGGCCTCGACTACTGCACAGCCGGGCATTGAGGACAACAGGATGCGGCGCAGCGCGTTGCCCAGGGTGTGGCCAAAACCACGCTCGAGAGGCTCGAGAGTAATTTTGGCGCGGGTTGGACTGACAACCTGCACATCAATGTGGCGGGGTGTCAGGAACTCATTTACCGAAATCTGCATGGATGCACCTATTTTCTAGCCCTTACTTGGAGTAGAGCTCGACAATCAGGCTTTCGTTGATGTCGGCGGACAGATCACTGCGAGCAGGAACGTTCTTGAAAACGCCCGACTTCTTCTCAGTGTCTACTTCTACCCATTCTACGCGGCCACGTTGGGCACACAGATCGAGAGCTTGGACAATGCGAAGTTGGTTTTTTGCTTTCTCGCGAACTGCGACCACGTCACCAGCACGAACCTGGTAGGACGGAACGTTTACGGTCTGACCGTTAACGCTGATCGACTTGTGCGATACCAGCTGACGGGATTCGGCACGAGTCGAACCAAAGCCCATACGGTATACAACGTTGTCCAGACGGCATTCGAGCAGTTGCAGCAGGTTTTCACCGGTTGCACCTTTCTTGCCAGCAGCTTCTTTGTAGTAGCCGCTGAACTGACGCTCGAGAACGCCGTAGATACGACGGACCTTCTGCTTTTCACGCAGTTGGGTGCCGTAATCGGACTGGCGACCGCGGCGTTGGCCGTGGATACCAGGTGCTGCTTCAATGTTGCACTTCGATTCGATCGCGCGCACGCCGCTCTTCAGGAAGAGATCGGTGCCTTCGCGACGAGCGAGTTTGCATTTTGGACCAATGTAACGAGCCATTCTTTACAATCTCCTGGATTACACGCGGCGCTTCTTCGGCGGACGGCACCCGTTGTGCGGGATTGGCGTCACGTCGGTGATGCTGGCGATCTTATAGCCACAGCCGTTCAAAGCACGGACAGCAGACTCACGACCTGGACCTGGACCCTTGACGTTAACGTCGAGGTTTTTCAGGCCATATTCCAGCGCAGCTTGACCAGCACGTTCAGCAGCTACTTGAGCAGCAAACGGGGTGGACTTGCGGGAACCGCGGAAACCCGAACCACCGGAGGTAGCCCAAGAAAGCGCGTTACCTTGACGGTCGGTGATGGTCACGATTGTGTTGTTAAAAGAAGCATGGATGTGGGCGATGCCATCAACCACTGTCTTTTTAACTTTTTTACGAGGACGAGCAGCAGGTTTTGCCATGATAATTTTCCTGTCGATTCGCTGGGGCGATTACTTGCGGATCGGCTTACGCGGACCTTTACGGGTACGCGCGTTAGTCTTGGTACGCTGACCGCGTACTGGAAGACCACGACGATGACGCAGACCGCGATAGCAACCGAGGTCCATCAAACGCTTGATTTTCATGTTGATTTCGCGACGCAGGTCACCTTCAGTGGTGAACTTCGCCACTTCGCCACGCAGCTGTTCAATCTGCTCGTCGCTCAGATCCTTGATCTTAGCGGCTGGGTTTACCCCAGCAACTGCGCAAATTTTCTGCGCAGTAGTGCGACCAACACCATAGATGTAGGTCAGCGAGATAACAGTGTGCTTGTTATCTGGAATGTTAACGCCTGCAATACGGGCCATTCAGTGGGACTCCAATTGACAGCTACCTACGCCCCGGAAGCCAAGAAATAGGGCGCGAGATAATATCGCTGTAATAACAAATAATCAACCCGGCAGCGCACTAGCTGCCGGGCTTCAAGCGGATCACACTCAGCCTTGGCGCTGTTTGTGACGCGGTTCCGCGCTGCAAATTACTCGAACAACACCTTCGCGGCGAATAATCTTGCAGTTACGGCACAGCTTTTTCACCGATGCACGAACTTTCATCACCAACTCCTCGAACCTTATGGGGTACTCAGCGCAACATGCCGCTGCCGTAGCCCTTCAGGTTGGCTTTCTTCATCAGGGATTCGTACTGGTGCGAAACGAGGTGCGATTGTACTTGGGACATGAAGTCCATCACAACCACGACCACGATCAGCAACGAGGTCCCGCCAAGGTAGAACGGAACGTTTGCTGCAACCACCAGGAACTGGGGCAACAAGCACACGGCCGTCATATATAGAGCACCGAACAGGGTCAAACGAGTCAGAACGCCATCAATGTAGCGTGCAGACTGCTCACCTGGACGGATGCCCGGAATAAAGGCACCGGACTTCTTCAGGTTTTCCGCTACGTCTTTCGGATTGAACATCAACGCCGTATAGAAGAAGCAGAAGAAAATAATCCCTGCACTAAACAGCAGAATATTCAACGGCTGACCAGGAGCGATCGACTGAGAGAGGTCCTGCAGCCAGCCCATATTTTCGGACTGACCAAACCAGGTACCCAACGAAGCCGGAAACAGCAAAATGCTGCTCGCGAAAATTGCCGGAATAACACCGGCCATATTCACTTTCAGCGGCAAGTGGCTGGTCTGCGCAGCAAAGACCTTACGGCCCTGCTGACGCTTGGCGTAGTGAACAGCAATACGACGCTGACCACGCTCAATGAACACCACAAAACCGATAATCGCTACTGCCAGCAAACCGATGGCAACCAGGGCGAAAATGTTGATATCACCCTGACGTGCAGACTCGAAAGACTGCCCAATCGCTCTCGGAAGACCGGCGACGATACCTGCGAAAATCAACATCGAGATACCGTTACCAACACCACGTTCAGTAATCTGCTCACCCAGCCACATCATGAACATCGCACCAGCCACAAATGTGGATACCGCGACGAAATGGAAGCCAAAGTCACCAGTGAACGCAACGCCCTGCCCAGCCAGGCCAACGGACATGCCGATAGCTTGGACGAGGGCGAGGACGACAGTGCCGTAGCGGGTGTACTGGCTAATCTTGCGACGGCCAGCTTCACCTTCCTTCTTCAACTGCTCCAGCTGCGGGCTGACGGCGGTCATCAGTTGCATGATGATCGATGCCGAAATGTACGGCATGATCCCCAGTGCAAAGATGCTCATCCGTTCCAGCGCGCCGCCGGAAAACATGTTGAACAAGCTAAGAATGGTTCCCTCATTCTGTCGAAACAGGTCTGCGAGTCGGTCCGGGTTGATACCTGGAACCGGGATGTGTGCGCCTATTCGGTAGACGATAATCGCCAGGAACAGAAAACGCAGACGAGCCCAAAGTTCAGACATACCGCCTTTGCCGAGCGCTGAGAGAGCACCTTGCTTAGCCATTTATTCCTCGAACTTGCCGCCAGCTGCTTCGATAGCCGAACGCGCACCTTTGGTGGCGCCGATTCCCTTGCCGATAGTGACAGCGCGAGTCACTTCACCGGACAGCATGATTTTCACACGCTGTACGTTGACGTTGATCACGTTGGCATCTTTCAGGGTCTGCACAGTAACGATGTCGCCTTCCACTTTAGCCAGCTCGGACAGACGCACTTCTGCGCGGTCCATGGCTTTCAGCGATACGAAACCGAACTTAGGCAGGCGACGATGCAGCGGCTGTTGACCGCCTTCAAAGCCTGGAGCGATGGTGCCACCGGAGCGGGAGGTTTGACCTTTGTGGCCACGGCCACCAGTCTTACCCAAACCGCTACCGATACCACGGCCCGGACGATGCTTTTCGCGACGGGAACCCGGCGCTGGACTCAGATCATTGAGTTTCATCGATTAACCCTCTACACGCAGCATGTAGTAAGCCTTGTTGATCATCCCGCGATTCTCGGGAGTATCCAGGACTTCTACAGTGTGACCGATGCGACGCAGACCCAGACCTTTAACACACAGTTTGTGGTTAGGGATGCGGCCGGTCATGCTTTTGATCAGCGTTACTTTAACGGTAGCCATGATCAGAAGATCTCCTTGACAGTCAGACCACGCTTGGCAGCGATGGACTCAGGAGATTGCATAGCTTTCAAACCTTTGAAAGTGGCGTGAACCACGTTTACCGGGTTAGTCGAGCCGTAGCACTTGGCCAGAACGTTCTGAACGCCAGCAACTTCGAGGACAGCACGCATAGCGCCGCCAGCGATGATACCGGTACCTTCAGAAGCAGGCTGCATGTACACCTTCGAAGCGCCATGGGCGGACTTCATTGCGTACTGCAGCGTGGTGCCGTTCAGATCAACTTGGATCATGTTGCGACGAGCAGCTTCCATTGCCTTCTGGATCGCAGCAGGCACTTCACGTGACTTGCCGCGGCCGAAGCCAACACGGCCTTTACCATCACCTACCACGGTCAACGCGGTGAAGGTGAAGATACGGCCGCCTTTAACGGTTTTGGCTACGCGGTTAACTTGAACCAGCTTCTCAATGTAGCCTTCGTCGCGCTTTTGGTCGTTATTTGACATAACTTAGAACTCCAGCCCAGCTTCACGAGCAGCATCAGCCAGCGCTTTCACGCGACCGTGGTACTTGAAGCCAGAGCGGTCGAAAGCCACTTGCGAGACGCCAGCGGCCTTAGCACGCGTAGCGACCAGCTGGCCAACCTTTGTGGCCGCGTCGATGTTGCCAGTGGCACCATCACGCAGTTCTTTATCCAAAGTCGAGGCGCTTGCCAGGACTTTGTTGCCGTCGGCCGAGATGACCTGGGCGTAGATGTGCTGCGACGAGCGGAACACGCAGAGACGCACGACTTCGAGTTCGTGCATTTTCAGGCGTGCTTTGCGAGCGCGACGCAGTCGAGTAACTTTTTTGTCGGTCATTTGCTATGCCCTACTTCTTCTTGGCTTCTTTACGACGGACGACTTCGTCCGCGTAGCGCACACCTTTGCCTTTGTACGGCTCTGGTGGACGGAAGTCGCGGATCTCAGCGGCCACTTGACCTACCAGCTGCTTATCGATGCCCTTGATCAGGATATCGGTCTGGCTAGGGGTCTCAGCAGTGATGCCCGCTGGCAGTTCGTAATCCACAGGGTGCGAGAAGCCAAGGGCCAGGTTCAAAACCGTGCCTTTTGCTTGCGCTTTGTAACCAACACCGACCAGCTGGAGCTTACGCTCGAAGCCTTGGCTTACGCCTTGGACCATGTTGTTTACCAACGCACGCGTGGTACCGGCCATTGCGCGAGTTTGTTGATCGCCATTGCGAGCAGCGAAACGCAGCTCACCAGCTTCTTCAACGATCTCAACGGACGAATGGATGTTCAGTTCAAGAGTGCCCTTGGCACCCTTCACCGAAAGCTGCTGGCCTGCGAATTTGACTTCGACACCGGCTGGCAGCTTAACGGGGTTCTTAGCGACGCGAGACATGCTTATCCCCCCTTAGAACACAGTGCAAAGAACTTCGCCGCCGACACCGGCAGCGCGCGCAGCACGATCCGTCATCACACCTTTGTTGGTGGAGACGATAGACACGCCCAGACCGCCACGAACTTTCGGCAGATCTTCAGCGGACTTGTACTGACGCAGGCCTGGACGGCTAACGCGCTTCACTTCCTCGATGACCGAACGGCCTTCGAAGTACTTCAGCTCGATGGACAGCAGTGCTTTTACATCGCTGCTGATCTGATAACCCGCAATGTAGCCTTCGTCTTTCAGGACTTTGGCAACAGCTACCTTCAACTTGGAAGATGGCATGCTTACGACGGACTTTTCAGCCATCTGGGCATTACGGATACGAGTTAGCATGTCCGCTAACGGGTCCTGCATACTCATGGGCTAGACGCTCCTAATACAAAAAAATTAGCCTTGCGGCTACATATGTCGCCGAGAATCTCCGGGTAAAAAACACGGGCTCAGGCGAGCCGCGTATTTTAGACACACTCCGGAAATGAAACAAGCCCCAAAAGGGGCTTGTTCCAGATTCAAGGTCACCGGCGGTCAGTATCTTGCGATTCAGGCCGCCAGGACGCTGAAAGTACTTACCAGCTGGCTTTAACCAGACCTGGTACGTCACCACGCATTGCCGCTTCACGCAGTTTGTTACGGCCGAGGCCGAACTTGCGGTAAACGCCGTGTGGACGACCGGTCAGGCGGCAGCGGTTACGCATGCGCGAAGCGCTTGCGTCACGTGGCTGCTTCTGCAGAGCAACTGTAGCTTCCCAACGCGCTTCTGGACTTGCGTTCAGATCAACGATGATTGCTTTCAGTGCTGCACGCTTCTTGGCGTACTTGGCAACCGTGAGCTGACGCTTCAGCTCGCGGTTTTTCATGCTCATCTTGGCCATGGTCCTACTCCAATCAGTTGCGGAACGGGAATTTGAAAGCACGCAACAGGGCGCGACCTTCATCATCGTTCTTGGCAGTGGTGGTCAGGGTGATGTCCAGACCGCGGAGAGCATCGATCTTGTCGTAGTCGATTTCCGGGAAGATGATCTGCTCTTTCACGCCCATGCTGTAGTTACCACGACCATCGAAGGACTTGGCATTCAGGCCGCGGAAGTCGCGAACCCGAGGCAGGGAGATCGACAGCAGACGATCCAGGAATTCATACATACGCTCACGGCGCAGGGTCACTTTGACGCCGATCGGCCAACCTTCACGGACTTTAAAGCCAGCGATGGATTTCCGAGCGTAGGTCACAACGACTTTCTGGCCGGTGATCTTTTCCAGGTCAGCAACAGCGTGCTCGATGACTTTTTTGTCACCGATCGCTTCGCCCAGACCCATGTTCAGGGTGATTTTGGTAACGCGCGGAACTTCCATCACGTTCCCAAGCTTAAGTTCTTCCTTAAGCTTAGGGGCGATTTCCTTCCGGTAAATCTCTTGTAGTCGTGCCATGGTCTAATCTACCTAGCAGTGTTCAAGCATCAACCGCTTTTTGGGTCGACTTGAAGACACGAATTTTCTTACCGTCTTCTACTTTGAAACCAACGCGGTCAGCCTTGTTGGTTTCGCCGTTGAAGATGGCGACGTTAGAAGCGTCCAGCGGAGCTTCTTTCTCGACGATACCGCCCTGCACGCCCGACATCGGGTTAGGCTTGGTATGACGCTTGACCAGGTTCAGACCACCGATAACCAGACGGTTATTAGCGAGAACCTTAAGCACCTTACCGCGCTTACCTTTGTCTTTGCCGGCGATCACGATGATCTCGTCGTCACGACGAATCTTTTGCATGTCGGATCTCCTTACAGCACTTCTGGGGCGAGCGAGACGATCTTCATGAACTTCTCAGTACGAAGTTCACGGGTCACTGGCCCAAAGATACGGGTGCCGATCGGCTCTTGCTTGTTGTTCAGAAGAACAGCAGCGTTGCCATCAAAGCGGATAATGGAGCCATCAGCACGGCGTACGCCGTGACGAGTGCGGACTACAACAGCAGTCATCACTTGGCCTTTTTTCACTTTACCGCGAGGAATTGCTTCCTTAACGGTAACTTTGATGATGTCACCGATACCAGCGTAACGACGATGGGAGCCACCCAGCACCTTGATGCACATAACACGGCGAGCGCCGCTGTTATCGGCCACATCGAGCATGGATTGAGTCTGAATCATATAATTTCTCCGACCCCTAGTCCTTAGACTTCCACAGCGCGTTCGAGAACATCAACCAGTGCCCAAGACTTGGTCTTGGCCAGCGGACGAGTTTCACGAATAGTGACTTTGTCGCCGATGTGGCACTGATTGGTTTCGTCGTGCGCGTGCAGCTTAGTCGAACGCTTAACATATTTACCGTAGATCGGGTGCTTAACGCGACGCTCGATCAGAACGGTGATGGTTTTGTCCATCTTGTCGCTGACAACACGGCCAGTCAGCGTACGGACAGTCTTTTCGGCTTCAGCCATGATCACTTACCTGCCTGCTGGTTGAGCACAGTCTTCACGCGAGCGATGTCACGCTTAACTTGCGAGAGCAGATGAGACTGCCCCAACTGGCCAGTTGCTTTCTGCATACGCAGATTGAACTGGTCGCGCAGCAGGCCGAGCAGTTGCTCGTTCAGCTGCTGTGCGGATTTTTCACGAAGTTCATTCGCTTTCATCACATCACCGTCCGTTTAACAAAGGAGGTGGCGAGCGGCAGCTTTGCAGCAGCCAGGGCGAAAGCCTCACGCGCCAGCTCTTCAGAAACACCCTCGATTTCATACAGGACTTTGCCTGGCTGAATCTGGGCTACCCAGTATTCCACGTTACCCTTACCTTTACCCATACGAACCTCGAGAGGTTTCTTGGAGATCGGCTTGTCCGGGAATACACGGATCCAGATCTTGCCGCCACGTTTAACGTGAC
Source organism: Pseudomonas sp. GXZC (assembly GCF_026967615.1). NCBI lineage: Bacteria > Pseudomonadati > Pseudomonadota > Gammaproteobacteria > Pseudomonadales > Pseudomonadaceae > Pseudomonas > Pseudomonas sp. GXZC. The sequence continues at coordinate 6,330,549 of NZ_CP114115.1, forward strand.
GGGTCAGAGCACGACGCGCTGACTCGATCTGACGAGCGGTGAGACGACCACGAGCTACAGACTTCAGCGCGAACTCGCCGAAGCTGACTTTGCTACCGCGCTGAGCCAGACCACGGTTGTGGCCTGTCATCTGCTTGCGGAACTTCGTACGCTTAGGTTGCAACATTTGGCGTACCCCTTACTTAGCAGCTTTTTTACGAGGCGCTGGTGCTTGTGGTTTCAGTTCTTCTTGGCGACCACCAATTACTTCGCCTTTGAAGATCCAAACCTTTACACCGATCACACCGTAAGTGGTGTGAGCTTCGTAGTTGGCATAGTCGATGTCGGCACGCAGGGTGTGCAGTGGCACACGACCTTCGCGATACCATTCAGTACGTGCGATTTCAGCACCGCCGAGACGACCGCTCACTTGGATTTTGATGCCTTTGGCACCAATGCGCATGGCGTTCTGTACAGCGCGCTTCATAGCGCGACGGAACATTACGCGACGCTCCAGCTGCTGAGCTACGCTCTGCGCAACCAGCATACCGTCGAGTTCCGGCTTGCGGATCTCTTCGATATTGATGTGCACAGGCACACCCATTTGCTTGGTCAGGTCCTGACGCAGTTTCTCAACATCTTCACCTTTCTTCCCGATAACGATACCTGGACGAGCGGTGTGAATGGTGATACGTGCAGTTTGGGCCGGACGATGGATATCGATACGGCTTACGGACGCGCTTTTTAGTTTGTCTTGGAGATACTCACGCACCTTCAGATCAGCGAACAAGTAGTCCGCATAAGTCCGACCGTCTGCGTACCAGACGGAGGTGTGCTCCTTGACGATTCCCAGGCGAATGCCAATGGGATGTACTTTCTGACCCATCTCTTCGACTCCGTTACTTGTCAGCAACCTTGACAGTGATATGGCAAGACCGCTTGACGATGCGATCAGCACGGCCTTTGGCACGTGGCATGATGCGCTTCAGCGAACGCCCTTCGTTGACGAAAACGGTGCTGACCTTCAGGTCATCAACGTCTGCGCCTTCGTTATGCTCGGCGTTGGCTACGGCCGACTCCAGCACTTTCTTCATGATCTCGGCGGCTTTCTTACTGCTGAAAGCCAACAGGTTGAGCGCTTCGCCCACCTTCTTCCCGCGGATCTGGTCGGCGACCAAGCGGGCTTTCTGGGCGGAGATTCGAGCGCCCGACAACTTAGCGGCTACTTCCATTTCCTAACCCCTTAACGCTTGGCTTTCTTGTCTGCCACGTGCCCACGATAAGTGCGGGTACCGGCAAACTCGCCTAGTTTGTGGCCGACCATGTCTTCGTTCACGAGAACTGGGACGTGCAAGCGACCGTTGTGTACAGCGATGGTCAGACCGACCATTTGTGGCAGGATCATCGAACGACGCGACCAGGTCTTAACTGGTTTGCGATCGTTCTTTTCCGCCGCCACTTCGATCTTCTTCAGTAGGTGAAGATCAATAAAAGGACCTTTTTTCAGAGAACGTGGCACTGTCGTATCCCTCTATTTACTTGCGACGACGGACGATCATTTTGTCGGTACGCTTATTACCACGAGTCTTCGCGCCCTTAGTCGGGAAGCCCCATGGCGATACCGGATGACGACCACCAGAGGTACGACCTTCACCACCACCGTGTGGGTGGTCAACCGGGTTCATGGCAACACCACGAACGGTTGGGCGAACGCCACGCCAGCGTTTGGCACCAGCTTTACCCAGCGAACGCAGGCTGTGCTCGGAGTTCGAGACTTCGCCCAGGGTCGCGCGGCATTCAGCCAGCACTTTACGCATCTCACCAGAACGCAGACGCAGGGTCACGTAGACACCTTCACGAGCGATCAGCTGAGCCGAAGCACCAGCGGAACGAGCGATTTGCGCGCCTTTACCTGGCTTCAATTCGATGCCGTGTACGGTGCTACCAACTGGAATGTTGCGCAGTTGCAGAGCGTTGCCCGGCTTGATCGGTGCCAGAGCACCTGCGATCAGCTGGTCGCCAGCGCTCACGCCTTTAGGGGCGATGATGTAGCGACGCTCGCCATCTGCGTACAGCAGCAGAGCGATGTGAGCAGTACGGTTTGGATCGTATTCGATACGCTCGACAGTGGCAGCGATGCCATCTTTGTCGTTGCGACGGAAGTCGACCAGACGATAATGCTGCTTATGGCCACCACCGATGTGACGAGTGGTAATACGACCATTGTTGTTACGACCACCAGACTTCGATTTTTTCTCGAGCAGCGGTGCGTGAGGAGCGCCTTTATGCAGCTCCTGGTTGACCACCTTGACCACAAAACGGCGGCCAGGGGAAGTCGGTTTGCATTTAACGATTGCCATGATGCACCCCTTCCTTACTCAGCACTGCTGCTGAAATCGAGATCTTGGCCTGGCTGAAGGGAGATAACTGCCTTCTTCCAGTCATTACGCTTGCCCAGGCCGCGAGCAGTGCGCTTGCTCTTACCCAGAACATTCAGGGTAGTAACACGCTCTACTTTCACGCTGAACAGGCTTTCGACGGCCTTCTTGATTTCCAGCTTGGTTGCGTCAGTTGCAACCTTGAAAACGAACTGGCCTTTCTTGTCAGCCAGAACCGTAGCCTTTTCGGAAACGTGCGGGCCAAGCAGAACTTTAAATACGCGTTCCTGGTTCATCCCAGCAGCTCCTCGAATTTCTTCACGGCCGACACGGTGATCAACACCTTGTCGTATGCGATCAGACTAACTGGATCGGAACCTTGCACGTCACGTACATCAACGTGTGGCAGGTTGCGAGCAGCCAGGTACAGGTTCTGATCAACAGCTTCAGACACGATCAAAACATCGGTCAGGCTCATGTTGTTCAGTTTGCCCAGCAGATCTTTGGTTTTCGGGCTTTCAACAGCGAAGTCCTGAACCACGACCAGACGGTCAGTACGCACGAGTTCAGCAAGGATGGAGCGCAGAGCTGCGCGGTACATCTTCTTGTTGAGCTTCTGCGAGTGATCCTGTGGACGAGCTGCGAAAGTGGTACCACCGCCACGCCAGATTGGGCTACGGATAGTACCGGCACGAGCACGGCCAGTACCTTTCTGACGCCAAGGGCGCTTACCGCCACCACGAACGTCGGAACGGGTCTTTTGCTGTTTGCTACCTTGACGGCCGCCGGCCATGTAGGCCACGACTGCTTGGTGAACCAGCGTCTCGTTGAACTCGCCGCCAAACGTCAGTTCGGAAACTTCGATCGCTTGAGCGTCATTTACATTTAATTGCATGTCAGCTTCCCCTTAACCGCGAGCCTTGGCCGCCGGACGTACAACCAGGTTGCCGCCAGTAGCGCCAGGAACAGCACCCTTGACCAACAACAGATTGCGTTCAGCGTCGACGCGCACTACTTCGAGGGACTGCACGGTCACGCGCTCAGCGCCCATATGACCGGACATTTTTTTGCCCTTGAATACACGACCAGGAGTCTGGCACTGGCCAATAGAGCCCGGGACGCGGTGGGAAACGGAGTTACCGTGAGTGTTGTCTTGGCCACGGAAATTCCAACGCTTGATCGTACCCTGGAAGCCTTTACCTTTGGACTGACCGGTTACATCAACCAGTTGACCAGCAGCGAAGATTTCAGCGTTGATCAGATCGCCAGCCTGGTAGTCGCCGTCTTCGAGACGGAACTCCATAACAGTGCGACCAGCTGCAACGTTTGCTTTAGCGAAGTGGCCTGCTTGAGCAGCAGTCACGCGCGAAGCACGACGCTCGCCGACAGTGACTTGCACTGCACGATAGCCATCGGTCTCTTCAGTTTTGAACTGGGTGACGCGATTCGGTTCGATCTCAATGACCGTGACCGGAATGGAGACACCTTCTTCGGTGAAAATACGGGTCATACCGCATTTACGACCGACTACACCAATAGTCATGTTGTAAACCTCATGAGTGTACGGGGCTTTCACCCGCTATGGCCGCCCATTTCAGAGCGTTACACGACTAAGACCCAAGTCTTAGCCGAGGCTGATCTGTACTTCCACACCGGCCGCCAGATCAAGCTTCATAAGTGCATCAACGGTTTTATCCGTTGGCTGGACGATGTCCAGTACGCGCTTATGAGTACGGATCTCGTACTGGTCACGCGCGTCTTTGTTGACGTGCGGGGAGACCAGAACGGTGAACCGCTCTTTACGGGTAGGCAGTGGAATTGGACCACGCACTTGAGCACCAGTACGTTTCGCGGTTTCCACGATTTCCTGGGTGGATTGGTCGATCAGGCGATGGTCAAAAGCCTTCAACCTGATACGGATTTGCTGATTTTGCATTGGATTTCAGACTCCGGCTGCTATTCCCAGCGAGCGCAATACGCCCGTTAAAAGGAGGCGCAATTCTATAGACGGCCCTGATAGGTGTCAACCCAATAAAAAAGGCCCCCGCTGAGCGGGGGCCTTTCAAAACATCAGAGCTATCTCAGAAGAGATAATTACTCGATGATTTTAGCTACAACGCCAGCACCAACGGTACGGCCGCCTTCACGGATTGCGAAACGCAGACCGTCTTCCATAGCGATGGTTTTGATCAGGGTGACAACCATTTTGATGTTGTCGCCTGGCATTACCATTTCTACGCCTTCCGGCAGTTCGCAGTTACCAGTTACGTCGGTAGTACGGAAGTAGAACTGTGGACGGTAGCCTTTGAAGAACGGAGTGTGACGACCGCCTTCTTCTTTGCTCAGCACGTACACTTCAGCTTCGAACTTGGTGTGCGGCTTAACCGAACCTGGCTTAACCAGAACCTGGCCACGCTCAACGTCGTCACGCTTGGTACCACGCAGCAGAACGCCGCAGTTCTCGCCAGCACGACCTTCGTCGAGCAGTTTACGGAACATTTCAACACCGGTGCAGGTGGTGACGGTAGTGTCACGCAGACCAACGATTTCCAGTGGATCTTGAACCTTAACGATACCGCGCTCGATACGACCGGTTACAACAGTACCGCGACCGGAGATCGAGAATACGTCTTCGATTGGCATCAGGAACGGCTTGTCGATAACACGGACTGGATCTGGGATGTAGCTGTCCAGAGTCTCAACCAGTTTACGAACGGACGTGGTGCCCATTTCGTTGTCGTCTTTGCCTTCCAGAGCCATACGAGCAGAACCGATGATGATCGGAGTGTCGTCGCCTGGGAAGTCGTAAGTGCTCAGCAGATCGCGCACTTCCATCTCAACCAGTTCCAGCAGCTCAGCGTCGTCTACCAGGTCAGCCTTGTTCAGGTAAACCACGATGTACGGAACGCCTACCTGACGGGACAGCAGGATGTGCTCACGGGTTTGTGGCATCGGACCATCAGCGGCCGAGCAAACCAGGATTGCGCCGTCCATCTGGGCAGCACCGGTGATCATGTTCTTCACATAGTCAGCGTGACCTGGGCAGTCAACGTGAGCGTAGTGACGGATCAGCGAGTTGTATTCAACGTGCGCGGTGTTGATGGTGATACCACGAGCTTTTTCTTCTGGTGCGCTGTCGATTTTATCGAAATCAACGATTGCGGAACCGAAAACTTCGGAGCAAACGCGAGTCAGAGCAGCAGTCAGAGTGGTTTTACCGTGGTCAACGTGACCGATGGTGCCAACGTTGACGTGCGGTAGGGAACGATCAAATTTTTCTTTAGCCACGACAATTAACTCCTTGCCTAAAGGACTGAATCAGCCTTGTTTTTTGGATACAGTTTCAGCGATGTGCGCCGGAGCTGTGTTGTATTTTTTGAATTCCATAGAGTAGCTTGCGCGACCCTGGGACATGGAGCGAACGTCGGTCGCATAACCGAACATCTCACCCAACGGAACCTCGGCGCGAATCACTTTGCCGGAAACCGTGTCTTCCATACCCAAGATCATGCCGCGACGACGGTTAAGGTCGCCCATGACATCACCCATATAGTCTTCAGGTGTAACAACTTCTACCGCCATGATCGGCTCAAGCAACTCACCACCGCCCTTCTGGGCCAGTTGCTTGGTTGCCATGGAGGCAGCCACCTTAAACGCCATCTCGTTGGAGTCGACGTCGTGGTAAGAACCGTCAAAAACGGTTGCTTTCAGGCCGATCAGCGGATAGCCGGCAACAACACCGTTCTTCATCTGCTCTTCGATGCCCTTCTGGATAGCCGGGATGTATTCCTTAGGAACCACACCACCAACTACTTCGTTCACGAATTGCAGACCTTCCTGACCTTCGTCAGCAGGAGCAAAACGGATCCAGCAGTGACCGAACTGACCACGACCGCCGGACTGACGAACGAACTTGCCTTCGATTTCGCAATTCTTCGTGATGCGCTCACGATAGGAAACCTGAGGCTTACCGATGTTGGCTTCGACGTTGAACTCACGGCGCATCCGGTCAACCAGGATGTCCAGGTGCAGCTCGCCCATGCCGGAGATGATCGTTTGACCAGTCTCTTCATCAGTCTTGACGCGGAAAGATGGATCTTCCTGAGCAAGCTTGCCCAGAGCGATACCCATTTTTTCCTGGTCATCCTTGGTCTTAGGCTCTACGGCAACCGAAATAACCGGCTCCGGGAAGTCCATGCGAACCAGGATGATTGGCTTGGCAGCGTCGCACAAAGTCTCACCCGTGGTGACGTCCTTCATGCCGATCAGGGCCGCGATGTCACCAGCGCGTACTTCCTTGATCTCTTCACGGGCGTTTGCGTGCATTTGCACCATACGACCCACGCGCTCTTTCTTGCCTTTAACCGAGTTGATCACGCCGTCGCCGGAGGCCAACACGCCCGAGTAAACACGGACGAAGGTCAAAGTACCCACGAATGGGTCGGTTGCGATCTTGAACGCCAGAGCCGAGAACGGCTCACTGTCATCGGCGTGACGCTCCATTTCTTCTTCCTCGTTATCAGGGTTGGTACCCTTGATAGCAGGAATGTCGGTTGGAGCCGGCAGGTAGTCGATAACGGCGTCGAGAACCAGGGGAACACCCTTGTTCTTGAAGGAAGAACCGCAAACAGCCAAGACGATCTCGCCAGCGATAGTACGCTGACGCAGAGCAGCCTTGATTTCCACGTTGGTGAGTTCTTCACCTTCGAGGTACTTGTTCATCAGCTCTTCGTTGGCTTCGGCAGCAGCCTCAACCATGTTGTTGCGCCACTCGTCAGCCAGTTCCTGCAGTTCTGCAGGGATAGGCTTACGAACAGGAACCATACCTTTGTCGGAATCATTCCAGTAAACAGCTTCCATGTTGATCAGATCGATCTGACCCTGGAAGTTGTCTTCGGAACCGATAGCCAATTGGATTGGCACCGGAGTGTGACCCAGACGCTGCTTGATCTGACCGATCACGCGCAGGAAGTTGGCACCAGCACGGTCCATCTTGTTTACGTAAACAAGACGTGGAACGCCGTACTTGTTGGCTTGACGCCATACGGTTTCCGACTGAGGCTCAACGCCCGAGGTACCGCAGAACACAACGACAGCGCCGTCGAGCACGCGCAGGGAACGCTCAACTTCAATGGTGAAGTCTACGTGGCCTGGGGTATCGATTACGTTGAAACGGTGCTCGTCTTTGTACTGCTTCTCGGAACCTTTCCAGAAGGCGGTAATAGCAGCAGAAGTAATGGTAATACCACGCTCCTGCTCCTGAACCATCCAGTCTGTGGTCGCGGCGCCGTCATGCACCTCGCCCATTTTGTGACTTTTGCCGGTGTAAAACAGTACGCGCTCGGTGGTGGTGGTTTTACCAGCATCCACGTGAGCAACGATACCGATGTTACGGTAGCGGCTAATCGGAGTAGTACGAGCCATAAAGCCCTCGCAAAATTAGTGAAGCTAAGATTAGAAGCGGTAGTGCGAGAAAGCTTTGTTAGCTTCAGCCATACGGTGCACGTCTTCACGCTTCTTAACAGCAGCACCTTTACCTTCAGCAGCGTCCAACAGCTCGCCGGCCAAACGCAGAGCCATAGACTTCTCGCCGCGCTTACGGGCGAAGTCTACCAACCAGCGCATTGCCAGAGCGTTACGACGGGACGGACGAACTTCGACCGGAACCTGGTAAGTAGCACCGCCTACACGGCGCGACTTCACTTCGACCAGCGGAGCGATGGCGTCGAGAGCTTTCTCGAAGATTTCCAGGGGGTCGCTGTTCTTGCGTTCTTTAACCTTTTCCAGCGCGCCATAAACGATACGCTCGGCAACGGCTTTCTTGCCGCTTTCCATCACGTGGTTCATGAACTTGGCCAGGATCTGGCTTCCGTATTTTGGATCGTCAAGCACTTCGCGCTTGGCTGCTACGCGTCTTCTTGGCATGGATAAGCCCTCAAACGGTCTTCAGGTTCGTTCGGAATCGGTGCCCTTGCGGGACGCCTCCGACCTTACTCTTATCGACTCAGAAAATAAGATGATTCAGTTTTACAAAAAGCCGCTACTACTTAGGCTTCTTGGTACCGTACTTCGAACGACCCTGGTTACGACCTTTAACGCCGGAAGTATCCAAGGAGCCGCGTACGGTGTGGTAACGAACACCTGGCAAGTCTTTTACACGACCGCCGCGGATCAGCACCACGCTGTGCTCTTGCAGGTTGTGACCTTCACCACCGATGTACGAGGAAACCTCGAAACCGTTGGTCAGGCGCACACGGCATACTTTACGCAGTGCCGAGTTAGGTTTTTTCGGCGTGGTGGTATACACACGGGTGCATACGCCACGACGTTGCGGGCAGTTCTGCAGCGCAGGTACGTCGGATTTCTCGACGATACGCTTACGCGGCTGACGTACCAGCTGGTTGATAGTTGCCATCTACTAGCTCCACTGTTGTCTTGCGACGCTATTGTCTTGCAAGAAAAGCAAAATGGCAGGAACGAATTCCCGCCAAATTTAGGGGTACAAGAGTCTAAAGAGGATCTTGCCCCCAGTCAAGGCAAGGCCCCGACATCCCCACTCACCGAACCGGGGCAAAAATGCCTCGATCCGACGAATGGGGCTGCCGGGGCCCAGACTTATCTAGTGCAGAACTCAGTTACCGCTAGAGTTCAGCGCTTCGGTCAGTGCAGCTTCCACTTCACTGGCACTTACGCGCAGCGGCTTGTCAGCATCACGGCGACGCTTACGCTCGCTGTGGTAAGCCAAACCGGTACCGGCTGGGATCAGACGACCCACAACCACGTTTTCTTTCAGGCCGCGCAGGTAATCGCGCTTGCCGGTTACCGCTGCTTCGGTCAGTACGCGAGTGGTCTCCTGGAAGGAGGCCGCCGAGATGAACGACTCAGTGGACAACGACGCCTTGGTGATACCCAGCAGCACGCGGGTGAACTTGGAGACAAACTTGTCTTCCGCGCCCAGACGCTCGTTCTCTACCAGTACGTGAGTCAGTTCCATCTGGTCGCCCTTGATGAAACTGGAATCGCCGGATTCAGCGATTTCAACTTTACGCAGCATCTGACGCAGAATGGTCTCGATGTGCTTATCGTTGATCTTCACGCCTTGCAGGCGGTAAACGTCCTGGATCTCGTTAACGATGTACTTGGCCAGCGCACTCACACCCAGCAGACGCAGGATGTCGTGTGGATCGCTCGGGCCGTCGGAGATAACTTCGCCGCGGTTTACCTGTTCGCCTTCGAAGACGTTCAGGTGACGCCACTTCGGAATCAGCTCTTCGTACGGATCGGTACCGTCGTTCGGGGTAATGACCAGACGGCGCTTGCCCTTGGTCTCTTTACCGAACGCGATGGTGCCGCTGACTTCAGCCAGAATCGACGCTTCTTTCGGACGACGAGCTTCGAACAAGTCGGCAACACGCGGCAGACCACCGGTGATGTCACGGGTCTTCGAAGTTTCTTGCGGGATACGCGCGATAACATCACCGATCGCGATCTTCGCACCATCCGCTACACCGACCAGGGCGTTGGCTGGCAGGAAGTACTGAGCGATTACGTCAGTGCCTGGCAGCAACAGATCCTTGCCGTTGTCATCGACCATCTTCACGGCAGGACGGATGTCTTTACCGGCAGCTGGACGATCTTTCGCGTCGAGTACTTCAATGTTGGTCATACCGGTCAATTCGTCAGTCTGACGCTTGATCGTGATGCCTTCTTCCATGCCCACGTAGGTCACGGTACCTTTCATTTCGGTAACGATTGGGTGAGTGTGCGGATCCCACTTGGCCACGATTGCGCCAGCGTCGACCTTGTCACCTTCTTTAACCGAAATCACAGCACCGTACGGCAGCTTGTAACGCTCGCGCTCACGACCGTAGTCATCAGCAATTGCCAGCTCACCGGAACGGGACACAGCAACCAGGTGGCCATCCACACGCTCAACGTGTTTCAGGTTGTGCAGACGGACAGTACCGCCATTCTTCACCTGAACGCTATCGGCTGCGGAGGTCCGGCTTGCCGCACCACCGATGTGGAACGTACGCATGGTCAGCTGGGTACCCGGCTCACCGATGGACTGGGCAGCGATAACGCCGACCGCTTCACCGATGTTCACCTGGTGACCACGAGCCAAGTCACGGCCATAGCACTTGGCGCAGATGCCGTAGCGGGTTTCGCAGCTGATCGGCGAGCGAACGATCACTTCGTCGATGCTGTTGAGTTCGATGAACTCGACCCACTTCTCATCTACCAGGGTGCCGGCAGGAACGATAACTTCCTCGGTGCCTGGCTTGAACACGTCACGGGCAATAACACGACCCAATACGCGCTCACCCAGTGGCTCTACAACGTCACCGCCTTCAATGTGCGGCGTCATCAGCAGGCCGTGCTCGGTGCCGCAATCGATCTCGGTTACAACCAGATCTTGTGCAACGTCTACCAGACGACGAGTCAGGTAACCGGAGTTAGCGGTTTTCAACGCGGTATCCGCAAGACCTTTACGAGCACCGTGAGTCGAGATGAAGTACTGAAGTACGCTCAAACCTTCGCGGAAGTTCGCAGTAATCGGCGTTTCGATGATGGAGCCGTCCGGCTTGGCCATCAGGCCACGCATACCGGCGAGCTGACGGATCTGCGCAGCAGAACCCCGTGCGCCCGAGTCGGCCATCATGTACATCGAGTTGAAGGACTCTTGGTCAACTTCGTCGCCGTGACGGTCGATGACTTTCTCTTTCGAGAGGTTGGCCATCATCGCCTTGGAAACTTCGTCGTTTGCCTTCGACCAAAGGTCGATCACCTTGTTGTACTTCTCGCCCTGGGTTACCAGGCCGGAGGCGTACTGGCTTTCGATCTCTTTCACTTCATCGGTTGCAGCCGCGATGATGCGAGCTTTCTCATCCGGGATAACGAAGTCGTTAACACCGATGGAAACGCCGGAAATGGTCGAATAAGCAAAACCGGTGTACATCAACTGGTCAGCGAAGATCACGGTCTCTTTCAAACCAACCACGCGGTAGCACTGGTTGATCAGCTTGGAGATCGCCTTTTTCTTCATCGGCAGGTTGACGACGTCGTACGACAGACCTTTTGGCACAACTTGATACAGCAGCGCACGGCCGACAGTAGTGTCGACGATACGGGTGCCGCTCACGCTGCCGCCATCACGGTCGTTGACGGTTTCGTTGATCCGCACTTTGACCTTGGCATGCAGTGCGGCTTCGCCGGCACGGAACACACGGTCAACTTCTTGCAGGTCAGCGAATACACGACCTTCGCCCTTGGCGTTGATCGCTTCACGGGTCATGTAGTACAGACCCAATACAACGTCCTGCGACGGAACGATGATTGGCTCACCGTTGGCTGGCGACAGAATGTTGTTGGTCGACATCATCAACGCGCGCGCTTCCAACTGGGCTTCCAGTGTCAGCGGTACGTGCACGGCCATTTGGTCGCCGTCGAAGTCGGCGTTGTACGCAGCACAGACCAGAGGGTGCAGCTGGATAGCCTTACCTTCGATCAGTACCGGTTCAAACGCCTGGATACCCAGACGGTGAAGGGTCGGTGCACGGTTGAGGAGAACCGGGTGTTCGCGGATCACTTCAGCGAGAACGTCCCAAACCTCTGGCAGTTCGCGCTCGACCATTTTCTTGGCCGCTTTGATGGTGGTCGCGAGACCGCGCATTTCCAGCTTGCCGAAGATGAATGGCTTGAACAGCTCAAGTGCCATCTTCTTAGGCAGACCGCACTGGTGCAGACGCAGGGTCGGGCCTACGGTAATTACCGAACGACCGGAGTAGTCAACACGCTTACCGAGCAAGTTCTGACGGAAACGACCTTGCTTACCCTTGATCATGTCAGCCAGGGATTTCAGAGGGCGCTTGTTCGAGCCGGTGATAGCGCGGCCACGACGACCGTTGTCGAGCAGGGCATCGACCGCTTCTTGCAACATACGCTTTTCGTTGCGCACGATGATGTCCGGAGCGGACAGATCAAGCAGGCGCTTCAAGCGGTTGTTACGGTTGATCACGCGGCGGTACAGGTCGTTGAGGTCGGACGTCGCGAAACGACCACCGTCCAACGGTACCAGCGGACGCAGGTCTGGCGGCAGAACCGGCAGAACGGTCAGCACCATCCACTCTGGCAAGTTGCCGGAACCCTGGAAGGCTTCCATCAACTTCAGACGCTTGGACAGCTTCTTGATCTTGGTTTCGGAGTTGGTTTGCGGAATCTCTTCACGCAGACGGCCAATCTCGTGTTCCAGGTCGATAGCGTGCAGCAGTTCGCGGACAGCCTCGGCACCCATGCGGGCATCGAAATCGTCGCCGAACTCTTCCAGCGCTTCGAAGTACTGCTCGTCGTTCAGCAGCTGACCTTTTTCAAGAGTGGTCATGCCTGGATCGATAACGACATAGCTCTCGAAGTAGAGAACACGTTCGATATCACGCAGGGTCATGTCCATCAGCAAGCCGATACGGGACGGCAGCGATTTCAGGAACCAGATGTGGGCAACCGGCGAAGCCAGTTCGATGTGCGCCATGCGCTCACGACGAACCTTGGCCAGTGCAACTTCAACGCCGCACTTCTCGCAGATCACACCACGGTGCTTCAAGCGCTTGTACTTACCGCACAGGCACTCATAATCCTTTACCGGGCCAAAGATTTTGGCGCAGAACAGGCCGTCACGCTCAGGTTTGAACGTACGGTAGTTGATGGTTTCCGGCTTTTTAACTTCACCGAACGACCACGAACGGATCATCTCAGGCGATGCCAATCCAATACGGATGGCGTCGAACTCTTCGACTTGACCCTGGTTTTTCAGCAAATTCAGTAGGTCTTTCAAGGCCTTTCCTCCTGGCGGAGCAGAGAGCGGGCTAAACAGCCCCGCTCTCGATTCGCGTCACGTGTTATTCGGTTTCCAGATCGATATCGATGCCGAGGGAACGAATTTCTTTGATCAACACGTTGAAGGACTCGGGCATGCCCGGCTCCATACGGTGATCGCCGTCCACGATGTTTTTGTACATCTTGGTCCGACCGTTCACATCGTCCGACTTCACTGTGAGCATTTCTTGCAGAGTGTAAGCAGCACCGTATGCTTCCAGTGCCCAGACCTCCATCTCCCCGAAACGCTGACCACCGAACTGAGCCTTACCACCCAGCGGCTGCTGGGTAACGAGGCTGTACGAACCGGTAGAACGAGCGTGCATCTTGTCGTCTACCAAGTGGTTCAGCTTCAGCATGTACATGTAGCCAACAGTAACCGGGCGCTCGAACTTGTTGCCGGTACGGCCGTCGAACAGCTGCATCTGGCCGCTTTCTGGCAGGTCTGCCAGTTTCAGCATGGCCTTGATTTCGCTTTCCTTGGCACCGTCGAACACCGGGGTAGCCATCGGAACGCCGCCGCGCAGGTTCTTCGCCAGATCCAGGATTTCCTGGTCGGAGAAGGTGTCCAGCTCTTCGTTGCGACCGCCGATCTCGTTGTAGATCTCGTGCAGGAACTTACGCAGGTCTGCGACCTTGCGCTGCTCTTCGATCATACGGTTGATCTTCTCGCCCAGACCTTTGGCCGCGAGGCCCAGGTGGGTTTCAAGGATCTGACCAACGTTCATACGCGAAGGTACGCCCAACGGGTTGAGGACGACGTCGACCGGGGTGCCATTGGCATCGTGCGGCATGTCTTCAACCGGCATGATCACGGAGACCACACCTTTGTTACCGTGACGACCGGCCATCTTGTCGCCCGGCTGGATGCGGCGACGGATTGCCAGGTAAACCTTGACGATTTTCAGCACGCCTGGAGCCAGGTCATCGCCCTGCTGCAGTTTGCGCTTCTTGTCTTCAAACTTGTCGTCCAGCAGACGGCGACGATCAACGATGTAGGCCTGGGCCTTCTCGAGCTGCTCGTTCAGAGCATCTTCAGCCATGCGCAGTTTGAACCACTGGCCGTGCTCAAGACCGTCGAGGATTTCGTCGGTGATGTCCTGACCTTTCTTCAGACCCGCGCCGCCTTCAGCCTTGTGGCCTACCAGGGCGGAACGCAGACGTTCGAAGGTCGCGCCTTCAACGATACGGAACTCTTCGTTCAGGTCCTTGCGGATCTCGTCGAGCTGGGTCTTCTCAATGGACAGTGCACGAGCATCACGCTCAACGCCGTCACGGGTGAAGACCTGTACGTCGATGACAGTACCTTTGGTGCCAGTCGGCACGCGCAGGGAAGTGTCTTTAACGTCGCTGGCTTTTTCACCGAAGATGGCACGCAACAGCTTCTCTTCCGGAGTCAGTTGGGTCTCGCCTTTCGGAGTGACCTTACCAACCAGGATGTCGCCTGCGCCGACTTCAGCACCTACGTAAACGATACCGGCTTCGTCCAGCTTGTTCAGTGCAGCCTCACCCACGTTCGGGATGTCTGCAGTGATTTCCTCTGGCCCAAGCTTGGTGTCACGTGCCACACAGGTCAGTTCCTGAATGTGGATCGTGGTGAAACGGTCTTCTTGAACAACACGCTCGGACAGGCAGATGGAGTCTTCGAAGTTGAAGCCGTTCCATGCCATGAACGCGATGCGCATGTTCTGACCCAGTGCCAGTTCACCCATGTCGGTGGACGGGCCGTCGGCCATGATGTCGCTACGCTGAACGCGATCACCCTTGCTCACCAGCGGACGCTGGTTGATGCAGGTGTTCTGGTTCGAGCGGGTGTATTTGGTCAGGTTGTAGATGTCGACACCGGCTTCGCCAGTTTCTACTTCGTCATCGGCAACACGAACCACGATACGGCTGGCGTCAACAGAGTCGATCACACCACCACGACGAGCCACGACGCAAACGCCGGAGTCACGGGCTACGTTACGCTCCATGCCGGTACCTACCAGCGGCTTGTCAGCGCGCAGGGTCGGTACAGCTTGACGCTGCATGTTGGAACCCATCAACGCACGGTTGGCGTCATCGTGCTCCAGGAACGGGATCAGCGACGCAGCAACCGAAACTACCTGCTTCGGCGATACGTCCATCAAGGTGACGTCTTCCGGCGCCTTGACGGTGAACTCGTTCAAGTGACGAACAGCTACCAGCTCGTCGATCAGGACTTTCTTGTCGTTCATCGTGGCCGAGGCCTGAGCGATCACGTGATCAGCTTCTTCGATGGCGGACAGGAACACGATCTCGTCGGTGACCAGAGCGTCTTTCACCACACGGTACGGGCTCTCGAGGAAGCCGTACTGGTTGGTGCGCGCATAAGCGGCCAGGGAGTTGATCAGACCGATGTTCGGACCTTCCGGCGTTTCGATCGGGCAAACACGACCGTAGTGCGTCGGGTGTACGTCACGAACTTCGAAACCAGCACGCTCACGGGTCAGACCGCCCGGGCCCAGTGCAGAAACACGGCGCTTGTGGGTGATCTCGGAGAGCGGGTTGTTCTGGTCCATGAACTGCGAGAGCTGGCTGGAACCGAAGAACTCTTTCACCGCCGCAGCCACTGGCTTGGCATTGATCAGGTCTTGCGGCATCAGGCCTTCGCTTTCTGCCATCGACAGACGCTCTTTGACTGCACGCTCAACACGTACCAGGCCAACGCGGAACTGGTTCTCGGCCATTTCGCCTACGCAGCGAACACGACGGTTACCCAGGTGGTCGATGTCATCGACGATGCCTTTGCCGTTACGGATGTCGACCAGGGTCTTCAGTACCGCGACGATGTCTTCCTTGCACAGCACGCCCGAACCTTCGATCTCGGTACGACCGATACGACGGTTGAACTTCATCCGGCCGACCGCAGACAGGTCATAGCGCTCAGGGCTGAAGAACAGGTTGTTGAACAGGGTCTCGGCAGCGTCTTTGGTAGGTGGCTCACCAGGACGCATCATGCGATAGATCTCGACCAGCGCTTCCAATTGGTTGCTGGTGGAGTCGATCTTCAGCGTGTCGGAGATGAACGGACCGCAGTCGATGTCGTTGGTATACAGGGTCTCGATGCGAACGACCTGAGCCTTGGCGATCTTGGCCAGGATCTCGGTGTTCAGCTCGGTGTTGCACTCAGCCAGGATTTCACCTGTAGCCGGGTGAACGATGACCTTGGCGGTCGTGCGGC
Source organism: Pseudomonas sp. GXZC (assembly GCF_026967615.1). Taxonomy (NCBI): domain Bacteria; kingdom Pseudomonadati; phylum Pseudomonadota; class Gammaproteobacteria; order Pseudomonadales; family Pseudomonadaceae; genus Pseudomonas; species Pseudomonas sp. GXZC. The sequence goes on from NZ_CP114115.1 coordinate 6,346,980, forward strand.
CCAGGACGTAGTCCAGAGGCACTTCCAGCTCTTTGATACCGGCTTTTTCGATCTGGTTGATGTGGCGCGCAGTGATACGACGGCCAGCTTCAACAATGACCTTGCCTTTTTCATCCTGGATGTCCAGGACGGCAATTTCACCACGCAGACGCGAAGCGATCAGCTCCAGCTTGAGGGTTTCATCCTTCAGGCTGAATACGTTGGTGGTGTAGAAGGCATCCAGCACTTGCTCAGTGGTATAACCGAGCGCGCGCAGCAGCACCGAGGCCGGCAGCTTACGACGACGGTCGATACGCACGAACACGCAGTCTTTCGGATCGAACTCGAAGTCCAACCACGAACCGCGGTACGGAATGATCCGCGCGGAGTACAGGAGTTTGCCGGAGCTGTGCGTCTTGCCGCGGTCGTGGTCGAAGAACACGCCCGGGGAACGGTGCAGCTGGGAAACGATCACACGCTCGGTACCGTTGATAACGAAGGTACCGTTCTCGGTCATCAATGGGATTTCGCCCATGTAGACTTCTTGCTCTTTGATGTCCTTGATCGCTTTGTTCGACGATTCTTTGTCGAAAATGATCAGGCGCACTTTTACCCGCAAAGGTACGGCGTAAGTAACACCGCGCAACACGCATTCTTTGACATCAAATGCCGGTTCGCCCAGGCGATAACCGACGTACTCCAGCGCAGCATTGCCGGAGTAGCTGATGATCGGGAAAACGGATTTGAAGGCCGCATGCAGGCCCACGTCGCGGAACTGATCTTTGGTCGCTCCCGCCTGCAAGAATTCACGATACGAATCCAGCTGGATAGCCAGAAGGTACGGGACATCCATGACGTCCGGCAACTTGCTAAAGTCCTTGCGGATACGTTTTTTCTCAGTATATGAGTAAGCCATCAGCGTTCCCCAGCTTGGTCACCTGCTTGTTTGGCCCTCCCGACGGGAGCAGCCAGAAAATCTTGCAAACCCCATGGTTTGCACCACCGCATCGGGTGGCTACAGCGCGTTAATGGCGGCGACCGAGTCGACAGCCAAGAACGGAAAAAGGCCGGTGGCAAGAGCCACCAGCCATCAGCCTTCAGCTTAACGCTTGGGCTGGAGACGCAAGGTCGATGCTTACTTCAGCTCGACTTTAGCGCCTGCTTCTTCCAGTACTGCTTTGGCTTTGTCAGCTGCGTCTTTCGACACTGCTTCCAGAACCTGGGCAGGAGCGCCGTCAACTACAGCCTTGGCTTCTTTCAGGCCCAGACCGGTCAGTTCACGTACTGCCTTGATCACGTTTACTTTCTTCTCGCCAGCTTCCAGCAGCATGACGTTGAATTCGGTTTGCTCTTCAGCAGCAACAGCAGCAACAGCTGGGCCAGCGGAAGCAGCAGCAGCGGAAACGCCGAATTTTTCTTCGAAAGCTTTGATCAGCTCAACAACCTGCAGAACCGACATTTCAGCTACGGCGTTGAGGATATCGTCTTGGGAGATAGACATTGCTGTATTTCCTGAATTGGGGGACGGCCTACGCGGCCATCGAAATAAACAAAAATACGCGAGAGAAGTTGCTCAGCCTTAGGCTGCGGCAGCTTCTTTTTGCTCGCGAACTGCAGCCAGAGTACGAGCCAGCTTGCTGGTAGCGCCTTGAATCACGCTCATCAGCTGCGAAATGGCTTCGTCGCGGGTCGGCAGTGTTGCCAGTACGTCGATTTGGTTAGCTGCGAGGAACTTGCCCTCGAACGCAGCTGCCTTGATCTCGAACTTATCCTGACTCTTGGCGAATTCTTTGAACAAACGGGCAGCAGCGCCTGGATGTTCTTTGGAGAACGCAATCAGAGTCGGGCCGGTGAACACGTCGTTGAGGACACTGTATTCAGTGTCAGCAACAGCGCGCTTGAGCAGGGTGTTACGTACAACACGTACGTATACGCCAGCTTCACGAGCCTCTTTACGGAGTCCGGTCATAGCGCCTACTGTCACACCACGGGCATCAGCCACGACAGCGGACAGAGCAGCTTTGGCAGCCTCGTTGACTTCAGCGACGATGGCCTTCTTGTCTTCGAGATTAATTGCCACGGGTTTAACTCCTGCTTGTTACCGTTTCATCTGGCCGGAGCCGGATGTCGTTTTGGTGTCTGATTCGGTAAGGAACCGGGAGCACCATCTGCGTAGGCTTGTGGTTTAAGACTTGCGCCGCCTACGGTCTTGGATAGCCCCCGCCAGGCAGGGACCCCAATTTTTCAATCGACGCGATCGCTCGCGCCAATCTGTGTCTTATACGTCCAGCGAGCCTTGGTCGATGACCAGACCTGGGCCCATAGTGGTGCTCAGGGTAACGCGCTTGACGTAGATACCTTTCGAGGAAGCTGGCTTGATACGCTTCAAATCAGCGATCAGGGCTTCAACGTTTTCCTTCAGCTTGACGGCATCGAAGCCGACTTTGCCAACGGAGGTGTGAATGATGCCGTTTTTGTCGGTGCGATAACGAACCTGACCAGCCTTGGCGTTCTTGACCGCGGTGGCTACGTCTGGGGTTACGGTGCCGACTTTAGGGTTAGGCATCAGACCACGTGGACCGAGGATCTGACCCAACTGACCTACAACGCGCATTGCATCCGGGGAAGCAATAACTACGTCATAGTTCAGGTCGCCGCCTTTCATTTCGGCAGCCAGGTCGTCCATGCCAACGCGATCAGCGCCAGCGGCCAGAGCAGCTTCAGCTGCCGGGCCTTGGGTGAAGACAGCTACACGTACAGTCTTGCCAGTACCGTGTGGCAGCACAGTTGCGCTACGAACGACCTGGTCGGATTTACGTGGGTCAACACCCAGGTTTACAGCAACGTCTACGGACTCGCTGAACTTGACAGTCGACAGCTCAGCCAGCAGGGCAGCGGCGTCTACAAAGTTGTAGGCCTTGCCTGCTTCGATTTTGCCGGCGATAGCCTTTTGACGCTTGGTCAGCTTAGCCATTACACACCCTCCACGTTAAGGCCCATGCTACGAGCAGAACCGGCGATGGTACGCACGGCTGCATCCATATCAGCTGCAGTCAGATCCGCGTTTTTGGTTTTCGCGATTTCTTCCAGCTGAGCACGAGTTACGGTGCCAACCTTAACGGTGTTCGGACGAGCGGAACCGCTAGTCAGACCAGCAGCTTTCTTCAACAGAACCGAAGCCGGGGTCGACTTGGTTTCGAAGGTGAAGCTACGGTCGCTGTATACAGTGATGATCACTGGAGTCGGCAGACCTGGCTCAAGACCCTGAGTACGGGCGTTGAAGGCCTTGCAGAATTCCATGATGTTCACGCCGTGCTGACCCAGAGCTGGACCGACGGGTGGGCTAGGGTTGGCCTGAGCGGCCTTCACTTGCAGCTTGATGTAAGCGGTAATCTTCTTGGCCATGAGGCACTCCAATTACGGGTTCAAACGCCTCGAAAGGCTCCCCGGTTACTTGCGCGTTTATCCCAGTGACGACAAAACCCCACAGCCTAAGGCTGCGGGGTTGGGATGATTGCTCAGCTAGACCTTCTCGACCTGGCTGAACTCCAACTCTACCGGAGTAGAGCGACCGAAAATGAGCACTGCCACTTGGATCCGGCTCTTTTCGTAGTTAACTTCTTCGACAGTACCGTTGAAATCAGCAAACGGACCATCTGTGACACGAACAACCTCACCCGGCTCGAACAACGTCTTCGGCTTAGGCTTGTCGCTACCATCAGCAACGCGACGCAGAATCGCTTCTGCTTCTTTGTCAGTGATAGGAGCAGGCTTATCAGCAGTACCGCCAATGAAGCCCATGACACGAGGGGTATCCTTGACCAAGTGCCAAGTACCTTCATTCATGTCCATCTGAACCAGCACATAGCCAGGGAAGAACTTGCGTTCGCTTTTGCGCTTCTGGCCATTCCGCATTTCAACCACTTCTTCAGTGGGAACCAGAATTTCGCCGAAGCCATCTTCCATGCCTGCCAGCTTTACGCGCTCTAGCAAAGAGCGCATAACATGCTTCTCGTAACCCGAGTAAGCATGCACAACGTACCAACGCTTAGCCACGGGACACCCTTAGCCAACAATCAAGGAAACAAGCCAGCCGAGCAGGGAATCAAGCCCCCACAACAGCAACGCCATAACCAGAACAACAGCCACAACGATCAACGTGGTCTGCGTGGTTTCTTGGCGAGTCGGCCAAACGACTTTACGGATTTCGGTGCGAGCTTCCTTTACCAGGACCGCGAAAGACTTGCCTTTGGCAGTCTGCAGGCCTACAAAGGCAGCTACAGCAGCAAGGGCAAGCAAAGCGAGGACGCGGTACAGGATCGGCGAAGCAGAATAGTACTGATTGCCAACAACGCCTACGACCACCAAGGCAACTACAGCGAGCCACTTGACCAGATCGAAACGAGAGCTTTGAGCTTCAGCCTTAGGAGTCATCTATGAAGATCCTGTGAAAAGAAAGCCAGATACACCACGTGAATCTGGCAGGTCAGGAGGGAATCGAACCCCCAACCTACGGTTTTGGAGACCGTCGCTCTGCCAATTGAGCTACTGACCTAAAACAAAATCAGGCCGACCATTATGCAGGCCTGAAAAAGACTTTACAACAACCAACCCCACTAGACTTGAAATCACCCGACGATAAAGCCAGACGCAACACCAACAAGCCGAGGCAGCTGTTAAAACAAAGGCAGATATTTTCATATCTGCCTTGTCATATGGAGCTCTTGAGCGGATTTGAACCGCTGACCTCACCCTTACCAAGGGTGTGCTCTACCAACTGAGCTACAAGAGCGAAACACCTTGCACAACCTGCAAACTTGGAGCGGGTAGCGGGAATCGAACCCGCATCATCAGCTTGGAAGGCTGAGGTTCTACCACTAAACTATACCCGCGGAGCTTGCAGCTCACGCTAAAAATGGTGGAGGGGGAAGGATTCGAACCTTCGAAGTCGTAGACGTCAGATTTACAGTCTGATCCCTTTGGCCGCTCGGGAACCCCTCCTAAGCGAGCCGGCATTTTACATTACGCCGACCTTCTGTCAAGCATTTTCTCATTTAAAAATATGAGGTTAGCTGCGTTGACCTTCGCTTCACACTGTAGGCCTTAAAGGTCTTCACTGCGAAGCGGGCGCCATTCTATGCAAACTATTCGAGAGATGCAACGCCTTCGCACAACATTATTTTATGTTTTAACTCATTGAATTCCTTAGCAAGGTTTTCAAATGGCAGATCCTCAGCCAGGCGTCGACTTTCAGGGGCTACGCGCAACCAATAGCCGGAGGCTTCAGCAGTATTGAGCAATTGGACCTTGACCTTTATATCCAGGCTCGTCAGGCGCTGCTCAACAGACTGCGCCTGCCGCTGGTCCGCAAAACCACCGATGTACAAACACATATTCTGCGCCTCAGATGCTTTTGCACGATCTCTGCGCGTCACCGCATCAGACGACTCACTGAGCAAGCGAATGTCCTGTTGCGACCCCTTGTAAAGACTCAGAGGCGTGACATCTTTGGCGCGCAACGGCGCTTCTTGCTGATGCCAGATGTAGTAGAAGGCGTTGAGGACAAGTAAAAGCAAAAACAACCAACGCATAATCACCTCAGGACAAAGGACAAGCCATCGCCAAACCGACAAAAACCAAATCTGGAACGAGTCGGGCCTGCGGCACCGCATCTGCCACCAAATCGGCGTCCCCTCCCGTAAGGAACACAGTGAAGTCATCACCCCAGTAGCTTCGCGCCAGCTCTAACTGAGTGAGTACAAACCCTCGAAGCATAAGCGTACAACCTCGCTCCACTGCCTCTACGGTCGTACGACCTGGAGAGAGGCGCTCCAGCGCCCTTTCAGCAGCGGCGTCGTCGTACCGTATCTTGCGTGTATGAGTTCGCAGTTGGTTGCGCATGAGCGGCATACCTGGACAGATGAATCCACCGAGGTGCTCACCATCCGCGGCGATGAAATCCGCCGTGGCTGCCGTGCCGAAATCGAGCACCAGGCAAGCACCGCGCGCCAACTTGAACCCCCCCAGCATTGCAAGCCAACGATCAAGACCCAGACGCTCAAAATCTTCGTAGCCGTTACGCACTCCGGCCATCGCGCGCGCGGGAGCCGCACAGGAGACGGCAACGCCGAAGGCCTCATGCAGGGCCGCAACCAGCTTGCTTGTTTCTTCCAGGGCACGAACGCTCACCAGCCGGCAACGCGTCAGCAACAATCCGGGAAGCGCCACGAGGCTTTCAATCAAAGCCAGATCCGAACCAACAATCCCTTCCGAAGAGGCGTGAGCACTGTCGGCATCAAGTACACGCCATTTGATAAAGCTATTCCCACAGTCGAGCTCAAGAATCATCACGCAACCTCAGGCTTAACTCACCACCACTGTATATTTTTTCAACACCATCAACGCTCAAGCGCAGTGCTCCCTGACGGTCTACACCCAGTACAACGCCATCGACTTGGCTGATACCTGCGATAAGAGACACCGCCCGCCCCTGCCAGGCGTGATTCTGCTCCCACTCATCTTTGAGTGCGACAAAACCACCCTCACGGTGTCGCTCCAGGTAGCTTTGCAGCTGCAACCCCAACTGCGCCACCATCGCATTGCGATTCGCCGGAGAACCTGTCTGCAACTGAACCGATGTCCATTGCTGGTCCACCTCGTCAGCCCTCTGCATATTCACGTTGATGCCTATTCCGAGGACAACGTGGCAAATATCAGCGGGGTCTCCTACCAATTCCAGCAAAATCCCGGCAATTTTCTTCTCCCCTACCAGAACGTCGTTTGGCCACTTCAGAGTAACGTCCTGCACACCCGACTCGCGCAAGGTCTGCATGACCGCCAAGCCCACCACCAGGCTCAGTCCCTCCAACTGCCGAAGGCCCGACTCGATGCGCAATACGAGGCTGTAATACACATTTTGTGCGAACGGGCTTACCCACTTCCGCCCCCTCCTACCCCGGCCGGCCGTTTGCTGCTCCGCAAGCACCAAGAGCGGCGCCGCGCAACCGCCATCAACAAGGCGCAAGGCTTCGGCATTAGTGGAGTCAATGGAGTCAGAGATATGAATGGGCCACGCTAGGGAGGGCGCATTCAAGGCAATATCTTCAGCAGTCAAGAACACCAACGGTGACGCCAACTGATACCCCTTACCTCGCACCTTATGGAGGGGCAGATTGAGTTCTGCTTCCAGGTGCTGGAGTTGCTTCCAGACAGCACTGCGGCTGACACCCAGGGCGGCACCAAGCGCTTCACCCGAGTGGAATCGGCCATCTTTCAGAAGTTTTAACAGCGTCAGCATGCAAATATCGCCTCACAATGAGGCACGCATGATAGCCATGCGCAGGGTCATTGCATAGAAACGCAGGACCTTAGCACTGAAGGTCGTCGAAATGACCGCCTTTGTGTTTTTCGACCGCCCAAAACAAAACCCCATCTGCTTTCGCAAATGGGGTTTCGGAATTTAATCTTGACGATGACCTACTCTCACATGGGGAAACCCCACACTACCATCGGCGATGCATCGTTTCACTGCTGAGTTCGGGATGGGATCAGGTGGTTCCAATGCTCTATGGTCGTCAAGAAATTCGGGTACTGAGTCGTGGCAGGTGCCTCGCTTCAGCAAATTGGGTATGTGATAGCTTTCGGTGTTTTGTGAGATCGAACTTTCGGTTCTATCGTCTTCACACACCGCAATCTGATGCTCTTTCGAGTAGTCAAATTGCTTGGGTGTTATATGGTCAAGCCTCACGGGCAATTAGTATTGGTTAGCTCAACGCCTCACAGCGCTTACACACCCAACCTATCAACGTCGTAGTCTTCGACGGCCCTTCAGGGAACTCAAGGTTCCAGTGAGATCTCATCTTGAGGCTAGTTTCCCGCTTAGATGCTTTCAGCGGTTATCTATTCCGAACATAGCTACCCGGCAATGCCACTGGCGTGACAACCGGAACACCAGAGGTTCGTCCACTCCGGTCCTCTCGTACTAGGAGCAGCCCCTCTCAAATCTCAAACGTCCACGGCAGATAGGGACCGAACTGTCTCACGACGTTCTAAACCCAGCTCGCGTACCACTTTAAATGGCGAACAGCCATACCCTTGGGACCGGCTTCAGCCCCAGGATGTGATGAGCCGACATCGAGGTGCCAAACACCGCCGTCGATATGAACTCTTGGGCGGTATCAGCCTGTTATCCCCGGAGTACCTTTTATCCGTTGAGCGATGGCCCTTCCATACAGAACCACCGGATCACTAAGACCTACTTTCGTACCTGCTCGACGTGTCTGTCTCGCAGTCAAGCGCGCTTTTGCCTTTATACTCTACGACCGATTTCCGACCGGTCTGAGCGCACCTTCGTACTCCTCCGTTACTCTTTAGGAGGAGACCGCCCCAGTCAAACTACCCACCATACACTGTCCTCGATCCGGATAACGGACCTGAGTTAGAACCTCAAAGTTGCCAGGGTGGTATTTCAAGGTTGGCTCCACGCAGACTGGCGTCCACGCTTCAAAGCCTCCCACCTATCCTACACAAGCAAATTCAAAGTCCAGTGCAAAGCTATAGTAAAGGTTCACGGGGTCTTTCCGTCTAGCCGCGGATACACTGCATCTTCACAGCGATTTCAATTTCACTGAGTCTCGGGTGGAGACAGCGCCGCCATCGTTACGCCATTCGTGCAGGTCGGAACTTACCCGACAAGGAATTTCGCTACCTTAGGACCGTTATAGTTACGGTAACCGTTTACCGGGGCTTCGATCAAGAGCTTCGCGTTAGCTAACCCCATCAATTAACCTTCCGGCACCGGGCAGGCGTCACACCCTATACGTCCACTTTCGTGTTTGCAGAGTGCTGTGTTTTTAATAAACAGTCGCAGCGGCCTGGTATCTTCGACCGGCATGAGCTTACGGAGCAAGTCCTTCACCCTCACCGGCGCACCTTCTCCCGAAGTTACGGTGCCATTTTGCCTAGTTCCTTCACCCGAGTTCTCTCAAGCGCCTTGGTATTCTCTACCCAACCACCTGTGTCGGTTTGGGGTACGGTTCCTGGTTACCTGAAGCTTAGAAGCTTTTCTTGGAAGCATGGCATCAACCACTTCGTTAACTAAAAGTTAACTCGTCATCAGCTCTCGGCCTTAGAATCCCGGATTTACCTAAGATTCCAGCCTACCACCTTAAACTTGGACAACCAACGCCAAGCTGGCCTAGCCTTCTCCGTCCCTCCATCGCAATAACCAGAAGTACAGGAATATTAACCTGTTTTCCATCGACTACGCTTTTCAGCCTCGCCTTAGGGACCGACTAACCCTGCGTCGATTAACGTTGCGCAGGAAACCTTGGTCTTTCGGCGTGGGTGTTTTTCACACCCATTGTCGTTACTCATGTCAGCATTCGCACTTCTGATACCTCCAGCAAGCTTCTCAACTCACCTTCACAGGCTTACAGAACGCTCCTCTACCGCATCACTTACGTGATACCCGTAGCTTCGGTGTATGGTTTGAGCCCCGTTACATCTTCCGCGCAGGCCGACTCGACTAGTGAGCTATTACGCTTTCTTTAAAGGGTGGCTGCTTCTAAGCCAACCTCCTAGCTGTCTAAGCCTTCCCACATCGTTTCCCACTTAACCATAACTTTGGGACCTTAGCTGACGGTCTGGGTTGTTTCCCTTTTCACGACGGACGTTAGCACCCGCCGTGTGTCTCCCATGCTCGGCACTTGTAGGTATTCGGAGTTTGCATCGGTTTGGTAAGTCGGGATGACCCCCTAGCCGAAACAGTGCTCTACCCCCTACAGTGATACATGAGGCGCTACCTAAATAGCTTTCGAGGAGAACCAGCTATCTCCGAGCTTGATTAGCCTTTCACTCCGATCCACAGGTCATCCGCTAACTTTTCAACGGTAGTCGGTTCGGTCCTCCAGTTAGTGTTACCCAACCTTCAACCTGCCCATGGATAGATCGCCCGGTTTCGGGTCTATTCCCAGCGACTAGACGCCCTATTAAGACTCGCTTTCGCTACGCCTCCCCTATTCGGTTAAGCTCGCCACTGAAAATAAGTCGCTGACCCATTATACAAAAGGTACGCAGTCACCCAACAAAGTGGGCTCCCACTGCTTGTACGCATACGGTTTCAGGATCTATTTCACTCCCCTCTCCGGGGTTCTTTTCGCCTTTCCCTCACGGTACTAGTTCACTATCGGTCAGTCAGTAGTATTTAGCCTTGGAGGATGGTCCCCCCATATTCAGACAAAGTTTCTCGTGCTCCGTCCTACTCGATTTCATGACTAAGAGATTTTCGCGTACAGGGCTATCACCCACTATGGCCGCACTTTCCAGAGCGTTCCGCTAATCTCAAAGCCACTTAAGGGCTAGTCCCCGTTCGCTCGCCACTACTAAGGGAATCTCGGTTGATTTCTTTTCCTCAGGGTACTTAGATGTTTCAGTTCCCCTGGTTCGCCTCTTACACCTATGTATTCAGCGTAAGATAACCATCTTATGATGGCTGGGTTCCCCCATTCAGACATCTCCGGATCAAAGTCTGTTTGCCGACTCCCCGAAGCTTTTCGCAGGCTACCACGTCTTTCATCGCCTCTGACTGCCAAGGCATCCACCGTATGCGCTTCTTCACTTGACCATATAACCCCAAGCAATCTGGTTATACTGTGAAGACAACATTCGCCGAAAATTCGATAATACTCAAAACTGAGTAACTCACAAATTTTACCTTAGCCTGATCCGTTACCAGTGAAAGTAACGTTCAGTCTATCTTTCTATCACACACCCAAATTTTTAAAGAACGATCTAATCAAAGACTAGAAATCAACATTCACCATCAACCTGATGGAATGCTCATTTCTAAGCTTTCAACTTCTAGAAGCAGTAGTGGTGGAGCCAAACGGGATCGAACCGTTGACCTCCTGCGTGCAAGGCAGGCGCTCTCCCAGCTGAGCTATGGCCCCGTATTTCTACAGGCGTTTCCCACACAAAATTGGTGGGTCTGGGCAGATTCGAACTGCCGACCTCACCCTTATCAGGGGTGCGCTCTAACCAACTGAGCTACAGACCCAATTTCGGGCTGCTTCTTATCGTCTTCTTCAATGAATCAAGCAATTCGTGTGGGAGCTTATGGAGCAGCTGATGTCGTCGATTAAGGAGGTGATCCAGCCGCAGGTTCCCCTACGGCTACCTTGTTACGACTTCACCCCAGTCATGAATCACACCGTGGTAACCGTCCTCCCGAAGGTTAGACTAGCTACTTCTGGTGCAACCCACTCCCATGGTGTGACGGGCGGTGTGTACAAGGCCCGGGAACGTATTCACCGCGACATTCTGATTCGCGATTACTAGCGATTCCGACTTCACGCAGTCGAGTTGCAGACTGCGATCCGGACTACGATCGGTTTTATGGGATTAGCTCCACCTCGCGGCTTGGCAACCCTCTGTACCGACCATTGTAGCACGTGTGTAGCCCAGGCCGTAAGGGCCATGATGACTTGACGTCATCCCCACCTTCCTCCGGTTTGTCACCGGCAGTCTCCTTAGAGTGCCCACCATAACGTGCTGGTAACTAAGGACAAGGGTTGCGCTCGTTACGGGACTTAACCCAACATCTCACGACACGAGCTGACGACAGCCATGCAGCACCTGTCTCAATGTTCCCGAAGGCACCAATCTATCTCTAGAAAGTTCATTGGATGTCAAGGCCTGGTAAGGTTCTTCGCGTTGCTTCGAATTAAACCACATGCTCCACCGCTTGTGCGGGCCCCGTCAATTCATTTGAGTTTTAACCTTGCGGTAGTACTCCCCAGGCGGTCAACTTAATGCGTTAGCTGCGCCACTAAAAGCTCAAGGCTTCCAACGGCTAGTTGACATCGTTTACGGCGTGGACTACCAGGGTATCTAATCCTGTTTGCTCCCCACGCTTTCGCACCTCAGTGTCAGTATTAGTCCAGGTGGTCGCCTTCGCCACTGGTGTTCCTTCCTATATCTACGCATTTCACCGCTACACAGGAAATTCCACCACCCTCTACCATACTCTAGTCAGTCAGTTTTGAATGCAGTTCCCAGGTTGAGCCCGGGGATTTCACATTCAACTTAACAAACCACCTACGCGCGCTTTACGCCCAGTAATTCCGATTAACGCTTGCACCCTCTGTATTACCGCGGCTGCTGGCACAGAGTTAGCCGGTGCTTATTCTGTCGGTAACGTCAAAATTGCAGAGTATTAATCTACAACCCTTCCTCCCAACTTAAAGTGCTTTACAATCCGAAGACCTTCTTCACACACGCGGCATGGCTGGATCAGGCTTTCGCCCATTGTCCAATATTCCCCACTGCTGCCTCCCGTAGGAGTCTGGACCGTGTCTCAGTTCCAGTGTGACTGATCATCCTCTCAGACCAGTTACGGATCGTCGCCTTGGTGAGCCATTACCTCACCAACTAGCTAATCCGACCTAGGCTCATCTGATAGCGCAAGGCCCGAAGGTCCCCTGCTTTCTCCCGTAGGACGTATGCGGTATTAGCGTCCGTTTCCGAACGTTATCCCCCACTACCAGGCAGATTCCTAGGCATTACTCACCCGTCCGCCGCTCTCAAGAGAAGCAAGCTTCTCTCTACCGCTCGACTTGCATGTGTTAGGCCTGCCGCCAGCGTTCAATCTGAGCCATGATCAAACTCTTCAGTTCAAACATCTTTGGGTTTTTAAGAAACCCTAAACTTGGCTCAGCAATCGTTGGTTACATCTTTGATTTCTCGCGGAGTAACTTGTGATGCTGATAATCTTGTTGACTATCAGTCTGACTCCACAAGCACCCACACGAATTGCTTGATTCAGTTGTTAAAGAGCGGTTGGTTAAGATCTTTCGTCTCAACCGAGGCGCGCATTCTACAGCAGCCTCATTTGCTGTCAAGTGATTATTTTCAGAAGCTTTCGAAGGTTTCTTCAACAACTTCAACCACTTGCGCTTCAGATCTCTCGTCAGCGGGAGGCGAATTCTACAGCGTTACACGCTGCTGTCAACACCTCTCTTTCAACTTCTTTTTGGCTTCGATGAACTGAAGCAACCTGCTGCTGAAACCTACATAACTCATTGTTTACCAAGGAGTTTTCCGTTTCGACTGCGCCGGAAGTGGGGCGAATTATAGACAGTTACAATTCGCCGTCAACACCTAATTTCAGTTTTATTCGGATTTGAGCGTAATACGCGCAAAGGCCTTCTTACCAGCCTGGCAAACGTGGGTAGCGCCCAGCTCGTATATAAAGGTGCGATCCACAACCTCACCATCTATACGCACACCACCGGAACCCAGAAGGTCGCGTGCAACGGCCGAGTTCTTAACCAGGCCAGCCTTATTGAGCACAGCCGCGATCGGCATTGCCTCGGCAGCAGACAACTCAATCTCCGGCAGATCATCCGGCAGCTCGCCATCCTTCATGCGATTACCCGCGGCGCGGTGAGCATTGGCAGCAGCCTCTTCACCATGGAAACGCGCAACAATCTCTTCGGCCAGCTTGATCTTCACGTCACGAGGATTGGCGCCTGCTTCTACTTCAGCACGCAACGCATTGATCTCATCCATCGAACGGAAGCTCAGCAGCTCGAAGTAACGCCACATCAGCGCATCCGGAATGGAGACCAGCTTGCCGTACATCACACCCGGCGCTTCCTGGATACCGACATAGTTGCCCAAGGACTTGGACATCTTCTTGACGCCATCCAACCCTTCGAGCAACGGCATGGTCAGAATGCATTGAGCTTCCTGCCCATACGCGCGCTGCAGCTCACGCCCCATCAACAGGTTGAATTTCTGGTCGGTGCCACCCAGCTCAACGTCCGCGCGCAAGGCGACCGAGTCGTAACCCTGAACCAGCGGATAGAGGAACTCATGAATGGCGATCGGCTGATTGGTGGAGTAGCGCTTGTCGAAGTCATCGCGTTCAAGCATGCGTGCAACGGTGTACTGAGAGGTCAGGCGAATGAAGTCCGCCGGCCCCATCTTGTCCATCCAAGTGGAGTTGAATGCCACTTCGGTCTTGGCCGGGTCGAGAATCTTGAACACCTGGGTCTTGTAAGTTTCGGCGTTATCGAGCACCTGCTCACGCGTGAGCGGCGGGCGCGTCGCGCTCTTGCCGCTCGGATCACCGATCATCCCAGTGAAGTCACCTATAAGGAAGATGACCTGATGCCCCAGCTCCTGGAACTGACGCAGCTTATTAATAAGCACGGTATGGCCCAGGTGCAGATCCGGCGCAGTCGGATCAAAGCCAGCCTTAATACGCAGGGGCTGGCCACGCTTGAGCTTTTCGATCAGCTCAGCCTCGACCAACAGTTCTTCCGCACCACGTTTTATCAGCGCTAGCTGCTCTTCAACCGACTTCATAACAGACCCGCAAGGCTCAGATTCAAAAGGGAACCAACCATACAAGATCAGGGACTAATTACAAGTTTTGCCCTGCGAACGGACACCGTTCGGCAAGCCCAGCGTTCGCGAGCTTGCGCCACAGATGATTTGGTTATATTTTATACAGTTATTTCATCTTCATCATGTCATTCATCTTTTCCATTTCATCTTCAAAGTCAAATTACCTATGACCACTGAACCGTCTAAAGCGCCGCCGCTTTACCCGAAGACCCACCTGCTCGCTGCAAGTGGTATCGCCGCCCTTCTCAGCCTGGCACTCCTGGTATTCCCTTCCAGTGACGTAGAAGCCAAACGAACATCCCTGAGCCTTGACCTGGAAAGTCCAGTTGAACAACTGACACAAGATCAAGACGCTTCCGACGCGCAACAAGCCACAAATGCACCGACCGAATCGCCGTTCGCCCAGATAGAAAGCAGCCCGGAAGATACCCAGCAAGCCGCCCAAGAGCCGTCTGCGCCGGCCGCCGATGCCGCCAAGAACCCACAACACCGCGAAGTGATCGTGGCCAAGGGCGACACATTGTCGACCCTGTTTGAGAAAGTCGGCCTCCCTGCTGCCACCGTCAATGAAGTACTGGCCAGCGACAAGCAGGCCAAGCAATTTACCCAGCTCAAACACGGCCAGAAACTTGAATTCGAACTGACACCTGATGGTCAGCTGCACAACCTGCATAGCAATGTCAGCGATCTAGAAAGCATCACCCTGACCAAAGGTGCCAAGGGCTTTGCCTTCAACCGCATCACCACCAAACCCGTGATGCGCTCCGCCTACGTACACGGCGTTATCAACAGCTCGCTATCGCAATCCGCAGCCCGCGCCGGTCTGTCACACAGCATGACCATGGACATGGCCAGCGTGTTCGGCTACGACATCGACTTCGCCCAGGACATCCGTCAAGGCGACGAATTCGATGTGATCTACGAGCAGAAAGTCGCCAACGGCAAGGTCGTCGGCACTGGCAATATCCTCTCCGCCCGCTTTACCAACCGCGGCAAGACCTACACCGCCGTGCGCTACACCAACAAACAAGGCAACAGCAGCTACTACACCGCCGATGGCAATAGCATGCGCAAAGCCTTTATCCGCACCCCAGTGGACTTCGCTCGTATTAGCTCGCGTTTCTCCATGGGTCGCAAGCATCCAATTCTGAACAAAATCCGCGCCCACAAAGGTGTGGACTATGCGGCCCCGCGTGGCACGCCAATCAAGGCTGCCGGCGACGGCAAGGTACTGTTGGCAGGTCGTCGCGGCGGTTACGGCAATACCGTGATCATCCAGCATGGCAACACCTACCGTACGCTGTACGGCCACATGCAAGGTTTCGCCAAGGGCGTGCAAACCGGCGGTACCGTGAAGCAAGGCCAAGTGATCGGCTATATCGGCACTACCGGCCTGTCCACTGGGCCACACTTGCACTATGAGTTCCAGGTCAATGGCGTCCACGTCGACCCACTGGGCCAGAAGTTGCCGATGGCCGACCCGATCGCCAAGGCAGAGCGCGCCCGCTTCATGCAACAAAGCCAGCCGTTGATGGCGCGCATGGATCAAGAGCGCTCCACCCTGCTGGCTTCGGCGAAGCGTTAAGGCATGCCGCTCTATATAGGCGTGATGTCCGGGACCAGCCTTGATGGCCTGGACATTGCCTTGATCGAGCAAGACTCGGCGATCAAGTTGATCGCCACGCACTACATCCCAATGCCAGATACCCTGCGCGCCGAGCTGCTCGCTCTGTGCGCCAGCGGGCCGGATGAAATTGCCCGCTCCGCCATTGCCCAACAGAAATGGGTGACCTTGGCCGCACAAGGTATTCACGCTCTACTCGATCAACAAAACCTCAAGCCCCAGGATATTCGTGCGATAGGCAGCCATGGCCAGACCATCCGCCATGAACCCGCCCGAGGCTTTACCGTACAAATCGGTAATCCGGCTTTGCTCACCGAGCTGACGGATATCACCGTGGTCAGCGATTTCCGCAGCCGCGATGTGGCCGCCGGCGGCCAGGGCGCCCCGCTGGTGCCCGCCTTCCACGAAGCGTTGTTTGGTGAGCACACTGGTAACCGTGCCGTATTGAATGTGGGAGGTTTCAGTAACCTCAGCCTGATCGAGACCGGCAAGCCTGTCGCCGGCTTCGACTGCGGCCCGGGCAACGTCCTATTGGATGCGTGGATTCACCAACAACGCGGCGAACACTTTGATGGCGATGGTCAGTGGGCGGCCAGCGGCAAAGTCGAACCCGAGTTGCTCAACGCCCTGCTCAGTGACCCCTTTTTCGTGACCAAAGGCCCAAAGAGTACTGGCCGCGAAGTGTTCAACTTGGAATGGCTGCGCCAACACCTTGGCCAGTTGCCTGCATTTGAGTCTCAGAATGTGCAGGCAACTCTGCTTGAGCTGACCGCCCTGACGATCGTTGAGTCCCTACAGTCGGCCCAATCCCAGACAGAAACATTGCTGGTATGTGGTGGCGGCGCTCACAACGCCACGCTGATGAATCGCCTGGCCGCTCTACTACCGTCAACCCACGTCAGCAGCACCGCCACCTACGGCGTGGACCCCGACTGGGTCGAAGCCATGGCCTTCGCCTGGCTGGCCCACTGCTGCCTTGAAGGCATTGCCGCCAACCGCCCGAGCGTCACCGGCGCACGCGGGCTTCGGATACTGGGCGCGATCTACCCCGCCTAAAATACCCGGACAGCAAAACGCCGCTTGGCCTATCACAGCCAAGCGGCGTTTTTGTATGCGCTACAGATTAGATCGAGAACGAAGACCCGCAACCACAGGTCGTGGTGGCATTAGGGTTCTTGATCACGAAACGCGAACCTTCCAGACCTTCCTGGTAATCCACCTCGGCACCTGCCAGGTATTGGAAGCTCATCGGATCCACGACCAGGCTCACGCCCTCGCGCTCAACGATGGTGTCATCATCGGCCACATCTTCATCGAAGGTAAAACCGTACTGAAACCCTGAACAACCGCCGCCCGTAACGAATACGCGCAGCTTCAAGCGATCATTACCCTCTTCATCGACCAGGCTCTTCACCTTGTGCGCAGCACCGTGGGTGAATTGCAAAGCCGTGGGGGTGAAGGATTCAACGCTCATGCTGATAATCTCCCGGCGTACCGCCGCCATATGCGTAATGGCGGCATTATCCGCTTCTCCTAGAAAAGCGGTCAACTATTGTTACGGTATATCAATCTGCGCTGCCGCCATTAAAAACACAAAAGGCCCGATCAACGGGCCTTTTGCGCAACCACCTGAAAGTCTTAAGGCAGCATGCCCGCGTGGGACAAGCCCAGCTTCTCATCCAGGCCAAACAGGATGTTCATGTTCTGCACCGCCTGGCCCGACGCGCCCTTGACCAGGTTATCGATCACCGACAGCACGACCACCAAGTCGCCATCCTGTGGACGGTGCACCGCAATCCGGCACACATTGGCACCGCGCACGCTACGAGTTTCCGGATGACTGCCGGCCGGCATCACGTCAACGAACGGCTCATTGGCGTAACGCTTTTCAAAGAGCGCTTGCAGGTCGACCGAGCGGTCAACCACGGTTGCGTACAACGTCGAGTGAATACCGCGGATCATCGGCGTCAGGTGCGGCACGAAGGTCAGGCCCACGTCCTTGCCCGCCGCGCGACGCAGCCCCTGGCGGATTTCCGGCAAATGACGATGCCCTTTTACTGCATAGGCCTTCATGCTTTCCGACGTCTCGGAGTACAGCGATCCGACTGCGGCACCACGACCGGCGCCACTGACGCCCGACTTGCAATCTGCGATCAAGCGCGAAGCATCCGCCAACCCAGCTTCCAGCAACGGCAGGAAACCCAGCTGAGTCGCGGTCGGATAGCAACCCGGCACCGCAATCAGGCGCGCTTGCTTGATCTGCTCACGATTGACTTCCGGCAGGCCATACACCGCCTCCTCCAACAGCTCCGGCGCGTCGTGGGGCTGACCGTACCACTTGGCCCATTCATCGGCGTCCTGCAGACGGAAATCCGCCGACAGATCGATCACCTTGGTGCCCGCCGCCAGCAGTTCACCGGCCAATGCGTGGGCAACGCCGTGCGGGGTGGCGAAGAACACCACGTCGCAGGCGCCCAGGGTCTTGATGTCCGGAACGCTGAACGCCAGGCCGTCGTAGTGGCCTCGCAGGTTCGGGTACAAATCGGCCACGGCCAGCCCGGCCTCGGATCGGGAAGTGATGACCACCACCTCTGCTTGCGGATGCTGTGCCAACAGACGCAGCAATTCGACACCGGTGTAACCCGTGCCGCCGACGATACCGACCTTGACCATAAACCTGCCCTCAACGAACCCACTGGAAAGCCGTCGATAATAGGGGCCGTATCGTCCTGCGACAACCGTCAACGTGACGTACGGGCGCATGAGCCACTACTATCTCGGCTACCGTGAACCTGGGAATAACTAAAAATGCTTTATCTATGGGTCAAAGCCTTCCATATCGTCAGCATCGTCTGCTGGTTTGCCGGGCTGTTCTACCTGCCACGCCTGTTCGTCTATCACGCCCAAAGCGAGGACACCGTCAGCAAGGAGCGTTTCAGCGTCATGGAGCGCAAGCTCTACCGCGGCATCATGGGGCCGGCGATGGTTGCCGCGCTGATCTTCGGCGGCTGGCTGATCTACCTGAACCCGAGCCTCTTTCATTCGGGCGGCTGGATCCACGCCAAGCTGACCCTCGTCGTACTGCTCATCGGCTACCACCATATGTGCGGCGCGCAGGTAAAACGCTTCGCCCGTGGCGAAAACACCCGCAGCCATGTCTTTTATCGCTGGTTCAATGAAGTGCCCGTTCTGATATTGCTGGCTATCGTAATTTTGGTCGTGGTCAAACCGTTCTAATTTCAATTACTCGGGGTACCTCCAATGTCATTGCCCGCTCTGCTTGAACAACGTCTGCGCCTGCCCGTCGTGGCGGCGCCGATGTTCCTGATTTCCAACCCGCAACTGGTCCTGGCGTGCTGCCGCAATGGGGTGGTCGGGAGTTTCCCGGCGCTTAACCAACGTGAAAGCAGTGGGTTCAAGGCCTGGCTGGAGGAAATCGAAGCGGGCCTGGCACAGCTGGATAACCCCGCGCCCTACGCCGTCAACCTGATCGTGCACCACAGCAACCCACGGCTGGAGGCCGACCTGGCGATCTGCGTCGAGCACAAAGTGCCGATCGTCATCACCAGCCTGGGCGCCGTGAAGGAGTTGGTAGACGCCGTACACAGCTACGGCGGCCTGGTGTTCCATGACGTCACCACCCGACGTCATGCCGAGAAGGCTGCCGAAGCCGGCGTAGATGGCCTGATCGCCGTCGCGGCCGGCGCTGGCGGCCATGCCGGCACCTGGAGCCCGTTCTCACTGATTGCCGAGATACGCCAGTTCTTCGACAAGACCCTGCTGCTGGCCGGCTGCCTCAACCACGGGCACGAGATTCTCGCCGCCCAGTTGCTCGGTGCAGACCTGGCCTACTTCGGCACACGCTTTATCGGCACCACCGAAAGCCACGCCCCGGATGCTTATAAAGAGATGCTGCTCACATCGCGCGCGGCCGACATCGTGCACACTCCCGCTGTCTCCGGCGTGCCCGCCAGCTTCATGCGCCAGAGCCTGGAAAACGCCGGTTTCGACCTCGCCGCCCTGCAAGGCAAAGGCGAGGTCAACTTCGGTTCCAAGCTCAAGCCGTTGAGCGACGAAGCCAAGGCATGGAAGACTGTATGGTCCGCCGGCCAAGGTGTCGGTGAAATTGATGATTTGCCCAGCGTCGATGAACTGGTTGCCCGTCTGGATGCCGAATACCGCAAGGCCCGCGAACACGCAGCTCAATTGCGCTGGCCGCGCTGACCCAACCGCAAGGCCTGCCACTTGAGCCGGCCTGCACCACCTCCCCGAATCAAGTGACAAGGAAGCCCGCATGAGCGACAACCGTTTCAAGATTGTGTTTGATGGAGCCTTGCTCCCGGGAGTCGAAAGCACCACGGCCAAGCTGAACCTGGCTGAGCTGTTCAAGAGTGACGTCGAAGCCATCGAGAAGCTCTTCACCGGTCGCCCGGTCGCGCTCAAGCGTGACCTGTCGCGCCCGGATGCGGAAACCTACCTCACCGCACTGAAAAACGCCGGAGTCGATGCGCGCATTGAACCCGAACAGCCCGTGGCCTTCAGCCTGGACGAAACTCACGAAACTGACTCTGGCAACTTCTCGCGCCCTGCAGCTTCACCTTACGCACCACCACGTTCCGCCGTGGGTGATGACCTGCCGGAATACGCCACCCTCAAGGTGTTCACTATCCACGGGCGCATCGGTCGACTGCGATACCTCGCCTGGACCCTGGTGTTGACCCTCACACTGCTGGTTGCCGGCGGCATCATCAGCACCGTCAGCTTTGCCGTTGCCACCGCTTCGCCAACGGCGGGGACCATTCTTGGTGTACTGCTAGGCCTCGGGCTGTTTGTTGCGCTGGTCTGGGTCAGTGTGCAAATCGGTGTGCAGCGCCTGCACGACCTGGGCTGGTCGGGCTGGTTGTACTTCCTCAACCTGGTTCCGCTGGTGAACAGCGTCTTCCCGATCCTGCTGCTGGTATTGCCGGGCAATGCAGGCGCCAACCAGTACGGTGCGCCACCACCACGCAACTCCACGGCGGTAAAAGTCCTGGCCACGCTGTGGCTGGCGTTTATCCCGGTCATGCTTGCCATCGTGGTAACCCTGGGCATGAACGGCTACCTGAACCAGCTCGAAGCCAACATGGACAGCAGCTACGAAAGCAGCTCCATCAACTCCGATGAAGACGCTGACCAAGCCACCACCGTCGAAGAAGACGAAGCGCAGAGTGCTGACGAAGCGGGCGAACCTGTAGACTCTCCAGAACAGTGAAGAAACGCCCCCCGGCCTGTGATGCCTTTGTCACAGGCGCGGTGGCGTTGCGATGGAGAAAGGCATGACCCGTTACGCTCTGATCACCGGCGCCTCCAGCGGCATCGGCCTGGCCATGGCCGAAGCCCTGGCCCGTCGCGGCCGCAGCTTGATTCTGGTGGCCCGCCAGCGTGATCAGTTGGAAAGCATTGCAATCGAGTTGACCCAACGCTTTGGCGTCGAGGTGCTGTTCCGGGCCTGCGACCTGGGCGAGCCGTTGCGTTTGTCCGGGTTCCTGCTGGAGCTTGAAGAAGGCGAGCGGCAGATCGACCTGCTGGTGAACTGCGCCGGCATCGGCACCAGCGGGCCATTCCTGGCCCAGGATTGGATGACCGAACAAGACCTCATGGAGGTCAACATCCTCGCCTTGACCCGTATGTGCCACGCCCTTGGCAACACCATGGCGCTGCACGGCGGCGGGCAGATTCTCAATGTGGCGTCCATCGCGGCGTTCCAGCCCGGCCCGTGGATGAGCACTTACTACGCCAGCAAAGCCTATGTATTGCACTTTTCCGAAGGCTTGCGTGAGGAATTGAAGACCTGCGGCATCAAGGTCTCAGTGCTCTGCCCCGGCCCTACTCGCACCGCGTTCTTCGGCACCGCGCAGATGGACACCACCAAGCTCGACCGCAGCCAACAGCTGATGAGCCCCGAAGAAGTGGCGCTCTACACCGTGCGCGCCCTGGATAAAAACAAAGCCATCATCATCCCTGGCCGCCGTAACCGCTGGATCGCCTTCAGCCCGCGCTTCAGCCCACGCTGGCTGACCCGCAAGATCGCCGGCGCCATCAACAAGGCCTATTGCCCACGTTGATTGGCTGAGTACACTCACCCTGCACATTCATAATGGAGAAACAGCTGTGGATACTCTGTTCACCAAGATCATCAACAGAGAAATACCCGCGGATATCATCTACGAAGATGATCAAGTCCTGGCCTTCAAGGACATCCACCCGGCGGCGCCTGTGCATTTCCTGGTCATTCCCAAGAAACACATCCCGACCCTCAATGACCTGACCGAAGAAGATAAAGCCCTGGCCGGTCATATTCTGTTCACCGCCCAGCGCCTGGCCGTGGAACAAGGCTGTGAAGAAGGTTTCCGGGTAGTGATGAACTGCAACCCGAAAGGTGGGCAGACCGTCTATCACATCCATATGCATGTGCTGGGTCAGCGCCAGATGAACTGGCCGCCGGGCTGATCAGCCCTTCATCTAAGGTCGCGGCCCCAGGCTGCGACCCCATGCCCTTGACGCAGCGCAAACGCTTCCCCCTCTCTTGCGGTAAACTGGCCGCCGAGATTCTTCCCGGAGGTCAGCATGACTACCCAACGTCACTACTCGCCGATTGACCGTCTGTTGCTGCAAGCCGACATGGCCATGCGTACGCTGCTGCCGTTCAGCGGCCAGCCGTATCGCCCTTCGCCCGCGATTGTGCAGCCCGACGCCCAGATGAGCGAGACCGAGACCCGCCACGTCGCCGGCCTGATGCGCATCAACCATACCGGCGAAGTCTGCGCCCAGGCGCTGTACCAGGGACAGGCCCTGACCGCCAAGCTGCCGCAGGTCCGTGCCGCCATGGAACATGCCGCCGAGGAAGAAATCGACCACCTGGCCTGGTGCGAGCAACGCATTCGCCAACTGGGCAGTCACCCGAGCGTGCTGAACCCGCTGTTTTATGGTTTGTCGTTCGGGATTGGCGCCGCTGCCGGCCTGATCAGCGACAAAGTCAGCCTGGGTTTTGTCGCCGCCACCGAACATCAAGTGTGCAAACACCTGGATGAGCATCTGGAACAACTGCCGGCCGAAGACGAAAAATCCCGGGCGATTCTTGAGCAGATGCGCATCGATGAAGAACACCACGCCGAAAGCGCGTTGGATGCGGGCGGTTTCCGCTTCCCCGCGCCGGTGCGGTTCGGTATGAGTCTCTTGGCCAAAGTCATGACCAAAAGTACCTATAGAATTTGAATGCATCGAATCTGAGCCGAAAAAAGGGCGCTATCACAGCGCCCTTTCTTTTTGCGATTGAGCGATCAACCCAACTCGATGATTTCGTAATCATGGGTGATGGCCACACCGGCCGCGCCGAGCATGATCGACGCCGAGCAATACTTCTCGGCTGACAGCTCGATAGCACGCTTGACCTGGGCTTCTTTCAGCGCCCGGCCCTTCACCACGAAATGCATGTGGATCTTGGTGAATACCTTGGGGTCTTCAGTGGCGCGCTCGGCTTCCAGGAAGGCCTCACAGCTTTCCACGGCTTGGCGGGACTTTTTCAGGATGCTGACCACGTCGAAATTACTGCAACCGCCTACGCCCAGCAGGAGCATTTCCATCGGGCGTACGCCCAGGTTACGGCCACCGGCTTCCGGCGGGCCATCCATGACCACCACATGGCCACTGCCCGACTCACCGAGGAACATGGCTTCGCCCGCCCATTGGATGCGTGCCTTCATCGCCCAGACTCCACTGCTAAAAAAGGGTCGCCAGCTTAGCACAGGGCCCGCCTGCGTCAGCGCTTCCAACAAAAGCGATCAATAGCAGGGTTTGCACGGAAAATTGGCTAATCGAGTCAGAATGTGTCTGTTAAGCTGACGCCAAATCGATGGCGTAATGCCACCCTTTATACAGCGCGTATCAGTGCCGATACCCGATGAATACAACAACTCAAACTATTTAGCGCAGTCTTTTCGGGATACAACCATGGTTGCCCTTACTCCCATACCCAAGATCAAGAATCTCGACAAACTGTTGATGCATTGCCAGCGACGCCGCTACCCGGCCAAGCACAACATCATCTGCGCGGGTGAACGCTCCGAAACGCTGTTCTTCATCATCAAAGGCTCGGTCACCATCCTGATCGAAGATGAAGACGGCCGTGAAATGATCATCGCCTACCTGAACACCGGGGATTTCTTTGGGGAGTTGGGGCTATTCGAACAAGCTGGCAAGGAACAGGAGCGCAGCGCCTGGGTGCGCGCCAAGGTCGAATGCGAAGTGGCCGAGATCAGCTACGCCAAGTTCCGCGAGCTTTCCCAGCACGATCCCGACATTCTCTATGCCCTGAGCGGCCAGATTGCTCAGCGTCTGCGCGACACCACGCGCAAGGTCGGCGACCTGGCATTTTTTGATGTAACGGGACGAGTCGCCCGTTGCCTGCTGGATTTGTGCAAGCAGCCCGACGCCATGACGCATCCCGACGGAATGCAGATCAAAGTCACGCGTCAGGAAATCGGGCGCATTGTCGGCTGTTCACGGGAGATGGTCGGTCGCGTGCTCAAGGACCTGGAAGAGCGCAACCTGGTACACGTCAAAGGCAAGACGATGGTGGTGTTTGGCACCCGCTAAACCGGCAGGAAACTGGCCAGCATTTTGCGGTACAGGGTGTCCAGCCGGCTGATCGCATCCGGCGCGGGGAAGGCTTCGTGCAAGGCAATGTGGCTGTCGGCGCGCACCCGCTGGTCGAGGCCGCAGGCTTCATTGAAGCGGTTGACCGCCGCGATCAGCTCTTCGCGATCGTTTTCCAGCAACAGCGCACCGTGCACCAACCCCACCGGGCGACCACCACTTTGTCGCCAGCGCTGGGCCGTGCCGACCATTTTGCGGCCGTTAAGGTTGACGTTGTAGCGACCGTCGCAAAACGCGCCGTCGATTTCACCGATGGACGCATCGCCTCCCAACTCGATCAGCAAATCGCAGATCGGTTGGCATAAACGCAAATAACCGGTTTCGATACGGTTCTGATCGCCTTCACTGCGCGGCGGAGCATAGACCAGGGCGATATTGACCGTCGCATTCGACTGCGGCACCGGTTCTCCACCGGTTTCACGCAACAATACCGGCCAACCGGCATCCGCGGAAACCTGGCTGGCGGTCTCAAATGCCGGCAAGCGGCTCAAACGACGTGGCATGACCAAGGCTTGGTCGCTGGGTTGCCAGAACAGCAAGCCATATTCCCGCTCACCCGCGCAAACAGCCGCCAGCAGGTCTTGCTCGGCGGCAAGCCCTGCTTCGACGGTCATCGCCACCGGCTGCGTCATCATCAATCCAGTGTCGAACCGCTGACCGCCACACCACGCTCCGGGAAGAACAGGCGCTGCAACTCAGCTCCCGGGTTCTCGGCACGCATGAAGGTCTCGCCCACCAGGAACGAATAAACACCGCTGATCTCCATCAGCTCCACATCGGCACGGTTGACGATACCACTCTCGGTAATCACCAGACGGTCGCGTGGGATGCGCGGCAGCAGGTCGAGGGTGTTTTCCAGGCTGACTTCGAAGGTGTGCAGGTTACGGTTGTTGACCCCCACCAGCGGTGTGTCGAGGGTTTTCAGGGCGCGTTCCAGTTCGTCACCGTCGTGCACTTCGACCAGCACATCCAGGCCAACGCTTTTGGCCACGGCCGCCAGTTCCGCCATCTTCACGTCATCCAGGGCGGAGACGATCAACAGCACACAGTCGGCCCCCAAGGCACGGGCTTCGACGATCTGATACGGGTCGACCATGAAATCCTTGCGGATCACCGGCAACTTGCACGCGGCTCGGGCCTGCTGCAGGAACAGGTCGGAACCCTGGAAATAGTCGATATCAGTCAGTACGGACAGGCAGGTCGCACCGCCCTTCTCATAGCTCTTGGCGATCTCTTCAGGAATGAAGACCTCACGAATCACGCCCTTGCTCGGCGAAGCTTTCTTGATTTCAGCAATGACGGCCGGCTGCTTGAGCTTGGCCTGGGCGATCAACGCACTGGCAAAGCCACGCGGCGCATCAGCGATCTTCGCCTGGGCTTCCAGCTCGGCCAGGCTCACGCGGGCACGACGCTCAGCCACTTCTTCGGCCTTGCGGGCCAGGATCTTTTCCAGAACGGTCGGCACACTCATCCTTCATTCTCCATCTTGAATACCGCGGTGAATGCTCCCAGCTCTTCGAGCTTCTCGCGAGCCAGACCGGTGTGCAGCGCATCGTGGGCCAAGGCGACACCTTCTTTAAGACTATAGGCGTGGTCGGCCGCATACAGCGCAGCACCCGCATTCAACACTATCATCTCGGCAGCTTTTTGACCGTTCTCGGTCTTGCGACGCCCCAGGGCATCGCGAATCAACTCCAGGGAGGCCGCCGGGCTTTCCACCGCCAGGCCGTGCAGGCTCTGGCTCTTCATGCCCAGATCTTCCGGTTCGACCCAATACTCGGTGACCTGGTCATTCTTCAGCTCCGCCACAAAGGTCGGTGCCGCCAGGCTGAATTCGTCCAGGCCGTCCTTGGAATGCACCACCAGCACATGCTTGCTGCCCAGGCGTTGCAGTACTTCGGCCAATGGCCGGCACAGTGCCTGGCTGAATACGCCCACCACCTGGTGTTTCACACCGGCCGGATTCGTAAGCGGGCCGAGCATGTTGAACAGGGTGCGCAGGCCGAGGTCCTTGCGCGGGCCTGCGGCGTGCTTCATCGCACCATGATGGGATTGGGCAAACATGAAGCCAATGCCGACGCTGTCGATGCAACGCGCCACTTGTACCGGCGTCAGGTTCAGGTAGATCCCGGCCGCCTCCAGCAGGTCGGCGCTGCCGCTCTTGCCGGACACGGCGCGGTTACCGTGCTTGGCCACGGTGCAACCCGCCGCCGCGACCACAAACGAAGAAGCCGTCGACACGTTGAAGATGTTCGCACCGTCACCGCCAGTGCCGACCACATCGACCACGCCGTCGAGGGTCTTGAGCTCGACCTTGTCCGCCAACTCGCGCATCACCGATACGGCGCCGACAATCTCGTCGATGCTTTCGCTCTTCATGCGCATGGCCATCATGAACGCGCCAATCTGCGCGTCGGTGCATTGACCGGTCATGATTTCGCGCATCACATCGCTCATTTCAGCGGTGCTCAGGTCCAGGTGGCCGACGATACGGCTCAGGGCAGTCTTGATATCCATGGAAAGTCCTTAGCGCGTGCCGCCGCTCTGCTTGAGAAAGTTGGCGAACAGCTCGTAGCCCTGCTCGGTCAGGATCGATTCAGGGTGGAATTGCACCCCTTCGACATTCAGTGTCTTGTGGCGCAGGCCCATGATTTCATCGACCGAGCCGTCTTCAAGTTGGGTCCAGGCGGTCAGCTCCAGGCATTCCGGCAGGGTTTCGCGCTTGACCACCAGCGAGTGGTAGCGGGTCACCGTCACTGGCAGGTTGAGGCCATGAAACACGCCTGCATCTTTATGGAACACCGGGCTGGTCTTGCCGTGCATCACCTGGCGCGCACGCACCACGTCACCGCCAAAGGCCTGGCCGATGGACTGATGGCCCAGGCACACGCCCAGGATCGGCAACTTACCGGCGAAATACTGGATCGCCTCCAGGGAGATGCCCGCCTCGGTCGGCGTGCACGGGCCTGGCGAAACCACGATGCGCTCCGGGTTCAGGGCAGCGATCTCGGCCACGGTCATTTCGTCGTTGCGCACCACCTTGACTTCGGCACCCAGCTCACCCAGGTACTGCACAACGTTGTAGGTAAAGGAATCGTAGTTATCAATCATCAGCAACATGGGGAAACCTCAGGAATTGGGGGTCTGTTCAGCCAGCGCAACGGCGCGGAACATCGCGCGGCGCTTGTTCAGGGTTTCTTCCCATTCGAGGGCTGGCACCGAGTCGGCGACGATCCCGCCACCGGCCTGCACGTGCAGCTCCCCGTCCTTGATCACGGCCGTGCGGATCGCAATGGCCGTGTCCATGTTGCCGTTCCAGGCGAAATAACCCACGGCGCCGCCATACACACCGCGCTTGACCGGCTCCAGTTCGTCGATGATTTCCATCGCGCGGATCTTCGGCGCACCCGACAAGGTGCCCGCCGGCAGAATCGCGCGCAGCGCGTCCATCGCCGTCAGGCCGGCTTTCAGCTCGCCGGTGACGTTGGACACAATGTGCATCACATTCGAGTAACGCTCGATGACCATTTTCTCGGTGAGCTTCACTGAACCGATTTCCGAGACACGCCCGGTATCGTTGCGGCCCAGGTCGATGAGCATCAGGTGCTCGGCGATTTCCTTGTCGTCGCTCAACAGGTCTTCTTCGAGCGCCAGGTCGGCCTCTTCGGTCGCACCGCGTGGGCGGGTGCCGGCAATCGGGCGCACGGTGATCAGGTTGTCTTCGACACGCACCAGCACTTCCGGCGAACTGCCCACCACGTGGAAGTCACCAAAGTTGAAGAAGTACATATACGGCGTTGGGTTGAAGCAACGCAGGGCGCGGTACAGATCGATTGGCGCGGCCTTGAAGTCGATGGACATACGCTGCGACGGCACCACCTGCATGCAGTCACCGGCGAGGATGTACTCCTTGATGGTGTCGACGGCGCGCTCGTAGTCATCCTGGGTAAAGCTGGAACGGAACACCGGGTCGGCGGCCGGTGGACGGCTGAGGTCCAGGCCGCGACGCGGGGTGATCGGCTGGCGCAGTTTTTCCAACAGGGCTTCGAGGCTGGCGCGGCCTTGCTCGAACGCGTCCGCCTGGGACGGGTCAGCCAGTACGATCGCGTGCATCTTGCCGGCGAGGTTGTCGAACACCACTACGGCATCGGAAACCATCAGCAGAATGTCCGGCACGCCCAGCGGATCCGGGTTCGGGCATTTGCCCAAGCGTTTTTCCACATAACGCACGCAGTCGTAACCGAAGTAACCCACCAGGCCGCCGTTGAAACGCGGCAGGCCAGCAATGGTCGGCACGTTGTAACGCGCCTTGAACGCTTCGACGAACGCCAGTGGATCTTCTACGTCGTGGCTTTCGATCTCGACGCCATCATGGGTGATGCTCACATGATGGTCGTGTACCCGCAGCACCGTACGGCACGGCAGGCCGATGATCGAGTAACGCCCCCACTTCTCGCCGCCCTGTACGGACTCGAGCAGGTAGGAATTGGGCTCGTCGGCCAGTTTCAGGTAGATCGATAGCGGCGTGTCGAAGTCGGCCAGGGTTTCGCAGGCCAGGGGGATGCGGTTATAGCCGGCAGCGGCCAAACGCAGGAATTCTTCGCGGGTCATGATATGCCTCGTGGCTTGAGGGTCTAACAGTCAGGTATGCAAACGCGCCGCAGAGTGCGGCCAGGATCAGTCAGGCGCGCCAACGCCAGCGGGCCAGGGCCTTGATGACTTTCATCCAGAGTTTGCGAGTGACCACCACGATGGAATTTCCAGAAGGGGACGGATCGGTATCGGGCAACGTTATCTCAGCGCCAGCTCCCAAGCAACCGGGGATTAACAGGCGCAGGTCATCAATCACCAATGAAGGCGACTCTTCGGCGATTGGCCGACCATGGTTATAGCCGTAACTGAGGGCCACGCACTGCACGCCCGCCGCCTTTGCCGCCAGCACATCACTGCGCGAATCGCCGACAAACAACGACTGCGAGGCCGGGATATTGGCCATTTTCATCACGAAAAACAGAGCCGCCGGGTCGGGTTTTTTCTGCGGCAGGGTGTCGCCCCCGATGATCCAGCGGAAATACCGGCCGATTTTCATCTGGTCCAACAGCGGCGCGACGAAACGCTCCGGCTTGTTGGTGATCAGGGCCATTTCCACGCCCTGCTTGCTCAGCCACTTGAGCGTGTCGCGCACACCGGGGTAAACCACGGTCAGTTCATGGCCGTCTTCATAGGCGGCGTTGAACAGTTCCAGGGCATGCTCGGCCTCCACCTCATCCACGCCTTCGGCATCAATGTTGTTGGCCAAGGCCCGGCGCACCAGCATCTGCACGCCGTTGCCGACCCATTCGCGCACCGACTCGATCCCGGCCGGCTTGCGCCCCAGCTTGAGCAGCATGTCGTCCACCGCCGCCGCCAGGTCGGGCACCGAGTCGATCAAAGTGCCGTCCAGATCGAACATCACCAGCCGTGGCAATTTGCCGGGGAACAGCTGCTCAAAGCCGCTCATGGACGCGCCAGCGCCAGCTCGGCACGCATCTTGTCGATAACTTCCTGGTAGTCCGGCGCATTGAAGATCGCCGAGCCAGCCACAAAGGTGTCGGCGCCAGCGGCAGCGATTTCACGGATATTGTTGACGTTGACCCCACCGTCGATTTCCAGGCGGATGTCACGGCCGGACGCATCGATCAGCGCACGGGCTTCACGCAGCTTGTTCAGCGTGCCGGGGATGAACTTCTGGCCGCCGAAGCCTGGGTTGACGCTCATCAACAGGATCATGTCGACCTTGTCCATCACGTACTCAAGCACACTCAGCGGAGTGGCCGGGTTGAACACCAGGCCCGCCTTGCAACCGCCTTCGTGGATCAACTGCAAAGTGCGGTCGACGTGCAGCGAGGCTTCCGGGTGGAAGGTGATGTAGGTGGCGCCGGCTTCGACGAAGTCGCCGATGATGCGATCCACCGGGCTGACCATCAAGTGTGCATCGATCGGCGCAGTGATGCCGTACTTGCGCAGCGCAGCACAGACCATCGGGCCGATGGTCAGGTTGGGCACGTAGTGGTTGTCCATGACGTCGAAGTGCACGAAGTCGGCACCGGCGGCCAATACCTTGTCCACTTCCTCACCCAGGCGGGCGAAGTCGGCGGAGAGAATCGATGGAGCAATAACGAAGGGCTGCATGACGCACCTTTTTTGAGCTAAATCACGATGGCGCGCATTGTATACCTCATGCTTTGCCGCGCGCACCGTGACCTAACTCAACGGTTAGTAAGCGGCCCGGTAGATTTTCTCGATATCGGTCGCGCTGAGCTTGCGTGGATTGTTGCGCATCAGCCGCTCAATGCCAGCAGCCTCCACCGCCATGGCGGGGATCGCATCCTCAGGCACCCCGAAACTGCGCAGCCCTGCCGGGATCTCGACGGCGGCGCACAGTCGCGTCATCGCCTCAACGGCCTGGTCGGCGGCATCGTTGATGCTCAAACCAGTGATATTCACGCCCATGGCCTGGGCAATCTCCTGCATGCGCTCCACGCAGGCCAGCTTGTTCCAGTGCATCACATAGGGCAGCAACAGCGCATTGCTCACACCATGGGCGATATTGAAACGCCCACCCAACGGATACGCCAACGCGTGCACCGCGCCGACCCCGGCATTGCCGAATGCCATGCCAGCCATCAGGCTGGCGGTGGCCATGTCGTCGCGAGCCTGCAGGTTGGCCGGGTTGGCGTAGGCCTTGGGCAATGCCTGGGCGATCAGCTTGATGGCGCCGATAGCCAAGGCGTCGGTGATCGGCGAGGCGTTCAGCGACAGGTAGGATTCGATGGCATGTACCAGCGCGTCCACGCCGCTGGCGGCAGTGACACTGCGTGGACAGGTCAGGGTCATTTGCGGGCTGATCAGCGCGACGTCCGGCAGCAGGTAGTCGCTGACAATGCCTTTTTTCAGCTGCGCAGCCTTGTCGGAGAGAATCGCCACATTGGTCACTTCCGAACCGGTACCGGCGGTGGTGGGGATAGCGATCAGCGGCGGGCCCTTGCGTGGCACCTGGTCGACGCCGAACAAATCCGCCAGCGCGCCGTGGTAGCCGGCATAGGCGGCAACACTTTTGGCAATGTCGATGGCGCTGCCGCCGCCCACGCCGATCAGGCCGTCGTGCCCGCCCTCGCGGTAGACGCGCATGCAGTCTTCGACGATGGCGATTTCCGGATCGGGCAACACCCGGTCAAAAATCTCGTAGGTGCGCTCGCCCAAATGTTCGAGTGCCAACGCGACGGTGCCGGATTTGACCAGCGCAGCGTCGGTGACGATCAGCGGGTTGTCCACATCCAGGCGCGTGAGTTCAAAGGCCAGCTGTTCGATGGCGCCAGCGCCAGTCAGCAGTTTGTGGGCGATCTTGAATGAGGAGGTACTCATGTGCGCGGCCTCTTATTAAGTGATGGGCTGGCACAAGAGTAGCTCCCTATGGCGTGTTGTCAGCCATTCATCGGGCGAATGGTCGTTACACCTGGGCGGTGCGCAGTTTCTCGCTGCGGCCGCGCAGCCATTCCAGGGTCAGCAACAGCAACACCGAGAACGCAATCAGCAGGGTTGCCGCCGCCGCAATCGTCGGGCTGAGGTTTTCGCGGATACCGCTGAACATCTGGCGCGGCAGCGTGGCTTGCTCGGGGCCGGCGAGGAACAGCGTCACCACCACTTCATCGAACGACGTTGCGAACGCAAACAACGCCCCGGAAATCACCCCCGGCGCGATCAACGGCAAGGTCACCCGGCGGAATGCGGTCAGTGGCGAAGCACCCAGGCTGGCCGCCGCCCGCACCAGGTTGTGATTGAACCCCTGCAATGTGGCCGACACGGTGATGATCACAAACGGCACACCCAGCACCGCATGCACCACGATCAGCGAGAAAAAGCTATTGCCCAGCCCCAGCGGCGCAAAAAACAAGTAACTGGCCACGCCAATGATCACAACCGGCACTACCATCGGTGAAATCACCAGCGCCATGACCAGCGCCTTGCCAGGGAAGTTGCCGCGCGTCAGGCCAATCGCTGCCAGGGTGCCGAATACCATCGCCAGCACCGTGGCCGCCGGGGCGACGATGATGCTGTTCTTCAGCGCCCGCATCCACTCGGCGGAGGCGAAGAAGTCCTGATACCAATGCAGCGAGAACCCCTGCAACGGATAGACCAGGAAACTGCCGCTGTTGAACGACAGCGGGATGATCACCAGCACCGGCAAAATCAAAAACAACAGGATCAAGCCGCAGAGAATCCGCAAGCTGTAGAACCACACCCGTTCGACGGGCGACATATAAGGGCTCAGCATCGCAAGGTCTCCTCAGCTCAGGCGCAGGCGGCTGGCGCCTACCAGGCGGTTATAGATCAGGTACAGCAACACGGTGGCCAGCAGCAACAGGCCGCCCAGTGCCGTGGCCATGCCCCAGTTGATGCTGGTATTGGTGTAGAACGCCACGAAGTAGCTGACCATCTGGTCGTTCGGGCTGCCCAGCAGCGCCGGGGTGATGTAGTAACCAATCGCCAGGATGAACACCAGCAGGCAGCCAGCGCCCACTCCGGCGTAGGTCTGCGGGAAGTACACGCGCCAGAAACTGGTAAACGGGTGACAGCCCAGTGAAATCGCCGCGCGCATGTAGGTGGGTGAAATCCCCTTCATCACGCTGTAGATCGGCAGGATCATGAACGGCAACAAGATGTGCACCATGGAGATGTAGACGCCGGTCCGGTTGAACACCAGCTCCAGCGGCTTATCGATCAGGCCCATGCCCATCAAGGCGCTGTTGATCAGGCCGCCGGATTGCAGCAGCACGATCCACGCGGCGACTCGCACCAGGATCGAGGTCCAGAACGGCAGCAACACCAGGATCATCAGCAGGTTGCTTTTGCGGGCTGGCAGGTTGGCCAGCAGGTACGCCAGCGGATAGGCCAACAGCAGACAAATCGCCGTGATCACCAGGCCCATCCAGAAGGTCCGGGCGAAGATGTCCAGGTAGATCGCCTGGTCCGGCGTGGCCGGCGCCACTTCACCGAGGTCATCGATGCGGTGATCGACGGCCGCCAGCAGATAGAACGGGGTAAGACTGCTGGTATTGCGCCGGATCGCCTGCCAGTACGCCGGGTCGCCCCAACGTTCATCGAGGCTTTCCAACGCTTCTTTATAGGACACAGGCGCTTCACTGAACGGCAGCGCCCGCGCGGTTTTGGTCAGCAGGCTGCGA
This sequence comes from Pseudomonas sp. GXZC, assembly GCF_026967615.1. Taxonomy (NCBI): domain Bacteria; kingdom Pseudomonadati; phylum Pseudomonadota; class Gammaproteobacteria; order Pseudomonadales; family Pseudomonadaceae; genus Pseudomonas; species Pseudomonas sp. GXZC. The sequence continues at coordinate 6,380,913 of NZ_CP114115.1, forward strand.
TAGCCGGCCAGTTCCATGTTCAAGCGCTTGGACAGATCGCCCAAGGTCTGATTTTGACGGGCCTCGCCCAAGTCCTCACTGAGGGCCTGGTACACCGGCTCGCCCGGCAACCCGCGGCCATCCCACGCCGTCACCGCCACTACAGTACGCGGCAAGCCGCCCACCACTTCCGGGTTGCCGACGCTTTTGAACAGCAGCGCAACAATCGGCACCAGGAACACCAGCAGCAAAAACAGCACCAGCGGCGCAATCAAGGCCTGGGCCTTCCAGCGATTGAGCCGCTCGGCACGCGCCAGGCGCTGCTTGAGGGTGGGGCTGTTGACCTCGTTCGAGGGAACGGCGATGGCCATGGCTGACTCCGGTAAGACTAAAAATGACGACAGTTTCTGCGATGTACGACAAACCCTGTGGTGAGCGGGCTTGCCCCGCGTTGGGCTGCGCAGCGGCCCCATTAACCCCACCGCGCTATGCCTGAAAGAGCGCGGTGTGTGGTTTTAGGGCTGCTTCGCAGCCCAGCGCGGGGCAAGCCCGCTCACTACAAAAGCCCATCAAACACAGCAGGTGGTGTTACTTGGCCGCCCACGAGTTAAAGCGTTGCTCCAACTGCTCACCGTTATCCGCCCAGAAGCTCACGTCGATCTGCACCTGGTTGGCGATGTTTTCCGGGGTGGTCGGCATGTCTTTGAGGATGTCCTTGGCCAGCAATGGCACGGTTTGGGTGTTGGCAGGGCCGTAGGCGATGTTTTCCGAGTAGGTCTTCTGTTGCTGTGGCTGCACCGAGAAGGCGATGAATTTCTTCGCTGCTTCAGCACGGTCTTTCGCCAGTCCTTTAGGAATCGCCCACGCGTCGAAGTCGTAGATGCCGCCGTTCCACACCACTTTCAGGTTGCTTTCTTTCTGCACGGCGGCGATGCGGCCGTTGTAGGCCGAACTCATCACCACGTCACCCGAAGCCAGGTATTGCGGCGGCTGTGCGCCCGCTTCCCACCACTGGATCGACGGTTTGAGTTCGTCGAGCTTCTTGAATGCGCGGTCCTGGCCATCTTTGCCGGCCAGCACTTTGTAGACGTCCTTCGGCGCGACGCCGTCGGCCATCAGTGCGAATTCCAGGGTGTACTTGGCGCCTTTACGCAGGCCGCGCTTGCCCGGGAATTTCTTGGTGTCCCAGAAATCCGCCCAGCTGGTCGGCGCGCTGGCCAACTTGTCGGCGTTATAGGCGAGCACGGTGGACCATACGAAGAAGCCCACGCCGCACGGCTGGATCGCGCCCTTCACGTAGTCGGCGCTGTTGCCGAACAGTTTCGGGTCGAGGGGCTCGAACATGTCTTCATCACAGCCACGGGACAGCTCCGGCGACTCCACTTCCACCAGGTCCCAGGACACGCTCTTGGTGTCGACCATGGCTTTGACCTTGGCCATTTCACCGTTGTACTCGCCAGCGATGATCTTGCCGTTGCCCGCGCTTTCCCACGGGGCGTAGAAGGCCTTGACCTGGGCCGCCTTGTTCGCGCCGCCAAAGGACACGACCGTCAGGTCCGGGCCTGCCATGGCCTGTGTCGCGCCCATCAAGCCCAAAGCCAGGGCGGAATACTTCAGGGATCTCAACATTGTTGTTCTCTCCACGTGCAGGGTTGGTGAAGCCAGGGGGGCGATCAATTCGCCTCTAGAAGTGGGTCGAGTGCGCGAACGTGCTCGACTTGCCAGCCAATCGGTACCACGTCGCCGACCGCCAGGGCTGGGTCCAGCTCGGCAATCGGTTGTTTCACAAAAAAATCGGCCTTGCCGCAGACTTCCAGGCGCACGCGCACGTGGTCGCCCAGGTAGATGAATTCGGCCACGCGCCCGGAGAAGCGGTTGACGCAGCTTTCGCTGGAGCCATTGAGGCTGACACGTTCCGGGCGTACCGACAGGGTCACCGGGCCGCCGACCTGGCCGACGTTCACCGCCAGCGCCTCGACCTTCTCGCCGCGCGCCAGTTCCACCACGCAGCGCTCGCCGGTATGACTGTGCAAGCGGCCATTGAGGCGGTTGTTCTCGCCGATGAAGTTGGCGACGAAGGTGTTCTTCGGTTCTTCGTAAAGGGTGCGCGGCGCGGCGATCTGCTGGATCTCGCCCTGGTGGAATACCGCCACGCGGTCAGACATGGTCAGCGCCTCGCCCTGGTCGTGAGTCACATACACCACCGTCACGCCGAGGCGCTGGTGCAGGTGTTTGATCTCCATCTGCATGTGTTCGCGCAGTTGCTTGTCGAGGGCGCCGAGGGGTTCGTCCATCAGCACCAGTTGCGGTTCGAACACCAGCGCGCGGGCCAATGCCACACGCTGTTGCTGGCCGCCGGAGAGTTGCGCCGGGTAGCGCTGGGCGAACGCATCAAGCTGGACCATGCTCAATACGCGTTTGACCCGCTCGCTGATATCGGTCTTGCTCAAGCCCCGCACCGACAGCGGGAACGCCAGGTTCTCGGCCACGGTCATGTGCGGAAACAGCGCGTAGTTCTGGAACACCATGCCGATGTCGCGCTTATGCGGTGGCACGTTGTTGATGGAGCGCCCGGCCAGCTGGATTTCGCCGGCGGTCGGCGTTTCAAAGCCGGCGAGCATCATCAGGCTGGTGGTCTTGCCCGACCCGGAAGGCCCGAGCAGGGTAAGGAACTCGCCCTTGCGAATCTCCAGGTTGAGGTCTTTGACGATCAGGTTCTCGCCGTCGTAGCTCTTCTGCACGCCACGAAAGCTGACCAGCACATCATTTGAATCCACCTCGCTCATACCCGCACCTTTTTGTTTTGGACTGCTGTGAGACAAGCGTAGTCCAGGCGCAAGGCCCCGGAAATCGGGGGCCAGGAGAGAATCGCATCAGCCGGATGGAAGGTTTAGGGTAGGGATTGCCCTACACGGATGGCGCGCACGGGACGGTGCAGCGACAAGGGGCGAGCTGCAAGCGGCAAGAATGGGCTCAGCGGGGTTTTTGCGGTGTCGTTATCAGGTATGCGGCTAGAGCAGCTTGTGCTCCATGGCGTATTTCACCAACTCCGCGAGGGACGTGATATTGAGCTTTTGCATCAGTCGCGCCTTGTGGGTGCTGATGGTCTTGCTGCTCAGCGCCAGCTGTTGCGCAATGTCATTGACGTTGGCGCCCTGGGCCAGGCGTTCGAACACCGAGAACTCGCGCTCTGACAGCAATGAATGCAACGGGCGGGCATCGGTCAGGCCGACCTCGAAGACCATCCGGTCGGCCAAGTCCGGGTCGATGTAACGCCCACCCGCCGCCACCTTGCGAATCGCCGTGAGCAACAGCGCCGGGTCGCTGTCCTTGGTGGCGTAGCCGGCCGCGCCAACCTTCAAGGCGCGGGCGGCCATTTGCGCTTCGTCGTGCATCGACAGCACCAGGATTGCCGGCGGATTGTTCAGCGCACGGATCCGCGCAATCGCTTCCAGGCCGTTGACGCCGGGCATCGAAATGTCCAGCAACACCACCTCGCAGGCAACGTGGCGCAAGGTTTCCAGCAATTGCTCGCCATTGCTGGCCTCCCCCACCACCAACAGGTCTTTGGCCAGGCCGATCAATTGCTTGATGCCTTCACGAACGATGGTGTGGTCTTCGGCTACCAGTACGCGGATCACAGGGACTTCCTCTTGGTGTTATGCATCCAATGGCACCGTGACACTCAGGGTGGTGCCCTCCCCCAACTCGCTGTCCAGCCTCAATTGCCCACCCATGATCAGCACGCGCTCGCGCATGCCCACCAGGCCAAACGACACTGGGCGACCCTGGGCCTGGACGAAACCGACGCCATCGTCGCTGATGGTCAGGCGCAAATCCGTGCCCTCCAGGGCCAGGGTCAGTTCCACAGTATGCGCCTGGGCATGGCGCATCACATTGGTCAGCGCCTCCTGCAGGATGCGGAACAAGCCAATGGCCTTGGCATCGCTGAGGGTCGGCAGGTTATCCGGAACCTGCACCAAACAGGGAATTTGCGTGCGCGCTTCAAAGCGCCGCGCCTGCCATTCAATGGCCGAGGCGATCCCCGCATCCAGAATCGGCGGGCGCAGTGCCGTCGCCACATCGCGCACCAACTGGAACAGCTGGGCGATCAAGCGTTTCATGCTGTTCAAGCGTTCATGCAAACCGGGGTCGAGTTGCGCATAGGCCAGCTCGCACATGGAGGTTTCGAGCTTGAGCACGGTGAGCATTTGCCCAAGTTCGTCGTGCACTTCACGGGCGATACGGGCCTTTTCTTCTTCGCGTACGGTTTCCAGGTGGGCGGACAGTTCGCGAAGTTGCGCACGGGAGGCATCCAGTTCCAGCTCGATGCGCTTGCTTTCGCTGATGTCCCACACAATCCCATCCCACACCACCGAGCCGTCTTCCAGACGTCGGGTGACCGCCTTGATCTCAGCCCAGCGCTGTTCGCCCTGGCGTGGAAGAATCCGACCTTGCCAGAACCAGTTGCTCTCAGTGTCGGTAGCCTGATCCAGCGTACCGAGGTAACTGGCGCGGTCGTCTGGATGCACCACACTGCGAATCCCCACTTCCGGCCGGCTCAGCACCGCAGGCGCGTAGCCCACCAGGCTTTCGCTGCCTTCACTGATGTAGGCGAATTCGATTTCGTCGCTCAACGGCAAACGCTCCAGACGGAACACCAGCCCCGGCACGTTCGCCGCGATTCCCTGCAGGCGCGCCTCACTTTCCTGCAAGGCCGCCAACGCGCGACGACGCTCGGTGACGTCATTCAGATAAACCACCAGGTATTCGCCGTCGGCAAACCGCAGGAAGCTCAAGGACACATCCGCAGGCAACACGCTGCCATCCGCCCGCAGGCAGTCAGTGGCAAAACTCTGCGGTCCCTCCTCACTGGCGCGGGCGCGTCGCCACAGGTTCAGCCAGCGGTCCATGGTGAGGGTGGGATCGAACTCAACCAGCGGCCGCTCGATCAGCGCACCGGGGCCGTAGCCGAGCATGCTTTCGGCCGCGTGATTGGCATAGCGCACGTGGCTGTCCCAGTTGACCCAGAGGATGCCGACAGTACTTTGGTCGATGGAAAACTGTGTCAGCCTTAAGGCCTCGGCACCCGCGGCGCGGGCAGCACTTTCTTCCCGCGCGGCTAACAGGCCGTGTTCCAGCACCCGTTGCTGGCGGCGTTGCCAGAACACCACGGCGAGGCTGGCGAGCAGTAGCAGGCCCAACAATAGACTGAGGTTTTGCCACAGGCCTGGGGACTCCGTCAGCCGTGGGTATTTGGGCTGCAGCCAGCGGTTGTGCAGTTGATCGAGGTCGCGGGCGGGAATCGCACGCAAGGCACTTTGCATGATGCCGGCCAGTTCCGGCCATTCTCGTCGCGTGGCCACCCGCAGCAATTGCGGCAGGCCGATATCGCCCACCACTGCCAGCCCGGCAAACTCCGCCTCGCCGGACAAACGGCTCAACTGCGCTTCATCCACCACCGCATAACGCGCTTGCTGGCTCACCAACAATTGAAGGGCCTGGCGCTCCATCGGTACGCCCTGCAGGTTGAGGCTGGGGTAGGTGCTGCGCAGGTAATCAGCCACGGCGCTGGGCATGCGCACGGCGACGCGGGATTGCTCATCGAGCTTTTCCAGCTCCACGGCGCCGCCGCCCTCGCGGATGCCGACGATGTGTTGCGGCACGCGCATATAAGGGTCGGTGAACAACCACAGACGCAAACCCGCCGGGGTTTGTTGCAGGCCCGGGGCGATGTCCACTTCGCCCTCACGCACGGCGGCTTCCAGTTGCTCCTGATTGGGGAAATTTCGCCAAGTCAGCTCGATATTCAGCGCCTTGGCCAGCCATTGCATCAACTCGACATTCGCCCCGGACAGCCGCTGCAAACGCCGATCGTATTGCGCGTAGGGCGCCTGCAACACAAGGCCCACCCGCAGTTCCGGGTGCTGGGCCAGCCATTCGCGTTGCTGCGCATTGAGTTGTGCCTGGGGCGCGACGGGCGCAGGGGCGGCATTTGCCATCAAGGCAAGGCACAAACAGCCGATAACCAGCAGACAGCGAAAACCCATGATCCACGTCTCACATCACTGACAAATACTGACCAACCCATTAGGCTGCTGGAATCACTTCTGGCCGGGAATTTACGATGCCCTTTCTTCACCGTTCAGCATTGCCAGCATTGTGCCTGTCGCTGCTTTTTACCAGCGCCTTTTCTGTACAGGCCGCTGACGCACCCGCACCTGCCACGGAAAAACCGGTCGAGCGCCAGCCCTTGCCCGAGCGCAGCCAGGCAGAAGCCAGCGCCCTCGAACGCAAGATCCCGCAACAAGAACAGCAGCAATTGCAGGCCGGCAGCGATTCATTCCTCGCCCTGTGGAAACCCGCCAACAGCGCCGAGCCCGAAGGCGTGGTGATTATCGTCCCCGGCGCCGGCGAAAATGCTGACTGGCCGCAAGCAATCAGCCCGCTGCGGCACAAATTGCCGGACGCCAACTGGGGCAGCCTCAGCCTGTCGTTACCGGATGTAAGCGTGGATACGTTGCCACCGCGTGTGATGGAAGCGCCCAAGGCGACTGTCGATACCAGCAGCAAGGAAGCGAGCACCGCTGACAAACCCATCGAGCAGGCCGCCAGCGCCGAAGCCGAAGGCACCGACCCGGCGGTGGTGCCGGGTGCCGATGAGCAGGACAAGACCGACGCCTCGCGCATCTTCGACCGCATCGACGCCGCCGTGGCTTTCGCCCAGACCCAGAGCGCACGCAGTGTAGTGCTGCTCGGCCATGGCACGGGTGCCTGGTGGGCCGCACGCTATTTGAGCGAGAAACAACCGTCCCAAGTGCAGAAGTTTGTGATGGTGGGCGCGCAGACGCCCAACGGACGGCATCCAGATGTGCAGCAACTGGCCCCTGGCCTGAAGTTGCCGACTGCCGATGTCTTCTATCAGGACAACGCACAATCACGCAAAAACGCCCTGGCCCGTGTCCAGGCGGCCAAGCGTTTGAAAAATGACGGTTACAAGCAGGTGTCATTGAAAGCCTTGCCCGGCAACAGTGCTGCCGAGCAGGAACAGTTGTATCGCAGGGTTCGCGGCTGGCTGAGCCCACAGGCCAACGCCGACTGAAACCTACCGGAAGTCCCGGCGCTCGCGAATCAACGTATAGGCAGTGTGCAATTCGCGAGTGCGCTCGGTGGCCTCACGCACTTGCGCGGGACTGGCGCCGGTGCCGGCGATCTTGTCCGGGTGATGGCGACTGAGCAGGCGACGATAAGCCCGCTTGATCACAGACGGCTCGGTGGTAGCCGTCACCCCCAGCAAGCGCAACGCGTCCTGATAAGTGGGGCCACGACTGACCAGCGGCTTGCGCTCCGGTGTGTAGTCGGCCGCCAAGGCCTGCAACTGTTGCGGCGTCCACCCCAGCCATTTGCCCCAGAGGTCGATCAGGTCACGCTCGGCATCATCTGCCTTGCCGTCCGCCCAAACCATGCGCCAGCACGCGCGCAATACGCCCTCCGCCGCGTGGGGCTGGGCCTTGAGCACGCGCAGGTAACTGCGCACCCGGTCGGAGCCGGACTTGCCGCGGTTGAACGCCGCAATCGCACGACGCTGGGCCGAATCGGTCATGTCGAGCGAGCGCATCTCCTGACGCGCCTGCTGGATATGCCCATCCACCACCCGGCCATTGCTCTTGGCCAAACGCCCCAGCAACACGAACAACAGCTCGTCATTGCGCAACGCCGGGCGCCCACCCAGGCGCTCGCGCAACTGCGCCCAACTGTGCAGTTGCAGACGACGATCCAGCGCCTGCCCCAACAGTGCCCCCAACATGGCCCCCGGAATACTGGCAATGGCAAAGCCAGCCCCGGCGCCGATCAGCGTCCCTGGCCACAGCATGTTACTGCCCCGCTGTCAGCAGGGTTTCGACCTGCGCCAGGCGCTCCAGCGTGCCGACATCAATCCAGCGTCCCGCCATGTGTTCCCCCGTTACCAGGCCTTTGGCCATGGCGGCCCGCAGCAGCGGCGCCAGTTTGAAGGCACCCGCGCTGCAACCCGTGAACAGCTTGGGGTCGAGCACTGAAATGCCACTGAAGGTCAGGTTATCGGCACCGGGCGCTGCATCATGAAGCAAACCTTGATCAAGGTAGAAATCACCGCCCGAAGGGTGATGGGCCGGGTTATCGACCATCACCAGATGGGCCAGGCCGTTGAGCGGCTGCTTGAGCTGGGTAAAGTCGTAGTCGGTCCAGATATCGCCATTGACCACCAGGAAAGGTTCATCCCCCAGCAACGGCAACGCATGGAAAATCCCACCGCCGGTTTCCAACGGCTCACCTTCAGGGGAGTAACAGATACGCAGGCCAAATTGCGCGCCATCCCCCAGGTAGCTTTCGATCTGCTGGCCGAGCCAGGCATGGTTGATCACGATTTCAGTGAAGCCGGCCTTGGCCAGCGCCTCCAGGTGATACTCGATCAGGCGCTTGCCGCCGGCCTGTACCAGCGGCTTGGGCGTATGCAAGGTCAGCGGACGCATCCGCTCGCCCTTGCCGGCCGCCAGGATCATCGCCTTCATACACGGGCCTCGGCAGGTTGGCGCAGGCTGGCCAGCAGTTCACCCAACTCGCTCAACTCGGGACGATCTGCCAGCACCGCTTCTATATAAGCAAAGAAGCGCGGCACGTCGGCCAGGTAGCGAGGCTTGCCGTCACGATGGCAAATGCGCGCGAAGATACCGATGACCTTGAGGTGGCGTTGCACACCCATCAGGTCGCTGGCGCGCAGGAAATCATCGAAATCCGCCTGCACCGGAATGCCCAGTTGCCCCGCACGTTCCCAATACCCACGCTGCCAGTCCCGCACGCGGGCCTTGGGCCAGCTGAGGAAGGCGTCCTTGAACAGGCAGGTGATGTCGTAGGTGACTGGCCCGTAGACCGCATCCTGGAAATCCAGCACGCCGGGGTTGGGCTCGCTGATCATCAGGTTGCGCGGCATATAGTCGCGATGCACCAAGACTTTCGGCTGCGCCAGGGCGCTGTCGATCAGGTGATCACTGACATGCTGCCAAAGCGCTTGTTGTTGCGCATCCAGTTCGATACCCAGGTGACGGCGCACGTACCACTCCGGAAACAATTCCAGCTCGCGGCGCAGCAAGGCGACGTCATAGCTGGGCAGCGGTGCGTCCATCGGCAATTGCTGGAAGGCCAACAAGGCGTCGATGGCATCGGCAAACAATGCATCGGCGTTTTTGTCGTCAATCACGTCCAGATAGGTTTTTCTGCCCAGGTCATTGAGCAAAAGAAAGCCACGCGGCAAATCTTCTGCATAAATTTTTGGAACATTTATTCCTGACTTTGCCAGCAAATGTGCGATATCGACGAAAGGTTTGCAGTTTTCCTGGGGGGGTGGGGCGTCCATGACCACGAAGGTCCGGCCACCGCCTTCCCAACGGAAGTAGCGCCTGAAACTCGCGTCGCTGCTGGCCGCGGTCAATGTGGCCGGGGGTACGGCACCCCAGTCTTGAGCATTGAAAAGGATAGGCAGTTGCTCATCCAGCCAGACTTCCAGCTGTTGTAAACGTAGATCTTGCTCGGGCATTACAAGGGTCTCCGACGGCGCTAGCCGTCAAGCGGGGCATGCTTTATTATCACGCATCTTTTTCAGACCATCGAGAGGCGTGCGGCCCAAACCGCGGGCAGATGGCACGCAGGAAGCCCGGACTAATAAGATGGCATTGAAATCCCCCGCGTTTCGTAGAAAATTTCCGTTGCTGGTAACCGGCAGTCTGCTGGCCTTGCAACCCTTCGCCACCTCATTCGTGGTCGCCGCGGAACAGTATGACTGCTCAGTCTCTGCTTCGGGTGCCTGGGATTGCGCGCCGAAAACCGCCGCAGCCCCGCTACCACCACGCCCGGTGCATGATGGCGCTGCCATCAGCTCCGCCAACAGCACGGCGCAGGCCGATGCTGGCGGCAAAGCCGAGGCCGAGCCCAAGACCGCACTGGTCACCGAATCCAAGGGCCGTGGCCTGCGCTCGCGCAGCGCCGATTACAGCCACCTGGACTGGGTACCACGCGAGAAGCTGACCGCAGCGCAGCTGGCCGAAACCGGCCCGTACTGCGGCGGTGCGTACATCGAGCCGATTCGTCCTGGCATGAACGACAAGACGAACAAGAGCGATGCGCCCACCTTCATCGGCGCCAAGGCTTCGCGTTACGAGCAGGAACAACAAGTCGCCACCCTGGCCGGTGACGTCGTCATGCGCCAGGGCAGCATGCAGTTGGAATCTGAAGAAGCCAGCCTGTACCAGGCCGAGAACCGTGGCGAGCTGAACGGCAAGGTCCGTCTGCGCGACAACGGTGCACTGATCGTCGGCGACCATGCCGAAGTGCAACTCGATACCGGCGCGGCCCAGATCGACAACGCCGAATACGTGCTGCACAAATCGCGCATCCGCGGTAACGCGCTGTACGCCAAGCGTGCTGAAAACGCGATCATCCGTCTCAAGGACGGTACGTACACCACCTGCGAGCCAGACAGCAACGCCTGGCAGCTCAGGGGCAACAACATCACGTTGAACCCGGCCACCGGTTTCGGTACCGCCACCAACGCGACGTTGCGGATCAAGAACATCCCGATCCTGTACACCCCTTACATCTATTTCCCGATCGACGACCGTCGTCAATCCGGCTTCCTGCCGCCGAGCTTCAGCACCGGCAGCGAAACCGGCTTCACCCTGGTGACGCCGTACTACTTCAACCTGGCGCCCAACTACGACGCCACGTTGTACCCGCAATACATGACCAAGCGCGGCATGATGATGGAAGGCGAATTCCGCTACCTCACCAAGTCCAGCGAAGGCCAGTTCGGCGGCGCATACCTGAACGACGACAACGACGAGCGCAAGCGTCAGACCGACTACGAAAAAACCCGCTACATGCTCAATTGGCAGCACAAGGGCGGGTTGGATTCGCGTGTCCTGACCCAGGTCGACTACACCACGATCAGCGATCCTTACTACTTCCAGGACCTCAAGTCCTACCAGGAAGGTGTAGAGAGCCGCGACTACGTCAACCAGCAGGGTTCCGTGACTTATCGCGGCGACAGCTTCCAGGCTCGCTTGAACCTGCAGGCCTACCAGCTGGCAACGATTTCCCAGGTCACGCCGTATGACCGCCTGCCGCAGATCACCTTCAACGGTACGCTGCCGTACCATCCGGGTGGCCTGAACTTCAGCTACGAGACCGAAGCCGTGCGCTTCGACCGCGACCTGGAGAATGGCAACTTCACCAATGAAAACGGTGACATCGAGCGTCGCCTGGACACTTACGTCCGCGGCCTGACCCGTGCCAACGGTACTCGCCTGAACGTAGCGCCAGCCGTCGAATACCCGATGAACTGGACCTACGGCTTTGTGACGCCGAAGCTCAAGTACGTGTACACCAAGTACGACCTGGATCTGGACAACATCGGCAAGAATCAGATCCTTGCTGATCAAGCCGCTGCAACTCCGACCAACCCTTACGCGGGCGGCTCGTTCAAGAGTTCCCAGGACCGTGCGGTTCCGGTGGCAAGCGTCGACAGCGGCCTGTACTTCGACCGAAATACCAACTGGTTCGGCAAGGATTATCGCCAGACCCTTGAACCGCGTGCGTTCTACCTGTACGTGCCGAACAAGGACCAGGCTGATATCCCGGTGTTCGACACCAGCGAGTACTCGTTCAGCTACGCGTCGCTGTTCCGCGACAACCGCTTCAGCGGCTCTGACCGTATCGGCGACGAGAACAAGCTGTCCCTGGGCTTGACCAGCCGCTGGATCGAAGAAAACGGCTTCGAGCGTCAGCGCGTATCCGTGGGCCAGGCGCTGTACTTCAAGGATCGTGAAGTTCAACTGCCGGGTATCCTGGCGGCTGACCGTGCCGACGCACAGTCTGATGTTTCGCCGGTTGCCCTGGACTACGAGTTCCGCTTCAACCGCGACTGGCGCGCCACTGCCGACTACAACTGGGACACCGAGGAACACAGCCCTCGTTCCGGCAGCGCGATGCTTCACTACCAGCCGGAAGACAACCCGAACAAGATCATCAACGTCGGTTATCGCTATCGTAACGACCAGGTCGTCTACAACCAGTTGACCGGCAAATGGCAGTTCGGTGGCGACTACGGCCAGCCAGGCGATGCGAATTTCGTGAAGGATTACTACAAAATCCAACAACACGACTTCTCGATGATGTGGCCGATCATTCCCCAGTGGAACCTGATCACCCGCTGGCAGTATGACTACGCCCGCAACCGTACCCTGGAAGCCTTCGGTGGTTTCGAGTACGACAACTGCTGCTGGAAACTGCGCGTCATCAACCGTTACTGGGTTTCCAACGACGAATACAGCCAGATCGCCCCGCTTAACGAAAAGGGTGACCACGGGCTCTTCTTCCAGATCGTCCTCAAAGGACTCGGCGGCCTGACCGGCGCCAAGGTAGAGAGCTTCCTCGACAAAGGCATTGAAGGTTATCGTGAACGTGAAAACCAAGCTTTCTGATTGTCTGCGCCCGCTAGTGCTGGGCGCACTGTTCCTGGGCACCGCATCGGCACACGCTGCGGTTCAAGAACTGGATAAGGTAGTGGCCATCGTCGATAACGACGTGATCATGCAGAGCCAACTGGACCAGCGCGTCAAGGAAGTTCAGCAAACCATCGCCAAACGTGGCGGTGGCGTGCCACCGACCAGCGTCCTGGACCAGCAGGTGCTGGAACGCCTGATCGTCGAGAACCTGCAACTGCAGATCGGTGATCGTTCCGGCATCCGTATTTCGGACGAAGAACTGAACCAGGCCGTGGGCACCATTGCCCAGCGCAACAACATGAGCATTGACCAGTTCCGTGCTGCCCTGGCCCACGACGGTTTGTCCTATGAGGACGCCCGTGACCAGATCCGCCGCGAAATGATCATCAGCCGTGTGCGTCAGCGCCGTGTGGCCGAGCGGGTTCAGGTGTCCGAGCAGGAAGTGAAGAACTTCCTGGCGTCGGACCTGGGCAAGATGCAGCTTTCCGAAGAACTGCACCTGGCCAACATCCTGATCCCGACACCGGACAGCGCCAACTCCGAGCAGCTCAATGCAGCGGCCGCCAAGACCCAGGCTATCTATGATCGCTTGAAGGCCGGTGCTGATTTCGCCCAAATGGCGATCGCCCAGTCTGGCAGCGACAACGCACTGGAAGGCGGCGACATGGGCTGGCGTAAAGCGGCTCAATTGCCTCCTCCGTTCGACCGCGAGCTGAGTGCAATGGAAGTGGGTGGCATCACCCAACCTGCGCGTACACCGGGTGGTTTCATCATCCTGAAGCTCTTGGAAAAACGCGGCGGCGAAACATCGCTCAAGGATGAGGTGCACGTTCGCCACATCCTGGTCAAACCAAGCGAAATCCGCACCGAAGCCCAAACCAAGGAACTGGCCCAGAAGATCTATGACCGCATCCAGAGCGGTGAAGACTTCGCCACCCTGGCCAAGAGCTTCTCGGAAGACCCGGGTTCTGCCCTCAACGGCGGCGACCTGAACTGGATCGATCCGAAAGCCCTGGTGCCGGAGTTCCAGCAGGTGATGGCCGATACCCCGCAGGGCGTATTGTCCAAGCCGTTCAAGACCCAATATGGCTGGCATGTGCTGGAAGTCCTTGGCCGTCGCGCCACCGACAACACCAACCAAGCCCGCGAGCAACAAGCGCTGAACGTATTGCGTAACCGCAAATACGACGAAGAGCTGCAAACCTGGCTGCGTCAGATCCGCGACGAAGCCTATGTTGAGAACAAGCTGCCAGGCGCCCAGACAGGCACCGACCAGGCAGCGCAGTGAAACCCCAGCGTTTCGCGGTGACACCCGGCGAGCCGGCCGGCATTGGTCCTGACCTGTGCCTGCTGCTCGCCTCGCAACCCCAGCCACACCCCCTGATTGCCATTACCAGCCGCGACCTGCTCCTTGAGCGGGCCGCGCAGCTGGGTGTGGCTGTCACACTGCTGGACACAGCCCCTGGCAACTGGCCCGACCTGCCCGCCCCAGCTGGCAGCCTGTATGTGTGGGACACCCCGCTACAGGCCAAGGTGGTCGCCGGGCAACTGAACAAAGCCAACGCAGCGTTCGTGCTGGAAACCCTGACTCGCGCCGGGCAAGGCTGCATCGATGGCGACTTCGCCGGCATGATCACTGCGCCGGTGCATAAGGGCGTGATCAACGAATCCGGTATCGCCTTTTCCGGCCACACCGAATTCCTCGCCGAGCTGACCCACACCGAACAAGTCGTGATGATGCTGGCCACGCGCGGCCTTCGGGTCGCCTTGGTGACCACGCACCTGCCGCTGCGCGAGATTGCCGATGCCATTACCGTCGAGCGGGTTGAACGCGTCACGCGGATCCTGCACGCCGACCTGCAACAGAAATTCGGCATCGCCCAACCGCGCATCCTGGTCTGTGGGCTCAACCCCCATGCCGGTGAAGGCGGCCACTTGGGCCATGAAGAAATCGACATCATCGAACCCACCCTGGAGCGTCTGCGCCAAGAAGGCATGGACCTGCGCGGCCCGTTGCCTGCGGACACTCTGTTTACCCCCAAATATCTGGAGCACTGCGATGCAGTGCTGGCGATGTACCATGACCAGGGGCTGCCGGTGCTTAAATACAAAGGCTTCGGCGCCGCAGTCAACGTGACACTGGGCCTGCCGATCATCCGCACCTCCGTCGACCATGGCACTGCCCTGGACCTCGCGGGCAGCGGCAAGATCGATACCGGCAGCCTGCACGTGGCCCTGGAAACCGCCTATCAGATGGCCGAGACCCGTATATGACTGAGCATTACCAACACCGGGCGCGCAAGCGCTTCGGGCAAAACTTCCTGCACGACGCTGGCGTGATCGACCGCATCCTGCGTTCCATCCATGCCAAGCCTGAAGACCGCCTGCTGGAAATCGGCCCGGGCCAGGGCGCGCTGACCCAAGGCCTGCTGGCCAGCGGCGGCCAACTGGACGTGGTGGAGCTGGACAAGGACCTGATCCCGATCCTCAACCAACAGTTCGCCGGCATGCCCAACTTCAACCTGCATCAGGGTGATGCGCTGAAGTTCGACTTCAACACCCTCAACGCTGCGCCTAACAGCCTGCGTGTGGTGGGTAACCTGCCGTACAACATCTCTACGCCGCTGATTTTCCACCTGCTGAACAACGCAGGCATCATCCGCGACATGCACTTCATGCTGCAAAAGGAAGTGGTAGAACGCCTGGCTGCTGGCCCTGGTGGTGGTGATTGGGGCCGTCTGTCGATCATGGTTCAGTACCACTGCCGCGTCGAACACCTGTTCAACGTGGGCCCTGGTGCGTTCAACCCGCCGCCGAAGGTCGACTCGGCCATCGTGCGCCTGGTGCCCCACGCCGTGTTACCCCATCCGGCCAAGGACCACAAATTGCTGGAGCGCGTGGTGCGCGAAGCGTTCAACCAACGCCGCAAGACCCTGCGCAACACGCTCAAGGCCCTGCTGAGCAACGCCGAGATCGAAGCCGCTGGCGTCGATGGCAGCTTGCGTCCTGAGCAACTCGACCTGGCTGCCTTCGTGCGCCTGGCCGACCAGTTGGCTATCCAGCCTGCGCCAACCGCAGACTGACAGCGCCGGGCAAGGCCAGACACATGTCTGGCCTAGTGCCCTCCTCTTGGCCTAGACTGACCCGCATCTGCTGTCCTCCGCTTTTAAGGCCTCTTGCATGTCCGATCCTCGCTACCAGATCGACGTCAGCGTCGTCACCCGCTTCCTGGCGGACCAATCCCAACCTGAACACAACCGCTTCGCCTTTGCCTACACCATCACGGTGAAAAACAACGGGCTGGTGCCGGCCAAGCTGCTGTCGCGCCACTGGGTGATCACCGACGGTGACGGTCAGGTCGAAGAAGTTCGCGGGGCTGGCGTGGTGGGTCAGCAACCGTTGATCGACAGTGGCGCCAGCCATACCTACAGCAGCGGCACGGTAATGACCTCCAAAGTCGGCACCATGCAAGGCTCGTATCAAATGAAAGCCACCGATGGCCAACTGTTCGACGCCATCATCAAGCCCTTCCGCCTCGCCGTGCCGGGAGCCCTGCACTGATGGCGACGTATGCGGTCGGCGACCTGCAAGGCTGCCTGGAACCCCTGAAGTGCCTGCTTGAACGCGTGGCCTTCGACCCGGCCAACGATCGCCTGTGGCTGGTGGGTGACCTGGTCAATCGCGGCCCGCAATCCCTGGAAACGCTGCGCTATTTATATAGCCTGCGCGACTCTTTGGTCTGCGTATTGGGCAACCACGACCTGCACCTGCTGGCTGCCGGCAATAACATCGAGCGCCTGAAAAAGGGCGACACCCTGCGGGAAATTCTCGAAGCGCCGGATCGCGCCGAACTGCTCGACTGGTTGCGCCGGCAAAAAATCCTGCATTACGACCAAGCCCGCAACATGGCCTTGGTCCATGCGGGCATCCCGCCCCAGTGGACACTGAAGAAAGCCCTCAAGTGCGCCGCTGAAGTCGAAAGCGCCCTGGCCGATGACAACCTATATACCGCCTACCTCGACGGCATGTACGGCAACGAGCCGGTTAAGTGGGACAATGACCTCAGCGGCGTCACGCGCCTGCGGGTCATCACCAACTACTTCACGCGCATGCGCTTCTGCACCGCCGAGGGCAAGCTCGACCTCAAGAGCAAGGAAGGCGCGGACACTGCGCTGCCGGGCTACAAGCCGTGGTTCGCTCACAAAGAGCGCAAGACCCGTGACACCCAGATCATTTTTGGCCATTGGGCGGCCCTTGAGGGCAAGTGCAATGAGCCCGGCGTATTCGCCCTCGACACCGGTTGCGTGTGGGGCGGCGCCATGACCCTGATGAACATCGACACCGGCGAGCGTTATAGCTGCCAGTGCGAACCCCCTCTTCCCGTTACACTGCCGGCTACTGCCAAGCCATAGGAGCCCGCCATGAGCGAATTCAAACGTATCCCTCCCGAACAAGCCCAGGCCCTGCGCGAGCAAGGCGCGGTGGTGGTCGATATCCGTGACCAACCGACCTACGCAGCCGCCCACATCACCGGCGCCCAGCACCTGGACAACGTCAACATCGCCGATTTCATCCGAGCCGCCGACCTTGATGCGCCGGTGATCGTGGCCTGTTACCACGGCAATTCCAGCCAGAGCGCAGCAGCCTATCTGATCAGCCAGGGCTTCTCCGACGTCTATAGCCTGGACGGCGGCTTTGAACTGTGGCGTACGACTTATCCTGCGGAAATTTCTTCAGGCAATTCGCAATAATTTTTTTCACACCCCGCTACCCCGCGTGACGCTTGGGCTCGCGCCGTTTCTGACGAACGGCGCAGCTAAACTAATTGCGCATCGCGCCTTGACCTCTCCGATTCCGAACTATCCTTAAGCGCAGGCCATCCGAATCAGGGGAGAGCCGGTACACCGGCGTGCGGGTCATCGGTAGCGTTTCAGGGTGTTCTGGGGGGAAAACGGCCATTGGCGTCTGCCAATGTCTGCCAGCATCGACTGATTGATCCGGCGTCGGCTCCACGTATCGAGCGAGGTGACGACGTCATGAGTATATTCAGCCACTTCCAACAACGCTTCGCGTCCACACAGCAGGAAGAACTCACGCTGCAAGAGTATCTCGAGCTGTGCAAACAGGACCGCAGCACCTACGCGTCTGCCGCCGAACGCCTGCTGCTGGCAATTGGCGAGCCGGAGCTGATAGACACCTCGAACAATTCGCGCCTGTCGCGAATATTTTCCAACAAGGTGATCCGCCGCTATCCGGCCTTTGAAGACTTCCACGGGATGGAAGAATGCATCGACCAGATCGTCTCTTACTTCCGCCATGCCGCTCAAGGCCTGGAAGAGAAGAAACAGATCCTCTACCTGCTTGGCCCCGTCGGCGGTGGTAAATCGTCCCTGGCCGAGAAGCTCAAACAATTGATCGAGAAGGTGCCCTTCTACGCC
This sequence comes from Pseudomonas sp. GXZC, assembly GCF_026967615.1. Taxonomy (NCBI): domain Bacteria; kingdom Pseudomonadati; phylum Pseudomonadota; class Gammaproteobacteria; order Pseudomonadales; family Pseudomonadaceae; genus Pseudomonas; species Pseudomonas sp. GXZC. Next base: position 6,398,866 of record NZ_CP114115.1, read on the forward strand.
ATCAAGGGCTCACCGGTCTTCGAGTCGCCCCTGGGCCTGTTCAACGCCACCGAAGATGGCGCGATCCTCGAAGAAGACTTCGGTATTCCACGCCGCTATCTCAACACCATCATGTCGCCCTGGGCCACCAAGCGCCTGGCCGAGTTCGGCGGTGACATCAGCCAGTTCCGCGTGGTCAAGCTCTACCCGTCCATCCTCAACCAGATCGGCGTGGCCAAGACCGAGCCTGGCGACGAGAACAACCAGGACATCTCGGCGCTGGTGGGCAAGGTCGATATCCGCAAACTGGAAGAGTTCCCACAGAACGACGCCGACGCCTACAGCTATTCGGGCGCGCTGTGCCGGGCCAACCAGGGCCTGATGGAGTTCGTGGAGATGTTCAAGGCACCGATCAAGGTGCTGCACCCACTGCTTACCGCGACCCAGGAAGGTAACTACAACAGTACCGAAGGCCTGGGGGCGATTCCGTTCACCGGGATCCTGCTGGCGCACTCCAACGAGTCGGAGTGGCACACCTTCCGCAACAACAAGAACAACGAAGCGTTCATCGACCGGATCTACATCGTCAAGGTGCCGTACTGCCTGCGGGTCAGCGATGAAATCAAGATCTACGACAAGCTGCTGTTCAACAGCTCCCTGGCCAAGGCGCACTGCGCACCCGACACCTTGAAGATGCTCGCCCAGTTCACCGTGCTGTCACGCCTCAAGGAGCCGGAGAACTCGAACATCTATTCGAAGATGCGCGTGTACGACGGCGAAAACCTCAAGGACACCGACCCCAAGGCCAAGTCCATACAGGAATACCGCGACACCGCCGGTGTGGATGAGGGCATGAACGGCCTGTCGACGCGCTTCGCGTTCAAAATCCTGTCCAAGGTCTTCAACTTCGACCCTCACGAAATTGCCGCCAACCCGGTGCACCTGCTCTACGTGCTGGAACAGCAGATCGAACAGGAACAATTCCAGGCCGAGACCCGCGAACGCTACCTGCGTTTCCTCAAGGAATACCTGGCACCGCGCTACATCGAGTTCATCGGCAAGGAAATCCAGACTGCGTACTTGGAGTCCTACAGCGAATACGGCCAGAACATTTTCGACCGCTACGTGCTGTACGCCGACTTCTGGATCCAGGACCAGGAATACCGCGACCCGGAAACCGGCGAGATTCTCAACCGCGTGGCCCTCAACGAGGAACTCGAAAAAATCGAGAAACCGGCCGGTATCAGCAATCCGAAGGATTTCCGCAACGAAATCGTCAACTTCGTGCTGCGCGCCCGTGCCAACAACAATGGCAAAAACCCGACCTGGCTCAGCTACGAGAAACTGCGGGTGGTCATCGAGAAGAAAATGTTCTCCAACACCGAGGATCTGCTGCCGGTCATCAGCTTCAACGCCAAGGCCAGCAAGGAGGATCAGCAAAAACACAACGACTTCGTCACACGCATGGTCGAGCGCGGCTACACCGACAAACAGGTACGGCTGCTCTCCGAGTGGTATCTGCGGGTTCGCAAATCGCAGTAAGGCAGCGACAGGCGTGAACTGCCAGGCCACTGGCCTGGCAGCTGACCGCTTGTCTCTAAGCTTCCAGCTCGCGGCTTGAAGCTTGTAACGTGAAGCTGCCCGGAGGGCTCCCCATGAGCTATGTGATCGACCGACGCCTCAATGGCAAGAACAAGAGCACGGTAAACCGCCAGCGTTTCCTGCGGCGTTACCGTGACCACATCAAAAAGGCCGTCGAAGAGGCCGTCAGCCGCCGCTCCATCACGGACATGGAGCATGGCGAACAAATCAGCATTCCGGGGCGGGACATCGACGAACCGGTGCTGCACCACGGCCGGGGCGGCAAACAGACCGTGGTTCATCCCGGCAACAAGGAATTCACCACCGGCGAACATATCCAGCGCCCCCAAGGCAGTGGCGGCGGTAAAGGGCCGGGCAAGGCGGGCAATTCCGGCGAAGGCATGGATGAGTTCGTGTTCCAGATCACCCAGGAAGAATTCCTCGAGTTCATGTTCGAAGACCTGGAACTGCCCAACCTGGTCAAACGCAACCTGACCGGCACCGACACCTTCAAGACGGTACGCGCAGGGATCAGCAACGAGGGCAACCCGTCCCGTATCAACATCATCCGCACCCTGCGCTCGGCCCATGCCCGGCGTATCGCCCTATCGGGCAGCAGCCGCGCCAAGCTGAAGGAAGCCAAGGAAGAGTTGGCGCGCCTGAAGCGTGAAGAACCGGACAACTTCGGCGATATCCAGCAAATCGAGGCGGAAATCGAGAAACTCAGCGCGCGCATCCACCGCGTGCCGTTTCTCGACACCTTTGACTTGAAGTACAACTTGCTGGTCAAACAACCCAACCCCAGCTCCAAGGCGGTGATGTTCTGCCTGATGGACGTGTCGGGCTCCATGACCCAAGCCACCAAGGACATCGCCAAGCGCTTCTTCATCCTTTTGTACCTGTTTCTGAAGCGCAACTACGACAAGATCGACGTCGTGTTCATCCGCCATCACACCAGCGCACGCGAAGTTGACGAAGAAGAGTTCTTCTACTCCCGGGAAACCGGCGGCACCATAGTGTCCAGCGCACTGAAGCTGATGCAGGAGATCATGGCCGAGCGCTACCCGGCCAACGAGTGGAACATCTACGCCGCCCAGGCCTCAGACGGCGACAACTGGAACGACGACTCCCCGATCTGCCGCGACATCCTGATCAACCAGATCATGCCGTTCGTGCAGTACTACACTTACGTTGAAATCACCCCCCGTGAGCATCAGGCCCTGTGGTTCGAATACGAGCGCATCGGCGAAGCCTTTGCCGACACGTTCGCCCAGCAGCAACTGGTCTCGGCCGGCGATATCTACCCGGTCTTCCGTGAACTCTTCCAGCGCAGGTTAGTGACATGACCGCCAAAAAAGAGCAAAGACGCCAACCGATCTCCACGGGTTCCGAGTGGACCTTTGAACTGATCCAGGCCTATGACCGGGAAATCAGCCGCATAGCGGCGGGTTACGCCCTGGACACCTACCCCAACCAGATCGAAGTGATCACCGCCGAACAGATGATGGATGCCTACGCTTCGGTAGGCATGCCGCTGGGTTATCACCATTGGTCCTACGGCAAACACTTCCTCAGCACCGAGAAGTCCTACACCCGCGGTCAGATGGGCCTGGCCTACGAGATCGTGATCAACTCCGACCCGTGCATCGCCTACCTGATGGAAGAGAACACCATCTGCATGCAGGCACTGGTGGTGGCGCATGCCTGCTATGGGCATAACAGCTTCTTCAAGGGTAACTACCTGTTCCGCACCTGGACCGACGCCAGTTCGATCATCGATTACCTGGTGTTCGCCAAGCAGTACATCATGCAGTGCGAGGAGCGCCACGGCATCGATGCGGTGGAGGACCTGCTCGATTCCTGCCATGCGCTGATGAACTACGGCGTCGACCGCTACAAACGCCCGTATCCGATCTCCGCCGAGGAAGAACGCCTGCGCCAGAAGGAGCGCGAGGAGCACCTGCAGAAACAGATCAACGACCTGTGGCGCACCATTCCGAAAAAAGCCGGAAAGAACAGCGACAAAGACAATGCGCGCTTCCCCGCCGAACCGCAGGAAAACATCCTCTATTTCCTGGAAAAACACGCACCGCTGCTGGAACCCTGGCAGCGGGAAATCGTGCGTATCGTGCGCAAGATCGCCCAGTACTTCTACCCACAGCGCCAGACCCAGGTGATGAACGAAGGCTGGGCCACGTTCTGGCACTACACGCTGATGAACGACCTGTACGACGAAGGCCTGGTCACCGACGGCTTCATGATGGAGTTCCTCACCTCCCACACCAGCGTGGTATTCCAGCCCGGCTTCGACAGCCCTTACTACAACGGTATCAACCCCTATGCCCTGGGCTTTGCCATGTACCGCGATATCCGGCGCATGTGTGAACACCCCACCGAGGAAGACCGCCGCTGGTTCCCGGAAATCGCCGGCAGTGATTGGTTGTCCACCATCAAGTTCGCCATGAGCAGCTTCAAGGATGAGAGTTTTATCCTGCAGTACCTGTCGCCGCAGGTGATTCGCGACCTGAAACTGTTCAGTATCCTGGATGACGACCTCAAAGATGACTTGGTGGTGCCGGCCATCCACGACGAACCCGGCTACCGCACCATCCGCGAAACCCTGGCGGCGCAGTACAACCTGGGTAACCGCGAGCCCAACGTGCAGATCTACAGCATCGATGTGCGTGGCGACCGTTCGTTGACGTTGCGCCACCAGCAGCACGACCGCAAACCCCTGGGCGAATCCACCGAGGAAGTACTCAAGCACCTGCACCGGTTGTGGGGCTTCGATATTCATTTGGAAACCCTGCAGGGCGACCAGGTGATGAAAACCCACCACGTGCCTCCGCGCACCGATCACAACGACAACGACTACGGCCGGCTGGACCTGGCCGTCGTTCATCTCTGAAACAGCAAAGCCTCCATTGGCCAGGCACAGGCGGTATCCTGTGCCGCTAATGGAGGCTTTTTCATGAAAATCTACAAAGTCGGCGGTGCGGTACGGGATCGTCTCTTGGGTATCCCGGTTACCGATATCGACCGCGTCGTGGTGGGCGCGACGGCCGAAGAGATGCTCGCCAAGGGCTACAAGCCGGTGGGTTCTGACTTTCCGGTGTTCCTCGACCCAAAAAACGGTGACGAGTACGCCCTCGCCCGCACTGAACGCAAAAGCGGCCGGGGGTATGGCGGCTTTGTGTTTCACGCCAGCCCCGAGGTGACGCTGGAAGAAGACCTGATCCGCCGTGACCTGACGATCAACGCCATGGCGGAAGACGATGACGGCAACTTGACCGATCCTTATCACGGTCAGCGCGATCTTGAAGCTCGCACGCTTCGCCATGTTTCTCCGGCGTTCGCCGAAGATCCCCTGCGTGTGTTGCGCGTTGCACGCTTCGCTGCACGTTACGCATCACTGGGTTTTACCGTCGCACCAGAAACACTCGGACTGATGCGCCAGCTCAGCGAATCCGGCGAACTCGAGGCGCTGACGCCTGAGCGCAGCTGGAAAGAAATCTCCCGCGCGCTGATGGAAGACCAGCCCCAAATGTTCATCCAGGTCCTGCGCGACTGCGATGCGCTGAAAACCTTGATGCCAGAAGTGAACGCGCTGTTCGGCGTCCCACAACCCGAAGCCCATCACCCTGAAATCGACACCGGCATTCACACCTTGAGCGTGCTGGAACAGGCTGCCTTGCACCAGCAACCCCTGACCGTACGCTGGGCCTGCTTGCTGCACGACTTGGGCAAAGGCACGACACCTGTGGATAAGTTGCCGCAGCACATCGCCCATGAGCAGCGGGGATTGAAGCTGATCAAGGCCGTCAATGAGCGCTTCAAGGTGCCAAGGGATTGCCAGGAATTGGCGTTATTGGTCGGCCAGTATCACACCCATGGTCATCGTGCGTTGGAGCTGAAAGCCTCGACCTTGCTGGAGTTGCTGCAAAGTTTCGACGTTTACCGTCGGCCACAGCGCTTTGAGGAGTTCATCGTCGCTTGCGAGATGGACGCCCGAGGCCGCAAAGGCCTGGAGCAGAGAAGTTATCCACAAGCGGATTATTTGCGCGGGGCGGCGAAGGCAGCTCGCGAGGTTGCCGTTGCGCCGCTGCTGGAGAAAGGCTTCAAAGGCCCGGAGCTGGGCGAGGCACTTAAGCGCGAACGGCTCAGGGCCCTGAAAGCCTACAAGGAACAGCACACCCTATAGGAGTGTGCCTGGCGTCAGCTGCTGGCCCTGCCATTCAAACCCGACAGGCGCCAGCACCTGGTCAATCTGCGCATCGCGCCATAGCTCGGCCAGGGTCTTGCCCACCTCAGGATGCACACGCTCCGGTGCCATCAGAGACAGCGGCCAAAGCACAAAGGCGTTCTTGAGAATTTCCGCACGTGGCAGGATCAAACCATCGAAATTGCCCACCAGATCGCCATACAACAGCACATCGATATCCAGCGGCAAGCCCTTGCGATCCGGCGCATAGCGACCATTGTCGGCCTCGATGAATTTCAACCGGCGGTCCAGCTCCATCAACGGCAGGTCGGTGTGGGCCGACACCACCAGATTGAAGAACGGACCGCTCTTGATGCCCACCGGCTGGCTTTCGAACACCGCCGAACAGCGCAGATCGGTCAAGAAACTCGCCAACGCATCCAGGCCAGCGCGCAGATGAGACTCGCGCTCGATATTGCTGCCTAGGCCGAGGTAAACCTGAGTTAGCGGCATCCGCGCTCGATCTCCACGCCCACACCCTTGGCAGCCGGCACGGCGCCTGGCTTGGTCAGCTTGAGGTGCAACCAGGGAATCTGGAATTCACTCATCAATACTTCAGCCAGGCGTTCGGCGAAGGTTTCCACCAGTTGGTACTGGGATTGTTCGGCGAAGGCCTGGATACGCGCGGATACACTGGCGTAATCCAGCGCCAACGTCAGGTCGTCACCGGCGGCGGCCGGGCGGTTATCCCAGGCGAAGCTCAGGTCCAGGCGCAGGCATTGGCGGATTCCGCGCTCCCAGTCGTAGGCCCCGATGACGGTGTCGACTTCCAGGCCTTCGATAAACACTCTGTCCAAGCACTCTTCTCCGCAGCACGACAAGGGCGCGATGCCCCGTTAGAATCAGGGCGTCCTCGCCCGGAATAGTTAGCATGTTTTGGTCACTGGCGATTTTCGCCTACCTGCTCGGCTCGCTGTCCTTCGCCATTTTGCTCAGCCGCCTGACGGGAAATCCCGACCCGCGAATGAGTGGCTCAGGCAATGCCGGCGCCACCAATATGTTGCGCCTGGCCGGCAAGAAACTCGCCGTACTGACGCTGCTCGGCGACCTGTGCAAGGGCTTGTTGCCCGTACTGATCGCCAGCCTCGCCGGCCTGACCCTGCAACAGCAGGCCTGGATCGGCGTATGCGCAGTCCTCGGCCATCTGTTTCCCTTGTACTTCCGCTTTCGCGGTGGCAAAGGCGTCGCCACGGCAGCTGGCATGTTGCTGGGAATCTACCCGCCGGCGGCCTTGCTGGCCGTACTCGCCTGGCTGCTCACGTTCTACCTGACCCGCACCAGCTCGCTCGCCGCGCTGATCGCCACCCCGCTCACCCTGCCGCTACTGGCCTGGCAAGAACCGGCGGCACTGCTGCCGATGAGCGTGCTGACACTGCTGATCGTCTGGCGCCACCGGGGCAATTTACGCGACCTGTTTGCCGGGCGCGAACGGCATTTTTAAATACAGTCGATGCGCCCGGCCCATTTCGCGGCCTTACAACGGCGACAACTGCTCCATCGGCCAGCGCGCCTGCACGCTGATTGCCAGGCTTTCGTGCTGCCCAGCCTGCAAACGCTGGCAACCGGCATAGGCGATCATCGCGCCGTTGTCGGTGCAGAACTCGGGGCGGGCGTAGAACACGTCGCCCTTCATGTCGCCGAGCATTTTTTCCAGCGACGTGCGCAAGGCTTTGTTGGCGCTGACGCCGCCTGCAATCACCAGACGCTTCATGCCCGCCTGTTTCAGGGCGCGCTTGCACTTGATGGTCAAAGTCTCCACCACGGCCTGCTGGAACGCCAGCGCGATGTCGCAACGGGCTTGCTCGCTGTCGTCTCCGGCGCTGACGCTGTGCTGCCAAGTGTTCAGCGCGGAGGTTTTTAAACCACTGAAGCTGAACATCAGGCCAGGGCGATCACACATCGGGCGCGGGAAGGTGTAACGGCCCGCTACACCTTTTTCGGCGAGACGCGCGATTTCCGGGCCACCGGGATAATTGAGGCCCATCATCTTGGCGGTCTTGTCGAAAGCTTCACCGGCAGCGTCGTCCAGGGACTCACCCAAAAGGGTGTATTGACCAATGCCATCCACCTGAACCAACTGCGTATGGCCGCCCGAAACCAACAATGCGACGAACGGGAACTCTGGCGGTGTTTTTTCCAGCATCGGCGCCAATAAATGGCCTTCCATATGGTGCACGCCGAGGGCCGGAATGCCCCAGGCAAACGCCAGCGCCTGGGCGCAAGAAGCCCCAACCAGCAGGGCTCCGACCAATCCGGGGCCTGCGGTGTAAGCGATTGCATCGATCTCGGTCGGCACGCAGCCGGCTTCATCCAGCACCTGACGGATCAGGGGCAGCATGCGTTTGACGTGATCACGGCTGGCCAGCTCCGGAACCACGCCACCATAGGCGCGGTGCAGGTCGATCTGACTGAACAACGCATCGGCCAAGAGCCCGCGTTCACTGTCGTAAAGTGCGACACCGGTTTCGTCGCAGGAGGTTTCAAGTCCCAGTACTAGCATGGGTTTGCGCCTTGTAGAGGCTGAATTCGAAGGCGCGCATAATAGTCGTCACTCCCCCTCCCGACTAGCGGTTTTCGATCAGAGGCTTTGCATTCCGGGCAATGAGGGGTTAACATCCGCAACCCTTAAAAACCGACGACCTCAGCCGCGAATTTTTTGCGACGAGAACGTTGATCCCGGTAATGAAAGAAGGTAGCTCTGGATGCCAGCCGTCAAAGTTAAAGAGAACGAACCCTTCGACGTAGCTCTGCGTCGTTTCAAGCGCTCCTGCGAAAAAGCCGGTGTACTGGCTGAAGTTCGTAGCCGCGAATTTTACGAGAAGCCAACTTCTGAGCGTAAGCGTAAAGCAGCAGCCGCTGTTAAGCGTCACGCCAAGAAAGTTCAGCGCGAACAGCGCCGCGCCGTTCGTCTGTACTAATACACAGACGTTCGTAGCAAGCTTCTGCCAAGCCCGGCCCTCAGCCGGGCTAATGGCATTTGCGGATATCGCTTGATGCTTCACTGTTGACGCCGCAGACGCGACCGAGACAACTGCTTCACACGTCAGGACTGGCTCTTTTGCCAGCGGTGCACGTCTTCTGACGAGCCTATCAAGGCTACTGACGAGCACACTTATTCTTCAAACAGGCGATCAACTGTATCGACTGTGCCCGACGATGAGCTTCCGAGGCCGCCATTGGCCAAGACCGGATGCCGGGGCAACATTTCCATGCCAAAACCCTGATTGAAACTAACGTCAGTGAATGAACGGCAGATACACTTCCTGAATGCCCAAGCAGACAACTGATGATCGAGCCGCGCAACGCGTGCGCTTGAGCAATCAATGGGCCCTCATTGACACGCAGTGATGACGAGAACGCCATGGCCGGGCTGATTCCCCAGAGCTTTATTGACGACCTTCTGAACCGCACCGACATCGTCGATGTTGTCAGCTCGCGCGTGCAACTGAAAAAAGCCGGCAAGAACTACACCGCCTGCTGCCCGTTCCATAAAGAGAAAACCCCATCGTTCAGCGTCAGCCCGGACAAGCAGTTCTATTACTGCTTCGGCTGCGGCGCAGGCGGGAACGCCCTGGGCTTTCTCATGGACCACGACAACCTGGACTTCCCCCAGGCGATCGAGGACCTGGCAAAAGCGGCGGGTATGGAAGTCCCACGCGAAGAAAGTGGCCGTGCGCACAAGCCGCGCCAACCCACCGATTCGCCGCTGTACCCGCTGCTGACGGCCGCTGCCGACTTTTACCGTCAGGCGCTTAAAAGCCATCCGCAGCGCAAGGCCGCCGTTGACTACCTGAAAGGCCGCGGCCTTACCGGGGAAATCGCCCGCGACTTCGGCCTGGGGTTCGCCCCGCCCGGCTGGGACAACCTGTACAAGCACCTGAGCAGCGACACCCTCCAGCAAAAGGCCATGATCGACGCCGGCCTGCTGGTGGAAAACGCCGAAACCGGCAAACGCTACGACCGCTTCCGCGACCGCGTGATGTTCCCGATCCGCGACAGCCGGGGCCGCATCATCGCCTTTGGTGGCCGTGTGCTCGGGGACGACAAGCCCAAGTACCTGAACTCCCCGGAAACCCCAGTGTTCCACAAGGGCCAGGAGCTCTACGGCCTGTTCGAGGCGCGCAAGAACAACCGCAATCTCGATGAAATCATCGTGGTTGAAGGCTATATGGACGTGATCGCGCTCGCCCAACAGGGCCTGCGCAATGCCGTCGCCACACTCGGCACCGCGACCAGCGAAGAACACATGAAGCGCCTGTTTCGCGTGGTGCCCAGCGTATTGTTCTGCTTCGACGGTGACCAGGCCGGCCGCAACGCCGCCTGGCGCGCACTGGAGGCAACTCTTTCCAGCCTGCAAGATGGACGGCGCGCGCGCTTCCTGTTCCTGCCCGAAGGCGAAGACCCGGACACCCTGGTTCGCTCTGAAGGCACCGATGCATTCCGCGCACGCATCAATCAACATGCTCAACCGCTGGCAGACTATTTCTTCCAGCAACTGACCGAGGAAGCCGACCCGCGCTCCCTTGAAGGCAAGGCCCATATGGCCACCCTTGCGGCGCCGCTGATCGACAAAGTCCCCGGCGCCAACCTGAAATCGTTGATGCGCATGCGCCTGCAGGAAATCACCGGGCTAAGCGGCGAAGCCGTCAGCCAGCTGGTGCACAACGCGCCGCATGATGCGCCGCCGCCGACCTACGACCCAGGCATGGATTACGACGCTATGCCGGACTATTCCGACTTCCATCAACCGCAGGAGGCCTACGCGCCCCAGCAGGAGTGGACACCGAAAAAGTCTGGCAACGACGGCAAGAAATGGGAAAAGAAACCCTGGAGCAAGAACGGCAAGCGCGGTGATCGCGACGAGCCCTATGCCCCACGAACGCCGGTTGCTGTAGAGGCGCCAACGCTCATTGCCCTGCGCACGCTCATCCACCACCCGCAATTGGCGGAAAAGGTCGAGAGCGCCGATCACTTTGCCAACGCAAGTAACACTTATGCCCAGGTACTGATCGCCTTGATCGAGGCGGTACAGAAAAATCCTAAGCTAAACTCCATTCAGTTGATGGCGCGTTGGCATGGCACCGAACAAGGCCGGTTATTGAAAGCACTCGCAGAAAAGGAGTGGCTAATTGACGGCGATAACCTTGAACAACAGTTTTTAGACACCATTACTAGGTTATCCGCGGGTCAGCACACGCAGACCCTCGACGAACTCATCAAGAGAGCAAGGCAGCCTGGATTATCGGCTGAAGAGCAAATTCAGATAGCAAAACAGATGCGCGACCTCTTAAAACAGAATGTTTCCGCATCAAACCCGACCTCAGCTGGCGTGTGAGGTCATAGCTCGGGTATAATCCTCGGCTTGTTTTTTGCCCGCCAAGACCTTCAGTGGATAGGGTGTTATGTCCGGAAAAGCGCAACAGCAGTCTCGTATCAAAGAGTTGATCGTTCTCGGTCGTGAGCAGGGTTACCTGACTTACGCGGAGGTCAACGACCACCTGCCTGAGGATATTTCAGATCCAGAGCAGGTGGAAGACATCATCCGCATGATTAACGACATGGGGATCAACGTATTCGAAGCTGCGCCAGATAAGGATTCCCTTATGCTGGCGGACGCCGATACCGACGAGGCTGCCGCTGAAGAAGCGGCTGCCGCGCTGGCTGCTGTGGAGACCGATATCGGTCGTACCACCGACCCTGTGCGCATGTATATGCGTGAAATGGGTACCGTCGAGCTGCTGACACGCGAAGGCGAAATCGAAATCGCCAAGCGTATCGAAGAGGGCATCCGTGAAGTGATGGGCGCAATCGCGCACTTCCCTGGCACGGTTGACCATATTCTCTCCGAGTACACCCGCGTCACCACCGAAGGTGGTCGCCTGTCCGACGTACTGAGTGGCTACATCGACCCGGACGATGGCATTGCGCCGCCGGCCGCCGAAGTGCCGCCGCCAGTCGATGCCAAGGCTGCGAAAGCGGACGACGACTCCGAAGACGACGACGCTGAAGCCAGCGGCGACGACGAAGATGAAGTTGAAAGCGGTCCAGACCCGATCATCGCTGCCCAGCGTTTCGGTGCGGTTTCCGATCAAATGGAAATCACCCGCAAGGCCCTGAAAAAGCATGGTCGCGCCAACAAGCTGGCAATCGCCGAGCTGCTGGCCCTGGCTGAGCTGTTCATGCCAATCAAGCTGGTACCGAAGCAATTCGAAGGCCTGGTTGAGCGTGTTCGCAGTGCCTTGGAGCGTCTGCGTGCACAAGAGCGCGCCATTATGCAGCTCTGTGTCCGTGATGCACGCATGCCGCGTGCCGACTTCCTGCGCCAGTTCCCGGGCAACGAAGTAGACGAAAGCTGGACCGACGCACTGGCCAAGGGCAAGGCGAAATACGCTGAAGCCATTGGTCGCCTGCAGCCGGACATCATTCGTTGCCAGCAGAAGTTGCAAGCATTGGAGACCGAAACCGGTCTGACGATTGCCGAGATCAAGGACATCAACCGTCGCATGTCGATCGGTGAGGCCAAGGCCCGCCGCGCGAAGAAAGAGATGGTTGAAGCGAACTTGCGTCTGGTGATCTCCATCGCCAAGAAGTACACCAACCGTGGCCTGCAATTCCTCGACCTTATTCAGGAAGGCAACATCGGCTTGATGAAGGCTGTGGACAAGTTCGAATACCGTCGCGGTTACAAGTTCTCGACTTATGCCACCTGGTGGATCCGTCAGGCGATCACTCGCTCGATCGCCGACCAGGCCCGCACCATCCGTATTCCGGTGCACATGATCGAGACGATCAACAAGCTCAACCGTATTTCCCGGCAGATGTTGCAGGAAATGGGTCGCGAACCGACCCCGGAAGAGCTGGGCGAACGCATGGAAATGCCTGAGGATAAAATCCGCAAGGTATTGAAGATCGCTAAAGAGCCGATCTCCATGGAAACCCCGATTGGTGATGACGAAGACTCCCACCTGGGTGACTTCATCGAAGACTCGACCATGCAGTCGCCAATCGATGTCGCCACCGTTGAGAGCCTTAAAGAAGCGACTCGCGACGTACTGTCCGGCCTCACTGCCCGTGAAGCCAAGGTACTGCGCATGCGTTTCGGCATCGACATGAATACCGACCACACCCTTGAGGAAGTCGGTAAGCAGTTTGACGTGACCCGCGAGCGGATCCGTCAGATCGAAGCTAAGGCGCTGCGCAAGTTGCGCCACCCGACGCGAAGCGAGCATCTGCGCTCCTTCCTCGACGAGTGATACCAAAACCCCCGGCCCAGGCCGGGGGTTTTGTTTTGTATCGATAAAATCCTGCGCCCCTCCTCCTCCCCCGCAATGCCCGTCTACACTCGAAACATTCCCCGTGCCATAACGAGACCGTTATGCCCAGATTGCCGACTGTGTTGCTGCTGTCGCTGCTGACCTGGACCGCAACGGCTGGCGCGTTGACTCTTACTGATGATGAGCGTGGCTGGCTGGCGGACCATCAGGAGCTGCGCCTCGGGGTGGATGCGTCATGGCCACCCTTTGAATACCGTGACGAGAATGGCCGCTACCAAGGCTTGGCAGCGGATTATGTGCGCCTGATCCAGGACCGCCTTGGCGTGCGCGTCAAATTGATCGAGCCGGCGAACTGGAGTGCGGTACTGGAACAGGCCCGTAACAATCAGCTCGACCTGCTGCCGGGCATCATGTCCACGCCGGAACGTCAGGGCTACATGGCGTTCACACGGCCTTACCTGGACTTTCCCATCGTCATCCTGGCCCATGAGGGCGGCGCCAAACCACGTACCCTGAAGGACCTCTACGGCTTGAAGATTGCCGTGGTGGAAAACTACGCCCCCCATGAGCTGTTGCGCACCCATCACCCGGATCTCAACTTGGTGGCCATGCCGAATGTCAGCTCGACGCTGCAAGCCCTGGCCACCGATGAAGTGGATGCAGTGGTCGGCGATCTCGCCTCCAGTGTCTGGAGCCTGCGCCAACTCAAGCTCGACGGCTTGTACGTCAGCGGCGAAACACCCTACCGCTACCAATTGGCGATGGGCGTACCGCGTGACAACAAAATGCTGGTGGGCATTCTGGACAAGGTACTCGCCGACCTCAGCCCGCAAGAAACCGACGCCATCCAGCAACATTGGGTCGGCAGCTTTACCGATCACCGCACCTTCTGGACCGACCTGCTGACCTACGGCCTGCCCGCAGTGCTCTTGCTGAGTACCGTATTGGCCGTGGTGATTCGGATCAATCGCCGGCTCAGTTCGGAAATCTCCCGCCGCGTCGCCCTCGAACAGGAACTGCGCAGCAGCGAATACCACTATCGCGGCCTGGTGGAGAGCCTGTCCGCCATTGCCTGGGAAGCCAGTATCACCGACTTCACCTACAGCTATGTGTCGCCCCACGCTGAAGATTTGCTCGGTTACCCGCGTGCGCACTGGCTGATCCCAGGCTTCTGGCGCAACATCATTCACCCCGCCGACCTGATCCGCACCGAAGCCTACTGCTATCGCGAAACCCGTGCCAACCGCGACCACAGCATTGATTACCGGGTGATCACCGCTGACGGCCGTTGCTTGTGGGTGCGTGACATTGTCAGCCTGATCGAACATGGTCATGAGCCGGTTCTGCGCGGCTTGATGATCGATATCAGCGAGGCCAAGCGCACCGAGGAAGCCTTGCAGCTGTCCGAGCAAAAGTTCGCCTCGGTGTTCCAGCAGTGCCCGGACATGCTGGTGATCGCACGACTGTCTGATGGCTGCCTGCTGGAAGTGAACAAGGCGTTTGAAGACCAGATTGGTCTGACGGCCGAACAGGTCGTCGGTAAAACCGCTACCGAGTTGAATATCTGGGGCATCAAGGGCGTCGGGCCCGACCTGCTGCAACGGGTGCAGACCACCAGTATCCGCAACCTGGAAATGCCCTTTCTGCGCAGCAACGGTCAGGCCTTCACCGGGCTGATTTCCGCCGAACCGTTCCAACTCGACACCACAGAAGCCATCGTCGTGGTGGTGCGTGACATCACCCAACTCAAGGAAACCCAGCAACAACTGCAAACCTCCGAGGAGAAATTCGCCAAGGCCTTCCACGCCTCCCCCGACGGCTTGCTGCTGAGTCGACAGCGCGATGGACTGTTGATTGAAGTGAACGATGGCTTCAGCCGAATCACCGGCTTCACCAGCGCCACCTCCCTCGACCAGTCCAGCTTGGACCTGGGCATCTGGGTCGACCTCAACGAACGCAAACACATGCTGGAAATGATGCAGCGCGATGGTTTTGTGCGTGACTTCATCTGCCATATCCGCCGCAGCGATGGGCAGATCCGCCTGTGCGAACTGTCCAGCCGTCCGTTGCCGATCGGCGACGAAGACTGCATGCTGACCATCGCCCGCGATATCACCGAGCGCCAGCTGATGCAGGAAAAACTGCAACAGGCCGCCACGGTGTTCGAGAGCACGGCCGAAGGCGTCTTGATCACAGATACCCGCCAGAACATCAGCGCCGTCAACCGCGCCTTCACCGAGATTACCGGCTACAGCGAGGCCGAAGCCCTCGGCCACACCCCGCGCCTGCTGGCTTCCGGCCTGCATGACAGTGCGTTCTACGCCGCCATGTGGCATCAACTGACTGCCCAGGGCCACTGGCAGGGCGAGATCTCAAATCGTCGCAAGAACGGCGAAGTGTACCCAAGCTGGCTGACGATCAGTGCCGTGCGCAATCGCGACCAGTTGATCACGCACTTCGTCGCAGTGTTTGCCGACATCTCCAGCCTCAAACTTGCCCAGGCCCGCCTCGACTACCAGGCGCACCACGACCCATTGACCGGCCTGCCCAACCGCACGCTGTTTGAAAGCCGGCTGCAAGCGGCCCTCAACGGCCATCAGGAAACCGGCAAACAAGGCGCCGTGCTGTTTCTCGACCTGGACCGTTTCAAACACATCAACGACAGCCTCGGCCACCCGATTGGCGACCTGCTGCTCAAAGACATCGCGGTACGCCTCAAGGAACAGTTGCGGGACATCGACACCGTCGCCCGCCTGGGCGGCGACGAATTCATCATCCTGCTGCCCGGCTTGCAGCACGCCAGCGACGCCCAGTACCTGGCGAATAAACTGCTGGCCTGCTTCACACCGCCGTTCCAGGCGGGTGAGCACGAGTTTTTCATCAGCGCCAGCATCGGCACCAGTCTCTACCCCGAGGACGGCACCGACGTTGCCACGCTGGTCAAGAACGCAGACGCCGCGATGTATCGCTCTAAAGCCAAGGGTCGCAACCGGGTTGAAAGCTACACCCGCGACCTCACCGCCCAGGCCAACGAACGCGTGGCACTCGAACACGAACTGCGCCGCGCCATCGAGCGCGATGAGTTGAGCCTCTACTACCAGCCCAAACTGAGCCTGACGACCCACGAACTCATCGGCGCCGAAGCCCTGATCCGCTGGCGCCACCCCACCTTTGGCGACGTGCCCCCCGAACACTTCATCGCCCTGGCCGAAGAAAACGGCATGATCCTGCAGATTGGCGACTGGGTGCTGGAACAAGCCTGCCGGCAAATGCACGCCTGGCAAGGCCACTTCGACGACTTCGGCCCACTGTCGGTCAACCTGGCTGGCGCGCAGTTACGCCACCCCGGCTTACTGGGCCGTATCGAACAGTTGCTGCATGACTACCAACTTGACCCCGGCCGCCTGCAATTGGAAATCACCGAAAACTTCATCATGAGCCAGGCCGAAGAAGCGCTGGAGGTATTGCACCAGCTCAAAGACCTCGGCGTACAGCTGGCCATTGACGACTTTGGCACCGGTTATTCATCCCTCAGCTACCTCAAGCGCCTGCCCCTGGACTTCCTCAAGATCGACCAGTCCTTCGTCCGCGGCCTGCCCGACGACCCCCACGACGCCGCCATCGTGCGCGCCATCATCGCCCTGGGCCACAGCATGCAATTCACCATCATCGCCGAAGGCGTGGAGAACCCCGCACAGCAAGCCTTCCTGGCGTCCGAAGGCTGCGAACAGATGCAAGGCTACATCGTCAGCCTGCCGCTACCGCCCGAGCTTTTTGCTGCTACGTTTCTTCGTATGCGCATTGAGGATTATTCGGATGGCACAGCGGGGAAACCATCGTTATAATCCGCGACCTGTTACAGGGCCTATAGCTCAGTTGGTCAGAGCAGAGGACTCATAATCCTTTGGTCCACGGTTCAAGTCCGTGTGGGCCCACCAAACAAGAAAGCCGCGCATTGCGCGGCTTTTGTGTGTCTGGCAGCCTCACTTCGCAAACAACTGCCCAATATCCCTGAACGCCTTGAACTCCAGCGCATTCCCGCACGGATCAAACAGAAACAACGTCGCCTGCTCCCCCACCTGCCCCTTGAACCGAATATGCGGTTCCAGCACGAACCGGGTTTGCCGCGCCTGCAAGCGCTCCGCCAAGGCATGCCAATCGTCCCAGCCCAGCACCACGCCAAAGTGCGGCACAGGCACATCGTGGCCGTCTACGGCATTGGTGTGGGCAGCCTCCTGCGAGGCAGTTTTCGGGTGTTCGTGGATCACCAATTGGTGGCCGAAGAAGTTGAAGTCGACCCAATGGTCGCTGGAGCGGCCTTCTTCCAGGCCGAAGACGTCGCCGTAGAAGTGCCGCGCGGCGGCCAGGTCGAATACCGGAATTGCCAGGTGAAAAGGCGCAAGTGTCATCAGGTCAAACCTCTATGGGCGTTAAGTGCATCGAGTTTAGCCTTGCTCCTGACGATGAAAAGACGATAGTTTTTGCATCGAGCTCAAATTATTTCGATCAATCGAGAGGCCCATGCTGCGCGAACTGAAAACCTTTATTGCGGTAACCCGGCACGGCACGTTTGCGGCGGCGGGTATGCATATCGGGCTGACGCAGTCGGCGGTCAGTGCACAGATTCGTCAATTGGAGCAGGCCCTCGGCGTGCCGTTGTTCGACCGCACCGGACGCCAGGCCACGCTGAATGCTGCCGGGCTACGCGCACTGCCGCTGGCCAAGGAGATTCTGGAAACCTTCAACCGCATGGCGGTACCGGTGGATGCCAACGAATACCGGGGCGAGTTGAAAGTCGGGGCCATCACCACCGCGCAAACCGGTTTGCTGCCCCAGGCGCTGGTGCGTTTGCGCCAGGCGGCGCCGGCGGTGGAGTGCAAGCTGATACCAGGTGTGTCCCTGGAACTGTTGAGCCAGGTAGATGCAGGCGAGTTGGACTCGGCCATCATCATCCGTCCGCCCTTCGACCTGCCCAAGGAGTTGCATGTGCAGGT
This sequence comes from Pseudomonas sp. GXZC, assembly GCF_026967615.1. NCBI lineage: Bacteria > Pseudomonadati > Pseudomonadota > Gammaproteobacteria > Pseudomonadales > Pseudomonadaceae > Pseudomonas > Pseudomonas sp. GXZC. The sequence goes on from NZ_CP114115.1 coordinate 6,416,955, forward strand.
GCTGCGCAAGGAACCGTTTGTGCTGATCGTGCCTGACAGGCTAGCGGGTGATAACCCTCTGCAACTGCTCGCGACGCAGCCTCACGTGCGTTATGACCGGGCCTCATTTGGTGGTCGGTTGGTCAGCCGATTCCTGCGTGAGCAGAAGCTTGACGTGCAGGTGGCGCTGGAGTTGGACGAGTTGGAGGCCATCGTCAAGATGGTCGAGTGCGGCCTGGGTGTATCGCTGATTCCTCAGGCCGGGTTGTGGCTGGAACGCTCGCCCAAGGTACGAATTATCCCACTGGGTACCCTGACCTTTTACCGCGAAATCATTCTGCTCAGTCGCTATAACCAGCGCCAACTCCCCGTACCGCAACTGTTTGCGCGCTGCCTCCTCGCTGACGCCAACCTGTAAGATGCCTGCTTATTGCCCTGTTTCGGAGCCCTCACCTTGCCCGCCCTAGATGAAATCGATCGCCAACTGATCGCCGCCTTGCAGATCAACGCCCGCGAAAGCGTGGCCATGCTGGCCCGGCAGTTGGGCATCGCACGCACCACGGTGACCTCTCGCCTGGCGCGCCTGGAGAAAACCCAGGTGATCACCGGGTATGGCGTGCGCCTGAGCCAGCGGGTGGCGGACGGTGGTTTGCAAGCCTACGTGGGCATCACCGTGCAACCGCGCTCTGGCAAAGAGGTGTTGCGCCGGTTAAGCGCCATGGCCCAGGTGCAGCAGCTGTGCGCGGTGAGTGGCGAGTTCGATTACGTCGCCTGGCTGCGCACGGATTCGCCTGAGCAGTTGGACCAATTGCTCGACCAGATCGGCAGCGTGGACGGCGTGGAGAAAACCACGACTTCGATCATCCTCAGCAACAAATTGGATCGCGGTCAGCCAGTTTGACCACAAGCTTCGTCACTCTGACTAAAAATAGATCAATCCGACGACACATTGCGTCTTATTAACGTACGCAACGCTCCCTAAACTGGCTGCCATCTTTTCCTATACTCAGCGGGTCGTGCCCCGCCGGGTATCAAGCAAGGTCAGCCATGAACACGTTCAACAAAAACAATCGCCACCCTGCAGACGGTAAAAAGCCCATCACCATCTTTGGCCCAGACTTTCCGTTTGCCTTTGATGACTGGATCGAACACCCGGCCGGCCTCGGCAGCATCCCCGCCGCCAACCACGGTGCCGAAGTGGCGATCGTCGGAGCCGGGATCGCGGGCCTGGTGGCCGCCTACGAGCTGATGAAGCTCGGTCTCAAGCCGGTGGTGTACGAAGCCTCGAAAATGGGTGGACGCCTGCGCTCCCAAGCCTTCGAAGGTGCCGAAGGCATCATTGCCGAGCTGGGCGGCATGCGCTTTCCGGTGTCGTCCACTGCGTTCTACCACTACGTGGATAAGCTGGGGCTGGAAACCAAACCTTTCCCCAACCCACTGACCCCGGCGTCCGGCAGTACGGTCATCGACCTTGAAGGCCAGACCCACTACGCGCAAAAACTCTCCGACTTGCCGGTGCTGTTCCAGGAAGTGGCGGACGCCTGGGCCGATGCCCTGGAAGCTGGCTCGCAGTTCGGCGATATCCAGCAGGCCATCCGCGACCGTGACGTGCCGCGCCTCAAGGAGCTATGGAACAAGCTGGTGCCACTGTGGGACGACCGCACCTTCTACGACTTCGTCGCTACCTCCAAGGCGTTCGCCAAGCTGTCATTCCTGCACCGCGAAGTCTTCGGCCAGGTCGGTTTTGGCACTGGCGGTTGGGACTCAGACTTCCCCAACTCCATGCTGGAAATCTTCCGTGTAGTGATGACCAACTGCGACGACCATCAACACCTGGTGGTCGGCGGTGTGGCCCAGGTGCCGATGGGCATCTGGCGCCATGTGCCGGAGCGCTGCGCCCACTGGCCGGCCGGCACCAGTCTGAGTTCACTGCACCGGGGCGCGCCACGGGCCGGGGTGAAACGTATCGCCCATGCCGCCGATGGCCGTTTCGCCGTCACCGACAACTATGGCGACACCAGCGAATACGCCGCGGTGCTGACCACCTGCCAAAGCTGGCTGCTGACCACCCAGATCGAATGCGACGAAACCCTGTTCTCGCAAAAGATGTGGATGGCCCTGGACCGCACGCGCTACATGCAGTCGTCGAAAACCTTCGTGATGGTCGACCGCCCGTTCTGGAAAGACAAAGACCCGGAAACCGGCCGCGACCTGATGAGCATGACCCTCACCGACCGCCTGACCCGTGGCACCTATTTGTTCGATAACGGCGACGACAAGCCGGGAGTGATCTGCCTGTCGTACTCGTGGATGAGCGACGCGCTGAAAATGCTGCCGCAGCCCATCGACAAACGCGTGAAGCTGGCCCTCGACGCACTGAAAAAGATCTACCCGAAAGTCGATATCAAGGCGCGCATCATCGGAGACCCGATCACCGTGTCGTGGGAAGCCGACCCGCATTTCCTCGGGGCCTTCAAAGGCGCGCTGCCGGGCCACTATCGCTACAACCAGCGTATGTATGCGCACTTCATGCAGAAGGACATGCCCGCCGAACAACGTGGGATTTTTATCGCCGGTGATGATGTGTCGTGGACCCCAGCCTGGGTCGAGGGCGCAGTGCAGACTTCGCTGAATGCGGTGTGGGGCATCATGACCCACTTCGGTGGCAGCACTCACCCAGAGAACCCTGGGCCGGGTGACGTATTCGATGAGATCGGGCCGATCGCCCTGGCCGACTAAGGAGTTGAACATGCGCGTCGCCCTTTACCAATGCCCACCGTTGCCGCTGGATGTGGCCGGCAACCTCAAGCGCCTGCACGCATTGGCGCATGAGGCGACCGGCGCCGATGTGCTGGTGCTGCCGGAGATGTTCCTCACCGGCTACAACATCGGCGCCGAGGCGGTTGGCGCCTTGGCCGAGGCGCAGGATGGGCCGTCGGCACAGGCGATCGCCGAACTGGCCAAACGTGTAGGGCTGGCGATTCTGTACGGTTACCCGGAGCGGGCCGAGGATGGCCAGATCTACAATGCTGTGCAGTTGATCGACGCCCACGGCCAGCGCTTGTGCAACTACCGCAAGACCCACCTGTTTGGCGATCTGGACCACTCGATGTTCAGTGCCGGTGCCGATGATTTCCCGCTGGTGGAGCTCAACGGCTGGAAGCTGGGTTTCCTGATCTGCTATGACCTTGAGTTCCCGGAAAACACCCGACGCCTGGCCCTCGCCGGTGCCGAACTGATCCTGGTGCCCACCGCCAATATGGTGCCGTTCGACTTTGTTGCCGACGTCACGGTGCGGGCGCGGGCCTTCGAGAACCAATGTTATGTGGCCTACGCCAACTATTGCGGGCACGAAGGCGAGATCCAGTATTGCGGGCAAAGCAGCATCGCCGCGCCGAATGGCCAGCGCATTGCCCAGGCGGGCCTGGATGAAGCCTTGATCGTCGGGGAGCTGGAGCATCAGTCGATCCTGGAGGCCCGTGCCGCCAATCACTACCTGCAGGACCGTCGCCCCAAGCTGTATGGCGCGCTGCACAAGCCCTGATCCAGCCGGTTTGTTAGCATAGGCACATCCCACGTTTCGGAAGTGCCCATGCCTGCGCCGGCCCACCCTCATCACCTTCACCTGACCCTCGCCAATGGCTTGCGGGTTTCCTTGCAGCATGCGCCACGTCTCAAACGTTGCGCCGCCGTTTTGCGCGTAGCCGCGGGCAGCCATGACGTGCCGCTGGCTTGGCCGGGGTTGGCGCATTTCCTGGAGCATTTGATGTTCCTGGGAACCGAGCGTTTTCCCACAAACGAAGGGTTGATGGCCTACGTGCAACGTCATGGGGGTCAGATCAATGCCAGCACCCGTGAGCGCACCACGGAATTTTTCTTTGAGCTGCCAGTTGCACTGTTTGCCGGTGGATTGGAGCGTTTGGCTGACATGCTGAGCCACCCGCGCCTGGCGCTGGAGGACCAGTTGCGTGAGCGCGAGGTGCTGCACGCCGAGTTTGTCGCCTGGTCCCGCGATGCCAAGGCGCAGCAGCAGGTCGCGTTGCTGGAAGGGCTGGCGGCGGATCATCCGCTGCGGGGTTTCCATGCAGGCAACCGCGACAGCCTGCCGGTGGAGCGTGAGGCATTTCAGCAGGCGTTGCAGGAATTCCACACGCAGTTCTATCAGAGCGGGCAGATGACCTTGAGCTTGGCGGGCCCGCAATCACTGAAAGAGCTGGAAGCCTTGGCACAGCTGTTCAGCGAGCAACTCACCTCAGGACCGCTACGCCCACAATCCGCTCCACCGGCATTGATGCAGGGCGATGCGTGGACCTATCAGCACATCACCCACCATCACCTGCACCACGTCATCGCCTGCGATGCGCCACGGGAAGCACTGGCGTTTCTCTGCACCTGGCTAAACGCCTCGGCACCCGGCGGATTGCTGGCTGAATTGAAGACGCGGCAACTGGCGACTGCCCTGCAGGCGTCTGTGATTTATGACTTCGCCGGGCAGGCTGTGTTGGATATCGACTTCACCACCCAAAGCGAATCGGCTACGCAAATCGAGGCGTTGCTGCACGACTGGTTGAGCTTTTTCGCACACAGCGACTGGACATCACTGCGGGAAGAGTTCGCGCTGCTGGCCGCGCGTCAACAGCAGGTCCAAGGCGCCCTGGCCTTGGCCCGGAACGACAGCCAAGGCCTATCGGAACAGGACGTTATCGCCCTCAAAGCCCTGCTTGATTCGCTGCACCTGCCGCCCTCCGAGCACTCATGGCAACTGCCACCGAACAACCCATTCCTGCGCCCACCGGCCAAGGAAGAACGCGCCGGCCTGATTCGCGGCCAGACCAGCGCTCACCGGGGCTTGCGCACCTTTGCGCAGGATCGCTCCCGTGGACGTAGGGAAGAGTCGGCGCTGACCTTCAGCCAGGCATTGGCAGGCGACGGTGATGAAGGTGCGCTGTATCTGCAATGGCGATCAGCCCCCTCCGGCCTGGAAAACACTTTGCAGCCGTTACGCGAGCATGCCCGTCAGGCGGGCGTCGAATTGTCGTTCGAAAGCCTGGGCCAAGACTGGCAGGTGAAAATGATTGGGCTGCAGGAGCCCATGCCGGCCGTGCTGGACGCGTTGGCGCAAAGCCTGAATCAACCGCAAGAGGCCCCGCCCGACTCACCGCCGATGATTGCCATCCGTGAGTTGCTCAAGGCGCTGCCCGCGTGCTGCAACGGTCATAATCCCGAATCGGCATCGTGGTCCACTGCGCGCTGGCACGGCCTGGGACTGGGTTTCTCCCCAGCGCATGAAGCCGCGATCAAGACCGCAGCGGCCCGTCTGCCAGGGCAGCCTGCACACCTCGATCATGTTCTGCCCTCTCTCAGCGGCCAGCGTATCTGGCATGAGATTAAAACCGACGCTGATGAAGCCGCACTGCTGCTGTTTTGCCCAACGCCAAGTCAGTCCCTGGCGGATGAAGCCGCCTGGCGACTGCTTGGCCATCTGCTCCAAGGCCCGTTCTACCAGCGCCTGCGCGTCGAGTTGCAAATCGGCTACGCCGTGTTCAGCGGCATCCGACAGATCAATGGCCAGACCGGCCTGCTATTCGGCGTGCAATCCCCCAGCGTGTCGCTGGAAGGCATCGTTGATCACCTGCACGTATTCCTGAAACAACTGCCAGTCCTGATCGATAGCAGCGCCGACTTGGGCACCATGGCTTTGGCGCAGCAATTCTCAGCGCAGGAACTGCCCAGCGCCCAAGCCGCCGAATTGTTGTGGCACGCCCACCTGGCGGGCCACTCGTCGGGCTACCTGGCTGACCTTCAATCCCACATCCAAACCTATACCCGCGAAGCGTTACAGCTAGCCGCCCAGCAGTTGAACGACGCCACAGGCGGCTGGCGCTGCGTTGCCAACGGCCCGCGCATCTCGACAACCTGGCAAGCGGCAGACTGATCATTGCCGCCCCTGCAAAAGGCTTTTTCCACCAAGACAGCGCTAACTTGAAAAGAATTGCGTAACATTCCTACGCACACATCTGAACATCTCCGACTGGAGGTGGACTATATGTATTACTTGGTAGTAAACGTCCCATCCCTTCGTAGGAGTAAGAATATGACCTGGTCCAAACCTGCTTACACTGATCTGCGCATCGGTTTCGAAGTCACCATGTACTTCGCCAGCCGTTAATCCGCTGGGTAATACAACGCCTCGGTTCGCCCGGGGCGTTTTTGTTTTGAGCTTGATGGAGCTGCCATGTTTGTCCAGATTCTAGGTTCCGCCGCCGGCGGTGGGTTCCCGCAGTGGAACTGCAACTGCGTGAACTGCGCGGGTTTTCGTGATGGCAGCCTGCGGGCCCAAGCGCGTACCCAGTCGTCGATCGCGATCTCCGACGATGGTGTGAACTGGGTGCTGTGCAACGCTTCGCCGGATATCCGCGCGCAACTCCAGGGCTTTGCACCGATGCAACCTGGCCGCGCCCTGCGGGACACCGGCATCAGCGCGATCATCCTGATGGACAGCCAGATCGACCACACCACCGGCCTGTTGAGCCTGCGCGAAGGCTGCCCGCACCAGGTGTGGTGCACCGACATGGTCCATGAAGACCTGAGCACCGGTTTTCCCCTGTTCACCATGCTCACCCACTGGAACGGCGGCCTGGCCTGGAACCGCATCGAACTGGATGCCAGCTTCACCATCCCGGCCTGCCCCAACCTGCGCTTCACCCCACTGCCACTGCGCAGCGCCGCACCGCCCTACTCGCCGCACCGCTTTGACCCGCACCCCGGCGACAACATCGGCCTGATCGTCGAAGACCTGCGTACCGGTGGCAAACTGTTCTACGCACCGGGGCTGGGCAAGGTCGACGCGCCATTGCTGGAGATCATGGCCGGCAGCGACTGCCTGCTGGTGGACGGCACGATGTGGGACGACGACGAAATGCAACGCCGTGGCGTCGGCACCCGCACTGGCCGAGAGATGGGCCACCTGGCGCAAAACGGCCCCGGCGGCATGCTCGAAGTGCTGGAGCAATTGCCCAAGCAGCGCAAAGTGCTTATCCACATCAACAACACCAACCCGATCCTCGATGAAGACTCCCCCGAGCGAGCGGAATTGGTGCGACGCAATGTCGAAGTGGCTTACGACGGCATGAGCATTGAATTGTAGGAGCGACCGACATGACTGACACGCCATTGACCACCGCCGAATTCGAAGCCGCCCTGCGGGCCAAGGGCGCCTTCTACCATATCCATCACCCGTACCACGTGGCGATGTACGAAGGCCGCGCGACCCGCGAGCAGATCCAGGGCTGGGTCGCCAACCGTTTCTACTATCAGGTGAACATCCCCCTGAAAGACGCCGCGATCCTGGCCAACTGCCCGGACCGCGAGATACGCCGCGAGTGGATCCAGCGCTTGCTCGACCATGATGGCGCCCCCGGTGAAGACGGTGGTATCGAAGCCTGGCTGCGCCTGGGCCAGGCTGTGGGCCTCGACCCGGACCAACTGCGTTCGCAGGAATTGGTACTGCCCGGCGTACGATTCGCGGTAGACGCCTACGTCAACTTCGCCCGCCGCGCCAGTTGGCAGGAAGCCGCCAGCAGTTCGCTGACCGAATTGTTCGCGCCGCAGATCCACCAGTCGCGCCTCGACAGCTGGCCGCAGCATTACCCGTGGATCGACCCGGCCGGTTATGAATATTTCCGCACCCGCCTGGGCCAGGCTCGTCGTGATGTGGAGCACGGCTTGGCGATCACGTTGCAGCACTACACCACCCGTGAAGGCCAGGAACGCATGCTGGAAATTCTCCAGTTCAAACTGGATATTTTGTGGAGCATGCTGGACGCCATGAGCATGGCCTACGAACTCAAACGCCCGCCGTATCACAGCGTGACCGACCAACGGGTGTGGCATAAAGGGATCCCCCTATGAGCTTTGATCGCAGCAAGAAACCCACCTGGCGCCAGGGCTATCGCTACCAGTACGAGCCCGCGCAAAAAGGCCATGTGCTGCTTTATCCCGAGGGCATGATCAAGCTCAACGACAGCGCTGCGCTGATCGGTGGTTTGATCGACGGCGAGCGCGACGTGGCGGCGATCATCGCTGAGCTGGATAAACAGTTCCCCGGCGTGCCAGAACTCGGTAAAGACATCGAGGATTTCATGGAGGTCGCCCGTGCAGAGCACTGGATTACCCTTGCCTGAAAAACCGCCGGTTGGCTTGCCGCTGTGGCTACTGGCCGAGCTGACCTACCGCTGCCCGTTGCAATGCCCGTACTGCTCCAACCCGTTGGACTTTGCCGAGCAGGGCAAGGAGCTGAGTACCGAGCAATGGTTCAAGGTGTTTCGCGAAGCCCGCGAGATGGGGGCCGCACAACTGGGGTTTTCCGGCGGTGAGCCGTTGGTGCGTCAAGACTTGGCCGAGCTGATCGCCGAAGCGCGCAGGCTGGGGTTCTACACCAACCTGATCACCTCCGGCATCGGCCTGACCGAACAGAAAATCAGCGACTTCAAGAAAGCCGGCCTGGACCATATCCAGATCAGCTTCCAGGCCAGCGACGAACAGGTGAACAACCTGCTGGCCGGCTCGAAAAAAGCCTTCGCGCAAAAGCTGGAAATGGCCCGCGCAGTGAAGGCTCACGGTTACCCGATGGTGCTGAATTTCGTCACTCATCGGCACAATATCGACAAGATCGACCGCATCATCGAGCTGTGTATTGCGCTGGAAGCGGACTTCGTCGAACTCGCCACCTGCCAGTTCTACGGTTGGGCCCAGCTCAATCGTGTCGGGCTGTTGCCGACCCAGGCACAACTGGTGCGCGCCGAACGCATCACCAACGAATATCGCGCCAAGCTGGAAGCCGAAGGTCACCCGTGCAAGTTGATTTTCGTCACCCCGGATTACTACGAGGAACGCCCGAAAGCCTGCATGAACGGCTGGGGCAGTATCTTTCTGACCGTGACGCCAGACGGCACCGCCCTGCCCTGTCACGGCGCCCGACAGATGCCGGTGCAATTTCCCAACGTGCGCGACCACAGCATGCAGCACATCTGGTACGACTCGTTCGGCTTCAACCGCTTTCGCGGCTACGACTGGATGCCCGAGCCATGCCGGTCATGCGATGAAAAGGAAAAGGACTTCGGCGGCTGCCGATGCCAGGCCTTCATGCTCACAGGGGACGCGAGCAATGCCGACCCGGTGTGCAGCAAGTCCGAGCAGCACGGCATCATCCTGCAAGCGCGGGAAGAAGCCGAACACGCCACCCAGACCATCGAGCAGTTGGCCTTTCGCAACGAGCGCAACTCACGGCTCATCGCAAAAGGCTGACGGCCTCAGCGCTTGGCGATGATGTACACCGCGTGCACGATGCCAGGGATGTAGCCGCACAGGGTCAGCAGGATATTCAGCCAGAACGCGCCAGCGAAACCCACTTGCAGGAACACACCCAGTGGCGGCAACAGAATGGCGATGATGATACGAATGAAATCCATGGGGTCAGCTCCAGAAAATCGGCTCGTGTGAGCCGTGTAGCTAATCGACCTTGGGCGTTCGTGAGGGTTCAGTGGGATCTGGCGTTGGGCCATCCGTCATTGCACAGGCAAAAAAACGCCCCCAGCCAAAAGAATCAGGCCGGAGGCGTCGCGTAGACCGCGAGACGGTTCAGGAGTAGGGGGTTAAACGGCGATGCCCTTGCGGCATTGCAGTTGGGCGGTGCGCACGCGGGAGAAGGCGCGGGCCAGACGCAGGAGCATTTCGTCAATGTTGCTTTTGCTCACGGTCAGGGCCGGGGTGAAGCGCAGGCAGTTGGGTTGCGGGGCATTGAGGATCAGGCCTTCGTGCAACGCTGCCTTTACGACAGCCTCCGCAGAATCTTCCGACAACGTCAGGCCCCACATCAGGCCGTGGCCACGCAGTTGACCGTGGTCGTAGCGGTAGGCCAGGCGGGCAAGACCTTCGCCCAGGTACACGCCGGACCCACGTACGTGGTCCATAAAGCCGTGCTCCAGCACGGCATCGAGCACCGCCAGCCCGGCCGATGCCATCAGTGCGTTACCGTGGTGAGTACCGTCCAACTCGCCCACGTCGAAACAACAGGCTTTGCCCCGCGCCAGTAGCGCTGCAAGAGGCACCCCGCCGCCCAGGCCTTTGCCGAGGGTGATGATGTCGGCACGCACGCCGTATTGCTGCTCGGCGAGCAAGGTGCCGCAGCGGCCCATGCCGGTTTGTACTTCGTCGAGGATCAGCAGGATCCCCAGTTCACGGCACAAGCGCTCGACGCCTTTGAGGTAATGCTCGGTCGCAGGGACGACGCCCGCTTCGCCCTGGATCGGTTCGAGCAGGATGGCGACGGTTTGCGCGTCGACGGCCGCATGCAGCGCCGGCAGGTCGTTGAAGGGCACATGGCTGAAGCCGGGCAATTGCGGTTCGAAACGGTTTTCTGGACCACCCGCCGACGCCGACATCGCTGCAAAACTGCGGCCATGGCAACCGGCGCTGGCACTGAGGATGCGATGCGCTCCTCCGCGATGCAGCTGGCCCCATTTGCGCGCCAACTTGATCGCGGCTTCAACGGCTTCAGCGCCGCTGTTGAGCAGGTATGCCTGATCGCTACCGGTGCGATGGCACAGGCGCTCAGCGAGGTTGAGTTGAGCGCGGTTATGCAGGCCGTTGCCGGGGTTGATCAGCGCCTGGGTCTGGTCCGTCAGCGCCTTGATCAACACTTGAGGGCTGTGGCCGAGACTGTTGGCCGCGTTGCCCTGACTGAAATCCAGGTAAGCACGGTCGTCGCTGTCCCACAGCCAAGAGCCTTGTCCGCGTACGAAAACTTGCGCAGGGCGGGCGACGGAGGGCATCAGGGAGTCGCTGGAAGAAGTATCGCTGGGCGCTTCGAAAATCAAATCGTCCAGGCTCGGCGCGGGGCGACGAAACAGATTCATAGCTCGCCCCCAATAGCAACCGGACCTTGGTCGGTGCGATACGCCTGTGCTGCCTTGAGGTTTTTTGCCTTTCCTATGTAAACGCTATCAACATACACGCTGTTCATTGCCCGATCCGGCCCTGTAAGCCCTGCGAATAGGCGCTAGACTAGGCGCCTCAAGGGCCAACAGCCATTTCGTTTTTCCAGCTTTTTCGATAAGTAAGTCTTATGGATTTCAAGCAACTGCGTTATTTCGTCGCGGTGTATGAGGAAGGCCACGTAGGCCGTGCCGCCGAGCGTCTGTCGATCTCTCAACCGGCGCTGTCCCAGCAGATTCGCCAATTGGAACAGAACCTGGATGTGAGCCTGTTCGAACGCAGCAGCAAGCGCCTGCTGCCAACACTGGCGGCGCACACGCTGTACAACCACGCGCTGCCATTGATCGACGGCATGCAACAGGCGGTTGAAGCCTTGCGCAACTTCAAGGGCCAGGCGATGCGCACGCTGGCTATCGGCGTACTGCAAACCGTGCACACCAGCCTGGTCCCGCAGATGCTGGAGCGCGTGCGCAAGGCCCAGCCACATCTGGTGGTGCAGATCTACGAATTGACTGGGCTTGAGATCGAGCGCCGACTGCTCAACGGCTCGCTGGATATCGGCATCAGCTACTTGCCGCCGCGCCAGCCGGGACTGCATGGCGTGTTGCTGTATGAAGATGAACTGAAAGTCGTCATCCCCGAGGATCACCCCTTGCGGGAATTCAAGAAAGTCTCGCTGAAGCAGGCGGCCGAATTGCCGATGTTGTTGCTAGGGGAAGAGTTCCAGGTCCGGCAGATCTGGCAAGGACAGCTGTCCAACCTCGGAAGGCGCCCACAAGTACAGGCGGAGTTGAACACCATGGTGGGGATTCTCGACAGCCTGCCCCACACAAAACTGGCGACGGTGCTGCCGGGCCGCTCTCAGGACGAACACAACAGCCAGTCGCTGCTGTGGAAACCCTTGAGTGAACCCAGGGTGCCGCTGAAAGTCGGCCTGGTGTGCCGCGATGTGCAGCGCCAGCAAGCGACGGTGGCGTTGCTGCGCACTCTGCTGGAAGACGTGATGAACGCCCCGCAGGCACAGCCTTGAACTCAAGGGGCTGACTTTTTCGCGGGCAAAAGAAAACCCCGCCGAAGCGGGGCTTTGCAGACTGTTTCCCTGACATCCATTTCACTCCGCCGTCCTGGCAGAATCCTACGTGTCCGTGTTGTTGCTTTGCGCTTCCTGCGCGACGTCCATGTGAAGTAGATTATCCGTGGATCCAATCTGGCGATAGAGGACGATTAGCAGCACGTCATGTAAGAGAATGCTTACACGCCCTCCAAGCCCTTAGAACAGGGCCTCGTCCAGCAGGAACAGCGATTCGCTACCGGCTTTTACCGACGCACTCAGCGAATGGATACGTGGCAACAGGCGCGCAAAGTAGAAGCGCGCAGTGCCCAATTTGCTGGCGTAGAAGTCTTCTTCAGACTCCTTGCCCAGCGCAGCCTTGGCCATGCGCGCCCACATGTAGGCGTAGGCCATGTAGCCAAAGGCGTGCAAATACTCCACCGACGCCGCGCCGATTTCATTCGGGTTGGTCTTGGCGCGGTCCAGCACCCAGGCGGTCAACTCATCCAGGTTATCCACTGCTGCACCCAGCGGCTTGGTGAACTCCGTCAACTCGGCACCCGCCGAGGCAATGAACGCGCGGATTTCATCGGCAAACAGGGTATAGAACGCCCCGCCGCTGCCGACGATCTTGCGTCCCATCAAATCCAGCGCCTGGATGCCGTTGGTGCCTTCGTAGATCTGAGTGATGCGCACATCACGCACCAGTTGCTCCTGGCCCCACTCGCGAATGTAGCCATGGCCGCCGAACACCTGTTGGCCGAGCACAGTGGTTTCCAGGCCCAGGTCGCTCAAGAACGCCTTGGCTACCGGGGTCAACAGCGCGACGAGGTTATCGGCACGCTCACGCGCAGCAGCGTCGTCGCTGAACTTGGCGATGTCCAGCTGCGTCGCCACATAGGTGGAGAACGCCCGGCCACCTTCGTTCGCGGCCTTCATGGTGAGCAACATGCGGCGCACGTCGGGGTGCACGATGATCGGGTCGGCCACTTTGTCTTTGTGCTGAGCCCCGGTTGGCGCACGGCTTTGCACGCGGTCGCGCGCATAGTCGATGGCGTTCTGGTAGGAACGCTCGCCGGATGCCAGGCCCTGGATGCCTACACCCAGTCGCTCGTAGTTCATCATGGTGAACATCGCCGCCAAGCCCCGGTTCGGTTCGCCCACCAGGTAACCCACGGCCTCGTCGAAGTTCATCACGCAGGTCGCCGACGCCTGGATCCCCATCTTGTGCTCGATGGAACCACAACTCACGGTGTTACGTGCGCCCAGGCTGCCGTCGGCATTGACCATGAACTTCGGCACCAGAAACAGTGAGATGCCCTTGGGACCGGCCGGTGCGTCCGGCAGCTTGGCCAGCACCAGATGGATGATGTTGTCGGTGAGGTCGTGTTCACCGCCGGTGATAAAGATCTTGGTGCCGCTGACTTTGTAGGAACCGTCCGCCTGTGGCTCGGCCTTGGTGCGGATAATCCCCAGGTCAGTACCGGCATGGGCCTCGGTCAGGCACATGGAGCCAGCCCATTCGCCGGAATACATCTTCGGCAGATAAGCCGCCTTCAGTTCTTCGCTGGCGTGGGTGTTGATCGACACGCAGGCGCCGGAAGTCAGCATCGGGTACAAACCGAACGCCAGGCTCGACGAGTTGATCATCTCTTCAACCTGGGCCGACACTGCCTTGGGCATGCCCATGCCGCCGAACATCGGGTCACCCCCTACACCCACCCAGCCGCCTTCGGCATAGGTTTTGTAGGCCTGTGGAAAACCATCCGGCGTGAATACTGCGGTGTTGTCCCAGCGGCAACCCTGTTCATCGCCACCGCGGCTGAGCGGGGCGATGGATTTGGCGGTGACCTTGCCGGCTTCTTCGAGGATGGCCTCTACGGTTTCGGCGTCAACGGTGTCTGCCAATGCCGGCAATTGGGCCCAAGTGGTGGCGACCTCAAAGACTTCGTTGAGGACGAAGCGCATATCACGCAGCGGCGCTTTGTAATCAGCCATGGCAAACCTCGTGAGAACGTGAAAAGTAATTCGGTAAGAGTCGGTTTTACAGGCTCAGAGTGTACCCGAACAACTTTTCAGACACATAGGGTCCACTTGTGACTGATTGGTATTTTTAAGTCATTACAGCGCAAATGCCTCCGCAGGCAGACTCATCAGGCATTCGCTGCCCGCTTCCACCGCAGCGCGGTGGGTGGCGGTACGTGGCAGCAGGCGCTTGAAATAGAAGTCGCAGGTCGCAAGCTTGGCCTTGGAGAAATCCGAGTCCGGTTGCTCAAGGGCAGCCATCGCCATGCGCAACCACAGGTACGCGAGTATCACGTAGCCGCTGTACATCAAGTAATCCACGGCCGCCGCACCCACTTCATCGGGGTTCTTCATCGCGGCCATGCCGACTTTGGTGGTCAGTTCTCCCCATTCTCCGTTCAGTTGGTTGAGCTGCGCCACAGAGGCCTTGAGCTGCGGGTGCTCGGCATTCGCCGCGCAGAACTTATGCACGATCTTGGTAAAGCCGCGCAGCAACTTGCCCTGGCTGCCCAACACCTTGCGCCCCAGCAGGTCGAGGGCCTGGATGCCGTTGGTGCCTTCATAGATCGGCGCAATCCGCGCATCGCGAGCCAGTTGTTCCATGCCCCACTCGCGGATGTAACCGTGGCCGCCGAAGACCTGCATACCGTGGTTGGTCACCTCAAGGCCGGTGTCGGTCATGAAGGCTTTGCAGATGGGTGTGAGAAACGCCAGCAGGTCTTCAGCGTCCTGACGCTGGGTGGCGTCGTTGCTCAGGTGCGCGGTGTCGAGCAACTGTGCGGTGAAGTAGGTCAGTGCGCGATTGCCTTCGTTGAAGGCCTTCATGGTCAGCAGCATGCGGCGCACATCGGGGTGCACGATGATTGGGTCGGCGGCTTTATCCGGGGCCTTGGCACCGGTCAGCGAACGCATCTGCAGGCGGTCGTTGGCGTATTTGATCGCGCCCTGGAAGCTCGCCTCACCATTGCACAGGCCCTGCATCCCCGTGCCCAGGCGCGCGTGGTTCATCATGGTGAACATGCAATTGAGGCCTTTGTTCGCCTCACCAATCAAAAAGCCCTTGGCGCCGTCGAAGTTCAACACGCAGGTGGCCGAGCCCTTGATGCCCATCTTGTGCTCGATGGAGCCGCAGTGCACCGCGTTACGCTCCCCCGAATCCGCATGGAACTTGGGCACGATAAACAGCGAGATGCCCTTGGTGCCCGCCGGTGCGTCCGGCAGTTTGGCCAGCACCAGGTGGATAATGTTGGCGCTCATGTCGTGCTCGCCGGCCGAGATGAAGATCTTGCTGCCGGTGACCGCATAGCTGCCGTCCGCCTGGGGCACGGCGCGGGTCTTGATCAGGCCCAGGTCGGTGCCGCAATGGGCTTCGGTGAGGCACATGGTGCCGGTCCATTCGCCGGCGGTGAGTTTGTTGAGGAACGTGTCTTTCTGCTCGGCGGTGCCGTGGGCGTGGATCGCCGACATCGCGCCGTGGGTCAGCCCTGGGTACATGCCCCAGGAGGTGTTGCTGGAGCCGATCATCTCGCTGAGCACCAAGCCCAGCGACGACGGCAAGCCCTGGCCGCCGTAGGCCGGGTCTGCCGCCACGCCGTGCCAGCCACCTTCCACGTACTGCGCGAAGGCTTCCTTGAAACCCTTGGGCGTAGTCACCACGCCATTGTCGAAATGACAGCCTTCTTCATCGCCGCTGCGGTTAAGCGGCGCGAGTACGTTTTCGCAGAATTTGGCGCCTTCTTCGAGGATCGCGCTGACCATGTCCGGGCTGGCATCGGTCGCGCCCAAGGCGGCGTAATGACCGTGGAAATCAAACACGTTGTCGATCAGAAAACGCATGTCACGAAGGGGAGCTTTGTAGTCAGGCATGGCAATGTCTCCGTCAGCAGATGGTTTCAACCTACTGCCGGGCATTGCCTCGGACAATCACTGTAGCGCTGCTGAATACAGCGCCATCACTCAACCGGCAGCGCCCTCTGTGCGCACCGCGCCACGACGGGTTTGCCCGGCCGCAACCACACAGTTGCGCCCCGCGCCTTTGGCGGCGTACAGCGCCTGGTCGGCGGATTTGAGCACCTCTTCGGGCGTGCGCTGCTCGGCCTGGCGCTCGGCCACGCCGATGCTGATGGTCACCGAAACACTCGAGGCACCACTGCCCGCACGGCGCTGACGGCCTTGGTGATCGTCCTGGGGGCGGTCCGAATTGCGCAGCTTGATATCGTAGTCCGCGATGATCTCGCGGATCTCCTCCAAGTGCGGCATGCATTCTTCCACCGTCTTGCCGGCGAACACCACGGCAAACTCCTCACCACCATAGCGATAAGCGCGTCCGCCACCGTTGACCTTGGACAGCTTGCTCGCCACCAGGCGCAGCACCTGGTCGCCGACATCATGGCCGTGGGTGTCGTTGAAGCGCTTGAAGTGGTCGACGTCGCTCATCGCCAGCACGTAGTTGCGCCCCAGCCGCTGCATGCGCTCGTTCAGCGCGCGACGCCCCGGCAAGCCAGTGAGCTCATCGCGGAAGGCCATTTGATAAGCCTCATGGGCCACACCGGCGGCGATCATCAGCATCACCTGGCTGCACATGATGTTCAGGGTGAACGGCAGGATGAATGTCTGCGGCAACATCCAGAACAGCCCCAGCAAACCCACCAGTTGCGCCGCGTGCAGCGGACGTGGCTGATACCAGTACTGCGCCGCCAGGGTCAGGAAGCCGATCAGGAACATCGGGTATGACAGCTGGATCAGGCTCATCCAGCTGCCATGCAGCACCGGCCAGCGAATCTCCGCCAGCCAATTGAGCACCGCCTGGGGATAACTTTGCTCCAGCGCCAGCGCCACGCTGCCGATCGCCAGCAACACCGCGCCACGGGCGACGAAGTCCCGGAACAGGTGGGTCTTCTCCTGCCATAGCGCGTAGATGCTGAACAGTAGCGGCAACAGCAGGCAGCACAGGTGAAACACCACCGCCGCGTCTTCGCGCACGCGGCCGTTGTCGCGGTAAAAATCGGTCTGTGTATCCAACAGGAAGTAGGCGATGTACACCGTGATCATCAGGAACAGTTCGCGCTGACGGCGATACACCGCGCAGTACGAGCCACCGAGCAACAACACCAGGGTCGGCAACACATTGAACAGCGACGTGAAGAAGACGTTGAGGTCCTTGACGTACGCAGCCGAGAGCCCGGCCAGCAAGAGCAGCAACGAAGGTAAAAAGTGACTGAAACGTACAGCGGACACGCGCGACAAGGGTAAAACTCCGACCCGCAAAAAAATGATGGCACTGTGCCTTGATGCCGACAGTTAAGCACAACCTGGCACGCATGTATCACATTGCCATCACTGTAACGGCAGCCAGCGGTAATCCCTGAGCGCTTTACTGTGGTTTTTTATCGCCCACAAAAAAGCCGCCGCTCCCGTAAAGGAGCGGCGGCTCTTGAAGTGAACCCGGTAAGGCTTAGTAAGCCAGGCCGAAGTCTTCTTCTTTCATGTCCATCAGGTTGTTGGCGCCCGACAGCATGGTGGCTTTATGGGCCAGGGTACGCGGCAGGATGCGCTGGAAGTAGAAGCGCGCAGTCTGCAGTTTGGCGGTGTAGAACGCCTCTTCGGTGGTACCGGCAGCCAGTTTTTCGGCCGCCAGGCGCGCCATGTCGGCCCAGAAGTAAGCCAGGCACGCGTAACCGGAGTACATCAGGTAGTCCACCGAAGCGGCACCCACCTCTTCGCGGTCTTTCATCGCGGCCATGCCGACCTTCATGGTCAACTCGCCCCACTCTTTGTTCAGTGCCGCCAGCGGTGCAACGAACTCTTTGACGGCTTCGTTGCCTTCGTTGGCCTGGCAGAACTTGTGCACGATCTTGGTGAAACCTTTGAGCGCTTCGCCTTGGGTCATCAGCACTTTGCGGCCCAGCAGGTCCAGGGCCTGGATGCCGGTGGTGCCTTCGTACAGCATCGAGATGCGGCTGTCGCGAACGTTCTGCTCCATGCCCCACTCGGCGATAAAGCCGTGGCCGCCGTAGATCTGCACGCCGTGGTTGGCGGATTCAAAACCGACTTCGGTCATGAACGCCTTGGCGATCGGGGTCATGAACGCCAGCAGGCCGTCGGCTTGCTTCTTGGCTTCGTCGTCGGTGCCGTATTTGACGATGTCCACTTGCTTGGCGGTGAAGTACACCATCGCACGGTTGCCTTCGGCGAAGGCTTTCATGGTCAGCAGCATGCGGCGCACGTCAGGGTGCACGATGATTGGGTCGGCGGCTTTGTCCGGCGCTTTCGGGCCAGTCAGGGAGCGCATTTGCAGGCGGTCGCGAGCGTACTTCAGGCCGCCCTGGAAGCCGATCTCGGCGTGGGACAGGCCTTGCAGCGCGGTACCCAGGCGAGCGGTGTTCATAAAGGTGAACATGCAGTTCAGGCCTTTGTTCGCCGGGCCAATCAGGAAACCGGTGGCCGCGTCGAAGTTCATCACGCAGGTGGCGTTGCCGTGGATGCCCATCTTGTGTTCAAGGGATCCACAGGTCACGGCGTTGCGCGCGCCGATCGAACCGTCCGCGTTCGGCAGGAACTTGGGCACGATGAACAGCGAGATACCTTTGGTCCCGGCCGGTGCGTCCGGCAGGCGGGCCAGTACGATGTGGACGATGTTGTCGGCCATGTCGTGTTCACCGGCCGAGATGAAGATCTTGGTGCCGGAGACTTTGTAGGAACCGTCGGCCTGAGGCTCGGCCTTGGTGCGCAGCATGCCCAGGTCGGTGCCGCAGTGTGGCTCGGTCAGGCACATGGTGCCGGTCCATTCACCCGACACCAGCTTGGTCAGGTAAGCCTCTTGCTGCTCGGGAGTACCGTGCTCGGAGATGGTGTTCATCGCACCGTGGGACAGGCCCGGGTACATGCCCCACGACCAGTTGGCGGCGCCCACCATTTCGCTCACGGCCAGGCCCAGGGATTCCGGCAGGCCTTGGCCGCCGTGCTCCACGTCGTGGGCCAGGCTTGGCCAGCCGCCTTCGACGAATTGTTTGTAGGCTTCTTTGAAACCGGTTGGGGTTTTAACGCCCGACTCACTCCAGGTGCAGCCTTCGATGTCGCCCACGCGGTTCAGCGGTGCCAGTACTTGCTCGCAAAACTTGGCGCCTTCTTCAAGGATGGCGTCAACCATGTCCGGGGTAGCGTCCTGGCAAGCCGGCAGGCTCTGATAGTGCGCTTCATAGCCAAGCAGTTCGTCACGAACGAAGCGAATATCACGCAAGGGGGCCTTGTAGTCAGGCATAGCGATAAACCTCTGCTGATGTATCTGGAATGAACAACCGCGTGGAATTGTTGTGGCGGTCAAACAGGTGTTTGAAACATACGTTTACCACCTGGGGATGTCAAGCGTCGTCCGGATGCCGTTTGTCATGACGTGAATCAAAGGCGCGCACGGCGACGCCTGCGGCGGGTTGCCACAAGGAGTTCAGAAGGGAATCAAGAATTGTGCAAGCACAACCGACCTCAGTAAGAGGCCGGTGGGAGTCAGAGGGGATTAAGCGTAGGTGTCGATCAGGGTGCCGAGCATTTCATCCGAAGCCTTGGCGACTTTGGCGCCGAGCTCCACTTGAAATTTGCCTTGGGCCATTTCGACCATGTTGCTGGCCGAGTTGGACGGCTGGGCGCGGTCGTTGGCTTGCAGACGGTCGCTTTGCGCATCCGAGGGCTGGGTCGTCGCAGCGCTGGCGATTTTGCCGGCGGCCTGGTCGACACGGTTCTGCCCGGTCTGAATGCTGCTCAGGCCCGAATAAAACGCGCTGCTTCCAGAGATTTCCATGGCGTAAGCCTGCCTTTAGAGAATCGTGAACCGTGATTGAAGCAGAGTTGTCCGCAAAACGCCCGTCAAAAACACTAATGGCATAATGCCTTAGCGATAGCCAAAATCAGTCAAGCAAGTCCAACTGCAAGTACTCCGCCACCGCTTCAGCCCCCGCCTGCTTGAGTTTCGGCACACGGCCCAGACAGGGTGCAGGCAGCCGCTCGGCCAGGGTGGCAAGGTTTTCTTCCAGACGGGAGGTCTTGGGGTCGATGATATTCGCCACCCACCCGGCCAGCTGTAAACCGTCACGGGCGATGGCTTCGGCGGTGAGCAAGGCATGGCTGATGCAACCCAGGCGCACGCCCACCACCAGGATCACCGGCAGCTTGAGCGCCATCGCCAAATCCGACAGGTTCGCCTGATCGGCCAGAGGCACCCGCCAACCGCCTGCGCCTTCGATCAAGGTGAAATCTGCTTCGCGCGCCAGAATCTGCTGCATGGGCTTGAGCAACGATTGCACGGTCAGAGAGACGCCCGCCTCCCGCGCCGCCAAATGCGGCGCGATGGCCGGTTCGAACGCCACCGGGTTGACCTCGGCATACGTCAGGGGCAACGAACATTCGGCCAGCAACGCCAGCGCATCAGCGTTGCGCAAGCCCTTGGGCGTGACCTGGCAACCGGAAGCCACGGGCTTGCCAGCGGCAGTGCTTCTGCCAGCTTGTCGCGCCGCGTGCAGCAGGCCAGCAGCGACGGTGGTCTTGCCGACGTCAGTGTCGGTGCCGGTGATGAAGTAGGCGGCGCTCATAGAGGTTTCTCCAGTACGGCATACACCACTTGGTAAGTCGCCGGCAGGCCTTGGGCCTGGCGGAACCGCTCATACGCCTGCACCAGTGCAACAATCCGCGCGCGCCCCGTCAACCCTCCCGGCCGGCCGGGGTTGAGGTTGTGCGCACCCAGGGCCTTCAATTCATGGGTGAGGCTGCGCACGTCCGGGTAATGCAGCACATGGGGGCGGCGCTCCAGACTCACCACCCGCAAGCCGCTGGCCGCACACAGATGTTGATAAGCCTCGAACGTACGAAAGCGGTTGACGTGAACCAGGCCATCCGCCGCGCGCCAGCTTTCGCGCAGCTCTTCCAGCGTGCCCACGCACAGGCTGGCAAAAGCGAGCGTGCCACCCGGTTGCAGCACGCGGTAGGCCTCGCTGAGCACCGCCTCAAAGTTTGCGCACCACTGCACCGCGAGGGAGGAGAAAATCAGCGCCACGCTGCCAGCGTTAAGCGGCAAGCGCTCGGCATCGCCAGCGACGAAGTGCTGCGCCCCCCCCAGCGGACGCGCGTGATTGAGCATGCCTTCGGCGATGTCCAGTGCAATGCCTTGGCTGGCGGGCAAACGTTCGGCCAGCACGCGGCTGAAATAACCGGTGCCGCAGCCCATGTCCAGCCAGCGATGCGGCGCAATGTCAGCCGGCAAGCGTGCCAGCAATTGGCTGCCCACTGCGCGCTGCAACTCGGCAACGCTGTCGTAACTGGCGGCTGCACGGGAAAAGGACGCCGCCACCTGGCGCTTGTCGGGCAACGCGCCTGGCAGCGGGGTGTGGGATAAATCAGTCATCGACGCACTCATGCAAAAAAGCCTGGATGGCCCCCGCGACACCGTGGGGGTCTTCCAGAAGAAACGCGTGGCCGGCCTGTTCAATCAGGCCGATTTCAACATCGGGCAGCAACGCCAGCAGGTCGCTGGCGGCTTCGGCGGGGACCAACCCGTCCAGCCCGGCGAACAGATGCAACTGCGGGCCGCGATACGCCAGCAAGGCTTCGCGGGTGTCGAGTTGGGCGAGCAGTTCGAGGCCGGGCATCAGCACACTGGAAGGCGTACTCGGCGCGCCACTGACCAGCAAGCGCGATAATCCACGCGGGTCTTCGGCGCCCTTGGCGCACAGCAGACCGAAGCGCTTGAGGGTCACTTGGGAGTCGGCGTGGCAACCGGCGAGAAACGCATCGAAGGTCTCGGCTGGCATCGCACTCGGCCAACCTTCATGGGCGACAAAACACGGGTTGCTCGCCAGCGTGAGCAAGCCGCAGCAACGTTCTCCTCGGCGCGCCGCCAGCTCGGAAGCCAGCATGCCACCCAGCGACCAACCGCCTAGCCAGGCGTTGTCCGGCAGCGTGGCGTCGAGTTCGTCGAGCCATTCATTCAGGTCGCTGGAATCCAACGCGGGCAACGGCTCGATCTGCACCTGCAGGTGTTCGTCCAAGCCTTGCAATGCAGCGGCCAACGGCTCCAGCGGCGATACACCGAGGCCCCAACCCGGCAGCAATATCAGTCGATCACGCATGGTCGGGCTCCGTGGCGCCTAACAAGCGGAAACATTCTTCCAATGCGTTTAACAATAGCTGCACCTGCGCCTCGGTGTGGGCCGCCGTCAAGGTCACACGCAAACGCGCACTGCCAGCCGGCACGGTGGGTGGGCGAATGGCGGTGACCATCAGACCGCGCTCGCGCAGCATCTGCGACAGGCGCATGGCCTTGGCGCTGTCGCCGATCAGGATCGGCTGGATCGGCGTGAAGCTGTCCATCAGGTCCAGCCCGAGCTGCTCGGCGCCGTGACGGAACTGGCGGATCAGGCCGTTGAGGTGCTCGCGTCGCCAATGCTCGGTGCGTAACAGCTCCAGGCTTTTCAAGGTGGCGCAGGCCAGGGCAGGCGGTTGGCTGGTGGTATAGATGTACGGGCGCGCGAACTGGATCAGGCTTTCGATCAGTTCTTCACTGCCCGCCACAAAAGCGCCGGCCGTGCCGAACGCCTTGCCGAGGGTGCCGACCAGCACCGGCACATCCTCCTGGCTCAAGCCGAAATGCTCGACGATACCGCCGCCGTGGGCACCCAGTGGGCCAAAACCATGGGCATCATCCACCATCAACCACGCGCCCTTGGCCTTGGTTTCACGGGCCAGCGCGGGCAGGTCGGCCAGGTCGCCGTCCATGCTGAACACGCCATCGGTGACCACCAGGGTATTGCCGGTGGCTTTCTCCAGGCGCTTGGCCAGGCTTGCAGCATCGTTATGCAGGTAGCGATTGAAACGCGCCCCCGACAGCAAGCCCGCATCCAGCAACGAGGCATGGTTGAGCCGGTCTTCCAGCACCGTATCGCCCTGCCCCACCAACGCCGTGACCGCACCGAGATTGGCCATGTAGCCGGTGGTAAACAGCAGCGCACGCGGACGGCCGGTAAGGTCGGCCAGCGCTTCTTCCAGCTCATGGTGCGGCGTCGCATGCCCGACCACCAAGTGCGAAGCACCGCCGCCCACGCCCCAGCGGGACGCACCGGCGCGCCAGGCTTCAATCACTTGTGGGTGATTGGCCAGGCCCAGGTAATCGTTATTGCAGAACGCCAGCAGCGGCTTGCCATCCACCACCACTTCCGGGCCTTGGGGGCTGTCGAGCAGCGGACGTTGGCGATAAAGGTGTTCGGCACGGCGGGCAGCGAGGCGCGCGGCGAGATCGAAAGACATCCCTCACACCACAGCGTTATAGAACTGCTCGCTGCTCTTCTGCTCCACCAACGCCTGCTCGATCGCCGCCTGATGCACTTCATCCGCGTGTTCTTCACGGGCTTCCGGCAGGATGCCCAGGCGCGAGAACAGTTGCATGTCCTTGTCCGCCTGCGGGTTGGCGGTGGTCAGCAGTTTGTCGCCGTAGAAGATCGAGTTGGCGCCGGCGAAAAACGCCAGGGCCTGCATCTGCTCGTTCATTGCCTCACGACCCGCCGACAGGCGTACATGGGACTGCGGCATCAGGATGCGCGCCACGGCGAGCATGCGGATGAAGTCGAATGGGTCGATGTCTTCGGCGTTTTCCAGCGGCGTACCGGCCACTTTCACCAACATGTTGATCGGCACCGACTCCGGATGCTCCGGCAGGTTGGCCAGTTGGATCAGCAAATTGGCGCGGTCGTCGAGGGACTCGCCCATGCCGAGGATGCCACCGGAGCATATCTTCATCCCCGAATCCCGCACGTAGGCCAGGGTTTGCAGGCGCTCGCTATAGGTGCGGGTGGTGATGATGCTGCCGTAGAACTCGGGCGAGGTATCGAGGTTGTGGTTGTAGTAGTCCAAGCCGGCCTGGGCCAGGGCTTCGGTCTGGTCCTGATCGAGGCGACCGAGGGTCATGCAGGTTTCCAGGCCCATGGCCTTCACGCCTTTGACCATCTGCAGCACGTAGGGCATGTCTTTAGCCGACGGGTGCTTCCAGGCGGCGCCCATGCAGAAGCGGGTCGAGCCGATGGCTTTGGCGCGGGCAGCGTCTTCGAGAACCTTCTGCACTTCCATCAGCTTCTCTTTTTCCAGGCCAGTGTTGTAGTGGCCCGACTGCGGACAATATTTGCAATCTTCCGGGCAGGCGCCGGTCTTGATCGACAGCAGCGTCGACACCTGCACACGGTTGGCGTCGAAATGCGCGCGGTGCACGGTCTGCGCCTGGAACAGCAGGTCATTGAACGGCTGTACGAACAGGGCCTTGACTTCGGCGAGGGACCAATCGTGACGCAGAGTGGCGGTGGTGCTGGCGCTCATGGGCGATTCCTTGATTATGCTTTGGCAAGCGCTGCGGGAAGGGCAATACCCACAGGCACGACACGGATGCTCGGCATATTTAAGGAAGATTCATGCACTGTCAACCAGCCTACAAACACCAGGTTTACATCTGGTCAAAAAACACCCAAACCTGTTTAATCTGCGATGAGGCCACGCAATCAGCCGACTCTGTGTGCAACGTCTGCGAAACCGAGCTGCCGTGGCTGATAGAACACTGCACCCTGTGCGCCCTGCCCTTGCCGATGGAGGGGTTGATCTGCGGCCAATGCCAGAGACATCCGCCGGCCTTTAAACAGGTGATCGCGCCCTGGACCTACAGCTTTCCGCTCGACAGCCTGATCAGCCGCTTCAAGCACCAAGCGCGCTGGCCCCTGGGGCAGATGCTGGCGCGGCTGTTGGCGCAGCATATGCAACATCGCTTCGACAACACCGGACTCACACGCCCCGACTGCCTGCTGCCGGTACCCATGGCCCGCAAGCGCCTGCGTGAACGCGGCTATAACCAGGCCTTGATGCTGGCGCGCTGGCTCAGCCACGACTTGCACATCCCCTACGATGAACACCTGTTGTTACGCCCCCATGAAACCGTGGCGCAACAAGCCCTCGATGCCAAAACCCGACAACGCAACCTGCTCGGCGCTTTCGCCCTGGCGCCCGACGCACGGGTGCAAGGCCGTCACTTCGCGCTGGTGGACGACGTACTCACCACCGGCGCCACCGCCCACAGCCTGGCGCGGTTGTTGATGAATGCCGGGGCGCTGCAGGTCGATGTGTACTGCGTGGCCCGCACGCCCAAACCGGGCAGTTGACTTGACTCCGGCCACCCTTGCCCGCAACGTTCGGCTTATCCCATCGAAGCGTATGCCCATGTCTCTGCCAACGTCCCTCAGCCAACACATCATCCGCCGTCCCCAGCGCATTGCCTTGCTGGCGCATATCGCTGAGCAGGGCTCCATCACCCGCGCGGCAAAGAGCGCGGGCTTGAGCTACAAGGCGGCGTGGGATGCCATCGACGAGTTGAACAACCTGGCGCAAAAGCCCTTGGTAGAACGTAGCGTCGGCGGCAAAGGCGGCGGCGGCGCCAGGTTGACGATCGAAGGTGAGCGTGTGTTGCGCCTTTACCAGCGCCTGCAAGTGGTGCAGGCCGAAGTGCTGGGCTCGGACGAAGCCGCCAGCGATTTCAATCTACTGGGCCGCTTGATGCTGCGCACCAGCGCACGTAACCAACTGCATGGTCAGGTCGTCGCCATCGAGCAGCATGGCCGCAATGATCTGATCCGCCTGCAACTGGCCGGTGGGCTGACCCTGGCTGCGCAGATCACCCACGACAGCACGCAGCGACTGGAACTGGAAACCGGCGTGGAAGTGGTCGCACTGATCAAGGCAGGCTGGCTGGAGTTGCTGACACCCGAGGCCTTCGCAACAACTGGACACAATTGCATGAGCGGCATCGTCGACGCCATTCTCGACGCCGAAGACGGGCCCAGCGAAGTGCGTGTCACCCTGCCCAGCGGCCAGGTTTTGTGCGCCCTGGCGCAGCCCGCCGCGCTCAAGGCGCTGCGTGTGACCGAAGGCAAAGCGATCCAGGTTCAATTTGCGCCGAGCAATGTGCTGCTCGGCACGCCGGTGTAAGCGGCCCGCTATTTAAACTGCAACAATTTCGTCACGCCCGCTCCTTATGGTGTCTGCAAAAACCGCAGGGAGCCTGAGATGAGCCTATTAGAAGAAAACCAAGCCACCGACCTTGAGCAAATGGTCGGCCTCACCCGCCGCCGTTTCATCGGCGCCGGTGCCCTGTGTGGCGCCGCGATGTTCCTGGGTGGCAACCTGCTGAGCCGCAGCGCCCTCGCCGTCAACGCCGCCAGCGCCAGCCCGTTGCTGGGGTTCACCAGCATCGCCGCCGCCACCAGCGACGCCATCACCTTGCCGCCGGGCTACAGCGCGTCGGTGCTGATCAGCTGGGGCCAGCCACTGAGCAAGAGCGCGCCGGCCTTCGACCCGTCCGGCAATGGCACGGCCAAGGCCCAGGAACAGCAGTTCGGCGACAACAACGACGGCATGAGCCTGTTTGCCTTCCCCGGTGACGACAACCGCGCGCTGATGGCGATCAACAACGAATACACCAACTACCGCTACCTCTTCGCCCACGGCGGCGCGCCGCAATCGGCCGAAGACGTGCACAAGGCTCAGGCCAGCGAAGGCGTGTCGGTCATCGAAGTGCGGCGCAAGGGCGACACCTGGCAGTTCGTGCAGGACTCGCGCTACAACCGCCGTATCCACGGCAACTCACCGATTCGCCTCAGTGGTCCCGCCGCTGGCCACGACTGGCTCAAAACCAGCGCCGACAAATCCGGCAAAAAAGCCCTGGGTACCTTCCAGAACTGCGCCAACGGCAAGACGCCATGGGGCACTTATCTGACGTGTGAAGAGAACTTCACCGACTGCTTCGGCAGCAGCAACCCACAACAAACCTTCGACGCCGGGCAGAAACGCTATGGCGTGGTCGCCGCCAGCAAAGACATCAACTGGCATCAGCATGACCCGCGCTTCGATATGGCCAAGAACCCCAACGAACTCAACCGCCACGGTTGGGTCGTGGAAATCGACCCGTTCGACCCGCAATCCACCCCGGCCAAGCGCACCGCCCTGGGCCGCTTCAAGCACGAAAACGCTGCCCTGGCGGAAACCCGCGACGGCCGCGCTGTGGTGTACATGGGCGACGATGAGCGCGGCGAGTTCATCTACAAGTTCGTCAGCCGCGACAAGATCAACCACAAGAACCCCAAGGCCAACAAAGACCTGCTCGACCACGGCACCCTGTATGTGGCGATCTTCGACGCGGGCGACGGCAACGCCGACCACCCCAAGGGCAAGGGCCAATGGGTCGAGTTGACCCACGGCAAAAACGGCATCGATGCCAGCACCGGTTTCGCCAACCAGGCCGAAGTACTGATCCACGCGCGCCTGGCCGCCAGTGTGGTGAAAGCCACGCGCATGGACCGCCCGGAATGGATCGTGGTCAGCCCCACCGACGGCCAGGTCTATTGCACCCTGACCAACAACGCCAAGCGCGGTGAAGAGGGCCAACCGGTGGGCGGCCCCAACCCGCGTGAGAAAAACGTTTACGGCCAGATCCTGCGCTGGAAGGCCGACGCCGATAACCACGGCGCCTCGGAATTCACCTGGGACCTGTTCGTGGTGGCCGGCAACCCTGGCGTGCACGCCGGCACGCCGAAGGGTGGCTCGTCGAACATCAACCCGCAGAACATGTTCAACAGTCCAGACGGATTGGGCTTCGACAAGGCCGGGCGCCTGTGGATTCTTACGGACGGGGACTACAGCAACGCAGGTGACTTCGCCGGCATGGGCAACAACCAGATGCTCTGCGCCGACCCTTCCACTGGGGAAATTCGCCGCTTCATGGTCGGACCGGTGGCCTGTGAAGTGACGGGCATCAGCTTCTCGCCGGATCAGAAGACGCTGTTTGTGGGGATCCAGCACCCAGGCGAAACCGGTGGTTCGACTTGGCCGGAGCATCTGCCGAATGGCAAGCCGCGCTCGTCGGTGATGGCGATTCGGCGGGATGACGGCGGTATCGTCGGCGCCTAATAAGCCCTCTGTGGTGAGCGGGCTTGCCCCGCGCTGGGTTGCGTAGCGACCCCAATAAAACGGGAGCGCTGCGCACTCCAGCGCGGGGCAAGCCCGCTCACCACAACAGCACAGTCACCACCTATCACTGTTACCATACCCGGCCGGACGCGGCGCCCTGCTGCGCGCAGGAGTTCGCATGGCCCACCCGTTTGAAACACTCACGCCCGACCTGGTACTCGATGCTGTCGAAAGCATCGGTTTCCTCAGCGATGCTCGCGTTCTGGCGCTCAACAGCTACGAAAACCGCGTCTATCAAGTGGGCATTGAAGACTCGGAACCGCTGATCGCCAAGTTCTATCGGCCGCAGCGTTGGACCAACGAGGCGATCCTCGAAGAACACCGCTTCACTTTCGAACTGGCCGAATGCGAAGTGCCGGTGGTCGCGCCATTGATCCACAACGGCGAAAGCCTGTTCGAACACGCCGGTTTCCGCTTCACCCTGTTCCCCCGCCGTGGCGGCCGTGCGCCGGAGCCGGGTAATCTCGATCAGCTGTATCGCCTTGGGCAATTGCTCGGACGTTTGCATGCGGTGGGCTCCACCCGCCCGTTCGAACACCGCGAAGCCTTGGGCGTGAAGAACTTCGGTCACGACTCACTCACCACCTTGCTTGAAGGCAATTTCATCCCCAAGAGCCTGCTGCCGGCCTACGAGTCGGTGGCCCGCGACCTGCTCAAGCGTGTGGAAGAGGTGTACAAAGCCACGCCGCACAAGAACATCCGCATGCACGGCGATTGCCACCCCGGCAACATGATGTGCCGCGACGAGATGTTCCATATCGTCGACCTGGACGACTGCCGCATGGGCCCGGCGGTGCAGGACCTGTGGATGATGCTCGCCGGAGATCGTCAGGAATGTCTGGGGCAGTTGTCGGAATTGATGGACGGCTATCAGGAGTTCCATGACTTCGACCCGCGAGAACTGGCGCTGATCGAACCCCTGCGCGCCTTGCGTCTGATGCACTACAGCGCCTGGCTGGCACGGCGTTGGGACGACCCGGCGTTCCCCCACAGCTTCCCGTGGTTTGGCAGCGAGCGTTATTGGGGCGATCAGGTGTTGGCATTGCGCGAGCAATTGGCCGCCTTGAATGAAGAGCCATTGAAGCTGTTTTGACGGACAAATATCCTTACAATCGCGCTTTGTTAGCTGCCTAAGCAAGGATTCTGCAATGCAAGCCGCCAACCCCCGCAAGGGGTACATCCTGGGCCTGAGCGCCTACGTCATCTGGGGTCTGTTCCCGCTCTACTTCAAAGCCATCGCCAGCGTGCCCGCCGCCGAAATCATCGTGCACCGCGTGTTGTGGTCGGCGCTGTTCGGCGGTTTGCTGTTGATGGTGTGGAAGCATCCCGGCTGGTTCCGCGAGTTGCGCGACAACCCCAAGCGCCTGGCGATCCTGGCCCTCAGTGGTTCGCTGATCGCGGGTAACTGGCTGACGTATGTGTGGTCGGTGAACACCGGACGCATGCTGGAAGCGAGCCTGGGTTACTACATCAACCCATTGGTGAATGTGGTGCTGGGGATGCTGATCCTGGGTGAACGCCTGCGCCGCTTGCAGTGGGTTGCCGTCGGGCTGGCTGCCGTGGGTGTGGCGCAACAGGTGTGGCAGGTCGGCAGCTTGCCATGGGTGTCGCTGGTGCTGGCGTTGACCTTTGGTTTCTACGGGCTGATCCGCAAGCAGGCGCCGGTCAAGGCGCTGCCGGGGCTGGTGGTGGAAACCTGGATGCTGGTGCCGATTGCAGTTGCCTGGCTGCTGTTCAACCCGACCGCCCATAGCGCGCAGATGGCGTTCTGGAGTACGTCCGAAGCCTGGTGGCTGGTGGCGGCCGGCCCGGTGACGCTGATCCCGCTGGTGTGTTTCAACGCCGCCGCACGGCATTTGCCCTACACCGCGTTGGGCTTTTTGCAGTACGTCGCGCCGACCCTGGTATTGCTCGAAGCCGTGCTGCTGTTCGGCGAACACTTGGCACCGAGCACGCTGACGGCCTTTGCCTTCATCTGGGCGGGCCTGGTGGTGTACAGCGTGGATATCTGGCTCAGCGCGCGCAAACGCTGATCAAATAACGTACAAACCTCTGCAAGCCACAGCGGGTGTGGCTTGCAGACATCCACCCCAAGGTTATCCACAACCTGATCCCCGCCATTTGTGCACAAGCTTTTGAAATTGCTCGTTTTTTGCTCAATCAGCGAAGAGCCCCGGCCGGTGTGGGCTGGCGAGGGGTCTCTACAGGTTATCCACAGGCCCATGCAAGATTTCCATGCATAACCCTGTGGGCAGATTATTCCTCGTGATGCAGTTCCACCATCAAGTCATCGGCCAGGGTTTCCAGGGACAGCTGCAAGGTGTCCAGGGATAACGCGGTCGGCACCTGCAACAGCGCCTCGGCAGTGAACAACGGGTCGCCGCTCATGGGCGCGGGGCGCACATCGGTGCTCAGGCTCTCCAGGTTCACGCCCTGCTGGCTCAGCAGCGCAGTGATCTCGCGCACAATGCCCGCCCGGTCATTGCCCACCAGCGTCATCATGATCGATTTGGACGCCAAGGCCTGCCCGCTGCTGCCCTCGCCCACCAGTACGCGAATGCCATGGGTGGATAAATCCTCCAACGCCCCGACCAACGCCTGACGGTGCTCTGTAGGCACGCTGACCCGCAGGATCCCTGCAAACTGCCCGGCCATGTGCGCCATGCGGCTTTCCAGCCAGTTGCCACCGTGGGCGGCGATATTCTGCGCGATGCGCTCGACCAGGCCGGGTTTGTCGGCAGCGATAATTGTGAGTACAAGATGGTCCATGGCAACGCCCTCTGGAATTCAATCTACAAGGTGGACCCGAAGGCCCCTGATAACAAATCGTGTACCATTTTTATATTTATCTGGAACAATCTAATAGTTTTTTGAGAACATCTGGTTCTCCGCTGTGACCGTACGACCAAAGTGGGTCGCTAAACGACGTATTTAGTCTAATTTTCACAACCGCAAGTCATCATGTAGTATGCGCAACCTGGCACTACATAATGAAAATCTAAAAAGCGCTTAAGCTGTGCAGAGTGAGGCAAGCAATGACTGAACACGTTCAAGTCGGTGGCCTGCAGGTCGCCAAAGTCCTGTTCGACTTCGTGAACAACGAAGCCATTCCCGGCACCGGCATCACTGCCGATCAGTTCTGGGCCGGCGCCGACAAGGTCATCCATGACCTGGCCCCGAAGAACAAAGCCCTACTCGCCAAACGCGACGATTTCCAAGCGCGGATCGATACCTGGCACCAGACTCATGCCGGCCAGGCGCACGACCCGGTGGCCTACAAAGCCTTCCTGCAAGACATTGGATACCTGCTGCCAGAAGCCGCGGATTTCCAGGCCACGACCCAAAACGTCGATGACGAGATCGCCCGCATGGCCGGCCCGCAGCTGGTAGTGCCGGTGATGAACGCCCGCTTCGCCCTCAACGCCTCGAATGCGCGCTGGGGCTCGCTGTACGACGCGCTGTATGGCACCGACGCCATCAGCGAAGCCGACGGTGCCGAAAAGGGCCAGGGCTACAACAAAGTGCGTGGCGACAAGGTCATCGCCTTCGCCCGCGCCTTCCTCGATGAGGCCGCACCGCTCAGTGCCGGCAGCCACGTCGATTCCACCGGCTACAAGATCGTCGACGGCACGCTGATCGTCAGCCTCAAGGGCGGCAGCAACAGCGGCCTGCGCGACGACGCACAGTTGATCGGTTTCCAGGGCCCTGCGGCCGAGCCGATTGCGATCCTGCTGAAACACAACGGCCTGCACTTCGAAATCCAGATCGACGCCAGCACCCCGGTCGGCCAGACCGACGCCGCCGGCGTCAAAGACGTGCTGATGGAAGCCGCGCTGACCACCATCATGGACTGTGAAGACTCCGTCGCCGCCGTCGATGCCGATGACAAAGTGGTGATCTACCGCAACTGGCTCGGCCTGATGAAGGGCGACTTGGCCGAAGAAGTGGCCAAGGGCGGCAAGACCTTTACTCGCACCATGAACGCCGACCGCGTTTATACCGGCGTGGATGGCCAGGACGTGACGCTGCACGGTCGCTCGCTATTGTTCGTGCGCAACGTGGGTCACCTGATGACCATCGATGCGATCCTCGACAAAGACGGCAACGAAGTGCCGGAAGGCATTCTCGACGGCCTGGTCACCAGCCTCGCCGCGACCCACAGCCTCAACGGCAACAACAGCCGCAAGAACAGCCGCACCGGTTCGGTGTACATCGTTAAGCCGAAGATGCACGGCCCGGAAGAAGCCGCGTTCACCAACGAGCTGTTCGGCCGCGTCGAAGACGTGCTGAAGCTGCCGCGCAACACACTGAAAGTCGGGATCATGGACGAGGAGCGCCGTACCACGGTCAACCTCAAGGCATGCATCAAGGCCGCCAGCGAGCGCGTGGTGTTTATCAACACCGGCTTCCTTGACCGTACCGGCGACGAGATCCACACCTCCATGGAAGCCGGCGCGATGGTGCGCAAGGCGGCGATGAAGGCAGAAAAATGGATCGGCGCCTACGAAAACTGGAACGTGGACATCGGCCTGAGTACCGGCCTGCAAGGTCGCGCACAGATTGGTAAAGGCATGTGGGCCATGCCCGACTTGATGGCGGCGATGCTCGAACAGAAAATCGCCCACCCATTGGCCGGCGCCAACACCGCCTGGGTGCCGTCGCCAACGGCGGCTGCGCTGCACGCGTTGCACTACCACAAGGTCGACGTATTTGCCCGCCAGGCCGAGTTGGCCAAGCGCGAGCGTGCGTCGGTGGACGACATCCTGACCATTCCTCTGGCCAGCAACACCGATTGGTCCGACGAAGAAATCCGCAACGAACTGGACAACAACGCCCAAGGCATCCTCGGTTATGTCGTCCGCTGGATCGACCAGGGCGTCGGTTGCTCGAAAGTGCCGGACATCAACGATGTGGGCCTGATGGAAGACCGCGCCACCCTGCGCATCTCCAGCCAGCACATCGCCAACTGGCTGCGCCACGGCATCGTCAACGAAGCCCAGGTGATGGAAAGCCTCAAGCGCATGGCGCCGGTGGTGGACCGTCAGAACGCTGGGGACAAGCTGTACCGTCCACTGGCACCGGATTTCGACAGCAACATCGCGTTCCAGGCGGCGGTGGAGTTGGTGATTGAAGGGACGAAGCAGCCGAATGGCTATACCGAGCCGGTGTTGCACCGTCGGCGTCGGGAGTTCAAGGCCAAGAACGGCCTGTAAATGAAAAAGCCCTGATCACACGATCAGGGCTTTTTTATGCAACCGGAGTTTTACTGCGCCATCCCCAACTCCCGCTTCACCATCTTCGCCAACTTCACGCTATCGATCGGCTTGAGCAAAAAATCCACCACGCTCAAGTGCATCGCATCGATCACATCCGGCGCTTCGGCATCCCCCGACATGATGATGATCGGCAGCGCGGCCCGCGTGGACTCACGCACTTGTCGGATCAGTTCCAGGCCATTGCTGGGCGCCATGCGCAGGTCGGTGATCAGCAAACCGATGGAGCTGCTCGACTTCAACAAATCCCACGCCGCCTCACCACTGTCGGCGGTCATGCAGCGAATACCGTCCAGCCCCAGGATTTCCGCCAGCAACTCGCGTGCGTCCTTGTCGTCGTCGACGATCAACACGCGTTGTGGCGGTAAATCAGGCTCCAGCATCACGGCGCTCAGCGCCTCGCGCTCGGCATCACTCAAAATATCGTGGTCGGACATACGGTTCTCAGCAGTTCTCATCAATCTCCCAGCACACTCGTCAGACATCTGCGGAAGGGCGTTCAATGTGCACTTCGTCGGAAAGTTTGCCTAGTGGGCGTTCTACGGGTTTTGGACGATAGTCATGTAAGGTTTTTCCCTAGGTGTGTGCCGTTTGTATCGACCTAGACTTACGTCCAATGGGCACCCGCTGCGCAGGAGTCGACCATGAGGGACGATAACGACAAAAAAACTGCGGTCATTGTTATGAGTAAAGCTGATGCCTTCGCCCAGGCGGGGAAAACTGCTGTGTTGCAAAATATCCACGGCACCCTGCAATTCCTGCAACGCTTCCCGCCGTTCAACCAGATGGAAAACGCTCACCTGGCGTTTTTGGTGGAACAGTGCCAGTTACGCTTCTATGGCCCCGGCGACAGCATCCTCAAACCCTCGGGCGGGCCGGTGGAGCACTTTTATATCGTCAAACAGGGCCGGGTGGTCGGTGAACGTCCGGACAGCGCCGAAACCACGTTTGAAATCACCACCGGCGAGTGCTTCCCCCTGGCCGCGTTGCTGGGCGAACGGGCGACGCGCACCGAGCACAAGGCCGCCGAAGACACCTTCTGCCTGCAACTGAACAAACCGGCGTTCATCAAGCTGTTTGCACTCTCCAGCCCGTTTCGCGATTTTGCCCTGCGCGGCGTCAGCAGCCTGTTGGACCAGGTCAATCAGCAAGTGCAGCAAAAAGCCGTGGAAACCCTCGGCACTCAGTATTCCCTGAACACGCGGCTCGGCGAATTAGCCATGCGCCACCCCGTCACGTGCAGCCCCGCCACGCCGCTGCGCGAAGCCGTCACGCTGATGCATGAGCAACAGGTCGGCAGCATCGTGATCGTGGATGAACACAAGGCGCCCCTGGGGATTTTCACCCTGCGCGACCTGCGCCAGGTGGTGGCCGATGGCACCAGCGATTTCAGCCAGGCCATCGAAGGGCATATGACCCAGGCGCCGTTCTTCCTGACGCCGGACCACAGCGCCTTCGACGCCGCGATCGCCATGACCGAGCGGCATATTGCCCACGTCTGCCTGGTCAAGGACCAGCGCCTGTGCGGCGTGGTGTCCGAGCGCGATTTGTTTTCCCTGCAACGGGTGGACCTGGTGCACCTGGCGCGCACCATCCGCAATGCGCCGAGGGTGGACAACCTGGTGGCGATTCGCGGCGAGATCGGCCAGTTGGTCGAACGGATGCTGGCCCATGGTGCCTCGTCCACCCAGATCACCCACATCATTACGCTGCTCAACGATCACACCGTGTGCCGGGTGATCGAGCTGACCCTGGCCGAAAAAGGCGACCCCGGCGTGCCCTTCAGTTGGTTGTGCTTTGGCAGCGAAGGCCGCCGCGAGCAGACGCTGTACACCGATCAGGACAACGGCATCCTGTTTGACGCCAAGGACGCGGCCGAAGCCGCGGCGATCCGAGGCCGGTTGTTGCCGCTGGCGCAGCAGATCAACCAGAGCCTGGCGCTGTGCGGGTTCAGCCTGTGCAAAGGCAACATCATGGCCGGCAACCCGGAGCTGTGCCTGTCGCGGGCGGAATGGGCGCGGCGATTTGCGGCGTTTATCCGCGAGGCCA
The DNA here is from genome assembly GCF_026967615.1 of Pseudomonas sp. GXZC. NCBI lineage: Bacteria > Pseudomonadati > Pseudomonadota > Gammaproteobacteria > Pseudomonadales > Pseudomonadaceae > Pseudomonas > Pseudomonas sp. GXZC. The sequence goes on from NZ_CP114115.1 coordinate 6,452,364, forward strand.
CGCCAGAGAATCTGCTGGGTTCCAGCATCTATTTCGACCTGCGTGTGGTGTGGGGCGATGAACGTGGCTGCGAGCAATTGCGCCAAGGCATTCTCGACCAGGTGGCGGACAACCGGTTGTTCCAACGCATGCTGGCCGAAAACGCGTTGCGCCAGCGTCCGCCCGTAGGACGTTTCCGCGAATTTGTACTCACGCGTAAAGGCGGCGAAAAAGCCACGCTCGACCTCAAGGTGCAGGGCCTGACGCCCTTTGTCGACGGCGCACGCCTGTTGGCCCTGGCCAATGGTATTCACGCCAATAACACCTTGGAGCGCCTGCGCCAACTGGTGGTCAAGGAGGTGATTGAGCCCCTGGACGGCGCTGCGTATGAAGAGGCCTACCACTTTATCCAGCAGACCCGCATGCAACAGCACCAACTGCAAACCCGCGAGAATCAGCCGTATTCCAACCGTGTCGACCCGGACAGCCTCAACCATCTGGACCGGCGCATCCTGCGTGAATCCCTGCGCCAAGCCCAGCGCCTGCAAAGCAGCCTGACATTGCGGTATCAGCTGTGAGCTTGTTCAACTGGCTGCGTAAGAAAACGCCCGGGCTCGACAGCGCGCAACAACAGCGCCTGGCGCAACTGCGCAAACCCACGCCGCTGGGCAACGTCACCCTGCGCAACCAGCGCTGGGTGGTGGTGGACCTGGAAACCAGCGGCCTCAACCTTAACCGTGACCAGGTGCTGTCGATTGGCGCGGTGGTGATCGAAGATGGCGCGGTGGATTTTTCGCAACTGTTCGAACGCACGCTGCAACGGGCCGAAACCAAACTCAGCCCCAGCGTGTTGATCCACGGCCTCGGCCCCAGTGCGATTGCCGCCGGCAGCGATCCGGTCGACGCGTTACTGGACTTCATGGACTTTGTGGGCGACAGCCCATTGCTGGCCTTCCATGCACCGTTCGATCAACACATGCTGTGCCGGGCGCTCAAGGACAGCCTGGCTTATCGCCTGGCCCATCCATTTCTCGATGTTGCAGACATCGCCCCGCTGCTGTGCCCGGACGCGCACATCCGCGAAGCCGGGTTGGACGACTGGATCAACCACTTCCACCTGCACGTGGGCGAGCGCCATCACGCCAGCGCCGACGCCCTGGCCACGGCGGAGCTGATGCTGATCCTGTTCAGCCGCGCGCGCCAGCAACACATCGACACGCCACAGGCGCTGCAAGAGCGTTTGAGCCAATGGAAACGGCGTCAACACGCGCCCTCTTTCTAACGCCTCAGAACCCTGTGGTGACCGGGCTTGTTGTGGTGAGCGGGCTTGCCCCGCGCCGGGCTGCGAAGCGGCCCCTATAAGACCACCGCATTTTTCCAGAGAGAACGCGGCGTCTGGTTTCAGGGCCGCTTCGCAGCCCAGCGCGGGGCAAGCCCGCTCACCACAAAAAAGTCCCCCTTCAAACCGACAGACGCCAATTGCGCCCACTCCACGGCTCTGACACAATCGCGAATAATTCTCGTTAGTTTAAACATCGCGTTTACCAGGTGATGCCTTGTCGTCGATCCAGAACCCCCACAGTGAGCTTGTTGGCGCGTTGTATCGCGACCATCGTGGCTGGCTGTTGGCCTGGCTTCGACGCAACGTGGCCTGCCCGAGCCGCGCCGAAGACCTGAGCCAGGACACCTTCATGCGCCTGCTCGGCCGTGATGAGTTGCGCGAACCCCGCGAACCAAGGGCGTTCCTGGTAGCAATCGCCAAGGGCCTGTTGTTCGACTACTTCCGTCGCGCGGCCCTGGAACAGGCCTACCTCACCGAACTGATGCTGATCCCGGAAAGCGAACACCCGTCGCCGGAAGAACAGCAACTGATCCTCGAAGACCTCAAGGCCATCGACCGCCTGCTCGGCAAGCTGTCGAGCAAGGCCCGCGCCGCCTTCCTCTATAACCGCCTCGACGGCATGGGCCACGCCGAAATCGCCCAACGCCTCGGCGTGTCGGTGCCCCGCGTGCGCCAGTACTTGGCCCAGGGCATTCGCCAGTGCTACATCGCGCTATATGGCGAGCCGCTGTGACGGTGATCAGCTCCAAACCCGTCTCGGCCCGCGTGCTGGATGCGGCGATTGCGTGGCAGTTGTCTCTCGATTCGGGCGACGGCAGCGTAATTGAGCGTGAAGAATTCGATAAATGGCTGGCCAGCGATGAAGAACACGCCCGCGCCTGGCGCCAGTTGGGCATGCTCGACCAGCGTTTCAGCGTGGCCTCGGGCCCGGCGCGGGCGGCGTTGCTGCAATCGCGTGAAGGTATTCGCCAGCGCGTGCGCAAGCTGGGCAGTGGCCTTGCCAGCATCGCGCTGGTGATTGGCCTGGCGCTGTTTGCCGGTGAACGCTATGTGCCGATCCACTATTGGCTGGCCGACCAACGCACCGCCACCGGCGAGCAGCGCACGCTGAAGCTGGCGGACGGCACGCTGATCAACCTCAACACCCACAGCGCTATCGACGTACGTTTTGATGAAAAACGCCGGCTGATCGTGTTGCAGGAAGGCGAAATCCTGGTCGAGACCGGCCACAACGACGCGCGGCCATTCTATGTGCAAACCCGCGACGGCAGCCTGCGGGCGCTGGGTACGCGGTTTATCGTCAAGCGCGAAGACGACGCTACGCGCCTGAGCGTGTTGCAATCGGCCGTGGCCGCCCAACCCGAAGCGCTGAATCAGGAACAGATCTTCAAGGAAGGCCAGCAAGTGCTGATGCGCAGCGATGGTCTCGGCCCTGCGCTTGCCGTCACCCCCGCCACCGACGCCTGGACCCGCGGCATGCTGGTAGTCGATAACGCGCGCCTGGGCGATGTGGTTGCGGAGCTCAGCCGTTACCGCACCGGTTACCTGGGGGTGGATAAAAACGTCGCTGACCTGCGCATCACTGGCAGCTTCCCGCTGCACGACACCACGCTGGCGCTCAACGCACTGCTGCCGACGCTGCCGGTGCAGATCGAGCAGCACACGCCGTGGTGGGTGACCGTGATCGGCAAGGCACCCGCGGCCAAATAAAAAATATTTTCATCCTGCCCTATCACTTTTCGATTCTCGTTCGGCACCTAGGCAATTGCGAAATATTTCCATTCAGGAGCCGCCCTATGTCCCGCACGCTAGACACCTTGTTGCGCCCCAGCCTGTTAGCCGTGGCGATTGCCCTCAGCGCCCCGCTGGCCAGCACTTCGCTGATTGCTGCGGAACAGGCGTCCAGCGTGCGCACCTACAATCTGCCGGCGGGCCCACTGGCCACCACCCTGAACCAGATCGCCAGCCAGGGCGGCCTGGCGCTGACCCTCAGCCCGGCCTTGGCGTCGGGCAAGACCTCGGCGCCGGTCAAGGGCCAGTTCGATGCTCCGGGCGCGCTGCGTGAGGCGTTGCGTGGCACGGGGTTGCAGCTTGAGCAGAGTACGGCGGGGACCTACACCCTGGTGGCGATTCCAGAAGGCGTCGTGGCGTTGCCGACCACCAATATCACCGGCCAGGACAGCTATGAAAGCGCCTGGGGCCCGGTCGACGGCTACCTGGCCAAACGCACCGCCGCAGGCACAAAGACCGACACCGCACTGGTCGAGGCGCCGCGTTCGATCTCTGTCGCCACCCGCGAGCAGATGCAAGACCGCAACGTGCAGAACCTGGATGACGCGGTGAAATACATGCCGGGCATCGTGTCCGCCAGCTATGGCAGCGACACCCGCTACGACTGGATGCGTGTACGTGGCTTCGAACCCACCCAGTTCCTCGACGGCCTGCCGCTGCCACGTGGCGTCTACGCCAACCCGAAAGCCGAGACCTGGAACCTCGACCGCCTCGCCCTGCTGCGCGGCCCGGCCTCCTCGGTGTACGGCCAGACCCCGCCGGGCGGCTTGCTGGACATGGTCAGCCGCCGTCCCAGCGAAGAGTCGAGCCACGCCGTCCAGGTGCAATACGGCAGCGATAACTACCGTCAGATCAACTTTGCCAGCACCGGCAAGATCGACGATGACGGCCAGTTCCTCTACGGCCTCAGCGGCGTGGTGCGCGATGCCGGCACCCAGGTCGACCACATCGACAACAAGCGCTACAACCTTGCGCCAAGCCTGACATGGAACATCGATCCGGATACCAAGCTGACCTTCTTGTCGCAATTCACGCGGGACGATACGGGCACAACCAGCCAGTTCATGCCGATCCAGGGCACCAAGATCAAGTCGCCGCTGGGTGACGTTTCCCACCACAAGAACCTGGGCGACCCGGACTACGAGTTCTACGATCGCACCTACTATGCGCTGGGCTATGCGTTCGAACACCGTTTCAACGACACCTGGCAGTTCAAGCAGAACCTGCGCTACACCAAGTCGGAACTGGACTTCCGACAGTTGACCGTGGGCTCTTATGCATTTTCCCCGGCAAATGCGGCGGGCGATATCAGCCGCTCGACCACCAACGTCAACGAAAGCATTGGCCAGTTCGCGGTGGATAACAATTTCCAGGCGGATTTCGCCACGGGCGACGTTATCCACACCCTGCTGCTGGGCCTGGATCACCAACGCACCGACACGTCCTACCGTGCGATTTACGGGACCGCGTCAAACATCAACATCTTCAACCCGATCAACACCACGCCGACGCTGCGCCCAACCGGCGTGCGGCCTTTCTACGACTACAACCAGAAAACCGTACAGACCGGCCTCTACGTGCAGGACCAGATGGCCTTGGACAAATGGCGCCTGACCCTGGGCGGGCGTGAAGACTGGGTGCATCAGGGCACTACGTACTTCAACGATAACGACGCGACCAACACTGACCGCATCAAGCATTTCAGCGGCAACGCGGCGCTGAGCTATGTGTTCGATTCGGGCTTCGTACCGTACTTGTCCTACGCCGAGTCCTTCCAGCCGGCGAGCAACGCCGATACCAATGCCACCAAGACCTTCAAACCTACGGAAGGCAAGCAGTGGGAAATGGGCGTCAAGTATCAGCCGCCCGGCTCCAACACTTTGCTGAGCGCAGCGGTGTACGACCTGACCCAAAAAAACGTGCAGGTCACGACGCTCGGCGCAGGGGGCCAGCAAATCAACAGCCAGACCGGCGAAGTGAAGGTAAAGGGCCTGGAACTGGAAGCTGTGTCCGACGTGACCGAAAACCTCAAGGTCATCGCCGCCTACACCTTGGCCAAATCCGAGGTGCAAAAAGGCATCTACAAAGGCAACCGCCTGACGTTGATGCCCAACCAGCAAGCTTCGCTGTGGACTGACTACACGTGGCACACCGGCCCGCTCGATGGCTTCGGCATCGGCTTCGGCGCGCGCTACACCGGCAACACCTACGGCGACCAGGCCAACACCTGGCTCGGCAAGGCCAACGCCTATACCGTGTTCGACGGTTCAGTGCATTACGACCTGGGCCGCCTGGACAACAGCCTCAAAGGCGCATCGGTCAAGTTGAATGCCACCAACCTGTTCAACAAGGACTACCTGTCGACCTGCGATGGCAACTACTGCTACTTCGGCGACCAACGCAGCGTCGTCGCCAGCGCCACCTACCAGTGGTAATCGGCTGAGTTAACCCCAGGCCGCCCCCGTGGGCGGCTTTGGTGTGTCTGAAGGTTGAAAAAATGAAAAGCAAAACCATCCGCCGCTGGTCCTTCATCCACACTTGGACCAGCCTGATCTGCACGGTATTCCTGCTGCTGCTCGCCCTCACCGGCCTGCCGTTAGTGTTTCACCATGAGATCGATCATCTACTGGGCAACGAGCCGGAACTGGCGCAAATGCCTGCTGACACGCCGCAGCTCAACCTCGAACAACTGGTCAGCGCCGCCCAGGCCCATCGCCCCGGCGATGCCCTGCAATACCTGGCCTGGGACGAGGATGACAAGAACGGCGTGATCGCGATCATGGCCGCCACCGCTGGCACCGAGCCCAACGCGTCCCACACCTTCATGCTTGATGCGCGCACCGGTGAAGCCTTGGAAACCCCGGCGGCCAACGGTGGATTCACCTTGTTTCTGCTGCGCCTGCACGTCGACATGTTCGCCGGCTTGCCGGGCAAGTTGCTGCTGGCGTTCATGGGCATTCTGTTTGTGCTGGCGATTATCTCGGGCACGGTCCTGTATCTGCCGTTCATGCGTCGCCTGGAGTTCGCCACGGTGCGCCAGGACAAATCCACGCGCCTGCGCTGGCTCGACCTGCATAACCTGATCGGCGTGGTCACCCTGACCTGGGCCCTGGTGGTGGGCGTGACCGGCGTGATCAGCGCCTGCGCCGACCTGATCATCGCCGCCTGGCGCCAGGACAGCCTCAGCGCCATGATCGAGCCCTACAAAAACGCCCCGCCGCTGACCCAGCGCGCACCGGCTACCGAACTGCTGACCATCGCTGCCAAGGCCGCCCCCGGCATGGAGCCGGACTTCATCGCCTTCCCCGGCACGCGCTTTTCCAGCGAGCACCACTACGCTGTGTTCATGAAAGGCAGCACCCACCTGACCTCGCACCTGCTCACGCCGGTGCTGATCGACGCCAGCACCCTCGCCGTCACCGCCATCGCCGAACGACCGTGGTACATGGACGCCATGGGCATGTCCCAGCCGCTGCATTTCGGCGACTACGGCGGCATGCCGATGAAGGTCCTGTGGGCGGTGCTGGATGTTCTGACCATCATCGTGCTGGTCAGTGGGATTTACTTGTGGATGGTGCGGCGCAAGGCGGGCAAGGCATGAAGCCGCGTCAATCGAACTTCTGGAAAGTGTTTGGCGTTCCGCTGGGGATCGGCCTGCTCAGCGCAGCCGGGTTGTTTGCGGCGTTGCTGGGAGATGGGCTGTGGGATTCGCTCAGTTGGGTCGGTTTGGGCATTCCCGCTGCAATTGGCACTTGGGCCTTGCTCAAGCGGTGAGATAGATTAGCCCGGCCCTTTCTTGAGGAATGCCCATGTCCGCTCCCAACATGACCTTGTTCCACAACCCCGCTTCCCCCTTCGTGCGTAAGGTGCGCGTGCTGCTGGCTGAAACCGGCCAGCAGGACCGCGTCGCGCTGCACGGCTGCATGCCGACCCCGGTCAACCCGGATGCGCAGGTGGTGCAAGGCAACCCCGTGGGCAAGATCCCGGCCCTGCGCCTGGCCGATGGCACGGTATTGCACGACAGCCGGGTGATCCTCGATTACTTCGACCACCAGCACGTCGGCAACCCACTGATTCCCCGCGACGGCTCGGCCCGCTGGCGCCGCCTGACCCTGGCCTCGATGGCCGACGGCATCATGGATGCCGCCGTGTTGGTGCGCTACGAAACGGCCCTGCGTCCAGCCGAAAAGCACTGGGACCAGTGGCTCGATGAGCAGCGCAACAAGATCCGCCGCAGCCTCTCTGAATTGGAGGCGGATGCGATTGCTGAACTGACCAGCCACTTCGACATCGCCGCCATCAGCGTGGCCTGCGCCTTGGGTTACCTCGACTTCCGCCATCCGGACATGCAATGGCGCCTGGATAACCCGCAGCTTGCCGCCTGGTACGCCGAGGTCAGCCAGCGGCCTTCGATGCAGCAGACCCAACCCCCGGTGTAAGATTTTACTGTGGCGAGGGAGCTTGCTCCCGTTGGACTGCGTAGCAGGCCCATTCTTTGGGGCCGCTTCGCGCCCCAGCGGGAGCAAGCTCTCTCGCCACAGAAAACAGCTGATTAATCCGTAGCACCAATTTTGCCCGCTCCAGCCTATCCTCCCGTAACCCGATCATTGCACCGCCTCCAGGTCAAACTCCAAAGGCTCAACCGCCTTGCGCTTGCCTACGCCATACCAATCCAACTTACGCGTCAGCACCATCACCGTGCCCAGCAGGCCGAACAGCAGCAACGAGCCCATCAGCAACGCGTAATCCTCGGCACTCAACAGCCCGTACAACAAGCCATACAACGCCGCCAACCCCGCTGAAAACCCCAGCCCGTGAGCGACGCTACGCAACACATGGCACACATAGAACCCGATCAACGACACACAGGCGCTGGCAGAGAGGAGATAAGCCAGCGCGAACCCAATGTGCTCGGACAACGACAGCAACAGCAGGTAGAAAAACGCCAGCGCAAACCCCACCAACGCGTATTGAATCGGATGCACCGCCAGGCTCTTGAGCACTTCGAACAGGAAGAAGCCGGCGAAGGTCAGGGCGATGAACAGCAGCGCGTATTTGATCGCACGGTCGCTCTTGAGGTACTGGTCCACCGGGTCGATGAAGTTCACGCCGAAGCTGCGGTTGTTGAAGTCTTCACAGCCCTGCTTGTCCAGGCAGGTTTGCAGCGCTTGCTCAAGGTTGGTGGAGAAGAACGAGGTCTGCCAGTTGGCGGTAAAACCCTTATCGGTAATCTCACGTTGTGCCGGCAGGAAATTGCCGATGAAGCTGGGATGTGGCCAGTTGGAAGCGAGTGACACCTGGCTGGTCTTGCCCACCGGCACCACTTGCAGTTGCTCGGTGCCTTGCAGGCGCAGGTCGAAGGCGAAGTCCACGACGTTGGGCTTTTTGCTGTCGTGCTCTGGCAGTGTAACGTGCACGCCCTCACCCAACCAGTCCACTTGGGAGCCGGGCTCGAACTCCAGTTGCTGGCTGCCCAGCTCCAGTTTCAGCGCGTTCTCGATGCCGCGAATATCGCTGATGCCCACCGCCAGAAACGCCGGCTCAAAACGGTAATCGGCAAAATTCTCCGTAATGCCCAATTGCGCAGGCAGCTCGAAACGCCCGCTGATGCGGTTGTCGGCATGGAACAGCCGCGCCTGGTAGATGCCCCGCGCACGCAGTTCGGTCTGCACCTTGCCGTCGAGTTCAAATCGATCCGGCAGGAAATACAGACGACCGCGCTCTTCACGGGTGACTTCGTAGCGTTTGTTGAGCTTTTCATTGAGTTTCCACTCGCGGACGGTCTTGCGATACGGCACCACCATCACCGGACCGGTGAGGCGCTGGGCGTAGCTGGAGCTGCGGGCGATGTCCATCAATACGCCGTCGCGCAGTTGCTGGCGGTCGCTGATGATGCCGTTGATCATCAGCAATGGAATCAGCAATACCAGCATCAGCAGCGCAATCGCGCCAAGTTTGAAAAGCAGGCTGCGGTTCATGGGTCTCTCCCTGTTTTGATGGAGAGAGTCTGGGCAGCCCGTGTGGGAGATTTATGTGGGCAATGTGGAGACTGTGTGGAGATGCAGCACCACCTGCACGCCGCCGTCGACATTGCCGATCTGCAACGCACCGCCGTGCAATTTCATCACTTCCTCGACAAAGTTGAGGCCCAGCCCCGTGCTTTTGCGCCCACTGGCCGGGCGTGGCAGCGAATAGAAACGCTCGCTCAGGCGCGGCAACGCGTAGTCGGGAATCGGTGCGGCCTGGTTGAACAGGCTGACTTGCACGTTGTTGTGTCGCGTCTGTGCGCTGAACTTCAACAGGCCGCCGGGCGGTGTGAAGTCCAGGGCATTGTCCAGCAGATTACCCAGGGCCTGGCGCAACAGGAAGGGTTCACCGTACACCTTCACATCCGCCGCAATCGACTGCTCGACCTGCAACCCGGCGCCTTCAATCCGCGCGCACTGAGCCTTGAGCACTTCATCGACCATAGCCGCCAGCGGGATACTCGCCTGTTCTTCCAGACCCTGACGCTGTTCGACCTGCGCCAGGTTCAGCAGGCGCTCGATCAACTGCTGCAGACGCGCGCTTTCGCTGTCGATATTGCTGACGAAGCGCTGCTGTTGTTCGCGGGTCATCTCACCCTGCAACAGCTCCGCCGCACCGCGGATCGCGGCCAATGGGCTCTTCAATTCGTGGGTCAGGGTGTGTACGTAGTGTTCGACGTAGGCCTTGCCTTCCAACTGCGTGCGCATGTGCTCGACGGCGGTGGACAGCTGCTTGAGTTCACCGCCACGGTAATGGGGTAGCTCGGCCCGCCGCCCCTCGCTGACGGCTTCGGCGTAGGCGGTCAGACGGCGCAGCGCCACGCTCAGCCACCACGACAGCAGTGCGCCCAGCAGCAGGCCCAGAATCACCAGGCCCGCGCCGTACCACAACAGGCGGCGCTCGGTGCGGTCGACATAAGGCTGCAATGAACTGTTCGGCTTGGCCACGGTGACCACGCCGATGATCTGGCCGTTGTCACGGATCGGTGCGCCCACGTGCATCACCGATGACGCGGGGTCATCCAGTTCGCTGCGGGTGGAACGCGCGCCGTACTCGCCACGTAAGGTCAGGTACACGTCGTTCCACTTGGAATAGTCTTGCCCCACCGCTTCGCCCGTGGAGTCGAGCAACACGGTGCCCTTGGCATCGGTTACGTAGATACGGTGGTTGACCTGGTTCTTCGGCAAGCCCCAGATGGTCGCACCCGGCTGGCGGTTGCCATAGGCCTTGAGCAGCTCCGGCCAGTGGCTCTGGCCGAGGGTGCCGTTCTTCACGTCATTGCGCACGATCTCGGCCAACAGGTTGGCGGTGTCCACCAGGGTTTCTTCGGTGGACTGGCGCACGCCAGGGCGGATTTCCTTCATCACGGTGCTGAGCACGAAGTAGCCGGTCAGGCCGATAAACAGCGCATACACCAGGAAGATCCGCAGCCCCAGGCGCATCAGCTGTTGCTCGGGCTGTAGCTGTAGCCGAGGCCGCGATGGGTCTGGATCGGCTCGGCATCGGCGGCCACGCTGCGCAACTTGCTGCGCAGGCTTTTGATATGGCTGTCGATATTGCGCTCGTAACCCGCATCCGCCGCCACGCCCACCGCGTCCAACAGTTGCTCGCGGCTGAACACACGCTCGGGCTGTTCCAGCAGGCTTTGCAGCAGGCGAAATTCATGGCGTGTAAGGCTCAACGGCTGGCCGCGATAGCTGATCTGCATGCGCTCCAGATCCACCTGGAACACGGCCGGCGCAGCACCTGGGCCAATGCGTTTAAGGATCGCCCGGACCCGCGCCGTCACCTCCCGTGGGCTGAAGGGCTTGACCACATAATCGTCGGCGCCGATCTCCAGCCCCACCACGCGGTCGATCTCGCCATCCCGCGCGCTGAGAAACATGACAGGCACTTCGCTGAACCGGCGCAGTTGCTTGCAGGTTTCAAAACCCGTGATATCCGGCAGGCCGATGTCGAGGATGATCAGGTCGGCGGGGGTCTGGCGCTGATGCTCCAGCGCCGCCTGGCCGAGGGTCAGCCAGGTGGTGGTGAAGCCCTCGCCTTGCAGGGCGAAGATCAGCGTGTCGGCAATCGCCGCTTCGTCTTCGACAATCAGAATATGCGGCATGTGGGTCCGTCAGCAGTCCGGTTTGTCGGCAGTGTAACGACGGGCCGGGTTTACCGCAGCGCCAAATTCACGCAGGGCCTTGGCGCCGATCAGCAACGGGTAGTTGAAGCTGCTGCGGTCGGTGAGGTTGACCTCGACGGTGCGCTTGACGTCGCCCAGGCACATTTCCAGGTCGATCACCGGGCGCTTGGCCACGGTGGCTTCGTCTTTGTCGTCGTCTTCGTCGGCGCGGCTCTTGATCTTGCTGATGCGCGACACCTTGTGTTCGTAGACTTTGTTGGAGGCGTCTTTGCCGCCGAGGCGGAAGCGCACCCAATCGTCGCCGTCACGGGTGAAGGTCTCGATGTCGCGGGCCGACAGCGAAGCCGTCAGCGCGCCGGTGTCCATCTTGGCCTTGAAGGTTTCGCCGATCTCCGGCAACTGGATGTATTCGTAGCGACCGTAGAGGGTCGGTTCGGCGGCCATGACCGGCAGGGCAGCCAGGGCGAGCGAGGCAAGGAGCAGTTTCACGAAGTGATTTCCTCGGAAAGAAGTAGGCGGATTCTAGACCGCAAAGGCAGCACTTAGTTAGCTCGCCCCAGCATAACCGGCACATTGTGAAACATTCGTCCGGCGAATTGGCATTTGGCCTCTAGACTCAAGCTGCTTATCATGGCCCGCCCACAGGATTTCAAGAGTTACTTATGCGCCGCGTGCTCACCGGCTGTTTTGTCTCATTGCTACTGCTGCTCAACACCCTGATCCTGATCGGGCCGTTGATGGTGTTTGCCCTGCTCAAGCTGGTGGCCCCTGGGCGCTCGCGTGACTACATGTCCTGGGCGGTGATGTGGATCGCCGAGACCTGGGCCGAGATCGACAAGTTGATCTTCGCGCTGTGCATCCCGACCCAATGGGATATCCGCGGCGGTGAAGACCTGCGGGGCGATACGTCCTACCTGGTGATCAGCAACCACCAATCCTGGGTGGATATCCCGGCCCTGATCCAGGCGCTGAACCGCCGCACGCCGTTCTTCAAATTCTTCCTGAAAAAAGAGCTGATCTGGGTGCCCTTCCTCGGCCTGGCCTGGTGGGCATTGGATTACCCCTTCATGAAGCGCTACAGCAAGGCCTTCCTGGCCAAGCACCCGGAACTCGCGGGGCAGGATTTAAAAATCACCAAGGAGGCCTGCGAGCTGTTCAAGCGCCAGCCGGTGACGGTGGTCAATTATCTGGAAGGCACGCGGTTCAACGAAACCAAGCGCAAGCAGCAGGATTCGCCCTTCACTCGCTTGCTCAAGCCCAAGGCGGGCGGCGTGGCGTTCGTGCTGGCGGCGATGGGTGAACAACTGGATGCCGTGCTCGACGTGACCGTGGTCTATCCACAGCAGAAGATTCCGGGGTTCTGGGATTTGATCAGTGGCGCGGTGCCCAAGGTGATCATTGATATCCGCACCCGCGAACTGGATCCGGCATTGTGGCAAGGGGATTACGAGAATGATCCGGCGTTTCGCCAGGCCATCCAGAACTGGGTGAACCAACTCTGGATGGAGAAGGACGCGCGCATCGAGCAACTGCGCGCGGAGCGCTCTTAACTGCCAGTGCCCCAGGCCTGGGCCAGCTTGCCCAGCACCGAGCTGCTGGCACCCTGGCCGCCCAGGTATTGCAGGATAACCGGGGCAAACTGGCCGACCATGCCGCTGTCCATGCCCAAGGCGCTGAAGGCGGTGTTCAGGTCGTTGGTGCTTTTCACATTACCCAACAGGCCATCCAGGCCGCTGGTCTTGCTGCCGCCGGTCTGGCCGAGCATCCCGCTCAAGGCGCCGAGGCTGCCCAACGCGTTGTTGCCCGACAACTGGTCGAGGCCCGGCACGCTGTTGCCCAGTTGCGAATAATCGTTGCCGCTCAGCTTGTTCTTGGCCAGGCCGAGCATGGCGCCTGTACCGCCGACCGCTTGTTCGGGGGTGATGTTCAGTTGCGAGGTCAGTGCGCTTAACAGGCCGGCCGTCTCGGAAGACGGGGCGGCAGCGGCTGCCTTGTTGTTGCCACCCTGCATGCCTGAAATCGCATTGGCTGCGTCGCCAAGGCTGAAGCCTGCGGCGAACACCGGGGCGGCTGCCAGGGTCATCAGGCAGGAAAGGGCGAAACCGCGTGAAATCTTCATCGAAACAACCTCTGGGTGTAAGAGCTAAAAGCAGGCGTTTGACTGACAGTCCGGAACGATTGTTCCCACATCAAGGTTAGTTCAGATTTTTCTGCATCCGAATGGCCTCGGCCCGCGTATAGCCTGCATACGCCACTCGGAGTTGGATGGAATGAATGCCCAGGCTGAACTACCCTCCGCTTACCGCGTGCCGTCCCGTCACCCTCGAACGAGGGTCTGGAGAAGCCCTATTAGCGCCGATGATGCTGACCCCTTGCGCCCTTTGCTGGCGCAATGTGCCTTGGGTAACCGCCAAGCGTTCGAAACCCTCTACCGCAGCGTTTCGCCGCGCCTGCACGGTGTGGCCCTGCGCTTCATGGGTCGCACGGACCTGGCCGAAGAAGTGCTGCAGGAAGCCTTCGTACGCATCTGGTACAACGCTTCGCGCTACGAGGCGCACCTGGCGGCGCCGATGACCTGGATGGTCAACATCACCCGCAACCTGGCCATCGACCAGTTGCGCAAACACCGCGAACAGCCGCTGGCCGATGGTCAGCAAGACGCCTTGATCGATGACGCCCCCAGCGCCCACGACCAACTCGACCATGAACGCCAAGCCCATGCCCTGAACCGCTGCCTGGACACCCTCGACGGCATGCAACGCCGGTCGATCAGCGTGGCGTACTTCCAGGGCCTGTCGTGCTCGGAGCTGGCCACGCAGTTGGCAGCGCCCCTGGGCTCGGTCAAATCCTGGATCCGCCGCGGCATGGAACGCCTGCGCAGGTGCCTTGAATCATGAACTACCAGACCACCGCCCTGCGCCGCGCCCTGGCCGCCGACTACGCCATCGGGCTGATGCCCGCTACCGCGCGTCGGCGCTTTGATGCGCTGTTGCGGGAGGATGCCGCGCTGCGAATGGAACTCGGCCATTGGCAGGACGCGCTCGCCAGCCTGACCGGTGCCCTGCCTGAGCGACCCGTTCCGGAACACGTGTGGGCAAGCATCAAGGCACGCATCGAGCCGCAGGTGCTGCATGTGCCGGCGAAGCAAGCGCTCTGGAAAAACCTCCGCGTCCTGGCCGCCGCCTGCGCAGTGGTCGTCGCCGTCACCGTCGGTGTGCTGTACCAACGCGACACAGGGGTGGCGTACAACGCCACCCTGGTCAACGCCAACCAACAACCCGCGCTGCAGATCAGCGCGTTCGCCGACCACCTGCAAGTGGAACCCCTGACACTGGCCGCGATAGCACCGACGTTGAGCCTGGAACTGTGGGCGATTGCGCCGGGTGGCAAACCCATCTCACTGGGCTTGCTGCCCGCCGCAGGCAAAGGCCGGATTCAACTGAGCGAGACACAACGTGCGTTGCTCAGCGCGCCGCTGACCCTGGCCGTGAGCCTGGAGCCGCACGGCGGCTCACCGACCGGCCAACCTACCGGACCGGTGCTGTATCAGGGCCAATTGGCATCACTTTGAGCTGAACCGGGGCCAGGAACCCATCGTGCAAACCAGGGTCCATGACAGGACTGAAAGCCTTGTCAGGAATAGCCCCATGAGCGCGACCCGCCCCCAAGTGATAGAGCAAAAGCCCCCATTCTGGAGCCGCCCACGCGTGTTTATCGGCGTCTGTGTGGCCATCGTCGCCGGCCTCGGTGGCGCGCTCTATACCCAAGACAACGTCAAGTCCGCCGCCACCCTGGTGACCACCGCCCAGCAGCCTGCAGCGCAAATCAGGGCGCACAAGGATTACCTCGAAGTCGAACCGATTGCCACGGCGGCACCTGAGCCGGATCGCAGCCTGGAACTCTGGGCCATGCCTGAAGGGGGTGCACCGGTCTCCCTGGGGCTGTTGCCGGAAGATGGCAAAGGCATTATCGGCCTCAACCCGCGCCAGCAAAAAAGCATTCGCAAGCCGGTGGAGTTGATGGTGAGTTCGGAGACCAAGGGTGGGTCGTTGAGCAAGCAGCCGACGGGGCCGACGGTTTATCAGGGGGCGTTGGCTGCTCGCTGAGTCGACGCGCTGTATCTCGGAATAAAAAACCGGTGTTGATCACGAATCCGTCTTAAAAACTGTCACTTCTGACAGTAGCCAGCACCGGATAATCACCTGCAGCATGATGCCTCCCACGCGCCGCAGGAGGTCGTTATGAAAAGCGCAATGCTTGCAGGTGTAATCGCCGCCCTGGCGCTGGCGAACACGGCGTATGCAGCGACTTCTACCTGTCCGACACCCCACGAAATCAAACAATATGCCATGGGCAGCGGAGGCTATCGCTACGCGATGCGCCAGCCTGATGGGCGCAGTTGGTCCGGTGAAAACCCGCAGGCTACCGCGTCGTACCTGACGGACTCAACGTTCCACGACGCCCGTTACAAAGCACAAGACCACTCCGTCACCTGCACCTACAAAGGGCCGATGAATAGCGATGCGAGCTTTTCGGTCACGCTCAAACCGGTCTTGAAGTGGAACCTTATCCCTATAGGCGATTGGAGAGGCACGTATTGCGAAGCCCTGGAGATTGCCAAATGTTCATTTACACATCAGTGAAAAGCGCCACCGAATTATTCCTACAGCGACCGTCCACACATCCACGACCCGCGGTCCAGGTTCTGGCGGAACTCATCCATCGACACAGCCCACCCAAGCTGGCCTTCCCATTCACATTCAACGGGGAGGCTCAGCCACAAAACAAGGAGCTGTAACGATCATGATCGGATTGATACCCAATTTTTATGCTGCCTTCAGCGCACTCAACCATTTGCCATCTCGCAGCCAAGCCCAGACTTCACGGCCCCAAGCCACTGGCATCGACCAATGCCCCGCCCCCCGTGACATCCAATCCAAACCCTACACAGACCCTGACCTTCCAGCGCCCTATGGCGAGGGTTATCAGTACACTGCGACGGCTAACGGCAAAACGTGGACAGGGCAAACAGCCGCAACCAAAGATGACTACCTGGCCCCGGAGTACGAGCTGAAGGCTGAGTCAGTCAATGAACGCAACGACAAAATCCATTGCGACTACGGCGGCAAGCGCCTGATCAAGAACGGTGAGGTGGCCGATCCCTATCTGCGGCTTTCAACCATCAAGTAACCCATTAACAAAACAGCGACCTTCCCAGGGTCGCCATTGTTTATAAAAAAATAAACCCCTCCAACCCAGACGTATATGTCACCTAAATAGAAACAACCGACCTGAAAGCTATAGCAATAGTTTATAAAATACTGTGAGATTTAACAGGTTAAAAAGATTTAAGCACCGCTTAAAATCAATCTACATCTGCTCGACTATAAGCAGAACGACGGAGAGCGAAAATGACTCGATACTTATGCACAATTGGTACAACCAACGGCTCGCAAAACGTAATAGATGATTTTGTAGAGGCTAATAGCGAAGCTGAGGCAATAGGCGAAATGAAAAAAAAGTACCCTGAAGCAAACAGGACAATTTATTGCCGGTTAGCAGGGCTTGAACTCACGGATCAAAATAAACCTCGACCTGATTATCCAGCACCGGATGGCTCCAATCGACCATTGAAAAACCGATAATCCCAGAATAAAAAAGGCGACCTTACGGTCGCCATTTTTTCAGCTCTTTCTTTACGCCGCGCTGAACATCTTATGCGGATCGATCACAAACTTCTTCGGCACGCCCGCATCGAACTCGCCGTAGCCACGTGGTGCGTCATCCAGGCTGATCACCTGCACGCCGACGATTTCGGCAATGTTGATACGGTCCCACATGATCGCCTGCATCAGCGCGCGGTTGTACTTCATCACCGGGGTCTGGCCGGTGTGGAAGCTGTGGGACTTGGCCCAGCCGAGGCCGAAGCGGATGCTCAGGCTGCCCATTTTGGCAGCGGCATCCACAGCCCCTGGATCTTCGGTGACGTACAGGCCCGGAATACCGATCTTGCCGGCCACGCGCACCACGCCCATCAGCGAGTTGAGCACCGTGGCCGGGGCTTCGGCTTTCACGCCTTCATGGCCGTGGCCACGGGCTTCGAAACCAACGGCGTCGACAGCGCAATCCACTTCCGGCTCGCCCAGCAGCGCGGCGATCTGTTCGTGCAGTGGGGTGTCGGTGGACAGGTCGGCCACTTCAAAACCCTGGGCCTTGGCGTGGGCCAGGCGGATCGGGTTGACGTCGCCAATGATCACCACCGCCGCGCCCAGCAGGCGTGCAGATGCGGCAGCAGCCAGGCCGACCGGGCCGGCGCCTGCGATGTAGACGGTGCTGCCTGGGCCAACGCCCGCAGTCACCGCGCCGTGGTAGCCCGTCGGGAGAATGTCGGAGAGGCAAGTCAGGTCGCGGATTTTCTCCATGGCCTTGTCGCGATCCGGCAGTTTCAGCAGGTTGAAGTCCGCGTATGGCACCAGCACGTACTCGGCCTGGCCGCCGGTCCAGTCGCCCATGTCGACATAGCCATAGGCACCACCCGCACGGGCCGGGTTGACGGTCAGGCAGACGCCGGTGTGTTGCTCTTTGCAGGAACGGCAGCGGCCGCAAGCCACGTTGAAGGGAACCGAAACCAGGTCGCCGATCTTCAGGTTTTCGACGTCGCTGCCCTTCTCGATCACTTCACCGGTAATTTCATGACCGAGCACCAGGCCGGTCTGGGCAGTGGTGCGGCCGCGCACCATGTGTTGGTCGGAGCCGCAGATGTTGGTGGAAACCACGCGCAGGATGACGCCGTGCTCAATCTTCCTGCCACGGGGGTCCTGCATTTTGGGATAGTCGATTTTCTGTACTTCGACCTTGCCGTTGCCGAGATACACGACACCACGATTACCAGACATGCTTTCACCTCGCTGTTGTTTTTATGGAACCGCGTTGCCCTTGGGTGGGCAGCGCGTTAAATGCTCGGGTACAGATGCTGTTTGTTGTCTTTGCAATCAGAGCACCACAGTCCGATTGGCGTTTAGAAACACCCGCCGCTCAATGTGATACCCCACCGCCCGGGCCAACGTCAGCCCTTCGATATCCCGCCCCTTGGCAATCAAATCCTCGGGATAGTGGCTGTGATCCACCACCTCCACGCCCTGGGCAATGATCGGGCCTTCATCCAGGTCGTTGTTGATGTAATGCGCCGTGGCGCCGACCAACTTCACGCCTTTGTTGTACGCCTGGTGATACGGCTTGGCGCCCTTGAACCCCGGCAACAACGAGTGGTGAATGTTGATGGCCTTGCCATCCAGCTTGCGGCACAGCTCCGGCGAGAGCACTTGCATGTATCGCGCAAGGATCACCAGTTCCGCGCCGGTGTCTTCCACCACTTGCCACACCTGACGCTCCTGGGACGGTTTGTCGTTGGGGTCGAGCGGGAAATGGTAGTAGGGAATCTGGTGCCAGTCGGCCAAGGGCTTCAAATCAGGGTGGTTGGACACCACCGCGACCACGTCCATCGACAGTTGGCCGATGCGCTGGCGATACAGCAGGTCGTTCAGGCAATGGTCGGCCTTGGAGACCATGATCACCACTTTTGGCCGGTAGTTCGGCGCCGTCAGCTCGAAGATCATGCCAAAGGCTTCACCACGGGTGGCCAGGCCATCGCGGAAACCTTGTTCGTCAAATCCGTCGGGCTGGCGGAACTCCACGCGGATAAAGAACCGGCCCGAAAGCCGGTCATCGAACGAGTGGTGCTCAGTCACGTAGCAACCCTGTTCGAACAGATAGCGGGTGACCGCGTCCACCGTGCCGAGCACGCTGGGGCAGTCGGCGGTCAAAATCCATGTATCAGGTGCGCGGCTCATGGGGCATTCCTCAGGCTTGAACACTCAGGCCGAATTCGGCAGACGCATCCTGCAACCACAACCACCAGTAATCCGAGAAGCTGCGACGGATCAGCAGTTCCCAAGTGTCTTCGGCCGTGTGGCGGATCACCAGTTGCGACTTGGCGAACACCGTGCCCACCGCCTTGCCCACCGGGAAGTTGTTGGGGTGCACGTCGTAGCTGGTGGACTTCATCAGCACGTCGCGCACGTTCGGGCCGCTCAGTTCAAGAATCTGCTGGCCGCCGCTGACGTTGACGATCTGGATATGCAGCTCACCCAGGGCGGCACGCAGGTTTTGTTCGGCGGCGAATTCTTCGCCGCTTGGCACGATGAGCAACCACTCATCCGGGCCGAGCCATTGCAAGCTGGTTTCACCTTTGACGATCACGGTCAAGGCGCTCGGCAGTTCGATGCCCAGGGCCTTGTGTACGCCAGCGGCGAAGGCTGCATCATGGCCGTCGCCACGGATGGTCAGGTGGCCCAGGAGTTTCTTTTCGCGCACGGTCACGCCGGCGTTCTTGCGGCCCTTGCCGACCAGGCTGGCGAGGTCGGCATGGTGCAGCGACGACTCGGCCTTGGCCCCGGTGGTTGGGCGTTGTTGGTACACATTGGCTGCTGTCATAAAGCACCTGTTCTGAATGCTGTGGTGTCTGTTCTGGCCTCATCGCGGGCAAGCCCGGCTCCCACAGGGGAATGCATTCCAAGTGTGGGAGCTGGCTTGCCTGCGATGCAGGCGACGCGGTCTATCAGATGTTCTGCCGATCACCTTTCGGATCAAAGAACACCGAGGAAACAATCTCCGCCTCGATCACGCTGCCATCCGCCTGCGGCGAGAACACGCGCTCACCAATACGCTTCAAGCCGCCCTTCACTACGCCCATGGCGAACGAATAGCCCAGGGAGTTGTGCGCATAGCTTGAGGTGACGTGACCAACCATCTTCATCGGAATCGTCTGCTTCGGATCGAACACCAACTGCGCGCCTTCCGGCAGCCATACATTCGGGTCGATCGGTTTCAAGCCCACCAGTTGCTTACGCTCTTCGCGCACGCAGTCTTCACGGTTCATGCCGCGCCAGCCGATCCACGAGAACGGTTTGGTACGGCCGACGCACCAACCCATGTTCAGGTCGTCGGGGGTCATCGAGCCGTCGGTGTCCTGGCCGACGATGATGAAGCCCTTCTCCGCCCGCAGTACGTGCATGGTTTCGGTGCCGTACGGGGTCAGGTTGTACTTCTTGCCGGCGTCGACGATTTTTTCCAGCACGCCCATGGCGTAGTCGGCCTGCACGTTGACTTCGTACGACAGCTCGCCGGTAAACGAGATCCGGAACACCCGCGCCGGTACGCCGCCGACCAGGCCTTCTTTCCAGGTCATGAACGGGAAGCCGTCCTTGTCCAGGTCGATATCAGTCACTTCCGCCAGCAGCTTGCGGCTGTTGGGGCCGGACAGGGTCATGGTGGCCCAGTGGTCGGTGACCGAAGTGAAGTACACCTTGAGGTCTGGCCACTCGGTTTGTTGATAGATTTCCAGCCACTGCAGTACGCGGGCGGCGCCGCCGGTGGTGGTGGTCATCAGGAAGTGGTTGTCAGCGAGGCAGGCAGTCACGCCGTCATCGAAGACCATGCCGTCTTCCTTGCACATCAAACCGTAGCGCGCCTTGCCCACATCGAGCTTGGTCCAGGCGTTGGAGTAGATGCGGTTGAGGAATTCGCGTGCGTCCGGGCCCTGGATGTCGATCTTGCCGAGGGTGGACGCATCCAGCAGGCCGACGCTGTCGCGCACGGCCAGGCATTCGCGTTTTACCGCGGCATGCAGGTCTTCACCGTTGCGTGGGAAGTACCACGGGCGTTTCCACTGGCCGACGTCTTCAAACTCGGCGCCGTTCTTCACGTGCCAGGCTTGCAGCGCGGTGTAGCGCACCGGCTCGAAGATGTGCCCACAGTGACGACCGGCGACGGCGCCGAGCGTGACCGGCGTGTAGTTCGGGCGGAACATAGTGGTGCCCATCTGTGGGATGGTCACGTTCAACGAACGGGCGGCAATCGCCAGGCCGTTGACGTTGCCCAGCTTGCCCTGGTCGGTGCCGAAGCCCAGCGCGGTGTAGCGCTTGACGTGTTCGACCGACTCGAAACCTTCGCGGGTCGCCAGTTCGATGGCGGCGGCGGTCACGTCGTTTTGCAGGTCGACAAATTGCTTCGGCGCCCGTGCGGTTGGCTTGTCGTGCGGGACTTGATAGACAGCCAGTGTCGGCTCTTCCAGACGGCTCAGGGCCTTTGGCAGGGTGCCTTCGACTGGTGAAAAACCGGCTTCACTGGCTGCGCGCACGCCGCCTTCAAAACCATCGGCCAGGGAATCGCCAAGGCCGTAGACACCATTGATACCACCGACACACACACGTTTCTGCGGTGCTTCGCCCGGCACAAAACCGAGAATGTCTTCACGCCAGGTCGGCTTGCCGCCCAGGTGCGAGGCCAGGTGGACCACCGGGCTGTAGCCACCGGAGCTGGCGACCAGATCGCAGTCCAGCCACTCGCCAGGGCTGGTGACTTTATGCGCTTTGACGTCAATTGCAGCCACGCGGGCGGCAGTGACGTGCTTGCTGCCACGGGCTTCGATCACGGCGCTGCCGGTGAGGATACGAATACCTTTGGCGCGGGCTTCTTCCACCAGCGCGCCGCGTGGGTTGTGGCGCACATCAGCCACAGCCACCACTTGCAGGCCGGCGTCGAGCCAGTCCAGCGCAACGCGGTAGGCGTGATCGTTGTTGGTCGACAGCACCAGCTTCTTACCCGGCGCCACGCCATAGCGACGTACGTAGGTCGAAACCGCACCGGCCAGCATATTGCCCGGCACGTCGTTGTTGCCGTACACCAGCGGGCGCTCACACGCACCGGTCGCCAGCACCACACGCTTGGCGCGCACACGGTGGATGCGTTGGCGCACCACACCAATCGGCGCACGGTCACCCAGGTGGTCGGTGAGGCGTTCGTGAATGGTCAGGAAGTTATGGTCGTGATAACCGTTGACGGTGGCGCGGGGCAGCAGCACTACGTCTGGCAGGGCTTTCAATTCAGCAATGACACTGGCCACCCATTCCGCAGCTGGCTTGCCGTCGAGGCTTTCGCGCGAATCGAGCAGCGAACCGCCAAACTCTTCCTGCTCATCGGCGATGATCACGCGGGCACCGCTGCGCGCGGCGGCCAATGCTGCGGCCAAACCCGCAGGGCCCGCGCCGACGATCAGCACATCGCAGTGACGGTTGAAGTTGTCGTAGGTGTCCGGATCGTTCTCGGTCGGCGAGCGACCAAGGCCAGCGGCCTTACGGATGTACTTCTCGTACGTCATCCAGAACGATTGCGGGTACATGAAGGTTTTGTAGTAGAACCCCGGCGGCATCAGCTTGCCGCCAACCTTGCCGAGGATGCCCATCACGTCATTGTTGACGTTCGGCCAGCCGTTGGTGCTGGTGGCGACCAGGCCTTGGTACAGCGCCTGTTGCGTGGCGCGCACGTTAGGAATCTGGGTGGCTTCGGTGGCACCGATCTGCAGCACCGCGTTCGGCTCTTCGGCGCCCGCAGCAAAGATGCCGCGTGGGCGCGAGTACTTGAAGCTGCGGCCGATGATGTCGACGCCGTTGGCCAGCAGCGCTGCGGCCAATGTGTCGCCTTCAAAACCTTTGTAGGTCTGGCCGTTGAAGCTGAAGGTCAGGACTTTATTACGGTCGATCCGGCCACCGTTGGACAGGCGATTGGTCTGGCTCATACCTTCTCTCCAGAGGCCTTGGCGGTGAATTGTGGCTTCTCACCGATCTTGTAGGTTTCAAGAATTTCGTAGGTCAGGGTGTCGCGGGTCGCGTTGAAGTACTGGCGGCAACCGGCGGCGTGGATCCACAGTTCGTGGTGCAGGCCACGGGGGTTGTCGCGGAAGAACATGTAGTCGCCCCACTCTTCATCGGTGCAGGCGTTCGGGTCCAGCGGGCGCGGGATGTGCGCTTGGCCGGACGCGTGGAATTCCTCTTCGGAGCGCAGTTCGCCACAGTGAGGACAGAAGATATGCAACATAGGGAATTTCTCCTGTTAGTGGGCGACGGCCGCAGCGCCGTGTTCGTCGATCAACGCACCGTTGTGGAAACGGTCGATGGAGAAAGGTGCGGCCAACGGGTGCATTTCACCCTTGGCCAGGCTGGCGGCAAACACGTTGCCTGAGCCCGGAGTCGCTTTAAAACCACCGGTGCCCCAACCGCAGTTGAAGAACATGTTCGGCACTGGAGTCTTGGAGATGATCGGGCACGCATCCGGCGTAGTGTCGACGATGCCGCCCCACTGGCGGTTCATGCGCACGCGCGACAGCACCGGGAACATCTCGACGATGGCCTGGATGGTGTGTTCAATCACCGGGTACGAGCCGCGCTGGCCGTAGCCGTTGTAGCCATCGATACCGGCGCCGATCACCAGGTCGCCCTTGTCGGACTGGCTGATGTAGCCGTGCACGGCGTTGGACATGATCACGCTGTCGATAATCGGCTTGATCGGCTCCGACACCAACGCTTGCAGCGGGTGGGATTCGATCGGCAGGCGAAAGCCCGCCAGCGAGGCCATGTGCCCGGAGTTACCGGCGGTGACCACACCGACGCGCGTGGCGCCGATAAAGCCTTTGTTGGTTTCCACACCGATGCACACGCCGTTTTCCTTGCGGAAGCCGATCACTTCGGTCTGCTGGATCAAGTCCACGCCAAGGGCGTCAGCCGCACGGGCAAAGCCCCAGGCCACGGCATCGTGACGGGCCACGCCGCCGCGCCGTTGCACGGTGGCGCCGAGCACCGGATAGCGGGTGTTCTTGGAGCAGTCGAGGTACGGGATCTCGTCGGCCACTTGCTTGGCGTTGAGCAGTTCGCCGTCCACGCCATTGAGGCGGTTGGCACTCACGCGGCGCTCGGAATCACGGATGTCTTGCAGGGTATGGCACAGGTTGTAGACGCCACGCTGGGAGAACATCACGTTGTAGTTCAGGTCCTGGGACAGGCCTTCCCACAGTTTCATCGCGTGTTCGTACAGGTGCGCCGACTCATCCCACAGGTAGTTGGAACGCACGATGGTGGTGTTGCGCGCGGTGTTACCGCCGCCCAACCAGCCCTTCTCGACCACGGCCACGTTGGTGATGCCGTGCTCCTTGGCCAGGTAATAGGCGGTCGCCAGACCATGCCCGCCACCGCCGACGATGACCACGTCGTACACCTTCTTAGGGGTGGGCGTGCGCCACATCTTCTGCCAGTTTTCGTGGTGGCTGAGGGAGTGCTTGAAGAGGCCGAAGCCCGAGTAGCGTTGCATAGTCATTACTCCAAAACCGCGCTCAGCGATAAACCGGGAAAT
This sequence comes from Pseudomonas sp. GXZC, assembly GCF_026967615.1. NCBI lineage: Bacteria > Pseudomonadati > Pseudomonadota > Gammaproteobacteria > Pseudomonadales > Pseudomonadaceae > Pseudomonas > Pseudomonas sp. GXZC. The sequence continues at coordinate 6,476,876 of NZ_CP114115.1, forward strand.
CAGCGCACAGGGCAGACACGTGCTTGGCCACGTTGGCCTCGACATCGGCGTCGCCGAGGTTGTCGAGGATGTCGCAGATCCAGCCGGCCAGTTCGACGCACTGCGGCACTTTGAAACCACGCGTGGTCACCGCCGGGGTGCCGATGCGCAGGCCCGAGGTCACGAACGGCGACTGCGGGTCATTCGGCACGGCGTTCTTGTTGACGGTGATGTGGGCGCGACCGAGGGCGGCGTCCGCCTCTTTGCCGGTGAGGCCCTGACGGATCAGGCTGACCAGGAACAGGTGGTTATCGGTACCGCCGGACACCACGTCATATCCGCGTTTGATGAACACCTCGGCCATGGCCTGGGCGTTGTCGATCACTTGTTGCTGATAGGCCTTGAAGCCTGGCTCCAGCGCTTCCTTGAAGCACACAGCCTTGCCGGCGATGACGTGCATCAGCGGGCCGCCCTGGGCGCCAGGGAATACGGCGGCGTTGAGTTTCTTTTCAATCTCTTCGTTGGACTTGGCCAGGATCAGACCGCCCCGTGGACCACGCAGGGTCTTGTGGGTGGTGGTGGTGACCACGTCGGCGTACGGCAGCGGGTTCGGGTACAGGCCAGCGGCAACCAGGCCGGCGACGTGGGCCATGTCGACGAACAACAGCGCGCCCACTTTGTCGGCGATCTGACGGAAACGTGGGAAATCCAGAGTCTTGGAGTAGGCAGAGAAACCGGCCACAACCATTTTCGGCTTGTGCTCGACGGCCAGGCGCTCGACTTCGTCGTAGTCGATCAGGCCGGTGTCGGTGTTGATGCCGTATTGCACCGCGTTGTACAGCTTGCCCGAGGACGACACTTTGGCGCCGTGGGTCAAGTGACCGCCGTGGGCCAGGCTCATGCCCAGAATTGTGTCGCCCGCATTGATCAGAGCCAGGTACACCGCGCTGTTGGCAGACGAACCGGAGTGCGGCTGCACGTTGGCGTAATCGGCGCCGAACAATTGCTTGGCACGTTCGATGGCCAGGGCTTCCACTTTGTCCACGTGCTCGCAGCCACCGTAGTAGCGCTTGCCCGGGTAGCCTTCGGCGTATTTGTTGGTGAGGCCGCTGCCTTGGGCTTCCATTACGCGTTTGCTGGTGTAGTTCTCTGACGCGATCAGCTCGATATGATCTTCCTGGCGCTGCTCCTCGGCATTCATGGCCGCCAGCAGTGCGTCGTCATATCCCTGAATCTGGTCTTGTTTGCTGAACATCGCGTCTCTCCCAGCCTTTCGTATTGTTGAGGCCCGTGCAGGGCCCTTTGATGCGATGGTAGGGCTGGCGCCAGCAGGTCAAATGCCTACGCACGCCACGCAAAGGTGCGTTTACGACATGGAATGAATTCAGCGACTCAGGCAAGGCTGTGGCGCAAAGCCAGCAGTAGCAGGAAATGCGCGGGATAGAGGGCATACGCCCAGCGGCGCATGGCCGGTGGCGAGGCGTTTTGAGCGTGTCGCAAGAGGACCAGGCCAAGCATTGGCGCAATCAGGCAAGCGGCCAATCCGACCAACGCTACGGGGGTGCCGCTATTGAGCAGAACCTGCCATTGATTGGCCGCCACACAGACCAGGCCCGGCAATACACTGAAATACCAAGGGCGACGGAATACCAGCAACATCGCCAGTGGCAGCAATACGCCGAAAAAACCGAACATCAGCTGCGCAGAAAACACCGCCGCGATCATGAGGGCAATCAGCGCCAATCCTCGATCAAAAAGCGCCTTTTGCTGCCATCCCCGGGCAACCAGCAGGCCCAGCGCCAAGGTCGGCAAGACGTTCAACGTATCGGCATCGTCGATAAACAGGCGGTACGGCACTTCGCTGATCACGCTGAACAGCAACAGCCAGCCCAGGTAGCGCCATTGGCCGGTCACGGGCGCACTCCTGACCCGGTGCAGATTCGCCGCAATCGCCAGGCAAAACCAAGGGAACGCCAGGCGCCCCGGCACGTACAGGCCGTCCAGACTCAAACCGACATAGCGTAGGTGATCGAGCACCATGCTCAAGAGTGCCAGCCACTTGAGCAGATCCAAAGCGCCATCACGGACACGTCCGACAGGCAGGGTTCCAGTACCGTGCATAATTCCCCAGTGACTTTGCATTTACAGTGCGTGCGCACCCGCAACAATCTTGGTTACAGTGCGCACCAACATCGACCACAGGAATGGGCCATGACCGACAAGAGCCAACAATTCGCCAGTGACAACTATTCGGGCATCTGCCCGGAAGCCTGGGCCGCCATGGAACAAGCCAACCAAGGCCATCAGCGCGCCTACGGCGATGATGAATGGACCCACCGCGCCGCCGACGGTTTCCGCAACCTGTTCGAAACCGACTGCGAAGTGTTCTTCGCCTTCAACGGCACCGCCGCCAACTCCCTGGCGCTGTCCTCGTTGTGCCAGAGCTACCATAGCGTGATTTGCTCGGAAACCGCCCACGTCGAAACCGACGAATGCGGCGCGCCGGAGTTTTTCTCCAACGGTTCCAAGCTGCTCACCGCTCGCACCGAAAACGGCAAGCTGACCCCGGAGTCGATCCGCGAGATCGCCCTCAAGCGCCAAGACATTCACTACCCCAAGCCGCGCGTGGTCACCCTGACCCAGGCCACCGAAGTCGGCAGCGTGTACACCCCGGATGAAATCCGCGCCATCAGCGCCACCTGCAAAGAGTTGGGTCTGAACCTGCACATGGACGGCGCGCGCTTCTCCAACGCCTGCGCGTTCCTCGGCTGCTCACCGGCGGACCTCACCTGGAAAGCCGGGGTGGACGTGCTGTGCTTTGGCGGCACCAAGAACGGCATGGCCGTGGGCGAAGCGATCCTGTTCTTCAACCACAAGCTGGCCGAAGACTTTGACTACCGCTGCAAACAGGCCGGCCAGCTGGCGTCGAAGATGCGTTTCCTGTCAGCCCCCTGGGTAGGCCTGCTGGAAAACGACGCCTGGCTCAAACACGCCCGTCACGCCAACCACTGCGCTCAATTGCTGAGCAGCCTGGTGGCGGACATTCCCGGAGTGGAGTTGATGTTCCCGGTGCAGGCCAACGGCGTGTTCCTGCAACTCTCGGAACCGGCGATTGCCGCGTTGACCGACAAGGGCTGGCGTTTCTACACCTTTATCGGCAAAGGCGGCGCACGCTTCATGTGTGCGTGGGATACCGAGGAAGAACGTGTAAGAGAATTGGCGGCGGATATTCGGAAAGTGATGGAAGCCTGAAACCACGGGGCTTTCAGCGACTTTTCAGAGACTGTTTGTAGGTGTTTCTGACAGTATCTATCTACCCCCTGCCTTGGATAGGATCTTGTCACCCCGAACAAACGGACGCGTCACTTCGGGGCTGACTGCCTGCCGAATAGTCGGCTGGAAATGGAAATCCTATCGAGGGCAACATCATGGAAATTCAATGCTACACCACTGATTCGCAACTGCGCGCCGACGTCAACGCCACGCTCGTCGGCCTGGACGATCTGAGGAAGCTGGCGAATGTCGGCGACACCATTATCGAGCCATCCAGAACCTTTACCGTCACTGGTAAAGAGTTCGAAATGACAGCATCCGGCGGGTACCTCATCAACCTTTTCGTCCGCTAACCCCTAAGGCCCGCGTCGCAGACTCATGACCTGCGACGCGGGAATCAGGTGATGGCTCTCACAACGCCTTCGGCTGAAGCACTTGCCAATCATCAATGGGGCCGCGGTTGTTGGGATAGGTCCCACCGTTAAATTTCACCGCCAGCTTATTTACGGCGTTCAAGGCTGTCGTCACCGCTCCTTCCGCCCAGCCTCCCGTAAACGAAACGTCGTCACCCGCCAGAATGAACCCATCGGGATTAGGCCCCTTTACGCCATTCATGAACTGGGAAAACAGCAAGCTCTGGTACTCGTACTGTCCCGGCAGATTCATTTTGAACGCGCACAGGAAAAACGGTTGCTTCTCCCAATTGATTTCGACAAAGGGGTTGGTCATGCCGAATTCAGCGGCCAGGTTCAACTGATGAGGCGCATACACGCTGTCCAGCAAGCTCGTGCACACCTGCACATGGGACGGCAGCGGCGCACTGCGATCCCCCAGGAACTTGAGGCTGTCGTCATTCCAGGTGTAAGACAAAAACATACCGCTCCCCCTGTATGGCCCAGGGCTTTGGCTGTAGTCCAGCAGGTAGGTACCACGGGTGATGCGATCCGACAGGGTCACGCTCATCTTGTGTTGGAAATCTGCTTCCACATCGGTCCAGAAAGGCCGTTTCGTCTGCGCGAAGATTTTTGCGGATTGCATGTAGTGGGTGTACATCACCGCTTCCCAAGTCGGCTGATCAAGCAGGCTGTCCATTGCGCCAAAGTTAACGGCGCCATCCATATAGCGAAACTTGTCCAATATCCGTTTATGCGGTGTATAGACCACAGCACTGAAGGTGTGCTGGGTGAGTTGCTGCGTGTTGCCGTCATAGATATTCACATCGAAGGTGCCATCGCCCCGGCGCAGGATTTGCCGCACTTCCTGCTTGAACGTCTGGGCAATCACCTGCGTGCTCAAACTCTTGACCGTATCGGTCGCAGACCAATAGACCACAGAGTCGCCAAACGTACCGGGGCTAACCTCCCAAAGTCGGCGCGGCAACTCGCTGGAACCGTCGTACATCAACTTGTGGTTGGTATCTAGGCCGGTATAAAGCACCCGCAACACCTCCAGGAAACAGTTCGGATAATCGGTATTCCAGCCACCCGTGCCAAAGCCGATCTGGCCGAACAGGTAGATCTGCGGGCGCGTCCAACCCGCCTTCTCGACCAGTGCCGAAAAAAAGCTGAGATTGTCCCAGTCAGCGTCCAGAATCGAGTTCCACAAAGTCTTGATCTTGGCCTGATCAATGCTGCCCTCGGACATTGCCGCTTCCATTTCGGTGAACTTGATCGGGTCCTGCTCAAGGAACACCTCAAACAACAGCCGCTCAATCTCCGCGTATTCCGGCGGCAGGTTATTGCCTTCGTAATAGGTCTGGGTTTGCTGGTAGTCGACCACCGTACTGGGGGTCGCAGCCGAGCCTGGGTTAGGGAAATCCGCCGAGTTGGCCGTCATGCCGACCTTCTCGAAATAGTGCATCAACGCCTTGCCTGAAATAGGAAAGCGCATCGCCCCCATTTCACAGATCACACTGTTAGCAGGATCCAACGGATCACCCGCCACATAGGAATACAGCCGCCCGCCGATACGATCACTGGCCTCCACCACCACTGGGTGCAACCCCATGCGCATGGCTTCATAGGCCGCCACCATTCCCGCGACGCCTGCGCCGACGATCAATACCTTGCTGCCATACGCCAGGCTGGAAACCTGCGCCAACGGCGTGCCGTTACTGACGGCGGTATCAAGGAACCGGCGGTAATGAAAAGGAAAGTCAGGAGCCAGTGCAGTGACATCATTGGCAAGCAAGCGCGCAGCGCCTTTACTGCGGGAGGGAATAGCAGACATGGCAATCATCCTTGGTATGTAAACAGGACGTCCGCCTACTGCTTCACTGCGAAGGGCGACTACGACGAATGTGTTCATCAGCGTAGTCACTTGTAGGAAATGTCTCTATATCCCTTAGAAATAAAAAGTGCATCGGTAAGGCAAACCTTATTCCAGAGGGTTTTGCGCACTCAGTTCAGAGATTCATAAAGTGATTATTTGAGAATGCCGATTCAATTGTTTTTTTGCTTACAAGACTCTGCACAGCTCACTCAATAAAAAACAGACCGTGATACCTATGAACATGCCCTCTGACCGATCGGCTGCTCCCCCTTCCAGCACGCTGAAAATCGAAACCCGCTCCATCGACTACGTGCCGCGCAATGAACGCCACGGTAAGGTCTGGCATCAGGCGCCGTTCTGGTTCACCGGCAACTTCGTGCTCACCACCATGGTCACCGGGTTTACCGGTGCGGCCTTGGGGCTAAGCCTGGTGTACGCGATCCTGGCGATCGTGATCGGCGTATGCCTGGGCACGTTTGCCATGGCGTTCCATGCCAACCAGGGACCGCGCATGGGCTTGCCGCAGATGATCCAGTCACGCGCCCAGTTCGGCCTGCGGGGTGCCATCGTGCCGTTTATCGCGGTGGTTTTCGTGTACATCGGTTTCAACGTGTTCAACGTGATCCTCGCCACTGACGCCATCAATACCGTGCTGCCCGGCAACCGCGCGCCCTGGTATGCGTTGATGATCATCCTCGCCGTCGTGATCGCGGTCATCGGCCACGACCTCCTGCACACCGTGCAACGCTGGCTGACCTACGTGATGATCAGCGTGTTCGCGGTCCTGACCGTCGCGGCCTTGCTGCACCTGCAAGCCGATTCAGCCGTGGCCGACGCACATTTTTCCTGGTCGGCCTTCCTGATCCAATTGTCAGCCGCTGCGGGCTACCAGATCAGCTACGCCGTGTATGTCTCGGATTACTCGCGCTACCTGCCTCATAACACCCCGTCGCGCAGTGTCATCCTCTGGACCTACCTGGGGGCTGCCGGCTCGGCGCTGTGGTTGATGTCGTTGGGGGCATTCCTCGCCTCGGCGTTGCCCTCGCCCGACGCCATTGGCAGTGTGCAGGCCGTGGGTAACCAACTGTTGCCCGGGTTTGGCACCTTTACCGTGCTCGTTGCAGTGCCGGCGCTGGTCGGCATCATGGCCGTCAACTGTTATGGCGCGATGCTCACCGGGATCAGCGCCATTGACGGTTTTGTCCCGATCAAACCCAAGATCAAGAGCCGCATCGTCGGGATCAGCCTGGTGGCCGCCGTCATTTTCGTGATCGCCTTGAGCATTCCTGAGAGCTACCTGAGCAGCTTCAACACCTTCGTGCTCTTGATGCTGTATTTCCTGGTGCCCTGGACGGCCGTCAACCTCGCGGACTTCTACGTCGTGCGACAAGGACGCTACGCCATCAGCGATATTTTCAATCCCGCCGGCATCTATGGTCGCTGGTCGAGTGCTGGGTTGGTTGCGTATTTCCTCGGCCTGGCGGCAATGATTCCGTTTATGTCGCTGGGTTTTTATCAAGGCCCGATCAGTGTGATGCTGGACGGCGCCGATATTGCGTTTGTCGTCGGCTTGCTGGTCTCGGCAGTGATTTACTGCGTGATGAGCCGCCAACTCGACCACGCCGCCGAGTCGCGGGCCATGCAAGCGAGTGAGCGGGTCTTGGAAGGAGACCTGTCGTGACACAGCTGCGCGTCGTTTGCCATCAACTGGCGCCGCGTATCGGCGATGCCGAGTACAACCGGGCGCTGACCGAGCGCGCGATTCGTGGAGCGGCCAGCCTCAAGGCCCAGCTGATTGTCCTGCCGGAACTGATCCAGAGTGGCTACGCGTTCTCCGACCGCGAGGAAGCCCACACGGCCTCCGAAACACTCGACGGCCCGACCCTGAGCCTGTGGAAAAACCTGGCGCGTGAACTTGGGATTATCGTGGTTGCGGGGTTTTGCGAGCGCTTGAGCGGGGGACGCGTTGCCAACAGTGCGGCGCTGATCGAACCCACCGGACGGCTGACGGTGTATCGCAAGGCCCACCTGTGGGACCGCGAGAAACTGATCTTCACCCCCGGTGATGCGCCACCTCCAGTGGTCGACACCGCCGTCGGGCGGATCGGCATGATGATCTGCTATGACCTGGAACTGCCCGAATGGGTGCGCCTGCCGGCACTGGCACAAGCGGAGCTGCTTTGCGTCCCGGTGAACTGGCCGGACGGTCCGCGCCCTGTGGGTGAGCGGCCGGCTGAGATCGTAAGGATCCAGGCCAACGCGGCGGTCAATCGCCTGTTTATTGCGGCGTGCGACCGCCATGGCGAAGAACGCGGCGTCAACTGGGTGGGCGGCTCAGTCATTGTCGATGCGGATGGCTACCCGCTGGCCGGGGCAGCCTCACATCACGAGGAACAGCAACTGGTAGCGGACCTGCCCCTGGAACAGGCCCGGAACAAGTCAATCAGCGCCCATAACGACGTTCATCAGGATCGCCGGCCAGAATTGTACTGACCATCAGAACTCAATGCGCACATCACCCTTGGGCACACTGCAGCACGACAGGATGTAGCCTTCGGCTTCATCCTCTTCAGTGATGCCGCCGTTGTGCTCCATCTCCACCTCGCCGCCCAGCTTCATCACCTTGCAGGTGCCGCAGATGCCCATGCCGCAGGCTTTCGGGATCAACAGGCCAAGCTTGGCGGCCGCGGCATGCACGGTTTCCCCAGGGGCGACGCGGATGCTCTTGCCCGATGCGATGAACTCCACCTGGTGCAGATCCGCCAGGTCGATTTCCGGCGCGTCGGCCGCCTGCTCGGCTTGCTCCACCGCATCGGCACGGGCTTCCGGCGGTGTAGCACCGAAGGATTCCTCGTGATAACGCGTCATGTCGAAACCCGCCACTTCCAGCAGGCGCTTCACCGCGTTCATGTACGGCGTCGGGCCGCAGCAGAACACTTCGCGCTCCAAGAAGTCGGGCACCATCAGTTCGAGCATCTTGTGGTTCAGGTAGCCGCGATACCCCGCCCAAGGCTCACCCAAGCCGTGTTTCTCGCAGATCAGGTGCAGGCTGAAGTTGTCGATCCGCGACGCCATGTGCTCCAGCTCGCGGTGGTAGATGATGTCCTTGGGCGAACGGGCGCTGTGGATAAACGTCATGTCGACGTTAGCGTTGGTGTCGTAGAACCAGCGGGCCATGGACATGACTGGCGTGATGCCCACGCCGCCGCTGAGGTACAGCACTTTCGGGCTCGGGAAGTCGATGGCGTTGAACAAACCCACCGGCCCATGCACCGCCAACTCTTGCCCTTCATGAAGGGTGTCGTGCAGCCAGTTGGACACCTTGCCGCCCGGCACACGCTTGATGGTCACCGAAAAGCTGTATGGCACTGACGGCGAGCTGGAAATGGTGTAGGAGCGCATGATCGGCTGGCCTTCGATCTCCAGCTCCAGGGTGACGAATTGCCCCGGCTTGAAAAAGAACAGGATCGGCTGGTCGGCCATGAAACAGAAGGTGCGCACGTCCCAGGTTTCCTGGATGACTTTGACGCAACGGACAATGTGCCGACCATTGGCCCAGGTCTGGGTGGTTACCGGATTCAGGAAATTATTGGACATGTTGTTCTCCACCGCCGACATCGGCCTTATGGTGGCGATTCTGCGTAACGCCAGAACCACCCATTTACCTATCTGCGACATTCACATACTTATCGCGACCAGCCCCCAACGACCTAGGGTTGCGCGTCGGGAACAGATTGGGCCATGTCGCCCATGGATAAGGTTCGGCGCATCGTCGGCCCCACACTCGCTCCCAACACAGACGCTTTCTTTACGCCTTGCTGCAAACCTGATTAGCCACTTATCTCGGCCACACAGAATGGCCATGAGGACACACACGATGGACGTCACCGCAACCTTAAGCTTGGGCGATCCGCTGGAACCCGCACGCAAGGCCACCGCGCAAATGCTGCAAGAGCGCGAGCGCACTTTCTCGCTGCCGCAGCCGTTCTACTCTGATGAGCGGCTGTTTGATATCGACATGCAGGAGATCTTCCAGAAAGAGTGGTTGATCGCCGGCATGACCTGCGAAATCCCCGCCAAGGGCAACTACCTGACCCTGCAAATCGGCAAAAACCCGATCATCGTGATCCGGGGCGCCGAAGGCGTGGTTCACGCGTTCCACAACGTGTGCCGTCACCGTGGCTCGCGCTTGTGCACCAGCGACAAGGGCAAGGTCGCCAAACTGGTCTGCCATTACCACCAGTGGACCTACGAACTGGATGGCCGCCTGCTGTTCGCCGGCACCGAGATGGGCGCCGACTTCGACATGAAGCAGTACGGCCTCAAGCCGGTCAACGTGAAGACGGCCGGTGGCTACATCTTCATCAGCCTGGCGGAGAACCCGCCGGCCATCGATGACTTCCTGTCGACGCTGAACCATTACATGGAACCCTACGACATGGAGAACACCAAGGTGGCGATTACCACCACCTTGATGGAGAAAGCCAACTGGAAGCTGGTGCTGGAAAACAACCGCGAGTGCTACCACTGCAACGCGTCGCACCCGGAACTGCTGAAAACCCTGCTGGAATGGGACGACGTCACCGACCCGCGCGCCGACCAGGCGTTCAAGGACCACGTGGCCGCCTCCGCCGCCGCCTGGGATGCCGAGAAGATCCCTTACGCCCACGCCAGCTTTGGCTTGCGTAACCGTATCGTGCGCATGCCGCTGCTCAAGGGCACCGTGTCGATGACCCTCGACGGCAAGCAAGGCTGCGCCAAGCTCATGGGCCGCATCAAGAACCCGGACCTGGGTTCGATGCGCATCCTGCACCTGCCGCACTCCTGGAACCACTGCATGGGCGATCACATCATCGTGTTCACCGTGTGGCCAATCAGCGCTCAGGAAACCATGGTCACCACCAAATGGCTGGTGCACAAGGACGCCGTGGAAGGCGTGGACTACGACGTGGAGCGCATGCGCCAGGTGTGGGACGCCACCAATGACCAGGACCGTCGCCTGGCCGAAGAGAACCAGCGCGGCATCAACTCCACCGCCTATCAGCCTGGCCCGTACTCCAAGACTTATGAGTTCGGCGTAGTGAACTTCGTGGACTGGTACAGCGAGCGCCTGTTGAGCAACCTGGGGGCCGCTCCGGCGCCGTACCTCAAGGGCGTTGCGGTTCACGAATAACCTGCTGATCTTCGGGGGGCTGGGTTGTACAAAAAACATCCAACCCCCTGATAACCCTTGATTCCCCTGCCCTCCAGCCTTTACCCAACAACTTATCCACAAAGCCACCCACAGCAATTGTGGGCAACTACGCTTGCCTCCTGAAATTAAGTGAAGAAAATCCGTGACTTATTCAAGCCAGTCGGTTTGGCTCGGCTTTGTTCATTTATTGACCAATCCATCAGAAGCCACGGTTTACATGGGCTGTAGCGGTACGCGAACACCTTATCCACAGAAGCACCAACAGACTTTGGGGGCAACTTGGAAAGTGCTGTGGAAAACCACCTCAAACCTTCACAAATCGGGGTTCCCAGGGTTTTTAGCCGGTAAAAAAACCAAATCGATCACATTTTGATCAATCCGGTGAAAGCCTTGATTAATAAGGGCTTCAGCCGACAGCGAACATGTTATCCACAGAAGCGCCAACAGACTATGGGGGCAAGTCGGGCCGGAGAAATGCCAGGAGTAGCGAAAAACCCAAGTAAAAACCGTCAGTTAGCTTGGTTGTTTTTCGTACAGAGGGCTGGAGGGCTTGATTCACAGGGGGTGTGGACAACCGCGAACAGGTTATCCACAGACGGGTCAACAGGGATTGTGGGTAAGCCACATTCCCTGTTCAGCTTCAGCGAACCACACCTTCCTCAACCAGCAGCTTGAGGATAGCTTCGGCGCCCGCTTCCGGGCTCAGGCCCTTGAGCACTTGCCCGCCACCACCACTGGCCTTGGCCGTGGCGGCTTTCATGCGGTCAGCACCGCTCTTGGCCTTGATCACCTTGAGGCGCTTTGGGCGTGGCTTGGCTGGTTGCAGCACGGCGCCCGTGAATAACTCGTCCTGTTCGATTTCGACTTCATGGGCCGCCAGCTCACCGCGCTGCGCCGGGCCGTACGCACTCTGCCGAGGCTTGGGCGCGGCGTTATCCACTGTCGCCAGAAACGGCAGGCGCACCTTCAGGCGTCGCCGCTGGCCGCGTGGCAAGGCTTGCAGTACATGGGCCACACCGCCGTCGATGGACTCGACCTGCGCCAACCCGACAATCAGCGGCCAACCCAATTGCTCGGCCAGCAGGTACGGCAACATGCCCGAGCCTTCACCGGTTTCGGCCTGGCTGCCGGCAAGCACCACTTGGGCACCGGCGTCGCGCAGGTATTCGCTGAGCACCGGCAAGGCATCGCTGCCCGCCGGTTGCTCCAGCACGTGCAACTGCGGCAACCCCATGCCCAGGTAGCTGCGCAGGGTCGGCTCAGCAATGTTGCCGGCGTGCAGCACCTGCAACTTATCCCCAGCCATTTGCAGGCCCAATTCCACTGCGCGCGCGTCTTGCTCGGCGCGGCGCGGGCGACCGGAGGTCGGGTGGGCGCCGATGGATACCAGGCTGATAACATTCGTGTTCATGCTCATATCCTCAAGCCGCATCGCGCTTGGCGCCGTTGCGGTAGGCCTCTACCGCAGCGATCAAGGCGTGCAGAATCGCGGCACTTTCGCCAATGACCGAGAGATCGGCCCGCTTGATCATGTCGCAACCAGGATCGAGGTTGATCGCCACCACCTTGTCGCAGGCACCGATGCCTTGCAGGTGCTGGATCGCCCCGGAAATACCCACCGCCACGTAGACCCGCGCCGTCACCCAGGTGCCGCTGGCGCCGACCTGGCGATCACGCGCCATGAAGCCATCGTCCACCGCCACCCGCGAGGCGCCTTCGGTGGCACCCAGGGCCGCAGCGGTCTGGTGGAACAGGGCCCAGTCCTTCACGCCGTTGCCGCCAGAGAAAATGAATTCCGCCTCAGCCATGGGAATCGCCGCCGGATCCACCGCCACCGCGCCGAGGTCTTCGATACGCGGCAGGCTGCGTGCCAGGGCTGTGGATAACTCCACGGGGAGCACTTCATGCCGTGTCTCACTGACAGGATCGGCGCATTCGGCAGCGGCCAGAATCAGGCGTGGCAGCGGGCGGGCCAAGTCTTCCTGGCCCGCACCGGCGCGGCCGATGCACTCGCTGCCCTTGATCTGCCAAACCCGCGTGGCCGGGCGTTCCTTGAGGCTGGCGGCAAAACGTCGGCCCAGTTCGCCGCCACCGCTACGGCTGTCAGGCAGCAACCAGTGACGCGGATTGAACTGGTTATCCACAGCGCGCAAACCTTGCACCCGTTGTTCCGGTGAATAACCGTCGAATTCGTGACCTTCCAGCACCAGCAGGCGATCGACGCCTGCGGTGGCAAATGCACCTTCCTTGTATTCGCCAAACACCACCGCCAGCACCGCACCGTCGCTGCCCGCCAATTGCCGGGCCAGGCCGAGCAAGTCACGGTCGTGGCTGCTCAAGCGGCCGCCGACCATGTCCGGCACCACGTTGATGTAGAACGCAGGCGCCGCCACCTGATGCAGCGGCAACTGCACTTCCACTGCCGCTGTACGCTTGGCCGCGCCGCCCTGCTGGGCGCCGCTGCGGTCGATACGCTTGATGCCATTGGGGCCGATGAAGCCAACACCATGTACATTTTTGCGGATGACGCCATTGGGGCCCATCCAACTGTGTTGCACCGGTTGCATGGCCGCATGCAGCGGGTGCAGACGGTTGCGGGCGATCCACTCGGCGCGTGGATCGCGGCGGATAATGTCGCTCATCAGTGCACCTCCGCAGGTTCACGCTTAATGGGGGCTTTACTCGGCGCAGCGTCTTCGAGCAATGCGTCGGCCACCAACTCGGCAATGTCCTTGATCAAGGGGCGTGGTTCGACCACGCCTTCGAGCATCGCCGTGCACTGTGGACAACCCACGGCCACCAGCTCGGCGCCGGTTTCGCGGATGTCTTCCATGCGCATATCCGGTATGCGTTGCTTGCCGGGAATGTCGGTAATCGGCGCACCGCCCCCGCCCCCGCAGCAGCGTGAACGGAAGCCCGAGCGTTGCATCTCCTTGACCTCGATGCCCAACGCCCGCAGCACTTGGCGCGGCGCCTCGTACTCGCCGTTGTAGCGGCCCAGGTAGCAAGGGTCGTGGTAGGTCACGCTGTTGCCTTTGTGCTGGCCCAGGTTCAGCGCGCCCTCGCCGATCAGTTCGGCCATGAACGTACTGTGATGTTGCACCCGATAGTTGCCGTTGAAGGCGCCATACTCGTTTTTTAGCACATGGAAGCTGTGCGGATCGCAGGTGACGATGCGCTTGAAGCTGTATTTAGCCAGGGTCTGGATATTGCGCGAAGCCAGCAACTGGAAGGTCGCTTCATCGCCGAGACGACGGGCCACGTCGCCACTGTCGCGTTCTTCCAGGCCCAGCACAGCGAAGTCGACCTTGGCCGCCTTGAGCACTTTGACGAAGGCGCGCAGGGTACGTTGGTTACGCATGTCGAAGGCACCGTCGCCGACCCAGAACAGCACGTCGGCACTGCCTTTCTCGCTGAGCAGCGGCAGGTTCAGATCTGCCGCCCAGTTCAGGCGACCACCCGGTGCGAAACCGCCGGGGTTGTCGGTGGCGATCAGGTTTTCCAGGACTTCCGCGCCTTTGTTCGGCGTGGCGCCTTTTTCCAGGGTGAGGTGACGGCGCATGTCGACGATGGCGTCCACGTGCTCAATCATCATCGGGCACTCTTCCACGCAAGCGCGGCAGGTGGTACAGGACCACAGGGTCTCGGCGTCCACCAGGCCGTTGACGATCGGCTGATGCGGGTTGCCGCTGTGTTCGCCCACCGGTTTGCCTGGGTATGGGCTACCGGCGAACTTGGCATCGGTGCCACCGGCCAGGCCGACCACCATATCCTGGATCAGCTTTTTCGGGTTCAGCGGCTGGCCAGCGGCGAAGGCCGGGCACGCGGCTTCGCATTTGCCGCACTGCACGCAGGCGTCGAAGCCGAGCAGTTGGTTCCAAGTGAAATCCTTGGGTTTCTCCACACCCAACGGCGCGGATTTATCGCTGAGGTCCAGCGGTTTCAAACCGGTGGAACGGCCGCCGCCAAAGCGCTCGGCGCGACGGTGCCAGGCCAGGTGCAAGGCACCGGCGAAGGCGTGCTTCATCGGGCCGCCCCACGTCATGCCGAAGAACATCTCGGACACGCCCCACAACACACCCACCCCGAGCAACGCGGCAAGCAACCAGCCGCCGAAATCCGCTGGCAGAATCCCGGCCACCGGCAGGGTCACCAGGAAGAAACCGACCGAGAACGCCATCAGGCTTTTCGGCAGGCGCATCCATGGGCCTTTCGAAAGACGTGCAGGCGGATTGCGGCGGCGCAGGTAAACGAAGGTGGCGCCGACAAACATCAGTACCGAGGCCAGCAGCAAGGCGTAACCAAGGATGCGATTCTGCAGGCCGAAGCCGTGGACCAGAATGGCGAGCAACGCCGACAGCACAAAACCCAGCGCGGTGGCGACGTGGGTGTTGGCGATGTATTTGTCGCGGGCGACCACGTGGTGCAGGTCGACCATGTAGCGTTTGGGCATGGCGAGCAGGCCGCCCAAAAGGTCAACCTTGGACGCGCGGCCACGGCGCCACATGTTCACCCGGCGCAGGGCGCCGAGGACGGCAAGGCCCAGGGCGGCGAACAGCAGGATAGGCAGCAAGGTGTTCAACATGGTGAAGCTCCCAAAGACCTCGGGTCTTGCACGGGTTCAGGTTGTGACAAGGAGCCTGTCTGTGGTGAGCGGGCTTGCCCCGCGCTGGGCTGCGAAGCGGCCCTGAACCCTGCCTCTCGGTTCTGTCAGAAAGAACTCGGGGACCGGATTGGGGCTGCTGCGCAGCCCAGCGCGGGGCAAGCCCGCTCACCACAATGACAACCTCTCATCACAGGGGATGCAGGCAAGCCGTCAGAAATCCTTGCAAAGGCGCAGGGCGTCATAGATCGCAGCATGGGTATTACGCTGTGCCACACAGTCACCGATACGGAACAGCAAGTACCCGTCACCCGCCTCGCTCAAGCATGGCTGCGGCTTGATCGCGAACAAGGCTTCGACGTCGATCTGGCCCTTGTTGCGCGAGCCTTCCTTGAGTGCGTAGTAGATAGCTTCATCCGGACGCACGCCGTTCTCGACGACCACCTGGTCCACCACCCGCTCCTCTTTGGCACCGGTGTATTCGTTCTCCAGCACCGCCACCAGCTTGTCGCCTTCGCGGTAGACCTTTTCCAGCATCATGTCGCCGGTCATGATCACTTCTTTCGGGTACATGCTGCGGTAGTAGGTCGGGAACGACG
Source organism: Pseudomonas sp. GXZC (assembly GCF_026967615.1). Lineage (NCBI taxonomy): Bacteria > Pseudomonadati > Pseudomonadota > Gammaproteobacteria > Pseudomonadales > Pseudomonadaceae > Pseudomonas > Pseudomonas sp. GXZC. The sequence goes on from NZ_CP114115.1 coordinate 6,492,795, forward strand.
TACCGCCGATGGCCACGCCGGGCTTGATGTCGTCGGTGACGATCTCGACCTGGCTGCCTTTGTCCGCAAGGAAATCCGCCACCGACATGCCGGTGAATTCGCAGATGGTGTCGTAGACCAGTACGTTCTTGCCTGGCGCGACTTTGCCGTCGAGCACGTCCCAACTGCTCACCACCAGGCCTTCGGCCGCGCCCCAGTGTTCGTTCTGTTCCACGTTCGGATGTCCGCCCACCGCCAGCACCACTACGTCCGGACGCACGTCCAGGATAGTGTCGGCATCAGCGGCCACGCCCAGGCGCAGATCGACCTTCAACCGCGCCAGCTCCAGTTGGTACCAACGGGTGATACCGGCGATCTGGTCACGCTGCGGCGCCTTGGACGCCGTGGTGATCTGCCCACCAATAAACTCTTTCTTTTCGAACAGGGTCACGTCATGGCCGCGCTCGGCGGCCACGCGCGCAGCCTCCATCCCGGCCGGGCCGGCACCGACCACCACAACCTTGCGTTTGACGCCGGAGGTTTTTTCGATGATGTGCGGCACACCCATGTATTCACGGGAAGTCGCGGCGTTCTGGATGCACAACACATCCAGGCCCTGGTACTGGCGGTCGATGCAGTAGTTGGCGCCGACGCACTGCTTGATCTGGTCGATCTGGCCCATCTTGATCTTGGCGATCAGATGCGGGTCGGCGATGTGCGCACGGGTCATGCCGACCATGTCCACATAACCGCCTTCCAGAATGCGCGTGGCCTGGTTCGGGTCCTTGATGTTCTGCGCGTGCAGCACCGGGACCTTGACCACTTCCTTGATACCGGCGGCCAAGTGCAGGAACGGCTCCGGTGGATAACTCATGTTCGGGATCACGTTGGCCAGGGTGTTGTGCGTGTCGCAACCCGAGCCCACCACGCCGATGAAGTCCAGCATGCCGGTGTCGTCGTAATACTTGGCGATCTGCTTCATGTCCTCATGGGACAAGCCGTCCGGGTGGAATTCATCACCGCACAGGCGCATACCTACGCAGAAGTCGTCACCGACTTCGGCGCGCACGGCTTTCAGCACTTCCAGGCCGAACTTCATGCGGCTTTCGAAGCTGCCGCCCCACTCGTCGGTACGCTTGTTGACCCGCGGGCTCCAGAACTGGTCGATCATGTGCTGGTGCACCGCAGACAGTTCCACACCGTCCAAGCCACCGGCCTTGGCGCGTTTGGCGGCGCTGGCGTAGTTGCCGATCACGCGCCAGATTTCTTCCGGCTCGATGGTCTTGCAGGTCGCGCGGTGCACCGGCTCACGCACGCCGGAAGGCGACATCAAGGTCGGCCAGTTGAAGCCGTCCCAACGCGAGCGACGGCCCATGTGGGTAATCTGGATCATGATCTTGGCGCCATGCTTGTGCATGGCGTCGGCCAGGTTCTGGAAGTGCGGGATGATGCGGTCGGTGGACAGGTTGACCGAACTCCACCATTCCTGCGGGCTGTCGATAGCCACAACCGAGGAACCGCCGCAGATCGCCAGGCCGATACCGCCCTTGGCTTTCTCTTCGTAGTACTTCACATAGCGGTCGGTGGTCATGCCGCCGTCGGTCGCGTAGACCTCGGCGTGGGCGGTGCTGAGCACGCGGTTGCGGATGGTCAGTTTGCCGATCTGGATCGGCTGGAACATTGCTTCGAAAGCCATGGCACGGTCCTCGGCTTACAACGGCTTGACGGTGAACAGGCCGTCATCGTGGCCCTCTTCGGAGCCTCCGTAGACTTGTTCGGCGACAGTGCGGATCTGGCTGCCGCGGGCTTGCAGGATCTGGTCCATGGCGCCGGCAAACCAGCCGGTGAACATGTAGTCGACCTTGCGCCCGACCTTGCCGTACACGTACACAAACGCGGAGTGTTCCAGCTTGACGCTGCAGGTGCCTTTGTCGAGGTCGATATCCTGGATCTTGAACAGGCCCCAGCCGCGTTGCGACAGGCGCTTCATGTAGTGTTCGAACACCGCGACGCCTTCCAGGCCGTGGCATTCGGCTTCTTTCTCGCACCAGTGCCAGGCGGATTTGTAGCCGGCCTTGTAGAGGATTTCGGCGTAGGCGTCAGCGCCCAACACTTCTTCGATGCCGATGTGGTTGTTGACGAAGAAATGGCGCGGCACGTACAGCATCGGCAGGGCGTCGGAGGTCCAGACACCGGTTTCGCTGTCGACTTCGATAGGCAATTGCGGGGCGATCTTGGCCATGGAAACTTAACTCCAGAAAAATTCTTGTTGATGCCCCCGGCGCGAATGGCCGGGGAAAAAGATGCGTTGGCGGTGGCTTATTCGCCCCAGACGTCCTTGAGGACGTTGACCCAGTTTTCGCCCATGATCTTGCGTACCACGCGCTCAGGGTGGCCGCGCTTGAGCAGGGTCTCGGTGAGGTTGGGGAATTCGCCCACGGTGCGGATGCCCAGCGGGTTGATGATCTTGCCGAAGCTGGTCAGGCGGCGGGCGTAGCCCTTGTCATGGGTCAGCATTTCAAAGAAATCCTGGCCATGGCCCTGGGTGAAGTCGGTGCCGATGCCGATGGCGTCTTCGCCGACGATATTCATGGTGTATTCGATGGCTTCGGCGTAGTCGTCGATGGTCGAATCGATGCCTTTGGCCAGGAACGGCGCGAACATGGTCACGCCGACAAAACCACCGTGGTCGGCAATGAACTTGAGTTCTTCATCGGACTTGTTGCGCGGGTGTTCTTTGAGCCCGGACGGCAGGCAGTGGGAGTAGCACACCGGCTTTTTCGATTCGAGGATGACTTCTTCGGAAGTCTTGGAGCCGACGTGTGAGAGGTCGCACATGATGCCGACGCGGTTCATCTCAGCAACGATTTCACGGCCGAAACCCGACAGGCCGCCATCACGCTCGTAGCAACCGGTGCCGACCAGGTTCTGGGTGTTGTAGCACATCTGCACCACACCGACGCCGAGCTGCTTGAAGATCTCGACATAGCCAAGCTGGTCTTCGAAGGCATGGGCGTTCTGGAAGCCGAAGATGATGCCGGTCTTGCCCTGCTCCTTGGCGCGGCGGATGTCGGCGGTGGTTTTCACCGGGATCACCAGGTCGCTGTTTTCACGGATCAGGGTCTGGCTGGCCACGATATTGTTGATGGTGGCCTGGAACCCTTCCCACACCGACACGGTGCAGTTGGCAGCGGTGAGGCCGCCTTTGCGCATGTCCTCGAACAGGTCGCGGTTCCACTTGGCAATAATCAGCCCGTCGATAACGATGCTGTCGGCGTGCAATTCGGCTGGGCTCATCAGGCGTCCCCTTATTGGCGATTCATGCGCCGAATCGTCTGCCGGCGCTTTGGGGCCAGCATATGCCCAGGGGCCGACAGAGCCGGGTGCAAAAACGACAGGGGAATTGCCGAAAGCGTCAATCCGCGACAAAGGCTGTTATGAGAGGTCTGACTGGCGGCTGTTCTTTGTCCTACGCTTGAGCCAGAATTCCCGCATCACCTGATATGAGACGGCGCAATGAAATCGATTTTCCTGGCTTTGGCACTCATCGCAACCGGCGTCCACGCGGCCGAAGACACCGACAGCACGCCGTGCGACGGCATCGAAAACGACAAGCAAACCCTGGAATGCGCCTCCTACAACAAAACCACCGCCGAACAACTGCTCAAAGACAACTATCAAGGTCTGCTGGAACGCATGGCTTCGACCTATGGCAGCGACAAGACCAAGCTGGCGGACATTACCGCTCGTCTGAAGGATGCCCAGCAGAAGTGGGAAAAGTTACGGGATGCTGATTGCGCCGTGGACACCTTCCCGGCAGTGAACGGCACCAAGGCGTATGCGATTGCGCAGAATGACTGCCTGGCACGAATGAGCGATGAGCGGTCGGAGTTTTTGGAGTCGATTGGGCAGGAATAAACGACAATCACCGCCACTCTTCTCTGAACCAAGGCTATTCATGACTATTTGCGGCATCGAAATCAAAGGCAGCGAAGCCATCATCGCTGTCGCCTCCCTGGACAATCAGGCGTTGAGCCATGTCGCCCTCGCGACCAAGAAGATCGCACTTGAAGACGACGATGAGGCCGCCAACGTCAAAACCTTCGCCGCTCAAGTGAAAGCGTTTGTGCAGGAAAACGCCATCACCCGTATCGCCATCAAGAAACGCAGCAAGAAGGGTGAATTCGCCGGTGGCCCGACCACGTTCAAGATTGAAGGGGTGTTTCAGTTGCTGGATGCGGTTGAGGTGACGCTGCTGTCACCGCAGACCCTCAATGCGCAGAACAAGAAGCACAATTTTGAACTGCCGGCGACGCTGAACAAGTATCAGCACGAAGCCTACAAAGCGGCGTGCTCGGCCCTGCTAAAGAAATAAGAAACCCCCTATCCACTGTGGGAGCTGGCTGTACGCCCCCTGTGTTGCAGCCAATCGCCAAAGGTCTTGTCCTCCAGGGCATAACCGCCCCGGCTCGACTTCCACACCAGTTCCTTGTCGCGCAGGGCATCGATGCAAGCCTGAATCGTCTGGGTGCCCGGCACCACGTCACTGCCCATGTCTTCCAGCGCTTTGCTGACCGCAGCGAGGGTGCTGTCGGTGAACGGCGCGAAGGGTTCGTTGGTTTGAGAGCGCTCTACCATCACTTGCAGCACGGCGCGCTGGGGGATGGTGAGCGTGTTCCAGGCGCTTTCGAATTCGGTCCACACACCTGCGCGCAACAGTTCGGCGCGACTGTGCAGCAGCTGGCCCAAATTGCTCGCCTCGCCCAGCTCCAGCGCCACTTCACCGATGATCGTGCGCAACATCTCGGGGCGCCGGCCAACCAGCTCAAACGCCTCATCAATATCGGCCGCGTTGAATTGGTTGGTTTTCGCCAAGTGCGCGTTGAGGTGCGCGGTGTAGGCCTGGGTGAACGCTTTGCCCAGCAACGGGAACGGCGTAATGCTGGAACCGAAGAACGGCTGGCTTTTACCCAATACCAGGTGGGCCAGCTTGTCGCGGTTGGAGCCGGTGAACACCAGATGCAAACCGCTGCCCTCCTCGTCACGCCCCTGGTTGAGCTGATCCCGGGCGGCCTTCAGCGCAAACATCGCATTGATGCCTGAATCGCTGGTCAAGGCGTGCTGCGCCTCGTCAATCACTAGGACGACGGGTTTTTCCGCCGCGTGATGCAATAACTCCAAGGCTTGAGTCAAGGTCGCGCCGACCGGCAATTGAGGCTTGCTGAAGTCCCAGGACAGCGTACGCAGAAAGCTCAGTTTCTCGATCCCAAGGTTCTTGGCGAGCTTGCGAATGCCCTTTTCATAGGGCACCAGCGCTGCGCCAATGGCGCTGGCAATCAACTCCGCAGGGTCTTTCTCTTTGTCGGCCCACAGGTCGACGTACACCGCCAGCCACCCTCGAAGCTGACACTCCGGGATCAGGTCTTCGCGCAAAAAAGTACTTTTGCCCGTGCGACGCGGCGCCGCGAGAAACAGGCCAGAGGTGAAATCCTGAATACCGGCCCCCACCAGGCCGTCGGCAATGCTGCTTGCCAGCGCGGGACGGCGGAATACAAAGCCGCTGTGCTTGGACATGGTTTTATACTCAATTATTGAAAGGACTATAAATTATAGTAACGAGTATAATTGACTATAATTGGCCGTCAAACCACTTCCCTTCGCCGATCCTCCCTCGGGCACTTCGCAAACCGTGCCCGATAACTGCGGGTGAAATACGACGGCGACTCAAACCCACAGGCAATGCTCACTTCCAGCACACTCATGTCGCTCTGGCGCAGCAGTTGCCGGGCTTTCTCCAGGCGCAGGCCGAGGTAGAAGTTACTGGGGGTGTCGTTCAGGTGCAGGCGGAACAGGCGCTCCAGTTGGCGGCGCGTCACTTTGATCGCTTCGGCCAGCGCCAATGTGCTCAGGGGCGGCTCGGTGTGCTGCTCCATCTCGCCGATCACTTGCACCAACTTCTTGTTGTTGATGCCGTAGCGCGTGGCGATCTGCATGCGCTGGTGGTCTTTGCGTGGACGGATGCGGCCGAGCACGAATTGTTCGGAGACCTGGATCGCCAGTTCAGGGCCGTGGGCCTGGGCGATCAGGTCAAGCATCAGGTCGATGGAGGCCGTACCGCCAGCGCAGGTGATGCGGCGGCGGTCGATCTCGAACAGCTCCTGGGTCACGGTGAGCTGTGGATAAGATTCCTTGAAGGCGTCGATGGCTTCCCAGTGCAGGGTCAAGCGGTGGCCGTCGAGCAGGCCGGCTTCGGCGAGGACGCAGGCGCCGGTGTCGATGGCGCCGAGGGTCACGCCGTCGTGGTCGAGGCGGCGCAGCCAGTGTTCCAGCGCGGGGGTGGCGAATTGCAGCGGTTCGAAGCCCGCGACCACCAGCAAGGTCGCGCCTTTTTTCAACGGTTCCAGCGCGGCGTCGGCGTTGACCGACATGCCATTGCTCGCCAGCACCGCGCCGCCATCGGCGCTCAGCACGTGCCAGCGGTATAGCTCGCCACGAAAGCGGTTGGCCACCCGCAGCGGTTCCAGCGCGGAGATAAAGCCAATGGCCGAGAAGCCCGGCATCAGCAGAAAGTAGAAATCCTGGGACATGGTGGCGCTCTCGTCGGACGGGCAGCGTGGCACTGTGATACTCCCGTTCTCGGGTGGATTCAAGGGGGCAGGTCGCTGCAGTGCAAGAGCTGGTCGCCGCCGTGCGTTTTATAGGCCCTCAAGCTGCGTAACTTGATCCCACGGCGCACAAAGACGCCGGACCCCACAATAACGACCTGCCGAGGGATCCACCATGAACCGACTGATCAGCCGCTGTGTGCTTGCACTCAGCGCCAGCGCCATCTTGAGCACGAACGTACTGGCTGCCGACGCGGCATCTTGCCAGAACGTGCGCATGGGCGTGGTGAACTGGACCGACGTAATCGCCACCAGCGCCATGACCCAAGTGTTGCTCGACGGCCTCGGCTACAAGACCAAACAGACCAGCGCCTCCCAGCAAATCATCTTCGCCGGCATCCGCGACCAGCGCCTGGATTTATTCCTGGGCTACTGGAACCCGCTGATGACCCAGACCATCACGCCGTTCGTCGACGCCAAGCAAGTCAAGGTCCTCGACAAACCCAGCCTGGAAGACGCGCGCGCCACCCTCGCCGTGCCGACTTACCTGGCGGACAAGGGCCTGAAAACCTTCGCTGACATCGCCAAGTTCGAAAAAGAACTGGGCGGCAAGATCTACGGCATCGAGCCAGGCTCGGGCGCCAACACCCAGATCAAGGCAATGATCGCCAAGAACCAGTTCGGCCTGGGCAAGTTCCAGCTGGTCGAGTCCAGTGAAGCCGGCATGCTCGCCGCCGTCGACCGCGCGGTGCGCCGCAAGGAAGCCGTGGTGTTCTTTGGCTGGGCGCCGCACCCGATGAACGTCAACGTCGCCATGACCTACCTCACCGGCAGCGACGACGCCCTGGGCCCGAACGAAGGCATGGCCACCGTGTGGAGCGTCACCGCGCCGAACTACGCCGAGCAGTGCCCCAACGTGCACAAACTGCTGACCAATCTGACCTTCACCGCCGCCGACGAGAGCCGGATGATGCAGCCATTGCTGGATCACAAGGATGCCATCGAGTCCGCCAAGCAGTGGCTCAAGGATCACCCGCAAGACCAGGCGCGCTGGCTGGAAGGGGTGACCACCTTCGACGGCAAGCCGGCCGCGACCAACCTGCAATTGACCAGCCAATAACCTTTTCTGAACCACCGTTTCGCAGCCCAACCGGGCTGCGAACGGCACCACCACGCCTGTAAGGAACCGCCAAATGAACCACGACGTCATCATCACCTGCGCACTCACCGGTGCTGGCGACACGACCAGCCGCAGCCCCCACGTGCCGGTCACCCCCAAACAAATCGCCGCCGCCGCCGTGGAAGCGGCCAAGGCCGGCGCCACCGTTGTGCACTGCCATGTGCGTGATCCTGAAACCGGCAAGTTCAGCCGCGACGTCGCCCTGTACCGCGAAGTGATGGAGCGCATTCGCGAGGCCGACATCGACATTATCGTCAACCTCACCGCCGGCATGGGCGGCGACCTGGAGATCGGCGGCGGCGAGAACCCGATGGAGTTCGGCCCCAACACCGACCTGGTCGGCCCGTTGACCCGCCTGGCTCACGTCGAGGAGCTGCTGCCGGAAATCTGCACCCTGGACTGCGGCACCCTGAACTTTGGCGATGGCGACACCATTTACGTCTCCACCCCGGCGCAACTGCGGGCCGGCGCCAAGCGCATCCAGGAACTGGGCGTTAAGCCTGAGCTGGAAATCTTCGACACCGGTCACCTGTGGTTCGCCAAGCAGATGATCAAGGAAGGCCTGCTCGACAACCCACTGTTCCAACTGTGCCTGGGCATCCCATGGGGCGCACCGGCGGACACCACCACCATGAAAGCCATGGTCGACAACCTGCCCGCCGACGCGGTGTGGGCGGGCTTTGGCATCGGCCGCATGCAAATGCCGATGGCGGCGCAAGCGGTGCTGCTGGGCGGCAACGTGCGGGTCGGCCTGGAAGACAACCTGTGGCTGGACAAAGGCGTACTCGCCACCAACGGCCAGTTGGTGGAGCGCGCCAGTGAAATTCTCAGCCGCCTGGGTGCACGGGTCATGACCCCGGCTGAAGGTCGAATCAAGATGGGTTTGACCAAGCGCGGTTGATCGTAGCCACCACTTTTTTTAGGAATTTGCCATGAGCTTTATCACCGAAATCAAAACCTTCGCCGCCCTCGGCAGCGGTGTCATCGGCAGCGGCTGGGTGTCCCGCGCCCTGGCCCATGGCCTGGATGTGGTCGCCTGGGACCCGGCGCCCGGTGCCGAAGCCGCACTGCGCAAGCGGGTTGCCAATGCCTGGGGCGCCTTGGAAAAACAAGGCCTGGCGCCGGGTGCGTCCCAGGATCGCCTGCGCTTTGTCGCCACCATCGAAGAGTGTGTGAAAGACGCCGACTTCATCCAGGAAAGCGCCCCGGAGCGCCTGGAACTGAAACTCGACCTGCACAGCAAGATCAGCGCCGCCGCCAAGCCGAATGCGTTGATTGGGTCGAGCACGTCCGGCCTGTTGCCGAGCGAGTTCTACGAAGGTTCGACCCACCCTGAGCGCTGCGTGGTCGGCCACCCGTTCAACCCGGTTTACCTGCTGCCGCTGGTGGAAGTGGTCGGTGGCAAGAACACCGCACCAGAGGCAATCCAAGCCGCGATCAAGGTGTATGAATCCCTCGGCATGCGCCCTCTGCACGTACGCAAGGAAGTCCCGGGCTTTATCGCCGACCGTCTGCTTGAAGCGCTGTGGCGTGAGGCCCTGCACCTGGTCAATGACGGCGTCGCCACCACCGGCGAAATCGACGACGCGATCCGCTTTGGCGCGGGCTTGCGCTGGTCGTTCATGGGCACCTTCCTGACCTACACCCTGGCCGGCGGCGACGCCGGCATGCGCCACTTCATGGCGCAGTTCGGCCCGGCGCTGCAGTTGCCGTGGACCTACCTGCCGGCGCCGGAGCTGACCGACAAGCTGATCGACGATGTGGTCGACGGCACCAGCGATCAACTGGGCAAACACAGCATTTCGGCGCTGGAGCGCTATCGTGATGATTGCCTGCTGGCGGTGCTGGAAGCGGTGAAAACCACCAAGGCCAAGCACGGCATGACGTTCGCCGAATAACGGAACCCCTGACATGCCCGCACTCACCACCTACACCACCCAGGTCCACCCCGACTGGGTGGACTACAACGGCCACCTGCGCGACGCGTTCTACCTGCTGATCTTCAGCTACGCCACCGACGCGCTGATGGACACCCTCGGCCTGGACAGTGAAAACCGCGAAGCCAGCGGCCATTCACTGTTCACCCTGGAGCTGCACCTCAACTACCTGCACGAAGTGAAACTGGGCGCCGACGTGGAGGTGCATACCCAACTGATCGCCTTTGATGCCAAGCGCCTGCACCTCTATCACAGCCTGCATCTAGTGGGCGATGAAAAGGAGCTGGCGGGCAACGAGCAGATGCTGCTGCACGTTGATCTGGCCGGCCCGAATTCGGCGCCGTTCACCGAGGCCACGCTGGAAAAACTCACGGCCATCAGTGCCGAGCAGGCCGACCTGCCGCGCCCCGCCCTGCTTGGCCGAGTGATTGGACTGCCCCCCAAGAAGCAATAAGGAGCCACCATGCAAACCGCCGCCGCTGTCGCCGATTTCCGTACCTACCCGAAGATCTGCGACATCGCGGACGTGCGGGTGCTGGACGATCAAATCCTCGTGCATTGGGCCGATGGGCGGGTCAGCCCGTTTCATCACCAATGGCTGCGGGACAACTGCCCCTGTGCAGAATGCGTGTACAGCGTGACCCGTGAGCAAGTGCTGGAGATTGTCGACGTAGACGCCAATCTCAGGGCTGCCTCGGCCCGTCTTGATCAAGGCAATCTGTGGGTGGAATGGAGCGGCGGCCACCGCAGCCAGTACGATCCCGGCTGGTTGCGGGCCCATGCCTATGACGACGAATCCCGTGCCGAACGCCGTGCGGCAAAACCCCAATCGCAGTTGTGGGACAGTCGCTTCCAACTGCCGGTGTTCGACTACTCGACGGTCATGGAAGACCCGAACACGCTGCTGCAATGGTTGCTGGCGCTGCGCGATTCAGGCCTGACGCAAATCCGGGGCGTCCCAACCGAGCCTGGCTCCCTGGCGCTGATCGCCAAGCGCATTGCCTTCATCCGCGAGAGCAACTTCGGCGTGCTGTTCAATGTGCAATCCAAGGCCGATGCCGACAGCAATGCCTACACCGCTTTCAACCTGCCCTTGCACACCGATCTGCCCACGCGGGAGCTGCAACCGGGCCTGCAATTCCTGCATTGCCTGGTGAACGATGCCAGCGGTGGCGAGAGCATTTTTGTCGACGGGTTTGCCATCGCCAACGCCCTGCGCACGGAAGAGCCCGAAGCGTTCCGGGCACTGTGTGAGATCCCGGTGGAGTTTCGCAACAAGGACCGGCACAGCGACTATCGCCGCCTGGCGCCGATCATTGCGCTGGATGCGCTGGGGGATGTGGCGGAGATTCGCATGGCCAACTTTCTGCGTGGGCCGTTCGAGGCCAGCGTTGCGCAGATGCCATTGCTGTATCGCGCGTATCGACGTTTTATCGCCATGACGCGGGAGGATCGCTTTCGTGTGGTCAAGCGCCTGAATCCGGGGGAACTGTGGTGCTTCGATAACCGCCGCACTTTGCATGCGCGTAATGCATTTGACCCCACTTCAGGGGCGCGGCACTTCCAGGGTTGCTACATTGATCGAGATGAATTGCTCTCGCGGATCCTGGTATTGCAGCGTTAAAAAAAGCCCCGATCCAGCCGTGACTGAATCGGGGCAGAGTGCCTTGTGTGAGCGTGACATCCTGAGGGTGACCAAACCTTCAAGCTGAGTGCTTGGGTTCAGTGTGCCCATTAATGCGCTCGGTAAATGGCCCGAAAACGACATGCTCGTAGCCATCTGAGGCATTCGTGCAATCTGGCCTTGCCGACCGCTTGGGCGGCTACCAGAATCGAGGTCAAACCCCGTTCCCTTCACCAGGATAAACGTCATGATGCACGCGGACTTGATTGACCAGGATGACCTGCTGGGCCAACTGCGCTCACTGGGTTTTGAAGTCTCCAGCGGCGCCACCGCCGAGCAGGCCTGCGAGTGTGCGGTGCGTGGGTTGAGCGAGGCTCGGGCCAAGGCGCTCAAGGGGATGGTTGAGCAGATGTACACCGGTAGCGCGACGATCCTGCCGGCCGTGAGGCAGGCGATCGACAAGCAGCTATTGCCGGCGTTGGTGCAGTTCAAACAGAACTCCGGCGCCTGAATAGATCACTGTGGCGAGCGGGCTTGTTGTGGTGAGCGGGCTTGCCCCGCGCTGGAGTGCGAAGCGCTCCCAAGATTTTAGGCCCGCTGCGCAGCCCAGCGCGGGGCAAGCCCGCTCACCACAGTAAGCCCGCTCACCACAACAGCCCGGCTCACCAAAAGGTCTAGAGCCGAACGCTGGCAAACGTCGATTCGTTACGCGCCTGACTCAACGCCGACATCGGCCCCGACAACGGTGACAACACCAGCGCCTGCGGAATCGGCATCATCGCCACTTGCTGGGTGGTGTTGGAGCCCACACGCTCATCCCGTGGCGGAATGCCGAAGTATTCGCGGTAGCACTTGGAGAAGTGCGGCGTGGAGACAAACCCGCACACCGACGCCACTTCGATGATCGACATCGGCGTTTGCTTGAGCAACTGCCGCGCGCGGATCAGGCGCAGCTTGAGGTAGTAGCGCGACGGCGAGCAATGCAGGTATTTCTGGAACAAGCGCTCCAGCTGGCGACGGGACACGGCGACGTACACCGCGAGTTCGTCCAGGTCGATCGGCTCTTCCAGGTTGGCTTCCATCAGCGCGACGATTTCCTGCAGCTTCGGCTGGTTGGTGCCGAGCATGTGCTTGAGCGGCACACGCTGGTGATCCTGTTCGTTGCGGATGCGTTCGTACACGAACATCTCGGAGATGGCGGCCGACAGTTCACGGCCGTGATCGCGGCTGATCAGGTGCAGCATCATGTCCAGTGGCGCGGTGCCGCCGGAACTGGTGAAGCGGTTGCGGTCGAGGGTGAACAGGCGTGTGCTCATGGCCACGCGGGGGAAGGCTTCCTGCATCGAGGCCAGGCATTCCCAGTGCACGCTGCAATCAAAACCATCGAGCAAACCGGCGCAGGCCAGTGCCCAACTGCCGGTGCATACAGCGCCCAAGCGGCGCGATTGGCGCGCCTGGCTTTGCAGCCACGACACATGTTCACGGGTCACAGTACGTTGGATACCCACGCCGCCGCACACAATCACGGTGTCCAGGGCTGGGGCTTTGTGCATGGAAGCATCGGGGGTGATTTGCAGACCGTCGCTGGCCCACACCTGGTTTCCGTCGACACTCAAGGTCGTCCAGCGATACAGCTCGCGACCGGAGAGCTGGTTGGCCATGCGCAGGGGTTCGACTGCGGAGGCCAGGGAAATCAGCGTGAAATTGTCCAGCAGCAAAAAGCCGATGGATTGAGGCGCACGGTTCTGGGGTTGGGCCCCGGAGTTGAACGACGTCATCGCGGTATCTCCTCACACAAAGCGGGTGATGGCCTCAGGCGAGGCTCTTGTTATTGCGCTCTTCATCCAGCCAGGAGAGAGGCTTTGAATTGATAGAGCAAATGCCATGCCTAAAATTGAATGGCCGTCCAATAACTCCTAAAAACGACCTGATGACGCGTCTAGATAAGCCCGCGCCGCGAGTACGGATATAGCCGGAATCGGCTGTAGGAAAGAGTCTGCCCACGAGGCGTGAGCAGATCGGTAGCACTTGTGGGAAGGCGCTTTGCGGGTATGGGAGAAGTCTGTCACCCCAAGCACGGGTGACCGGTGGTCCGGCGGGAAATCGTTCGGTAGCTACTTATCTGTTTGCGACGCGCTAAAAGGTGGCGCTTTTGGATCCGGGTGTTCACTTGTAGTGAGCGGGCTTGCCCCGCGCTGGGTGGCGAAGCCGCCCCAAAATCAGGCGACTCGTTATTAGCTGACACTATGTGGTGCCTTTATTGGGGCGGCTTCGCCACCCAGCGCGGGGCAAGCCCGCTCACTACAAAACCATCAACACTCCACAGCACTCACCGCCAACCCACCCCGCGATGTCTCTTTGTATTTGTCATGCATATCCGCCCCGGTATCGCGCATGGTGCGAATCACCCGGTCCAGGGAGATAAAGTGCTGGCCATCACCACGCAGCGCCATTTGCGCGGCGTTGATCGCCTTCACCGCCGCAATCGCATTGCGCTCGATGCACGGCACTTGCACCAGTCCACCCACGGGGTCGCAGGTGAGACCCAGGTTATGTTCCAGGCCGATCTCGGCGGCATTGCATAGTTGCTCCGGCGTAGCGCCGAGGATCTCGGCCAAGCCGGCGGCGGCCATGGCGCACGCCGAACCGACTTCGCCCTGGCAACCGACTTCGGCACCGGAGATCGACGCGTTCTTCTTGCACAGGATCCCCACCGCCGCCGCACCCAGCAGGTAGTCGACGACGTTGGCTTCGGTGACTTCCTCGCTGAACTTCATGAAGTAGTGCAACACCGCCGGGATAATCCCCGCCGCGCCGTTGGTAGGTGCGGTGACCATGCGTCCACCCGCGGCGTTTTCTTCATTGACCGCCAGGGCGAACAGGTTGACCCATTCCATGGCGCTCAAGGTCGAACCGATCACGTTCGGCTTACCCAACTCTTGCAGGCTGCGATGCAACTTGGCCGCACGCCGGCGCACGTTCAAACCGCCAGGCAGGATGCCTTCGTGCTTGAGGCCCTGCTCCACGCAATCCTGCATGGCGCGCCAGAGTTTCATCAGGCCGCTGCGGATTTCTTCTTCGGAGCGCCAGGTTTTTTCGTTAGCCAGCATCAACTCGGCCACGCGCAGGTTGTGGGTCTTGCACAGCTGCAACAGCTCGACCGCGCTGGAAAAATCGTAAGGCAACTCGGTCCGGTCCATATCGGCCACGCCGCTTTGCGCCTGGGCCTCATCCACCACGAAACCGCCACCCACTGAATAGTAGGTGTCGCGGTGCAGTTCAGCGCTATCGCCGTACACCACCAGTGTCATGGCGTTGGGGTGGAACGGCAGGTTTTCGTCGAGCAGGCGCATGTCCCGCGCCCAGACGAAGGGCACTGGCAGGCGCCCGTCCAGCAGCAAGGTGTCGGTCTCGCGCAGGGTGTGAATGCGCAGGCCGATTTGCGAAGGATCGATCGCGTCCGGCCACTCGCCCATCAGCCCCATGATGGTCGCGGTGTCGCTGCCGTGGCCAATGCCGGTGGCGGACAAGGAGCCGTAGAGCTGAACTTCGACGCGCCGCACTTGTTCCAACAGTTCACGTTCACGCAAGCCTTGAACGAACAACGCCGCGGCGCGCATGGGGCCGACGGTGTGAGAACTCGAAGGCCCGATGCCGATCTTGAACAGGTCGAAAACACTGATAGCCATTGCCGTGGAACTCCGCAGGTGAGCAAACCGGGCACCAAGGAGCTGCTACGCTCAAATCGCCCAGATGGCGGCATCATCAAGCTTTTGCTGACCGCCACGGCGTCTCACACCGACGTAACCATGCTCACCAGCGTCGCTTGCGTACGATCACCTGTTTTGGCCGTTTTTAGCGGTGCAGATGGACGAAAACTGCAGTTTCGCCTCTGGAAAAATCTGTAAGCGACGTCACCGACACTGGATACGACCATCCCTGTACTGGATACGACGCCCCCTGTAGGCGTCAGATTTTCACTGGTACATGATCAGTCTCGACTCGTTTGCAAGGCACCGTGCCAGAGCTGTTGTCGCACGCACCAACCGCAACACTTATAAAGCGCGGCGAATGCCGCCAGAAAAAACACAGGAGTCTACCCAGATGAAAGGTTCACCCTCGTTGTTGTTGGCCGCCATGCTGAGTCTGCCAGTCATGGCGCACGCCGCAGAACCGGCACAATGTCAGACCGTCAACTTCTCCGATGTCGGCTGGACCGACATCACCGTCACCACCGCGACCACCAGCGAGATCCTCAAGGGCCTGGGCTACAAGCCGCGCACCACGATGATTTCGGTACCCGTGACCTACAAGTCACTGGCCGACGGCAAGAACATGGACATCTTCCTCGGCAACTGGATGCCGACCATGGAAAACGACATCAAGCAGTACCGTGATGCCGGCACCGTGGAAACCGTGCGCGCCAACCTGGAGAACGCCAAGTACACCCTGGCCGTCCCGGAAGCGCTGTACAACAAAGGCCTCAAGGACTTCGCCGACATCGCCAAATTCAAGGATGAGCTGGGCGGCAAGATCTACGGCATCGAGCCGGGCAACGACGGCAACCGCACCATCCAGACGCTGATCGACAAAGACGCCTTCGGCCTGAAAACCGCCGGTTTCAAAGTGGTCGAATCCAGCGAAGCCGGCATGCTCTCCCAGGTCGAACGCGCCTCCAAGCGTGACCAGGCCATCGTGTTCCTCGGCTGGGAACCGCACCCGATGAACACCCGCTTCAAGATGAAGTACCTGACCGGCGGTGACGACTCGTTCGGCCCCAACTACGGCCAGGCCACCATCTACACCAACACCCGCAAGGGTTATACCCAGGAATGCAGCAACGTCGGCCAGTTGCTGAAAAACCTGGTGTTCACCCTGGACATGGAAAGCACCCTGATGGGTAAAGTCCTGGACGACAAACAAAAGCCTGACGCCGCCGCCAAGGCCTGGCTGAAAGCCAACCCGCAAGTCCTCGACACCTGGCTCGCCGGTGTCACCACCGTAGATGGCAAACCAGGACTCGACGCCGTTAAAGCCTACCTCGCCAAGTAATGTTGTCCCCGGGGCGGTGCGCTGCCCCGGGATGTTTTCCCTCTTCGCATGTGGACATTCACTACCATGCTGACTGAACAGAAAATCCCACTAGGCCAGTACATCGCTGCCTTCGTCGAATGGTTGACCCAACACGGCGCCAACTACTTCGACGCAATCGCATCGACACTGGAAACGATGATCCACGGCGTGACGTTCGCGCTGACCTGGTTCAATCCGCTGGCATTGATCGGTCTGATTGCGCTGCTGGCTCACTTTATCCAACGTAAATGGGGACTGACTGTTT
Source organism: Pseudomonas sp. GXZC (assembly GCF_026967615.1). Taxonomy (NCBI): domain Bacteria; kingdom Pseudomonadati; phylum Pseudomonadota; class Gammaproteobacteria; order Pseudomonadales; family Pseudomonadaceae; genus Pseudomonas; species Pseudomonas sp. GXZC. Next base: position 6,509,458 of record NZ_CP114115.1, read on the forward strand.
TTGTCATCGCCTCCTTCCTGCTGATCCTCAACCTGGGGTACTGGCAGGAAACCATGGAGACCCTGGCGCAAGTGCTGTTCGCCACTCTGGTCTGCGTGGTCATCGGTGTGCCGCTGGGCATTGTTGCCGCGCACAAACCGTTGTTCTACACCATGATGCGGCCGGTGCTCGATCTGATGCAGACCGTACCGACCTTCGTCTACCTCATCCCTACCCTGACCCTCTTCGGGCTGGGTGTGGTGCCTGGGCTGATTTCCACGGTGGTGTTCGCGATTGCCGCGCCGATCCGCCTGACCTACCTGGGTATCCGTGATGTACCGCAAGAGTTGATGGACGCCGGCAAGGCCTTTGGCTGCTCGCGCCGTCAGTTGCTCTCGCGCATTGAACTGCCCCACGCCATGCCGAGCATTGCCGCCGGCATTACCCAATGCATCATGCTGTCGTTGTCGATGGTAGTGATCGCGGCCCTGGTGGGCGCCGACGGCCTCGGCAAACCGGTGGTCAACGCGCTGAACACCGCCGATATCGCCTTGGGCTTTGAAGCCGGTCTGGCGATTGTGCTGCTGGCCATCATGCTCGACCGCATCTGCAAACAACCCGACGCTAAAGTAGGGGGTGATGCATGAGCATTATCCGATTCGACAATGTCGACGTGATCTTTTCCAAAGACCCACGCGAGGCGCTCAAGCTGTTGGACCAAGGCATGAGCCGTAATGAAATCCTGAAAAAGACCGGGCAGATTGTCGGCGTAGAAAAAGCCAGCCTGGACATCGAGAAAGGCGAGATCTGTGTGCTCATGGGCCTGTCGGGCTCCGGCAAATCCAGTCTGTTGCGCTGCATCAACGGCCTCAACACCGTCAGCCGTGGCCAGTTGTTCGTGGAGCATGAAGGTCGCCAGATCGACATCGCCTCCTGCACACCCGCCGAGCTGAAAATGATGCGCACCAAACGCATCGCCATGGTGTTCCAGAAGTTCGCCCTGATGCCTTGGCTGACAGTGCGCGAAAACATCAGCTTCGGCCTGGAAATGCAGGGCCGCCCGGAGAAAGACCGACGCAAGCTGGTGGATGAAAAACTTGAGCTGGTGGGCCTGACCCAATGGCGCAACAAGAAGCCGGACGAACTCTCCGGCGGCATGCAGCAACGGGTCGGCCTGGCCCGCGCGTTGGCGATGGACGCCGACATCCTGCTGATGGACGAACCCTTCTCCGCCCTCGACCCGCTGATCCGCCAAGGCCTGCAGGATGAGTTGCTGGAACTGCAACGCAAGCTGAGCAAGACCATCGTCTTCGTGAGCCACGACCTCGACGAGGCGCTCAAACTGGGCAGCCGCATCGCGATCATGAAAGACGGCAAGATCATCCAGTACAGCGTGCCGGAAGAGATCGTGCTGAACCCGGCGGACGACTATGTGCGTACCTTCGTGGCGCATACCAACCCGCTGAACGTACTGTGCGGCCGCAGCCTGATGCGCACGCTGGACAACTGCAAGCGCGTCAACGGTTCGGTGTGCCTGGACCCGGGCGGCGACTCGTGGCTGGACCTGGCCGAAGGCAACACTATCAAGGGTGCCCGCCAGAATGGTGCGGTGATGAACCTGCAGAACTGGGCGCCGGGGCAAGCGGTGGAAGGTTTGGGCCGAGTGCCGACGCTGGTGGATTCGAATATCGGCATGCGCGACGCGTTGCAGATTCGTTATCACACCGGGAACAAGCTGGTGTTGCATGACAACAACCAGGTGGTGGGGATTCTCGGAGACAGCGAGTTGTACCACGCCCTGCTGGGCAAAAACCTGGGGTAATCCCCCGAGTACAAAAACGCCGCGAGGATCGCGGCGTTTTGTTTTACAGGTGGATGATCAACCTTCAGCTATAGACACGGCCAAGGAGCTGCCGATGGCTTTCAAACTGATCGAGCACGTCCCGGGTGATCTGTTCCTGGGCGAAGCCCATCAGGTCGTATTCCTGAGGCCCGTTGTGCAGGTAGACCTCGGCACGGTAGTAACGCGTGCGCTCTTCCTCGGGCAAGTCGCTCGGTGCCGACGAGTAAGCATCCAGGCTCACTTCGTAGACAAACGGGTTGCCCTCTTCCATCTCGATGCGCACACCGATGCAGCGCTTGGATTTACCCAGCAGCGTCTGCACTTCCAGCCCCTGGTCACGCAACGCCGTCGCCGCTTCTTCCAGTGCCGGGGTGACGTGCTTGTCCATAAAACGTTGCACGGTGCCTTGGCTCGGTTGCAGGTCCAGCGCGGTCAAACGCTCGCTGAAACCACGGCGGCCACGCTCGGCCAGTTGCGCCTGCTCCTGTTCGATAGCCACGTCCTGGCGCATCGCCTTGTGCAAGCCGAACATGAAGAAGATCAACACCACCGAGAACGGCAGCCCCGCCAGCACCACCATGGTCTGCATGGCTTCGAAGTTGCCGGCGAACAACAGGCCGATGGTCACCAGGGTGATCACCGCCGACCAGAAGATCCGCAGCCAGTGCGGCGCATCTTCATCCACATTGCCGCCTTTGCACGACAGGTTGGCCATCATCACCGCGCCGGAATCCGCCGGGGTCAGGAACAGCACGAAGCCCACGAAGATCGATACACCGATGACGACTTTCGACGCCGGGTAATGCTCAAGCAACTGGTAAATCGCCATGGACGGCTGTTCCAGCGCGGTCTTGCCCAACTCCACCGCGCCGTGGTTCAGCACCAGGTCCAAGGCCGAGTTCCCGAAGATCGACAACCACGCCAGGGTAAAGCCCAGCGGGATCAGCAGCACGCCGGCCACCAGTTCACGCACCGTGCGACCACGGGAAATACGCGCGATGAACATGCCCACGAATGGCGCCCAGGAAATCCACCACGCCCAATAGAACAGGGTCCACAGGCCCATCCAGCGTTCGGTCTTGTCAGCGTCGCCTTCGTACACATAGAGGTCGAAGGTTTTCAGGATGATGCCGTTGAGGTAGTCACCGGTGTTCTGCACCAAGCCGTTGAGCAAATGCAGAGTCGGGCCGAACAGCAGCACGAAGATCAACAGGCCGCTGAACAACACGATGTTGAGGTTGGACAGGCGGCGAATGCCGTTCTCCACGCCAGACACGGCGGCGATGGTCGCCACGGTGCTCATCACGATGATCACGATCAGCAGGTTGGTGTTGCTGTGCTCCATGCCGAACAGGTTTTCCAACCCGGACGACACCTGCATCGAACCAATCCCCAGGTTCGTCACCAGGCCCAACAGGGTCACGAACATGCCGAAACCGTCCACCGCGTGGCCGGCCGCGCCTTTCACCCAGCGCTCGCCCACCAGCGGGTACAACGCCGAACGCAAGGCCAGCGGCTGGTTATGGCGATAAGCGAAGTACGCCACGGCCAGGCCGACCAAGGCATAGATCGCCCAGCCGTGCAGGCCCCAGTGCAGAAAGGTCAGTTGCAGCGCCTGGCGTGCGGCGCCATTGCTGGCGGCTGCGCCTTCGGGCGGGTTGAAGTAGTGGTCCAAAGGCTCGGAAGCACCAAAGTACAACAGCGAAATGCCGATGCCCGATGAGAACAACATGCCGGCCCAGGCGCCGTAGCTGAAGTCCGGGGTGTCGTCCTTGCTGCCCAGTTTCAATTTGCCATAGGAAGAAAACGCCAGGCCGACCACGAACACCAGGTAGGCGGCGATGACCACCATGTAGTACCAGCCGAAGCTTTTCGACAGCCACGCCTGGGCGACACCGAGCATGCGCCCGGCCTCCTGCGGGGCGATGATCAGGATGGCAGTCAACAACAGAATCAACGCGGTGGAGGTGTAGAACACCCAACCGTTGACCCGCACCTTTTCCGGTGGGGTCTTTATAAGAGAGGCAGAACTCATGGCGCAGATGCTCCGGGCAGTGCGAGAGAGAAACACAAGGCAACGGTTATCCCGGGACATCGATTTTTCGGCAGTCGACGGACGGGTGTTATAAAGACACCCCTTAAATCCCTGCACCCCATGAGCGCAGTGCCCAGGGACGTTTCAGGGGTTTAACCAGGTGCCAGATGTCGCGCCTACAAGTAGGAAATGCCTGTAGGACGCGACCATTTGTCGCAGATCTTATTCTTTGTTGATTGAACGTTCAATCAAAACAAAATAGACTGGCCCTCAAGCCGACGGACGTTGATCGCCCATCGGCAGGCCTAAGGAGAGGTGCTACATGCCCAAGGTCGGTATGCAACCCATACGCCGCCAGCAGTTGATCGAAGCCACGCTGACGGCCATCGATCAGGTCGGAATGGGAGATGCCAGCATTGCGCTGATCGCCCGTTTGGCCGGCGTTTCGAACGGCATCATCAGTCACTACTTTCAGGACAAGAACGGCCTGATCGCCGCGACGATGCGGTACTTGATGAATGCGCTGATCGAGAACGTCCACGAACGCAGGCTCGCACTGAAGGACGACAGCCCACGGGCACACCTTCAGGTGATCATCGAGGGCAACTTCGATGCCAGCCAGGTCAACGGCCCGGCAATGAAAACCTGGCTGGCCTTCTGGGCCACCAGCATGCATCACCCGTCATTGCACAGGTTGCAGCGGATCAACGATCAACGTCTGTATTCCAACCTGTGCTGCCAGTTCCGCCGAGTGCTGCCGCTGCCGCACGCACGCAAAGCAGCCCGAGGCCTGGCGGCCCTGATCGACGGTTTATGGTTGCGCGGCGCCCTGTCGGGAGACGCTTTCGACACGGCGCAGGCGCAACGGATCGCTTACGAATACATGGATTTCCAATTGGCCAAGCAGGTGAGTTAGAGCACACATAACCGCTCAACCCCTGAACTGCTGTCGCTCAGTGTTGCCACACCCTTATGGCTCACTGTTCGGCGGTTAACGCCAACCACTTATGCACTTGCGAGGACTTTATGGCCCGTTTCGACCTGCAAAAACTCTACATTGACGGCGGCTACAGCGACGCTGGCAGCGATGCCACCTTCGAAGCCATCAACCCGGCTAACGGTGAAGTTCTCGCCCAAGTGCAACGCGCGACTAAAGAAGACGTTGAACGTGCCGTGGTCAGCGCCGAAAAAGGCCAGAAAATCTGGGCCGCCATGACCGCCATGGAGCGTTCGCGCATCCTGCGTCGTGCCGTCGACATCCTGCGCGAGCGCAACGACGAGCTGGCCGCCCTGGAAACCCTGGACACCGGTAAATCCTTCTCCGAAACCAAGTACGTCGACATCGTTACCGGCGCTGACGTGCTGGAATACTACGCAGGCCTGGTGCCAGCCATCGAAGGCGAGCAGATCCCACTGCGCGACACTTCGTTCGTCTACACCCGCCGCGAGCCGCTGGGCGTGGTCGCCGGTATCGGCGCGTGGAACTACCCGATCCAGATCGCCCTGTGGAAATCCGCACCGGCCCTGGCTGCCGGTAACGCAATGATCTTCAAGCCGAGCGAAGTCACTTCGCTGACCACCCTGAAACTGGCCGAGATCTACACCGAAGCCGGCGTTCCGGCGGGCGTGTTCAACGTACTGACCGGCAGTGGCCGTGAAGTCGGCACCTGGCTGACCGAACACCCGCGCATCGAGAAAGTCTCGTTCACCGGTGGCACCGACACCGGCAAGAAAGTCATGGCCAGCGCTTCCAGCTCTTCGCTCAAAGACGTGACCATGGAACTGGGCGGCAAGTCTCCGCTGATCATCTTCGACGACGCCGACCTCGACCGCGCCGCCGACACCGCGATGATGGCCAACTTCTACAGCTCCGGCCAGGTCTGCACCAACGGCACTCGTGTATTCGTACCCAAGCACCTGCAAGCTGCGTTCGAAGCCAAGATCGTTGAGCGTGTCGCGCGCATTCGCGTTGGTAACCCGGAAGACGAAAACACCAACTTCGGTCCGCTGGTCAGCTTTGCCCACATGGAAAGCGTGCTGGGCTACATCGCCAAGGGCAAAGAGCAAGGCGCCCGCCTGCTGTGCGGCGGCGACCGCCTGACCGACGGCGACTTCGCCAAAGGCGCCTTCGTGGCCCCGACCGTGTTCACCGACTGCACCGACGACATGGTCATCGTGCGTGAAGAAATCTTCGGCCCAGTGATGAGCATCCTCACCTACGAAACCGAAGAAGAAGTGATCCGCCGCGCCAACGACACCGACTTCGGCCTGGCGGCTGGCTTGGTGACCAAGGACTTGAACCGCGCCCACCGCGTGATTCATCAGCTGGAAGCGGGTATCTGCTGGATCAACGCCTGGGGCGAGTCCGACGCGAAGATGCCGGTTGGCGGCTACAAGCAGTCGGGTGTGGGCCGTGAGAACGGCATCAGCTCGCTGAACAACTTTACCCGCATCAAATCGGTACAGGTTGAGCTGGGCGATTACGCCTCGGTGTTCTAACCCACAGGAGCCCTGGGGTGCGCCTTTGTGGCGAGGGAGCTTGCTCCCGCTGGGCTGCGAAGCAGCCCCACCCCAGGCACCGCAGTTCTTCAGACCGAACTCGTTCGCTGGTTTTGCGACTGCTACGCAGTCGAGCGGGAGCAAGCTCCCTCGCCACAAAAGCAGCTTGAACCACTTATATGAGGGTGCATCCAATGTCCCAAGAATACGATTACATCATTGTGGGTGCCGGCTCCGCCGGTAACACCCTGGCGACCCGCCTGACCGAAGACGAAGGCGTCACCGTCCTGCTGCTGGAAGCCGGTGGCCCCGACTACCGTTTCGACTTCCGCACGCAAATGCCAGCCGCCCTGGCGTTCCCACTGCAAGGCCGCCGCTACAACTGGGCCTACGAGACCGATCCAGAGCCACACATGGACGGCCGTCGCATGGAGTGCGGTCGCGGTAAGGGCCTGGGTGGTTCTTCGCTGATCAACGGCATGTGCTACATCCGTGGCAACGCCATGGACTACGACAACTGGGCGAAATTGCCAGGCCTGGAAAACTGGACTTACCTGGACTGCCTGCCGTATTTCCGCAAAGCCGAAACCCGCGACATCGGCCCCAACGATTGGCACGGCGGCGATGGCCCGGTCAGCGTGACCACGCCAAAGGCTGGCAACAACCCGCTGTTCCACGCCATGGTTGAAGCCGGCGTACAGGCCGGTTACCCGCGCACCGTCGACCTGAACGGCTACCAGCAAGAAGGCTTCGGCCCGATGGACCGTACCGTCACGCCTAAAGGCCGTCGCGCCAGCACCGCGCGCGGTTACCTGGATACCGCCAAGAAGCGCTCCACGCTGACCATCGTCACTCACGCCCTGACCGACAAAGTCTTGTTCGAAGGCAAGCGTGCCGTGGGCGTGCGTTACCTGATCGGCGCCGCCGAAGAGCGCGTTGAAGCCCGCGCCCGTAAAGAAGTGCTGGTGTGCAGCGGCGCAATCGCTTCGCCGCAACTGCTGCAACGCTCCGGCGTGGGCCCGGCCAAACTGCTGGAAAGCCTGGACATCCCAGTGGTCCACGACCTGCCAGGCGTCGGCGAAAACCTGCAGGATCACCTTGAGCTGTACCTGCAATATGCGTGCACCCAGCCGGTCTCGCTGTACCCGTCGCTGCTCTGGTACAACCAGCCGGCCATTGGTGCCGAGTGGCTGTTCAACGGCACCGGTATCGGCGCCAGCAACCAGTTCGAAGCGGGCGGTTTCATCCGTACCCGTGAAGAATTCGAGTGGCCGAACATCCAGTACCACTTCCTGCCGGTGGCGATTAACTACAACGGCAGCAACGGTGTGAAAGAGCACGGTTTCCAGGCGCACATGGGTTCCATGCGTTCGCCGAGCCGTGGTCGCATCCAGCTGAAGTCGAAGAACCCACGGGACTACCCGAGCATCCTCTTCAACTACATGGCCACCGAACAGGACTGGCAGGAATTCCGCGACGGCATCCGCCTGACCCGTGAAATCATGCAGCAGCCGGCACTCGACCAGTACCGTGGCCGCGAGATCAGCCCCGGCATTGACGTGCAAACCGATGAGCAGCTCGACAAGTTCATCCGTGAGCACGCCGAGACTGCGTTCCACCCGTCCTGCTCGTGCAAGATGGGCACCGACGAGATGGCCGTAGTGGACGGTGAAGGCCGCGTGCATGGCATGCAGGGTCTGCGCGTCGTGGATGCGTCGATCATGCCGATCATCACCACCGGCAACCTGAACGCGCCGACGATCATGATCGCCGAGAAAATCGCCGACAAGATCCGCGGCCGCCAGCCGCTGCCGCGCAGCACCGCCGACTACTACGTGGCGGGCGATGCGCCAGTGCGTGGCAAGCCGATGCGTGAAGTGGGGCCTACCGCGCAATAACGCTAAACCTTGTGGTAAACAGGCTTTGTGTGTGGTGAGCGGGCTTGCCCCGCGCTGGGCTGCGCAGCGGCCCCAAAAATCTTGGGAGCGCTTCGCACTCCAGCGCGGGGCAAGCCCGCTCACCACAACAAGCCCGCTTGCCACAATAGTTCACCTGCCACAAATGGTTGCCTTTCCTTGATCAGCTCCTAGCCCAGGCCTACTCTGTTGGCCTGCCCGCGCCGAGCCGCCCACAAGGAAGGCCCCATGTTCGACCACCACGCCACACTCAAAAAACACTTCAGTGCCCTGCGCACCACCGCCGAATTCTTCTCGCTGCGCTACGTACGCGAATCAGGCCACTACCTGGCCGTACGCAAGAACGTCGCCGAACCACCGCACCTGAACCACGACGAAGGCGCCATGCTCACCGTGCGTGTCAACGGTGTGGAGGCCTACGCGGCAACCAACGATATTTCCCTGCCCGGCCTGCAAGCCGCCCTTGAGCGTGCCGAACAGCAAGCCCGGTTGATCAAGCCCCACGCCCTGCTCGACCTGCGCGACCAGCATGTCTCCAGCGATGTGGCGGACTATTTGTCCCCTGAGCTCAACCAGCCCTTCCCGTCCTTGAGCGACTGCTACCAGCTGCTGGGCGATGAGTCTGCCGCTGTGCCGAAGGACGAGCGCCTGGTGAGCTGGGAAGTCAGCCTCGGCCTGGCCCACGTCGAGCAGATCTACCTCAACAACGCCGGCGCCGAACTGCGCCAGGCCCAGCGTTTCGTGTTCCCCGGCGTCAACGTGACCGCCTACGACGGCAACGATAGCCAGAGCCGCACCCTGGGCGGCAGCAACTTCGGCCAGCAAGGCGGCTTTGATGTGATCAGCCGCTTCGGCCTGGTCGGCGCCGCGCCACGCATTGCCGACGAAGCCCTGCAACTGCTGCTCGCGCCGAACACCCCCAACGGCCCACGCGACCTGCTGCTGATGCCCGACCAGATGATCCTGCAGATTCACGAATCCATCGGCCACCCGCTGGAGCTGGATCGCATTCTGGGTGACGAGCGCAATTACGCTGGCACCAGTTTTGTGAAGGCCAGCGACTTCGGCCATCTGCACTATGGCTCGCCCTTGCTCAACGTGACCTTCGACCCGGATATCCCCGAGCAACTCGCCAGCTACAGCCATGACGATGACGGCACGCCCGCCAGCAAGCAGTTCCTGATCCGCGAAGGGCTGCTGCTCAAACCGCTGGGCGGTGCGCTGTCGCAGTTCCGTTCGGGTATGAGCGGCGTAGCCAACAGCCGGGCCAGCAGTTGGAACCGCGCGCCCATCGACCGCATGGCCAACCTGAACATCGAAGCGGGCGACAAGAGCCTGGCGCAACTGATCGGCGGTATCGAAAACGGTGTGCTGATGTCGACCAACCGTTCATGGTCCATCGACGATGCGCGCAACAAATTCCAGTTCGGCTGCGAATGGGGCCAATTGATCGAGAACGGCGAGCTGAAAGGCGTGGTGAAGAACCCCAACTACCGCGCCATTTCTGCCAACTTCTGGCGCAACCTCAGCGCAGTCGGTGACGCCAGCACCTTCAAGGTCTTGGGCACGCCGAACTGCGGCAAAGGCGAACCCAACCAAGTGATCCGCGTCGGCCATGCGTCGCCGGCCTGCGTATTCAGTGATGTCGACGTATTTGGGGGAGACGCCTGATGAACAACTTCAAGGCATTGGTGGAATGGCTCAAGCACACCATCACCGACAACGAACAGTTCCACCTGGGCTATGCGGATGAAGCGTCCGAATTCGTGCGTTTCAATCACGCCAAGGTGCGCCAGGCCGGCCAGGTGCAACAGGCCAGCCTCAACCTGAAACTGATCAACGACGGCCGCCATGCTGACCTGGGCATCACCCTGGCCGGCGAGCCCGAGCTGGACCGCCAGCGTTTGGCCGATGGCCTGCAACAGCTGCGTGAAACCCTGCCGCTGCTGCCTCAGGATCCGTACCTGCTGCTGAACCACAATGCCTGGCAAAGCAGCAACGAACAAACCCGCCCGCTGCCGGAACTGGCCCAGGTACTGGAAGACATCAGCCAGGCCGCCCACGGCGTCGACCTGGTCGGTTTCTATGCGGCCGGCCCCATCAGCCGGGGCTTTGCCAGCTCGTCGGGCGCCTTCGGCTGGCACCAGGCCAATAGCTTCAACTTCGATTTCAGCCTGTTTCACGCCAATGGCGAAGCGGTGAAAGCCAGCTACGCCGGGCACACCTGGGACAGCGCCGAGTTTGCCGCGCGCTTCCAGCAGGCCCGCGAACAGCTGGAGTTCCTCGGCCGGCCACTGCACACACTGGCGCCTGGGCAATACCGCGCCTACCTCGCCCCGGCGGCGATTGAAGAGATCATCAGCATCATCACTTGGGGTGGTTTTTCAGCCCAGGCCATCGCCAGCAAGGGCAGTTCGCTGCAAAAGCTGTACGCCGGCGAACAGTCCCTGAGCCCGCTGGTGACGCTGACGGAACAGATCAGCGGTTCCCTGAGCCAGGCGTTTTCCACCGAAGGTTACCCGCGCGGCGACGTCACGCTGATCAAGGCGGGAAACGCCGAGGGCCAATTGATCAATTCGCGCAGCGCGGCCGAATACGGCTTGAGCACCAATGGCGCAAGCAGCGATGAATCGCCCAGCGCCTTGCAGATGGCCGCCGGCAGCCTGGCCCAGGCCGATATCCTCAAGCAGTTGGGCACCGGGTTGTACATCAGCAACCTGTGGTACCTGAACTATTCCGACCTGCCGGCGGCACGTCTGACCGGCATGACGCGCTTCGCCACCTTCTGGGTGGAAGACGGCGAGATCAAGGCGCCGGTCAGCACCATGCGCTTTGATGACAGTGTCTACAGCCTGCTCGGTTCGCAGCTCGAAGCCCTGACCGCTGATCGGGAGTTGCTGCTTTCTGCCAGCACTTACAGTCAGCGCAATACCGCCTCAAATCTGCTGCCAGGAGCGTTGGTAAAACGCCTGACACTTACTCTGTAAGCGTCTTACGCCTGTAGGCAGAGGCATTCCTACAGGTGTTTCTCCTCCACCGTAGGACACCTTCCTTTCCTCCAGAATCCTCGTTATAAGGGTTAATGGCATCCCGCCACCCCCACCCACGAGAGCACGACCTTGCCCGGGAAGGGCAAGCTGGAGCGTTGACATGAACCATGGAAGTTTTGTCATTGAAAAGCTGTTCAAGCACTACAACGTTCATGTTGAGCAGCTAGGAAACGATTCTGGAAAAAAGACCGTATTGATGGTCAACGGCGCGCTGTCCACCACGCGCTCCTTCGCTCGCACCAGCAAATGCCTGGCCGAGCATTTCAATGTGTTGCTGTTTGACTTGCCGTTCTCCGGCTATTCCCGCGAACACAACACTGACCTCGACCTGGTGACCAAGGACGACGAGGTGCAGATGCTGCGCGCCCTGGTCGAGCGCTTCCAGGTCAACCACCTGGTGTCGGCCTCCTGGGGCGGCATCTCGACGTTGCTGACCCTGGCGCACAACCCACCCTCCATCGAAAGCTCGGTGGTGATGGCCCTGGCACCCAACCTCAACCAGGCCATGCTCGACTATGTGGAACGCGTACGCGTATTGATCGAGGCCGATGACAAGTCCGCCGTCGGCCACTTGCTCAATGAAACCGTGGGCCAATATTTGTCGCCCCGGCTCAAACGCAACAACCACCGTCACCTGTCGACCATGGCTACCACCGAATACCGCCAGGCGCGTTTTCATATCCACCAAGTGTTGGCCTTGGGCGATGGCAACTACCTGCCGGCACTGCGGCAGATTGAAACGCCGGTGCACTTCCTCAACGGTGCCCTCGACGAATACACCCCCGCCGCCGAGGCCCGGTTGTTCAAGCAGTACGTGGGGCGTAGCAGCTTTGCCGTCGCCGAACACACTGGCCACTTGCTCGACCTTGAATCCAACGAAGCCGCGGTGGCGGTGCACCGTGAACTGCTGGATTTCCTGGTGGGAAAAGGCGCGACGAATGGCGCATAATCGCCAACACATAGCCTGCTAACCAAAAGGGTTTCCATGCCGAACCGCGTCCCGCTCGATGCCAAGACCGCCCGCTGGCTCCCCTGGGTGGTCGCGATTGCCTTCTTCATGCAGTCGCTGGACGGGACGATCCTCAACACGGCATTACCGGCGATGGCCCGGGACCTCGCGGAAAACCCGCTGCGTATGCAAGGGGTGGTGATCGCCTACATGCTCACCGTCGCCTTGCTGATCCCGGCGTCGGGCTGGATCGCCGACCGCTTCGGCACCAAGAAAATCTTCTTTGGCGCAATCATGCTGTTCAGCATTGGCTCGCTGCTGTGCGCCCTGTCCAGCAGCTTGACCATGCTGGTGGGCGCACGGGTGATCCAAGGCCTGGGCGGTGCATTGATGCTGCCCGTTGGGCGACTGGTGGTGCTGCGCGCCTACCCGCGCTCCGAGCTGGTGCGCATCATGGGTTTCATCACCATCCCCGGTTTGCTCGGCCCATTGCTCGGCCCGACCATGGGCGGCTGGATGGTGCAATACCTGACCTGGCACTGGATCTTCCTGATCAATCTGCCGGTGGGCATGATTGGCTGCTACGCCGTGTGGAAATTCATCCCCGACCTGCGCGGCAGCGAGCGCACGCGCTTCGATGGGATCGGCTTCTTGCTGTTTGGCGCCGCGATGGTGCTGATCACTATCGCCATGGAAGGCCTGGGCGAACTGCACTTGCCGCACTTGAGGGTGATGTTGCTGCTGTTCGGCGGGCTCGCGTGCCTGGCGGCGTATTGGTTGCGGGCGGGGCACATCGATAATCCACTGTTTTCACCGGTGCTGTTCAAGACCCGCACCTTTGCCGTGGGCATCCTTGGCAACCTGTTCGCGCGGTTGGGCAGCGGCGCCCTGCCGTTCCTGGTGCCGTTGCTGTTACAGGTGGCGCTGGGGTACTCACCGTCGGAAGCCGGCATGAGCATGTTGCCCCTGGCGGCGGCGGCGATGTTTGCCAAGTCCGTGGCACGCCCGCTGATCGAACGCCTGGGCTACCGCATCGTGTTGACTGGCAACACTCTGGCCCTGGGCATCATGCTGGCGAGCATGGGATTGGTCACGGAACACACGCCCTACCCGCTGCTGCTGGGAATGCTGGCGGTGCTGGGGGCGATCAACTCGCTGCAATTTACCGCGATGAACACCGTCACCCTGATCGACCTCGATGACGCCCAAGCCAGCAGCGGCAACAGTTTGCTGTCGGTGGTGGCGCAATTGTCGTTGAGCCTCGGGGTCGCCTGCGCCGGCGCGCTGCTCGGCGGGTTTACCGCCGAAACCGGCAACGACGGCGTCAGCACGGTCCTCGGCGCATTCCAGCTGACCTTCCTCACGGTGGGCATCATGGCGATGCTGGCGGCCGCGATCTTCCTGCAACTGTCGCCAAAAGACGGCAAGCGTGCCGCCAGCCCCGAGCAGCATATCGAGCATTAACAGGCTTCTCGTCTAGAACTTGCGGGGAAAATCCCACAGGGCTGGTACACTGCGCGACATTTTGTTTTGCAGAGCCAGTCCCGTGACTACCATCGCCACCGCTTTTAATACTTTGCCCCTGTCCGCCGCCATGCTGGCTAACCTCGACTCGCTGGGTTATGTCGAGATGACGCAGATCCAGGCGCAAAGCTTGCCGGTGATCCTCAAGGGGCTGGACCTGATTGCCCAGGCCAAGACCGGCAGCGGCAAGACCGCCGCCTTCGGCATCGGCCTGTTGAACCCGATCAACCCGCGCTACTTCGGCTGCCAGGCCCTGGTGATGTGCCCGACCCGTGAGCTGGCCGACCAGGTCGCCAAGGAAATCCGCCGCCTGGCCCGTGCCGAAGACAACATCAAGGTACTGACCCTGTGCGGCGGCGTGTCCCTCGGCCCGCAGATCGCCTCCCTGGAACACGGCGCCCACGTCATCGTCGGCACGCCGGGCCGTATCCAGCAGCACCTGCGCAAGGGTTCGCTGGTCCTCGACGGCCTGAACACGCTGATCCTCGATGAAGCTGACCGCATGCTCGACATGGGCTTCTACGACGCCATCGAAGACATCATCAGCAAGACCCCGCCGCGCCGCCAGACCCTGCTGTTCTCGGCCACCTACCCGGTGAGCATCAAGCAGTTGGCCTCCAAGTTCATGCGCGCGCCGCAGCAAGTGAAAGCCGAAGCCTTCCACTCCGATGACCAGATCGAGCAGCGTTTCTTCGAGATCTCGCCGGAAGAGCGCATGGACGCAGTGACCAAGGTATTGGCGCACTTCCGCCCAGCGTCTTGCGTAGCGTTCTGCTTTACCAAGCAGCAAGTGCAGGAAACCGTGGATCACCTGACGGCCAAGGGCATTTCCGCCGTCGGCCTGCACGGCGACCTGGAACAGCGCGACCGTGACCAGGTGCTGGCCATGTTCGCCAACCGCAGCACCTCAGTGCTGGTTGCCACCGACGTGGCTGCCCGTGGTTTGGACATTGATTCGCTGGACATGGTGATCAACGTCGAACTGGCCCGCGACTCAGAAATCCACATCCACCGCGTCGGCCGTACCGGTCGTGCCGGTGAGACCGGCATTGCCATCAGCCTGGTGGCGCCGTCCGAAGCGCACCGCGCCCAGGCCATCGAGCAACTGCAGAAGTCGCCGCTGAACTGGGACCAACTGGACAACCTCAAGCCGCAAAGCGGTGGCCCGTTGCTGCCACAGATGAGCACCCTGTGCATCGCCGCCGGCCGCAAAGACAAGGTTCGCCCAGGCGATATCCTTGGTGCACTGACTGGCGAAGCCGGTATTCCGGGCGCCCAGGTCGGCAAGATCGCGATCTTTGACTTCCAGGCCTTCGTGGCCGTGGAACGCGGGATCGCCAAGCAGGCGTTGCAGCGTTTGAACGACGGCAAGATCAAAGGCCGTTCGTTGCGCGTTCGGATTCTGTAAAGCATTCAAGCTCTACAGAGATCAAAAATGTGGGAGCGGGCTTGTTGTGGTGAGCGGGCTTGCCCCGCGCTGGGTTGCGAAGCAGCCCCAAAATATTGGGAGCGCTACGCACTCCAGCGCGGGGCAAGCCCGCTCACCACAACAGCCCCTCTCACATTCAATTGCATTTCAGATCAAGTTTTGTGAGGACACCGTTTTGCGCTCGACCGAAGTTGTGATCATTGGCGCCGGCGCCGCAGGCTTGATGTGCGCACTGACCGCCGCCGGGCGTGGGCGCAAAGTGATGTTGATCGACCATGCGAACAAGGCCGGCAAGAAGATCCTCATGTCCGGCGGTGGCCGCTGCAATTTCACCAATATGTACACCGAGCCTGCCAACTTCCTCTCGCACAATGCGCACTTCTGCAAATCCGCCCTGGCGCGTTATACCCAGTGGGATTTCATCGGGCTGGTGGCCAAGCACGGCGTGCCATATCACGAGAAGAAGCTCGGCCAGCTGTTCTGCGATAACAAGTCCAGCGACATTCTCGGCATGCTCTTGGACGAGTGCATTCAGGTCGGCGTGAGCCTGCACCTGGACACCTCGATCGAAGAGATCGCCAAGCTTGACAACGGCTACCAGTTGCAGACCACCTTGGGTGAACTGCGTTGCGAATCCCTGGTGATTGCCACCGGCGGCCTGTCGATTCCGACACTGGGCGCCACCGGTTTTGGTTATCAAGTGGCCAAGCAGTTCGGCCACGAACTGCTGCCAACCCGCGCCGGTCTTGTGCCGTTCACCATCACCGATCAGCTCAAAGACTTGTGCGGCGAGCTGTCTGGCACCTCGGTGGATTGCCTGGTGACCTGCAACGGCCAGAGCTTTCGCGAGAACATCCTGTTCACTCATCGCGGTCTGAGTGGGCCGGCGATCCTGCAGATTTCTTCGTACTGGGAATCCGGCGACACGGTGGAAATCAACCTGCTGCCCGACCATGACGCCCACGAGTGGCTGCAAGCGCAACAGGCCGAACGCCCGAACAGCGAGCTGAAAACGCTGCTGGGCGAGATCTTCACCAAGAAGATGGCCAACCTGCTGGCGGACACCTGGTTTGCGTCCAAGCCGATGAAGCAGTACACCCACGCTGAAATTGCCGACATCGCGCAAAAACTCGGCAGTTGGCAATTGGTGCCGGCAGGCACCGAAGGCTATCGCACGGCCGAAGTGACCCTGGGCGGTGTGGACACACGGGAAGTGTCGTCCAAGACCATGGAATCCCTGAAAAGCCCCGGCCTGTACTTTATCGGTGAAGTGCTGGATGTGACCGGTCACCTGGGCGGCTTCAACTTCCAGTGGGCCTGGGCTTCGGGTTACGCGGCGGCGCAGTACGCCTGATCGGCGCAGTGGAATAAATTTTGCTGTTGGATGTGATCGCCACGCTTGCCGTGGCGTCCTTGATAGCTCAATTTAGCGGCATCGTCCCGGAAGACTCCAGACTTCATGTCATCGACCTCGTTCAAGCAGTCCATGCGGCGCCTGTGGGCGCTGGATAAATTCAGTTACAGCATCCGGGTGTTCATCGCCCTCACCGGCAGCATGGCGCTGTGCTGGTATCAGGATGAAATGACGCTGCTGATCCCGTTGTTCCTGGGGATTATCGCCAGCGCCCTGGCCGAGACAGATGACAGTTGGCAAGGCCGTCTAAACGCCCTGGCGGTGACGCTGGTGTGTTTCAGCATCGCCGCGCTGTCGGTGGAGCTGCTGTTCCCTTATCCCTGGGTCTTCGCGATCTCCCTGGCCCTGGCCACCTTCTGCCTGACCATGCTTGGCGCGTTGGGCGAACGTTATGGGGCGATTGCCTCCGCGACACTGATCCTGTCGGTGTACACCATGATCGGCGTGGACCAGCGTGGTGGTGCCGTCTCGGATTTCTGGCATGAGCCGCTGCTGCTGGTGGCCGGTGCCGCCTGGTACGGCGCGCTGTCGGTGCTGTGGCAAGCGTTGTTTTCCAACCAGCCGGTGCAGCAAAGCCTGGCGCGGTTGTTTCGCGAGCTGGGACGTTACCTCAAGCTCAAGTCGTCGTTGTTCGAACCGATTCGCCAACTGGATGTGGAAGCGCGTCGCCTGGAACTGGCCCAGCAAAATGGGCGGGTGGTTGCCGCGCTGAATGCGGCGAAGGAAATCATCCTGCATCGCGTGGGCAATGGCCGCCCTGGCTCGAAAGTCAGCCGCTACCTGAAGCTGTACTTCCTCGCCCAAGACATCCATGAGCGTGCCAGCTCATCCCACTATCCCTACAACGCATTGGCCGAAGCCTTCTTCCACAGTGACGTGCTGTTCCGCTGCCAACGCCTGCTGCGTCAACAGGGCAAGGCGTGCCAGACCCTGGCCGAGTCGATCCAGCTGCGCCAGCCGTTCATCTATGACGACAGCTTCGCCGAAGCCTTGGGCGATTTGAACGCCTCCCTGGAACACTTGCGCATCCAGAGCAACCCAGCCTGGCGCGGCCTGCTGCGCTCGTTGCGCGCGCTGGCAGCCAACCTGTCGACGCTGGACCGCCTGCTGGGCGACGCCAGCAACCCCGACAGCCTGGCCGACGCCACCGACAGCAACCTGCTGGACCGCGCCCCGCGCAACCTCAAGGAAATGTGGACGCGCCTGCGCACGCAGATGACGCCCACATCACTGTTGTTCCGTCACGCGCTGCGCCTGTCCCTGGCGCTGACCGTGGGCTACGGCATGTTGCATGCGATTCATGCCTCCCAAGGCTACTGGATCATCCTGACCACGCTGTTCGTGTGCCAGCCCAACTACGGCGCCACACGGCGCAAGCTCGGCCAGCGGATCATCGGCACCGCTATCGGCCTTACCGTGGCCTGGGCCTTGTTCGACCTGTTCCCGAGCCCGCTGGTACAGTCGATGTTCGCCATCGCCGCCGGCCTGGTGTTCTTTATCAACCGCACCACCCGCTACACCCTGGCCACCGCCGCCATCACGTTGATGGTGCTGTTCTGCTTCAACCAGGTGGGTGACGGCTACGGCCTGTTCCTGCCGCGTCTGTTCGATACCTTGCTCGGCAGCTTGATTGCGGGCCTGGCGGTGTTCCTGTTCCTGCCGGATTGGCAGGGCCGTCGCCTGAACAAAGTGCTGGCCAACACCCTGACCTGCAACAGCATCTATTTGCGCCAGATCATGCAGCAATACGCCGCCGGCAAAAGCGACGACCTGGCTTATCGCCTGGCCCGACGCAACGCGCACAACGCCGATGCGGCGCTGTCGACCACCCTGGCGAATATGCTGATGGAGCCGGGGCACTTCCGTAAGGAGGCTGACGTGGGCTTCCGCTTCCTGGTGTTGTCCCATACCTTGCTCAGTTACTTGTCAGGCCTCGGCGCGCACCGCGAAACCCAGTTGCCAGCGGAGGTGCGCGAGCATCTGATCGATGGCGCCGGGAATACCTTGGCGGCGAGTATTGATGAGATCGCCACGGGGCTTGCGAACAAGCAGCCGATTGCGATTCAGAGCGACGCCGAGGAAGCGTTGGCGGCCGACCTGGAGCAGATGCCGGATGAGATTGATGAAGGGCAGCGATTGGTGCAGACACAGTTGGCGTTGATTTGTCGGCAGTTGGGGCCGTTGCGCACGCTGGCGGCGCATCTGATCAAAGACACCAGCGCGGCCTGACCTGTGGTGAGCGGGCTTGCCACAAGAGGCAGCCACTACATCCCATGCTGCTTCATCAACCGCGCATAACTCCCATCCGCCTTCATCTTGGCAATCTCCCGGTCAAAGCTGGCGACGATCTGTTCATGCTCGGGGTTCTTCAAGCTCACCAAGATATGCAGGCTGTTTTCACTCAACGGCTTGGGTAAAAACTCCACCGCATTGCGCACCCGCGCCGACTCGCGGGACAAGTAATAACGCGCCACATATTCATCCTCCACGGTCAGCCGCACCCGCTGCGCCGCAAGCATGCGCACCGCCATGGCGAAGTTATGCACCGGCACTTTCTGCAACTGCGCATCGCCATCGAACGCCGCCGAATAGGCATACCCGCGCACCACGGCGATGGGGTAGTCGTGCAGTTGCTCAAGGTTCTGGAATGCAATGGGATCGTCACGCCGCTTGATGAAACGCACGCGGTTGAGCAGGTATTCGCCGGAAAACTGCCCCAGGTGCGTGCGCGCATCGTCGTACCAGGCGTTCACCAACACGTCATAACGCCCGTCGCCCACCCCCATCAATGCCCGGGCCCAGGGCACCTGTTCGAAATCACTGGCATAACCCGCGCGGGCCAGGGCGGTGCTGACGATATCGGTGGCCAGCCCGCCATTGATCAAGGTGGCATCGGTAAAGGGTGGCCAGGCATCCGCTACTAGGCGCAGACGCTGTGCGAGGGCCGGCTGGGCCAGCAACAACACTCCAATCAAAGCAACGGCACGAGAGAATCGCGGCATGCTCAAAGTCCTTGGCAGGCAGGCGTTATCCTGAGCTCAGGTGGGGCCTGAGGTTCTAACAGTAGCTCAGATTACACAAAGAAACCGGCACCGAACGCACTCAATGATGGCAAATTGATTTCACTCACAAAAATAGTCGATTTAGACACAATCGGCTGCCGCGCTTACTATCCGCAGCAGACATCTATAAGAGAACACGCCATGACCGTTGAATGGGTTTTCAAGCACCACGATGACCTGGGCAAGGAGCAGCTCTACGCCATCCTGCGCCTGCGCAACGAGGTCTTCGTTGTCGAGCAGAAATGCGTTTACCAGGACCTCGACGGGCAGGATCTGTCGGGCGACACCCACCATTTGATGGCCTGGCAGGATGACCAGTTGGTGGCCTACCTGCGGCTGCTGGACCCAGAAACCCAAGGTGGTGACGTGGTAATCGGCCGCGTGATTGTGGCGCCGGTAGCGCGTGGCACCGGGCTGGGGCATCGGATGATGGAAGAAACACTCAAGCGGATTGAGGATATCTGGCCACAAACACCGATTTTCCTGTCAGCCCAGGCGCATTTGCAGGGCTACTACGGGCGTTATGGGTTTGTCGTCGCCGGTGAGGAATACCTGGAAGATGATATTCCGCACATTGGCATGAGAAAGGACTAGGGGTAACCCAGCACCTGCTTGATCTGCCCGAGGTTCGCCTCGATCCAGCGCCGATCGATCGCCCCCCAGCTGCGAATCCGATAGTGCCCGGCATGGTTGCGGGCACCGTCTTCCTGCTCGAATTCACACACAATGTCCAAGTCGGCCAACGCCGCAATCGTGTCCTGCGCCGTGCGCCGGGGCATGCCGGTGGCGTCGGTCAATGCTGGGACGCTGCTGGCCTGGCCGCTGTCGATCAGGTAGGCCACGTACAGGCGGCGATAAAAGCTGCTCTTGGTCTTGCTCACATCCATGGTCGGTCGCCTTGTGCGGTCAGGGTTTGCCCTGCAGGTCGCGGTACGTGAGGTAGACGCGCAGGTCGAATTCCACCTGATGGTAGCCCGGCATCATGTACTCACAGAGTTTGTAGAACGCTTTGTTGTGGTCCGATTCCTTGAAGTGCGCCAGTTCGTGCACGACGATCATGCGCAGAAACTCCGGCGCGGCCTCCTTGAACAGCGCGGCAATGCGAATCTCTTTCTTGGATTTAAGGTTGCCGCCCTGCACCCGCGAAATCGTGGTGTGCAGGCCGAGGGCGCGGTGGGTCAAGTCCAGGCGGTTATCGAACAACACCTTGTCGATGGCCGGCGCATTGCGCAAGTGCTCCTGCTTCAAGGCCAGGGCGTAGGCGTACAGGGCCTTGTCGCTCTGCACGGCGTGGCGTTCGGGGTAACGTTGCTCCAGGTAGGCACCCAACTGGTCCTTGGCGATCAGCTGGCGCACTTGTTCCTGGAGGGCGGCGGGATAGGCCTGGAGGTATTTCAGCGCGGTCATGGGGTCTGCAACAGGTTCGGATAGCCGCCAGTGTAACGAATTCAGCCCAGGCGAGCGCGGCACCAGTCGGTCACTTCCTCGGCCATCAACGGTTGCGCCGCCAACGGGCCTTGGATAAACGGGCAACCATTGGCCTTGAGCCATTGGGCTTGCTCCTGGGTTTCGACGCCCTCCGCCACCACCACCACCTCAAAATGCCCGCACAGTTCGATGATGCTGCGCGCCATCACCGCGTCCCGCGCGGAACCCGGCAGGCGCGCAACCAATTGCGGGTCGAGCTTGAGCGTATCGAACGCCAGGTCGCGCAGATGCGCCAGGGAGCAATTGCCCAAGCCAAAGTCATCCAGCGCGGTGCGCACGCCGATCTGGCGCAACAACTTGAGCTGCTTGGTCGACTCTTCGAGGTTACTCATCAGGCAGTCTTCACTGATTTCCACCTCCAACTGCCGCCCCTGCAACCCATGTCGCTCCAGTACCTGCTGCAGTTGGCTGGCCAGGTTGGGCATATTGAACTGGTTGCTGCTCAGGCTCACGCTCAGCACCAATTCATCATCAAACGTGGTTTTCCAGGCCTGGCGTTGCGCGGCGACCTGTTGATAAATCCAGGTGCTGAGCTGGCTGATCAACCGCGCCTCCTCCAGCAACGGCAGAAACAGCCCCGGCGGCACATCGCCAACACTCGGATGCTGCCAGCGCAACAGCGCTTCGACACCGCGCAGGCGCCCATCGTCCAGAGAAACTTGAGGCTGATAGACCAGGGTGAAATCCTTGTTCTGGATCGCCGTGCGCACACTGTCTTCCAGCATCAGCCGAGAGCGGGCGCGGCCGTTCATTTCCTGGTCGTAATAGCGATATTGCTGACGGCCCGCGCGCTTGGCTTCGTACATGGCAATGTCGGCGGCGCGGAGCAGGCCATTCAAATCCGAACCACAATCTGGGAACGTGGCGATGCCGATGCTGACGCCGAGCATCACATCCAGGCCGTCGATCTGCTGGCACACCGACACGCGTTCGATCAGTTTTTCCGCAATCTTCGCGGCTTGCTCCGGAAACTCCAGCTCCAGCAACGCCGTGAATTCATCCCCGCCCATGCGCCCGAGCATGTCGCCGGACCGCAAACACGCCTGCATCTGCTCCGACACCCAGCGCAACACCCGGTCGCCTGCGTCGTGGCCCAATGAGTCATTGACCCGCTTGAAACCATCCAGGTCCAGGTACAGCAGCACCAGAGAGTGCTCACTCCGCTCGCTGCGCAACAATGTGCTCTCTGCTGCCTGATGGAAACCACGCCGGTTCAACAGCCCGGTCAACGGATCGGTCACCGCCTGGAACTCCAGTTGCTGGTGCAAATGACGCACTTCGGACATGTCCAGCACCGTCACCACCATGGCCTTCTGCTCGGCGGGCAACGGCGCGCAGGACAGCGCCACCGGCACCTGCTGACCACGCCCGGTGCGTAAAATGGCGTCATGCTGGCGCCACGTTTCGCCTTTGCGGTACGCCTCGAACATCGCGAACCCCAGCCAGGCCGGCACGTGAGGTTTTTGCAGGAAACTCAGGAAGCTCTCACCCTGCAACTCCGTCATGGTGGCATTCAGCAGCCGCGAAATAGCCGGGTTGGCGTACTCGATCACACTGCCCTCGCCCACCACCAGAATGCCCTCGGCGGCGTTGTCCAGCACCGACGCATTGAACGCGCGGGCGGACTCCAGGTCATGACTCAGGCGCTGCAAGGCCCGGCGATTGCGCTGGTGCTCCAGCAATGCCTGGACCTTGGGCTTGAGAATATGCGGGTCGAAGGGTTTGAACAGGTAATCGATGGCGCCGCTGGCGTAGCCTTCCAGCACGGCGGCGGGGGATTGGGCGTTGGCGCTGAGGAAGATGATCGGCGTCATCCGTGTGCGCTGGCTGCCGCGCATCAGGCGAGCCACTTCGAAGCCGTCCATGCCGGGCATCTTCACGTCCAGCAGCACCAGGTCGACATCATGCTGCAGCAACAGCTCCAAGGCTTCCAGGCCAGACGCTGCGGTGATGACCTGCCAGTCATCGCGCTGCAAGAGCGCGCGCATGCTGAGCAGGTTTTCCGGATAGTCATCGACCACCAGAAGAACCGAACGACCATCGCCGTGGTGTGGAGCGCATTCCATGCTACGTCTCTTCCTTGGGAGCCACTCCGGTCAATTCTGGGAGAAAACCCGGACAAACACTGAGGCCTCACTCTAGCCCCGGTTCCGGAAAATCAGAAGTAATGGCAGTGCCATCATTGCGCCAATTTTCAGGAAGCCGACTAACGGTCAATGCCTGGAGCCCACGGATCATGGGAAACATGGCTTTTTGACACTTGCTTGACGCCAATAAATTGCCAGCAAACGTTTAACAAGACGGTTAACACCACCTATAAAGAACCTGTCTGGCCCAAGGGCCTTAGCCTACACCCCTCTGTAAAAAGGCCTACGCCATGATCGACCTATCCACTTGGAACCTCAGCATCCCGGTCGGCTCCCCGCCCGCGACCATCGAAACCCCCAGACTGATGAGCGGCTTCAACGACCAATACTTCCAGGCCGAAGGCAGCAGCGTGCAATTCTGGACCCCCGTGACCGGCACCCGCACCGAAAACGCTGTGTACCCGCGCAGTGAACTGCGTGAGACCTTTGCCGATGGGCGCCTGCGTAACTGGACCTACCCGGATGCGGACAACTTTCTGCGCGCCACGTTAGAGGTCAATCAGGTGCCGTCCAGCGGCAAGATCGTGATTGGGCAGATTCATGCCTATGACAGCCAGAAACCACTGATCAAGCTGGAGTATCAATTCAAGGAAAAAACCCAGACCGGGAATATCGTCGCCAAGGTGCGCATGCGACCGGATGATGGTGAAGGGCGGGTGATCATCGTGGCGTCAAATGTGCCGCTGGAAAAGAGCTTCACCTACGTGATCAACCTCAACAAAGCCGGGCTGCTCAGTGTGTATGCGGCGGACGGGGAGTGGAATGAGCGCATTGGCGCGGCGTGGGGCGCGAAGCCGCTGTACTTCAAGGCAGGCGCCTATGTGCAGGACAACAGCGGGGACAGCAAGGAAGGCGCGCGGGTGACGTTTGCGAAGTTGGATATTGATCACGACTGAGCATCGCTCACTATCGTGTAGGCCTTATCCGAACGAGCCAGAGATCAATCACCTTTTTGAACACGCCAATGATCCCTGTGGGAGCCGGGCTTGCCCGCGATGGCGGTGTATCAGGCAACAGATTCTGTGACTGGCCCACCGCCATCGCGGGCAAGCCCGGCTCCCACAGGGGTACGGCGTCCTACAGGGCCGTTGCGGTGAGCCAGGGCCACGCTTATAGTTCGCCCCGTCGCCGGCATTGAACGGCGATAGGGTTTCGCAGCCCTTCAGAGTTAAAACCACAACCGTTAAAGCAGCCCCGGTATTCTTGCCGACGGCCGTCTTTGTTATGGCGGTTGTGCGTGGGAGACCTTCGGGTCTGCCGGGTCTTAACTCCTCGGTCTGCGAACCCGCGCACAGCTGCCACCCTATTTGTTTCGCAGCAAACGGTGGCCATTCTTCTCTTGAGTTAAGGATTTGCCGTGAAGAACCAACTACCGCCCTGCCGTTTCTACCCGTGCACCGAAAACGCTACCGACAACCCCGTCCTACTGATCGACAGCAACGCCCCATTGCTGGACCTTCACGCCTGCCTGCGCGAACGCCTCAACGCCGCCCTCGAACACCTCAACCTGATGGCCTGCACCAGCCTGCCGGACTTTGCCGAGCGCGACCTGAACAATGTGACGAACACGGCGCGCATTCTGGTGCAGGACGTCAGTGATGTGTTTCGCGTGATCGAACATCGTGGTTTTGATAAGCCCAATGCCGCCTGATCAAATTTAAGGCAAAAAGAAGCCCGCATCTCTGCGGGCTTCTTTTTAAACACCTAAGGCTTAGTTCACCTTAGCGTTCAACTCACCTTTCAAATAACGCTGGTACATCGCTTCCAACGAGATCGGCTTGATCTTCGAAGCATTACCCGCAGTACCGAAGGCTTCGTAGCGAGCGATACACACATCACGCATCGCCGTCACGGTCGCGCCGAAGAATTTACGCGGGTCGAACTCGCTCGGGTTGGTGGCCATCAGGCGACGCATCGCACCGGTGGATGCCAGGCGCAGGTCGGTGTCGATGTTGACCTTGCGCACGCCGTACTTGATGCCTTCGACGATTTCTTCAACCGGTACGCCGTAGGTTTCTTTGATGTCACCGCCGTACTGGTTGATGATCGCCAGCCACTCTTGCGGCACCGAGGAAGAACCGTGCATCACCAGGTGGGTGTTGGGGATGCGTTTGTGGATTTCCTTGATGCGGTCGATGGCCAGTACGTCGCCGGTAGGCGGCTTGGTGAACTTGTAGGCGCCGTGGCTGGTGCCGATGGCGATGGCCAGGGCGTCGACTTGGGTCTTCTTGACGAAGTCGGCGGCTTCTTCCGGGTCGGTCAGCATTTGGCTGTGATCCAGCACGCCTTCGGCGCCGATGCCGTCTTCTTCGCCGGCCATGCCGGTTTCCAGGGAACCCAGGCAGCCCAGCTCGCCTTCAACCGATACGCCGCAGGCGTGGGCCATGGCCACGGTTTGTTGGGTCACGCGTACGTTGTACTCGTAGTCGGTTGGGGTCTTGCCGTCTTCGCCGAGGGAGCCGTCCATCATCACCGAGCTGAAGCCCAGTTGGATGGAGCGCTGGCACACGTCCGGGCTGGTGCCGTGGTCCTGGTGCATGCACACCGGGATGTGCGGGAATTCTTCGATTGCGGCGAGGATCAGGTGACGCAGGAACGGGGCACCGGCGTATTTGCGCGCACCGGCCGAAGCCTGGACGATCACGGGGGAGTCAGTCTTGTCAGCGGCTTCCATGATGGCGCGCATCTGCTCAAGGTTGTTGACGTTAAAGGCTGGGACGCCGTAGCCGAACTCGGCTGCGTGGTCCAGCATTTGACGCATGCTGATAAGTGCCATTGTGTTGTCTCTCCCGGTCGAGGGTCGTTAATCGTGCAAGCCTGCCGTAGCGGCGGCTGCTATTCAAGTTATTGCCGGTCAGGGTTTGTAGGCCTGGCCTGCTGAATCGTTATTGCTGTCAGGCTTACTGCGCTTTGCAGCCGCGCCCGATCAAATCATCGGTGGCAACCCAGTAAACCAGGCCTTCCTCACCTTTTGTGTGAAACGCCAATTGGTCGTTGGCGTACAGCACGCCCGACGCAGCGACGTCCTGTTTCAAGCGGTAAACCTGATCGGAGCCGCCGAGGCGCACATCGACTTCAGATTTAGCCGGGTTGGCGAAACGCCAGTTGACCTCAGCCTTGCTGTCGCAGGTCCAGGTGGTCCACTTGTCGGCAGTTTCTGCCTTGTTGCTGAACATGTTCATGCTGCTGCAGCCGGCCAACAGGGCCAGGGCTGCCAGGGCGAAAACGCCTTTCATTGCCAATCCTCGTGAGGCGACCGATGGCCGCCAGTTGATCAGACCCGTCAAGGGCAACCCTGTTCCTGACCGTTGGGCGCGGCGTCGTATTTCTCCAGCCGTTCATTGCCGATGCGCTTGTTGATCACCGGCATGGTCTCGGCTTGCCAGTCCGCCTGGTAGCAGCTCTTTTTTTGCTGCGCTGCAGGCTTGCCAGCGTCCGGCTCTGCGTTTGGCGTGCTGCCGCAGCCGGCCAACAGGCCCGCTGCGATCACCATTGCCAACGACTTGATCATGGGAACACTCCTTTTCCGGATCACGAGCCTCAGCCTTTGGCTCGGGTTTCCAGCACTTCCACGGCGGGCAGTACTTTGCCTTCGACGAATTCGAGGAACGCGCCGCCACCGGTAGAAATGTAGGAGATTTGGTCAGCAACGCCATATTTATCGATGGCCGCCAGGGTGTCGCCACCGCCCGCGATGGAGAACGCCGAGCTTTCAGCGATGGCTTTGGCCAGCACTTTGGTGCCGTTGCCGAACTGGTCGAACTCGAACACACCCACCGGACCGTTCCACAGGATGGTCTGGGAGGCTTTCAGCAATTCGGCGAAGTTGGCCGCGGTTTGCGGGCCGATATCCAGGATCATGTCGTCGGCGGCCACATCAGCGATCAGCTTGACGGTGGCTTCGGCGCTTTCGGCAAATTCCTTGGCGACCACCACGTCGACCGGCAATGGCACGCTGACTTTGGCGGCGATGGCACGGGCGGTGTCGAGCAGGTCCGGCTCGTACAGCGATTTGCCCACCGGGTGACCGGCGGCGGCCAGGAAGGTGTTGGCGATACCGCCGCCGACGATCAGCTGGTTGCAGATCTGGCTCAGGCTGTTGAGCACGTCCAGCTTGGTAGACACCTTGGAGCCAGCGACGATGGCGGCCATTGGCTGGGCTGGAGCGCCCAACGCCTTGCCCAGTGCGTCCAGTTCAGCGGCCAGCAATGGACCGGCAGCGGCAACCTTGGCGAACTTGGCCACGCCGTGGGTCGAGCCTTCGGCGCGGTGAGCGGTGCCGAACGCGTCCATCACGAACACGTCACACAGCGCCGCATACTGCTGGGCCAGTTCGTCGCTGTTCTTTTTCTCGCCCTTGTTGAAGCGCACGTTTTCGAACAGCACGATGTCGCCGGCTTTAACGTCAACGCCACCCAGGTAGTCAGCCACCAGCGGCACGTCGCGACCCAGGGCTTTGCTGAGGTAATCGGCAACAGGCTTGAGGCTGTTTTCGGCGGAGAACTCACCTTCGGTCGGACGACCCAAGTGGGAGCAGACCATCACGGCCGCGCCTTTTTCCAGGGCCAGCTTGATGGTCGGCAGCGAGGCCAGGATTCGCGCATCGCTGGTGACAACACCGTCCTTGACTGGGACGTTGAGGTCTTCGCGGATCAGTACGCGCTTACCTTGCAGATCGAGGTCGGTCATCTTCAACACGGTCATGGGTCGCAGTTCCTGAATTACTGTTGAGGTTGTTTAGAGGCGATGTGCAGATAATGTTCCGCAACATCCAGCATTCGGTTGGCAAAGCCCCATTCGTTGTCGAACCAGGCCAGGATGTTCACCAGCCTTGGGCCGGAAACGCGGGTCTGGCTGGCATCGACAATCGCCGAATGCGGGTCGTGGTTGAAATCACAACTGGCGTGGGGCAATTCGGTGTAGGCCAAAAGGCCCTTGAGCGGACCGCTGGTGGCGGCGTCGCGCAGGATCCGGTTGACCTCCGTCGCATCCGTGTCGCTGACGGTTTGCATGGTGATGTCCAAACAGGACACGTTCACCGTCGGCACCCGTACGGCTTTGGCCTGGATTCGCCCGGCAAGTTCCGGCAGCAATCGCTCGATGCCGCGCGCCAGGCCGGTGGACACCGGAATCACTGATTGGAACGCCGAGCGCGTGCGGCGCAGGTCTTCGTGGTGATAGGCGTCGATGACCGGCTGGTCGTTCATCGCCGAGTGGATCGTGGTGATCGACACGTAGTCCAGGCCGATCGCCTGATCCAGCAAGCGCAACAGCGGCACGCTGCAGTTGGTGGTGCAGGAGGCGTTGGACACCAGCAACTCGGCGCCGGTCAGGCAATCCTGGTTGATACCGTAGACGATGGTGGCGTCGACGTCCGACTCGCTCGCCATCGGCTGGGAAAACAGCACACGCGGTGCGCCGGCGTCGAGGAAACGCTGGCCGTCGGCACGGGTGTGGTAGACACCGGAGCATTCCAGCACCAGGTCGACGCCCAGTGCTTTCCAGTCGATGCCTTCGGGGGTGGCACTGCGCAGGACCTGCACGCAGTTGCCATTAATGTGCAGACAATCGCCTTCGACCCGCACTTCGCCTGGAAAGCGGCCGTGGGTGGAGTCAAAGCGTGTCAGGTATTCGATGCTGGCCATGTCGGCCAAATCATTGATCGCGACAATTTCAAACCCGGCCGCCGCCCCCCGCTCGAACAGAGCACGCAAGACGCAACGACCAATGCGGCCGTAGCCGTTGAGTGCAACTTTGTAGGGACGCGGTTGAGGCATGGGGTTCTCGATCAAGGTTAGTTCGGTGTTGAAAGTTCTGACGCTATCGCGGGCAAGCCCGCTCCCACATTAGACCGCGATCAAAATGTGGGAGCGGGCTTGCCCGCGATAGCGCCAGTACAGACAACGCAGACTGACTTAGTCTTCCAGCAGCTCTTCAGCCTGACCCAGGATGTTTTCCAGGGTGAAACCGAACTCTTCGAACAACGCTGGCGCCGGCGCCGACTCACCGTAGGTGGTCATGCCGATCACGCGGCCTTCCAGGCCCACGTACTTGTACCAGTAGTCGGCATGCGCCGCTTCGATGGCGATACGCGCGCTGACCTGCAACGGCAGCACCGACTGCTTGTAACCGGCGTCCTGGGCTTCGAACACGCTGGTGCACGGCATGGACACCACACGTACGTTGCGGCCTTGGGCAGTCAGCTTGTCGTACGCCTGAACGGTCAGGCCCACTTCGGAACCGGTGGAGATCAGGATCAGCTCCGGCTCGCCGATGCAGTCCTTGAGCACGTAGCCGCCACGGCTGATGTCGGCGATCTGCGCGTCGGTGCGCACTTGGTGCTGCAGGTTCTGACGCGAGAAGATCAGCGCCGAAGGGCCGTCGTTACGCTCGATGGCGTGCTTCCAGGCCACGGCGGATTCCACCGCATCGGCAGGGCGCCAGCAATCCAGGTTCGGCGTGGTACGCAGGCTGGTCAGTTGCTCGACCGGCTGGTGCGTCGGGCCGTCTTCACCCAGGCCGATGGAGTCGTGGGTGTACACATGGATCACGCGTTTCTTCATCAGCGCGGCCATGCGTACAGCGTTGCGGGCGTATTCCATGAACATCAGGAAGGTCGCGCCGTAAGGCACCAAGCCACCGTGCAGGGACACGCCGTTCATGATGGCGCTCATGCCGAACTCACGTACGCCGTAGTACATGTAGTTGCCGCTGGCGTCTTCAGCCGACACACCTTTGCAGCCTTTCCACAGGGTCAGGTTGGAACCGGCCAGGTCGGCCGAACCGCCGAGGATCTCAGGCAGCAGCGGGCCAAAGGCGTTCAGGGTGTTCTGGCTGGCTTTACGGCTGGCGATGGTCTCGCCCTTGGCCGCAACTTCGGCGATGTAGGCCGAGGCTTTTTCCGAGAAGTCGGCAGGCAGGTCACCGGCGAGGCGGCGTACCAACTCGTTGGCCAACTCAGGGAATTCGGCGGAGTAGGCCGCGAAACGCTGGTCCCACTCGGCTTCGGCCGCCAGGCCTTTTTCCTTGGCATCCCATTCGGCGTAGATGTCGGCCGGAATTTCGAACGGGCCGTGGTTCCACTTCAGGGCTTCACGGGTCAGGGCGATTTCCGCGTCACCCAGTGGGGCGCCGTGGCAGTCTTCTTTGCCCTGCTTGTTCGGCGAACCGAAACCGATGGTGGTTTTGCAGCAGATCAGGGTCGGCTGCGCGCTCTTGCGGGCGGTGTCGATGGCGGTCTTGATCTCTTCCGGGTCGTGGCCGTCGACGTTGCGGATCACCTGCCAGTTGTAGGCTTCGAAACGCTTCGGGGTGTCATCGGTGAACCAGCCTTCGACTTCGCCGTCGATGGAGATGCCGTTGTCATCGTAGAAAGCGATCAGCTTGCCCAGGCCCAGGGTGCCGGCCAGGGAAGCGACTTCGTGGGAAATACCTTCCATCATGCAGCCATCACCCAGGAACACATAGGTGTGGTGATCGACGATGTTGTGGCCGGTGCGATTGAACTGCGCGCCCAGGACTTTTTCAGCCAGCGCGAAGCCAACAGCGTTGGCCAGGCCTTGGCCCAGGGGACCGGTGGTGGTCTCCACGCCAGGGGTGTAGCCGAATTCCGGGTGGCCCGGGGTGCGGCTGTGCAGTTGACGGAAACTTTTCAGGTCATCGATGGTGACGTCGTAGCCGGTCAGGTGCAGCAGCGAGTAGATCAGCATCGAACCGTGGCCGTTGGACAGGACGAAGCGGTCACGGTCGGCAAACGACGGGTTGCTCGGGTTGTGTTTCAGGTAGTCACGCCAAAGCACCTCGGCGATATCCGCCATGCCCATCGGGGCACCGGGATGGCCGCTGTTGGCTTTTTGCACGGCATCCATGCTGAGGGCACGAATGGCGTTGGCACGCTCACGACGGCTGGGCATCGCTGATCTCCTGGGGTTTGCTGAAAAGAAACGGAAAAAAGGACCGGCATTTTCCCTCAGCCACCGCCTGCGGGCAATGACAGATAGTCACTTGAGGACGTTTTTCCTGTGCTTTGGGCATCAATCCCTTGCAGAAACCTTTAACCGATTCGTCTAAAGGTTATAGCGGCGGCTTATAACCGCCACTTATCGATCAATATCAAAACTTTTTGATATTGCCCTTGCGATGCATTCCACCCGTCACTAGACTGCTGGCCTTATGAATCTACCCATGCCCTCACTGCGCCCCGACGACGGCGATGAACTGGCAGCCTTGTGCAAGGCCGCTGGCGATCCGTTGCGTTTGAACGTGTTGCGCGCACTGGCCAACGATTCCTTCGGCGTACTGGAACTGGCGCAGATCTTTGCCATCGGCCAATCCGGCATGAGCCACCACTTAAAGGTGCTGGCCCAGGCCGACCTGGTGGCGACCCGCCGTGAAGGCAATG
Source organism: Pseudomonas sp. GXZC (assembly GCF_026967615.1). NCBI lineage: Bacteria > Pseudomonadati > Pseudomonadota > Gammaproteobacteria > Pseudomonadales > Pseudomonadaceae > Pseudomonas > Pseudomonas sp. GXZC. The sequence continues at coordinate 6,541,194 of NZ_CP114115.1, forward strand.
CGATCTTCTACCGCCGCGCCCTGCCCCATACCGAACAGCTGGGTGGCAAGCTGCACGCGGCCCTGCTTGAGGAAGTGGACAACCTGAACCTGCCGGGCGACGTACAGTCGCGCATCGGCCAGGTGCATGGGCAACGCGCCGCCGCCAGCCAGGATTTTTTCGCACGGGTTGCCGAGAAGTTTCGCGCCCAGCAAGACTTGATTGCCGGCCTTGCCCAATACCGCGACAGCGTATTGGCGCTGCTCGACAAATTGAGCTTCAGTGATGACGCCACGGCACTGGAAGTCGGCCCAGGCGATGGCGGTTTCTTGCCGGAACTGGCGCGGCGCTTCCAGCAAGTCACCGCGCTGGACAACAGCCCGGCGATGCTCGAACTGGCGCGCCAGCTCTGCGAGCGTGAGTCGCTGGACAACGTCAGCCTCCAACTGGCCGACGCACTGAACGGCACAAACTTAAAGGCCGACTGCGTGGTGCTGAACATGGTCTTGCACCATTTCGCCGCCCCCGCCGACGCCCTCAAGCAAATGGCCGGGCTGCTGCACCCCGGCGGTAGCCTGTTGGTTACGGATTTATGCAGCCACAACCAGAATTGGGCCAGGGAGGCCTGCGGTGATCTCTGGTTGGGTTTTGAACAGGATGATCTGGCCCGTTGGGCCACCGCTGCGGGACTCGTTCCCGGGGAAAGCCTCTATGTAGGTTTACGTAATGGTTTCCAGATCCAGGTCCGCCATTTTCAGCGGCCGGCTGGCGACACTCACCATCGGTAAATATCAGGAAAACATCGAGATGAGCGAATACTCCCTTTTCACCTCCGAGTCCGTGTCTGAAGGGCATCCGGACAAAATCGCCGACCAGATTTCTGACGCGGTGCTGGACGCCATCATTGCTGAAGACAAGTTCGCCCGTGTGGCGTGCGAGACTCTGGTGAAAACCGGTGTAGCGATCATCGCTGGCGAAGTGACCACCACCGCCTGGGTTGACCTGGAGCAGATCGTTCGTGACGTGATCACCGACATCGGCTACACCAGCTCCGACGTTGGCTTCGACGGCGCGACCTGCGGCGTGATGAACATCATCGGCAAGCAATCCCCGGACATCAACCAAGGTGTCGACCGTGCCAAGCCTGAAGATCAGGGCGCCGGCGACCAGGGCCTGATGTTCGGCTATGCCAGCAACGAAACCGACGTGCTGATGCCTGCACCGATCACCTTCTCGCACCAGCTTGTACAACGCCAGGCCGAAGCCCGCAAAAGCGGCCTGCTGCCTTGGCTGCGTCCGGACGCCAAGTCCCAAGTGACCTGTCGTTATGAAGGCGGCAAGGTTGTCGGTATCGACGCTGTCGTGCTGTCGACCCAGCACAACCCGGACGTGTCCTACGCCGACCTGCGCGAAGGCGTGATGGAGCTGATCGTCAAGCACGTGCTGCCGGCCGAACTGCTGAGCAAAGACACCCAGTTCCACATCAACCCGACTGGCCAGTTCATCATCGGCGGCCCGGTGGGCGACTGCGGCCTGACCGGTCGCAAGATCATCGTCGACAGCTACGGCGGCATGGCCCGTCACGGCGGTGGCGCGTTCTCCGGTAAGGATCCATCCAAGGTTGACCGTTCGGCAGCCTATGCCGGTCGTTACGTGGCCAAGAATATCGTCGCTGCCGGCCTGGCCGAGCGTTGCGAGATCCAGGTTTCCTACGCGATTGGTGTGGCCCAGCCTACGTCGATCTCGCTGAATACCTTCGGCACTGGCAAGATCAGCGATGACAAAATCGTGAAGCTGGTACGTGAGATCTTCGACCTGCGCCCTTACGCGATCACCACCATGCTCGACCTGCTGCACCCGATGTACCAGGAAACCGCAGCCTACGGCCACTTCGGTCGTACCCCTGCGCAGAAGACGGTCGGCGACGATACCTTCACCACTTTCACCTGGGAAAAGACCGACCGCGCCAACGACCTGCGGACTGCCGCCGGCCTGTAATCGCTCTCGGTACACAAAAGCCCTGCCGGGTTCATTCGGCGGGGCTTTTTATTGCCGCCTGAATGGCGCGACGACCTTCACAGTTTTTGGATCCAAAGCTTGCAGGCCCAATGATGGCCCCTTAGAATCCGCGCCCTCTCGGGCCCTTCACCTTATTTGGATATTGCCCTGCGCCAGCCCGGGATTCATCAGCGCGCAGGCAATCGAACATTGAGGTTTTTCATGCGCATTTCCACGCTCGCCCCTGCCGCCCTGCTGCTCAGCCTGTTCGCCCTGCCGGTTAACGCCGCGGACCTGAGCGCACTGAGCGGCGCCCTAAGCGCCCAACTGGGTGGCGGCAACTCCGGCGACTGCCAGAAACAAGCTGCAGATCTGCAAACCAAGATCGATGCTGCCGAAGCCCAGAAGGACACCTTGAAAGTAAAGGCCTTCAAAGCCGCCCAGGACCAGATCAACAAAGGTTGTGACAAACTTTCTGAAGCCCAGGCCAAAGCCGACGCCAAGCAGCAAACACAGGAGGCCAAGGCCGATAAGCCCGACGCCGTGAAAGCCTTGGGCGGCCTGTTCAAGTAAATAGAAACACCCAGTAAAAAGCCCCGCAGCGTCGGGGCTTTTTTGTGGCTGAGAGGATCATTTAGGCTGGGCACCCTTTCCGGGCAAGGATGCTCACGATGCCTTTACTGATAGCGTTTGTACTCAGCCTTTTACCTCTCAGCGGGTGGGCCGAAGAGTGCCCAGACGCCGCCCGGGCACAGATCAACACCCTGGCCGAACAGATACGCCTCTGGGACGACAGCTACCATCGGCTCAACCAATCCCCCGTGAGCGATGAACTCTATGACCAGGCACGCCAGCGCCTGGCCCACTGGCGCCAATGCTTCCCCGAATCCACCACGAGACCCGACAAGCCACTGGCGAGTTCACGCGGCACCCTGCCTCATCCCATTGCCCATACGGGCCTTGAGAAACTGCAGGATGAACAGGCCGTCGGCGCCTGGCTGCGAACACGCGAAGATGTCTGGATTCAGCCCAAAGTGGACGGCGTGGCGGTGACCCTGATCTATCAACAAGGTCGCCTGCGACAAGTCATCAGCCGGGGCGACGGCCTCATGGGCCACGACTGGTCCGCCTCCGCACGCAAGATCCCTGGCATCGTCCAACAGTTGCCGGAACCCATCGACCTGGTGCTGCAAGGTGAACTCTATTGGCGGCTCGACGGCCATGTGCAATCGGCAAACGGCGGGCTTAATGCCCGCAGCAAAGTGGCCGGCCTAATGAACCGCCTGCAACTGAGCGACACCGATGCCAGCGGCATTGGCCTGTTCGTTTGGGCGTGGCCAAAGGGGCCAGCTTCCTTTACCGAGCGCCTGGCCACACTGGCACGCTGGGGTTTCACCGACAGTCGTCGCTTCAGCCAACCCATCCGCGACATCGCCGAAGCCACGCACTGGCGTGCCTATTGGTACAACCACCCACTGCCATTCGCCAGCGACGGGGTGGTGGTGCACCAAGCTCAGCGCGCGCCCGCCGAACGCTGGCAAGCCAGCGAGCCCTATTGGGCCGCCGCCTGGAAGTACCCGGCAGGCAAGGCCCTGGCACTGGTGCGCAACGTGCAATTCAAGATCGGCCGCACCGGACGCATAACCCCCATGCTGGAGCTGGAACCGGTGCGACTGGATGACCGACAGATCAGCCGGGTGAGCGCCGGCTCATTGAAACGTTGGCAAGCGCTGGATATCCGCCCTGGCGACCAGATATCCATCAGCCTGGCCGGCCAGGTGATTCCTCGACTGGACGAAGTCATCCTGCGAAACACCCACAGGGCAGACCTGAAAGTGCCTGACCCACGGGACTTCCATGCCTTGAGCTGCTGGCAACTGGACCCCGGCTGCGAAGAGCAGTTACTCGCGCGCCTCACCTGGCTGAGCAGCAATCAAGGCCTTGCGTTACCCCATATAGGTCGCGAAACCTGGAACGTATTGATCCAGGCCGGTCTAATCGCAGGCTTTCTCGATTGGTTAACCCTGGAAGCGGCAGAGCTTGCTAACATTGAAGGCTTCGGTGATCGCAGCCGCGCACGCGTGATCGAAAGTCTCCACAGCGCGCGGCAACGGCCCTTTGCTCAATGGCTCAAAGCCTTGGGCGTACCGCCTGCGGCACGCAACAACCTGGAAGGCGACTGGCAGACGCTGGTCGCGAGAGACACCCAGGCCTGGCTGGCCATCGATGGCATCGGCCCGGGCCGCGCGGCGCAATTGAGCGCTTTTTTCCGCGACCCGCAAGTACAGGCCTTGGCAGACACATTACGCGTGGCCGGCATCGACGGGTTCTGAACCCAAGCCGACCACCAGATTGCGACCTTGGAGCCCCACATGAAATTTCTAGCCCCCGTTGCCCTGACCGTTGCAAGCTTCATGGCCACACCGTTGCTGGCCGCCGAACAAGCACCACAGCTCACCGGCTGCGCCGCCAAGCGCCAAGCCATCAGCACCCAGATCGAGCAGGCCAAGGCCGCCGGCAACAGTGCGCAACAAGCTGGTCTGGAAAAAGCCCTGAGCGAAGTCACCGCCAACTGCACCGACGCGTCCTTGAAGAAGGAGCGGGAAAACAAGGTGCTCGATGCCAAGCATGAAGTCAGCCGCCGTCAGGCCGACCTCGACAAGGCCATGAAAAAAGGCGACGCGGACAAGATCAACAAACGTAAGGACAAACTCGCCGAGTCCCGCAAAGAACTGCAGGACGCGGTGGAAGAGCTCGACCAGTAAAACCGGTCAGTGGTCCCGGAACTGTTTATGGCAGGCGCTGCAGGCATCTTCGACTTTCTGCACCGCCGGCCCCAGGTTGCTGGCCTTATAAGGCTGCACTTGGCTGATGGTCACCAATTCACCGGTTGCCGCTTCAAGGTTGCGGGCCAGTTGCTGGAATTGCGCCTGTTTCTGCCAGACATCGTCCTTGGCGCTGGTGTGATCTTCCTCGCGCACGCTCGGGAAATGCTTCCACGGCTCATGGGACAACGCATCCAGCTTGACCGCGCCTTCGGCAAATTTAGCGCCGTCGAAGGGGATGCGCCCGCGCAGCATGCCGCCCAGGTCTTCGCCGGTCTTGAGCATCTGCTTAAAGATAGCCTTGCGCTGGCCCAGCGGAGAATTGGGATCTACGCCGCCACAGGCGGACAGTGTCAGGCAGGCCAGCAATACAACGGTCAGTCTTTTAAAAGTCATGGTGGCTTCGAGGTCACGGGAAACGGCGGCCAGTATCCTCGCCCCGCCCGTAAAGACCAATAGCCCTATTAATAATAAGGGTTGCCCAATTGCACTACCGCGTGGGCAATCGCTTCAGGAATTGTTTGTATGCATGTCACGTTGAAACCCTGGAGCCGCCGCCTGGCGTGGGCTCTGCCGATGATCGCGCTGCTGGCCGGCTGCGATGCGGGCAAAGAAACAGCCAAAGATGAAACTTCGAAGCCCCATGCTATCGCCACCTATGTCAGCGCACAGTGGGAAGCCCTGCCGGTGGTGTCCGACAGCGACCTGCTGGCCGGCTTTGAATCCTGGCGCAGTGCTTGCCAGCGCCTCAAGGCCGACCCGATCTGGGGAGCGACTTGTGCAGCCGCCGCGACCGTACCCGCGAATGCTACGGCGGTGCGTGGCTTCCTCAAGGAGCGCCTGGATGTGTTCGGCCTGCGCTCTGCCGACAACACGCCCAACGGCTTGATCACCGGCTACTACGAACCGGTCTACCCCGGCAGCCTGACTAAAACCGCCAGCGCCCACGTGCCGGTATACGGCGTGCCGGACGACCTGATCATCGTCAACCTGGAAAGCATCTACCCCGAACTCAAGGGCAAGCGCCTGCGCGGTCGCCTGGATGGTCGTGTGCTCAAGCCTTACGACGATGCCAGCGCCATCAACGGCCAGGGCTCCACCGCGAAGCCGATTGCCTGGCTCACGGACCCGATGGACCTGCAGTTCCTGCAAATCCAGGGCTCAGGGCGCATCCAACTGGCCGGTGGGCGTCAACTGCGCGTCGGTTATGGCGACCAGAACGGCTACCCCTATCGTCCTATCGGCCGCTGGCTGGTGGAACAAGGCGAATTGAAGAAAGAAGCCGTGACCATGGGCGCCATCAGCGCCTGGGCCAAGGCGCACCCGCAGCGCATACCGGAACTGCTGGCGAGCAACCCGAGCTATGTGTTCTTCAGCGCGCGCCCCGACAGCAATGAAGGCCCGCGCGGCTCCTTGAACGTGCCATTGACCGCTGGCTACAGCGTGGCCGTGGATCGCAAGGTGATTCCGTTAGGCAGTCTGTTGTGGCTGTCGACCACCAAGCCGGACGGTTCGCCAATCGCACGGCCCGTCGCTGCACAGGACACTGGCGGCGCAATCACGGGTGAAGTGCGCGCGGATCTGTTCTGGGGCACCGGCGATGCGGCGGGTGAACTGGCGGGGAATATGAAGCAGCAGGGGCAGATCTGGATGTTGTGGCCAAAGGGTGCAGCGTTGCCACAGGTCCCGGATGCACCTGCGGGGAGCTAAAGACGCTCTGCCCAACTCAATGTAGTGGGGCTGTGGTGAGCGGGCTCACCACACAAGCCCACTCCCCCAGGGACCTTTATCAACCGTCAGATCGAGACAAAGAAGAAACTCGCAATCAATGCCATCCCCACGAACCACACCAGTGAACGCAGCATCGCCCAGTCCGCCAGGTAGCAGATGATGTACAGCAGGCGGCTGGTGATAAACAGCACCGCCAGTACATTGATGGTCACCAATTCGGCCGTACCGGCCAGGTGCGCGATGATCACCGCCGCCGCGAAGGCCGGCGTGACTTCAAAACTGTTGAGCTGGGCACTGTGGGCACGCTTGGCAAACCCTTCAAGGGTGTCCAGAAAAGCGCGAGGGTCGTGGTTCTGCCGTGGGCCGAACTTGCCGCCGCTGAACTTGGCCACACCTGTGCACAGGTAAGGTAGAAAAATTGCGATCAACACACACCAGAAAGCGACCGTCATCACACATTCCTTTTGTAGTTTTAAACAGCGATTAGAGTTTTAGCACTAAAAATACCAAACCGCACTCACCCGCTATGAGCCCTGGCTGGCCCAAAGGTTCTATGGTGTTTTATCCAATGCCTTGCAACATCGTGCCACTGGCGCGGTCCATCCACCCAACCCTGCACTGCCACCCAACTTCCAAGGACCCCGGATGCTTGAACTTGTCGCCGCCTTTATTTGCCTCACCACCCTGCTCACCTATGTGAATTTCCGTTTTATCGGCCTGCCGCCCACCATCGGTGTGATGGTCACGGCCCTGGTGTTTTCGCTGATCCTGCAAGGCTTGAGCGTTCTCGGCTACCCAGGCCTGGAAGAGCGTATCCAGCAGTTGATCGGCCAGATCGACTTCGGCGATTTGCTGATGAACTGGATGCTGTCGTTCCTGCTGTTCGCCGGCGCCCTGCACGTGAATCTGAACGACCTGCGCAGCTACCGCTGGCCCATCGGCCTGCTGGCGACCTTCGGCGTATTGATCGCGACCGTGGTGATCGGCAGCTTGGCGTATTACATCTTCGCCCTGTTTGGCTGGCACGTGAGCTTCCTTTACTGCCTGCTATTTGGTGCGCTGATTTCACCCACCGACCCGATTGCGGTACTGGGCGTGCTGCGTACCGCCAATGCCTCGAAACCGCTGAAAACCACCATCGTGGGCGAATCGCTGTTCAACGACGGCACCGCAGTCGTGGTCTTCACCGTGTTGCTGGGCATCGCACAGCTGGGCGAAACCCCGACCGTCGGCGCCACTGCCCTGCTGTTCGCCCATGAAGCCATCGGCGGCGTGGTATTCGGCGGTCTGATCGGCTACTTGGTCTACCTGATGATCAAGAGCATCGAGCAGCACCAGATCGAAGTGATGCTGACTCTCGCCCTGGTAATCGGCGGCTCGGCGATGGCCACCGAGCTGCACGTCTCGGCACCGATTGCGATGGTGGTCGCCGGTCTGATCATCGGCAACCTGGGCCGCAAGTTGGCGATGAACGACATGACCCGCCGCTACCTGGACGGTTTCTGGGAGTTGCTCGACGACATGCTCAATGCCCTGCTGTTCGCCCTGATCGGCATGGAACTGCTGCTCTTGCCGTTCAACTGGTTGCACGTATTCGCCGCCAGCCTGCTGGCCGTGGCAATCCTGCTGTCGCGCCTGTTGACGGTGGCCCCGGCGATCCTGCTGCTACGGCGCTGGCGCACGGTGCCACGCGGCACCATCCGCATCCTCACTTGGGGCGGTTTGCGTGGTGGTGTATCGGTAGCGTTGGCCCTGGCACTGCCGCTGGGACCGGAGCGTGACCTGCTGCTGAGCATCACCTACATCGTGGTGCTTTCGTCGATCCTGTTGCAGGGGTTGAGCATCGGCAAGCTGGTCAAGCGCGTGACCCGGGATGAGCCACAGGCCGCACCTGATACTCACTGATCCTTATCGATCCGCTGCGGATGCCTGGGGTCCGCAGCCTTCTTGCCTGGCAGGCTGCTTTCGCTGCGAATCTGCGCATGGCTGATCAGCGCAAAGATAAAGCTGCCGCCAATGATATTGCCCGCCAGCGTCGGCCCGGCGAACACCAGCCAGAAGTCCTTCCACGCCAGTTCGCCGGCAAACACCAGGTATGACACCTCCGCCGAGCCCACCACGATATGGGTAAAGTCCCCCAGCGCCATCAGGTAAGTGATCAGGATGATGATGAACATCTTGGCGCTTTCCATCGACGGGATCATCCACACCATGGTCGCGATCATCCAGCCGGAGATGATGCCTTTGGCGAACATCTGGCTGGCGTCGTTTTCCATGATCTTGCGCCCGATTTCGAGGAAAGCCTGGTCTGTCCGGGTATCGAAAATCGGCAAGTGCAACATCACATAAGCCACCAGCAGGGTGCCGCACAGGTTGCCGACCAGTACCACCGTCCATAATCGCAACAGTCGCCCGGCGTTGCCCAGGGTGGGCTTGCTCATCACCGGTAGAACGGCCGTCAGGGTGTTTTCGGTGAACAACTGCTGACGCGCGAGGATCACCGCCAGGAAGCCTGCGCAGTAACCGAAGCTGGCGATCACCTTGAAGGCTTCGCCATCCGGCAGGCGCGAGTTGAGCAACCCCATCGCCATCAGCGACAGTCCCATGGTCAACCCGGCGGCCAACGCCGACCACCACAAGGCGGCGACGCTGCGCTCCAACTCCTGGTCGCCCTGGGTACGGATGATTTCATGCAGTACCGCCGCGCGGGGCGGCTGGTTTTTGTCGACGTCCTGCTGCTCTTCCTGCGACAGGTTGGGGGTTTTGCCTGATTCGTCGGTGGCCATGATTATCCGGAGTCCAAGGGGTGCCTGTAGCTACGACACGCCGCCGCGATGGCTGTTCAGTGGCCAGGCAACTAAACCTTTAGCTTCCAGGCCTTGGCCATCTCCACGGTGGTGGAACTGGAGGCCTTGTCCCAAGGCTTGTTGCGTGCCTTGTAACTGTTCACGAGGGTGTCGAGTACCCGGTTGAATTCGGTGGCCGTGGTGGACCATGCCAGGTCTTGGGCCGCACGGTGCAACAGTTCAACGTTAGACTCGGGCTGGCCGGGTCGGAACAGCGACGGGTAGATCACCTCACGCGTGAAGTTTTCAGCTTTCGTCGCAATATCACGCACGCTCATCTCAGCGACAGCACGGCCAATGACCTTGGACATCGGCGATGCACCGCCTGCGATCTGCTTGGCCGCCGCTTGCAACAACTGCTGAAAGTTGGGCTGACGGGCGACATTGAGGCGCCGTCCCAACCAATCGATGTGCTCAGGCCGCTCGGCCAGGGCGTCGAGGTTACGCAGGGCCGATAAGATTCTCGGCGTGAACACCAGCGCGCCCTGTGCCTGGTTAGCCTCGGCAATCGCGACATCCAGGACTTGCAACGCCTGTTTTGCGCTTTCCCGAAACATCAGTACATCCGAGGCGGCGGGGTCTTTTTGCAGCGTCGATTGCACGCTGGCGAGCATCGAATCGTCCATGGCCAACACGGCGTCATCCAGCGATTGGAAAGCGTGGTGCTCAAGTGCAGTGGTACGACGCTCCAAATGCGCGTCTACCGCCTGGCGCGCCTTCGCTTGCAGGTGTTGCTTCTGCTCATCCTGCATCGTGAAGTTGACCGTGCCCGTGAGCAGGCCTCGAAAATCGCCTTTTTCAGTCTTGAGGGGCAATGTCACGATCTGCTCGGCGAACGCTTCGAGCTTTTTGTCCTGGAAGGCCCCAGCAGCCGAATGCGCAACGCCCGTGATGCGATCTGCCAAGTGGCTCAAAAAACTGCCACTGCGCGCTCGCTCACCAGAGGCATCTGACTCGAACTTGACGATCAACGCCTCGGACTTGGCCAGGGGGCTCTCGGGAAACGCCCGATCCACCACACCTGGCGCCGGAGTATTGAGCAGCAGGCCACCATCCTTGAACGCGGTGCTTTCAGCTGACGCCTGAAAGCCATGACCTTGTTCCACGGGGCTCTTGAACACCAGTGGCAACGCGCCGGAAATATGCGCCGCCCTGGCGATGTCCATCTGCGGCGTCAGGCTCGCATTGAACACCACCAGCTGTGGACGGTCGGCAAACATACCGGTGCCGGTGATGTTGAGTTGCTTGATCGCAGGTATATCCCGACTCAGCACCTCAAGATCACCAAACGTAGGGGCGCCGCCGGCACTCAACCTGTCAGCAATGCGCATGATTTGCGCCGAGCGGGTTTCCCGAGGGGTTTGCGCGATATGACCCAGAATCGACTGGCGCGACTCATTGCGAATCAGTTCTTCAAGGGGAAGTGCCTCGGTCTGCAAGCGCGGCAGCAAGGTCATCAACAATTGAGAGGTACTGCCGACGGCGCCGGGCAAACGCCCAACCAGCTTGCCCAGTATCGTACTGGCATCCTGCATCCAGGCCGTCACGGCGTCTTTGCTATTGAGCAGGCTGGGCAAATCGATACCATCCGACAACTTGTCGAACGCTTCAGCCCCCATGCCACTGGCAATCAGTGCCGCCGAAATGGCGCCGGCAGATGAGCCGGAGATCGATTGGATACCTTGCAGCTTCTGGGCGTCCTCAAGTGCCCGCACCACCCCCGAGAAAGCAACGCCCTTGGCGCCACCGCCGCTGAGTACCAGGCTGGTGACAGGGGGTGCCGATAAAAACACGTCCACCCGTCCCTGCTGATCACGCATGAGTGTCACATTGCGCGCGCCCAACCCCTCCACCAGCGGCGTCTCCACCGCTGGTTGGGTCGGGGCATACGCCTCTTCAGTCACTGAGGGTTGAATCTTGGTGATCGAGTTAAACACTTTCATCCATGGGCTCTCTCTACAGGGTGTGGTCCTGAGTGATGAGAGCGCCTGGGAAAGATCCGTGCGGAATGATTTGGTAAAGCAAATCACAGCGCAGCAGGGTTACTCGGGAAGGCTATCGTCCTTGAACTGGTCCTTCACGTACCGGATCTCGGTGCGGCCGTGGGGCGCGGGCAGACCATCTTCGCCGAGGTTGACGAAGACCATTTTCTCTACCGTGAGGATGCTTTTGCGGGTGATCTTGTTGCGCACTTCACAGGTCAAGGTGATGGAGGTGCGACCAAATTCGGTAGCGGTAATGCCCAGTTCGATGATGTCGCCCTGGCGCGAAGCGCTGACGAAGTTGATTTCGGAGATGTACTTGGTTACCACGCGCTGGTTGCCCAGTTGGACGATGGCGTAGATCGCCGCCTCTTCGTCGATCCAGCGCAGCAGGCTGCCGCCGAACAGGGTGCCGTTGGGGTTGAGGTCTTCGGGTTTTACCCATTTGCGGGTGTGAAAGTTCATGGTCACTCCAAAGCGTCTTGCCGAATGATGGGCAACATCATGGCAGAGCCTGGGCTCAAGCTCTATGCGCCATTGCCTATCAACCCCATCAGCGATCTTCATATGGCCGACGGAAAGGCTTGGGAAGTCTGGCGCACACGGCTATAATCGGCGCCGTTTCAAAACGGTCATCTCTAGTTGATACCGTTCTCCCGCCACCTGTCCGAGGGGCGCTGCAGCAGGTTCAACCTGTCAGGCTCGGATGGGGCGTTGTCCGGCCTGGTTAGCCAGCTGGATACTAAACGCACAACGGCGCCCATTCGCACACTACGAATGGAGGCTCTTCATGAGCGCTGTAAACACGCCTGCAGATTTCAACGACTACAAAGTCGCCGACATGTCCCTCGCTGCCTGGGGCCGTCGCGAAACCTTTATCGCCGAATCTGAAATGCCTGCCCTGATGGGTCTGCGCCGCAAGTACGCCGCTGAGCAGCCGCTCAAAGGCGCCAAGATCCTCGGCTGCATCCACATGACCATCCAGACTGCCGTGCTGATCGAAACCCTGGTTGCCCTGGGTGCCGAAGTACGTTGGTCGTCGTGCAACATCTTCTCGACTCAAGACCAGGCCGCTGCCGCTATCGCCGCTGCCGGTATCGCGGTATTCGCCTGGAAAGGCGAGACCGAAGAAGAGTACGAGTGGTGCCTGGAGCAAACCATCCTCAAGGATGGCGCGCCATGGGATGCCAACATGATCCTCGACGACGGCGGCGACCTGACCGAGCTGCTGCACAAGAAGTACCCGCAGATCCTGGACCGCGTCCACGGTGTGACCGAAGAAACCACCACTGGCGTGCACCGCCTGCTGGACATGCTGGCCAAGGGCGAGCTGAAAATCCCGGCCATCAACGTCAACGACTCGGTGACCAAGAGCAAGAACGACAACAAGTACGGCTGCCGTCACAGCCTGAACGATGCCATCAAGCGCGGTACCGACCACCTGCTGTCGGGCAAGCAAGCCCTGGTGATCGGCTACGGTGACGTGGGCAAGGGTTCGTCCCAGTCCCTGCGTCAGGAAGGCATGATCGTAAAAGTCTCCGAAGTTGACCCGATCTGCGCCATGCAAGCCTGCATGGACGGTTTCGAAGTGGTTTCGCCGTTCATCAACGGCCAGAACGACGGCACTGAAGCCAGCATCGACAAGGCCCTGCTGGGCAAGATCGACCTGATCGTGACCACCACCGGCAACGTGAATGTTTGCGACGCGAACATGCTCAAGGCCCTGAAGAAGCGCGCGGTTGTCTGCAACATCGGCCACTTCGACAACGAAATCGACACCGCTTTCATGCGTAAAAACTGGGCATGGGAAGAAGTGAAGCCACAGGTACACAAGGTTCACCGTACCGGTGCAGGCGATTTCGACCCGCAGAACGACGACTACCTGATCCTGCTGGCTGAAGGTCGCCTGGTTAACCTCGGCAACGCCACTGGCCACCCAAGCCGCATCATGGACGGCTCGTTCGCCAACCAGGTACTGGCGCAGATCTTCCTGTTCGGCCAGAAGTATGCCGACCTGTCGCCTGCCCAGAAAGCCGAGCGCCTGACCGTGGAAGTATTGCCGAAGAAACTCGACGAAGAAGTGGCCCTGGAAATGGTCCGCGGCTTTGGCGGCGTAGTGACTCAACTGACCAAGACCCAGGCCGACTACATCGGCGTGACCGTCGAAGGTCCGTTCAAGCCGCACGCTTACCGCTACTAAGTAACCCGCTCTCTCCTTGTCGGAGCGGGCTTGTGTGGGAGCGGGCTTGCCCGCGATGGCGGTAGGTCAGTTGAAGAATGTATCGACTGACCCACTGCAATCGCGGGCAAGCCCGCTCCCACATTGACGGTGAACACCTTCCGGTTTTTTGAGTTTCCAAGGATACGACCATGTCCCAAGACCGTCGCTACAGCTTCGAGTTCTTCCCGACCAAGACCGATGCTGGGCATGAAAAACTGATGGCGACTGCTACGCAGTTGGCCAGCTACAACCCCGACTTCTTTTCCTGCACCTACGGCGCCGGCGGCTCGACCCGTGACCGCACGATCAACACCGTGTTGCAGCTGGAAAGCCAAGTCAAAGTTCCCGCCGCTCCGCATTTGTCATGCGTGGGCGACAGCAAGGCCGACCTGCGCGGCCTGCTGACGCAATACAAGGCCGCCGGCATCAAGCGCATCGTCGCCCTGCGTGGCGACCTGCCGTCCGGCATGGGCATGGCCAGCGGTGAGCTGCGCCACGCCAACGACCTGGTGAGCTTCATCCGTGAAGAAACCGGCGATCACTTTTATATCGAAGTGGCGGCTTACCCGGAGATGCACCCCCAGGCACATAGCTTCGAAGACGATCTGCAGAACTTCGTGCGCAAGGCCAACGCTGGCGCCGACAGCGCGATCACCCAGTACTTCTTCAACGCCGACAGCTACTTCTACTTCGTCGAGCGTGTACGTGCCATGGGTGTGAACATCCCGATCGTGCCGGGCATCATGCCAATCACCAACTACAGCAAGCTGGCGCGCTTCTCCGACGCCTGCGGTGCCGAGATCCCACGCTGGGTGCGCAAGCAATTGGAAGCCTATGGCGACGACGTCAAGAGCATCCAGGCGTTTGGCGAACAGGTCATCACAAATATGTGTGAAGAATTGTTGAACGGTGGTGCGCCGGGGCTGCATTTCTATACCCTTAACCAGGCCGAACCGAGCCTTGCGATCTGGAACAACCTCAAGCTGCCGCGCTGAGGTTGTTCAAGCAGTACCCAGGCCCTCGTTTATACGGGGGCTTTTTTTGTTCACACACTCCCGGAATGGAAGCCAGCAGTAAATGAATACAGCGTCCCCGACTCCTCGCCCACAGCTGGTTTACCTGGTATTTGGCGCCGAGACCTACCATCAGGAAGCGGTATTCAGCATCGCCAGCGCACTCGCGCATCTGGGCGGTACTCAGAACATGCCGTTGGACATCCAGGTGTTCAGCGATAACCCAACGCCCTACGCGGGGTTGCCGGTGCAGGTCCACACACTGGACGACGCCACGCGCCAACGCTGGAGCGAACCCCACGGCTACCATTTCCGCACCAAGCACGTGCTGTTGCGCCAAGTCCTCGAAACCTCGGAACGCGCGCTGCTGATCGACACGGACACGTTTTTCCACGACTCGCCCATGGCACTGTTCGAACGCGTCGCCCCCGGCACCCTGCTGTGCAACGCGTTCCACGCCAAGTACGGCGATAACCGCGAAAGCCCGCTGTACGGCTCCCTGGCGAAAGTATTGGCAGAAAAAGGCTTGGCCGATGACGACATGCCGCTGCTCAATTCCGGCGTCATGGGCCTGGCCCGAGAGGACGCGCACCTGCTGGATCACTCCATCACACTGATGGACGACCTGTTCCTGCTGGCGGGCGGTGCGTACACCCTTGAGGAGTTCTGCCTGTCGGTGGTTGCCTACCGCACGGTCAACGTGCGCCAGTGCCCGGACCTGATCCACCACTATTGGAGCCGCAAGCAACTGTTCCGCGCCAAGGTCAAGGCTTGGATCACCAAGCACGCCGCCGCCCCCATCAGCGCCGAGGCGTTGGCCGACACACGCAAAGTCTCCGCCCACCTGCCGCGCCCACCGCGCCTGCAGCGCCAGATGTACAAGCTGATCACCCTGGCATTGCCCAAGCGCAAGCAGCAGTTCATCCGCGAGATTCTCTACGGCTGCTACGAACACGAAAACGAATTCGACCAAGCCTGTGGCCCGGTTTGGTGGGACAAAGCCCGGCAGAACCAGGAAGAACGCCAGAAATGCCCGGTGGATGCGCACCAATTGGAACACTGGTTCGCCAACCCCTTGGTACGCCTGATTCTCGGCGAGCGGCGCGCAGCCATCCATGAACACCTGATGAGCTCAGAGGCCAAATAGCATCGCCCGCAGATGCGTGCGCCAGAGCTTCTCTTTAAGGCAGGAGCGTCGTAACCTCAGGGCATGCCCATCATTCTGAAGCTTGTGACCGCTGCCCTTTTGACTTGCCTGAGCCTGGCCGCTTACGGCGAGAAACTGCGCATTGTCACCGAGCCCTGGGCGCCCTATGTGTATGAAGAACAGGGCACCATGCAGGGGCTGGACTACGAAACCACGGTGATCGTGTTCCAACGCCTGGGTGTGGATGTGCAATGGCAGTTCCTGCCCTGGAAGCGCTGCCTGGCCATGCTCGACCAGGGCCATGCCGACGGGGCGCTGGATATTTTCCACAGCCATGAGCGCGACGCCTTGCTGCTGTACCCCAGCGAACCGCTGTCGGAGGTGGAGTTCGTGCTGTTCTACGCCAATGAGCGCCCCCATCCCGTTCAAAGCCTCGAAGAGGTGCGCGGCCTGACTGTCGGTACGTCGCCGGGGTATCTGTACGGCGCGGCATTCAGCGATTCCACCCTGTTCAACCGTGAGCCCGCCCCCAGCCATGAAGCCAACTTCGGCAAATTGATGCTCGGGCGTATCGATCTGGTGATCACCGACCGCCGCGTAGGCCAGCATGTGATCAAGACGCTGGGCCTGGAAGGCAAGGTCAGCCAGGCGCCGTTGGTGGTCAGCCGCCAGCAGCAGTTCCTTGCGGTGCGTCGTGGCGCGGGCATGGACCTGTTGGTACAGCGCTTTGCCGCCGAGCTCAAACGCTTCAAACAAGAACCGGCCTATAGCGCCTTGAGCGCCAAATATGGTGGAATCCAAGCGATTACGGGGTCTGGACGCACCGTTGAGCAGCAGGAAAGCAGCGCGCCGTGATTGCTCTGTTATACTCCGGCCTTTCCGCCAGGCTCACGCCCGGCCGCTGAGGTCTTGAAAAAGGCACCCAACCCCGCTACAGCGCAGCTTCCAGCCCGCGCGAGCCGGTGGAGTGCCCGCCAGACGCAGCAGGACCGGACGGGATAACGCTCCCCTAAGCGTCATTCACGCCCGGCAAGATTATCCCTTTGGGCCAAGCCCTAACTAAAACAGGATTACTCATGTCCTTTGCTTCCCTCGGTCTCTCCGAGGCTTTAGTCCGCGCCATCGAGGCAGCGGGCTATACCGAGCCTACTCCGGTGCAACAGCGGGCCATTCCCGCCGTGTTGCAAGGTCGCGACCTGATGGTCGCGGCTCAGACAGGTACTGGTAAAACCGGCGGCTTCGCCCTCCCGATTCTGGAGCGGTTGTTTCCCAATGGTCACCCGGACAAATCCCAGCGTCACGGCCCGCGCCAACCGCGCGTACTGGTCCTGACCCCCACCCGCGAACTCGCCGCCCAAGTGCACGACAGCTTCAAGCTGTATGCCCGCGACTTGAAGTTCGTCAGCGCCTGCATCTTCGGCGGCGTCGGCATGAACCCACAGGTTCAGGCCATGTCCCGTGGTGTGGACGTACTGGTCGCCTGCCCGGGTCGCTTGCTCGACCTGTGCGGCCAAGGCAGCGTCGATTTGTCCCACGTGGAAATCCTCGTGCTGGACGAAGCCGACCGCATGCTCGACATGGGCTTTGTCCATGACGTGAAAAAGGTCCTCGCGCGCCTGCCGGCCAAACGCCAGAACCTGCTGTTCTCGGCCACGTTCTCCCAGGACATCACGGCCCTGGCTGGCAAGCTGCTGCACAACCCGGAGCGCATCGAAGTCACGCCGCCGAACACCACGGTCGAGCGTATCGAGCAACGTGTGTTCCGCCTGCCTGCCAGCCACAAGCGTGCGCTGCTGGCCCACCTGATCACCGCCGGCGCTTGGGAACAGGTGCTGGTCTTCACCCGCACCAAGCATGGCGCCAACCGCCTGGCCGAGTACCTGGACAAGCACGGCCTCACCGCCGTCGCCATCCACGGTAACAAGAGCCAGAACGCGCGCACCAAGGCCCTGGCTGACTTCAAGGCCGGCACCGTACGCATCCTGGTCGCCACCGATATCGCCGCCCGCGGCCTGGATATCGACCAGTTGCCACACGTGGTCAACTTCGAGCTGCCGAACGTCGATGAAGACTACGTGCACCGTATCGGCCGTACTGGCCGTGCCGGTCGCTCGGGTGAAGCCATCTCCCTGGTGGCGCCGGACGAAGAAAAACTGCTGAAAAGCATCGAACGCATGACCAAGCAGAAAATCGCCGATGGCGACCTGATGGGCTTCGATGCCAGCACCGTGGAGGCCGAGAAGCCTGAAGCGCGCGAGCGTCCAGACGTGCGTAATCCGCGCAACCCACGCGGTCCGAAGGGTGATGGCCCGAACGGCGGCGGTGGTGGCGGTGGTCGTCGCGACAAGGGCAAAGATAAAGGCAAGGAAAAATCTGCGACCAGCGGCCGTGGCGAACGCCCAGCCCGTGAGCAGAAACCCCGTGAAGGTACCCCGGCCCGCGAACAGCGCCAGCCGAGCCAACCGCCACGCGCCGCTGCCGACCGTGCGCCGGACGAGTTCCTCGACGACGACGTGGATAACTTCGGTAACCGCGTTGACTACGTGCCACAGGCCAAACCGGCCCAAGGCCGTGGCCGTCGTCCAGGTGCCCCGGCACAGGGCGCAGGCGCTCCACGTGGCGGTCAGCCACAAGGTGGCCGTCAGAATGGCCCACGCAACAGCAGCGGCGGCACCACGGGTACGCCACCTGCCAAGCGCAACGGCCCGCGCAACGGTGCACCCCGTGACGGCCAGGCGCGCCGCGAAGACTCGCGCAGCAACAACCGTCGCCCAGCCCGTGACGACCAGCCTCGCTCGTCCGAACCGGCCGTGCAGAACCCACGCGGTGGCCCTGCACCAAAGATCATCCACAAGGAGTCGAAAGCGGATCGCTTCCCGACACCCGAGCAGTTGGATCAGTTGCCAGGCCGTCCTCGTGGTGAAAAGCCAGCGTTGCTGACCCGCAACCGCTGAGTTTTGTAGCCCAATAAAAAATGCCCCGCATCTTTCGATGCGGGGCATTTTTTTGTGCAGGCAGAAATTACTTCTGCTTAACACCTTCCAGCGAGATGTCCAGGTCCACAGTCTGCGAGGACGGGCCAGGGCCTTTGATGCCGAAGTCGTTCAGGTTGACGGTGGTCTTGGCGTTGAAGCCGGCACGCTCGCCGCCCCACGGGTCTTTGCCTTCACCGTTGAAGGTGGCCTTGAAGGTCACCGGCTTGGTCACGCCGTGGAAGGTCAGGTCGCCGGTCACGTCAGCGGTTTTTTCGCCGGTCGATTTAACGGCGGTAGAGACGAACTTGGCGTCAGCGAACTTGGCAACGTCCAGGAAGTCTTTGCTGGCGATGTGCTTGTCACGTTCTGCGTGGTTGGACCACAGGCTGGCGGTTTTCACATCGACCGCGATTTTGCTGGCCTCAGGCTTGGCGGCGTCCCAGCTGAAGGTGCCATCCCAGTCCTTGAAAGTACCGTGGATGAAGCTGTAGCCCAGGTGGCTGATTTTCCAGTCGATGAAGGCGTGCTGGCCTTCCTTGTCGATCTTGTAGTCAGCAGCCATCACCTGACCTGCAGACAGCAGGGCAGTACCGATTGCCAGAGCGGCGAGGGTCTTTTTCAACATGCGTTCTATTCCTTGTGAGTCGAGGTTGAACATCAGGCTTTGCGGCCCAGCATACGAAGCAGGGTCACATCACGGTCAATGAAGTGGTGTTTCAACGCAGCCACGCCGTGCAAGCCGGCGAAGACCACCAACACCCAAGCGAGGTACAGATGCACCAGGCCGGCGTTATCTGCCTGGTCCGGTAGTCCGGAAACCACGGCAGGAATCTCAAACAGGCCAAACACCGGGATACCGACACCGTCTGCGGTGGAAATCAGGTAACCGGCGATCATCACGGCAAACAACCCGAGATACAGGAACCCGTGGCCAAAGGCAGCGCCGATACGGGTCATGCGGCTGTAGCTGGCCAGCGGTGGCGGCGGCGGGCTCACCAGGCGCCAGACAATACGCACCAGCATGATGGCGAACAGCGTGATGCCAATGCTCTTATGCAGGTCCGGCGCGTCTTTACGCCAGGCGCTGTAGTAGTCGAGACCGACCATCCACAGGCCCAGGGCGAACAAGCCAAACACCACCAGGGCCACGCCCCAGTGCAAAACCATGCTGACCCAGCCATAGCGGGCCGGTGAATTACGTAACTGCATGTACTTAATCCCGTAGTAGTGCGCCCAAGACTAGCGATTTACCTATCGAATTAAAGCGGAAAATTTCGCTTTGAAATATCGAGAAATACGATCTTGAGGGTATGAAGCGTAAATTAACATCGGATTAAGGACTATCCAGAAGAAACGTGACAGACCGTCCTGCCTTTACCGTCAATTCATAGGTAATGGCTTGTGACACAGCCATGCATTGCATAGGCTTGCGCGATTGTTTTACCTGCGCCCGCCGCAGGACCGCTTCGAGGAGATCACCGATGGGCTTGAACAACCAGTGGATGCAACGCGACCTGGCGGTGCTGTGGCATCCCTGCACCCAAATGAAAGACCACCAGCAACTGCCGCTGATCCCGATCAAGCGCGGTGAAGGCGTGTGGCTGGAAGACTTCGAAGGCAAGCGCTACCTCGATGCCGTCAGTTCCTGGTGGGTCAACGTGTTTGGCCACGCCAACCCGCGTATCAACCAGCGCATCAAGGACCAGGTCGACCAGCTGGAACACGTGATCCTGGCCGGTTTCAGCCACCAGCCGGTGATCGAGCTGTCCGAGCGCCTGGTGCAAATGACGCCTGAAGGCATGACCCGCTGCTTCTATGCCGACAACGGCTCGTCCTGCATCGAAGTCGCGCTGAAGATGAGCTTCCACTATTGGCTCAACCGCGGCCTGCCGAACAAGAAGCGCTTCGTCACCCTGACCAACAGCTACCACGGCGAAACCATCGCTGCGATGTCGGTGGGCGACGTGCCGCTGTTCACCGAGACCTACAAGGCGCTGCTGCTCGACACGATCAAAGTGCCAAGCCCCGATTGCTACCTGCGCCCCGAAGGCGTGAGCTGGGAAGACCACTCGCGCACGATGGCCCAGGTAATGGAACAGACCCTCGCCGAGCATCACGACACCGTTGCCGCCGTGATCATCGAACCGCTGATCCAGGGCGCCGGCGGCATGCGCATGTACCACCCGGTGTACCTCAAATTGCTGCGCGAAGCCTGCGATCGCTACGGCGTGCATTTGATCCACGACGAAATCGCCGTAGGCTTCGGTCGCACCGGCAGCATGTTTGCCTGTGAGCAGGCCGGCATCCGCCCGGACTTCCTGTGCCTGTCCAAGGCCCTCACCGGTGGTTACCTGCCGTTGGCCGCCGTGGTCACCACCGATGACGTGTACGACGCGTTCTACGACGACTACCCGACCCTGCGCGCCTTCCTGCACTCCCACAGCTACACCGGCAACCCACTGGCGTGTGCGGCAGCGTTGGCCACCCTGGATATCTTCGAAGAAGACAACGTCATCGAAAACAACAAGGCCCTGGCCCAGCGCATGGCCACCGCCACTGCGCATCTGGTGGACCATCCACACGTGTCGGAAGTGCGCCAGACCGGCATGGTGCTGGCTATCGAAATGGTCCAGGACAAAGCCACCAAGACCGCCTACCCGTGGCAGGAACGCCGTGGTCTGAAGGTGTTCGAGCATGCCCTGGAACGTGGTGCACTGTTGCGGCCACTGGGCAGCGTGGTGTATTTCCTGCCGCCCTATGTGATTACGCCGGAGCAGATCGACTTCCTCGCCGAAGTGGCCAGCGAAGGCATCGATATCGCCACTAACAGCAGTGTCAGTGTTGCGGTACCAAAAGATTTCCACCCAGGCTTCCGCGACCCCGGTTGATTTGTGGCGAGGGAGCTTGCTCCCGCTGGGGTGCGAAGCGCCCCCAAAAGCAGGCGACTGCTGCGCAGTCGAACGGGAGCAAGCTCCCTCGCCACAGTTATTTTGCTCCTGCGTTATCTCGCGCCTACACAGAATTTTGCAGAGAAAAGAAATGAGACTGTCCCGTTTTTTCACCGACACCCCGCTGAGCCTTGGCGATCACGAACTGCCGGAAGCCCAGGCGCACTACATCAGCCGTGTGCTGCGCATGGGCGAAGGTGACGCCGTGCAATTGTTCGACGGTTCCGGCCAGGAGTTCCGGGGCAGCCTGCTGGAAGTCGGCAAGAAACGCGTTAGCGTGCAACTCACCGAAAGCTTTGCCGGCCAAGCTGAATCGCCGCTGCACATCCACCTGGGCCAGGGCTTGTCCCGGGGCGAGCGCATGGATTGGGCTATTCAGAAAGCCACCGAACTGGGCGTCAACGCCATCACGCCGATTTTCAGCGAGCGCTGCGAAGTGCGGCTCAAGGACGAACGCGCCGACAAACGCCTGCTGCACTGGCGCCAGGTGGCGATCAGCGCCTGCGAACAATGCAGGCGCTCCACGGTGCCGGTGATTCACCCACCACTGCTGTTGGCGGACTGGTTGAAACAGACCGAAGCGGACTTGAAGCTGGTGCTGCACCCGGTGGCCGAGCCGATGATCAGTCACGCCAAGCCTTCCAGCCTGGCCTTTCTGATCGGCCCTGAAGGTGGGCTGACCGACAATGAAGTCGACACCGCCCAAGCCGCCGGCTACCACGCGGCCCGCCTCGGCCCACGTGTGTTACGCACCGAGACGGCACCCGTGGTGGCGTTGGCAGTCGCCCAGCAGTTGTGGGGCGATTTCTAACGCTTTCTTCTGCAACTCGATCAAATCAGCGCTGGCTCAAGGCCTTGCATATCGATGGAAGGGGCGCGCTGGCTGATCAGCTCGGCCAGCAACTGCCCGCTGCCACAGGCCAATGTAAAACCCAGCGCGCCGTGGCCAAGGTTCAGCCACAGGTTGCGGCAGGTACTGGCGCCAATCAACGGTACGCCGGTCGGCGTCGCCGGACGCATACCGGCCCACTCCACCGCGTGGGCATAATCGCCGGCGAGCGGGAATGTCTCCAGTGCCTGGCGCTTCATCAATGCGAGGCGTTTGGGCTCGAGGCTGGCGTCGAAGCCGACGATATCCACCATGGCCGCGACCCGCAGCTGTTCACCGATGCGTGCGTAGACGATCTTGCGGTCGTAGTCGGTGATGCTCACGTTCAGTGCCTGGTGTTGAGCACCAATCGGTACGCTGAGGCTGTAACCCTTGAGCGGGTACAGCGGCAACGGCACACCCAACTCGGCGCTACGATATCCGGCCGCCAGCACCAGATGCTCAACGGGCATCACCTCATCCCCTAACTCGATGGCCTGCACTGTGCCCGCGGCGTGGCGAATACCGGTGACCTTGCGGCCCAGCAAAAACCGGCAACGTCCCGACGCTTCCAGCCGCGCCGCCAACTGCTGGCAGAAGGCATGACAATCAGCGACTTCTTCATTCGGCGTGTAGATCCCGCCGACAAAACCACCGTCCGCCAGCGCGGGTTCGAGGCGTGCGCAATCGGCGGCTGAGACCACTTGCTGTTGCAGGATATCGGTGACCTTGCTGCGCGCCTTTTCAAAGGAAGCGCCACTGCGAAAGGTCACCAGCTTGCCGTTGCGTCGCCAGTCAAAGCCGTCCAGGCGATCATCCTCGCGCCATTGCTGCAAGGTGTCTTGGCTCAGCGAAGCCAGGCGCAGCAGATGCGCGGCATTGCGCTTGTTTACCGAGCCACGGCAGGCGCCCAGAAACGCCGCCATCCAACGCCACTGCTGGGGATCGAGGCGCGGGCGCAGCTTCAACGGAGAGTCACCGCGCAACAACCAACCGATGGCTTGCAGCGGCACACCCGCATCGGCCAGTGGCGCCACGTAGCGATAGGACAGTTGACCGCCGTTGGCGAAGCTGGTCTCGCTGCCCAGGGTCTCGCGCGCGTCGATCACCGTCACCTCATGACCGGCACGCACCAACGCATAGGCGCTGGCCAGGCCAATCACCCCACCCCCGATAATGCACACCATTTGCGCCGTCCGCCGTTGAATCCAGAAGTCTCAAGCCTAGGGGCAGGTGACAGGCCGCCGACAATGAATAAAGATGGCTCGCCTATAAACAAAGGTTATGGACGTGCCATGCGCTTGCGTCATATCGAAATCTTCCAGGCCATCCGCCAGACCGGCTCCGTCAGCGCCGCCGCGCAGTTGTTGCATGTGTCGCAACCGGCGGTGACCAAGGTGCTGCAACACGCTGAATTGCAGCTGGGCTTCCCGCTGTTCCTGCGAGTGCGCGGCAAATTGCAGCCCACCCCGGAAGCCCTGGCGCTGGAAAGCGAAGTGGAGAAAGTCACCGAAAGCCTGCAAGGCGTGCGACGCCTGGCCAAGAGTCTGCGCCGTGCACCAGGCCAGAGCGTACGCATCGGTGCGATCCCGGCGCTGGCCTTGTCACTGCTGCCGCCGGCGATTCTGGAATGGAAGCGCGACTACCCGGACATGGCCTGCGAACTGTCCAGCGACCATAGCCGCGAGCTGGTGCAGAAGCTGCTGATGCGTGAGATCGACCTGGCGCTGACGCTCAACTTCTCCGGCCATCCGGGGTTGACCACGCAGGTGCTGGCCAACGGTGTGCTGGTGGCGCTGGCGTCCAAAGGCTATTGGTCCGACGCCGAATTGAGCCAGCCATTGCCCCTGGCGAATCTGGCAGGCACGCCGCTGATTGGCCTGTCCAGCGCCGACCCGCTGGCCGCGAAACTCGACAGCTACCTGGAAAACGTCGACCCACCGCCACGGGTGACAATCGCCGTGCAAACCTACTCCCTGGCCCGCGCCATGGTGGAGTCCGGCGCCGGCCTCACCGTCATCGACCCCTTTACGGCCCTGGGTGCCTCGACGGCCACCACGTGCATCCGCACGCTCACGCCGCCACTGCCGATCACCCTGTACGCCCTGACCCGCGCCGATGAACCGCCGCCGCACATGCTGGCCAATCTGCTGCAGATCTTTGGCCAGCGTGCCCGTGAGCTTCTGGAGCGTTTATAGGACGTAGTGCATGATCGCCACGAAGTGCAGCAAACTCCCGCCGATCACAAACAAATGCCAGATCCCATGGGAGTGGCGCAGGCGGTCCTCCAAGGCAAAAAAGATGATACCGACGGTGTATAAAACGCCGCCCGACGCCAGCCAGATAAACCCCGCCGTGCCCAATGCGGCAAGCAGCGGCTTGACCGCCACCAGCACGATCCAGCCCATCACCGCGTAAATCACGATCGACAGGATGCGCGCCTCGGAGCGCGGCTTGATCTCCTGCAGAATGCCGATCACCGCCAGCCCCCACACGATGCCAAACAGCGTCCAGCCCCACGGCCCTCTCAAGGTCACCAGGCAAAACGGCGTGTAGCTGCCGGCGATCAGCAGGTAGATCGAAAAGTGATCGACCTTCTGCATGATCTCTTTTCGCCGCCCCTTCACGCTGTGGTACACGGTCGAGGCGCTGTACAACACCATCAGGGTAAAGCCATAGATCGCCACGCTGACAATCTTCCAGGGGCTGCCGTCCAGGCTCGCCACCACCAACATCCACACCGCGCCGATACAGGCCGCAACCGCCCCAAGCAAATGGCTCCAGGCGTTGAATCGTTCCCCGTGATACATGTGTCACTCACCTCTGAATTACCGCTGCTAGACCAGATCCAGCCTTGTGCAACTCAAGAAAAAACACCCGATGTGATTATCTGACGCATATGTGACAACGTTTTTCGCATCGGCAACACAGCGCATTGGTCGACCTGTCGGTTTCTTTGTTTCAGTCGAAGCAAAAGGAGTATTCGTCTGTTAACAAAGAAAGGCCCCTCAAGCCAAAGTGCTTGCCTCCTACCGACAGACGTAAAGGGTCAGCTACCGCACGCACCGCCGTTTGACCCCGCGCAACCGTTGGACTATGTAGCTCGAACCCCGTCTGCCAGGAGTTCGAAAAATGCCTCCCAAGCCTCCAGGTGTCGGCGAGCTGTTGCCCGAGTCCAACGAACCGTGGAATGCCGCCAGCTTGCGCGACGCTCACCGCCAGTGGGTCTACACCCTCTCCACGCCGCAAATCCACGAAGTGGAACGAGCCCTGGAACAGATTCAGCGTTGCGCAAAACCGGCCTTGCGCTGCACGCCGCTGGACTTTCCTCTGCCCACCTTGCACGCCATGCTGCAAAGAGCCGTTCTCTCCTGTGAGACCCGCCTGGGTCTCTTTTTGATCCGTGGGCTCCCCATCGCTCACCTGAATGAAACCCAGGCACGCTGGCTGGCCTGGGGCATCGGGCTGCACCTGGGGGTGCCGCTGATCCAGAACGACGCAGGGCAATTGCTGGTGGATGTGCGCGATATCAGCGCCGGAGAACACCGGCTGCGCGACAACATCACCAACGCGGCCATGGGGTTTCACGTCGACGCCTGCGACCTGTCCGCCCTGCTCTGCCGACGCAAGGCTGCTTATGGCGGGCACACCTGGGTGACCAATATGCTCACGGTGCACAATCAACTCGCCCGGCAAAACCTTGCCTGGCTCCAGGCACTCTATCAACCCTTGCCGTTCCTGGACCTGGCACGCCAAGGTTTTTTCCGCTGCCCGGTTTTCGCCGTCCACCACGGCGTTTTTGCAGGCCGCTTCTACCGTAAACGAATCCTCGCCTGCCGCCATTTACCGGGTGCACCCAAGCTCTCCGACGCCACCTGGGACGCTGTCGATGCTTTCGAGCAATTGGCATCGGCCCCGGAAAACTGTCTGGAAATTCACTTGCAGCCAGGCGACCTGCACCTGTTGAATAACCACGTGGTCTGCCATGCCCGCACGCCGTTCACCGATATCGGGCCACTGGATGACAAACGCCACCTGTTCCGCCAATGGTTCGCGACGCCCTTCAGTCGCCCGTTGCCCCAGGCGTTTCGCCAGGCCTACGGCCGCACGGAGGCCGCGACGCTTCGCGGGGGTTATCAAGGGTGGCAGCCCACGGCGAGTACCCTACGCTTCCAAAAACAACTAGCCGAATGCCATGGGGTGATTGTCTGAGCGCTCCTGCCAGTGGAACCGAACATGTCCGAGCCCCCTCTCGCCCCGCCACCCAGGCTGTGGCAACTGTTTTACAACTTTGCCTGGGTTGGCCTTTGTGGTTTCGGCGGCGTATTGCCCTGGGCGCGGCAGATGATGGTCGACCGCAGGCGCTGGCTGACTGAGGCCGCGTTCAACGAACTGCTGACCACCGGCCAGTTCTTTCCTGGCCCCAACATTGCCAACGTCGGCATCATCTATGGCCGGCGTCTGCATGGCTTGCGCGGCGCGTTGGCGGCGGTGTGCGGGCTGTACCTGTTCCCCTCGTTGATCACCGTGCTGGCCGGCTTCGCCTATGCCAAGTGGTGGAGCCACGATGTGGTGCAGCAGATCTTCGGCGCCGTCATGCCGATTGCCACTGGATTGATGCTGGGCACCACCTTGCGCCTGCTCAAGGCCATGCCGCGTACGCTGGCCAACTACAGCGCCTTCGTGCTGACCTTTGTCTTGATGGCCATCTTCGTGCTGCCGCTGTGGATGGTGCTGCTGATCTGTATCCCCAGTTCCCTGGCCTTGAGCTTTATCGGATCAGGCAAGGTGGCCGGCTGATGCAAACCGTCCTGCTGCACCTGATGATCCAATGCGCGCTGTGGTCGCTGATGGCGATTGGCGGCAATACCGTGGCGCTCAGCGATATCCACCGCTACACCGTCACCGACATGAACTGGATCACTGACGCGCAATTCGTGGCGTTCTTTGCCTTGTCCCAGGCACTGCCGGGGCCGAATGGCATGTTCCTGGTGTTCATCGGCCAGCAAGCCGCAGGACTGCCCGGCGCGCTGGTGGCACTGGCCGCCAAGCTGTTGCCCTGCTCGGTGGTGACTTACCTCGGCGCCGGCTGGCTGGAGCGCCATACCGAAACGCCGTGGGTGCAGCGGGTCAAGCGCAGCTTGCTGCCGATTTCCATCGGCCTGATCCTCGCCGCCAGCTACATCCTGATGAACAGCCTGGAAAACAACGCCACCAGCCTGGTGCTGACCCTGGCCAGCGCCGCCGTGGTGTATTACACGCGGCTGAATGCGATCTGGCTGATCCTCCTCGGCGTGCTATTGGGCCTGTGCAGTGCATGGCTGGGAGCGGACTGGTTTTAGGGGCACAATCGACAGCATTCGAACCAGAGCCACGGCCATGCTGATCGACGAAGAATTCACCCTCAAAAAGCTCGAGATCTTCCTGGCGTTCATGCGCACCGGCAACCTTGCCCGTGCCGCCGCCGAGCTGCAAACCAGCAACGTCAGTGTGCACCGCGCCATCCACTCCCTGGAAAACGCCTTGCGCTGCCCGCTGTTCAAACACGAAGGCCGCAACCTCACGCCGCTGGAAAGCGCCTACGTCTTGGAAGAACGCGCACAGAAACTGGTGGCCGATGTGGTCGACAGCGTGCGCCTCACCCGCGAAGCCGCTGGCTTCTCGGCCGAACGCTTCAAGCTCGGCTCGCTGTATTCGCTGACGGTGAAGACCGTGCCGCAACTGATCATGGGCCTGAAGATCCGTCGCAGCGAACTCAACATCGACCTGATCCTGGGCTCCAACTTCGACCTGCTCTACAAGCTCAAGAACATGGAAGTGGACGCGATCCTCATCTCCCTCGACGAGCACGCCAACGACCCGGACTGCGAACAGATCGCGCTGTTCTCCGACGATATTTTCCTCGCCACCCCGGCGGATTCTCCGTTCGACCGCGACCAGCAAATCGATCTCGCAGATGTGCGTGACGCGACCTTCATCACCCTCACCCAAGGCTTCGCCACGCACCAGGATGGCAATCGCGTGTTCAAACAGGCGGGGTTCGAGCCGAAGGTGGCGATGCAGGTCAATGACATCTTCACGTTGCTGAGCATGGTCAGCTCAGGCGTGGGTTATGCGCTGCTGCCAGGGCGGATTGCGGCGGTGTATGAGAACCGCGTGAAGTTGATACCGCTGCAACCCCGGTATCGGTTGCAGCAGCATATTGGCGTGGTGTTCTTGAAGGCCAAGGAAAGGGACCCGAACTTGTTGGCGTTGTTGGCGGAGTGCCGGATGTACGCCAATCGCCAGGCTTGAGACATTCCTTGTGGTGAGCGGGCTTGCCCCGCGCTGGGCTGCGAAGCAGCCCTAAGGCCTGACACAGCAGTTGGCCTGAAATAAATCAGTGTTTTTGATGGGGCTGCTGCGCAGCCCAGCGCGGGGCAAGCCCGCTCACCACATTAACCGACCAGGCCGCGCACGATGAAGTACAGCAACGAAGGCCCAAGCAAACACCCAAGCCCGGTGTGGAACGTCGCCGTCAGCGCGCCATACGGCACCAACCGCCGATCTGTCGCCGCCAAGCCAGCGGTCACGCCGCTCACCGTACCGGCCAACCCACCAAACACCATCGCCGAGCGCGGGTTGTCCAGCCCCATCCAACGCGCCGCGACCGGCGTACCCACCATCACCAGGATCGCCTTGATCAACCCGGTGGCAATCGACAGCGCCATCACATCCGACGTCGCGCCAATCGCCGCGCCGGTCACCGGGCCGACGATGTAGGTGACGGCGCCCGCGCCAATGGTGGTCATGCTGATCGCATCGCGATAACCAAAGGCCCAGGCCATGCTCGCGCCGACGATAAACGGCAGGATCGTGCCCAGCAGCAACGCGATCACACCGATCATTCCGGCCTTGCGCGCCTCGGTGGCTTGCACTTCAAACGCCGTGGCGACGATGGCGAAGTCCCGCAGCATTGCGCCGCCCATCAGGCCGATGCCGGAGAACAGCGCCAGGTCCGCCAGGCCTTTCTGGCCGCCGGTAATGGTGCCGCCGACCCAGGCCAAGACCAGGCCGATGACAATGGCAATCGCCGAGCCATGGATGCGCCCGAACGTCAGGCGCTTGGACAGCACCACCGAAATCCACATCACCACGCCAACGAAGGCGAACGCGGTAATCAGGCCATTGTGTTCCAAGCCTTTTTCAATGAGATCCCACATATCAGCGGCCTCCCGCAGGAACGATCAGCGGTTCTTCATCGGGCAGCGGTTCGCCCTTGTGGGTACGGCTGATCAGCGCAATGGTGCAACCACACACCACCACTGACCCAATCGCCGCGAGCACCGCCACAGGGCCACCGTGCAGAGCGGTCACCACGTTTTGTTGCGCAGCCATCGCCACCACCACGGGGATGTACATCGCGCCCCAGAAGCCCACGCCCATTTCGCAATCCTTGGTCATCCCGCCGCGTTTCTGCATCCACAGGCGAGCGCAGATCAGCAGGATCATCGCGATCCCCACCCCGCCCACGTTGGATTTGACGCCCAGCAACACGCCGAGCATGTCGCCCATGATCACGCCCGCGAGCGTGCAGATCGCCAGCAATGCCACACCGTAGATAATCATTGTTGTTGTCCTCAAAGTGCTCGATCGAAATTGTTGTTGTTGTGCTTCGAAAGCCTTGGGTGCTGCTTTATCGGTGGCGGTGCTCCTCCTCTTGCAGCAGGGCCTGCAAGGTGTCCAGGCGCGCGCCTTCGCAGGCGATCACCGTGCCTTGTTCGAATACGCGGCGTGACAGGCCGGTGAGCACGGCGCCCGGTGGCAGTTCGATCTGCAGGCGCACGCCGCGCTCGTAGGCGCTTTGCACGGTGCCGCGCCAGTCGACGATGCGACACATGTTGAAGGCCAGGTCGTCGCGCAGTTGTTCAGGGTTGTGGATCGGCCGCGCACGGGTGCTGCTCAGGTAGGTGATGCGCGGTGCCTTGAGTGGCACGAAGGCATGCGCCAAGGCCTGGGCCGGTTGCTCCAACAATGCGCAATGGGACGGCACGCTGACGGCCAGGCGCTTGGCGATGCCGTTGCCTTTGATGCGACTGGCGACAAGCTTCATGGCCTGGTCGCTGCCGGCAATCACCGTCTGGTTGTCGGCGTTGATATTGGCCAGGTACACCGGGGTTTCGCGGCTATGGATTTCGGCCAGCAGGTTTTCGACGGTGGATAACTCGGGGCCGATGATTGCGGTCATGCCATAGCCCTGTGGATAAGCGTTCTGCATCAGCTCGCCGCGCAGGCTGACCAGTCGGATCGCGTCGGCGAAATCCAGCGCACCGGCAATCACCGCTGCCGGGTAAGCACCGATGGACAACCCTGCGACGTAATCCGGCGTGTGTTGCAGCAGGCGCGCGTGGGCCACGCCAGCGATCAGCAGGCAAAGCTGCACGGCGCGGGTACTCGCCAGGGCCTGCGCCGAATCCAAGGCGCGAACGTCTTCGCCCAAGGCATCGCTGGCGTGTTCCAACACGTCGGCCGGCAACGCCTGGAGCATGCCCGGACGTTGGGCGCCTTGCCCTGGGAACACCAAAAGGCTGCTCATGCCACGGCCTGCCAAGGATCAATGACGAGGTGCGCACCGCGGGCGGTTTTCAATAGCACCCGCCGCGATGGACCGGCCCATTCGCGCAAGGCGACGGCGCCGAAAGGTGTTTGCAGTTGCATATCCACAGCGCACGCGGCGTTGTCCAAGATTGCCAGCAAGTCGCGTGCATCGTTGCGATCCAGCGGCTCGGGCGTGCGCAGCATCAAGTCCAGATCGCTCTGGACATGCAACGCTTCAATGCCCGTGGCCAGCTCAAACCCCGCGCTGCCGGTGATGCCCCAATTCAAGGGCGCCAGCACCGGCCGCAGTTGTTCGAGTGCGTGCAAGGCCGGTAAGTCCCGTGTCGAGGTAACCTCACGCAGCGCTTGCGGCGTGACTCGCCGCTGTACAGCGGCAATCGGCATCTGGGCGGCAAACCGCTGCTCGCGCAAACGTCCGCGCACGCCCACCGCGACCCAGCCCGGCGTGGCGATTGCGCGACGCACCACCACCGTGCCTACCGCCTCCACCGCCCACGCCGGAGCGTCAGCAGGCAGATGCGCCGGGGTCATGCCCCAGAGCAAATCGTGGGCGTTCACCATTGTTCCCGCAGCAGTTGGCGTACGTGGCTGGAAGCCGCGCGATTGGTCGCACCAAGGCGGACGCTCAAGTCGGTGCTGCCAATATCCTTGATCGCACTCACCAGGCAATCGCTGACCCGCGCCACATCCTCCGACGTGGGTTGTTCAATCTGGCTGACCGACAAGGTTTCCCACAGCAACCCCAGGCTGGCGTAACTGTCGATGTCGTAGGCCATGGGCGGCACGCTGGCGGCCAGGGCTTCCAACTCTTCAACGCTGCGCAGCGTCACGCGCGCGGCCGAGGCCTTGCCCATGGCGTGCACCATCACACCGGGATCGCGCAGGGCAATCAGGCGATTGGCTTGGTACCCATGAGCGAGAAAGGCACCGGACATCGCCTTGCCGACCAACAGCGCAATCACCGGGTGCCCCGCCAGACGCGCACGGGCATAGCTGTCGGCGGCGGCGGCCAGGGCTTGGTGAATGCCGAGGGCTTCTTCGCGACGGCCATAGGCTTGGCTCGGTACATCGACGATGGCGATGATCGGGCGTTTATCGCCACGGGCGATGGCTTCATCGACGGCCTTCGCCAGCCCCCAGCCTTCCAGCAGGCCGACTTCGCCGTTGCGTGCACGGGGGAAGCGGTTTTGCGCGTCGGTGACCACGGCGATGTAGCGCACGGGCTGTTCACCCAACACACCCTCAGCGACTTTCAACGAGCGTGGCAAACCCTCAACAGCTGTCGCTCCGGCGCTCAATGCGTTGAACCACTGCAAACCTCTCATGAGCGTTCTCCTTGATACAGCGCACGTACCGTCGCCGGGTCGATTTGCGGGGTGGTGTCCAGTTCAGCCAAGCGCGCCAGGTAATGCTCGGCCTGACGGCTGCGTTGTTGGGTGGGCAGGCCTTGTTGCAGCAATGCGCTGACGGTGTGTTGAATCTCGGCCACATCGTCCGCCACATAACAGTCGGCCAAGCCGCTGTTGAAGCGTTGCTCACCGCCGGTAAGGCTCCAGATGAAAGGCCGGTCGCGGGAGTCGTACTCCTCAAGCCCCGCTTCCTGTTCGATGACTTGCGGGCCATTCAAACCCAGGCGTGCTTCGCGGGTGACAACAAGGTAACTGCACAACCCAGCGGCGATGGACATGCCGCCAAAGCAACCGACACTGCCCGCCACCACGCCGATCACTGGCTGGTATTGGCGCAGATCGACAATCGCCGCGTGGATATCCGCAATGGCTGCCAGGCCCAGATTGGCTTCCTGCAAGCGCACGCCTCCGGTTTCCAGCAACAGGACAGCGCGGGTCGCAATGCCCGTGCGATTGTCCTCGGCCGCCAGTTCCAGGGCGCCCGCAATTTTTGCACCGCCGACTTCACCGAGGCTGCCGCCCTGGAAGTTGCCTTCGATGGCGGCAACCACCACCGGTTTTCCGTCGATGCTGCCCTTGGCAATCACCACCCCATCATCGGCCTGGGGCACCACGCCTTGACGGCTGAGCCACGGCGACATGACGCGCTGGAACGGGTCGATCAATTCACGGTAGGACCCGGCGTCCAGCAACGCCTTGGCCCGCTGCCGCGCGCCCAATTCAACGAAGCTGTGTTTGGCGAGTAAGTCAGTCATGGCCGATCTCCTCGAAACCCTGCTCCAGGCGCAAGCGCACCACGCCGGGGGTGGCGCCGAAATCGTGGATATCAATGTTCAAGGCCGGTGGCGTCTGTTCCTGGAAGATGCGTTCGAACAGATGCTGCCAGCGTTGCTCGGCGCCATTCACCGAGGTCTGAACCTGGATGGTCAGCGTGCCCGGCGTGCCCGGTTCCAGCAGCACCTCCAGGTCGCCCGAGCCGACGCAACCCACCAGCGCACGGCCTTTTGGCGGCTGACCGGCGGGGAATTCAAAGGATAAGGTTTCCATCACAACGCTCCGTCGAGGCGGTCGATAAACAGGCAGGCGGCCAACAGGTCGGCGGCGCCGCCGGGGGAGGCATTCAGGGCCAGCAGTTGAAGGTCTAACTCATGCAATTGGCGACGCCCGGCCAGCGTTGCGCTGCCACCTGCATCGAGCACCGCTCGAGCACCCTGCTGCATCGCTAGCAGGCCTTCGGGACCGGCACGGTAAAGCACGCAGGTATCGGCCAGTTCGGTCATGATCGCCAGCAAGGCATCCAGGCGGGCGTTCTGTTCGCCTGCATTGTGCTGGCGGCTTTTGTGCAGTTGCGGCAAGCCACGTTGCACCACCGAGGGAAAGCCGAGCTGGGCTTCTTCACGGGCGCCGCGTGCGCCGTAGCGCTGGGCAACCTGGGCGCCGTGACTCATGGGTTGCGGCGCGTAGCGGTCGTTGAGCAGGGCTAATCTGGCGGCGTTCAGGGTGATAGAACGCGGTTCCAGCGCTGCCGCTGCGGTGAGCAAACCGAGGGCCCAGATTGCACCGCGATGGGTGTTCACGCCGTGGGTGGTGACGAGCATTGCTTGCTCACCTTCGCGGCCAATACGCCCAAGGGCTTCGCGAAGGGGCAAGCCGACTTCACCGAACTCAATCGCGGCTTCGGCCATTTCCTTGAACATCGGCCACAGCGACAACGCCGAGGCGTGCATCAGGCCCAGGTGCAAATCGCTATGGGCGCCGTTGCCGCGGCGGTCCACCAAGGCCGGTTTGGGCGACAGGTCGGCTTCATCGATCAGCGCATCGACGGCCATATCCGCCAGGCGTTCAGCGAGGCTCAATTCATGCAGTTTGAGTGCGCGCATTTACCAGCTCCTGAATTTGGCAGGCGGGTTGTACAGGCCACCGGACCAGTCCACCAGGTCGGCCACGCTCTTGGCGGCCAACAGTTCGCGGGTGGCGTCGGTACGGCGAATCCCTAAGTCTTCGGGCAAGGCGATCAAACCTTCGCGGCGCATGCGCGCGGTGTCCTTGGGGTTGTGGCGCATGCCGATGGCGGTGACGCCAGCGACGGCGGCGATCATCGCCTGGCGCTCTTCGAGGGAGCGCGCCTTGTACAGATAGGCGATGCCCTCTTCGGTGAGCAAGTGGGTGACGTCATCGCCATAGATCATGATCGGCGCCAAGGGCATGCCGCTTTTGCGTGCGACTTCCACGGCATCGAGGGTGTCGACGAAGGTGGGTTTGCCGCCTTCCTGGAAGGTCTCGACCATTTGCACCACGAGTTTTTTGCCGCGTTCCAACAGCGCTTCCGGTGCATCGTCGTAGCGCATATCCAGCCAGGCGGGCGTGCCATGGCGACGACCACGCGGGTCGTGGCCCATGTTCGGTGCGCCGCCAAACCCGGCGAGGCGTCCACGGGTCACGGTGGAGGAATGGCCGTCGCCGTCGACTTGCAGGGTGGCGCCGATAAACAGGTCCACCGCGTATTGGCCGGCGAGTTGGCAGAACATCCGGTTGGAGCGCATCGAGCCGTCGCGACCGGTGAAGAACACATCCGGCCGGGCGGCTATGTAGTTTTCCATGCCCAGTTCAGTGCCGAAGCAGTGCACGCTTTCCACCCAGCCACTTTCAATCGCGGGGATCAGGGTGGGGTGCGGGTTGAGGGTCCAGTTGCGGCAGATCTTGCCTTTGAGGCCGAGGGATTCGCCGTAGGTGGGCAGGATCAATTCAATGGCGGCGGTGTTGAAGCCGATGCCATGGTTGAGCGACTGCACATTGTGTTTTTCGTAGATGCCACGGATCGCCATCATCGCCATCAGCACATGCACTGGCTTGATGTGGCGCGGGTCGCGGGTGAACAGCGGTTCGATGTAGAACGGCTTGTCGGCCACCACCACAAAATCCACCCAGCTCGCCGGAATGTCCACGCGGGGTAAGTCCGTAACATCGTCCACCAACTGGTTGACCTGCACGATCACGATGCCATCGCTGAACGCGGCGGGCTCGATCAGCGCCGGGGTGTCTTCGGTGCTGGCGCCGGTGTAGATATTGCCGGCGCGGTCGGCCATGAACCCGGCGGAGAGCACCACATTGGGGATCAGGTCCACCACCAGCCGCGCGTAGAGTTCGATGTAGGTGTGGATCGCGCCGATTTCCAGCAGGCCGTCTTCCAGCAACTGGCTGATGCGCAGGGATTGGGTGCCCGCGAAGGAGAAGTCCAGCTTGCGCGCGATGCCTTTTTCAAACAGGTCCAGGTGCTCTGAACGGCCGACACTGGGCATGATCATGTGCAAATCGTGGAGCTTGGCGGGGTCGGCTTTCGCCAGGGAGCGCGATAGAAAATCCGCCTGTTTCTGGTTGTTGCCTTCCAGTACCACACGGTCGCCGGGGAGGATCAATGCTTCAAGCGCCTCGACGATCTTGTCGCTGGGCAACACCGCCCCGTCTGCGTATTTTTTGACCAGCCCGAGCCGCCGCTGCTTCTCGTCGCGCCGCCGCGTCCAGCGCGAGTCGGGGGTGATTGTTGTTGTCATGGTCGCTCCACGGGTTTGCTGTCGTGGGGCTTACCTTAGGAGTGATTGAGAGGGCCATCAATCAAGCTGGGCGGTGGATCGTTACGGTTGGAGTAACAGAGCACCAACAAACATGCAGCCTCCTGTAGGGGCTGGCTTGCCAACTCCTACAGTTGACCGGTGATTCATTCCCACCTATGACCAGCAAGCAATGCTTCCATATTGCTCATTAATGTCTTAGCACTTTCCATTAACTGGCCCAGCAGCGCCTCATCTTCATCCATGTACCCTTCATATTCCGCCAGGTTCCGACGTTCATGACACAACGCCAACAACCTCACCTGCACCTTGCCGGCGTCTGCGGTATGAACCAGGCATTGAAAGACCAGATAGCGTTTGTCCGAGCGATACCCTTGCAAGCGCAAGGCCGTAAGGGCGATAGCATGAGCAGCGTTGTAAGCCAGGTCGAAACGACTGGCGAATGATAACTGTGGATTGCCAGCATCCCTCAAACGATCCCTGGCTGAACGAATCAGCCCCTCACACTCCTTGCGATCCGATGGCTCAGCCTTCAAGCCGCCGCTACGTTGCAGATTTTCCAGGTTTACCTTGTTGTCCATCCGTGGATTCCAGGGGGTTGCTCCCCATCAGGTTGATCTTGTCCTGCTGCACGACCCGCTGCACAAAACTGTTCCCGGCATTCCATTTGCCGATCCAGTCTTCAGGGGTGTAAAGCGTCGGGTTGAGGGTGCGGCCCAGTCGCTCTTCCAGCGGCATGAGCTGCTCCATGACGTCACTGTAGTTGAGGCTTTCGCCGATCAACATGAGATCTATGTCACTGGATGAGTGCGCCTCGCCTTTGGCGATGGAGCCGTAGATAAACGCCCAGGTTATCTGCTTGGCGAAGGGCGCCAGTGCACTGCGCAATGGTTCATCCAGGCTCAGGGTCTTGCGCACGATGGCCAACAATTCCGAATAAATCGGGCATTGGGGGTTGGCTTGATAATGGGTCTGGTTGCCTTGGCGCGTCATGCTCAAGATGCCCGCCAACTGCAGACGTTCAAGCTCGCGGGTGAGGCTGCCCTTGCCCACCTGGGCCCATCGCGCAATTTCATTGGTGAAGAAGCTTTGCTCGGGTTTGCCGAACAGCAGGCCCAGTACTTTTTGTTGGGTGACTGTGAAGAGTGCAGTACTGAGCGGCAAGGTGTGCATGGCAGCGGCCAAAGAGTCCCAAAAAGGGAACGATAGGTCCCTTTTTGGGAACGATCAAGTTTTAAGCGACTGCAGAAGGGGAAATCTGTTCCAGGGCCCGATCCACTAATAGCTGCCCCAGCTCCGCCATTTGCTGGATGCCGAGCATGATCGCGCGCTGGGAGGTGTCCAGGTCGAAGGCGAGATTGCAGGTGAGTGCGTTAAGGGAAGACAGGGTTTCGCTGGCGTTGACCAGCAGGGTTTCGGTGTTTTCGTGCGGGTTTACGGTGAAGAGCGGCGGGTTGGGGGTAGGTTTGACCATGATGAAGCTCCTAAACAGTGAGTAAGGAGCGCCACCTTTCGCTTGCACGCGAATGAGGGTGGCGACCGTGCGCAGGTGTGCAAGACCGGGCCTGTTTAGGACACCCAGCAGGTCCGAAGACCTCCTGCGCGCAGCCGCCATAAAGCAGCGAGCACAAAAAACGCCCGTTGGTTGGCTGGGCGTTTGTACGCCTAAACAGTTTCGTCGGACTTGCACGTCCGTGTCACCGTTTTTTGCGATGACAGGACGAAGACTAGGCGCGCTGACGGCACGCGACAAGTTCATGCACAGCCCAAAATCTTGCAGGAAAAATCCGAAGCCAGCCGGTCTACAACTTCATGTCTATTCTCACAGCCCCCAAACCTTCGAGCGGGTAACTACGGTATTCATAAACCTCCCCACGAACAGTAAGGCGGATGAGGCCAGCCTGTCGGGTGACTTGAACATCCGGCTCTTTAGTTTTCAGAAAGGGATGTGCCGACACCAGTGTCGTGAGTATTTCCCGATCATTACCCAGATCCTTGTGGACGTAGTACAGGTAGGAAAAGCCCACCGTAGCGCCACCCTGATTGTTTCGCGCACCGTAAATGGAGCTCCCGTTATTCAGGGAATACTTGAGCACAACCTCATCCAATTCCGGTGGACCTGGGCTCATCAACCAACCAACACCCAAGTACCCGAGACACACCACCAGCAGCCCATTGAACAAGCCCTGGACCGGCCACTTAATACCCTTGAGCTCTGGCATATTCGATACCCTCCTTGATCCAATGCTGGTCACTGTGATCATCACCATACGGCGCATCGCCCCACCAGTCTCCGAACCCCGCCCGAGAAGTCCCTGCTGCCTTTTGCGCCGCACCAGCCGCTCTCAACAGCACACTCTCCGGAATACCCAGCACAATGCCGGTAACGCCGTAGTTGAAGTTACCGAACGCCTCGTACTCACGGCTTTTCTGTTTGTAATCCCAAGGGCCACGCCCCCGAACCTGTGAGTAAAACCACGAATAGGCGAAGGCCGAACCAGGCTTCAAATGCATCCTGCGGTTGTTGGCCAAGGCGATATTGTCTTGCAGCGAAACGCCCGAGGGTATGGGAGGGACGGCCATTTGCGAATCCTTGCTGATGGGGTTGAGCGATAAAAACTAGCACTCAAAAATCAGTAAAAATACGAAGGTGAGACTTACAGAAATTTCAGACACGCTATCAGTCCGAGCCCTACCTACGGTTGTCGTCCCGACAAGCAACAAGGAATGTTCTGACAGCGTTTTCAGGTTGTTGCTCGGAACCCGTTTCTCTAGCATTTTTTTTCCGAACCCCGCCACGGTCGAACGTCATGAATCCAAACACTAAGCCTGATATGACCCTGCACAACCCCCCTCACCCAGGTGAAATCCTGCTTGAAGATGTAATCCCTGCCCTGGACATTACCATCACCGAAATGGCCCGGCGCCTGGGATTCGCCCGTGAGACGTTTTCGAGGATTTTGCATGGGCGTGCGCCTGTCAGTCCTGACTTGGCGGTCCGGCTTGAGCGGGCAGGAGTGAGCACTGGGCAGTTATGGCTGTCGATGCAAAGCGCCTATGACTTGTGGCAGGCCGAGCATCGGGAGCAGCCGGTGATTGAGCGGTTTGCGCGGATTGATTGAGGTCTGGAGGCGAGCACAATTCAGGGTGGGAGCTGGCTTGCCTGCGATGGCGGTTTATCAGTCACTGCATCAACAACTGATCCAACGCCATCGCAGGCAAGCCAGCTCCCACATTGGATTTTCACAGGGCTTACGATCAGGCCAGGCCGGATTCTACCAACAGTGCCTCAAGTCCCATCAAATCCGGCACCTTCGCCACATGCTCGCCCACCTGCACCGCCGCCAGCTCCAGCGGGCACAGCGGCACATCCACGTAGCTCAATTCACTATCAAGCTTGTACGACCGGGGAATCCCCTGGATCACCAGCGCAATAAACTTCAGCGTCGGCCGCCCACCCAACGCGTTCAACACCACGATCCGCGAGCGTTCGCCGGTCACGCTGGCTTCGCCGCACACCGCTTCAAAGCTGATCAGCGGGATTTGCCGATCGCGCCAGGTCACTTGCCGCAAATACCACGGCGGTGCATCACTGGCCGGTTCGCCGCGCTGGAAATCGATCAGTTCGGCGATGGCGACGTTGGGCAGTACCAGGAGGCGGTCGGCCAGGGGTAGCAGCAGGCCGGTGAGCTGGCTGGCGCGGTGGTCAAGCATGGGACTTGCTCCAGTAGGCGATGCTTTCGAGCAGCACCGATTCCTGGTACGGCTTGCCGAGGTAGTCATTCACGCCGATGGCCATGGCGCGGTCGCGGTGTTTCTGGCCGGTGCGCGAGGTGATCATGATGATCGGCAGGCGCATCAGTCGAGGGTCGTTGCGCACTTGGGTGGCGACTTCGAAGCCATCCATACGCGGCATTTCGATGTCGAGCAGCATCAGGTCCGGGGTGTGTTCTTCCAGCACGGCGAGGGCGTCGATACCGTCTTTGGCGGTGAGCACGTTCATGCCATTGCGTTCCAGCAGGCGGCTGGTGACTTTGCGCACGGTGACCGAGTCGTCCACCACCAGCACCAGCAACGGGCGCTTTTTCAGCGGGTCGTTGAGGATCAGCGGCGCATCCACCGACTGGGCCGGCAAGGCCGGTTGGCGCGCACGGATATGCGCCAGCAAGTCGATGATCAACACCACGCGGCCATCGCCCAGAATCGTCGCGCCAGACAAACCCTGCACGCCGGCAAACTGCGGCCCCAGGCCCTTGACCACAATCTCCCGCGTGCCAGCCATGGCGTCCACATGGATCGCCACGCGCCGCTCATTGCACTGCACCAGCAGTACCGGCACCGGTTGATATTGGCCCAACAGCTTCGGGCGGCTGACGGTGTGCAGCAGGTCGCCCAGGTAAAACAGCTCGTAACGCTGGCCGGCGTATTCATAACGCGGCGGATCCTGCTGGTAATGCCCGGCCAACTCATGGGGCAACACACGCACCAGGCCTTCGATGGTGTTGAGCGGGATCGCATATTGATCGTCCGCACATTGCACCATCAGCGCACGGTTGACGGACACGGTGAACGGCAAGCGAATACGAAAGTGCACGCCCATACCCGGCGTCGAGTCGATGAACATCGAGCCGCCCAACTGACGCACTTCTTCATGCACCACATCCATGCCCACACCACGCCCGGAAATCTGCGTGATCTTTTCCGCCGTGGAGAAGCCCGGTTGCAGGATGAACTGCAACACGTCGCGGTCGCTGATCTCTTGATTCGGATCGAGCAAACCGCGCTTGATTGCCTTGCGCCGCACCGCCTCCAGCGGCACACCCGCGCCGTCGTCGCGCATGTCGAAGACGATGTCGCCGCCTTCGTGGGTCAGGTCCAGAGTGATGCGACCTTTCTCCGGTTTGCCGGCCAGCAGCCGTGCATCGCGGGACTCCAGCCCATGGTCGACGGCGTTACGCAGCATGTGTTCCAGCGGCGCCGCCATGCGTTCCAGCACGTTGCGGTCCATCTCGCCTTCAGCGTTGCCGACGATGAACTCCACGTCCTTGCCCAACTCGCCCGCCACTTGACGCACGATGCGCTTGAGGCGCGGCAGCATGCGTTCGAACGGCACCATGCGCGTGCGCATCAGGCCTTCCTGCAACTCAGTGTTGATACGTGCCTGCTGCTGCAACAGATCGTGGGCGTCCTCGTTGCGACGTTCTAGGGTGTCCTTGAGGTCGAGCAGGTCAGAGGCAGATTCGGACAACGCGCGCGACAGTTGCTGCAACTGCGAATGGCGGTCCATTTCCAGCGGGTCGAAGTCTTCATAGCCCAGACGCTCGGCCTCGGCTTGCTGGCGGCTGAGGATACGGCCCTGGGTCTCGGTGTCGAGACGGCGCAGTTGGTCGCGCATGCGCTCAATCGTAGTTTCCACTTCGGTCAGGGCAATGCGTGCGTCGTTGACTTGTTGTTCGATACGGCCACGGAAGATCGAAGTTTCACCAGCCAGGTTGACCAGGTCGTCGAGCAGCTCGGCAGAGATCTTCACCATATCGGCCATCGGATCGACGACGGCCTCCGCCTTGCCCGCCGGCAACGCCAATGGCGTCACCGGCTCGTCGCTCGGGTGCACCAGGCTTTTGATGCGCTCGATGAGCTTGTCCACCGAGCCGACCGGCAAGCCGTCCGCCACCGCGTCGATCATCTGCGCCAGGCGGTCATGGCAGCCTTGCAGCAACGCGAACAATTCCGGGGATGGCGCGAGCAAACCGGCGGACAGGCCTTCATAGAGAAATTCCAGCTCATGGGCCAGGTCGCCGATGGGTGCAATCTCGACCATACGCGCGCCGCCCTTGAGGGTGTGCAGGTCGCGCAGCAGAGTCTCCACTTCCTGGCGATTGCCGGGCTCGGCCTGCCAGCGCGACAGCGCAGCACTGGAGCTGTCGAGGATGTCGGCGGCCTCTTCGAGGAAGATATCCAACAGCTCAGGGTCGGCGCCGGACGCGGGCGGCGCGGCGACCGGTGCCGCTGGCGCGCTGCCTTGGCGCAATGCGCGCACCCTGGCGATCAGCTCGGCGCTGTCGCTCAAAGGTTGGTGATGGTGCAGCTCTTCAAGCTGTAAGGCGAGGCGTTCATGGCTGGCCATCAGCACTTGGGACAACTCGGCAGAGTAGCTGTAGCGGCGGTCCACCAGCCCTTCGTACAGGCATTCCAACTCGTGGGCCAGGTCGCCAATCGGCTCGATTTCCGCCATGCGCGCGCCGCCCTTGAGGGTGTGCAGATCGCGTTGCAGCGACGACAGCGGCGCGGCGTTGTCGGGCTCCAGCAACCAGCGCTTGAGCGACTGACCGGCGCTGTCGAGGATGTCCACGGCTTCTTCGAGGAAGATCTCGACGATCTCGTCGTCCATCGTGGTTTGCTGATCCAACTGCTGTGTGGCGGCGCCCAGTTCGGCAATGCTCAACGCGCGGCTGCCATCGCTTTTGATCAGGCCGGTGGCGGACGGGTCGAGGGCTTCGTCCAATAACTCGCGCAAGGCTTGGACACGGGCCGGCGCCGGGCTGATTTCCTGGCCGGCGGCCAGCTGGTCGAGCATGCTGATCAGCGCTTCATGGGCCTGTTCGGCCTCATGGAAAAACCGCTCGCTGACCGCCAGGCTGCTTTCCTCCACGGCGCCGTACAGGTCGAGCAACGCTTCGCAGAGTGCGTCGATGGCGTACAGGTCGGCAACGTGTGCGCCCTCCCCCAGCGTGGTCAATTCATCCAGCAGCGCGGTGAGTTCCTGGCGTTCGCCGGGGTGTTGCTGCCAGCGACGTAGCAGGCTTTCGGCGTCGAGCAGGATGTCCATGCCCTGCGCCAGGAAGTTGGCGATCAACTGTGGGTCGCGCTTGATGCGCACGTCGAGCAGTGCTTCAAGCTGCTGATCCAGCAGGCTCTGGGTGCGGTTGATCAGGTCCTCTGCGCCGTTGATCGGCGCCAGGGGATCGCTGTCCAAGTCACGCAGCCCTCGCTGGAACAGGCCTTCGGCTTCCAGCAGCAACTCCACTTCGTCCAGGTCCAGCGGCAGGCGGTGGGCCTTGTATTCGCGGGTCAGGTGGTCGAGCGGGCGCGCCAGCTCGGCGATGGGCAACACGCCAGCCATGTAGGCGCTGCCCTTGAGGGTGTGCAGGGCGCGCTGAAGTTCATCGCTGACTTGCAGCGGCACATGCTCGGCGGCCTGGTGCAGGAAGTGG
Organism: Pseudomonas sp. GXZC; assembly: GCF_026967615.1. Taxonomy (NCBI): domain Bacteria; kingdom Pseudomonadati; phylum Pseudomonadota; class Gammaproteobacteria; order Pseudomonadales; family Pseudomonadaceae; genus Pseudomonas; species Pseudomonas sp. GXZC. Next base: position 6,584,517 of record NZ_CP114115.1, read on the forward strand.
TTGAGGCTGTCCAGATGGCTTTGGGCTTCGTTGCGGAAAATCTCCAGCAGCATCGGGTCATGAGGCTCGGCGGTCAGCGCGGGTGTACCGCTGGCCAAGGCGTGGGCACGGGCGGCCAGGGCGTCGACTTCATCGCGTTGACGCTGGTCGTCGATGGCAAAGTCAGCGATCAACTCCGGCAGCAAGGCCACCGCTTCGTCCAGCACCTGCTGCACGTCGGGGCCAAGGTTCACGCTGCGCTCCAGCACACGGTTCAGCAGGTTTTCCACCGCCCAGGCCAGCTCGGCCAAGACCAGGGCGCGCACCATGCGGCCGCTGCCTTTGAGGGTGTGGAAGGCGCGGCGCATTTCGGCCTGGGCGGTTTTGTCCGCGCTGTTGGGCAGGTAACGGTGCAGCACCTCGAGGACTTCGTCGGTCTCCTCAAGGAAGACTTCGCGCAGTTCATCGTCGATGGGTTCTTCATCGGCCGGCGGCGGCAACAGGCTGCCGGGGCGTTGCAGGGCCGGCGGGTTCAGGCGCGACGTGGGGCTGGCGAGTGCGTCGAACTGGGATTGGCTCGGCGTAACCTCGGCCGAGAGCGCGCCATCCGGTGCAACCAGGGCCTGGCGCCAGGGTTTTTCGGCGGGCAGGTAACCCAGTGCGGCCAAGCCTTGGGTGGCCAGTTCCAGCACACGCTCACCCGCCGCATCCGGATCCTGGAGCATGCGCTCCAGGTAATACTCCAGGCTGCTGATCACGTCGGCGAAATGCGCCAGTTGCCTCTCGGAGGGCGGTGCATCGTTGCCCATCAGCTGCTCGTCGACGTAATCCGTGCAGCCGAGCATCAGGCTGGCCGCGCGGGGCAACGGGATCATCGCCAGGGCGCCGCGCACCTGGCTGAGCAGCTCCGGCAGGGACTCCAGGCGCTGGCGGTCCCAATCAGCTTCGATGCAGTCGATCACCAGTTCCTTAGCTTGCTTGAGGCACTGGCAGGATTCACGGATCACCAACTGGTGGATCTGGGTCAGGTCGGTGGTGGGCAGGCGGCTTTCCTCGCGGCTTTCCGGCTCGACGGTGCCGACCATGCCCGCCAGCGTGGCTTCGACGTAGAGCAAGGCGCCGGCGACATCCATCAGCACGGCGTCGTTGGGTGCTCGATGGCCCTGGGCCAGGCTCAGCACCACGGCGAGTTGGTCGATGATGACTTTACGTGGCTGGCCGAAGCCCAGCACCGCCAGGGTGTCGGCGATTTGCCGCAGCGGCGCGAGCAGCGCATCAAGGTCGCTGGTGTGCTGGCGGTCGCTGCGTACGAACAAGTCGAGGCGTTCTTTGACCCGCACCAACTCTTCACACAAGGCCCCCAGCACCGAGCCCATGGCGTTGCGATCGGGCCCAGCCAGGCGTGCGCGCTCGGCGTCGACCACCGCGCTGTCAGGCAAGGCTTCATCCAGGCCGTAGCGCTCCTTCAGGCTTTGCATGCGCGGCGTTGGCCGGGTGACCTTGGCGACATAGAACAATAGGCTCTTGAGCAGCTCATCCGGCGCCGGCTGGTTGATGCCGCCAATGCCTTGGGCCAGCAGGCGCTTGAGTTGTTTGTCGCTGGCCTTGAGCAGGCTGCGCAGCGCCGGACTGTTGGCGATCACGCCAGTGAGCATGCCTTCGACCAGTGCCGAGGTGACTTGCCACAGCGGCAACAGCGGCGCGCCTTGGCACAGTGCTTCGAGGCGTGCGAACACCCGCGCCATGTCTTCCAGGTTGCTGGGGCCATGGTCTTCACGCAGCAGCCCGGCCAGCGCCTGCTGTAAAAGCTGGTGCCACTGGCGCAGTTGCTCTTTCAGGTCGGGTACCGCGCGTTGGGCCAGGGCCTCATCCGGCAGTGGCGCGATGGTCAGCAGTTGCGGGCTGAACAGGCTGGTTTCCGACAACAGGCTTTCGCCGTGCGCGCTGCGCAGGTCATTGAGCAGTGGCAACACCACCAGTGGCAGGTCGCGGCGGGCGCTGTGCACGCGGTCCAGGTACAACGGCAATTGAGTCAGGGCCTGTTGCAACAGGCGGATGCTTTCGTCGCGCTGACCGACACTCCCGGCTTGCAGGGCCAGGGCCAATTCTTCGATTTCCTCGGCCAGCAGCGCCGCGCCGTAGAACTCGACCATCTGCAACGCGCCATGCACTTGATGGACGCACGCCAGGCACTCGCTGATCGCTTCGGCGTCTGTAGTCTCGACATAAGCGTCGAGCGCCGAGCGAGCCTGTTTCAGGGTTTCGGCAATGTCGCCCTTGACCCATTCGAGGGCCACGTAGTCGTGCCGATCAACCATAACTGCTCCGCTTAGAATTCGTGGATTGCTGATGTTGCCAAGATCTCCCGACTGGTGGAGATCAACTGTGGGAGCTGGCTTGCCTGCGATAGCGGTGGGTCAGCAACACATCTGTATCTGACAGACCGCTATCGCAGGCAAGCCAGCTCCCACAGTTGGACTGTGGTGTTCTTCAGATAGCATTTTAATCATTGACCTGCTTGGGCGGTGGCAAGGTGAAGCCCGACACCGACCGCCGCAACTGGCTGGCCATTTTCGCCAGGTTGCCGATGCTTTCGGCGGTGGCCGTGGAGCCCGACGAGGTCTGGGTGGTGATCTGTTGGATCACGTTCATGGTCAGGGAGATCTGCCCGGCCGATGAGGTCTGTTGCTGCGCTGCGTTGGAGATACTCTGGATCAGCGCCGCCAGGGTCTTGGATACGCCTTCGATCTCTTCCAGCGCCACCCCGGCGTCCTGGGCCAGCCGCGCGCCGCGCACCACTTCGGTGGTGGTCTGTTCCATGGAAATGACCGCTTCGTTGGTGTCGGCCTGGATCGCCCGCACCAACGTTTCAATCTGCCGGGTCGCCGCCGATGAGCGCTCGGCCAGGCGCTGCACTTCGTCAGCCACCACCGCAAAGCCGCGTCCGGCATCACCGGCCATGCTTGCCTGGATTGCTGCGTTGAGGGCGAGGATGTTGGTCTGGTCGGCAATGTCGTCGATCAGGCTGACGATGTCGCCAATTTCCTGGGACGACTCGCCCAGGCGCTTGATGCGCTTGGCGGTGTCTTGGATCTGCTCGCGGATGTTGTCCATGCCGTGGATGGTGTTGTGCACCACCTCGTTGCCCTTGTTGGCGATTTCCACCGAGCGCTCTGCCACCGCCGAGGACTCGGCAGCGTTGGCCGAGACCTGGTCGATGGACTGGGCCATCTGGTTGATCGCGGTGGACGCCTCGGCGATCTGCTGGGCCTGGTGCTCCGAGGCCTGGGCCAAGTGCATCGCGGTGGCTTGGGTGTCCTGCACGGCGCCGGCGACTTGCCCGGCGGTAAGGTTGATGGTGGCGACCAGGTCGCGCAGTTGGTCGACGGAATAGTTGATGGAATCGGCGATGGTGCCGGTGAAGTCTTCGGTCACCGAGGCGGTCACGGTGAGGTCGCCGTCGGCCAGGTCTTCGATTTCATCCAGCAGGCGCATGATCGCGTTCTGGTTGCGTTCGTTCTTCTCGGCGGTTTCGTGCAGCTGGCGGTTGGTCTCGCGCACCATCACCAGGCCGATCAGAATGATCGAGGTCAGGGCGAGCAGGCCCAGGACATAGCCGCCGATGGTGTCGAAACTGCGCCCGCTGGCGAGGTTTTCGAACCCGGTGGCCAGGTGCGAGGCTTCATCGAGCAGGGTTTGCGAGAGGTTGAAGATGTTGCTCGCCGAGGCCCGCACCTGGAACAGCTGCGGCGAGGTTTCGAGGATCTCATCCACGGAGCCGGAAACGAACTCGAACAGCTCGGCGATTTCCGCCAACCGCGCGCGGGCGTCGCGGTCTTCGACCTGGGTGATGCGCAAACCGGGGTTGCCCTGGAGCATGCCATTGAGCACCTGGCCGAAGCGGTTGGCGTCGCGACCAAAGGCATCGGCGGCCTGCACGGCGGTTTCGTCGCCGGCCAGCACGGTGTTCACCGCGCCAAGGATACGTTCGGCCAGCAGTGATTGGCGCTGGGCCAACGCTACCTGGCTGGCCGGAGCACCGCGTTGCAGGAGGATATCGACGACCTTTTCCGATTCCATCTGCAGTTGCGGCACGGTTTCGGCCAGGGTCGCGGCCACCTGATGCAGCGACAGCACGGTCTGCTCGCTGGCGAGGATCGCGTCGGTGTTTTTCAGCAGTGCTTCCCAGTCGGTCTGCACCGCGCGCATTTCGGCACGCACTGCGCTGGGCGCGGCGGGCAGGCCGGTTTGCGGGTCACCTTTTTTCAGGAAGCCCCAGCGCTGGGCGAAGTCGTTACGCGCATCGCCCAGCAGCTTGAACGCCGCAGCCTTGCCGGCGGCGGCTTCGGTGGCGTTCTTGGCGATACGCTGGGACAGCACGCGCAACTCACCGGCATGGCCGATGTACTGTTTGTCGTAGGTGGATTGGGTGTTGAGGTACGCAAAGTTGGCGAACAGCAACATGATGAACACGATCAGTGCGATGAACAGCACGATGATCTGCGAGCGGCTGCGCGAGCCGGCCTGGGGTTTGAGTGCGGTAGCGGTGGTCATGCGGCAACATCCATGAAGCCAGGGGCCTGGGCCAGGGCGAAGGGGCTGAACACCTGCCACGACGGGTCGCCGTCGAACCGGCCTTGAATAAACGCTGCGTCGGGCGCGGTGTTCGCCCGCCAGGCGTCTTGTGCGAAATGCTGCATCCCCACCACCTCGTCGACCAGCAGCCCGACAAACACGTCGTTGAACTCCACCACCAGCACCCGCCGTTGCTTGCGCGCCTTGGACAGCTCAAGGCCGAGGAACCCACCCAAATCCATCACCGGCAACAGGCGCCCACGCAGGTTGGCCACGCCCTTGACCCAGGCCTTGACCCCGGGCATCAGCGTGCAGCGTGGTTCGTGCAGGACTTCGGCGACTTCGCCCATGGGCGCCACATACCAGTGCTGGCCCAAGCGAAAGCCGATTCCGCTCCAGCGTTGCAGGCGGGTTTCCTGGGACGGCAGGTCAGCGGCCAGCAGGCGGCAGCGGCGGTCGATGTCCAGCAGCAGCTCGAAGGCGGTTTGCGACTCGGTCATGATGGCGAGCCGTCAGCCGGCCAGCACCTTGTTCAGGGTGGCGATCAGGGTTTCTTCATCCACCGGCTTGGTCAGGTAATCCTTGGCGCCCTGGCGCGCGCCCCAGATCTTGTCGGTTTCCTGGTCCTTGGTGGTGATGATGATGATCGGGATGCCGTTGGTTTCCGGCTCCTTGGACAGCTGGCGGGTGGCCTGGAAGCCGTTGAGGCCCGGCATCACAATGTCCATCAGCACGGCGTCGGGCAATTCCTGGCGGGCCAGGGCCACGCCGTCCGCGCCGTTTTCGGCCTTGAGGACCTGGTGGCCATGCTTTTCCAGCATGCCGGTCAGTTTGTACATTTCGGTCGGCGAATCGTCGACGATCAGAACACGTGCCATGTTTTTCCCCACTACATAGGTGGACGCCTGCCCTTGTGAGGCGGCGTCAGTGTGCTTGTTCTACTGCGGCGAACCCCGGCACGTAGGCCTTGATCGCGCCCAGCAGTTCTTCCTTGCTGAAAGGCTTGGTCAAAAACTGATCGACCCCCACGATGCGCCCCTTGGCCTTGTCGAACAGGCCATCCTTGGACGACAGCATGATCACCGGGATCGACTTGAACGCCGGGTTGTTCTTCACCAGCGCGCAGGTCTGATAGCCATCCAGGCGCGGCATCATGATGTCGACAAAAATAATGTGCGGGTGATGATCAACAATCCGGGCCAGGGCATCGAAACCGTCGATGGCCGTGATGACATCGCACCCGACGTTCTTCAACAAGGTCTCAGCGGTGCGGCGGATCGTCTTCGAATCATCGATCACCATCACTCTCAAGGCGTTGGAATGCTGTTCCATATCTGCTCTGCCATCGCCACAGCGAATCGGTTTTCGGTGTGTACTGCCTGATGTTGCACAGGATGAGCGCCGCGGGCCTTGGAATTCAAGGGCTGCTGCGCCGTGGCAGTCTTTTTAGCACAGTCTCCGGGCGCAATCTATCGAGCAACCGGCCAGGTGGTTTTTCCTTGACCCACAACAGCCGCAGCGCCACTCTGACGCCACTTTTATGCGCCCTTATTTGCTAGAGGAAATCCCCCATGAGCGTTCGCGTCGGCATTGTCATGGACCCTATCGCCAGCATTTCCTATAAAAAGGACAGCTCGCTGGCCATGCTCCTGGCCGCCCAGGCCCGCGGCTGGACCCTGTTCTATATGGAGCAGCGCGACCTTTACCAGGGCGACGGCGAGGCCCGTGCACGCATGCGCCCGCTGCAGGTGTTTGCCAACCCTGAAAAGTGGTTCGAACTGCAAGATGAAATCGACAGCCCGCTGAGCGATCTGGACGTGATCCTGATGCGCAAGGACCCACCGTTCGACATGGAGTTCGTCTACTCCACTTACCTGCTGGAGCAGGCCGAGCGCGCCGGCGTGCTGATCGTCAACAAGCCGCAGAGCCTGCGCGACTGCAATGAAAAGCTGTTCGCTACCCTGTTCCCACAGTGCACGCCGCCGACCGTGGTCAGCCGCCGCGCCGATGTGCTGCGTGAATTCGCCGCCAAGCATGGCGATGTGATCCTCAAGCCGCTGGACGGCATGGGCGGCACCTCGATCTTCCGTCACCGCGCAGGCGACCCGAACCTGTCGGTGATCCTGGAAACCCTGACCGCGCTGGGCACCCAGCAGATCATGGGCCAGGCCTACCTGCCGGCAATCAAGGACGGTGACAAGCGCATCCTGATGATCGACGGCGAGCCGGTGGATTACTGCCTGGCGCGCATCCCAGCGGCGGGCGAGACCCGTGGCAACCTGGCGGCCGGTGGTCGGGGTGAAGCACGCCCGCTGTCGGACAAGGACCGTTGGATTGCAGCCCAGGTCGGCCCGACCCTGCGTGAAAAGGGCCTGCTGTTTGTCGGCCTGGACGTGATCGGCGAGAACCTGACTGAAATCAACGTCACCAGCCCGACCTGCATCCGCGAGATCGACAACGCATTTGGCACCAACATCGGCGAAATGTTGATGGCCGCCATTGAGCGCAAGCTGCAGGCCAAGTGATATAGAACAGCCGGACACGCACCAACATTGCGCTATCATGCCCCACCTGTGAAACGCGCGATGTTGGTTTTTTTGTCATGACACTCCCGTCCGAGCTGCCCCCCGAACTCTCCCACAGCGGCGTGCGCCCGGCTGATCGGCTCGGATTTACCCTGTTCCTGGCCGCGTTGATTCACCTGGCCCTGATCCTCGGCGTGGGTTTCACCCTGGTCGAGCCCAAGCAGATCAGCAAAACCCTGGAAATCACCCTCGCCACGTTCAAAAGCGAGAAAAAGCCGGAAAAAGCCGACTTTCTCGCCCAGGACAATCAGCAAGGCAGCGGCACCCTCGACAAGAAAGCCGTGCCCAAGACCACTGAAGTGGCGCCGTTCCAGGACAACAAGGTGAATAAAGTCACCCCACCACCGGTGCCCAAGCCGGAGGTCAAGCAGGCCGCGCCCAAGGCGGCGGTGACTACCGTCGCACCCAAGCCGCAAAAAGCCCCGACCCAGCGCGAAAAGACCAAGAGCGAACCCACGCCCGAGCCCGTAAAGCCGGCGCCGACGTTCGACAGTTCGACGCTCTCCGACGAGATCTCCAGCCTCGAAGCCGAACTGGCCAACGAACAGCAGCTGTACGCCAAGCGCCCGCGCATCTACCGGCTCAACGCCGCCTCGACCATGCGCGACAAAGGTGCCTGGTACAAAGACGAGTGGCGCAAGAAGGTCGAGCGCATCGGCAACCTCAACTACCCGGAAGAAGCCCGGCGCCAGCAGATTTACGGCAATTTGCGTCTATTGGTTTCAATCAACCGCGACGGCACGTTATATGAAGTGCAGGTACTGGAGTCGTCCGGCCAGCCGTTGCTGGACCAGGCCGCCCAGCGCATCGTGCGCCTGGCCGCGCCTTTCGCGCCGTTCAGCGGTGATTTGAACGACGTCGATCGCCTGGAAATCATCCGCACCTGGAAGTTCGCCAAGGGCGATCGGTTGTCGAGCAATTGATGACAATTGCCCCCTGTGGCACATCACCAGCTTGTCAGTTCGCCCCTCCACCGCCACACTATCGAACATGAAAAACGTCAGCCCGACCTACCTCAAGCATCAATTCCTGATCGCCATGCCCCATATGGCCGACCCGAACTTTGCGCAGACCTTGACCTACATCGTCGAGCACACGGCCAATGGTGCGATGGGGCTGGTGGTCAACCGCCCGCAGGAGCTGAACCTGGCGGATATTCTTGAGCAACTGCGCCCGGAACTCGATCCACCCGCCCGCTGCCAGGGTGTGCCGATCTACATCGGCGGGCCGGTACAGACCGATCGCGGTTTTGTGCTGCACCCGCCGGGGCCGAAATTCCAGGCCACGGTCGACTTGGACGGTGTGTCACTGTCCACCTCCCAGGACGTGTTGTTCGCCATCGCCGACGGTGTGGGCCCCGAGCAGAGTGTAATCACCCTCGGTTATGCGGGCTGGGAAGCGGGCCAATTGGAAGCCGAACTGGCCAGCAACGCCTGGCTGACGTGCCCCTTCGACGCCGACATCCTGTTCAACACGCCCAGCGAACTGCGTCTGGAAGCGGCTGCGGCCAAGCTGCGGGTCAACCTCAGCCTGTTGACCAGCCAGGCGGGGCACGCCTGATGGCTTTGCGACTGATCCTGGGTTTTGACTACGGCACCAAACAGATCGGCGTCGCCGTCGGCCAGGTCATCACCGGCCAGGCCCGCGAGCTGTGCACCTTGAAAGCCCAGAACGGCGTGCCGGACTGGAACCAGGTCGAAGCCCTCATTAAAGAGTGGAAGCCCGATGCGGTGGTGGTCGGCCTGCCGTTGAACATGGACGGCACCCCCAGCGACATGTGCCTGCGCGCCGAAAAATTCGCCCGCCGCCTCAATGGCCGCTACAACCTGCCCTTTTATACCCACGATGAACGCCTCACCACCTTTGAAGCCAAGGGTGAGCGCCGTGACCGTGGCGGGCAGAAGGGCAGCTACCGCGACAACCCCGTGGACGCCATCGCCGCCGCCCTGTTGTTGCAGGGATGGTTGGATGAAAACACTGCTTTATTTGAATCCTGACTGACGCGGCTTGCCGCGTCTTTTTACGTTTGAGCCCGGACCTTGCCTGCGCCAAGGTCCTGAAGGAGCCTGCATGAGCCTGCCGAACCCCGCCGAACTGATCAGCCAGATGGCCACAAGCCTCACGGCCCATCTGCAACACCGCAACATCAGCGAGCCGCGCTTCATCGGCATTCGCACCGGTGGTGTGTGGGTGGCCCAGGCATTGCTGGAAGCACTGGGCAGCGACTCGCCCCTCGGCACCCTCGACGTGTCCTTCTATCGTGACGACTTCAGCCAGAACGGCCTGCACCCACAAGTGCGCCCGTCGGCCCTGCCGTTCGAGATCGAAGGCCAGCACTTGGTGCTGATCGACGACGTGTTGATGAGTGGCCGCACCATCCGTGCCGCCATGAACGAACTGTTCGACTACGGCCGCCCGGCCAGCGTGACCTTGGTGTGCCTGCTCGACCTGGATGCCGGCGAACTGCCGATCAGCCCGGATGTGGTCGGCGCCACACTGTCGCTTTCAGCCCACCAGCGGGTAAAATTGTCCGGTCCCACGCCGCTCGAACTCGAACTGCAAGACCTCGCCCTTTAAACCGCCTTGTAAAGAGTCCCCGCGATGACGCCTCTCGATGCCAAGCGCCCGCTGCAGCTCAATGCTCAGGGCCAGTTGCAACACTTCTTGTCCCTCGACGGTTTGCCCCGCGAACTGCTCACCGAAATCCTCGACACCGCCGACTCGTTCCTCGAAGTCGGTGGCCGCGCGGTGAAGAAGGTCCCGCTGCTGCGCGGCAAGACCATCTGCAATGTGTTCTTCGAGAACTCCACGCGCACCCGTACCACCTTTGAACTGGCGGCCCAGCGGCTGTCGGCCGACGTGATCACGCTGAACGTGTCCACCTCGTCGGCAAGCAAGGGCGAGACCCTGCTCGACACCCTGCGCAACCTGGAAGCCATGGCCGCCGACATGTTCGTGGTGCGCCACGGCGACTCCGGCGCCGCGCACTTCATCGCCGAACACGTGTGCCCGCAGGTGGCGATCATCAACGGCGGCGACGGCCGTCACGCCCACCCGACCCAGGGCATGCTCGACATGCTCACCATCCGTCGGCACAAGGGCAGCTTTGAAAACCTCTCGGTGGCCATTGTCGGCGACATCCTGCACTCGCGGGTTGCACGCTCCAACATGCTGGCCCTCAAAGCCCTGGGTTGCCCGGATATCCGCGTGATCGCACCAAAAACCCTGCTGCCGATCGGCATCGAACAGTACGGCGTGAAGGTCTACACCGACATGGCCGCAGGCCTCAAGGACGTGGATGTAGTGATCATGCTGCGCCTGCAACGCGAGCGCATGGCCGGTGGCCTGCTGCCGAGCGAAGGCGAGTTCTACCGCCTGTTCGGCCTGACCACTGCGCGCCTGGCCGGCGCCAAGCCGGATGCCATCGTCATGCACCCGGGCCCGATCAACCGTGGGGTAGAGATTGAGTCGGCGGTGGCCGACGGCCCTCAGTCGGTGATCCTGAACCAGGTCACCTACGGCATCGCCGTCCGCATGGCCGTGCTGTCCATGGCCATGAGCGGGCAAACCGCGCAACGTCAATTCGAGCAGGAGAACGCCCAGTGAAGCTCAGCATTCTTGGCGCTCGCGTTATCGATCCGGCCAGTGGCCTGGATCAAGTTACTGATTTGCATCTGGAAGCCGGCAAGCTTATCGCCATCGGCGCTGCTCCGGCGGGTTTCAGCGCGACTGAAACCCTCGACGCCAAAGGCTTGGTGGCCGCGCCGGGCCTGGTCGACCTGAACGTCGCCCTGCGCGAGCCAGGCTACAGCCGCAAAGGCAACATCATCAGCGAAACCCGCGCCGCCGCTGCCGGTGGCGTGACCAGCCTGTGCTGCCCGCCGCACACCAAGCCGATCCTCGACACGTCGGCCGTGACCGAACTGATCCTCGACCGCGCCCGTGAAGCCGGCAATTGCAAGGTGTTCCCTATCGGCGCCCTGAGCAAAGGCCTGGAAGGCGAACAACTCGCCGAACTGATCGCCCTGCGCGACGCCGGTTGTGTGGCCTTCGGCAATGGCCTGGAAAGCTTTCGCAGCACCCGCACGCTGTTACGCGCCCTGGAATACGCAGCCACCTTCGACCTGACGGTGATTTTCCATTCTCAGGACCGCGACCTGGCCGAAGGCGGCCTGGCCCATGAAGGCGCCGTGGCCAGCTTCCTTGGCCTGCCGGGCATTCCGGAAACCGCCGAGACGGTGGCGTTGGCCCGTGACCTGTTGCTGGTGGAACAAAGCGGCGTGCGCGCGCACTTCAGCCAGTTGACCAGCGCTCGCGGCGTCGCCCTGATCGCCCAGGCCCAGGCCCGTGGTTTGCCGGTAACGGCGGATGTGGCGCTGTATCAGCTGATTCTGACGGATGAAGCGCTGATCGACTTCTCCAGCCTGTACCACGTGCAGCCGCCGCTGCGCGCCCTGGCCGACCGCGAAGGTTTGCGCGCGGCGGTCAAGTCCGGCGTGGTCTCGGCAATTTCCAGCCATCACCAGCCCCATGAGCGGGATGCCAAGCTGGCACCGTTTGGCGCGACAGAGCCGGGCATCAGCAGTGTCGAACTGTTGCTGCCGTTGGCGATGACGTTGGTGGAAGACGGATTGCTGGACTTGCCGACCTTGCTGGCACGCCTGAGCGCTGGCCCGGCCGAGGCCCTGCGCCTGCCGGCGGGTAAGTTGGCGGTGGGATCGGCGGCGGATCTGGTGCTGTTCGACCCGGCCAACTCCACGGTTGCCGGGGAGCAGTGGTTATCCAAGGGTGAAAACTGCCCGTTCATTGGGCACAGCCTGCCGGCGACGGTGCGCTACACCCTGGTCGACGGACGCATCAGCTACCAGGCTTGACGCTACAAACCTGTAGGAGCGAGCAAGCTCGCCCCTACAGGTGATTTATCGCCCGGAATTGCGTTCAGCATTGCGGATCGAAATCTGCGTATTCAATGTCCAGAAGTCATACAGCACCCCCACCAGGAACAAGCCGCCGGTCAGCAGGTAGATCAAGCCGGTGATCCATTTGCCCTGGTACATGCGGTGCACGCCAAATACCCCCAGAAACGCCAACAGGATCCAGGCCACGTTGTATTCGATGGGCCCGGCGGTAAAACGCAGGTCCGCTTCACGGTCCATGGCCGGAATCAGGAAAAAGTCGATCAGCCAGCCAATACCCAACAGACCGAGGGTGAAAAACCAGATCGTGCCGGTGATGGGTTTGCCGTAATAGAAGCGATGCGCCCCGGTAAAACCGAAAATCCACAGCAGGTAACCGATCACCTTACTGTGGGTGTCTTGCTGCGGGCCAATCTGCTGATAGGTGTTCATCGCGTACCTCTTTTGCCTCGATAGATAAATTTTTTCATTTTCTTTGTGACTTTTTTACAGGCGCCCGACGTACGGCAAATGGTATCTTCCCTGCCCTGAAAGCCTTATGCCACCTGGCTTGTGTAGGACAATTGCGGCGAATCGTCGCGTTTTTCCTGATTTTGACGTCAAGGTTCAGTCGACAAACGGCCTGAGAACGGCACAAAAAGCTGTTATAAAGTTGCGCGCAAACCCATAAGAGCCACGCCTAATGCGACCATTTTTCAAGACATGGCTAACCATTTGCCTATTAATGCCACTGGCCGCCCACGCCACCAATCGTGAGCAACGACTTCCTAACGTTAACGGTTTCACCCCTAAAGTCCACAGCACGCCAAGCACCGCCAAGTCGGTAAAGCTGACCGTCAATCGCCCGACTCAACTGAGCAAGGCCCATAACGGCAAAGCAGTCCCAGGCCTGGTTGGCGTCAACACCAAGCAGAGCAGCACCGTCCTCAGCCGCGCCGTCAACGTGCTCGGTACCCCTTATCGTTGGGGCGGCAGCAGCCCAAGTAAAGGGTTCGACTGCAGCGGCTTGGTGAAATATGCGTTCAACGACGTAGCCGCCGTGGATTTGCCGCGCACGTCCAACGCCATGGCCGCTGGCCACGGGCAGAAGGTTGATCGCAAGGACCTGAAACCCGGCGACCTGCTGTTCTTCAAACTGAAGAGCCGCCAGGTGAACCATGTTGCCATCTACCTGGGCAATGACCGTTTCATCCACGCACCGCGTCGTGGCAAGTCGGTGAGTATCGACACCCTGAAGAAGCCGTTCTGGGACAAGAATTACGTGATTGCCAAGCGGGTGCTTCCGAAAGAGCAGAACAACAACCTGCGGGTCGTCCAACGCTAAGCCGGCGTCAAAGCTATGGGCGGCTTGTTGTGGTGAGCGGGCTTCTGTGGTGAGCGGGCTTGCCCCGCGCTGGGGCGCGCAGCGGCCCCAATAAGGCCACCGCATTCCTACAGATACAACTCGCTGCCTGGTTTTGGGGCGGCTTCGCCACCCAGCGCGGGTCAAGCCCGCTCACCACAACAGCCCACTCACCACAAAAACCAGCTCACCACTACAACAAGCCTGCTGCCCATAAAAACCCGTTCCAACCAGCCTCATATGTCTGCTGGCACCCTCGCCTTCTCCCTCGCATCCTCCCGGCTGATCACCCCCGCGCCGACCAACGCCTTCAAACTCATGTCCAGCGTCTTCATCCCCAACGCCCCACCCGTCTGTATCGCTGAAACCATCTGCGCCACCTTGTCCTCCCGGATCAAATTCCGAATGGCCGGCGTGCCCAGCATGATTTCATGAGCCGCCACGCGTCCGCCGCCGACTTTCTTCACCAGTACCTGAGACACCACCGCCTGCAACGACTCCGACAGCATCGAGCGGACCATGGCCTTTTCCCCGGCCGGGAACACGTCCACCAGCCGGTCGACAGTCTTTGCCGCCGAACTGGTGTGCAGGGTGCCAAACACTAGGTGCCCGGTCTCAGCCGCCGTCAGCGCGAGGCGGATGGTTTCCAGGTCGCGCAGTTCGCCCACCAGGATCACGTCCGGGTCTTCGCGCAGTGCCGAGCGCAAGGCAGTGGAAAAACCATGGGTATCGCGATGCACCTGGCGCTGGTTGATCAACGCCATTTTCGGCGTGTGGATAAATTCGATGGGGTCTTCAAGGGTGAGGATGTGCTGACGCCGATGCTGATTGAGAAAATCGATCATCGCCGCCAGAGTCGTAGACTTGCCCGAGCCGGTCGGGCCGGTGACCAGCACCAGACCACGTGGCAGTTGGGCGATACGCTGGAACACTTCGCCAAGACCGAGGCTTTCCAGGCTCTGGACCTCAGAAGGGATGGTGCGAAACACCGCACTCATGCCGCGATCCTGCCGGAACACATTGGCCCGGAAGCGCGCCACGCCGGGCAGTTCGAAGGCAAAGTCTGTTTCAAGAGATGTTTCGAAATCCTTTTGTTGGTGCTGAGTGAGCAAAGGACTCAATAAGTCCGCTACTTGCGTAGGTGAAAGCACCGGCCCCTCCAGCGGCCAGACCTCGCCATCCAGTCGCAGCATCGGCGCCAGGCCGGCAGACACATGCAGGTCGGAGGCACCACGGCGCACGCTGGCCGTGAGTAATTCAGTGATATCCATAGGGCTTTCCATTTCCAGTAGAATGCCGCGGACTCCATATCCACGGGCGCATCTTGAATGTCGACGATAGCAGACCACATCGGCCAGGTTAGCCAGCGCATCCGCGCCGCTGCCGACGCCGTGCAACGTGACGCAAGCAGCATCCACCTGCTGGCCGTGAGCAAGACCAAACCCGCGCAAGCCGTGCGCGAAGCCTATGCCGCCGGCATGCGCGACTTTGGCGAGAACTACCTGCAGGAAGCCCTGGGCAAACAGGCCGAATTAACTGACCTGCCCTTGAGTTGGCACTTCATCGGCCCCATTCAATCGAACAAGACGCGCGCTATCGCCGAGAACTTCGCTTGGGTGCATTCCGTGGACCGCCTCAAAATCGCTCAACGCTTGTCCGAACAACGCCCGGCCGACCTGCCACCGCTGAATATCTGCATCCAGGTCAATGTCAGTGGCGAAGCCAGCAAGTCCGGCTGTACACCCGCCGACCTGCCGGCCCTGGCCCATGCGATCAACGCCCTGCCGCGCCTGAAACTGCGTGGCCTGATGGCGATTCCGGAGCCGACTGAAGATCGGACCGCGCAAGACGCAGCGTTCGCCGCGGTACGCGACCTGCAAAACAGCCTGAACCTGCCGCTGGACACACTTTCCATGGGCATGAGCCACGACCTTGAGTCGGCCATTGCCCAAGGCGCCACCTGGGTGCGGATCGGTACCGCCCTGTTTGGTGCCCGCGACTACGGCCAGCCATGAAATGGCTGACTTCCCTCTGAGTAAGGACCTGTCATGAGCAACACGCGTATTGCCTTTATCGGCGCCGGTAACATGGCGGCCAGCCTGATCGGTGGCCTGCGGGCCAAGGGCCTGGACGCCGCGCAAATCCGCGCCAGCGACCCAGGCGCCGACACCCGTGCCCGCGTCAGCGCCGAGCACGGCATTGAAACCTTTGCCGACAACGCCGAGGCCATCCAGGGCGTCGATGTGATTGTGCTGGCCGTTAAGCCGCAGGCCATGAAAGCCGTGTGCGAAAGCCTGCGTCCGAGCCTGCAGCCGCAGCAACTGGTGGTGTCCATCGCCGCCGGCATCACCTGCGCCAGCATGAACACCTGGCTCGGTGCCCAGCCGATCGTGCGCTGCATGCCCAATACGCCAGCACTGGTCAGCCAAGGTGTGAGCGGGCTGTATGCCACCGCCGAAGTGAGCGCCGAGCAGCGCAACCAGGCGCAAGAGCTGCTGTCCGCCGTGGGCCTCGCGCTGTGGCTGGAGCAGGAGCAGCAACTGGACGCGGTCACCGCCGTATCCGGCAGCGGCCCGGCGTACTTCTTCCTGCTGATCGAGGCCATGACTGCCGCTGGCGTGAAACTGGGCCTGTCCAAGGACGTGGCCGAGCAACTGGCCGAGCAGACTGCCCTGGGTGCCGCGCATATGGCGGTGGCCAGCGATGTGGACGCCGCCGAGTTGCGCCGTCGCGTGACCTCGCCAGGCGGCACCACACAGGCGGCCATCGAGTCGTTCCAGGCCGGGGGCTTTGAAGCCCTGGTGGAAAAAGCATTGGGTGCCGCTGCGCACCGCTCGGCGGAACTCGCCGAACAACTGGGCAAATAAGGAGCCAACATGATTGGTTTGAACACCGCAGCCGTCTATGTGCTGCAAACCCTCGGCAGTCTGTACCTGCTGATCGTCCTGATGCGCTTCGTGCTGCAGCTGGTGCGTGCGAACTTCTACAACCCGCTCTGCCAGTTCATCGTCAAGGCCACCCAGCCGCTGCTCAAGCCACTACGCCGGATCATCCCGAGCCTGTTTGGCCTGGACATGTCGTCGCTGGTGCTGGCAATCCTGGTACAGCTGGCCTTGATGGCGCTGACCCTGCTGCTGACCTATGGCACCACCGGCAACTTCGTACAACTGCTGGTCTGGGCCATCATCGGCGTGACCGCGCTGTTCCTGAAGATCTTCTTCTTCGCCCTGATCATCAGCGTGATCCTGTCCTGGGTCGCCCCCGGCAGCCACAACCCTGGCGCCGAACTGGTGAACCAGATCTGCGAGCCGGCCCTGGCGCCGTTCCGCCGTCTGCTGCCGAACCTGGGCGGCCTGGATATTTCGCCGATCCTGGCGTTCATGGTGCTCAAGTTGCTCGACATGCTGGTGATCAACAACCTGGCAGCCATGACCGGCATGCCAGAGATTCTGCGCCTGCTGATCTGATGTTCCATGGCGAGGGAGGCCCCTCCCTCGCCATTGCTTGCCGCTAGGTGCAGCGGTCTTTAGACTTACGCCTCATTTAAACGAGAGCAGGGTCGATGCCAGCTGCCTTTCCCCCCGATTCTGTTGGACTGGTCGTGCCCCAAGTGGCGCACTTCAGCGAACCGCTGGCCCTGGCCTGCGGGCGTTCGCTGCCTGCCTATGACCTGATCTATGAAACCTACGGCCAACTGAACGCCACGGCGAGCAACGCCGTGCTGATCTGCCATGCCTTGTCCGGCCATCATCACGCCGCCGGTTTCCACTCGGTTGACGAGCGCAAGCCCGGCTGGTGGGACAGTTGCATCGGCCCCGGCAAGCCCATCGACACCAACAAGTTCTTCGTGGTCAGCCTGAACAACCTCGGCGGCTGCAACGGTTCCACCGGCCCGAGCAGTATCAACCCGGAAACCGGCAAGCCGTTCGGCGCCGATTTCCCGGTACTGACCGTGGAAGACTGGGTGCACAGCCAGGCCCGCCTCGCCGACTTGCTCGGCATCCACCAGTGGGCCGCCGTGATCGGTGGCAGCCTGGGCGGCATGCAGGCGCTGCAATGGACCATCACTTACCCGGACCGTGTGCGCCATTGCCTGGCCATCGCCTCGGCGCCCAAGTTGTCGGCGCAGAACATCGCCTTCAACGAAGTGGCGCGCCAGGCCATCCTGACTGACCCGGAGTTCCACGGCGGTTCGTTCCAGGAAGCCGGGGTGATCCCCAAGCGCGGCCTGATGCTGGCACGGATGGTGGGGCATATCACCTACCTGTCCGATGACTCCATGGGCGAGAAATTCGGCCGTGGCCTCAAGAGTGAGAAGCTCAACTACGACTTCCACAGCGTCGAGTTCCAGGTGGAAAGCTACCTGCGTTATCAGGGTGAGGAGTTCTCCGGGCGTTTCGACGCCAACACCTACCTGCTGATGACCAAGGCCCTGGACTATTTCGACCCGGCCGCCAATCACGACGACGACCTGGCGAAAACCTTCGAAGGTGCCACCGCCAAGTTCTGCGTGATGTCGTTCACCACCGACTGGCGCTTCTCGCCGGCCCGCTCCCGTGAGCTGGTGGACGCGCTGATGGCCGCGCGCAAAGACGTTTGCTACCTGGAAATCGATGCGCCGCAAGGCCACGACGCCTTCCTGATTCCGATCCCGCGTTACTTGCAGGCGTTCGGCAATTACATGAACCGGATTACTGTGTGAGAACGCCATGAGAGCCGACCTGGAAATCATCCAAGAATGGATCCCCGCCGGCAGCCGCGTGCTCGACCTGGGCTGCGGCGATGGCGAACTGCTGAGCTGGCTGCGCGACAACAAGCAAGTCACCGGCTACGGCCTGGAAAACGACCCGGACAACATCGCCCAGTGCGTGGCCAAGGGCATCAACGTGATCGAGCAGGACCTGGACAAGGGCCTGGGCAACTTTGCCAGCAACAGCTTCGACATCGTGGTGATGACCCAGGCCCTGCAAGCCGTGCACTACCCGGACCGCATCCTCGACGAGATGCTGCGCGTCGGCCGCCAGTGCATCATCACCTTCCCGAATTTCGGCCACTGGCGCTGCCGCTGGTACCTGGCCACCAAGGGCCGCATGCCGGTATCGGACTTCCTGCCCTACACCTGGTACAACACGCCGAACATCCACTTCTGCACCTTCGAAGACTTCGAAGCCCTGTGTGGCGAGCGTGAAGCCAAGGTGATCAACCGCCTTGCCGTCGATCAACAGCACCGCCACGGCTGGGCGAGTAAACTATGGCCCAACCTGTTGGGCGAAATTGGTATTTACCGGGTCAGCAGTCCTGGCCTGACCGACCACAAGATTGCCGTCTAATCATCTTCAAGAGGGACGCTCATGAGTCGTTTGGCTATTTTTCTATTGACCGCCTGCCTGGGCGCCAGCGCCGTGGCCGCAGACGCAATAGACGCTAACCGCAAGAAAGACTTCGGTGACATCACCGTGCACTACAACACCTTCACCTCCAGCTTCCTGCAACCGGAAACGGCCCAGGCTGTCGGCGTGGTGCGCAGCAAGGAGAAGGGCCTGATCAACGTGACCGTGATCAAGGGCGTGACCCCGGTGGCCGCGCAAGTCACCGGCACCATCAAGGACCTGGGCGGCAAGAGCGAGATCCTGACCTTCAAGCAAATCAACGAGAAAGGCGGCGTCAATTATCTCGCGCCCTACTCCGTGACCCAGCGGGAATACAAGACGTTTACCATCAACGTTGAAACCGGTGGCAAAGCCCATAGCTTCCAATTCAACCAAGAACTGTTCCCGGCCGAATGATGAAACTCACCCAACTCGTACTGGCCAGCCATAACGCCGGCAAACTCAAAGAATTGCAGGCGATGCTCGGCGACTCCGTGCACCTGCGCTCCATTGGCGAGTTCAGCCATGTAGAGCCGGAAGAGACCGGCCTGTCGTTCGTCGAGAACGCCATCCTCAAGGCACGCAACGCCGCACGCATCTCCGGCCTGCCAGCGCTGGCGGACGACTCGGGCCTGGCGGTGGACTTCCTCGGCGGCGCGCCTGGCATCTACTCGGCACGTTATGCCGATGGCAAGGGCGACGCGGCCAACAACGCCAAGCTGCTGGACGCGCTCAAGGACGTGCCGGATGAAGAGCGCGGCGCGCAGTTCGTCTGCGTGCTGGCACTGGTACGCCACGCCGATGACCCGCTGCCGATCCTGTGCGAAGGCCTGTGGCACGGGCGCATCCTGCATGCGGCCAGTGGCGAACATGGTTTTGGCTATGACCCGCTGTTCTGGGTGCCCGAACGCAATGTTTCCAGTGCCGAATTGAGCCCGACCGACAAGAACCAGATCAGCCACCGTGCTCGCGCAATGGATTTGCTGCGCCAACGCCTGAGCCTGAAATGACCCAGAACACCTCTGCGCAGCCGCTGATCCACGGCGGTGCGCAAACACCTCGGGCGGCCTTGCCGGTACTGCCGCCCCTGGCGCTGTATATCCACATCCCGTGGTGCGTGCGCAAATGCCCCTATTGCGACTTCAACTCCCACACCGCCAGCAAGGTGCTGCCGGAAGAGGAGTATGTGGACGCCTTGCTGGCAGATCTCGACCAGGATCTGCACGCTGTGTACGGTCGCGAGCTGAGTTCGATCTTCTTTGGCGGCGGTACGCCAAGCCTGTTCAGCGCCGCCGCATTGGGCCGCCTGCTCAAGGGTGTGGAAGCGCGCATCCCGTTTGCCAGTGATATCGAGATCACCCTGGAAGCCAACCCCGGCACCTTCGAACAAGAGAAGTTCGTGGCGTACCGCAAGTTGGGGATCAACCGGCTGTCCATCGGCATCCAGAGTTTCCAGCAGGAAAAACTTGAAGCGTTGGGGCGTATCCACAACGGCGATGAAGCCGTGCGTGCCGCCGGCATGGCGCGCCAGGCCGGGTTTGATAACTTCAACCTGGACCTGATGCACGGTTTGCCCGATCAGTCCCTGGACGACGCCCTGAGCGACTTGCGCCAGGCCATCGCGTTGAAGCCAACGCACTTGTCCTGGTACCAGCTGACTCTGGAACCCAACACCGTATTCTGGAACCAGCCGCCCACGCTGCCGGAAGACGACACGTTGTGGGATATCCAGGAAGCCGGCCAGGCGCTGCTTGCCGAACACGGTTACGCGCAATACGAAGTGTCGGCCTATGCCCAACCGGGTCGCCCGGCGCGGCATAACCTGAACTACTGGAGCTTTGGCGACTTTATCGGCATCGGCGCCGGCGCCCACGGCAAGCTCAGCCATCCAGACGGGCGCATTGTGCGCACCTGGAAGACCCGCGCACCGAAGGACTACCTCAACCCGGCCAAAAGCTTTCAGGCTGGCGCGAAGGAACTGACCAACGAAGAACTGCCGTTCGAGTTCCTGATGAACGCGTTGCGCCTCACCGAGGGCGTCGAGGCCAGGCTCTACGCCGAGCGTACCGGCCTCGATCTGGCGAGCCTCGATGAAGGCCGCCGCGAGGCCGAACAAAGTGGCTTAATGCAGGTCGAACCGTCACGCCTGGCGGCGACCGACCGTGGGCAACTCTTTCTCAATGACCTGTTGCAGACGTTTTTGAGCTGATCGCTCTTAAGGAAATCGAATGGATTTGGTACTCGACCTGCTCGCCACCGTATCCCGCTGGAGCCGTAGCAACCTGTCGGAAATCTCACTGGCTCTCGTCGGCTGCCTGCTGGTGCTGTTCGGCGCAGATATCAAAGGCTGGGTGGAAGCGCGCCTGGGCAGCATCGCGGGCGCGTTGCGCGTACCGCTGATGGCGCTGGTGTGCATGATCGGCAGCGGCGCCGCGTTGATCTACGCCACGCCGTGGATTGTGCGGGGGTTGAGCCAGTTCAATAACTACAGCCTGGCGCCAGTTCTGGTGGTCGTATTGGTGTTGATTGGCGTAGTAGCAGACCGCCGCTGACTTAAAGCCCGACACAAAACAAATGTGGGAGCTGGCTTGTTGTGGTGAGCGGGCTTGCCCCGCGCTGGGTGGCGAAGCCGCCCCAACAAAGTCACCGAGTTTCTTCAGACAAAACTAGCTGTTGGATTTTAGGGCCGCTTCGCAGCCCTGCGCGGGGCAAGCCCGCTCACCACAACAAGCCAGCTCACCACAAAAGCCCGCCTGCCACAGCAAACCAGTTTAGTCAGTCAACCTTCTCGAACTTCAAATCCCACACGCCATGCCCGAGTCGCTCGCCGCGACGCTCGAACTTAGTGATCGGACGCTCAGCCGGGCGTGGCACGCATTTGCCGTCTTCGGCGATGTTGCGGTAGCCGGGCGCGACGTTCATCACTTCCAGCATGTATTCCGCATACGGTTCCCAGTCGGTGGCCATGTGCAGGATGCCGCCCACTTTCAGCTTGCTACGTACCAGCTCCGCGAAGGAGGCCTGGACGATGCGGCGTTTGTGGTGACGGGCTTTGTGCCATGGGTCCGGGAAGAACAACATCAGGCGGTCGAGACTGTTGTCGGCGATGCAGCGGTTGAGCACTTCGATCGCGTCGCAGTCATACACGCGCAGGTTGGTCAGCCCTTGGGTCAGCACGCCATTGAGCAGCGCACCTACACCTGGGCGGTGCACTTCCACACCGATAAAGTCCTGGTCCGGCGCGGCGGCGGCCATTTCCAGCAGGGAATGGCCCATGCCGAAGCCGATTTCCAGGGAACGCGGGGCCGAACGGCCGAACACCTGGTCGTAATCCACCGGCGCATCGGCCAGCGGCAACACGAACAGCGGCGTACCTTGCTCCAGGCCCTTTTGCTGGCCTTCGGTCATGCGACCGGCGCGCATCACAAAACTCTTGATGCGGCGGTGCTTGGACTCGTCGCCTTCTTCCAGGGTGTTCGGCGTTTCGTTTGATTCAGTCATCAATGGCTCTTACTTGATCAGACCATCCAGCGGCGAGGAGGCGCTGGCGTAGAGTTTTTTCGGCATACGACCGGCGAGGTAGGCCAGGCGGCCCGCGACGATGGCGTGGTTCATGGCTTGCGCCATCATGATCGGCTGCTGGGCATGGGCGATGGCCGAGTTCATCAGCACCGCGTCGCAGCCCAGCTCCATGGCGATGGTCGCGTCGGAGGCGGTGCCCACGCCGGCATCCACCAGCACCGGGATCTTTGCTTCTTCCAGGATAATCTGCAGGTTGTACGGATTGCAGATACCCAGGCCGGAACCGATCAGGCCGGCCAGTGGCATGACGGCGATGCAGCCGATTTCTGCCAGTTGGCGCGCGATAATCGGGTCATCGCTGGTGTAGACCATCACGTCGAAACCTTCCTTGACCAGGGTTTCGGCGGCCTTGAGGGTTTCGATCACGTTGGGGAATAGGGTTTTCTGGTCGGCCAGCACTTCCAGCTTCACCAGGTTATGGCCGTCGAGCAGCTCACGCGCCAGGCGGCAGGTGCGCACGGCTTCGATGGCGTCGTAGCAACCGGCAGTGTTCGGCAGGAAGGTGTAGCGATCCGGCGACAGCACTTCGAGCAGGTTCGGCTCGCCTTCGATCTGGCCGAGGTTGGTGCGGCGCACGGCGAAGGTGACGATCTCGGCGCCCGAGGCTTCGATGGCCAGGCGGGTTTCTTCCATGTCGCGGTACTTGCCGGTGCCGACCAGCAGACGGGACTGGAAGGTACGACCGGCCAGGACGAAGGGCTTGTCGCTACGAACGATGCTCATGGGAAATCCTCGAAATGGGGTGAGGTTCTGCAGAATTCAGGAAGCTGCGCGACTAGCCGCCGCCGATGGCGTGGACCACTTCGACCTGGTCACCTTCGGTGAGCGCAGTTTCGGCGTGCAGGCTTCGCGGGACGATATCCAGGTTGAGTTCCACTGCGACGCGACGCCCGGTCAGGTCCAGACGGGTCAGCAGGGCCGCAACGGTTTCACCGTCGGGCAGTTCAAAGGATTCGCCGTTCAACTGAATGCGCATGCCACGGGCCGCCATCGTTTTAAGGGGCCCGCATTCTAGCCCGATTGACGTTGCCGGCCCAAGCCCCTTGGTCAGGCGGCCTGCAGGCGCCATGCCGCCAGACCGAGGAAAAACCAACCTAAAAGGAACGCCAGCCCACCAAACGGCGTGATGATGCCTAGCTTGCTGAAACCCGTCAGCGTCAGCACATACAGGCTGCCGGAGAACAACAGGATACCGACAGTAAACGAGATGCCCGCCCAGCTGACCAACCGGCCAGGAATATGCGCCGCCAGCAACGCCACACCGAATAACGCCAGGGTATGCACCAGTTGGTAGGTCACGCCGGTATGGAAGATAGCCAGGTACTCGGCGCTCAAGCGATTTTTCAGGCCATGGGCAGCAAACGCGCCGAGCGCGACACCGGTAAAGCCGAAAAAGGCAGCCAACATCAGAAAGCCACGCAACATGAGGAACTCCAGTCAGACTCAAAGGGCCGGGTCTGTATAATGGCCCGCTCAACGGGTTCGGCCAAGCCATCTCTATGCTGCGTCTCCTCTTCAAACGCTTTCTCAACGTCGTGAAATGGTTTGCCATCGGCAGTGTGCTGCTGGTGTTGCTGTTTCGTGTCGTCCCGCCGCCGTTCACCGCGCTGATGGTGGAACGCAAGGTTGAATCCTGGTTCGACGGCGAACCCATTGACCTGCAGCGCAGCTGGGTGCCGTGGGATGAGATCTCCGACGACCTCAAAGTGGCGGTGATGGCCGGCGAAGACCAGCGCTTTCCGCAGCATTGGGGTTTTGACTTCGGTGCGATCCAGGCGGCGATCCTGCACAACGAGCGCGGCGGCTCGATTCGCGGCGCCAGTACGTTGAGCCAGCAGGTGTCGAAGAACCTGTTCCTGTGGGCCGGCCGCAGTTATTTGCGCAAAGGCCTGGAAGCCTGGTTCACCGGCTTGATCGAGGTGTTGTGGCCCAAACAGCGGATTCTTGAGGTGTATCTCAACAGTGTTGAGTGGGATGAGGGGGTGTTTGGCGCGGAAGCGGCGGCTCGGCATCACTTCGGCGTGAGTGCCAAGGGGTTATCGCGGCAGCAGGCCAGCTATCTGGCGGCAGTGTTGCCTAACCCTCGGGTGTGGAGTGCCAGTCATCCGACGGCGTATGTGGCGCGGCGCGCGGCGTGGATTCGGCAGCAGATGAGTCAGTTGGGTGGGGATGGCTATTTGGTCGAACTGAACAACTCGCGCAAAGCACCATGGTCTGACTGACCCTAAGTCCCAAACAAAAAATGCCCCGATCTTTCGATCGGGGCATTTTTTTTGTCTTTTCGCTGCGTTTTAGGCAGCGATCGACAACTTCAGCTTGTTCATCGCGCTTTTCTCAAGCTGACGAATCCGCTCGGCCGACACGTTGTACTTCTGCGCCAGGTCGTGCAGCGTGGCTTTGTCTTCTGCCAGCCAGCGCTGGTAGAGGATGTCACGGCTGCGGTCGTCCAGCACTTCCAGCGCTTCGTGCAGGTTGTGGTTGGAGTTGTCGCTCCAGTCCGCATCCTCCAGTTGACGCGCCGGGTCGTACCGGTGGTCTTCCAGGTAGTTGGCCGGCGATTGGAAGGCGCTGTCGTCGTCCGCTTCAGCGGCCGGGTCGAAGGCCATGTCATGGCCGGTCAGGCGGCTTTCCATCTCGCGCACTTCACGGGGCTCCACGCCGAGGCTTTCGGCCACGCGGTGGACTTCCTCATTGTTCAGCCACGCCAGGCGTTTTTTCTGGCTACGCAGGTTGAAGAACAACTTGCGCTGGGCCTTGGTGGTCGCCACTTTGACGATGCGCCAGTTGCGTAGGATGAACTCGTGGATTTCCGCCTTGATCCAGTGCACAGCAAACGACACCAGACGCACACCCATTTCCGGGTTGAAGCGTTTCACAGCCTTCATCAGGCCGACGTTGCCTTCCTGGATCAGGTCAGCCTGGGCCAGGCCGTAGCCGCTATAGCTACGGGCGATATGTACAACAAAACGCAGGTGGGCGAGCACCATCTGCCGAGCCGCCCCCAAATCCTGCTCATAGTAGAGACTCTCGGCCAGTTCACGCTCCTGCTCGGGCGTCAGCAAGGGAATGCTGTTGACCGTGTGCACATAGGCTTCCAGGTTCGCACCCGGGACCAAGGCATATGCAGGTTGCAAAGAAGTGGTCATACAAAACCTCCGACTTACATAACTCGTGCAGTGAAGCACTGCGAAAATTGACCGGGAACCGTAGGACAAGTTCCCTAAACCACCAATACGGTCAATACAAACGAAACCACATTAATCTGACATTAACTACTTCGGTGCCAACTCGCGTAAATGACGAGCGACCGCAATCCAAGCACCGATATACCCCAACAATACCGCGCCAAGCAAGAGACTCAGACCATCGGCTACCGGCACGCCGGCCAGCGCGAAATCACTGCCGTAGAGTCCGGCCAGCCCGACCACCGCGTCGTTCAGCCAGTCCAGGCCGAAAGCCAGCACGCCCCAGGACAAAATCCCGGCACCAAAGCCATAAAGCGCGCCCATGTACAGAAAAGGACGACGCACATAGCTGTCCGTGCCGCCGACCAGTTTAATCACTTCTATCTCGGTGCGACGGTTTTCAATATGAAGACGAATGGTATTACCTATCACCAAAAGTAATGCAGACACCAACAGCACCGTCAGACCGAACACAAAGCGGTCGCCCAGCTTGAGGATCGCCGCCAGGCGCTCTACCCAGACTAGATCAAGTTGCGCCTGTTGCACCTTGGGCATCTCTGCGAGTTTTTGTCGCAGGGCTTCCAGCGCCGGCTTGTCGACTTCATTCGGCGTCACCAGCACCACGCCCGGCAGCGGGTTCTGTGGCAGCTCTTTAAGCGCCTCGCCCAGGCCGGATTGTTGCTGGAACTCTTCAAGGGCCTGGTCGCGGCTGATGTACTCGGCATCCGCCACACCTGGGATGTTCTTGATGTCGTCGCGCAACGCTTCGCCGTCTTTGGCGCTGGCGTCGATGTTCAGGTACAGCGAGATCTGCGCCGCGCGCTGCCAGGAACCGCCGAGCCGCTCCACATTATTGAGCAGCAGCGACAACCCCATCGGCAGGCTCAGGGCGACTGCCATCACCAGGCAGGTGAAAAAGCTGCCGATCGGCTGCTTGCCCAGGCGGCGCAGGCTGTCGACCAGGCTGGCGCGATGGCTTTCGATCCAAGCGCGCAGCAGGGTGCTGAAGTCCGGGCCGTCATCGTCGTGATCGTGTTTTTTCTTCGGCGGTTGCGGGTCGGCCGGTTTCGGCGCCACGCGCTCGGAGACTTTAGGGCTGCGGGTCGCACTCATACGCCAGCCTCCCCGTCACCGATCAAGCGGCCGCGTTGCAAGGTGAGCATGCGATGGCGCATCCGCGCGATCAGCGCCAGGTCGTGACTGGCGATCAGCACGCTGGTGCCCAGCCGGTTGATGTCTTCGAACACGCCCATGATCTCGGCCGCCAGGCGCGGGTCGAGGTTACCGGTGGGTTCGTCCGCCAGCAGCAGGGCTGGGCGGTGGACGATGGCGCGGGCGATGCCGACGCGCTGTTGCTGGCCGGTGGACAGGTCGCCGGGGTAGAGATCGGTCTTGTCCGACAGCGCCACACGCTCCAGGGCCGAATCCACGCGCTTGACGATCTCGGCCTTGGACAGCCCGAGGATCTGCAACGGCAACGCCACGTTATTGAACACGGTGCGGTCGAACAGCAACTGGTGGTTCTGGAACACTACGCCGATCTGGCGGCGCAGGAACGGAATCTGCGCATTGCTAATGGTGGCCAGGTCCTGGCCCGCCAGCAACAACTTGCCGGTAGTCGGGCGTTCCATGGCCAGCAGCAGGCGCAACAGGGTACTTTTGCCGGCACCGGAGTGCCCGGTTACAAACAGAAACTCGCCGCGACGCACTCGAAAGCTCAGCTCATGCAAGCCCACATGCCCGTTGGCATAGCGTTTACCGACCTGCTCGAATCGAATCATGAACGCTCCCGCTCGGCAAACAGTGCCTGTACAAAGGGTTCGGCTTCAAAGGTGCGCAGGTCGTCGATGCCTTCACCGACGCCGATATAACGAATCGGCAACCCGAACTGTTTGGCCAGGGCAAAGATCACGCCGCCCTTGGCCGTGCCGTCGAGCTTAGTCAATGCCAGGCCGGTCAGTTGCACCGTCTGGTTGAATTGTTTGGCCTGGCTGATGGCGTTCTGGCCAGTGCCGGCGTCAAGCACCAACAGAACCTCGTGCGGCGCGTCTGCATCGAGCTTGCCGATCACGCGACGGACTTTCTTCAGCTCTTCCATCAGGTTGTCTTTGGTGTGCAGGCGACCGGCGGTATCAGCGATCAACACGTCGATGTTGCGGGCCTTGGCGGCTTGCACGGCGTCGAAGATCACCGAGGCGGAATCCGCGCCAGTGTGCTGGGCGATCACCGGGATCTTGTTGCGCTCGCCCCACACCTGCAACTGCTCAACCGCTGCGGCGCGGAAGGTGTCACCGGCGGCCAGCATGACTTTCTTGCCTTCGGATTGCAGCTTCTTGGCCAGCTTGCCAATAGTGGTGGTCTTGCCAGCGCCGTTGACGCCCACTACCAGGATCACGAACGGCTTGTTCGGGGTGATCACCAGCGGTGCCTCAACAGGCTTGAGCATGGCGGCCAGCTCGGCCTGCAGGGATTTGTACAGCGCATCGGCGTCCGTCAGCTGCTTGCGCGCGACCTTCTGGGTGAGGCTCTGGATGATCACGGCGGTGGCTTCGACGCCCACGTCGGCAGTGAGCAGACGGGTTTCGATGTCTTCCAACAGTTCGTCATCAATGACCTTTTTGCCGAGGAACAGGCTGGCCATGCCTTCGCCGATGCTGGCGCTGGTCTTGCTCAGCCCTTGCTTGAGACGGGCGAAGAAGCCGGTCTTGCTGGTTTCGACGGCAGCTGCCACAGGTTCTGGCTCGATCACCGCGGGCGCAGCGACCTCGACCACAGCCGGAATCGGCGGAGTCACGTGCTCAGCCTGCACATCTTCGACCAGGGCCACGGGCTCTTCGGCCACCGGCAGTTCAAGCCACGGCTTGTGCTCTGGTTCTGGCTCAGGCTCAGGCTCAGGCTCAGCTTCGACCACCGGCTGCAACACCGGCTCGGCCATCGGCAACACCACTGGCGCCGGGGTTTCAACAACCGGTTCGGCTTCTACTACAGGCTCAGGGATGGGTTCAGGCTGAACCGGCGGCTGTTCGTCGACGGTTTCCTGCGGCTTTTTGCGCAGCCATCCGAACAGGCCTTTTTTCTCGCCAGCCGCAGCTGGGGTCTTCTTGTCGTCGTTGGAACCAAACATGGAGACGGCTATCTCAAGGTAGCGACGCGCCAGTAGGCGCGTCGGTAAATAAAATTCGATGCGTAACAGACTGTTTTTTAGCCAGCTCGTTCATGCGCAACATTTTGAAGGCCAAAATAGGGCCTCAACAAGACAGCCGCAGTGGCCGTCACTCAGTCGGATCAGTATCCTAGCACCTCCTCGCCCGCCGACGCTAAGACCAAGCGGGCAGCCCAACAGGTTTAAAAACGAATGAATGCTCTAGCCCGCCGCGCCGCAGGCCTGCTGTTCAGCACAGTTTGTCTGCCTCTTTCAGCCTTGGCTGCCGACCCACAACCCACCCATGAATTCACCCTGGATAACGGCCTGAAGGTGGTCGTACGCGAAGATCATCGCGCGCCTGTGGTGGTTTCCCAGGTCTGGTACAAGGTCGGTTCGAGCTACGAAACCCCGGGCCAGACTGGTTTGTCCCACGCCCTGGAACATATGATGTTCAAGGGCAGCGCCAAAGTCGGCCCCGGCGAAGCCTCGCTGATCCTGCGCGACCTGGGCGCCGAAGAGAACGCCTTCACCAGCGACGATTACACCGCCTACTACCAAGTACTGGCCCGTGATCGCCTGGGCGTTGCCTTCGAGCTGGAAGCCGACCGCATGGCCAGCCTGCGCCTGCCGGCCGACGAGTTCAGCCGCGAAATCGAGGTCATCAAAGAGGAGCGCCGCCTGCGCACCGACGATAACCCGATGTCCAAGGCCTACGAGCGCTTCAAGGCCATGGCTTTCCCGGCCAGCGGCTACCACACGCCGACCATCGGCTGGATGGCCGACCTGGACCGCATGAAGGTCGAAGAGCTGCGCCACTGGTACCAATCCTGGTACGTGCCGAACAATGCCACCTTGGTGGTGGTCGGTGACGTCACCCCGGACGAGGTGAAAAACCTGGCCCAGCGCTACTTTGGCCCGATTCCCAAGCGTGACGTGCCACCGGCCAAGATCCCGATGGAACTGGCCGAGCCCGGCGAGCGCCTGCTGACCATGAAAGTGCAGACCCAACTGCCGAGCGTGATCCTGGGCTTCAACGTGCCAGGCCTGGCCACCGCAGAAGACAAACGGTCGGTGCAGGCGCTGCGCCTGATCTCGGCGTTGCTGGACGGCGGCTACAGTGCACGGATCTCCGAACAGTTGGAGCGCGGTGAAGAGCTGGTGTCCGCCGCCTCCACCAACTACGACGCCTACACCCGTGGCGACACCCTGTTCATGCTGACCGCCACCCCCAACCAGCAGAAGAAAAAGACCGTCGCCCAAGCCGAAGCCGGCCTGTGGCGCCTGCTGGAAGAGCTGAAGGCCAAGCCGCCGACCGCCGAAGAACTGGAACGTATCCGCGCCCAGGTGATTGCCGGCCTGGTCTACCAGCGTGATTCCATCACCAGCCAGGCCACGGCCATTGGCTCCCTGGAGACCGTTGGCCTGTCCTGGAAACTGATGGACACCGAGCTTGCCGACCTGCAAAGCGTGACCCCGGACGATATCCAGAAAGCCGCACGCACCTATTTCACCCGCGAACGTCTCAACGTCGCCCATGTCTTGCCTCTGGAGACCGCTCATGAGTGATCGCAAAAGCAGCCGCCTGATTTTCCCCGGCCTGATCGTTGTCACCCTGATCGCCGCCAGTGCCGTGTATTTCCTGCGCCCGAGCGACTCCGTCGCCAGCCCGGCGCTGGAAAAAGCCCAGTCGAGCAACAAACTGCAATCCCTGGCAGAGCTGGACGACAAGGCACCGACCAACCGCAAGCTCGACGTACAAACCTGGACCACCGCCGAAGGCGCCAAGGTGCTGTTCGTCGAAGCCCATGAACTGCCGATGTTCGACGTGCGCATCCTGTTCGCCGCCGGTAGCAGCCAGGACGGCAACGTGCCGGGCCTGGCGCTGATGACCAACGCCATGCTCAACGAAGGCGTGCCGGGCAAGGATGTAAGCCAGATCGCCCGTGATTTCGAGGGCCTGGGCGCGGACTTTGGCAATGGCGCGTACCGCGACATGGCGCTGGTGTCCCTGCGCAGCCTCAGCGACAGCGATAAACGCGACGCCGCACTGAGCCTGTTTGATCAGGTGATCGGCAAGCCAACCTTCCCCGCCGACTCCCTGGCGCGGATCAAGAACCAGATCCTCGCCGGCTTCGAGTACCAGAAGCAGAACCCCGGCAAGCTGGCGAGCCTTGAGTTGTTCAAGCGCCTGTACGGCGATCACCCTTACGCACACCCGAGCGAAGGCACGCCAGAGAGCGTTCCGAAGATTACCCTGGCGCAGTTGCAGGCATTCCATGCCAAGGCCTATGCGGCCGGCAACGCGGTGATCGCGGTGGTGGGTGACCTGACCCGCGCCGAGGCCGAAGCCATGACCGGCAAGATTTCCGCCTCGCTGCCTAAAGGCCCGGCCTTGCCGAAAATCGCCCAGCCGACCGAACCCAAGCCAGGCTTGAACCGCATCGAATTCCCGTCCAAGCAGACGCACCTGCTGTTCGCCCAACTGGGCATCGACCGTGCCGACCCGGACTATGCGGCTTTGTCCCTGGGTAACCAGATCCTTGGCGGCGGTGGTTTCGGCACCCGCCTGATGAGCGAAGTGCGTGAAAAACGCGGCCTGACCTACGGCGTGTACTCCGGCTTTTCACCGATGCAGGTGCGCGGCCCGTTCATGATCCAGCTGCAGACCCGCGCCGAAATGAGCGGCGGCACCCTGCGCCTGGTGGAAGACGTGGTGAAGGACTACCTCGACAACGGCCCGACGCAAAAAGAACTGGATGACGCCAAGCGTGAGCTGGCTGGCAGCTTCCCACTGTCCACCGCGAGCAACGCCGATATCGTCGGGCAGTTGGGTGCGATGGGTTTCTACAACCTGCCGCTGACCTATCTGGAAGATTTCATGAAACAATCCCAGGCCCTGACCGTAGAGCAGGTCAAGGCTGCCATGAACAAACACTTGAGCGCCGACAAGATGGTCATCGTGACCGCCGGCCCGACGATTGCGCAAAAGCCACTACCGCCCCCCACTGACAAACCCGCCGAGCAGCCGCTCGGGGTTCCGGAGCATTAATGGCCAGTTCATCTCGCCCGAAAAAACCTGTCCACAACGTGCATAACGGTGTGGGCCAGCTGCGCATCATTGGCGGCGAATGGCGCAGCCGCAAGCTGAGTTTCCCCGACGTGGTAGGCCTGCGCCCGACGCCGGACCGCGTGCGTGAAACCCTGTTCAACTGGCTCGCGCCGTACATCGCGGGCGCCAAGGTGCTGGACCCGTTTGCCGGCAGTGGCGCGTTGTTCCTGGAGTCGCTGTCCCGTGGCGCCGCCCAGGCTCAGGCGCTGGATGCGAGCAATATCGCAGTCTCCAGCCTCAAGGAACACCTGGGCACCCTGCGCTGCACCAATGGCCAGGTGCAAACCGCCGACGCGCTGCGCTATCTGGAAACCCAGCCAGCCAGCCAGTTCGATGTGGTATTCCTCGACCCGCCGTTCAACCAGAACCTGCTGCCGACCGTGTGTACGCTGCTGGAAGAACGTCAGTGGCTGGCGCCGGATGCATGGATCTACACTGAAAGCGAGACCGCGCCTTCGACCCTGGGCCTGCCGGCAAGCTGGCGCCTGCACCGGGAACAGAAGTCCGGACGGGTGTATTACGCGTTGTGGCATCGCAGCGTCGCCTGATCCCCGGTTGTAGCAGCAGGGCTTGTGTTGTGGTGATCGGGCTTTTTGTGGTGAGCAGGCTTGTTGTGGTGAGCGGGCTTGCCCCGCGCTGGGCTGCGAAGCGGCCCCAAAACCAGCAATGATGTTCTAACTGACCAGTCGCGGTGTTCTTGGTGGGGCTGCTTCGCAGCCCAGCGCGGGGCAAGCCCGCTCACCACAATAAAGTGCGTTTGCCACCGAGAGTTTCATGAAGCCTTCTACCCACCTGTTCACCCCCGCCTTCGGCCTCGGCAACCCCCACCTGCAAACACTGTGGGGGCCGCTGTGGCGTCCCACCACCCACATCGACCGCCAACGCGAACGCCTGTGGCTGGACGACGGCGACTTCCTCGACCTCGACTGGCATGGCCCCCACGACGCGCAAGCGCCGTTGGTGCTGGTGCTGCACGGCCTGACTGGTTCATCCAACTCGCCTTACGTGGCCGGCCTGCAAAAAGCCCTGGCTGCGCAAGGCTGGGCCAGCGCCGCGTTGAACTGGCGTGGCTGCTCGGGCGAACCGAATCTGTTGGCGCGCAGCTATCACTCCGGTGCCAGCGAAGACCTCGCGGCAGCGATTGCCCACCTGCGCACCAAGCGGCCGTTGGCGCCGCTGTATGCCGTGGGTTATTCGCTGGGCGGCAATGTGCTGCTCAAGCATCTGGGTGAAACCGGCGATGCATCGGGACTGCAAGGCGCGGCGGCGGTGTCGGTGCCGTTTCGCCTGGACCAGTGTGCAGACCGTATCGGCCTGGGCTTTTCGCGGGTGTATCAGAAGCACTTCATGCGTGAAATGCTGGCGTATATCCGCGTCAAGCAGCGTCGCTTTCTGCAGGACGGCCAGGCAGATGGGCTCAAAACCCTGGAAGCCTTGGGCTCACTGGAAAAGATGCGTACGTTCTGGGATTTCGATGGCCGGGTGACTGCGCCGCTCCACGGGTTTCTGAGTGCCGAGGACTATTACCGCCGCGCGTCAAGCCGCTATTACCTGGGCGAGATCCGCACGCCCACCCTGATCATCCAGGCCGCCGATGACCCGTTTGTATTCGCCCACAGCCTGCCCGAGGCGAGCGAATTATCGGCGTGCACGGAGTTTGAGCTGCTGGCCAAGGGGGGGCATGTCGGCTTTGTCGATGGCACCCTCAAGCGCCCCGGTTATTACCTGGAGCGCCGTATTCCCGCCTGGTTGCTCAGTCGCCGGTAGCGATTGCCCGCGTCGGATCGGTAATCCACTCGCTCCACGACCCCGCATACAACTTGCCCAACGGGTAACCCGCCAAGCTCAGGGCGAACAGGTTGTGGCACGCCGTCACGCCGGAACCGCAATACGCCACCAGTTCATCCGGCGAGCGACCTTGCAGTTGCGCGGCGAAGCGCTGCTTGAGCTGTTCAGCCGGCAGGAAGCGGCCGTCCGCGCCCAGGTTTTCGTTGAAGGCCGCACATTGCGCGCCTGGGATGTGCCCAGCGATCGGGTCAATCGGCTCCACTTCGCCACGAAAGCGTGGTTGAGCGCGGGCATCGATCAGCGTCAATCCCGGCTGGCCCAGGCGTTTTTGCAGGTGTTCGGCGTCCAGCAACAAGCGGTTGTCCGGCATACCAGCGAACGTCCCAGGCTCAACCAGCGGCGTGTCCAGGCTCAGCGGGAAACCTGCGGCGTGCCAGGCCTTGAGGCCGCCATCCAGGATAAACACGCCATCGCGCTTGCCCAGCCAGGCCAGCAGCCACCAGGCGCGGGCGGCATAGGCGCCGGGGCCGTCGTCGTACAGCACGATTTCGGTATCGGCGTTGATGCCCCACGCCCGCAATTGCTGGCCCAAGGTGTCCGCCGCTGGCAATGGGTGACGTCCCGTGACGCCCTTGGTCACCGGGCCACTGAGGTGGCGCTCCAGGTCGGCGTATTGCGCGCCTTCGATATGCCCTTCGGCATAGCTGCAACGCCCGTAGTCCGGGTCTTCCAAGGCAAAACGGCAATCCAGGATCACCACCCCGCCGGCCTTCTGGCGCTCGGCCAGTTGCTGGGGGCTGATCAGTTGGGCAAGCGGCATGACGGACTCCTAGTGAACAGATTCGGGAAAGGTCCTACTTCACTTCTTCCAATGCCTGATTCAACGGCACGTAAAACTCTTTAAACAATGCATCCACGGCGTCTTTGGCTTGAGGGGTGACAAACCCGGCCTCCAGCACCAGCACCTGATACACCCCACGCTTGATCGCCTCGGCGCTCAAATGGGCAGAGTTTTCATTGGTGGTGCACAAGAAACGCACCCAGGAGGTGAGGATGATCCAGGCGTTGAGGGTCAGGGCTTCGGTTTGCACCGGGTCCATGTTGAGGATGCCGGCATCGACAAACCCTTGGTAAATAGCCCCGCCCTGGGTCAGGCAGCGCTGGGAAAAGCGCCGATAGCCGGTCGCCAGTTCCGGGTCGCTTTCCAGCAGATGTTCGAGGTCGCGGTGCAGGAAACGGTAGCGCCACATGCCAGCCAGCACGGCCTGCAGGTAGAAACGTTTGTCTTCGACGGTGACGGCACGGCCTTGGGGCGGGCGCAGGAAACTGTCCACCAGCGCTTCATATTCGCGAAACAGCACGGCGATGATCGCCTGCTTGTTGGGGAAGTGGTAGTACAGGTTGCCCGGCGAAATTTCCATGTGGGCGGCGATGTGGTTGGTGCTCACACTGCGTTCGCCCTGCTGGTTAAAAAGCTCCAGGCTGGTTTGCACAATGCGCTCGCTGGTCTTTACTCGTGGTGCCATAGGGGATCAGCTTCTGTACACGTGATGGGGCATCTTACGGCCTAATCTTGCGAGGATAAATCCGCAACTGCGTAATGACATTTGACAATTTAGAGCAATGACTCTAAAAATCCAGGCAGACCTATAACAATCGGGAACGCCGCCATGTCTGCCAACGTTGCCTATCTGCAAGATTCCCAGGTGCTGGACCAGCTCCAAGACCTGTTCGACACCCAGCGCCGCGCCTACGCCGCCAACCCGATGCCGCCGGCCGCACAACGCCAGCAATGGCTCAAGTCCCTGCGCGACCTGCTCAGCGACGAGCGCCAGGCGCTGATCAACGCGATCAGCCAGGACTTCAGCCACCGCAGCGCTGACGAAACCCTGTTCGCCGAACTGATGCCCAGCCTGCATGGCATTCACTACGCCAGCAAACACCTCAAGGGCTGGATGAAACCTTCCCGTCGCGCCGTAGGCATTGCCTTCCAGCCCGCGTCAGCCAAAGTCATCTATCAACCCCTGGGCGTGGTGGGCGTGATCGTGCCCTGGAACTACCCGTTGTACCTGGCCATCGGACCGCTGGTCGGCGCATTGGCGGCGGGTAACCGGGTGATGCTCAAGCTCAGCGAGTCGACACCCGCTACCGGCCAGTTGCTCAAGGCGCTGCTGGCAAAGATCTTCCCGGAAGACCTGGTGTGCGTGGTGTTGGGTGAAGCCGAAGTCGGCATGGCGTTCTCCAAGCTGCCCTTCGACCACCTGCTGTTTACCGGCGCCACCAGCATTGGCAAGCATGTGATGCGTGCAGCCGCCGAACACCTCACGCCGGTCACCCTGGAATTGGGTGGCAAGTCGCCCGCCATCGTGTCCGCCGATGTACCGCTCAAGGACGCCGCCGAACGCATCGCCTTCGGCAAAGCGCTGAACGCTGGGCAAACCTGCGTGGCACCGGACTACGTGTTGGTGCCGGAAGATCGCGTCGAGGGTTTCGTCGAGGCCTACACCCAGGCCGTTCGCGGGTTCTATCCGACCCTGGTCGACAACCCGGACTACACGGCCATCATCAACGAACGGCAACTGGCCCGGCTCAACGCCTACGTCAAGGACGCCACCGACAAAGGCGCCACCCTGATTCCGCTGTACGACCAAGGCCAAGCGCGGCGCATGGCCCACAGCCTGTTGTTGAATGTCAGCGATGACATGATCGTGATGCAGGACGAAATCTTCGGCCCGGTGCTGCCGATCGTGCCCTATCGCGGCATCGACCAGGCCTTTGCCTACATCAACCAACGCCCTCGCCCACTGGCCCTGTATTACTTCGGCTACAACAAGGGCGAGCAGGATCGTGTGCTCCACGAAACCCATTCCGGCGGCGTGTGCCTGAACGACACCTTGCTGCATGTGGCCCAGGACGACATGCCGTTCGGCGGCATCGGCCCGTCGGGCATGGGCCATTACCATGGCCACGAAGGCTTCCTTACCTTCAGCAAAGCCAAAGGCGTGCTGGTGAAACAGCGCCTGAACGCGGCGAAGTTGATCTATCCGCCTTACGGCAAATCGATCCAGAAGTTGATCCAGAAGCTGTTCGTCCGCTGAAACCGCCACCCACGGGATAACAATAACAATGAACCCTAGCCTGACTGAAACACCCGCGCTGTCGCGGCGCGGCGTCCTGAAAATCGGCCTGTGTGCCAGCGCCTTCCTGGCTACCGCTGGGCTGGGCGCCAGCCTCAGTGGTTGTTCCAGCAGCACGCCGGCCAGCGGTTTCGTGATGTTGCGCAGCAGTGATCTGCCGTTCCTGCGCGCCGTGATCCCGGTGTTGCTGGAAGGAGTGGCCAGTGCCCAGGCCGTTGCCAGCGGCATTGAAGACACTCTCAAGAAACTCGACTTCAGCCTGCAACGCCTGTCGCCGGAGATGTTCAAGCTCACCCAGCAACTGTTCGACGTGTTGGGCATGGCCATCACCCGTGGCCCGCTGACCGGGATCTGGGGCAGTTGGGAAAATGCCAGCAGCGAGCAGATCCGCAACTTCCTGCACCGTTGGGAAAACAGCTACCTCAACCTGCTGCGCATGGGCCAGGGCTCGTTGCTCAAATTGGTGATCATGGCCTGGTACTTCCAGCCGGCGTCCTGGGCCCATTGCGGTTACCCCGGCCCGCCGAAAATTTGAATCGCCTCCCCCCACAATAAAAACTAGAGACGACCCTGATGCCCGTACCCGATCCCTTCCGCGACGGCATGGCCCGTGGCTGGAAAACCCACAATGGCGCCGCCCTCGACAACGACCTGACGCTGGAAGCTGACGTGGCGATCATCGGCAGCGGTGCCGGTGGCGGCACCACCGCCGAAATCCTCAGCGCCGCCGGCTACAAGGTGCTGCTGATCGAAGAGGGGCCGCTCAAGACCAGCAGCGATTTCAAGTTGCTGGAAGACGAGGCCTACACCAGCCTGTATCAGGAGGGCATCGGCCGCATGAGCAAGGATGGCGCGATCACCATCCTTCAGGGCCGTGCAGTGGGCGGCACGACGCTGATCAACTGGACGTCGAGCTTCCGTACCCCGGACGCCACCCTCAGCCACTGGGCCAGCGAATATGCGGTGAAGGGTCATAGCAGCGCCGAAATGGCACCGTGGTTCGAAAAGATGGAGCAGCGCCTGGGCATCGCACCTTGGGCCCTGCCGCCCAACCCCAACAACGATGTGATCCGCAAAGGCTGCGAGAAGCTCGGCTACAGCTGGCACGTGATCCCGCGCAATGTGCGCGGCTGCTTCAACCTGGGGTATTGCGGCATGGGTTGCCCGGTCAATGCCAAGCAGTCGATGTTGGTAACCACGATTCCGTCCACCCTGGAAAAGGGCGGCGAACTGCTCTACCTGGCCCGCGCCGAACGCCTGATCTACAGCGGCGACACGATCAGCAGCCTGGAATGCGTGGCCATGGATAACCTGTGCGTGACGCCGACTGGCCGCAAAATCACCGTGAAAGCCAAGCACTATGTGCTCTCCGGCGGCGGCATCAACAGCCCGGCGTTGCTGATGCGCTCGGACGCTCCAGACCCGCACAAACGGTTGGGAAAACGCACCTTCCTGCACCTGGTGAATTTTTCCGCTGGGTTGTTCGACGAGGTGATCAACCCGTTCTACGGCGCGCCGCAGTCAATCTATTCCGACCATTTCCAGTGGCAGGATGGCACCACTGGCAAAATGTCTTACAAGCTGGAGGCGCCGCCCTTACATCCTGCGCTGGCCAGTACGTTGCTCGGTGGTTATGGCACCCAGAACGCCCTGGACATGAGTCAATTGCCCAATACCCACGCGATGCTGGCGCTGCTGCGCGATGGTTTCCACCCCGACAGCCCCGGCGGCAGCGTGGAACTGCGCGGTGATGGTACGCCGGTGCTCGACTATCAAGTGTCGGACTACGCCTGGGATGGCTTGCGCCGTGCGTTCCACAGCATGGCCGAGATCCAGTTCGCCGCGGGCGCCAAGTCGGTCAAGCCGCTGCATCACGATGCGCGCTACGTGAAAACACTGGGCGAAGCCCGAACGATGATCGAGGAGCTCAACCTGGAATTGCACCGCACCTGCCTGGGCAGCGCCCATGTGATGGGCGGTTGTGCCATGGGCGAAGACCCGAAAAATGCAGTGGCCGACAGCCTTGGTCGCCACCATCAGTTGCGCAACCTGTCGATCCACGATGGGTCTTTATTCCCCACCAGCATTGGGGCCAATCCACAATTATCGGTGTACGGTTTGACCGCCCAACTGGCGACAGCATTGGCCGAACGTCTGAAAACGGCATGAAAAAACGCGCGATTAGCGGTATGTATCTACATAAGTCGACTTGGCCGACCGGGATGGCTGCGATACCATCCGGTTCCCCAACGGACTCCGCCAGGACGACGCGATGAACCGAGTGTTGTACCCAGGAACCTTCGACCCGATTACCAAAGGCCATGGCGATCTGGTCGAACGTGCCTCACGCTTGTTCGACCATGTGATCATCGCGGTCGCAGCCAGCCCCAAGAAAAACCCGCTGTTTCCCCTGGAACAGCGCGTGGAACTGGCGCGTGAGGTCACCAAGCACCTGCCCAACGTCGAAGTGGTGGGCTTTTCGACGCTGCTGGCGCATTTCGCCAAAGAGCAGAACGCCAATGTGTTTCTGCGCGGCCTGCGTGCGGTGTCGGACTTCGAATACGAATTCCAGCTGGCCAACATGAACCGCCAACTGGCGCCGGACGTGGAGAGCCTGTTCCTCACCCCGTCGGAACGTTATTCGTTCATTTCCTCGACGTTGGTCCGTGAAATCGCCGCTTTGGGCGGGGATATCACCAAGTTCGTGCATCCGGCTGTAGCAGATGCTCTGACGCTGCGCTTCAAGAAGTAACACCGTTCAATCGGCGCCTGCTCGCACTGCGGGCGCCAATGCGGCACAATTGCGCGCATTAGTTTTCAGATGCCTTGGCTGACGGCCCTGGCAGGAGTTTCCATGTCCCTGATCATCACCGACGATTGCATCAACTGCGACGTCTGCGAACCCGAGTGCCCGAACGCTGCGATTTCCCAAGGCGAAGAGATCTACGTGATCGACCCCAACCTGTGCACCCAGTGCGTCGGCCACTACGACGAGCCTCAGTGCCAGCAAGTGTGCCCGGTGGATTGCATCCCGCTGGATGAAGCCCATCCGGAGACGGAAGAACAGTTGATGGCCAAGTACCGGTTGATTACCGGTAAAGCCTAAGACTGGCACTTGGGGCAAAACACGCTCGCGCGTTGGCCCAGCACCACATTGCGCAACTCGCTCCCGCAGACCTTGCACGCCTCGCCGCCACGGCCATAGACAAACAGTTCCTGTTGGAAATACCCCGGCTGCCCGTCGCCGCCGATAAAGTCGCGCAGCGTGGTGCCGCCGCGCTCGATGGCAGCCGCCAGCACGCGCTTGATTTCGATTGCCAGCTTCAAGTAACGCGCCCGCGAAATGCCACCCGCCTCGCGACGCGGGTCGATCCCCGCCGCAAACAGCGCTTCGGTCGCGTAGATATTGCCCACGCCCACCACCACCGCGTTGTCCATGATGAACGGCTTCACCGCCATCGAACGGCCACGGGACAATTGGAACAACCGCTCGCCATCAAACAGATCCGTCAACGGCTCCGGCCCCAGGCGGATCAGCAGCTCGTGGTTGTGCGGGTCCTGGCTCCAGAGCATCGCGCCGAAACGCCGAGGGTCGGTGTAACGCAGCGCCAGCCCCGACTCCAACTCGATGTCCACATGCTCATGCTTGGCCGCCGGCATGCCGACTTCCACTAGGCGCAGGTTGCCTGACATGCCCAAGTGGCTGATCAAAGTGCCCACTTCGGCATTGATCAGCAGGTACTTGGCCCGCCGCTCCACCAGCACGATGCGCTGCCCGGACAGGCGCACATCGAGGTCTTCCGGGATCGGCCAGCGCAGGCGCCGTTCACGCACGACTACGCGGCTGACCCGCTGGCCTTCCAGGTGTGGCGCGATGCCGCGCCGGGTGGTTTCGACTTCGGGTAACTCGGGCATGTGTACCTCTTTGAAGAAAGGGTCAGTGAGCGCCCAGCTCGCGGATCGACAACTTCATGCTTTCGAAGTCGTAGTCCGACAGGCCCACGTAGTCCAGCACCAGATGGCCGATGGCATTCCACTCATGGTCCACCGCCTGGTTGCCCAGCACGCGATAGGACGAGCAGATGTGCTCGGCCATCTTCAGGATCGCCAGCAGGTTTTTCAGCTGTGAATTGCGCGACGACTCATCGCTGAACACCGCCAAGGCGTTGTGGTGGTTGGCGATGGCGTCGGTCACGTGCTCCGGCAGACGCCAGGACTTGGCGGTGTAGTAACCGACCACGGCGTGGT
This sequence comes from Pseudomonas sp. GXZC, assembly GCF_026967615.1. Taxonomy (NCBI): domain Bacteria; kingdom Pseudomonadati; phylum Pseudomonadota; class Gammaproteobacteria; order Pseudomonadales; family Pseudomonadaceae; genus Pseudomonas; species Pseudomonas sp. GXZC. The sequence continues at coordinate 6,625,477 of NZ_CP114115.1, forward strand.
TGGTGTTGAACGCGTTGTTCTCGGTGTCGACCACGCGGCAGTCGGGGCCGGCATTGGCATACGCTTGCTCCAGTACCGACATGTAGTTGGGGAAACGCTTGAGCATCAGCGGCACGCCGCAATCGTGGAACAGGCCCAGGGCATAAGCCTCGTCCACCGCCTGGGCGCCGGTGCGCTTGGCCAGGGTCAGGCAGGTCATCGCCACATCCTGGGCGGTATCCCAGAAGCGGTTGAGGGTGACGATGGTGTCGTCGCTCATTTCGCCCTTGATCGACAGCGCGTTGATCAGGTTGATGATCGAACGGCTGCCCAGCAGGTTCACCGCGCGCTGGATCGAGGCGATCTTGTTGCTCAGGCCGAAATACGACGAGTTGACGATCTTCAGCAACGCGCCGGACAAGCCTGGGTCCTGGGCGATTAGCCGGGCGATCACTTCCAGATCCGGATCGGGCATGTACTGCTCCATCTGCAAATCCACCATGATTTGCGGTTGGGGCGGCACGCTGATGCCTTGCAGGGCCTGTTGGATCTGTTCGGCGGAAAGCTCTTGGGACATAAGTACACACTCTGGGCTAGGCGGGGATTCTAACCCTTATCCGCCGCATGCCGACACCTTCCCGCACATCCGGCTACCCGGCCATTTCCTACACAACAGGGTATACTCCCGCTCTTTTTTCCGGAGCGACGTCATGTCCCTGCCAAGCCTGCGTCTCAAAGCCAACGCCGATCGTCGTTTGCGCAACGGCCACCTGTGGGTCTACAGCAACGAAATCGACGTGGCCGCCACCCCACTCCACGGCTTCCAGGCAGGCGACCAGGCTATCCTGGAAGCGGCTGGCGGCAAGACCCTGGGCATCGTGGCCATGAGTCCTAACAACCTGATCTGCGCCCGCCTGCTGTCGCGCGACATCAAGTTGCCGCTGGACAAGTCGCTGCTGGTGCACCGCCTGAACGTCGCCCTGTCCCTGCGTGATCGCCTGTTCGACAAGCCGTTCTACCGCCTGGTCTACGGCGATTCCGACCTGTTACCAGGCCTGGTGGTCGACCGTTTCGGCGACATCCTGGTGGTGCAGATCGCCTCGGCGACCATGGAAGCCCATAAAGAAGACGTGATCGCCGCGCTGACCCAAGTGCTCAAGCCGAGCGGCATTCTGTTCAAGAACGACTCCGCCGCGCGCGACGCCGAAGGCCTCAACCGCTACGTCGAAACCGTGTTCGGCCTGGTGCCGGAGTGGGTTGCGCTGGAAGAAAACGGTGTGAAATTCGAAGCCCCGGTGATCCAGGGCCAGAAGACCGGCTGGTTCTACGACCACCGCATGAACCGCGCACGCCTGGCCCCGTATGCCAAAGGCAAGCGCGTACTCGACCTGTACAGCTACATCGGCGGCTGGGGCGTGCAAGCTGCGGCCTTCGGCGCCAGTGAAGTGTTCTGCGTCGACGCCTCCGCTTTCGCCCTCGACGGCGTAGAGCGCAACGCCGCGCTGAACGGCTTTGCCGAGAAGATGACCTGCATCGAAGGCGACGTGTTTGAAGCCTTGAAAGAACTGAAAGCCAGCGAAGAACGCTTCGACGTGATCGTCGCCGACCCACCGGCCTTCATCAAACGCAAAAAAGACATGAAGAACGGCGAAGGCGCCTACCGCCGCCTGAACGAGCAAGCCATGCGCCTGCTCAGCAAGGACGGCATCCTGGTCAGCGCATCGTGCTCCATGCACTTGCCGGAAGACAGCCTGCAAAACATCCTGCTGACCAGCGCCCGTCACCTCGACCGCAATATCCAGATGCTGGAGCGCGGTGGCCAGGGTCCCGATCATCCGGTTCACCCCGCGATCGACGAGACGCGTTACATCAAGAGCATTACGTGCCGGTTGCTGCCGAATAGCTGATGCCGTTGGCCTGTAGGCGCTTTAGGGCTCCTACAGGCTTTTATGAAAGCTCGTACCTCTCCAGTCTTTGACTTTCCCTTACATAAACTTGATCCTCGACCGCCTCACGGAATCGAGGCCCGCCCATGTCGACGGCAATCACGCACGCTGAAAAACCCTTCATTGTTTTCTGGCTGATGACCATGACCTTGCTGGGCGTCTTCCCGCTAGACGTCGTGCTGCCTTCCTTTCCCGCCCTGGCGGAACACTTCTCCACCTCGACCACCCAGATCGCCCGCTCAGTCAGCCTGTTCGCCATCGGTTTTTCCTGCTCCATGCTGTTGATCGGCCCACTGTCCGACCGGATCGGCCGCAAGAAGCTGCTATTGGCCAGCATGGCCGTTGCAATCATTGGCGCGGCCGGGTGCCTGGCGGCCAGCAACACGCCGCAATTTCTGTTCTTCCGTATTATCCAAGCCATGGGCTGCGGCGGTTTCATATTGTCCCAAGCACTGGTGCAAGACCTGTTCTTCGGCAGAGAACAGGAGCGGTTGCGGATCGCAATGGTCACGGCCGGAGGCATCTTCATATCGATCTCCCCGCTGCTGGGCGCGTGGCTGCAACTGCACTGGGGATGGCAGGCCAGCTTCTATGTGTTTATCGCGCTGTGTGCCGCAACCTTGATCATGGCGCATCGGCTGCTCCACGGCGGCTTGCCTCAAGCAGCACCGAGCCACCAGAGCCTGCTCAAGGCCTACGCCAAGGTCTTCGCCAACCGCCACTTCGCCAGCTATGCCACGATCTCGGCCATTACGTTCGCCTGCCATTTCTCGTTCATCGTGGTGTCACCGCTGATTTTCATGGACCAGCTGCAGCTGTCGCCCCATGAGTACTCCCTGACCTTGCTCCTCTACGGCGCCGCTTACGTAATGGGCGGAATCTGTGCAGGTTTCCTGCACAAACGGCTACCGGCTGCGACCCAGATGGCCATCGGGCTGGTGCTGATCGCAATCTCGGGCGGGGTCATGTTGTTCCTGGCTTATCAGTTCGGCTTATCAATCCCGACCGTGCTGGTGCCCATGCTGCTCTGCACGGCGGGCACCACCATCACCCGGCCCATCTCTAACTCCAAGGCCATGAGCTTGTTTCCAGACAATGCAGGTACGGCGGCATCAGCCGTTGCAGCGGTGCTGTTCATTGCCGGTGGCCTTATCAGTGCCTTCATCAGCACCTTTACCCACCACCTGAGCACGGCGCTGGGTCTGTGCTTTCTGATCCTGAGCATCGTCGCCCTGGTCTTGAACGCATGGGCACGGTGCCACCCGCACGTCCCGTAGCCGCTATCTTCACGGTTTCGGCCATTCCCTCCAGCCGCCAGCGGTGTAGAATCGGCCTTATTCATCGCCAGTCATCCCCCGGCGGGTTTATGAGCTCAAGGCCCAAGCAAGCGGCGATCCCGCGACGCGAGTGGCAACTTCCGGACACACGGCCATTTTTCGGGTGTTCCTGACGTCAATTAGAAGCTCACTCCCCTTTGATACCGATTAGCCGCCCGGAGTGCTCCAATGCCTGATTACCGCTCGAAAACATCCACCCACGGCCGCAACATGGCCGGCGCGCGCGCACTGTGGCGTGCCACGGGGATGAAAGATGACGACTTCAAGAAGCCGATCATCGCGATTGCCAACTCGTTCACCCAGTTCGTACCAGGCCACGTCCACCTCAAGGACCTGGGCCAGCTGGTCGCCCGCGAGATCGAACGCGCCGGCGGTGTCGCCAAGGAATTCAACACCATCGCCGTGGATGACGGCATCGCCATGGGCCACGACGGCATGCTGTATTCCTTGCCGAGCCGCGAGATCATTGCCGACTCCGTGGAATACATGGTCAACGCCCACTGCGCCGACGCCATCGTCTGCATCTCCAACTGCGACAAGATCACCCCTGGTATGCTGATGGCCTCCCTGCGCCTGAACATCCCGGTGATCTTCGTGTCCGGCGGCCCGATGGAAGCCGGCAAGACCAAGCTCGCCTCCCACGGCCTGGACCTGGTCGACGCCATGGTCATCGCCGCCGATTCCAGCGCTTCTGACGAGAAGGTCGCGGAATACGAGCGCAGCGCCTGCCCAACCTGCGGTTCGTGCTCCGGTATGTTCACCGCCAACTCGATGAACTGCCTGGTGGAAGCCCTGGGCCTGGCCTTGCCGGGCAACGGTTCCACCCTCGCCACCCACAGCGACCGTGAACAACTGTTCCTGCAGGCCGGCCGTACCATCGTCGAGCTGTGCAAGCGCTACTACCACGACAACGATGAGTCGGTGCTGCCGCGCAACATCGCCAACTTCAAGGCGTTCGAGAACGCCATGACCCTGGACATCGCCATGGGCGGTTCCACCAACACCATCCTGCACTTGCTGGCCGCGGCCCAGGAAGCCGAGATCGATTTCGACCTGCGCGACATCGACCGCCTGTCCCGCCACGTGCCGCAGTTGTGCAAAGTCGCGCCGAACATCCAGAAGTACCACATGGAAGACGTGCACCGCGCTGGCGGGATCTTCTCGATCCTCGGCTCGCTGGCCCGTGGCGGCCTGCTGCATACCGACCTGCCGACCGTGCACAGCAAGTCCATTGCCGAAGGCATCGCCAAGTGGGACATCACCCAGACGGACGACGAAGCCGTGCACACCTTCTTCAAGGCAGGCCCAGCCGGTATCCCGACGCAAACCGCGTTCAGCCAGTCGACCCGTTGGGACACCCTGGACGACGACCGTGAAAACGGCTGCATCCGCAGTGTCGAGCACGCCTACTCCCAAGAAGGCGGCCTGGCTGTGCTGTACGGCAACATCGCCCTCGACGGCTGCGTGGTGAAAACCGCCGGTGTGGATGAGTCCATCCACGTCTTCGAAGGTCGCGCCAAGATCTACGAAAGCCAGGACAGCTCGGTTCGCGGCATCCTCGCCGACGAAGTGAAGGAAGGCGACATCGTGATCATCCGCTACGAAGGCCCGAAAGGCGGCCCAGGTATGCAGGAGATGCTGTACCCGACGTCCTACCTGAAATCCAAAGGCCTGGGCAAAGCCTGTGCCTTGCTGACCGACGGCCGTTTCTCCGGCGGCACCTCGGGCCTGTCCATCGGACACGCTTCGCCAGAAGCCGCTGCCGGCGGCGCGATTGGCCTGGTGCAGGATGGCGACAAGGTGCTGATCGACATTCCGAACCGTTCGATCAACCTGTTGATCAGCGATGAAGAACTGGCGGCACGCCGGGTCGAGCAGGACAAGAAAGGCTGGAAGCCAGTGGAGAAGCGTCCGCGCAAAGTGACGACCGCGTTGAAGGCTTATGCCCTGCTGGCCACCAGTGCCGACAAGGGTGCTGTGCGCAACAAGGCGATGCTTGACGGTCTGTAAGCTGCGCTCATAAAAATGCCCCGCCACGTGCGGGGCATTTTTTTGCCGGTCGTAATCAGAACTGCGGCGTGTAGGTCATGCTGAACATCACATTGCGCGGGTCGCCATAGTAGTTACTGCCCCAGTTCGCGTTGTAAGCCGGGATGTAGTACTTCTTGTCGAACATATTGTTCAGGTTCGCCGCAACGGTGAATTCCTGGTTGATCTTGTAGGCCACCCGCGAGTCCCACAACGCATTGCCCGGTACGCTAAAGGTGCGATCGTAGGCGACGGTGCTGCTTTGTGCCGTCACGCCGGCACCGACGCTGAATTTCTGCCAATCCCCCGGCAACTGGTAATCACCCCAGACCTTGAGCAAGTGCTTGGGCGTCCAGGTGCTGAAGACCTTGCCTTCGTAGGTGTCGTCCTTGAGGAACTTGGTGGTGTTGTAGGTGTAGCTGGAGACCAGTTGCAGACCCGGCAGCACTTCACCGCCCAATGTGGCTTCAAAGCCCTGGCTGCGGACCTTGCCCGACGCCACCGAGCAGTACCAACCATTGCAGTTCATCGGCCCTTGCAGGTCCTGGACTGCACGGTTTTCCTGGTCATAGCGGAAGATCGCAAACGAGGTGTTGAGGCGACCATCGGCCAGTTCACCCTTGATGCCCAGCTCGTAGTTCTTGCCCTCGATAGGCTTGAGCAGCGAGCCGGAGGTGGTCAGGTTGGTTTGCGGCTCGAACGCATCGGCGTAGCTGGCGTAGGCCGACCATTGATCGTTCAGGGCATAGACCAGGCCTGCATACGGGGTGACCTTGCCGGATGTTTGCGTGGTGCTATCCTCGGCGGCGCCGTATACGCCCTGGCGACCAGCCTGACCGATGTAGGAGTAGTCGTACCAACTGGTGCGCGCGCCGAGGATCAGCGTCAGCGGGTCCAGCACCTTGACGCGCCAGGTGCCGTAGATGCCTTTCTGGCGAATGTCATACCAGCTCTTCGAGGCGTTCCCAGCCTGAAACAACTGGTATTTGTCGCGCTGCACACGGTTGTGGTCGATGTTGAAAATATCCGCGCCATTCGTTGCCGCCCGCGCCCACTGGTCGTCGGTGGTGAGTTTGGAATAGTTGGCGCCAAGGACCATTTCCTGTTGGAACCCCAGGCCGTCGAACTTGCCGTTGACATACACATCCGCGCCGCGGCTTTTGGTATTGAAGTCGGTCACCCAGTCGATGTAGCGCACATTGCCCGTGTCGCCGGGGTTGGGGACGGTATCCCACGTCGCCTGGTAGGTCGCGTCGTTGTGTTCGTCCATTGCCACCAGCGCAGCCTTCACTTTCCAGTCATCGTTGAAACGATGCTCCAGGTCGGCGAACACCTGAGTCTGGTTGTTGACGGCACGGTTCCAGCTGGCGCCGACAAAGGTCGAACGTGGCAGGCCGATATCGCTGCCATTGGCGTAGCGGGGCAACGACATGAAGTTGGGGCGCGAGTGGCCTTTCTGGTTGCTGATGCCCACGCCCACGGTAGTGTCTGGCGTGAAGTCGTAGTCGACGGCGCCATAGACGGTCTGGTTCCAGCCGCCCGCGTAGTCGACGAAGGAGTTGGTGGTGTCGTAATCCGCCACAAACCGGCCGCGCAACGTGCCTTCCGGGTTGAGCGGGCCGCCAGCATCGACTTGGGTGCCGTAGTGGTCCCATGAGCCGGCCTTGGCGGTGATGGTCACGGTCGGCGCCTGCTGGCCGCGTTTGCGCACCAGGTTCAGGGTGCCACCGGGGCTGTTGGCGCCTTGCAGCAAAGCGGCCGGGCCGCGCAGGGTTTCGACGCGGTCGTAGATCGCCATGTTTTCGGTGAGGTAGCTACCCAGCGTGTAGGTATTGCGCGGGATACCTACACCATCGTATTGCAGGGTACCTATTTCAAAGCCACGGGAGAAAATGAACATGCCGGGGCCGGGAGATTTGGTTGCCGTCAGGCCGGGCGTGCGCTTGACCACTTCGGACAGTTTGGTGGTGTTCTGGTCATCCATCTGCTTGCGGGTCATGACGCTGACCGACTGCGGGATGTCCTTGAGTTTCTGCTCGCCCTTGCCCAGGGTCACGGCGCCCGTGGTGTAGGAACCCGTCCCTTCGGTGGTGGTACCCAGGTGCTCAGCGCTGATGGTGGTGGCACCGACTTCAAGGGCGCCGCCTGTGTCCACGCGTTTTTCCAGAGTAACGGTGTCGGCATTGATAAACGCTGCACTCAACCCCGTGCCGCCCAGCAGTTGGCCCAAGGCTTCACGTTGCCCCAAATTGCCCTTCACGCCCGGTGACACCACCCCCTGGGTCAACTCCCCCGATACCAACACCTGCACCCGTGTCACTGCTGAAAACGCCGCCAGCGCACCGTCCAGGCTTTGCCCCGGAATATCAAAACGATAGGTCTGGGCCTGGGTGGTCTCGGCGGCCTGCAAATACAGCGGCGCAGTGCCGCAGGCCAAGGAAATGGCCAGTGCCAGCAAGGGCCGTGCGGCGTATCGGTGTGCCATGGATGGTGCTCCCCGGTGCAAAAAAGTCTGTGATCGGCGCCGCACTACTTGAGAGTGCTTACTATTTACGCCTCAGTGATCAAGGACGATGCCCTGTGGGAAAACCCTGAAACTATTTTGAGAAAATTGTGCTCAGGACGCTTTGCCTTCGCGCAGCACCAGTAAATACGGGGTGTAGTGCTCGGCCTGCAGGTTGAGGGTGTATTCCAGCGCCTTGATCACGGCGTCGGGTTTGTCGATTTCAAACACGCCGGACACCACGCGATTGCGCAGCGCATCCCCCAGCACCAGAGTCTTGCCTGGCCAGTAGCGATTCAACTCGCTGACCACTTCCGACAGTGGCTGCTGGCGGAACACCAGTTGCCGTTGGCGCCAGGCGAAACCGCTGGCCGGGTCGAAGCCGTGGACCTCGGCAAGGCGATGGTCCTGATATTCCACCGCCCGGCCCGGCTCCAGATAGACTGGATCACCACTGCCCGCACTGACCTGCACTTTGCCCTGCGCCACCTGCACCCGCGTCTGCGCATCGCGCCGCGCCACACTGAATTGGGTGCCGACCACCTTCACCCAGCCATCGCCGGACTGCACCACGAAAGGTCGTGCCGGGTCCTTGGTCACGCTGAAAAACCCTTCACCACGCAGCAGACGAATCTGACGTTCACCGCCGCTCATGCGCACTTGAATCGCGCTGTCAGTGTTGAGTTGCAACTGGGAGCCATCGGCCAGTTCGACGGTGCGCGACTCGCCGGTGCGGGTGGCGTAGTCCGCGCGCAGGCGGTCGAGCCAGGGGGTGTTCTGTACGGTCAGCCCCACCGCCAGCAGCACGGCGGCCGCACAGGCCCAGCGTCGCACCGGCTTGCGCCAGGCCGCCTGTTCGGCACGGCGGATCACCCGTGCTGGCTCACGCAAACCGCCGAGCATGGCCTGCACTTCTTGCCAGGCGTCATCCTGAGGCTGGCCCTGCCCGAGCCAGGCGGCAAAGGCGTCCATTTCGGCTGCCGTGACATCTTCGGCCTGCAGGCGGAAATACCAGCCGGAGGCTTCTTCGAACAGCTCGTCGGCAGGGTGTGTAGCAGTCATGACCGACGTCCTTGTGTGTCGCTGGCGAGCCGCGTCTTGATGTAGGCGCGGCATTCAATCAAGGCGCGACGCAGTTGGTATTCCACACTACGCGGGGTGATCGACAGGCGTTCGCCAATCTCGCGGTAGGAAAGTTCGTCGACATGATAGAGCAGGAAGATCTGCCGAGTCGCCTCGGGCAACGCCAGGATAGCGTCCTGCATCAGTTGCTCCTGCTGATAGGCGGCCAACTGCTCATCGGCACCTGGGTTGGTGCACGGCAGTTCTTCACTGGGTTCACCGGCATCCAGGCGCTCGCGGCGGATGGCCTGGCGTTGGTGATCACGCACCAGGTTGCTGGCGATGGTAAAGAGGAACGCGGGGAGGTTGTCGATCTTCTCGCCGGAATCCAGGCGCGCCAGGCGCAGGAACGATTCCTGGGTCAGGTCGGCAGCCACCTGGGCACTGCCGGTGCGGCGGGTGACGAAGGCTTCGAGGGCTTTCTTCTGCTCCGCGAACAGGCGCGCGATCTGCGAATTCCAGGAGGGCACAGCACTACCTTGAGAAGAACGGAGGGTTCAGGAAGTGCGCACGCTAGCAGAGGATGAGATTGGTTCGCAATTGATATCTATTTTTTACTGTGGGTTTTGGAGTGTTCTTTAGGGAGCCATCGCAGGCAAGCCAGCTCCCACATTTTGACCGTGTGAACCCGATCAAGTGTGGGAGCTGGCTTGCCTGCGATGCGGGCGACTCGGTGTTACTGAATCTCGTCAGGCTTGACGATCACCCAGTTCTTGTCCGCCGTCACCGGCAACCCTTCCTTGGCCTGCGCCGCCGCATGCTTGGCGATCATGCCGTTGAGTTGGGTCATGTATTTGTCCTTGCGGTTGATCCACAGGTGGATGCCGCCCTTGGCCACGTCCACATCGTGAAACAGCATGTAGCCGTCACTGGTCGGCGTGTCGCCACCCACCAGTACCGGCCTTTTCCATTCGTCGATGTAGGTGAGGATCGCCGCGTGCTTGCCGGCCATCCAGGTCGCCGGGGTCCACAGGTACGGGGTGAGTTCCAGACCGAGGTTGGCCTTCTCGTCATAGTTGCCAGCGCTGATCTGTTTGCGCGCAGTGGTCAGTTCGCCGGTCTTGCGGTCCTTGAGCAGGGTGGTCACGCCGATGACGTTCTCGGGTTTGACGTTGTAGCCGTACTTCGGATCGGCGGCCACCATGCGCACCAGTTCTTCCGAGGCGGCGGTCATCACATACACCTCGATGCCGTTTTCCATCAGCTTGTTGTACAGCTCGGCCTGGCCGGTGAAGACTTTGGGCGGTTGCACCTCGGACTTCTTCACCACATCGCCTTCAAAATAGCTGACGGGCACGGGCTTGCCGGAAGCCATCAACTCATCGACCTGCACTTTGAGTTCTTTGAGAGTGAACCCCGAAAACACCTGGGCGACCCACGGGTAGCAGACCATGTCGTCCACTTCGCAGAGGCGATAGTAGTAACTGAACAGACTTTCCTTATGGTCGGCGGTGTCTTTGAACGGCATAAGCTTGAGCGAAGGATCAAGGCTGTCGCGGGTGATCAGGCCTTTGTTTTCCATATAGGGCAGCAGGGATTCTTCGAGGTCGTAGCGGTAACTGGTGTTGTCCATGTCGAACACCGCGAAGTTACCCTGGTTGGCGTTGGCGGCGATCATTTCGTTCAGTTGCTTGGCGGCCGGGGCCGGCCAGTGTTTCAACTCGGTGGCGGCCATGGTTTGGCCGGCAAGGCCAAGGCACAGCGCGGCGGCAAACAATCTCGAAGCGAGCTTCATAAACGTTTCTCCCTGAGTGAAAGACATCGACGCTAACAAATCCCTGTGACAGTTATCGCCCGAGCGCGACCGCTTGCGTCGTGATCGCGCCAACGGCATGTGCCTGAGCGTCAAACGCTTATTCCAAAAACGACAGTCGCCATTCCATATCGGTATTAAATCAATATATTTCAAGCTGTTAGGCTTTCCGGTTCGCAATCGCAGGCTCACGCGATTGGCTGCCTTCTCAACGGAGCTTCAATGAATCTGCCCCTGATTCTCAACTTACTGGTGTTCGTGGCCCTGTTGCTGGGCCTGGCACAAACCCGTCGTACTAACTGGAGCCTCGCCAAGAAGGTGTTGTTCGCCCTCGTGCTCGGTGTGGTGTTCGGCACCGTCCTGCACACGATCTACGGCGACGGCAACCCGGTGCTCAAGGCCTCCATCGGCTGGTTCGACCTGGTCGGCAACGGCTATGTGCAACTGTTGCAAATGATCGTGATCCCGTTGGTATTTGCCTCGATCCTCAGCGCCGTGGCACGCCTGCACAATGCCTCGTCCCTGGGCAAGATCAGCTTCCTGACCATCGGCACGCTGCTGTTCACCACGGCGATTGCGGCGCTGATCGGTATCGGCCTGACCAACCTGTTCGGCCTCACCGCCGAGGGCCTGGTGGCCGGCACCCAGGAAATGGCGCGCCTGCAAGTAATCCAGAGTGATTACGCGGGCAAGGTCGCTGACCTGAATATCCCGCAGCTGCTGCTGTCGTTCGTGCCAGCCAACCCGTTTGCCGACCTGGCACGGGCCAAGCCGACCTCGATCATCAGCGTGGTGATTTTCGCCGCCTTCCTGGGGGTTGCCGCGCTGCAATTGCTCAAGGATGACGTGGAAAAAGGCCAGAAAGTCCTTAACGCCATCGACACCCTGCAAGCCTGGGTAATGCGCCTGGTGCGCCTGGTGATGAAGCTCACGCCCTACGGCGTACTGGCGCTGATGACCAAGGTGGTGGCCGGTTCCAACCTGCAAGACATCATCAAGCTCGGCAGTTTTGTGGTGGTGTCGTACCTGGCGCTCGGCCTGATGTTCGTGGTGCACGGCCTGCTGCTGTCCCTGGCCGGGATCAACCCGCTGCGTTTCTTCCGCAAAGTGTGGCCGGTGCTGACCTTTGCCTTCACCAGCCGCTCCAGCGCGGCGGCGATCCCGCTGAGCATCGAAGCGCAGACCCGTCGCCTGGGCATCCCACAGTCCATCGCCGGTTTCGCTGCCTCGTTCGGCGCGACGATTGGCCAGAACGGTTGCGCGGGGCTTTACCCTGCGATGTTGGCGGTGATGGTGGCGCCGACCGTGGGCATCAACCCGCTGGACCCGCTGTGGATCGCGACCCTGGTGGCGATTGTGACCTTGAGTTCGGCAGGCGTTGCCGGCGTGGGCGGCGGTGCAACCTTCGCCGCGCTGATCGTACTGCCGGCCATGGGCTTGCCAGTGTCACTGGTGGCGTTGCTGATTTCCGTAGAGCCGCTGATCGACATGGGTCGTACGGCGCTGAACGTGAATGGTTCGATGACGGCGGGGGCGATTACCAGCCAGGTCATGGGGCAGACGGATAAGACGTTGTTGAATGCGGATGAGCATGCGGAGTTAGCGCAGGCTTAATGAAATCGGCTAGCAGGGATCTTGCTCCCTGCTAGCTCAACCGGTCGGCAGCCTTCCGATAGACCTCTTCACGTTCACGCTTGTCGACAGCAACGACAAATACCGTGATCTCCTGATCAATTACTTGATACACCAACCGGTAGCCACTGCTGCGAAGCTTGATCTTGTAGCAATCGGGTAAGCCGTACAGACGGCTGGCTTCGATACGTGGGTTGATCAAGACTGCGGCCAACTTCTTTTTAAACTGTTGGCGAACGGTATCGCCAAGTTTGTGCCATTCCTTTAAAGCGCGCGCATCGAAGTCGAGTTCATAGGTCATCCAATGAGACCTTCACTCGTTGAGGCGCAGCCAACCGCTCCCGAACAGTTGCCAACAAAGCCTCGTCATCTTCAGTCATGAGCACAGGTTTGAAGGGTAACTGACCGCGCTCTGCCACGTACTGCAAAGCTTGGCGCATTAACTCCGATGGGGTGACGCCGAGTTTTTCCAGCTCGTGATAAGCACGAGCCTTAAGATCGTCGTCGATACGTACGTTAATAGAGGCCATGGGACAGCCCTCACTGTAAAGACATTAGTCATTACAGTGAGGCATAAAAGTTGCTTTTGCAAGTCAGGCTTATCCGGTACCGATCAGGCCTTTTCCCAAACCTCAAAGCTGTACGCCGGTTTTTCACCCTCAGGCGCATTCTCGACATTCGACACCAGCTTCCACTGGCCAGCATCAAACTCCGGAAACCAAGCATCCCCTTCCGGACTCAACGCCACCCGCGTCAAATACAGGCGATCAGCCTGCTCCAGCCCCTGCGCATACAACTGCGCACCGCCGATCAGCATCAACTCATCCACACCCTGCTCCAGTGCCCACGCCTCGGCGCGTTCCACCGCAGCCTTCAGCGACGGAAAAACTTCCGCACCTTCCAGCGCCAGATCAGTCTGACGGCTAACCACCAGGTTCAAGCGCCCTGGCAGCGGTCGACCGAGGGAGTCCCAGGTCTTGCGCCCCATGATGATCGGCTTGCCCAGGGTGGTAGCCTTGAAATATTTGAAATCCCCCGGCAAATGCCAGGGCATGCTGTTGTCGACGCCGATCACACGGTTTTCACCGAGGGCTGCGATCAGGCTTAAAGGGAGAGTTTTTTTCATGCCGACGAGAATACCAGAGCCCCGAGCCAGGGGTTATGCTCCAGGCTCACAAACACAACAGGACAGCGCGTGACTCCTCTGCACACTCTCTGGCTGACAGAAACCGTGCGCCTGCGCGAAGAACACGCAGGCCCGCTGGAAGACCTGGAGGCCAATCGCCTGGCCCGCACGGCCGGCGGCGATCTGCCGACGCGCATCCAGCAACGCGCCTTGCACCTGGCCGAGCGCGATGGGCTCACGAATGCCCTCACCCGCTGGTTGCAAGGTGCACGTCTGGCATTGGTGTTGCTGGCAATTGTCGCGGTGATCAGCGGCGCTGGGCTGGCGTTTGCCGCATTGGGCAACGGCCTGACGCCGGTCAACGTGTTCTGGGCGCTCGGCAGCTTGCTCGGGTTGAATCTCATCCTGTTGATCAGTTGGGCCCTGGGCCTGCTGTTTGCCGGTGAACACAGCGCCAGCCTCGGGCGACTGTGGTTGTGGCTAAGCGAAAAGCTCGCCCGTGATGCCAAGGCTGCACAGTTGGCGCCAGCACTTTTACTGTTGCTGCAACGGCAAAAGCTCAATCGCTGGGCCGTGGGCGTGCTGGTCAACAGCGTGTGGTTGTTGGCGTTGCTCAGCGCCTTGGTGATTCTTCTTACGCTACTCGCCACCCGTCGCTATGGCTTCGTGTGGGAAACCACCATTCTCGGTGCCGACACCTTTGTCGCTGTCACCCAGGCCCTCGGCACCCTGCCCGCGCTGCTGGGCTTCAACGTGCCGACCGTCGGGATGATCCGCGCCAGCGGCGACTCCGCCCTGAATATCGAAAGCGCCCGACAAGCCTGGGCCGCCTGGCTGGTCGGCGTGCTGCTGGTCTATGGCCTGCTGCCCCGTCTGATCCTCGCGTTGCTGTGCCTGTGGCGCTGGAAACGCGGGCGCGCCGCCCTGCGCCTGGACCTCAACCTGCCCGGCTATAGCCAATTGCGCGAACGCCTGATGCCGAGCAGCGAGCGCCTTGGGGTCAACGATGCCGCCCCCGAACAACTGCACCCCATCAGTGGCGGCGTCAGTGAATTGGAAAGCGACGGCGCCCTGCTGGTTGCCATCGAACTGGACGACCAACATCCCTGGCCACCCAAGCTGCCCCCCAGCGTGAAGAACGCCGGCATCCTCGACAGCCGCGAGTCACGCCACAAGCTGCTGGAACAACTCACGCGCTTCCCGCCCGCCCGCCTGGCCATCGCCTGCGACCCACGCCGCTCGCCGGATCGTGGCAGCCTCGCGCTGATCGCCGAACTCGCGCGCAGCGCCACCGATACCCGCGTCTGGTTGCTGCAAGCCCCGCCCAGCCAGGCGCTGGACGCCGAACGCCTGGGCGACTGGCACGCCGCGTTGCAGCAACTTGAGCTGCCGTTCGCCGATTGCGCGCCGTTGAACTGGCTGGAGACGGGTCATGACTAAGCCGCTGAAACTCGCCGTGGTCGGCCACACCAATGTCGGCAAGACCTCGTTGCTGCGCACGCTGACCCGAGACGTAGGCTTCGGCGAAGTCTCCCATCGCCCCAGCACCACCCGGCATGTCGAAGGCGCGCGCTTGTCGGTGGACGGCGAAGCCCTGCTGGAGTTGTACGACACACCCGGCCTGGAAGACGCCATCGCCCTGCTCGATTACCTGGAGCGCTTGGATCGCCCCGGCGAACGCCTCGACGGCCCGGCCCGCCTGGCGCGCTTCCTCGATGGCAGTGAAGCCCGCCAGCGTTTCGAACAGGAAGCCAAGGTGCTGCGCCAACTGCAGGCCTCCGACGCCGGCCTGTACGTGATCGACGCCCGCGAGCCGGTGCTGGCCAAGTACCGTGACGAACTGCAAGTGCTGGCCAGTTGCGGCAAGCCGTTGCTGCCGGTGCTTAATTTCGTCAGTAGCAGCGACCACCGCGAGCCGGACTGGCGCGAAGCCCTGGCTCGCCTGGGCCTGCATGCTCTGGTGCGATTCGACAGCGTGGCGCCCCCGGAAGACGGTGGACGTCGGCTGTATGAAAGCCTCGCCCTGCTGCTGGAAAACGCGCGGCCACAGTTGGAGCGCTTGATTCTTGATCAGGAGGCCCAGCGCCAGGCCCGCCAGCAAAGTGCTGCTCGATTGATCGCAGAATTGCTGATCGACTGCGCCGCCTGTCGCCGCAGTGTGGTTACCGAAGATGAGCAACAAGCCATCAGCGACCTGCGCAAAGCCGTGCGCCAACGTGAACAGAAATGCGTGGAAGCCCTGCTCAAACTCTTCGGCTTCCGACCGCAGGACGCCGCCGCCAGCGACTTGCCCCTGCTCGACGGGCGCTGGGGCGATGACCTGTTCAACCCGGAAACCCTCAAGCAACTGGGCGTGCGTGTCGGTGGCGGGATCGCCGCAGGGGCGGCGGCCGGTGCGGGCGTGGATTTGTTGGTCGGTGGATTAACGCTGGGCGCCGCCGCCCTGGCCGGTGCAATTGCCGGTGGCGCACTGCAAACCGCACGCAGCTATGGCAGCCGGTTGCTGGGCAAAATCAAAGGCCAACGCGAGCTGACCGTCGACGACAGTGTGTTGCGCCTGCTCGCCCTGCGTCAGCGCCAGTTGCTCAAGGCCCTGAACCTGCGCGGCCATGCGGCGATGCACAGCATTAAGGTCGACACGCCCCAGGACAAGACCTGGCGCGAAGGCAAGTTACCGGACGCCCTGCACAAGGCGCGCGCCCACCCGCAATGGTCGTCCCTTAATCCGCACGCCAAGCTGAGCCAGGCTGAGCGCCAGGAACAGGTCGAGGCATTGGCCACCCGACTCGACGAGGCGTAAACCGATTACACCTCATACCAGTTCAAGGCCAAGAAGGTCGTGCATAACGAGCGGATCAGTTCCTTGTCGGCCTTGTCAGCCACACCATTGCGGTCAACGTCGCTGTTGGTGAACGATTCCAGTACGCCGTCGCTGTCGCCGTCATAGGCCGCCACCTTGTAGATCAGCGGAACGGCGCCCCCAGAGGCAGCAGGCTCGTGAAAATCCAGCTTGATCGCGTTCGGCTTACCCGTTTTGCCGAAATGGTCGACGTACAGGATCAATGTGCGCTGCCACTGCCTGGCCGGGTTGAACCAGTTCAGCTTCAAAAAGCTGTCGGCGAAACTCGCCAGCAGACGTTTGTCAAAATCCAGACTGTCAGGCTGACGTTCTCCCGCCAGCTGCAGGTCGACCTTGCCATCCACGGTCATATCCAGGCCGACGGTTTCGTAGATCAACGCGTCGGGGGCAGCGGGTTGCTGCTGATAGAAGTGCAGAATCACCGTATCGGCGCGCCCATTCCCGCACAGATCCTGGGCGGTGGCTTTCAAATAACGCATCGCATTGCTCCTTTGACTAAAGAAGCAAATACCTTAGTAACCTGCCAAACGAGACTCTAGGCGGCGCGTCTGCGTTTTGCGTAAGGCCACTCTACGCAGCAAGTAGCCGTATGGCCTTGGCCTTGAGCACCTGCAAATCCAGCACCGGCACATGCATTGCCTTGGCCTGCTCATCCCAATGGCGCATGCGCAAACTCACTGTGAACAACGGGTCCTGTTCAAACAATTGGGCCTCCTCGGCACTCATCACGCCACCTTGATACGCCAGGGTGCGGCGGCTGGCTTCGCTCAGGCGCGCGTAATAGTCCGGCTGGCTGAAGGTCAGGTAGCGCTTGGCCTGCACGTGATACTCCACCAACTTGGCCATGCGCTCACTGAACCCTGCACGACGCAGATAATCCGCGCCCAGCCGTTCATGGCTGACCACGCCATAACCGCCCATGTTTTCCCCGCCCTGGCCGCAGATGTGCCCGATGTCGTGGAAAAACGCCGCCAACACCACCTCGTCATCAAAGCCTTCGGCCATGGCCAACTGCGCAGCCTGTGACATGTGCTCGATCTGCGACACCGGCTCGCCGATGTAATCCGCGGTGCCGTGCTGTTCATACAAGCCGAAGACTTCGGAGATGGTCTGTTCCGGGTTCATCACGCCGCTCCCCACAAGGTACTGATATTGCGCTCGGCCATCGCCGGCCCCACGCTCATGCCCACGCCGGTGTGCATCAACGCCGCGCTCACTCCCGGCGCCGCGCGCAGGAATGAAAACGGTCCCGGCCCCCGCGAGCCATACACACCCTGCCAACGCTCCACCACCTGGATCTTGCAGCCCAAGGTCTGTTCAGCCAGTTCGATCATCCAGTCATCGACCCTCTCGGCATTGAACGGCGAGGCATCGCTGCCGTAGTCGTGGGAGTCGCCGATGATCAGTTCGCCATGGGGCGTGGGGCTGATCAGCAGGTGAATGCCGTGTTCGTGCAGATGCGGTGCATCGCGCAAGATCTGCGCCTGCACCGGCGCCGCCTCGGGCAGGTCGGCGAAAGCGCCGTAATGCACGCAGCTCAAGCCGGTGAGCAACGCGTGTTGCAGGTTCAGGTTGACCGCTGGCCGCGCGCGCAGCATTTGCAGGCGGCAGATGCTCGGGTTGAGTTCGGCCATCGCGTCGGCCAACAAGGTTTGATAGTCGTGACCGGCGCACACGATGATCTGCTCACCGCGAAAGCTTCCCGCCGTGCTGTGCAACTGACCCGGCTCGACGTCGCGCACCAACGTGGAGAAGTAAAACTCCACCTTCAGTTCTTGCGCCAGGTAGTTGATCAGCGCCGGGATCGCTTCACGGGAATACAGTTGCTGGTCGTCCTTGCCATGCAGCGCGGCGCGGTGATGGCTGAACTGGCCGCCATATAAGTCTTTCATCGCCGCGCCTTGCAGCAGTTCGACGTTGTAGCCGTGCTCTTTCGCCCGCCCCTCACAGAAGGCTTCCAGCAAGTGCTCTTCCGCTTCGGTGCGGGCGAACAGGTACGCGCCGTTACGCTTGAGTTGCAGCCCCGCGACCTGCGCCCAATAGCCCCAGATCTCACGGCTTTCTCGTGCCAGATCGAGCATCGGACCTGGTGGTTGGCCGGTGACCAGGGCCTGGCCGAAGTTGCGTACCGAGGCGCCCAGTGGCGTGGCGCTGCGCTCGAACACCTTGACCTTGAGGCCGCGCTTGGCGGCGGCGAAGGCGTGGGACAGGCCGAGGATGCCGGCGCCGATGATCAGTAGGTCGCTTTGATAGTTCATCCTAAGGTGCCACCTTCTCCGACTTGCCGTCATAGCGCTTGCGCCATTCGGTCAGGATGCTGTCGCGGTTTTTCGAAGCCCAGGCGAAGTCGTTCTTGATCAGGCGCTGTTCATAGTCGGCCGGCAATTCGGTCTGCGGCTTGGCAATGCCAGGCTGGGCGAGGACGGCGAAGTTGTCCTTGTACAGGTCCATGGCAGCCGGGCTGGCGGAGAAATCCGCGAGTTTTTTCGCGGCGTCGGCGTTGTGGGTGCCTTTCATGACGGCAGTGGCTTCGATGTCCCAGCCCAAACCTTCTTTCGGCAGAATGATATCCAGCGGCGCACCCTGGCGCTTCAACTGCACAGCCGGGTATTCAAAGGAAATACCGATCGGGAACTCACCCGAAGCCGCCAGCTTGCACGGCTTGGAGCCGGAGTGAACGTACTGGCCGATGTTCTGGTGCAGGTCGTCCATGTACTGCCAGCCCTGCTTCTCGCCGTAGGTCTGCAGCCAGGCGCTGACGTCCAGGAAACCGGTGCCGGACGAGGCCGGGTTGGGCATGACGATCTTGCCCTTGTACTCAGGCTTGGTCAGGTCCTGCCAGCTCACCGGCTTGGTCAGGCCCTGCTTTTCGGCTTCGACGGTGTTGAAGCAGATGGTCGCGGCCCATACGTCCATGCCGACCCAGGCCGGCGGGTTGGCGGCGTCGCGGTAGTTTTTGCCGATTTTGTCCAGGTCCTTCGGTGCGTAGTTGTCCAGCATGCCCTGCTGGTCGAGGATCGCCAGGCTGGAAGCCGCCAGGCCCCAGACGGCGTCGGCTTGCGGGCGGTCTTTCTCGGCCAGCAGCTTGGCGGTGATGATGCCGGTGGAGTCGCGCACCCATTTGATTTCGATATCGGGGTTGGCCTGTTCAAAGGCCTTTTTGTAGGTCTTCAACTGCTCGGCTTCGAGGGCCGTGTACACGGTCAACTCGGTCTTGGCGAAGGCATTCAGGCTGAATGCAGTCAGTACGGCAGCGACCAGCGCCAGGGGCTTGAACATGGAGCACCTCCTTCAGGGATATTTATTGGCCGGGTGCGCTCTGGCGCCAGGCTTGGGAGCGGCGCAACGCGCCACGTGAGGCCCACGCCAGCAGCAGCGAGACGCCGGCCGAAGTGAACAGAATCAAGGTCGACATGGCCGCCGCGCCGCCCACGTTGCCGGCGTCGTCCATGTTCAACACGGCGACGGCGGCGAGGATGGTGTCGGGGCTGTAGAGGAAGATCGCGGCGGACACCGTGGTCATCGCCGACACAAACAGGTAGCGCACGATGTCCAGCAATGCCGGCAGGCAAATCGGCACCGTGACTTTCAGGTAATGGCGGTACAGCGGCGCCTTGAGGGACAAGGCGGCGGCTTCGAACTCGGCGTCCAGCTGGCGCAGTGCCGTGGTGGCGGTCATCTGCGCGGTGGTCAGATAGTGAGCAATGGTGCACACCACCAGCAACGTCATGGTGCCGTAGAACACATGCAGCGGGTTGCCGTTGAGGTTAAAAAAGAACACGTAGCCCAAGCCCAGCACTAAGCCCGGTACGGCCATCGGCACAAAGCTGAGCATGCGCAGGGCCAGGTTTAGCCCCTTCTGGCCCTTGGTCTTTTCCATAAGGTAGGCGCCGGTGAAAATCAACACGCTGCCGATCAATGCGGTGCACAGCGCCATGGTCAGGCTGTTGCGATAGGCCAGCCAGCCGCCGCCGGCCGTGTCTTCGAACTGGTAGTGGTTGAGCGACAACGACAGGTTGTACGGCCAGAACTTCACCAGCGACGAATACACCGCCATGCCGAACACCAGCAGCAACACGGCGCAGATCAGCAGCACGATGGCCAGGTAGCAGCCGTCCCTCATGCGCGATGGCGCCGGTTGGAACACTTGGGCACGGCCGCTCATGGAGTCGCCATGACGGCGGCGCAGCCAGGCATCCACCCCAAAGCTGAACAGCGCTGGCAGCAGCAACACCATGCCGATCAACGCGCCGCGGCCGAACTGTTGCTGGCCGACCACTGCCTTGTAGGCTTCCAGCGCCAGCACCTGATAATCGCCTCCGACCACCACGGGCACGCCGAAGTCGGTGATGGTCAGGGTGAACACCAGGCAGAACGCAGCGAACACCGCCTGACGCGTGGCCGGCCAGGTAATGCTGCGAAACGCCCGCGCCGGGCTGGCGCCCATGCTGGAGGCCGCATCGAACAGGCGCGCATCCGCCAGGGACAGCGCCGACAGCAAAATCATCAAGGCATGTGGGAAGGTGTAGATCACCTCACCCAGCACAATGCCCCAGAAGCCGTAGATATTGTCCGAGAGCAACCCGCGCAGCATGCCCTGGTTACCGAACAGGTAGACCAGCGCAATGCCCGGCAACATCGATGGCGCCATCAACGGCAGCAACGACATGCCGCGCCAGATCGCCTTGCCGGGGATCAACGTGCGTTGCAGGGCGTAGGCAAACAGGTAGGCCAGCGGTACGACGATAGCCGCCACGCTGAGGGAAACTTTCAGGCTATTGCCCAGCAACCAATGGAAGTTGGCGCTGGTGATCAGTTCCTGTGCAGCCACCAGGCCACCGCCCTGCCCGGCTTCACTGCTGAAACCGCGCCAGAAGATCGCCAGCAACGGCATCAACACCGCGAGGCCCAGCAACAACAGCCACAGCAGTTTGCCGCCGACGACGAAAATTTTGTCGCCGGTTTCGGCGCGGGACACCGGTCGTGGCAGCGTCATGACAGCGGCCATCTCAGGCAAACACCTGCAGGCTGCGCGGCGGCAAGGCCACCCAGATGTCCTGGGCGCCCAGGCGCGGCATGGCTTCCGGGGCCAACTCGGCCAACAGTGCATGGCCGGGCAATTGCTCCAACTCGAAACTCATACGGCAGCGATTGCCGAGGAAGGTGATCTCGCGGACTTTGGCCGGGAACAGGTTTTCTTCATGCACCGGCGGGTTGACGCTGATCGCCTCCGGGCGACAGAACAAGCGGCCGGACTTGGCTACGCCAGCATCGTCGGCCAGGCGCATGTTCATCCCACCGACCTGGGCGTGGCTGGCACTGTTGCGGCTGAACGGCAGCCAGTTGCCTTGGCCGACAAACTCCGCCACGAACGGCGTGGCTGGGCGGTCGTAGATTTCCTGGGGCGTGGCGTATTGCTCGACCTTGCCGTTGTTCATCACGGCAATGCGGTCGGCCATCAGCATGGCTTCGTCCTGGTTGTGGGTGACCATCAACGTGGTGATACCCAGGCGACGTTGCAGTTGGCGCAGCTCGGTGCACAGATGCTCACGGACGCGGGCGTCGAGGGCCGACATCGGTTCATCCAGCAACAACAACGAAGGGGCAGGCGCCAAAGCACGGGCCAGGGCGACACGTTGTTGCTGGCCACCGGAGAGTTGGCCGGGGTATTTCTTTTCACTGCCGACCAGGCCGACCAATTCCAGCATCTGCCCGACGCGCTTGCGCACTTCATCGCGACCGCTGCCGGTAAGGCCGTAGCCGATATTCGCTTCGACAGTCAGATTGGGGAACAACGCGTAGGACTGGAACAGAATGCCGTAGTCCCGCGCCTGGGGCGGCAGTAGGGAAACATCACGGCTGCCCAGGTACAGTTCGCCGCTGTCCTGGCGCTCCAGGCCAGCGATGCAGCGCAGCAAAGTGGTCTTGCCGCAACCGGACGGGCCCAGCAGGCACACCAGCTCGCCGGCGGCGACGTCCAGGGAGACGTTGTCCAGCGCAGTAAAAGCGCCGAAGCGTTTCTGGATACCGCGCACTTTCATCGGCGCGCCGGGTTGGGTCAGGGCTGTGTTCATGCAAGGCACCTCATCGAACTGATGAAGCCCATGCTAGGCAGGCAATGCGTCCCTCATGTGGCAGAAAGGCAAAACGCGGTGATAGTGGTATTGGTGGATTTGGGTAGGACGCGGACACCCTTGTGGTGAGCGGTTTTTTGTGGTGAGCGGGCTTGCCCCGCGCTGGGCTGCGCAGCAGCCCTAAAACCAGGCCCTCAGTTCTACCAGTAGAAATGCGGTGGCCTTATTAGGGCCGCTTCGCAGCCCAACGCGGGGCAAGCCCGCTCACCACAACAAGCCCGCTCGCCACGGAGATATCGCTTGATCGTTAGAGCGGCGACATTTCCTGCGCCAACCCCAGAAATGCCGCCGGCAATCGTGCGCCTTTGCGTTCCTTGAGGCAGTAGAGATACTCCGGTATCTGCGGCGCATTCTCGAAAGTCAGCACCCGCAGTTGCGGATCATGGGGCACTTCCTGACGCGCAATGATGCTGATGCCGATGTTGCGCAGCACCGCCTCACGGATCGACTCGCGGCTGCCGATTTCCAGCAACGGGCCGTAGCTCACGTTGGCGCTTTGCAGGAGTTCTTCGGTGAGGCGTCGCGTGGTTGAGCCCGCTTCACGCATCAGCAGGGTGTGCCCGGCCAAAGCGCTGAGCGGCACGTGATCCAGCTTGGCCAGGGGATGGTTGCGATGCACCGCCAGCACCAGCGGGTCGGTGCCCAGCACACGACGAATCAGGCGCGGGTCTTCCAGCAGTTGCGAGGAGGCGGCGACATCGACGCGGTAATCATCCAGCGCTTCGAGCACCTGCTGGGAGTTGCCGATTTCCACCGACACCTCCACTTGCGGCAGGCGTTCGCGAAAGGCTTTGACCAGGTCGAGGATGTAGTAAGGCGCCGTGGCAGCAATCCTCAATGCACCCTGGACCTGGCCATTGTTACGTAGGAAAAATTCGATGTCCGCTTCTTGCTGCAACAGCGCCTTGACCATCGGCAGCAGGCGCGCGCCCTCGTCGCTGACGGTGAGGCGGCGACCGCCGCGGTAGAACAGCTCGACGCCGTACTGGCTTTCGAGGTTACGGATCTGGGTGGTGACCGTGGGTTGGCTCAGGCCGAGTTTTTTCGCCGCCTGGGTGATGCTGCCCAGGCGGGCGACCATGAAAAAAGCCTTCAGCTCGGCACTCAGCACACCACCCTCTCAATCTCTATTTGCGCAACAGGCGCAGGCCATTGAACACCACCAGCAGGCTCACGCCCATGTCGGCGAACACCGCCATCCACATGGTGGCCAAGCCCAGGAAGGTGACCGCCAGGAAAATCGCCTTGATCACCAACGCCAGGGCGATGTTCTGCTTGAGGATACTCGACGTTTGCCGCGACAGACGAATGAATGCCGGAATCTTGCGCAAATCATCGTCCATCAGCGCCACGTCGGCGGTCTCGATGGCAGTGTCGGTGCCCGCTGCGGCCATGGCAAAACCGATCTCGGCACGGGCCAACGCCGGGGCGTCATTGATGCCGTCACCGACCATACCCACGCGATGGCCTTGGCCATAGAGGGTTTCAATGGCTTGCAGTTTGTCGGTCGGCAACAGGTCGCCCTGGGCCTGGTCGATGCCAACCTGGGCGGCAATCGCCTGGGCGGTGTGAGTGTTGTCGCCGGTGAGCATCAGGGTCTTGATGCCCAGCTCGTGCAGTTGCTGGATGGCTTCGCGGCTGCTGTCCTTGACCGTGTCGGCCACGGCGAACAACGCCAGCGGGCCGGACTTGTCGAGCAACAGCACCACGGACTTGCCCTGCTTTTCCAGGGCGAAGAGTTTTTCTTCAAGCTCCGGCGAGCACAGGCCCAGGTCTTCCACCAGGCGGTGATTGCCCAGATGGTAAGTTTCGCCGTTGATGTCGCCACGCACGCCTCGACCGGCCAGGGCCTCGAAGTTATCCACAACATGGGTGGGCAGGTTTTTATCCACAGCCGCGTTGGCGATCGCCAGCGACACCGGGTGATCGGAACGCCCGGCCAGACTGGCGGCCAAAGCCGGCGCGCTGTCTGCGACGTTGGGGAACAGCGCCAGGTAGTCGGTTTGCACCGGCTTGCCGTGAGTGATGGTGCCGGTCTTGTCGAGGGCCAGGTAGTCGAGCTTGTAACCGCCCTCCAGGTACACGCCGCCCTTGATCAGGATGCCTTTGCGCGCCGCCGCTGCGAGGCCGCTGACGATGGTGACCGGGGTGGAAATCACCAGCGCACATGGGCACGCCACCACCAACAGCACCAGGGCGCGGTAGATCCAGTCAAACCAGGCGCCCGCCATGAACAGCGGCGGAATCAGCGCCACGCCGAGGGCGAACAGGAACACCGCCGGGGTATAGATCTTCGAGAAGCTGTCGACAAAGCGCTGGGTCGGCGCGCGGGCGCCTTGGGCCTGTTCCACCGCGTGAATGATGCGCGCCAGGGTGGAGTTGTTGGCCGCGGCGGTGACTTTGTATTCCAGGGAGCCGGCCTGGTTGATGGTGCCGGCGAAGACTTTATCGCCCACAGTCTTTTCAATCGGCAGACTTTCACCGGTGATCGGCGCCTGGTCAATGGTGGATTGGCCGGCGGTGACTTCACCGTCCAGGCCGATGCGCTCGCCGGGTTTTACCCGCACAATCGCACCCAATTCAATGCTTTTGACCTCCTGTTCAGCCCATGAACCATCGGCCTGCTGTACCGTGGCCTGCTCCGGCGTCATCTGCATCAAGCCGCTGATGGCATTGCGCGCGCGGTCCAGGGACTTGGCTTCGATCAACTCGGCCACGGTGAACAGGAACATCACCATGGCGGCTTCCGGCCATTGCCCGATCAGGATCGCACCGGTCACGGCGATGCTCATCAAGGCATTGATGTTCAGGTTGAGGTTTTTCAGGGCAATCCAGCCCTTTTTATACGTGGTAAGGCCGCCGCTGAGGATCGACACCAGCGCCACCAGCGCGATCACCCAAGTGGGCGCGACGCCGCTGAAGTGCAGCACTTCGGCCCCCAACGCACCCACGCCGGACAACGCCAGCGGCCACCAGTGTTTCTTGGCCGGCGGCTCAGCGACTGGGGTGCCTTCTTCGATGGGATCCGCCTGCATCCCCAGGGATTTGATGGCGTCGATGATCGGCGCAGTGCTTGGCAAGTCATGGGTGACGCCGAGGATGCGGTTGATCAGGTTGAACTCAAGTTGCT
The DNA here is from genome assembly GCF_026967615.1 of Pseudomonas sp. GXZC. NCBI lineage: Bacteria > Pseudomonadati > Pseudomonadota > Gammaproteobacteria > Pseudomonadales > Pseudomonadaceae > Pseudomonas > Pseudomonas sp. GXZC. Next base: position 6,651,027 of record NZ_CP114115.1, read on the forward strand.
GCACGCCGGCCAGCTTGCCCAGTTTGTTCTGGATCAGCGTCTGCTCGGTGGGGCAGTCCATGGCTTCGATGCGAAAGGTGCTCAACCGCGAGCCGGCGGTGGCCGCCTCGCTCAGTTGCACCAACGCCGGGGCCGGCGTTCCGGAACAGCAGGAGCCGCCGTGGCCGTGGTCATGCACAGGCGTGAGTTTTTTCGGGCCATGATCGTGGTCGTGATCATGCTCGTGTTTATGCGGGGTGTGGATGGAATCGCTCATTCTGTCGCGTCCGTAAAGGTGCCTGTTGCCAAGTAAAGACCCTGTAGCCACTATAGGGTCAAGCACCCATTTGGAGATTGCTGCGATGAAGATCGGCGAACTGGCCAAACTGACCGACTGCCCGGTGGAAACCATCCGTTACTACGAGAAGGAAGGCCTGCTGCCGCCCCCGGCGCGCACCGACGCCAACTACCGCGTGTACACCCAGGCGCACACCGAGCGACTGGTGTTTATCCGCAACTGTCGCAGCCTGGACATGACCCTGGAAGAAATCCGCAGCCTGCTGGGCTTGCGCGACAGTCCCCAGGACCAGTGCGAAAACGTGAATGCGTTGATCGACGAGCATATCCACCATGTGAAAGCGCGGATCGATGGGCTGTTGGCGTTGCAAGAGCAATTGCTGGACCTGCGCCAACGTTGTGGTGGCGGGCCGGAGTGTGGGATTTTGCAGCGGCTGGAAGTCAGCGGGAGTGTGGCAGCCAGCGAGGCTGAGCCCTCACATGTAGGGCGCAGCCATGGGCATTGATCAGATCGCCACGTCGGCCTTGATGCTTGGGTCGGCGTCGTAACCGACGATTTCGAAGTCTTCGAACTTGTAGTCGTAGATCGATGCCGGTTTGCGCTTGATCACCAGCTCCGGCAGCTTCTTCGGCGTGCGCGCCAGCTGGGTGCGGATCTGTTCCATGTGATTGCTGTAAGCATGGGTGTCGCCGGTGGTGACGATGATCTCGTGAGGGATCAGGTCGCACTGCTGGGCCAGCATATGGGTGAGCAAGGCCAGCGCGGCGGTGTTGTACGGCAGGCCGAGGAACACGTCGGAGCTGCGGATATACAACTGCATCGACAGGTGACCGTCGTGCACAAACGCCTGGTACAGCAGGTGGCACGGCGGCAGGGCTTGCTTGCCGTTGCGTGCGTTTTCCTGCGGGCTCTGGGTCTCGTCGGGCAGGTACTCGACGTTCCAGCCGTGGAACAGGATGCGCCGGCTGTTGGGGTTGGTCTTCAGCGTGTGGACCATGTAGTCGATCTGGTTGATCGTGCCGCCGTCCTTGGTCGGCCAGGCGGTCCACTGTTCGCCGTACACCGGGCCTAGGTCACCGTCTTCGGTGGCCCATTCGTCCCAGATTTTTACGCCGTTTTCATTCAGCCATTTGATGTTGGTGTTGCCGCTCAACATCCAGATCAGCTCGTTGGCGATGCTTTTGAAGTGAAGCTTCTTGGTGGTCAGCAGCGGAAAGCCGTCGGCCAAGTTATGCCGATACTGACGGGCAAACACGGCCTTGGTGCCGGTGCCGGTGCGATCGCCCTTGGTCAATCCATTGGTCACGACGTCGTTCAGCAGTTCGAGATATTGCTTCATTTTTTTACCCGTATCGTTGAAGCCGAGGCTGCGCAACCGCCTCGGCATTCGAATTTAAAGCGCGGTGTTCTTCAAAGGTTGCGGGCGATTGTACGCCCACCACAGCAAGCCCAGGCCGCCGAGGATCATCGGCAAGCTAAGGATCTGGCCCATGGTCACCCAACCGAACGCCAGGTAGCCCAGCTGTGCATCCGGCACGCGCACGAACTCGACGATGAAGCGGAAGATCCCGTAGAACAGCGCGAACATGCCGGAAACCGCCATGGTCGGGCGCGGTTTGCGCGAAAAGAGGTACAGGATAAGGAACAGCGCCACACCTTCCAACGCGAACTGGTAAAGCTGCGACGGATGGCGCGGCAGTTGCGCCGGGTCGCTGAACGGCGGGAACACCATGGCCCACGGCACGTCAGTCGGCTTGCCCCACAGTTCGGCGTTGATGAAGTTGCCGATACGCCCGGCGCCCAGGCCAATCGGTACCATCGGTGCGACGAAGTCCATCAGCTGGAAGAACGACTTGCCGTTGCGGCGACCGAACCACCAGGCGGCGATCATCACGCCGATAAAGCCGCCGTGGAACGCCATGCCGCCCTTCCACACCTCGAAGATCAGCGTCGGGTTGGCGATGTACGCGGAGAGGTCATAGAACAGCACATAACCCAGGCGTCCGCCGACAATCACCCCCATCGACAGCCAGAAAATCAGGTCGGAGAGTTTCTCCTTGGTCCAGGTCGGGTCGAACCGGTTCAGGCGACGGGAAGCCAGGAACCAGGCACCGCCGATGCCGATCAGGTACATCAACCCGTACCAGTGGATTTTCAGCGGACCGATGGCCAGGGCCACCGGGTCGATCTGCGGGTAAGGCAGCATTGCGACTCCTCGTTAATCATTCGTTATAGCGCCCGGACCATGCCGGGCCGCGATTAAGCCTGCATTATTCAAATTCTTTAAAGCAAAAAGTTCAGACCGACACAGAACAACAGCCCGGCGAACAAGCGCTTGAGCAGACGCGGCGACAATCGATGTGCCAAGCGTGCGCCGAAGCGGGCAAACACCATGCTGGTCAGGGCAATGCCCAGCAGCGCCGGCAAATACACGAACCCTAGACTATGAGCGGGCAACAGCGGGTCATGCCAGCCCAGAATCATGAAACTTAATGCACTGGCCAGCGCAATCGGCAGGCCGCAGGCCGATGAAGTGGCCACTGCCTGTTGCATCGGCACACTGCGCCAGGTCAAGAACGGCACTGTCAGCGAGCCGCCGCCAATCCCGAAAATCGCCGAGGCCCAGCCGATAAACGTACCGGCGACGGTCAAGCCAAACTTGCCCGGCACCGTTCGGCTGGCCTTGGGCTTGACGTCCAGTGCCAGTTGCACGGCCACCAGCAAGGCGAATACGCCGATGATCTTTTGCAGGTGCGGGCCGGAAATCGCCTCGGCGGTCAGTGCGCCAAAGCCTGCGCCGATCAGGATGCCCACGGTCATCCACACAAAGATCGGCCAACGCACCGCGCCCCGCCGGTGATGCTCGCGCACGGCATTCACCGAGGTAAAGATGATGGTCGCAAGCGAAGTGCCCACAGCCAGGTGGGTCAGCACCTGCGGGTCGAAGCCCTGCAAGGTGAAGCTGAACACCAGCACCGGCACGATGATGATCCCGCCGCCCACGCCAAACAGCCCGGCGAGTACACCCGCACAGGCGCCGAGCAGCAAATACAGCAGAAATTCCATGGGAGCCCCCGAACCAAGTCCGGCATGTTAACGGATGGAAGGCATGCGACCCAACTGGATACGATGGAACGCCTCGGCTTGAGTGGGTAGAGTGGCTAAAAACACAAAAGGGATCGCCTGATGTGCCTGATTGTTTTCGCCTGGCGGCCGGGCCACGCCCAGCCGCTGATCGTCGCGGCCAACCGCGATGAGTTCTACGCCCGCCCCAGCCTGCCGCTGGCCCAGTGGCTGGATGCGCCCGAGGTCTACGCCGGCCGCGATCAGGAAGCCGGTGGTACCTGGTTGGGAGTGAATGCCGATGGGCGCTTTGCCGCCCTGACCAATATCCGTGACCCGCATCAACCACCGGCGCGCAAATCCCGTGGCGAGTTAGTGGCGCGTTTTCTCAACGGTTCGCTGCCGATTGAACAATATTTGGCCGACGTTAACGGCCGTTCGATTGAATATGCCGGGTTTAACCTGCTGGTGGGCACGCGCGATGAGCTGTGGCATTACAACGCCAACCACACTGAGCCGACGCGATTGGAGGCTGGGGTGTATGGGTTGTCCAACGCCGGGCTGGATACGCCGTGGCCCAAGCTGCTCAAGGCCAAGGCGGCGTTGAGTGCGGTGCTGGATGATCCGCAGCCGGAGGCGTTGCTGGAGATATTGAGCGACCCGCAGACGGCGCCGTTTGCAGACCTGCCGGATACCGGCGTGGGGTTGGCGACGGAGAGTTTGTTATCGAGCGTGTTTATTGCCAGCCCCAGTTATGGGACGAGGGCGAGTACGGCATTGATTGTGAATGCCGACGGCACACGGCGGATGGTGGAGCGCAGTTTTGGGCCGCATGGTGGGCGACTTGGCGAGGTAGAACTGAGCATTTAGCGGCGCCTGAGCGACCGCTATCGCAGGCAAGCCAGCTCCCACATTTGGAATGCATTCCCCTGTGGGAGCTGGCTTGCCTGCGATGAAGACGACTCGGTCTAGAGGGTTTTCGCCGAGGCCGGGTTGATCATCCGGGTCAGCCCCAGATTCTTCAGCGCCAACTGCAACGAGCTGTGGATAACTTGCGGGTTGTCGATGGTCATCAACTCCGCCAGCAGATCCTTGGCCATGCTCAACTCAACTTGGCGCAACATCCACTTCACTTTCGGCAAGTTGGTGGCGTTCATCGACAGGCTGTCAAAACCCATCGCCATCAACAGCACTGCCGCCGCCGGGTCGCCGGCCATCTCACCGCAGATGCTCACCGGCTTGCCTTCGGCATGGGCGTCGCGCACCACGTGTTGCAGGGCTTGCAGCACCGCCGGGTGCAGGTAGTCGTAGAGGTCGGCGACCCGTGGGTTGTTACGGTCCACGGCCAGCAGGTATTGGGTCAGGTCGTTGGAACCCACCGAGAGGAAGTCCACCTGCCGCGCCAGTTCCTTGGCTTGGTACACCGCCGCCGGGATTTCGATCATCACGCCAATCGGCGGCATCGGTACGTCAGCGCCTTCATCGCGCACTTCGCCCCAGGCGCGGTGGATCAGGTGCAGCGCCTCTTCCAGCTCGTGGGTGCCGGAGATCATCGGCAGGAGGATGCGCAGATTGTTCAGGCCTTCGCTTGCCTTGAGCATGGCGCGGGTCTGTACGAGGAAAATTTCAGGGTGGTCGAGGGTTACGCGAATGCCGCGCCAGCCCAGGAAGGGGTTGTCTTCCTTGATGGGGAAATAAGACAGTGACTTGTCGCCGCCGATATCCAGGCTGCGCATGGTCACCGGCAACGGATGGAAGGCCTGCAGTTGCTCGCGATAAATCGCCAGCTGCTCCTTCTCGCTCGGGAAACGCTGGTTGATCATAAACGGCACTTCGGTGCGGTACAGCCCCACCCCTTCGGCGCCGCGCTGTTGCGCCCGGGCCACGTCGGCCAGCAGGCCGGTGTTGACCAGCAACGGCACACGATGACCATCGGTGGTCACGCAAGGCAGCTCGCGCAACGAATCGAGGCCCAGCGCCAGTTGTTTCTCTTCTTCCACCACTTCGGCGTATTGCTTGCGCAACACTTCGCTGGGGTTGGTGAACACTTCACCGCGATGGCCATCGACGATCATGCCGATGCCGTCGACCTTGGCGTACGGCAGGTCGACCAGGCCCATCACCGTCGGGATGCCCATGGCACGCGCCAGGATCGCGACGTGGGAGTTACCCGAACCCAGTACCGAGACCAGGCCCACCAACTTGCCCTCTGGCACTTCGCCGAGCATGGTGGCGGTCAGCTCTTCACTGACCAGGATGGTGTTGTCGGGGTAGACCAGGTTGGTGGTGCGGTCTTCCTGCAGCTTGGCCAGCAGGCGGCGACCGAGGTCGCGCACATCCGAGGCCCGCTCGCGCAGGTAGTCGTCGTCCATCATTTCAAAACGATTGACGTGATCGGTGACCACCTGGCGCAGCGCGCCCTGGGCCCACTGGCCGGTCTTGATCACGGTCTTGACTTCGTTACCCAGCGACGCGTCATCGAGCATCATCTGGTACACGTCGAACAGTGCGCGCTCTTCGGGGCGCAACTGAGTGGCCAGCTTGTTCGACAGGTTGCGCATGTCGGCGCGCACGCCTTCGAGGGCGGTCTTGAACAGTTTGATTTCAGCGTCGATGTCGCTGACGGTCTTGTCCGGCACCACATCCAGGTCTGCCGGCGGCAACATGACCACCGCCGTACCGACAGCCGCGCCCGGCGAACCCGGCACGCCGACGAACTTGGCTTCCTGGATGCCCTTGCCTTCACGCCCCAGGCCGCGAATCGAGCCGGTGGCTTCAGCGTGGGCGATTACGCCTGCGAGCTGCGCGCTCATGGTCACGAGAAAGGCTTCTTCACCTTCGTCGAACTGGCGGCGTTCTTTTTGCTGAATGACCAACACGCCGACGACACGGCGGTGGTGAATGATCGGTGCACCGAGGAACGAGGCGTAACGTTCTTCACCGGTTTCGGCAAAGTAGCGATAACGCGGGTGATCGGCCGCGTTTTCAAGGTTCAGGGGTTCTTCACGCGTCCCCACCAGGCCCACCAGACCTTCATTGGGCGCCATGCTGACCTTGCCGATCGAGCGCTTGTTCAAGCCCTCGGTGGCCATCAGCACAAAACGGTTGGTCTCGGGGTCCAGCAGGTAAACCGAGCAGACCTGGCTGCCCATGGCTTCCTTGACGCGCAACACAATAATCCCCAACGCCGCCTTGAGATCCTTGGCGGAGTTAACTTCCTGGACGATCTTGCGCAGCGTATTGAGCATGGCTCGGGGTCGAACTCCGTCGTCAGTCGCGCGCTAAAAGGCGCGGGGCAAGCTCTTTGAGAGCGCGACGATAAACCTCGCGCTTGAATGTCACCACCTGGCCCAACGGATACCAATAGCTGACCCAGCGCCAACCATCGAACTCCGGTTTACCGGTCAAATCCATCCGCACCCGCTGCTCGTTGGAGATCAGGCGCAGGAGAAACCATTTCTGCTTCTGGCCGATGCACAGCGGTTGGCTGTGGGTACGCACCAGGCGTTGCGGCAAACGATAGCGCAACCAGCCACGGGTACAGGCCAGAATCTGTACATCTTCGCGCTCAAGGCCGACTTCTTCATTCAACTCACGGTACAAGGCGTCTTCAGGGGTTTCGTCGGGGTTGATTCCGCCTTGAGGAAACTGCCAGGCATCTTGGTTGATTCGGCGAGCCCATAGCACCTGTCCGGCATCATTCGTAAGAATAATCCCGACATTAGGACGGAAACCATCGGGGTCGATCACGGCAACAACCTCGCAAACGCATGTCGCCGCATTGTTCCACAAAGGTTGATGAAGCGGCAACGAGGCTTCTTACCTTATGTGCACTCTTGTGAAAAGACCGTATTCTGGACGCCTTTTTACAGACATTTCAGCGAGTAACTGCAATGCGCCTGGCTTTATTCGACTTGGACAACACCCTCCTCGGCGGTGACAGCGATCACGCCTGGGGCGATTACCTCTGTGAACGCGGGATTCTCGACCCGATCGCCTACAAGGCCCGCAACGACGAGTTCTACCAGGATTACCTGGCCGGCAAGCTCGACAACGCCGCCTACCTGAACTTCAGCCTGGAAATTCTTGGCCGCACCGAGATGGCTCAGTTAGACGAGTGGCACCACGACTTCATGCGCGACTGCATCGAGCCGCTGATGCTGCCCCTGGCCGCCGAACTGCTGGCCAAGCACCGCGCCGCCGGTGACAAGCTGGTGATCATCACCGCCACCAACCGTTTCGTCACCGCGCCAATTGCCGCACGCCTGGGCGTGGAAACCTTGATCGCCACCGAGTGCGAGATGGAAAACGGCCGCTACACCGGGCGCAGCACTGATGTGCCGTGCTTTCGCGAGGGCAAGGTGACGCGCTTGAGCCGTTGGCTGGAAGAGACCGGGTATAGCCTGGAAGACAGCTACTTCTACAGCGACTCGATGAATGACCTGCCGCTGCTGGAGCAGGTGACTCACCCGGTGGCGGTGGATCCGGATCCGAATCTACGGGCTGAAGCCGAGAAGCGTGGCTGGCCGGTGATCACATTGCGAAGCTGATGATCAGTGGTGGTCAAGCCCTACATCGGCTTGGCCACCATCAGATAAAAAATCACCATGAACGCCAAAAACGCCGGCCACCCCAGGCCAAACCACCAGCGCATATAGATCGCGGCCTTGATCGGCATCGCCGTGCCGTCCCGCAGCGCCTGCTCTGCCATCGTGTGCACACGAATCTGCAGCCATACCACCGGCAACCAGCAGATCCCCGCCAACACATACAAACCGAACGTCCACTGCAACCAACTCTGCTGCAACGACCACCCTGCCAGGTGCATCAAGCCGATCCCGCTCAACGGCTGGAACACCGCCGTGGTCGCGGTAAACGCCCAGTCGGCGAACACCAGGTGCTTGAAGGTCGCGGCGATCACTTCCACATTGCCCGTGCGCCAGGCGCGCAGCGCATAGTAAGCCGAGCCCGCGCCCAACCCGAACAGGACGGTCGACGACAGGATATGCAGGGTTTTCAGCAGCAGGTAAGCGCTCATCTAGACGGGCTTGGCACCCATCAACCCGGCAATCGCGACGAACCCCACCAGGCTGACCACCGCCAGCACCAGCGTGAAGTTCAGGCTACCGCCCTCGCCCTTGCGCAGGCGATTGAGGCGCGCCACCAGCCAGAACCAGGCCAGCGCCGCCACGGTATAGAGGAGGCTGGAACCCAGGATCCAGGTCTGCCCCAGCGGCCAGCCGATCAGGTGCACCAGCCACCAGCCGGTAAACGGCATGCTCACCACACACACGCCCATCAACAACCAGACGAACGCCCAGGGGCGCCGCACGGTCACCGCGGGGCCCGCGCTGCGTTTGCGCCAGGCCAGTATCGCCAGGCCCAGGCCGCTAAGCAGCAGCAATACCGTGGCCGCGATGTGGATAACTTTCAGGGTGATCAGGGTTTCCATGTCTCGTCTTCCTTAAAGGCCGCCCCCATCAGCGTAGTCGCTCAACCGAGGAACAGTTTGTAGGCCGGGTTATCGCTTTCATCCCAATACGGGTAGCCAATGGCTTCCAGGGCCGCCGGTACCAGGTGACGCTCGTCCGCCGGCACTTGCAGGCCAGCGACGACACGGCCGTCGGCCGCACCGTGGTTGCGATAGTGGAACATCGAGATGTTCCAGCGCCCGCCCAATTTGTTAAGAAAGTTGAACAAGGCCCCCGGACGCTCCGGGAATTCGAAGCGAAACACCACTTCATTGCTGACGTGGGCCGCATGGCCACCGACCATATGGCGGATGTGCAGCTTGGCCAGTTCGTTCTCGGTCAGGTCCAGCACCGGGAAACCCTGACTGGTGAGACTGGCGATCAGCGCGCTGCGCGGGTCGTTTTCCGGGTGGGTCTGCACGCCGACAAAGATGTGCGCCTCGCTGCCGGAGTGGAAGCGGTAGTTGAATTCGGTGATCTGGCGCTTGCCCACGGCCTCGCAGAACGCCTTGAAGCTGCCAGGTTTCTCGGGGATGGTCACGGCGATGATGGCTTCGCGGCCCTCACCCAACTCGGCGCGCTCGGCCACATGGCGCAGGCGGTCGAAGTTGACGTTGGCGCCAGAGTCGATCGCCACCAGGGTCTGCCCGGTGACGCCACGGGTCTCGACGTACTTCTTGATCCCCGCCACACCCAATGCCCCTGCCGGCTCGGTAATGGAACGGGTGTCGTCGTAGATGTCCTTGATCGCCGCACAGATTTCATCGGTGCTCACAGTGATCACTTCGTCGACATAGTCTTTGCAGATATCAAACGTGTGCTGGCCGATCTGCGCCACCGCCACGCCATCGGCAAAGATACCGACAGTCGGCAACACCACGCGCTCGCCTGCCGCCAGCGCGGCTTGCAGGCAATTGGAGTCGTCCGGCTCGACGCCGATGATCTTGATGTCCGGACGCAGGTACTTCACGTACGCCGCAATCCCGGCAATCAGCCCGCCGCCGCCCACCGGAACGAAAATCGCGTCCAGCGGCCCCGGATGCTGGCGCAGGATCTCCATCGCCACGGTGCCCTGCCCGGCAATGGTGTGCGGATCATCGTAGGGGTGAATGTAGACGTAGCCTTTTTCGTCGACCAGTTTCAGCGAGTAGGCCAGGGCTTCCGGGAAGGAATCGCCATGCAGCACCACTTTGCCGCCACGGGAGCGCACACCTTCGACCTTGATCTCCGGGGTGGTCTTGGGCATCACGATGGTGGCTTTGACCCCCAGCACCTTGGCCGCCAGGGCCAGGCCCTGGGCATGGTTGCCCGCCGACGCCGTGACCACGCCACGTGCGCGCTCCTCAGCCGTCAGTTGGGTCAACTTGTTATAGGCGCCGCGAATCTTGAACGAGAACACCGGCTGCAAGTCTTCACGCTTGAGCCAGACCTGGTTGCCCAGCCGCTCGGAGAGCTGGCGGGCGGTCTGCAACGGGGTTTCTACGGCAACGTCATAAACGCGCGAGGTGAGGATCTTTTTGACGTACTGTTCAAGCATTGGCGGGCATCTACTTTCACGGTTTGGCAGGGCCAAGGAGTCTAACCCGGCTTTTGGCCGGGCGACCACACGAATCCAGAGGTTTTGTTGGGTTATACTCGCGCCCCTCGTTAACTCCCCGCCCGTTCCGGAGCCCGCATGACCCAGGATCAACTCAAACAGGCAGTGGCCCAGGCCGCTGTCGATTTAATCCTTCCTAAACTCGACGACAAGAGCATCGTCGGTGTCGGCACCGGCTCCACTGCCAACTGCTTCATCGACGCACTGGCCCAGCACAAAGGCGCGTTCGACGGCGCCGTGGCCAGCTCCGAAGCCACCGCCGCGCGCCTGAAAGGCCATGGCATCCCGGTGTACGAACTCAACACCGTGAGCGACCTGGAGTTCTACGTCGACGGCGCCGATGAAAGCGACGAACACCTGAACCTGATCAAAGGCGGCGGCGCAGCCCTGACCCGCGAGAAAATCGTCGCGGCCGTGGCCAAGACCTTTATCTGCATCGCCGACGCCAGCAAGCTGGTGCCCGTACTCGGCGCGTTCCCACTGCCGGTGGAAGTGATCCCGATGGCCCGCAGCCACGTGGCCCGCGAGCTGGTGAAACTGGGCGGCGACCCGGTGTACCGCGAAGGCGTGTTGACCGACAACGGCAACATCATCCTCGACGTGTTCAACATGCAGATCACTAATCCGGTGGAACTGGAAACTCAGATCAACGCGATCGTCGGCGTGGTCACCAACGGCCTGTTCGCCGCGCGCCCAGCGGATGTGCTGTTGCTGGGCACCGCCGAAGGCGTGAAAACCCTCAAGGCTTCTTGAACACGTAAAACAGGTTCGGCTCGCTGGTGAGGTAGAGGTTACCGTCATCGTCCATCGCGATCCCTTCCGCCTGAGGCACCCGCTTTTTCAGGCCATGGCGCCCGTTCAGCAGTGACAGACTGCTCAGCGGGCGACCGTCGATATCCAGTTCCAGCACCAGGAATGACTCATCCGACAGCGCCAGCAGATGGCCGCTGCGCTCGTCGTATTGCAGGCTCGACAGGTCACGCACAAACAACCCGGCATCACGCTTGGGGTTGTTGACCACGTGTACCGAGTAGGTTTTTTCCGGTTTGAAGTGGGGAAAGCCATGGATCTCGTAGATCAGCATCGGATCGCGCTCTTTAGCCACGAACAGGCGCTTGCCCACCGAGTCATAGGCCAGGCCTTCAAAACCCTTGTTGCCACCCACATGCAGGCCCAGGGTCATCTGCTCCGCATCCGCGGCGTCGAGGAATTGGGTGTCGTCGTCCACATGCACCTTGATCAAGCGTTGCTGACGCTCATCGCTGATGACGTAGATGTTCTCGCTGATGTACTCCACGGCCTCGGCGTCGCCAAACCCGACCAAAGGAATGCGCCGCAGGATCTTGCCCTCCAGGGACAGCTCGATCAGTTCGGCGTTTTGATTGGTGACGGTAAACAGGCTTTTGCGGATGGGGTCATAGGTGAGGGCTGAGACATCGTCATTGAGACCGTCGATCACCCGGGCTTCCACGGCGACTTGATAATCCGCCAGACCGATGGAGCGTTCGTCCGCCGGCTGGCGCCACACTTGCCAGTTGAACCAGGCGCGCTCGAACAGCCGAAAGTGCTGCGCAACGACCCCAGCGCCGATCAGGACGATCAGCGCAAGCATAAAGAGCATAGGTTTGGGGCGGGCTAGTCGTCGCATCAGGGGGGGCTCAAATTCAAAAGTGGCGAATGAATATCACGCCTGTCTGAATTTAAACTTAAACGCGCCCCGGTGTCTGGCGAATGCCGCTGATAGAGAAATATCCGACGTAAATTGTCCGCTATTTCTGTTTTTCGAAACGATAGAACAGGTTGGGTTCACTGACGATGTACAGCGTGCCGTTCTCGTCCATGGTCACGCCTTCCGCCCGAGGAATGGTGTGTTTGAGACCATTGAAACCGCCGAGCAGGGTCATGAAGCTGACTTGCTCGCCCTTCTCGTCCAGCTCCAGCAGCAGGTGGGAGTCGGCCGACAGCACCAGCAAATGCCCAGTGCGCGGGTCGACGGCCAGGGCCGAGAGGTTACGCATGTCCAATTCCTTGCTGGCCAGCTTCTGCTTATCACCAGACAGGGTTGGGCCGCCGTCGCTTTTCCAGGTGAACAACGCCGGCGGGCGCTCCTCGCCCAGCACCAGTTGCTGGTTGCGCTTGTCCCAGGTGATGGCTTCAAAGGCTTTGTTCTGGTCCTTGGACGGGCCCAGGTCATAACTCGGGAAATCGGCCTTGTTCAACGCCACGGTGGTGGCATCGACCTTGACGATGGTCAGTGTGTGCTGGCGCTCATCGACCACGGCGATCAGGCCGTTTTCCATCACCGTCACGCCTTCCGGGTTATCCCAGCCGTTGAGCGGCATCTTGCGCAGCACGTCGCCTTGCAGGCTCAACTCAGCGAGGAACGGGTTCTTGCCCATCACGGAAAACAGGGTTTTGGTCTGAGGGTTGTAGGAGACGTCGGACGCTTCGTCCTTCTCCATACCCGGTAAAGGCTTACCGTCGATCACAGCCTGGTAGTCCGGCAGCCAGACGCTTTCCTGGCGTTCGGCCGGTGTTTCAAAACGCTCCAGCACCCACAGCACACCGCGATCATCCCAGTGCATGGCCCAGGCAACGCCATAGGAGATCACCCCCACCAGCAACAGCCAGGAATACCAGCGTAAGGCAAAGCGAGAACGCGGCTTGGGTGTAGCGGAGTGCAAGGACACGGCCATTGGGCGCTTTTTCCGGAAAGTCAGCGTTAGGTGATAGCACAGGAATGACAGGCCCGCGCGCAAGAGGCTGGGAATTATCCGGATGGCGTGTGAAAAAAATGCAAAAGCACCCAAACGCCCGTGGCGAGCGGGCTTGTTGTGGCGAGCGGGCTTGTCCCGCGTTGGGCTGCGAAGCGGCCCCAATTAGGCCGGCGCATTCTTCCTGACAAACCGCGCCGTCAGGTTTTAGGGCCGCTTCGCAGCCCAACGCGGGACAAGCCCGCTCACCACAGAAGCCAGCGCCTACAAGAACGGGTTCAGCGAACGCTGCTTTCGAAGCGGTTCACACCCGACAGTTCCAACACCAGCTCATCGCCCACGTTCAGCGGGCCCACGCCAGCCGGGGTGCCGGTGAGGATCACATCGCCCGCTTGCAGCGAGAAGCAGCCGGCCATGTGCTGGATCATCGGGATGATCGGGTTGAGCATCTGCGCGCTGTTGCCATCCTGGCGCACTTCGCCATTGATGCTCAGGCGGATGCCGATGTCGGTCACGTCCGGGAAGGTGCTGCCCACCACGAACGGCGCGATCACCGCCGCACCGTCGAAGGACTTGGCGATTTCCCACGGCAAGCCCTTGGCTTTCAGCTCGGCCTGTTTGTCGCGCAGGGTCAGGTCCAGGGCCGGGGCGAAGCCGGAAATGGCGTCGAGCACTTCTTCACGGCTGGGCTTGGTCGACAAGGGTTTGCCGATCAATACCGCGATTTCCGCCTCGTAGTGCACCGAACCGCGCTCGGTCGGGATGCTGAAACCGCCTTCCAGCGGCACTACGCAACTGCCCGGCTTGATGAACAGCAGCGGCTCGGTCGGCACCGGGTTGTCCAATTCCTTGGCGTGTTCGGCGTAGTTACGCCCGATACACACCACTTTACCGACCGGAAAGTGGATGTTGGTGCCGTCGACATACTTGTGCTGGTAGCTCATGGAACGACTCCTTCAGGGCGATTAAACAGCGAAGATCTTGCCAGGGTTCATGATCCCGTTCGGGTCGAACACGGCTTTGACGGCCTTCATGTATTCGATTTCAACCGGCGAGCGGCTGTAAGTCAGGTAGTCACGCTTGGTCATGCCCACGCCGTGTTCGGCGGAGATCGAACCGTTGTACTTCTCGACGGTTTCAAACACCCACTTGTTCACGGTGGCGCACTTGGCGAAGAACTCGTCCTTGCTCAGGTTTTCCGGCTTGAGGATGTTCAGGTGCAGGTTGCCGTCGCCGATGTGACCGAACCAGACGATTTCGAAGTCGGGGTAGTGTTCGCCGACGATCGCGTCGATTTCCTTCAAGAACGCCGGCACTTTGGAGACAGTCACCGAGATATCGTTTTTGTACGGAGTCCAGTGGGAAATGGTCTCGGAGATGTACTCGCGCAGTTTCCACAGGTTGTGCAGTTGGGTTTCGCTCTGGCTCATCACGCCGTCCAGCACCCAGCCCTGCTCCACGCAATGCTCGAAGGTTTCCAGCGCATGATTGGCGACTTCTTCGGTGGTGGCTTCGAATTCCAGCAGCGCGTAGAACGGGCACTCGGTTTCGAACGGCGCAGGCACGTCGCCACGGCCCATGACCTTGGCCAGGGCCTTGTCGGAGAAAAATTCGAAGGCAGTCAGGTCCAGCTTGCTCTGGAACGCGTGCAAGACCGGCATGATCGAATCGAAGTCGGTCGTACCGAGCACCATGGCGGTGAGGTTTTTCGGCGCACGGTCCAGACGCATGGTGGCTTCGACCACAAAGCCGAGGGTGCCTTCAGCGCCGATGAACAGCTGGCGCATGTCGTAGCCGGTGGCGTTCTTGATCAGGTCGCGGTTCAATTCCAGTACGTCACCCTTGCCGGTGACGACCTTCATGCCGGCCACCCAGTTGCGAGTCATGCCGTAGCGAATCACCTTGATTCCGCCGGCATTGGTGCCGATATTGCCGCCAATCTGGCTGGAACCGGACGATGCGAAGTCCACCGGGTAGTACAGGCCTTTTTCTTCAGCGACGTTCTGCAATTGCTTGGTGACCACGCCCGGCTGGCACACGGCGGTGCGGTCGGTGAGGTTCACGTCGAGGATCTGGTTCATATAGTCGAACGACACGACCACTTCGCCATTTGCCGCCACGGCAGCGGCGGACAAGCCGGTACGCCCGCCCGATGGCACCAGCGCCACCTTGTGGGCATTGGCCCAACGCACAATGGCCTGGACCTGCTCAGTGGTCTTGGGGAAGACAATGGCGGTCGGCGCGGGTGCGAAGTGCTTGGTCCAATCCTTGCCGTAAGCCTCCAGGGAGTCTGCATCGGTCAGCACTTTGCCGGGCTCAACCAGGGTCTTTAGCTCATCAATCAGGGCAGGATGGGTCATCGACAGAACTCTCGAACAATTCATGGTCATCCTGAGAACGCTTCACGTCGCAGGAATGAGTGTTTGCGGGGCGCGTATGCTAGCATACCGCCCCCGCAGGACAGAGCCCAAGGGCGTTTCTGCGGTGACGGCTTTCCTGCCGTCCGGGTCAGCTTACGTGATCCGATTCCCTGCCATTTTTCTCCGGGATACAGGTTTACGCAGATGAGCAAGACTTCTCTCGATAAGAGCAAGATCAAGTTCCTTCTTCTGGAAGGCGTCCACCCATCGGCTGTCGACGTTCTGAAAGCCGCCGGGTACACCAGCATTGAGTACATCACCAGTTCTCTGCCGGAAGCCCAACTCAAGGAAAAGATCGCCGACGCGCACTTCATCGGCATTCGCTCCCGCACTCAGCTGACCGAAGAGATCTTCGATCACGCCAAGAAACTCGTGGCGGTCGGCTGTTTCTGCATCGGCACCAACCAGGTCGACCTCAACGCAGCGCGCGAGCGCGGCATCGCGGTGTTCAATGCACCGTACTCCAACACCCGTTCCGTTGCGGAGCTGGTGCTGGCCGAGGCCATCCTGTTGTTGCGCGGCATTCCTGAGAAGAACGCGTCCTGCCACCGTGGCGGCTGGATCAAGAGCGCAGCCAACTCCTTCGAAATCCGCGGCAAGAAGCTGGGTATCGTCGGTTACGGCTCGATCGGTACTCAGTTGTCAGTCCTGGCCGAAGGCCTCGGCATGCAGGTGTTCTTCTACGACACCCTGACCAAGCTGCCATTGGGCAACGCCACGCAAGTGGCCAGCCTGACCGAGCTGTTGGGCATGTCCGACATCGTGACCCTGCACGTCCCGGAAACCGCTGAGACCCAGTGGATGATCGGCGAGAAGGAAATCCGCGCCATCAAGAAAGGCGGCATCCTGATCAACGCTGCCCGTGGCACCGTGGTCGAGCTGGACGCCCTGGCCGACGCGATCAAGGACAAGCACCTGATCGGCGCCGCCATCGACGTGTTCCCGGTGGAGCCGCGCTCCAACGACGACATCTTTGAAAGCCCGCTGCGTGGCCTGGACAATGTGATCCTGACCCCGCACATCGGCGGTTCCACTGCCGAAGCCCAAGCCAACATCGGCCTGGAAGTGTCGGAGAAGCTGGTCAAGTACAGCGACAACGGTACGTCGGTGTCGTCCGTGAACTTCCCGGAAGTGGCCCTGCCGGCTCACCCTGGCAAGCACCGTCTGCTGCACATCCACCAGAACATCCCTGGCGTGATGATGGAGATCAACAAGGTCTTCGCGGAAAACGGCATCAACATCTCCGGTCAGTTCCTGCAGACCAACGAGAAGGTCGGCTACGTGGTGATCGACGTCGACGCCGAGTACTCAGACCTGGCGCAAGAGAAGCTGCAGCACATCAACGGCACGATTCGTAGCCGCGTGTTGTTCTAAGGTTTCGCCGCAGCATGAAAAAGGGAGCCCCTCGGGGCTCCCTTTTTTGCATCTGAACAAATCTTACTTAACGTTAACCGTGATCACTTTCGAGGCTACAGTGGGCTCGAACTGGCGGTGCACGTTATCGCCAGCCACCAGCTGCAAGGTGTGCTTGCCAGGTGCGAGGGTCAGCTCGGTCTCGGTTTGTGCCTTGCCGAAGTGAATCGACGTGGCCGTGGCTGGAATGGCTTCGTCGGCCTTGAGCGACGTCACGTCCTGATCGACCAGCAGGTGATGATGACCGGCGCCCGGTACTTGCTTGTCGATCGGTTCCAGGTCCAGGCCCTTGACGCCGAATTTGACGGTGAAGGTTTTGTCGACGGTTGCGCCGTCTTTGGGCGAGACGATAAACACCTCGGCGCCTTTGGGAGCAGGCGTGCGAGGGACATCAGCAGCATTCGCCAACATCGAGGCACCCAGCAACAGGCTGGCAAGGGTTGCACGGGACAAAAGGGCTTTCATTCGCTTCTCCAGTTTTTCTGTGAAATCTGTAGGGTTATGACAACTTCGCGACAAATTGCTGTCCAAGGCACTCAACACCATAGCAAAGCGATGCTGAACGGCGCCTCGCACATTAAAAATCTCTAGGAGTGACCATGCGCTTTTCGCCTGGCCTGTTACTGTTGCTGCCCCTTCTGAGCCCTTTGGCTCATGCCGAACTGGTCGATGATGTGTTCGACCGTGGCGAACTGCGCATCGCCCTTGAAGCCAACACCCCACCGTACAACTTCAAGGAAGGCGAAAAACTCACCGGCTTCGAAGTGGAATTGGGCGAACAACTGGCCAAGGAAATGGACGTGCGCCCCTCGTTCATCACCACCGATGACGCCGACCTGCTCCCGGGCGTGGAAACCGGCAAATACGACGTGGCCATCAACCATATCGCTATGACTGCCGCGCTGCAGGATCGGTTCGATTTCAGTGAGCTTTACAACGAGAAGCCAGCGCTGGCGATTCCCTTTCAGAAGGGCAATCCAGCGTTCAAGGCGAGCCTGGACAAGGCCTTGCAGCGCGTGAAGGCGGATGGCCGGTTGAAGGCGTTGGCGCAGAAATGGTTGGAAACCGAGCCGGTGGCCAAAGCCCAATAATCAGCGGTGCGCCAGGGCGGCGGCGGCTTCGGGCAATTGCAATTCACTGAATACCTGAACGCCATGCTGCCTCAACAGCGCCGCCGTCACACCTTCGCCACTCACTTTCACACCCGAAAACGTGCCGTCATAGGTGAGCAGGTTGCCGCACGACGGGCTATTGGCCTTGAGCACGGCAATGCGGATATGGTGGCGCTGCACCAGCGCCAAAGCCTGGCGCGCCCCCTCAAGGAACGCCGCGCTGAAGTCTTCGCCCTCGGCGGTGAGCACCTGGGCGCGGCCCTCCCAGACATCCACGCCTTGCCCGCCTGGAATTTCGGCAGCAGGTCGTGGCGTCGGCAAACCACCCGACACTTCCGGGCAGATCGCCACCACCCGCCCTTCGGCCTGCCACACCGCCAGTTGGTCAAACGGCCCGCTCGCCCCACCGTCATAGCGCACCTTGTGCCCCAGCAGGCAGCGGCTGATCAGTATTTTTTCCATGTTCAGAACGGCTCGTTGCCCCGCCGACGAAACCAGCCGGTAAGGGACAGGCGTTCGCGCGTGGCGGGCATGACTTCGTGGGGCACTTCGCCCGACAGGAACACCACCAGGCAACCGCCGGTGGGCACCACATCGTATTCGACGCCGTCCTTGAGGTACATGCGCAATTGGCCGCCGTGTTCGGGCAGCCAGGCATCGTTCAAGTAGATCACCGCCGAGACCATGCGCCGGTCATCGTCGCGGAAACGGTCCAGGTGCTTGAGGTAGAACGCCCCCGGTGGGTACATCGCGAAATGGCTTTCGAAATCTTCCAGACCGAGGAACAGGCCACGGTTCATCGCCAAACGCAGGCTGTCCATCAGCGCCATGTAGGTGTCGCAGACCGCCGCGTCACCGTCCTCCAACCACTGGATATGGTCACCGCGAATGCCTTCGCGAATTTCCTGGGCCGGGCCGCGCCCCACCGCCGCCGGGGCCAGTTCACCCTCGGCCGCACGTTTACGGCACTCAGCCGCCAGTTCCAGGGTCAGAGCCTGGGGCAGGAAGCCGTCCTGCCGGGACCAGCCCTTTTCGGCCAGGTCGTCGACAATACGTTGCAGCAAGGGGTGATCGAGGGGTATTTGCATGGCGCGCATAGTATCCATACGCCTGTGAATCCGACAGAGCCGCCGAGCGTCTGACTGCACTTTAGTCAGGTGACTGATAGGACTTCTCGACAAATCCTACGCCCGACACGGACAATAGTGGCCGACTGACAGGAGTCCATATGCGTCGTTTGTTTTTTTCCTTGCTGATGTTCTGCGTTTTGCCCGCCTGGGCAGACGGCCATGACCAGTTGTACAAGGTCGCCGGCTGGGCCGAACAACGTGCGCATTTCAATGATGCCCTCAGTGCCGCCCAGCAGCGTTACCGCAACAGCTTGCCACCGGCGGTGTACCAGGCGCTGGTGGACAACAGCAATAAACGCTTCGCCGCCCAGGCTGTGGACCAGCGTGCCGAAGCGCAATTGCGCAAGAACCTGGCGGATCCCAAACCGGCCCTGGCGTTTTTCCAATCGCCCCTGGGCCGCAAGATTGTCGCCGCCGAGTTGCTCGCCACGCGCCGTGATCAACTGGCGAAAAACGCCCAGGGCCTGCCGAAAATCGAAGCCGACGCGACTCGCAGCCTGATCATCGGCCACCTGGCCCAGGCCCTGCCAGCCCGAGAAGCCGGTGCGGAAGTCAGCCTGGCGATTGCCGGAGTCGCGGCCGATAGCTTGAGCCAGATGATTCCCGGCCTGCTGGGCGGTGGGCAGGCCCAAGGCATGTTGAACGGCCAGCGTGAGCGGTTGATGCAGCAGATCGACAAGGATCTGAACAACACGCTGCTGTACGTCTATCGGGATTTGTCCGACCCGGAGCTGGAAGAATTCGCGACGTTTGCCGAGTCGCCGGAAGGTAAGGCGTATTACCAGGCTGCCCTCGCTGCCATTCGCGCCGGACTGGCAGTCGGCCAGAGCACCTCAAGCCTGGCGCCCTGATCGCCATCACACACGGTCGGTGAGGTACTTGAAGTACACCTCGCGAATCTCCGGAATCTCATTGGCCAGGTGATGCCTGCCACGCGGCAGCATCAACACCTCGGGCTGGTCGAACTTGCCGCGCAACACCTGCAGGTTGTGCTGCCAGTCCACCGTCATGTCTTCCTCGCCTTGAACGATCACCGGCCGCCGGGTGCTGCGCGGTGCGGCTTCGATGCGTTTGATCCAGCGCGCCAAAGCGCCCACCCAGGCAGTCGGCAGTTGGCGCGGTTGCAGCGGGTCGGCCTCCAGGAACGGCTTGAATGCCGGGTCGTGGGTGTTTTCGCTGAATCGCCGTGCGATGCCTTTGACGAACGGACGCAGCAGGTAATAGCTGACCTGCGACCACCCCCAGGCACGTGGCCGCACCAGCGGTGACAGCAGAAAAGTCTTTCCCTGGGCCGGGCTGTCGGCGCCATGGTTGAGTAGGTGATCCACCACCACCGCACCACCGGTACTTTGCCCGAACAGGTGCCAGGGTTGCGGCAGTTGCAGTGCTTGCGCCTGGGCAAACAGCGCCTTCACCACCTGCTGATACACCGCAAAATCATCAATGCTGGCACGCGCGCCGCTGGACAGGCCATGCCCCGGCAGATCGCAGGCGATCACCACGAAGCCCTGCTCCAGCGCCCACTTCACCACATGACGGTACAGCCCCATGTGGTCGTAGAAGCCGTGGAACATGAACATCGTCGCCACCGGCGATTGCGGCCACCACACCTGGGCCACCACCTCAAACCCCTCCACCTCGAAACGCCCCAGGCGGCTCATGGCCTGGTCCAGCCCGTAAAAACGCTGGTAGACCCGCGCCTCGGCTGAAAGCGGTTGCGCATCCACCAGGGGCCGCAAGCTTTCGCGCAGATGATCGGGGTCAAAGGTAACGGGCATAAAGGCTTCCAGACTTGCGGCAAAGATGAATATCGAGCTGCGATATTCATCTGTCAGGACAAGCATGGCAAGCTACGCGACCTTCGAGGATACATCTGAATGCGACAGCCCTACCGCACCGCCTTGTTCGCGAGCCTGATCCTGGTGATCTGCGCCGGCGTGCTGTGGGCGGCGTATGACTGGTTCCAAGGCCGCTACCTGCGCGCCTTCAGCGAGCACACGGCGGTGTTTTCCGGCGACCCGTTGAAGCTACCCGCCGACCTTGCCGGCCCCGGCCCGATCCGCCTGGTGCACTTCTGGGACCCGGCGTGCCCGTGCAACGTCGGCAACCAGCAGCACCTGGGCGAGCTGATCGAGCAGTACGCGCCCCAAGGCGTCGAGTTCTACGCGCTGCAAAAACCCGGCAGCCACGGCCAACTGCCCGACAACCTGCGCAGCATGAAAACCCTCACCGCCCTGCCCGGCGCCGAGCAGGTGCCAGCCAGCCCGGCCGTGGGCATCTGGGATCGCAGCGGCAAGCTCGCGTACTTCGGGCCCTACAGCGAAGGCCTCACGTGCAATTCCAGCAACAGTTTTATTGAGCCGATCTTGAAGGCCCTTGAAACAGGACGTGAGGTAAATGCCACGCACACCCTGGCGGTGGGCTGCTATTGTTCGTGGCCAAAAGGCTCGTAACTCGCCACCCCACTCTTGGTAAGGAATGTTCATGAAGCGCGTCTTGCGGGTTCTCGCGGTTCTTGTCGTACTGGTCGCCCTCGGCGCCGGTTGGTACGTTTACAGCAAGCAGCCCACCCGCCAGGGCACGGTCACACTGGCCAACCTGCAAGGCTCGGTCACGGTGCGTTACGACGACCGTGGCGTGCCGCACATCCAAGCCGAGAACGAAACCGACCTGTATCGCGCCCTGGGCTACGTGCACGCCCAGGACCGCCTGTTCCAGATGGAGATCATGCTGCGCCTGGCCCGAGGCGAACTGGCCGAGGTGCTGGGGCCCAAGGTGCTGGAGACCGACAAGCTGTTCCGCAGCCTGCGCATTCGCGACCGTGCGGCCACCTATGTGGCGCAACTCGACCACGAGTCGGCGCACTGGAAGGCGCTGCAAGCCTACCTGGACGGAATCAACCAGTATCAGGACAGCCACGCCAGCCCGATGGAGTTCGACGTGCTGGGCATCCCCAGGCGGCCGTTTACCGCCGAGGACACCATCAGCGTCGCCGGGTACATGGCCTACAGCTTTGCCGCCGCGTTTCGTACCGAGCCCGTGCTGACCTACATCCGCGACCAACTGGGCAGCGACTACCTGAAAGTCTTTGACCTGGACTGGCAACCCAAAGGCGCCCTCAACCTCGCCACCAGCGATTGGCAGGCCTTCGGCGCCCTCGCCTCCCTGAGCGAACAGGCCCTGGCCGACAACGGCCTGCCGCAGTTCGAAGGCAGCAACGCCTGGGCCATCAGCGGCAACCGCACCAAGAGCGGCAAGCCTTTGCTCGCCGGTGACCCGCACATCCGTTTCTCGGTGCCGTCGGTGTGGTACGAGGCGCAGTTGTCGGCGCCGGGTTTCGAGCTGTATGGCTATCACAATGCACTGGTGCCGGTGGCGTTCCTGGGGCACAACCTGGATTTCGGCTGGAGCCTGACCATGTTCCAGAACGATGACCTCGACCTCATCGCCGAGAAGGTCAACCCGGACAACCCCAACCAGGTCTGGTACCACGACCAGTGGGTCGACATGAGCAGCACCGAGCAACAGATCGCAGTGAAGGGCCAGGCGCCGGTGACGCTGACCCTGCGTCAATCGCCCCACGGCCCGATCATCAATGATGTGCTGGGCGAAAACGCCGGCAAGACGCCGATTGCCATGTGGTGGGCATTCCTCGATACCCAGAACCCGATTCTTGAGGGCTTCTACCAGCTCAACCGCGCCGACACGCTGGTGAAGGCCCGTGCGGCGGCGGCCAAGGTGTCGGCGCCGGGGCTGAACATTGTATGGGCGAATGCCAAGGGCGATATCGGCTGGTGGGCGGCGGCGCAGTTGCCGATCCGGCCAACCGGCGTCAACGCCGGATTTATCCTTGACGGCAGCACCGCCCAGGCCGACAAGCTGGGCTTCTATCCCTTCAGCGCCAACCCCCAGGAAGAAAACCCGGCGCGCGGCTACGTGGTGTCAGCCAATGCCCAGCCGGTCTCACCGACCGGCATGGAGATTCCCGGTTACTACAACCTGGCCGACCGTGGTCAACAGTTGAACGCGCAGTTGAGCGACAAGAGCGTGAAGTGGGATGTGAATAACAGCCAGGCCTTGCAGCTCGGCACCACCACCGCCTTCGGCCCGCGCCTGCTGGCGCCGCTGTTGCCGGTGCTGCGTGAGGTGGTCAAGGACCCGGCGCAGTTGAAACTGGTGGAGCAGCTTGCAAGCTGGAAGGGTGACTACCCGCTGGACTCGACCAGCGCCACGCTGTTCAATCAGTTCCTGTTCAACCTGGCCGACGCCGCCTTCCATCCGAAACTCGGCGACGGCATGTTCAAGACCCTGCTCGGCACCCGCGTGATCGACGCCGCCCTGCCACGCCTGGCCGCCGCGCCGGATTCGCCGTGGTGGGACGGCAAGCGCGCCGACACCGTCAAGCTCGCCTGGGACAACAGCCTCGCACACCTCAAGGCCACCTTCGGCGATGACCCAAGCCAATGGCAATGGGGCAAGGCCCATACCCTGACCCACGGCCACCCGCTGGGCTCGCAGAAACCCTTGGACCTGATCGTCAATGTCGGCCCGTTCCCGGCGCCGGGCACCCACGAAGTGCCAAATAACCAATCGGCCAACATCGGCCCGGCACCGTGGCCCGTCACCTATGGGCCTTCGACCCGCCGTCTGATCGATTTCGCCGACGCGGCCCACGCATTGACCATCAACCCGGTCGGCCAAAGCGGGGTGCCGTTTGACCGGCATTACGGCGACCAGGCAGAAACCTACATCGAAGGCGGCTACGAACAGGCGCACTTCACCGACGAGGAAGTCACCGCCAACACCCGTGGCACCCTCAAGCTGCTACCCGCCCGATGACCGCAGGCGCCCCGGCGCCTCGCCATAGGTTTCCTTGAATTTCTTACTGAATGCCGCCTGGGACTGGTAACCCACCTGGGCGGCGATATCCAGCAGGCTCAGGTGCGACTGGCGCAACAGGTTGAAGGCCAGTTCCATGCGCAACTGGGTCAGCAGCACCCACGGCGACACGCCCGCGACTTTCACGAACGCACGCATGAAGGTGGCGCGTGACATCGTCGCAGCCGACGCCAGACTGTCGATGGTCCACTCATGCCCCGGATCGGCCAGCATCGCCTGCCAGGCCTTGCTCAGGCGCTTGTCGGCAAGCAGCGCGAAGGTGCCGGCCACGGGCGCCTGGCGCGCCAGCCAGGTGCGCAGGATCAGGGTGAACAGCGCCGACGACAACGCATCGATGAAGGAGCGCGCGCCCAGTTGCTGGCTGTCCGCTTCACTGCGCAGCAGCGCAATCAACGCCGCCAGTTGGCCGTCGCCTTGCCACTCGCGGCTGGACACCACCAGGTACTCCGGCAACGCGCCGAGCAGCAATGACTGGCGGTTGTAGTGGAAGCTGCCGCAAAGCATGTCGAGCTCCGGCCGGTCGCCGCCCAGGCGATGCACCGGGAGCAGGCCACCCTCGATCACCATGGGCTGCATCGGCCGGATGCGCGCGCCCTGGCTGCGTAATAAATGGGTAGCGCCGCCGGGCATCAGCAGAATATCGCCCTCCTCCAGCGTCACTTGCTGCCCGCCTGACAACTCGGCGCGGCAGTTGCCGCTGAGCACAATGTGGTAAGGCGCCACGCCGAGGCACTCCGGCGCGTGGTCCAGGGCCCAGTCCCCCTGGAATTGACAGCGTAGATCCAGACTGCCGCGCAGGTTGGCCAGCGCGATGAGTGTGTCGATCGAATTCATTTGCGAGCATCGGTCAAAAAGATGAGCGGATTGAACAATAACGCTACCTCCGAACGGAAGAGACTGGCTTCACACCCACCACACCTGTTCAGGAGTTACCGCAATGTTCAATAACTGGTCCGACTTGCTGCCTACCGTGAAGAAAGCCTTTGGCGCGCTGGGCAAGAGCAACCCGAAGATGGTCAAAGCCTACATGGCGCTGGGCGAAGCCGCCGAAGAAAACAACGTGCTCGACGCCAAGACCCGTGAACTGATCTCTATCGCCGTGGCCATCACCACCCGCTGCGATGGCTGCATCGGCGTGCATGCCGACGCGGCGATCAAGGCCGGCGCCACCCGTGAAGAAGTCGCCGCAACCCTGGCCACCGCCATCTCGCTGAATGCGGGCGCGGCGTACATCTACTCGCTGCGCGCCCTGGAAGCCTACGACACCCTCAAACCGGCGCCGCAAAGTTAAGCCGGAACTGTTGCGGCGTCACGCCCAGCCGGCGGTTGAACACACTGCGCATGTGCTGGGCGTCGCGAAAGCCGCATTGATAGGCGACAGTCTTGAGCGGTGCGGGGCTGCTTTCAAGCATGACCCGCGCCGCGTCTACGCGCGCCCGCTCGACAAACTCCGCGGGTGTGATCCGCGCCTCTCGGGCAAACACCCGAGAGAAATTACGCGCGCTCATATTGGCCGCCTTGGCCAGGTCAGCAATGGTCAAATCCCCCGTCAGGTTCGCCAACACGTACAACTGCACCAGCGCCACCGCCGAAGTGGTTTCGGCGTGGGGTGTCAGGAACGGGCTGAACTGCGACTGCCCGCCCGAGCGCTGGGTAAACACCACCAGGCGCTTGGCCACACTCAACGCGACTTCCGGGCCGTGATCCTGGGCCAGCAAATACAGCGACAGATCGATGCCCGCCGTGACCCCGGCCGAGGTGTAGAGATTGCCGTCCTGCACATAGAGGCGGTCGGCGTCGACCTGGGCCGTGGGGCACAAGCGCGCCAGGTCCGCTGCGTCATTCCAGTGGGTGGTCACGGTTTTGCCGTCCAACAGCCCCGCGCGCGCCAGCATGAAGGCGCCATTACAGATCGAGCCGAAACGTTGCGCACGGTCAGTGGCGCCGCGCAGCCAGTCGTCGAACTCGACGCCGAAGTCTTCGAAGGGCAACTGCGGGCCGCCGGCGACCAGCAGCAGGTCGTAGGGCTCAAGCGCTTCGCTGTAATGCCGGTGGGCCTGCAACGCGAGGCCGTTTGAGGCGGCCATACTGCCGTGGCAGAAGCCGATTACTTCCAGTTGGTAATGGTCTTGCGACGGTAGAAAGCGGTTGGCTTCGCAGAACACGTCCATGGGGCCGGTCACGTCCAGTGATTGGACGCCGGGGAAGATCAGGATGGCGACGGTTTTGCCCATGGTCGGAAATAACCTTGTGATGAATCGACGGTAGACGATCGCCTCACCCTAGCGAATCACCCACCAACATGCCACTTGGCACGATGTAGCGGCACATTGGCCGGGATCGCATCCTCGCCGCCATAGCCCCTTCGCGGGCACGCGACCAGACTGGACTCATCGGCGCCACCCCCGGCGCTTTGTTGAGGAGAACGACCATGAGCACCACCATCGCCGGCATCCAGATCCCGGACAGCGCCCTGGCCAAGGCCACCACCGAATACATTCGCGACGTCGAATCCGACCTGCTCTACCACCACTCCCGCCGGGTCTTCCTGTTCGGCGCGTTGAGCGGCGAACGCAAGCAGCTCGCCTACAACCCGGAGCTGCTCTACGTCGGCGCGATGTTCCATGACCTGGGCCTGGTGGAAGGCCACCGCAGTGAAAACGAACGCTTCGAAGTCGACGGCGCCAACGCGGCGGCGGCCTTTCTCAAGCCTTACGGGCTGAGCGATGACGATATCGAACAGGTGTGGCTGTCCATCGCCCTGCACACCACACCGGGCGTGCCGCAGCATCTGCGTCCGACCGTGGCGCTGGTGACAGCCGGTGTGGAAATGGACGTGCTGGGCATGGACTACGCCGCATTTTCCACCGTGCAGCGCGAAGCTGTGGTGCATGCGCATCCACGTGGCGAAGGGTTCAAGGAGTGCATCATCTGCGCGTTTGCCGACGGCTTGCGTCATCGTCCGCAGACCACGTTTGGCAACGTGAAGACGGATGTGCTGGTGGATCAGGAGCCGGGGTTCAAGCCGATGAATTTTGTGGAGGTGATTCGTAAATCGCCGTGGACTGCGTAACCAATAAGGCTAACTCGATCAATGTGGTGAGCGGGCTTGCCCCGCGCTGGGCTGCGTAGCAGCCCCTCCTTAGGTATCGCATCCATTCAGAACGAATGCGGTGCCTGGTTTTGGGGCTGCTGCGCAGCCCAGCGCGGGGCAAGCCCGCTCACCACACAAGCCCTCTCCTACAGCAAGCCTGCTCCCATAGGTGGGTGTTAGACCGGTGCAGGCGCCCGGCGCTTGTCCGGCTGTTGCCAGCCATCCGCCGCCGCTTCTTCGATGGCTTGCTGGATCGCCTTCTTGCGCATCTCTTCGGCACGACGGCTGAAGAACCACACCAGGAAGGTCACCAGCGACACCGCCAACAGGATCAGGCTGGCCACGGCGTTGATCTCGGGTTTAACCCCAAGACGTACCGCCGAGAACACTTCCATCGGCAAGGTGGTGGAACCCGGCCCCGACACGAAGCTGGCCAATACCAGGTCATCCAGCGACAGCGCGAACGACATCATGCCGCCCGCCGCCAACGACGGCGCGATCATCGGGATGGTGATCAGGAAGAACACCTTCCACGGCCTCGCCCCCAAATCCATTGCCGCTTCTTCGATCGACAGGTCCAGCTCACGCAAGCGCGCCGACACCACCACCGCCACGTACGCCGCACAGAACGTGGTGTGGGCGATCCAGATGGTGACGATGCCACGCTCCTGGGGCCAGCCGATCATCTGCGCCATGGCAACAAACAGCAGCAACAGCGACAGACCGGTGATCACTTCCGGCATCACCAACGGCGCAGTCACCAGGCCGCCGAACAGCGTGCGACCCTTGAACTGGCTGATGCGCGTCAGCACGAAGGCCGCGAGCGTACCCAGCGCCACCGCGGCCACCGCCGTGTAGCAGGCGATTTCCAGGGAGCGTGCCACCGAGCCCATCAACTGGGTGTTGTCCAGCAGGCCCACGTACCACTTGATCGACCAACCGCCCCATACCGTCACCAGTTTGGATTCGTTGAACGAGTAGATCACCAGGATCAACATCGGCAGGTAGATGAACAACAACCCCGCCACCAGCATAAAGCTGGAGAATCTGAAGCGCTTCATATCTTGCCCTCCATCTCTTTGGCTTGGCTGCGGTTGAACAGGATGATCGGCACGATCAGGATCGCCAGCATCACCACCGCCAGGGCAGACGCCACCGGCCAGTCACGGTTGTTGAAGAATTCTTGCCACAACACTTTACCGATCATCAGGGTTTCCGGGCCGCCCAGCAGTTCCGGGATCACGAACTCGCCCACCACAGGGATGAACACCAGCATGCAGCCGGCGATGATGCCGTTCTTGGACAGCGGCACAGTGATCTTCCAGAAGCTGTTGAAGGTGCTCGAACCCAGGTCGGATGCGGCTTCCAGCAGGCTCTGGTCGTGTTTCACCAGGTTGGCGTACAACGGCAGGATCATGAACGGCAGGTACGAATAGACCACGCCGATATACACCGCAATATTGGTGTTGAGGATCTGCAGCGGTTCGTTGATCAACCCGATGGACATCAGGAAGCCGTTGAGCAAGCCGTTGTTGCTGAGAATGCCCATCCACGCATACACGCGGATCAGGATCGCGGTCCAGGTCGGCATCATGATCAGCAGCACCAGCACGGTCTGCATCTCTTTGCGCGCACTGGCAATGGCGTAGGCCATCGGATAGCCGATCAGCAGGCACAGCAGCGTGCTGAAGAACGCCATTTTCAGCGAGCCCAGGTACGCGGCGATGTACAACTCGTCGTCGCCGAGCATCGCGTAGTTGCCCAGGTTGAGCACCAACTGCAGTTTCTGCTCAACGAAGGTGTAGATCTCGGTGTACGGCGGGATCGCGACGTCGGCTTCGGCAAAACTGATCTTCAGGACGATGAAGAACGGCAGCATGAAGAACAGGAACAGCCACAGGAAGGGAATGCCAATGACCGCATGACGGCCACTGGGCGTTATTCGTTGCAGGCGGCGCTTGAGCTTCTTCATGTTCATGAGCGAAGTACCACGCCGCTGTCGTCTTCCCACCACACGTAGACCTGGTCACCCCAGGTTGGCCGCTGGCCACGGCGTTCGGCGTTGGCGACGAAGGATTGCACCAGCTTGCCGCTCGGCAGCTCCACGTAGAACACCGAGTGGCCGCCCAGGTAGGCAATGTCGTGCACCTTGCCGCTGGACCAGTTGTGTTCGCAGGTCGGCATTTCGGTGGTGACCAGCAGTTTTTCCGGGCGAATCGCGTAGGTCACCGACTTGTCTTCCACCGACGTGGCGATGCCGTAGCCCACGTAGATGTCGCGGTCCAGGTCGGCGCACTTGAGCACCGCGTGGCCTTCGGCGTCGTCAACCACTTGGGTGTCAAAGATGTTGACGTTGCCGATGAACTCGCACACCAGGCGGCTGGTAGGCGTTTCGTAGATGTCGATCGGGCTGCCGATCTGGGCGATCCAGCCCAGGTGCATGATCGCGATGCGCTCGGCCATGGTCATGGCCTCTTCCTGGTCGTGGGTCACCATCACGCAGGTCACGCCGACGCGCTCGATGATTTCCACCAGTTCCAGCTGCATCTGCGAACGCAGTTTCTTGTCGAGGGCGCCCATGGGCTCATCGAGCAGCAGCAGTTTCGGACGCTTGGCCAGGGAACGCGCCAGGGCCACACGCTGACGCTGGCCACCGGACAACTGGTGCGGCTTGCGCTTGGCGTACTGGCTCATCTGCACCAGCTTGAGCATCTCGGCCACGCGGGCGTCGACCTCGGCCTTGGGGATCTTGTCCTGTTGCAGGCCGAAGGCGATGTTCTGCGCCACGGTCATGTGCGGGAACAAGGCGTAGGACTGGAACATCATGTTGATCGGCCGCTCGTAGGGCGGCATGTCGGTGATGTCTTCGCCGTCGAGGTAGATGCGGCCCTCGGTCGGGCGCTCGAAACCCGCGAGCATGCGCAGCAAGGTGGACTTGCCCGAACCCGAACCGCCGAGCAGGGCGAAGATCTCGCCTTTCTTGATTTCCAGGGACACATCGTCCACGGCAATCGTCTCGTCGAACTTCTTCGTGACCCGGTCGATTTTGACCAGCACCTTCTTCGGTGTCTGGTCCCCTTCGAGGGCTTTCTTATAGGCGCCGGAGGCAACTGCCATTTACGAAACTCCCAACAAAATTGCTGTTCGCCCGATGCAGGCGAACCCAGGATAGTTTGAGCGTTAAAGCTTTATTTGCCCGTCTTGACCTTGGTCCAGCTACGGGTCATCAAACGTTGCACTTTCGGGGGTAGCTCGAAGTTGACAAAGGTCCTGTCGAGTACCGCCTGCGGTGGGTAAACCGCTTCGTCCGTGCGTATCGATTGCTCCATCAGTTTGTCCGCCCCTGGGTTAGGGTTGGCATAACCGACGTAATCACTGACCTGGGCGATAACCTCAGGTTGCAGCAAATAGTTGATGAAGGCATGGGCCTCTTTGACGTTGGTGGCATCCTTGGGGATGGCCAGCACGTCGAACCACAGGTTGCCGCCTTCTTTGGGAATCGTGTAGGCGATGTTCACGCCTTTGCCAGCCTCGGCCGCACGGGCCTTGGCCTGGAACACATCGCCGGAGAAACCCGCCGCCACACAGATGTTGCCGTTGGCCAGGTCCGAGATGTATTTGGAAGAATGGAAGTAGGTCACGTACGGCCGCACTTTCAGCAGCTTCTCTTCGGCCTTCTTGTAGTCATCCGGGTTCGTGCTGTTGGGGTTCAGGCCCATGTAGTTGAGCACCGCCGGCAGCATTTCATCCGCCGAGTCCATGAACGACACGCCGCAGGTCGCCAGCTTCTTCATGTTTTCCGGCTCGAACAGCACCGCCCAGGAATCGATATGGTCGACGCCCAGCACTTCCTTCACCTTATCGACGTTGTAGCCGATGCCATTGGTGCCCCACAGGTACGGCACGGCGTACTGGTTGCCAGGGTCATTCTTTTCCAGGCGCTTGAGCAGCGCCGGGTCGAGGTTGGCGTAATTCGTCAGCAATGACTTGTCGAGCTTCTGGAACGCCCCGGCCTTGATCTGCTTGCCCAGGAAGTGGTTGGACGGCACCACCACGTCGTAGCCGGTACGCCCGGCCAGCAGCTTGCCTTCCAGGGTTTCGTTGGAATCAAACACGTCATACACGGGCTTGATGCCGCTGGCCTTTTCAAAGTTGGCCAGGGTGTCGGTGCCGATGTAATCCGACCAGTTATAAATATGCACCGTCGGTGCGGCCTGCACGCTCAACGTCAGCGTGATACCTGCACCCACCAGCATGGCTTTGCGAAATAAAGAAATTGGCAAGTGGAGGTCCTCTTAAATAGTTGGGCCCAAAGTTGTTGCCCGGCAACAAAACCGGCGCGCAACTTACCCTCGATAAACCGATCCGGCAAAACTTTCTGTCATTTAATTGTTTCGATAACCACCGCGCCAGGCGCGGTGGTTAACAAAGACCGGTTATTTCCCGGACTTGATCTTGGTCCAGCTGCGTGTCATTTCACGCTGGGTGGCAGCCGGCAGGTCAGCAATGGCATAGAGCTTGGCCTGTACGTCCGCTGGCGGGTAGATGCCCGGGTCGCTGGTGATTTCTTTGTCGACCAGTGCGGTGGCCTTCTCGTTACCGTTCGGGAAGTGCACGCTGTTGGTGATTTCAGCCATGACTTCCGGTTTGAGCAGGTAGTTCATGAACTTGTACGCGGCGTCGACGTTCTCGGCATCTTTAGGGATGGCGACCATGTCGAAGAAGCTGCCAGCGCCTTCTTTCGGAATGTCGTAGGCCACCTTGACCTTGCCACCGGCTTCAGCCGCGCGGGACTTGGCCTGTTCGATGTCACCCGAGTAGCCCACGGCCACGCAGATGTTGCCGTTGGCGAGGTCGGAGATGTACTTGGATGAGTGGAAGTAGCCGATCGAAGGACGGATTTTCAGGAACAGGTCTTCGGCCTGCTTCAGGTCGGCCTTCTTCTGGGTGTCGGTCGGCAGGCCCAGGTAATGCAGCGCTACCGGCAGCATTTCGGTTGGCGAATCGAGGAAGCTCACGCCGCAGCTTTTCAGCTTGGCGATGTTCTCTGGCTTGAGCAGCACGTCCCACGAATCGATCTTGTCCACGCCCAGCGCGGCCTTGACCTTCTCCGGGTTGTAGCCGATGCCGATCGAGCCCCACATGTACGGGAAGGCGTGCTTGTTGTCCGGGTCGCTGACCGACACGGCTTTGAGCAGGGATTTGTTCAGGTTGTCGTAGTTGGACAGCTTGGACTTGTCCAGCTCCTGGTAGACACCGGCCTTGATCTGCTTGGCGAGGAAGTTGTTCGACGGTACGACGATGTCGTAACCGGACTTGCCTGCCAGCAACTTGGCTTCCAGGGTTTCGTTGCTGTCAAAAACGTCGTACACCACTTTGATGCCGGACTCTTTTTCAAAGTTGGCGATGGTGTCCGGTGCAATGTAGTCGGACCAGTTGTAGACGTGCAGCACTTTATCGTCAGCCTGGGCCGCGCCCGCCATTGCGCCCATCAGGGACAAGGCGAGGAGGGTCTTGCCAGCGTTCTTCAAACCTAATGCCTTCATTTGGTGATGCTCCAATTTTTTCTTTTTTGGGCCACAAGCTTCATATGTTTCGAGGCCCAGCCAAAGGGCAACAAAACAGGGCGACAGTCTGGCAAGTTCGAGGGCCGGCTTTCAACCAATGCCCCCATTTTTATAACCACTCAGACGCAGCGCCCGAAGCCGCTGCGTTCTGAGCCTAGCACTTAGCCCTGCAATGCCGCCAAAGTCAGGTCCAGGCACTGGCGAGCCTTGGTCACCAGCTCGTCGATTTCTGCCTTGCTGATCACCAGCGGTGGCGAAATGATCATGGTGTCGCCCACGGCGCGCATGATCAGGCCATTTTCGAAGCAGAACGTACGGCAGATCATGCCGACGCCCTTGCCTTCGTAACGCTTGCGGGTGGCTTTGTCCTGCACCAGTTCAATGGCACCAAGCATACCCACGCCACGCACTTCGCCCACCAGCGGATGATCCGCCAATTCCCTCAGACGTTTCTGCAAATACGGTGCCGTTTCGTCGTGGACACGGTTAACGATTTTTTCATCGCGCATGATGCGGATGTTTTCCAGCGCCACCGCGGCGGCAACCGGGTGACCGGAATAGGTGAAACCGTGGTTGAAATCACCGCCTTCATTAAGGACGTCCACCACTTCATCCCGCACGATCAGGCCGCCCATGGGGATGTAACCCGAGGTCAGGCCCTTGGCGATGGTCATCATGTGTGGCTTGAGGTCGTAGAAGTCGCTACCGAACCACTCACCGGTACGGCCGAAACCGCAGATCACTTCGTCGGCGATGAACAGGATGTCGTACTTGGCGAGGATTTCCTTGATGCGCGGCCAGTAGGTGGCCGGCGGTACGATCACGCCACCGGCGCCCTGGATCGGCTCGGCAATAAAGGCACCGACGTTGTCCACGCCCAGTTCCAGGATCTTTTCTTCCAGCTGGTTGGCGGCCCACACGCCGAATTCTTCGGGGCTCATATCGCCGCCTTCGCCAAACCAATAAGGCTGGGCGATGTGGGTGATGCCAGGGATCGGCAAGTCGCCCTGCTCATGCATATACGTCATGCCGCCCAGGCTGGCGCCGGCTACTGTGGAGCCGTGGTAGCCATTCTTGCGGCTGATGATGGTTTTCTTGTTTGGCTGGCCCTTGATCGCCCAGTAGTGGCGGACCATGCGCAACATGGTGTCGTTGCCTTCGGAGCCGGAACCGGTGAAGAACACGTGGTTCATGCCGGCAGGCGCGATGTCGGAAATGGCCTTGGCCAGTTCCAGCACCGGCGGGTGAGCGGTCTGGAAGAACAGGTTGTAGTACGGCAGTTCTTTCATCTGCTTGGCGGCGGCGTCAGCCAGTTCATCGCGACCGTAACCGATCGCCACGCACCACAGGCCGGCCATGCCGTCGAGGATCTTGTTGCCTTCGCTGTCCCACAGGTAAACGCCGTGGGCTTTGGTAATGATGCGCGGGCCTTTCTCTTTCAATTGCTTGAAGTCGCTGAACGGCGCCAGGTGATGATCGCTGCTCAAGGCTTGCCATTCACGGGTTTGCGGGTTGTTGCTGGACATACCAATCTCCTAGACTTTTCAGTGAAGGGCGCGCCGTTTAAAGGGCGCGCCCGGCGCATCAGACGGCGAAGAGCAGGAATTCCCGCTCCCACGAACTGATCACGCGCTTGAAGTTTTCATGCTCAGCCCGCTTGACCGCGACGTAGCCTGTGATGAATTTTTGACCCAGGTATTTCTCGATGGTCTTGCTGTTTTCCATGCGTTCCAGGGCGTCTTCGATGGTCAACGGCAGGCGCAGGTTGCGTCGCTCGTAACCACGACCCACCACTGGCGCGCTCGGGTTATGGCCTTCGACCATGCCGATGTAGCCGCACAACAAGCTGGCGGCAATCGCCAGGTATGGGTTGGCGTCGGCGCCCGGCAGGCGGTTTTCCACACGGCGGTTCTGCGGGCCGGCATCCGGTACACGCAGGCCGACGGTGCGGTTTTCTTCGCCCCATTCCACGTTGACCGGCGCCGAGGTGTCGGGCAGGAAGCGGCGGAACGAGTTCACGTTGGGGGCAAACAGCGGCAGCAATTCAGGGATGAATTTCTGCAGGCCACCAATGTGGTTGAGGAACAGCTGGCTCATGGTCCCGTCTTCATTGGAAAAGACGTTCTTGCCGGTGGCGATGTCGATGATGCTCTGGTGCAGGTGCATCGCGCTGCCAGGCTCGCCGGTCATAGGCTTGGCCATGAAGGTGGCGGCCACGTTGTGCTTGAGCGCGGCTTCACGCATGGTGCGCTTGAACACCAGGATCTGGTCGGCCAGGGACAGCGCATCGCCGTGACGGAAGTTGATTTCCATCTGCGCGGTGCCGTCTTCGTGGATCAGGGTGTCGAGGTCCAGCTCCTGCAGTTCGCACCAGTCGTAGACGTCTTCGAACAACGGGTCGAATTCGTTGGCGGCTTCTATAGAGAAGGACTGACGACCAGTCTCCGGGCGACCGGAACGGCCAATCGGCGGTTGCAGCGGGAAGTCCGGGTCTTCGCAGCGTTTGGTCAGGTAGAACTCCATCTCCGGCGCCACGATGGGCTGCCAGCCGCGGTCGGCATAGAGCTTGAGGACTTTCTTGAGCACGTTGCGCGGCGACAGCTCGATCGGGTTGCCTTGCTTGTCGTAGGTGTCGTGGATCACCTGGGCGGTAGGCTCGATGGCCCAAGGCACCAGGTACACCGCGTTCTGGTCGGGGCGGCAGATCATGTCGATGTCGGCCGGGTCGAGCAATTCGTAGTAGATGTCGTCTTCGACATAGTCGCCGGTCACGGTCTGCAACAGAACGCTCTCGGGCAGGCGCATGCCTTTCTCGGCGATGAACTTGTTGGTCGGCGAGATCTTGCCCCGGGTGATGCCGGTGAGGTCGCCAATCATGCATTCGACTTCTGTGATCTTGTGGTCTTTCAACCAATCGGTGAGCTGGTCGAGGTTGTTACTCATAAATGCCTCTGGGCTGGGTTTCCTGGCGTCCGTTAAAGGCCAGGCGTTGGTTGACGCAGCATCCGCGTCGTTTTTTCATTCAGGGTAGGAGCTTACCTGCCATTTGCTGCAGCGTTGCATTCCTCACGCCAAAGTTGTGCGCAATCTTGAGCAGCATGCGAGGCGCAGGCCGTTCGGTGGCAAATGAGGAGGCAAAAAAGAGGTCGGCCCGGGCGTCAAGAATAATGGCCGGTGCGCAGGCATTCACGCGGGAGGAATGGACGGATGACACAGCCTGGCTGAAGCAGGCCAAGACGCCGTTGGGCGGCAGGTGAAACATGAAGCACCCCGGTATTATTGCTGTTATGGGTTTGAATCGAGCTTAGCCTTGTTCATTTTTTTACACAACACCCCCGTAAAAAATACAACACGGGCCGCTCAAGCCTGCTAGTCCCAAGTCCCTCAAACCCGAAAAACCGCCCCAAAAAGCCCCAAAAAAGCCATCGCAGCGCTTTTTTAGGGCAAAAAAGGCCTCGCTTGACTTCGGCATGCCGTTCGGGTTGACTGAAACCAGAAAAGATCAATGATTGATATTTTTAACAACAAAGGTGTTGCATCATGTCGGTACCCCCGCGTGCCGTTCAGCTTAACGAAGCGAACGCGTTCCTTAAGGATCATCCTGAGGTTCTGTACGTAGACCTTCTAATTGCGGATATGAATGGTGTGGTGCGCGGCAAGCGCATCGAACGCACCAGCCTCCACAAGGTTTACGAGAAGGGCATTAACCTGCCTGCCTCTTTATTTGCCCTGGATATCAACGGCTCTACGGTGGAAAGCACCGGTCTGGGCCTGGACATCGGTGATGCTGACCGAATCTGTTATCCGATCCCCGACACCCTGTGCAATGAGCCGTGGCAAAAGCGCCCTACCGCGCAACTGCTGATGACCATGCACGAACTTGAAGGTGAACCTTTCTTCGCCGATCCGCGCGAAGTGCTCCGCCAAGTTGTAAGCAAATTTGACGACCTCGGTCTGACCATCTGCGCCGCCTTCGAGCTTGAGTTCTACCTGATCGACCAGGAGAACGTGAACGGCCGCCCACAACCGCCCCGCTCGCCGATCTCCGGCAAACGCCCGCACTCGACACAGGTCTACCTGATCGACGACCTCGACGAATACGTCGACTGCCTCCAGGACATCCTGGAAGGTGCCAAAGAGCAAGGCATCCCGGCCGACGCCATCGTCAAGGAAAGTGCCCCGGCGCAGTTCGAAGTGAACCTGCACCACGTCGCCGACCCGATCAAGGCCTGCGACTACGCGGTACTGCTCAAGCGCCTGATCAAGAACATCGCCTACGACCATGAGATGGACACCACCTTCATGGCCAAGCCTTACCCAGGCCAGGCAGGCAACGGTTTGCACGTACACATCTCCATTCTGGACAAGGACGGCAAGAACATCTTTGCCAGCGAGGATCCCGAGCAGAACGCCGCATTGCGTCACGCGATCGGCGGTGTGCTCGAGACCCTGCCCGCCCAAATGGCGTTCCTGTGCCCCAACGTCAACTCCTACCGTCGTTTCGGCGCACAGTTCTACGTGCCGAACTCGCCGTGCTGGGGCCTGGATAACCGCACCGTGGCGATCCGCGTACCGACCGGCTCGTCCGATGCCGTACGTATCGAACACCGCGTGGCCGGCGCCGACGCCAACCCTTACCTGCTGATGGCTTCGGTCCTGGCAGGCGTGCACCACGGCCTGACCAACAAGATCGAGCCTGGCGCACCCGTGGAAGGCAACAGCTACGAGCAGAACGAACAGAGCCTGCCGAACAACCTGCGCGATGCCCTGCGTGAGTTGGACGACAGCGAGGTGATGGCCAAGTACATCGATCCTAAATACATCGATATCTTCGTCGCCTGTAAGGAAAGTGAGCTGGAGGAGTTCGAACACTCCATCTCCGACCTTGAGTACAACTGGTACCTGCATACCGTCTAAACGGCGGCTGCAATAAAAGAATGCCGCAGGCTGAATGGCCTGCGGCATTTTTTATGGTGTTCTCTAATACAATGCCCGCTGCCTTGTAGGAGACTTCCATGACCACCCGCCCCGCCGCCCCTCGCAAACCCCGCGCCCGCAGCCAGGCCCGGATCGACGCGATCCTCGACGCCGCCCGCACTTTGCTGGCCGCCGAAGGCGTGGCGAGTTTGTCGATCTATAGCGTGGCCGAGCGGGCGCAGATCCCGCCGTCGTCGGTGTATCACTTTTTCGCCAGTGTGCCGGCGTTGTTGGAAGCCTTGACCGCTGACGTTCACGGCGCATTTCGGGCCGCTATCCAGGCGCCCATCGACCATGACTCACTCAAGCATTGGCGCGACCTGTCCTATATCGTCGAGCAACGCATGCTCACGGTCTACGATCAGGATGCCGCTGCTCGCCAGTTGATCCTGGCCCAGCATGGGCTGACGGAAGTGACCCAGGCGGATCGTCAGCACGATCTGGAATTGGGCGATTTGATGCTCACGGTGTTCAACCGTCACTTTGAAGTGCCGACGCTACCGAATGATGTGGACGTGTTTGCGTTGGCCCTGGAGCTGAGCGACCGCGTGTATGCACGCTCGGTGCATCAGCATGGGTTGATCACGCCGCGTATGGCGGAGGAAGGGATGCGGGTGTTTGATGCGTATGTGGGGCTGTACCTGCCGCCCTACCTGTCCAAACGCACACAACTGTAGGTGCCGGTTTGCCGGCCCCTACAGGAGGTAGCGTGATCACAACTTGGCGATCGACACCTCAGTCGATTTCACAAAGGCAATCACCTCACTGCCAATCACCAGCTCCAGCTCTTTGACCGAGCGGGTAGTGATCACGGATGTCACGATACCGGACGCAGTCTGCACGTCGATTTCCGACAGCACGTCACCTTCGACGATTTCCTTGATGGTGCCTTTGAACTGGTTACGCACGTTGATCGCTTTAATAGTCATGTCGTTCTCTCTTCGTAGGACAAGTGAGTTATTGAGCCCAGCGCAATTGCGTAGGCAGCGGTGAAACAGGTTCAGGTTCCGGCGGTGAGCCCGGCAAGGACAACACACGGTTGAGCACTTCAGCTTCCAGCGCGGCCAGGCGGTGTGAGCCGCGGGCGCGTGGGCGTGGCAGGTCGACGATCAGGTCCAAACCGATTTCGCCGTCTTCGATCAGGATTACCCGGTCGGCAATCGCCACGGCTTCGCTGACGTCGTGGGTGACCAGCAACACGGTGAAGCCGTGCTTCTGCCAGAGGTTTTCGATCAATTGCTGCATCTCGATACGGGTCAAGGCATCCAGCGCACCCAACGGCTCATCCAGCAGCAGCAAGCGCGGTTGGTGGATCAGCGCACGGGCCAAGGCCACGCGTTGCTTCTGCCCGCCGGACAGCGCCGCCGGCCATTCATTGGCGCGCTCGGCCAGGCCGACCGCTTCCAGGGCTTCCAACGCTTTGGGGCGCCAGTTGCCTTTAAGGCCCAGGCCGACGTTGTCGATGATTTTTTTCCAGGGCAGCAGGCGCGCCTCCTGGAACATCAACCGCGTGTCTTCAATCGCTTCGCTCAAGGGCGCGGAACCGGCCAGCAGTTCGCCGCCGCTGGCCTTATCCAGGCCAGCCAGCAGGCGTAGCAAAGTACTTTTGCCGCAACCGCTGCGCCCGACCACAGCCACGAACTGACCGGCCGGAATATGCAGGTCGATGTCCTTGAGCACTTCGCGCGCACCAAAGGCCTTGCGCAGCTTGCGTACCGCCAGGGGAATGCCCTTGAGCAGGCGCGGGGGTTGTTGAGCTGTCATGCCGCACCTCCTTTATTTACTTGATACGCCGGATGCCAGCGCAGCCACACACGCTCCAGACCGCGCGCCGCCAGATCGGCCAGCTTGCCGAGGATCGCGTACATGACAATGGCCAGTACCACCACGTCGGTTTGCAGGAATTCGCGGGCGTTCATCGCCAGGTAGCCAATACCGGAGCTGGCGGAGATGGTTTCTGCCACGATCAGCGTCAGCCACATGAAACCCAGGGCAAAGCGCACGCCCACCAAAATCGATGGCAGCGCGCCTGGCAGGATCACCTGCCGGAACAGGCTGAACCCGGACAAGCCGTAGCTTCGCGACATTTCCACCAGCGCCGGGTCGACGTTGCGGATGCCGTGGTAGGTGTTGAGGTAAATCGGGAACAGCGTGCCGAGGGCGACCAGGAAAATCTTCGCCGTCTCATCAATGCCAAACCACAGGATCACCAGCGGAATCAGCGCCAAATGCGGCACGTTGCGGATCATCTGCACCGAGCTGTCGAGCAGGCGTTCGCCCCACTTCGACAGGCCAGTGATAAAGCCCAGGGCCAGGCCGATGCTGCCGCCGATCACGAAACCCAGGCCCGCGCGCCAGCCACTGATGGCCAGGTGAGTCCAGATTTCGCCGCTGGCGACCAAGTGGACACCGGCGGCGATCACGGCACTGGGTGCCGGCAGAATGCGGGTCGACAACCAACCCGCCGACACCGACAGCTGCCACACCGCGAGTAACAAAATCGGCAGCACCCAAGGCGCCACGCGATGACTCAATTTTTCATAGTTCATGGGCTGCCTCAGCTCGCCGACGCAGCTTTGGGAAGGATGTCGTTGGCGACCATTTCGCCGAACGGGCTGACGTAGCCGGCGCTTTTCGGCAACTCGGGACGTTCGATATCCAGGTGCGGAAACAGCAACTCCGCGACGCGATACGACTCTTCCAGGTGTGGATAGCCGGAGAAGATAAACGTGTCGATGCCCAGGGCGGCGTATTCCTTCACGCGTGCCGCCACGGTTGGGCCATCACCCACCAGCGCGGTGCCTGCACCGCCACGCACCAGGCCGACGCCGGCCCACAGGTTGGGGCTGACTTCCAGGTTGTCGCGGCTGCCGCCGTGCAACGCGGCCATGCGTTGCTGGCCTACCGAGTCAAAGCGCGACAACGAGGCCTGGGCGCGGGCGATGGTGTCGTCGTCCACATGGGAGATCAATTTGTCGGCGGCTTTCCACGCCTCTTCATTGGTTTCACGGACGATCACATGCAAGCGAATGCCGAAGCGCAGGGTACGGCCGAGGTTCTCGGCCTTGGCCCGCACCTGTGCGATCTTTTCCGCAACCGCGGCAGGCGGCTCGCCCCAGGTCAACACCATTTCCACTTGCTCGGCCGCCAGGTCCTGGGCCGCCTCGGAAGAACCACCGAAATACAGCGGCGGACGCGGTTGCTGGATCGGTGGGTAGAGCAACTTGGCGCCTTTGACGCTGATGTGCTCACCGTCGTAATCCACGGTTTCGCCTTCCAGCACACGGCGCCAGATGCGCGTGAATTCCACCGAGGCCTGATAGCGCTCTTCGTGGCTGAGGAACAAACCATCGCCGGCCAATTCTTCCGGGTCACCCCCGGTGACCAGGTTGAACAGGGCACGGCCGCCGGACAGTCGGTCCAGGGTCGCGGCCTGACGCGCGGCCACCGTCGGGGAAATGATCCCGGGGCGCAGGGCAACCAGGAACTTCAGACGCTGGGTCACCGGGATCAGCGAGGCCGCCACCAACCACGAGTCTTCGCAGGAGCGACCGGTAGGGATCAGCACCCCGCCGAAACCCAGGCGGTCAGCGGCCTGGGCCACTTGCTGCAGGTAACCGTGATCGACGGCGCGAGCGCCTTCGGCGGTGCCAAGGTAATGGCCGTCGCCGTGGGTAGGCAGGAACCAGAAAATATTGAGGCTCATGGAGTTGTCTCCTGAAGAAGTCGGATTACGGCGCTTTGGCCACGGCGGCGGGTGGTGTCCAGATCACGTCCTTGATGTTCAAGGGCTTGGGGATCAATTTGAGCTGGTAGAAGCTGTCGGCGATTTTCTGCTGGGCGGCCACCACTTCCGGCGTCAGGAACAGCGCGCCGTAGCCTTGGCGTTTCACCGAGGTCAGGGTGATGTCGGCTGGCAGGCCGAGCAGCGGGGCAACTTGTTCAGTCACTTCCTGCGGGTTGGCCTTGGACCACTCGCCCACGGCGCGCACTTCTTCGATCAGCGCCTTGACCACTTCAGGGTGTTTTTCAGCGTAAGGCTTGGTCGCCAGGTAAAACTGGTGGTTGTCGGCAATGCCAGTACCGTCACGCAGGGTGCGCGCTTGCAGTTGTTTCTCGGCGGCGGCCTGGTACGGGTCCCAGATCACCCAGGCGTCGACGCTGCCGCGCTCGAAGGCCGCACGCGCATCGGCGGGCGGCAGGAACACGGTCTGCACATCGGTGTATTTCAGGCCGGCGTCTTCCAGGGCACGTACCAGTAGGTAATGCACGTTGGAGCCTTTGTTCAGGACGATTTTCTTGCCCTTGAGTTCGGCCACGGATTTGATCGGTGAGTCTTTCGGCACCAGGATCGCTTCGCTGGTCGGTGCGGGTGGCTCGTAGGCGACGTAGAGCAAGTCGGCACCGGCGGCCTGGGCGAAGACGGGCGGGGTTTCGCCGGTCACGCCGAAGTCGATGGAGCCGACGTTCAGGCCTTCCAGCAACTGCGGGCCGCCGGGGAACTCGGTCCACTGCACGTTCACGCCTTGGGCCGCCAGGCGCTTCTCCAGCGTGCCTTTGGCCTTGAGCAGCACAAGCGTGCCGTATTTCTGATAACCGATCCGCAGGGTTTCGGCGGCTTGAGCTTGAACAATGGCGCCGAAGGACACAGCCGCAGCAAACAGTGCGACCAGACCACGACGCAAGATGACAGTGCGCATGGCGCTCTCTCCAAATAGTGCGTTCAGGGGGTTGGCTGCACCTGCTTGGCCGTTGGCGGCTGAGTAAGGTGAGTTTTTTACGTTTCGGTGTGGCTTAAATGCTCCAGCGAGCACTCAACAAACGTTCATTCAACACATGGGGGTCCAGCGGTTTCGGGCGACGGGCCATGGCGCCGTAGAGCGTTTCCAGGGCTTCGTGCAAACGGTGTTCAAGTACCGGCACCAGTTGCGCCTGGGCGCTGCCTTCGCCGTAGGCGATCTGGCTGTCTTCGGCAAAGATGCCGTGGAGCAATTCCTGGGCCTTCAGCGCCGACAGCACCGGCTTCAAGGCATAGTCCACCGCCAGCATGTGGGCGATGCTGCCGCCGGTGGCCATCGGCAACACGATCTTGTGGGCCAGGGCGCGTTCGGGCAGCAGGTCCAGCACGGTTTTCAGCGCACCGGAGAACGAGGCCTTGTAGACCGGCGTGGCGATTACCAAGCCATCTGCGTTAGCCACTTGCTGCAACAGGTCGATAACCTTGGGGCTGTCGAAGCGTGCATGCAGCAGGTCTTCAGCCGGGAAGTCCCGTATCTGGTAACTCACCACTTCTACGCCTTTGTCTTGCAACCACTGACGGGTTTTATCCAGCAACACCCCGGAGCGGGAACGCTGGCTGGGACTGCCTCCAAGTGTTACGACCAACATGCAGGAATTCCTTGAGCAGGTGTCGGCGGTTCGCTGTGTGGCGATGGCGCCAAGATGGAACAGACCTTATCAGCAGATTCATATATCTTTAAATCTTATTTTTTCATGTGTTTATTCTTTAATTGCATATACGAGATATGAAATCGCAGGCGAAAAAAAAGGCCGTCGAAACGGCCTCAAAACCCCTGCTATGTGATCAGCGATTCGGTTGTGGCGTGAGGCGCAGGTACGGCTTCACCGCACGATACCCCTTCGGAAAGCGTTTCTTGATCTCCTCCTCATCCTTGAGCGACGGCACGATCACCACTTCATCGCCGTCCTGCCAGTTGGCGGGCGTGGCGACCTTGTGGTTGTCGGTCAACTGCAACGAGTCGATGACCCGCAGGATTTCGTGGAAGTTGCGCCCGGTGCTGGCCGGGTAGGTGATGGTCAGGCGGATCTTCTTGTTCGGGTCGATCACGAACAAGGAACGCACCGTGAGGGTGTCACTGGCGTTGGGGTGGATCAGGTCGTAGAGGTCGGACACTTTACGGTCGGCGTCGGCCAGGATCGGGAAGTTGACGAGGGTGTTCTGGGTTTCGTTGATGTCTTCGATCCACTTGTGGTGCGAATCCACTGGGTCGACCGAGAGGGCGATGGCCTTGACGCCACGCTGGTCGAATTCGTCCTTGAGCTTGGCGGTGAAGCCCAGCTCGGTGGTGCACACCGGGGTGAAATCCGCCGGGTGGGAAAACAGCACACCCCAGCTATCGCCCAGCCATTCGTGGAAACGAATCTTGCCGGCGCTGGAATCCTGTTCGAAGTCGGGGGCGATATCGCCCAGTCTTAGGCTCATGGTGTGGCTCCTGGTGAGTGCTTATGGAGTCCACTGTGCATGCAATAGGGATTATTTAAAAAGAATAAATATCGATTTATCTAGACGATAAAGGAATATTAAAAATCTGTTCATTGGACGTAGTCGAAGGCGAGGAGCACCATCGTTTCCAAGGTTCGAGAAGGCCTTGAGACGCTGTACAAAGAGGGGTTCAGGAAGGGCTTGCGGGGGTTTAGCCCGACTTGAAAGTAAAACACCTTGCCCGGTGTTGCACCGGGCAAGGCATTACACACTTACAACAGCTTCACGCTACTAGAACAGTGGCAGCGAGTAGCTGACGATCAGACGGTTTTCGTCCTGGGAACGGGTGTTCGCCAGATCGGTACGCCACATAGCGTTTTTCCAGGCGAAGCCGAGGTTTTTCAGCGGGCCTTCTGGAATCACGTAGGCAACGGTGATGTCGCGTTCCCACTCGGATTGACCGGTGGTTTCGGCGCGACCAGCGTTGTTGGCGATAGTGTCGATGTCGCTACCTTTGAGGTAAACAACACCAGCGGTCAGGCCAGGTACACCGACTTTCGCGAAGTCATAGGCGTAGCGAGCTTGCCAGGTACGCTCGCCGGCACGGGCGAACTTCTGGATCTGCATGTCGGTAGTGATGTAAGCCGACGAGCCGTCACCCTGGTTCAACCAAGGGAAGTCGCTGCTGCCATTGCTGACCTGGTAACCACCACCGAAGGTGTGACCGGCAACGGTGTACAGGAACAGGC
This sequence comes from Pseudomonas sp. GXZC, assembly GCF_026967615.1. Taxonomy (NCBI): domain Bacteria; kingdom Pseudomonadati; phylum Pseudomonadota; class Gammaproteobacteria; order Pseudomonadales; family Pseudomonadaceae; genus Pseudomonas; species Pseudomonas sp. GXZC. Next base: position 6,695,733 of record NZ_CP114115.1, read on the forward strand.
CGCTGTACAGGTTGTTGTCGACCTTGCCTTTACCGGCATTGAAGTTGTTGTAGTTACCGCTGGAGTAGTAAGCGGCGGTGTTGCCGTTCTTGCCATCATCCGAGCTGTTGAAATAACGCAGGTCAGACTTCAGAACGCCCGGGCCGATTGACCAGTTGTGGGTCAGACCCAGGAAGTGCTGCTTGTAGAAGTCTTCCAGGTTGCCGTAGTAGTACTGGGCAGTCAGGTCTTTGGTCAGCTTGTAGTCACCACCGGCGTAGTAGAACTTGTTGCTGAACTTGCCGGCGTTGTAGTTGGAGCTACCGTTGGCGCCACCGATCGACAGGTTTTCGTTGTTGCTGGAGTTACGGCCCTTGGCCTTCTCCACCTGACCGGCCACCAGGGTCAAATCCTTGATGTCGTTGGTAGTGATCTGGCCACCTTGGAAGGTTTGCGGCAGCAAACGACCATCGTTGGTCACGATAACCGGCAGCTTAGGCTGCAAGGTGCCCAGCTTCAGTTCGGTCTGGGAGATTTTCACCTTACCGGTCACGCCCAGGCTGGCGTAATCGTTGACGGCTTTGTTGCCATCGCTTGGGAACACGGTACCGCCGGAAGCGGTGCCGGTGTAGTTACCATGTTCTGCATGGCTGGAGTCGAGGCGCACGCCGTACAGGCCAATAGCGTCAACACCAAATTGGACGGTGCCTTGGGTGTAACCCGAGATGAAACGCAGGTCGAATCCCTGGCCCCATTCAGCGTTTTTGCTCGCCGAGTTGGAAGTGCCACGGTGACCGTCACGGTTATCTGTGTTGATGTAGAAGTTACGCAGCCCCAGTGTTGCCTTGCTGTCTTCGATGAAACCGGCGGAGTTTGCCTGCTGGGCAACCGCAGCCAAAGCTACGGCCAACGCCAATGTTGACTTCTTCATGTACCGCTCCTCTCATTTCTAATTTTTGTATTTCTTTGGTCTCGGGTCTGACGCCCTCGATCCACAGATGCGCGATTAGCGCCAGATAGTGACTACCAAGTCAATCGTAACCTTGTGTGTCTACTACCTTCGTCTAATCGCAGTTGATTTGGTCCCTGCAGGGTAATGAGTTTTTCATACACCCAAAAAGAATTGTTTCATTCTTTTTCATACGATTTGGGAATAAGCCTTTCCATGATGCGGACAAGTCAGGGTAGACGAACCGCTCCATAAGCTAATTCCTAAAGGGTATTTGTTAGCGCTTTTTTAGATCGATTAGTGTGGCCGTACTGTTGCATACGTCACCCACGATCAAAAAGGCGACGCCATCATGGCCAAACGCACATCCTCCCGTCAATTTGTTACAGTTTTTGTGTCACTAATACTTTCTTTTGGTGTCAAAGCCGCCGATTTAACCATCGGTTATCAAACCGGCATTGACCCCAGCAAAGTCCCACAGGCCGACGGCCTCTATGAGAAGGCCATCGGTGAAAAAATCGCCTGGCGCCGGTTCAACAGTGGGCCGGAAGTCGTCACCGCCATTGCCTCCGGCGATGTACAGATCGGCAACCTCGGTTCCAGCCCCCTTGCGGCGGCGACTTCACGGAATCTACCCATCGTCGCGTTCATCGTATCGGCGCAGATCAATACTTCTGAAGCTCTGGTGGTGCGTAACGGCAGCCACATTGACGCACCCAAGGATCTGATCGGCAAAACCATCGCCACGCCCTTTGTCTCAACCTCTCATTACAGCCTGCTCGGCGCGCTGAAGCACTGGGGACTGGACACCAAGCAGGTCAAGGTGGTGAACCTGCAACCAGCCGAAATTGCCGCCGCGTGGAAACGCGGCGATATCGACGGTGCCTTCGTGTGGTCGCCGGCTTTGGGCGAAATCCGCAAGACCGGCAAGACCCTGACAGACGCGGCCCAGGTGGGTCAGTGGGGTGCGCCGACGTTTGAAGTGTGGGTAGCACGCAAGGATTTCGCGGAAAAACATCCTGACGTAGTGGCCAAGTTTGCCAAGGTCACCCTGGATTCGTTTGCCGAGTATGCGGCCCATAAAGACGGGTGGACGGTGGATTCCGAGCAGGTGCAGAAAATCGCGAAACTGACAGGCTCGAATGCTGCCGACATTCCGGAGTTGTTGGCCGGTACCACCTTCCCCGATGCCCAGGCACAGCAAACTGACGCGCTGCTCAAAGGCGGCACGGCGAAGGCGATTGGGGAGACGGCGAAGTTCTTGAAGGAACAGGGGAAGGTTGAAGCGGTGTTGCCGGACTATTCGGCCTTTGTGACCGATAAATTCATCAAGCCCTGACATCTGTAGGCGCCAGGATGGCGCCTACAGAATGGAGTGTTACAGGGCCTTCTCGAAAATCTTCGAATTACGCTGATAGTTATACAGCGACGCCCGCGCCGACGGCAGACGATCCACGCTGCTCGGCACAAACCCCCGCTCACGGAACCAGTGGGCGGTGCGGGTGGTGAGCACAAACAAGGTCTTCAACCCCTGCGCACGAGCACGGGCCTGGATGCGCTCCAACAGCACATCGCCACGCGCACCATGACGGTATTCCGGGTTCACCGCCAGGCACGCCAGCTCACCCGCATCCGAATCCGCGATCTGGTACAGCGCCGCACAGGCGATGATCATGCCTTCGCGCTCCACCACGCTGAACTGCTCGATCTCACGCTCCAGCACTTCCCGCGAACGGCGCACCAGGATGCCCTGCTCTTCCAACGGGCTGATCAGGTCGAGCAACCCACCCACGTCTTCAATCGCGGCTTCGCGCACCTGCTCGAATTGTTCCTGGGCCACCAGCGTACCGCCGCCGTCGCGGGTGAACAGTTCGGTGAGCAAGGCACCGTCTTCGGCGTAGCTGACAATATGACTGCGCCCTACCCCACCCCGGCACGCTTCGGCGGCCGCATCGAGCAGTTCAGCCTGATAGTTGCTGCTGCCCAGGCGTTGCAAGTGAGCCGGCACTTGTTGGGGGCGCAGCTCGCGGACCAGGCGACCGTTCTCATCGATCAGGCCCATGTCTGCGCCAAACAGCAACAGCTTGTCGGCACCCAGGTCGATGGCCGCGCGGGTGGCAACGTCTTCGCAGGCCAGGTTGAAGATTTCACCGGTCGGCGAGTAGCCCAACGGCGACAGCAGCACGATAGAGCGTTCGTCCAACAGACGGTTGATGCCCTTGCGATCGACGCGGCGCACTTCGCCGGTGTGGTGGTAGTCCACGCCGTCCAATACGCCGATGGGGCGTGCGGTCACGAAATTACCGCTGGTTACCCGCAGGCGCGAGCCCTGCATCGGCGACGAGGCCATGTCCATCGACAGGCGCGCTTCAATGGCGATGCGCAGGTGGCCGACCGCGTCGATCACACACTCCAGCGTCGCCGCATCAGTGATGCGCATGCCTTCGTGATAAGTCGGGATCAGGCCACGTGCTTCAAGGCGCACTTCGATCTGTGGGCGCGAACCGTGGACCAGCACCAAGCGCACGCCCAGGCTGTGCAGCAGCACCAGGTCGTGGACGATATTGCCGAAGTTGGGATGCTCTACACCGTCGCCAGGCAGCATGACCACAAAGGTGCAGTCGCGATGGGCGTTGATGTAAGGGGACGCGTGACGAAGCCAATTAACGTAGTCGGGCATAAAACCTGGGCCTGTAATAAAAAGCAGCCGAAAAAGGATGAATCGTGAAAGCGCACAGCGGGCTGATGGTTATCGTCGGAACAGGCTTGGCGACACGCTCACTCTCCTTTCTATGTACGAACAGGTTGGGGTTAATTTATGCAGGTTTCAGGCAGTAATGTTCGATCAGTTCCCGCAATAGACGCACTGTAGGCGTCAAGCGTGACATTTCGAGGTACTCGCCCGGTTGGTGGGCGCAGGCGATATCGCCAGGGCCGAGCACCAGGGTTTCACACCCAAGGCGCTGAAGATAAGGCGCTTCGGTGCCGAACGCTACTGCTTCGGCACGATGGCCGGTCAATCGTTCCGCCACCCGCACCAGTTCGGCATCTTCGGGCTGCTCGAAAGGTGGTACTTCGGGGAACAGCGGCGCGTAATCAATCTTGACCTGATGGCGCTCGGCCAAGGGCACGAGCTTCTGCCGGATAGCGTCGCGCAGTACTTGCGGGTCCATGCCCGGCAGCGGCCGCAGGTCGAACTCCAGGGAACACTGGCCGCAGATGCGGTTGGGGTTGTCGCCACCGTGGATGCAGCCAAAATTCAGGGTCGGCTGCGGCACGCTGAACTGCGGGTTGCGGTATTCGCGCTGCCAGGCCAGGCGCAAGCCACGCAGTTCGCCAATGGCGTCGTGCATGGCTTCAAGAGCGCTGTGGCCCAGGCTGGGATCCGACGAATGGCCGCTTTGGCCGAGGATGTCGATGCGCTCCATCATTACGCCTTTGTGCAAGCGGATCGGCTTGAGCCCGGTCGGCTCGCCAATCACCGCTGCGCGGCCCAGCGGGCGCCCTGCTTCGGCCAATGCGCGGGCGCCGGACATGGAGCTTTCTTCATCGCAGGTGGCGAGGATCAACAGCGGCTGCTTGAACGGCTGGTCCAGCAACGGCAGCACCGCCTCGATGGCCAGGGCGAAAAAGCCCTTCATGTCGCAACTGCCCAGTCCTACCCAACGACCGTCGACTTCCGTCAGCTTGAGCGGATCGGTCTTCCACAACGCGGCGTCATAGGGCACGGTATCGCTATGGCCTGCCAGCACCAGCCCGCCGGGGCCGCTGCCGTAACTGGCCAGAAGGTTGAACTTGCCGGGGCTGACGTGTTGGATGTCGATGGCAAAACCCAGGTCGCCCAGCCAACTGGCGAGCAAGTCGATCACCGGGCGGTTGGTCTGGTCGAGAGAGGCCTGGGTGCAACTGACCGACGGCGCGGCAATCAGCGCGGCGAACTGCTCTTTCATGGACGGTAATGGCATGCGCGGCCTCTCGACTTCCCGGATGAGCCCCACTATAGAGCCATCTGCACGACACAATAAACCGTTGCGGCACGTTGCCGGGCTCAGTCCTGTACACTGCACGACCTTGGCAGCCACTCTTTTCCCCGGCTGCGCTCCCGATCCTGGATGTACCGGCCATGCAAAAAGAAACTGAAATCAAGCTTCGCGTCAGCCGCGAGACCCTCGCCGCGCTGCGTGAGCACCCGCTGCTGAAAAAACGCAACAAAAGTGGCTGGGAACGCCGTGAGTTGATGAACCAGTATTTCGACACCCCCGAGCGCGACCTGGCCCAGGCCAAAGTCGCCCTGCGCCTGCGCAAGGACGGTGACGACGTCATCCAGACCCTCAAGACCCGTGGCCAGAGCGTCGCCGGCTTGTCGGAACGCAACGAGTACAACTGGGAATTGCCCAAAGCCAAGCTCGACGTGAAGAAACTCGACGGCGAATGCTGGCCCGAGCAACTGGCCGAGCTGGACAAAAAGACTCTCAAGCCGATCTTCACCACCGACTTCGTGCGTGAACGCGCCGAAATCGCCTGGGGCCGTGGCAAGGCCAAGGTGGTCATCGAAGCCGCTCTGGACCTGGGCCACGTGGTGGTGGGCAAGCAAAAAGAAGAAATCTGCGAGCTGGAACTGGAACTGCGCGAAGGCGAACCGGCTGCACTGCTGGAGTTGGCCGCCGAACTGGCCGCCACCCTGGCCCTGATGCCGTGCGATATCAGCAAGGCCGAGCGCGGCTACCGCCTGTACGACGCCAGCAGCTATTCCCTGAGCCTGCCGGCGCCGCAGATCCACGCTGAAATGCCGCTGGACGACGCCTTCGCCGCCATCATGTGGCACCTGCTGGGCAGCAGCCAGCGCCTGGCTGAGCAATACCGTTTTAATGGCCATTGGCGCCTGCTGCAAGACTGGGTCGATAACCTTGGCGAACTGCGCGCCCTGATCGGCAGCCTCGGCCAAGCCGCGCCGCGTCAATCCACCAGCGAACTGCGCAGCGCACTGGATGCCCTGTTGGAAGACTGGCGCCCACTGGTACAAGCCGGTGACGACGACGAAGACATCCGCAAAGCCGCACCGGAACAATTCGCTGAAGAATTGGATGACGTGCGCTGGGGCCTGTTCTCACTGAACGCTTCGCGCTGGCTGATGGCCCGTACCTGGACTGCCGACCGCAACGTACGTGGCAACCGTCAAGGCGCTGCGCAAATCACCAACTGGCTGCCACGCCTGCTGGCCGACGATGCCGTCGCCCTGCAACTGCCGCGTTACCAGCAACAGCCGGAAGACCTGGCCGAGCAGCTGCCGCGCATCGAACGCATCCAAGCCTGGCTGCACCATGCACGTCAGGTGGTCGACATCCCGGAGCTGGACCGTTTGTACGGCGAGCTGAACAAGTTGGCGCAACTGGCCAACCAGCCGATCACCGATGAGTCGCTGGATGCGCGGATGCATCAAGCGATTGCGGTGTATCAGAACCGTGCGTGGAAAACGCTGCTGCGCCTGTAAAATCGCTGTCTCCAGCCTGTCAGCGCAATACTGGCAGGCTGGTGGTGGACTTGATCTCCGACAACGCCACAATCGAATTGACCTCCTGAATCCCCGGCACCATCGACAGCTTCTCGAAGAAAAACCGCTCATACGCCTCGATGTCCGAGGTGACGATGCGCAGTAGAAAATCCACCGCCCCCATCAACACATAACACTCCAGCACTTCCGGAAACCCGCGAATCGCGTCGGTGAACTCGGTGAAGTTGGAGCGGCCGTGGGCGTTGAGTTTGACCTCGGCGAAAATCTGCGTGTTGAGGCCGATCTTCTTGCGGTCCAGCAACGTCACCTGACCGCGAATCACCCCCTCTTCCTTGAGACGTTGAATACGCCGCCAGCACGGTGACTGGGATAAGCCGACCTGCTCGGCGATCTGCGCGCTGGACAGCGAGGCGTCCTCTTGCAGCAGGGCCAGGATACGGCGATCGTAGACGTCCAACTCGCTGTGCATATAAATACCTTCTATGACGCTTATCTTGAATTGATTAATTCAATCAACCTTCAAACAGGCCCATCTTAGATAAGAAATCTCCTTTGTCGAATGTAAAAATTTCTCCAGTCGAATCTGGAGCTTTCCCATGCACGCCGTCGAAACCACTCACACTGTTACCCGCGTCGATGCGTGGGCCGTCACCAGCGTTCATTGCCAGGCGCACTACCGGATCGTCGCCGAGGCGGAGCCTGATCTGTTATGCCGGGTCCTCAACTATTTCGCGCTGCAATTCCTCACGCCGCGACAGGTCACGGTGAACCGGGAAGATGACCTGCTGCACATCGACATCGTGATGGACGGCCTGAGCTGGCACCGCGCCCAAGTGATCGGTGAAAAGATTCGAAACCTGATCAGCGTGTGCACGCTGGATATGTGGTCGGCTGACTCCATGGGGCCTCAAGCCGTGGTGGCGGTCGCCCAGTAAAAGCCTGCAATACACGCTGGGAGGCAGATACTCATCGGCTGGCTAGCCTGGGATTTACATCCACTGTCCCCCAGGAAAACCTTCATGCCGGTTGATCAACGATTGGAACTGCATCAGCTGTTGCCGGCTTTGGTCGAAGGGCGGCTGATCACGCCTGAACTCGCCCAACGCTTGTCGGCACTGCCGGCCAGCAACACCCAGCACCCCTTGGAGAGCATCGCAGCCCAAGGCCCGTGCCTGGAAACCCTGACCGAATGGCTCGCCCAACAGGCCGGACAACCCTATCTGCGCATCGACCCGTTAAAGATCGACGTGGCGACGGTGGTGCCGCTGATGTCCCACGCTTTCGCCCAGCGTCACGCCATCCTCGCGGTGGCGGTGGATGCGCAAACCGTCACGGTCGCCAGCGCCCAGCCCCATGTCACCAGTTGGGAAGCCGGGCTCTCGCAGGTGCTCAAGCGTTCGATCACGCGCGTGGTCGCCAATCCCCAGGACATTACGCGCTGCATCGGTGAGTTCTACCGGCTGGCGAAGTCCGTCAGCGGCGCCGATCAAAAGGTCGCGGCACCTGGCAATGTCGACCTGCTCAACCTGGGCGCCAGCGACCAGGAGCCGGATGCCAACGACGCACACATCGTCAATATCGTCGATTGGCTACTGCAATACGCGTTCGCCCAGCGCGCCAGCGATATCCATATCGAGCCCTGCCGTGAACAGGGGCGTGTGCGCTTTCGCATCGACGGGCTGCTGCACGACGTCTATCAGTTCCCGGCCCAGGTAACGATGGCGGTGGTCAGCCGCCTGAAAAGCCTGGGTCGCATGAACGTGGCAGAAAAACGCAGGCCCCAGGACGGCCGGGTCAAGACCAAAAGCCCGGCGGGCGCGGAAGTTGAACTGCGCCTTTCCACCTTGCCCACGGCGTTTGGCGAGAAGCTGGTGATGCGGATTTTCGACCCGCAGGTCCTGCTCAAGGGCTTTGACCAGCTGGGTTTGTCGGCTGATGACCAGCAACGCTGGCAGTCCATGACGCGCCAGACCCACGGCATCATCCTGGTGACCGGCCCGACCGGTTCAGGCAAGACCAGCACGCTCTACACCACGCTCAGGCAACTGGCGACCCGGGAGGTCAACCTGTGCACCGTGGAAGATCCCGTCGAGATGGTCGAACCGGCGTTCAACCAGATGCAGGTGCAGCACAACATCGACCTGACCTTCGCCAGCGGCATCCGCGCCCTGCTGCGCCAGGATCCGGACATCATCATGATTGGCGAGATCCGCGACCAGGAGACCGCCGAGATGGCGATCCAGGCCGCACTGACCGGGCATCTGGTGCTGTCGACCTTGCATACCAACGACGCGCCCAGCGCCATCAGCCGCTTGCAGGAACTGGGCATTGCTCACTATTTGATCAAGGCCACATTATTGGGGGTGATGGCACAGCGGTTGGTACGGGTTTTATGTCCTCACTGCAAGCGGACGCTGGGTGGGGTCCATGAGGCGGTCGGATGCGTGGAATGTCGACACAGCGGCTATCGGGGCCGAGCCGGTGTGTACGAAATCATGCTGCTGAATCAAGCGCTCAAGACGCTGATCACGCCCGGCGCCGATGTGCAGGCGCTGCGCCAGGCGGCGATTGCCCAAGGCATGTGCAGCCTGCGCATGGCCGGCCTGCAAAAGGTCGAGGCGGGGCAGACCACGATGGCGGAAGTATTACGAGTAACGCCTGGGGATTCGGTAACAAATCCTTTGTTTGATCAGCAGTGAAACCGTTCTTATCGGTGACAACACCGTTACAATCGGCCCAACGTCGTTTCACTGACACATTCAGATAGGGAATCACTATGCAGATCGGAACCGTACTGCTTCTTTTCGTGGGCTTGGCCATCGCCATCCTGTTCATGGGCTTCAAGGTCGTCCCCCAGGGTTACCAGTGGACAGTCGAGCGTTTCGGCCGCTACACCAACACCCTCAAGCCTGGCCTGAACATCATCATCCCAGTCATGGACCGCATCGGTCGCAAGATCAACGTGATGGAAAGCGTGCTGGATATCCCGCCCCAGGAAGTCATCACCGCCGACAACGCCACCGTGCAGATCGACGCCGTGTGCTTCTTCCAGGTGGTCAACACCGCCCAGGCCGCGTACGAGGTCAACAACCTCGAACACGCCATCCGCAACCTGCTGCAAACCAACATCCGTACCGTGCTCGGGTCCATGGAGCTGGATGCCATGCTCAGCCAGCGTGACGGCATCAACGAGAAACTGCTGAAAACCGTGGACGAAGCCACCGCGCCATGGGGCATCAAGATCACCCGTATCGAGATCAAGGACATCAGCCCACCTGCCGACCTGATGGCCGCCATGTCGGGCCAGATGAAAGCCGAACGGATCAAGCGTGCGCAAATCCTTGAAGCTGAAGGCTTGCGCGCCTCCGCGATCCTGACCGCCGAAGGCAAGAAGCAGGCGCAGATCCTTGAGGCAGAAGGTAGCCGACAGGCTGCATTCCTTGAGTCCGAAGCCCGTGAGCGTCAGGCCGAAGCAGAAGCCCGCGCGACCCAGGTGGTGTCGGAAGCGATTGCGTCTGGCAACGTGCAGGCGGTCAATTACTTCGTCGCGCAGAAATACATCGATGCGCTGGGCAAGCTGGCATCGGCCAACAACAGCAAGGTCATCCTGATGCCGCTGGAAGCCAGCCAGGTGATCGGTGCGGTTGGTGGTATCGGCGAGATCGTCAAGGCAACGTTCGACAACAAGAAAGGCTGAGGCCAGCGCCATGTGGGATTTCCTGCAGCATCTGTCGTTTTGGGATTGGCTGGCGCTAGGTACGGTGTTGTTGATCCTTGAGGTATTCGGCGCCGGTGGTTACCTGCTGTGGATGGGCATCGCCGCGGCAGCCGTGGGCGTGATCAAGTTCCTGGTGCCGCCTTTGGGGCTGGAGTGGCAACTTCTGTTGTTTGCCGTGTTGTCGATCCTGACAGCCGTGTATTGGTGGAAGCGCCAGCGCAGCAGTGCCAAAGCCAGCGACCAGCCGGGGCTGAACGAGCGCGGCTCGGAGCTGATCGGCCGCACCTTCGTGGTGCATCAGGCGATTGTGGACGGCCGGGGCAAGGTAAAGGTGGGTGACGGCGTGTGGATGGTCACTGGCCCGGACAGCCCCGTAGGCGCTCAAGTCCGGGTAGTTGGCCAGGAAGGTGTGGTGTTAAGGGTTGAAACTGTTTAGTCAGTGATGGAACTCGGTTGGACTAACTACAATCATAAAGTACAGATAACCCACCCGGAGTCACCCATCATGCGTCTTAAATATGCTGTCGCAACCCTTGCTGTGCTTTCCCTCCCTGTCGGTTCAGCCATGGCCGACAGTTTCTGGCGCAACGTCATCTCGTCCGGCGCCACTACCGGCTCGACGTACCTGACGTTCAAGGACCATAAGCTGGTGGTCGCCGCGCAAGACGACGCAGGCAGCTTTGTTGCCAGCGATGGCGGCATCCGTGGCCCGTACCTGGAAGCGGCGATGCAGAAAGTCCGCGCCGATAACCCTGGCCTGCAAGCCACGGATATGGAGCTGGCCAACGCCATCCTCGCGAAAAACGCCGTTACCGAGTAACTCGGGCTCGATAAAAAATGCCGCTTTGAACAGCGGCATTTTTTTGCCTTCATTTCCTACGGTTATACCCGCCCAGTACTACGCATAGGTTCCTGCTTTCAATGTGGAGTACAGAGAAGTCCTGTCGAGCCTCATCCTGCTGGGCAACAAGCTAAGGGTTCCTTTTTAAATAAAGCGAATCACTGCCCATGCACAAGATTGCCTACGTACTGCTGCTCTCTGCATTTTCGACCTCCTACGCCCAGGCAGAAAGCTGGTACGGATCAGCAAAATTCAACAACGCCCGCCAGAACCTTTCCAGCTCGCTGCTCACCAGCCCTCGTGTGACTGAACGAGTGGACGCCCCAGATAGCGCCAAGTCATTCGTAGCCTCTTTCGCGGCAGGTTACGCCTTTGAGAATGGCTGGCGCCTGGAAGGGGAATACACAATGCCGAACAACTCGACATTCAAATCCTACTGGGCTCCCTTCAATGCCAACGTCAACAGCATGCAGGTCCAGAGCCAACGCTTGATGCTCAATGGCTATAAAGACATCCCTATAAACCAGTGGCTGTCGTTTTACGGTATGGCCGGTGTGGGTGTCGCTCGCATTGAAGCCGAAGGCTATCAAACCAACGAGACCCGCCGCTTTGCCAATAATCGCCAACACAACTTTGCCTACAGCGTAGGCCTGGGGCTGGAAGCCAAGGTCAGTGAGCAAATCACACTGGGGGCTGGTTATCGTTATATCGCCATGGGCGATGTTGAAACCGGCTACAACACCTTCGCAAACCGTGTGAACGCCAGGGATGAACAACTCAAAGGCAAGCTCAAGGAACAAAACGTGTTCCTGGAAGCGCGCTACACCTTCTAAAACCCGTGGAGAATGCCGCTGGTGAAGCGGCATTTTTTACTTAAACACTGACGATTCATTCACAGGCGACAGGCTATATTCAGTCACACCGTGTAACCATACCGGTACTGATCGCTTACTCATCGCCAATCTGAAACGGATGCCTTCGTCGTCATGAGCCAACAGCCCTTCCTGCCGTTCTCCAAACCCACCATCGATGAAGCCACCATCTCGGCGGTCGGCGATGTACTGCGCTCGGGCTGGATTACCAGCGGGCCGAAAGTGCAGGCATTCGAAGCTCAGTTGTCGGAATACTTTGGCGGCCGGCCGGTGCGCACCTTTAACTCGGGCACTTGCACCATGGAGATTGCCCTGCGCATTGCCGGCATCGGGCCGGGTGATGAAGTCATCACCACACCGATCTCCTGGGTGGCCACGGCCAACGTGATCCTGGAAGTCGGCGCCACGCCGGTGTTTGCCGATATCGACCCGGTCACCCGCAACATCGACCTGGCTCAGGTGGAGGCGGCGATTACCCCGCGCACCAAGGCGATCATCCCGGTTTACCTGGCCGGCCTGCCCCTGGACATGCCGATGCTGTACGCACTGGCAAACAAGTACAACCTGCGTATCGTCGAGGACGCTGCCCAGGCATTGGGTTCAAGCTGGGATGGCGAGCGCATCGGCGCCACCGGTGATTTCGTGTCGTTCAGCTTCCAGGCCAACAAGAACATCACCTCTTCAGAGGGCGGTTGCCTGGTCTTGAACAACGCCGAAGAAGCGCGTCTGGCCGAGAAGTATCGCCTGCAAGGCGTCACCCGCACCGGCTTCGATGGCTTGGATGTAGATGTGCTGGGCGGCAAGTTCAATATGACCGACATCGCCGCCGCCATTGGCCTGGGGCAGTTTGCTCATATCGAGAAGATCACCGCGCATCGCCAGAACCTGGCGCGGCACTACTTCAAGTGCTTTGGCAGTGATTTTGAAGCGTTGTACGGCGCACAACTGCCACCGGCCGACTTCGAAAACAGCAACTGGCACCTGTTCCAACTGGTGCTGCCTGAGCGCCAGGACGGCCTGCCGGCCCGCGCCACCTTCATGGAGCAGATGCAGGCCCACGGCGTCGGCATTGGCTATCACTACCCGCCGATCCACCTGCTGAGTCTTTATCGGGCACAGGGCTTCAAGGAAGGTATGTTCCCGGTGGCAGAAAAGGTCGGTCGTTTGATCGTGTCGTTGCCGATGTTCACGGCGATGACGGAGGCGGATGTGGAGCGGTCGGTAGCGGCAGTGAAAGCGGTTCTACAGCGCTGAAAACACATTGCGGGAGCCGGATAACCGGCTCCCGCAACAGGATCACTCGCCGATGGCGGCTTTGTAGCCAGCAGCATCCAGCAGTTTTTCCAGATCAGCCGGGTTGCTCGGCTTGAGCTTGAAGATCCACGCGCCGTACGGGTCGGAGTTCAGCAACTCAGGGCTACCGCTCAGCTCTTCATTGACGGCAATCACTTCGCCTGCAACCGGAGCGTAGATGTCCGAGGCGGCCTTCACCGACTCAACCACACCCGCTTGGCCGGCAGCGTCGAACTGCGCGCCCACTTCGGCCAACTCGACAAACACCACATCACCCAACGCTTCCTGAGCATGGTCGGAAATACCGACGGTCACTGTGCCGTCAGCTTCCAGGCGTGCCCATTCGTGGCTTTCGGCAAAACGCAGGTCGGCAGGGATATCGCTCATAATCTGTGTCCTCAAGAAGTAATGTCAGCGGCCATTGGCCTGCCGGAAATAGGTTAGATCAAGGTTTTGCCATGGCGCACGAAGGTCGGTTTGACCACTCGAACCGGGTACCACTTGCCGCGGATTTCCACTTCGGCCCGATCAGCCGTTGCCGTCGGTACTCGCGCCAGGGCAATGGATTTGCTCAGCGTAGGAGAGAAACTACCACTGGTGATCTCCCCTTCGCCAATATTGGCGATACGAACCACCTGGTGAGCACGTAAAACTCCACGTTCTTCCAGTACCAGCCCGACCAGTTTGAACTGCACACCCGTAGCTTTTTCTGCTTCCAGCGCGGCGCGGCCGATGAAATTGCGCTCGGCCGGCTCCCAGGCAATGCTCCAGGCCATGTTCGACGCCAACGGTGAAACGTCCTGATGGATGTCCTGACCGTAGAGGTTCATACCCGCTTCCAGGCGCAGGGTATCGCGGGCGCCAAGGCCGATGGGGGAAATACCGGCACCTACCAGGTCGTTGAAAAAGCCCGGCGCCTGCTCGGCCGGCAGGACAATCTCCAGGCCATCTTCGCCGGTGTAACCCGTACGCGCGATAAACCAATCGCCGTCGGCCTGGCCTTCGAAGGGTTTGAGCTGGTGAATCAGCGCGCCGCGCGACTGGGTCACCAGCTCGGCAATCTTCTGCCGGGCGTGGGGGCCTTGGATGGCGAGCATGGCCAGCTCAGGGCGTTCATGCAGCTGCACCTGGTAACTGCCCAGTTGCGCGTGCATCCAGGCCATGTCCTGGTCACGGGTGGCGGCATTCACCACCAGCCGATAAGCGGACTCGGTGCGGTAGACGATCATGTCGTCCACCACGCCGCCCTTTTCGTTGAGCATGGCGCTGTACAACGCACGGCCGCAGCCGTGCAGGCGTTCGACATCATTGGCCAGCAGGTACTGGAGCCATTCCTTGGCCTGGGGGCCGGTGACATCAATCACGGTCATATGAGATACATCGAACACCCCGCAATCGCGTCGCACCTGGTGGTGTTCTTCAACCTGCGAGCCGTAGTGCAGAGGCATATCCCAACCGCCAAAATCGACCATTTTCGCGCCGAGGGCGAGATGCAGGTCATACAGAGGCGTACGCTGTCCCATGGGTTTCTCCTTCCGGGCGTGGCGAAGGTGCGCGGAGCTACTGTTCGTGCTGAACACCTTGAATTACAAGGCCTGCAGCCACGCCCAGCGACCCGCTCCGAAAGACGAAGCGCACCGAATGCCGCGCATTGTAGCCGCAAGCCGTAGGACTGGCACCTAACCGATTTGCCGGGCGGAGCGTCGAATCAGCCCGATCACCGGCAACAGGCCGACCAGCACCAGTGTCAACGCGGGCAAAGAAGCCCGTGCCCATTCGCCTTCACTGGTCATTTCAAAGATGCGCACGGCCAGCGTGTCCCAGCCGAACGGGCGCATCAGCAGGGTCGCGGGCATTTCCTTGAGCACATCGACAAACACCAGCAGTGCCGCACTCAAGGTCCCCGGCAGCAACAGCGGCAGATACACTTTGCAAAACAGTCGTGGGCCACTGACGCCAAGACTGCGTGCTGCTTCCGGCAGGGAGGGCCGGATGCGCGCCAGGCTGTTTTCCAACGGCCCATAGGCCACCGCCAGGAAACGCACCAGATACGCCAGCACCAACGCCGACAGGCTGCCCAACAGCAATGGCTTGCCCGCGCCGCCGAGCCAGCCGGACAGCGGCACCACCAGTTCACGGTCCAGATAGCTGAACGCCAACATGATCGACACCGCCAACACCGAACCCGGCAAGGCATAACCGACATTGGCCAGGCTGATGCCGGAGCGAATCGCTCGCGTCGGCGCCAGCCGGTTGGCGAAGGCCAGCACCAGCGCCACGCTGACTGTGATCAGGGCAGCGATCCCGCCCAGATAAAGCGTGTGAACAATCAGGCCGGAGTAGCGCTCATCCAGATCGAAGCGACCGCGCTGCCAGAACCAGGCAACCAGTTGCAGCATCGGGATCACAAAGGCACAGGCGAACACCAGCCCACACCAACTACTCGCCGCTGCCGCTTTGAACCCGCGCAGGTGATACAGCGCCTTGCCCCGTGGCCGTTCGTTGCTCGGTCGGCTGGCGCCCCGTGCTCGCCGCTCGCCATACAGCACCAACATCACCACCAACAGCAACAGGCTGGCCAACTGGGCCGCGCTGGACAGGCTGAAAAAGCCGTACCAGGTCTTGTAGATGGCGGTGGTGAAAGTATCGAAGTTAAATACCGAGACCGCGCCGAAATCCGCCAGGGTCTCCATCAATGCCAACGCCACCCCGGCGCCAATCGCCGGCCGTGCCATGGGCAGCGCCACATGCCAGAACGCGCGCCACGGCGATTGCCCCAACACCCGCGCCGCTTCCATCAGGCCTTTGCCCTGGGCCAGGAATGCGCTGCGCGCCAGCAGATAAACGTAGGGATAGAACACCAGCACCAACACGATGATCACACCGCTGGTGGAACGCACCCGAGGCAGCCTCAAGCCACTGCCAAACCATTCGCGCAGCAGGGTTTGCACCGGGCCGGAGAAATCCAGCAAGCCGACAAACACAAAAGCCAGAACGTAGGCGGGAATGGCGAACGGCAGCATCAACGCCCAATCGAGCCAGCGCCGGCCGGGGAACTCGCAGAGGCTGGTCAGCCAGGCCAGGCTCACGCCCAGCAGGGTCACGCCGACGCCGACACCCAACACTAGGGTCAGGGTGTTGCCCAGCAGGCGCGGCATCTGGGTTTCCCAGAGGTGGGACCAGATTTGTGCATCGATGCTTTGCCAGGACAGCAACAGCACGCTCAGCGGCAGCAGCACCAGGGCAGCGACGGTGAAGACCGGCAGGTACCAGCGGCGTTGGGCGGGGTGGGCCAATGAGAAACTCTCAGAATAATAAAGATTTTCAAGGCGCCGCTAACCAATGTGGGAGCGGGCTTGTTCCTCGATGGGTTGACTGGAGATCCTATGGGGCTGCTTCGCAGCCCAGCGCAGGGCAAGCCCGCTCACCACAGCAAGCCCGCTCCCACATTTAGGACTGCGGTGTCCTACAGAGTGTACTTAGTTCCAGCCAGCCCGATCCATCAACCGGATCGCCTCAGCCTGGCGCTTGCCCGCCACTTCCACCGGCAAGGTGTCCGCCACGAACTTGCCCCAGGTCGCCACTTCCGCCGACGGCGGCACGGCCGGGTTGGCCGGGAACTCCTGGTTCACGTCGGCAAAAATCTTCTGCGCCTCAGGCGTGGTCATCCACTCCACCAGTGCCTTGGCGGCTTCCGGGTGCGGAGCGTGTTGGGTCAGGCCGATGCCCGACAGGTTCACGTGCACACCACGGTCGCCCTGGTTCGGCCAGAACAGTTTTACCGCCAGGTCCGGCTTCTGTTTGTGCAGGCGGCCATAGTAGTAGGTGTTGACGATGCCCACGTCGCACTGCCCGGCGTTGATGGCTTCCAGCACGGCGATGTCATCGGAGAACACGTCGGTGGACAGGTTGTTCACCCAGCCCTTGACGATTTCTTCGGTCTTGGCCGCACCGTGGGTTTCGATCAGGGTGGCGGTCAGCGACTGGTTGTAGACCTTTTTCGCCGTGCGCAGGCACAGGCGGCCTTCCCACTGTTTGTCGGCCAGGGCTTCGTAGGTGGTGAGGTCGCCCGGTTTTACCCGGTCGGTGGAATAGGCGATGGTCCGCGCGCGCAGGCTCAGGCCGGTCCAGGTGTGTTTGGAAGAGCGGTATTGCAGGGGAATGTTCTTGTCGATCACCTCAGAGGTGAACGGTTGCAGGATGCCCATTTGCTCAGCCTGCCAGAGGTTGCCGGCATCGACGGTGAGCAGCAGGTCGGCGGTGGCGTTTTCGCCCTCGGCCTTGATGCGCTGCATCAGCGGGGCTTCCTTGTCGGTGATGAACTTCACCTGCACGCCGGTTTTCTTGGTGTAGGCGTCGAACACCGGTTTGATCAGTTCGTCGATGCGCGAGGAGTAGACCACCACTTCGTCGGCGGCCTGCACGGTGGTGCTGCCGATCAGGGTGAGTGCCAGGGCAGTCAGGAGGCGCTTGGGTGCCAACATGGGTGCGGTCTCTCATTTGCAAAAAGAGGGCAAATGATAAGGACTCACATTTGGTAGCGCTTGGTGGAGGCGTTACCAGATGTTGCACGACTGTTTCAGGGCTGGGCCAGCTCCGGCAGATCCCCGCTCAGACCCAGCGCCTGGCGCACAAAGACGGCCTTGGCCTCGGGCATCTGGTCGACCATTTTCAAACCAGCGTTGCGCAACCAGCGCAGCGGCAGTTGATCGGCCTGGAACAGTCGCTCAAAACCCTCCATCGCCGCCATCAACGCCAGGTTGTGCGGCATGCGTCGACGCTCGTAGCGGCTCAGCACCTTCACATCGGCCAGGCGCTCGCCGCGCTCGGTCGCAGACAACAAGACTTCAGCCAGTGTCGCCGCATCCAGGAAACCCAGGTTCACGCCCTGTCCCGCCAAGGGATGGATGACGTGCGCCGCGTCGCCAATCAACGCCAGGCCTTCGGCCACATAGCGCTTGGCGTGACGCTGGCGCAGTGGCACGCAGACGCGCGGGTCGGCGCTCAACACCGTGCCGAGCCGCCCTTCGAAGGCGCGCTCCAGCTCACGGCAGAAACTTTCATCATCCAGCGCCATCAAGCGCTCGGATTCAGCCGGCGTGGTCGACCAGACGATCGAACACCAATCTTCCTGCCCGTCCCGCACCAGCGGCAAGAATGCCAGCGGGCCGGTGTCGGTAAAGCGTTGCCACGCCGTACGTTGGTGCGGCTGGCTGCTGCGTACGCTGGTGACGATGGCGTTATGCAGGTAATCCCATTCGCGGGTCGCGGTGCCGGTCAGGCGGCGCACGGCGGAATTGGCGCCATCGGCAGCCACCACCAACGGCGCACGCAACGTGCGGCCGTCGGCCAGGGTCAGCAGCCAGTCATCGCCGGAGCGGCGCATCTGTTCCAGACGTGCATTGGCCAGCAGGCCCAGGTCGCAGTCGTGCAGGCGGTCGAGCAGCGCATCCTGCACCACGCGGTTCTCGACGATATGCCCCAGCACCTCGGCATGCACACTGGCGGCCGAAAAGTGGATCTGCCCGGTGCCGCTGCCGTCCCACACTTGCATCTCGCCATAAGGGCTGGCACGGCGCGAGACGATGCCGTCCCAAACGCCCAGGCGCTCGAGGATGCGCTGGCTGGCGGCCGACAAGGCGCTCACGCGGGGTTCGAATGCGGCCTCGCGGTCGAACGGCTTGACGCTCAGCGGGCTGCCGTCGAGCAGCAGCACCTGCAGGCCACTGCCCTGCAACGCCAGCGCCAGGGCGCTTCCGACCATTCCGGCCCCG
The DNA here is from genome assembly GCF_026967615.1 of Pseudomonas sp. GXZC. Taxonomy (NCBI): domain Bacteria; kingdom Pseudomonadati; phylum Pseudomonadota; class Gammaproteobacteria; order Pseudomonadales; family Pseudomonadaceae; genus Pseudomonas; species Pseudomonas sp. GXZC. The sequence continues at coordinate 6,714,671 of NZ_CP114115.1, forward strand.
ACAATCAGCACATCTGCGCGCATGTCCATGCTTTAAGCCTGTCTCGCTGGCGGCTTGCGCCGCACGTAAAGGGTTTTGTCGACTCGCGCCACCAGGGTGCCGGAGCCATCATGAATCTGGACCTTGAGGTGGGGCAGGTACTTCTCGCCCCCTTCGGTCTGCCGTCGGATCTCATCGAGCAAGGCATCATCGATGGAAAACTCGGCATACACCGGGCCTTTGCCCGGCGAAATGAAATCGATACTCGCCGCCTTGTCCCACACGATGTAGTCGCGGCCCAGGTTCTCCATCAACAGCAGCATGTAGAACGGGTCGACCATCGAATACAGGCTGCCGCCAAACTGCGTACCGACGTAATTGCGGTTGTACCAGCCCAGGCCCATGCGCACTTTGACATGCCGGAAGTCCGCGCTCAGTTCTTGCACCCGTACACCCGCGCCGAGGTACGGCGGGTACAGGCTCAGGAACCAGCGCAATAACCGCGCCTTGCCCAGGCGCTCAATCAACCAGTTACGCATCGGGACGTGTACCCAGGCCCATGGCCTGACGCGCGAACCAGCGTTTGGCCGGCGGCAGCAAGTCCAGGCCCAGCAGGCCCATGTTGCGCCCCAGGGCGACCAACGGCTGGGCGCTGCCAAACAGGCGCGTGACCTGGTCGGAGAAACCCACGGTGAGCTTCTGATCCAGGCGCTGGCGCTCGCGATAACCCTGCAAGGTGGCCAGGTCGCCCGGCACTTGCGGTCCCGCCAACAAGGCTTCAGCCAATGCATTTGCATCACGCAGGGACAGGTTGAAGCCCTGCCCCGCAATCGGGTGCAGGCTGTGGGCCGCGTTGCCGAGGATCGCCAGGTGGGAGCGCACTTGCTCCTCGGCTTCAACCAGTGTCAGCGGGTACAGATGACGGGCGCCGACTTGCTTCAGCGTGCCCAGGCGGTAGCCGAACACGCCCTGCAACTCGCTCAAAAAGCTGCGCTCGTCGAGATTGGCCAGGCGTTGCGCGTCCATGCCGATGCGCGTCCACACCAGTGCGCAGCGGTTGTCCGGCAGCGGCAGCAAGGCCATCGGGCCTTCATCGGTGAAACGCTCGAAGGCTTCGCCGTTATGGGATTCGCTGGGGGTGATGTTGGCGATCAGTGCGCTCTGGTTGTACGGGCGGGTTTTCACGCCGATGCCCAATTGCTCGCGCAAGCCGGAACGGCCACCGTCAGCCAGCACGGCGAGGTCGCACTCCAACACGGTTTCATCATTGAGGGTCAGGCGGTAGCCATCGGGCAGCGGTTCCATGCGTGTGACTTCGGCCGGGCAACGCCAGCTGACCACCTCTTTGTCCAGGCCTTGCCACAGGCATTGGCCCAACCAGGCGTTTTCCACCACATAGCCGAGGGCCGGCACGCCCTCTTCCATGGCGGACAGGCGCGCGGTGGAGAAACGCCCACGGTCGGACACATGAATCTGCTTGATCGGCTCGGCGCGGCGCGAAATCTCTTGCCACAAACCCAGGCGCTGATAGATCTGCCGGGCGCCGTAGGACAGCGCCGAAGAGCGCGCATCGTAGCTCGGCTGGTAGCTGTCGCCCGGCGCGAAGGGTTCGATCAGCACGATCTTCCAGCCCCGCGCCTTGGCCCCGGCCTGCAACGCCAGCGCCAGGCTGGCGCCGACCAGGCCGCCGCCAATGATTGCCAGGTTGACCCGGCTCATCGGGCAGCCGCCATCAGCGCTTCAATTTCAGCGACGGTCTTAGGCACGCCGCCGGTCAGGATTTCACAGCCTTGCTTGGTCACTACCACGTCGTCCTCGATGCGTACGCCAATGCCACGCCATTTCTTTGCCACATTCGGGTTGTCCGGCGAAATATAAATGCCCGGCTCTACGGTCAGCGCCATGCCGACTTCCAGCACCCGCCACTCACCGCCCACTTTGTACTCGCCCACATCATGCACATCCATGCCCAGCCAGTGGCCAGCGCGGTGCATATAGAAGGCTTTATAGGCTTCGCTGGCGATCAGCTCGTCGACGTCACCCTGCAGCAACCCCAGCTTCACCAGACCGGCAGTAATCACCTGCACGGTGGCCTCATGCGCCTGGTTCCAATGTTTATCCGGAGCGATCTCGGCAAACGCGGCCTCCTGGGAAGCCAGCACAATTTCGTAGATCGCCTTCTGTTCCGGCGAAAATTTGCCATTGACCGGCCAGGTGCGGGTGATGTCGCTCGCGTAGCAGTCAATCTCGCAACCGGCGTCAATCAGCACCAGGTCGCCGTCCTTGAGCAGCGCGTCATTCTGCTGGTAATGCAGGATGCAGCTGTTGCGCCCGGCGGCGACTATGGAGCCGTAGGCCGGCATTTTCGCGCCGCCTTTGCGGAACTCATAATCCAGTTCGGCTTCCAGGCTGAACTCATACAGGCCGGCGCGGCTGGCTTGCATCGCCTTCACGTGGGCCGCGCAGGAGATTCGCGCGGCCTCGCGCATCACCTTCACTTCTGCCGCCGATTTATACAGGCGCATGTCGTGGAGCAGATGATCCAGGGCAACGAATTCGTTCGGCGGCTGGGCGCCCAGGTGGGCCTTGGAGCGGATCACGTTGATCCATTCCATCAGGTGCCGGTCGAACTCGGCATTGCTGCCCATGGCCGAGTACACCCGATCGCGACCTTCGATGAGGCCGGGCAGGATGTCGTCGATATCGGTGATGGGGAACGCGTCGTCGGCGCCAAAGTCACGGATCGCGCCTTCGGTGCCGGCGCGCAGGCCGTCCCACAGTTCGCGTTCGGCGTTGCGCTCGCGGCAGAACAGCACGTACTCGCCGTGCTGGCGACCGGGCATCAGCACGATCACCGCTTCCGGCTCGGGGAAACCGCTCAGGTACTGGAAGTCGCTGTCCTGGCGGTATACGTGCTCGACATCGCGATTGCGGATCGCCACGGCGGCGGCCGGCAGGATCGCGATGCTGTTGGGTTCCATCTGCGCCATGAGCGCCTTGCGGCGTCGGGTGTATTCCGCTCGGGGGATATGGATCATGGGCAGATGGGCTTCCTTTCTTAGTGCAGCGAAGGCTTGGGCGCAGCGGGCTCAGCGGACTTCTTGGTCTCGGTGAACAGCAGCAGCGGCGCGACGCGCAGGTATTCCATGACTTCCATGTAGTCGCCTTCGCCGTCTTCGGACTCTTCCAGAGCGTCTTGCACCTGGGAGATCGCTGCCAAATCCTGCAACACTTCCTTGGCGTCGGTGCTCAGTTCCAGGCCGCCGGCGTTGACGCCGAAACCGTGGAGGAAGCCTTGGCACCATTGGCCCAGGGCAGCGGCGCGTTCGGCGAGCGGCGCATCGTCGGTCGGCAGCAGCAGGACCACGGTGACGTCATCACCGGTCAGCTCGCCCTTGACCATCTCTTGCAGGCCGATCAGCGCGTTACGCACGTTGTCGGTCGGCTCGGTCTCAAGCAGCTCGGCCACGTCAGCCAGCCAGTTGTCGGCATCAAAGCCAACGCCGGTGCAGCTGCGGCCCAGCAATACGCCGTGCAGTTCAGCAGGCGAGCAAGGGTGGCCGCTGGTGCTCAGCAGTTTGGAAAAAGCGTCGTACGGGGAGTTCTGAATAGGCATGGTGAGCTAGGCGCCAGACGGCGCAATGTCTAGAATGGAGCGCTGTATCCTAGCACCGGCAGACGTACCAAGACTATCAAGGGCGTCAGATCGTTTATCCTGCAGTTGCCATTCATCAGACAAATCCAGTGGAACCCAATGGAAGACACCGACCTGCAAGCGCTGATGGCCAGACTCGAATTGCTAATTACCCGGGTCGAGCAACTAAAGAGTCAAAACGGACTCCTATTAGCTCAGGAAAAGACCTGGCGCGAGGAACGCGCTCACCTCATTGAAAAAAACGAAATCGCCCGGCGTAAGGTCGAATCGATGATTTCGCGCCTGAAGGCCCTGGAGCAAGACTCATGAGTTCAAGCAATAGCGTCACCGTGCAGATCCTGGATAAAGAATATTCGATCATCTGCCCCCAGGAAGAGCGCAACAACCTGGTGAGCGCCGCCCGCTACCTGGATGGCAAGATGCGTGAAATCCGCAGCAGCGGCAAAGTGATCGGCGCCGACCGTATCGCCGTGATGGCCGCGCTGAACATTACCCACGATCTGCTGCATAAGCAGGAACGCCCTGACGTGCAGGCCAGCGGCTCGACGCGTGAGCAGGTGCGTGACCTGCTGGAGCGTGTCGATCTGGTGCTTTCCAGCGATTCAGACGCACCCAAGGGCTGATTGCCGCGACTGTTTAAGGTATACTCGCCCCACTCCCTGGCGTGTTTGCCAGTCGGCGATGTCCCTGAGCCGATTCGCACTACCCTGGAAGTTGCACGTTGGGCTGGTGTGCATGTCCGCTAGACGGAAAGCCTTAAAGCCTACTGCATCTTCCACCTTGAACTTTCGGGTTCAAGGGCTAAGTCGACAGCGGCTCTGTCGGGGAGCCTGAATTCCCAAACTCAATGCCAGTCCTCGGACTGGCATTGTTTTATGAGCCGGAAACCATGACCGAACCTGCGCCGCTTTCCCGTCCGCAACTTCGACGCATGTTGCGCAAAGCCCGCCGCGCCCTCACGCCGAGCGAGCAGCGCAAGGCCGCCCAGGGCCTGTATCGGCAACTGGCACAGCACCCGCTGTTTCGCCGGGCCAAACATATCTCTTTGTATCTACCGACGGACGGTGAAATCGATCCGCGCCTGCTGCTGCGCGCTGCCCAGCGCCGGGGCAAGGCCACTTACCTGCCGGTGCTCAGCGCCTGGCCACGGACCAAGATGGTGTTCCAGCGCGTCAGGCCTGGGGAAAAGCTGCTGCACAATCGCTTTCGCATCCTGGAGCCACGGGTGAATATCAGCCGCCAGCGCAAAGTCTGGGCCTTGGACCTGGTGCTACTGCCGTTGGTGGGGTTCGATGATGCCGGTGGACGCCTGGGCATGGGCGGCGGGTTCTACGATCGCAGCCTGGCTTACCTGGCGCGCCGCCAAAGCTGGCGCAAGCCGACGCTGTTGGGGCTGGCCCATGAATGTCAAAAGGTCGATCGATTGATACAGGCAAGCTGGGATGTGCCGTTGGCGGGCACCGTTACCGATAAGCATTGGTATAGTGCGAAGACGCCACTGGAATCAGCGGCGCCTTGAAGAAGAGTCAGCGTTTGAACGGTTGCGGCTGCTGCTGAGCCAGTTCGACGGGCGCATCGGTCTTGTTCGACCATAAGCTTTGGGCATACCCGGTGGTCACGACGCCCAGACCAAACAAAATCACCAAAATCCATAGTAAATCCGGTTTACGTTGCATCGATTGCCCCCCTGCAGGCACCTCGTACACGATGACAACAACGTTCCAAAGTAGTCCGTTGCAGCTGCGTCAAGCTTTAAAAGCCGGCATTCTGCGGTAACGTGAACCAACACGCAAACCTTGGCGCCAACCGACTGTCGGTTTGTCATCAAATTGCCTGACAACTTGCCCACTGCTTTTTTCAGGAGCCCCAAAATGGCCTATTGGCTGATGAAATCCGAGCCCGACGAACTCTCTATCAAAGGCCTGGAAAAGCTCGGCGAAGCGCGCTGGGACGGGGTGCGCAACTACCAGGCGCGCAACTTCCTGCGTGCCATGGCGGTGGGTGACCAATTTTTCTTCTACCACTCCAGTTGCCCGGAGCCGGGCATTGCCGGCATCGGCAAAATCGTCGAGGCGGCCTACCCGGACCCCACCGCGCTGGAGCCCGAAAGCCACTACTTCGACGCCAAGGCCACTCCGGAAAAAAATCCGTGGAGCGCGATCAACGTCGCCCACGTCCAGACCTTCCCCAACGTGCTTGGCCTGGGCTACCTCAAACAACAAGCCGCCCTTGCCGAACTGCCCCTGGTGCAAAAAGGCAGCCGCCTTTCAGTGATGGCCGTCACGCCCGAGCAATGGGCCGCCGTGATCAATTTGCTTTAACTGACCGGTATCAAAGCCCCACCGGGGCAAACCGCTCAAACTAGGACGCTAATGCCGCAGGAAGCAGCCATGTCGACGAACCACCACGCCTCACGCCTTTTCGCCATCGCCCTCATTGCCCTGTTGCTGGGCGCCGGCGGCTTCGGTTACTGGCGCTCCACCCAGGACCGCCTGCCCGAAGGCCTGAGCATGGGCAATGGCCGCCTGGAATCCACCGAAGTGCAGATCGCCGCCAAGATCCCCGGCCGCCTGGCCGAAGTACGCGTGGACGAAGGCGACAAGGTCCTCAAAGGCCAACTGCTCGCACGCATGGACACCCGCACGCTGGAAGCCCAGCGCGCCCAGGCCGAAGCCGAAGTGCTACGCGCCAAGGAAAACTTCGCGGCCGCCGAGGCCAACGTGCAATTGCGCCAGAGCGAGCAACTGCTGGCCAAACAGGAACTCAAGCGCACCCAGGAGCTGTACAAGCGCGGCTTCGCCAGCAGCCAGTTGATTGACCAACAGCAGGCACGGCAGAACACCGGCAACGCCGCCGTGATTGCCGCGCAAGCCCAAGTCAATTCGGTGAAGGCGGCGATTGGCGCCGCCGAAGCCCAGGTCGCCCAGCTCACCAGTGAGATCGATGACAGCAGCCTGCGCGCGCCCATCGACGGGATTATCCAACTGCGCCTGGCCGAGCCGGGCGAAGTGCTCGGCGCGGGCGGGCGCGTCCTGTTGCTGATCGACCCCAACGACCAATACATGAATCTCTACCTGCCGGCCTCCGTCACCGGCCGCCTCACCGTCGGCAGCGACGCGCGCATTCTGCTCGACGCCCTGCCCGACCAACCGCTGCCGGCGAAGATCAGCTTTGTCGCCGCCAAATCCCAGTTCACCCCCAAGGAAGTGGAAACCCGCGACGAACGCCAGAAACTGGTGTTCCGCGTCAAACTGCGCCTGACTCAACCCAGCGCCGTGCCCCAAGCCAAACCCGGCATGCCCGGCGCCGGCTACGTGCGCACGGCTGATATCGACTGGCCGGCCAACCTGCAATGACCGGCCTGGCGCTGCAAGCCACGGCGATCAACCATCGCTACGGCAAGCAACAGGCCCTGCTCGACATTACGTTCAGCCTGCCAGCCGGGACGCGTTGCGGGTTGATCGGGCCGGATGGCGCGGGCAAGTCGAGCCTGCTGGGCTTGATCGCCGGGGTCAAAAAGCTCCAGGACGGTCAACTGCAAGTGCTGGGCGGTGCGATTGAAGACCGCCGCCACCGCAACAGCCTGTACCCGCGCATCGCCTTTATGCCTCAAGGGCTGGGCGGCAACTTGTATCCCGAGTTGTCCATCAGCGAGAACATCCGTTTCTTTGCCACGTTGTTTGGCCTGTCGAAAGCCGACTGCGACCAGCGCATGCACAACCTGCTGCTGGCCACCGACCTTGCGCGCTTCGCTGAACGCCCGGCCGGCAAGCTCTCCGGCGGGATGAAGCAGAAACTCGGCCTGTGTTGCGCGCTGATCCACGACCCGGACCTGTTGATCCTCGACGAGCCCACCACCGGCGTCGACCCACTGTCACGCCGGCGCTTCTGGGAGCTGGTCGAAAGCGTCCGCCAAGAACGCCCGCAACTGACGCTGCTGGTGGCCACGGCCTACATGGAAGAAGCCGAGCAATTCGAACATTGCTTGATGCTTGATCGCGGCAAGCTGATCGCAGACGGCCTAAGCCGTGAATTGGCGGGCGCAACCGCCAGCGGCAAACTGGATGACGCCTTCACCCACTTCCAGGGCGACAGCGCCCACAACAACCAGCCGCTGGTGATTCCGCCCAGGGAAAGCAACAACACCGATATCGCCATCGAAGCCCACGACCTGACCCTGCGCTTCGGCGATTTTACCGCCGTGAACAAGGTCAGCTTCGCCATTGGCCGCGGCGAGATCTTCGGCTTCCTCGGCTCCAACGGCTGCGGCAAGACCACCACTATGAAGGTGCTCACCGGGCTGATGCCGGCCACCGAAGGCAGTGCGACGCTGCTGGGCAATCCGGTAAACGCCAAGGACCTGGCCACCCGCAAGCGCGTGGGTTTCATGTCGCAAAGCTTCTCGCTGTATGGCGAACTCAGCGTGCGCCAGAACCTGGTGCTGCATGCGCAATTGTTCGACCTGCCCAAGGCTGACAGCGGCCCGCGCATCGATGAGCTGATCCAGCGTTTCGATCTCGGTGACGTGGCCGAACAGCCCTCCGGCGAACTGCCCCTCGGCTTGCGTCAACGTTTGTCATTGGCCGTGGCAGTGCTGCATCGCCCGGAAGTGCTGATCCTCGATGAACCCACGTCGGGCGTCGACCCGGCGGCGCGAGATGATTTCTGGCGATTGCTGATCGAGCTGTCCCGCGAACAAGGTGTGACGATTTTCCTGTCCACGCACTTTATGAACGAGGCCCAGCGCTGCGACCGCATTTCCCTGATGCACGCGGGTAAAGTGCTCGCCTGCGATACGCCGCAAGCGCTGCAACGACAATTCCAGGGCGACACCTTGGAAGCGGCGTTCGTCACCTGCCTGGAACAGGCCCAAGGCGAACCTGAGCCCACGGCGCCCGCCGCAACCGTCAGCGAAACCAGCGCGCCGCCGGTGAGCAAACGCGGTTTCAGCCTGGCCCGCCTGTTGGCGGTGGCCAGCCGCGAAGGCAAAGAACTGCTGCGCGACAAGGTACGCATGGCCTTCGCGTTGCTGGGCGCGATGTTCATGATGGTGATCTTCGGCTACGGCATTTCCCTGGATGTGGAGAAACTCGCTTTCGCCGTCTACGACCAGGACCAGACGCCGCAAAGCCGCGCCTACCTGGAGGCGTTCCGAAGCTCACGCTACTTCGCCGAGCAACCGCCGATTCAGGACTCAACTGAATTGCACCGGCGCCTGCAACGTTCGGAAATCAAATTGGCCCTGGAGATCCCACCGGGCTTTGGCCGCGATCTCTACGCCGGCCGCCAGCCCAGCGTGGCCGCCTGGCTCGATGGCGGCATGCCGTTTCGCGCGGAAACCAGCCGCAATTATGTCGAGGCCGTGCACCAGGAGAACCTTCAGCAACTGGCCGAACTGAGCAGCCTGCCGCGCAACAACCCAGCGGCCGCCAAGCTGGAAACGCGCTTTCGCTATAACCAGGACGTGGTCAGCGTCAACGCCATCGGCCCCGGTGTGATGGCGCTGATCCTGGCGTTTATCCCAGCGATGCTCACCGCCCTCGGCATCGTGCGCGAGAAGGAACTGGGCTCGATCACCAACTTCTACGCCACGCCCCTGACCCGCCTGGAGTTCCTGCTCGGCAAACAGGCGCCGTACCTGGCCGTGAGCCTGGTCAACCTGGCAGTGCTGGTGGCGATGAACCGCTGGCTGTTCGGCGTGCCGTTCAAGGGCAGCGGCCTGACGCTGGCGTTCGGCGGCCTGCTCTATGTGCTGGCGACCACCAGCATGGGCCTGCTGATTTCGGCGTTCACCCGCACTCAGATCGCGGCGATCCTCGGCACCATGATCATCACCAGCCTGCCGACCATTCAATTCTCCGGGCTGATCGTGCCACGCTCGTCCCTGGAAGGCGCGGCGGCGTTGATGGGCATGCTGTTTCCGGCGGGGCACTTCCTGGATGTCGCCGTGGGCACCTTCACCAAGGCCCTGGACCTGCGCCAGTTATGGCCGCAGTGCCTGGCGCTGTTCGGGTTCTTTGTCGGGTTTACCGGGCTGAGCCTGGTCATGCTCAAGAAGCAGGAGGCCTGATGCATAAGTTCGCGCACATCCTGCGCCTGGGAATCAAGGAGCTGACCAGCCTGCGCCATGACAGCGTGTTGCTGCTGTTTCTGTTCTACGCCTTCACCGTCGCCATCTATATGCCCGCCGCCGGCTCGGTGATCGGTGTGCACAACGCCAGCGTGGCGTTTGTCGATGAAGACCACAGTTCGCTGTCGCGACAACTGGCCGAGGCGCTGCAGCCGCCCGAGTTTCAGGCCCCAACGCCGTTGGCCTATGACCAGTTGGACAAGGTCATGGACAGCGGCGAATACACCTTCGTGATCAATGTGCCGGCGAACTTCCAGGCTGACCTGCTGGCCGGCCGCCAACCCGGCGTGCAGGTGAACGTAGACGCCACGGCCATGAGCCAAGCGTTCATGGGCGCGGGCTACATCGGGCGGATTTTCCAGCGCGAATTGCTGACCTACAGCGGGCAAGCCGCCGCCAACCAGGCGCCCGCCCTGCTCACGACGCGCGCGCTGTTCAACACCAACCTGGAGGGTGGATGGTTTTTGGCGGTGATCCAGATCGTCAACAACATCACCATCCTCGCCATTATCCTGACCGGCACCGCCCTGCTGCGCGAACGCGAACACGGCACCCTCGACCATCTGCTGGTGCTGCCGCTGACGGCGCTGGAAATCATGCTGGCGAAAATCTGGAGCAACATGCTGGTGGTGGTGCTCTGTACCTGGCTGTCGTTGGAAGTGGTGGTCAAAGGGTTGCTCGGCGTGCCGCTGGCGGGGTCGTTGAGCCTGTTTCTGTTCGTGACGGCGCTGTACTTGTTTGCCAGTACGGCCTTGGGGATTTTCCTGGCGACGCTCGCACGATCGACGCCACAGTTCGGCCTGCTGGCAATCCCGGTGATCATTCCAATGCTGCTGCTCTCCGGCGGCAGTACGCCGTTGGACAGCATGCCCGAGTGGTTGCAGTGGGTGATGCAAGGGTCGCCGTCGACGCATTTTGTGAGTTTGAGTGCGGCGATTCTGTTTCGGGATGCGGGAGTGAGCGTGGTGTGGCCGGATTTGCTGGCGCTGGCGGGGATTGGGTTGGTTTTTTTTGCGGTGGCACTGGCGCGGTTCAGGAAGAGCCTGGCTTCCTGAACCGTACCCTAAAGCGACTACTGGATGATCAGGTTGTTAAACAACAGGTCTTCCACCACCGGCTTGCCGGTCTCGTCATTCATCACTTGCTGGGTTTGCTTCAGGGCCTCCTGACGCAGTTTTTCCTTGCCTTCAACGGTACTCATGGCCTCGTTGGTCTGCTGGGTGAACAGCGCCACCAACTGATTACGGATCAACGCGTCGTTGGCTTTGACGGCAGCAGCCGCTTCGGGGCCGGTCACGCGCAGGGCGATGTCGGCCTTGAACACCTTGAGTTTCGCCGTGCCATCCAGGCCGTAGTTGCCAACGAACGGCGGGCTCAGGCTGATATAGCTGACCTTCGGCGCCTCGCCTTCTTTGGCTTCTTCGGCCTGGGCTGCCATGGGCAACGTCAGGGCCAGCATCAACAGGATCCACGCTTTCACAGTTCATTCCTCACATTCGGTTGCCGGGTAGCATAACGCTAGCAAGGCAGAGCACAAGCTTATGGCGGCTTATCAGGCCGGGGCATGCTCGTTGACCCACGGGCGTACCCTCCTACACTTATCGGCCACGACGCCAAAAGGAATAGTCCGATGAAAGCTGTGCTGTGCAAAGCCTTCGGCCCTGCCGAAACCCTGGTGCTGGAAGAGATCGCCAGCCCGGCGATCAAGAAGAACGAAATCCTGCTGGACGTGCATGCCGCCGGGGTCAACTTCCCGGACACGCTGATCATCGAGGGCAAGTACCAGTTCAAGCCGCCCTTCCCGTTTTCGCCGGGTGGCGAGGCAGCGGGCGTGGTCAGTGAAGTCGGGGAAAAGGTCAGCCACCTCAAAGTCGGTGACCGGGTGATGGCACTGACCGGCTGGGGCAGCTTTGCCGAGCAGGTCGCGGTGCCCGGCTACAACGTGCTGCCGATTCCGCCGAGCATGGACTTCAACACCGCCGCCGCCTTCAGCATGACCTACGGCACGTCCATGCACGCGCTGAAACAACGCGCCAACCTGCAACCCGGCGAAACCCTGCTGGTGCTCGGCGCCTCAGGTGGCGTGGGCCTGGCCGCCGTGGAAATCGGCAAGGCCATGGGCGCGCGGGTGATCGCCGCCGCCAGCAGCGCCGACAAACTCGCCGTGGCCAAGGCCGCCGGCGCCGATGAGCTGATCAACTACAGCGAAGCCAGCCTGAAAGACGAGATCAAGCGTCTCACCGACGGCAACGGCGCCGACGTGATTTACGACCCGGTGGGTGGCGATCTGTTTGACCAGGCCATCCGCGCCATCGCCTGGAACGGCCGCCTGCTGGTGGTGGGTTTTGCCAGCGGGCGCATCCCGGAGCTGCCGGTGAACCTGGCGCTGCTCAAGGGTGCGGCGGTGGTCGGGGTATTCTGGGGTTCGTTTGCCCAGCGCCAGCCGCAGGACAATGCGGCGAATTTCCAGCAGTTGTTCAGTTGGTATGGTGAAGGCAAGCTCAAGCCGCTGGTGTCGCAGGTGTACCCGCTGGAGCAGGCCGCCCAGGCGATCAATGACCTGGGGCAGCGCCGGGCTGTGGGCAAGGTTGTAGTCCAAACCCGCTAACAGACCTGGAATGCAATCCCTGTGGGAGCTGGCTTGCCTGCGATAGCGGTGGGTCAGCTAACACATCTGTCGCTGATAGGCCGCTATCGCAGGCAAGCCAGCTCCCACATTTGATCTCCAACACTCTCGAGAACTCAAAACGACCACCACTTATCTATTCGCGACATGTTCGTAAGAGAACATGCAATTGCTCTCATTTCCTGTGTTTGCAGATAAGAGGCGATGCTATTTTCGGTAACGAAACTGTAACATTCGCATCCGCAGTCAAAACAAGAAATTTGGAGCTCTTGAATGTTTGCTTTCTTTCGTCCTGCCGCCCACCAGGCGCCCCTGCCTGAAGAAAAAATAGACAGTACCTACCGACGCCTGCGCTGGCAGATCTTCGCCGGTATTTTCTTCGGTTACGCCGGTTACTACCTGCTGCGCAAAAACTTCTCCCTGGCCATGCCCTACTTGATCGACGAGGGTTACACCCGTGGCGAACTGGGCCTGGCGATGTCGGCCATCGCGATTGCCTACGGCCTGTCCAAGTTCCTTATGGGCCTGGTGTCCGACCGCTCCAACCCGCGCTACTTCCTGCCCTTCGGCCTGCTGGTTTCAGCGGGTGTGATGTTCATTTTCGGTTTCGCACCTTGGGCGACGTCCAGCGTGACCATGATGTTCATTTTGCTGTTCATCAACGGCTGGGCCCAAGGCATGGGCTGGCCGCCGAGTGGACGCACCATGGTGCACTGGTGGTCGCAGAAAGAACGCGGCGGCGTGGTGTCCGTGTGGAACGTGGCGCATAACGTCGGCGGCGGCCTGATCGGCCCGCTGTTCCTGCTGGGTATGGCCTGGTTCAACGACTGGCATGCAGCCTTCTACGTACCGGCCACCGTGGCCTTGCTGGTGGCGGCCTTTGCCTTCATCACCATGCGCGACACCCCGCAATCGGTGGGCCTGCCGCCTATCGAGCAGTACAAGAACGACTACCCGGAAGGCTACGACGCCAGCCACGAAGACGAATTCAGCGCCAAGGAAATCTTCGTCAAGTACGTGCTGCGCAACAAAATGCTGTGGTACATCGCTTTCGCCAACGTGTTCGTCTACCTGCTGCGCTACGGTGTGCTGGACTGGGCACCGACCTACTTGAAAGAAGCCAAGCACTTCACCGTGGATAAATCCTCGTGGGCGTACTTCTTCTATGAGTGGGCCGGTATTCCGGGCACGCTGCTGTGCGGCTGGATGTCGGACAAGATCTTCCGTGGCAACCGTGGCCTGACCGGCATTGTGTTCATGGCATTGGTGACCGTGGCGACCCTGGTGTACTGGCTCAACCCGCCGGGCAACCCGATGATCGACATGATCGCGCTGTTCTCCATCGGCTTCCTGATCTACGGCCCGGTGATGCTGATCGGCCTGCAGGCGCTGGAACTGGCACCGAAGAAAGCCGCCGGCACCGCTGCGGGTTTCACCGGTTTGTTCGGTTACCTGGGTGGTTCGGTGGCTGCGAGTGCGGCCATGGGCTACACCGTGGACCATTTCGGCTGGGACGGTGGTTTCGTGCTGCTGATTGGCGCATGTATCTTGGCCATCGCCTTCCTGATCCCAACGCTGTGGCACACCAACAGCGTCAGCTCGGCGCGTTAAACGCCTGAGCAACCCTTTGCACAACGCTTGAGCCGCGCCTCCAGGTTCTTATCTGGCATGGCGTGGCTACGCAGGGCGTTGACGGTCTGCTCGACATAATCGCGAGTGGTGCCGTAACGCCCGCAAGCGCTCTGCAACACGTGGTTCAGCACGATGTCGGGCAGGTTACCGGCGTAGCTGGGCAAGTGCCGCTCCAAGACAAATCCCAACGCCTGCACCGTGCTGCCATCTTCGAGACGGCAACTGAGCCAATGCGGCCGGTAGGAGGGATAAGGCATCTCGCGCTGCCACAAGGCATAGAGCGAGGCCTCCAGCTGATCTTCCGGCAAACGGTAGGCAAACCCGCTGCAGGAACCGCCGCGATCCAGCCCAAAGACCAACCCTGGAATTTCCGGTGTGCCCCGGTGCTCGTGGGACCACAGGTACAGGCCCCGGTGATAACCGTGGACCCGTGCCCGCATGCGCTCGGTGGACGAGCACTCAGGGCGCCAGATCAGCGAACCATACGCAAACAGCCAGACCGGCCCACCCTTATGCCGGGCCATGGTGGCCTGCATCGAGCTCATCAATTGTTCGTGAGTGAGTTGCGGCCCAAGATCGAGCCGCGGAGGGTAAGCCAATTGCAGAAGATCGGTTTCAATGGCGGTCATGGCGAATAGCGGGACGCCTCCTGTGTGTTACCAGTTGTAAGCAACTTTACCGTAATAAAACGCGCCGCTGTAACCGTACGGCGAAAAAGTGGTGTAGGCGAGGTTGCCGCCACTGCTGGCGAAGGCATTGACCTTTTCCGGGTATTTATCGGTGACGTTGTCGCCGCCGAGGGTGAAGGTCCAGTTCTTCAGCTTGTAGTCCGCCGACAAATCCAACACCCAAGCCGCCTTGAAGGTCTGGTCGTTGACCTTGTCGGCCTGGTAGCTGGTGAATTCACCATAGCGCACCAGGTTGCTGTGCAGCGCCCAATTGCCGAAGGTGAAGTCGTTACCCAGGCTCAACTTGTGTTCAGGCGTGGTATCGCCCAGCAAACCGCTTTTCTCGCGACGATCCACCCGCACCAGATTGGCACCCAGGCTGTCGAGGATGGCCGGGTTGGGCTTCACATCCGTGACCTTGGTGTGGTTGTAGTTGTAGCCCACGGTGCTGTTCCAGCGGATGCCGTTATCGAACTGGTAGCGGTAGTTGGCCACCAGATCGACGCCGTCGGTGCTGGTGTCGGTGGCGTTGGTGAAGTAGCGGGCGGTGGTGTAGTTGATGTTGCCCACGCCATTGGCGCGCAGATAAGCCTGGGTGGCCGGGTCCAGGTTGAGGTTCGACGACAGGCTGATACGGTCACGAATATCGATGCGGTATACGTCCACCGTCACGGTCAGGTCATCGGCGGGCTCCAGTACCAGGCCAAGGCTGTAGTTACGCGACTTCTCGGCCTTCAGGTCCTCCGCGCCCAGCAGGCGCGCGACCTGGCTGGAGGCCGGGAAAGTACCGGCCTCGCGGATGTCGCTGCCGATCAACTGCGATGAGGTGAACGCAAAGTTCTGCTGAGCCAGGGACGGCGCGCGGAAACCGTTGGAAATGCTGCCGCGCAGGGCCACTTGTGGAGTGAAGTCGTAGCGGGCCGACAACGAGCCGCTGACGTTGGAACCGAAGTCACTGTAATCCTCATGCCGTACGGCAGCCGAGGCGCTGAGTTTTTCGGTGAAGTTGGTTTCCAGGTCCAGGTACTGCGCCCAGTTGTGGCGCGAACTGCTGCCGGCGTCGGCATCACGGAAACCGCCGAGGCCCGAACTGCCGGTCTGGTAGTAGGACGCTGGCTCACCTGCTTCAATCTCATAACCCTGGCGCAGGTATTCGCCACCAAAGGCCACGGAGACCGGATACGGCAGGAAGCCCACGTCGAATTCACGGGACAGGTCCAGGCTGACTTGCTTCTGGTCGTTGCTCAGGGTGCCGTTGTCGAACTTGCGTGGCGTGGCCAGGCCCAGGGACGTGTTGATGGTTTCGGTGCTCAACTCGTACTGGTTCTTGCCGTAGTTGGCCGACAGGTCGTAATGCCAGTCATAGGCCAGCAGCCCGCGCAGGCCCACCACCAACGACGTGTCTTCCAGGTTGCCCTTGATCAGCGGCAGGTAGCCATTGGGATTGAGCGCCGGAATATTGTTGGAGGCGTTGCTCGCCCGGTAGAACGCCGCGGTCTCGCCGCGACGCTTGCTGTAGCCGCCGAAGGTGTAGAACTCGGCTGCATCGTTGAAGGAATATTCCGAGTTGAACTGGAATTTGCCTTCATTAGTGGCCGGCTCGCCCTGGCGAAACACCTGCTGGCCGTAGGTCGTGGAGCCTACGCTGGCTGAGCGGAAATCCTTGCCGGCGCGGTTGGTGTAATCGTTGTCGGCGCCTTCGGCCGAGAGGTTGATAAAGCCGTTATCACCCAATGCCACGCCGGTGTTGCCACTCAGATTGCGCTGGATGCCGTCACCCTTCTTGTACTCGCCGAACTTGGAGGAGATCGAGCCGCCATGGTCGGCGTGCTTGAGGATCACGTTGATCACCCCGGCAATCGCGTCCGAGCCGTAGCGCGCGGAGGCGCCGTCGCGCAGCACTTCGATATGGTCGACCGCCGACAGCGGAATCGCATTCAAATCCGCCGGCGCCGAGCCGCGGCCCACCGCCCCACCCAAGTTGACGAAAGCACTGGTGTGGCGGCGCTTGCCATTGACCAGCACCAGCACCTGATCCGGCGACAGCCCGCGCAACTGCGCAGGGCGCACCAGTTCGGCGCCGTCCACCAGGCTTGGGCGCGGGAAGTTGATTGATGGAATCAGCCGCGCCAACACCGCCCCCAGCTCATCGGAATCGGTGCTGCGCAAGGTGTCGCCGGAAATCACATCGATCGGCGACAGCGACGCACTGGCCGTGCGCTCTTGGGCGCGGGTGCCGGTGACGATCACGGTGTCGAGCTTGGGTGCATCGGTGGCGGACGTTTCGGCCGCGAAGACTGGATTGAAACCCACGGCGGTCAGCAAATTGGCCGACAAAATCGCCGAGTACAGCGCGTGTTGCTTGTAGCTCCCCATACCGCTCCCCTTGAATCAAAAACCAGAACGTCGTGCTCTGAGTTCATACGATCGATCCGGCTGGCGGGCGGTGGCGGTCAGTTATTGGTGGTTGTGATTGAGTCGGTAGTCCGTTGCGATATAGCTTAAGGATATTTATGTAACAAATTAAATACCTTTAAAGCATAAGCGAATGCATAAGCAAAACGGCCCATTCGTCAGGATTGCAGGGGCCAATCCCGCTACTTTCAGCCCCGGTTCAGCCTGAAAACGTGCCAAGCCGTCAAAATAGGACACAGATCACGACCCACCTAGCCGCCCATCAAACCGACTACCGAGGTCGCACCCATGAAAAAATTCCGATTGCCTGGCCTGCTGTTCCTAGCCCAGGCCACCACCGCGTTGGCGGGCGAAGCGCCGGCCACTGAAGACGACAAGGGCTTCTGGTACGCGCAGACCAGCGTCTACACCCGGCACTTCGCGCCCGACCCCGAGCACAATAACAACCAGGACCTGATCGGCCTGGAGCGCAATGAAGCCTCAGGTTTTGTGTATGGCGGGGCGACGTTTCGCAACTCGTTTCGGCAGCGTTCGTACTACGCGTATGCGGGCAAGCGCTACGACATGGCCGACTATCCGGTGTATTTGAAGCTGACAGGCGGGGCGATCCAGGGTTATCGCGGCAAGTACCGCGACAAGATCCCGTTGAACCGATTCGGCGTGGCGCCGGTGATCATTCCGTCCGTGGGCACCCATTACGGGCCGGTGGCGGCGGAGGTGGTGTTGCTGGGGTTCAATGCGGCGATGGTCACCACTGGCGTACGCTTTTAGGGGCGTGGCGCGTAGGCAAACACATCGGCACGCATCTGGTGCGCATCCATGCCAGCTTCGACCAGCGCATCCAGCGTGCCGTAGATCATGGCCGGTGAACCGCTGGCGTAGACGTGCACAGCCTTGAGGTCGGTGATGTCTTCGCACACCGCTTCATGCAACAGCCCGCAGCGCCCTTCCCAGCCGCACAGGTCGCTGACGACTTTGTGCAGGAACAGGTTGGGCAGTTGCAGCCACTGGTCCCAATGCTCAATCTCGTAGAAATCTTCCGGACGGCGCACGCCCCAGTACAGGTGCACCGGGTGTTTGAAGCCGGAAGCGCGGCAGTGTTCGATCAGGCTGTGCATCTGCGCCATGCCGGTGCCGGCGGCGATCAACACCAGCGGCCCATCCGGCAGCTCGGCCAGGTGGGTATCACCAAAAGGCAGCTCGACGCGCGCCATCTGGTTGCGTTGCAGCTGCTCAAGCAAGGTGCGCGCGCTGTCCTCGCGGGCCAGCACATGCAGCTCCAGCTCGCGCCCGGCGTGGGGCGCGGAGGCCAGGGAAAACGCTGACTTCTCGCCGTTCTCACGTTCGATCATCAAGTATTGCCCGGCGTGGTAACGGACCGCCTTGCCAGCCGGCGCACGCAGGCGCACGCGCCACACATCGCCACCCACCTCGACGCATTCACTCAATTGGCACGACAACTTGCGCAACGGCAACTCTCCCGGCGCCAGCACGCCATCCCACAACACAATGCAATCTTCCAGCGGCTCGGCGATACAGGTGTAGAACTCGCCGTGATCACGCACTTCACCGGCCTGCTGAACCCGGCCTTCCACCAACAGCGCGGCGCACACATGGCACACGCCGTTGCGACAGGCCTGGGGGCATTCGTAGCCCAAGCGGCGCGCGCCTTCGAGGATTCGCTCGCCGGGGACCAGCTCCAGCACGGCGCCAGAAGGTTGCAGGGTTACACGCATCAATCTATTCCCAATTCTTTCCAGATCGCATCGACACGGGCGGTGACGGCTTCATCCTTGACGATCACCCGGCCCCACTCGCGGGTGGTTTCACCCGGCCATTTGTGAGTGGCGTCCAGGCCCATCTTTGAACCCAGGCCTGAAACCGGCGAGGCGAAGTCGAGGTAGTCGATCGGCGTGTTGTCGATCATCACGGTGTCGCGCTTGGGGTCCATGCGCGTGGTGATGGCCCAGATCACGTCGTTCCAGTCCCGGGCATTGATGTCGTCGTCGGTGACAATAACGAACTTGGTGTACATGAACTGTCGCAAAAACGACCACACACCGAGCATTACCCGCTTGGCATGGCCTGGGTACGACTTCTTCATGGTCACGATGGCCATGCGGTACGAGCAACCTTCCGGCGGCAGGTAGAAGTCAGTGATCTCCGGGAATTGCTTCTGCAGGATCGGCACAAACACTTCGTTGAGCGCCACGCCCAGAATGGCCGGCTCATCCGGTGGACGGCCGGTGTAGGTACTGTGATAAATCGGCTTGATGCGATGGGTGATGCGCTCGACGGTGAACACCGGGAAGCTATCGACTTCGTTGTAGTAGCCGGTGTGGTCGCCGTAAGGGCCTTCATCGGCCATTTCACCCGGATGAATCACGCCTTCGAGGATGATTTCAGCCGTGGCCGGCACTTGCAGGTCGTTGCCACGGCACTTCACCAGTTCGGTGCGATTACCGCGCAACAGGCCGGCGAAGGCGTATTCGGACAGGCTGTCGGGCACCGGGGTCACGGCACCGAGGATGGTGGCCGGGTCGGCGCCCAGGGCCACGGAAACCGGGAACGGCTTGCCGGGGTGTTTTTCGCACCACTCGCGGAAGTCCAACGCGCCGCCACGGTGGCTCAGCCAACGCATGATCACCTTGTTACGGCCGATCACTTGCTGGCGGTAGATACCGAGGTTCTGGCGGTCTTTGTTCGGGCCCTTGGTGACGGTCAGGCCCCAGGTGATCAGCGGGCCGACATCGCCTGGCCAGCAGGTTTGCACCGGCAGCATGGCCAAGTCGACATCGTCGCCTTCGATGACGACCTCTTGGCACACCGCGTCCTTGACCACTTTGGGGGCCATGGCAATGATCTTGCGGAAGATCGGCAGCTTCGACCAGGCATCCTTCAGCCCCTTGGGCGGCTCGGGTTCCTTGAGGAAGGCCAGCAACTTGCCGATCTCGCGCAATTCGCTGACTGACTCGGCGCCCATGCCAAAGGCCACGCGCTCGGGCGTACCGAACAGGTTGCCAAGCACCGGGATATCAAAGCCGGTCGGGTTCTCGAACAGCAGCGCCGGGCCCTTGTTGCGCAGGGTACGGTCGCAAATCTCAGTCATTTCCAGCACCGGGGAAATCGGCATCTGGATACGTTTCAACTCTCCGCGCTGCTCAAGTTGCTGCACGAAATCCCGAAGATCCTTGAATTTCATTAACCATGCCACCCGTAAAATAGGCGTACATCCTACCTGCTATGGCGGCCGCTGGCAGCTTATCGCGGTGCATTTGGGTACAGAGAATGCTTAAAAAACCGGCACAAAAAAAATGGCGCCCCTGAGGGCGCCATTCTTTCGGACCTGAAGCGTCGTATTACTTACGCTTCATCGACAAGAAGAACTCGTCGTTGGTCTTGGTGGTTTTCAGCTTGTCGACCAGGAACTCGATGGCAGCGACTTCGTCCATCGGGTGCAGCAGCTTGCGCAGGATCCACATGCGCTGCAGTTCGTCGTCGGCGGTCAGCAACTCTTCACGGCGGGTGCCGGAACGGTTGATGTTGATCGCCGGGAACACGCGTTTTTCCGCGATGCGACGGTCCAGGGGCAGTTCCATGTTGCCGGTACCCTTGAACTCTTCGTAGATCACTTCGTCCATCTTCGAACCGGTTTCAACCAGTGCGGTGGCGATAATGGTCAGCGAGCCGCCTTCTTCGATGTTCCGCGCAGCACCGAAGAAACGCTTCGGTTTCTCCAGGGCGTGGGCATCGACACCACCGGTCAATACCTTGCCGGAGCTCGGGATCACGGTGTTGTAGGCACGGGCCAGACGGGTGATGGAGTCGAGCAGGATCACCACGTCCTTTTTGTGTTCGACCAGGCGCTTGGCCTTCTCGATCACCATTTCGGCAACCTGCACGTGGCGGGTTGGCGGCTCATCGAACGTGGAGGCAACCACTTCGCCGCGCACGGTGCGCTGCATTTCGGTCACTTCTTCCGGACGCTCATCGATCAACAGCACGATCAGGTGAACTTCAGGATTGTTACGCGCGATGTTCGCTGCAATGTTCTGCAGCATGATGGTCTTACCGGCTTTCGGCGGTGCGACGATCAGGCCACGCTGGCCTTTGCCGATCGGGGCGCACAGGTCGATCACACGACCGGTCAAGTCTTCGGTGGAACCGTTACCGGCTTCCATCTTCATGCGCACGGTCGGGAACAGCGGCGTCAGGTTCTCGAAGAGAATCTTGTTTTTCGCGTTCTCGGGACGATCGAAGTTGATCGTGTCGACCTTGAGCAGGGCGAAATAACGCTCGCCTTCCTTCGGAGGGCGGATCTTGCCAACGATGGTGTCACCGGTGCGCAAGTTGAAGCGACGGATCTGGCTCGGCGAGACGTAGATATCGTCTGGGCCGGCAAGATAGGAGGCGTCAGCAGAGCGGAGGAAGCCGAAGCCGTCCTGGAGAATCTCCAGCACGCCATCACCGGAGATTTCCTCGCCGCTTTTCGCGTGCTTTTTCAGCAGGGAGAAAATCACGTCCTGCTTGCGCGAACGGGCCATATTTTCTATGCCCATTTCTTCGGCCAGCTGGAGCAGGTCGGTAATCGGCTTTTGCTTGAGTTCAGTCAGATTCATATAGGAATGACGTAATCATTTATGGAGGGGGGAAATTAAGCTTTTGGCTTAATGAGGCCGCGCCGCGGAGAAGGCGACAGGATCGCGTACTAATCGAAAAGGAGTGCGTCGGCGACGGCATGCAGGGGGCAGTGGAGAAACCAGTGCGGGGCCGAATGTACCACCTGAGTTTCAGAGCGTCTAGCCCTGTTTCACGAAAAAGCCCCGCGTTTTACGACTGCCTTAAGCCTCAACCTGAGCCGACCACAAAGCAAAGCCCCGCCTTGGCACGCCATGCTGTTCACTTAAGGCTTATTGACTAACCCTCAGGCAGCAAGAAATCCGGAATCTGACTTTAGATTCCGGATTTGTTATGCCTGTCGCTCAGGATTTAGGCGCTGTTCTGGACTTAGCCGAGCAGCCGCTTTCACGCTTCGACGTTTTCACTGAGCACACTCCTCAACATTGGAATAGCACCAGGCCACCATCCGACGTCGCCGTTTGTCCTTCGACACCAACATCGTGACAGCTCCGCTCAAACAGCTTTAAGTGTTAAGACCCTGCAGGTTATAAAGACCGGCGGTAACATGTTTAGCTTCCTCCCTTGCCACGAACTTCACTGAAAGAGGAAAGTCTCCACCGTCTGATACTATTCGATTACCGCTCCATACCTCGTAATTTGGCGCCCCATTTTTATAAGGAGCCTCCAGCTCGAACTTATTGGGACCTGCAGTAAAACTTAGCCGAGTCACTTGCCTTGAGTTTTCGAAGTGAAACCAGCCGGAAATGCCCACTGGAATAGCTCCCGGCGTCTGATACTTGCCTGTGAAACTCCCCGCGCTCTCATCAGCAGTAAGGACTTGAAATCCGTAACCCCTAGGGTCGGAATAGAAGTTATATCTAAGCAACATACTCGAGGCAGCCATTTTTTGATCCCTATCTAAATACAGTTTCGGAAAAACACGACGGACTCTCAGTCTATTAAACCTTGCGAAAGGTCGCGCCCTGCTATTTACGCACTCAAAGATAACTAAGGATTTGAAAATATACACCTGTGAGAAATAACAGCACACCATGCGAATTTGAAATAAAAATCTCAACCACCCAAGAAATTCGCTATTTGCTTCACGATGTAACCTCTAAACTAGGTTTTGTACGAACTGCCCCGACGCGATCAGAGAATTGGTTATAGACATCATCTATGAACCCCGCCGTAGCGGGCCCACGCACAGATGATAGCGTGAAGCTCCAGCGGCTACGCACCAAGTTAATTGATCTGGACACTTGGATGATTGACTCCACTGCGGCACGAGCAATCCGAGCAACTTCTCTGGAACAGGAAAAAAGGAG
Organism: Pseudomonas sp. GXZC; assembly: GCF_026967615.1. Lineage (NCBI taxonomy): Bacteria > Pseudomonadati > Pseudomonadota > Gammaproteobacteria > Pseudomonadales > Pseudomonadaceae > Pseudomonas > Pseudomonas sp. GXZC. Next base: position 6,737,724 of record NZ_CP114115.1, read on the forward strand.
CTTGAGGAACCGCAAGATCACGCGTTCAGGCGCAGCCATAGCGGCCTAAGAAATAAGATCCAAAAACAAACGCCCCGACAAGACGGGGCGTTTGCTTACAACACAGGCTGTATTTTTTACAGCCTGAATATACGGGCCTCTCTGACGACGCTTAGATGTTCGCGTCGAGGAAAGCTTGCAGCTGAGACTTCGACAGCGCGCCTACTTTGGTCGCTTCGACGTTGCCGTTCTTGAACAGCATCAGGGTCGGGATACCACGCACGCCGTGCTTGGCCGGGGTTTCCTGGTTGTCGTCGATGTTCAGCTTGGCAATGGTCAGCTTGCCTTCGTAGGTGGTCGCAATGTCGTCCAGGACTGGAGCGATCATTTTGCAAGGGCCACACCATTCAGCCCAGTAGTCAACCAGCACCGGGCCAGCAGCCTTGAGTACTTCGGCCTCAAAGGTCGCGTCGGTGACGTGCTTGATAAGATCGTTGCTCATGGATGTCTCCGGATTGTAAGCAAAAAAAACGTGGCCCATCATAGCCGCCCTTCCCCCGTTCAGGAAGCCGCCTCTGATTGAGTCTTGCTATGGTGGTGCATGAGTTTGGGTATAGCCCAACTCACGGCGTGACGGGAGTCACGAAGGCAATGCCTGTGCGCAACGCCGCGTTGCGCACGTGCTCCTGCATGGTTTTCTGCGCCGCTGCACTGGCCCGCCGGGCCAGGGCGCGCAGGATACGACGGTGCTCCTGCCAGGTTTCCATCGCCCGCTCCGGCCGGATGAACGGTAGCTTCTGGCTCTCCAGAAACACCTCGGCACTGGCACTCAGGATGCTCACCATCGCCTGATTACCGCTGGCCAGCAGGATGCGCTGGTGGAATTCGAAGTCCAGCCGTGCGGCCGCCTCGAAGTCGCCGGCCTTGAGTACCTTGCGCATGGCCTCGACGTTGTCTTGCAGGCTGTCCAGCTCATCGAGGGTCAGCGTCACCGCCGCCAACCCCGCCGCGAACCCTTCCAGCGCATAGCGCAACTGGAAGATATCCAGTGGCGTGGCCTGGGCCGCGAAGGGCCAGGCAAACCCCGGCGACTCCTCGGCCGCCTGCACGAACACGCCCTTGCCTGGCTGCACGCTGACCACACCCAACGCGCTGAGGGACGACAACGCCTCGCGCAACGACGCCCGGCTGACCCCCAACTGCACCGCCAGATCCCGTTGCGACGGCAAGGCATCGCCCGGCCCGAAGCCTTGCTCCTTGATCAGTTTGCGGATGGCCTGCAGGGCCGCTTCCGGTACGGCTTGGGCGATGGAATTCATAGAAAACTCAAGGTTCCAGACAACTGAGCGGCTAGTTGTAAAGCTATTCGCGGCCGGCGGCAAGCCACGCCCCAAAGGGGCTCGCGAGGTTTTACCGGCGCTCAAAAAGGGTGCGAAAACCGTTGCAACTGTTCAGACCAGTAAGACCACCGCAACTCAACAAATCCCTGGCTTGCAGGCGTTCTTCAGGGTGATGGCATGGGCTGTGCACTGAGCAAATCCAGAAAATTCCTTCGCCCTTCTCGGAGAGTTGCCATGACCAAGCGCTACAGCGCCCTGCTTACTGCCCTGTTTGCCAGCCTGATGCTGGGCCAGGCACCCGCCCAGGCCAACGGTCTGGACGATATCGTCGCCCGTGGCACCCTCAAGGTCGCCGTGCCCCAGGACTTCCCGCCGTTCGGCTCGGTCGGCCCCGACATGAAGCCCCGCGGCCTGGACATCGACACCGCCAAGCTGCTGGCCGACCAGCTCAAGGTCAAGCTGGAACTCACCCCGGTCAACAGCACCAACCGCATTCCCTTCCTCACCACCGGCAAGGTCGACCTGGTGATCTCCAGCCTGGGCAAGAACGCCGAGCGGGAAAAGGTCATCGACTTCTCCAAGGCCTATGCACCGTTCTACCTGGCCGTGTTCGGCCCGCCTGAAGCGGCCATCAGCAGTACCGACGACCTCAAGGGCAAGACCATCAGCGTGACCCGTGGCGCCATTGAAGACATCGAGCTGACCGCCGTGGCGCCCAAGGAAGCCACGATCAAGCGTTTCGAAGACAACAACTCGACCATCGCCGCCTACTTGGCGGGCCAGGTCGACCTGATCGCCAGCGGCAACGTGGTGATGGTGGCGATCAGCGAACGCAACCCCAAACGCGTGCCGGCGCTGAAAGTGAAGCTCAAGGACTCGCCGGTGTACGTGGGCGTGAACAAGAACGAGCCGGCGCTGCTGGACAAGGTCAACCAGATCCTGGTCGCGGCCAAGGCCGATGGCAGCCTGGAGAAGAACGCACTGCAATGGCTGAAAGAGCCACTGCCCGCCGATCTCTGAAACGACGGAGCTGACTCATGGCGTATCAATTTGACTTCGTGCCGGTGCTGGCCAATACCGACCTGCTGTTGCGCGGCGCGCTGTTCACCCTGGAGCTGACGGCCATCGGCGCTATCCTCGGCGTGGCCCTGGGCACCGTCGGCGCCGTGGTGCGGGCGTGGAAGATCCAGCCGTTTGCGTGGATCTTCGGTGTGTATGTCGAGTTGATCCGCAACACGCCGTTCCTAGTGCAACTGTTCTTCATCTTCTTCGGCCTGCCGTCCCTGGGGCTGAAGATCACCGAATGGCAAGCCGCCGTGCTCGCGATGGTGATCAACCTGGGCGCCTACTCCACGGAAATCATCCGCGCCGGCATTCAAGCCATCCCGCGCGGACAACTGGAAGCCGCCGCCGCGCTGGCGATGACACGCTTCGAAGCCTTCCGCCATGTGGTGCTGCTGCCGGCGCTGGGCAAGGTGTGGCCGGCATTGAGCAGCCAGATCATCATCGTGATGCTCGGTTCGGCGGTGTGTTCGCAGATCGCCACCGAAGAGTTGAGTTTTGCCGCCAACTTTATCCAGTCGCGCAACTTCCGTGCGTTCGAAACCTATGCCCTGACCACGTTGGTGTACTTGTGCATGGCGCTGATGATTCGCCAGTTACCTAATTGGATCGGCCGCCGCTTCGTGATGAGGAACAGCCGATGAGTGATTTTTCGTTCTGGGACATTGTGCGCAACCTGGCTACGGGCCTGCAGTGGACCTTGCTGCTATCAGTGGTGGCGTTTGTCGGCGGCGGTGTGATCGGTTTGCTGGTGATGACGATGCGCATCAGCCGCAAGGCCTTCCCGCGTAACCTGGCGCGCACCTATATCGAACTGTTCCAGGGCACGCCGCTGTTGATGCAGCTGTTCCTGGTGTTTTTCGGCATTGCCCTGCTCGGTGTGGATATCTCGCCCTGGCTGGCGGCGGCGATTGCCCTGACCTTGTTCACCAGCGCCTACCTCGCCGAAATCTGGCGCGGCTGTGTCGACTCCATCGCCCACGGGCAATGGGAAGCCTCGGCCAGCCTGGCGCTCAATCCGCTTGAGCAACTGCGCTACGTGATCCTGCCCCAAGCGCTGCGGATTGCCGTCGCGCCCACCGTGGGGTTTTCGGTGCAGGTGGTCAAAGGCACCGCCGTGACCTCGATCATCGGTTTCACCGAACTGACCAAGACCGGCGGCATGCTCGCCAACGCCACCTTCGAGCCCTTCATGGTCTACGGCTTGGTGGCCCTTGGTTACTTTTTGCTCTGTTACCCCTTGTCCCTCAGTGCGCGCTACCTGGAAAGGAGACTGCATGCCTCTGCTTAGAATTTCCGCCCTGCATAAGTATTACGGCGATCACCATGTACTCAAGGGCATCGACCTGAGCGTTGAAGAAGGCCAGGTGGTGGCGATCATCGGCCGCAGCGGTTCGGGCAAATCCACCTTGCTGCGCACCCTCAATGGCCTGGAGTCGATCAACGACGGCGTGATCGAAGTCGATGGCGAATACCTTGATGCCGCCCGCGCCGACCTGCGCAGCCTGCGGCAGAAAGTCGGCATGGTGTTCCAGCAGTTCAACCTGTTCCCGCACCTGACGGTGGGCGAGAACGTCATGCTTGCGCCGCAGGTTGTGCAAAAAGTGCCGAAGGCCAAGGCGGCTCAATTGGCCAGGCAAATGCTGGAGCGCGTCGGGCTGGGCGAAAAGTTCGACGCCTTCCCCGATCGCCTGTCTGGCGGCCAGCAACAACGCGTGGCGATTGCGCGCGCCCTGGCCATGTCGCCCAAGGTGCTGTTGTGCGATGAAATCACCTCGGCCCTCGACCCGGAACTGGTCAATGAAGTGCTCAGCGTGGTGCGCCAACTGGCCAAGGACGGCATGACCCTGATCATGGTGACCCACGAAATGCGCTTCGCCCGTGAAGTCGGCGACAAGCTGGTGTTCATGCACCAGGGCAAGGTGCACGAGGTGGGCGATCCCAAGGTGTTGTTTGCCAACCCGCAGACCGCCGAGCTGGCCAACTTTATCGGCTCTACGGAACAGCCGGGCTGACCAGTTCGAATTGGCCACGCCCCTCCAGCAGCACCTCCCGACGTACCGAGAGGGCATCGGCCGGCAATTGAACCGCTATTTCCACCTGGGCCGTCAGCCGACGGCCCATCACCGGCGCACCGCCTGCGCTCGCCGATAACACACGCCCCGGTAACAGCAGCCCGCTGGCGGTGTCATCGGGCTGCCACGCCACCGGCCGGCCGTCGACCTGGGCCTGCCTCAGGTTCAAGGTAAAACGCCCCTGCCGCCCGAACTGAAAGCCCTGCGCATCGGCGGCTACACCGCTGAAGCGCAATGCCATCGCCGAGGGGTCCGTGCAAAGCACGCTCAAGTGCAACGTACGTTGCGTATCCAGCGTCATTGTCGCCCTGCCGGACGATGCTTGCGAAGGGCGAATCACCCCGTAGTCAACGCGGGGCTCGCTCAAGCTCATCCGGCAGTTTTCAGCGTGCGCCTGGTTCACCAACAGGGCGAGCAACAACAGGCACAGGCTGCCGGTTCGCCAGCGGCTCATAGGCTTATTGTGCATGGCACACCACCGGTGCGCTGTCGTAGAGTTTGTCATCGTCAGACTCTTGCTCCGGGTTGACTTTCAGCAGGCAGGATTTGGAGTCCGGCAGTGAAACCTTCAGGGTTTGCGGCCCATCGATATTGCTCAGGAAAATCATGCCCTCACCCACTACGCTGGTTACAAAGCTGTTGCCTTCGCCGAACACCGCGGCACCTTGCGGCAGTGGTCGACCCTCTTCGTCCTGGGCTTCAAGCAACAGACGACGGACTTTCACCACATCAAAATTGAGAATATTGACCGACCCCCGACCGGCAGCGAGGACCTTGGTGCCGTTTTTCAAGTCGACGCGCTTGGGCAACGACTGGGTCTGCACCTGCAGATGATTGTTGCCGTAGGCCTGCAGCCCGGGGATCACCGCTTGGCCGCTGAAGTCGGTCCATACCGGCCCTTGGGGCGTCGAGACCTTGGCCGCGCCGATATCACCCACCGAGACGATGCCAAAAGTGTCCTGCACCGCATACGGCGAGAAGGTCACGCCGTGCTCATGGGCCACGATGCCACCTTGCAGTTGCCCGGAATAGTTGGTGTTCGACGGATCACGGTCTATGCCCAGGCTCACGCGGGTATACAGCGGCAAGACGTCCACACGACCGCGCACGCTTTGCTCTCGCTCTTTCACGTCCCGATCAACACCGACTTCGTAATTCACATAGTCGTTGACCCGCTCGCTGAGGGCGGTGCCGGCATCCAGCCGGTCACCTCGACGACTGACGTAAGAACTCACACTCCGATCAGCCCCCAAGGGCACCGTGACCTGCAGCCTGACAGACGTGCCTTCGTCCAGCCGCTCATCGCGGCGGCCGCCCCGAACCGGCTCCAAGCGCCGAGGCTCGGTCGCCCCTACCTGAGCGTCGGCGATCAGTGCGACACCCACGCCGTTGAACGTGTTGTTCCACGAGGCAAAAAGGTGATCGCTGGATTGCCCGTCAAATTGCGAGCTACGGGTGAAACCGAGGGAGAAACCGCCCAGGGACGGGGCCGCCCAGTTCAAACCTGCCGTGTACTGGCGCTTGAAACGCGCATCGAGGTTGTACCCCCGCGACGCCTGGCCCGCATCCAGTACCTCCCGGTAGCCGCGGCTCTGTGCCGAGGCACTCAGGTTGATATCCAGGTTGGCAAATAACGGCGTCCCCAAGGACAGCGTGCTACGCGCGCCGGCCACCTCATCTTGAGCATCACGGGACAGGTTATGACGCACGCCCACGTTCACCTGATGGAAAAACACACTGCTCAGGGAGCCGCCTGCCGACTGATACTCGTCGGTACTCAGCAAACCGAAGCCCAGCGACGAGCGTTGACCCAGCCCCCAGGTGCCGCTGCCCATGGCGACCACCGGGGAATCCTGGTTGTCGATGGCCGTTTCACGCACCTTGCCAAGGGAAAAGTAGTACCCCGGCGCCACCGGAACCCCACCCCGGAAGGACGCAGCGGGCACCACGAAACTGCGCTTTGCCCCACGCACGTCAATCACGCTCACGTCGAGGTCGCTGGTGCTGTTCAGCAAGGGCAAACCGGTCAGTCTGAACGGGCCTTCCGGCACCAGCGTAGAGTGGATCAATGCGCCCGACTGACGGACTTCGACGCGTGACTGGCTTTGAGCCAGTCCTTCAACCACGACATTGCTGTCGCCCCCACCGGTGCGCTGCTGGCCATCCGGGAAGAACTGCAAGCCCGTCAGTTGTACACCGCCAAAGATAGGGTTGTTGCTGGAAATCTGCCCCACCTGGAAGGTCGACTGCAACGCCGCGATGTCACGCTGGGCATAGGCGTTCACCTGCTCGGTGCGCGACCTGCCATTGTCGGAAACATAAAACTGGCGGCTGCGTACAATCCAATTACCCAGGTTGAATCCTGCCTCGGTATAGGCCGATACGAAGCGACTTGACCCACTGCGCGACTGGGTATCGAAACCCAATATGTCGTAGTTGAAGATGGCCGCCGCGCCACCCTCGGAAAAACTCCCGCCCTCCCACTCCGGCGCACGCAGGGACTGGGTCGGCACCACCAGGGTGACCTCGTCGCTACTGGGGCGCAGCCGCACCATGGTCGCCGGATATTCGCCAACAAAATCATGGCAGGCCTGGTCAGGGGTGATGCCCTCGCGCAGCAGCCTGGACGGGGTAACCAGACCGGCTTTTGCCAGCAACGCAGGGGTGAAGCACAACTGCCCCTGATAATCGAAACGGGCGTCAACCAACCCCAGCGGCGTACCATTGACTCGCAGTCCGACCACATGGACACCTTCGCGAAAGCGCGCTGCGCTGCGAAAGTATTCAGACACCTGCGGATCAATCCCAAGGGAATTCAACGCGACCAGATCAAAACCTTGCCCCAGCCCAACCGCTGCGCTGGTGCCTGGCAGGCTCCACAGCGTCGCAAGCCCCAATAGAACTCTGGAGCGAACCAGGGAAATAGTGCTCGGCACGCTATTGGCCGATCGACGGGTATGCCTGATCTTTTTCATAGGCCCGTCAATCCGCATCAGCCGTAACGGGCGCGCGGTAACTGTCCACCGTAAACCCGTAGACCGTGGCCGGCTTGATCTCCACGGCCACCACTCCCGCCACCGGGCTTGCCGACGATAGCGTCAGCACCTCACCCGGCAGGATGTAGGTTCGCGGCAAGGTTGCCACGCTTGCCTGTGGGTGCAGCTGTACTTCCATCCCCATGCGCACGACGTAAGCGCTGTTGTTGTGGACCTTCAACTGACCCCCTTCATGCTTCCATGTCAGTAGCTGCCAGGGCGCATCATGTTTGGGCAAGCCTTTGGGGTGCAGGATCAATGGCAGGCTTTGGCGCAGAGTGATACCAATGGTCGCACCGCCGGGTGCACGTGCTTCGGGGATACCTTCAAAGGACACTCGTTTCAGACGCTGGGTCTTGAGCGGTTGCTTTGCGGTACTGATAAAGCGGACAAGTTGGGTGTCGCCCGCTTCGACCCGCGTAATCGGGGGCGTTACAATCAGCAAGGGTTCCGGATCTTCGGGTAGGTTTAATATGACCGAATGAAGCAACGCAGGACCAGGGTCCGTATTTTTGACGTTAAGCGTCGCCTCACCCTCTTCTTCATTCAAAATGACAACGGTTGTCTCGGGCTGCATTCCGTCCGCTACTGCCATACCGCACAAAAAAAGGCACAAGCTTATATAGCGCAGCAACGACATCATGATTATTGATAGAGCATTCACCGATTTTCCCCACAGCCATAAAATCGAACATCAACAAACGCACACGTCAAAACAGCCGACACTTAACAAAGGCAGGCGAGCACCGTTGCTTTATGTCGGCTATTAATGACGTACTTAGATGTAATCCACTGACAGACTGGTGCGACCATCCAGCGTCACATCACGGGTCAGGTCCAAGTCCTGCGTGCGGTTGATAACGGCTTTTACTTCAAGGGTGCCCGTAAGACTGGTGATGGATGCAGGTACCGCAGTGGTACCGCTTCGCCACGAATACTGGACAGGCGATTGGGCGACTACACCGTCACTGTTCTGCCAGGACGCCCCCTGACTGCTACGCATGATAGGGCTCAGGGCGCCGCTGGACGATTGCAGGTTTTTGAGCGTAACGGAGTACCCACCGGTACGCTTGCCGTTGGCGAGGCCCAGGCCGTAGTTCTGCGCCTCGCTGAACCCGCCACCGAGGATGCCTGTCACCTTGCTGGCGGTTTTCAGGTCGGTTAGCGCCACTCGAAACTGCGCCGGCGATTGGCCACAACTGATGTTCAAGCCCACCGTTTTCGCTGCAAGAGGAGTGAAGTTCGTCGGAGACAAGCTTGAGGCGGGAATTGTCTGGTAATCGACGATGCCGCTACCGGCGAGGCTAAGGTTGCAAGCCACCGGTTTGATAGTCCCTCGTACAATCAGTTCAGCAACATCGGCTGCTTGGGCCCCAATACTTGCGGCCAAGCAAAGAGCACCCACTGTCACACCAAGCATTTTTTTCATATTCAACCTGTCATCTGTAATGAGTAGGTGCATTTACGACAGCCGAAACGTCCGACCATAAATAAATAACACCACGGCGAAATTGCCGAATGACAGTCTGTGGCTTCGGCACCTCATTAATGAATCAGAGAACACGCCAATAAATGTGGGAGGCGTAAAAATAAAAAGTGGGCCAAACTTAAGTGCCGAGTAGGTTAAAACTCAAACCCGATAAGCCAACAACCTCCACCGTGTAGGCAAAGTCATAAACGTCACAACTTCCGCAAGTCGTTAATAACTCCTACAAAGATAAAACCCCATTCTCTTTAAACTTAGAAAACCGCCCTACAGTTCCCACAAGAATCCCTCACAGACACCCGCAGAAAAATTACCGAAGCCGTACGCGTTGGCACCAAAGGTCGATCGTGGCACGATGGCTGGGTTATCGACCGAGACCCCCTTACCATGCCGCAATCCCAAGCCAAGAATCTGTCCCTGATCGCCGCCATCGACCTGGGCTCCAACAGCTTTCACATGGTCGTGGCCAAGGCCCAGAACGGCGAAATCCGCATCCTTGAGCGGCTCGGCGAGAAAGTGCAACTGGCTGCCGGCATCGACGACGAGCGTCAGCTCAATGAAGAATCCATGCAGCGCGGGCTCGATTGTCTCAAGCGATTTGCCCAGTTGATCAACGGCATGCCCCTGGGCGCCGTGCGAATCGTCGGCACCAACGCGTTGCGCGAAGCGCGCAACCGTGGCGAATTCATCCGCCGCGCCGAGGAGATTCTTGGGCATCCCGTCGAAGTCATCTCCGGTCGTGAAGAAGCCCGTCTTATTTATCTGGGCGTGTCCCACACCCTGGCCGACACCCCCGGCAAACGCCTGGTCGCCGACATCGGCGGCGGCAGTACCGAATTCATCATTGGGCAACGATTCGAGCCATTGCTGCGCGAAAGCCTGCAGATGGGCTGCGTCAGCTACACCCAACGCTATTTCAAGGACGGCAAGATCACCCCGGCGCGCTACGCCCAGGCCTACACGGCGGCGCGGCTGGAGATCATGAGCATCGAGCACGCCCTGCACCGCCTGACCTGGGATGAAGCCATCGGCTCGTCCGGCACCATTCGCGCCATCGGCCTGGCCCTGAAAGCCGGCGGCCATGGCACCGGCGAAGTCAACGCCGAAGGCCTGGCATGGCTCAAGCGCAAGCTGTTCAAGCTGGGGGATGCCGAGAAAATCGACTTCGATGGCATCAAGCCCGATCGCCGCACCATTTTCCCAGCCGGCCTGGCGATTCTTGAGGCGATCTTTGACGCCCTTGAGCTGCAACGCATGGACCACTGTGACGGCGCCCTGCGCGAAGGCGTGCTTTATGACCTGCTGGGTCGCCACCATCACGAAGACGTGCGTGAGCGCACGCTCACGTCGTTGATGGAGCGTTATCACGTCGACCTGGAACAAGCCGCCCGCGTGGAGCGCAAAGCCCTGCACGCCTTCGACCAGGTGGCCGAGGACTGGGACCTGGAGGACGGCGTCTGGCGCGAGCTGCTGGGCTGGGCCGCCAAGGTGCATGAAGTAGGCCTGGACATCGCCCACTATCATTACCACAAGCACGGCGCCTACCTGATCGAGCATTCGGACCTGGCCGGTTTCTCCCGCGAAGACCAGCAAATGCTCGCCCTGCTGGTGCGTGGTCATCGCCGTAACATCCCCAAGGACAAGTTCGCGGAGTTCGGTGACGAAGGTATCAAGCTGATCCGCCTGTGCGTGCTGCTGCGCTTTGCGATCCTGTTCCACCACATCCGTGGCACCCAGGAAATGCCCCAGGTGACCCTGCGCGCCAATGGCGACAGCCTGGATGTGGTGTTCCCGAAAGGCTGGCTGGATGAAAACCAACTGACCCAGGCGGACTTTGCCCAGGAAGCCGAGTGGTTGACGCGGGTGGGGTTCAGCCTGAACCTGCGCTAACGCGATCTAACGAACGGCGGGTTTGCTGTGGTGAGCGGGCTTGCCCCGCGCTGGGTGGCGAAGCCGCCCCAATAAAAACGCCGCATTCTGTCTGACAGAATGCGGCGTTTGGTTTTAGGGCTGCTTCGCACCCCAGCGGGAGCAAGCTCCCTCGCCACAAGAGCCCGCTCACCACATTGAGTTAGTTCACCGTCAAAATCGGGCTACCCAGCTTCTCCAACAACGTCGCCTGCGCACTGCGCGGGTTCTGGTTACCGGTCGGTGTGTTGCGCACGTAGCGGCCGTCCGACTGCAGGCTCCAGCTGTGGGTGTTGTCGGTGAGGTAGCTTTCCAGCTCCTTCTTGACCCGCATGATCAGCTTCTTGCCTTCCACCGGGAAGCACGTCTCGACACGCTTATCGAGGTTGCGCTCCATCCAGTCGGCACTGGAGAGGAACATCTGCTCTTCGCCGCCGTTGAGGAAGTAGAACACCCGCGTGTGTTCCAGGAAGCGACCGATGATCGAGCGCACATGGATGTTGTGCGACACCCCAACAATGCCCGGACGCAGGCAGCACATGCCGCGCACCACCAGGTCGATGCGCACGCCGGACTGGCTGGCCTTGTACAGCGCGCGGATGATCTTCGGATCGGTCAGCGAGTTGAACTTGGCAATGATGTGTGCCGGCTTGCCGTCGAGGGCGAACTGGGTCTCGCGGGCAATCATGTCGAGCATGCCCTTCTTCAGGGTGAACGGCGCGTGCAGCAGCTTTTTCATGCGCAAGGTCTTGCCCATGCCGATCAGCTGGCTGAACAACTTGCCGACGTCTTCGCACAGGGCGTCGTCGGAGGTCAGCAGGCTGTAGTCGGTGTAGAGCTTGGCGTTGCCGGCGTGATAGTTGCCGGTGCCCAAGTGGGCGTAACGCACGATTTCACCGGCTTCACGGCGCAGGATCAGCATCATCTTGGCGTGGGTCTTGAAGCCGACCACGCCGTAGATCACCACTGCACCGGCCGCTTGCAGGCGGCTGGCCAGTTGCAGGTTGGATTCTTCGTCAAACCGCGCACGCAGCTCGATCACCGCGGTGACTTCCTTGCCGTTACGCGCAGCGTCGACCAGGGCATCGACGATTTCCGAGTTGGCGCCGGAACGGTACAACGTCTGGCGTACCGCCAATACATGCGGGTCCTTGGCGGCCTGGCGCAGCAGGTCGACCACCGGGGTGAAGGACTCAAACGGGTGCAACAGCAGGATGTCCTGCTTGCTCACCACGCTGAAAATATTCTCGCTGTTTTGCAGCAGTTTCGGGATCTGCGGCGTGAACGGCGTGTATTGCAGCTCCGGATGGCTGTCCAGGCCGGTGATGCTGAACAGGCGCGTCAGGTTGACCGGGCCGTTGACCTGGTACAACTCGGATTCGGCCAGGTTGAACTGCTTGAGCAGGTAGTCCGACAGGTGTTTCGGGCAGGTATCGGCCACTTCCAGGCGCACCGCATCGCCGTAGCGCCGTGAGAACAACTCGCCACGAAGGGCGCGGGCCAAGTCTTCGACGTCTTCGGAGTCCAGCGCCAGGTCGGCGTTACGGGTCAGGCGGAACTGGTAGCAACCCTTTACCTTCATGCCCTGGAACAGGTCATCGGCGTGGGCGTGGATCATCGACGAAAGGAATACATAGTTATCGCCAGCGCCCCCCACCTCTTCCGGTACCTTGATGATGCGTGGCAACAGGCGCGGGGCCGGGATGATGGCAAGGCCGGAATCGCGACCGAAGGCGTCGATACCTTCCAGCTCGACGATGAAGTTGAGGCTCTTGTTCACCAGCAACGGGAACGGGTGCGTCGGGTCGAGGCCGATCGGGGTGATGATTGGCGAGATCTCATCACGGAAGTAACGACGCACCCAGGTCTTGATCTTGGTGGTCCAGTGACGGCGACGGATAAAGCGGACCTGGTGTTTCTCCAGTTCCGGTAACAGGATGTCGTTGAGGATCGCGTATTGGCGGTCCACATGGCCGTGCACCAGCTCGCTGATGCGCGCCAGGGCCTGGTGCGGCTGCAGGCCGTCGGCGCCGGCTTGTTCACGGGCGAAGGTGATTTGTTTCTTGAGGCCGGCGACGCGGATCTCGAAGAACTCGTCCAGGTTGCTGGAGAAGATCAGCAGGAACTTCAGCCGCTCCAGCAGCGGGTAGGACTCATCCAGCGCCTGTTCCAGCACGCGGATGTTGAATTGCAGTTGTGACAGCTCGCGGTGGATGTACAGGCTGCTGTCATCCAGGTTGGTCACCGCCGCCACCGGGGCCGGCACGGGCGGCTCGGCCACCACGGCAGGCGCGGCGGGCTCATGCTCCGGCGGGGTCTCGGTGACTTGTTCAACCACCGGGTGAGCGTCTTTTACGGCAACTTCTGAGAGTCCTTCGGTATTCATTGAATGTTCCTGTGAGGGCTATTGTTGCTCTCTAAGCAATTGGGCGGCGCGGGCGGCGAAGTAGGTCAGAATGCCATCAGCCCCGGCGCGTTTAAAGGCTGTCAGGGATTCTAGGATCACCCCTTCACTCAGCCATCCATTCTGTATTGCAGCCATGTGCATCGCGTACTCGCCGCTGACCTGATAGACAAACGTCGGCACTTTGAATTCTTCTTTGACCCGGTAAAGGATGTCCAGGTACGGCATCCCCGGCTTGATCATCACCATGTCAGCGCCTTCGGCCAGGTCGGCCGCCACTTCGTGCAGGGCTTCATGGCTGTTGGCCGGGTCCATCTGGTACGAAGCCTTGTTGGCCTTGCCCAGGTTCAACGCCGAGCCCACCGCATCGCGGAACGGGCCGTAGTAGGCGCTGGCGTACTTGGCCGAATAGGCCATGATCCGCACATTGACGTGACCGGCCAGCTCCAGGGCTTCGCGAATCGCCTGGATGCGCCCGTCCATCATGTCCGACGGTGCAACCACCTGGGCGCCAGCGGCGGCGTGGGACAAGGCTTGCTTGACCAGCGCATCGACGGTGATGTCGTTTTGAACATAGCCGTCTTCGTCCAGAATGCCATCCTGACCATGGGTGGTGAACGGGTCCAGCGCCACGTCGGTGATCACCCCAAGCTCCGGGAAGCGCTCGCGCAGGGCACGGGTGGCGCGCTGGGCGATCCCGTCCGGGTTCCAGGCTTCGGCAGCATCCAGGGACTTGAGTTCAGACGGTGTGACCGGGAACAGTGCCAACGCTGGAATACCCAGCTCAACCCAACCTGCAGCTTCTTCAAGCAGCAGATCAATGGTCAAACGCTCCACACCGGGCATCGAAGCCACCGCTTCCCGACGATTTTCCCCGTCCAGCACAAACACCGGCAGGATCAGATCGTTAGTCGTCAGTACGTTTTCACGCACCAGGCGGCGAGAAAAATCATCACGACGATTGCGACGCAGACGGGTGGCAGGGAACAGACGATTGGCAGGGGTAAAGCTCACGACAGACTCCTGAGCCCGGGTTCACGGGCGAGCGTTGCAGTTATAAGCGGCCATTATGACGAAGGTATGACAGTTGTGCTTAAGCATGCGACCTGTAGTCGCATTCGTCATCCACGTAGGAATTGTTCACTTCGTGACACATCTCGATACTTTCATGAATCTTCGTGAAGGCGTAGGCTGCGCGTTCATTTCGCCAGCACCCCAGACCATGCTTCAACAATTTCTGCATGACTTCGGCTACTTTGCGCTCTTCCTGGGCACCTTCTTTGAAGGCGAGACCATCCTGGTCCTCGCAGGCTTCCTGGCGTTCCGTGGCTACATGGATATCAACCTGGTGGTGGTCGTTGCCTTTTTCGGCAGCTACGCCGGCGATCAGCTTTGGTATTACATGGGCCGCAAGCACGGCCGCAAGCTGTTGGCGCGCAAGCCGCGCTGGCAATTGATGGGCGACAAGGCCCTGGAGCATATCCGCAAGCACCCGGATATCTGGGTGTTGAGCTTCCGTTTCGTCTACGGCTTGCGCACGGTCATGCCGGTGGCGATCGGCCTGTCCGGCTATCCGCCTTTGCGCTACCTGATCCTCAACGGCATTGGTGCCGCGATCTGGGCGTTGGCCCTGGGGGCGGCGGCCTATCACTTCGGCGCGGTGCTGGAAGGTATGCTGGGCAGCATCAAGAAATACGAGCTGTGGGTGTTGGGCGCGTTGCTGCTACTGGGCTTCGGCCTGTGGCTGCGCCGCCGCATCAAGAATGCACGCATCGCCCGCGAGGCCTGCGCCGAGGCGAAGGCCCGGCTCGCGGCCGAGCCGGTCCCGGTCGAAACGCCTAAGACACCAGTCGAGTAAACCGGCTTCTGCAGCAGTAGAGGCCGATCACACTGAGCAGGCTGTAGCTCAGCAGGCCCAGCCAACCCAGGTTGCTGGCGGGCCAAAGTCCCACTAACGGCGCCAGCCACACCAGCGGCACATTCAGCACCAGCCGCGACAGCTCGGCCTTCAGCGCCCACGGGCGATTCTCCAGGGCCACCCCCAAGGTAAACAACCCCAGCGCCATGGCACTCCACCCCAGGATCAGCGCCGCCGTGGGCAAGCCTTCGCCGAAATTCATCAAATAGCTGCCAAAGCCCACATACGCCGCAAATTGCAGGGCGATGTAGACCTGCTGGCGAACATCCAGCGGCACTTCAAATTTACGGAACTGGGTCAGGTCATGCTTGGCCAACGGGTACTTGGCCTTCACGTCCGCCGGGCGCCAGCCAGTGCGCATGAACCAGATGCGCAGCTTGTCCCACCAGCGCTGGGTACGCCGCGCATCACTCCACAACTGCGCATAAAACTGCAGGTTGGCCCACAGCGGATTCCAGCTGGCCAAGGGCGTGGTCACGCCGAAAATCACTGGTTCGTTGTCATCTTCTTCCTGGAAGGTGCCGAACAGCCGGTCCCAAATAATGAACACCCCGCCGTAGTTGCGATCCATGTAGAGAGCGTTCTGCGCATGGTGGGCCCGATGATTGGACGGCGTGACGAAAAACCATTCATACCAGCCAAGCTTCGGCACATGCCGGGTATGCACCCAGAATTGATAGAGCAGATTGAGCGACGCCACGCTGATAAACACCACCAATGGCACGCCAAGGACCGCCAGGGGCAGGTAGAAGATCCAGCTCAGCAGGAAGCCGGTGCTGGTCTGGCGCAGGGCGGTGCTGAGGTTGTAGTCCTCGCTCTGGTGATGCACCGAATGCGCGGCCCACAGGATATTGCGTTCATGGCCCATACGGTGCAGCCAGTAGTAGCAGAAGTCGTAAAACACAAAGGCGAACACCCAGGTCCAGACGCTTTGGGCCGGGAGATCAATCAATGCAAGATGTTTAAGAGCAAAGGCGTAGGTCAACAGCCCAACGCCCTTGGTCAGCAGCCCCGTGGTGGTGGACAACACACCGGTACTGAGGCTGTTGATGGCATCCGCCACCCGGTAGTTGCGCTCGCCGCGCCAGCGGTCGGCGAGCAGCTCCACCACGATCAAGGCGATGAAAAACGGTACCGCGTAAGGCACGAAGTCCATGGTCTGGTCCGGTCTATTTTTGTTACATCAAGATTAGGTGCAGCGACGCGAGATCCCATTGGCAACAGATGACAAATTAGTAGACATTTAACGCCAAGACCCCAGGAGAAATGCCCATGAGCAAAAAGATTGCAGTGATCCTTTCCGGCTGCGGCGTGTATGACGGCGCAGAGATCCACGAAAGCGTGATCACCTTGCTGCGCCTGGACCAGCGCGGCGCTCAGGTCCAATGTTTTGCCCCCAACATCGCGCAACTGCATGTCATCAACCACCTGACCGGCGAAGAAATGCCCGAGTCACGCAACGTACTGGTGGAGTCGGCCCGAATTGCCCGCGGTGAGGTCAAAGACATCCGCGAAGCCAATGCCGAAGACTTCGATGCGCTGATCGTGCCCGGCGGGTTTGGCGCGGCGAAGAACCTGTCGAACTTTGCCGTGGAAGGCGCCGGCTGCAGCGTCAACCCACAGGTGCTGGAACTGGCCGAAGCCTTTGCCGAAGCGAGCAAGCCGGTGGGGCTGATCTGTATTTCACCGGCCCTGGCGGCGAAAATCTACGGCCCAGGCGTGACCTGCACCATTGGCAACTGTGCCGACACGGCTGCAGCGCTGGACAAGATGGGCGCCACCCACCAGGAGTGCACGGTGGAAGATATCGTCGAGGACAAGGCGCGAAAGTTGGTGAGCACGCCGGCCTATATGCTCGGCAAGAACATCAGCGAGGTCGCTTCGGGGATCAACAAGCTGGTGGACCGGGTGTTGGAACTCACCCACGAAAACGACTGATTACCCCCAACTGTGGTGAGCGGGCTTGTGTAGTGAGCGGGCTTGCCCCGCGCTGGGCTGCGCAGCAGCCCTAAAACATACAACCGTGTTCTAACTGACTTACCGCATTGCCTGGATTAGGGCGGCTTCGCCGCCCAGCGCGGGGCAAGCCCGCTCACCACAACAAGCCCTCTCCCCACAAGAAACCGGATCACCATAGGGTCAAGCCGGACGCATCAACTTTGTGAGAATGCGATCCAGGGCATTGGCAAACGCCTGCTTTTCCTTCTCGCCATGGGGCGGTGGCCCGCCGCCCATCTGGCCTTGCTCCCGCAGATCCGTGAACAGGTTACGCACCGCCAGGCGTTCGCTCATGTTCGCCGGGCTGAACTCCTTGCCCCGTGGATCGAGGGCGGTGACGCCGTTTTTCACCAGGCGGTCGGCCAACGGCACATCGCTGCAGATCACCAACTCGCCCGGCACCGCGTGCTCCACCAGGTAGTCATCCGCCGCATCCGGGCCGCTGGGCACCACGATCAGCTTCACACACGCGAAGCTCGGCTTGATCTGGCTCTGCCCGGCCACCAGCACCACCTCGAACTGACGCTTGAGGGCGAATTTCACCACCTGGTCCTTGGCTGCCCGAGGGCAGGCGTCGGCATCGATCCACACGCGCATGTCAGGCCGCCACTCGGCGCTTCTCGGCCAGGCGGCTGCGGCCATACAGCACCACAATCGCCAGGATCGCCACGGCCTGTGCACTCAGTGAGTACGCATCGGCGTGGATGCCCAACCAATCGAAGTCAAAGAACGCCACCGGCCGCGTGCCGAATATCCCGGCTTCCTGCAACGCCTTCACACCATGCCCGGCGAACACCACCGACAACGCACACAGCAATGCCGCGTTGATCCCGAAGAACAACGCCAGCGGCAGCTTCGCCGAACCGCGCAGGATCACCCATGCCAGGCCCACCAACAGCACCAACGCCGTCGCACCACCCGCCAGCACGGCGTTGTGCCCGGCCGGGCCGGCTTGCAGCCACAGGGTTTCGTAGAACAGGATCACTTCGAACAGCTCGCGGTACACCGAGAAGAACGCCAGCATCGCGAAACCAAAACGTCCGCCGCCGCCTACCAGGCTGCTCTTGATGTAGTCCTGCCAGGCGGCCGCGTGGCGGCGGTCATGCATCCACACGCCGAGCCACAGCACCATCACACTGGCGAACAGCGCCGTGCAGCCTTCCAGCAGTTCGCGCTGCGCGCCACTTACGTCAATCACATACGCGGCCAACGCCCAGGTCGCCAGACCCGCCAGCAACGCCAGGCCCCAACCCACGTTGACGCTGCGCACCGCCGACTGCTGGCCTGTGTTACGCAGGAACGCGAGGATCGCGGCAAGCACCAGGATGGCTTCCAGGCCTTCACGCAGCAGGATCAGCAAGCCGGAGATGTAACTCAGCGACCAGCTCAGGCCATCACTGCCCAGCAAGCCAGCGGATTCGGTGAGCTTCCCTTTGGCCAGATCCAGGCGTTGCTGCACTTGCTCGACCGGCAAACCGTCCTGCAACGACTGCCGATAGGCCATCAGCGCCTTCTCGGTGTCCTTGCGCACGTTGGCGTCGACGTTATCCAGCGAGCTTTCCACCAGCTCAAAGCCTTCCAGGTACGCGGCTACCGACAGGTCGTAGGCCTGCTCGTGGTCGCCGTTACGGAATGCGGCCAGGCTCTTGTCCAGGGTGGTGGCGGTGTAGTCGAGCAGCTGCGCCGGGCCACGCTTGACCTGCGGCGGTTGCGCACGCTGGGCACGGAACGTCGTGGCGGCAGCTTCACCGTTGGCGGCCAGGACTTCGTTCGGCGTCTGGCGGGCCAGGTCGGCGAGGTTGAACGGTTGCTCGCTTTTCGCGGCGGCCGGGTCTGCGGTGAAACCGGCGATATAGGTGGCCAGGTCCCAGCGCTGACGGTCGTCCAGTTGGTCGGCGAAGGACGGCATGTCGGTGCCTTCGACGCCCAGGCCGAGGGTGTTGTAGATCGCATAGAGGCTCAAGCGGTCCAGGCGCACAGGGTCGCGCAGATTGGCCGGTGGCGGTGTCATGCCGACGCTGGCCGGGCCATCACCGGCGCCCGCGGTGCCGTGACACACCGAGCAATGCTGGGCGTAGAGCGGTGCGCCGCGGGTTGGATCAGGGGTGATTGCCGGAGCCTGGCTGACTTCATAGGCCACGGCCAGTTGGGCACCCAATTGCCGGGCTTGCCGAGCAACCGTTGCGCCGTCTTGGTGGGCAGTTACAGCCGCTAACAGTTCATCGACACCTTTGACCAACGCCGCGCGCTCCGGGCGCTGAGGCAACTCTGCCACCAGCCCTTGCAACACCCCGAGAAACTCCACCTGTTCGCGGTATTCGGATTCATCGATAACCTTGCCCGCCTCCACCGTCGGTGGGTAGTCAGCGCCAATGTAGTCGAGCAAATGCAGGGCTTGCGGGGCGCCCTCGGCAGTTGCGGCCAACAGGTTGACGCTGCACGACATCAACGCTGGCAGCAGTAGCCAGGCGAGAAAACGGAAGGGGGCAGTCATGAACGAATCTCAAATGGAAATACGAAGTAACACATTGTTAAGGCTTAAAGGGTTTGACTCAAGGCGAAAGTGATTTGGTGTTGGTGACGGCGAGGCATTTTTAGAAGCGGGCTAGTGGCGCTTTGGCCTTTCTGGAGGGCAAATAGCCATTGTTTTGCCAGTAATGGTGCTTATAATGCCGCGCCCTGTTAGTGCGAAAGGGAATTTCGTTCCTTGTTTTTATGAGGAATTACCACAGTGGTTACTACTTTCAGGGAAGAAGGCTGCATGGCATTTCGCGCTTTACCTTTGCTTGCGCTCTCGGCGGTGACGTTGTTGTCGGGCTGTTCGATGTTTCGCAGCTATGACACCGAGTTGCAGGCGACCAATCAGCAGTTGGCCAGCGGGAATGTCGACGCGGCGTTGACGCTGCTGGAGAAGAACAACACCGGTGAAGACAAGGACTTGCTCTATTTCTTCGAGAAGGGTGAGTTGCTGCGGGCCAAGGGTGATCTGAGCGGCAGCCAGACCGCCTGGCGCAGTGCTGATCTGCAAGTCTACAAATGGGAAGAGGCGGTCAAGTTCGACAGCGCCAAGTACCTGGCCCAGTTCGGCAGTTTCCTTGCCAACGACAAGGTGCGGCGCTACGAAGGTTATGACTACGAAAAAGTCATGCTGACCACGCAGATGGCGCTGAACCTGCTGGCCTTGAACGACTTCGACGGCGCACGCACCGAGATCAAGAAGACCCACGAACGCGAAGCGGTGATCGCGGACCTGCGGGATAAGGAATACCTCAAGCGCGAGGACGAAGCCGAGCGTGAAGGCGTGACCACCCAGATGAAAGACCTGCGCGGCTACCCGGTGGCAGCCCTCGACGCGCCGGAAGTGGTCGGTCTGAAGAACAGTTACCAGAGTGCGTTCAGCCATTACCTGGCCGGTTTCGTCTACGAAGCCCTGGGCGAGAAGGACCTGGCCGCGCCTGGCTATCGCAAGGCGGCCGAGTTGCGCCCCAATACCCCCTTGCTGGAACAGGCCCTGCTGGATCTGGACAAATCCAAGGTCGGCGTCGATGAAACCGACGTGCTGATCGTGGTGCAAAGTGGCCTGGCGCCGGCCCGCGACTCGATTCGCCTGCCGATTCCGATCCCGATCAACGGTAACCTGGTGATCACCCCGCTGTCGTTCCCGGTGATCAAGGCCGATACGTCCACCGCGACTTTCGCCCAGATCGGCGTCGACGGCCGGCAACAGAACCTCACCGCACTCAACAGCACCACGGCCATGTCCCGCCGCGCCCTGCGCGATGACATGCCAGGGATCATCCTGCGCACCACGGTGCGTGCAGTCACCCGTGGCGTGGCGCAAAACAACCTGAACAAGACCAACCCTATGGCGGGCCTGGTGCTGGGTATCGCCTCGGCAGTCACTGAAGGTGCAGACACCCGGACCTGGCGCACCCTGCCGGACATGACCCAGGTGACGCGCCTGCGCCTCAAGCACGGCGAGCACCAGGTCAGCCTGCCCAACGCTCTGGGTGGCACGCTGGTGACGGTCAAGGCTGACCAGCGTTATCAGGTGATCACCCTGCGCGTGGTTGGCAACCAGGTATTCGCCGGTGGCCTGGCCGCCCATGTGGTGCCGAGCACCGCCACCCAGGCCATCGCCCTCAAACAACCTTAAGGAGCACGCTATGCGTCATTTCATCCTCGGCGCCCTGGCGCTGGTCCTGCTGGCCGGCTGCGCCACCCCGCCGCCACCGGAGCCTGGCAGCGCCGCCAGCAAAATCGTGGTGATGGGCAAGTTCAAGGGCATCGCCGTCGGTGCCATCCGCGTTGCACGCGAGAACGGCTTCCTGACTGCCAAGGTGCAGTTGAGCAACATCACCAGCAGTAACCAGACGATGTATTACCGCTTCGCCTGGCTGGGAGCCGACGGCTTCCCGGTGGGCGACGAAGAAACCTGGAAAGTGCTGAACCTGTACGCCAACCAGGCGACCTTCCTGCCGGCCATCGCCAACTTGCCTCAAGCGGCGGACTTCCGCCTTGAAGTGAAGACGCCTTGAGCCGTTCCCCTTTTACGTTTCAGAGAGAATTCCCCATGTTTGCACGCTTCTCGATCCTCGCCGTGGTTGCCCTGCTGGCCAGCGGTTGCTCCAACACCTCGCCTGTACTGGGCAGCAAGAACATCAACTACGGCGACACCAAGGCCGTGGAAACGATCACCAACGAGTTCGGCTCCACCGACCTGCAGATGATCGCCGAAAGCATGACCCGCTCCCTCGCCCAGTCCGGCATTCTGCAGGGCCGCCCGGTGGTGCAGGTGTATGACGTGAAGAACAAAACCAGCGAGTACATCGATACCCGCGAGATCACCACGTCGATCAAGACCCAGCTGATGAAGACCGGCACCGCCCGCTTCGCCAGCGACAACACCGACATGCAAAGCCAGGTCGACCAGCTCAAGCTGCAGAACCAGAGCGGCCTGTACAAGAAGTCCACCGTCAGCAAGACCGGCAATATGGTCGCCGCCAAGTACCGCCTGGAAGGCTCCATCAGTTCCATCGTCAAGCGCAGCTCGGACTACAAGGACGTGTTCTACAAATTCAGCCTGCAACTGGTCGACGTCGAGAGCGGCCTGGCCGAATGGATGGACGAAAAAGAAATCCGCAAGACCACGGAGCGCTAAGCAATGCGTGCATGGATCGGCATGATCGGCCTGCTGTGCGCCTTTGGCGCCTCGGCCGCCCCGAAGATCGCGGTGACCGACCTGGCCTATGAGGCGCGGGTCGAGGAATATATCCACCAGGTGTCGGCCAGCAACAACTTCCAGGCAAGCGCCTACCACGCCAGCGGTGCGTCGAACTACAGCGAGTACGAAAGCCGTACCAGTTACATCGAACAGACCGAGCTGCGTAAATTCAGCGGCGACATCAAGGGCGAGATTCTCAAGTCGCGTCAGTTCCAGCTGGTACAGGGCACGCCCTACACCGCAGATGCCAAGGGTGACGTCTACGACGTGATCAAGCGCATCAAGGCCGGTCACTTCAAGGGCGCGGACTATGTGCTGTTCGGCACCCTCTCGGACATCGACTTCACCCAGGACATCAACGCCCTGGACCACACCAACAGCTACTCGGCCGTACTGGGCCTGACGTTGGTGGCGGATTTCAGCCTGATCAACACGCGCACCTACGAGATCACCTCGGCGTTTACGGCGATGGGCGAAGGCCAGGACACCAAGCTGGTGAACAGCCGCGATGTGCGCGTGAGCCTGAACCGGCCGCGCGTGGTGAAGGACGTGTCGAAAGCACTGGGTGAGGATGTGGCGCGGCAGTTGGCGGAGCAATTGGGGGGCGGGTATCAAGACCCGGGCAAGCCGGCGCTGCGCAACAACCTGCCAAGGGATGAAGCACCCAAAATCCTGCGTTGAACCCCGTAGGAGCCGGCTTTCCGGCTCCTACAACGGTTACGCGGTCGCGCGATGAAGGCTGGCGAGAAAGCCAGCCGCCCCAACAAACAACCCGGCAAACGTACGGTTCATACGCTTCTGTTGTTTAGGCGTACGCAACAGGCGCAATACCTTCGACGCCAACCCCGTATACCCCGCCATCACCACCATATCGACGCAGATCATCGTCGCACCCAGGATCAGGTACTGGATCAGCAGCGGCGCCTGCGGGTTCACGAACTGCGGCAGCACCGCCAACATGAACACCAGGGCCTTGGGGTTGCTGGCATTCACCAGAAAACCACGGAACATCATCGCCATCGGCTTGCCGATCGGGCGCACGGCCGCGTCATCGGTCATGTCCATGGGCAAGGCGCGCCATTGCTTGATGGCCAGGTACACCAGGTACGCCACGCCAAACCATTTGATTGCATAGAACGCGGTGGAGGATGTCGCCAGGATGGCACCCAGGCCGCATGCCACGACGGCAATCTGCATCGCCAGGCCCAGTTGCAGGCCAATCGCGTTCCAGTAACCGCGCAGGAAACCATATTGCAGGCCGCTGGACATCGAGGCGATGGCGCCAGCGCCAGGGGAAAGGGAGATGATCCAACTGGCCAGGAAAAAGGCCAGCCACGTATCGAGTGCCATTACACACCTCAAGAGGGAGTTTGCGGTTGTGCCTTAAGCTAACTCCGCCGACCAAAGGCTGGCTATAGATTTTTACAAGATGTGAATACTAGCGGTCGCCCGGAAACACATGGGTACCTGGCCAACGCCGCACCGAACGCTGGAAAAACAGGCTGTTGGGCACTTGCACCATCGCGCTGTCAGTCCCCGCTTCTGCCACTTCGATCAACGTGGTGTAGAGCAGATTGATTGCCACGACCCGACCCTTCACCCCTGGTTTGTCGACGGTATCCACCAATTCGACGATATCGCCCAGGCGAAACGGCCCGACGGTGAAGATCAGGATGGCGCACAGCAGGTTGGACAACACCGACCACATGGCGAAGAACGCCACGGCTGCGACCGCGACAAACCCGGACAACGCCGTCCACAGCACCGTGGCGGACACACCCAGGCGGCCCAGCACGAAGATCAGCGCACTGCCCATGATCAGCCAGCGCAAGCCACCGCGCAGCGGCATCAGCAGCTGCGGCGGGAATGGGTAGCGCTCACCCAGCCGGGTCAGGCCTTTGGCGACGAAGCGCTGGGCAAGGTAACCGCCCAGCAGGATCAGCAAAATTTGCACGCCGATCCATACGGGCTCGACCCACTGCGTCGGTATCGGCAACTGCAACGCTTCCATCAGGACAGCGCCTCCAGCTCCGCCTGCAGGGTTTCGAGCAATTCGAGGGCTTCCATCCAGGTTTCCTCCAATTGCCCTTCACGTACCTTGAGCTTGGCCTGTTCGGCCAGCAGGTCGCGCAACTCATCCTTGCGGGCGGCCTCGTAGACGGCGCTGTCGCCCAGGCAGGCTTCGATCTTGGCCAGGCGCTCATGCACCTTGCCCAACTCGGCTTCCAGCTTGTCAGCCTCACGCTTGTGCGGCGCCAGTTGCTGACGCAATGCGGCGGCGGCTTGGCGCTGGGCCTTTTTGTCGGTCTTGTCCGGGTTGACCGGGGTGTTGCTGACGGGCGCGTTGCGCAGGCGGTAGTCCGTCAGCCAGCGCGCGTAGTCGTCCAGGTCGCCGTCGAATTCCTCGACTTTGCCGTCCGCCACCAGCAGGAAGTTATCCGTGGTGCTCTTGAGCAAATGGCGATCGTGAGACACCACCAGTACCGCGCCGCTGAACTCCTGCAGGGCCATGGTCAGCGCAAGGCGCATTTCCAGGTCCAGGTGGTTGGTCGGTTCGTCGAGCAGCAGCAGGTTCGGACGGTCCCAGGCAATCAATGCCAGGGCCAGGCGGGCTTTTTCGCCGCCGGAGAAGTTCAGCACCGGCTCGTCGATGCGCGCACCACGGAAGTCGAAACCACCGAGGAAATCGCGCAGGGTTTGTTCGCGCTCGGTCGGCGCCAGGCGCTGCAGGTGCAGCAACGGGCTGGCCTTGGAATCGAGAGAGTCCAGCTGATGCTGGGCGAAGTAGCCCACCACCGTGTTCTCGCCACGAGTCAGGCGGCCAGCCAATGGCGACAGCTCACCCGACAGGTTCTTGATCAGCGTCGACTTGCCCGCACCGTTAGGGCCGAGCAAACCAATGCGCGCACCCGGTGTGAGTTGCAGCTTCACTTTTTCCAGGATGGTTTTGTCGCCATAACCCAGGCGCGCATCGGAAAGATCCAGCAACGGGCTGGAGATCTTCACCGACTCACGAAACACGAAGTCGAACGGCGAATCGACGTGGGCCGCCGACAGCTCCTCCATGCGCTCCAGTGCCTTGATCCGGCTTTGGGCCTGGCGGGCCTTGGTGGCCTGGGCCTTGAAGCGGGCAATGTAGCTTTCCATGTGCGCACGTTGCGCCTGTTGCTTCTCGAACGCCTGTTGCTGCTGGGCCAGGCGTTCGGCACGAGCACGTTCGAACGCGGTGTAGCCGCCACGGTACAGCGTGATTTTCTTCTGTTCGACGTGGGCGATGTTGTCGACCACGGCGTCGAGGAAATCCCGGTCGTGGGAAATCAGCAGCAAGGTGCCCTGGTAACTCTTGAGGAAGTCTTCCAGCCACAGGATCGCATCGAGGTCCAAGTGGTTGGTCGGTTCGTCGAGCAGCAACAGGTCCGACGGGCACATCAGGGCCTGGGCCAGGTTCAGGCGCATGCGCCAGCCGCCGGAGAAGTCCGCGACCGGGCGGTCCATCTGTTCGTTGGTAAAGCCAAGGCCGGCGAGCATCTTGCGGGCGCGGGCATCGGCGGTGTAGCCGTCGGCGCTGTCGAGCTCCGAGTGCAGGCGGGCCTGGGCGGCGCCGTCCTGGGCTTTCTCGGCCTCGGCCAGGTCGTGTTGCACCTGGCGCAGGCGCAGGTCGCCATCGAGCACGTAGTCGATCGCGATGCGGTCCAGGGTGTCGATCTCCTGGCGCATATGGGCGATGCGCCAGTCGGCCGGCAGCAAGCAGTCCCCGGAATCCGGGGTCAGCTCACCCAGCAACAAGGCGAACAACGTGGATTTGCCGGCGCCGTTGGCACCGATCAGGCCGGCTTTGTGACCGGCGTGCAGGGTCAGCTCGGCGTCTTCGAGAAGACGTTGCGGGCCACGCTGTAATGTTAGGCTTTGAAGTCGGATCATAATGGCGGCGGAGTCTACCAGCTTCGTTCGCCGCTGGCTTGGGTGTGAATATGTGCGCTGACCTGTGGAGCTTTGCCCTCTCGACTTACGCCCGCCCGGGCGTGGAGGCCGCTTGCCTGCGTTTGCAGGCACAAGGGGCAGACGTGTGCCTGTTGTTGTGTGGCGCGTGGTTGGAGCAGCGTGCGGTGACAGTGACCGCCGAGCGTATACAGGCGCTGAGACAGGTCGCCAGGCCTTGGCAGACAGGCGTGATCGAACCGTTAAGACACCTACGCACTCAATGGCGCGCCATGGCACAGCAAGATAAGGATTTGGCGGGATTACGCGAACGGGTCAAGGCCCTGGAGCTGGACGCAGAACAGCAGTTGCTGGCACGTCTGGAAGCGTTGGCGCAACTGTGGCAGATGGGTGATGCGATGGGTCAGCAACGATGGTTGGAAGGACTGGCGGCTGAGGATGCCGCCAACCTTGACCACGACGCGCTGCAACAGCTGCGCGTCGTGGCCACCAACACTTAGGAAGCGCTGGTTGGGGTGGTGCTTGGCGCTACCGGGGCAGTCGTGCTGCTGGCCGGTGCAGTTGGAGCGGTGGACGCTACCGGGGCAGCCGGTGTTGCTGGCTTGGCCGGTGCTGGTTTTGCGGCAGCTGGCTTGGCAACGGCGGGCTTCGCTGCGGCTGGTTTGGCAGCTGGTTTTGCAGCAGCAGGTTTTGCAGCTGGCTTGGCGGCCGGTTTTGCAGCAGCAGGTTTTGCAGCTGGCTTGGCGGCCGGTTTCGCAGCAGCAGGTTTAGCAGCTGGCTTGGCGGCCGGTTTCGCAGCAGCAGGTTTTGCAGCTGGCTTGGCGGCCGGTTTCGCAGCAGCAGGTTTAGCCACTGGCTTAGCGGCTGGTTTTGCAGCAGCGGTTTTAGCCACTGGCTTAGCGACTGGTTTTGCAGCAGCGGTTTTAGCAGCTGGCTTGGCGGCTGGTTTTGCAGCAGCGGTTTTAGCAACTGGCTTGGCGGCTGGTTTCGCAGCAGCGGTTTTAGCAGCTGGCTTGGCGGCTGGTTTTGCAGCAGCGGTTTTAGCAGTTGGCTTAGCGGCTGGTTTTGCAGCAGCGGTTTTAGCGGCTGGCTTGGCGGCTGGTTTCGCAGCAGCGGTTTTAGCAGCTGGCTTGGCGGCTGGTTTTGCAGCAGCGGTTTTAGCAGCTGGCTTGGCGGCTGGTTTCACAGCAGCAGTTTTGGCAGCAGGTTTTGCCGCAGCTTTAGCAGGTGCCTTTGCAGCAACAGCTTTGCTCGCTGGCTTTTTCGCCGCGCTCGCTGCAACCGCTTTTGCAGGTGTACGAGCACCCAGCACTTTAGCCACAGCTTCTTTCACACGACCAACGCCCTGGGCCAGCTTCAGGCTTTCCTGGGCATCTTTTTTCAGTTGGGAAATATAGGCGCGGGTTTCAGCTTGGCGATCCTTGAGGGCGTCCAGCAGGTCCTCAAGTTCTTTGACAGCGTCTTTGGCTTTGGCTTGTGCCTTGGCCTTGCCGGCAGTGGCGGCGTCTTGCAGTTTGGTGCGGGATTTGTGCAGCTTCTCTTGCGCTTTACCGCGTTGTTTTTCCAGCTTGGCGAGCAGTTTTTCTGCATCGGCCAGAGCTTGGGAACAAGCGCTTTCCAGATGTTCGAGCAAGCTGCCCGAAAGTTGTTGGAGTAAATGCAACGGGGTATTAACAGGCTTCTGTTTGGCCGACATGGTTTACCTCCTGGCTGACGTGGGTGCGGCTCATACTAGCCCTCTGCTCTTACCGCCGCTAGGGCATGTTGACAGTATCGTTTGCCTTGCGTTGCACCGTGTGAAAATTCTTATCGATATAACGAAAATACGCGGCACTTTTTACCCTTTCACACTGGCATAATCCGTCGCACTTTCGGCGGGAGAATGCCCATGTCGCGTTACCTTTTTCTTGTGCTGGGCTTGGCAATTTCGGTGGCCAATGCGAGCGATCAATCGTCGGCGAAAACCGTTGACCAGAATCAGCATGACCTCGCCTACAGCCTGGGCGCCAGCCTCGGCGAACGCCTGCGCCAGGAGGTTCCCGACCTGCAGATCCAGGCGCTGATCGATGGTCTCAAGCAGGCCTACCAAGGCAAACCCCTGGCGCTGGATAATGCCCGTATCGAAGCGATCCTTGCCCAACACGAAGCGCAAAACGACGCCGACGCGCAGGCGCCTCAAAGCGAAAAAGCACTCGCGGCCGAACAACAATTCCTGAGCAAAGAAAAAGCAGCAAAAGGCGTACGCGAATTGGCGGATGGGATCCTGCTGACTGAACTCACTCCCGGCACCGGTGAAAAACCCAAAGCCAGCGACCAGGTCCAAGTGAAATACGTGGGGCGGTTACCCGATGGGACAGTGTTCGACCAGAGCACACAACCACAATGGTTTCGTCTGAACAGTGTGATCAGCGGCTGGAGCAGCGCCTTGCAACAGATGCCGGTGGGAGCAAAATGGCGCCTGGTGATTCCATCGGCCCAGGCCTATGGCGCCGATGGCGCCGGCGAATTGATTGCGCCTTACACGCCACTGGTGTTCGAGATCGAATTGCTCGGCACGCGCCCTTGAGACAATAAAAAACGGTGCGTCATGCGCACCGTTTTTTGTATATCGCTATCGAGGGTCAAGCCTGGGTAGCAGACTCTTCCTTGTGAGCGTTGTGCAGCACTTCGATCAAGCAGTCTTCCAGCTCGAATCGTTCGTGCAGCAACGCGCCCAATTCTTTGAATTTATCTGCCACGCAGTTACCGGCATCACACAGGTCGGTGAACTCAAGCAGCTTTTCGGTGATGACATCGATGCGCGGGTAAAGGGTCTCAGCCAAATCCAGGCCACGCTGATCGTCGAAGGCTTCCGCCTCCTTGGTCAGTTGTTCGTAGACGCCGAAATGACCGGCTGACACGTAGTCCACCAACACACCGCAGAAATCCTGCAACGGTTCGCGGTTCTGCGCCAGCGCCTCGGGCTTGGCGCCGAGCGCATCAAAGGCCCGAACCAGTTCGTGACGTGCCTTCAGCCAGCTGTCGATCAGCTTGTGCACCCCACCCCAGCGTTCCTGAGCATTCTGACAACTTTCCAGCATGATGATCTCTCTTCCCTATAGGGGCGCTGCCGCCTGGTGCCCGCGCAACACTTCAAGGATAAAGCAGCAACCGGACAAGGCCGCATCTGACAAACGGTTTCAATAACACGTGCGGGCCAGATTATGCCCGCATGACTATGGCTTCAAGGTACGCAGGAGAGAAAGTTCATACAAGTGTTTAATCCCGTCCTACAAACTGCGACCGGCATTCAGCGCCTCGCCGGACGCAAACGCTGGCTCAACAACAGCCGTGAAAACTGCATGGCGCCGAGGATCAACATCCCGACGAAGAACAGCAGGCTCCACTCCGGCAGACTCAAGTCGAACAGTGTCCAGTTGATCTCCACACAATCGACAGTGCCTTTGACAGTCAATTTCAGGGCCTGCCAAAACGACAGGTTTTCGATCATGTAGTGCAGGCTTGGCCAGCAGTCAGCCACCTGCTCCGGTGCGGCGTTTTGTAGCAATACCTGGCGCACGGCGGTCATGGCGCCAAGCAACGCGAAGCCCATGCTTGCCAGCCCATACAGACAGCTCACAGAGCGCTTGGGGTTATGGATCGCCGCAACCAGATTGGCTAATGTGAAAGCAGCCAGAAACCCCCTTTGCACCTGACACAGGAAGCAAGGGCGCAAGGAGACACCGAACTCAAGGTAAAAGGACGCGCCCAATGTCAGCGCACCGGCCAGGAACGCAAGGAAAAACAAGGAGCGTGAAGGGGCCAAAGGCATGCTTTATCCGCATCGCGAAAGATAGGTCGCTACGGTAGAGGAAAGGCCTGACCCCTTTCAATACATGCCAGAGCAGACGATTCCGCGAGAGGGTAAGGACTTCCCGCCAGAAGATGGAAGACGTTGGGCTGTTGAGCGTCAGACATTGCCCACAAACGCTCTACAGCCAGTTTTTCCCATGGAATGAGGGGGTGGCGGCCAGTTATCTCCGGGCCGCTCCTCACCCATTTCCTACATCAAACTCGGACCGGCACAGGCAACGGTGACGCCAGCAAACGGTTGTCCAACAACCCAAGGCCCTCTTGGAACAGCTGGTTGCTGCGTTCAGTGTCACCCAGTTGCGCCAACAAACGCGCCAACTCGGCACAGGCCTCGGGATTACGCTGCACCTGCAGGCTGCTTTCCAGATAATCCCGCGCCTTGCCCCACAGGCTGTTCTGCAGGCACAAACGACCCAGCGTCAGCAGCAGACTGGCATCACCTGGATGATCCTTGAGCCAACCTTCGGCAAACTTCAATTGTTTGGCTGGATCACTGCCACGCAACAAGCCGTAGAGTCGAATCAGATGGCTGTCGTAACCGCGCTTGATCGCGCCACGCAGCGCTTCCTCGGCCTTGGCATCGGCACCCAACTGGCGCAGTTGCTCGGCATAAGCCAGGACCAGTTGCGGCTCCTGGCGCTGGGCGGAAGTGAGTTGCTGCCAGGCTCGCTCAAGGGACTGCAGGCCGGCCTCGCCCTGCTCTTCACGCTGGGCCGCGAGGCTCAGGTTCTCGCCCCAGGCGCGACGCTCAAGCTCGGCCAGTTCACTGGCGGGCAGCACTTTATCCTTGCGCAGTTCCGGCAGCAGGCGGATCACCGACGACCAGTCGCCCCGCTGCTGATGCAGCCGCTGTAATTGACGCAAGACCTGAGCGTTGTGGGGGTGACGTTCGTGCATGGCCTGCAAGGTGGTCAGTGCGCCGTCGGTATCGCCGCGGTCCAGTTGCAGTTGCGCATGACTCAGGGCGACCGCCAGCTCGGCCTGGGGCTGGCGCTCCAGGGCGCGCTCCAGCAAACCATCGGACTCTTCGTAACGCCCCTGCTCATTCGCCGCACGGGCTGCGCCGAGGTAATACAGCAGTGGCTGACGCTCGGCTTCGGCGGCACGATGCAAGTGGCGTTCGGCACTGGCCCAGCGACCTTCGGCGAGGTCCATCTGGCCCTGCTCGATGGCAACCTGCACACGCCGGCTGCGGTTACGCCGCGACCACGGATTGACCACGCCACCGGAGGTGGTGACCAGGCTCAACAACACACGGACCAGGTAGATCGCCAGGCCGATGGCAAACACCGCCACCAGAGTCGCCCACAGGCTCGACTCGTAATGCAGCACATGAGGGTAGGTAACCAGCACGTAGCCGGTGTGTTTCGAAATGCCCACTGCCAGTGCCAGCGCGATTGCGATCGCCAGCACCAGGATCACATAGAAGCGTTTCATCGGCTCTACTCCTGCTTCGCCGGCGTGGCCGCCGCCTTGGCTTCGTCGGCAGACAAATGACGACGCTCAAGGTATGCCTGTACGGCAGCGAGGCTTGCGGCCAGATCCGGCGTCACCACCGACACCGCCTTGGACTCAAGCTCGGCGATACGCGCCAGCATCGCCTTGCTCTGCGGGTTGTCCGGGTTGAAGTTGTCCTGCAACACGCTACGCGCCTCGCCCAACGAGCGGCTGTAGACTGCCGATTCACCGTTGAGCGCTGCCCATTGCGCCTGCTCCAGCGCCAGGCTCAGGGCCAGCCGCACTTGGTTCAAACCTTGGCCGGCCAGCAACGGACGGATGTTGTCATCCGGGTTGAAGTCGATGCGGAAGTAGCGGGAAATCTGCTCCCACCATTGGCTCCAGCGGCTCTCCGTATCGGTAGTCGGGCGCCCACCGGAAGCAGGCTCGGTCAGTTGATACTCCGGGGCAATGGCCGCCAGTTGCACCACCTGATCACGCAAGGCCGCCAATTGCAGATACAGCCCCGTACGGTCTGGCTGCTCGGTGCTGCGCAACGCGGCAAGGCTCTTGGCCAATTGCTCGCGGGCGGCATAGGCGCCCGGATCGCTCTGCTCACGAAGAATCTCGTCGGCACCCTGGACCAAAGCCTGGGCACTGTTGATATCTTGCAGGGCAGAAAGGCGCAGGCTCGCCAGACGAATCAAGTGCTCGGCCTCGGCCAAACGCCAGTCTTGGCGGCTGGCTCCCAGCACGGTTTCCAGGCGCTGGCTCAGGCGCTGCTGATCACCCTGGAGCTGAGCCACCAGACGACGACGCTCCTCCAACTCATCCGCACCCGGCAACTGCGCCAGCCGCGCGGCCAGTTGTTGCTGGCTTTGCTTGAGGGATTGGGATTGATCATCGAGGGTCTGCACCTGGCCCAACTGCTGCTGGCTGCTGGCTTGCAACGCGCGGACCTGCCAGATCCCCCAACCGCCGGCGGCAACACCCGCAGCGCCGAGCAGCAGGGCGACAATTGCCAGGCCATTGCCACGGCGCGGCGCGGTGACCGGTGACTCAACCGGCGCATCAAGTGCGGGTTGGGTTTCATCTTTAGGCAAGGCTGTTTCGCTCACGTATCCGTCCTTTGCGTTTCAGAGAGTGGGAACGGGATAGCTCCGTATCGCCACTAACAAAGCCGCGGCACTCGCACCGCGACAATCCACAACTTTTTCTGCGCCAGCGGACCGCGCCATCTCCAGGACTCGCGGGCTTGGCACGAACAACGGCAGCTGTGCCACCTGGGGCCAATCGGTTCCGGCCAGGGCTTGCAGGTGTAAAAAACCCTGCCCACTGCTGACCACCAGGCCGTTCAAGCGTTCCAACTGGATGCGTTGCATCAGTGCACCGGCCTCATAGGCCGGCAAGAAACGGCGATACAACTCCAGATAGTCGACACTAGCACCTTGTTCACGCAAACGCTCCGCCAGCAGCTCGCGACCGCCCTCACCGCGCAGGATCAACACCTGGGCATCCGGGCGGGCGATAGCCTCGCGCAACGCGGGCAATTGAAGCAAAGCCTCGCTGTCGTCGCCAGTAGGCGGATACTTAACATTCAGGCCGTGTTCGGCCAGTACCTGCGCCGTGGCGGCGCCGACACTGAACCACGTCAGTTGCGGCCATGCGCGATCCAGCTGCGCCACGGCAAGGCGTGCCGCAGGCTTGCTGACGACAATCACCGCACAATAACGCCCCAGATCATGGAAGAAGGCTTGCTGTTCAGGTGTTACGGGGAGCGGTTCAATATCCAGCAACGGCAGGCTGCTGCTGAAAATGCCCGCGTCGGCCAACGCGGCCGCCAGGGCCATCGACTCCTCGGCAGGCCGCGTCAGCAGCACGCGCCATTCGGTCACTGCGGGCCGGCCTCGCCGTAGACTTTTTGCAGGATGGCACCAGCGCCTTTGTCCAACAGCTCTTCGGCTACCTGGATACCCAGGGCTGTAGCGTCACGCTGCGGGCCACGCACCTCGGCGGTCAGCAAGGTGCCGCCTTCCGGGTCACCCACCAGGCCACGCAGCCACAGGTTTTCACCTTCAAGCACGGCGTAGCAGGCGATCGGCACCTGGCAACCACCGTTGAGGTGTTTGTTCAGGGCACGCTCGGCCGTGACGCGGACTTCAGTGTCGTGGTGATCAAGAGGCTTGAGCAGGGCGTGGATCTCACTGTCGGCGGTGCGGCACTCAATGCCAACCGCGCCCTGCCCACCGGCTGGCAAGCTGTCCTCGACGCTGATGGCCGAGGTGATGCGGTCTTCGAAGCCCAGGCGAATCAGGCCGGCCGCGGCAAGGATGATCGCGTCATATTCACCGGCATCCAGCTTGGCCAGTCGGGTGTTGACGTTGCCGCGCAGAAAGCGGATCTGCAAGTCCGGACGACGGGTCAGCAGCTGAGCCTGACGACGCAGGCTGGACGTGCCGACAATGCTGCCCAAAGGCAATTCGTCCAGGGACGCGTAGGTGTTGGAAACAAAGGCATCACGCGGGTCTTCGCGCTCGCAGATGCAAAACAGGCCCAGGCCTTCGGGGAAGTCCATGGGCACGTCTTTCATCGAATGCACGGCGATGTCGGCTTCGTTTTCCAGCAGCGCGGTTTCCAGTTCCTTGACGAACAATCCCTTGCCGCCGATCTTCGACAGTGGCGAGTCGAGCAGCTTGTCGCCGCGACTGACCATGGGCACCAGGGACACGGTCAAGCCAGGATGGGCCTGTTCCAGGCGTGCTTTGACATATTCGGCCTGCCACAAGGCCAGGGCGCTTTTACGGGTGGCGATGCGGATTTCGCGAGAGGACATGGATCAATCCGTACTGAATAGATACGGCAGATAATAACAGCTCAGGCAAATACGCTTTGATTTGAATCAGCAAGTGCGGGGCCTCCCTGGCCACGTCGCACCGGGATATGAATTGCAGGCCTCGCCACAGCCCTCGGGCTAAAGCTGCTGCATCATCTTGCGCACACCGGCTACATGCCGTCGGCTGACGATCAGTGCGTCGCCATTCAGGCCTTTCAGGAACAGCTGAAAGTGCCCCAGCGGCGTGCGTTGCAGGCGTTCGATGCGCTCGCGGGCCACCAGCGCATTGCGGTGGATACGCACGAAGCGGTCGCCGAACTCATCCTCAAGCGCCTTGAGTGGCTCATCGAGCAACACTTCGCCGCCCTGGTGGCGCAGGGTCACGTACTTATGATCGGCGATAAAATAGACCACCTCGCCCAAAGGGATCAACTCGATACCTTTGCGGGTGCGGGCGCTGATATGACTGCGCGGCCCATTACCACTCTGGGCTGCTGGCTGGGTCAAGGCGGCGAGTTGGACACGGGTTGGGCGCTCGGCCTTTTTCAGGGCCTTGAGCAATGCTTCGCCAGCCACCGGTTTGGTGAGGAAGCTGACTCCACTGGCTTCCAGCGTCTCCGCGGAAAACTCATCGCCTGCAGCGCAAAACACCACGGCGGGTGGCGACTCTCGCTCGCTCAGTCGGGCGGCAACTTGCAGGCCATCAAGGCCCGGCATACGGATATCGAGCAACACCACATCCGGCTTGAGGCTGTCGATCAGCGTCAACGCCTCTTCGCCCGTGGTGGCGCTCGGTTCGAGTACTGCGTAACCCTCGAGATCACTGACCAAACGGCTCAGTCGCTCGCGGGCTTGGGGTTCGTCATCAACGATCAGGACATTCATATTGCGCTGGATTCCTGCGTGAGTCTCGCACAAGGATAGCGTAGACAGGTGCGGTGACTTGCGTCACAGCGATCCACGCTAAGACTAGCGCGAGCGGCAAAAAGTGCCCTGAGAGTGGCACCCATATTTACCCGGACCTGTTCAATAGCGCCCAAAACCTGCTGCCTTCGGGCATCGTCGTAGGGTTTGCTGATACACAATCCGAATACCCCCCTTTTTAAATGGATAGTCTGGGCTCTGACCGCATCACCCGACTTTGGTGCATTCACACACTATCAGTCCAACTGTAGACGCTCACTGAGACGACATTGCTCAATCGTCAAATATCGTTTCAATAAACCCCTGTACCCAGTCTCGTCCTGGACGCGTTCGACGGCAAGGCACTTAGCCATCCTTTGCACAAATAAAAATGCCGACGACCCGCAGCACCGCGTCCACGGGCAACCCTGTTATTATCGCCGGCACACTTCCATGCCTCTTTATTAAGCAGATCACGAGCGAATCCATGAGCACCGACAAGACCAACCAGTCCTGGGGCGGCCGCTTCAGTGAACCCGTCGACGCCTTCGTCGCCCGCTTCACCGCCTCCGTCACCTTCGACCAGCGCCTGTACCGCCACGACATCATGGGCTCCATCGCCCACGCGACGATGCTGGCCAAGGTCGGCGTGCTGACCGACGCCGAGCGCGACAGCATCATCGACGGCCTGACCACCATCCGTGGCGAGATCGAAGCCGGCACGTTCGACTGGCGTGTCGATCTGGAAGACGTGCACATGAACATCGAGGCCCGCCTCACCGACCGCATCGGTGTGACCGGCAAGAAGCTGCACACCGGCCGTAGCCGTAACGACCAGGTGGCCACTGATATCCGCCTGTGGCTGCGTGACGAAATCGACCTGATCCTGTCCGAGATCACCCGCCTGCAAAAAGGCCTGCTTGAGCAAGCCGAGCGCGAGTCGGACACCATCATGCCGGGCTTCACTCACCTGCAGACCGCACAGCCTGTGACCTTCGGCCACCACCTGCTGGCCTGGTTCGAAATGCTCAGCCGCGACTACGAGCGTCTGGTGGACTGCCGCAAGCGCGCCAACCGCATGCCTCTGGGCAGCGCTGCGCTGGCCGGCACCACCTACCCGATCGATCGCGAATACACCGCGCAATTGCTGGGCTTCGACGCCGTGGGCGGCAACTCCCTGGATGGCGTGTCGGACCGTGACTTCGCCATCGAATTCTGCGCCGCCGCGAGCATCGCGATGATGCACCTGTCGCGCTTCTCCGAGGAGCTGGTGCTGTGGACCAGCGCGCAATTCCAGTTCATCGACCTGCCGGACCGTTTCTGCACCGGCAGCTCGATCATGCCGCAAAAGAAAAACCCCGACGTGCCCGAGTTGGTGCGTGGCAAGAGCGGCCGCGTGTTCGGCGCCTTGATGGGCCTGCTGACCCTGATGAAAGGCCAGCCTCTGGCCTACAACAAGGACAACCAGGAAGACAAAGAGCCGTTGTTCGACGCCGCCGACACCCTGCGCGACTCCTTGCGCGCGTTTGCCGACATGATCCCGGCGATCAAACCCAAGCACGCAATCATGCGTGAAGCGGCGCTGCGTGGGTTCTCTACCGCAACCGACCTGGCGGACTACCTGGTGCGCCGTGGCCTGCCGTTCCGTGACTGCCACGAAATCGTCGGCCACGCTGTGAAGTACGGCGTGGAAACCGGCAAGGACCTGGCGGAAATGAGCCTGGAAGAACTGCGTCAGTTCAGCGACCAGATCGAGCAGGACGTGTTTGCCGTGCTGACCCTGGAAGGCTCGGTGAATGCCCGTAACCACGTGGGCGGGACTGCGCCGGCGCAGGTCAAGGCAGCCGTCGTACGTGGCCAGGCCCTACTCGCCAACCGCTGACCCCTGTGGCGAGGGAGCTTGCTCCCGCTGGAGTGCGAAGCGCTCCCAAGATTTTGGGGCCGCTACGCAGCCCAGCGGGAGCAAGCTCCCTCGCCACAAAAGCGATGTCTATTTTTTTGCTGCAATCATCGCCATAAACGCCGGCATCGCCGCTTCCCTGTCCGCAGCTACCTTCTGCGCATTGGGCATTGCATGCAGCCTGTCCAACAACACCTTGGCCTTTGGCATCTCAGCCAGCCAATCCAGCCCAAACAGCTTCTCGCCCACCCCGCAGGCGAGGTTCACGCTGTACATGAAATACAAATCGGCAATCGTGAAGCTCTCCCCAGCGACATAAGGCGCGAACTTGCCGTGCCTGCCCAATGAACCAAAACCCAACAACAATTCGGCCTTGGACTTCTCCTTGATCGCCTCCGGCACCGGCATGCCAAAGAAGGCTTCTGCAAAACACGCGCGAGCAGGCAACTCGATGTACAGCTCGATTTCCCGGCACAGCGCCAGCACCTGCGCACGCTGGAATGGCTCGGCCGGGAGCAGCGCGGGCCCTTCCTGGGTATGCTCGATGTATTCAAGGATCACACTGGTTTCGTTGATAAAACCCTGTTTCACGCCCAGCACCGGCACCTTGCCTCGCGGGCTCACCGCCAGGGCCTCCGGGGTTTGGCCCGCGTAAAAAGGCACCTCTTCGAAAGGCAGCCCTTTCTCCAGCAGCGCCAGCTTGACCATGTTGTAGTAGTTGCTGACCGAAAATCCGTAGAGTTTGAGCATTGCAGGTGCCTCCAGGCCGGGAATGGGGTTGGCTGCAACTGTTATAGATCCCGACGCCCGCCCTGACCAGCAGCATCACCTGCCTGAATGGGGGTAGACTGGCGCCCTTTCCTTGAGGAGCCTCCCATGAGCGAGCCGACCGATATCGACAACGACGAAGAAGAATTCGCCGAAACCACCTTGATCGAAGCGATCGAGAACCAGATCGAGAGCGAAAACCCACCGGCCGCCAAGGCCACGTTCAACAAGCTGACCCTGGTGGGCTACGAGCGTGAAGAGATCCTGCAACTGATGGCTCACGTGCTGGCTGTCGAGATCGACGCGCTGCTGGAAGAGGACCGCGCCTTCAATACCGAATGGTATGAAACTGCACTGCGCGCCCTGCCGGAATTGCCGCCTGAAAAGCAATAAATCCAACACGCGGCAACACACTGGACAGTTCGGCAAAGTGCGTTCACCTTATGGCCTGCTAGCCTCTAATAAATTCTTAGAAAGTCTGGAGTCCTTATGTCGTATACCCCTGAGTTGGTTGCCGAACTGGAAATCCTTGTACTCTTCCCCTTGGACAGCACCAAAGAAGGTCTGAAAGTCCACCAGACCGCCGCACCTACTGCCATCGCCGCCGCCAAACGCCTCCACGCGAAAGGGCTGATCGACCAGCCGGACGGGGGCTACCTGACCAGCCTTGGCCGGGACGCCGCAGAGCAGGCCCAGACCCTGCTGACTATCTTGACCACTGCCACCACCAAAGAAGCCGCCTGATACCGGATACCGCCCATGGAGTCCGCCCCTCGCGGACTCCGAGGGCATTGCTGTTCAAGTGCAAAAATTCTGACGTCAAAAACCATTTCCCTCTAAACCTCCTACGCTACTGGCTGTAAACTCCTACACGGCCGCCCACGTCGGGCCCTGCGAGCCACCGAGTTCGACATGACCCGCACCCATGAAATCCGCCCCGACCTGGACGAAGGCATCGACCGCAAGGTGCTGGCCCAGTTGCGCGCGCGGTTCATGGCCCTCAATGAAGGCCGTATGGCCCGTGCCATCGAGGGGCTGACGCCGCGCCAGCAAAGCGTGCTGAACCTGTTGCCGCTGTTTTTTCACGTCAACCATCCGTTGCTGCCGGGCTATGTGTCGGGCAGTACGCCAGCAGGCCTGTCGAATTACGAACCGGACGCCCAAGCCCTCACTGAAGCCCAGCGCCTGACGCGCTCGTTCTCCTACAAACCGCGCCACGGCAACCCTCCGCGACCAATCCACGGCCTGTTCCTGATGGGCAGCCTGGGCACCCTGGCGCAGGCCGACCAGAGCGATATGGATGTGTGGGTGTGTCACGCCCCAGACCTGAGTGAGACCGAGTTGGCCGAGCTGCGCAAAAAGTGCCAGCTGCTGGAAGCCTGGGCCCTGACCATGGGCGCAGAGGCGCACTTCTTTCTGATCGAGCCAACACGCTTTGTGCTCGGTGAGCGCGATACGCAACTGAGCTCCGACGACTGCGGCACCACCCAGCATTACCTGTTGCTGGATGAGTTCTACCGCACCGCCATCTGGCTGGCCGGACGGACGCCGATCTGGTGGCTGGTGCCGGTGTATGAAGAAACCCGTTATGCCGAGTTCACCCATACACTGATTTCCAAGCGGTTTATCCGCGCCGACGAAACCCTCGACCTGGGCCACCTGGCGCGCATTCCCCCCGGCGAATTCATTGGCGCCGGGCTGTGGCAACTGTTCAAGGGCATTGAGTCGCCCTACAAATCCGTGCTCAAGTTGCTGCTGACCGAGGTCTACGCCAGCGAACACCCGAACGTGCATTGCTTGAGCCTGCGCTTCAAGCGCGCGGTGTTCGCCAACCAGATGGACCTGGATGAGCTGGACCCGTACATCGTGGTGTACCGCCGCATCGAGGAATACCTCAAGGCCCGCAACGAGCCCGAGCGCCTGGAACTGGTACGGCGCGCGCTGTACCTGAAGGTCAACCGCAAGCTCAGCGCCGGCCAGCGTACCACCAGCTGGCAGCGCCTACTGCTGGAGCGCCTGGCCCATGAATGGGGCTGGGACCAGCGCCAATTGGCGTTGCTCGACAGCCGCAGCCAGTGGAAAGTGCGTCAGGTCGCCTCCGAGCGCCGGGCCTTGGTGAGCGAGCTCAACTACAGTTACCGCTTCCTGACCCAATTCGCCCGCACCGAACAGACCGTCAGCCTGATCAACAAACGCGACCTCAATGTGCTGGGTCGGCGCCTATACGCCGCCTTTGAACGCAAGGCCGGCAAGGTCGAGTTCATCAACCCAGGCATTGCCCCGGACCTGGCTGAAGACACCCTGACCCTGGTGCAATCGCCCAACCGCAAGGAGCCGGGCCAGCACCACTGGGGCCTGTATAACGGCAACCTTACAGCGCTGGAATGGGAACACTTCGCGCCGATCAAACGCAGCCGCGACCTGCTGGAGATGCTGACCTGGTGCCATCGCAACGGCGTGATCGATAGCAGCACGCGCCTGGCGCTGCACCCCGGCACCAGCGACATGACCGAATTCGAGCTGTTCAACCTGCTGGGCAGCCTGCAACAAACCATCGCCCTGCCCCTGGCCAGCGTGGATGAAGAGCGCCTGCTGCGCTCGGCCGTGCCGGAGGAAGTGTTGCTGCTG
This sequence comes from Pseudomonas sp. GXZC, assembly GCF_026967615.1. Classification (NCBI taxonomy): domain Bacteria; kingdom Pseudomonadati; phylum Pseudomonadota; class Gammaproteobacteria; order Pseudomonadales; family Pseudomonadaceae; genus Pseudomonas; species Pseudomonas sp. GXZC. The sequence goes on from NZ_CP114115.1 coordinate 6,778,413, forward strand.
ATCAACGTGGGCGTCGACCCGCTCAAGCATCACCGCGACCTGAACATCCTGATGACCACCGAGCGCACCGACTCCCTGAGTTACGCCGGTGTGCGCGACAACCTGGTGCTGACCCTGGACCAAGTCACGCTCAATAGCTGGAACGAGGTGATGGTCAGCCGCTACGACGGCCCGCACGCGCTGCTCGACTGCCTGCGCGACTACCTCAACCAGTTGCCGTCGGACCATCTGCCACGCCTGCGGGTGCGCTGTTTCTGTCACAACCGTGCGCAATTCATTGCCCAACGCGTGGAAGAAATCTTCGACACCGCGCAGAACCTGCTGCTCGGCCAGGGCAATCACCGCTATTTGCTCCAGGTGCAGCAGCACTATCACGTCATGGAGTTGATGCCGGGCCAGGCCAATCACGTATCCCTGGCGACCCAGGATGCGCTGATCGCCTACCTCAGCGAAGAATTGGCCAGCTACAGCCCGCTGCACCTGGATGCCATGGCCCTGGAAGACCACGACCTGGCGTTGCTGCTGCCGATGGGCATGGCCGATTGCGTGCAGGTGTTCTACCGGGTCAACGAAGGCTTCGCCGAACTGTATGTATTGGATGAGTTCAACGCACTCTGGCAGCAGCGCCTGCCGTTTCACGATGAACAGAGTCTGTTGGCGCCGTTGCAGCGTTTCTTGCAATCGATCATTTATCGCCGGGACGCGCTATCGCCGTTGGACCAGCAGGAGCCGCTGGGCGCGGTGCAGGTCTTGTATTACCAGCTATTGCCGTCAGGCAACGGCCGCGCGCGCGGCATCGAACCTCGGCCCGCACCGCTGAACCCGGCGAACAAACCGTTTTACGACGTGCAAGCGATTATCGGCAAGGCCGCACCGGGCCAGGTGGGCATTACCTTGTACTGCAATCAGCGGGAGTTTTCCGAACTGGAGTTTGGCGACCAACTGTTCGCAGTGGTCGCCCAGGAAATTGTCGGGCAACGCCGGGAGACCGAGCGTTACCGCTGCTACATCACCGACCTTGACCTGTCCGGCCTGCTCGGCGATGTGCAAAGCCCGAGCAACCTGTACCTGCGTTACAAGGCCGAGCTGGAGCTGTCGCTCAATGTGGCACTGAGCGAAATTTAAAGGGGGAAGGCGCCGCCGTCTTTAGGCTGGCCTTCAACACTGAGCAGTTCCAGCTTGAGGGTCTTGCCGCCCGGTGCAGGCCAATCGATGTGCTGGCCAACCTGCAGGCCGAGCAAGGCGCTGCCCACGGGAGCCAGGATCGAGATCTTGCCTTCGTCCGCATTGGCGTCCTTCGGGTAGACCAGCGTCAGGTGGTAGTCCTTGCCGCTGCTTTGCTCACGGCAATGTACGCTGGAGTTCATGGTCACGACACCCGCAGGCACTTCATCGTGGCCAACCACGTCTTCGGCGCGGTCGAGTTCGGCTTGCAACGCTTCGACGCCGGGAGATTCGTCGCCCAAGCGGTCGATCAGTTGCTCCAGACGCTGCACGTCAAGACGGGTGAGGATGATGGACGGTGCGGTGGTCATGATTCAGGCAGACTCCTTTTTTCTGCACAAAAAAGCAAAACCCCGCCAGGAAAAGGCGGGGTTCTCACGGGCCTCGATGAGTTGAGGCGTACTCGGACACTACCACAGCGTCACAAATAAACAAGACGACCTCAGGCGCGCGCCCTGCGCTGCTCGGCCTCGGCGCAGATCACGCGGCGCCGCGCATCGTCGGCAGAGCGCCATTCACGGATGTCTTCCACGTGGCGGAAGCAGCCGAGGCAGACTTTTTGCTCGTCCAGGCGACACAAACTGATACAAGGTGACGGCACCGCCGGGCTGACATTACTGAACAGCGGCTTCGGCGGGCGGACAGGTGCAGGCTGGGTCACCATCAGATCTCGTCGAAATCCAGGTCGGCGCCGGTGTACTCGCTGACCAGGCGCGCGAGCATTTCACTCAGCAGTTCTTCACTCTTGTCGCACTGCCATTTGCCGCTTTCTTCGTCGTAGTCGAAGTGCACACCACCGGAGCGCGCCGCCAGCCACAGCTGACGCAGCGGCTCCTGGCGGCTGAAGATCAGTTGTTGGCCACTGTCGAACTTGACGGTCAGCACGCCGGCCGAGTTTTCCAGGTCCACGTCCAGGCCGCTGTCGTCGAAAATATCTTCCAGCGCCTGCTGGGTCGAATCCACCAGATCGTGAAAACGGGCTTCGGTCAAACTCATTGTGGCAACCTCAAAAGTGTCTGGTTTTGCTCAAGCGCCGCACGATACGGGCGAGCCCCGCCGATTGCAAAGGATACCGATTTCAACACGATTGACGGTGTGAAAAATCCTCAAGCAGCGTAGTCCGCTTCCCGGCTGTGTCGGCAAACCCCCGCCGGACGGGTATTCCAGCGCATAGGCAAGCTGGCAGGTGGTCGGTATACTCGGGCGCAATTAATGCATATTCAAGGATTTCGCCATGAAGCGCCTGATCTCTTCCCTTGCTGCGCTCGTCGCGGTCGCTTGCCTCGTTAGTGCCTGTGGTCAAAAAGGCCCGCTGTACCTGCCCGATGACAGCAAAGACCCGAATGAACAGGCGCAATCGTCGCAAAAGCCTTCCAAAGCGCATAAGCACGACACCTACGAATAAGGGAATCCCATGGACGCTTTTAACTACCGGGACGGCGAGCTGTTCGCGGAAGGCGTGGCGTTGTCCGCGATTGCCCAGCGCTTTGGCACCCCGACCTATGTGTATTCCCGTGCGCATATCGAAGCCCAGTACCGCTCCTTCACCGACGCCCTCGACGGCGTGCCGCACCTGGTGTGCTACGCGGTCAAGGCCAACTCCAACCTCGGCGTACTGAATGTCCTGGCGCGATTGGGCGCTGGTTTCGACATCGTTTCCCGTGGCGAACTGGAACGTGTACTGGCCGCTGGCGGCAAGGCTGACAAGATCGTGTTCTCCGGCGTCGGCAAGACCCGCGAAGACATGCGTCGCGCCCTGGAAGTCGGCGTGCATTGCTTCAACATCGAATCCACCGACGAGCTGGAACGCCTGCAGGTTGTGGCCGCCGAAATGGGCGTTCGCGCCCCGATTTCCCTGCGCGTCAACCCGGACGTCGATGCCGGTACACACCCGTACATTTCCACCGGTCTCAAAGAGAACAAGTTCGGCATCGCCATTGCCGACGCCGAGGACGTGTACATCCGCGCCGCGCAACTGCCGAACCTGGAAGTGCTGGGTGTCGACTGCCATATCGGCTCGCAACTGACCACGCTGCCGCCGTTCCTGGATGCGCTCGACCGCCTGCTGGCGTTGATCGACCGTCTGGGTGAATGCGGCATCTACCTGCACCACATCGATCTGGGTGGTGGCGTGGGCGTGCGCTATCGCGACGAAGAGCCGCCGCTGATCGCCGATTACATCCAGGCGGTGCGCGAGCGCATCGAAGGCCGCGACCTGACGCTGATGTTCGAGCCTGGCCGCTATATCGTCGCCAATGCCGGCGTGCTGCTGACCCAGGTCGAGTACCTCAAGCACACCGAGCACAAGGATTTCGCCATCGTCGATGCGGCAATGAACGACCTGATCCGCCCGGCGCTGTACCAGGCCTGGATGAATGTCACCGCCGTGACGCCTCGCGACAGCGAAGCGCGCGCCTACGACATCGTCGGCCCGATCTGCGAGACCGGCGACTTCCTGGCCAAGGATCGTCAGCTGGCCCTGGAAGAAGGCGATCTGCTGGCCGTGCATTCGGCCGGTGCCTACGGGTTTGTCATGAGTTCCAACTACAACACCCGCGGCCGTACCGCCGAGGTGCTGGTGGACGGTGATCAAGCGTTTGAAGTGCGTCGCCGCGAGACGGTAGCCGAGTTGTATGCTGGCGAAAGCCTGCTGCCGGAGTAAGCCATGCTGCTGCGTTTTACCAAGATGCACGGGCTGGGCAATGATTTCATGGTCCTCGACCTGGTCAGCCAGCACGCGCATATCCTGCCCAAGCACGCCAAACAGTGGGGCGACCGTCACACCGGCATTGGTTTCGACCAGTTGCTGATCGTCGAGGCGCCAAGCAACCCGGAGGTGGATTTCCGTTACCGGATCTTCAACTCCGACGGTTCCGAAGTGGAACAGTGCGGCAACGGTGCACGCTGCTTCGCCCGCTTTGTGCTGGACAAACGCCTGACCGCCAAGCGCCAGATCCGCGTCGAGACCAAGAGCGGCGTGATCGAACTGGATATCCGCAGTGACGGCCAGATCAGCGTCAACATGGGCGCGCCACGCCTGGTGCCGGCGGACATTCCGTTCCAGGCCACCGAGCAGGCTGTCAGCTATGCGCTGGACGTTGATGGCAAGACCGTCGACATCGCGGCCGTGTCCATGGGCAACCCCCACGCCGTGCTGCGGGTCAACGACATCAACAACGCTCCCGTGCATGAATTGGGGCCGAAGATCGAACACCACCCGCGCTTTCCGGCACGGGTCAACGTGGGCTTCCTGCAGGTGATCGACCGTACCCGCGCGCAATTGCGCGTCTGGGAACGCGGCGCCGGCGAAACCCAGGCCTGCGGCACCGGTGCTTGCGCCGCTGCCGTGGCCGCGATCAGCCAGGGGTGGATGGATTCGCCGCTGCTGATCGACCTGCCCGGCGGACGCTTGTCCATCGAGTGGGCAGGCCCTGGCCACCCGGTGATGATGACCGGGCCGGCCTCGCGCGTATACGAAGGACAGGTCCGTCTATGAGTGAGCCAATCCAATGACCGATAAGCCTCAAGTACCCGCACAAGCATCCCCGAGCGAAAGTCTGGAGGCCGCTGCCGTCGCGGCGTACCTTGAGGCTAATCCGGATTTCTTCGTCGAGCACGAAGAACTGCTGCCGGCCCTGCGCATCCCCCATCAACGCGGCGATACCGTGTCGCTGGTGGAGCGGCAGATGAAGATCCTTCGCGAGCGCAATATCGAGATGCGCCACAAGCTCTCGCACCTGATGGACGTCGCCCGCGACAACGACCGCCTGTTCGAGAAGACCCGTCGCCTGATCCTGACCCTGATGGACGCCACCAGCCTGGAAGAAACGGTGATCGCCGTGGAAGACAGCCTGCGCCAGGACTTCCAGGTGCCGTTCGTGAGCCTGATCCTGTTCAGCGACAACCCGATGCCGGTGGGCCGCTGGGTCAGCGGCAGCGACGCACACACCGCCATCGGCGGCCTGTTGTCCGAAGGCAAGACCATCAGCGGCACCTTGCGCGAGCATGAGCTGGACTTCCTGTTTGGTGCCGAACAGCGCAAGCAGATCGGCTCCACGGCGGTGGTCGCGCTCAGCCATCAAGGCTTGCACGGTGTGCTGGCCATCGCCAGCCGCGATCCCCAGCACTACAAGAGTTCAGTGGGCACGCTGTTCCTGACCTACATCGCCGAAGTCCTGGGCCGCGTCCTGCCGCGCTTCACCACCGCCCTGCGCGCGGTGCGCTAGCCATGGAACGGCAACTGGACGCTTACTGCGCTCACCTGCGCAACGAGCGCCAGGTGTCGCCCCATACCCTGGAAGCCTACCGGCGGGACTTGAACAAGGTCCTGGCCTACTGCGCGAAACAACAGATCAACAGTTGGAAGGCCCTGGATATCCAGAGCCTGCGCAGCCTGATCGCGCGCCTGCACCAGTCGGGCCAATCCTCGCGCAGCCTGTCGCGCCTGCTCTCGGCGGTGCGTGGGCTCTATCACTATTTGAACCGCGAAGGCCTGTGCGACCACGACCCGGCCAACGGCCTGTCGCCGCCCAAGGGCGAACGGCGCCTGCCCAAGACCCTGGACACCGACCGCGCCCTGCAATTGCTGGATGGCGCCGTCGAGGATGACTTCCTGGCCCATCGCGACCAGGCCATTCTTGAGCTGTTCTATTCATCGGGCCTGCGCCTGTCGGAGCTGACCGGCCTGAATCTCGATCAATTGGACCTGGCGGACGGCCTGGTTCAGGTACTCGGTAAAGGCAGTAAGACCCGCGTGTTACCAGTGGGCCGCAAAGCCCGCGAAGCCTTGCAACTGTGGCTGCCGCTGCGCCTTTTGACCAACCCGGCGGATGATGCGGTGTTTGTCAGCCAACAAGGCCGACGCCTGGGGCCGAGGGCGATTCAAGTGCGGGTCAAGGCCGCCGGCGAGCGCGAGCTGGGGCAGAACCTGCACCCACACATGCTGCGACACTCTTTTGCCAGCCACCTGCTGGAATCGTCCCAGGACCTGCGCGCGGTTCAAGAGCTGCTCGGCCACTCCGACATCAAGACCACGCAGATCTACACCCATCTGGATTTCCAACACCTGGCAACGGTGTACGACAGCGCCCATCCACGGGCCAAACGCATCAAGGGCGGCGACTCATGAGTATCAAGCTGATCACCTTCGACCTGGACGACACACTCTGGGACAACGTACCCGTCATCATCAGCGCCGAAGCGTCGATGCGCGAATGGCTGGCGCTTAACGCCGCCAAAGTCGGCGATTTGCCGCTGGAGCACTTCGCCAGTCTTCGCCAGCAGGTGCTGGAGCGCTATCCGGAACTGAAACATCGGATCAGCATTTTGCGCCACCGGGTGTTGATGCATGCGTTTGAAGAGGCCGGTTATCCACAGCCCGAGGCTACGGAAATGGCGGATGTATGCTTCGAAGCGTTCATTCACGCGCGGCACCAAGTCACCCCCTTCCCCGAAGCGGAGCCCATGCTTCGGGCGCTTCGCCAACACTTCCTGCTGGGCGTGATTACCAACGGCAATGCCGACGTGCAGCGCGTGGGCCTGGCGGACTACTTCCACTTTGCCCTGCGCGCTGAAGACATCGGCATCGCCAAGCCGGATGCGCGTTTGTTTCAAGAAGCGTTGCAGCGCGGTGGCGTGGACGCCAGTGCGGCGGTGCACATTGGCGATCATCCGGGGGATGACATTGCCGGAGCACAGCAGGCGGGGCTTCGGGCGGTGTGGTTCAACCCGACGGGTAAGGTGTGGGAAGCCGACAAGCGCCCGGATGCGGAGATTCGCAGCCTGGCCGAATTAGCGCCCTTGCTGGCTGGCTGGAAATAACACCCATGAAAAAGCCCGCAGCGACGGCGGGCTTTTTCTTACAAGCGGGTGCTGACCTCAGATAGGTCGGCTGCCGTACTTGTTATCCGGCTTCTTCGGTGGATCCGCCACCACGTTGGCCTCGACTTCCTGCACTTTGCCGCCTTTAGCGAGGAACTCTTCCATCGCACGGGCCAGGGCATCACGCTCTTTGTTCTTGGCTTCAACGCTCGGCAATTCATCTACCGACACAGCAGCCTTGGCTTTGCCTTTGGCAGCCGGGGCAGGCGCATCATCGCCACCGTCGTCGTCAGCAACGTCTTCCGCCGCCGCTTCAAGACCTTCTTCGGTGTCGTCTTCGTCACCTACTTCGAGTTCGTCGTTTTCCAGATCATCGTCGCTCATGTTCTACCTCATGACTTGCGAAAAGCAGATTAGTTATAGCCCAGCTTCACCCTCTGTCGACGGCTGCCGGAAAAAAATCAACATCCACTGGATAACCAGTGGCTTATGCCCCATCACCGTGCAAGGTGGCGAGGACTTTACGAGCACCGCCATGATCACGGTGCTCGCCCAGATAAATACAGTTTTGCGCCCATCGGCGCGCATTCTAGCGCGCTCTGGGAAAAAACAAAGTGCCGAATACGCCTACATGCCTGTAAGACATTGGCACGCTGAAAAGTGCCGCGTGCATCCCATCACAAACAAGGCGTAAAAACCGCTACAGCGTATTACGACTGACAAACACCAGACAAAAAAATGCCCGGCAAGCCGGGCATCTTTTTTTCGCGTACTTACAAGTTGTAGCCGCGTTCGTTGTGTTGCGCCAGGTCGAGGCCGACGGCCTCTTCCTCTTCGGTCACCCGCAGGCCCATGACCATGTCCAACACCTTAAGGATGATGTAGGTCACGATCGCCGTGTAGATCACCGTGAAGCCAACGCCTTTGCACTGGATCCAGACTTGCGCAGCGATGTCAGTCACTGTGCCGAAGCCGCCCAAGGCAGGGGCTGCGAACACACCGGTGAGGATCGCACCCACGATACCGCCGATACCGTGCACGCCGAAAGCGTCCAGGGAGTCGTCGTAGCCCAGCTTGCGCTTCAGGCTGGTGGCGCAGAAGAAGCAGATCACACCGGCAACCAGGCCGATCACCAGGGCGCCCATCGGGCCCACGGTGCCTGCGGCTGGGGTGATTGCAACCAGGCCGGCGACCACGCCGGAGGCAATGCCCAGTGCGCTTGGCTTACCGTGGGTGATCCACTCGGCGAACATCCAACCCAGCGCCGCCGCAGCGGTAGCGATCTGTGTAACCAGCATCGCCATACCGGCGGTGCCGTTGGCCGCAGCAGCGGAGCCGGCGTTGAAGCCGAACCAACCGATCCACAGCATCGCCGCGCCGATCAGGGTGTAACCCAGGTTGTGCGGGGCCATAGGGGTAGTCGGGAAGCCTTTACGCTTGCCGAGCACGATGCACGCCACCAGGCCAGCCACACCGGCGTTGATGTGCACCACGGTGCCGCCAGCAAAGTCCAGTACGCCCCAGTCCCACATCAGGCCACCGTTGCCGCTCCAGACCATGTGCGCGATCGGCGCGTAGACCAGGGTGAACCAGATCGCCATGAAGATCAGCATCGCGGAGAACTTCATACGCTCAGCGAAGGCACCGACGATCAGCGCCGGGGTGATGATGGCGAACGTCATCTGGAAGGTGATGAACACGGCTTCCGGGAACAGCGCTGCTGGGCCGGTGATGCTGGCCGGGGTCACGCCCGCCAGGAACGCCTTGCCCATGCCGCCGAAGAAGGAGTTGAAGTTGACCACACCCTGTTCCATACCGGTGGTATCGAACGCGATGCTGTAGCCGTAGACGACCCAGAGGATGCTGATCAGGCCGGTGATCGCGAAGCACTGCATCATCACCGACAGAATATTTTTGGAGCGGACCATGCCGCCGTAGAACAGCGCCAGACCAGGGATGGTCATGAACAGCACCAAAGCGGTGGCGGTCAGCATCCAGGCGGTGTCGCCGGAATTGAGGACTGGAGCAGCCACTTCGTCTGCCGCCATGGCCAGGCTTGGCATTACGATGGACAACAGGGCTCCGAGCCCTGCGAATTTACGCAGAGTCATATTGTTTTCTCCTGGGGCGTTGGGGTTTGGCGGCTTAGATTGCGTCGGTATCGGTTTCGCCGGTACGGATGCGAATAGCCTGTTCCAGATTGACCACGAAGATCTTGCCGTCACCGATCTTGCCGGTGTTGGCGGCCTTGGTTATCGCCTCGATAACCCGGTCAAGATCCTTGTCGTCAATGGCGACATCAATCTTCACCTTCGGCAGGAAATCGACCACGTATTCCGCGCCGCGATACAGCTCGGTGTGACCCTTCTGCCGACCGAAGCCTTTGACCTCAGTAACGGTAATGCCCTGCACGCCGATCTCGGACAACGACTCGCGTACATCGTCCAACTTGAACGGCTTGATGATGGCAGTGACTAGCTTCATGAAAACTCTCTCCCGAATTGGTGGACTTGCCCCAGGAAAACAAACCCGTCTCAAGTCTAAGCGCAGTGCCTGGCTTTGTAACGCGTCGTCGCCTCGGCATTTGCCTTTGCGACGCCAGCGAACCACTGGTGACGAAACCTGTACCCCTGATCCGTCGGCGCACTGCATTCGTCACAGCGACTGCATCAGTGCATGGGTCATGATCGTCTAAGCAGAAACCTTGCCAGCTCCGTAAAAATCACTGAAATCAGTCCTTTGCCCACTTATGCCCACCTACGGGGCTTTTTGATGGCGGCAATGCGCACAAAAACAGTGCGTCGCCGCCCGGCCCTCTGCGCGAAAAGCGTGCGCTTGCCTCCGTGAAAAAGACTATAGACGCTGCGTGATACACTGCCGGCCAACAGTTTTCCGGAATATTTCCCATGCTCGCGCCCAAAGACCTCCTCGACGCCCTGAGCGGCCACGCCTCTCGTCTGTTCAGCGGCGACACCCCATTGCCCCGCAATGAAATCGAAAGCCAATTCAAGGCATTGCTGCAAAGCGGTTTCAGCAAGCTCGACCTGGTGAGCCGGGAAGAGTTTGATAGCCAGATGGTGGTGCTGGCCCGCACGCGCGCGCGGTTGGAGAGCCTGGAAGCGAAAGTCGCCGAACTGGAAGCCAAGCTCACCCCGCCTGCTGAATAAACGCGGTCAATGTGGGAGCTGGATACGTTCTGTAAAACCTCCCACCTTCGATAGCGTCACCCCTCGTCTACCCTTGAAAAAACCGCAGGAAGCGGTCCCTTTTTCAAGGAACGAGCATGTCCCTCGCCATCGTCCACAGCCGCGCCCAAATTGGCGTCGAAGCCCCTGCCGTCACCGTCGAAGTGCATATGGCCAATGGTCTGCCGTCCCTGACACTGGTGGGCTTGCCGGAAACGGCGGTCAAGGAAAGCAAGGACCGAGTACGCAGTGCCATCCTCAACTCCGCGCTGCAATACCCTGCCCGCCGCATCACCCTGAACCTGGCACCCGCCGACCTGCCCAAGGACGGCGGGCGTTTTGACTTGGCGATAGCCCTGGGAATCCTGGCGGCCAGCGTGCAGGTGCCGGCGTTGATGCTCGACGACGTGGAATGCCTCGGGGAACTGGCACTGTCCGGCGAAGTGCGCGCAGTGAAAGGCGTATTGCCAGCAGCATTGGCGGCGCGCAAGGCCGGGCGCACTGTGATAGTGCCGCGGGCGAATGCGGAAGAAGCCTGCCTGGCATCGGGATTGAAAGTGATCGCCGTGGACCATCTGCTCCAGGTGGTGGCGCACCTGAACGGGCATCAGCCAATCGAGCCCTACAAGTCCGACGGTTTGCTGTACCTGAACAAGCCTTACCCGGACTTGAGCGAGGTACAGGGCCAGCTCGCCGCCAAGCGCGCACTGCTGATTGCGGCGGCGGGGGCGCATAACCTGCTGTTCAGCGGCCCGCCCGGCACCGGCAAGACATTGCTCGCCAGCCGCCTGCCCGGGTTGTTGCCACCGTTGAGTGAGCAGGAGGCCTTGGAGGTGGCGGCGATTCAGTCGGTGGTCAGCCTGGCGCCGCTGAGTCATTGGCCACACCGACCGTTTCGCCAGCCGCATCATTCGGCATCAGGCCCTGCATTGGTGGGCGGCGGCTGTGGCTTTTCGAAATAAATGCGAATTTCGCGAATTTAATGCGACTGATAAAGACAGCTCGCGCCAACAGTAAGGAATCGCTTCGGTAGTCATGTGATCTGCTTCTACATAACGCTGGGTACCGCCATCGCGCCGGAGAGACCGTCGTCACGACTGAGCATCGGAACCTACAGCACGATCTGCAACCGGTTGTAGCATGCAGATCGTCTGGAATCACGCCCTCGGGCGATCATTCGTAATAGCATTTTGCCCCCCACTAAGATATGCGTATCATCCGTGGTTTTTCATGCCGAAGCGTTGGCCCTGTGGATCAGGACGCCCCATACGTCCCCTGACCACAGAAATCTCCGATGTCGGTTCAAAAGCGACACTGAAAAACAGACGTTGCCATTTTTGTAAGATCTCGAGCCAGTTATGCAGAAAAGGATTATTCAGCTACTTAGCAAGACGCCAGGATTGAAAGCACGCGAGATCGCTGGTCAGTTGGGCCTTGAACGCAAGGCCGTGTCACATCATCTCCACGAAAATCTAGAAGTATTTATACAAGACTCAGAAACATTCGGGTGGTCGATAATTAGGAGCGCAAGTTTCGTTCTAGAACTTAACTGCGGCGGAACCTGGCTTACGGAAACGCACTTCGAAAAAGCCCTGAGCAAAGCAGGCTCGCCGTTAGATGCGGATCACGGCCATGTCACAATCAAAATACCTGCCGAACGGAAGATACTTCTTTGCGCGGCGGCGAAAATACTTGCGATAGCTAACCAGCTTGCAGCCGCAAAGAAAAAAGTTGAGCTCGACTTTTCCGAGAATAAGTTAGCGCTTTCTTATTTGAACCGTGCAGGCTTTATCGACAGATTGGATCCAAGCATTAAGATACTTCCGAAAAGGCCGTCACGCTCAGCAGCAAAACTATATAATGCCAATAACGTTGGTTTGGTTGAGCTTCTGGAAATTACTGCGTATGGGGATAGAAGTATTAATGTTCCAGAGCGGATCAAAACTAGCTTCATCAAGGCGTTCGGCGAAAATCACTCCAGCAAGCTCTTTACGGTCGTGGCTGAATTCGTAGGGAATGTCGAGGAGCACTCTGCTACTCCGATCCCTGGTTTTGCAGGACTTCAGTGCTACGGAAGTGCAGATCAAAGACCCAAAGTGATTACTGTGATATCGGATTCCGGCATGGGCATCTGTGAAACGCTTCGTCCTGCAATTAACGAACGACTACCTGAGCTCGCCAGGAAGTTTGATCCATCACTCCCAGTCTCCAATCCAAAACTTATTCTTCATGCTATTTTGAAGGGCGGACTCAGTAGTCGGACCACAGGAGGCGGTACCGGATTACATAACAGTCATTCCGAAGCAGAGAAGTTAAATGCGACTATTAAAATTCGGCAAGAAAACTTTTCCGTTACGCTCGAGTACAAAGCCGGTGTACTTGAGAAAAAGAGCTGGGCATTAAATTTGCCAAAATTGATCGGAACTCACATTGTATTTGAATTCAGCTTGACAAAAACCCAACCTCTGCTTAAACTCGCGCCATGAACGAGAAAACTTACATCATAACCCTGCGAGACTTCACGGAAGAAAGTAACCCCTATGGAACTTCAAGGGGCAGGGAAACTTATACTAAATTATTGAATCGCATCGATGAACTTAAAGATGCTTCTACTATTGGTATATCGTTTTCCGGATTAGCCGCTGCTGATATCTCCTTTCTCCGAGAGTCACTAATTTACATCGTCAAGCGATACAGTAAAGAAATTACTTTTTTCGCTTTTAACTTCCAAAATGAAGACATCTTCGCCAACCTTGATGGCGCGGCAGTTTCTGCGGAGCAGCACCTTACGTGCTGGGTGAATGACCAATGCCGGTTTGCCGGACCTAGGCCAACTGCCTCCAGCAAAGCATTGCTGGACATGGTGATCAGCCACCGCTCTACCACAACAGCCAAAGTCGCTGAAGAACTCAATATCAGCGTTCAGAACGCCAGCACTCGCCTTAAGCGCCTCGCGGAAGAAGGTTTTCTGTTAAGGGTTGAAGAAGCTGCCGATACCGGTGGCAAGGAATTTGTGTACCAGGTCGTTGGCAAATCTGCTTAAATGGCTTCCATTAACCAGAAAAAGGGTCTAAGCTTCTGCTCAGGCCCTTTTTTTAGGTTCTGTTAAACGGATTCATTTATCGAGATATCCATTCGGAGCGAAGGAGGGAAAATGAAAGCTCGCTATGAAATCAAATGGACCACAAACGCAGAAAGGTACTTTCACCTTAAGGCCCCGAATGGAGAAATCATCATGTACAGCGAAAGCTACAAAACGCTGGCCGGATGTGAAAACGGCATCGGTTCGTGCCGCGAGCACGCTCCGTACGACAGGTTCTATGGAAGGGCCGCGAGCAAGGGCGAGAAACCGTTCTTTCATTTGAAAGCAGCAAATAACCGGATTATAGGGCAGAGCGAGCTTTACGAAACCGTACAAGCACGTGAGGTTGGGCTCGCGGCAGTCAAACGCTACGCCCCACAAGCAGATGTGATCGATCTAACAAAATAAGGCGCGCAGAGAAGCGCGTCATACAAGCTTAGGAAGCAGTATGAAAAGGAATTTGAAGGCAGGACATCGAAGGAAGGAAAGCTAAGCGCAATGGCAGTTGCGCCTTAGCTCAAACACGAATACGTCTGTGCTGGATGAGTATCTTCGTGCGCTGCCGATCGGTCAAGTACTGATCGTGTTCCCTCCGACGTGAAAAGAAATGGCTTCGTTTGAGGTCATTAACCGCCCTAAGGGGCAACCGTTTGGAGAAACAAACCATGCAAGTTACTTCCCAAAACCAACACAGCGGCTTCGTCATTGAAGTGGCTGGCAAGAACCTCGACTTCCGCAAGGTAGCCATCGAGGATAAAACTCCCACGGGCGCACAGATTGCGGCAGCGGCTGGCTTTAAACCGGATCAGTTGGCCATCGTCTTGCAACTCCTGGCTTCCGGGGCCATGGAAGACATCCGTCCTGATGAGATCGTCACGCTCACCCAAGACCCCACTCGCTTCTTGGTGGCGGAGACAGACCGCACCTACTTTTTCACAGTAGATGGCGCTCGTCTGGAGTGGCCTTTCGAACAGATCACCGGCTATCAGGTTCTCAAGCTGGCAGAGGTAGGTGAAAACAAACGCCTGCTGCTAGAGCGTGAGGATGAAGCCGACTTGGAAATTCAAGCCACCGACTTCGTCAACTTGGATAAGCCAGGCATTGAGCGCTTCGTTACCCGCAAAGCAGTGTGGAAGCTCAACGTTCAAGGAGTCATCCTTGAGATCGAGACTCCAACGATATCGGTACGCGACGCTGTAGTACGCGCAGGCATGAATCCAAATGAAGGTTGGCACATCTACTTCAAGGTCGAGGGTCAACCAAAGATGGAAAAGACGCTCGACGACATTATCGACTTGCGGACGCCGGGCATCGAAAAACTGCGCCTGACACCCAAGGATGTGGGCAATGGTGAGGTACCTGTGCCGCCACGTCGTTTTTTCAGTCTGCTCCCTGTCGATGAGCAGCATCTGGATCGGACGGTGGGTCACTGGGAAGCATGCTTGACCGCGGAGGGTAACCGTTGGTTGGTGATCAACGATTACCCATTGCCGCAGGGCTATACCCATCAGCGCGTGCGGCTGGCACTCCAAATTCCGGCGGGGTACCCCGCCACAGAGATAGACATGTTCTACCTGTATCCAGCTGTCGGCCTAAATAGTGGCGTCGCCATCCCCTGCGCGGATTACACAGTGGTTATCGATGGCGTGTCTTTCCAGCGGTGGTCTCGTCATCGCAGTGCCCATCCATGGAATCCAGCCACCGACAACGTCATTACTCACTTGGCATTGGTTGAGGGTTGCCTCCTCAAGGAGATCGGTGAATGAGTATCGACTCTCGTCTTGTGCTGACGGAGGAGATTCATGCCTCGCTTCGGGAACATCTGTTCCCGGGCGATGGTCTAGAAGCCGCCGCCATCCTCGTGTGCACGCGCTTTGAGGGAGAGCACCTGAAACTGCTCTCGAAGCACCTAATAACTGTGCCTTACGCCGAATGCGAACGGCGTGACGCTGACTACATTCGCTGGCCTGGCAGCTATCTCGAAAAAGCCATCGACCTTGCTGAGAGTGAATCGCTTTCGATTATCTTGGTTCACTCCCACCCTGGCGGCTACTTCGAGTTTTCCGAGGTAGACGACCAAAGCGATGCCAAAACCGTACCGTGCTTGATTCAAGGCGTTACCGCCGTTCACGGCTCAGCAATCATGGTGGCAGGTGGCGCGATGCGCGCTCGGGTCTACGATCTGCAAAACCGCTGCACACCGATCGCTCTAGTCACGGTTGCGGGCGATGACATTGAGTACTGGCAGGGATCTGTCCCTTTGCCAGACCAACCAGTGGTCGCCTTCACCTCCGGTATGACAGCAACTCTGAATCAGCTGAGCGCTGTCGTCATTGGCGTCTCTGGCACCGGCTCAATCGTGGCCGAACAGGTCGCAAGACTTGGTTTCGGAGAACTGATCCTCATCGATCACGATCAGCTAGAAGAGAAGAACCTTAACCGGATTCTGAATGCCACACTTCAAGATGCCCTGGCGGGTCGGCCAAAGGTGGAAATGTTCGCGCAAGCCATCAACCGTATTCGCACAGCACCGTTCACCAAATCAATCAACGCTTCCATCCTCACACGTGAAGCGGTTCTCGCGGCCGCAGGCGCCGATGTTATTTTCTGCTGCGTCGACACCCACCAGGCGCGGATGGTCGCGGATCTGATATCCACAACGTTCCTTATTCCGCTGTTTGACGTGGGGGTAAAGATTCCTACTCGTAAAGATGGCGATGATCACTGGATCATCACGGATGTGGTCGGTCGGATTGATTATATAAAACCCGGTGGATCGTCATTGGGTGATCGCGGCGTCTACACCCCTCAAACGTTGCTAGCCGAATACCTTTACCAGGTGGATCGGCATGCGCATAAGGATCAAGTAGAGCGCGGATACATCACCGGCATGCAGGAGGAGGCGCCTTCTGTGATAACGCTCAACATGCGTGCGGCATCAGCGTGCGTATCTGAATTTATCGCTCGAGCCTTCCCATATCGCGAAGATGCGAACGGCAAATATGCGCGAACTATTTTTACATTATCGGGCTGTGAGGAGGACTACTTCAAAGAAACAGCCTACTCCCCTAGCCCGAAGTCGCAGCTCGCCCAGAGCTGCAAAGAGCCGCTGCTTGGCCTTCCCGACCTGAGTGCGAGGACACAATGCTGAAAAAATTATTTCAGTACGTTGTGAGCAAGCTAGATCCACTGCTTCCGGCAAGAACGCTCACGGTGATTGAGGGGGATTCACTGCCAGCAAAGATGCCGATGCGATCACTCGTTTTAGCCAGAGACGGGCAAGAGGACTGGTGTGTGGGATTCAAATGCCCATGCGGTTGTGGACATACTATTGAGCTCTTGTTGATTGATGAGGCCAAGCCCAGATGGGATTGCGAACTCGATCTCCATGGTCATCCCTCCCTCTACCCTTCCGTATGGCTAAAAAGCGGCTGTAAATCTCACTTTTGGATTCGCCACGGCAAAGTACATTGGGCTTAGCCCCAGACCAGACTCAGGGTTACGAGCGAAATTTTCAGACTAAGGGGCTGTAAGGTGGCGCCAGTTAAACGTGTTGAATTCTCCTACCCACGATCCGATTTGACTCATCCCGACTCTGGCGTGGCACAACTGGGCGGCAATTACATCGTCTGGTGGTATGCCAAAATGCGGCAGAACATTCGTGCCTGCTCTATGCCTCTTGTGGATGTGTATTTCCGCTCCCTGAAAAAGAACGTTCCCTCGACAGGCCAATTTGTAAGCCTGCCGCTGAGCAGCATTCCTCACTATCGGATCGGAACGATCTGGCGGCAACTCAACAGTCCACACATGTGCGGCTGGTTTGCTGAATCATTTCTACATCGAATCACTGGAGACAACTATGCGTTTTAAGAAGATTACTGCCACATTGGCAATGATTCAGGTGCTGATTCTCTCGGGCTCTGCCTCGGCTCAGCAACTGGTCAATGATACGGCGATCAAACCTCAATTACACAAACCTCAACCGTATGAACTGGCGCTGGGAACCTTCATCAATCTGACGCTGGAGCGTGTAGATCCTGACCAGATATCGGCAATGGTGTACCAGAACGTCTACGACAACTTCGAGAACATCACCATTCCGAAAGGCAGTCGCTTGTTCGGGCGCCAGGTCGCTAAAGTCAACAATACTCGCGATGTGTACTTCAATGAAATTCAGCTCAGCAGCACGGGACAAACCTACACTCTCGAACCGCCATTGCAGGCAACTGGGCCTCTGGGAGAAGCCGGCATTGTGGACTTCAAGCCCGCTGCGATTGCCGGAACGATGCTGCGCAAAGATCTGATATTTCCCCACTAAGGCGGAATATCAGTTGGCCAAATTAACCGGCAAGACTGACGGCAATTAGATATCACCTCGTGATATTGCTATGACCGTCGCCTAGCAAAGGGAAATGCTCATGTCCGGTACTGGAGGGCCCCAAGGCCCCACAATCGAAACATCCGAGGTATGTGATCAGCTGTCGTTCCGTGCGCAGTTGGCCTCAACTAAGGAAGAAATTGTGGATCATTTGCATGTGAGTAACCGTCCGCGCAACACACCTTCCGTCATCATCATGGCGGTCGATAACGAAATTTTCTTCGGTGATCAAGATGCGAATCGCTGTGCATTTTTTGTAGGAGTTTCTCGTGCCAAGAGGCGATTGGTACTCACGCATGCTGCAGCACGAGAAAGACCAGAGGGTTATACAGAAAAGTGGAAGGTCCATCGGACTGAACAGGGGAAGTTTTTTATACAGCACACCTTTCGTGGTCACCACAGTAACGAATTGATTGACTATTTTTTTGACCGTAATTGGCGGATGTCCACAGTTCATGGAATGTGGACATCCGCTAATTTGCACGATCGCGTTTGTCAACGGTTTGATTCCAAAATTTCTCAGCAGTGGATTGTCGTCATTGCTGTAAAGCAAAGAATATTTTGCTTAACCGGCGGAAATCGGCATTAAGGCAAAGAATTGTTTGCCTTACGTATGAAGCAGAATCTGTGATGGGCTGAGGCACGAATGCAATGTTCCGTGCAGGAGGCATGCAGCGCAGCCTTGTTGCGGATGTAAATTTGAGGTGGTTCTTGTCAGATTTAACGTTAGATTTTTACGATCAAGCTCTTTTTAAACTGGAGCCTGCCTGGTTGCATTCGGTCAACCGCTGCGCATTTACTTATCCCAAACCGCAGATCAGTCTGGCCGGACGCTTCAAAGACCTTACAGGTGACTTACTTGTATTGTGGTATGGATCGTTCACGCCGAATGCCCGAGAAAGAACTGTTCCTCTGGTAAATGTGCATTTTCGCAGCGTTGACTCCAAGGGACAGCTGGGAAGCTTTCACACGGTCCCCATCGGGTTGCCTTACCTAAGCTATTTTCAGATCGGGACCGTTTGGCGTGAAGGCTCGTTGAGCTCAGACACCCAGATGGAAAATCTTCCAGAGCAGTATCTGGACTTCACCCCGAACAGATGGACATTCGTACAAGCCACGGAAGTGGGACTCACTTCCGCCTATAGCACCTACGAATTGCCGAGTTCCGTAGACTCATGGCTGATCGAATTCAAAGGCACAGGTGATGAAACTGTGCTAATTCCATGCGTGGAACTGTTAGTACGTCTTTATGGCCGTAGCTCCGAAACCAGTCGAATTCTCACGACATACCCTTGGGACGAAGTCCAAAAGCGATTTTTCTTTGACCATAGTGAGACCTGGGAAAAGAACGTCGTGAAGCTGCAGCCCAAAATCAGAGAAAGCGAGGCTGTGTTTCTCGCTCATATGCGGCATGACGAGTACGCCCGTTATCAGTGCAAAAAGCTATACGCGGACCTGGAGTCGGCCTTCAACGGCACGCAGAATCTGTCAGCTCCATTTGGTGATCTAAAAATTGCACCCTGGTTTACCGGCCTTGCGAAAGTGAGGGCGCGAGGGTTTTGGATTAATGATCGGAAAACGTTTCTCTGCCTGCGTCTCACCGGAGCGAGCGAACCACTCGGCCCAGAACTTGAGGTGTACCGGCCCGACTACAGCACCGAAGCACCGAGCGACGACAATGAAGATGATGGTGGGGTCTTCATCAAACGTCCGACAAAAACTCTTCCTCTGGACCAAAAGACTGAGCTGACTAATGACCAGGCCTCCGATCCCGATATAGGAACGCATATCCTTCTTCATGAAAGCTTTGAAGTACTCGGAGAGCGTCGGACTATCAACAAGCGCATTCAGCGCAAACCTGGTGAGCGTGGAAAAAAAATCCTACCTACAGGTGATGCCGATGTGCTTTCTGCTGGCGATCCTGGTGAGCGGGGATCTGGTGTCGGTAAAGCGGAAATTGTGGATGTACAACCGTGGGAGTCATCGGGCGTTCTCACAGACGTGTGGCAGGCACTCTGCGCATTGAGAAACGCATACTCAACCGTTATTGATCGAGTCGAATGGCTAACGCTCGATGGCCAACGGGGCACCGTAGGACCTGCGAAATTGGTTCTGCTTAAAGAGTTCGACGATGAAGATGAGGCATCTCCAGAGCAGAGCAAATGGCTTTATCTCGAACCCAAGCTCAAAATTTTACGTGGTGTGCAAATCGTCCGGATCATTTGCGGCGAACGCCATTTTTACTTATTCGAAACACAAAGGCGCCCGCTCGGCACTGCGAAGAACGATGCTGAGCCCGCGGAAGAGAAATCCCAAGGCTTTCTTATCGAGCTCTCCCTGCCGTCAGCAAGGGTAGAAGTGAAGCAAATCCTTGCCATGATTCGCCGCCACCAAGGAAAGTTTCGCGTTTTCCGCGGAAACCTACGAAATCCATGCGTGTCATTCAACCACAGCAAAAACGCAGACGATGAGATCCTGTATTTCACCTGCCTCAAGAATAACTTTGAGAAACTCGGCGTCTTTTTCCCTAGAGATCTTTAGCTTGTACGAGCGAAAGGCTGCGTGGATCCGGAATCCAATAGGTGACTCCTGCCAGGGTCACCGAGTAACCATTGCCCTCAGGATCAGGAATCGATGTCACCTCGCTAAAAGGGGCGGGATGTAAACGGTGAAAGTAAACCAAGGATTGGGTTATCCATGTGCGCTGAACATCAAGGCCTGATCTTGCCGCGATAGCGAGCTTGATCATCTGAAGCTCGAGTTTGGAACGCCGGCTTATTTCGATTTTTTTCTTGTCCACGACCAATGCGGCTAATCCCCCTCTTCGCGCATTTAAAAACGAAATGAATCCCCAGAGATTGGCTGCAATCCCTGGCTTAATTTTCAAGAGAATGTCGATTTGACGCTGCTCAACGGTGCCCCTTCCCTCGGACTTCGCCGTATGAAGAAGGTCTACAGCGGCACGTAGGCATGCACGCAACGAGCGAAGCTTTAGAGTGCCCATGCTTACTCGCTTTTCTAACTCAGCTTGGTAACCGCTTAACAACCTGCTATCCGCGTCGCACGATAATTCCGTCATAATTTGTCGGATTCGATCACGTTCAATATGCTCTTCCAGCAACGCATCACTGATTACATATCCCCTCACTGATGCGAGCCATCGCAGGGGAACTCGAGCTCGCCGTATACCGCCTATTCCTACCTGCATCAGCAGGTGCTCAGGGGGCGGCATCACCCCCCACTTTTCATCGATCAACATGAAAAAATCTAAATGACGATGAATAGAGAGCGCTGCGCGTTGATTGCCAATTTTTAACTGCAGCCACGAGCCAAACGCCAGATACTCGTTGATCACGGGATCGGTACGGAGCGCATTGGCGTCGAGCGTCAGGCGTTTATCGAACGTCCTCGACCAATAACAACTTTCACATTCAGAGCCTCGGCCTCCAGGAATACCCTTATCACATTTAGAACATTTCGCATTACTGGACTCGGCGCAACGCCGACAGATCCCCCTGCCATCCACCTGTAGCACGAGGAAGCGATGGTGGCGGCACATAGGGCAGGTTCGGGCAGACAATCGAGCGCACCGAGGGCAACACTTGATCGTTTGAGAGTCGAAAGCTGTACGTACGAGACGCGTGGATAGAACAGAACACCGCTCGCAGGGCTCCGGGACATTAAAGTAATGGGCGCAGGAATTACATGCTGGGCCATAGTCCGTCAGCTTTCCAACCGGACGACCTAGTCTTCCACAGCGCACGCAGGGTCGTGCAATTACGCATCGGCTACAAACAGCCTTGGCATCGAATATCGGCAGGCGAGAATAGTTTCCGCATCCTGAGCAAAGACGCCGCTTAAACAGGCGCGCATAGCATGTCCCGCAATACCGGTTGCCCGCATGGACCTTCTTGGCTTTTGTCATGGCCCTACCGCATTGATCGCAGTCGGTCGGACGTTCAGAGATGACCATAGGCAAAAATTTTTCGTTGAAGTCGAAGCCATTCACGCTCAACAACAAATCGATCCGCAGGCAGGCGGGATTTGCTGAAAGTGTATTGTTTGTGTGCGCGAACAGTCGTCGCTGAGATTAGAGATCGAGCAACCGTACCTATGAAGGTTTTGCTCACATGCGTTCCAAACACCGAAATTGGGAGTTTGTACTCAGTGATCGCTTGCACCACAACGACAGGAGGGTGAGCAACCAATGGAGCAAGCAATGCCAAAAGCTGCATTCGCTCACTTACCTCTAACAGTTCTAGAGGCAGGCCTGAGCAAATCTGATGGTGTGGTTCGATTTCTACCCCCAACGAGCTCAGCATACGCAGCGTTGGACCACTCTGGCTTCGCATGGCATAGCGCAAAACCCCCAATAATAGGTAGGCATACTCGAACCACTCGCCAGCTGCAAAAGCTGCGCTTCCAAAACTCATTTCATGGTCCGCGACGGACTGCAGTTGCAAGGCACCAGGCAAACAAACCCTGTTGTGCAATCCGGAACCGAGATTTTCACCACAAGCATGGCAGACCGAGCAATCGATCGCTGGAGGCTTCAACAGCTGTGGTTGAATGGGGGTATGGCATTGCATGCATCGACTGAGCAGGCAATTACCGTGTCGGAGACAACCTGTGTGCCATGCAAACCGCCAGCGATATCGAAAATACGGAATACCTTCCTCAAAGCAGGATGGACAATATTGCAAGCCACAGCGATGTCGCCGATTACGGGAGCCTAGTGAAAGAATCCATCGAACGTTTCCATGCCCTATCTCAGCGTTCGAAACGCAATTTAGGGCCGTAAGGAAACGCCTGGCAGTCACAGCGACATTTGGGAAATCATCACTAGTCAGACGTTCTAAGAGTGAGGGTTTCATACCGCAATCAACATCTGTCGCCCAAATCCGTACCCCCGGCCAGAGCACGCCGCTGAATGCTAACGGTGAGCAGCCATGAGCAAGTGCATTACGCACCAACCAGGAAGAAAACAATTCGCCGTCCTGGATAGGTTGATAAAGCGGCCAAGGATTCAAACTCTCTCCCTAATCCCGCGCGTAGGCCGAAGCCATGCGTGCTTTTCAATTGTTGCTTTGGTGATCTGTTCACTACCCGTGACAATGGCATCTTTGGCGCACTCCATTAGCAATCGGTGCAGATCACCAGTGTTACCACCTGAAATTGAATGAAGGGCCAAAGCCAGCTCAGGCTTACTCAAACCAGATGCTTGCTGCAGTGGGAGAATCGATTCGAACGATTTGATCAGGCGCTGAAACTCAGGAGATGGCTCCCACCGGCGAAGCGAGACCACATCAAAACGACTGGCGTGCTGCGGATCGGTGTGCAGCACCCGAACGGCATCAGACGTGCCCACACCCACGATCGGTATGGCCAGGGTGTTACACAGCAGCTTGAGGGCGTTCATGACCTCCCTTTGCTTGATCGCCGAGCCGGTCAGGAGCGAATGAAACTCATCGATCACCAACAGGCGAACATGGCACGAGCGGAACATATGAACCACCTGGTAGCGCAATTTTGCTGTGGCATCACTGGCACGGTAAGGCGCCCAAAAACTCTCAAGAATCGAGATGTAGAGCCCTTTCTCATCAGCCGCGGGGGGAGACTCCACCAAAATTACGGGTTTGACAGGCTCACTCTGGACGTTCACATAGCCTTGGCCGTACAGCTCCACAAATCGCCGAATAATGGTCGTCTTGCCATTGTTGGAGTCCCCTACCAGCAACAGATTAGGCATTCGTGGACGAGAGGGAATCGTCAGTAGCGCCCTCATAGCATTAATGATTTCGTGCGCGGCGGGGTACCCAATCCACCTGGGCTCCTGGATAAACCGGATGCGTTCCTCATCAGACAGGCTCATGACGGCACGAAAATCTGGATGAATGTGCGGGTAATCGCTCATAGGATTTCCTCAAACACCTCGTCCATATCGTCGAGCAATCCCAACAAACCGTGGGGAACGATCGTTTTTGGCTCTAGGGGGGCTGGAGCAGCGGGCGTTTTGTTTGTTTGATGGATTTTCTGTCGCTGGGCCAATCGACGCGTCTTTTTGGTGTGGGTCTTGGCGCTTTCCACCAGCTCGCGGTTCTCCATAATCAGCCGCTTGATGAGGTCATCGTCGATATTGGCCAGGCCTCTCTCGACGGCCTGCTTCTTGGCTGCGCGAAACTCCCACACACTGGTCGCAGGGAAGGACTGATTGGCCACGGGGATCTTGAAGTACTGCTTCAGGTGGGGATCGTAAAACCAGAGTTGGCTGATATCGCGTGGATCACGCCGAAAGATAAATTTTCGCGTCTTACCCGAATCGTCCTTGGCGTTTATCCACGGTCTCAGCGCTTCGGAGTAGTACGTCACATCGAGCTCCACGCCGTAGTGCTGGACGGTTCGCTCATAAGCGGGCAGGAAGTCTCGTTGAATGGTGAAAGGGTCTGCTGGCCGCGGAGGCATGCCAATCGCTGGAGTGTCATCACGGCCTCCAAAAATGCCGACATTCCACTTGTGAAGCGGACTCATGAAGATCTTCGAGTGATACTTGGCGTTGTACTTGAGAATTTCGCGTACCAGCCAGACTTCAAACTCCGAAACGGTCAGCGCCGCCTGGGCGTCGGAGTCGATGCCTTCGCGCTGCTGGATATTGCTGAAAGTGGTGCCGGGCAGGCCATGAACGGCTTGCATAAACTTCCCCATCAGCCGCTCGATATGACCGCCGTACTTTGGCCGTTTGATGGGGCGGAATCGGTTCTCAATCCCGTAGTTAGAGCAGGACCTGCGCAGGCTTTCAGATCTGAAGTCAGCACCGTTGTCGCTGTGCAAAACGCGAGGAAAGCCCCAGACAGGCCAATCACCTTCGATGCCGTGCGCAAGCAACCACTCTTCCTTGGGAATAATCGAATGCGCCACGCACATGGCGACGGAGATTACCGAGGGCGCGTCGATCGCCAGGTAGTAGCCCGTGATCATTCTTGAATGTACGTCGATGGCCAGTGTCAGCCAGAGACGCCCGATGGATTTACGATGCACGTCGTCGACGACCATTACATCGATCGGTGTATGGTCAATCTGGACGACCGCGAGCGGGTACTCGGCGCCGGGAAACGCGCCAGGGGAAGGGGTGTATGCGTTGCGTGCTTTATCTGCAAATCCCCGACCACGAAGAAACTGCTTATCAGTGATACGGCTGATGCGTTGACGAATAGTCGACTCGGCCACCATGGGAACACCGCGTGCTTCGGCACGAATGCGAAATTCACTGACCGCCTTGCTGACCGTGGGACGTGTCTTGCTGAGATAATAATCGTGAATCACCTCATCGATGAGCGCATCGGCCTCGGCTGGAATACGGACGCTGCCAGACTGCCAGCCGCGTTTTCTTGGAATTAGGGCCAGCAATTCTCCCCAGCTTTTGTAACGGTCCATCCAGCGGTAGATCGTCGCACTGTCCACCTGGTACAGCAGCGCGCGAGCCTTGATCTCGGCCTTGGTTCGAACAACGTCTCCAAGCAATGGCTCAATGGCCTCAAATCGCTTCTTCGCAATCGCCCATTGCTCTTCGGTGATGCTTTCCGTGTCGTAATTGACATAGAGGCCGTCCAGTCGCTCCTGGGCAACCGGTTTGAGGCCTTCGACCGGCAAGGCCGAGGCGCGACCGCTGTATACATCAATTCCGACCACCGTCTTGAAGTCCAGTACCTGGTTGATTCGGTAGACGTCCTCGCCATAACGAACAAACGCATTTCGCTCGAGGGAAACACGTGCGCGATCAGGCACAAAAGCCTGAGGTTTTTCCTCGTGAGTATTTGTCTTATTCATGGCGAGGGGATCCAGACATCGAGAAAATCGTTCAGCGGCTGACGGATGTCGCAGTCGAGCTGACGCGTCGCGATCAGGTACCAGATGTGACTGATGCCGCGCCCGCGGTAGATGCCGGCAAAATGAATCGCCAACAAGTAGTGCACCGGCACTGATCCGGCCTCACGAACCGTTTGAACAACCCATTCACTCTCCTCACGTGAGAAGTCCATCGCTTTGTACCGGTCGAGGAACTGGATGTTGGCAAAGCCAGTGTCATGAATTCGGGACTCGTCGTAAATGTGGAACGCCCATCCTTGTTCCCGTGCATATCGCCAGGCGGCTTTCCATTTCGTCAGCCATTTGCGCCAGTCTTTAACCCAGAGGTCGCGAGGTTTGATCTCGACCAGTAAAGGCACCGGGTAGTTACCAAACTGACAGTCACCCAGGTGATAGTTGATGAGGAAATCAGGCGTGTAGGTATGGGTGCGCGCGCCGTCGCCGTGAAAAGGGATTTGAACCGGCTGCGCGATAACGTCACTCACCTGACTGGAAAATGTCATTCGCGCAAGGAAATCACGCTCGAGCAACGACTCATAGGGAATGCTATCCCCATTACGCAGCGGATAGGTGCCGGAAAGGCTGCGTCTCGTCGGCGCAATTGGCCGAGTCTGCTGGTGGGCGACGACGGGAATACGGTGGGTCTGCATGATGTTCACCTGGTCAACCGAATTCCAGGAATCATGCTTTGAGTGTAGGCCAAAAATGTCGCCAATTCGGCCCCAATTAGGGGGTGGAACGTTACGTCAACGATAAAAAGTTGCCGGCGGAGAAAGCTACTCCAAACCTAAGATCTAAGAGGCCCTTTACACCGATAATTTCGGCAAGTCAAAAAATGTACGCTGAAGGAGGGACAATTATGTCACTCGACTTAATGCTGATGCCCTTAGCGCCAGGGCATGGACGGAGAAACGTAACCTCAAGTACGCGCGAGTCGAAGCGAATCAATAGTGCATAAAATCGTAACGAATTTCGCCTATTGCGCTACACTATCGCGCTATTCTGAAACAGTTTACCCCGTGAGCGAATCATTCCGTGGAATACCTCTCTGAAATTCTGAAGATCCTGGATGGGGCCCTCAAGGCGAATGCCAGCATGGCTTCAAACTATGCCGGCCTCCTGGCCGACAAGCTTGAGGGCGATGGTGACAAGCGCCAGGCGCGCATGATTAGAGAGCGACTGGCACGTGCACCCACTGCGCTGGCAACTGCCCAGGATGCCGCCAATGGTTTTAGCCACACCAACTTGCCCACTGACGGCGAAAGCCATTTGCATACGGTGGATGTGAGTCGTCCAGTGATGGACAAGGAGTCGCTTCTACTTTCGAGCGCCGTTGCGATCCGAGTGGACGAGTTTCTGGCCAACATCCGCCGGTTTGATGATCTGGCGCGTGTCGGGGCTGCTACGGCTAGTCGCCTTCTGACCTACGGACCTCCTGGCACTGGTAAAACCAGGCTTGCGCGTTATGTTGCCGCGCACTTAGAACTGCCTTTGCTGACTGTGCGTTGTGACACCTTGGTCAGCAGCCTTCTTGGTCAGACCAGTCGAAATCTGCGCCGCGTTTTCGACTACTCACAGCAACAGCCATGCATCCTCTTCCTGGACGAGTTCGATGCGCTCGCCGGTGCTCGTGGCAACGAGCGGGATGTAGGAGAGCTGCAGCGGGTGGTGATTTCGTTGTTGCAGAACATCGATGCGGTCCCCGAGAGCACCATCATCGTGGCGGCTACCAACCATGACCAGTTACTCGATCCTGCTATCTGGCGGCGCTTTAGCTTCAGAATTCCCATGGCTGAGCCGGATGGGCAACTGCGCAAATTGCTTTGGAAGCAGTACTTGGAGCCGTTCAGCTCGGAGGCCCTAAACTTGGACAACCTAGCCAAAGTTTCTAAGGGGATAACCGGGGCTAATATTGAACAGGTGTGTCTTGACACCAAAAGAGCGGTCGTTCTTTCAAATCAGTCGTCCATTGACGAAGACGAACTTCTGCGTAGGTTGGGTTTGAATCTTGCGCTAGGTACTGGCCGAGTGCTATCTAGTATCGAGTCAGAAATTCGGTGGCTTAATGGATGGGCGCCCAAGTACTTCTCTCTGAGGACGCTTGGAAGACTGTACGACCTTTCGACTAGGCAAATAAGAAAGATCCTCAGGGAGGAGATCGGCAGTGACTCGCAAGAATGTACACGCGCGGGAATCGTTGAGTGCGAGGGTTGAGAACCCTTTCATCCACGTTCCATTCCAGGCAAAAGACCTGTCCTCTATAGAGCGGGGTGGCGGAGGTGGGGGCACAGAGCTCGCACTCGTCGATGACGCATACCGCGCTGCTCTTTCGAAGGCTCTGTTTAGAGCCTCCACTGCGCTTTCTCGCGAGCAGACCCTTTATCCACAAGCTCTCTCGCACCTTGTCCTCAAACTCCGTGATACAGGTATCGCCAAGAGCCACCGACCAGTTCAGCTCGCCCGAGAAGCTGAGCTGGAGCCGGCCGGTCATGCCAGAATCGATGAGATGCTTGTGGGTGCTACTTCCAGCAGCTTTACCGAGTTCAATCGAGTCATTCTCAAGCGCGATACCCGAACTATTCGCAGCAACCTCAGCGCGATAGAATCAATTGAACCTTGGGATCGTAAGCGTCGCAATCCTCAGGGTAGCAAGCAACTGCTTGACCACGGCCGAGCTGTTATGAGGCTGTTTCAGTATCAGCACGACAGCCTGAACGAGCTGAACTACGAGTCTGTTCTAACAACGCTCAAGTCGCTTTCACTTCCTTTCATCGAGATCGCCCAAGGCCGTGGGCTGCCCATCATTGGTATCCAGGACTTGGACGGGATTGGGGGCGACGGACTCGACGTGCTTCTGGACTTTCCGGGGATTCGTACCATTTATGCCGAACCTTTCTACCTTCCGCAGAACACGGTAGTCGTGCCGCAAAGCGGCGCGAGTGCTAGTAAAGCTTCCGCTCAAGAAGTGACTCTACCGACCGTGGCGGTATTTGATACTGGGGTAAGCAGAGATCGATCGCCCATCGCGGCCTTCTTGAAGTCGCAGGACATATACGTTCTTCCGCCAGACACCAACCATGAGCATGGCACTGCGGTGGCTTCACTGATCGCTGCAGGCTCTTTCTACAACGACAAACACGCTTGGATTCCTAATACGCCGGCTTTCATTCATGACGTCTGCGCGCTTGAGGCAACCGGCGCCCACATGAGTGACCTGGAACTACGGCTTCAGGAAGCAGTGCGTCGAAGACCTGATGTGAAGATCTGGAACCTGTCCGTGGGTGGGGATCCTTGCGATGAGAGCAACTTCAGCGACCTTTCGATGACGCTCGATGAGTTAAGCGACAAGTACCAGGTGCTCTTCGTCGTGGCAGCAGGGAACTACAATGACCTCCCGCGCCGTAATTGGCCTACCCCTGTGGCACTCAAGGATAGGATTTCCACGCCTGGTGAATCCGTGCGCTCGCTGACAGTGGCTTCTGTAGCTCACATTGACGCTACCGACGGCCTCACCGCTGCTGGAAATCCTGCCCCTTATTCACGCTGCGGGCCTGGTCCTGTATTCACCCCTAAACCTGACCTTACCCATGTTGGTGGGGGCGTCCATGCTCCGTGGTCTGCTGGCACGTCGAGTCTCAAAGTGTTGGCACCGCAGGGGCATTTATACCACTCATTCGGTACGAGCTATGCCGCACCGCTGGCCTCCTGCATGGCTGCTCATGCTTGGCAGGCTCTGGCAGGACTTCACAATCCCAATCCTGGCCCCTCGCCGTCGTTGGTAAAAGCGCTGATGATCCATTCGGCGCAACTAGCATCACCGGACTATGACTCCTATCAGCGTCGATACTTTGGTGCTGGCCGACCCGATGATGTGCTGAGGGCGCTCTACGACTCGGACGACTGCTTCACCTTGGTTTTCCAAGCGAATTTGGTTCCAGGAAATATGCGCTGGAGGAAGTCGCCTTATCCAATGCCTGATGTTCTGATCGAGGACGAGAAGTTCTGCGGTGAGATCATCATCACGGCCGTTTACGCTCCGCCACTGGACCCTAATGCAGGTAGCGAGTACGTACGGGCAAACGTTGAATTGAGTTTTGGGACAATTGAGGGTGACAACATTACCGGCAAAGTCCCAATGGAAAGCGAGGAAGGCCAGAGCGGCTACGAAACCGCACAGATCTCAAGTGGAAACAAATGGTCTCCGGTAAAGGTTCATCGGAAGGCTTTTCCGCGGGGGGTCGCCGGAAAGATCTGGGGGCTTCAGGCTACTGCGCTTCTGCGTGCATATGAGCCCGCGCTTACTGAAGCTTTGCCTGTGCACATCATCGTTACCATACGATCGCTCGATGGCGACCTACGCGTGCGGGCTGCTGGCATGCGCGCCCTAGCGCAAAGCAACTGGGTCAGCACACCATTGCCTCTGCGTGTTCCCATCAACGTTATCAACCGCTGAGCTTAAGGGGCTTCACGCTCAGTGTGTAGGTTTGAGAATTAATGTGACCTTGGGGATTGGAGGCCTTAATTATGAACATGCGGAAGCTAAAATTACTGCGGCTAGAGTCGGGAGCATCTGCGGTAATGCTCAGGATCGAGCTCAATAAATCCAATCATTCTCAGGCGATACTGGACATATGGATGTCCATGGCTTGGGATACGTGACCGCATTGATTGCTTCTGTATCGCAAGCGTATTTCGTTGACGAACCAGTCGTTTGCATCGTGCATGCCCCCCCTACGCAATGATCGGTAAGGCTAACGGCGTCGCTTCAACCAGTCTGTTATGCGAGCGGAGCAAAACAAAATAAAGTGGTAAAAGGCATTGACGCGGTCGGATTAGATCTTTGAATTTAACATGGGACGTTCCAGCGCTTGAGAAAGCGAAAAAAACTTCAGGGGAATGACGAATTTAGACGCCAAATGTAGTTAGTAGGCATGTTATAAAACTTTATCAACATACAATCTGGAATTGTTTGCTAGGAAGCTAAGAATGCAAAAAATTTTTTCACTGGGAACTCGGCAGCTTAGAAGCTTTGGTGAGCACCAAACGCCAATCCCAATAAAGCCAATAAACATTTTTGTAGGAAAAAATAGTTGCGGAAAAAGTACTTTCTTACGTACTTTTCCTTTATTGCGACAGTCGATACAGGCAAATACAAAATCACCAATTTTGTGGTTTGGTGATTTAGTCGATTTTGGAGACTTCAATACTGCACTTCACGATGGAGGCAAGGAAATATCTTTTGATTTCAATACCAGGATCGAAATTGATGAAAAAGAAGAGGGCTGGGCGTTAGTTACGCTTCTCAATGCGCCAGGTTTTCATAAAAAAACCTCGGCATATGATGTGTGCGTAAGCATATCTATCAGCAAGGTCGCGGAGAAACAATTAAAAACAAAGCTCACATTTGTTATAGATAACACAAGAATAGAGTTGATCTACAACAATGACTCGGTAGAACTTGTATCGGCAACGAATGTTAAATATGACACAGCCTTTACATTCAGCGGGAAGTTAATTACTGAACATGGATCATTGTTTCCATTGGCCATTCGTGGCTTGCGTGAAGTAAAGACTGAGAGTACCGCTAAGCATTATACGATAACTAACCCTATTCCTGCGGAAGCTTTGAACTACTTATCAAAGTACCTCGCGGAGTTTCATCACGGCACGAAGAAAACAGCTCGGTTGCGTGCGGAATGTCAGGAGCTCTCGATATCACCATATAATGAGCTACGTAAAAAAATAACTCACACATTTTCTAAAGATAAGCACTTTCAAAAAAGCCTAGAAACAGAACATGAAAGAATTACTGAAATAAGCTTTACCTTGCTCATGACAAAAGTCCTTGATAGATTGCTGGCCTCGGCAGATAAGCTGTTTAGTGAGTTTTTCTCTGGTGTAAGATATCAAGGGCCTTTGAGAGCTGCGGGAGAGCGCTTCTATAGGTATCAGGATTTAAGAGTGGACGAAGTCGATCATACAGGTGGAAATCTGCCTATGGTTATTAACTCTCTGGAATCAATAGAACAAGCGCAGTTAAGCAGATGGATATTAGAATATTTTGGCTTTGAGCTTAAGTTGCTATCAAATGGGCTTCATTATGAGCTTCTTATCCGTGAGGAAGAAGATAAAAAGTTTCATAATATTAGTGATATGGGTTTTGGGTACTCTCAAATTCTTCCGGTGATAGTTTCGATATGGCTGGAGTCTGTGTCCACAGGACGCTCTAGGAGATTTAGAGTGTCGCAACAATCTGTACCGAGAATAATTGTTCTAGAGCAGCCTGAGCTTCATCTTCATCCCGCGCTTCAGTATAAGTTCGGTAGATCGCTAGCAAGAGTCATGAGTAAAACCAATAGGTCGGATTTATATTTTATAATAGAAACGCATAGTAAGCATCTGATTGACGCTATTGGTGAATCCATTCGAGAAAAAGAAGTCTCAGAATCTTCGGTCAATATAACTCTTTTTCAAAAGTTGGACGATGGTGTAACTGAAACTCAAATTTCCGGCTTTGATGAAAACGGATATCTTGTCAACTGGCCTGTTGGATTCTTGTCTCCCGAATATGATTATTAATATACCTAGCAAGCTAGACTTGCACGTAGATCGCGAAGATAAAATTATTGCCCTGGAGAATATTATTAAGTCTCATGGAGAGGGGAAACATTTGATATGGATGCATGCAGAAACCATTAAAGAGCTGAGCCATATTGATGAATTTGGGCATTTCACAAAGCGTACGCTGAATGCGTTAATTAGTCAAAGCACTGAGTACGCATACATCCATAAACAATTCGATTTTCACGTATCTGTAAACTTTGAGGATAAACATGCATTAAGTTATTCAGATAAAGTCTTAAATGCAGGTTATCTTAAATTTCTAGACAGTGCATCAACACAGCAGCCTATATTGCTAGCAGAAAACGATCATGATGGGGAAATTTACTGCTGGGGAGCAAAAACTTACCTTCAGATTAGAAGTCTAAATAGTCTAAAAGTTAATATTGAAATATTATCTGGCGGAGGCAGCACAACTTACGACTGCTTTACTAGGTTAAATTCTGGCCTACGCTTTTTTGCATGCTATGTTGATAGTGATAAGTGCCACCCGAGGTGGCCACTAGGAAGCACTGCTACTCGTTTTAAATATATAAGCCCTGGTTATAACGGTAGGAGATATTTGGAAATCTTAGACTGTCACGAGGTTGAAAACATAATACCTTGGAAAGTCTTGAACGCGCTACACAAAGAAAAACTTGAAAATAGCCTAGTCCACAAATCAGAAAATATTTCTTTTAGGACTTATCCGGACCATAAATCTGGATTAACTGTAGGAGATGCGTTAGCCAACGATAGGGCTCATCATGACAACTACTGGGGTAAATTCAAAGATTTCTCTCCTGATACTGAACTTTGCCCTGGGTTCGGAGAAGGACTTTTGAAGCAAAGCGTCGAGTATGTGAGTAGGTTGTCGCCGAAGTCGTCAAAGGCCCATGTGGATGAAACAATTGATTCTGAGTGGTTAAAAGTTAGTAGATCTATAGCGTCATGGGGAGTTTCTGGTCGGGGCCTATTGAGCTAATTGACTTTAGTTCAATAAATCATATAGCCAAGACTATCAAATACTCGAATTATTAGCTTGTATTTAATGCGATGAATACGAGATCTATAGGTTTTTGTGATTGATACACACGTCCGACGTTTAAAGTGTTAACTATGAGCATGCGAAATGAAGTAAATACTGCGATTACATTCAGAAATATGTGCGAATTCTCTCAGGAGAGATCTCAATAAAGGCGATTTTCTCAGGCGATGCGGGATATATGGATGCCCATCGCCTAGAGCACCGGCTCTAAATTTTTTCCGTTTCTATGAAGGCATTTTTTGTTGATGTCCGCGCGCCTCTGCGCACGTATCGTGAAACTTTAGGAGTATCAGTCGCCCTCGACCATGTGTAACCCGGCATACCAAGCTGGCAAGCGCCTTAAGGTAGCTCGGTATTGAAGAAGACTAAGCGCTAGAGATGGAAGAGTAGGTCCTCCAGCCCGCAACTGGCATCAAATCAACAATATCTAAGCCCCAAGATAAGGCCAGACCTTCGATGTCAAACGTGTTTTTGAGCAGTTGGGGGCATTTCCAGTTCGCTTCCGTATCGGCTCAGAAACCTCATTAAAAGAGAGCCCGCAGAATTCGGGAGAAATCGTACTCTACAGCGATCAATAAAAAGTGGGGCAGCGTCTTCAAAATCGTGTGGATACGCAAAGAAAGTCCAAGGGTCAATGCCTCAAGGGAGTGAACAATCGGCCGAAGCCGAAAAGTGAACTGCCAGAAAAGGCGAATCCCGCTCTAGGCGGGATTCTCAGCCGTCGACTGTATGCGTTCGACGGGGCAGGACGCTGTTACCTGGCACTGGGCCATCTGGCTTTCATCAGAAACAGGGTGCGATCCGAAGATCCCTGTAACCACCCTGTATTTCATGCTTAGGCGCAAATGAACAGTAGTTAATCTATAACCACTATTTCAATCATGTTTAACCTCCTGGCTCAGCTATATTCACCCTTCCCGATCATCCCTCAGCCCCGATCACAGCTGCCATGAAGCGTACGATTCATCAGACAAGCTGGCCTCAGACAAGGTCAAGCACTGCTCTTTGACCGTCAGAGCAAGCCCTAGCCGGCGCTGCTATTCGGCGCCTTGCCGCTTTTTCCGAAAATCCACATCATCAGCACTACGCTGTAAGTAAGCCCACAGTGTATGGCCTGCTGACGTGGGCATTTTGCAGGGGTTTCCGGATGCGCAGGAGTACCGCCTTTGCTTAGCGTACAATTTTGTCCGAACTCTGCGAGCTAATCTTTAAGGATAGTCGCACCGATTATCAGCGCTTCTAGACCCAGTCGCACTTATTCCCTTAAGGCAACGCTAGAAAACAGGGCCTTAAGAGCATACCAGTCGCATTAATTAATAAACCTACACCTCTTCTAAATTTTTTACTTACAGATCCGCCTGCATGGGCCAGTATACGTCTTGTATTGACCAAATGTTCAAGCGTACACCATTTGGAAATAAAAAATTCGAAGCCAAATTTAATTAGAATATTTTAGCGTTGGTAATTGGCTTCGGCTGATTCCTATCTAATTTTAATCCGAGATCCAAGGCAGGGTAGCAGAGTAAAAACACTCTGGATAAATTGACTTGCGCGTCATGCTCATCTCTTTATAACGGCTTACCACTTGCACTCAAAGCGGAGATCAAATCCCTCAACTTATCCCAAGGCAAGCCGGTACGATGGATAAAAATAATCCGCACCATACCACAGTACGGCTGAGAGTCCTGACCATCACGGGCAATATAGCGCAGAATTCGTAACACCTCCCGCTCAGTTAAGTCCTGCGCGATTT
Source organism: Pseudomonas sp. GXZC (assembly GCF_026967615.1). Lineage (NCBI taxonomy): Bacteria > Pseudomonadati > Pseudomonadota > Gammaproteobacteria > Pseudomonadales > Pseudomonadaceae > Pseudomonas > Pseudomonas sp. GXZC. Next base: position 6,813,366 of record NZ_CP114115.1, read on the forward strand.
CATCGAGATGCTCATGAGTTGCAAGAGCAGTCTTAAAGCGGGCGCTACGAAGACTAGGACGGTCCAGCCCACAAGTTGCTATTGTCGCGCGCCCTTCATCGCTCAAGGCAGAGATTTCTCCCAGCCGACCAAATACGAAGTGTGCAGATGGGTCGAAGCCTGCATCAAAAGGAGAAAGTAGCAAGGTTCGTCCAGCACAAGTAGTAGGAGCTATCACATGTTCCCCTACTATTGGGTAAAAATTTGCCTTCCATTGTTGATTGCAAATCTGACAACTAAGTAAATAATTGTCCCAGCAATAAGCTCGCCACCAATAACCAGGCTTAATCGCTGTGCCTTTAGCTTTACGCCCCTCCACTGAAGAGGACCAAGGTATCTCTCTTCCCCACGAATTTGGGTTGTCGTCGAGGGTGTGCACTTCTGCTTTTGGTTGAATATGCTCAACATCACCATACTGAAGCCCCAGAACTTGACCTTCACAATAGGCACACTTACCTAGCTGCGCTTTACTGAAGATAGCTTTGTACTTCGACCATAAACCTGGATAAGTTGCGGGCACACCGCTAACTATTGAAGCTCCAACCGTCCTTCTTGCATGACTTGTAGCATTACTAAAATCTACTGGCTCCTCCGGAGGCTTTATTTCACGCACCTTATAATTCTCCGGCAAGAATTTTATTTAAACGATGCTTGATTTTCTGGTCCACCTGCTCTTCGGTCGGTGCTATTTCGAGCATCGCCGCAACTACTAGCTCTGCACGTTGCACACGAGTATTTCCGAACGACCCCATGCGTTCACTAAGAATATTTTCCAGATAAGCGAGCCGGCGCTTGTTTGGCTTCTTCTGCTGCAAAAGAGCACTGTGCTCAGACATTAGCATTAAGGTATCAGTATCAATTGTAGATTGGAGGCCAAACCAAGGCCCAGTCAAAATTTCATCCGCCCGAGTACCAGGCGGGACATCGATCTGCTCAATCATGAAGCTTTTATCCTCAGGGTGCTTGGCCATCACCCATAGCTCACCTTGATTTAATCCGTGCACGCATAATGGATCGTGAGTACTAACAACAAAACGGACAAGGGGAAACAGCTGGCGTAGTCGGTCTACTATCTGAATCTTCCAGCGCGGATGAAGATGCAATTCGAGCTCATCAATCATTACCAAACCTTGGACAGATCCCATATCGAAAGAGCTACTCGATAAGTGAAACATGATGTCCATTGCGAGAGCCAGCACCGACTTATAACCGTCGCTCAATTCACTCAACGAGACTGTCTTACCGTCAATTTCACTGCTCATATGTTTATGAGCACGTGCAAGCATAGCGTCCTCACTAACTGGCAGGAGCTCCTTCAGACTAGCGGCTAACAGATTGAATCGTTCTTCAGAGATTTTGCTTTTGTCACATAGGTAGAGCTCAGCATTTGCCAACGGATGAGTATGCTCGAATAAATTGCGAACACTTACACTCTTAGGCGAGGCAGGCATCTCGCTATTAGCACCAGGAAGAAGACGAGTCGAACCATATGCTAAAACTGGAAGGTCGGGAGCTTCTCCTTCAGTTTTAAATTTGCTATCATTTTTTTTGAACGTTATAAGGCGCTCGCTAGCATTTGAAAATATTAAACGCACGAAGCCCGTCCGGACGCCTTTTTCATTTCGGAGCCAAGTGCTTGCGTCTAGGGCGTCGCGATCATTCGCCGGCATCATAGCCAGAGCTATTGCCTGAAGTAAGCTACTTTTTCCGACGCCATTCTCACCTAGTACCATTAGCCAAGGTTGACTCAGTGAATCTCCGTCGCTACGTGGGGCGGGAAACGAAATTTTTAGTTTATTTATGACTTTAAAGTTATGGATCTCAACAGTTTTAAGCCAAATTGCATCTGGTATAGCCTCAATGGCATTAATTATTTCAGCTGAAACTCCATTTTCAGCAGCCGTACTATCTGCTTTGGTATGAGGCTCGGATACTTCATTGATGAGTGCATTAGTAACAGCTTGATGCTCAAAGCGCCTAAATACTTCAGGTATTTCAGCACCTTTCGGCAATTCTTTGGACAATAGTAACTCACTGACTAGACTGGCTTGATTGCTTCGCGCCTTTGACAAAAACCTTTCATTAAGCTGTAATATTTTTATAGTTGCCGCGCCGCGATCTGTTAGCGGAACAACTAAACCGTCGCCGGAAAAACGCATATGATCCTGAGGATTATCAACGCAAGGATCAATTAGCAGGGGCTGCTCCGCCTCCAGCTCATCCCAACTGCTAAGGGGACGTGCAGCTTGACCTTGAATGGGAAATAAATTTCTTTTCCTAAGGTTGCATTCTGAGCATGCCCAATATAAGTTTTTCCAATCACATGCTAGCCACCAGTAGTGATCTGGATCAATGCTGCCATCGAGTCTTGTGGCACGACTTCGCGGACGAAAGTGCTCAATATCTCTACCAGTGCGCTCGCAATACGCACATCTATCGCGAAATAGTTCTCTTAGACTTTCACGAATACTCTTTCTGAGCTTTTCGGGAAGCAAAAACTGGTAGCGCCTCTGGTTATTTTTACCTTCCGGCGAGTTGAAGATAGATGCTAATCGCTCCACTTCTCGCTGATGATACTCCAACAACCCAGATGGCGGTGGAACTCTACTTCTATCAACAAAAATCATCGGGCACCCGCATTAGGAAATCTTGGTATAGAGAATGACTTAAGAACAACAGAATTTTATGCTCAGCATAAATCCTTAAGAAGCCAGGGCTTCCCCCACAAAGTGAGATCCTTTATCGCACCGCAACTGAACTACCTTACTCGTTCACGCAAGGCTCGACTACAATAATGGTCGACATGAAGAATAGTTTACGCAACATATTTCAGAAACTCCTTTGCTACGAATGCAACCATTGGAAATCACTCTAGCAGATTTTTTGCTTTTCGCGAATTTTAGCACCCAAGGGATCGCTAGTTATAAAACGGTTGTGGCATTGGTAAATGGCCAATCCCTAGAATGCATTGAAATCCTAAAAGCCACAATTCAAGAAAGCTGCTGTTAGTTATTCCGTTTAAACTAGAAAAATTTGATGATCAATCCCGAACGAATGTCCACACAATGGCGAATGACCGTTGATTTAATGCGGACAGCTTTTACAAGGACGTCGCTGAGTACCAAGAGACTGCCATTACGTCTAGCTAACCAATACCTGCCGTAAGCGACTCCTCTCCCTGATGCGCAAATCATAGCTCAAGGTTACGATCCAAAGGCTTTGAACTGCAAAGCGCTAAAAGCGCCCAAGCATGGCTTGCCTTCATTTCGCAGGCGTTGCTGCTCTATGGTGGCAGCATCTACAGGAGAGGAACGCACCAAATATAGCCAATGCCGTTTCCTCAAGCCTTACTGCGTACGCGCGCGCAAACTGTTTCACCAAAGGCTTCGATGCCAGCGATTACGGCCATGGTTTGGTCAGCTGCCCGCATTAGAACCCCGAGCTCCGCTATGAAAGGTAATATGCATGCCCGCTCTGAAGCTTCACACATATTGGCAGGCGTTGATGACGTTCAATTTCAGCAACGATCAGCTACTGGCGCTAGAGCACAACTAAGCTCTGAAAACGCTCGTACCTTCCGGATCGGCGGCTACGTTTCCGCTACGCGGACGAATGGTTGTATTTCGCAAACATCGGAATACCCGAAAAATACGACATCGGCACGCCCCTCAGCGAGATTCTTGCGCTGATCAATGAAGCAATCATCTTAGACCACCAATGGCGTCTTAGTACCAAAAGCCTCAGAAGCCGATACACATCGGGTGATCTCTACTGAGCTTTTCCTAGCACTCTGCAGCGACGCCATAGTTGGCAAAGCCGAAGAGGCGCCCTCGTTACGCTGTAGATCAATTACGAGAAGAATACCCACCGATCGTAGGTCTGGGCTAATTGCGCCACCCCGGTTTCGGCACCCAAGGTTGTAGTTTGTGACTTCAGCCCAAGCTCAACGGGCGAGAATGCTCGTAGCTTACAGTATCAATCGGCGAGCTCTAGCCTCTGGAAAATTCAGCTAGTATTGCCACACAACTTACTTGATGACGATTCCCATGCCAGATAGCCCTGAAGCTAACATTGCCGCAGCTGATGCTCTCACTTTGCTCCTGCACAACCAGCACGCCATTGGTGCGGCCATTGAAGAGGTGACAAAGTGGCTCTCTGAGAATGGCGAAGGGAATGTCGCCTCGAACGCAATCGCGGCTCTGGAAACGCTGGACATGAATGCTCAAGCCATCACAGATTCAATCATGCGCCTGAGGCAGTTATAGGCGCGATTTAACTCCTTGCTGCTACTACTCAACCGCCGAAGTTCTTTCGGGGCACGGCTGATGCGTTAGCGAGCTACATCTGGCGAGAGGCCATGTGTTTCGACCAAAAAGCTAGCTAGCTTTGTGCTCAGGCAAGGAACGATTTCATTTAGCGCGTCAATGATCACAAACATATTTTGAGGAGTCGGGTGCATTTCTAGCTCGCTTCCGTAACGGCTCAAAATCGTCTTTAGGATGGTCGCACCTATTCGTAGAGTTTCTAGACGTAGTCGCATCTATTTCTAAAGCTGTTCGCACATAATTCCACAATGAGAGTAGGAAAGACGCGGCCTTCAGAACTGATCAGTCGCATTAATTAACAAAACCTACAGCGGCTCGAAACCACAGCCCGGCGAAATCACCCTCGCCCATCACGGCGTCTTGTTCCTGGATGAATTGCCGGAGTTCGACCGCAAGGTACTGGAGGTGCTGCGCGAACCACTGGAGTCAGGACACATCGTGATTTCCCGCGCCCGTGACCGGGTGAGTTTCCCAGCACGCTTTCAACTGGTGGCCGCCATGAACCCCTGCCCGTGTGGTTATTTGGGTGAACCCAGCGGGCGCTGTCGCTGTACACCGGAGCAGATCCAGCGCTATCGCAACAAACTCTCCGGACCGTTGATGGACCGGATCGACCTGCACCTGACCGTCGCGCGGGAAACCACGGCATTGAACCCAGCCCAACAGGCTGGCGATAACACCGCGACGGCCTCGGCCGAGGTAGCCGAGGCCCGGGAGCGCCAGTTACGGCGTCAGGGTTGTGCGAATGCCTTCCTGGACCTGCCTGGGCTGCGCAAGCACTGCACGCTGGCGAAGGTCGATGAGGGCTGGCTGGAAACCGCTTGCGAGCGGCTGACCCTGTCCCTGCGCGCCGCCCACCGCCTGCTCAAGGTGGCGCGCACCTTGGCGGACCTGGAACAGGTGAATGACATCACTCGTGAACATCTGAAGGAGGCCTTGCAATATCGCCCGGCCTCCATCACCTGAGCCTCAGCGGAAGCGATCCACCTCATGCCGCAAGCCCGCCGCCAGCGTCTCCAATTCCTTGGCGGTAATCGCCAGGTTCGACACCACTTCGCGCTGCTCGCTGTTGGCCAACGCAATGCTTTGCAGGTTGCTGCTGAGCAAGGTCGCGGTGCTGCTCTGCTCCTGGGTGGCAGTGGTAATCGCCGCGAACTGCTGGCCGGCCGAGCGGCTTTGCTCGTCGATACGCGCAAGGGCCGACGCCACGTCGGCGTTGCGCGACAGGCCTTCCTGCATCAACACGTTGCCGCGCTCCATGGTGCTGATGGCGTTGCCGGTTTCCTGCTGGATGCTCTGGATCATCCCGGAGATCTCGTCGGTGGCCTCTCGGGTGCGCGACGCCAGGTTGCGCACCTCATCGGCGACCACGGCAAAGCCACGGCCTTGCTCACCCGCGCGCGCAGCTTCGATGGCAGCGTTGAGCGCCAGCAGGTTGGTCTGTTCGGCAATCGAGGTGATCACGCCGACGATCCCGCCGATTTCCTGGGAGCGCTGGCCAAGGGTGTTGATCACCATGGCCGTGCTGTTCAGGGCTGTGGCGATGTGCTCCAAGGACGACGACGCCTCTTGCATCGAGTTACGCCCGATACGGGTTTGCTGGGCGTTTTCCTGGGCCAGGCGTTCGGTGCTGCCCATGTTGTCGGCGATGTTCAACGAGGTGGCGCTGAACTCTTCCACGGCGCCGGCCATGCTGGTGATCTCGCCGGACTGCTGCTCCATGCCTTCATACGCACCACCGGACAACCCGGACAACGCCTGGGCGCGGCTGTTGACCTCTTCGGCCGCCTTGCGGATATGCGAAACCATGGTCGACAGCGCTTCACCCATCTGGTTGAAACTGCGCGCCAACTGGCCGATTTCGTCATGGCTGGACACATTCAGGCGTGCGCTCAAGTCGCCCGCGCCCAAGGCCTCGGCCTGGCGCACCAGGTCGCCCAACGGCGCCAACTTGCTGCGCAGCAGCCACACAGTTGCACCGACTGCCAGCAGCATGGCCAGGACGCTGCCGATTACCAGGCGGATGCCGACGTCCCAGGTCACCGAGCGAATCTCGGCCTTGGGCATGCTCGCAACCACCGCCCACGGCCCGCCTTCGAAGGGCACCGAGACGCTATAGAAATCTTCGTTCTTGTCCGCCCAGAAGCGGCCCGCGCCTGGCGTCTTGGCCAGGTCCAGCATCACTGGGATCGCCTGGTCCAGCGCCTGCACACCCGCCGGCGGCACCAGCCAACGCTTCTGCTCATCGAGCAAGGCCAGGGAGCCGGTCTGGCCGATGCGGAAGCGCTTGAGGTTCTCGAACTGGGCATTCTGCGCATCGGTGTAGTCAAACCCGATGAACAACACGGCGATGACCTGGCCGCTGCTGTCACGCACCGGGCTGTACTGGGTCATGTAGGAGCGGTCGAACAACACTGCACGGCCAATGTAGGTCTGGCCGCTGAGCACGCGCTGATAGGCTGGGCCCTGGCGATCCAGCACCGTACCGATGGCACGGTTGCCATCCTGTTTGGTCAACGAGGTGCTGATGCGAATGAAGTCTTCGCCGCTGCGCACAAACACCGTGGCCACGCCGCCGGACATCTGCTTGAACTCATCCACTTCATCGAAGTTGTTGTTCAGCACTTCACTGCCCAGGGACAGGCTTGGGGTCTGTACCCCGGCCACGGTCACCGGCTGGTCTGCATGCACACTCAAGCCCGCGCCGAAGCGTTTTTCAAACAGCCCGCTCAAACGCTGGGTACTTTCGCGCAAGGTGCTGTGGAAGGTATTGAGTTGGTCGGCGAGCAAGCGCGCCTCACTGGCCAAGTGTTCCTCACGGGTGGCGAGGTTGGCGGAGTCGAGGGAACGCAAGGCAAACACCGTACTGCCGCTGATGACGACAGCCAGAATCAAGGCTAACGCGAGGCCTAACTGGGAGGCAATCCGAGCACGAGGTTGAGACATGACAGCTCCTGGCCGAGGCCAGGATCATCCTGATCTCATAGCGCTGCTCGGCAAATTATCTAGTGGGTAGCGTTGGTGCACGATGGTTCCAACACACCTACTTCGGCGGGCCGAGGCAATACTTGAGCGAATCACAGGGGTATCACGCAAACGATTGCACTAACGGTCTGTCGCCGCTCAATCAAGGCGTTCGACCTGGGGCAATTCCATGGCCTTGACCTCTGCCTGCAGAAACTCCGCCAGGCGCCGCAACCGCTCGCCACCGGGGCGGGTTTTCGGCCACACCAAATAGTAATTTTCACGACTGGCCACGGCCGTTGGCCAGGGTAGGCTCAGCCGCCCCTGGGCCACGTCTTCGGCCACCATCAGCAAGTCGCCCATGGACACGCCGTAACCTCGCGCGGCGGCGATCATGCCCAGTTCGAGTGTGTCGAACACCTGCCCGCCTTTGAGCGACACCTGGGATGACAAGCCCATGCGCTCCAGCCAGTTGCGCCAGTCACGACGGTCAGGCGTGGGGTGCAGCAATTCGGCGGTGGCTAGTCGTTCGGCATCCCAAGGTCCGTCCTCCAACAGGTTCGGCGCGCCGACCGGGATCAACAATTCCGGAAACAGATAACTGGCCTCCCAATCCGCCGGAAAATGCCCGTAGCTCAGCAGCACCGCGCAATCGAACGGCTCCTGGTTGAAGTCCACCTCGTCCACGCTCATCCAGGCGCTGGTCAGTTGCACCTCATTGCCCGGCTGTAATGCGCGGAAGCGGCTGAGTCGCGCCAACAACCAACGCATAGTCAGGGTCGACGGCGCCTTCATGCGCAGGATGTCGTCCTCGGCATTCAAGGTATGGCAGGCCCGCTCCAGCGCGGCGAAACCCTCACGTACGCCGGGCAACAACAGGCGCGCCGCTTCGGTGAGCTGCAAGGTGCGACCACTGCGCTGGAACAACCGGCAAGCGAAGTGTTCTTCCAGCGTGCGGATATGTCGGCTCACCGCACTTTGCGTAATCGACAATTCCTCCGCCGCGCGGGTGAAGGAGTTGTGTCGCGATGCCGCCTCAAACGCGCGAAGGGCATAAAGGGGAGGAAGGCGACGTGACATCTGGAGAACTCCTACAAGCGATGCCTTAACGTACCAGATTCATCCAGCATGAGTTTTAGTCATGTGAATGATCGCATTTATCCCTTTGTGCAATCGGCCGAGAGCGCCGAGAATCAACCCTTCCCCAACCCTCCGATTTTTCGAGTGTGATGATCATGCAGCATCCGGCACGTACCGAACTCTGGGCCATTCTGCGGCTGTCAGGGCCGTTGATTGCCTCACAGTTGGCGCACATGCTGATGGTGCTGACCGACACCCTGATGATGGCGCGCCTGAGCCCCGAAGCCCTGGCTGGTGGTGGCCTGGGCGCGGCGAGCTATTCGTTCGTGTCGATCTTCTGCATCGGCGTGATTGCCGCTGTAGGCACGCTTGTTGCCATCCGTCATGGCGCTGGCGATATCGAAGGCGCCACCCGGTTGACCCAGGCCGGGCTATGGCTGGCCTGGCTGATGGCCTTGGCGGCCGGCTTGCTGCTGTGGAACCTCAAGCCACTGTTGCTGATGTTCGGCCAGACTGAAACCAACGTGCAGTCGGCCGGGCAATTCCTGACGATATTGCCGTTCGCCCTGCCCGGCTACTTGAGCTTCATGGCCTTGCGCGGTTTTACCAGCGCCATCGGCAAAGCCACTCCGGTGATGGTCATCAGCGTCGGCGGCACCGTGCTGAACTACCTGCTCAACCACGCACTGATCGAAGGCATGTTCGGCCTGCCCAAGCTCGGCCTGATGGGCATCGGCCTGGTCACCGCCATCGTCGCCAACGGCATGGCGCTGACGTTGATGTGGTACATCCGCAGCAACCGCACCTACGCTGCTTACCCGCTGAGCGCCGGCCTGCTGCGCCTGAACACCCAGTACCTGCGCGAGTTGTGGCGCCTGGGCCTGCCGATTGGCGGCACCTACGCGGTGGAGGTCGGGTTGTTTGCCTTTGCCGCGCTGTGCATGGGCACCATGGGCAGCACGCAGTTGGCGGCGCACCAGATCGCGTTGCAGATTGTGTCGGTGGCGTTCATGGTGCCGGCGGGGATGTCCTACGCAGTGACCATGCGCATCGGCCAGCATTACGGCGCCGGGCAGTTGCTGCAGGCACGCCTGGCCGGACGTGTCGGCATAGGATTTGGCGCAGCGGTGATGTTGGGATTTGCCGCCATGCTGTGGCTTTACTCCGACCCATTGATCGGACTGCTCATCGACCACAACGACCCCGCGTTCCACGACGTGATCGTCCTGGCCGTCAGCCTGCTCGCTGTGGCCGCCTGGTTCGAGTTGTTCGACGGCGTGCAAACCATCGCCATGGGCTGCATTCGCGGGCTCAAGGACGCCAAGACCACCTTCCTGATCGGGGCGGGCTGCTATTGGCTGATTGGCGCACCGTCGGCCTGGCTGATGGCCTTCACCCTGGGCTGGGGACCGACCGGCGTTTGGTGGGGCTTGGCGCTGGGCCTGGCGTGCGCGGCAGTCAGCCTGACCTGGGCGTTTGAAGCGAAGATGAAGCGGATGATCCGTCAGGAGGGCGCCGAGCCCGAAACCCGTAGTGGGTTCCAGGCTGCTCAACCGGATTAAAGCCCTTCGCCTACGCGGGCTTGCTGGCCATTGCCGAAGGTCAGGTACTCCACCAACTCCGGCAACGGCAGCGGCTTGCTGATCAGGTATCCCTGAGCCTGGTCGCAGCCGAACAGCCTCAACAACGCAAGTTGCTCCGGCGTTTCCACGCCTTCAGCGACCACTTCCAGATTGAGGTTGTGCGCCAGGTTGATCATGGCGTGCACCAGCTTGCGGTTCTCTTCGCGCTCTTCCATGCCGCCGACAAAGCTCTTGTCGATCTTCAACAAGGCAATCGGCAGGCTGTTGAGGTGCACGAACGATGAGAAGCCGGTGCCAAAGTCATCCAGGGAAAACCGCACACCCAGGCGGCCAAGGGCGTCCATGGTCTGCTTGACCAGGTCGCTGCGGCGCATCACGGCGGTTTCGGTGAGCTCGAACTCCAGCCACTGCGCCTCCACGCCCCGCTCGGCAATCAGCCGACTGAGGGTGGAGAGCAACTGGCTGTCCTGGAACTGGCGGAACGACAGGTTGACCGCCATGTGCAGCGGCGGTAGGCCACGTTCGCGCAGGTCCTGCATGTCGCGCAGGGCACGGGAAATCACCCAGTAGCCCAGCGGCACGATCAGGCCGCTTTGCTCGGCCAGGGGCACGAACTCACTGGGCGGCAACAGGCCGCGCTCGCCATGCCGCCAGCGCACCAGGGCTTCAAGGCCGACGATGTGCCCGTCGTCCAGGTCCAGGCGCGGTTGGTAATGCAGCTCCAGTTCGTCACGCCGAAGGGCGCGGCGCAGCTCGCTTTCCAGGTCGGCCAGGCTGCGTGCGTTACGGTTGATGCGTTCGTTGAAAATATGAAAGGTGCAGCCTTGGGTGCTCTTGGCCTGTTGCATGGCGATATGCGCGTGCCACATCAGCGGGTCGGCGCCAGCACGGGCGCGGGCATGGGCCACGCCCAGGCTGCAGCCGATCAGCAGGCTCTCGCCATCCACCCAGTAGGGTTCGGCCATGACTTCGGTGATGCGCTCGGCCATCCACTCGGCACGCTGCGGCGCACGACGGGTGTCGATCAATAAGGCGAATTCGTCACTGCCCAGCCGCGCCAACTGGTCCCCGACCTCAAGCTGGCTTTTGAGCCGCGAGACCACTTGCAGGATCAACCGGTCGCCGGCCTGGTGGCCGAGGGCGTCGTTGGCGTGGCGAAAATTGTCGAGGTCCAGGTGACCGAGGGCCAGGCCACGGCCTTCGTTCTCGGCCAGTCGCGCGGCGAGCAAGGTCTGGAAGCCCTGGCGGTTAGCAATGCCCGTGAGCGGGTCCTGTTCGGCGAGGCGTTGCAGGGTGTTTTCCAGCACACCGCGCTCGCGGACATGGCGCAGGCAGCGGCGCACTGTATCGGCATCCAATACATCACGCACCAGCCAATCGCTGACGCCAAGTGGCGAAACCAACGGTTCCTGCTCCAGCAACAACACGCACGGCAGGCTGCAACGGCCAGGACCGGGTTGCAGGCTGGGCGTGGTCAACAGCACGGCGCTGTGGTCGTCATCGAACAGACGGCTCACGGACTCCCAATTTGGTGCGCTGATCAGCACAGCCCCATCGCCCATCGGCGCCAGGCACTCGCGCAACAACGCTGCCCACGCGGGCTCATCGGCCAGCAGCAGCAAACGCAAGGGTTCGACAGGCGTAGACAAGCTAGCTCCCTAGACTCTGCAAAATTTCGTGGCGGCGGGCATTATGACGTGCGGCCGGATAATCACCAATGATAGGGGTTATCAAACACGCGAACTGTAAACATTAGTCGCAAACAACCCCGACATCCTGCGGCAAAGTATCAAAACCGGCAAATTTAGATCGAGTGGTACGTCACACTGTCGTTCTGACAGAGCAGAATCCTGCGAGCCTGTTAAAATGCCCGCCCTTTTGAACAACGACTCCTGAAATTCTGTATGTCCCGACTCAATCCCCGGCAGCAAGAAGCCGTGAACTACGTCGGCGGCCCTCTATTGGTGCTCGCCGGTGCAGGCTCCGGCAAGACCAGCGTGATCACCCGCAAGATCGCGCACCTGATCCAGCAGTGCGGCATCCGCGCCCAGTACATCGTCGCCATGACGTTTACCAACAAGGCGGCGCGGGAAATGAAAGAGCGCGTCGGCACCCTGCTCAAGGGTGGCGAAGGCCGCGGCCTCACCGTGTGCACCTTCCACAACCTGGGTCTGAACATCATCCGCAAGGAGCATGCACGCCTTGGCTATAAGCCCGGCTTCTCGATCTTCGACGAAACCGACGTGAAGTCGCTGATGACCGACATCATGCAAAAGGAATACGCAGGCGACGACGGCGTGGACGAGATCAAGAACATGATCGGCGCCTGGAAAAACGACCTGATCCTGCCCGCCCAGGCCTTGGAAAACGCACGCAACCCCAAGGAACAGACCGCCGCCATCGTCTACACCCACTACCAACGCACGCTCAAGGCGTTCAACGCGGTGGACTTCGACGATTTGATTCTGCTGCCAGTAAAGCTGTTCGAGGAACACGCCGACATCCTCGAAAAATGGCAGAACAAGGTGCGCTACCTGCTGGTGGACGAATACCAGGACACCAACGCCAGCCAATACCTGCTGGTAAAAATGCTGATCGGCAAGCGCAACCAGTTCACCGTGGTCGGCGACGACGACCAGTCGATCTACGCCTGGCGCGGCGCCCGCCCGGAAAACCTGATGTTGCTCAAGGACGACTACCCGTCCCTGAAAGTGGTGATGCTGGAGCAGAACTACCGCTCCACCAGCCGCATCCTGCGTTGCGCCAACGTGTTGATCTCGAACAACCCCCACGAGTTTGAAAAACAGCTGTGGAGCGAGATGGGCCACGGCGACGAGATCCGCGTGATCCGCTGCCGCAACGAAGACGCCGAAGCCGAGCGCGTGGCCGTCGAAATCCTCAGCCTGCACTTGCGCACCGACCGGCCCTACAGCGATTTCGCGATCCTGTACCGCGGCAACTATCAGGCCAAGCTGATCGAGCTGAAATTGCAGCACCACCAGGTGCCGTATCGCCTGTCGGGCGGCAACAGCTTTTTCGGACGCCAGGAAGTAAAAGACCTGATGGCCTACTTCCGGTTGATCGTGAACCCGGACGACGACAACGCCTTCCTGCGCGTGATCAACGTGCCGCGCCGCGAGATCGGTTCCACCACCCTGGAAAAACTCGGTAACTACGCCACTGAACGCAAGATCTCGATGTACGCCGCCACCGATGAAATCGGCCTGGGCGAACACCTGGACTCGCGCTTCACCGATCGCCTGTCACGCTTCAAGCGTTTCATGGACAAGGTGCGCGAGCAGTGCGCCGGCGAAGACCCGATCAGCGCCCTGCGCAGCATGGTCATGGACATCGACTACGAAAACTGGCTGCGCACCAACAGTTCCAGCGACAAGGCGGCGGATTACCGCATGAGCAACGTCTGGTTCCTGATCGAAGCGCTGAAGAACACTCTGGAAAAAGACGAAGACGGCGAAATGACCGTCGAAGACGCCATCGGCAAGCTAGTACTGCGCGACATGCTCGAGCGCCAGCAGGAAGAGGAAGACGGCGCCGAAGGCGTGCAGATGATGACCTTGCATGCGTCCAAGGGCCTGGAATTCCCCTACGTGTTCATCATGGGCATGGAAGAGGAAATCCTCCCGCACCGCTCCAGTATCGAAGCCGACACCATCGAAGAAGAACGCCGCTTGGCCTACGTGGGCATTACCCGCGCGCGTCAGACACTGGCCTTCACCTTTGCCGCCAAGCGCAAGCAATACGGCGAAATCATCGATTGTGCCCCCAGCCGGTTCCTGGACGAACTGCCGCCGGACGACCTGGCCTGGGAAGGCAATGACGACACCCCGACCGAGGTGAAGGCCGTTCGCGGCAACACCGCCTTGGCGGATATACGCGCGATGTTGAAGCGCTAGAATCGACTACTTTTTAATCTACTTTCGGCGCACACCGCGCCATTAGAGGAAGCTTTCCGTGGAAGCACTGCACAAGAAAATTCGCGAAGAAGGCATCGTGCTTTCCGATCAGGTACTCAAGGTCGACGCCTTTCTGAACCACCAGATCGACCCGGCACTGATGAAACTGATCGGCGACGAATTCGCCGCACTGTTCAAGGATTCGGGCATCACCAAGATCGTCACCATCGAAGCCTCCGGCATCGCCCCGGCGATCATGACCGGCCTGAACCTGGGCGTACCGGTGATCTTCGCACGCAAGCAGCAATCCCTGACCCTCACGGAAAACCTGCTGTCGGCGACGGTGTACTCCTTCACCAAGAAGGTCGAAAGCACCGTGGCGATCTCCCCGCGCCACCTGACCAGCAGCGATCGCGTGCTGGTGATCGATGATTTCCTGGCCAACGGCAAGGCGTCCCAGGCGCTGATTTCGATTATCAAGCAGGCTGGCGCGACTGTTGCCGGCTTGGGGATCGTGATCGAGAAGTCGTTCCAGGGCGGCCGTGCGGAGCTGGATGCGCAGGGTTATCGGGTTGAGTCGCTGGCGCGGGTCAAGTCGTTGGAAGGCGGCGTCGTGACCTTCATCGAGTAATCACGCCCGACAGGATTTTTGTAGTGAGCGAGCTTGCCTCGCGCGGGGCAAGCCCGCTCACCACAAAAACCCGGCGCTGCTGGCTAATGTGCAGTCGCCTGCAGGCCCGCCAGCAACAGCCGCTGATACAAATCTTCCTTTAGCCCTTCCGGCTTATCCAACCGCATCCGCTCCAGATGCTTGGGAAACGCCTCCGGCTCCGGCGCATCCAATGCCGCCTTGCCCAGCTCCAGAATTTCCGTCAGCTTGAATTTGCTCTTGAGCCAGTTCAACGCCCGCAACAAATCCCGCTCTTCATCTGTAAAGTCGCTGCCCAGCGGGTACTCCGGGAACAGCCGATGATGACGTGCCTGAATACCTTTGAGCCGCTCCGGCGTGTTGTCGGCAAAACGCGGATCCAAGCGGAAATCCTTCGGTAACTTGCCAGCCTTCTGCGCCTGTTCGATCAAATCATCCTGGAAGCGTGAGTCGGTAACGTTGAGCAACGCCTCGATCACCTTGGCATCCGTCTGACCGCGCAAATCGGCAATTCCATACTCGGTGATGACGATGTCCCGCAGATGCCGGGGAATCGTGCAGTGGCCGTAATCCCAGACGATATTGGAACTGACCTCCCCCGCCGACTCGCGCCAGCTGCGCAAAATCAGGATCGAACGCGCACCTTCCAGCGCATGCCCTTGGGCAACGAAGTTGTACTGCCCGCCCACGCCGCTGAGCACGCGGCCATCCTCCAACTGATCGGCCACGCCCGCGCCGAGCAACGTCACCATGATCGCGCTATTGATAAACCGCGCATCCAGGCGTTGCAGGCGCTTGAGTTCTTCCTGGCCGTACAGCTCATTGATGTAGCTGATGCGGGTCATGTTGAATTCAAGCCGTTTGGCGTGGGGCATTTCCTGCAGGCGCTGGTAGAAGCTGCGCGGGCCAAGGAAAAAACCGCCGTGGATCGAGATGCCATCCGGCTGTGCGGCGTCATCCAGCACGCCGGCATTGGCCTGCTCCTGCGTCGTCACGTCGGGGTAGACCTTGCGGCGGATAATCCCTGCGTCCGCCAGCACCAGCAGGCCGTTGACGAACATTTCGCTGCAACCGTAGAGGCCACGGGCGAACGGATCGACGCCGCCTTCATGGCTGATCAACGGCGCCCATTGGTAAACGTCCAGGTCCGTCAGCAACAACCGGTAGGCCTCGTTATCCGCCTGGCGCGCCAACAGCGCGGCGGTCAGCGCATCGCCCATGGAGCCGATGCCGATCTGCAAGGTGCCGCCGTCGCGTACCAAGGTGCTGGCATGCAGGCCGATAAAGTGGTCCTGGAAACCCACCGGCATGTTCGGTGTGGAGAACAGCGTGGTGCTGTCTTTTTCATCGATCAGGTAATCGAAGGCGTCCATGCCCAACTCGGCATCGCCGGGCATATAGGGCAAATCGCTGTGGACTTGGCCGACGATCAGCACGGTTTCACCGGCATCGCGGCGCTTGGCGATCATCGGCAACAGGTCGAGGGTGATATCCGGGTTGCAGCTCAGGCTCAGCCGATCAGGGTGTTCGCTGCTGCTGGCGACCAATTGCGCCACCAGATTCAACCCTGCGGCGTTGATGTCGCGGGCCGCGTGGCTGTAGTTGCTGCTCACGTAGTCCTGCTGCGCCGACTCGCTGTGCAGCAAGCTGCCGGGCTGCATGAAGAACTGCTGCACGTGGATATTTTTCGGAAGGCCGTCTTTGTGCAGGTCGGCCAGGAAATCCAGCTCGGGATAATCGCCAAACACCCGCTCGATAAAGGGTTCCAGAAAGCGCTTTTGCAACCCATCACCGAAGGGCGGTCGCCCCAGGGCCAGCGCGGTGTAGATCGTCAGTGAGCGCTCGGGCAATTTGGCGACACGCCGGTACAGCGCGTTGACGAACAGATTCGGCTTGCCCAGGCCAAGCGGCATGCCCATGTGGATATGCGCTGGCAAGCGCGCCAATACGTCGTCAACTGCTTGCTCGATTGAACACAACTGCACCATCCGACCCTCCTGAACATTCCATGATTAGGGGTTGGACCGAGCTTGCCGGGTCTTTGCTGCAAATAACAGGGCTGAAACACAAATCGCGGGTACAAAAAAGCCGCTCGTAAGCGGCTTTTTGGCGAAGATCGGTTTATTTCAAGCCGGACATCTTCTCGATCGCACCTTTGAGGTCATCATCCGAGCAATCGGAGCAGGTGCCTTTGGGTGGCATGGCGTTGATGCCGGTGATCGCCTTGGCCAGGATGCCATCCAGGCCGCCTTGATGATCGGCGCGTTCTTTCCAGGCGGCGGTATCACCGATTTTCGGCGCACCCAACAGGCCGGTGCCGTGGCAAGCGTTGCAGTGCTTGGCGATGATCTCATCCGGCGTCTTCGCAGCGCCGCCGCCTGCGGCCACCGCCACTTCCATCCCCTTGCATTCCTGGCCCTGGACGCACACCTGGCCGACCGGCTCCAGGCGTTTGGCAATGTCATCATTGGTCGCAGCTTGAGCGCTGACAGCCCATAGGGCCAGTACGGTTGCTGGTGCAGCCAGCATTTTCATAATTAGGTTCACGCGTTCACCCTCAATGGTGGCTATTCACGCCTGCGGCCACGGTTTCGCAGGCGGCGAAAGTATAACGGTTAGCCCGCCCGGCCGAAACAACCCTATTAAATAAAGGGAGATTCGGCTTCACGGATACAGCTACGGGAGTCTCTGCAACGCTGGCAGGACGCCTCTTTTCTTAAAAGTTCGCGGGTGTGGCTGCGCTGATTAGTCGCGCCGGCACGTCGAACGGATTACGAAAACGATGAGGCTTGGTGCTTTCAAAGTAGTAGCTATCGCCGGCTTCAAGCACAAAAGTTTCAAGACCGACCACCAACTCCAGGCGACCTTCCACCAGAATCCCGGTTTCTTCGCCTTCGTGGGTGAGCATTTCCTCGCCCGTGTCGGCACCCGGTGGGTAGATTTCGTTGAGAAACGCAATCGCCCGGCTGGGGTGCGCCCGGCCTACCAGTTTCATGGTGACGGCGCCGTCAGAGATGTCGATCAGCTCATTGGCTTTATAGACGATCTGCGTCGGTATTTCCTGGAGGATCTCCTCGGAAAAGAACTCGACCATGGACATGGGGATGCCGCCCAGCACCTTGCGCAAGGAGCTGATCGAGGGGCTGACGCTGTTTTTTTCGATCATCGAAATGGTGCTGTTGGTGACACCCGCGCGCTTGGCGAGCTCGCGCTGGGAAAGACCCTTCAGTTTACGGATGGATTGCAGTCGTTCGCCGACGTCCAATGCAGGAGCCTCCTAGGATTCAGGCTTTGTTGTAATTGAGCGTTATCATGGCGACAGCGTTCAGTATTTACAACACTTGGGCCTAAATCCCGGGCGGTTGTGTTCGTACCGGGCGATCAAGCGCCGGAATAGAGCCTTGGCACGCGGCGCAGGTTGCAGAACAACTGGTAGGGAATGGTCTCGGCGGCGACGGCAACGTCACTGGCGAGGATGTTTTTACCCCACAGTTCCACGGTGGAACCGAGCCCGGCCTGCGGTACGTCCGTCAGGTCGATGCACAGCATGTCCATCGACACACGACCCAGCAATTGGCTGCGCTGCCCCGCCACCCATACCGGCGTACCGGTTGGCGCGTGACGCGGGTAGCCGTCGGCATAACCCATGGCGACGACACCGATGCGCATCGGCTTGGGCGTGATCAACTTGGCACCGTACCCCACCGGTTCACCGGCTGGCAGTTCCCTTACACAAATCACCTTGGATTCCAGGGTCATCACCGGTTGCAAACGCGCCGCCACGGCCTGGTCTTCGCCAAACGGCGTGGCGCCGTACAGCATGATGCCGGGGCGCACCCAGTCGCTGGACACATTCGGCCAGCCCATCACCGACGGCGAATTGCGCAAGCTGACCTCGGCCGACAAGCCCTGGCGCGCTGCTTCAAACACCGCCACCTGTTCATCGCTTCGCACACAGTCGAGTTCATCGGCGCGGGCGAAATGGCTCATCAAAACGATCTTGGCGACTTTGCCACTGGCCAGCAGGCGCTGGTAAGCCTCGTGATAGTCCTTGGGATGCAGGCCAACGCGGTGCATGCCGGAATCCAGCTTGAGCCAGATGGTCAGCGGTTTGCTCAGCTTGGCCTGCTCAATCGCATCCAACTGCCACAGCGAATGCACCACGCACCAGAAGTCATGCTCGATGATCAGCGGCAGCTCGTCGGCCTCGAAAAAACCTTCCAGCAACAGCACCGGCGCACGAATCCCGGCGGCACGCAGCTCCAGGGCTTCCTCGATACACGCCACGGCAAACCCATCGGCCTCGGCTTCCAGCGCCTGGGCCACGCGCACGGCGCCATGGCCGTACGCATCGGCCTTGATCACGGCAAGGGCCTTGGCCCCCGTGACTTCACGGGCCAATTGGTAGTTGTGGCGCAGGGCTTGGAGGTCGATCAGGGCACGGGCAGGACGCATGGCGGCAGGCTTCTAGGCGGCAGAGTGAAGAAAAACCGGCACCGACCGACAACGCCGGCACCGGGAGAGGGATTGTTGTTAAGGCAGCGCCGCCACGACGGACAGCTCTACCAGAATTTCCGGTTCGCACAGCTTGGCTTCCACCGTGGCACGGGCGGGCGCGACACCTTTGGGCAGCCACTTGTCCCACACCGCGTTCATGCCGGCGAAGTCTGCGTCGATGTCCTTCAGGTAGATCGTCACCGACAGCAGCTTGCTCTTGTCAGTGCCCGCCAGGTCGAGCAAACGCTCGATATTGGCCAGGGTTTCACGGGTCTGCTGTTCAATCCCGGCGTTCATGTCGTCGCCGACTTGCCCGGCCAGATACACGGTACCGCTGTGGACAACGATCTGGCTCATGCGCTCATTGGTGAGCTGGCGCTGGATTGACATGTTGTGCGGACTCCTGGTGGTTGCCATAACGGGAAATATCGAGGCCTTCGGCGCTGATCTGCGGTGTTTTCTTCGCCATCAGGTCGGCCAGCAAACGACCGGAGCCACAGGCCATGGTCCAACCGAGGGTGCCGTGGCCGGTATTCAGGAACAGGTTCTTGAACGGGGTGGCACCGACAATCGGCGTGCCGTCGGGGGTGGTCGGGCGCAGGCCGGTCCAGAAACTGGCTTCGGTCAAATCGCCGCCCTGAGGATAAAGGTCGTTGACGATCATCTCCAGGGTTTCGCGCCGACGCGGGTTAAGCGACAGGTCAAAACCGGCTATTTCAGCCATGCCGCCGACGCGGATGCGGTTGTCAAAACGGGTGATCGCGACCTTGTAGGTCTCGTCGAGGATGGTCGAAGTCGGCGCCATCGCCGGGTTGGTGATCGGCACGGTCAGCGAGTAACCCTTGAGCGGGTACACCGGCGCCTTGATCCCCAGCGGCTTGAGCAATTTCGGCGAGTAACTGCCGAGCGCCAGTACGTAGCGATCGGCGGTTTCCAGCGTGCCGTCGATCCACACGCCGTTGATTCGGTCACCGGCGTAGTCGAGGCGCTGGATGTCTTGTTCGAAGCGGAATTCCACACCGAGTTGCTTGCACATGTCGACCAGGCGGGTGGTGAACATCTGGCAGTCGCCGGTCTGGTCGTTCGGCAGGCGCAAGGCACCGGCGAGGATATCGGTGACGCTGGCCAGGGCCGGCTCAACGCGGGCAATGCCGGCGCGGTCGAGCACTTCGAACGGCACGCCGGACTCTTTCAACACAGCGATGTCCTTGGCCGCGCCATCCAGCTGCGCCTGGGTGCGGAACAGCTGTGTCGTCCCCAGGCTACGGCCTTCGTAGGCAATGCCGGTTTCAGCGCGCAGTTCGTCGAGGCAGTCGCGGCTGTACTCGGACAGGCGCACCATGCGCTCCTTGTTCACCGCATAACGGTTGGCAGTGCAGTTGCGCAGCATCTGCGCCATCCACAGGTATTGGTCGATATCGGCGGTGGCCTTGATGGCCAGTGGTGCGTGGCGTTGGAGCAGCCACTTGATGGCCTTGAGCGGCACGCCCGGCGCGGCCCATGGCGACGCATAACCTGGGGACACTTGGCCGGCGTTGGCGAAACTGGTTTCCATGGCAGCGGCGGGCTGACGATCGACGACCACCACTTCAAAGCCGGCCCGCGCCAAATAGTAGGCACTGGTCACACCAATGACGCCGCTACCCAAGACCAGAACGCGCATTTTTATATCCTCATCGCGGGCATGGCCGCTGACGTGTGTTATTCGAGCAATGATGAGCGCAGTTTAAAAAACAATTGCCAGTGCATTTCACTATATAACTGCCTATATTTGGCGACAATTCTCGGCAAAAACCCTTTTCACAGAGGCGTATCCCCTATGCGTACCAACACCCAGACCAAGCGGGAGCTGGACAAGATCGACCGCAACATCCTGCGCATCCTGCAAACCGATGGGCGTATTTCGTTCACGGAGCTGGGGGAAAAAGTCGGGTTGTCGACCACGCCCTGTACCGAGCGTGTGCGCCGGCTGGAGCGCGAAGGGATCATCATGGGCTACAACGCGCGGCTAAACCCGCAGCATTTGAAAGGCAGTTTGCTGGTATTTGTCGAGATCAGCCTCGATTACAAGTCCGGCGACACCTTTGAGGAGTTCCGTCGCGCAGTGCTGAAACTGCCCCATGTGCTGGAGTGCCACTTGGTCTCAGGCGACTTCGATTACCTGGTAAAAGCACGGATTTCCGAGATGGCGTCGTACCGCAAACTGTTGGGCGATATCCTGCTCAAGCTGCCCCACGTGCGGGAGTCCAAGAGCTATATCGTGATGGAAGAGGTGAAAGAGAGCCTGAACCTACCGATTCCGGACTGAACAGCGGGCTAAACCAAGACCTGCCGGGTGCTCGCCATATACTCATGGATCTGTTTCTCCACCCGCGGATGAATCAGCTCCACCGGGCGCCGCCCATTCGGGCACGGCAGGGTCTTGGTGGTGCCGAACAGCCGGCAGATCAGCGGTCGCTCGTCGTACACCGTGCAACCGTTGGGGCCCAGGTGCACACAGTTCAGTTCATCCATGGCCGCATCCTGCTCGGCGGCGGTCTTGCGCGGCAGGCGCGACATTTCCTCGGGCGAGGTGGTCACCGGCCCACAGCAGTCGTGGCAACCCGGGACGCACTCGAACGAAGGAATCTGCCGACGCAGCGCGCTGATTTTCTGACTGTTGCAACTCATCGAAACACATACCGAACGGCGAATAGGCGTGGATTCTGCCGCAAAACGCCCTGCGCAGACAGCGTCATCCGACCGCTGTATCCTGCGTCAAATTTTCCAAACAGGGAGGCTACCCATGACTGCCAGCGCCCGGCACACCACTTCCTATTACGCCGCCAGCAGCGTGCCGCAACCCGATTACCCGGTGCTGACGGGCGAAGTGACGGCCGATGTCTGCGTGGTGGGCGGCGGTTTTTCCGGGCTTAACACGGCGTTGGAGCTGGCGGAGCGGGGTTTGCGCGTGGTGTTGCTGGAAGCGCGCAAGATCGCCTGGGGCGCCAGCGGACGCAACGGCGGCCAGCTGATCCGTGGCGTCGGCCATGGCCTGGACCAGTTCGCCAATGTGATCGGCACCGATGGCGTGCGCCAGATGAAGCTGATGGGCCTGGAAGCCGTGGAGATCGTGCGTGAGCGCGTCGAACGCTTCCAGATTCCCTGTGACCTGACCTGGGGTTACTGCGACCTCGCCAACAAGCCCCGCGACCTGCAAGGCCTGGCCGAAGACGCTGAAGAGCTGCGCGACCTGGGTTATCGCCACGAAGTGCGCTTGCTGCAGGCCAACGAGATGAGCAGCGTGATCGGTTCGGATCGCTACGTGGGCGGCATGATCGACATGGGCTCCGGCCACCTGCACCCGCTGAACCTGGCCCTTGGCGAAGCCGCCGCCGCGCAGCAGCTGGGCGTGAAGCTGTTCGAGCAGTCTAAAGTCACCCGCATCGACTACGGCCCCGAAGTCAGCGTGCACACCGCCGAGGGCAACGTGCGCGCAAAGACCTTGGTGTTGGCCTGCAATGCCTACCTCAATGGCCTCAATCCACACCTGAGCGGCAAAGTATTGCCCGCCGGTAGCTACATCATCGCCACCGAACCGTTGAGCGAAGCCCAGGCCACCCAACTGCTGCCGCAAAACATGGCGGTGTGCGACCAGCGTGTCACCGTGGATTACTTCCGGCTGTCCGCCGACCGTCGCCTGCTGTTCGGCGGCGCCTGTCACTACTCCGGTCGCGATCCCAAGGACATCGGCGCCTACATGCGCCCGAAAATGCTCCAGGTCTTCCCGCAATTGGCCGACGTGAACATCGATTTTCAATGGGGCGGCATGATCGGCATCGGTGCCAATCGCTTGCCGCAGATTGGCCGCCTGGCCGATCAACCCAACGTGTATTACGCCCAGGCCTACGCCGGCCATGGCCTCAACGCCACCCATCTGGCGGGCAAGTTGCTGGCCGAAGCCATCAGTGGCCAGCAACAGGGGCGCTTCGACCTGTTCGCCCAGGTGCCACACATCACCTTCCCCGGCGGCAAGCACTTGCGGTCGCCGCTGTTGGCCCTGGGGATGCTGTGGCATCGCCTCAAAGAGCTGGTGTAATTCAGTCGCGCCAGAAGGGTTTCAGACCTTCCTGGCGCGCCTGTTCGGCGGTCAACCCGACATCGCGCAATTGTTCACGGGTCAGATGCAGCAACGCCTTACGCGTGTGACGACGGTGCCAGAACAGACCCCAGCGGCTGATATCGCGCGGCGCCGTCGCCCGCTCTTGCCCTGCCTGCAGTTCCTGACCGTGTAGCGCCAGCCGCACATCGCTCATGCCGTTCATTTTGCCGCCCCTCATTTGCCTTGTTGCCTTGAGTGACAAGCATGGGCGCCGGGCAAAAACCATTACAGATTCAACCCGTTTTTATTAAATCCATACAGATACTGCCTATGGGCGGCTGAATCCTGTATTTTCTGGCTATCTGTAATGGTTTCTCGGGAGCGAATGCCATGACCCTGTACATGAACCTCGCCGAATTACTGGGCACCCGCATCGAACAGGGCTTCTATCGCCCTGGAGACAGGCTGCCTTCTGTACGGGCTTTGAGCGTAGAACACGGGGTCAGCCTGAGTACCGTGCAACAAGCCTATCGCTTGCTGGAAGACAACGGCCTGGCAATGCCCAAGCCGAAATCCGGCTACTTCGTACCCGTCGGCCGCGATTTGCCGGCCCTGCCCGAAGTCGGGCGTCCGGCGCAACGGCCCGTAGAGATATCCCAGTGGGATCAGGTACTGGAGTTGATTCGCGCAGTACCGCGCAAAGATGTCATACAGATGGGGCGTGGCATGCCGGATGTATTGTCGCCAACCATGAAGCCGCTGCTGCGCAGCCTTGCCCGCGTGAGCCGACGCCAGGATCTGCCGGGGCTGTATTACGACAATATTCTCGGCTGTATGGAATTGCGCGAACAGATCGCGCGACTGTCACTGGATTCCGGCTGCCAACTGACGGCCGAGGACATCGTGATCACCACCGGTTGCCATGAGGCGCTGTCCGCGAGCATCCATGCGATCTGCGAGCCTGGCGACATCGTCGCGGTGGACTCGCCGAGCTTCCACGGCGCCATGCAGACCCTCAAGGGTCTGGGCATGAAGGCCCTGGAAATCCCCACCGACCCGATCACCGGCATCAGCCTGGAAGCCCTGGAATTGGCGCTGGAACAGTGGCCGATCAAGGTTATCCAGCTGACCCCCAACTGCAACAATCCCCTGGGTTACATCATGCCCGAGGCGCGCAAAAAGGCGCTGCTGACCCTGGCCCAGCGCTTTGACGTGGCGATCATCGAGGACGATGTGTATGGCGAACTGGCCTACAGCTACCCACGCCCGCGCACCATCAAGTCCTTCGATGAGGACGGCCGTGTATTGCTGTGCAGCTCGTTTTCGAAAACCCTGGCGCCGGGCTTGCGCATCGGTTGGGTCGCACCCGGTCGCTACCTGGAACGGGTGCTGCACATGAAGTACATCAGCACCGGCTGCACCGCGACACAACCGCAGATCGCCATTGCCGAATTCCTCAAAGGTGGCCACTTCGAACCGCATTTGCGGCGGATGCGCACTCAATACCAGCGCAATCGCGACTTGATGATCGATTGGGTCAGCCGCTACTTCCCGGCAGGCACCCGCGCCAGCCGCCCTCAAGGCAGCTTCATGCTGTGGGTCGAACTGCCGGAGGGCTTCGATACGCTGAAACTCAACCGAATCCTGATTGAACAAGGCGTGCAGGTGGCCGTCGGCAGCATCTTTTCGGCGTCGGGCAAGTACCGGAACTGCCTGCGCATGAACTACGGGGCCAAGCCCACGCCACAGATTGAAGAAGCCGTGCGCAAGGTGGGTGCTGCCGCCATCAAGCTGCTGACCGAGGCCGCCGACTGACCTTTCGCGGGAATTTGCCGTCATATGTCGACAACCGCCCTGATCTGGAAGCAACTCCCTTGATGATTCAACGGCTATTACCGTTTTTCCTGTTGGGAGCCCTGGCATTGGGCGGCTGCACGACGGTGAGTACGCCGCGCATCCCCAGCGACGCCCTGCCCGCCGCGCAATCGTCGTTCGGCCGCTCGATCCAGGCCCAGGCCGCGCCGTATCAAGGCCGCTCCGGCTTTCGCCTGCTGCCCAACAGCAGCGAGGCGTTCATGGCCCGCGCCGAGCTGATCCGCAACGCCCAGACCAGCCTCGACCTGCAGTACTACATCGTGCACGACGGCATCAGCACGCGCATGCTGGTGGACGAACTGCTCAAGGCCGCCGACCGTGGCGTACGCGTGCGCATCCTGCTGGACGACACCACCAGCGACGGCCTCGACCAGATCATCGCCACCCTCGCCGCCCATCCCAAGATCGAGATCCGCCTGTTCAACCCCTTGCACCTGGGGCGCAGCACGGGCGTCACGCGGGCCATGGGCCGGCTGTTCAACCTGTCGCTGCAACATCGGCGCATGCACAACAAGCTGTGGCTGGCGGACAACAGCGTGGCCATCGTCGGCGGGCGCAACCTGGGGGATGAGTATTTCGACGCCGAGCCCAACCTGAACTTCACTGATATCGACATGCTCAGCGTGGGCCCGGTGGCCGAGCAGCTGGGTCACAGTTTCGACCAGTATTGGAACAGCGCCCTGAGCAAGCCGATTGATGACTTTGTCTCCAATACGCCCTCCAAAGGCGACCTGGCCGCCGCCCGCGTGCGCCTGGAAGCGTCCCTCGCCGAATCACGCCAGCAGAACCACGCGCTGTACAACCGCTTGCGCACCTATCAGACCCAACCGCGCATGGACACCTGGCGTCGCGAGCTGATCTGGGCCTGGAACCAGGCGCTGTGGGACGCGCCGAGCAAGGTGCTGGCCAAGGCCGACCCGGATCCTCGGCTGTTGCTCACCACCCAACTGGCGCCGGAGTTGGAGGGCGTCAATCACGAGTTGATGATGATCTCGGCGTACTTCGTGCCAGGGCAACCTGGGCTGGTGTACCTGACCGGCCGCGCCGATGCAGGTGTGTCGGTGAGCCTGCTGACCAATTCCCTGGAAGCCACCGACGTACCTGCCGTGCACGGCGGTTATGCGCCGTATCGCAAGGCCTTGCTGGAGCACGGCGTGAAGCTGTATGAGCTACGCCGCCAACCGGGCGATCCCAGCGGCGGCAGCGGCCCACATTTGTTTCGTCGCGGCACCTTCCGCGGTTCGGATTCGAGCCTGCACAGCAAGGCGATGATCTTTGATCGGGAGAAGTCGTTTATCGGCTCATTCAACTTCGACCCACGCTCGGTACTGTGGAACACCGAAGTCGGGGTGCTGGTCGATAGCCCGGAGCTGGCCGAACATGTGCGCAACCTGGCACTGCAAGGCATGGCGCCGCCCTTGAGCTATGAGGCGAAACTGCAGGATGGCCAAGTGGTGTGGGTGACCGAAGATAACGGCCAACTGCACACCCTGACCCACGAACCGGGCAGTTGGTGGCGACGCTTCAATGCCTGGTTTGCCACCAGCGTCGGCCTGGAGCGCATGCTCTAGGCCGGCTGCGCCGCGCCAAATGCACCTTGGCGCAGCAACAACACCACCAACCCCAGCGCACCCGCCGCCATCAGCAATGGCAATGCATGCCCGCTGATCCACTGACTGCCGGCGCCGGCCACCAGCGGGCCGATCAGGCAACCGATCCCCCACAACTGCGCCACATGGGCATTGGCGCGCACCAGTGCGTCGTCGCGGTAACGCTCGCCGATCAGGATCAACGACAGGGTGAACAAGCCTCCGGCACTCGCGCCGAACAACACCCAGATCGGCCAGATCAACACCGTGTGCATCAGCGGTGGAATCGCCAGGCTCGATGCCAGTAACAACACCGCACAGCTCAGGAACAGCGTGCGTCGCGGCAGGTAGTCGGCCAGCGCGCCGATGGGCAACTGCAGCAGCGCATCCCCGACCACCACCGTGCTGACCATGGCCAGGGCGATCTCGGCGGTGAAGCCTTGTTGCAGGCAATACACCGGCAACAACGTCAGAATCATTGCCTCGAAGGCGGCGAATAAAGCCACCGCCCAGGCAATCGCCGGCAGGCTCAGGCAGAAGCGCCACAGGTCGGCAAAGGTCACGCTGAAGGACTCGGCGGTCGGCGCGCCGGATCGCCCCAGCAACAGGAATGGCGCCACCACTAACAGGCCTACGCCGACCCAGAAACCGTAATCATGGTCGGTGCCGATCAAGCCCAACAGCAACGGACCTGACAGTTGGCTCAAGGCATAACTGCAACCATACAGCGCCACCAGCCGGCCGCGCCACTGCTCCACCACCAATTGGTTGATCCAGCTTTCGCCGAGGATAAACACGATGGTCAGGATCACCCCGATCATCAGGCGCAGCACCAGCCAAACCGGGTAACTGGGCAGGATCGCCAGCAAGCCGATGGACACCGCGCCCGCCCACAGGCACAGGCGCATGAGGTTGGCGGTGCCGAGCCATGAGGCCATGCGACTGGAGACCTTCGCGCCGAGCAGTACGCCAAAGGCCGGCATGGCTGCCATCACGCCGATGGCGAAACTGCCATAACCCCAGCTTTCAAGGCGCAGGGACACCAGCGGCATGCTGACACCCAGCGCCAAACCGACGCTGAGTACCGAGGCCAGGACGGCGAAATAAGTCGCCCAACGCATGTCCACGCTCCTGTGGATAATTTTTAAGATCACACGAAACAACGTGGGAGCGGGCTTGCTCGCGAAAGCGGCGTACCAGTCAATACATGCGTGACTGTCATACCGCATTTCGCGAGCAAGCCCGCTCCCACATCTGGCCTGCGGTGTGGCTTAGAGCTTGATCCAGGTCGCCTTCAGCTCGGTGTACTTGTCGAACGCATGCAGCGACTTGTCGCGACCGTTGCCCGATTGCTTGAAGCCACCGAACGGCGCGGTCATGTCGCCGCCGTCGTACTGGTTGACCCATACGCTACCGGCGCGCAGGGCTTTGGCGGTGAGGTGCGCCTTGGAGATATCGGCTGTCCACACCGCTGCGGCCAGGCCGTAGATGGTGTCGTTGGCGATGGCAACCGCTTCTTCGGCGCTGTCGAAGGTGATCACCGACAGGACCGGGCCAAAGATCTCTTCCTTGGCGATCTTCATGGCGTTGGTCACGCCGTCGAAAATCGTCGGTTCCACATAAGTGCCGCCGGTTTCTTCCAGCGTGCGCTTGCCACCGGCAACCAACTTGGCGCCATCGGCATGGCCGGCTTCGATGTACGAGAGCACGGTGTTCATCTGCTGAGTGTCCACCAGTGCGCCAACGTTGGTAGCTGGATCCAGTGGGTTGCCAGGTTTCCAGCCCTTGAGGGCTTCGATCACCAGCGGCAGGAATTTGTCCTTGATGGAACGCTCGACCAGCAGGCGCGAGCCGGCGGTGCAGACTTCACCCTGGTTGAAGGCGATGGCACCTGCAGCGGATTCGGCGGCGGCTTGCAGGTCGGGCGCATCGGCAAACACGATGTTCGGGCTCTTGCCGCCCGCTTCCAGCCATACGCGCTTCATGTTCGATTCGCCGGAGCGGATCAACAGCTGCTTGGCGATTTTGGTCGAACCGGTGAACACCAGGGTGTCGACGTCCATGTGCAGCGCCAGCGCGTTGCCGACGGTGTGACCGTAGCCGGGCAGTACGTTGAACACGCCTTTTGGAATACCGGCCTCAACGGCCAGGGCCGCGATGCGGATGGCGGTCAGCGGGGATTTTTCGGACGGCTTGAGGATCACCGAGTTACCGGTGGACAGCGCCGGGCCGAGCTTCCAGCAAGCCATCATCAGCGGGAAGTTCCACGGCACGATCGCGCCAACCACACCAACCGGCTCACGGGTCACCAGGCCCAGTTGATCGTGCGGAGTGGCGGCGACTTCGTCGTAGATCTTGTCGATGGCCTCGCCGCTCCAGCTCAGGGCATTGGCTGCGCCGGGTACGTCGATGTTCAGGGAGTCGCTGATCGGCTTGCCCATGTCCAGGGTTTCGAGCAGCGCCAGCTCTTCGGCATTGGCCTTGAGCAAGGCTGCGAAACGCAGCATGACGGACTTACGCTTGGCGGGTGCCAGGCGCGACCACACACCGGAGTTGAAAGTGGCGCGGGCGTTTTCGACGGCGCGCTGGGCGTCGGCGGCGTCACAGCTGGCAACGGTAGCCAGCAGGCGGCCGTCGACCGGGCTGATGCATTCGAAGGTGTCACCGGAAACGGCGGCGGTGTACTCGCCATTGATGTAGGCGCGGCCTTCGATCTTCAGATCCTTGGCGCGTTGTTCCCAGTCGGCACGGGTCAGGGTGGTCATGCGAGTGTCCTCCTCTTATTGAATACAAGGGCCAGGGGATGTCCCACGGCAGCCTCAAAGAATTCTTGCCCGCCAGCCAATGGTTCGGCGCAAGGCAGCTGCCACCCTAAACCAGCGGCCGGGGATGTTTCAATATATTTGACATAACGCCGGTAAACGCCCTTGCGATGTTCATTTTAATAAACATAGACTTTGGGCTCTCCAACCGCAGGCCAGACGGGACACGCACATGAGCATCCAGGACATCGTCGACTTCAGCCAAGCCAAGACCGCCGCCGAGCGCTACCGCCCCGCCGCCGAAAAAATCCTCAAGGGTGATCCCGAGCAGACGATCTACAACCACTACAACAGCCCCTGCGGCCAGATGAGCGCGGGCGTGTGGGAAGGTGAAGTCGGGCAGTGGAAGGTCAACTACACCGAGCATGAATACTGCGAGATTGTGCAGGGCGTTTCAGTACTGCGTGATGCCGATGGCAACGCCAAGACCTTGCGTGCTGGCGACCGTTTCGTGATCCCCGCCGGGTTCAGCGGCACCTGGGAAGTGCTGGAACCCTGCCGCAAGATCTACGTAGTGTTTGAACAGAAAGCCTGACCGGCAAATCGCAGGCAAAAAAAAGCCCGGATCGTGAGATACGGGCTTTTTTTCACAAGGAGGAAAATCAATTACTTGATTTTGCCTTCTTTGTAGATCACGTGCTTGCGAACGCGCGGGTCGAACATTTTCTTTTCGAGCTTGTCCGGGGTAGTACGCTTGTTCTTGTCGGTAGTGTAGAAGTGACCAGTACCGGCGCTAGAGATCATTCGAATCAATTCACGCATGATATAGCTCCTTAGATTGTGCCAGCGCGGCGCAATTCAGCCAGCACGACAGTGATGCCACGCTTGTCGATGATGCGCATGCCTTTAGCAGATACGCGCAGACGGACGAAACGTTTCTCTTCTTCAACCCAGAAGCGGTGATGCTGCAGGTTCGGCAGGAAACGACGACGGGTTTTGTTATTTGCGTGGGAAATGTTATTCCCAGTCACCGGACCCTTACCGGTAACTTGACAGACTCTCGACATGCCTCAGCCCTCTAAAACCACATGCCCAACCCGGCATGGGTTGGCCGCTTAATCTCTCAGTCATTTGGCGCCAGGCGCCGCGTTTCTTTAGGGTCTTACCGGCTACACCTACAAGCGAAGGAACCGGGCCCCTAGAAAAGAGCGCTGCTTTATACCAGAAAGACCCAGGTGCAACAACAGCCCGAGTGTTTTTACTGGCGTAAATCTTGGCGACAGACGCCTGAACCGTTGCCAGGAGGGGCCGCTGTCACAGCCGACCGCTCGTCGCACAGAATGATTTACAGCGCCCGCGCGCACGATGAAGTGCTCGGCAAAACGCGCTGAGGTGCCATCAAAACAGCATTTGGCGCAAAAGCACAGGCAAAAATGGGCTAGTCATTTACCAATCAGACCACTACGGTAGGACTTTTCCAGACTGCACTCGCAGATGGGCCTTCGATCTGCAAAGGAAACCGAACATGCGCCTCGCTGCCCTACCGCTATTGCTAGCCCCTCTCTTTATCGCGCCGCTGGCCTCTGCCGCCAGCAATTTGAGCGTCTGCACCGAGGCCAGCCCCGAAGGGTTCGATGTGGTGCAATACAACTCGCTGACCACCACCAACGCCTCGGCCGATGTGCTGATGAACCGCCTGGTGGACTACGACGCGGCCAGCGGCAAACTGGTGCCCAGCCTGGCGGACAGCTGGGAAGTCTCGCCGGATGGCCTGACCTATACCTTCAAGCTGCACCCGGACGTGAAATTCCATCGTACCGAATACTTCACCCCCAGCCGTACCCTGACCGCCGAAGACGTACGCTTCAGCTTCGAGCGCATGCTCGACCCGGCCAACCCCTGGCACAAGATCGCCCAGAGTGGCTTCCCCCACGCGCAATCGCTGCAACTGCCAACGCTGGTCAAGAAAATCGACGCCCTCGACCCGCTGACCGTGCGCTTCACCCTGGACCACGCCGACTCCACTTTCCTCGCCGCCCTGAGCATGGGTTTTGCCTCGATCTACCCGGCGGAATACGCCGACAAACTGCTCAAGGCCGGCACGCCGGAGAAGCTCAACAGCCAGCCGATCGGCACCGGGCCGTTCATCTTCAGTCGATTCCAAAAAGATGCCGTGGTGCGCTACAAGGCCAACCCGGACTACTTCGCCGGCAAACCGGCTGTGGATAACTTGATCTTCGCCATCACCCCGGACGCCAACGTGCGCCTGCAAAAACTGCATCGCGACGAATGCCAGATCGCCCTGTCTCCCAAGCCGCTGGATGTGGGTGAAGCCGAAAAAGACCCAGCGCTCAAGGTGGAGAAAACCGCCGCCTTCATGACCGCCTTTGTAGCCATCAACAGCCAGCACCCGCCTCTGGACAAGCCCGAAGTGCGCCAGGCAATCAACCTGGCGTTCGACAAGGGCAGCTACCTCAAGGCCGTGTTTGAAGGCACCGCCGAAGCCGCCAACGGCCCCTACCCGCCCAACACTTGGAGCTACGCCAAGGACCTGCCGGGTTATCCACAGGACCTCGCCAAGGCCAAGGCACTGCTGGACCGCGCCGGGCTCAAGGATGGCTTCAAGACCACGATCTGGACCCGCCCCACCGGCAGCCTGCTGAACCCCAACCCGAACCTCGGCGCACAGCTGTTACAGGCTGACCTGGCCAAGGTCGGCATCCAGGCCGAGATCCGCGTGATCGAATGGGGCGAGCTGATCCGCCGCGCCAAGGCCGGCGAGCACGACCTACTGTTCATGGGCTGGGCCGGCGACAACGGCGACCCGGATAACTTCCTGACCCCGCAGTTCTCCTGCGCGGCGGTGAAATCCGGCACCAACTTCGCCCGCTATTGCGACCCCGCGCTGGACAAGCTGATCAGCGCCGGCAAGACCACCAGCGAGCAAGGCGTCCGCAGCAAGCTCTACCAGCAGGCCCAGGCGCAGATCCAGCAGCAGGCACTGTGGTTGCCGCTCGCGCACCCGACCGCGTTTGCCCTGGCGCGCAAGAATGTCGAGGGCTACCAGGTGAGCCCATTCGGGCGCCAGGATTTCTCAAAAGTCAGCGTCAAGCCCTGACAACCGGGCCCGCTCCCATGGGGCGGGCTTACATCCACCCATACTCCGCCATCGACAGTGGATCGCCATCCCCCACGATGATGTGATCCAGCACCCGCACATCCACCACCTCCAAGGCTTTTTGCAGCAGCTTGGTCAATTTCCGATCAGCCGCACTCGGCTCAAGGCTGCCGGAAGGATGGTTGTGACACAGGATCAAAGCCGCTGCGTTGTACGCCAGGGCACGCTTGACCACTTGCCGGGGATAGACCATCGCCGTATCGATGGTGCCCTGGGACAACGCCTCGAAACCCAGCACCCGGTGTTTTGAGTCGAGAAACAGGCAGCCGAAGGTCTCATGCGGCTCATGGCGCAACAGTGCCTTGAGGTAATCCCGCACGGCCACCGGGCTTTCCAGCACCGAATCCTGGCGCAGGCGCTCGGCCATGTGGCGCCGGGCCATTTCCAGCACCGCCTGCAACTGGGCGAACTTTGCCGGCCCCAGCCCCAATTGCTGGCTGAACAGCGCCTGACTGGCCTCCAGCAACGGGCGCAAGCCGCCAAATTGCGCCAACAGATGGCGCGCCAGGTCCACCGCGCTACGACCGGAAACCCCGGTACGCAGGAAGATCGCCAGCAACTCGGCATCCGACAGACTCGCTGCGCCCCATTCCAAAAGCTTTTCCCGGGGCCGCTCTGCCACCGGCCAATCGCGAATACTCATCCCACCTCCCTCTCCATATGCACCATGGCATGTGCGTCGCTGTTGCCTGACGGACGCTGTGTTATCGTAGGCCCTCTTTTTTGCGTGTGATTTCCCCTGGGGAGGGGGCATCGCAGGCGTCACTGAACTGGCATCACTGAACTGGAAAGGCAAACCAATGCAGCGTCTGTATCGGAAACGCATCGTTCTCGGCGTTGGCGGCGGCATTGCCGCCTACAAGAGCGCAGAACTGGTTCGCAGGCTCCTGGACCAAGGCGCCGAAGTGCGCGTGGTCATGACCCGCGGTGGCAGTGAGTTCATCACTCCGCTGACCATGCAAGCGCTGTCCGGCCACCCGGTTCACCTGGACCTGCTGGACCCGGCAGCCGAAGCCGCCATGGGCCATATCGAGCTGGCCAAATGGGCCGACCTGGTACTGATCGCCCCGGCCACCGCCGACCTGATCGCCCGCCTGGCCCAAGGCATCGCCGATGACCTGCTGACCACCCTGGTACTGGCCACCGACGCCACCGTCGCCATCGCCCCGGCCATGAACCAGGCCATGTGGCGCGACCCTGCTACCCAGGCCAACACCCAGCTCCTGCAAAGCCGTGGCCTCAAGGTGTTCGGCCCGGCGTCCGGCAGCCAAGCCTGCGGTGACGTCGGCATGGGCCGCATGCTTGAAGCCACTGACCTGGCACTCTGTGCGGCGGACTGCTTCCAACACTTGGCCCTGACCGGCAAGCACGTGCTGATCACCGCCGGCCCGACCCAGGAAAATATCGACCCGGTGCGCTACATCACCAACCATAGCTCAGGAAAAATGGGCTTTGCTTTGGCTGAAGCGGCGGTCGAGGCAGGCGCGCGCGTCACCCTGATCACCGGCCCGGTGCATTTGCCGACCCCGGATCGGGTCACGCGAATCGACGTAGTCAGCGCCCGCGACATGCTGGCAGCCTGTGAGGCGGCCATTCCGTGCGACCTGTTCATCGCCTCGGCAGCGGTTGCGGACTACCGTCCGGAAGTGGTCGCCCCGCAAAAACTCAAGAAAGACCCTACAAGCGGCGACGGCCTGCTCCTGCAAATGGTGCGCAATCCAGACATCCTGGCCACCATCGCCACCCGTGCGGACCGTCCGTTCAGTGTCGGCTTCGCCGCCGAGACCGAGCATTTGCTGGACTACGCCGCACGCAAATTGAAAGACAAAAACCTCGACCTGATCGTTGCCAACGATGTCGCCAACCCGAGCATCGGCTTCAACAGCGAGGAAAACGCCTGCAGCGTGATCGACCGCGACCTGCATGCCACCCTTTTCGCCCAGACCAGCAAGGGCAAGATTGCCCGCCAACTGATCTCTTTTATCGCCCAACGGCTGAACCAGGTTTAATTTCCATGCACGCTTTGCAAGCCAAGATCCTCGACCCACGCATCGGCAACGAATTCCCACTGCCGGCCTACGCCACGCCAGGCTCCGCCGGCCTGGACCTGCGCGCCATGCTCAATGAAGACACCGTCCTTGAACCGGGCAAGACCCTCCTGATTCCGACCGGCCTGTCGATCTACGTGGGCGACCCTGGCCTGGCGGCGCTGATCCTGCCGCGCTCCGGCCTGGGCCACAAACACGGCATCGTGCTGGGCAACCTGGTCGGCCTGATCGACTCGGACTACCAGGGCGAACTGATGGTATCGTGCTGGAACCGTGGCCAGACCGCCTTCAACATCGCCGTCGGCGAGCGTATTGCCCAACTGGTCCTGGTGCCAGTGGTGCAGGCGCACTTCGAACTGGTAGAGGAATTCGATGAAACCCAACGCGGCGCAGGCGGTTTTGGGCATTCCGGCAGTCACTGACTAAGCTGAAGCTGGCCGGGCGCCGTTGCCCGGCCAGACGCCACCGCTGGGCTTTTCAGGACGAAGAATGCGCGGATTTTATCAGCGAGATTTCTCCATAGAAATCAAGGTATTACGCAGACATCAAGACGGAGCCAGCGCTCCGATGGCATTTTTGCACCACGAACTCTCTGCCGAAAACACCGTCATACCCTTCAGTTTGAGCCTGCCGGTCAGCCACATTAAGGCCAGCCTTGCCCCTTTCAGATGGAGTTTCCCCCCGCGATGAGTACCGCAGCCCGCGTAGCCCCGACATTCCCCGACAGCATCTTTCGCGCCTATGACATCCGTGGCGTGGTGCCCAAGACCCTGACTGCCGAAACTGCCTATTGGATTGGCCGTGCCATCGGCTCCCAGAGCCTGGCCCAGGACGAGCCCAACGTTTCGGTCGGCCGTGACGGCCGCCTGTCCGGCCCGGAGCTGGTGGAGCAACTGATCCAGGGCCTGGCCGACAGCGGTTGCCATGTCAGCGATGTGGGCCTGGTGCCGACGCCGGCGCTGTACTACGCCGCCAACGTCCTGGCCGGCAAGTCCGGGGTGATGCTGACCGGCAGCCATAACCCGTCGGACTACAACGGCTTCAAGATCGTCATCGCTGGCGACACCCTGGCCAATGAACAGATCCAGGCCTTGCACGACCGCCTAAAAAACAACGATCTGACCAGCGGCAAGGGCACCATCACCCAAGTCGACATCCTGCAACGCTACTCTGATGAAATCACCCGTGACGTCAAACTCGCGCGCCGCCTCAAAGTGGTGGTGGATTGCGGCAACGGCGCGGCTGGCGTGATCGCCCCGCAGCTGCTCGAAGCCCTGAACTGCGAAGTGATCCCGTTGTTCTGCGAGGTCGACGGCCACTTCCCCAACCACCATCCGGACCCAGGCAAGCCGGAAAACCTGGTGGACCTGATCGCCAAGGTCAAGGAAACCGGGGCTGACGTCGGCCTGGCCTTTGATGGTGACGGCGACCGCGTCGGCGTGGTGACTGAGACCGGCGAGATCGTGTTCCCCGACCGCCTGCTGATGCTGTTTGCCCGCGACGTGGTGGCGCGCAACGCCAACGCCGAGATCATCTTCGACGTGAAGTGCACCCGCCGCCTCACGCCACTGATCAAGGAATATGGCGGTCGCCCGCTAATGTGGAAGACCGGTCACTCGTTGATCAAAAAGAAAATGAAGGAAACCGGCGCGCTGTTGGCCGGCGAAATGAGCGGCCACGTGTTCTTCAAGGAGCGCTGGTTCGGCTTTGACGACGGTATTTACAGTGCCGCGCGGTTGCTGGAGATCCTCAGCAAGGAAGAATCCACGGCTGAAGAGCTGTTCCAGACCTTCCCGAACGATATTTCTACGCCAGAGATCAATATCCATGTGACCGAGGAGAGCAAATTCAGCATCATTGACGCACTGCACGATGCGCAATGGGGCGAAGGCGCCAACCTGACCACCATTGATGGTGTGCGAGTCGATTACGCCAAAGGCTGGGGCCTGGTTCGCGCGTCCAACACCACACCGGTGCTGGTCCTGCGTTTCGAGGCGGATACCGAGGCTGAGTTGCAGCGCATCAAGGACGTGTTCCACGCCCAGTTGAAACGTGTTGCCCCTGATCTCCAATTACCGTTCTGATTTTTTACCGGAGCCCTGAATGACCCTCGAACGCGAAGCCGCTGCCAACACTGCCAAGGTCCTGTCCGAAGCGTTGCCTTACATCCGACGCTATGTCGGCAAGACGCTGGTGATCAAGTACGGCGGCAATGCCATGGAAAGCGACGAGCTGAAAACCGGCTTTGCCCGCGACATCGTGTTGATGAAAGCCGTGGGGATCAACCCGGTGGTGGTGCACGGCGGCGGCCCGCAAATCGGCGACCTGCTCAAGCGCTTGTCGATCGAGAGTCACTTCATCGATGGGATGCGCGTTACTGACGCGCAGACCATGGACGTGGTGGAAATGGTCCTTGGCGGCCAGGTCAACAAGGACATCGTCAACCTGATCAACCGCCACGGCGGCAGCGCCATCGGCCTGACCGGCAAGGACGCGGAGCTGATCCGCGCGAAAAAACTGACGGTGACCCGTCAGACACCGGAAATGACCCAACCGGAAATCATCGACATCGGCCAAGTGGGCGAAGTGGTTGGCGTAAACACCGACCTGCTGAACCTGCTGGTCAAAGGCGACTTCATTCCGGTGATCGCGCCGATCGGCGTGGGCGCCAATGGCGAGTCCTACAACATCAACGCCGACCTGGTGGCCGGCAAGGTGGCCGAAGCATTGAAGGCTGAAAAGTTGATGCTGCTGACCAACATCGCCGGCCTGATGGACAAGGAAGGCAAGGTGTTGACCGGCTTGACCACGCAACAAGTGGACGAGTTGATCGCCGACGGCACCATCTACGGCGGCATGTTGCCGAAGATCCGTTGCGCGCTGGAAGCGGTGCAAGGCGGCGTGGGCAGCTCGTTGATCATTGATGGCCGGGTACCGAATGCGGTATTGCTGGAGATCTTCACGGATACCGGCATGGGCACGCTGATCAGTAACCGCAAGCGTCCTTAAGCGTCAAAACACAAAAGGCCCCGCTCAATCTGATTGAGCGGGGCCTTTTTATTTGTGTCGGGAGTTATCGAAACCTGATTTATTTCACTGCTACTTGATTTTCAACATTCGTTGAAACTATTAGTTTCAGTGAAAATTCTCGACAGATTTCACTGCTTTGACTATTTTCAGCACTTGTTGAAAAGGGTGAGATCAATGAAAGAGTTCGAAATCCGCTCAAGGGATGCCCTGCGAAATCTCCTGAGCAAAGTGCCGATCCTCAAGATTGAAAACCTGAAACTGCCTTCACCTTCAGAGGGGTGGACGCCCGACTGCATTGTCGAGATAACCGTCTCGGGAAGGTCGCATGCTCTGGTCTGCGAGGTAATAGCAAGCGGCCAACCCAGATTTATAAGTGCGGCGATACTTCGGCTTCGCGACTATTTGACCAAACAGCGGACACAGGCAACGCCCGTTGTGGTCGCGCCTTATCTGTCGCCCATCGCCAGACAGGCATGCCGGGAAAGAGAGGTGGGGTATCTGGATCTGGAGGGCAATGCGTGGATCTCATTCGGTGGCGTATCCATTGACCATCAAGTCGCTGACAAACCATCCTCAGAACGCAGAGAGCTGAAGTCTTTCTTCAAACCAAAGTCAGCACAGATCATACGCACGATGCTTCGAGATCCGGGCCGAGCCTGGCGCGTGGTCGAACTGTCCGAAGCTGCCGGAGCGAGCCTGGGGCAAGTCAGCAATGTCCGAACAGCACTCCTGAATAGAGAATGGGCCCGGACGACAAACGATGGCGTAAACCTATCCGACCCTCAATCTCTCCTAGACGCTTGGGCCGAGACATACGAGCCTCCAGCAGGAGACCGTAAAGTCTTCTATACCGCCTTGCACGGTAGAGCATTGGAAAATGCGGCGCGTAACGCCATTGGAGAAATGAGCCGCGGGCACGCGCTTTTTGCGTCTTTTTCTGCCGCCCAATGGCTCGCCCCCTATGCCCGTATCAATACGAATTACTTTTTTGCCGACCGTGAAGGGTTAGAGAGGCTGGTCAAAGCATTACAGTTGGTTCCCGCATCAACGGGAGAAAACGTAGTGATCACCTTACCCAAAGAGGAAGGGCTTCTACTCGACGCCATTGAACCCGCACCGGGTGCCATATGTACCAGCCTGGTTCAGACCTACCTGGATCTATCAGTTGCAGGAGAGCGCGGGAAAGAAGCTGCCGAATACTTGAGACAGGAAAAACTGACATGGTCTCGTTAGTCCCTCAAGAACCCCAGTCTGCTTCAGATTATGACGACAGAACCACGACCGCCGTGAAGGCAGTGTTAGTGGAAATCGGTCAAATCCTCGGCTCTTTCAAAGGAAAGTTTGCAGTGATCGGCGGAGCAGTGCCTTGGCTTCTGCTTGCGAATGACGATATGCAACACGTTGGAACCCTTGATGTCGATTTGAGCCTGAACGCAGAAGCACTCGGTGATGGCGAATACGCGACATTGATCGAAGCACTGATGGGCAACGGGTATCAACAGAGAGGAGCGCTTCGCAGATTCCAACTCGTTCGCCAGGTGCCCGTGGAGGACGGCGGACCGGCGATAGATGTGATCGTGGACTTCTTGATGCCGCGTGACGCCGAAATCATCCAGAACAAACCTCCAATCCTCAACGACTTTGCTGTTCAACGTGCTGACGGTGCCGACTTGGCAATGCGCTTCTACCAAATGGTTGCCATTGAGGGTCCCATGCCCACGGGTGGGAAAAATCGCGTGGAAGTCGCCGTATGTTCTATCCCCGCACTCTTGGCAATGAAGGGGTATGCGCTGAATGGAAGGCATAAACAGAAGGACGCCTATGACATCTACTACTCCGTCCGCAACTTTCCCGACGGTGTCGAAGCGCTCGCAGAGGAATGTCGATCAGTGCTTGAAACGGGCAGCGGAGAGCAGGGATTTCAGTTCATCGGAGAAAAATTTGCTACCCATGATGACTATGGCCCGACGGCGGTAAGACGATTCGTCGAAGACAGCCAGATTCTGGGAGATCGCACACCAGACCAATGGCAGCAAGATGCTTTTGGGCAGGTGGATACCTTATTGCGCGCCTTACGACTTCGGGACTAATAAAACAAAAGGCCCCGCTCAATCTGATTGAGCGGGGCCTTTTTATTTGTGGCGAGGGAGCTTGCTCTCGCTGGGTTGCGCAGCAGCCCTGAAATCAGACGCCAAACTGCTCGCGGTACGCCTTCACCGCCGGCAGGTGTTGCTTGAGCTGCGGATCATCTTCCAGGAACTGCAGCACCTGGTTCAGCGACACGATGCTCACCACGGGAATGCCGAAATCGCGCTCCACTTCCTGGATGGCCGACAATTCACCGTTGCCACGTTCCTGGCGGTTCAGCGCAATCAGCACGCCGGCAGCCTTGGCACCGTCCTGGGAGGCGATGATCTGCATCACTTCGCGGATCGCAGTACCGGCGGTGATTACATCGTCGATGATCAGCACGTCGCCCTTGAGCGGCGCCCCGACCAGACTGCCGCCTTCGCCGTGGGCCTTGGCCTCTTTACGGTTGAAGCACCAAGGCAGGTCCTGGCCATGATGTTCAGCCAGAGCCACGGCCGTCGCGGCCGCCAGGGGGATACCCTTGTAGGCTGGGCCGAACAGCACGTCGAAGGAAATACCGCTTTCAACGATGGCCGCCGCATAGAAACGACCCAGCTGAGCCAGGGCAGAACCCGAGTTGAACAAGCCTGCATTGAAGAAGTACGGACTGGTTCGCCCGGACTTCAAAGTGAACTCACCGAAGCGCAAAACGCCGCGATCGATGGCAAAACGAATGAAATCGCGTTGATACGCCTGCATGAAAAAAGCCTCAGATACCACGGATTTAGCTAATTAGGTAGACGGCGTGTATCATACACGCACGCGATTTTTGGGGCCATTTATGCGGATCATCAGTGTGAACGTTAATGGTATTCAGGCTGCAGTCGAGCGTGGTTTGCTCAGTTGGCTGCAAGCCCAGAATGCCGACGTCATCTGCCTGCAGGATACCCGCGCCTCCGCCTTTGAACTGGACGACCCAGCCTTCCAACTGGATGGCTACTTCCTTTATGCCTGCGATGCCGAAGTGCCCACCCAAGGTGGCGTGGCTTTGTATTCGCGGTTGCAACCCAAGGCGGTCATCAGCGGCCTCGGCTTCGAGACAGCCGACCGCTACGGGCGCTACCTGCAAGCCGATTTCGATAAGGTCAGCATCGCGACCTTGCTGCTTCCTTCGGGGCAGAACGGCGATGAAGACTTGAACCAGAAGTTCAAGCTAATGGACGATTTCGCCCGTTACCTGGATAAACAGCGACGCAAACGTCGCGAGTACATTTATTGTGGCTCGCTGTACGTGGCGCAACAGAAGCTGGATATCAAGAACTGGCGCGACAGCCAGCAATCCCCGGGTTTCCTGGCGCCGGAACGCGCCTGGATGGACGAGATTGTCGGCAATATGGGCTATGTGGATGCCTTGCGCGAAGTCAGCCGCGAAGGCGACCAGTACAGCTGGTGGCCGGACAACGAACAGGCTGAGATGCTCAACCTGGGCTGGCGTTTCGACTACCAGTTGCTGACTCCAGGTCTGCGCCGGTTCGTGCGCAGTGCACGCCTGCCGCGCCAGCCACGCTTCTCGCAGCACGCGCCGCTGATCGTGGACTACGACTGGACACTGACCATCTGAGGTCTTTTTCCAGGCACAAAAAAGCCGACATCGCTGTCGGTTTTTTTGTGGGCGCTCATTATTTGATCACACGCCAGGTCAACGGGTAGCGATAGACGATCCCTTTGTTGGCCTTGATGCTGCCGATGATGGTCAGCACCACCGTGGCGACCGCCAGGGCAATCATCAGGAAAAACCCAATCACCGCGAAGGCCAGCACGATACAAGCGATCCAGGCAATGGCGACGGTGATCTGGAAGTTCAGGGCTTCCTTACCCTGATCATCAATGAACGCGTCTTTTTCTTTCTTCATCTGCCACAGGATCAGCGGCCCCACGACACTGCCGAAAGGGAACACAAACCCGAGAAACGCCGCGAGATGGCACAACATCGCCCCCTGCCGCACTTCATAGGAAGGCATCGGCACAAGTTCTTGGTTGTCATTCATGGCGCTTCTCCTTGAGGCGGGCTCAGTCAGCCAAGGCGGCGTTCTGCAGCTCGAAGATTTCAGTCATGCCTTTCTGGGCCAGGGCCAACATGGCGTTCAAGTCGGCCGGCTGGAATGGCGCGCCTTCGGCGGTGCCCTGTACTTCGATGAAACCACCGGTGCTGGTCATGACCACGTTCAGGTCGGTCTCGGCAGCCGAGTCTTCCAGGTAGTCCAGGTCCAGTACAGGTTCGCCCTGGTACATGCCTACCGATACGGCAGCGATCATTTGCTTGAGCGGGTCACCGCCTTTCAGGCCGCCACGCTTCTTGATCACTTTGAGTGCATCAACCAGGGCTACCATGGCGCCGGTGATGGACGCGGTGCGGGTGCCGCCGTCGGCCTGGATCACGTCGCAGTCGACGTACAGGGTCACGTCGCCCAGCTTGGACATGTCCAGTGCTGCACGCAGGGAGCGACCGATCAGGCGCTGGATTTCCAGGGTACGGCCGCCCTGCTTGCCACGGCTGGCTTCACGCTGGTTACGCTCGCCGGTAGCGCGCGGCAGCATGCCGTACTCGGCGGTCAACCAACCCTGGCCCTGGCCTTTGAGGAAACGCGGCACGCCGTTTTCGACGCTGACGGTGCAGATGACCTTGGTATCGCCAAACTCGACCAGTACAGAACCCTCGGCGTGTTTGGTGTAGTTGCGGGTGATGCGGATCGAGCGGAGCTGATCGGCAGCGCGACCACTTGGACGTTTCATAGGGAGACACCTGTACTGAGGACGAAAAACTGCCGAGCATTATAGAGCCGCGAGCCGATTCGGGGCACTGCTAAAAAATCCGGTTACGAATGCTCGGGTTTGGGCGTGTCCGCCCCACTGCGCTACAATCCTGCGCCTTCTTAATCATCAGCCCGTGTTTGCGGGCTGCAACGCGAGGTACCTCCATGGTGCACAGCATGACCGCCTTCGCCCGCGCCGAAAAAGCCGGCGTCCAAGGCACCCTGAGCTGGGAATTGCGCTCGGTCAACAGCCGTTACCTGGAGCCGCACCTGCGCCTGCCGGAGTCGTTTCGCGATCTCGAAGGCGCCGTGCGTGAAGCACTGCGCCAGGGTATCTCTCGCGGCAAGCTGGAATGCACCCTGCGGTTTACCGAAGAAACCACCGGCAAAGCCTTGCAGATTGACCGCGACCGCGCCGCGCAACTGGTCGCCGCCGCCGAAACCATCGCCGGACTCATCAAGCAGCCAGCCGCGCTCAACCCGCTGGAAGTACTGGCCTGGCCCGGCGTGCTGGTGGCCGATGCCACCGACCCGCAAGCCCTCAACGCCGCAGCCCTCGCCCTGTTCAACCAAGGCCTCAAAGAGCTGAAAGCCGGCCGCGAGCGCGAGGGCGCCGAGCTGGCGCGCTTGATCAGCGAGCGCCTGACCGCCATCGAAGAAGACGTGGTCACGCTGCGTGAGCTGGTGCCGCAGATGCTCGCCACCCAGCGCCAGAAGGTGCTCGACCGCTTCACCGACATGAAGGCCGACCTCGACCCGACGCGCCTGGAACAGGAAATGGTCCTGCTCGCGCAGAAGAGCGACGTTGCCGAAGAACTCGATCGCCTGAGCACCCACATCCTCGAAGTACGCCGCGTGCTCAAGTCCGGCGGTGCCGCCGGTCGGCGTTTGGACTTCCTGATGCAGGAACTCAACCGCGAAGCCAATACACTCGGATCCAAGGCGTTCGACCCGCGCAGCACCACGGCTGCGGTCAACCTCAAAGTGTTGATCGAGCAGATGCGCGAACAAGTACAGAATATTGAGTAAGGCAACCTCCATGACCCACAGCACCGGCACCCTGTACATCATTTCCGCCCCTTCGGGCGCGGGCAAAAGCAGCTTGGTCAAGGCCCTGACCGACGCTGACGAGCAGATCCGCATTTCGGTCTCCCACACCACCCGCGCCATGCGTCCGGGTGAGGTGAACGGCGAGCACTACCACTTCGTCGAGCGCACCGAGTTCGTCAAGATGATCGAACACGGCGACTTCCTGGAGCGTGCCGAAGTGTTCGGCAACCTCTACGGCACCTCGCAAAGCCACTTGCAGCAGACCCTGGATGAAGGCCACGACCTGATCCTGGAAATCGACTGGCAGGGCGCCGAGCAAGTCCGCAAGCTGATGCCGCAGGCGCGCTCGATCTTCATCCTGCCGCCTTCGCTGGAAGCTTTGCACCAGCGCCTGACCAACCGTGGCCAGGACAGTGACGAGATTATCGAAGGCCGCATGCGTGAAGCCGTCAGCGAAATGAGCCACTACGTCGACTACGACTACCTGATCATCAACGACGATTTTGCCCATGCACTGGACGATTTGAAGGCTATTTTCCGCACCAATCAGCTCCAGCAAAAGCGTCAGCAACAGCGTTTCGGCAAATTACTGGCCGAACTGCTCGGTTGATTGGCTCTTCCCAAAACCGCTGCAAGGGCTTTACATTGGCACTTGTAGCGGTTTTGCGAGGGCCTGCGAAAAATCAGCGCTTCCCTAAACGCTGGTGATTTTTTAAACTGTTTAGTCCGCTCGCCCAACCGGGCAGCGCGCATCTTGCATTCGCTCCGAGGAATACCATGGCCCGCGTAACCGTTGAAGACTGCCTAGAACACGTGGATAACCGCTTTGAGCTGGTCATGCTCTCTACCAAGCGTGCCCGTCAACTGGCCACTGGCGGCAAAGAGCCCCTAGTCCAGTGGGAAAACGACAAGCCTACCGTTGTAGCCCTGCGTGAAATCGCTGAAGGCCTGATGAGCTACGAGTTCATCGCCAACGCCGAAATCGTTGAAGACGAACCGCTGTTTGCAGCGTTCGAGGACGAGTCCAACGAGGCCGTCTAAGCCTATGCCTGGTCGACGTAGCACGGCGCGGGGTCACAGCCAACGGCAGGAGTTCACACTTTGCCGAGCATAGACGCCCTCGCCGATCGCTTATCGGCCTACCTCGGCCCAGACCAGGTCAACCTGGTCCGCCGAGCGTATTTCTACGCCGA
Organism: Pseudomonas sp. GXZC; assembly: GCF_026967615.1. Classification (NCBI taxonomy): domain Bacteria; kingdom Pseudomonadati; phylum Pseudomonadota; class Gammaproteobacteria; order Pseudomonadales; family Pseudomonadaceae; genus Pseudomonas; species Pseudomonas sp. GXZC. The sequence continues at coordinate 6,858,106 of NZ_CP114115.1, forward strand.
ACAAGCCCACGACGGCCAACGCCGCCGCAGTGGCGAGGCGTATGTCACCCATCCTCTTGCGGTGGCTAACATTCTTGCCGACATGCACATGGACCATCAAAGCCTGATGGCCGCGATGCTGCATGACGTGATCGAAGACACCGGCATCGCCAAGGAAGCGCTCAGCGCGCAATTTGGCGAAACCGTGGCCGAACTGGTCGACGGGGTCAGCAAACTGACCCAGATGAACTTCGAGACCAAGGCCGAAGCCCAGGCGGAAAACTTCCAGAAGATGGCCATGGCCATGGCCCGCGATATCCGCGTGATCCTGGTCAAGCTGGCCGACCGGCTGCACAACATGCGCACGCTGGAAGTGCTGTCCGGTGAAAAGCGCCGGCGCATCGCCAAGGAAACCCTGGAAATCTACGCGCCCATCGCCAACCGGCTGGGCATGCACGCCATTCGTATCGAATTCGAAGACCTCGGCTTCAAGGCCATGCACCCGATGCGTTCGGCGCGCATCTACCAGGCGGTCAAGCGCGCCCGGGGCAACCGCAAGGAAATCGTCAACAAAATCGAAGAGTCGCTAAGCCATTGCCTGGCGATCGACGAGATCGAAGGCGAGGTCAGCGGCCGGCAGAAACACATCTACGGCATCTACAAGAAGATGCGCGGCAAGCGCCGGGCCTTCAACGAGATCATGGACGTGTATGCGTTCCGGATCATCGTCGACAAGGTCGACACCTGCTACCGCGTGCTGGGCGCTGTACATAATTTGTACAAACCGCTGCCGGGGCGCTTCAAGGATTACATCGCGATTCCAAAAGCCAACGGCTACCAGTCGCTGCATACCACGCTGTTCGGGATGCATGGCGTACCGATTGAGATCCAGATCCGTACCCGCGAAATGGAAGAGATGGCCAACAACGGCATCGCCGCCCATTGGCTGTACAAATCCAGCGGCGACGAGCAGCCAAAAGGCACCCATGCCCGCGCCCGCCAGTGGGTCAAGGGCGTGCTAGAAATGCAGCAACGTGCCGGCAACTCCCTCGAATTCATCGAAAGCGTGAAGATCGACCTGTTCCCGGACGAGGTCTATGTGTTCACGCCCAAAGGCCGGATCATGGAGCTGCCCAAAGGCTCCACGGCGGTCGACTTCGCCTACGCGGTCCACACCGACGTGGGTAACAGCTGCATCGCCTGTCGGATCAATCGCCGTCTCGCACCACTGTCCGAGCCGCTGCAAAGTGGCTCCACGGTCGAGATCGTCAGCGCACCGGGTGCACGCCCGAACCCGGCGTGGCTAAACTTTGTGGTCACCGGCAAGGCGCGTACGCACATCCGTCACGCGCTGAAACTACAGCGCCGCTCCGAATCCATCAGCCTGGGCGAACGCCTGCTGAACAAGGTGCTCAACGGTTTCGACAGCGCCCTGGACAAGATTCCTACAGAGCGCGTGCAAGCGATGCTCCACGAATACCGCCAGGAAACCATTGAAGACCTGCTGGAAGACATCGGCTTGGGCAACCGCATGGCCTACGTCGTCGCCCGCCGCCTGCTCGGCGAAGGCGAACAGTTGCCAAGCCCGGAAGGTCCGCTGGCGATTCGTGGCACCGAGGGCCTGGTGCTCAGCTACGCCAAGTGCTGCACGCCGATCCCGGGGGACCCGATTGTCGGCCACTTGTCGGCAGGCAAAGGCATGGTGGTGCACCTGGACAACTGCCGCAACATCACCGAAATCCGCCACAACCCGGAAAAATGCATCCAGCTCTCGTGGGCCAAGGATGTCACCGGCGAATTCAACGTCGAGCTGCGCGTCGAGCTGGAACACCAGCGCGGCCTGATCGCCCTGCTCGCCAGCAGCGTCAACGCGGCCGACGGCAATATCGAGAAGATCAGCATGGACGAGCGCGATGGTCGCATCAGCGTGGTCCAGTTGGTGGTCAGCGTTCACGACCGCGTGCACCTGGCCCGCGTGATCAAGAAACTGCGTGCCTTGACGGGTGTGATCCGCATCACTCGCATGCGCGCCTAAGCCACATTACAAGGAGTCATTCATGACCAAGACTGTTATCACCAGCGATAAAGCCCCGGCCGCCATCGGCACCTACTCCCAGGCGATCAAGGCAGGCAACACCGTCTACATGTCCGGCCAGATTCCACTGGACCCAAAGACCATGGAACTGGTTGAAGGCTTCGAAGCACAGACCGTGCAGGTCTTCGAAAACCTCAAGTCGGTGGCCGAGGCTGCCGGCGGCTCGTTCAAAGACATCGTCAAGCTGAACATCTTCCTCACCGATCTGAGCCACTTCGCCAAGGTCAACGAGATCATGGGCAAGTACTTCGAACAGCCGTACCCAGCCCGCGCCGCCATCGGCGTTGCTGCCCTGCCAAAGGGTGCGCAGGTTGAGATGGACGCGATTCTGGTCATCGAGTAAAACACCCGGCGCAGCCCCCATAGGCTGCGCCGACTTCGTTTTAAAAGGATTTCATGATGCGCAAAGCGCTTGTAGCCTCATCACTGCTCGCCCTGTTGCTTGGCGGCTGCGCCAGCAACCCTGCCGACCGGGATGTGAGCGGCACCTGGATCAACCAGGTCGCCATCGATGCGGCAGCCAAGGGTGGCCCTTTGCGTGAAGCCTTGCAGAGCTTTGGCCCGAACCTCGAATGGGAGGTCAATACCAAGGCCTCGCAGGCACGCTACTACAACGGTTTTGAAGTAGCGGAAGGCAAGTTGCTGGGTGAAAAATCTGGCGCCTGGAGTGTGGACTTCTACGGCAGCTCCGCCACCGAACTCAAGCGCAAAGGCAAACAACTGCTGCAAGTGGCCAACGACAACGAGCCTGAGCAGCTGTTTACCCGCCCCAAAGAGCCCGCACCGGAAGGCGCGCCATTGGGTGCAAACTTCGAGCGCGCACTGTACGCCGCTTATATGGGGGGCGACTGGAAGATCCTCGACGGCTTCGGCAGCGGCGCCATCGTGCAATTCCAGGCTAACGGCAAGGTTGCCGGCCTGCCGAATGTCGATCAGTACTCGCTGTGCCTGGCGGGCGATTGCGCGTCCATGAGCGGAGGCTACGACAGCATCTGGCTGCAACTGAACGGCCAAGGCAACCCGTGGATTTTTGTGCGCAAGGGTAAGCAACTGGAGATCTTCCAGGCGATCAATACCGCGCAGGCGGATGAGGTGCCTTCGTTTACGCCAGGGCCTCGCCAGTGGCTGCTGGAAAAACAATGATAAAAAAGGAGCCCTTGGGCTCCTTTTTCACTTAACGCTGGCCTTCGAGGATCGCTGCATAGCCTTCCCGATAACTCGGATACGTCGGCGTCCAGCCTAACGCCTTGGCTCGGGCATTGCTGCATTGCTTGCTGCCAGCACGCCGCACACTCGCGTCATCAGCCCATTCGGTCACGCCCAGGTACTCACGCAACCAATCCACTACCTCGGCCAACGGCGCCGGCGCATCGTCGACGCCGATGTAGACCTTGTCCAGCGAACCGCCCTTTTCCACATGCCGCAATAAAAACGCCAGCAAACCCGCTGCGTCTTCCGCGTGAATGCGGTTGCCATATAAAGGTGGGTCGATTGCCACGCGGTAGCCTTGGCGAACCTGGGTCAACAGCCATTCGCGACCCGGCCCATAGATACCCGTCAGACGCACAATGCTCGCCGGAATACCGCTGTCGAGTGCGACTTGCTCGGCTTCCAGCATCACCTGCCCAGAATAACCCTTCGCCTGCGTCTCCGACGTTTCGTCGACCCATTCGCCATTCTGCTGCCCGTAGACGCTGCTGCTGGACACAAACAGTAGGTGTTTCGGCTCCTGGCCGTAATCGCCCAGCCACTCCAGCACATGTTTCAGCCCTTCTACATAAGCAGCGCGATAGCCGGCTTCGTCGTGGTCTGTCGCTGCGGCGCAGTAAACCAGGTAATCCACCCCGCCGATCGGCCAGGTGTCAGGGCAGTCCTTGTTGAACAGGTCGCCGGCGATGCCGATCACCCCGTCGGGCAGCCGCGAAATATCGCGGCGCAGGCCATGGACCTCCCATTCCGAGGCGAGCAACTGGCTGGCCAGCCGGCTCCCCACATCGCCACATCCGGCAATCACAACAGAAGGCGCAGACATCACAAAACTCCGTACTGAAAGGTCTAGGTTAGCCTTCGCAGATGACAGACGGCCAGAAAAAGCACAAATAAAGTTACTGTATTACTTCTGTTAACAAGAATTACTTGCAATAATAACCGCCCATTTGTCCTCGACCCTCTGGGTCTGGTAGGACGATCACTCATTTTTTTCTCTCAGGTCCGGCCAGCATGACACGTAATACAACCCCCGCTTCGCCAACCAAGCTTCACAGCCCGTCCCGCGCCTGGCGCGCGATTGCTGCGCTGCTGCTCAGCGTACTGCTGGCACCGACCGCCGCATTCGCTGATGCCACCGCACCCGCTACCCCGGCTGCCGCCGAGCAAAACGCCGCGGCACCACGCAGCGCCCGCCGCCACCGACCCGGCCCTGGCAGCTGACCCAGCCGCCGCCGACGACACCGGTGTAGTGCTGGAGGAAGACAACACCCTGGGCATGGCCCATGACCTGTCGCCGTGGGGCATGTACCAGAATGCTGACGTGGTGGTGAAAGCCGTGATGATCGGCCTGGCCATCGCCTCGATCATCACCTGGACCATCTGGATCGCCAAGGGCTTCGAGCTGCTGGGCGCCAAACGTCGTCTGCGCACTGAAATCGTCCACCTGAAAAAGGCCACCACCCTCAAGGAAGCCAGCGAAAGCGCGACCAAGAAGGGCACCCTGGCCAACACCCTGGTGCACGACGCGCTGGAAGAAATGCGCCTGTCCGCCAACACCCGCGAAAAAGAAGGCATCAAGGAACGTGTTGCTTTCCGCCTTGAGCGACTGGTGGCGGCCTGCGGTCGTAACATGAGCAGCGGCACCGGCGTGCTGGCAACTATCGGTTCCACCGCGCCGTTCGTCGGCCTGTTCGGTACCGTGTGGGGCATCATGAACAGCTTCATCGGCATCGCCAAAACCCAGACCACCAACCTCGCCGTCGTTGCACCCGGCATCGCCGAAGCCCTGCTGGCGACCGCCCTGGGCCTGGTTGCCGCGATTCCTGCGGTGGTGATCTACAACGTCTTCGCCCGTTCGATTGCCGGCTACAAGGCCCAGGTATCGGACGCGTCGGCAGAAGTCCTGCTGCTGGTCAGCCGCGACCTCGATCACCTGCCTACCGAGCGCAGCTCGCAACCGCACATGGTGAAAGTGGGGTAATCGGCCATGGGCCTGCATTTGAATCAAGGCGACGACGAACTCGTCGAGAACCACGAAATCAACGTCACGCCGTTTATCGATGTGATGCTGGTGCTGCTGATCATCTTCATGGTGGCGGCACCGTTGGCGACCGTGGACATCAAGGTTGACCTGCCCGCGTCCAGCGCAAAACCTGCGCCACGGCCAGAGAAACCGATCTTCCTCAGCGTCAAGGCGGACCAACGCCTGTTCCTGGGCGAAGAAGAAGTCAAAGCTGAAACCCTGGGGCCGGTGCTCGACGCCAAGACCCAAGGCAAGAAAGACACGACGATCTTCTTCCAGGCTGACAAGGGCGTGGACTACGGCGACCTGATGAGCGTGATGGATGCCCTGCGGGCAGCCGGCTACCTCAAGGTCGGCCTGGTCGGACTTGAGACGGCAGCCAAGAAATGATCACGACGCGCCACAAACTGACGCGTTATGGCACCAGCCTCGCCGTCGTACTGGGCGTGCATGCCGTCGCGATCGCTATCGCGCTACATTGGTCCGCGCCGCGCACGGTGCAGTTGCCACCGGCTGCCATGGTCATCGACCTGGCACCGATGCCAGCCCCGCCGCCGCCAGCGCCGCCCAAGGTGGTAACGCCGCCGCAACCGCCTGCACCGGTGGAAGAGCTGCCCCTGCCGAAACTGGCCGAGGCGCCCAAGCCAACGATCCAGGTGCCCAAGCCGGTCAAGCCCAAGCCTAAACCGCAGCCGCCCAAGCCTGTGGAGAAGAAGATCGAGCCGCCCAAGGAGAAACCCTCCGAGGATCCGCCGAGCGACGCTCCGCCGACCCAGGCACCGGCTGAAAAATCGGCCCAGCCTGTTCCAGGCCCGTCTCCGCAGCAGATCGCAGCGAAGGCTTCCTGGGAAGGCACCCTGCTGGCGCACCTGCAGAAGTACAAGAAATACCCGCCAGGCGCCCAGGCCCGTGGCAAGGAAGGCTTGAACCGCCTGAAGTTCGTGGTGGATGCCGAAGGCAACGTGCTGTCCTACGAGTTGGTGGGCCGCTCCGGCAACGCCGACCTGGACCGCGCCACCCTGGACATGATCCGTCGTGCCCAGCCGCTGCCCAAGCCGCCGGCGGACATGCTCAAAGGCGGCAGCATCGAGATCGTTGCACCGTTCGTGTACAACATCGAGAAGCGTCGTCGCTGAAAAATGAAGGTGGTGAGGGGGCAACCCTCACCACCCTCAGCAAAATCTGCGTAACTCCCCGCTCAATCCCCAGCAAAGTTCTGATAACGTGCGTCTATCGATTGCAGCCGGTATGCTTGGCCCGCAACCTCATGGACGCCCGCTATGACTCTTACAGAATTACGCTACATCGTTACCCTCGCCCAAGAGCAGCACTTCGGCCATGCGGCCGAGCGTTGCCATGTCAGCCAGCCGACGCTGTCGGTGGGCGTGAAAAAGCTTGAAGACGAACTCGGTGTGCTGATTTTCGAGCGCAGCAAGAGCGCCGTGCGCCTGACGCCTGTGGGCGAAGGCATTGTGGCCCAGGCCCAGAAGGTACTGGAGCAAGCGCAGAGCATTCGCGAACTGGCCCAGGCCGGCAAGAACCAGCTGACTGCACCGCTCAAAGTCGGCGCAATCTACACCGTCGGCCCCTACCTGTTCCCGCATCTGATCCCGCAACTGCACCGCGTCGCGCCGCAGATGCCGCTGTATATCGAAGAAAACTTCACCCACGTGCTGCGCGACAAACTGCGCAACGGCGAGCTGGACGCGATCATCATCGCCCTGCCGTTCAACGAGGCGGACGTGTTGACCCTGCCGCTCTACGACGAGCCGTTCTACGTCTTGATGCCCGCGTCCCACCCGTGGACGCAAAAAGACACCATCGACGCTGGCCTGCTCAACGACAAGAGCCTGCTGCTGCTGGGCGAAGGCCACTGCTTCCGCGACCAGGTATTGGAAGCCTGCCCGACCCTGACCAAGGGCAACGACGGCGCCAAGCACACCACCGTGGAATCCAGCTCCCTGGAAACCATCCGGCACATGGTCGCGTCCGGCCTGGGTATTTCGATCCTGCCGCTGTCGGCAGTGGACAGCCATCACTACGCCCCCGGCGTGATCGAAGTGCGCCCACTGACACCGCCAGTGCCATTCCGCACCGTGGCGATCGCCTGGCGCGCCAGCTTCCCACGGCCGAAAGCGATTGAGATCCTCGCCGATTCGATCCGCCTGTGCTCGGTGGCCAAGCCGACGGCTGCGAGTTAAGCAACGGTATGACTGAGCTGTCGCAGGTGTCGGTGACGGCACTCAAGGGTGTCGGTGAAGCCATGGCCGAGAAGTTGGCCAAGGTCGGCCTGGAAAACCTCCAGGACGTGTTGTTCCACCTGCCCCTGCGCTATCAGGACCGCACCCGCGTCGTGCCCATCGGCCAGTTGCGCCCTGGGCAGGATGCGGTGGTCGAAGGCACCGTGAGCGGTGCCGATGTGGTGATGGGCAAGCGCCGCAGCCTGGTGGTGCGCCTGCAGGACGGCACCGGTGGCCTGAGCCTGCGCTTCTACCATTTCAGCAATGCGCAGAAGGAAGGGCTCAAGCGCGGCACCCGCGTTCGTTGTTACGGCGAAGCGCGGCCCGGTGCGTCGGGTCTTGAGATCTATCACCCGGAATACCGCGCCATCACCGGCGACGAACCGCCGCCGGTCGACACCACACTCACACCGATCTACCCGCTCACCGAAGGCCTGACCCAGCAACGCCTGCGCCAGCTGTGCATGCAGACGCTGACGATGCTCGACCCGAAAAGCCTGCCCGACTGGCTGCCGCTGGAGCTGGCCCGCGACTATCAGCTGGCGTCGCTGGACGATGCGATTCGCTACTTGCATCACCCGCCTGCCGATGCCGATGTCGACGAGCTGGCACTGGGTCATCACTGGGCCCAGCATCGCCTGGCGTTTGAAGAACTGCTGACCCACCAACTGTCCCAGCAACGCCTGCGCGAGAGCATGCGCTCCCTGCGCGCGCCGGCCATGCCCAAGGCCACGCGTTTGCCTGCGCAGTACCTGGCCAACCTGGGCTTTGCGCCGACCGGTGCCCAGCAACGCGTCGGCAACGAAATCGCCTATGACTTGAGCCAGCAGGAACCCATGCTGCGCCTGATCCAGGGCGATGTGGGCGCGGGCAAGACCGTGGTCGCCGCCCTCGCCGCCCTGCAAGCATTGGAAGCCGGTTACCAGGTGGCGTTGATGGCGCCCACCGAGATCCTTGCCGAGCAACACTTCATCACCTTCAAGCGCTGGCTTGAACCGCTGGGCCTGGAAGTGGCGTGGTTGGCCGGCAAGCTCAAGGGCAAGGTGCGCGCAGCGGCACTGGAACAGATTGCCGGCGGAGCGCCGATGGTCGTTGGCACCCACGCGCTGTTCCAAGACGAAGTTCAGTTCAAGAACCTTGCGCTGGTGATCATTGACGAACAGCACCGTTTCGGCGTGCAACAACGCCTCGCCCTGCGACAGAAAGGCGTGGGCGGGCGCATGAACCCGCACCAGTTGATCATGACCGCCACGCCGATCCCGCGCACTCTGGCGATGAGCGCCTACGCCGACCTCGACACCTCGATCCTCGACGAACTGCCGCCCGGCCGGACGCCGGTCAATACCGTACTGGTCACCGACACCCGGCGTGTCGAAGTGATCGAGCGCGTGCGCGGCGCCTGCGCCGAAGGGCGCCAGGCGTACTGGGTGTGCACGCTGATTGAAGAGTCCGAAGAGCTGACGTGCCAGGCGGCCGAAACCACCTTTGAGGACCTCACCAGCGCCTTGGGCGAGCTCAAGGTCGGCTTGATCCATGGCCGCATGAAGCCGGCTGAAAAAGCCGCCGTGATGGCCGAATTCAAGGCCGGCAACCTGCAACTGTTGGTGGCAACCACGGTGATCGAGGTCGGCGTGGACGTGCCCAACGCCAGCCTGATGATCATCGAAAACCCTGAGCGCCTAGGACTGGCGCAACTGCACCAATTGCGCGGCCGTGTCGGCCGGGGCAGTGCCGCCAGCCATTGTGTGCTGCTATACCACCCGCCGCTGTCGCAGATCGGTCGCCAACGCCTGGGCATCATGCGCGAAACCAACGACGGGTTTGTCATCGCCGAAAAGGATCTGGAACTGCGCGGCCCTGGCGAAATGCTCGGTACGCGCCAGACCGGCCTGCTGCAATTCAAGGTCGCGGACCTCATGCGCGACGCCGACCTGCTGCCGGCCGTGCGCGATGCGGCGCAAGCGCTGCTCGAACGTTGGCCGGATCATGTCAGCCCGTTGCTGGATCGCTGGCTACGCCATGGGCAGCAATACGGCCAAGTGTGACGCCTGACTCACTTAGTCGACCAACACTTGTATCAAGCTGGTTATACTTCGTGGACTGTAAGAAATTGGATCAGGCCATGTCAGAAGTTGCCCTCGCCACAGTCCCACTGACCGCCCCGCCGGTCATTCGGGCTCTGCTCGCAAAACTCGCCATCCCCTACACGGAAGTCACCGACCTACCGGGCCTGAATCCTGCGCGAAAAGTCCAGGCCGTGCTGTTGGAAGACGCGGTGGGCGCACTGATGGTGCTGTTCCCGCAGAACCAATTGCTCGACCTCAACCGCCTCGCCGAACTTACCGGTCGCCGCCTCACGGCAGTGTCGCCGGATCGCGTCGAACGCATGCTGGGCAAGCACGAACTCAGCCTGCTGCCGGGCCTGCCGCCGCTCACCAGTTCGCCGTGCCTGTACGAAGGCAGCCTGCTCAACGAGCCGAGCCTGCTGGTGCATTCGGGTGAAGCCGGCCTGTTGCTGGAGATCTCCAGCGACGCCTTCAAGACGATGCTCACCAAGGCCAGCGCCGGCCACTTCGGCGAGCCGTTGAGCAACATCCGCCCCAACCTCGACCGCCCGAATGATGACCGTGAGGAAATCACCCAGGCGATGCAGGCGTTCACCGCCCGCCGCATCCAGCAACGCCTGGAAGCGACCATCGAGATTCCACCGCTGGCCGACACGGCGCAGAAGATCATCAAGCTGCGCGTCGACCCCAACGCCACTATTGATGACATCACCGGCGTGGTCGAAACCGACCCCGCTTTGGCCGCGCAAGTCGTGAGCTGGGCCGCGTCGCCCTACTACGCATCGCCAGGCAAGATCCGCTCCGTGGAAGACGCCATCGTGCGCGTGCTGGGCTTCGACCTGGTGATCAACCTGGCGCTGGGCCTGGCCCTGGGCAAGACCTTGAGCCTGCCCAAGGACCACCCGCACCAGTCCACACCGTACTGGCACCAGTCGATCTACACCGCCGCCGTGATCGAAGGCCTGACCCGCGCCATGCCGCGCGCCCAGCGCCCGGAAGCCGGCCTGACTTATCTGGCCGGTCTGCTGCACAACTTCGGTTACCTGCTGCTGGCTCACGTGTTCCCGCCGCACTTTTCGCTGATCTGCCGTCACCTGGAGGTCAACCCGCACCTGTGCCACAGCTATGTCGAGCAACACTTGCTGGGTATCAGCCGCGAGCAGATTGGCGCCTGGCTGATGCGCTACTGGGACATGCCGGATGAGTTGTCCACCGCGCTGCGCTTCCAGCATGACCCGACCTACGATGGTCAGTACGCTGAATACCCGAACCTGGTGTGCCTGGCGGTGCGCTTGTTGCGCAGCCGAGGGATTGGCTCCGGGCCGGATGAGGCGATTCCGGATGCGCTGCTTGAGCGTCTGGGACTGACGCGGGACAAGGCTGAGGAAGTGGTGGGCAAAGTGCTGGATGCCGAGGTGTTGTTGCGTGAGCTGGCCTCGCAGTTCAGTCAGGCTTAACAGCAGCTGCAAGCTTCAAGTTGTCAGCTTTAAGCTTGCAGCTTGAAGCTCACTTCTTGGCGCTGCTCTTCTTCGGCTTCAAATACTTGGTCAACCCCTGGAACCAGATCACCAGCGCCGGGTTGCCCTTGATCTGGATCGACTTGTCCTGAATCCCCGTCATGAATGCCAATTGCTTGTTCTTCGCCTGCATGGTGGCGAAGCCGTAGGCGGCATCTTTGAAGGCGATGGCGAACGCCGGCGACGGGTGAACGCCCGAGCGGCTGGTGATGCGCTGGTCTTTGACGATGAAGTGACGGGCAACCTTGCCGTCGAGGGTCTGCAACTGGAACGCCAGGTCTTTATCGCCCAACTGTTGCTGGAAGGCAGGATTGGTGCGGCTGGCTTTGCCCATCATCAGGCCCAGCACCCACAGGAGAAGACGAAATTTCATGCACACGGCCTCGGTGTAATTATTGAGTGGCCGCAGCAGTTTAACGATTTGCAAAAAGAACGCCACCGATCTTGCGCATTAGCGGAAGATCGGCTGGCGTTTGACGCTTATAGCAGCATGTTGCTTAAACGTTCGGGCAAGGCACGGGCGCCCAGTCGGCCAGGTTAGGATCGCGGCAGGTGCCTTCGATCTGTGCCTTACCGGCACTGGCGACCTGCTTGCTTTCAGCCTGCTTGGCCTGCACGGTCTGAATGCTCTTCTCGGTGGTCACCGCTTCTTTCGGCACAACCGGCAGGTCTTTTTTCTTCGCGACTTTCGGTGGAGTCTTGCCACCCTTCTTGGCCGGGACGACCGCAGGGGCTACGTCTGCCTGGGCCACGGTCACCACGTCATTACGCTGCACACCCACTTGTTGCAGGTCTTTTTCGTAGGCCTGGGTGTAGTTGTTCAGGTCTTCGCTGGCTTTGCCGTTGACCGCGACGATCAGGTCATTGGATTCCTTCAGGCCGGACACGATTTCCGCCAGGCGCTTGCGGCCTTCGGTGTCGTTGACGGTTTTGGCCTTGCGGTCAGCCACCAGCTTGGTGAATGCGCTCTGGTAGCACTGCTGCGACGCTTTGGCGTAGGCGGTGCTGCGGTCGATGTCGGAGGCGCTTTTGTTGAAATCGGTGGAGTAGGAGGCAATGCGCTGGTTGTCATCGCTGATCTGCTTCTGACGCTCGGTGTAGTAACCCGCCGCGCCGCCGGCCAATGCGCCACCCGCTGCGCCGATGGCGGCGTTACGGCCACGCTTGTCAGAGTCGCCGGTCAGCGCGCCCAGCAGGGCACCGCCAGCAGCGCCAATGGCCGCGCCGGTCACGACCGACTTGGTCATGTCCGAATCGGTCGCGCGCAGGTGCTGCACCGGCTCGTAGCAGTTCGGGTAGTACTCGACCTTGGTGCTCGACGCGACCTTGGAGGCCGGCGACGTGGCGCAACCGGTCAACACAGTGCTGAAACCGGCTGCGATCAGCAGCAAGTGACGCTTGGAAACCGCCTTACGGGAAAAAAGCATAGGTGTGTTCTCGTTTAAGTTTGACTTGCCCAGCACGGCCCACCGCCGCCTGAGTCCCTTCCAAGCTCGCCATACAGCCAGCGCTCATCGCTGACCGCTCGCTGCGAGCAATTCCTTCAAGATCGTTGCCGGGTCGGCCCGCTGTTGCTTGCGGTAGTTGCCGACATGGCGAACGAACAGTGTTGCGCGCGTCACCAGGCTCTTGCCGAGCACTGGCTTGCGATCCAACTCTTCCTTGATCCGTTGAAACTGCGCCTGGATCACCGCATCGGTGTAACGCGTGCCGGTGGCCAGGTTGTCGATATAGATCGCCACCGCGCCATCGAGGGCGCTGCGACCATTGGCAATCGCCATGTCGAACAGCTGCGCGCTGGCCTCGTCCTTGTTGTCCAGGGACTGTTGGCGGCTCTTCTGCAGGTTGGCCAGGCGGATGTTGTAGTTGGCGATGGTCTCGGCCACCAACGCGGCCGACTGGATCAGGTTGCCCGCCGCCTCTTCGCGTTGCTGGGCGATCAGCGAGACGTTGCGCTTGAGCTCTTCGTTGACCAGCCCCAGCTCGGCTTGCAGCTTGGGGTCGGCGCTGGCGGCGATGATGCTGTCCAGGCGTTTGGTCGGGTCCTGGGCGTCGTCGATGGCATCGGTGAGCGCGGCCAGGCGACCTTCTTTCTGCCACTGGGCGAACAGCTCTTTGTAGCGTGAACGCGGCGCCGACAAGGCGCCAATCGCCACGCGGAATCCGGTGGTCTCGTTGCTTTGCTCGGTGCCGTCAGCGGCGAACAGCGGGTACTCGCGGCGCATGCCGGTGAACAGCGTGCCCTCGCCTTCCAGGTAGTTGCCACCCTTGACCACAAAGCCGCCGTAGGTGCCCTGGCGACGCCCGGCGTGCACCAGTTGGAAGGATTCCTGGACCATCTCTGCGGCGTTGCCGATCACGTCGAACAGACCAATCGGGTTGGGCAATTTGGTGCCAATAGGCATCAGGCGCGCGGCCTGGCCGGTGCCGCCGGCGACCTGGTTGAACACGGCGTAATCGCCGAGCGGGCCGTCGCTGTCGCTGCCTTCAGTGCGGCGCGGGAACAGGCGACCTTCCAGGTCCTGGCGGCTGACGGCATGACCGCCGCGCGCGGCGAACTCCCACTCCACTTCGGTGGGCAGGCGCACAAAACCCAAGCCGCCGTCGTCCGCCGAAGAGCCGCGTCCGCTGACCGGCAGCAACTCACGGTGGTATTTCATCAACCAGGCGCTGTACACCGCCGAGAAGCGCTCGGCCTCAAAGCGCGACAGCTTCACCTTGGGCAAGCGCCCGGCCATGCCGGTGGGCGCGTCGCACGCCGGCGCCGGTTCACCGCTGGCCAGAGACTGCGCCTGGGACATTACCTGGGCGTACTGGCGTGCCGTCACTTCGTACTTGCCGATGAAGTAGAGCATGGGCTTGAGCGGGGTCTTGGCGTCGGTCTTCGGCATCAACGGCGCGATGACTTTGTTCCAGTCTTTGGGCAGGTCCTTGAGGGTGAACTGGCCATTGATGAAGTCGCGGCGGTAGCCGGAAATGAATGACTGCTGATAGCCCGCCTCGCCTTCGGCAAAGGGGTAGCCGAGGCTGATCTCGCGATCATCCAGGGTGCCCTGGGCCAGCACGTAGGCGTAGCGGAACACCATGTTGCCTTCGCACGGCAGCGGCAGGCTGACGTCGCCTTCCAGTGGCTTGGGGTTATCGAGTTTGTCACTCGCCTCATCGGCCCAGGCCATGGAGGCCAAGGTCAGCACCACACAGGCGCCCAGTAACTTATACATCTCTGATTCCTTCAGAAGCCTGGATCCGCGCCACTCGCCAACCACCACAGGCCGCCGCCATGGCGCTGACGCCCATGATTGCAACCAGGGCCAGGCCATAATGACGCGCCAACAGATGACTGGCGTGTTCGCCCGGCACCTGCACGAATAACTGATTCAACGCCGCCTCGGCCAAGCCATACAGACTGGCACTGAGCACGGCGGCGAAGCCAGCGCTGTACAGCGCCTGCACCACCACAAACAGCAACAGCCCACCGGTGGAAAACCCCAACAGGCGCAACACCGACAATTCCCGACGCTTGCGCGCCACGGCGGCCAACGCCCCAGCAAAGATCGCTGCAAACCCTCCCGCCAACGCCAACCCGCAGATCACCCAGAACACGATCGACAGGTTGCGGCTCAACGACTGCACCTGCGCGATGGTCTGCGCCTGGGTCGATACCAGCAGGTTCTGCCCGGCGAAAAACACCCGCAGCGGTTCCACATCGGTGAGGTTGCGCGCATACAGGCGAAATGCCGGGTACACGCGTTGTTCACTCACACCGACCGCTTCACCTTCCCAGCCCAAGGCCGGTACTGCGCGGCCATCACGGTAATCTTCTGCGGCTTCCAGCAATTTCAAATCGGCCAACAATCCGTCACGGGCAAAAGCTTCCAGCGGCAATACCGCCAGCACCTGCAAGCGCGTGCGCTGGGCCTCGAAGCGCCCTGCTACTTGCCGCGCAAAACTGGCTTCCAGCCAATCCCCCGGCCGCGCCGCCAGCTTCTCGGCGGCGGTGTGGCTCAGCACGATCTGGTCCAGGCCCTTGGGCACCGGCAGACCCGCCAGCAAGGGATCACCCCAAGCGGTCGGCAGCATTTCCAGGGCCAAGGCACCCACCTGCGCGGTCGCCGCAATTTGTCGCGTGCGCGGCAGTGCAAACGCCACATCGCTGCGCTGGCCGAGTTGCTCGATAAAGGCGCTGCTGAATCGACCGCCACCCAACGGAATAATTTCACGGGTGGCGGGGTCGGTCTGCAAACGTTCGGTCAAACTGCTAACCAGTCCAAATTTCAGGCCGAATAACACCAGCAACGGTGCAATGACCGCGACCAGCGCCAGCACCGAACAGGCCGACAACCAGGCATCGTTGCGATAGTCCTGCCAGGCCAGCGACGCCACCAGACCCATGCGCATCAGCACACCTCCCCGAGGGTCGCGGTGACGCCGCCGTCGGTGTCGCGACGGCAACTGATGCGCCGCACCTGCAAGCCGCTGGCGCGGGCCAGGGGTTCGTCATGGGTGGCGATCACACAGGCGGCACGGTGTTCGCGCGCCTGGGCCAGCAGCGCCTGCATCAC
This sequence comes from Pseudomonas sp. GXZC, assembly GCF_026967615.1. Taxonomy (NCBI): domain Bacteria; kingdom Pseudomonadati; phylum Pseudomonadota; class Gammaproteobacteria; order Pseudomonadales; family Pseudomonadaceae; genus Pseudomonas; species Pseudomonas sp. GXZC. The sequence goes on from NZ_CP114115.1 coordinate 6,873,797, forward strand.
GCGCTCGGCATTCAAGGGGTCGAGGGACGCCGTCGGCTCGTCCGCCAGCACCAGTTGCGGCGCATGGGCCAAGGCGCGGGCACAGCTGACGCGCTGGCGTTGACCCACCGAGAGCGCCGCCGGCTTCTTGGCCAACTGGTCGCTGATCTCCAATTGCTCGGCCAGACGCGCCACGCTGCCATCGTCCTTCAAGCCCAGCAGTTGCCGGGACAAGGCGATATTGCCGCGCACATCGAGAAACCCCAGCAAGCCGCCGGTTTGCAGCACGTAACCCAGGTGCTGGCTGCGCAGCGCAGCCAGCGTGGATTGCTGATCACCACGCCACAACCCGGCAATGTCCTGCTGATGAAATTCAAACTGCCCGACCTGATCCGGCGCCAATACCAGCGCCAGCAGATCCAGCAAGGTGCTCTTGCCGCAACCGCTGGGCCCGACAATCGCCAGTTGCTCACCCGCACGCAGCGTCAGCGCCGGAATCACCAGGCTGTAGCGCTGGCTGCCGACACCCCGGCTCTTGTGCACCGCGTTCAAATTCAGCATTACGGCAAGGTCGACAACGGCACGCGGTACAACGCATCGCCCGGCTCGGCATCGCCGAAACGGACCCAGTTGGCCACGTCATTGTGGAAGGTTTCGTAGAGGCGGATCTTCGAGTCCAACTCGTCGATGAAGTCTTCCTGCTCGGCCACGCTCAACGACAACCACAGGTCTTGGGTCATGTTCAGCGACTTGCTGCGGTACGGCAGGCCTTCCAGGTATTCACCCAAGATGCCGCCGTCGGCCAGGTTGCCGCCCTTGCGCAGGGCTTGTGGGTCGCGGCTCATATAGGCGGAGGCGCTGGCGATTTCCTGGAAGAAATCCTTGGGTGAAGTCTGGGTCTTGCGCGCTGCATCGACGATCAGTTTCAGCGACTGCTGCAGGTCATTGAGCTGCAACTTGGTCAGCATCACGCACACCTGGAACGCCGGCAGTGCCGGGTTGGTCAGGTCGCGGTCAGCGGTCCAGGCGCTGACCAGTTGTGGCGCCTGGCTCGCGGTTTTACGCCCGAGGAAATCCATGTGCATGGCATAACCGACGGCAGCGGACTTATCCGCCAGACTCGGCGCGCTGTTCAGCAACGGTACCGGCTGTGGCGTGTTGCTGCGCACCTGATGCACCAGGTTGGCAAACACCGTGCCGATCTCATCCACACGGTCACCGAGTTTGCGCACATCACCACCGGGCACCGCCGTGTACAGGTCACCGATCTGCGGGTTGGCGTCGGCGGTGAGGATGCGATATTGGCTCTCGGCACCAGCATGGGTTTTCTTGCCGGCGTCGGTACGCAGGTGCAGGGCGTAGATCTTGATCTGCTTGCCCAGCGCAGCCTGGCGCACCTCGGCTTCGTTCATCTGGGTGGCGGCGAACGGATCGTTCTTGCGCAGCGCGCCGGCATCGGTGACCAGCAGGATGATGCGCCCGCCATAGCCCGACCAATCCATGCCGTCCACCGCCTGCATCACCCCGGCGAACGCATCTTCGTTGAACGAATGGCTGGACACGGTGGACGCCTTGACCTGCCGCGCCATGTCGAGGAAACGTTGCGGGTCGCGGCCCTGGTCGAGGGTGATCAGGGTCTTGGCGACGTATTCCAGGCCAGGGGTTTTCTTGATGCTGCTGCGAAAGCCCACCATGCCGAAGCTCACGCTGTCCAACTCGCCGCGTTCGCCGATGCGGGTTTGCAGTTCGTGCACCACGTCGCGGATCTGGTCGATATAGGGCTGCATGGAAACGGTGGTATCGACCACCAGCACAACCGCCGTGCGAAAGGCGTCGGCATTGGACTTGATCACCGGCGTCGAGGGCTTGGCGGCCGCGCTGCTGCCGGGGTCGATGGAGGCCACATTGAGCAACTGCACCGGCTGGCCGTTTTCGTCGAAGCTCTCTTTGGCGTCGAAGATCGGCAGCAGGTAGAACTGGTTTTGCGGCACCGCACTGGCGGTCGGTTCCAGGGCCAGGATCTGGCTGTTGTCTTCACTGTTTTTCTGCGCCTTGGCCAGTACGCCTTTGGCGGCGGTCGGATCAGCCAGGAGTTTTTCCACTTCAGCGGATTGGCGCAGGAACATCACCGGCGCCCGACCCGAACGCTCGGTGAACTTCAAGACCAGGCTCTGCTTCCAGTCGCTGACCTGGGACGCAGGCAACCAACCATCACTGCGGCCATCGGTGGCGGCGCCGACGCGCACCCACGGGCTGCCGTCAACGTCCTTGCGTTGGTAGACGTAGAGCACGGAAAACGCCGGCAAGGCCTTGCCCGGCGCACTGCCGGCGTCGGTTGAAAGCTTGGCGCCGGGTTTGCTGAGGACGCGCTGGAACAGCGTTTTCTTGCCCGCCATCAGCAATGGCCGCTGGCCGCCCTCCACTTCTGCCACAGGCGGCGCCACCGGCGGCACAACCACCGCAGCCGGGGGGTTGGCCACAGGTTCATCGCTGCCGCTCAACCACCAATAACTGGCACCACCAATCGCCAACGCAACCGCCACCGCCACCGCAACCGCGGCCAGTGCCAACACCGGCCCACGGCGCTGCTCGCTGTGCTGGGTCGGCGGCACCACCGGTTGGCGCACCGGCTGGGGTTTCTCGGTGGGGATCTCGATGGATTCCGGAGTGATACCCGCCAGATCAAAATTCATCGGGATCGGCAACGGCCGCACCAACGTAGCCTCTGGCGATTCCGACGGCAGGTTATCCAACGCCCGCAACAACGCCGCCGCATCCGCGAAGCGCTCCGCCGGATCCTTGGCCAACAGCTTGCGCAGCACCTCCTGATACCGGCCGTGGTGCACCGGCAATTCGGGCAATGGTTCAGTCAGGTGCGCGAGCGCCGTGGAGAGCGCATCGGTGCCGGTATAAGGCAGCTTGCCGACGAGAATCTCGTACAGCACCACGCCCAGCGCATACAGGTCGGCGCGACCATCAATCTCCTGGCCCCGCGCCTGCTCCGGGCTCATATAGCTCGGCGTGCCTACGGCAAACCCGGCCTGGGTGAACTGGGTGCGATCATCCAGCGACTTGGCGATACCGAAGTCCGACAGCACCGCCGTGCCGTCGGCGCGGAACAGAATGTTCGCCGGTTTCACATCGCGGTGCACCAGGCCCTGGGCATGGGCATAGCCCAGCGCCGAGGCGATCTGGCGGATCAGCGTCACGCCCTGCTCCGGCGTCATGCCGGCGGCGATGCGCTCCTTGAGCGTGCCGTTGGGCAGGTATTCCATGGCCATGTAATACAGCTCACCGACATTGCCGATGTCATGGATGGTCACCGTGTGCGGGTGCGACAAGCGCGCCAGGGTCTTGCCCTCGCGCAGGAAGCGTTCGCAGAAGCTCGGGTCAGCCGCCAATGCCGCCGCCATCACCTTCAACGCCACCTTGCGCTCCAGGGAGCGCTGGGTCGCCAGGTACACGCTGGCCATGGCGCCTTCGCCGATCTCGCCTTCGATGTCATAACCGGGAATGACGATGTTCATGCCGATACCTTCACGACGATGGCGGTGATGTTGTCCGGCGCACCCCGGTTGAGCCCCAGGTGCACCAGGCTGCGCACGATTTCATCCGGCGTGTCGTGGCCGAGGACTTCGCGGATCTCATGGTCTTCGACGGTCTTGTTCAGGCCATCGCTGCACAGCAGGTAGCTGTCACCGGGGGCGATCAGCAGGTCGACCACCGCCAGTTCCAGGTGCGCTTCCACGCCAATCGCACGGGTGACGATATTGGCGCGTGGATGGGTGCGGGCGTCGGCTTCGCTGAGCAGACCGCTGTCTTGCAGGTCTTGCACGTAGCTGTGGTCACGGGAGATGCCTTCAAGCACGCCGTCGCGCAGGCGGTACAAGCGGCTGTCGCCAGCCCATAGGCAAACGCCACGCAGGCCACGGGCGGCCAACAGCACCACGGTGCTGCCCATCATGGTCACGCCACGGTGGGCAGTTTCTTCGCGCACGGCGGCGTTGATGCGCAGCAGGTCGTTGCGCAGCGCCGCCGTGTACTCATCCAGGGAACGTCCCACCGGCACGCTGCGCAGGCTGTCGACGATCAGGCTGCTCACATAGTCCCCCGCCGCGTGCCCGCCCATGCCGTCGGCCACCACCCACAGGCGGTTTTCCGGCAGGTCCAGGCAGGCGTCTTCGTTGACCTGGCGAACCATGCCCACGTGGCTTTTGCTCGCGGATTTGTACGTCGACCCCATCTACACCACACCTTCTTGTCCGAGCAAAAACTGCGCAAAATCGCCGGCGGCAGGCAGGCCCTGACACCGCAACAAACCAGGGGAAATCGTCTGCGAGCCACGGCCCCACCACAGGCTCGCGCCTTCGCAGGCCTGTTCGGCCAGGGCGTTGATGCGCCCGTGAGGCACGGTGGCGGCCACCCGTTGCAGGCCGGCGAAACGGCCACCCACCGCGCGCGGCTCGCCCGCCGGAAAGCCCAGGCTGTCGAGGCCGTCATTGAAATTTTCGAAGGTGGCACCGGCATCCAGGGTGCTGAGCAGCAACGCTTCGGCCTGCTCGAACCAGGTGTCCGGCCCGCCCACCAGGGACGCAGGATTGGTGTCGTGGTCGAGCAAGGTCACCACCGCCAGAGGGAAGTAACGCCCGACCCGGTCGATGCTCGGCATCACCACTCCCGCCGCCGCGTCCGGCCCGCACACGCCCGGCGCCAGCACAAAGCGCCACAACGGGCTGACCAGGTAGGTGTTGAGCCAATCGCCGCCGAGGCTGTTCTGACTGGCAAGCAGACCCGCCGCCAACCAGCTGTCCCACGGGCCAATGAAACTCTGGGGCAACGCGCGGCTGACGAAGTCGCCACGGCTGGCCAACTTGCCGTAGAAACCCAAGGTCGTCATAGCCGCTCCGGCAGGCTGAAGCCACTGAGTACGCGGCTCTTGAACGGGTTGAACGCGCTGTTGGCGCGCAACTCGTAGGCGATGCTCGCACCGTCCACGCGCAAGCGCAGGTTGAAACGGTCCGGCGAGTTACCGGCGGTGAGGTCCGATTGCTCCAGCAGGCGGAACCAGGCCCACGGCCCGTCCAGGGTCACGCCGGAACGGCCACTGCCGGCGGGCGGCATAATGGAGAGACGCACCACGCCAATGCTGCCGGGGTTTGGCCATTGCATCGCCACTGGGCGGCTTGGGCCGTGGTCGTAGCTCAGTTGCTGCCCGTCCAGGTCCAGCAGGAACTGGGTGATGGTCGGGTCCATCGACACCGGTTTGAGTTCGAAACGCACGATGGGCTGAGTGCCTCCCGCTCTAAAGAACGCGTCACGAATAGCCGCGGCGCGTTGGAAGGTTTGCAGCACGCCCGGCGCAATCCCCAGCTTCTGCGCCGCGCCCGGCTGCCAGCGCCAGGTCTGCGCGGACGTGTCCACGTAAGGCTGCAGGTACTTGCGGAAGTAGTTGTCCATCACCCCGCCCACACCGAAGAACTGGCCGAAGTCATCCAGGGTCGCGTCCCGCGCACTGCCCGGCGACATCGGGTAGCGGCCGGCCAGGGACTGGCGATACACGTTGACGACTTCGCTGGCCCAGGCCGCGTTCAGTTGATTGCGCACCCCGCCCATCATGCTGTTGGTGGTGGAATTGACCACCGACTTGACCATGCCCTGCACCAACGGTGGCTGGCGCTCGGCATTCAGGCTGACACGCGTGGCCGCAGCCGCCGCCTGGTTCTTCGCCTCGCCGAGCAAGGCATCACCGCTGGCGCCAACCATGGCGCTGACCTGCACATACAGCGCGTTCATGTCGGTGAGCAGGCCATCGATGGCCTCTGGCTCGCCTTCATTCTTGCTGACGATGCTGTTGAGTTCGGCAAAGTGCGCGGTCACCGGATCATCCGCCGCAGCAGGTGCATTGGCGCTCGGTTGCTCCTGGCCAAGCAGGCTGCCCAGGCGCTCCTTGAGTTTGTCGACGCCACCTTCCACCGGCACGCCTTTAGCGGCCAATTGGCGCTCTTCGGCTTGCAGATCGGTTTCCTTGGCCACCGCCACCAGCAGTTTTTTCAGCGGGGAAGCAGGGCCGGATATCACCCGCAATACGTCGGCCGCCTGGGCCACGCTGGTGATCGGCACAAAGTCGATATCCGCCAGCAAGGCGTCCCACTGGCGCTGGTAATCCTGGAAATACAGGCGGCGTACGTCGGCGGCCAGGCTCACCACATTCTGCTGGTCGGCCTGTTCATGGCCCAGCACCCATTGCTCTTCGGCCAGGGTGCCGGTCTGGTTCAGGCTGCTCAGCAAAAACGCTTGGCGATAACCCTTGGCGGTGAAGAACCCACTCAACGGCTCGCCCAGCGGCTTGCCACTTTTGCGGCTGAACACCAGCGCCGCATCACGGCCGGCGGCTTCGTTGAGGCGGAAGTCCGGGATGCCTTCAGGCAGTTTCTGGCGCTTGACCCGGTCATACACGCGCTGGGCCACCGGCAGCAGTTGCAGCTGACGACGCAGGTCGTCGATCAGTCGTGGATCCAGGCGCGCATTGGGCGGATGACGTTCGAACAACGACTGCAAGTGCCCGGCCAATGCCTGGCGCTGATCGGCCGGCAGGTCGCGGGGCAGGTTGCGGTCCCAGTCGAGGGCGATCCAGGCCTTGATGAAGTCCGGGTCGTAATGCTCGGCATCGGCGAGCATCAGGTAGGCCTTGAGGCCTTCGTAGAGGAAGTCGGAATTGCCGCCGCCGTGCAGTTGCTCTTCGATGCGCGTCACCAGGCGTGGCGCGAACACGGCGATCAACAGCTTGCGGTAGACGCTGGCGGACTCGGCTTCAAGCATGTCGCCCTGGTACAGACCCAGGCCTTCTGACCAGCTCGGCGAGTCGCCGGCCAGGTTCTTCACCGCATTGAGCAATGGCAATACCGCGAGGATGTCACGCTGCGCCGGGCTCAGGTTCTGCACGGTCTGGCCCAGCGGCGCGACCTTCTGATCGACCTGGGCGATATACGCCTGGTTGGCGCGGTAACTCACCCACCACAAACCGCTGACCACCACGACAGTCGCCACGGTGGCGGCCAGCACGCCGCGTGCAATCCACTTGCGTCGGCGCTCGACCTTGGGGTTCACCCCAACCAAGCCGCGCTCGGCAAACGCCACGGCGGTGAAGAGTTTTTCGATGAAGTAACTGCGGCCCGTGCCGCTCTGGCGCGCCAGGTGCTGGCGATCCAGGTTCATGCTCTGGGCCATCGCGCCGATCAGGCGGTCGATCGGGCTGCCTTCCTGGGTGCCGCTGGTGAAATACACACCGCGCAGCAGCACGCGCTCTTCAAAGGCATTGGGCTTGAACACACCTTCGAGGAAGCTTTGCAGGCAATCCTTCAATGCGCCGAACTGCTGCGGGAAGCCGTAGATCAGGTCGCGCCGCGCCGGGTCGCGCTCCTGTTGCAGGCGTTCGACCAGACGTTCGTTGAGGCGCTGTTCCAGCCCGGCGAATTCGCTTTGCAGGTGCGCCAACGGGCTGTCGCTGTTTTTGCCGTCGTCCAGGGCAAAGGTCATGCCCCACACCTGGGCGCGCTCTTCCTTGCTCAGGTTGTCGAAGAACTCCATGAAGCCTGGCACCAGGTCGAGCTTGGTCAGCATCAGGTAGATCGGGAAACGCACGCCCAACTGGGTGTACAGCTCCTGGATACGCAGGCGGATGGCGGCGGCATGGGCGGCGCGCTCGGCGTCGGTGCCGAGCAACAGGTCCGACAGGCTGATGGCGATGAAGGCACCGTCGATAGGCCGGCGCGAGCGCTGCTTTTTCAGCAGATCGAGGAAGCCCAGCCAGGCGGCTTTATCCACCGTGGAGTTGCTGTCCTGAGTGGTGTAGCGGCCGGCGGTGTCGAGCAACACGGCTTGATCGGTAAACCACCAATCGCAGTTGCGCGTACCGCCAACACCCCGCACGGCACCCGCGCCCAACTGCGCGGCCAACGGGAAATGCAGGCCGGAGTTGACCAGCGCCGTGGTCTTGCCCGAGCCCGGCGGGCCGATGATCACGTACCACGGCAGCTCGTAGAGGTTGCGACGTTCGTCACCACCCAGCTTGGCCTTTTTCAGCAGCGCCAGGGCCTCGTCCATGCGCTGGCGCAGGGTGGTGAGCTCTTCGGCGGTGGCGACGCTGTTCGGGTCTGCCGGGGTTTCGGCGGCCAGGCTGCGCATCACTTCGGCAGCCTGACGCCGCGCCTGGATGATGCGGAACACGCGGTAGGCGATCCACACCGCGAACACCAGGATAATCAGCGCCCAGCGGCGACCTTCCGGCACCAGCATGTCGAGCAACGGCCCGACAAACCAGATGATCAGGCTCAGGGCGATCAGGCCCAGCACGGGGATCACCCAGCGAATCATGAAACTGAAAAACGCCTTCACTCGACGCCCTCCGCCAATACGGTGATTTCAACCCGACGATTGCGGGCGCGGCCTTCTGCGGTGGCGTTGGTCGCCACCGGCTCGGTGTCGCTGCGCCCTTCTGCGCTGAAGCGCTCCGCCTGGCCGGTCTTGGCCGCGAGGATGTCCAGCACCGACTTGGCCCGCGCCTCGGACAGCGCCCAGTTGGACGGGAAACGCAGCGTGGCAATCGGGCGGTTGTCACTGTGCCCGGTCACGCGCACCTGGCCTTTGACTTTGCGGATGGCGTCGGCGATGCGCAGCATCAGCGGTTGGTAGTCATCGACGATGCTGGAGCTGGCGGACGCGAACAGCTCGTCGCCACGGATGGTCACCACCGAACGGTCGACCGCATCTTCCACGGCAACGCGCCCGGCCTTGATGTCTTCCACCAGGAAGCCCGCCAGGCGTGGACGCTCGATGACTTTGGGTTGTGCCACCGGGCGGTCGATGGCCTGCACCGGAATTTCGCCCAACGCGTGAATGTTCTTGAACACCGGCTCGGCATCCGACGCCAGCTTCATGCGCAAACCAAACAGCAGCGCCAGCAGCAACGCCAGGCCGATGGCCACGGCGATCCACGGCGGCATGAATTGCGCCAGGCGATCCCGCGCCACGGTCACGCCGCGCCAGTGTGGCGACAGTTCACGTTCGTGTTCGCCACGGGCGCTGCGAATGGCGGCGGCCGTGCGCTCGCGCAGGGTTTCCAACTGGCTGCGACCGTCATTCATCACGCGATAGCGGCCTTCGAAACCCAGGCACATGCACAGGTACAACAGCTCCAGCAGGTACAGGCGTTCCCGTGGACTTTGCAGGCAGTGGTCGAGCAACTGAAAGACCTTTTCGCCGCCCCAGGCTTCGTTGTGCACGGTGATCAACAGGCTCTGCTTGCCCCAATCACTGGTGCTGCCCCAAGGCGTGCTCAACACCGCTTCATCCAGCGCGGTACACAGCGCGTAACGGGCCAGCAGCACTTCGTTGCGGGCGATGCCGGCCGCTTCGGCGCGCTCTTCAAACTGGCGCAGATAGGCCAGCAACTGCGCGCGCAGGCTGGCCGGCGCTGGGTGGGCGATGGTGTTGCGCAGGCGCGTCAGCAGGGCCAACAACGGGCCGGCGGCGCTTTCCAGCGGGTTGAGGCCCTGGCTCTTGCCGGTGAGCATCGGCGCGGCTGGCATGGCCAGCGGCGAAGGTTCGGCACGCGCAGGTTCCGGCGCCCGGCCCCCCGGACGCGGCATGAACTGGGTGCGGTCATCATCATTGGGATGCATCGCGGATTATCCTCGGATCGCCCAGAAGGCCAGGTTCAAGCCCGGGAACTGCCCGGCGATGTGGAAGGCAAAACCACCGGAGTTACCCAGCTGTTGCCAGGCCTCGCTGCCGCGATCCAGCTCGTAGTAGGTGGAACCTGCGTGGTACGGCAATTGGCGCGGCGCCACGGGCAGAGGCAACAGGGTGATGCCCGGCAGTTGCAGGTTGACCAGGTCGCGGATGTGCTCCACCGAACCGACTTTGCTCTGCTGGCCGAAGCGCGCGCGCAGGGTTTCGCCGGGAACATCGGCACGCACCACCAGGATGAAGCTGGCGTTGTCGAGCAGGGTCTTGTCGGCCAGCATCGCCACGTGGACGCCGTAGGCTTTCTCGACAATCGGGATCGGCGTGGCCTTGCTGTCGATCAACATCGACAGCGCTTCACGCAGGGCGGCCATCACCGGGGCAAAGCTCAGGGCCAGGTCGTCGTGCTGGTACTGCGGGTATTCCTGGGGACGGCGGCCTGAGGTGGAGAAGGTCGAGAACTCACCGGCCAGGCTGACCAATTCACTGAAGAAGCGCTCCGGGTGCAGTGGACTCAACTGGCTCAAATGCTGGATCAGCGGTTGGGCGCGGTTGACCAGTTGCAGCAGCATGAAATCGGCAATCTCCGACGCGCCACCGGCGCCCGAAGCGACCACACGCCCCGCCAGGGCTTCGCCGCGCTGATGCAGCAGGCCAAGCAGCTCGCTGCGAAATGCCGTCAGCGGTTTGCTCGCCGCCACGTCCAGCACGGGCGGGATGTAGGTGTCGTCGATGACCAGCGCGCGGTCGGCGCGTTTTTCCTTGATGCGCACCAGGCCAATAGCGGCGTAATCGCTGATGCCGTCCTGGGCGGTCAGCAGGCGCAGGGCGCGGGCGCCGACGGCCACCGGGGCACGGTTTTCGAAGGGGGCGTTGTCGTCACGCACCTCGCGAACCTGGCTCACATAACGCGCCGCTTCCAGGGCTTCGCCTTCCTCCACGGTATCGCGGGCGCCGGCACGCTTGAGCGGCAGCGCCAGGTACACCAGACCGTCGCGCAGGTTGTCATCGATGTTCAGCGGGCTCGGCGCCAGGTCGTCCTGGGGAATGTTGAACGGCGTACCGTCGGGCAACAGGCCACGCGCCGAGACAATCGCTAGCTTGCCCTGGGCCAACAGGCCCTGGTCGATCAGCAGCTCGGAAAAGCCCCAGGCCCCGGCAGACAACGGGCGGCTGCGGGCATCGATCAGGTTTTCCAGGTAACGGTCATGCTGCTGGAAGTGCTGCGTTCCGATGAACATGCCTTCCGACCAGACCACGCGATTGTTCCAGGACATGGGGGCTCCGATTGCTTCTTATTGGGCAGGGCTGGATGGGGTGACCACGACGTCGGCGCGCACGGCACGCACATCGAGGCTGATCTGGTATTCGGTGTATTGGCGCGCGGGCACGTTGATCACCGTGCGCCATTGCGCGCGGTCCAGCTCGCGATAGCCCACCAGCAAGCCGATCTGGCGTGTGGACGGGTCGAGGTCGCGCTGGAGGCTCAGTTGCTCGCCGGGCTGCACCATCACTTCGTCCTGGTCCAGCAGGTCCAGGCCAAGGGTCGATTGGGCGCGGTCGGCCAGGGCGAAGTAATCGGAACGGGCGAAGGTGGCGGCGTTTTTCAGCTCGAAGATGCGCACACGCACCGGCGCGGCCTGGCCGTTGGCACCGGGGTTGAGCCCGTTGATCGCATGAAAGTGCAGCTCGACGGCGGCCGTCTCTGCTTCGGCCTCAGCGCTGGTTTCGGGTTTGGCGGCGTCTTTGGCACACGCCGTCAGCAGCAGCAAGGTGGCGGCTACGAGTAAAAACCTGGGAATCATCCTGCGTCCTCAATGACGTACTTAGCTATCCGTTAATCCATGTGTTGCGGCGCGGGTTTACCGACGCTGTCGTGCGCTGTGTTCTTCGTAGGCCCGGCTGAATTCACGGCCGAACAGGTCCTGGAAATCTTCCTGGGCCTCGCGGGAAATATTGCTGTAGAGCTCGGTGAATTGCTGCCAGTACTGGGCTTGGCGTGAGCCATTGAAAATACTCGAGAGCCCGCCGGGCTTGCCCATGCGCTCTTCCAGTTGCGCCGGTTCAAAGCGCGTGAGCAGGTGTTTGATCGCCGCTTCCACACCGGCCATCACCGCCAGTTGGTGGGCGCGTAGATCGTTGAAACTGTCACGCACGGCGGCATCCGGCGCCATAAACGCCTGGTTGCCGTGGCGCAGGAGCAGCAGTAGCGCTTCGTCGGCATTCGGGGCGAATTTCAACGGATTGTTTTCGGCGGGCTGGATCATGGTCTGCTGCATGCGGAACTCGCCTTTGAGGCTGGCGCGGGCACGCAACACGTCGATCAGGCCTTCGACCATCAGGCGATAACTGCGGCCAATATTTTCCATCTGGGCCTCGGCCTGGGCTTTGTCCAGGCGCAACTGATCGAGGCCGGCGCCGCGCAGGAAGGCTTGCAGCAGGTCGGGTTGCTGAGTGTCTGTCACAGGCTCGACCGCAGGTGGCGGCGCAATGACCGGTGCGGGCGGTGGCGCGATGGGCGCGGGCGTGTCGCCAAACAGGTCCCAATCTTCGGGAATCACCGAGCCTGAAACCACGGGTTTCTCGACCGCAACCGGCCTCGGTGGCCGGAAGTCATGCTGCTCGGACGGCACGTGGTCCGGCACAGTCGGCGGCGGCACGGCGGTGGGGCTGAGGAAGTCGAACAGGTCCGGCAGCGTGTCCATCGACGAAGCGCCCTGGAACTGCGGGGCGATCACCGGCACCGGCGCAGGCTTGCTCGCCACGGCGCCCATCAGCGCTTCAAAGCTGTTCGGTGAGTCGCCGGCAAACGGCTGGCTGTCGACGGCCTGCACGTTGAAGTCGATACGCGCCTGGATCTCGTAATCGCCGATGCGGATCAACTCGCCATCTTGCAGCAGCTCGCTATTACCTCTACGCAAACGAATACCGGCGTTAACCAACTCCACTCCGTTTGTACTGTTATCCGTTAGATAATAACGGCCATCTTTGTATTGAATAACGCAATGTTGCGAGGAGACCAGGCGCTCTGGGTCAGGTAATACCCAGTCATTATCGGAACTGCGGCCAATAGCCATCGAGCCCTGATTGATGGACTTTTCGGAGCACTGCCCAGGGGTAATCTTGTGATAACTAGTGATAGTCAAACACAGCGACATCTTGCCTCCTTGCTGATACTTCGCGCGCGGTCGATTCCCAGGACAGCGCCTCCCGGGATATCGCCATCAGGTCGAGCAATCGACCGTCTAAAACCTGCCAATGCCAGCATGATCGCTGATCTTAACTGGGTTCTATGACAAAAATCCTGTCCCGGTGCGTCGTTCGACCCACCAGTCGCGCAGGTTGTTAAGCACCGCACATCTGTCACAGAGGGCGAATAGCTTACCTTGACAAGGCGTAAGTACTACACCAAAAATGCACAACTTCTTGAATACCAGTGATGGCACATTAGTGGCATCTCGCTTATATGACCAAGAAAACATGCAAAGTTCCTCGCGTAACTAATGCATGAATTGCCCGCCATCTAACGGGCTGATAGGGAGATCAAATTCAGTGGATGTGCCGTTGCTGCTCACCGCCGTTTCCGCGACTTCGCCGTGTGGCGAAGACATGGAATATGACGCGCAATTTCTGCAATTGGAGCGTGATGCCAAGGGCCAACCCGAGCGCAGCATGGGCGACTCCATCCTGCCCGCTGAACCGCCGGAATGGCGCAGCATCCAGCAGCAAAGCCTCGACTTGCTCGCGCGCAGCAAAGACCTGCGCATCACCCATTTCCTGCTGCAAAGCGCCCTCGCCCTCCAAGGCGTCGCTGGCCTTGCCGAAGCACTGACGCTGATCGACGCGTTGCTGCGCGATTACTGGGCCGACCTGCACCCGCGCCTGGATGCCGACGACGACAACGACCCCACTGTGCGCATCAACGCCCTCACCGGCCTGACCTGCGACACCAATATTCGCTTGCTGCGCGAAAGCATCCTCACGCGTTCGCGCACCTTCGGCCCCGTGAGTCTGCGCGCGGCGCTCAACGCCAGCGGCCTGTTGAGCTTCCCCGACGAGCAACTCGGCGCCCAGCAGCTCAACGCCGCGTTCCTCGACAGCGACCCCGAGCACCTGCAAGCCACCCGCGACGCGCTGATTGCTGCGCGTGCGGCGTGTGAAGCCATCGAACGGCAGGTCAACGATCAGGTCGGTTCCGCCCAGGGCGTGGACCTCAGTGCCTTGAAGCAACCGCTCAAACAAGCGTTGCAGATCCTCAATCAAGCGGTGCCCGGCACCGACAGCAGCAGCGAACCCGAGGCCGTCAGTGACGACAATGCCCCCTCGGCCGACTTCGCCGCTGCGCCCGCAGCACCGCGCCCGGTGGGCGATATCGCCAGCCGCGACGACGTGCTGCGCAGCCTCGACAAGATCCTTGCGTACTACACCCGGTACGAGCCTTCGAGCCCGCTGCCGGTGCTGTTGAACCGGGCCAAGCATCTGGTGCACGCCGACTTCGCGGCCATCGTGCGCAATCTGATTCCCGACGGCATGTCCCAATTTGAAAACCTGCGCGGCCCGGACGGCGAGTAAGCCGCCCGACAGTGCAGTAACAACACCGTCGCTCAAGCGACCAGGAGCAGCAACGTGGCGAAGCAAAGTTCTCAGAAATTCATCGCGCGCAACCGCGCGCCTCGAGTGCAGATCGAGTACGACGTCGAGCTTTACGGCGCCGAGAAAAAGGTCCAGCTGCCCTTCGTGATGGGCGTGATGGCCGACCTCGCCGGCAAGCCCGCCGAGCCTCTGGCGCCGGTGGCCGACCGCAAGTTCCTTGAAGTGGACGTCGACAATTTCGACTCGCGCCTCAAGGCCATGCAGCCGCGCGTGGCGTTTCACGTACCGAACGAGCTGACCGGCGAAGGCAACCTGAGCCTGGACATCACCTTCGAAAGCATGGACGACTTCAGCCCGGCCGCCGTGGCCCGCAAGGTCGACTCGCTGAACCAACTGCTCGAAGCCCGCACCCAGCTGGCCAACCTGCTGACCTACATGGACGGCAAGACCGGCGCTGAAGAAATCATCATGAAGGCGATCAAGGACCCGGCACTGCTCCAGGCACTTGCCAGCGCGCCGAAGCCTGCAGGGGATCAGTAATCATGACCGACAATACCGCCCGCGAAGGCAGCCAGATCCTGGGTGCCACCGAAGAAGCCAGCGAGTTCGCCAACCTGCTGCTGCAAGAGTTCAAACCCAAGACCGAGCGTGCCCGCGAAGCCGTGGAAACCGCCGTGCGCACCTTGGCCGAACAGGCTCTGGCGCAGACCGACCTGGTGTCCAATGACGCGATCAAGTCGATCGAATCGATCATCGCCGCCATCGACGCCAAGCTGACCGCCCAGGTCAACCAGATCATCCATCACCAGGATTTCCAGCAGCTGGAAAGCGCCTGGCGTGGCCTGCACTACTTGGTCAACAACACCGAGAGCGATGAGCAGCTGAAGATCCGCGTGCTCAACATCTCCAAGCCGGACTTGCACAAGACCTTGAAGAAATTCAAGGGCACCGCGTGGGACCAGAGCCCGATCTTCAAGAAGATGTACGAAGAAGAATACGGCCAGTTCGGCGGCGAACCTTACGGCTGCCTGGTGGGCGACTACTACTTCGACCAGTCGCCACCGGACGTGGAACTGCTGGGCGAGCTGTCGAAAGTCTGCGCCGCCATGCACTCCCCGTTCATCGCTGCGGCTTCGCCGACTGTGATGGGCATGGGCTCGTGGCAAGAACTGTCGAACCCGCGCGACCTGACCAAGATCTTCACCACCCCGGAATACGCCGGCTGGCGTTCCCTGCGTGAATCGGAAGACTCGCGCTACATCGGCCTGACCATGCCGCGCTTCCTGGCGCGCCTGCCGTACGGCGCCAAGACCGACCCGGTGGAAGCCTTCGCCTTCGAAGAAAACACCGACGGTGCCGACAGCTCCAAGTACACCTGGGCCAACGCCGCGTACGCGATGGCGGTGAACATCAACCGTTCGTTCAAACACTACGGCTGGTGCTCGCGCATCCGTGGCATCGAGTCTGGCGGTGAAGTGGAAAACCTGCCGGCGCACACGTTCCCTACCGATGACGGTGGCGTGGACATGAAATGCCCGACCGAAATCGCCATCAGCGACCGCCGTGAAGCGGAGCTGGCGAAGAACGGTTTCATGCCGCTGTTGCACAAGAAAAACACTGACTTCGCTGCGTTCATTGGCGCCCAGTCGCTGCAGAAACCGGCCGAATACGATGACCCGGACGCCACCGCCAACGCCAACCTGGCCGCGCGCCTGCCGTACCTGTTCGCCACCTGCCGTTTCGCCCATTACTTGAAGTGCATCGTGCGCGACAAGATCGGTTCCTTCAAAGAGAAGGACGAAATGCAGCGCTGGTTGCAGGACTGGATCCTCAACTACGTGGACGGTGACCCTGCGCACTCCACCGAAACCACCAAGGCCCAGCACCCATTGGCGGCTGCCGAAGTGATCGTGGAAGAAGTCGAAGGCAACCCGGGTTACTACAACTCCAAGTTCTACCTGCGCCCGCACTACCAGCTTGAAGGGCTGACGGTGTCGCTGCGCCTGGTATCGAAGCTGCCTTCGGCGAAAAGCGCGTAAGCATCCTGATCTGAGTGCGCCCGGACAGGGAGCACTCAACACCAAATATCGTGGCTGAGACCACACAGGGAGAAAACATGGCTGTTGATATTTTCATCAAGATCGGCGACATCAAGGGCGAGTCCATGGACAAGGCCCACAAGGACGAAATCGACGTGCTGAACTGGAGCTGGGGCATGGCCCAGTCCGGCAACATGCACGTGGGCGGTGGCGGCGGCGCGGGCAAGGTGAATATCCAGGACCTGTCGCTGACCAAATACGTCGACAAAGCGTCGCCGAACCTGATGATGCACTGCGCCAGCGGCAAGCACATCGACAAGGTCAAGCTGACCGTGCGCAAGGCCGGCGGCGAAAGCCAGGTCGAGTACATGGTGATCAACCTGGAAGAAGTGCTGGTGACTTCCCTGAGCACCGGCGGTTCGGGCACCGATGACCGCCTGACCGAGAACGTCACCCTGAACTTCGCCCAAGTGATGGTTGACTACCAGCCGCAGAAAGCCGACGGCACCAAAGACGGCGGCGCGATCAAGTTTGGCTGGAACATCCGTTCCAACACCAAGCGCTGATAGCCCTTGAGGCCGTGGCTTCGCGCCACGGCCACAGCCCACTTGTCCCTCTCACACCCCGTCCGTGGAGCCGCTTTGGTGGTCACTGAAATCGCTTCCCGCGACCGTCTGCAACCGTCCCTGCTGGACCGGCTGACCGACGACGATCCAACCAATCCCAAGGAAAGCGCCGACAAACGCGTGCTGTCCCTGACCCAATTGAAAGCCTCGGTGCTGCGCGACCTGGCGTGGCTGCTCAACACCACGTCGTTGCTCGACGCCGATGCCACGTTGCACACCCCGGCCGGTACGTCGGTGGTCAACTACGGCTTGCCGGCGCTGGCGGGCAACAGTGTTTCCAGTGTGGATATCAAAGCCCTGGAGGCCTTGATCTACCAGGCTATCGCCACCTTTGAACCGCGCATTCTGCGCCACACCCTGCGCGTCAAAGCCCGCGTCGGCCATGGCGAGATGAACCATAACGCGCTGAGTTTCGAGATCGAAGGCGACCTGTGGGCACAGCCGGTGCCGTTGCGCCTGCTGCTGCAAACCGACCTCGACCTGGAGTCCGGCCACGTGCGTGTAGTGAACGCTGACCAGCGGAGACGCCCATGAACCCGCGCCTGCTGGAGCTGTACAACCAAGAACTGCACCACGTGCGCGAAAGCGCCGCCGAGTTCGCCAAGGAATACCCGAAGATCGCCAGTCGGCTGACCCTGTCCGGTATGGACTGCGCCGACCCGTACGTCGAACGTTTGCTCGAGGGCTTTGCCTACCTCACGGCCCGCGTGCAGCTCAAGCTCGACGCCGAGTACCCGACCTTCACCCACAACCTGCTGGAAATTGCCTACCCGCATTACCTGGCGCCCACGCCATCGATGACCGTGGTGCAATTGCAGACCGACCCGGACGAAGGCTCGTTGGCCAGTGGTTTCCCGCTGCCCCGCGACACCGTTTTGCGGGCCGCGCTGGGCCGCGAAACCCAGACCTGCTGCGAGTACCGCACCGCGCACCCGGTGACGCTGTGGCCGTTGCAGGTGAGCAACGCCGAATACTTCGGCAACCCTGCCGCCGTGTTGGGGCGCCTGGCCGCCAGTGAGCCGAAGGCCAAGGCCGGTCTGCGCCTGACCCTGCGCACCGGCGCCGAATTGCCCTTCAACAGCCTCGACCTGGATAACCTGCCGCTCTACCTCAGCGGTGCCGACGAGCAACCGTTCCGCCTCTACGAGCAACTGCTGGGCAACGCCTGCGCGGTGTTTGCACGCAAGCCGGGTGGCGATTGGGTCGAGCGCCTGCCGCAGGATGCACTGCGCTCCCGTGGCTTTGACGATGCCGACGCCGCCATGCCGGTGGTCGCACGCGTGTTCCAGGGCTATCGCCTGTTGCAGGAATACTTCGCCCTGCCCCACCGTTACCTGTTCGTCGAGTTCGCTGAACTGAGCCGTGCGGTCAAACGCTGCGACGGCCAGGAGCTGGAGCTGATCGTGTTGTTCGACCGTCATGAGCCAAGCCTGGAAGGCAGCGTCGGCGCGGCGCAGTTCCTGCCGTTCTGCACGCCGGCAATCAACCTGTTCCCCAAGCGCGTCGACCGTATCCACTTGTCCGACCGGGTCAACGAACACCATGTGATCGCCGACCGCACACGGCCGATGGATTTCGAGATTCACTCGTTGAGCGGCATCACCGGCCACGGCACAGGGCCGGAGCAACCGTTTTTGCCGTTCTATGCGGTGCGTGATCCGTCGCGCTACGGCCGCGACCAGGCGTATTACACGGTGCGCCGCGAGCCCCGCGTGCTGTCCAGCGACCAGCGCCGCAACGGCCCACGCTCCACCTATGTGGGCAGCGAGACCTTTGTCAGCCTGGTGGACAGCCGCCAAGCGCCCTACGGCCATGACCTGCGCCAACTCGGCGTGACGGCGCTGTGCACCAACCGCGATTTGCCCCTGTTCATGAGCATCGGCAACGGCAAGACCGACTTCACGCTCGCCGACAGCGCCCCGGTGTTATCCGTGCGTTGCGTGGCAGGCCCGAGCCGCCCGCGCGCCAGCCATGCCCATGACGCCAAGGCCTGGCGCTTGATCAGCCAGCTCTCGCTCAACTACCTGTCCCTGAGCGAACAGGGCCAGGGCGCGGCAGCCTTGCGCGAACTGCTGCGCCTGTACGGCGACAGCAACGACGCCGCCCTGCAATTGCAGATCGAAGGCCTGCGCGAGGTGAGCAGCAAAGCCGTGACCCGACGCTTGCCGATGCCCGGCCCGATCGTGTTTGGCCGTGGCCTGGAAATCACCTTGGAATTCGATGAAAACGCGTTTCGCGGCACCGGCGTGTTCCTGCTCGGTGCGGTGCTGGAGCGCTTCCTGGCACGCTACGTGTCGATCAACAGTTTTACCGAGACGGTGATCCGTACCACCGAACGCGGCGAGATCATGCGATGGAAAGCCAAGCCCGGACGGCGTCCGACCCTGTGAACACACTGGATGCGATGCATCAGGAGCCCTGGGAATACGATTTCTTCCAGGCGCTGCGGCGTATCGAGTGCGAATCGCCGGAGCTACCGCGCCTGGGCCATTCCCTGCGCCTGGCGGATGACCCGCTGCGCCTGGGGCAACAGGCCGATTGCACCTTTGCGCCGGCCACCCTGGCCTCGGTCGATCCCGGTGGCGACGGCAAGCCGGCACGGCTGGAGCAATTCTTCTTTGGCCTTGGCGGCCCCAACGGCCCGCTGCCGCTGCACATCACCGAATACGTGCGCGAGCGTCAGCGCAACAACGCCGACAGCACCAGCAAACAGTTCCTGGATGTGTTCCACCATCGCCTGCTCAGCCTGTTTTACCGGGCCTGGGCCGAGGCGCGACCGACGGTCAGCCACGACCGACCGGATGATGATTACTGGTCCGCGCGCCTCGCTGCGTTGAGTGGACGGGGCATGCCGAGCCTGCTGAATCAGGGGCTCATCCCGGACACTGCGAAGCTGCATTACAGCGGCCACCTGTCGGCGCAAACCCGCTATCCAGACGGCCTGAAAGCCATTCTCAGCGAGTACTTTGGCCTGCCGGTGGAGATTGAAGAATACGTCGGCCAATGGCTGGAGTTGCCTGAGCGCAGCCGCGTCAGCGTGAGCGCCAACCGCCTGGGCGTGGACTTTTGCCTGGGCAGTTTCGTGTGGGACCGCCAGCACAAATTCCGCATCCGCCTGGGCCCGCTCACGCTGGATGACTACATGGGCATGCTGCCCGGCCACCCGCCGTTCAACGAGTTGGTGGCATGGGTGGCCGAGTACCTGGGCCATGAACTGGACTGGGACCTCAACCTGGTTTTGCAACAACCCGAAGTGCCGGCGCTGCAACTCAATGGTCAGTTCCGCCTGGGCTTCAACACCTGGCTCGGCAAGCCCGAGCATGACGCCAACGACCTAATCCTGGCCCGGCATTACGCCGATCACGCCACCACCTCAAGGAATCCAGAGCATGGGTGAAATCAGTCGCGCCGCACTGTTCGGCAAACTCAACAGCGTGGCCTACAAGGCCATCGAAGCCGCCACCGTGTTCTGCAAACTGCGGGGCAACCCGTATGTGGAACTGGCCCACTGGTTTCATCAGTTGCTGCAACTGCAGGACTCGGACCTGCACCGCATCATCCGTCAGTTCAACGTGGAGCCGGCGCGCCTGGCTCGTGACCTGACCGAAGCGTTGGACCGTTTGCCGCGCGGCTCGACCTCGATCACCGACCTGTCCTCCCATGTGGAAGAGGCCGTTGAGCGCGGTTGGGTCTACGGCAGCCTGATGTTTGGTGAAAGCCAGGTGCGCACTGGCTACCTGGTGTTGGGCATCCTGAAGACGCCAAGCCTGCGCCATGCGCTGTTGGGCTTGTCTGCCGAGTTCGACAAGATCAAGGCGGAAGCCCTGAGCGAACGCTTTGACGAATACGTGGGTGATTCGCCGGAAAACGCCTTGAGCGCCAGCGATGGTTTTAATGCCGGTGCCGTGCCCGGTGAAGCCAGCGGTGCCATGGCGCCGAGCGCAATGGGCAAGCAGGAAGCGCTCAAGCGCTTCACCGTTGACCTGACCGAACAGGCGCGCAGCGGCAAACTCGACCCGATTGTTGGCCGTGACGAAGAGATCCGCCAACTGGTCGACATCCTCATGCGTCGCCGCCAGAACAACCCGATCCTCACCGGTGAAGCCGGGGTGGGCAAGACCGCCGTGGTCGAAGGTTTCGCCCTGCGCATCGTTGCCGGTGACGTGCCGCCAGCCCTGAAAGACGTGGAACTGCGCAGCCTCGACGTCGGCCTGCTGCAAGCTGGCGCGAGCATGAAAGGCGAGTTCGAACAGCGCCTGCGCCAGGTCATCGAAGACGTGCAGGCGTCGCCCAAGCCGATCATCCTGTTTATCGACGAAGCGCATACGCTGGTCGGTGCAGGTGGCGCCGCCGGGACTGGCGATGCAGCCAACCTGCTCAAGCCTGCATTGGCTCGCGGCACCCTGCGCACC
Source organism: Pseudomonas sp. GXZC (assembly GCF_026967615.1). Taxonomy (NCBI): domain Bacteria; kingdom Pseudomonadati; phylum Pseudomonadota; class Gammaproteobacteria; order Pseudomonadales; family Pseudomonadaceae; genus Pseudomonas; species Pseudomonas sp. GXZC. The sequence continues at coordinate 6,895,190 of NZ_CP114115.1, forward strand.
GTGGCCGCGACCACCTGGGCCGAATACAAGAAACACATCGAGAAAGACCCGGCCCTGACCCGTCGCTTCCAGGTGGTACAGGTGGCCGAGCCGTCGGAAGACAAGGCGCTGCTGATGATGCGTGGCGTGGCGTCGACTATGGAAAAACACCACCAGGTGCAGATCCTCGACGAAGCCCTGGAAGCTTCGGTGAAGCTGTCCCACCGCTACATCCCGGCGCGCCAGTTGCCGGACAAATCCGTGAGCCTGCTGGACACCGCCTGCGCCCGCGTCGCCATCAGCCTGCACGCGGTGCCGGCGGAGGTGGACGACAGCCGCCGTCGCATCGAGGCGCTGGAAACCGAGTTGCAAATCATCGCCCGTGAGCATGCCATCGGCATTGCGATTGGTGCGCGTCAGACCAACACCGAGGCGCTGTTGAGCGCTGAGCGTGAGCGTCTGGCGACCTTGGAAAGCCGCTGGGCCGAAGAGAAAGCCCTGGTGGACGAGCTGCTCGCCACCCGTGCAACCTTGCGCGAAAAAGCCGGTGTGGTGGACAGTGGCAACGATGAATTGCGCGCTCAACTGGTCGACCTGCAACAACGCCTGAGCGCCCTGCAGGGCGAAACCCCGCTGATCCTGCCGACCGTGGATTACCAGGCCGTGGCCTCGGTGGTCGCTGATTGGACCGGCATCCCGGTGGGCCGCATGGCGCGCAATGAACTGGAGACGGTGCTCAACCTCGACCAGCACCTGAAAAAACGCATCATCGGCCAGGACCATGCCCTGCAGATGATCGCCAAGCGCATCCAGACCTCCCGCGCCGCCCTCGACAACCCGAGCAAGCCGATTGGCGTGTTCATGCTGGCCGGCACCTCCGGGGTGGGCAAGACCGAAACCGCCCTGGCCCTGGCCGAAGCCATGTACGGCGGTGAGCAGAACGTCATTACCATCAACATGAGCGAATTCCAGGAAGCCCACACAGTGTCGACCCTCAAGGGCGCGCCACCGGGTTATATCGGCTACGGCGAAGGCGGCGTGCTGACCGAAGCCGTGCGGCGCAAGCCCTACAGTGTGGTGCTGCTGGACGAGGTGGAAAAAGCCCACCCGGACGTGCATGAGATCTTCTTCCAGGTGTTCGACAAGGGCGTGATGGAGGACGGCGAAGGCCGGGTGATCGACTTCAAGAACACCCTGATCCTGCTGACCACCAACGCCGGTACCGAGCTGATTTCCCACGTGTGCAAAGACCCGGCGAACGTGCCGGAGCCGGAAGAAATCGCCAAGGCCCTGCGCCAGCCGCTGCTGGAAATCTTCCCGCCAGCCCTGCTCGGCCGTCTGGTGACCATCCCTTACTACCCGCTGAGCGACGAGATGCTCAAGGCAATCACCCGTCTGCAACTGGGCCGCATCAAGAAGCGTGTAGAGACCACCCACAAGGTGGCGTTCGATTACGACGACGCGGTGGTCGACCTGATCGTCTCGCGGTGCACCGAGACCGAAAGTGGCGGGCGCATGATCGACACCATTCTGACCAACAGCCTACTGCCGGACATGAGCCGTGAGTTCCTCACGCGCATGCTCGAAGGCAAGCCGCTGGCGGGTGTGCGCATCAGCAGCCGGGATAATGAATTGCACTACGACTTCAGCGACGCGGCCTAAACGATGCTATTCAACCAAGCCTCACGCCTGGCCAAAATCACCAGCCCCCTCGGGCCGGATGTGCTGCTGCTCAATGAAATGGGCGGCGGCGAGGAGCTGGGCAGGCTGTTCAATTACGAGCTGCAACTGACGTCGCTGGACGCCAACATCGATCTCAACCAGTTGCTCGGCAAACCCATGAGCGTGGGCCTGCAACTGGCGGACGGTAGCGAGCGGCACTTCCACGGCATCGTCGCGCGGTGCAGCCAGAATATCGACCAGGGCCAGTTCGCCAGTTATCAGGTGACGCTGCGCCCGTGGTTTTGGTTGCTCAGCCGCACGTCGGACTGCCGGATTTTCCAGAACCTGAGCATCCCGCAGATCATCAAGCAGGTGTTCCGCGACCTGGGTTTTTCCGACTTCGAAGACGCCCTGAGCCGGCCCTACCGCGAGTGGGAATACTGCGTGCAGTACCGCGAGACCAGCTTTGATTTCGTCAGCCGCTTGATGGAGCAGGAAGGCATCTACTACTTCTTCCGCCATGAGCAGGACCGCCATGTGCTGGTGTTGGCCGACGCCTACGGCGCCCACACCACGGTGCCGGGCTATGCGTCGATCCCGTACTACCCCAAGGACGAGCAGCAGCGCGAACGCGACCATATGCACAACTGGCACCTGGCGCACGAAGTGCAGCCGGGTTCGCTGGAGCTCAACGACTACGATTTCCAGCGCCCCAGCGCCAGCATCGACGTGCGCTCAGCCATGCCGCGCCCGCACACCGCCGGCGACTACCCGCTGTACGACTACCCCGGCACCTACGTGCAAAGCGAAGACGGCGAGCACTACGCGCGCACCCGCATCGAAGCGCTGCAAACCCTGCATGAACAGATCGAGTTCAGCGGCAATGCTCGCGGCCTGGGCTCGGGGCATTTGTTCAGCCTGACCGGCTTCAGTCGTCAGGACCAGAACCGTGAATACCTGATCGTCGGCTGCCGCTACTACATCGTTCAGGAAAGCCTTGAAAGCGGCGGCGGTTCGGGCTCGGCACAGTTCGAAAGCAGCCTCACCTGCATCGACGCCCAGCAGAGCTTCCGCCCGCTGGCCAACACCCACCGGCCCATCGTCAAAGGCCCGCAGACCGCACTGGTGGTCGGCCCCAAAGGCGAGGAAATCTGGACCGATCAGTACGGCCGCGTGAAGGTGCACTTCTACTGGGACCGTCACGACCAATCCAACGAGAACAGCTCGTGCTGGATTCGCGTGTCGCAATCCTGGGCCGGCAAAAACTGGGGCTCGATGCAGATTCCACGGATCGGCCAGGAAGTGATCGTGAGCTTTCTTGAGGGTGACCCCGACCGGCCGATCATCACCGGGCGGGTCTACAACGCCGAACAGACCGTGCCTTACGACCTGCCGGAAAACGCGACCCAGAGCGGCATGAAAAGCCGTTCGAGCAAGGGCGGCACACCGGCCAACTTCAATGAAATCCGCATGGAGGACAAGAAGGGGTTGGAGCAGTTGTACATCCATGCCGAGCGCAATCAGGACATCGTGGTCGAGGTGGATGAGAGCCATTCGGTGGGACATGACCGCAACAAGAGCATTGGCCATAACGAGACGGTGACCATCGGCAACAACCGTCTGCGCATCGTCAAGCAGGAAGACATCCTTTCGGTAGGCCAGAGGAAGACCGACAGCATCAGCCAGAGCTATGTCATCGAAGTCGGTGAAAACCTGCGCCTGGTCTGCGGCGAAAGCATCCTGGAGTTGAACGCCAGCGGGCAGATCAACCTCACGGGCGTGCAAATCAGCTTCTATGCCAGCGGTGATGCCGAGTTCAACACCGGCGGCGTGCTGCACCTGAACAACGGCGGCGGCCCCGGCGCAACACCGGACGGCCAGGGCCAGAAAGCCGCCATCGACGCCAATATCAAAGCCGCGTTCCCCGCGCCCAAAAGCTCCTGACGAGACCTGTTTGCCATGACGTACCGGATCAACGAATTCCAGTTTCAACTACCCGCCAGTGAGCTGCAGGACGCAACGATCAATATCCTCAAGTTTCCTGAATTGGGCACCTCCCTGATCGTCAGCCGCAGCCTGCTCGCCGAGGGTGAAACCCTGCACAGCAACTTCAATGACCAACTCCAGCGCCTGGAAAAACAGGTGCAGGACCTGCGTTATCAGCCGGGCGTGGACGTGCGCCTGGGCGCGGCTCAAGAAGTGGCAGGCATCGAGCTGCGCAGCCAGTTCAACAAGGGCAATGACAAGGTGTTCCAGTACCAGTTGGCGCTGGTGCTGCCGGGTACGCGCAAGATGCTCGCGTTGAGTTATGTGAAGGCAGACAAGCTAGGGGACGCCGAGGCGGCGCACTGGGCGTTGATCAAAAACTCGCTGTCGTTCGACGCTATTTCTTGATGAGCGGCCTGCATGTCTGACGCGTTATGGGCCGCCCGGATGGGCGATGCGCTCTCGCACACCTCGATGATGGCGGACATCCTTGGCGGCGTGCTGGAGGTGGCGGCCAACGTGGCGATCACGGCACTGGCGACTGCTGCGGTGGCGGCCGCGATTGGTGTGACGGTCGCGACGGCCGGCATTGGTGGCTGCATCCTCGGCGCCGTGGTCGGCATTGTCGTCGGCATGGCCATGAGCAAGACGGGGGCCGACAAGGGCCTCAGCAAAATGTGTGAGAGTTTCGCCAATGCGCTGTTTCCCCCCGTTGTAGAAGCCACGATTGCGGTGGGTTCGACCGACACCTTCGTCAATAGCATTCCGGCTGCGCGGGCCGCGGGTGCAATTCCTTCCCATGTCGCGCCCGCCGGGACCGAGTTTGAACCCGACGCGCCCGAACCTGATGTCGAAACGGCGCCAGAGCCCGGCTTCCTCGACATGGCCGAGGGATTTTTCTCACAACTGTGGCGCCCTACCGTTGCCTCTCCAGCACCCGGTGTCGTGCCGTTGCCCACCGACCTGGTCCTCTGCGCCCGCCACCCGCCAATGCCCCCGCAGCTCCTTGCCGAGGGCTCCGATAAAGTCACCATCAACGGCCAACCCGCCGTACGCAGCGGCGACCGCAGTATGTGCGATGCGACGGTGGTTTCTTCAGGCCTGATTTCGCCAAATGTCACGATTGGTGGCGGTACGGTAGTGGTGCAGGAGATTCGCAGCGGTAAGACGCCTGGTGTGGGGCTGGCGATTGAAGCCCTGATGATGCTCAAGGGCGCGAAGGGAAAAACGCTGAGTAATTTGCCGTGCATGTTGCTCAGTGGCGTGGGGTCATACGCGGTGAGCCAAGCCATGGGAGCGATGGCAAACGCTGCAATGGGGTCACCCAACCCCGTGCATGCGGCAACAGGCGCCAAAGTGCTGGGCAGCGATTTCGACCTGGATTTTTCCTTACCTGGATTGTTGCCGATTGACTGGCAGCGCTTTTACAACAGCCGCGACCTTCGCCGCGATGGGCTGTTCGGTGCAGGCTGGAGCGTGCCTTATGAAGTCGCTGTGCAGATACTGTCTCACCCGGATGGCGGGGAAGAACTGATCTACACCGACGAGCAGGGCCGTCGTATCAATCTGGGTTCAGTGGCGTTGGGTAGTGCAATGTTCAGCCCAGGCGAAGGTTTGAGCATTCGACGCCACCGTAACGGGCAGTTATTGATTGAAAGCGACAACGGCCTGTATCGGCTATTTGACGCCTCCCCCGGCGACGCTTCGTCGCTGCGCCTGAGTCAATTGGGTGACCGCAACGACAATCGCATCTATCTGGACTATGACGCAGCAGGTCAACTGATGGCGCTGCGCGACACGTTTGATTTGGTTCGAGTCGAGTTGATTCGCGAGCAAGGCCGTGTCCATCGGATTGAGCGGCTGTACCCCGATCATCGACGGGAAGTCCTGGTCAGCTATGGCTACGACCACGCCGGCGACCTGGCAGAAGTACGTGACACTACGGATCAGGTCCAACGGCGCTTCGCATACGACGCCGGGCGTCGCATGGTGGAGCATCAACTGCCTACCGGGCTGCGCTGCTTCTATGAATGGGCCTTGATTGAAGGCGTCGAGTGGCGCGTTACGGGTCATTGGAGCAATGAAGGCGATCGCTATCACTTCGACTATGACCTGAACGCAGGAACGACACGTATCACTGACGGCTTACAGCGGGTAAGCACGCGCGTTTGGAACACGCAATATCAGGTGACCCAGTACACCGATAATCTGGGGCAAACCTGGCTCTTTGAATGGAACGACGAACGCCAACTGCTCAGCGCAACAGACCCGCAAGGCGGACGCTATGAATACTGTTACGACGAATCCGGCAATCTAATCAGCGAAATGGACCCTCTGGGTCGCCGCGACACAACCCTTTGGCTTGATCATTGGGCCTTGCCCCTCGTCGAGACCGACGCCGCCGGCAACAGTTGGAAATTCCTGTATGACCCGCGGGGCAACTGTATCCGTGAGACCGACCCTCTGGGCAACATCACGCGCTATCAGTACGACACTCACGGTCAGCCTGTTGAAATCATCGATGCCAGCGGCAAACATAAAAAGCTCCGCTGGAACCAGGCAGGGCAACTGGTAGAACACGTCGATTGCTCAGGCTCGCCCACCCGGTTCATTTATGACGCACGCGGACATTTGCAGGCCATCTCTGACGCACTGGGAGAGCGGACTGAATTCAAGCACGACACGCAGGGCAGGCTGATTGGAGTCCAACTGCCGGACGGGCGCGAAGAACACTATCGGCGCGATGCCAGCGGACAACTGGTCGGGTACACGGATCCCGCCGGCCACAGCACCTTTTACCAATACACCCGACGTGGCCAGGTACGTCAACGCACTGATGCCCACGATCGTAACGTGCAGTTTGGATACGATGATTATGGCCGCCTTCTGTCTCTGACCAACGAGAATGGCGAGAGCTATCGGTTCTCATGGGATGCAGGCGATCGCCTGACCGAGCAACGGGACCTGGATGGCAGTTCCAAACGCTATGAACACGACTGCCTGGATAATGTCATCCAGTTTGAAAGCGTTCCCTCACCTTACGGCAGCGGGATCGGGCTAGTACCGGAAATAGCTGCCAAACCCATTGTTCATCGCCTCAAACGCGATGCAATGGGGCGGTTGAGCGCCAAGACAACCGACGATGGTCACACCCAATACACCTACGATACGTTGGACCAACTGACTGGCGTCCACTTCATGGACACTCGCGGCCTGTCGCAGACACTCGGGTTCTCGTATGACGCGCTCGGGCAGATGCTGGAAGAACAGAGCCCAGCGGGCTCACTGCAACATCGCTACGATGAATTGGGGAACCTGATCCAAAGCAAACTGCCCGACGGGCGCTGGATCAATCGTCTTTATTACGGCAGCGGTCACCTGCATCAAATCAACCTTGATGGCCAAGTCATCTGCGATTTCGAGCGTGACCGGCTGCACCGCGAAGTACTGCGCACCCAGGGCCAGATCAGTACCCAAAGCAACTACGATCGCTCAGGACGCCTGCGTGCACGACAACGCCGCAAGACCAGCCCGGGAGCGCTGGAAGCGACATCGTTACAAAAGCAGTTCGAATACGACACGGCAGACAATCTGATCGCTAAATTGGACCGGCACCCTGCCAACCACGCTCGCCAGTTGCTGCACTACGATGCCACCGCCCGGATTATTGCCAGCCAAGACAGCGGAATGGGGCAGCACGAAACCTTTTCCTATGACGCCGCCGCCAACTTGTTGGATGGGCCGCCATCCGGTAGTGGACGGGTTGTGCATAACCGTCTGCTGACTTATCAGGACAAACGTTATCGCTATGACGGCTTTGGCCGAATGGTCGAAAAGCGAAGCGGTCATCGTGGTGTACAGCACATGCGTTATGACGCTGAGCATCGTCTGATCGAAGTACGGAACCCGAACGGCAATGTGGTCCGTATGACCTACGACCCGCTGGGTCGACGGATTGAGAAAAGCGAGACGAGCAGCGACGGGTACTTACTCGGTACGACACACTTCAGTTGGGATGGCTTACGGCTCCTGCAAGAACACCGAAACAACCAGACCAGCCTCTATCTGTATGAAGAAGACGGCTATGAGCCATTGGCCAAGGTAGACGGCGTAGGCGCTCAGCAAAAAATCCGGTACTACCATAACGATTTCAATGGCCTCCCTTTAGAGCTCACTGAAGCCGACGGCCAAACACTGTGGCAGGCCAGCTATCGAGTCTGGGGAAACACCCTACGGGAAACCCGTGAACCCTCTTACATCGAGGAGCAAAACCTCAGATTCCAAGGCCAGTATCTGGATAGAGAAACCGGGCTTCACTTCAATACCTTCCGTTTTTATGACCCGGATATCGGCCGCTTCACAACACCAGATCCTATCGGGTTGATGGGTGGGCTCAATTTATACGCGTACGGCCCTAACCCTATCACCTGGATAGATCCACTGGGATTGTCATGCACAAGCAAAAAACCGACAGCCGCCAGTCTGTCGGATAAGGATTTCGTCAAGAAAATTGCCAGCAAGGCGGAAAAATGGGGCGTTAAAAATAAACATGGTGCTGCAGGTACTGGCCCGGTCCAAGGCAGTAAAAAGCATACTTATGCCGACAAATTGCTAAACCGCTATCAGCGCATGACGGGTCAAAAGACTCACTTGGCGGTGGAGAAATCCTACTTGAAAGGCGTCGAGGTCCCGAAAGGAACCGCCGGCAGCGCCCGACCAGATGTTTACAACAAGAACACCGGGGAAGTATTGGATTACAAGTTCACGAAAGACCCGAACGGGCCGATTAGCAGTCGACAACAGACCAACAATAATAATAACCTCCCGATAAAACCACCTTCACAGACGGCGATACACCCCTGAGACACCTTATGAAAAAAATGACGGCCACTGAAAAAAAGGCAATTACCCAAGACTGGAAAGAAGTGATGGGGAGTTATGAGTTATATAAACCCCTTCACTTATTAAAGCGTAACGGCCCCCTGTTGACCGGCATTTACCTTAAGCCTGTTTATGGTGAGGAGCACTATGTCCCGGTATTCCACACCCACTCATTGATGGCGTCCTTCCCGGTGGTCTCGCTGGTTGCGCCGATATCTCTATTAAACAGCAAGGGTGTTGAAGATTCGATAAGCCCGTTGCGCCACTCAACTAAGTTCGGAGAACTTGTTGACCGTTTTCGATCGCAATGCCCTACTGCATTCCTCGATACACTGTCATGCGCCACACTGGACTCCATTTATCAAACTACTGTAGCCGGTGGAGACAACTTTCCAGTACAGGCCATGACCGACAACATCGTGCTATTGGCCTGGTGCAAGAAGCATGCAATAGCCCACGAGCGCATCGAGCATTACAAATCCATTCTTCAAGGGTGGCCTGAAGGTGTGACTCAACGTGTAGGCGGAGCAGCGGGCTGGGAGCGTGAAGTCAAAATGCTGATGGACCCGGAGCATCTTCAGAACTCCGTTGCACAAGAATTAAAGAAGTTCAAACTGAGTCATCTCCCGGATCACTCGCTGGTGTGTGATTAACCAGCAAGGCCCCCACAAAAAATGGGCACCCAACCCCGTCGGCGTGCCCATTTTTCCTACCACCCCGCCCCCTTCGAGACGGTAACGCCCTTACGCGTTAACAGTGTCTTTCAGCGATTTGCCCGGTTTGAACGCAACAGTGTTGCTGGCCTTGATTTTCACCGGTTCGCCGGTCTGTGGGTTTTTGCCGGTGCGGGCGCCGCGATGGCGTTGCAGGAAGGTGCCGAAGCCAACCAGGGTGACGCTGTCCTTGCGGTGCAGGGCGCCGGTGATTTCTTCGAGAACGGCGTTGAGGACGCGGTTGGCCTGTTCTTTGGTGAGATCCGCTTTTTCAGCGATGGCGGCTGCGAGTTCTGGTTTACGCATAAGTGAAGCCTCTTTGACGGTTTTTTGTTGTTATGTCCGTGCTGCTCTCTTCTGGAGCAGCGCCCAAAGCGCCGCAGGCTCTACTCTGCGGCAGACGGGAGTGAGGATGGCATGCCCTCGCACGCTCCGCCAGTCTTGCGGCGACCTTTCTAGGGTGAAAAACGCGGTTATTCCGACAGAACGACCGGTATTTACGCCAGCAACGGCGGAAGTTCTTTATTGAGGGCGAGTTTTTCCATCACGGCGCTGCCGGTCAGGGCGTAGCCCAGCAGACGGCCGCTGGCGTCGCGGCACAAGGCCTTGATGTCGGCGCCCTCGCCTTCAACGCTCCACACGCCTTCGGTGCCCCGTGGCGGTGGCGAGACCACCAGCGGGCAGACCGGCGTCTTGACGGTCACCGGCATCGGGCCGTAGCTGACCGCCGTGGCGTTGCCCGCCAGGGTCTGGGCCAGCGCGCGGGCGCAGCTCATCAGCGGCATCACGTACAGCAGGTTCAGGCCGTCGACCTCGGCGCAATCGCCCAGGGCATAGATGTTGGCGTGGGAGGTCTTGAGATGACGGTCCACCATGATTCCGCGATTGGTCTGCAGGCCGGCGGCGGCGGCCAGGTCCACACGCGGGCGCAGGCCGATGGCCGAGACCACCAGGTCGCAGGCGATGACTTCACCGTCCGACAGATGGGCTTCCAGGCCGTCCGCGGTGCGCTGCAGGCGATTGAGTACTGGGCCAAGATGGAAGCGCGCGCCGAGGCTTTGCAGTCCGGCCTGTACCGCTGCGGCCGCGGCCGGGTGCAGCAGGGTCGGCATGACTTGCTCGCAAGGTGCCACCAGGTCGATTTCATAACCGCCGAGGATCAGGTCGTTGGCGAACTCACAGCCGATCAAGCCCGCGCCGAGCAACAGCACACGGCGCTTGCCGGCAGCGGCGGTACGGAAGCGTGCGTAATCTTCGAGGTCGTTGATGGGGAAAATCAGCTCAGCCGCATCACCTTCCACCGGTACACGCACGGTTTCGGCGCCCCAGGCCAGGATCAGGTCGCGGTAAGCCACCGCTTCCTCACCGATCCACAAGCGTTTGTGGCCCGGGTCGATGCCGCTGACGCGAGTGTGGGTGCGCACTTCGGCCTTGAGTTGCTCGGCCATGGCGCCAGGTTCAGCCATGCTCAGGCCATCGGCTTCCTTGTTCTTGCCAAAACCGGTGGAGAGCATGGGCTTGGAGTAGGAACGCCCGTCATCGGCGGTGATCAGCAACAACGGGGTCTCGCTGTCGAGCTTGCGAAACTCTCGGGCCACGTTGTAACCGGCCAATCCTGTGCCGATGATCACGACAGGTGCGTTCATTCCTTTCTCCTTGTAGTACTTATCTGAAAACCAAAAATCAGCCGATTTCGATCATTTCGAAATCCATTTTGCCCACGCCGCAGTCCGGGCACAGCCAGTCTTCCGGGACGTCTTCCCAACGGGTGCCAGGCAGAATTCCGTCATCCGGCCAGCCGTCTTTCTCGTCATAGATCAGGCCACAGACTACACATTGCCACTTCTTCATCACTTGCTTCCTCAGGGTCAGGCATCTTGGCCGACGGTCGATAGACCCGCGTTGCCGTGCGGCTCAGGGCGTTTTGTACTGATCGGGGCCGGCAGATGCAAGCACGATCGACGCAAACAGCCGGTTCGGTCCGGCAAAAACCAGAGGCGTCATGGTAAGCTCGCCGCCTCTTTTGCTGCCAATACTGACTCACCGTGCCGCACTCAATCGACCCTCCCGATGCTTGCCAATGGCTGATCCAGAGCCTTCTGCACCCTGCGCCCGCGCCCTTGACGCTCAATTGGCTGTTCAACGAAGACTCACTGACACGGCGGCTGACGTGGCTGTCCAACGACGGTTTCAGCGTGACGCCGCTGTTCGAGGGCTGGCAGCCATTGCGAGACGATGAATGCGCCGCCCTGACATTGCCACCGGCCAGTATCGGCTGGGTGCGCGAGGTGTATTTGCGCGGGCATGGCCAGCCTTGGGTGTTCGCGCGCAGTGTGGCGGCACGCAGCGCCTTGCAGGGCGACGGCTTGCATATGGATGAGTTGGGCAGCCGCTCACTGGGCGAATTGCTGTTCTGCGACCAGGCCTTCACGCGCCAGGCCATCGAGGTGTGCCATTACCCAATAGAATGGCTGCCTGCAGCGGATCAGGTCGACGGACTATGGGCGCGCCGTTCACGTTTTGATCGCGGACCGCTGAGCGTGTTGGTCGCGGAGGTCTTTCTGCCCAGCTTCTGGCACGCGCTGCACGCCCATCCGGAGAACTGCTGATGTATCAACGTCTGCTCAAATCCCTGAACCACTTGAACCCGAGGGCCTGGGATTTCATCCAACTGACCCGCATGGACAAGCCCATCGGCATCTACCTGCTGCTGTGGCCAACGCTGTGGGCGCTGTGGATCGCCGGCAAGGGCTCGCCGTCCCTGCTCAATATCGTGATTTTTGTGCTGGGTGTGGTGCTGACCCGCGCCGGTGGCTGCGTGATCAATGACTGGGCCGACCGCAAGGTCGACGGCCATGTGAAGCGCACCGAGCAGCGCCCGCTGGTGAGCGGCAAGATCAGTTCGAAAGAGGCACTGGTGTTTTTCGCGGTGCTGATGGGCATCAGTTTCCTGCTGGTGCTGCTGACCAACGCCACCACCATCCTGCTGTCCCTCGGCGGCCTGGCCCTGGCGGCGAGCTACCCGTTCATGAAGCGCTACACCTACTACCCGCAGGTGGTGCTGGGGGCGGCGTTTTCCTGGGGCATGCCGATGGCGTTCACTGCCGAGACCGGCAGCCTGCCCGCCACCGCGTGGCTGCTGTATATCGCCAACCTGCTGTGGACGGTGGGCTACGACACCTATTACGCGATGACCGATCGCGATGACGATTTGAAAATCGGTGTGAAATCTACGGCCATCCTGTTTGGTGAAGCTGATCGCGTGATCATTCTGACCTTGCAGGGGCTATCACTGGGCTGCCTGTTGTTGGCCGGGGCACGGTTTGAGCTGGGCGGCTGGTTTCATCTGGGGTTGCTGGCGGCGGCGGGCTGTTTTGCCTGGGAGTTCTGGTACACGCGGGACAAGGATCGGATGAAGTGCTTCAAGGCGTTTTTGCACAACCACTGGGCAGGGTTGGCGATATTTGTCGGGATTGTGGCGGATTACGCGTTTCGATGAGGGGCCAGGCCCCTCACCGTTAGGGGTATGCATCAAGGTTTGGCGACTTTCCAGGCCCCGTCCATTTTGCCCTCACCGGTCATGTCGCCCGCCTTCTTGTCCATGATGAAGGTATAGAGCGGCTTCCCGCTGTAAGCCCATTGGCTTTTCTGATCGTCACGGGTGATGACGGTCCATTTCCCCATGGGTTTATCGGTGGACTCAGCCATCAGCGGAGGCCAGTTGGTGGCGCACTTGTCGTTGCACATGGACTTGCCATCGGCGTCCTTGGCAAAGGTGTATAGCGTCATGCCCTTGTGGTCGACCAACATCCCGTCTTTCGTCATCGCGGGTTCCGCCGCGAATGCCAGGGTCGGCAGCGTCAACGCCGCCGTTACCAGCAGGGCTTTCCAGGAAATCGTGCTGTAAGTCATCGGAACCTTCCTTTTGTGGTTGTCAGGATTCGGACCCAAAGCGTAGTCCAGAGAGGCGGGAATTGCCTGAGCGACTAAATTACTGTCACACGACTGCAATAATTCCGTTATCTAATGCGGCGCAAGACAGTTAAATGACAAGAGGATTTTTGAGCATGGTTGGCAGGAGCATTCTGATTGTTGACGACGAAGCGCCCATCCGCGAGATGATCGCCGTTGCGTTGGAAATGGCCGGCTACGACTGCCTGGAGGCCGAGAACTCCCAGCAGGCCCATGCCATTATCGTCGACCGCAAGCCGGACCTGATCCTGCTGGACTGGATGCTGCCCGGCACCTCCGGTATCGAGTTGGCCCGCCGTCTCAAGCGTGACGAGCTGACCGGGGACATCCCGATCATCATGCTCACCGCCAAAGGCGAAGAGGACAACAAGATCCAGGGCCTGGAAGTTGGCGCCGATGACTACATCACCAAGCCGTTTTCCCCACGCGAGTTGGTAGCGCGTCTGAAAGCCGTGCTGCGCCGTGCCGGCCCGACCGATGGCGAAGCGCCCATCGAAGTCGGCGGCCTGCTGCTGGACCCGATCAGCCACCGCGTGACCATCGACGGCAAGCCAGCCGAGATGGGCCCGACCGAATATCGCCTGCTGCAATTCTTCATGACCCATCAGGAACGCGCCTACACCCGCGGCCAATTGCTGGACCAAGTGTGGGGCGGCAACGTGTATGTGGAAGAGCGCACCGTGGACGTGCATATCCGTCGCCTGCGCAAAGCCTTGGGCGATGCCTACGAGAATCTGGTACAAACCGTGCGCGGCACCGGTTATCGATTTTCCACCAAGGGCTGAGCCTGACTTAACAGCTGACAAGGACGCATGTTCAAGTGAACCAAAACTGGCATGGCACCCTGATCCGCCACATGCTTTTGCTGATCACCGGCTGCCTGTTGGTGGGTTTGATCAGCGGTTACTACGGCTGGAGCCTGGCAGCCGGCATTGCCTTGTACCTGGGTTGGACCCTCAAGCAACTGCTGCGCCTGCATGAATGGCTGCGCCAGCACAAACCCGACGAAGCACCACCCGATGGCTACGGCCTGTGGGGCGAAGTGTTCGACAGCATCTACCACCTGCAACGCCGCGACCAACGGGTGCGCGGACGCCTGCAAGCGGTGATTGACCGGGTGCAGGAATCCACTGCCGCGTTGAAAGATGCGGTGATCATGCTCGACAGCGACGGTAACCTGGAATGGTGGAACCGCGCCGCCGAGACCCTGCTGGGCCTCAAGACGCCCCAGGACAGCGGCCAGCCGGTGACCAACCTAGTGCGCCATCCGCGCTTCAAGGAGTACTTCGAACAGGAGAACTACGAAGAAGCCCTGGAAATCCCCTCGCCCACCAATGACCGCGTGCGTATCCAGCTGTACCTGACGCGCTACGGCAACAATGAACACCTGATGCTGGTGCGCGACGTCACCCGCATCCACCAGCTGGAACAGATGCGCAAAGACTTCGTCGCCAACGTCTCACACGAGTTGCGCACACCGCTGACGGTAATCTGCGGCTATCTGGAGACGCTGCTGGACAACGTCGACGAGATCAATCCGCGCTGGAGCCGTGCCCTGCAGCAGATGCAGCAGCAAGGCTCACGTATGCAGACACTGCTCAACGACCTGCTGTTGCTGGCCAAGCTGGAGGCGACCGATTACCCCTCGGACAACCATCCCGTCGCCGTGCAAAGCCTGCTGCAGACCATCAAGAACGACGCCCAGGCCCTGTCCGGCCAACGCGGGCAACAGATCACCCTGGAAGCCGACCCGGCCGTGCTGCTCAAAGGCAGCGAAGGCGAATTGCGCAGCGCGTTTTCCAACCTGGTGTTCAACGCCGTGAAGTACACCCAGGACAAAGGCAATATCCGCATCCGCTGGTGGGCCGACGAACAGGGCGCGCACCTGAGCGTGCAAGACTCCGGCATCGGCATCGACGCCAAGCACCTACCGCGCCTGACCGAGCGCTTCTACCGTGTCGACTCCAGCCGCAACTCCAATACCGGCGGCACCGGGCTTGGCCTGGCGATCGTCAAGCATGTGCTGCTGCGTCACCGCGCGCGCCTGGAGATCAGCAGCGTATTGGGCCATGGCAGTACGTTTACCTGCCATTTCCCGCCAGCACAGATGACCCGATCAAAGGCAATTGATCAGGACACCTGACGGCCCGCCCGGCAGTGGGCACTAGGCAAGCGCCCCGTCAGCCGCTACATTGGCCGACTTGCGCCTGCCTTTCAGGCCCACCTGCCACCCCTTATTGAACACACGGAACCTGCAAAACCCCATCATGGACCCTTCCCCTGGTATCACCCTCGCTACACTCTTCGCCGACTTCGGCATGATTCTTTTTGCACTGATCCTGGTACTGCTCAACGGTTTCTTCGTTGCGGCGGAATTTGCCATGGTCAAATTGCGCGCCACTCGGGTCGAGGCCATCGCCCACAAGAACGGCTGGCGCGGGCAGATCCTGCGCACCGTGCACAGCCAGCTCGACGCCTACCTGTCGGCCTGCCAGCTGGGTATCACCCTCGCCTCGCTGGGACTGGGTTGGGTCGGTGAGCCGGCCTTCGCGCACATCCTCGAACCGTTGCTGGGCGCCGTGGGCGTCGAGTCGCCGGAAGTGATCAAGGGCGTGTCGTTCTTTGCCGCCTTCTTCGTGATTTCCTACCTGCACATCGTGGTCGGTGAGCTGGCGCCCAAGTCCTGGGCGATTCGCAAACCCGAGCTGCTGTCGTTGTGGACGGCGGTGCCGCTGTACCTGTTCTACTGGGCCATGTACCCGGCGATCTACCTGCTCAACGCCAGCGCCAACGCCATCCTGCGTATCGCCGGCCAAGGCGAGCCTGGCCCGCACCACGAACACCATTACAGCCGTGAAGAACTCAAGCTGATCCTGCACTCCAGCCGTGGCCAGGACCCGAGCGACCAAGGCATGCGCGTGCTGGCCTCCGCCGTGGAAATGGGCGAACTGGAAGTGGTGGACTGGGCCAACTCCCGGGAAGACCTGGTGACCCTGGACTTCAACGCCCCGCTCAAGGAAATCCTCGCGCTGTTCCGCCGCCACAAATTCAGCCGCTACCCGGTGTATGACGCGGTGCGCAACGAATTCGTGGGCCTGCTGCACATCAAGGACCTGCTGCTGGAACTGGCGGCCCTGGATCACATCCCTGAGTCGTTCAACCTGGCCGAGCTGACCCGCCCGCTGGAGCGTGTGTCGCGGCACATGCCGCTGTCGCAGCTGCTGGAGCAGTTCCGCAAAGGCGGCGCGCACTTCGCCCTGGTGGAAGAGGCCGACGGCAAGATCATCGGCTACCTGACCATGGAAGACGTGCTGGAAGTGCTGGTGGGCGATATCCAGGACGAACACCGCAAGGCCGAACGCGGCATCCTGGCCTATCAGCCGGGCAAGCTGCTGGTGCGTGGCGACACGCCGCTGTTCAAGGTCGAGCGCCTGCTGGGCGTGGACCTGGATCACATCGAAGCCGAAACCCTGGCCGGTCTGATCTACGACACCCTCAAGCGCGTGCCGGAAGAGGAAGAAGTGCTGGAGGTGGAAGGCTTGCGCATCATCATCAAGAAGATGAAAGGGCCGAAAATCGTGCTGGCCAAGGTGCTGCTGCTCGATTGACCCTCAATTGCCCAACGCAAAGTTGGGCAATGCACCCACGGGCTGGTTGAACTCATACGGGATCGACACCAGCCCCGCCTCGGTGGCGCGCTGCACCACGAAATGCAAGTGCGGCCCGCTGCTGTTGCCGGTATTGCCCGACAGGGCCAGCGGGCTTCCCACCGCCACACGTTGACCTGCCCGAACGCTGACCGAACCTTGCTTGAGGTGCAGGTACACCGCCTCACTGCCGTCGTCATGACGCACTCGCACAAAATTCCCCGACGCATCATTCCCACGCCCGACCTGCTCATTCTCGGTCTTCACCACCCTTCCGCTGCGCGCCGCAATGATCGGCGTGCCTTCGGGCATGGCGATGTCCATGGCGTAGCGGCTCTTGGCGTCGGTATGGCTGAAGCTGCCGTTGGGGCCTTGGCTCAGGCGAAACGGGCCGCCACGCCAGGGCAAAGGGTAGCGGTAGGCCTGCTGTTGATCACTCGGTTTGGGCACGACCAGCATCGGCGGCTTCACGCGTTCAACCCTGCGCTCCTGGATCACAAACGCCTGGGCGCCCGGGGTATGCCGGTCACTGAAAAACACCACGCCGTTGGCATCGGTGGATTTGTAGAGGGTCATGGCCTGGGTCGATAGAGCGACCGTTGCCAGCCCACCGCACAGCAATAAGCGCATGAGCATGGCGTGAACCTGCCGGGATGACTGAGCGGCAGGTTAGCGGGGTTTGATGACAACTTCAGGCTGGCAGCCCGTTGAAACAAATATCCACGTTCATTTGGGCAGCGGCCGACAGATTGACCAAGGCATCCAGAGAGAGCTTGTCGATCTTGCCGGTGAGGACGTCGTTAAGTCGGGGCTGACTGATGCCCAATCTGTGTGCCGCGTCTTTTTGAGAAAGCTCCCAGCTGCGAATGGTCTGGCACAGCTCCAAGAGCAATTTTGACCGCAGCCGCATATTGGCGGCTTGCTGGGGTGTATCTTCCAGAGCGTCCCAAACACAGCTGAAACGTTCGCCGTAAACTTTTTGATTGGTCATGGGCTCAACCTAACTCCTGCAATCTGGCGCGAGCCAGCTCAATATCACGTCCTTCGGTCTTTTGTGTGGTCTTGCGCAGCGCGTGCAGCACATAAATGGCCTCTGGCCGGTTGACCACATAAAACACTCGAAAGGCTCCTGACTCCTCAGTAATCCGAATCTCACTGACGCCTCTCCCAATAGTTCTCATCAGCTTGCAATCAAAGGGCTGCTCGCCCTGCTGCAAGAGATCCAACTGAAAGCCTGCCGCCCTGCGGGCGTCGAGAGGAAACGCTTTGAGGTCCTTGAGCGAACTTCCTAGAAACACCACATCCTTGTGCCTTGGCATTGGCTTCTCCTTTCCTGGAAAGAAAAAGCGTAATCGACGATTGGGCAAAGGGTCGTAGAGGTTTGTTTCAAGGCATAGCGAAGGCTCGATAACGCTGAAGCGTTACCGAGAGACTATATCGGAACAGATATAAATCAAGACCGGGACCGGGAATCAGACAGTCGGTCGATTCCCGGTATTCAGGAGATTACGCACCCGGCACAAAGTGCTTCTGCGCCGTGCCACGTGCGATCAGGCGGGAGATGTAGTCGAGCTTCTGCGCGTCCTGGTCGATAAACCGGAAGGTCAGTTGCAGCCAATCGCTGTCAGGCTTGGGCTCAAAGGCGACGATGGCGTGCAGGTAGCCGTTGAGACGGGCCACTTCGGCGTTGTCGCCCTGCTCCAGGTCGAGCACGGCGCTTTCCAGCACCTGAGGCAGGACTTCGCCACGACGTACCACCAGCAGCGCTTCCTTGATGCTCAGCGCCTTGATCACGCATTGCTGGTTGCCGCTGGACAGGCGCAGCTGGCCCTGGCCACGACCGCCGGCCGGCGCTGCTGAAGGGGCTTGTACCGGCGGGCTGTTGAGCAAGCCTTTGCTCGGCGCAGGCGCAGCAGCAGCAACCGGCGCAGCACGTGCCGCTTCGGGCTTACCGCCGGTCAGTGCGCTCAGGGAATCGTTACCGAAGGCCGAGTTCATTTTGGTCGGAGCACTGGCGACCAAGGCGTCGAGGCGCCCGATTTTGTGCAGGGCCTGCTTGACCTTGTTCAACAACTGCTCGTTGGTGAAGGGCTTGCTGACGTAACCCGAAACTCCGGCCTGGATGGCCTGGACCACGTTTTCCTTGTCGCCACGGCTGGTCACCATCACGAACGGCATTGCCTTGAGGTGAGGCTGCTCACGGCACCAGGTCAACAATTCAAGGCCGGACATCTCCGGCATTTCCCAGTCGCACAGCACCAGGTCGAAGCTCTCGCGCATCAGGATGGCCTGGGCCTTTTTGCCGTTCACCGCGTCTTCAAGCTTGATCCCGGGGAAGTAGTTGCGCAGGCACTTCTTCACCAGGTCGCGGATAAACGAGGCGTCATCCACCACCAATACACTGACTTTACTCATCGACCCTTCATCCTAATTAAAACTTCGGCACGCAAGACGCCTGACTGATGGCATTTTGCCAAAACTCGGTAGTCACGTTGGGAATTTATCTCGCTCAACGTGCAAAAAATTCAGTGGCCACAAACAAAAACGCCCGACCAAAGGCCGGGCGTTAATTTCTCGGGCAACCTTACTTATCGTCAGTTTGGCCCGGAACATTAGGGATAAGATCAGCCGAACCTTCAACTTCGGCCTTCATGCGCTTGAGGCCCATGTGCCGTACGTCGGTGCCGCGCACCAGGTAAATCACCAATTCCGAGATATTGCGCGCGTGGTCGCCGATACGCTCCAGGGAACGCAGCACCCAGATAATGCTCAAGACCCGCGAGATAGAGCGGGGGTCTTCCATCATGTAGGTCGCGAGTTCACGCAGCGCGGTCTTGTATTCGCGGTCGATGATCTTGTCGTACTGGGCCACCGACAGTGCCAGCTCAGCATCGAAGCGAGCAAAGGCGTCGAGGGCATCGCGCACCATGTTGCGCACCTGGTCGCCGATGTGGCGCACTTCCACGTAACCGCGCGGCGCTTCGCCTTCTTCGCACAGTTGGATGGCGCGGCGGGCGATCTTGGTGGCTTCGTCGCCGATGCGCTCCAGGTCGATCACCGACTTGGAGATGCTGATGATCAAACGCAGGTCGGACGCCGCCGGCTGGCGACGGGCCAGAATGCGCAGGCATTCTTCGTCGATGTTGCGTTCCATCTGGTTGATCTGGTCGTCGATCTCACGCACTTGCTGGGCCAGGCCCGAGTCGGCCTCGATCAGCGCGGTGACGGCGTCGTTGACTTGCTTCTCCACCAGCCCGCCCATCGCCAGGAGGTGGCTGCGCACTTCCTCAAGCTCGGCGTTGAACTGCGCGGAGATGTGATGGGTAAGGCCTTCTTTGCTAATCATGTTGGCGTCCTTGGAGCGTCCGGTAAGGTGCGGAGAACCGCAGCGTCAGTGCGAGGAAAATCCCGGCATCCTAGCCGTAGCGACCGGTGATGTAGTCTTCGGTCTGCTTCTTCGCCGGATTGGTGAACAGGGTATCGGTATCGCCGAACTCCACCAGTTTGCCCATGTACATGAACGCGGTGTAGTCGGAAACCCGCGCCGCCTGTTGCATGTTGTGGGTCACGATGACGATGGTGAACTTGGATTTCAGCTCGTAGATCAGCTCTTCGACTTTCAGCGTGGAGATCGGGTCAAGTGCCGAGCAAGGTTCGTCGAGCAGCAGCACTTCCGGCTCAACCGCGATGGTGCGGGCAATGACCAGACGCTGTTGCTGACCGCCGGACAGGCCGAGGGCCGAGTCGTGCAGACGGTCTTTGACTTCGTCCCACAGTGCCGCGCCTTTCAAGGCCCACTCGACGGCTTCGTCGAGGATGCGCTTCTTGTTGATGCCCTGGATGCGCAGGCCGTAGACCACGTTTTCGTAGATGGTCTTGGGGAACGGGTTGGGCTTCTGGAACACCATGCCCACGCGGCGACGCAGCTCGGCCACGTCTTCGCCCTTGCGGTAGATGTTGGTGCCGTAGAGGTTGATGGCACCGTCTACGCGGCAGCCGTCCACCAGGTCGTTCATGCGGTTGAACGTGCGCAGCAGCGTGGACTTGCCGCAGCCCGACGGGCCGATGAAGGCGGTCACGCGCTGCTTGGGGATGTTCATGCTGACGTCGAACAGCGCCTGCTTTTCACCGTAGTACAGGCTCAGGCCCGGCACTTCGATGGCCACGGTTTCCTGGGCCAGGCTCAGGCTCTGCTTGTCGCGACCCAGGGCAGACATGTTGATGCCGTGGGTGTGGGTGTCTTGTTGCATGGGATGCTCCCTGTGCTACCAATTCGTTGTGTTGAACCGCAGGCATCGGGCCTGCGGCAAGCAATATTCAGATCAGCTATCCAACGCTTTGTATTTTTCGCGCAGGTGGTTGCGGATCCACACCGCCGACAAGTTGAGCGTGGCGATCACCAGCACCAGCAGCAACGCCGTGGCGTACACCAGAGGCCGTGCGGCTTCGACGTTAGGGCTCTGGAAGCCGACGTCATAGATATGGAAGCCCAGGTGCATGATCTTCTGGTCCAGGTGCAGGTACGGGTAGTTGCCATCCAGCGGCAGCGACGGCGCCAGTTTCACCACACCGACCAGCATCAGCGGCGCCACTTCGCCCGCGGCGCGGGCCACGGCGAGGATCATGCCGGTCATCATCGCCGGGCTGGCCATCGGCAGCACGATCTTCCACAGCGTTTCCGCCTTGGTCGCGCCCAGTGCCAGGGAGCCTTCGCGTACGGTGCGAGGAATCCGCGCCAGGCCCTCTTCGGTGGCCACGATCACCACCGGCACCGCCAGCAGCGCCAGGGTCAGCGAGGCCCACAACAGGCCCGGCGTGCCGAAGGTCGGCGCCGGCAGGGCTTCGGCGAAGAACAGGCGGTCAACCGAACCACCCAATACATACACGAAGAAGCCCAGGCCGAACACGCCGTAGACGATGGCCGGTACCCCGGCCAGGTTGTTCACGGCGATACGGATGACGCGGGTCAGGGTGTTCTGCTTGGCGTATTCACGCAGGTACACCGCCGCCAGCACGCCGAACGGGGTCACGATCATCGCCATGATCAGGGTCATCATCACGGTGCCGAAGATGGCCGGGAAAATCCCGCCTTCGGTGTTGGCTTCCCGTGGATCATCGCTGAGGAATTCCCAGACCTTGCTGAAGTAGAAGCCGATCTTGGTGATCGTGCCCATGGCGTTCGGCTGATAGGCGTGCACCACTTTGCCGATGCCGATTTCCACTTCCTTGCCGTTGCCGTCGCGGGCGGTCAGCGCGTCGCGGTTGAACTGGGCGTGCAGGTCGGCCAGGCGGGCTTCGATGTCCTGGTAGCGGGCATTCAGTTCTGCGCGGTCAGCATCCATGTCGGCCTGGGCGGCAGCGTCGAGCTTACCTTCCAGCTCCAGTTTGCGGCCGTGCAGGCGGATACGTTCGAGACCGGCGTTGATCGCGCCGATGTCGGATTTCTCCAGGGTCTTGAGCTGGGCGGCCAGCTTGTTGACGCGATCCACACGGGCTTGCAGCTCCGGCCATGCGGCCTCGCCTTCGGCGATGACCTTGCCGTCTTGCTTGACGTTGACCAAGGTGCCGTAGAAGTTGCCCCACTCACGGCGCTCAATGGTCATCAGGTTCGCCGGCGTGGTCTGGTCCTTGAGCCACTCGCCGACGATCCAGGTGAAGTCGTTGCCGTTCAGGTCACGGTTGCCGACCTTGATCAGCTCGCGGGTCATGAACTCCGGGCCTTGGTCCGGCACCGGCAGGCCCGCGCTTTTCAGGCGCTCGCGGGGGACTTCTTCCTTCTGCACCACTTCGCCGATGACGATGTGGTTTTCCTGGCCCGGCACGTTGTAGTTGGCCTGGATCAGGTCGGCCGGCCAGAAGTGGCCCAGGCCACGCACGGCGATCACCGCCAGCAAACCAATGGTCATGATGACCGCGATGGACACCGCGCCACCGCTGATCCAGACGCCGGGGGCGCCGCTCTTGAACCATCCATTCAGGGAGTTCTGTTTCACAGACTTCTACCTTTCTTAAAGCGACGAGTATTTCTTGCGCAGACGCTGACGGATCAGCTCCGCGAGGGTGTTCATGATGAAGGTGAACAGCAGCAGTACCAGTGCCGAGAGGAACAGCACGCGGCAGTGACTGCCGCCCACTTCCGACTCGGGCATTTCCACCGCCACGTTGGCCGCCAAGGTGCGCAAGCCCTCGAACAGGTTCATCTCCATCACCGGGGTGTTACCGGTGGCCATCAACACGATCATGGTCTCGCCGACAGCACGGCCCATGCCGATCATCAGCGCCGAGAAGATACCCGGGCTGGCGGTCAGGATGACCACACGTGTCATGGTCTGCCACGGTGTGGCGCCCAAGGCCAGCGAGCCCAGGGTCAGGCCGCGCGGCACGCTGAACACGGCGTCTTCGGCGATGGAGTAGATGTTCGGGATCACCGCGAAGCCCATGGCCAAACCCACTACCAGAGCGTTGCGCTGGTCGTAGGTGATGCCCAGGTCGTGGGAGATCCACATGCGCATGTCACCGCCGAAGAACCAGGTTTCCAGGTACGGGCTCATGTACAGCGAGAGCCAGCCCACGAACAGGATCACCGGGATCAGGATCGCGCTTTCCCAGCCATCGGGAACGCGCAGACGCAGGGATTCAGGCAAACGGCTGAAGATGAAACCAGCGACCAGGATGCCAATCGGCAACAGCATCAACAGGCTGAAGATGCCCGGTAGATGCCCTTCCACATACGGCGCCAGGAACAGGCCGGCGAAGAAGCCGAGGATCACCGTCGGCATGGCTTCCATCAGTTCGATCACCGGCTTGACCTTGCGACGCAGGCTCGGGGCCATGAAGTACGCAGTGTAGATCGCGGCGGCAACGGCCAGAGGTGCAGCCAGCAGCATGGCGTAGAACGCAGCCTTCAGGGTGCCGAAGGTCAGCGGGGCCAGGCTCATCTTGGGTTCGAAATCGGTGTTGGCGGCGGTCGATTGCCAGACGTATTTAGGCTCGTCGTAGTTCTCGTACCAAACCTTGCTCCACAGTGCGCTCCACGACACTTCCGGGTGCGGATTGTCGAGCATCAGCGGTTGCAGCTTGCCGCCGGCTTCCACGATCACGCGGTTGGCCCGTGGCGACATGCCGTACACGCCTTGGCCATCGACTACAGGGTCGACCAACAGGGTGCGGTGCGCGGTGCTGTGGAACACGCCGAACTTGCCGGAAGCATCGAGGGCGGTGAAGCCTTTGCGACGTTCTTCGGCAGAAATTTCTACGATAGGCGTGGTTCCCATCTGGAAGGTGCGGATCTGCTTGAAGCGCTGCTCGCCATCCGGGTCGCGGGCCATGAACCACTGGGCCAGGCCGCCTTTGGAGTTACCGACGATCAGCGAAATACCGCCCACCAGTTGCGTGCTGGCGGTGATTTCGGCCGTGCCGTCTTCGAGCAATTTGTAGCGCCCGTTGAGGCTCTTGTCGCGCAGGCTGAACACATCGGCCAGGGCGCGGCCGTTGATCACGTACAACCATTGCTGGCGTGGGTCGATGAAGATCGCCTTCACCGGCTCGGTCATCTGCGGCAGTTCGATGCGCTTCTGCTCGCTGGTGACTTCGCCGGTCATCATGTTTTCTTCGCGGCTCAGGGACAGCACGTTCAAATGCGAACCGGCGGAACCTGCAACCACCAAGGTGGAATCGGTGGCGTTAAGGGCGACATGCTCCAGCGGGCGACCGGCGTCATCCAGCACGATCGGCGTTTCACCGTAGGGGTATTCGATCGCAGGCGTAATGGTTTTCTTGCCGTCCGGGTAGGACACCTTATAGGTGTGGCGGAACACCATGGACTGGCCATTGGACAGACCAAGGATCACCAGCGGGCTACCGGGCTGGTCTTCACCGATAGAAGCAACGCTGGTGCCGGCAGGCAGTGGCAGGTCGACACGCTTGAGTTCAGCGCCGGTTTCCACATTAAAGAACAGTGCCTGGCCCTTGTCGGAGACCCGCATGGCGACTTGGTTCTGTTCTTCGAGGGAGATCATCAGCGGCTTGCCCGCGTCCTGGATCCAGGCCGGAGTCAGGGCGTCTTCCTTGGTCAATGAGGCACCTTGGAACAGTGGCGCGACGACATAGGCAAGAAAGAAGAAAATCAGGGTGATGGCGCCGAGGACGGCGAGGCCGCCGACCAGCACATACCAACGGGTCAGGCGATCCTTGAGCGCGCGAATGCGGCGCTTGCGTTGCAGCTCAGGCGTATTGAAGTCAATGCGCTTGGGGGGAGAAGTCGTCGTCATGGTGGAATTGGCCAGATCATTCATGCGCACACCCTAGCGATCCTGTATGACAGAAAGATGACAGTGCAGTGACGCAACAAATCCGCCGCGAAGCAAGGCTGGCAGCGGACTAGAAAATTCGGATGCGGGGCCGGTACTCCGGCCCCGCAGAGGCAATCAGTTGCCTTCTTTCAGACCCAGGTCAGCCAGGGCCTTGGCAGCGACTTTGGCTGGCAGTGGGATGTAGCCGTCTTTCACCACAACTTCCTGGCCCTGTTTGGACAGAACCAGCTTCACGAACTCAGCTTCCAGCGGGGCCAGAGGCTTGTTCGGGGCTTTGTTGACGTACACGTAGAGGAAACGCGACAGCGGGTATTTGCCGTTCAGGGCGTTTTCTTCACTGTCTTCGATGAAGTCAGTGCTGCCTTTCTTGGCCAGGGCCACGGTTTTCACGCTGGCGGTCTTGTAGCCGATGCCCGAGTAACCGATGCCATTCAGCGAGGAGCTGATCGACTGCACGACCGACGCCGAGCCCGGTTGTTCGTTCACGTTTGGCTTGTAGTCGCCTTTGCACAGGGCTTCTTCTTTGAAGTAGCCGTAGGTGCCGGATACCGAGTTACGACCGAACAGCTGAACCGGCTTGTTGGCCAGGTCGCCGGTCACACCCAGGTCACCCCAGGTTTTCACGTCGGCTTTGCCACCGCACAGGCGAGTCGAGGAGAAGATCGCGTCGACTTGTTCCATGGTCAGGTGCTGGATCGGGTTGTCCTTGTGCACGAACACGGCCAGGGCATCCACGGCAACCGGGATGGCGGTTGGCTTGTAGCCGTACTTCTGCTCGAAGGCCGCCAGCTCGGTGTCCTTCATCTTGCGGCTCATCGGGCCCAGGTTGGAGGTGCCTTCAGTCAGCGCAGGTGGCGCAGTAGCAGAACCGGCAGCTTGAATCTGGATGTTGACGTTCGGGTATTCCTTTTTGTAACCCTCGGCCCACAGGGTCATCAGGTTAGCCAGGGTATCGGAACCGACGCTGGACAAGTTGCCCGACACACCAGTGGTCTTCACGTACGCCGGGATTGCCGGATCAACACCAGCGGCCACCGCGTTGGCGGTCGCAACGCCAGCAGCGACAAAAGTCATTGCCGCCATCAAACGTTTCAGTTTCATGCCTTGCTCCTAGCAGATAGGGATAGTTGGATCGGGGCCAAGTATCGGGAGGCCGTGTGAACACTCTATGTCCGGAATGTGACAGTTAGATGAAAGGCCACTATTGGCAAGAAGAAGGGGCGCAGCGAGGAGTTGCCATCGCTCCCACGCAGGGCGCGGGAGCGATCATGTCAAGGAATCAGCGCGAACGCTTCCACAGATACCCACCCACCACTATCCCCATCAAGCACAGGGCGGCAACGTAGTAAGCCGGACCCATCGGGCTTTCCTTCATCAGCAGCGACACCGCCAGCGGCGTCAGCCCGCCGAACACGGCGTAGGCCACGTTGTAGGAGAACGACAGGCCACTGAAGCGCACCACAGGCGGAAAAGCCTTGACCATCACGTAGGGAACGACGCCGATGGTGCCCACGAACAGGCCGGTCAGTGCGTACAGCGGGAACAACCAATCCGGGTGGGCCATAAGGCTGTGATACAGCGTCCAGGACGTTGCCAGCAGCAGTGCACAACCGGTGACCAGCACGCGGCCGGCGCCGAAGCGGTCGGCTAATGCACCGGAGGCGATGCAACCCAGGCTCAGGGTGACAATGGCCAGGCTGTTGGCCTGCAACGCGACGGTCGGGCTGAAGTGGTAGACGGTCTGCAGCACGGTCGGGGTCATCAGGATGACCACCACGACGCCAGCCGACAGCAGCCAGGTCAGCAGCATCGACAACACGATGGCGCCACGGTGATCACGCAGGACCGCGCGCAATGGCAGCTCGGCGGCCAGGGTCTTGCGCTGCTGCATTTCGGCAAAGATCGGTGTTTCATGCAGCCAGCGGCGCAGGTACACCGACAGCAGGCCGAACACGCCGCCGAGCAGGAACGGGATGCGCCAGGCGAAATCCGAGACCTGCTCCGGGCTATAAAGCGTATTGATCGCGGTGGCCACCAGCGAACCCAGCAAGATACCGGCAGTCAGGCCGCTGGTCAGGGTGCCGCAGGCGTAGCCGATATGGCGCGGGGGTACGTGTTCGGAGACGAACACCCAGGCGCCGGGCACTTCACCACCAATCGCAGCGCCCTGGATGATGCGCATCAGCAGCAACAGCACCGGTGCCCACAGGCCGATCTGCGCGTAGGTCGGCAGCAGGCCCATGATCAGGGTCGGCACGGCCATCATGAAGATGCTCAGGGTGAACATTTTCTTGCGGCCCAGCAGGTCGCCGAAGTGCGCCATGATGATGCCGCCCAGGGGACGTGCCAGGTAGCCGGCGGCGAAGATGCCGAAGGTCTGCATCATGCGCAGCCATTCGGGCATGTCCACGGGGAAGAAGAGTTTTCCGACCACGGTGGCGAAAAACACGAAAATGATGAAATCATAAAACTCCAGCGCCCCGCCCAAGGCAGACAGCGACAGGGTTTTGTAGTCGTTGCGGGTCAGCGGGCGCGAAGGTTGCGCACTGCTTGCGGGCACGGAGGACATGGCAAGGCTTCTCTTATAGTAGTCGGGACGGCAAGCCCGGGACTTGCGGCAGGCTTGGCAAGATAGCAAATCGCTAGAAAAAGCACAGCGTTGAGCGAATAACAGTTCAAAGACGCTAAATATTCCCCTTTAACTGCGCACAGAAGCACAGTTGCCGGAAAAAGCCGCGATACAGCCGCTAAATGCCGACCAAATGAACGCCCAGAGGTCGTCGTGGCGCCAGGGTCTCGATATACTCGGCCCCTGCAAGCGCCAGAACCGCAGTCTTGAGGGGCTGCTGTGCCAAAACGCCGTTGGGTGCCATCCAGCCGATTTGGCAGAGTTTCCCTTTAGTACGCCTTACGAGAAACGCATCACGCGGTGTATGTTGGTGCTGAAACGTTTTTTCGAAGACGGCTATCCACTAAGCGTTACGGGTCAGAGGCCCTCGGCATGATCGAACTCGAACAAGAAGATCCTATCCCGCAAGGCGATCTCGCCCTGCAAATCACCGCGCTCCCGCGTGAAACCAACGGTTTTGGCGACATCTTTGGCGGCTGGCTGGTCGCACAGATGGACCTGGCCGGCACCGCCATGGCCAGCAAGGTTGCAGGCGGGCGTGTGGCAACCGTGGCCATTGATCGCATGGCGTTCCTGGTACCGGTCGCGGTGGGCGCGCAGCTCTCCTTTTATACCCAGGCCCTGGAGATCGGCCGCAGCTCGATCCAGATGATGGTCGAAGTGTGGAGCGACGACCCGCTGTCCAGCGAATGGCGCAAGGTGACCGAGGCGGTTTTTGTATTCGTCGCCATCGACGGCAGCGGTCGCACGCGCTCGGTTCCTTCGCGCGCACGTTAAACCTCGCCGGGATTTGACGGTCAATTGCCCCATTGCCTGCCACCAAGAGTGCTTTGTTATGCCAACGCCCCACGTTGAAACCGTGAAAATCGACGAGCTGGACTGCTGGCGCATCCGCCACAACGGTGCCGAACTGATGGTGGCCCAGCAGGGCGCGCATATCTTCAGTTATCAGCGCGCCGGCGAGCAGCCGCTGATCTGGCCGAATCCTGAAGCGGTGTTCAAGAAGGGCAAGGGCATTCGTACCGGCGTGCCGGTGTGCTGGCCGTGGTTTGGTGTATTCGACCGCAACCCTCAGAGCGTCAAGGCGATGCGCCAGAGCGAGCAGCCCGCCGGCGCCCATGGTTTCGTGCGTACAGCGCTGTGGACGTTGGCCGCGAGCAAGCTTGAAGGTGAAGCGTTGCGGCTGGATCTGGTGCTACCCGTCCCGGCAGGCGGCTTTCCTGGCTGGCCCCATCAGGTCGACCTCAAACTGAGCCTGTTGCTGGACGACCAGTTGCACATCCACCTCACCAGCCATAACCGTGGCACCGACACCGTAACCCTCAGCCAGGCGCTGCACACCTACTTCGCCGTCAGCGATGTGCGCAACGTGCAGGTCGAAGGGCTGGACGGGCATGCCTATATCGATACCGCAGACAATTGGACCGAGAAGACGCAATCAGGCCTGCTGCACTTCACCGCCGAAACTGATCGCATCTACCTCGACACACCGTCGCAGTTGAACATCGTCGACAAAGACTGGCAGCGCCGTATTCAGCTCACTGCCGAGGGCTCGAAGTCGACGGTGATCTGGAACCCCTGGACCGAACGCGCCAAGGCGTTCGACGACATGGCCGATGATGGCTGGCCAGGCATGCTGTGCATCGAGACGGCGAATGTGCTGGATGATGTGGTGGTGCTGGCACCGGGGCAAAGCCACACGCTGGCGGTCAGTATCACTGCAGCCCCGTTGTAATCCTCCTCGCAGGCACCCCGTTGATGGATGCAGGTCCGGCGCACTGCCCTTTGGTGCGACGGATCGCTGCATCATTTATGTAGAGCCTCAAGTCTAAGCAGCCTCGTTATGGTGCAAAAAACGCATCTAACAAAGGCCCCTTCGATGACTCCTTCTCTTCTGGAAGTAACGCAACAGCCTCCCGCTCACGTCGCCCAACTCATGGTCAAGTGGAACGACGCAGTAACAGAGATCCTCCGCGCCCAACCTTCACTGACCTTTTGCGCCAATCAGCTCGTCCTGGAGGCGCTCGCCAAATCCCTTGATAAGCACCCCACCGAACACCTCTACCTGAAAAATCCTGAGGACTCCCTGATTGATTCGCCCAGCGCGAACGACAGGACGCTGCAGACCCTGGTGCAGGACGCGCTCCATCAATGTCGGATTCCGACGTATTACCACCAGCGCAGTGACTTCTATCTCTATAAAAACGGCGCATTTGTGCGACTGGGTGACGCGGGCCAGATAGCAATCAGAACCCTGATGAATCAGTTGCTGGGGATTGAGTACTACCTCAATGACCTCAACCAGTTTTGGCGTTCCAATCACAGCGCAATCCAACAACCCCGTAGTACCTGTCTCGCTCAAGCCCTCGCGCTTCTGATCCAGTGCGAGGCGTCATTGAGATTCGAAACGGCGTCCCTTGACCCCGCCAGCGTCGCGTTGGTCCGGCAACTGGGCACAGCCGCCCTGTCCGGCACCCTGAACCTCTTTCACCTCAACCTTCAAGACACCACAGGACCCGATGAACTGGCGCTGGTCGGTGCGTTCGCCCTGTGCACCTGGCCACTGGATGAACGCCGAACCTCCAACCCCACGGTGCTCTACCTGCCGAGGCAAGGCCTGATCGGGTTCACCAGCCCCACGGCGCTGAAGACACATATCACCCGGTTGTTTAAAACAGAGCCTGGGCGTGAACAGCTGCTGGTCAGCCTTGCTCATCGCCACCATCCGGCGTTTACAAGCCTGGCGCCACGGGCCAACAAAGATGCGCGGGTCAATCTGGTGCCGGTCACTGGCGTTGAGCATTTTTTCCAGCATCAAGTTGGCCTGTTGCTCAGCAAGCAACGTCAGGATATCGAGTACCACTGGGCCGTTCATCGCGACGCCCCGGAGGGCGTGGTGAAAAAAATCGACCAGGCGGCCAGCCTGTTTGCACTGCTGGATTTCAGCCGATCCATCACGCAGCATGCCCGGCCGCTCTTGATCACCCGCGCACAACAAAGGGGGGCGGCGGTTACGGCCCAGCAGCAGTTGATGCAAACACAGGCCGACCGACTGATTGACTTCCCTGGCCTGCTGGCCCAGTTGAACAGCCTCCAGGCGGGGGCTACGCAGCAACCACTGGCAGATGCGTTCTTTACGCCTCATCGCCAATCACCGCTGTTCAAGGCATGCGCGCGGGCTGTGGAGGTCTTGAACAAACTCAAGGATGACAGCGACTTCGCAGACTGGATGCGCCAACGGTCCAGCCCAGCCGAGATCGATTTGTCGCCCCTGCGGGTATTGGAAAAGCTCGTCAATAACCAGCCAGCGCTGGCGGACTCGCCGCTGACCCGCTTTACCGTTCAGGGCGTGCTGCTGCCCCTGAGCACGGTGCCGATCTATTGGCGCAACGATGTCAACGTCTTGATAGCGGCGCGACGGGACGTCGGTGACGGCATTCGCGCAGACGGCACCGTTCGGCTTGATCTTGCACTCAAGTTCTATGCAGCTCCCATCGCAGCGGATAATTCGCTGCAACAGATGATTGAGCGACTTCAGGAACACGCCGCCTCTCTGTCGCTGGACCTGGGTGCAGGCGAACTGCCTTTTGATCAGCTCATGGATGAACAAGACGATGCCAACCTGCAACGACGGATCAACCAGCAACTCATCACTGGCAACGGTTCGATATTCAAGCAGTTGACGCTGCACTTTCTGACACCCCAACGCGAAGCCCAGGCGCTGAAGACCCCCACAGTCGTGCTCGAGCAGTGGTTCAAGACGCGCCAATGCCTTGAGTTCGCCAACCAATTGGTCAGAGCATTGGACTGGTACACCGCCGAGAGTGAGAACCCACCGGAGAAAGTGCTGCGCAACCTGGTCTGGCGCACGCTTTGGCTGAGTTTTGAACGCCCAAAAGGCAAAGCTCGCACGACCGTCGCCGGAGAAGAAATAGCCACCCCCCTGCACTGGGGCTACAACTACAGCTACATTCATCGACAACTTGAGCAGTCCCTGAGCCACAACTGCCAGCTCACTCCTGGCGGTATCCAATTGGCCAAGCGCCTGCTGCAACAGGCTTCCGCCTCGGAGGTTTGGGTAAGGGACATTCCTGACGACCTGCATTACGCCAGTTCCATCGCCTGGGTGAATTTCAAGGCAGCCGTAGCGCTTGCACACGCCATTACACCCGGCTCAGCTCAACACATGACCTTCCCACAACTGCTCGGGTTACTGGCCACAACAAGCGAGAGCGCCACGCCCGAGCAAACACTGGTGATCGCGCTGGCCCGGCTGGAGCCCACGCTGGAGTGGGCCAAAGCCAACGGCGTACTGCCTAGCGCAAGCAATGAATACACACCTGAACAAGCCCAATTGGCCGTAGAGGCGTTGGAGCAGCACGAGCAGGAGATAACCCAGGCCACGGCAACCATTTCCCAAGCGCCCCCTGGCCGCTGGCGCTTCACCTCAGACGAAGCGTTCGAGCGGGGATTCAGTGATTACCTGAGCGGCGCCAAATCGGCTTACCAAACCTTTATCCGAGCGTTGCTGCCCAACCTGCCACTGCCTGACCGCAGCGCGATCGAAAACGGCGAGGTCACGCTGTACGCCCTGCGCCAGGAACTGACGCACGTGACGGTTGAGCGGGAAACTGCGCAAAACATCGGAGCAGCCAGGGGACGTCACGGCTTTGTCATCCAGGCCCGCGAAAAGCACCGCACCACTTTCTATGAGGTGTTCCCGCGCGCGGCAGTGATCCGTGCGCGTCCAGATATTCAAACGCTAACGGTCAACGGCAAGGTTGTCGTGGAATCCACCGGCGGCTCAAGCCGCCCAGGCAAGGCCGCCTTTCGCCGCGCAACGCCCCTGCCGTTCGACTGGGCCGCGTATCAACAGGGCCAGCGCCCGCGCGAAACCGTGTCCAGCCTGTTGATTGCCGAGCCCATCGGTCAAGTGTTGCCCGCCACTGCGCCAGCCTCTTCGGAGTACCTGCGGGCCGCACAAACATTGACCTCGTCGCGCAGTCGACAACTGGCAGCCATCGTTGCCGATGCGCTGTTTCACACAGACGAATCCCAGCTCAAAGCGGCCGCCGAACGCAACACCTCAGCGCTTGAGGTAGCACACGAAACCATTAACGACTTCAGCTTCTACGCCAAGATGCTGGTGCCTTTCTGGGGCGGGATAGAGGACATCGCCTCAGGCGACCCACAACGCGTGGAAAGCGGCGCGTTGTCGCTCTTCACCGACGTGCTCTCCTTCGCCGCCCCCATCGGTAAATACGTTGGCGGTTCGGCGCGCCTGGTTGCACAAGCCGGGAGGATCAGTTTTCAGGCGGCGCTGCCGAGGTTCGCGACCCTCACCAAAACGTTTTTGCTCGCCTCCCTCAAAGAACTCAACCCGCTGGAAGCCGTACCGTCCTTGCTCAAGATCGGCGGCTTGAGTGCGCTGCGGCTCAGCGTTGCAGCCGCACGCCAGGTGGACGCAGGCCTGGCGTTGTTCAGGAGGACCCTCGTCAAACCATTGTTCATGCCCTCTGGCCGAACGCTACAGCCGGTCGACCCGCAAACCTGGAAACCCCTTGAGACGCAGGACAGTCTGTTTACCGTGGCAGGCATCGACCACGTGCCTATGCGCAGCGTCGGCACCGACCTGTTGCCGGAGTACCGCCTGATTGATCCGCTGACCAACCAAGCGTTCGGGCCCCGGTACATCCCGTTTGGCGAAGAGGGGCTGCAACGTATCCCGGACCTCGACGGCTACATCGCGCACGTTCCGTATGAACAGAGCGCGGAATTCAGCCGCCGGGCCAACGGCGTCTACGATGGCAAGAATCAGCAGAGTTATGTCCGTTCCCGCGGCCAATGGTATGGGGTCGAAACGCGCCACGGCCTCGCAGGCGACACAGAGTTCTATATCGTTCACCCGCACAACAAGACACGTCCTGCGCACCGCATCGTCAACAAGGACGGAGTGTGGACGCCGGTCGGCGAAAGTGGGCATGCCGGGGGGAAAAGGCTGGAGGAGCTTAAAAAAGCCAAAGCTGAACGGGATGCGCACTATCAACAAGCATACGAGACAATGGGCACCGCGACACACCTGCTGGATCAGGCCACCCAATCGACCGAATTCAATACGATAAACCTGCTGTTCGACAAATCGTTCCTACACCAGGAAGCCGTACAGGAACTGGGCCTGGTACACGCAAGGCACACCGAGTTGCGAATCTTCGACCCCAAGGATTTCGCCACTACACCGGACTTTGGCAGATCACGGTTGAGCGATGCCATTGATGTGGCAAACAACCTCAGCCCGCGTTATTCGGCAGTCGTTGATGATCTGGAGGGCTATCTGGAGGCTCAGCAAAAAAGCCTTCAGCGGGTGAAAGAGACTGGCGCATTCCAGGGGCAAGACACACTCATCCTTAAACCGCTCAACGACTTTCTCGACGCTAAACGCAGCGCCGTTAACACTATTATTGAACAGACCAAGGCGTTGAAGTCTTTACTGGACGCCGAACTGGAACGGATGCTGGACACCCTGGAAAAACTCCCAGCGCCGAAAGCCGGACCATCGCCCGTCACCCCGCCTGCGCCTGGCACGTCGAAACTGTCCACCCAACCTACGCCGAAAAATCGTATTCCCATACTGATCGCCG
The DNA here is from genome assembly GCF_026967615.1 of Pseudomonas sp. GXZC. NCBI lineage: Bacteria > Pseudomonadati > Pseudomonadota > Gammaproteobacteria > Pseudomonadales > Pseudomonadaceae > Pseudomonas > Pseudomonas sp. GXZC. Next base: position 6,929,609 of record NZ_CP114115.1, read on the forward strand.
GCGACCAGCCCCGCACCACTAAAACCGTGCTTGCCAAACCCAGGACCGAGAACAGCGACGTTGCCGACATCCTCGACAGCGAGGATCAGCGCATCGCCACCTATATCAAGTCTGGCGAGGACAAGCTCTGGATCAAATCGACCATTCAGGTTAAAGAGCCCAGTGCACCAGCCTCTTCCAGCCAGACGAACCTGACTCAGGAGCTGAACGCCGCCGCCAAGAAAATGCAGGACGTGCTAGAGGAACAGGATGACCTCATCGTGTTTTACAGGAACAAAGCATCGGCCGAACCCGCGGGTGTCGAAGACCGTATCAGGCTGGGCGCAGCCAAGCTCAATCAAGGCGCCGATGACCTTGAGGCAGCCTGCATCGCCGTCATCAATGAGACAGCTCGACAGGGTCTACTGGCGCAAGTACGGCATTTTAGGGAACACGCGACCCGCTTGAACACAATGGCCAAACTGCTGCGTCTGGACCTCGTTATCAAGCAAGCGCCCGATGCCAATGCCCTGGAGTTCTTGCACAGCCAGCCCGGGGTTCTAAGCACCCGCAAAACCCTTGACCGGGTCGCCGGCACCCGACAATCAAAAAAACCTGGTACCGAAAAATGGATCAAGGTTCCGGACTTTCTGGATGAGTTCGAGATCCATGCCAAAGGCAAGTTGTGGGCCTACGCGCACCTGCACTATGAGCAGGCGTCCCATAGCGTCCCCGCCAAATCCCATCTCAAGACGCCGGCACAACGGGCGTTAGGGGCAACCGCCCAAATCGAGGCCGCTCGCCAGGGCCGACGATTGGATATTCATCGCGCAGAGATTTATTGGCCACAAGCCAAGCGGGTGTTTTATCCCGATGCAGGGCGTTAAAGATCCGACTCTTTGACCACCCGTACCTTGCCGGCATCCAACGCATAGGCGGCGTCGGCCAGGTCGTTGTTGACCTTCTCGACCTTAAGGGTGCCGGTCACCCACAGCGGCGTGTAGATATCATCCAGCTTCAACCCCTTGGGGTAACGCACGAGCACCAGTTGGTTGGGCGGCGGCGGCGGCACGTGGATGCACGCGCCTGGGTACGGCACGAGGAAGAACAAGGTGCTGCGACCCTTGGCGTCGGTTTCCAACGGCACCGGGTAACCGCCGATACGGATGTTCTTGCCATTCATGGCTGCGACGGTCTTGGTCGAATACATCACCGCCGGCAACCCCTTGCTCTGCTTCAAGCCACCTTTATCGGTAAAGGTGCCCTGGGCTTCGGGGGAGTTGTGGTCGATCTCGGGCATGGCTTCGAGGGCTTTCTGGTCGGAAAGCGGCATCAGGTCGAGCCAGTCGGTTTCCGGCAGTTCACCGGCGTGCGCCAGGCCAGGGCCCAGCAAAAGGAACATCAACAAAAGACGGCGCATGGAGAAGCTCGGCAAGTACAGGTGCCGAGCATTCTAGCCCCCTGCGCCTGCGCAGCGCAGAGGACTTTGTCGGCAGATTACTTCTTTTTGATCAGGCCGTAGATCACCAGCAGGATGATCGCGCCAACCAGGGCACCGATGAAGCCTGCACCTTGGCCTGCCTGGTAGATACCCAGCGCCTGACCACCGTAGGTCGCGGCCAGGGAGCCGGCGATACCCAGCAGGATGGTCATGATCCAACCCATGCTGTCGTCGCCTGGTTTCAGGAAACGCGCCAGCAGGCCGACGATCAAGCCGATAAAGATGGTTCCGATGATACCCATGGCATTTCCCTCTGATTGAAGTGAGCTATGCCAAAGCCTAGTCAGGCTTTGGCATCCTGCAATCAGAGAGACGACGGTCACCAATGGTTCCCGTCGGACTTGCCTTATTGCTCGGCGATCAGCGCTTCAACCTTGAGGATCTGCGCTTCCAATGTCGCGCGGTCCTTGCAGCGCAGGTTGGCGTGGCCTACCTTGCGCCCAGCCTTGAAGGCCTTGCCATAGTGATGCAGGTGGCAGTCATCGATGGCGATGACTTTTTCCACCGCCGGCACCGTGCCGATGAAGTTGAGCATCGCGCTCTCGCCAACCTTGGCCGTGGAGCCCAGCGGCAAGCCCGCGACCGCCCGCAGGTGGTTTTCGAACTGGCTGCACTCGGCGCCTTCGGTGGTCCAGTGCCCGGAGTTGTGCACGCGCGGGGCGATTTCGTTGGCCTTGAGGCCACCGTCGACTTCAAAGAACTCGAACGCCATCACGCCGACGTAATCCAGTTGCTTGAGCACACGGCTGGAATAATCTTCCGCCAGGGCCTGCAACGGGTGATCGGTACTGGCGACCGACAACTTGAGGATGCCGCTGTCGTGGGTGTTGTGCACCAACGGGTAGAAGCGGGTTTCGCCATCGCGGGCACGCACGGCGATCAGCGAGACTTCGCCGGTGAACGGCACGAAGCCTTCCAGCAGGCAGGCCACGCTGCCCAGCTCGGCAAAGGTGCCGACCACATCAGCGGCGGTGCGCAGGACTTTCTGGCCCTTGCCGTCGTAACCCAGGGTGCGGGTTTTCAGCACGGCCGGCAGGCCGATGCTGGCGACGGCGGCGTCCAGGTCCGCCTGGGACTGGATATCGGCGAAGGCCGGGGTCGGGATGCCCAGGTCCTTGAACATGCTTTTTTCGAACCAGCGGTCGCGGGCGATGCGCAAGGCTTCGGCGCTCGGGTACACCGGCACGAACTGCGAGAGGAAGGCCACGGTTTCGGCCGGGACGCTTTCGAATTCGAAGGTCACCAGGTCGACTTCGTCAGCCAGTTGGCGCAGGTGGTCCGGGTCGCTGTAGTCAGCCCGCAGGTGTTCACCCAACGCAGCTGCGCAAGCGTCCGGCGCCGGGTCCAGGAAAGCGAAGTTCATCCCCAGCGGGGTTCCCGCCAAGGCCAGCATGCGGCCCAATTGGCCGCCACCGATTACACCGATTTTCATCGTCAACAACCTCAGGCGATGCGTGGGTCTGGATTGTCCAGCACGCTGTCTGTCTGCTCGGCACGGAATTTTTTCAGCACCGCGTGGAACTGCGGGTGCTTGGCGCCCAGGATACTGGCGGACAGCAGCGCGGCGTTGATCGCGCCGGCTTTGCCGATCGCCAGGGTCGCCACCGGAATGCCGGCCGGCATCTGCACGATGGACAACAGCGAATCCACGCCCGAGAGCATTGCCGACTGCACCGGCACGCCCAGCACCGGCAGGTGGGTCTTGGCCGCACACATGCCTGGCAGGTGCGCCGCACCGCCGGCACCGGCGATGATCACCTCGATGCCACGGGATTCTGCTTCATCGGCATACTGGAACAGCAAATCCGGGGTGCGGTGGGCAGAGACCACTTTCACTTCATACGGAATGCCGAGTTTTTCCAGCATATCGGCGGTGTGGCTAAGGGTGGACCAATCGGACTTGGAGCCCATGATCACGCCAACCAATGCACTCATCGTCGTGCCTCTTCTCTCTGGGCGCCCGCAGGCGCGTCAAAAAACAACAAGCCACGCGGGAAATCCGGCGTGGCTTGGTGTACGAATTAAGGCCGGTTGGACCGGCCGAAGGCCGCGCAGTATACCGTAATAATGCAGATAAACAGCCCCTTGGATGACCATCTGTCTTACACGGTTAAAACACACCATCCTGTCTTGCGGGTCAACAAACCGCACCCACTCTAAAAGCAAAACATCTTCGCCTCCTTTTTGACTTTTATCCGGTAAACGGCAGACGGTTACGACAGCCCCCGATGCTTTATCGCCAAGACACCTTAAAGCAAGAATTTTATTCTATTAATGGTTTTATAAAACCCTTTAAATAGAACATTAAGGATAACAAGTATGACGCTCCCTACTCCCTCCCTTCCATCGGCTGAAAGTATCACAACAATGGAAGCGCCCTGGCCGGCATTTATATTACACGAGTTGAGCGAAAACGTAAGATATACACTGGCTGACTTCCCCGACTTCCTAACGGGTGCATTCGCATTAGTGAACCAAGCCCTCGCACCTATCCGGCACGTGGCCACGCTTGATGAAATTGCATTCACTACATCAAAATCGCTTTTAGCCGGCGCGCCAATACCGAGCGAAAATAATCTGATCGCCATTATCAATTCAATACTGTTCTTCGACTCGGCACCGACAAGCTACAACAGCGACTGCGTTTTTCTCAGCACGCGAAATCCCACGCCACACCTGCTACCAATCGATTTCCAACCTGTCCTCCATGCCGCGCTATTCAAACTTAAGGATATCCAATATTACCTGAACCAGATCGATGATTTTTGGAGCGCCCCTCATAAAGCGGTGCCGCTCACCAATAAAAACTATGTCGCCAACGCCATGGCCGCTCAATTACAGTGCGCCAGCAGCGTGAGAGCAGCGGATAACTCTCTCAACTTGGAAAGTACTTCTTTACTTTTACGCCTTGCACATTCAAACATTGTCCCCCCGGTTAGTTTCTATAAAATATCGCTTACACTGCCGGCGTCCGAACCCTCGCATAGCATTGCACTCACCGGCGCCTTTTTAATCACACTTAAACCTGAAGATCACATCGGCGATACGAATCCCTGCGTGCTGTATATGCCCCAAATCAAAATACAGCAGTTTGATTCTATTGCCATGGTGAAGGCCTATCTGACTATTTACCTTATCAATCCGCAGGTAGAAACAAATCCACTGTTCCCCTGCATCGCCTTCAGTCAGCGCGCTGCCATTGATCGCTTGATCACTGAAGGGAAATTGGATGAGCAGAACATCCGCCTGGAGAGTTTTTCAACGAGTCCATCATTCTTCAGTGACTACATCCAAACACTCATCGACCAACAAAAACAAAATATCATCCATCTGTGGTCAATAACGTATCGCGCGCCCCCACCACCAAAACACTTGCCGCACACCCTACCCCGTTATTGGATTAATCTCCAAGACTTCGATTTTTTCGGTGATACCTTAAAGAACCATGCGCTTCCTGCAATGGAGACCTGGCAAAAAAGCAAGATAACAGCAGACGTACCAGAGAACCATCAACCTGATAAACTGCCGGAGTTAGCTCCCCCACCCATCGCCGAGAGCACGCCAACGTCATTGCAACCGATAAAAATTCACATCATTCTTCACCAGGATCTGGAACTTAATATTTGGAATTTCTTATCAGACCTTTATTTTAAAAGCGCCCTCACAATACACACCTTCGAGTCAATAAAAAAAGATTACCTCTCTTGGGTGGTTGATGAAATTGAACAGCTTTCAAATCGCAAAGTTGAGCTAATAGAAATAACCAAAGAAGCTGCACCCGAACTGCACACATTCAAATACCAGCTAAGCACCCCTGAAGAGTCCAGCAAGCAATGGCAGAATGCGGTGTCTAAATACTTAGAAAATATATCGCAAACTACGTCTCCCCTCGACAAGTTCATTCTGCTCACTCGCCACATCCCTATCCCCGGTAAAGCGCTGGGATTCGCCAATAGCATTGGAGGCCAATTTGCAATTGCAACACTCCAAAGTTACAGAGTAGCCGCACATGAAATAGGCCACATGCTGGGTGCGAACCATGACGCAGCAGAGATCATCTACGAGGGTTGGTGGAGCGAGACAACCATGAGTTCACCAGACGCATTCACAATCTTTCGCCTCAATGCCTATCGCTTCAGTGACAAAAACAGAGAAGCCATCAGAACTTACCTCAGCCAGTTTGATTGATTAATCGCGATTACCCATCCGAACAAAGGTGAAGGCCCTACCCATCGGTCTTCACCTTTTCAAACTGCTGGACTCGCCGCGCCACCCTCCAACTTGCGCCACAGCAACCGCACATTAGCCTTGCGTACCAACGCACAGCGATACAGACGAATCTCCAACGGCACATGCCATTGCGGGCCGCCGCACACCACCAGCTCACCGCGCGCCAGTTCTGCGCGCACACTCAGTTGTGGCACCCAGGCGATACCCAGGCCCTCCAAGGCCATGCTCTTGAGGCTGTCGGCCATGGCGGTTTCGTACACGGTGGTGAAGCGCAATGCGCGCTGGCGCAGCAGCAGATGTACCGAACGGCCAAGAAACGCACCGGCACTGTAGGCCAAAAGTGGCACGCTGCCCTCGCCTTCCAGATCGAACAACGGCTTGCCGTCGGCATCGGCGGCGCACACCGGGAGCATTTCGGTGTTGCCCAGGTGCAGGGAAGGGAAGATTTCCGCATCCATCTGCATCGCCGCGTCCGGGTCGTAGAACGCCAGCATCAAGTCACAACCGCCTTCGCGCAGAGCGTGCACCGCGTCGCCGACGTTGGTGGCGACCAGCCGCGTGGCAATGTTCAGCCCCTCATTGCGCAGTTGCGCGATCCAGCGCGGGAAGAAGCCCAACGCCAGGGAGTGAGCGGCCGCCACCTGCATGACCTCGCCCTGCCCGCCTTCCAGATGATGCAAATGGCGCAAGACTTCACCCAGCTGTTCGACCACAGTACGCGCCGTCACCAGAAACAACTGCCCCGCCGCCGTCAGCTCGACCGGCGTACGCGAGCGGTTGACCAGCGTCAAACCCAGCGCGGCTTCGAGGCTGCGAATACGTCGGCTAAAGGCCGGCTGGGTCACGAAGCGCCGCTCTGCCGCCTGGGAAAAACTGCGGGTCGCCGCCAGGGCGCTGAAGTCTTCCAGCCACTTGCTCTCAAGATTCATCACTTCCTCCCACAGGTACGCACCATTTTGGCACACACGCCCGCCATGATAACGGGGTCACAGCCACATTATGCCGTTTGTGCATAGGCCAGCGGTTAACAGCATTGGCCCAAAAACTTCTACAAGCCTAGCATTCGCAGCGTTCCGGCCAGTTCCGGGTCCTTATTGAGATGATTTCCGTCATGTCCTCCGCTGCATCATTCCGCTCAGAAAAAGACCTGCTTGGCGTACTCGACGTACCCGCTCAAGCGTATTACGGCATCCAGACCCTGCGAGCGGTGAATAACTTCCGCCTCTCGGGCGTTCCGATTTCGCATTACCCGAAATTGGTGGTCGGCCTGGCAATGGTCAAACAAGCAGCCGCTGACGCCAACCGCGAGCTGGGCCAGCTCAGCGAAGCCAAGCACGCTGCCATCAGCGAAGCCTGTGCCCGTCTGATCCGCGGCGATTTTCACGAAGAGTTCGTGGTGGACATGATTCAAGGCGGCGCCGGCACTTCAACCAATATGAATGCCAACGAAGTCATCGCCAACATCGCGTTGGAGGCCATGGGCCACAACAAGGGCGAATACCAATACCTGCATCCCAACAATGACGTGAACATGGCGCAGTCGACCAACGACGCCTACCCCACCGCGATCCGTCTGGGTCTGCTGCTGGGCCACGACGCGCTGCTGGCCAGCCTCGACAGCCTGATCCAGGCCTTCGCCGCCAAAGGCGTCGAGTTCGGCCATGTGCTGAAAATGGGCCGCACCCAATTGCAAGACGCCGTGCCGATGACCCTCGGCCAGGAATTCCGCGCCTTCGCCACCACCCTGAGCGAAGACCTGGCCCGCCTGAAAACCCTGGCGCCAGAGCTGTTGACCGAAGTGAACCTAGGCGGCACCGCCATCGGCACCGGCATCAACGCCGACCCGCGCTATCAGGCACTGGCCGTGCAACGCCTGGCCACTATCAGCGGCCAGCCGCTGGTGCCGGCCGCCGACCTGATCGAAGCCACCTCCGACATGGGCGCCTTCGTGCTGTTCTCCGGCATGCTCAAGCGTACCGCCGTAAAGCTGTCGAAGATCTGCAACGACCTGCGCCTGCTGTCCAGCGGCCCACGTACCGGCATCAACGAGATCAACCTGCCGGCCCGTCAGCCAGGCAGCTCGATCATGCCCGGCAAGGTTAACCCGGTGATCCCGGAAGCCGTGAACCAGGTGGCATTCCAAGTGATCGGCAACGACCTGGCCCTGACCATGGCAGCCGAAGGCGGCCAACTGCAACTGAACGTGATGGAGCCGCTGATCGCCTTCAAGATCTTCGATTCGATCCGCCTGCTGCAACGCGCCATGGACATGCTGCGCGAGCACTGCATCGTCGGCATCACCGCCAACGAAGCGCGCTGCCGCGAACTGGTCGAGCACTCCATCGGCCTGGTCACTGCACTGAACCCGTACATCGGCTATGAGAACGCCACCCGCATCGCCCGTATCGCTCTTGAAAGCGGCCGTGGCGTGCTGGAATTGGTGCGTGAAGAAGGCTTGCTCGACGACGCCATGCTCGACGACATCCTGCGCCCCGAAAACATGATTGCCCCACGCTTGGTTCCCCTGAAGGCCTAAGCGTTTGTTGCACCGCTCACCAGGTTGAGGGACTAGACACCTCTCACCTTTTGAGGGCCTGAAGGCTCGTTCTTCAGGCCCTTTTTTTTGCCTCAAGGTTGTGAAATGACGCCCATAAAAAATCCAATATCGCCCTGCATGCCCACCTCCGTGCTGAAACCTTTAATCGCCTCGGGCAGACGGATCATGTTCGCCTAGGTATAGTGCCGCCCCTCTTCGCGTCAGAGATCGTCGGTAACGAGGTCCTGGACAGCGCGAAACCGCATGAATAACAACCCGCAAAAGGATTGGGGTCGAACTGCCGCGCACTGCCTGGTGCCATGCGGCGTGGTCGGACCGTCCTGCGTTTGCCATTAGAAAAATCAGCGAGGAACACTCCATGCTCGAAGTCATCAACGACTTCCTCTCAGGGAAAGTACTGATCGTGCTCATTGTCGGGCTCGGCGGTTATTTCACGATTCGCTCGCGTTTCGTTCAACTGCGTCACTTTTTCCACATGTTCTCGGTGTTCAAAGACAGCCTGAAAAGCAGCTCCGACCAACTCAGCTCGTTCCAGGCGCTGATGCTCAGCCTGGCTGGCCGCGTGGGTGCCGGTAACATCGCCGGCGTCGGCATTGCCGTGACCCTGGGTGGCCCCGGTGCCGTGTTCTGGATGTGGGTCACCGCATTGGTGGGCATGTCGTCGAGCTTCATCGAGTGCTCCCTCGGCCAGTTGTACAAGCGCACTGACGCAGAAGGCACCTACCGTGGTGGTCCGGCGTATTACATTCAGCACGGCTTGCAGAAGCGCTGGCTGGGTATGGTCATGGCCTTCCTGTTGCTGGTGACCTTCGGTTTTGCCTTCAACGGCCTGCAAGCCCACGCCGTGACCCACTCGCTGAACAACGCCTTTGGCCTGGACACCACCTACACCGGCCTCGCGCTGGCTGTGCTGTTGGGCCTGGTGTTCATCGGCGGGATCAAGCGTATTGCTTCGATTGCCGACCTGCTGGTGCCAGTCAAGACCCTGGTCTACATCGCCGTGACCCTGTACGTGATCGTGCTGCAATTCGACCACGTTCCGGCCATGCTCGCGACCATCGTCAAGAGCGCTTTCGGCCTCGACCAAGCCTTCGGTGGCCTGGTGGGCAGTGCGATCATCATGGGCGTGAAGCGCGGCGTGTTCGCCAACGAAGCAGGTCTGGGCAGTGCGCCTAACGTGGCGGCGGTGGCTTCTGTAGAGCACCCGATTGCCCAGGGCGTGGTCCAGGCGTTCAGCGTGTTCCTCGACACCTTCGTGATCTGCACCTGCACCGCGCTGCTGATCCTGCTCTCCGGTTTCTACACCCCAGGCTTTGAAGGCGACGGCATTGCCCTGACCCAGAACTCCCTGGCCGCTGTAGTGGGCGACTGGGGCCGCATGTTCATCTCCGTGGCCCTGGCGTTGTTCGTGTTCACCTCGATCATGTACAACTACTACCTCGGCGAGAGCAACCTGCGCTTCCTGGTGGGCAACAACCGCAAGGTGCTGATGGGATACCGCGCGCTGGTGCTGGTGCTGATTTTCTGGGGTTCCATCGAGAACCTGAGCACCGTGTTCGCCTTCGCCGACATCACCATGACCATGCTTGCCTTCGTCAACCTGTTCGCCCTGGCGTTCCTGTTCAAGATCGCCATGCGCATCCTGAATGACTACGACAACCAGCGCGCGGCAGGCATCAAGACGCCGGTGTTCGACTCCAGCCAGTTCCCTGACCTGGACCTGGACCGCAAGGCCTGGCCGGCCAATCCGGTAAAACCGGAAACGGCGCCATCGGCAGAGCTGAACGCGCAAACGCAACGCTGAAACGCTAAGCAGTGACACGCCGCCCGGCCTTGGGCATGCTCTGGGCCCGGCGGCGTTTTTCGTTCAGGAGAATCTCAATGTCAGCATCCAACAACGTGATGGTGCTCTACACCGGCGGTACCATCGGCATGCAGGCCAGCGCCAATGGCCTGGCTCCGGCTTCCGGCTTCGAAGCCCGTATGCGCGAGCAGCTTGACGGTCAGGCACTACCTGCCTGGCGCTTCCAGGAAATGGCCCCGCTGATCGACAGCGCCAACATGACTCCCGCCTACTGGCAGCGCCTGCGCACCGCCGTGGTCGAGGCCGTTGATGAGGGCTGCGATGGCGTGCTGATCCTGCACGGCACCGACACCCTGGCCTACAGCGCGGCGGCCATGAGCTTCCAACTGTTGGGCCTGCCGGCGCCGGTGGTGTTCACCGGTTCCATGCTGCCGGCCGGCGTGCCGGACAGCGACGCCTGGGAAAATGTCAGCGGCGCGTTGCAGGCGTTGGGCGCAGGCCTGGCGCCGGGTGTGCACCTGTACTTCCACGGCGCCATGATGGCGCCCACCCGCTGCGCGAAAATCCGCAGCTTCGGCCGCAACCCGTTCGCCGCGCTGAACCGCCAGGGCGGCGCGACCCGTGCCGAGTCCATTCCCCAAGCCCTGGATTTCCGCCAGCCCAAAGCCCTGGCCAACGTCGGCGTACTGCCGCTGGTACCGGGCATCGGCGCGGCCCACCTGGATGCCATGATCGGCAGCGGCATCCAGGCACTGATCCTCGAATGCTTCGGCAGCGGCACCGGGCCGAGCGACAACCCGCCATTCCTCGCCAGCCTGCAACAGGCGCAGGACCAAGGGATTGTGGTCGTGGCAATCACCCAATGCCATGAAGGCGGCGTGGAGCTGGATGTCTACGAAGCCGGCAGCCGCCTGCGCGGCGTCGGTGTGTTGTCCGGTGGCGGCATGACCCGTGAAGCGGCGTTCGGCAAGCTCAACGCACTGCTCGGCGCCGGGCTCGACAGCCAGGAAGTGCGCCGCCTGGTGGAACTCGACCTGTGCGGCGAACTGCGCTGAACAGCCAACCTACATAAGCACCACCGCGCCTGGCATACGGCTTTCTAGCATGACAACACCCCAGACCTCCCCTGGGGCCGTTGCCATTCTTCCGCCTGCCAGGACGCGCCATGACCACACCCCCTTCCACCGACGCCCATAAAAACCTCACCGACACGCTCGTCACGCAAATGTCCACCGGCCCTGCGTTTCGCGAAGTGGCCGCCACGCTGCTGCGCGAGCAATTAAAGGACCTGTACCCCACCCTCGACATCGACCCGAACGTGACCATGGTGGGCACCCCGCTCTGGGGGATTGACGATGGTCACGTCGTCCCCGTCGACCGCCATTACCAGGCGCTTACCGATATTCTCGCCGCCCAGGCCGTGCTGGCAGTGCCTGCGTTGTACATCGAAGGCGAGCACTTCCTGACCCAACTGCCGATCATCGAGCCGGCGGTGCACCTTCCGGTGCGCATCCTCGACATCGCCCGCCTCATCAACACGCTGGCACCTGTGATGTTGCGCGCTTATCAACAGGCCCAGATGGAGTACTGGAACAATTCGGAGGCCGATAGCGGCCCGCGCTGGCACGCGCTGTCCACAACCCTGCGCGATTTCTGGAACGTACAGCAGGCCACCGGCTTGAGCGACGACGATTGCGAAATGGCACGCCAGCTATACCGCACGCCGGACTACGCCCAACGCAGCCTCAGTGACCCGCAGGCCGTGAGGGCCTACGTGATAGATATCGACCAAGTCGACGACGACGGTAAGGCGACTCACCTGGACGAGCATCTGATCAGCGTCTTGATCAGCAAGCGAAACGGCCATGAGGTGATCCTCACCCATTCACTGCTCGGGAATTTCAAGAAATACACCAGCCTTGAGCAACTGGGCCAGGACCTGCCGCAACTGTTGAGCAACGCATTGGGGCACATAAAAATCCAGTGGCGCCTGGTGGAACCCGACGGCGATTTTTTCGACTACCTGGCTTGCGCCTTTATCAGCCTCCAGATCACCGCCATTGGCTGCATCAGCTTTGCTGACTTGCGTGAGCCGGGCGCCTCCCAACAAAGCCTGACACAAGCGCCAACGCCTCAAGCCACGCTCAGTGAGGCCGACTTGCAGCAGTACGTGGCGGCCCTGCCTGACTGGCTGACCGATGCTTCAGCCTCAGACCAGGACGCCTTCTCACGCCACCTCAAAGACCTCGCGACGTTGCACAGCTTGAATCGGGGCAAGAGCTATCAAGACGGCATAAGCCCGATCCAGCAATACACCCTGGACCAACTTAACGCCGAGATGCTCAAGGATCACCCCAAAGCCTCGACGAAGTGGTTGGGAGACCTTGAAATCGTGGTGCGCAGCCCCGTGATCTGGGGCCTGTTCCCGGTGCCAGGACAGTTCGACACCTTCCGTTTCAGCCTGACCGAGCTAGCCTTGCAGAACCTGATCGCCCTGCCCCAGGGCATCAAAACCCTGCGTCAGCGCAACCCGAAGGCATTACCTGCCTGGCTGACCCTCGACTACCTGGAGAGCCTGATCAGCCGCGTAGACATCGGCAACACCTACCCGGCCCTGGTCAAGACAATCTTGCTGGATGATCCCCTGGAGTCTGCGCGCCGGCAGTTGCTCTACACCCAGCATTTGCGCATTCAACTGCCGCTGTTGGCCCTGCAATGCAAGATCCGCGACGAAGGCGGGGTCAATGAACAAGGCTATCGCTACATCAGCGCACTGATGCAGGCCGCCCCCGCCGACCGCCTGGTGGATGGCCAGACAATCGTCATCCGCCCGCTGGCCTTTGTGCCGACCCGGCGGCTGGACGCCACCCCGGACGTGGTCGCCAACATGTTCGTGATCGGCCCGCAAAACATGGCCGCCGGCCCTTGCTTGCTCTACCGCCCACTGCTCGACAAACCACTGTCGCAATTTCCGTCACCGAACAATCTGCTCTACGCCCTGCAGCAGTCGATAAGCCTGCGCGAATCCGTATTGGCCTGGCTGCCCGACAAAACCCGCGATGACTATGCCCAGTTCGTATTCCCCAACGACCTGCCTTCGCCATGGGCAGTCGCCACATTCGTACTGGATCCGCTCAAGGCGTTAGAAATGAGCGGGCCAGTGAAACTGAGCCAGAGCGCCGTAACCGGCGATCTGTTCGCCACCCTGTACAACGCCAATGCCAATGCCCTGGTGACCCTGGCTGACCGGCAATCGGTATCCAATGCCGAGGCACGCTGGGCCACGTTCAAGCGCATCGGCTGGGCAATCTTCAACGCCGCCCTGCCGTTTCTGGGGCGCATCACGGGCACGGCGGCCTGGATCTGGCAGATCATGGAACAACTGCAAGACGTGGTCGACGCCAAGGCACACCCCGAGCAGGCGTCACCCTGGGCGGCCCTCGCCGACCTGCTGCTGAATATCGGCATGGCCATCACATTGCACTGCGTGACCCACCGTTCGCCGGGCCTGGCAAAAAGAGAAAAGCCTTTGCCGATAGCGCGTCCTCAACCGCCCTCCCGGCTGAAACCGGAAATTGTCAGCAAGCTTGCGACGGTCAGCTCCGACACCCTGGGCCCCCACGACCGCCCCCTGCATATCAGTGGCGCGGTCAACCGTACACCGGCGCGACTGGCCACCGTGCTGGACAGTTTCAAAGTGACCAAACCCGGCACTCTCGGCGCCGTCAACGACAAGGAAGGGCCCGATCAGCATCTGTATCGCGGCGGGCAACACTGGTATGCGCCCGTGGGTAAACGCTGGTTCCAGGTGCTGGTGGATGAAAACGATACCGTCTTGATTGCCGACCCCACCCGCCCCGAGCGCACTGGCCCACCCTTGATCCACAACAGCCAAGGCCAGTGGTTTGTCGATACGCGCCTGCGCCTGCGCGGTGGTGGCCCCAAGCTCATGACCCAGAAGGCCCGGGATCTGGCCAAGAAAAAAGCCGATGAACTGCGCGAGCAACTCAAGACCTTCGAAAACCGCAAAAAAGCCGCACAGGGGGAGTTGCAACAGGCTCGCCGTGAATTGGACGAAGGCGCCTCCGCGTCGATCGATCCCCTTCGGCGCAGCTACATACGGACCCTGGAGACCCAGCGCACGGAATACGAGTCGGCCCTGCAACTGCTCAAGGAGATGAACATTCACGAGCCCAGCGCCGAATACGCGCCAAAGGCCCTGAGCTACCTTAAGGTCCAGACCAAAATGACCCAGGCGGCGATCGCCGAAATCCTCGTCAGCTTCACGCCTAAATGGCGCACCGTGTACGAACAGCTGCAACACTCGACCGAAACCGTGCAAAAGCGCGCGGTTGAAGACTTCCGCGACATGCGCGACCTGACCGGCAGGCTCCTCGTTCAGTTGGAGTACATGCACGGCCGCTTCACGGAACTCAAAGGCCTGGGCAGAGACGGCGCGCTGATCTTGAGCACCCTGAAAGGCGCAATGCCGGTCTATACACCCGACTTCCTCAGAGCAATCCGTATTACGCTCAACCGCAACCTGTGCATGCCCAAGTACACGTTCACCACCGAACCTGCCGCCTGGACGGAACTGGATCGGATCATCGACGCGGCCGACATCGCCGTTCAATGTTTGCAAGACACACTGATGGAGAGCAGTGACCGGCGGCTGGACGAACGCATTGATACCCTGAGCAGCCTGATCGAGCAGTTTCAATTGATTGACGAACGTTTGCAGGATTTCCCCACGGAATTCTCAGAGAACGCCATCACCGATCAGTTGCTTGAAGTGCGTGGAGAATTGACTGAATTCCAGCGGCGCGCCGTCAAAAACCTGGGTGTACTGAGTGCGCAAAGAGGTTTGTTCAGAAGCCGCCCCACCCCGCCGTCGACCCCGCCACGCCCGTCGAAGCAGTTTATCCATACGCGTTACCACGGCCTGCTGATCGGCGAGCCGCGCCTGAGCAGTGTCGGCCTGGAAACCGGTCTGGTGGATATTCGCTCGCCGCTGACCCAGCAGGTCCTGTCCACTTACCATGAGAAACCCAAAGGAACCTGGGTGTTGCGCGAGCGAACCCCGCCCCCATCCAGAGAGCCGGTGGTATTGGACGTACAAGTCAGTATCAACCAGGGCCAGGCATTGCTGGACGGGTTACCGGCTTTCCTGGCACGGGCCAAAACCCACGCCAATAAGGCCGACCGTGCGCCTTTCGGCATTGAATACCTGTACCACCAGCATGCCCGGCAACTGGAACAGGCCATCAGCACCATCGAACAAGCGCTGACACAGCGCAACATCACCGAAAGCGATACCTTGTCGACCTCTGCCAGCACGGTGACCAAAGCCCTCGACGCGGCCCTGGCCGACCTCAACCAACAGAGCAATCAGCTGGTGCAGAGAACGCTCAAGGCCTACCCGCCCACCGTGTCAGGGATTGAATGGCTCAAACATCACAACGTGATCACGATCAAAAAGACCCAGGCTCGGCGCCGAATCAAAGGCGCCAAGCCGGACTACCTGGATGAATACACCATCATCGACCGCGGCAATGACAAGGTGCTTTGGTACGCGCATTTTCACTACAGTACCGATTGGACGCCGGACAAAACCTACCTGTCTGCCCGGCTGAAAACCCCGGCGGAGCACGCTCTGGGCACCTCCGCCGATTCGCTGAAAGGCCTGGACCGCAAGCAGACCATCGCGTTCTACCGCAGCGAAATCAGCCTGGAAAAAGCCCGTGAGTTGTTTTTCGAGCGGCCACAATCCACGTCAGGCACCTGATTGCAGCACGTGACGGCATGCAACTTGCTGCGCCACCGCAACCCCTTGGCGCTGGTCTCTCCATGTTGCATTCACACCTGACCACCCTCAATGCCGTGTCCCTGGTCCTGACTACCTTCCAGGACCAGGGCCTGGCGAGCGACGTGTTGCTGGCCGGCAGCGGCATTGGCCTGGCCGACCTGCGCCACGCCGACACACGCATCACCACCTGCCAGGAGATGCGCGTGTGCGCCAATGCCGTGGCCTTGCGCCAGGACATCGGCCTGGAACTGGGCCAGCGCATGCATGTGTCGAGCTATGGCTTGCTCGGTTATGCGCTGCTGACCAGTGCCACCTTAGGTGACGCTTTGCGCCTGGCGTTGCGCTACCCGGCGCTGTTGGGAACACTTTTCGAGCTGAGCCTGGTGGAAGACGGCCAGCAGGTCTGGCTGACCGCGGGTGACTATCGGGAAGACCCGACGCTGGCGGCGTTCAATGTCGAGTTCTGCCTGGTGTCGATGAAAGTCATCTGTGACGATTTGCTTGGCCGCGCCCTGCCCTTGCGTGAAGCTCGCTTCGACTACGCGGCGCCGGATTACCACGCCTGTTATGCCGAACGGTTCGACTGCCCGTTGCAATTCCAGGCCCCGGCCAACGGGTTTGCCTTCGCCCGTGAGTGGCTGCAACAACCTTTACCCCTGGCGGATGCCATCACCCACCGCGCCATGGCCGAGCGTTGCCGCAAGCAAAACTCCGAGTTCACTGGGCGCCAGGCCTGGCTCAACCGCGTGCGTCAGTTGCTCGCCGATCAGTTGCACGCGGCGCCGGGCGTCGAAGGCTTGGCGGCACAAATGAACTGCTCGCCGCGCACCCTGCGGCGGCACTTGCACGCGCTGGGGTGCAGCTATCAGCAATTGCTCGACGAGCTGCGCTTCGAGCAGGCCAAGCAGTGGCTGGCTGAGGATCGACTGCCCATTTACCGAATCGCCGAACAATTGGGTTACAGCGAAACCGCGAGTTTTCGCCATGCGTTTGTGCGCTGGAGTGGGGTGGCGCCACAGCAATTTCGGGCTTGAGTGTCCTGGCGATGCGGGTATCCGGGATGCAGTTCACACCGCATCGATACTTTCGCGGGCAAGCCCGCTCCCACAGGAAGGGCGAATTACGGTCAACGTCATTGGCCGCATTTATCCCCTTCTGGCCGCTCCTGCCATTCTCTTGAATCCCCCGCGACGCAACACTGGCAAGCACAACAACGAGCCTGCGGGAGCCCCCATGCTGACGATCTACTCCGACGATCACCACCTGCACCACGGACGCTGCGAGCTGATGGACGGGCAACTGATGCCCTGCTTCGAAATGCCATCGCGCGCCGACCATGTGCTGCAACGCGTCAAGGACCGCGACCTCGGCCCGGTGCAGGCGCCGCAGGATTTCGGCCTGGCGCCGCTGCAACGCATCCACAGCCGCGACTACCTCGACTTCTTCAAAGGCGCCTGGGCGCGCTGGACCGAATACGGCAAGGACGGCGACCTGCTGCCCTACACCTGGCCCGCCCGCACCCTGCGCCGGGTATTGCCCACCAGCCTGCACGGCCAGCTCGGCTACTACAGCTTCGACGGCGGCGCACCGATCACCGCCGGCACCTGGCAAGCCGCCTACAGCGCGGCGCAAGTGGCGCTCACTGCACAACAGGCGATCCAACAGGGCGCCCACAGCGCCTTCGCCCTTTGCCGGCCACCGGGGCACCACGCCGCAGGCGACTTGATGGGCGGTTATTGCTACCTCAACAACGCCGCCATCGCGGCCCAGGCGTTCCTCGACCAGGGCCACAGCAAGGTTGCGATCATCGACGTGGACTACCACCACGGCAACGGCACCCAGTCGATCTTCTACGAACGCAGCGACGTGCTGTTCACCTCGATCCACGGCCACCCGGAGGCGGAGTTCCCGTTCTTCCTCGGCTATGCCGATGAGCTGGGCGAAGGCGCAGGCGTTGGTTTCAACTTCAACTACCCTTTGCCCGCCGGCTCCGGTTGGGATCGGTGGAGCGCAGCCCTCGATGAAGCGTGCGAGCAAACCGAACGCTACAACGCCGACATCATCGTGGTGTCCCTGGGCGTCGACACCTTCAAGGACGACCCCATCTCGCAATTCAAGCTCGACAGCCCCGACTACCTGGCCATGGGCCGGCGCCTCGCGCGCCTGGGCAAACCGACGCTGTTCGTGATGGAAGGCGGTTACGCGGTAGAAGAAATCGGCATCAACGCCGTCAACGTGCTCGAAGGTTTCGAACAACAAGGAGCTACCCGATGAAGCTGCTCACCACCCTCGCCCTCTGCGCCGCTGTCGTGAGCGGCACAGCCCAGGCCGAACAGAAACCCCTCAAGGTCTACAACTGGTTCGACTACATCACGCCCAAGGCGCTGGAAGATTTCAAGGCGCAGAACCCGCAGATCAAACTGGTGTACGACATCTTCGACACCAACGAAGCCCTGGAAGCCAAGCTGCTCACCGGCAACTCCGGCTATGACGTGGTGGTGCCGTCCAACGTGTTCCTCGCCAAGCAGATCGAAGCCGGCGTGTTCCAGCCCCTGGACCGCAGCCAACTGCCCAACTGGAACCACCTCGACCCCAAGCTGATGAAGCTGATCGAGGCCAACGACCCGGGCAACAAATTCGCCGTGCCCTACATGTACGGCACCATCCTGATCGGCTTCAACCCGGACAAGGTCAAGGCGGTGCTGGGAGCGAACGCGCCGGTGGACAGCTGGGACCTGATCTTCAAGGAAGAGAACATCAGCAAGCTCAAGCAATGCGGCGTGGCCTTGCTCGATTCACCGTCGGAGATCCTGCCGCTGGCCCTGCAACACCTGGGCCTGGACCCCAACAGCAGCAACCCCAAGGACTACGTCAAGGCTGAAGCGCTGTTGATGAAGATCCGCCCGTACATCACCTACTTCCACTCCTCCAAGTACATGGCCGATATCGCCAATGGCGACATCTGCGTGGCCGTGGGTTACTCGGGCAGCTTCTCCCAGGCCGCCAACCGCGCCAAGGAAGCCAAGAACGGCGTGACCGTGGACATGCGCCTGCCCAAGGAAGGCGCGCCGATCTGGTTCGACATGCTCGCCATCCCCAAAGGCGCGCAGAACCCACAGGACGCCTACACCTTTATCAACTACCTGCTGCAACCCCAGGTGATCGCGCCGATCAGCGACTTCGTCGGCTACCCCAACCCGAACAAGGACGCCACCGAGCAAGTGGACCCGGCGATCCGCAACAACCCCAACCTGTACCCGACCGAGGCGGCGATGGCCACGTTGTATACGTTGAAGCCGCTGGGGCGGGATGCGGAACGGGCGCGCACGCGCGCCTGGACCAAGATCAAATCCGGCACCTGATGAGCGAACACCGTACCTGTGGCGAGGGAGCTTGCTCCCGCTGGGCCGCGCAGCGGCCCCAAAAAGCCTGGGAGCGCTTCGCACTCCAGCGGGAGCAAGCTCCCTCGCCACAGATTGCTTTTTTGCTCTGAACTAACTGGCAATACGCCAAGCCTGGCGCAACCGCGCCAGCGCCTCGGCGATGTCAGCTTCAGGCACTGCCGCAAAACCCAGCACCAGGCCGGCACGCTGGTCCTCGGGCATGGTCGATTGCGCCAGCCAATAGCTGCTCAAACCGTTGATCTCGACTCCCGCCGCGTGAGCCTGCGCCAGCAACTGCTGCTCACGGGCCAGGCTATCCACCCGCACCGTCATGTGCAGCCCCGCCGCAACGTTGGGCAGTTCACCCATACCGGGCAAGCCGCTAGGCCAGCCAGCGAGTAACGCATTGCGCCGGCTCAACGCCGCACGACGCATGCGGCGGATGTGCCGCTGGAAGTGCCCCGCCGCCATGAACTCGGCCATTACCGCCTGGGTGCTGACTTCGGAGTGGCGCATGTCCACGGCACGCCGGCGAGAAAACGCATCCACCAACCCCGGCGGCAACACCAGGTAGCCCAGGCGCAACGCCGGAAACGCCACCTTGCCGAACGTGCCGACGTAGAGCACCCGGCCACTGCGATCCAGCGCCGCCAACGGTGATAGCGGCGCGCCGCTGTAGCGGTACTCGCCGTCGTAGTCGTCCTCGATGATCCACCCCCCCGCGCGCTCGGCCCAGGCCAGCAATTCCAGGCGCCGCGCCAGGCTCATCACCACGCCCAGCGGATACTGGTGGGACGGGGTGACATAGGCCACACGGCAGTCCTCCAGGGTGTTGAGCACCTGGCAGTTGATGCCCTCGGCGTCCACCGGCACGCCGTGCAATTTCCCCCCGGCCAGGGCGAACGCATGGCCTGCCGCGCGGTAGCCCGGGTTTTCCACAGCGACGCCGTCGCCGGGCTCCACCAGCAACTGTGCACAAAGGCTAATCGCTTGCTGTGCGCCACTGGTGATCACAATTTGTTCAGCCGCGCACTGCATGCCCCGCGAGCTGCGCAAATAAGCCGCGATCAAACTGCGCAGCCGCGCGTCCCCCGCCGGGTCGCCGTAACACAGCTGTTCCAGGTCGGGCTTGCGCCAGAAAGCCCCATTCAGCTTGGCCCATACTTCAAACGGGAACAGGTCGAATGCCGGCACACCCACACGAAAAGCCCGTGGCGGTCCCGCCGGAGGCTGCGACAAATGGTGGGTTTTTATCCGCGCCAAACCGCCGCTGTGGATAACTTCATTGTCCAGATCCTCCGGTAAATTCGACCATTTTGTGGATAAGGCTGGGGATAAGCCTGTGTGTAACCCTGTGGATACTTTTGTGGATAGTTTTTTTGCCGTGGGCAGTTGCGCCACATAAGTGCCATCACCGACCCGACTTTCGGTAAAGCCTTCGGCATACAGCTGATCGTAGGCACGCACCACGCTGTTGCGCGAGATCGACAACGCCGCCGCCAAGTCACGGCTGGCGGGCAAGCGCGTACCGCTGACCAGCCGTCCATCCAGCACGCGTTGGCGCAAGGCTTCGTACAGCTGGCGCGTCAGCCCCTGACGGCGATCCAGCTCGATTCCTGCAGGGTTGAACGACAGTGGCGGCGTGATGGGCGACATATTGGACCTATGAAATGGGTGCCAGATGGCTCTTTCAACGAGCCATTAGCCTGCCTAGGATGCAGGCATTCGCCAAGGAATATTTCCATGTACATACCCCGCGCCTTTGCCCTCGATGACTTGCCCGAACTGCATCAGTTGATCCAGCACACCCGCCTGGCGCAGCTGGTGACCTTTGGCGAACAGGGCCTGCTGGCCAGCCATTTGCCGCTGCTGCTCCACCCCGATGAAGGCCCGAATGGCACGCTGCACGGGCACCTGTCCAAGGCCAACCCGCAATGGAAAGACCTGCAGAACGGCAGCGAAGCCCTGGTGATTTTTGCCGGCGCCGACGCCTACATCAGCCCGGCGTTCTACCCGGCCAAGGCCGAGCACGGCAAAGTCGTGCCCACCTGGAACTACACCGCCGTACACGCCTACGGCACGGCCGACGTGTTCACCGATGCCGAGCGTTTGCTCGCACTGGTCAGCGCCCTCACCGACCGGCATGAAGGCAACCGCGCCGAGCCGTGGAAAGTCAGCGACGCACCAGCCGACTACATTGACGGCATGCTCAAGGCCATCGTCGGCTTTGCCCTGCCGATGGAGCGCCTGATCGGCAAGCGCAAGCTCAGCCAAAACCGAAGCCCCGCCGACATGGCTGGCGTGCGCGCAGGCCTGGCCGCCAGCCCGGACGTGCGCGACCAGGCCCTCGGCCAATTGATTCCCCAAGGAGTTGCGCAATGAGCCAGATCGATATCCGCCCCGTCACCGCCGACGACCACGCCGCGTGGTTGCCGCTGTGGCAGGCGTACCTTAAGTTCTACAACACCGAGCTGCCGGACGCGGTCAGCCAAAGCACCTGGCAGCGCCTGATCGACGCCCATGAGCCGACCCACTCGGCGCTGGCCTGGCAGGACGGCAAGGCAGTGGGCATGGTCAACTTCATCTATCACCGCTCCAACTGGAGCATCGAGAACTCCTGCTACCTGCAGGATCTGCTGGTAGACCCGAGCCAACGCGGCACCGGCGTGGGCCGCAAGCTGATCGAATTCGTCTACGCCACCGCCAAGGCCGACGGTTGCTGCAAGGTCCACTGGCTAACCCACGAGACCAACGCCACCGCGATCCAGCTGTACGAACGCATCGCCGAACGCCCAGGTTTCATCCAATTTCGCAAAGGTCTTTAAGGAGCGCAGCATGTCCACTTCCCTCGCCGACTGGAAAGGCGTCCCCGCGCCGACGGTGCAACTGCTTGAAGGACGCTTTATCCGCCTGGAAAAACTCGACCCGGCGCGTCATGGCGACGATCTGTTCCAGGCACTCCAAGGCCCTGGCGCCGACCCCAAGCTGTGGGACTACCTGCCTTACGGACCTTTCCCCGAGCGCAGCGCATTCAATGAATGGCTCAACAACCACGAGGCCCACAACGACCCGTACTTTTTCAGCGTGATCGACCGCGCGACCGGCCAGGTGCAAGGCATCCTCAGCCTGATGTCCATCGTGCCCGAGCAAGGCCGCATCGAAATCGGCCACGTGACCTTTGGCGCACCGATGCAACGCTCGCCGAAAAGCACCGAGGCGGTGTACCTGCTGGCCAAGCATGCCTTTGAGCAGGGTTATCGGCGCCTGGAGTGGAAGTGCAACAACGCCAATGGCCGTTCCAAGTACGCGGCAGAACGGTTGGGGTTCAGCTTCGAGGGCGTGTTCCGCCAGCACACGGTGGTGAAGGGCAAGAACCGCGATACGGCGTGGTATTCGATTATCGACGCGGAATGGCCGACGGTTGGGGCGGGGTTTGAGGAATGGTTGTCGCAAGGCAACCAGACGGAATCGGGCCAATTAAAAACCCTGGCCGAGTGCCGCCTCCCAGCCAACACCTAACCCCTGTGGGAGCGGGCTTGCCCGCGATGGCGGTGTGTCAGCTTGCACATCGGGTACTGACACACCGCCATCGCAGGCAAGCCAGCTCCCACATTTGGATTTGTATTGGTTCTACTACCGAAGCTTCTGCGCCAACACCGCAATATGCTCCGGCCCAATCCCGCAGCAACCACCCAGATGGCTGGCACCACGCGCCTGCCAATCCGCTGCCCAATGCAAATAGCCCGGTGGATCCAAATCATCGCGCAACGGGTCCAAACCATCGTTGGCCGTCGCTTCCTTGGGTTGCGGCGGAAACGCGTTGGCATAAGCGCCCACTTCAATCTGCACGCCCAACCGCGCGAACGTCTGGCGCGCTGCATCAATCGCATCGCCGATCACTTCGGGCTGGCTGCAATTGAACAGCAGCACCTGCACACCCAACTGCGCCGCCGCTTCAGCCGCGTCCGCCACCGGCTCGCCGGAGCGCAGGCGCGGTACGTCGTCGGTGTCTTCATCCTTCAACGTAAACGACAGCCAGAACGGTTTGCCGTCTTCTGGCAGCCCGGCCTGAATGGCGCGGGCTTCGGCGATGGAACTCTGGGTTTCCGCCAGCCACAGGTCGACAAACGGCGCCAGGCCTTGCACCAGCGGCGTCAGCAACTCGGCGACGCGCTGCGGCTCGAACAGGTCAGGACGGTACGAGCCAAACAGCGGTGGCAGCGAGCCTGCCACCCGTACGGCCTGGCCGGAAGCGTCCACGGCACGCCGCGCCAATTCACCGGCCAGCGCCGCCAGGGCCTGGCCTTCGGCGGCGAAGCGCGCCTCGCCAATGTGGAATGGCACCACCGCGTAGCTGTTGCTGGTGATGACGTTCGCGCCACTTTCGATATAAGCCGTGTGCACCGCTTCCACCGCCTGCGGCGCTTCGCTCAACGCCAGCGCCGACCATTCCGGCTGCCGGAACGGCGCGCCGCGGCGTTGCAGTTCACGGCCCATGCCGCCATCGAGAATTACTGTTGCGTTGGCCATATGCTTTTTACTCATAAGCTTATGAAAATAACTCACTATGAGAGTCGTTCTTATAACTATTTAATACGTTCAATTCTGTTCATAACAACTGTTTTTTTACGTGGGTGCGACTCGTGAAACTAAAACCGCTGCTGGCCCTGGGCCTGACGATTCTGGCTGCTTCCACTCAAGCCTTCGGCGGTGCCACGCTGGACCGGGTCGAAAAGAAGAAAGAACTGGTGGGCGTCCTGATGGAAAGCTACCCACCGTTCTCATTCCTCAATGAACAAAACCAGCTCGATGGTTTCGACGTCGATGTGGCCAAGGCCGTGGCGCACAAGCTCGGCGTGAAGCTGCGCCTGGAAACCCCGTCCTGGGACGTGATCGCCGCCGGCCACTGGAGCGGGCGCTACGATATCTGCATCTGCTCCATGACCCCGAGCAAGGCCCGCGCCGAGGTGTTCGATTTCCCGGTGGAGTACTACGCGTCGCCTGCGGTGATCGTGGTCAACGCCACGGACGACCGCATCCACAGCGCCAAGGACTTGAGCGGCAAGAAAGTCGGCCTCACCAGCGCCTCCAGCTATGAAAGCTACCTGAACAAAAACCTGGTGATCGAAGGCGCCGAGGACACCCAGTTGCAGTACCCGTTCGAGAACGTGCAGATCGCCCCGTACGACACCGACAACGTCGCCTTCCAGGACCTCGGCCTCGGCGCTGGCAAGCGCCTGGACGCGATCCTCACCAACCTGGTCACCGCCCAACCGCGCCTGAACGAAGACCAGCGCTTCAAGCTCGCCGGCGAAGCGCTGTATTCGGAACCCAACTCGGTGGCCATCGAGAAAGGCGACCCACAGTGGGACAGCAAGGTGCGTGAAGTCTTCGCCCAGCTGAAACAGGACGGCACCCTCAGCCAGCTGTCGCAAAAATGGATCGGCGCCGATATCAGCCAATGACTGCTTTTCCGACTCCTCCAAAGCCGCCGGTGATCAAGCCACGGCTGTTTGGCTTTCGCACGCGGCTCTACCTGACCTGGGCCGCACTGCTCTGCCTGTTCGCCAGTTTCTTCCTGAGCTTTGACCTGAAGTTCTCGATCATCCTCGACAAGCTGCCCAACCTGGTCGGCCTGCACCTGGCGCCCAACGGCTTCCTGCAAGGCGCGGCGCTGACGTTGTTCCTGTGCCTGTGTTCCATCGTGATTTCGTCGGTGCTGGGTTTCGTCACCGCGCTGGGACGCCTGTCGAGAAGCGCCGTGGCCTTTGGCATCGCCAGCTTCTACGCGTCGTTCTTTCGCGGCACGCCGCTGCTGATCCAGATCCTGCTGATCTACCTTGGCCTGCCGCAGTTGGGTTTGGTGCCGGGCGCGATCGTCGCCGGGATCATCGCGCTGTCGCTGAACTACGGCGCTTACCTGAGCGAAATCTTCCGCGCCGGCATCCTCGGCGTCGCCCACGGCCAACGCGAAGCCGCCCTGGCGCTGGGCATGCGCAACAGTGCGATCTTCTGGCACGTGACCCTGCCCCAGGCCATGCGCACCATCATCCCGCCAGCGACCAACCAGTTCATCTCGATGCTCAAGGACTCGTCGCTGATCTCGGTGATGGGCGTGTGGGAAGTGATGTTTTTGGCGCAATCCTACGGCCGGTCGAGCTATCGCTATATCGAGATGCTGACCACCGCCGCGATCATTTACTGGGTGCTGTCCCTCGGACTGGAACTGATCCAGGCGCGGATGGAGCGGCATTATGGCAAGGGGTATGTGCGCCGTAGCTGATGTTCAGTTGTAATGGCGGTGCAGTTTGACCACGCCCATTTGCATGCGAGCAACTGCAATAAAATGCAGACCCTATTTGAAACGCGCGCCAATACAGACAACTCCCGCAAACCAGGAGCCCTTGTCCTGACAGTTATCCCCCCACCATCTCGCTAAATTCCCGACCTCATCCACAAGAGGTCGGGAATTCATGCCCATAACACCCCGCAGAATCGTACTGTTCATCAGCCTTGCGGTTGCCGCCAGCCTCCAGCCCGCCAATGCCCGCGGCGACATGGAGGAAGCGTCCTACCAGTATCAACTCTTCGATCCGTTTGATCCCGATTGGACCTTTGCCCCCTACCGCCCGGCCATTCCCGCCGCCGGTCACCTGACTGGGCAGGCTACTTCCTACAACGGCTTGCAGGTGGCAAAGGTGCTGGAGCCCGCGTTGGCTCGCCTGCTGGAATCAGGCCAACTGACCTCTGAGCAGATCAAGGCATTGGAAAAACTAAACGCCGAACTTGCGCAGCAACCAAATGGCTTCGGCGCGGCCCTCGAACAGTTGGCCGGCAGCCAGAACGCGAACCTGGCGGCTGCGACCCAGAACACTACCCAGCAACTCAGCAGCCGCGTGCTCTCGACCCTGCGCGAACTGCCCACCGACACTGATGGTCACTTCTGGGTCAAAAACCTCGGCAGTGAAGGCGGCCTCGACAGCCAGCGCGGCACCGCCGGCCTGAACACGTCCAACCAGGGCGTGCTCATGGGCGCAGACTGGGCCGTTGATAGTGCGTGGCGGGTCGGAGTGCTGGGGGCCAAATCCAGCAGCCGTTTTGACACCCGACGCTTTGCCGCCGACCTGGACAGCTGGCACCTGGGCGGCTACGCCGTGCGCCAAGACGGCCCATTGGCGCTGCGCCTGGGGGCGATCTACAGCAGCCATGCCGGGCAGAACCGGCGCGGCGTCGAGATCCTCAGCTACAAGGACACGCTCAAGGGCAGCTACAACGCCACAGGCCAAAATGTGTTCGGTGAAGCGGGCTACCAACTGGGCACTGGCAGCCTGAGTATCGAGCCGTTTGCCGGGCTTGGTTACCAGCGCTACAGCCGGGACAGTTTCAAGGAACAGGGTGGGCGGGCTGCGCTGAATGTCGGCGCACAAACCCAGCAAAACCTGAGCAGCACCTTTGGCCTGCGCCTGGCCAAGCAGATTCGGTTCGATAACCAGATGAGCCTCACGCCACACCTGAGCGCAGGCTGGAAACACCTCTACGGTGACATTGATAGCCAGGTGCGCCAATCCTTTCGCCAGGGCGGCATAGACGACTTCACCATCCAGGGCACATCCCTGGACCGCAATAGCCTCAACCTGCAAGCCGGGCTGGACCTCGCACTCTCGAGCCAACACACCGTCGGCCTGGCCTACATCGGCGAAAACGGCAGCAACAGCAGCAACCAGGGCCTGATGGGGCAATGGCGGATGCGGTTCTGACCTCTGGACGCGGAGCGTCCGGGGCGGCGTTCCCACGCGGAGCGTGGGAACGAGCGGGCAAAAAAAAGGAGGGCACCTGCCCCCCCGAGGATTAAACGGTAGTGTCGAAGGCTGGATCAGCCTTCGATTTCAATCAGGATTTCGCCAGGGTTGACCCGGTCGCCCTTGGCCACATGAACGGCAGTCACCTTGCCGGCAATGGCTGCCTGCACTTCGGTTTCCATCTTCATGGCTTCGGTGATCAGCACGGCCTGGCCGGCCTTGACCACATCGCCTTCCTTGACCAGCACGTCGACGATGTTGCCCGGCATTGCAGTGCTGACATGACCCGGCGCGGTGGCGTGCTTGCGGTTGCTGCTGCCGCCACTGACAAACTCGTTGAGCGGTTCGAACACCACTTCTTCCGGCATGCCGTCGATGGACAGGTAGAAGTGACGCTTGCCTTCAGCCTTCACGCCGACACCGGTGATGTCCACGCGGTAGCTTTCGCCGTGCACGTCGATGACGAACTCGGTCGGCACGCCTTCACCACCGGCACGGGCCACGCCGCCGGCTTCTGGGATGGGCAGCAACACTTCCGGCGCCAGGGTGCCGGCATCGCGTTCTTCGAGGAACTTGCGACCGATGTCCGGGAACATGGCGTAGGTCAGCACGTCTTCTTCGGACTTGGCCAATGCGCCGATTTCGCCGCGCAGCTTGGTCATTTCCGGCTTGAGCAGGTCGGCCGGGCGCACGTCGATCACTTCTTCGCTGCCGATGGCCTGGCGACGCAGTTTCTCGTTCACCGTGCCCGGCGCCTTGCCGTAGCCGCCTTGCAGGTAGAGCTTCACTTCGTTGGTGATGGTCTTGTAGCGCTCGCCGGCCAGCACGTTGAAGAACGCCTGGGTGCCGACGATCTGCGAGGTCGGCGTCACCAGCGGTGGGAAGCCAAGGTCTTCACGCACGCGCGGGATCTCGGCCAGCACTTCGCTCATACGATTGAGTGCGCCCTGCTCTTTCAACTGGTTGGCCAGGTTGGAAATCATCCCGCCCGGCACCTGGTTAACTTGCACACGGGTGTCGACGGCGGTGAATTCGCTCTCGAACTGGTGATATTTCTTACGCACGGCGTAGAAGTACAGGCCGATTTCCTGCAGCAGTTCCAGGCTCAGGCCGGTGTCGAACTCGCTGCCTTTGAGGGCGGCGACCATCGACTCGGTCCCTGGGTGGCTGGTGCCCCAGGCGAAGCTGGAGATGGCGGTGTCGATGTGGTCGGCACCGTTTTCGATAGCCTTGAGCTGGCACATCGCGGCCAGACCCGCCGTGTCATGGGAGTGGATGAAGATCGGCAGGGTCTGCTCGGCTTTCAGCGCCTTGACCAGTTCGCCGGTGGCGTACGGCGTCAGCAGGCCGGCCATGTCCTTGATCGCGATCGAGTCGCAACCCATGGCCTCCAGTTGCTTGGCCTGGGCCACGAAGGCTTCGACGGTGTGCACTGGGCTGGTGGTGTAGGCGATGGTGCCTTGGGCATGTTTGCCGGCTGCTTTCACTGCTTCGATAGCCACGCGCAGGTTACGCACGTCGTTCATCGCGTCGAAAATGCGGAATACGTCGATACCGTTGACGGCAGCCTTGGCCACGAACGCCTTGACCACGTCGTCGCTGTAGTGGCGGTAGCCAAGCAGGTTCTGACCACGCAGCAGCATTTGCAGGCGGGTGTTGGGCAACGCGGCGCGCAGTTTGCGCAGGCGCTCCCACGGGTCTTCTTTCAGGAAGCGTACGCAGGCGTCGAAGGTGGCGCCGCCCCAGACTTCCAGGGACCAGTAGCCGACTTTGTCGAGCTTGTCGCAGATCGGCAGCATGTCGTCGGTGCGCATGCGGGTCGCGAGCAACGATTGGTGGGCGTCGCGCAGGATGGTGTCGGTTACGAAGATTTTTTTAGTCATTGGAATATTCCTCACAGGCCTGCGTGGGCGGCGATGGCGGCGGCGATGGCCAGGGCCAGCTCTTCGGGTTTGCGCTTGATCGAGTAGTTGGTCAGTTCAGGGTGGGCTTCAACGAAGCTGGTGTTGAACTGGCCGCTGCGGAACTCCGGGTTGCGCAGGATTTCCTGGTAATAGGCGGCGGTAGTCTTCACGCCTTGCAGGCGCATGTCGTCCAGGGCACGCAGGCCGCGGTCCATGGCTTCTTCCCAGGTCAACGCCCACACCACCAGTTTCAGGCACATGGAGTCGTAGAACGGCGGGATGGTGTAGCCGGTGTAGATCGCCGTGTCGGTGCGCACGCCGGGGCCGCCGGGTGCGTAGTAACGGGTGATCTTGCCGAAGCTTGGGAGGAAGTTGTTTTTCGGGTCTTCGGCGTTGATGCGGAACTGCAACGCGAAACCACGGTGCTGGATGTCTTCCTGTTTCACCGACAGCGGCAGGCCAGAGGCGATGCGGATCTGTTCGCGGACGATGTCGATCCCGGTGATTTCTTCGGTGATGGTGTGTTCCACCTGCACGCGGGTGTTCATCTCCATGAAGTACACCTCGCCCTCGGCGAGCAGAAACTCCACGGTGCCGGCGTTCTCGTAACCCACCGCCTTGGCGGCGCGTACCGACAGGTCGCCGATGTAGGCGCGCTGTTCCGGCGTCAGTTGCGGGCTTGGAGCGATTTCGATGAGTTTCTGGTTACGACGCTGGATCGAGCAATCGCGCTCGAACAGATGCACCACGTTGCCAAAGCTGTCACCGAGGATCTGTGCCTCGATGTGCTTGGGATTGACGATGCATTTTTCCAGGAACACTTCCGCCGAACCGAAGGCCTTGGTGGCTTCGGAGATAACGCGGGGGAAGGCTTGTTCAAGTTCTTCGCGGCTGTTGCAACGTCGGATACCACGGCCGCCGCCACCGGAAGTGGCCTTGAGCATCACTGGGTAACCGATGCGGTCGCCTTCGGTGAGCGCTTCGTGGATGTCCGCGACGTTGCCTTCGGTGCCCGGCGTGACCGGCACACCGGCCTTGATCATGCTGCGGCGCGCTTCGGTCTTGTCGCCCATGCGGCGGATCACTTCCGCCGACGGACCAATGAATTTGATACCACGTTCGGCGCAGATATCCGCCAGTTCGGCGTTTTCCGACAGGAAGCCGTAGCCAGGGTGCAGCGCGTCACAACCGGTTTCCAC
Organism: Pseudomonas sp. GXZC; assembly: GCF_026967615.1. Lineage (NCBI taxonomy): Bacteria > Pseudomonadati > Pseudomonadota > Gammaproteobacteria > Pseudomonadales > Pseudomonadaceae > Pseudomonas > Pseudomonas sp. GXZC. The sequence goes on from NZ_CP114115.1 coordinate 6,959,771, forward strand.
CGCCAGGTTCACCAGCTTGCGCGGGTTCAGGTAACCGGCCAGGGGCTCGGCGCCAATGCTGTGGGCTTCGTCGGCACGCTTGACGTGCAACGCGTGACGGTCAGCGTCGGAGTAGACCGCGACCGAGCGAATGCCCATCTCGGCGCAGGCACGCACGATGCGTACGGCAATTTCACCACGGTTGGCGATCAGGATCTTTTTTATCACTTGGAAATTCCCTTGAGCCGATTGCTGCGTTCTTCGACCCGCTGGATCCGGGTCGGCGCGTGACCAAATGTTTCATGACAGTCGCGAGACACACACTAAGCCCGCCGAGGGATTAACAAAAATCAATAATTATTGGGTCGTGCATAAGTAAAGACTTATAGTTGAACTCATTAGATTCAGCAGGAACGTGCTAAAAATGCGTAAGTCATTGATGCGTATGACATTGCGTCAATTGCAGATCTTCAATGAAGTGTGCGATTTGCGCTCCTACAGCCGCGCCGCCGAGGAAATGTCCCTCACACAACCGGCCGTTAGCCTACAAATTCGCCAGCTGGAAGAGCTGATCGGGCAGCCGCTGTTCGATTATGTCGGCAAAAAGCTCTACATGACCGAGGCCGCTGAAGCCTTGCAGCGAGCCAGCCGGGATATTTTCGGGCGCCTGGAAAACCTCGATATGCAGCTGTCGGACATGCAGGGTTCGCTGCAAGGCCAGTTGAAGCTGGCGATTGAATCCAGCGCTAAATACTTCGTGCCACACCTGTTTGCCGCCTTCAAGCGCCAACATCCCGAGGTGCAGTTACACCTCACGGTGGTGAACCGCGCCCAGGTGATTCGCCGGCTTTCGGACAATCGCGATGACCTGGTGATCATGTCCATGGTGCCTCAGGACATGGGCCTGGAATTCCTGCCGTTCCTCAACAACCCGATCGTCGCCGTGGCGCCACCCGATCACCCGCTGAGCCTGCAAGGGCCGCTGCGCCTGCAGGACCTGGAACCCTACACGCTGCTGCTGCGCGAACCGGGTTCCGGTACGCGACTGGCGTGCGAGGAGTATTTCAAGGAGAAACGCGTGCACTTCACCCAGACGGTGGAAGTGGCCTCGGCCGAGGCGCAGCGCGAGTGTGTTTGCGCGGGGTTGGGCGTGGCGCTGCTGACGCGTCACGCGGTCAACATGGAGCTGGCCACCGGCGGGCTCAAGGAGCTGCCGGTGGAAGAGCTGCCGCTGTACCGCAGTTGGTGCCTGGTGCAAGCCAAAGCCAAACGCCTGTCACCGGTGGCCCATGCGTTCCTGGGCTTTATCCGCAGCGAGCGGGTGCAAATCAGCGCGCTGGCTGAGCGTTTCGCTGGGCAGCCGCGGGTGCCTGCCAGTGGAGTTCCGGGTAGTCACTGATGCTCTGGAGCAGCTGGCGCTCCTCGCAACGGTCTTCGATTGCGCGACGGAACGCCATGCGGCGCTGGTCTTCCTGCTGACGACGGGTTTTGACGGAGCTGTTGCTGTCTTCGTAGGGCCGGGCCATTTGGAGTCTCCCAATGCGAGTACGGGGAGTTCAGGATGGCCCTGGGCGATGACGGTTTGGCTGCGCGGGGATTACAAACTGATGAAACTTTGATCAATCATCCAATGCTTTGACGGACTTGGGCGACAACCGCAGGCTGCGCAAGCTGCGCTTCACGCTCTTGAGGTGGTTGACCAGGCTCGGCCCGCGCGCCATGGCGACGCCCATCGCCAGCACGTCGATCACCACCAGGTGGGCGATGCGCGAAGTCAGCGGCGTGTAGATCTCGGTGTCTTCGTGCACATCGATTGCCAGGTTGACCGTGGACAGTTCCGCCAACGGCGTCTGGCTCGGGCACAGGGTAATCAGCGAAGCGCCGCTTTCACGCACCAGGTTGGCGGTAATCAGCAAGTCTTTGGAGCGGCCCGACTGGGAAATGCAGATCGCCACGTCGGTAGGCTTCAAAGTCACCGCCGACATCGCCTGCATATGCGGGTCGCTGTAGGCCGCTGCGGTGAGCAACAGGCGGAAAAACTTGTGCTGGGCATCGGCGGCCACCGCGCCCGAAGCACCAAAGCCATAGAACTCGACACGCTGGGCCTGGGACATGGCGGTCACGGCCTTTTGCAACTCCACCGGGTCGAGCTTCTCGCGCACTTCCATCAGGGTATGCAGAGTGGTGTCGAAGATCTTCAGGCTGTAGTCGGCGACGGAGTCGTCTTCATGGATCGCGAATTGACCGAAGCTGGCACCGGCGGCCAGGCTTTGCGCCAACTTGAGTTTCAAGTCCTGGAACCCGGAGCAACCGATGGCACGGCAGAAGCGCACGATGGTCGGTTCGCTGATGCCCACGCTGTGCGCCAGGTCGGCCATGGAACTGTGCATCACAGCCGCAGGGTCAAGCAGCACGTGATCGGCAACCTTGAGTTCCGATTTGCGTAACAGGTGGCGCGACTGGGCGATATGTTGCAACAGGTTCAAAGGGCAGGACTCTTGTTATGGGCAGGGCCAGGGATGTAGCAAGCTTGTAGTTATACTACAAGAATTGTCGTTTTGCCCGTCCGACGCATCACTAAATCGCCCTGCTCCCCTTTGAATCTAAGGGCGGCCAAGTTGTAGCCACAGGGGCGCCCCAGGCATCACTAGGGAAAATCTGCATTTTTCCGTAACAAATCTGCCAGCCCTTCGGCCTGCATCGGCCGACTGATCAAGTAGCCCTGTACCTCATCACAACGCTCACCGCGCAGGAAGTCCAACTGCTGCTGATCTTCCACGCCTTCAGCCACCACCTTGAGCGCAAGGCCGTGGGCCATAGCGATAATGGCGCGGGTGATAGCGGCGTCTTCACGCCCCTGGCCCAGCCCACGGATGAAAGTCTGGTCGATCTTCACGTAGTCCACGGGAATGCGCTTGAAGTAGCTCAGGGACGAATAACCCGTGCCGAAATCGTCGATCGCCAGCTTCACGCCCAGGTCCCGCAGTTGCTGGAAAGTGGCGATGATGTGTTCGACGCTGTCGAGCAATTGGCTTTCGGTCAGCTCCAGCTCCAGGTATTGCGGGTCCAGGCCAGTTTCTTCGAGCACCTGGCGCACCAGGCTGACCAGCTTGCCCTGGCGCAGTTGATGCACCGAAAGGTTCACCGATACGCGGATCGGCGCCAGCCCCTGACGCTGCCATTCACACGCCTGCCAGCAGGCCTCGCGCAACACGAATTCGCCCAATGGCACGATCAGGCCGGTCTCTTCGGCCAGGCCGATAAAGTCCCCCGGCGGCACCATGCCCCACTGCGGATGGTCCCAGCGGATCAACGCTTCGGCGGCATTCAGCTTGCCGGTGGCCAGGCACAGCTTGGGTTGGTAGAACACCGTGAGCTGGCGCTCTTCGATGGCCTTGCGCAGATGGTTTTCCAGCTGCAAACGCTCCAGAGTGCTGGCTTGCAGGCTGTCGGTGTAGAACTGGAAATTGTTGCCGCCCAGGTGCTTGGCATGTTGCATGGCCATGTTGGATTGGCTGACCAATGCAGAAATTTCCCGCGCATTGTCCGGCAACAGGCTGACGCCCATCGAGGCACTCACCACCAGCTCATGCCCGTCCACCGTCACCGGCACCCGCAGTTTGGCCAGCAACCGCGTGGCGACCCGCGCCAGGCTCGACAGGTTGCCGTAGGCGTCGAACAGCACGGCAAATTCGTCCCCAGACAGGCGTGCGATGGTGTCAGCCTCAGGTAACGCATTGATCAGGCGACGCGCCATTTTCTGCAGTAGCTGGTCGGCCACTTCATGGCCGAGGCTGTCATTGAGCAGTTTGAAGCGGTCGAGGTTGATGTGCAGCAGCGCCAGGCTACGCCCGCCCTGGCGAACCCGCTGATGGGCCTCGCGCAGCCGTTCGCGGAACAGCGAGCGGTTGGCCAGGCCGGTCAATTCGTCGTAATGCGTGAGGTAGCGCATGCGCTCTTCGGACTCACGTCGCGCTGAGAGATCGGCGAAGAAACCCACGATATGGCTGACTTTCCCCCGGATATCGCGCACTACATTCAATTGCAGCCACTGCGGGTACAGCTCGCCGTTCTTGCGCGTTTCCACCAGCTCACCCTGCCAGGTGCCATGGCTGAGCAACGCTTGGCGGATCACCGGGAAGTGACGGCGGGCATCGCGGCTACTGGGCAGCTCGACCACATTACGGCCGATCATGTCGTCGGTTTCAAAGCCAGTGACACGGCTGAACGCCTGGTTGACAGCAATCAGCTTGTAGTCTGGGTCAAGGATCACGATGCCTTCGCTGGCGGCCTCGAATACGGTCGAGGCCAAGCGCTGCTGTTCTTCCAGGGCCTTGCCGGCGCTGATATCCCGCCGCGTGCCGAGCATGCGCGTGACCCGTCCACTGGGCGCGCGCTCCACGGCGCGGCCACGGTCTTCGATCCACACCCAGTGCCCATCGCCATGACGCACGCGGTATTCCACCAGGTAGTCCTCGCTGCGGCCCTTGAGGTGTTCCACCAGGGCACGCTTGAGCAGCGGCAGGTCTTCGGGATGCAGGCGTGGCTTGAGGTGGCTGAGCATCGCCGTGACATATTCCGGCTCCAGGCCGAACAACTCCTTGAGCTGGGTGTGATGGACTTCGTCGGTTTGCAGGTTCCAGTCCCACAGGCCCAACTCACTGGCTTGCAGCGCCATGGCCAGGCGCGCTTCGCTTTTATTCAGGGCCAGGCTGGCGGCGTCCAGTTCCTGGCTGCGTTGGGCCACGCGGTCTTGCAGGCCAATCTGGGCTTCGCGCAGTTCTTGCTCGACCTGACGACGTTGTTCCACTTCGCGCACCAACTCTTGATTGAGTTGCTCGCTGCGCTGCTGTGCCTGCTGCAGATGCTCGATCAGCGCCTGGTTCTGGAAGCGACGCAGCAGCCCGCGCTGGATCAGGCGATTGACCTGCCACGCCACCAGGCTCAAGGATGCCAACAGAATCAGGCCAAGCACGCCCCAACCGCGCTGCTGCGGATCGCCCGTCCAGAATAAATAGACGATAGCCGGCACCAGGCACGGCAAGGCAAACGACAAAAACGCTGGCAGGCTCACGGCATAGGCCACGCTGGCCGACAGCGTAGCCGCGCCGATCAGGCCGAACACCCAGGCTTGTTGCATGAAGCTGTCGACCGGCACCAGCGCAATGGCAGCCGTGGCCAGGGTCAGGCCGCTGACGGCCGAGCCGAGCATGAACATCCGCCGCCACACCGGCTGGGCCTGGCGACTGGGCATGGCCGAGTCGAACGCCGCCACCTGGATCACGCGCATCGCCACCAGGGCCAGCAGCCAGACCAGCCAGATGCTGTCCAGCAAGTATTGCTGGGGGTTCCACAATAGCCAGGCGCAGACCAGGCCATTGACCAGCATCAACAGGGTCGGCAGCAACGAGCCCTGATACAGCAGGCGCGTACGCTCGACCGCCATCTCCGTGGCGTAGTGTTTGCGAAGAACCTGCGCGGGTGCCGTCGAGGGGCCGAGCAGGTCGGTGCTGAGGGTCATAGGCAGTGTTCTTATAATGGTGAGCCCGAAACGTCGACGGAGCATACACAAGCAAGCGCCTGGGCCAAACTGCTCTGCGTCATAAAAACTGCACGGTCGTACAGCGCAAACTTCCGGGCCAGACGGCTTGAGCGAGACGCGGCGCGGGCTGTGGCCATTGACCGACCGGTCATCACCCTGGCGGTTTTCCGTCGACCACCCGGCATTGGTATTTGCCCCACTCCCCCGGGCACCCTAGAATGCGCCGATGCGCGATGATCTCTCCCTTTTGCTGAACTCCCTCAACGATGCCCAACGCCAGGCCGTAGCGGCCCCCGTTGGCCGTCAGTTGGTCCTGGCCGGTGCTGGCTCCGGTAAAACCCGAGTGCTGGTGCACCGTATCGCCTGGTTGATCCAGGTCGAGAACGCGTCCCCGCATTCCATCCTGTCGGTGACCTTCACCAATAAGGCCGCTGCCGAGATGCGCCACCGCATCGAGCAGTTGATGGGCATCAGCCCGGCCGGCATGTGGGTCGGCACCTTCCACGGCCTGGCGCACCGCCTGCTGCGGGCGCACTGGCAGGAGGCGGGCCTGGCCCAGACCTTCCAGATCCTCGACAGCGATGACCAGCAACGCCTGGTCAAGCGCGTGATACGCGAGCTGGGCTTGGACGAACAGCGTTGGCCAGCGCGTCAGGCACAGTGGTTTATCAACGGCCAGAAAGACGAAGGCCTGCGCCCGCAACATATCCAGGCCAGCGGCGATTTGTTCCTGGCGACCATGCGCAGCATCTATGAAGCCTACGAGGCCGCCTGTGCACGCGCCGGGGTCATCGACTTCTCCGAGCTGCTGCTGCGCGCCCTCGACCTGTGGCGCGACAACCCCGGCCTGTTGGCCCATTACCAGAAACGCTTCCGCCACATCCTGGTGGACGAGTTCCAGGATACCAACGCCGTGCAGTACGCCTGGTTGCGCCTGCTGGCCAAGGGCGGCGACAGCCTGATGGTAGTGGGCGACGACGACCAGTCGATCTACGGCTGGCGTGGCGCGAAAATCGAGAATATTTACCAGTACTCCGAAGACTTCCCGGACGCGGTGACCATCCGTCTGGAACAGAACTACCGCTCCACCGCCGGGATCCTCAAGGCCGCCAACGCCTTGATCGCCAACAACACTGGGCGCCTGGGCAAAGAGCTGTGGACCGACGGCGGCGAAGGCGAGGCGATCAACCTGTACGCCGCCTTCAATGAGCACGATGAAGCACGCTACGTGGTGGAAACCATCGAAAGCGCGCTGAAAACCGGCCTGGCGCGCAGTGACATCGCGATCCTGTACCGTTCCAACGCCCAATCGCGGGTATTGGAAGAAGCCTTGCTGCGCGAACGCATCCCGTACCGCATCTATGGTGGCCAGCGCTTCTTCGAGCGTGCCGAAATCAAGAACGCCATGGCCTACCTGCGTTTGCTGGAAGGTCGCGGCAACGATGCGGCGCTGGAACGGGTGATCAACATCCCGGCGCGCGGCATCGGCGAGAAAACCGTCGAGGCGATTCGCGACCACGCGCGCCATGCCGATGTGTCGATGTGGGAAGCCATGCGCTTGCTCATCGTCAATAAAGGCCTGACCGGCCGCGCAGCCGGCGCTTTGGGTGTGTTTGTCGAGCTGATCGAGAACCTGGCAGCCAAGTGCGCGGAAATGCCCCTGCATTTGATGACCCAGACGGTGATCGAACAGTCCGGGCTGATCGCCTACCATGAGGCGGAAAAAGGTGAGAAAGGCCAGGCCCGGGTAGAAAACCTTGAGGAACTGGTCAGCGCCGCCCGTGCCTTCGAAAACACCGAGGAAGATGAAGAGCTGACGCCGCTGGCTGCTTTCCTCGGCCATGCGTCGCTGGAAGCCGGCGATACCCAGGCCGATGAGCATGAAGACAGCATCCAGCTGATGACCTTGCACAGCGCCAAGGGCCTGGAATTCCCCTATGTGTTCCTGGTGGGCATGGAAGAAGGCCTGTTCCCGCACAAGATGAGCCTGGAAGAACCCGGCCGTCTTGAGGAAGAACGCCGCCTGGCGTATGTGGGCATCACGCGTGCCATGCAGAACCTGGTGATGACCTACGCCGAGACCCGACGCCTGTACGGCAGCGAGACCTACAACAAGGTGTCGCGCTTCGTACGTGAAGTTCCGAAGGGCCTGATCCAGGAAGTGCGCTTGTCCAACAGCGTCAGTCGCCCGTTCGGCGGCGGGCAGCAGCAGAACTCCAGCAGTATGTTTGCGGGTTCCGAGATTCCGGAAACCCAGTTCAGCCTTGGCCAGCAGGTCAGGCATTCGGTGTTCGGCGAAGGCGTGATCCTCAACTTCGAAGGCGCTGGTGCACAGGCCCGGGTGCAGGTGAACTTCGCCGAAGGCAGCAAGTGGCTGATGATGGGCTACGCGAAGCTCGAAGCCATTTGAAACATTTGCCTACATGAAGGTTATTGGCCCGCCCTTGTTTTTAACAGGCGCGGGCCAATATCAGTAATAAGTCCTACAGACCATTCTGAATCGGTCCTACGCAAAAGCCCGAAACATTATGTCGCTAGCCACTGTCACTCCACCTGTGCAACATGGCGCGCGTGCAATCCACAAATGGGAATTCCCTTTATGAAACGTTTTCTTAGCATCGCCATGGCGTTGTGCATCGGCCTGACGATGAGCATCGACGCCAACGCCAAACGCTTCGGTGGCGGCAAAAGTTCCGGTGCGGCACCGACTCACCAGACCAGCCAAATGGCTCCATCCGCCGGCGGCATGGGCGGTGCAGCCGCGACCGCAGGCGCAGCCGGTGCTGCTGGCGCCGCTGCCAAGGCCGGCGGTGCTTCGCGCTGGTTGGGCCCTCTGGCCGGTATCGCTGCCGGTGGCCTGCTCGCTTCCATGTTCATGGGTGGCGGCTTCCAGGGCATGCAGATCTTCGACATGCTGATCCTGGCGGTCATCGCCTTTGTGATCTTCCGCTTTATCGCCGCCCGTCGCCGCAAGCAGCAGGAGCACCTGGCTCCAGCCGGCGCGCCGATGCAGCGTGAAGTGTTCGAGCAAAAACCAGCCATGGGCTCGATCTTCGGTGGTTCAGCAGCCCCTGCTGCAGCCCGTCCGGTGATCAACGCGCCGGCCTGGTTCAACGAAGAGCGTTTCGTCGAAGCGGCCCGCAGCCACTTCCAGTCCCTGCAGCAGCACTGGGACGCCAACGAAATGGACAAGATCGCCGAGTTCGTGACCCCGCAACTGCTGGAGTTCCTCAAGCGCGAACGCGCTGAGATTGGCGATGCATTCCAGTCGACTTACATCGACGACCTGCGCGTGCAGTTGGACGGTGTGGATGATCGCGCCGACAAGACCATCGCCACCCTGACCTTCAGCGGTGTGTCGAAGACCTCGCGTTTCGACCAGGGCGAAGTGTTCAGCGAAAGCTGGAACATGGAACGTCCACAAGGCGACAACCAGCCTTGGCTGGTCGCCGGTATCCGCCAGAACGGCTGATCCCTGCACGCTTGAGCAAGCAGTTACAAAAAACCCCGGACCTGTCCGGGGTTTTCTATTTCACGGTTGCACTTATAGCGAGCTACTGTATAAAACGCCCCTATAAACCGCGCCATCTAGCAAGAGGATCCCGGCCGTGGAAGAAATCATCGAACAATTGCGTGAAGCCAACGAACCGGTCCCGGTTCCGCTGGAGCTGCCTGACGAAGATCAACTGGTGGAAATCGAGGAACAACTGTTCATCGATATCCCGTTTGTCTTCCGTGAATTTTTGCTGACCGTCAGCGATGTGGTGTACGGCAGCCTGGAACCGGTGACCGTTACCGACCCGCAATCCCATACCTACTTGCCCGACGTGGCTGCCAATGCCTGGGATGCCGGTGTTGATCGCAGCATGATCCCGATCTGCCAGGACGGTGACGACTACTACTGCGTTGAAGAAGACGGCACCGTGGTGCTGTGGTCCGGCGAAGAAGAACTCGTTACCGAAGAAACCTGGGAATCGGTGTGGCACTGGGCGCGGGACGTCTGGCTGGAAAGCTGAGCCCACACCCAGGCGCTTAGTGCTCGGGCGTATCCTTGTGGTTATCCAGCGTCTCCAGCAAGGCGACCTGCATCCGCGTATGCACGCGGATGAACCAGCGCCAGAGCACGGCCGCCACCGCCGCCGTGACCACGGCAATGAGCACCAGCAACTTGTTGGTCGGCAGAATACTGGCCGACAAGGCTGCCAATAGCAGGAAGATCACCAGCAGCGACAGGATCGGGATCAGCTCTGCAATCACCCGCCGTACGCGCTGGGTATGCCGCCCGGCCATTTCGGGCTTCACGCTCATCTCCGCCAACAGCATCGACAGCGCCTTGAGCTTGCGATACGCCGCAATCAGGAAGGGCAGCGACAGCAACAACGCCCCGCCCCAGATCAATGCCTTCTGCCAGCTCGGATCGCTGATCCAGCCTTCCAGATACCCACCAATACGCGCCGCGAAAAAGCTGCCGGCGAAGAAGATCGCCACCACCAGCGCCAGGTTCACCCCGACTTGCAGGATGATCTTGCGGATCATCGACGCCAGCATTGCGCCTTCACCTTGAGGCTGGATACTGCGCAGCCATTCGCCGTACATGCCGAACACCCGGCTCATTCGCTGCGGCATGATCGCCGCGATCTTCAAGGACAGTGGGTCGGCACCGCGAATCAGGTACGGCGTGAGCAGTGTGGTAATGGCTGAAACCGCCACGGCGACGGGGTAGAGGAAGTCACTGGTCACCTGCAACGTCATCCCCAACGCCGCGATGATGAAGGAAAACTCGCCAATCTGTGACAGCCCCATGCCCACGCGCAGTGAGGTACGGCCGTCATTGCCGGCGATAAACGCCCCCAGGCCACAGGACAACATCTTGCCCAGCACCACCGCCACGGTGATCACCGCAATCGGCCAGGCGTATTGCAGCAGGATCTGCGGGTCGATCATCAAGCCAATGGCCACGAAGAAGATGGCGCTGAACATGTCGCGAACCGGCTCGATCAGGCGCTCGATCTTAATCAACTGACGGGATTCGGCCATGATCGCGCCAATCAGGAACGCGCCTAGCACCATGCTGTACTCCAGCTTGACCACCAGCAGGCAGAAACCGAAACACAGGCCCAGTACGGTGATCAGCAGCATCTCGTTGCTTTCGAACTTGGCCACGTAGGCCAGCAAACGTGGCACCAGCAAAATGCCGATGACCAGCGCGACGATCATGAACAACGACAGCTTGCCGACGGTGGAAAACACCTCGCCGGAGCTGACCGTGCCGCTGACGGCAATGCTCGACAGCAAGGCGATGATGCCGATGCCGAGGATGTCCTCGACGATCAGCACGCCGAAAATCAGCTGGGCGAAGCGCTGGTTTTTCATCTTCAGGTCATTGAGCGCCTTGACGATGATGGTGGTGGAGGAAATCGCCAGGATCGCGCCGAGGAACAGCGAGTCCATGGTGTTCCAGTCGAACCAGCGGCCGATTTCGTAGCCGATCCAGATCATCAGGATGATTTCCAGGAAAGCCGCGATGAAGGCTGTGGCGCCGACCTTGAACAGCTTGCGCAGGCTGAACTCCAGGCCCAGGCAGAACATCAGGAAGATCACCCCCAGCTCGGCGAGGGTCTTGATGGTGTCTTCGTCGTGGATCAAGCCGAACGGCGGGGTGTGCGGGCCGATGATGAACCCGGCGACGATGTAGCCCAGCACCACCGGCTGCTTGAGGCGGTGAAACAGGATGGTGACAACCCCTGCCACCAGCATGATCACGGCCAGGTCCTGGATAAAGCTGATGGCGTGCATGGCGAGGGGCTCCTTGAGGGTACTGGCGCTTTTCCCACTTCCGCCCGCGCCTTTGAAATGTCGCAAAGGGCGAAAGGAAAAGTCTGCCTTGATCGTAAGAAATGCCCTGAGATGGGCTTTTGAAGGTTAACACCGCGACTTCCGGCAGAAAGCCGGTGCAATATATGGAAACAGATCGGTACACGCGTGACGGCAAGCCGACCACCGGCGTCCCGTTAAGGAAGGCGCAGCAAAGATTCCAGCACCCGCAGAGGTGCCCCCCAACCAATGCCTACAACCCGTGAGTGTGCTATGGAACCCGGAAACGCCCAGCTGTCGATGACGGTATTGATGACCCCTGATATGGCCAACTTCTCAGGCAATGTCCACGGCGGCACCCTGCTCAAGTACCTCGACGAAGTGGCCTACGCCTGCGCGAGCCGTTATGCCGGCCGTTATGTCGTGACGTTGTCGGTGGACCAGGTGATTTTCCGCGAGCCGATTCATGTCGGCGAGCTGGTGACCTTCCTCGCGTCAGTCAACTACACCGGCAACACCTCGATGGAGGTGGGCATCAAGGTGGTGACCGAAAACATCCGCGAACGCTCGGTGCGCCACACCAACAGCTGCTTCTTTACCATGGTGGCCGTGGACGACCAGCGCAAACCAGCCGCCGTGCCGCCCTTGCAGCCGCACAACAGCGAAGACAAGCGCCGGTTCGTGCAAGCTCAGCAGCGCCGGCAGATCCGCCAGGAGCTGGAAAAGCGCTACCAGGAAATCAAGGCCGACGCGCTGTAGGCATCAGTGCCAGCACTTGTCGAAATGCGCACACACCTCAAAGCGCTGATCCAGTTGGCCCATGCGCGCCAGGTGATGGTTGAGCACTTCAACCATCACTGACTTGCGCGTGTTGATGTAATAGGCGGCCATCACTTTGTCGTTCTCCGCCACACGATCACGCGTGGTGGTGTCCGTCGGATTCAGCCATTGTTCCAACACGGCGTCTTCGGTGACGCTCAATCGGTAGCGCAGCACTTCGTTGTAGAGCCCCATTGTGCGCGCCTCTTGCGCCGCCGCATCTTCATTGAGCAGGGTGAAGTTCTGGCGATATTGGGTCCAGTAGGCCTCCGGCAACGTGAACGAACCCATTGCCGCCTTGCGCTTGGCAATCTGCTCTTCAAGCGACTTGGGTGTCGACGGCGGTTCGACGGGTGTTTGCGGGTTCATCATCTTGAACAACTGCAGGTTGGTGTCAACGATGGAACCGATCAACGCAGCGCGCTTGGGTGTTTCTGGAATCTGCTTGGGGAACATCGGCGTGCTGCCGGCGCACGCTTGCAGCGGGCTTTCGATCATCGGCTGCGGAATACGCTCGTCTTTACCGTTGAAGCGCTGCAGACGTTGGAAGGTGGTGATGCAACTGCCCTCGGCCACGTCGAACGTCACTTCATATTCCTTGCCCGCCTCAGGCGTAAAGCTGATCGCCTTGGCGCACACGTAGCCGCTGCCATTGGTGTTGATGCGCATGAACACCGGCTTGCCAGGCGCCAGCTTGACCTCCAGCAAACCACGGGCTTTTTCCGGCGGAGGCACGATCATGCCCACCCGACGCTGGGTGTCGGTCATCAAGGAGTTGTTGAGCATGCCGGTAGTACGGCCTGCGCAGTGCTGGGCGTCGAAGAAGTCGAGGGTGGAGTTCTGGGTGTTGGAGATGAACCGCAGCTTGGCGGCATCGGGTTCGGTGGCGTCCGGGTAGCTACCGTTGATGCTGCAAGCGCTGAGCAACGAAACCAGGCTTAGCGTGGAAAAAGCCCGTAGGAAATATGACATGGTTCATCCTTGAAAAGCACAGGGTACAAAGAGGCGCCCGATAGTACCGGACGCCCTTTGCCTGGCTCAATCAGGAATGTTCCTACAGCTCAATCGGCGTCGCTTCGAACCGCACGCGGGGATGGGCGATACGGTCCTGGGCACGCACCAGTTCCAGTTCATAACTGGCGCAGGCCTGGGTTTCCAGCAGCACTTCATGCACGGCTGCGGCGGTGAACTCGAACGCCGCCAACAGGCTGTCGCCCAATAGTACCCGCGCCAGGAACAGCCCCGAGGTCAGGTCGCCCACGCCCACAGGCTGACGCGGAAACGCCAGCAACGGCCGGCGCAGGTGCCAGCTGCCCTCGGCGGTCACCAGCAGCATCTCGAAACCGTCCGGCAGCTTGCCGGGGTAGTCCAAGTGCTTAACCAATACCGCTTTCGGCCCGCGTGCCAGCAGCGCCTTGGCCATGGCCAGGCAATCGAACAGCGATTGCGGCTTGCGCCCGGCAAAACTGTCCAATTCCAGCTGGTTAGGGCACAGGAAATCGGCCATGGCCGCGGCTTCGTCCAGCAGGAAATCGCTGACTTCCTGGGGAACGATGCAGCCCTTCTCCGGATGGCCCATCACCGGGTCGCACAAGTACAGAGCCTTGGGGTTGATGGCCTTGATGCGCGCCACGCCGCTGAGAATCGCACGCCCCTGGTCCGCACTGCCCAGGTAGCCGGACAGCACGGCGTCGCAGTTGCCCAGCTCGCCGATCGCCGCAATGCCTTCCACCAGCGCCGGAATTTGCTGCGGCGCCAACACTTCGCCCGCCCATTGGCCATACTGGGTGTGGTTGGAGAACTGCACCGTGTTCAACGGCCAGACGTTCACCCCGACGCGCTGCATGGGGAATACGGCGGCGCTGTTTCCGGCGTGGCCAAAGACCACATGAGACTGGATCGCAAGCAGATGAGGTGTGCGTTTCATGCGCGGGATTTCCGTAAAGCCATTGAAATTCTGGCCGCGCAGTATGCGACTAAACGCATCCTGTACGACAGACCGGCGACACAGTTAAGCTGCTCTCACTTTGTTGGAGTCTTTCGCATGCTGACCCTGGGAAACATCTTCGTGTTGATGCTGCTGGCGACCGGTGCCGCCTGGGTGTGGCACAACCACGGCCTGCGTGAGCGGGCGCTGGAGCGGGTCAAGCAGCATTGTGCCAAGCTCGACATCGAACTGCTGGACGGCGCGGTGGCGCTCAAGCGTATCGGGTTTGTGAAGGATGCCAATGGGCGGCGGCGCCTGGCGCGTATCTACAACTTTGAATTCACTGTGACCGGCGAAACCCGCCATCCGGGGACCATCACCCAATTCGGCGCCCACAGCGCGCAAATCGAACTGGCGCCCTACCCGTTCGAGATCAAGACGCCGCTGCCCAGCGCCGAAGTGATCGAGCTGAGCCAGTGGCGCCAGGACCACGCCAAGAACCGTCAGTAACGGCAGGCCTTTACTGCGGCCTGCAAGGCGGCCAGGTCCTGTGGCTCGCTGAAAATCAACTCGATACGTGAATCGCGGCGCCATTCGCTGGCCTGCCAAGTCAACTCGCTGTTGTCCACCGCATTGGTCGAAACCCACCCTTCGGCGCTGTGGATAACCAGTTTGGCGCGGCGCCATTCAAGGCTTGTCAGCCACTGGTCGAGGCGCCGAGTATCGAATGGCTGGCTCGGGTGCCAGCGCCATCCGACGCTCCAACCACCTTCTTGAGTCTGACTCAGGCAGATCGGTTGAGTCGGATCGCTCCACACCGCCGGCATTTGCGCCTGGCCTTCGGGCACTTCGATGTTATCCACAGCGACTGAAGCCTGCGCGTTCAGGCCGGGTAATTGTTGCAAGGGCAATTGCGCCTGGCGGGTCCAGTAGAGCGGGCATTCGGGCAACTGCCGTTCGATCGCTCGGCGCTGCCCGGCGTCCAACCCTTCATCCTTGTTCAACACCAGCAACCCGGCACTTGTCAGAGCCTCTTGCTGCGTTGGCGGCAATGGTTTTCCTGCTGCCAGCGCCTGGGCATCCAGCACCAGCACACAGGGCTGGACGGCCAGCACGCCCTGCCACGGTGCCTGCCGCAACTGCTTGAGCAACTGCGCCGGATGGCCCAGGCCCGACGGTTCGATAAACAGCCGGTCGGGCTTGGCCTTACGCAACAGACGACCCAGTCCTACCTGGAACGGTGCACCATTCACGCAGCACAGGCAGCCTCCAGCGACTTCGCCCAGGGCAATGCCGTCGTCATCCTGGGTGAGCAAGGCAGCGTCCAGGCCGATCTGCCCGAACTCGTTGATCAGCACCGCCCAGCGCTCGTTGGCCGGGCGCTGGGCGAGCAGGTGCTTGATAAGGCTGGTCTTGCCGGCGCCCAAGGGCCCGGCAATCACGTGGGTGGGAATGTTCTGCAGCATGAGGGGCATCGTTCGGACCGTGTAGAGCGTTTGATCCTACGCGGTTATGCGAGCCAATCCAGTGTCAGGATCAATCGGCGCTCATCGGCCTTGAGCGCCGGGGACCGGTGGATCAAACCGTGATTCTCATTACCGTGCCATTTGGTGCCCTTGAGCAGCGCGACTTCGCCGCAGCGAATCTGTTCGACACGCTCGGTGGGCTCGGCCTCTGGCTGGCTCAGCCTGCGCCGGTCCATCACGCCTTCGCGCAACCACTGACTGCCGACCCCCGCATAGGTGGTGATCAGCCGCACCGGCACATGGTCGACGTGAAAACGTGGGCACATCGCCTTATCCAGCAACCTCAAACGCACACCAATACGCTTGGCGCCCAGCAAGCAGGCGAATGCGCTGACCAGCCACGACACATCCGCGATAAAGCCTTCGTAGCCTTCAAGATCACGGCAGCTGGACGCCAATCCCTGCAAGTTCGGCTCGGCGTCTTCGTTGTTGAGCTCGATCACCATGGAATCGGCCAACGGCTCGTTGAGCGCCACCAGCAAGGCGCCAAACTCGGCGATGTGCAACGGCAACAGCCGCTCCCACACGGCCAGGTTGACGCCATCTTCCAGGATGTCGGACAGCGCCAACGGGGTTTCGCCACGGGTCTGGCGAATCACAGGACGCAGGGGAATCACCGGGGCCAGCATCAGGCGGCTGCCTCCTCATACCAAGGGCCAAAGGGATCGGCCAGCAGGCGCCAACCGTCGACGCCCTGGGCCATTTCTTCATCGTTGAGCAGGCACGCGTCCAACTCGGCACGCAGCAGGGTGAAGTCGATGTTCTGCCCGATAAACACCAGTTCCTGGCGGCAATCACCGGTGCTCAGTTGCCAGTTGCCCATGATCGCCGCGATGCTTTCTTCGTCCTGAGGCCACTGGCTTTTTGGCACAAAGCGCCACCAGCGCCCGGCAAAACCATGGCGCATCAAACCGCCAGCCTGGGACCAACTGCCCGCATCCTGGTGCTTGCTGGCCAGCCAGAAAAAACCTTTGGAGCGCAGCAGTTTGCCGTTGACCCACGGGCGGTCGATGAAGTCGAAGAAACGCTGTGGATGGAAGGGACGGCGCGCACGGTAAGCGGTGGAAGCAATACCGTATTCCTCGGTTTCCGGCACATGTTCACCGCGCAGTTCCTGCAGCCAGCCTGGGGCTTGGGCGGCACGTTCAAAGTCGAAACGGCCGGTGTTGAGGATCTTGTTCAGCGGCACTTCGCCCATGACCATTGGGATGATTTCCGCCTGGGCATTGAGGCGCTCAAGGATCGCCATCAACTCTTCGCGTTCGCGGCTGCTGATCAGGTCGATCTTGCTGATGAGGATCACGTCGGCGAATTCGATCTGCTCAATCAGCAGGTCGGTGATGGAACGCTCGTCTTCTTCACCGAGGGTTTCACCCCGCGACGCCAGGCTTTCGGCCGCCTGGTAGTCGAGCAGGAAGTTCATGCCGTCGACTACGGTGACCATGGTGTCTAGGCGCGCGATG
Source organism: Pseudomonas sp. GXZC (assembly GCF_026967615.1). Classification (NCBI taxonomy): domain Bacteria; kingdom Pseudomonadati; phylum Pseudomonadota; class Gammaproteobacteria; order Pseudomonadales; family Pseudomonadaceae; genus Pseudomonas; species Pseudomonas sp. GXZC. The sequence goes on from NZ_CP114115.1 coordinate 6,976,841, forward strand.
TCGGCCAGACTTTGCTCGTTTTCGTCGCGGAAGGTGAAGGTTTCGGCCACAGGCAAGGGTTCGGAGATGCCGGTGGACTCGATCAGCAGGTAATCGAAACGACCTTCCTTGGCGAGTTTTCCCACTTCTTCGAGCAAGTCTTCGCGCAAGGTGCAGCAGATGCAGCCGTTACTCATCTCCACCAGTTTTTCTTCGGAGCGGTTGAGCGTGACGTCGCGCTGGACTTCGCTGCCGTCGATGTTGATTTCGCTCATGTCGTTGACGATCACCGCCACCCGCAGGTTTTCGCGGTTGCGCAGGACGTAGTTGAGCAGCGTGCTTTTACCGGCGCCGAGAAAGCCGGACAACACAGTAACGGGGAGACGATTGGGCATCAGGTATTCCTCATCAGGGTTGGCCGGTCAAATCGCCCGTTTATGGCGTTCGCGCAGCTCTTCACGTTCTTTGGCTTCGATACACAGGGTGGCGGTAGGACGCAGCAACAAGCGCTGTAGGCCGATGGGCTCGCCGGTTTCGCGGCACCAGCCGTATTCGCCGCGCGCCAGTAAGTCGAGGGCGTCGTCGATCTTGTCCAACAGCTTCTTTTCCCGCTCCAGCAGGCGCAGTTGCCATTGGCGCTGTTCTTCGGCGCTGCCGACATCGGCAGGGTCGCTGTTGGTTTCCTGCTCGCGCAGTACCAGGAACTCGGCGTCGATGCGGGCTTGCAGCTCATTGCGCTGGGCCAGCAGCAACTCACGGAAGAACCCTTGCTGGGCTTCATTCATGTAGTCGGCGCAAGGCTGGGCCAGGAGGTCTTGTTCGGTCATGGGGAGCGGTTCACGGGTCAGGCTGTTTTTTAATGTTATAGTATAACAATACAAATAAGCCAATCCCCTCTTGCTCGCCACGACGAAGGGCGCAATGCTTGAACACTCCCCAGCCTTGAGAAACCCGATGAGATACCTGGTGTGCGCCCTGTTATTGGTTGCCGTGGGACCTGCGTGCGCCCAGACGCCAAGCCTGCTGGCCAACTGCACGCGCAGCGCCAATCTGCTCGCTTGCGTTGACCCTTTAGGCAACGCCTACAGCGTGGCGACGGTCGGCAGCACCACGTATTTGCGCGGGTACGAGGTGATCGGCAAACGCTATTGGGCACAAACCAACAGCCGCTATGGGCAACTGACGTTCTTTACCGGGTTGGCGTCGGATGGAGAGGCGTGGGTCGGCTACACGCGGCGCGTGGGCTGGACCACCCTCAACCGGTTTTCCAGTTCGGGCGGCGCCAGCGCCAAATTCACCTGTAGCCGTATAACCGGCTGTTAGACCTGACCGATCTTCTGTTCCTGCACCCATGCCATGTAGCTGTTCATCGGTGGGTTCTTCTGGAAGTATTTCTTCAGGCCTTCGAACAGGCCGTCGGCAACCGCCTGTTGATGCCGCGCAGTGACCAGCCGCGCACTGTCCCGTGCGTTGGAAATAAACCCGGTTTCCACGAGGATCGACGGCACGTCCGGTGACTTGAGCACCGCAAACCCGGCTTGTTCCACACGCTTTTGATGCAGGCTGGTGATGCCTTCCAGGCTGCCCAGGATCGAGCTGCCCAGTTGCAGGCTGGACGCGATAGTAGCGTTCATCGACATATCCAGGATCACCCCGGCGAGCATCGGGTCCTTGTCTTTCAGATTGAGCAGGCTGGTAGCGCCGAGCAGATCGGCGCCGTTTTCCCGTTGCGCCATGAACCGCGCCGTGGCGGAAGTGGCGCCGCCTTCGGACAAGGCATACACCGAAGCGCCCGAAGCGGTGATGCGTGGCGCCGCGTCCGCATGCACCGAGATAAACATGTCGGCATTGTGCTTGTGGGCGATTTCCACGCGCTTGCGCAACGGCACGAAGAAGTCGTCGTTGCGCACCAACTTCACGTCGAAGCCTTTCTCGCGTTTCAAGCGTTTAGCCAGCAGTTGGGCGATGGACAGCACCACGTCTTTTTCGCGCTGGCCTTTGGAGCCGACGGCGCCTGGGTCCTTGCCGCCGTGGCCGGGGTCGACCACCACAACGATGTCGCGTTTGGGATGCGCTTTATCCACCAAAGGCTTGGGCTCGGCCGCAATCTGGCGAGGCGCCTGGGTGGCGCTGGTCAGGTCCAGTACCAGTCGATGACCTTGGCCATCCTGAGGCGGCAATAGAAAGCTGTTGAGCTGCATCGGTGCGGCCAGGTCCAGCACGATGCGCGTGTCGCCTTTGCCGAAATGCCCGGAACGAATCGAGGTGATCCCGCTGTTCTTCAGCGCCAACTGAGAGAAATCCCCACTGAGCCCGGCGCCGCTCAAGTCGATGATCAAGCGCTCCGGCGCGCTCAAGGTGAAGGTCTTGTATTGCACCGGACCGCTGAGGTCGAACACCAGGCGCAGCTTGTCGTCCGAGCGCCACAGGCGGGCGTTGCTGATCTGCGTGGCGTGGGCGGCAAACGGCAAGGTGAACAGCGGGCTGGCCAGAAGCAGGTTTAGGAGCTGACGTCTGTGCATGAAAAATACCGCAAATAAAGGAGCGTCCCTACTCGACATGACTGAAAAAAGGCTGGAGCAGAAAAATCATCGTCGACTCAATAGTTATAATATAACATGTCTTTTTATTTCCAACGATGGACCTGCTCATGAATGCGCTGACTCTGCCGGATATCGCCGCGCAGGCTTCACGCCAAGCCTTGCCACTCGACTGGGTGGGCATGTGCGGTATCGCCCTGCCGATTCTCATCGACGGCCAGCGCCTGACCGCCACCGCCGATGCCGGCGTGAGCCTGGACGATGGCGCCGCCCGTGGCATTCATATGTCACGCCTGTACCTGGCCTTGGAGATGCTCGACCAGCAACCGCTTACGCCCGCACTTCTGCGTAATGTACTGCAGCGTTTTCTCGACAGTCATGAAGGTTTATCTAATAACGCCTACCTGCGTATCCACACCGATTTGCTGCTCAAACGCCCGGCACTGGTCAGTCCTTTGGCCGGTTGGAAAGGCTACCCGGTGAGCATCGAAGCGCGTCTGGAAAACCAGATGTTCCACGTGGAACTAAAAATTGACGTTACTTACTCCTCGACCTGTCCCTGCTCCGCTGCCCTCGCCAGGCAGTTGATTCAGCAACAATTTCTCGACGACTTCGCCAACACACCGTTGCAGCATGAAGACGTATTGACCTGGCTCGGCAGCGCCAACGGCATCGTCGCCACGCCTCACAGCCAGCGCAGCAGTGCGCAATTGCATGTCGAGCTGCAAGGCGAGCAACTGCCACTGACAGACTTAATCGACACCGTCGAAGCCGCCCTCGGCACCGCCGTACAAACCGCCGTGAAACGTGCGGACGAACAAGCCTTCGCCCTGGCCAACGGGCAGAACCTGATGTTCTGCGAAGACGCCGCCCGCCGCCTGAACCTCGCCTTGAAACGCTCGGATGCCGTCAAAGCCTTCCACCTGAAAGTGATCCACGCCGAAAGCCTGCACGCGCACGATGCCGTGGCTGAAAGCCGCTGGACGAGACACCCTGCATGATCACCTGCACCGCTTTACGCTGGGGCGCACCCGGCCAGCCGCTGACGCCCGCCATCGACCTCACCCTGGAAAAAGGCAGCCTCACCGGCATCATCGGCGCCAACGGCACCGGTAAAAGCAGCCTGCTTAAAGTCATCGCCGGCCTGCAAAAGCCGCTGGCGGGCAAGGTCACGGTGGAGGTTCCACGCCGTGGCGGCCTGTCGTTCCTGCCCCAGCAGCAACACCTGGACCGTCAGTTTCCCATCAGCCTGCAAGAGCTGGTCGCCGCCGGCTTCTGGGGCACGCAACTGTCCCCGCAACAGCGCAATCAGCGGCTTGAAGCAGTACTGGAAGACTGGTGCCTCAGCGGCCTTGAGCATCGCCCGTTGATGGCACTGTCCGGTGGCGAGCTGCAACGCGCCCTCCTTGCTCGCATGAGCCTGGCCGAAGCGCCCGTTCTGCTGCTCGACGAGCCTCACGCCGCCCTTGATGAAGAGGGCCAGGCGCTGTGCTGGAAACACATCCACGCCTGGCATGAGCAAGGCCGCACGCTGATCGTGGTCTGCCATGACCTCGCCTCCGTGCGCCACCACACCCAGCAAGTGGTGCAGATCAAAAGCACCGGCTGCGTGTTCGGCCCGAGCAAAGAGCTGATCCGCCCGCAGCCACAGATGCAGGTGGCCTGATGCATTTCGCCGCCCACCTGTGGATGCCCTTCGTCGACTTCGTGTTCATGCGCCGCGCCCTCATCGGCGGGTTGGTGCTCGCCTGCAGTACCGCGCCGCTGGGCGTGTTCCTGATCCTGCGCCGCATGAGCCTGATCGGTGACGCCGTCGCCCACGGCATCCTGCCCGGCGCAGCCCTCGGCTTCTGGTTCGCCGGCCTCAGCCTGCCCGCCCTGACCATCGGCGGCCTCGGCGCGGGCCTGAGCATGGCTGGCCTGTCCGCTTGGATCACTCGCCGCACCGGCCTGCGCGAAGACGCCAGCCTCGCCGCCATCTACCCCATCTCCCTGGCCGCGGGCGTGTTGATCCTCGGCATCGCCGGCAAACGCCTCGATCTGCTGCACCTGCTGTTTGGCTCCGCCCTGGCGGTGGATGAAACCACCCTCACCGGCATGCTGTGGGTTTCCAGCTTCAGCCTGATCGCCATGGCCGCGATCTACAAACCGCTGCTGCTGGACACCCTCGACCCGTTGTTCCTGCAGACCGTCAGCCGCCTCGGTCCGCTGGCCCATGGTTTGTTCCTGACCTTGGTGGTGCTGAACCTGGTCATTGGCTTCCAGGCCATCGGCGCCTTGATGGTGGTAGGCCTGATGATGTTGCCGGCTATCGCTTCACGTTTCTGGAGCCGGCGCCTGCCGGTGTTGATCGCGGTATCGGCAGTGCTGGGATGCCTGTCGGTGTGGCTGGGTTTGTTGCTGTCGTTCTACTACTCGTTGCCCAGCGGCCCGGCCATCGTGCTGGTGGCGGGCGCCGGGTATCTGCTGTCCGTGGTCTTCGGTCCGGTGCACGGCTTGCTGCGCCGCCCGCCTTTGCTGTCATCCCAATGAGGTGTTTCCCGATGCGCGCTCTACTCGTGCTGTTCAGTCTCGTCCTGTCGTTGTCGACGGCCCAGGCCGCCGACAAGCTTCAGGTGGTTACCAGCTTCAGCATCCTCGATGACATCACTCACCAGATTGGTGGTGATCACATCCAGATCAGCAACATGGTCGGCCCCGACGCCGACGCCCACACCTACGAGCCTACCCCGGACGATGCCAAGGCACTGCTCAAGGCCAAGGTGATCATCAAGAACGGCCTGGGCTTCGAACCCTGGCTGGACCGCCTGGTGACCAGCACCGAAACCAAAGCCACGGTGGTGACCGCCAGCAAAGGCGTGATCTCCCACACCATGGACGAAGACGGCGAGACCATCCCCGACCCGCATGCCTGGCACAACCTGGCCAACGCCGAAATCTATGTGAACAACATCACCAAGGCGCTGATCGCTGCCGACCCGGCCAACAAGGCCGACTACCAGCACAACAGCCAAACCTACCTTAAAGAAATCTATCGCCTGCTGGCCGACGCCAAGTCCAAGTTCGGCGCACTGCCCGCCGGTAACCGCCGCATCGTTACCTCCCACGACGCCTTCGGCTACCTGGGCCAGGCTTATGGCATCGAGTTCCTCGCGCCACAGGGCCTGTCCACCGAACGCGAGCCGTCCGCCGCCGAAGTGGCCGCGCTGATCACTCAGATCCGCAAAGACAAAGTCAAAGCCGTGTTCATGGAAAACATCAAGGATTCGCGCCTGCTCAAGCAGATCGCTGACGAAAGCGGTGCGCAGATCGGCGGCACGCTGTACTCCGACGCCCTCGCCGCTGAAGGCCCGGCCAGCACCTTCACCGGGCTGTTCGAATACAACCTCAACACGCTGTGCGCGGCTCTGGGCAAGCCATGACCCTGAGCATGCTCGAACTGGAAGGGGCTGCCGTCGGCAGCCGCTTTCCCCTCGAACCCGTGCTCGATGCCCTGCCGTGGAACAGCGATGGCCTGATCGCCGCCATCGCCCAGCAACACGGCAGCGGCGAGGTGTTGATGCTGGCCTGGATGAACCGCCAGGCCCTCAAGGAAACCCTGGGCAGCGGGCAGGTCTGCTACTGGTCGCGCTCACGCCAGCAGTTGTGGCGCAAGGGCGAAAGCTCTGGTCACTGGCAACAGCTGGTGGAAGCACGCCTGGATTGCGACGGCGACGCGGTCCTGCTGATCGTCGACCAGCAAGGCCCGGCCTGCCACACCGGACGGCCGACCTGCTTCTACAACGCCATCGACGGCGACTACGTCCACATCATTACGGAGCCCTTAGCATGATCCGCAAAAACCCGTCCGGCGATCTGCCCGTGATTGCCGAATCGGCCTACGTCGACAAGACCGCCATCATCTGCGGCAAGGTCATCATTGGCGAAAACGTGTTCGTCGGCCCCTACGCCGTCATCCGCGCCGACGAAGTCGACGCCAGCGGCGGCATGGACCCGATCATCATCGGCGCCAACTCCAACATCCAGGACGGCGTGGTCATCCACTCCAAATCCGGCGCGGCGGTGACCATCGGAGAGTTCACCTCGATTGCGCACCGCTCCATCGTCCATGGCCCCTGCACCGTCGGTGACCGCGTGTTCATCGGTTTCAACAGCGTGCTGTTCAACTGCGCCGTGGGCGATGGCTGCGTGGTGCGCCACAACTCGGTGGTCGACGGCCGCGACTTGCCCGCCGCGTTCTACGTGCCCTCCACCACCCGCATCGGACCCAACACCGACCTCTCGCAATTCCCGCCGGTGAGCGTGAGCGCCTCGGAGTTTTCCGAGGACGTGGCCCGCACCAACGTTGATCTGGTGCGCGGCTACAAAGCCCTGCAAAACGAGTTCTGAACCATGAGCCGCCTGCTGATCCGCAACGCCCGCCTGGTGAACGAAGGCCAGGAATTCGACGCCGATGTGTTGATTGCCAATGGTCGTATCGAAAAGATCGCCAGCAGCATCCAGGACAGCAACGCGCCTGTCGCCATCGACGCCCAAGGTCACTGGCTGCTGCCCGGCATGATCGATGACCAAGTGCATTTTCGCGAACCTGGCGCGCCGGACAAAGGCAGCTTCTACAGCGAATCCCGCGCGGCGGTAGCCGGTGGTATCACCAGTTTCATGGACATGCCCAACACGCACCCGGCCACCCTCGACCTGGACGCCCTGGCCGACAAAAAACGCCGCGCCGCCCTGCACTCGGTGGCCAACTATGGCTTCCACTTCGGCGTGAGCAACGACAACCTCGACACCGTCGCCGCCCTCGACCCACGTGAGGTGGCCGGGGTCAAAGTGTTCATGGGGGCTTCGACCGGCAATATGCTGGTGGACGATCCTCGGATCCTGGAGCGCCTGTTCGCCGAAGTGCCCACGATTTTGCTGGCCCACTGTGAACACACGCCAAGCATCCAGGCCAACGAACAGCGCCTGCGCGAACGCTTCGGCGAGCACATCCCCGCCGTCGCGCACCCGCTGATCCGCGATGCCGAGGCGTGCTATCGCTCGTCATCCTTTGCCGTGGAATTGGCCAAGCGCCATGGCACCCGCTTGCATGTACTGCACCTGACCAGCGCCCGCGAGCTGGCGCTGTTCGAAGACAAGCCCTTGAGCGAAAAACGCATCACCGCCGAGGTCTGCCTGCACCACCTGCTGTTCGATGACCGCGACTATCACCGCCTCGGCCACCAGATCAAATGCAACCCGGCCATCAAGACCCGCGCCGACCGCGACGCCTTGCGCCTGGCCTTGTTAAGCGACCGCCTGGATGTCATCGGCAGCGATCACGCGCCGCATACCTGGGCGCAAAAACAGTTGGGTTATCGCGAGGCGCCGTCGGGATTGCCCCTGGTCCAGCACGCCCTGCCCGCGCTGCTGGAACTAGTGGCCGATGGGCTGCTGCCGTTGACCACGCTGGTCGCAAAAACCAGTCACCGTGTGGCCGACCTGTTCGCCATCCCCGACCGTGGCTACCTGCGTGAAGGTTATTGGGCCGACCTGGTGCTGATCAAACCTGAGCCCGAGGGCAAGCCGGTCAGCAGCCAACCCATCCTGGCCCGCTGCGGCTGGACGCCCTTCGCCGAACGCAGTTTTCGTCACAGCGTCAGCACCACCCTGGTTTCCGGCCACTTGGCCTTTCATAACGGTCAGGTAATCGACAGCTGCCAAGGATTACCTTTGCATTTCCAGCGCTAGAGACGACGGCGATGATCCGGATCACCCTGCCAGACGGCACCCAACGCGAGTACGACGAGGCGCTGTCGGTTTACGAGGTAGCCGCCAGCATCGGCTTGGGGCTGACCAAAACCTCGGTCGCCGGTCGTGTTGACGGTGTGCTAGTGGGTTGTGAACACCTGCTGGAACAGGACGCCCGACTCCAGATCATCACCACCCAGGATCCTGAGGGGCTGGAGATTCTGCGTCGCTCCTGCGCAAGTCTGTTGGCGATGGCCACTCAGCAACTGTTTCCTATCGCTCAACTGACAGCCGGGTCGCCCATCGACGATGGTTTTTTCTATGACTTGGCCTACGAACGCGCCTTCACAGCGCTCGACCTTGAACAGATCGAAGCGCGCATGCGTCACTTGGCGAACACCAATCATTCAGTACGGCGCCTGGGCGATTTTGAAGCCCTGTGCCACGGTCTTCATGTGCCCAGCACCGGTGTGATCCGAGCCTTCAAGCTGACCAAGGTCACCCTCAACGCATCGCAACAACGCATTTACGGCACCTGTTGGGCCAGCCAGCAGGCTGCGGTGCTCACCCTGAGTGAAAGCCAGGCCGACTTCGGCCAGCAGGTCTGTGAAGCATTGAAACGTGTGGGCATACGGGCGGTGGTGGACCGACGCAACGAGAAGGTCAGCTACAAGATGCGCGAGCACAGCCTGCACCAAGTGCCGTATCTGGTGATTGTTGGCGAGCGGGAAAAAGCCGGCGGCTACGTCAGCCTGCGTAGCCGCCTGGGGGAAGACCTCGGTCAGATGAGTATCGAAGCCCTGTGCGAAAGGCTCAAGCGCGAGGCTTGACCGTCCCGCAATCGTTGCCCAGCCACTGGGCATGGCTGTCCAGGCTGCCCTTCTGCTGAATGCCGGTGGCATTGAAGGTACCGTTGACGGTGGTGGTGAATTCTTTTTGGCTCTGGAAAGTGGCTACACCCGTGCCTTGGGCTTTCGGGCAACTGAAACGGAATTTCCACTGGTTGCCGGTTTTGTCGGTCACTTCCTGCTTGCAGCCCGATTGCGGGTCGGTCAGCGGGATCGAATCGGAGGCAACCTGCGCCGGGGTGAGGCACACCTGCACGCCTTTGCCGGCCATGGTGATGCCCTGTTTTTCGAGCATGGCACGCTGTTCCGGGGTCATCTGTTGCTTGAGCTGACCGAGGATCAGCGACAGGTCGGGCAAGTCCTGGTTATCGACTTTCATATTGCTGGTGGTCAGTTCCCACAAGCCCGGCGCCAGCATCTGCGCCTGCGCCGCCACCGGCAGCGACACACCAATCATCATGGCCAAAGACAGCAGACGAGCATTCATCGGGTAACTCCTGGGTAATGTTGGGCGTTAGACGCCGCAAAGGTGCCAGGGTTGCACGGCAAATAAAATAGCGACATTCCTGACCAGACATGGTCTGTTAGGCACTGGATTGCCTGGAGTAACGTCGTTCATGGATTTCTTTGGCCCGCACCTGCTCGCCTACTTCATTGCCACGCTGCATTTTCTCGGGACCCTCGCCGCGATCCACGCGGTGCTGACCGTCAGAACCGCCCAAGGCTCGATCGCCTGGGCCTTGTCGCTGATGTTCATGCCCTACCTCACGCTGATCCCCTACCTGATCTTCGGCCGCAGCACGTTCGACGCTTACATCCAGGCCCGTCGCCAGGCCAACCAGGAAATGCACACCGCCATCACCGAGCTGAACTGGCGCCCGTGGGTCGAGGAAGCCCTGGCGGCACGCAACTCCAGCGCCTACGCCTCGCTGCGCGCCATGCCCAAGCTGGGCCGCATGCCGTGCCTGGCCAACAATGAAGTGCGTTTGCTGATCAATGGCGACGCCACCTTCAGCGCAATCTTCGCGGCGATCCGCAATGCCAAGACGGCGGTGCTGTTCCAGTTCTTCATCATTCATGACGACGAACTCGGCCGCCAACTGCACGCGCTGTTGAAGGAAAAGGCCGCAGAAGGCGTCGCCATCTACGTGCTGTATGACCGCATCGGCAGCCACGCCCTGCCCCATCGTTATGTGCAGTCGCTGCGCGACGCCGGGGTGAACGTCAAAGCCTTCGCCACCCGCAGCGGCTGGCTCAATCGCTTTCAGGTCAACTTCCGCAACCATCGCAAGATCGTGGTGGTGGACGGCATCACCGGGTTTGTCGGCGGGCATAACGTCGGCGATGAATACCTGGGCAAGAAACCGCCGCTGGCGCCGTGGCGCGACACTCATGTGCAGGTGACCGGCCCGGTGGTGGCGTGCCTGCAGGAGTCGTTTGCCGAGGACTGGTTCTGGGCCGCGCGCGAACTACCGCCGCTGATATTGCCGGACGCCTACCCCGAGGACGGCGTGCTCTGCCAACTGCTCGCCAGCGGTCCGGCCGACCCTTATGAAACCTGCTCGCTGTTCTTCGTCGAAGCCATCCACGCCGCGACCGAGCGCGTCTGGATCACCAGCCCCTATTTCATCCCCGACGAAGCGGTGTTCTCTGCACTGCGCCTGGCCGTGCTGCGCGGTGTCGATGTGCGGCTGCTGCTGCCTTCACGGCCCGATCACCGCATCGTCTACGCCGCGTCCAGCCTGTACGCGATCGAAGCCGTGCGCGCCGGCGTGCGGGTATTTCGCTATACGCCAGGCTTCCTGCATCAGAAGGTGGTGTTGGTAGACGACGAAATCGCCGCCATCGGCAGTGCGAACATGGACAACCGTTCGTTCCGGCTGAATTTCGAAGTGATGTTGCTGACGGTCGACGAGGCCTTCGCCAAGGAAGTCGAGCACATGCTGCTGGACGACTTCGCCCTGGCCCATGAAGTCAGCCAAGAAGAAAGCCGCGAAACCCGCCGCCTTCAGCAACTGGGCATGCGGGTTGCGCGGCTTATTTCACCGATCTTGTAACGGGCTCAGCGGTAGATATCTTCCCGTGTCCACGGCAAGTCATGGCTGCCATCGGCATGGGGTTTCACCGCCAGAATCTGGTGCAGGTTGATCCAGCCCCGCGCAAACGCATAGGCACAACCGGCCAGGTACAGCCGCCAGATACGCAACGCTTGCTCCGGCACCATCTTGGCCGCCGCTTCCAGGTTGTCTTCCAGGCGCTCGCTCCAATGGTCCAGAGTACGCGCGTAGTGCAGGCGCAGGCTTTCGACGTCGACCACTTCCAGCCCGACTTCGCTGATCTCGGCCGTCATCATCGCCAAATGCGGCAGTTCGCCGTTGGGGAACACGTAGCGCTCGATGAACTCACCCGCGCCGCGCCCCACAGGGCGACCATCGGTGTGCTTGGCGGTGATGCCGTGGTTCATCACCAGGCCACCTTCGCGCACCGCGCCGAACAGGGTCTTGCAGTATTCCGCCAGGTTGGCGTGACCGACGTGTTCGAACATGCCCACGCTGACCACTTTGTCGAAACGACCGTCCTGCGGCAGGTCACGGTAATCGAGCAGTTGCAGGTCCACCTGGTCTTCCAGGCCTTCGGCTTTCACCCGTTCCCGGGCCAGCGCCAACTGCTCCTTGCTCAAGGTGATGCCAAACACCTTGACCCCGAACTCCCGCGCGGCAAACCGTGCCAAGCCACCCCAACCACAGCCGACATCCAGCAGATACTCGCCCGGCTGCAGCCGCAACTTGCGGCACAAGTGGCGAAATTTGTCTTGTTGGGCCTGGTCGATGGATTCGCTGCCGGTTTCGAAATACCCGCAGGAGTACGCCATGTCCTGATCCAGCCACAGCTGGTAGAACTCGTTGGACAGGTCGTAATGGTAGGAAATGGCCGCTGCGTCAGTGGCCTTGTCGTGGATCGAGCGCACCGGACGACTCCCCTCGTCGTCTTCGATCAGGGCGTGACTCAATTCATCACACACCCGGATGACCTCGGCGATGGAGCCTTCCAGCTCCAATTTGCCCTCGACAAAGGCTTCGCCCAGTGAATCGAGCGTTGGATGAGTCAGCTTGGTCACGACCGTGGGGTCCTTCACCACGATGGTCACACTGGGCTCGGGGCCCAAGTTGAATTCATGGCCGTCCCAGAGTCGAAGACGCAGCGGTAGCTGAAGATTCTGTAAGGCCGGTGGAAGTTGCGCGAGCATGAGTAGTCCCCCCTTGTTTCAGACGTCTGCTGAGAGGTTAGACCATCCGAAGACAAAGTAGGAGGCTATCGATTTGATAGCGCTCTTCTATGGGGCCCGGCGCTCGAGCAACCCGTCCTGGACCCACTGCTTCAGCCACGTAACGGCCTGCAATGGCGCACCCTCTGCATGAGTGACTGCCAACTCGGCGCACAGTTCGGCAAAGCTCCAACCGGTGGTCGCCATCCCCGTCAGGGCAGAGGCCTCGGCGGGTTCCAGGCTGCGGTAATGGCAGACATTCTGATGACGCCACACCAGGCACGTCTGCGCCGGGTCCAGCGTGTGGCTGTCGGGGAAGTCGGATTCGTCCTTGCTGGCACGCCAGATCGCGACACTGTTGAAGTGGCACAGCAGCGGTTGCACCGTCGGCGCCAGGGAAACCTGCAACACCGGCCACGCCTCTGGCGGCAACGACGCCATGTCGCTCAGCGTCAGTGGTTCGCCCTGCGGCGCATCAAATGCCAGGGTGAATGCCCACTCCAACCGCGCCAACTCCGCCAATGGCGCACTCTGCTCCGCCACCAGATGCTCAAGGATAAACACCGGGAAACGCTCGCCCAGCCAGCGCAGGCTGTAATGGGCCGAGGGGTAGCGCCGCAGGTAGGCTTCGGTCAGCGCGGCAAACTCGTCATCGCCCAGCCAATAAAGGAGGGCGCTGAAGTCATGCCGCAAGACTTCCTGCAGCCGAGAGAGATAGGCGTTGTGGTAAATCGCCAGGCCCGTGTCCACATCCAGCGTCGGCCCGCCCAGCAACGTGGCGGCGAAACCACTGTTGGCCACTGGCGTTTCGGATAACAGGTGCTGCTCGAAGGCCAGTTGCCAATCTGTCAGGCGCATAGCTGTCTCCTGGCCAGGGCGGCCGCGCCCAGTTCACGGGCCTTGCTCAGCTCGGTGAGCAGTTCTTCAAAGGGTGGGAAATGGTCATCCCGTTCCAGTAGCGTCGACACGGGCCCCAGGTGCTCGAGCGTCTGTTGATAAAGCGCCCACACCGGATCACACACCGGATGGTCATGGGTGTCGACCACGTAATCGCCATAGTCCATATGCCCCGCCAGATGCAGCTGGCGGACGCTTTCCGGCGGCAAGTTACGAATAAACGTCCAGGCGTCAAAGCCATGATTGCGCGAGCTGACGTACACGTTGTTAACGTCCAGCAACAGCTGGCAGCCCGACAGGTGGGCCAGGGCATTGAGAAATTCCCACTCGGTGAATTCGTCCGCCTTCGAGCGTACATAACTGGAGACGTTTTCCAGCACCAACGGGCGTTGCAACACGTCCTGCACTTGGCGCACACGGGCGGCCACGTGGTAGAGGCTTTCTTCGGTGTAAGGCAGCGGCAGCAGGTCATGCAACTGGTGGGCGCTGCCGCGACTCCAGCACAGGTGATCGGAAACCCACGCCGGCTGGATACGCTCGGCGAGCTGTTTGATCTGCTTCAGGTAATCGGTATCAAGGGCATGGGGCCCACCGATGGACAAGGACACCCCGTGCATCACCAGGGGATAACGCTCGGCTATCGCATCCAGGTAATACAAGGCTTTACCGCCCTGGACCAGGTAATTCTCGGAGATCACTTCGAACCAATCCACCGCAGGCGATTGTTCAAGGATCTGTTGGTAGTACTCACTGCGTAAACCCAGGCCGTAACCAAGGCTCGGAAGAGAGGTAGGCATAAGACACTCCTGGGAAAGTGTCCGCAGCGGTGGGGGCGACCGCTGCGGGTGCACTTAGCGGTCGGTTATTCGCCGACTTTGCCGCCAGCCTTGGTGCAGGCATCGGCACTGGCCATTGCCTTGAAACCCTGACCTTTGCAAGAACCCTGGCCTTTGCAGGCGTGGTCCTTGGTTTTGCAGTCGTTCTGGCCTTTGCACGCGTTGATGCCGTAGCAGTGAACGGCGGTGTCAGCGGCTTGAGCCTGAGTGACAACACCGGCAAACAGAGTGGCAGCGGCCATTGCGAGAGCGGCACCAGCAGCAGCGGATTTGATGTTCATTGTTGTATTCCTCATGATCGTAGGGGTGTCGGTCTGAACGGATTGTTCAGTCTCGACACACCACTAGAGTGAGGCCCCTCAGCCGCGTTACAGCCGTGTGCAAATATTTCTGAAAATTATTCTTCGAGCTTCAAAAGGGGCTCCTGGAAGCGTAGCAAACGCCCGGCATTCCCCAGTACCAGCAAGGTACTGAGGTTATGCAACACCGCTGCAATCATGGCGCCCGCTGCACCCAACCAGCCAAACGCGGCAAACACGACAATGGCCAGGGTCCAACCCAGGCCGATGATCACGTTGACCTGCAAGGTCTGCCGGCACTGGCGGCTCAAGCGCACACAGGTGCCCAGGCGCCGCAGGTCGCTGCCGATCAGCACCACGTCCGCCGACGCCAGGGCAATATCCGCCCCGCCCGCGCCCATGGCCACACCGACTACGCCAGCCTTGAGTGCCAGGGAATCGTTGATGCCATCCCCCACCACCATCGGGCGGAAGCCGCTGCCGATTTCACCCAACACGCGGTTGAGCTTGTCTTCCGGTAGGGCCTGGGCTTCGACATCGCTGATGCCGACCTCCAGCGCCAGGCTGTTGGCCACGCTTTGGCGATCGCCGGTAAGCAGCAGTTGGCGACCCAGGCCCAGATCACGCAGTTCTTGCAGGGCCTGGCGTGCCTCCGGCTTGACGCTGTCGGCCAGCAGCAACCAGGCGAGGAATTGCCCATTCAGCGCCAGCCCGGCGATGGGGCCATCGTGATTCGGCACAGCGGTGGTGACGATGCCCAGTTGCTCGAACAATTCCGGCCGACCCAAGGCCGCTTCGCCCTGATCGGTTTGCGCCACGACACCCAGCCCCTGGCGTTCGCGAATATCCGTCAACGCCAGCAGTTGTTCCTGCGTTGCCAACCCCGCCAACGCCCGGCTGACCGGATGGCTGCTCGCGGAGCCCAGGCTGGCCGCGAGATTGAGCAGCACCTGCCGATCCGGCGCGGTGGCTTCGATGGATTGCAGGCGCAGGGTGCCGAAGGTCAGCGTGCCGGTTTTGTCGACCACCAACGAGGTCAGGTCCGCCAGCTCTTCCAGAAACGCCGAGCTGCGAATCAAAATCCCATGCCGCGCCGCGACCGCTATCCCGGCAATCGCCGTGGCCGGCGCCGACAGCACCAACGCGCACGGGCATGCCGCCACCAGCACCGCGAGCATCGCCTGGGCGTCGTTGGTCACAAACCAGGTCACCGCCGCCAGCAACAACACCAGCACCATATAGCTGCCGGCATAGCGTTCCAGCAGGCGTGTGATCGGCGGCTTGGCGCGCTCGGCGTTCTGCATCAGCGCGATGACTTTGCCCAAGGTGGATTCATTGCCCGTGCGCGTCACTTGCAGGCGCAGCAAGCCATCCAGGTTGATCGCCCCGCCAAACACCTGCACGCCCACACTGGCTTCCAACGGCACCGACTCACCGGTAATCGGCGCCGTGTCCAGGCTCGCCTGGCCCGACAGCACCACGCCATCAGCCGGCACCCGGTCACCGGCGCGCACCTCGACCACATCGCCGGTATTCAGCGTGCCGTTATCCACTTCGACAATGCTGCCGTCGGCCTGCACCAAGCGCGCGTGGCTGCGCGTCAGCTTGCCCAGAGCATGGATCGCTTCCTGGGAGCCGATCACGCTGCGCTCTTCCAACACATGGCCGAAGATCATGATGATCGGCAGCAACGCCGCCGTCAGCAGATCCCCTGTGGCCCAGGCACCGAGCATGGCCAGGGCGATCAGTTGATCGGTGATGCCATGCAAACTCGGAAACCGCAGGCTGTACCAGGCCGAACGCATCACCGGCACGGCCACCAGCAAGGACGCGACGCCCAGCAGCAACTGGCTCACGCCGGTCTGGTCGGGCGCGAGCCAGCGCCATACCAGGCCCAGCACCAGCAACCCCAAGGCCAGCATGGCCAGGGTCAATTGCCGGGCAGCGCTGCGCTGTTCGGCGGAGGTCAGCATGGGTGCGCTCATTGTTCGGCTCCCTGGATGATCAAGCGGGAGTCGTCTTTCGGATCGACCGTGGTCACAGAACCGGCCTGGCCGAGAATTTTCGGCACGCGCTCGCGGTACAGGCGCAGCAGCAAACCCGGGTCTTTCACCTGGGCCAGGCTGGCGACGGTTGCGGTTTGCGCCTGGGCATTGGCCAGGCGTTCGCTGGCCTGGGCGTGGGCGACTTGCACCAGGCGGTCGGCCTGTTGGGTGGCGGTCTGGGTGAGTTTTTCCGCGTCGGTGCGGGCGTTGGCCACGGCCTTGTCGGCTTGCTGGCTGGCGGTCAGCACGGCGTTGAACGCATTGACTGCCGGGCCCGGCAGGCTCGA
Organism: Pseudomonas sp. GXZC; assembly: GCF_026967615.1. Lineage (NCBI taxonomy): Bacteria > Pseudomonadati > Pseudomonadota > Gammaproteobacteria > Pseudomonadales > Pseudomonadaceae > Pseudomonas > Pseudomonas sp. GXZC. The sequence goes on from NZ_CP114115.1 coordinate 6,993,567, forward strand.
TTGCACATCGACACGGGTGACTTCGATGCCCAATCCCAATCCCGTAGAAGCCAATTCCGTGAGGCGTTTATTGATGCCTTGCACCAAGTCGCCACGCAACCGCTCACGGCGCTCGGCGGCGCCGTTGTCGGTGCCGATCAGTTCAGGTCGCGCCACCAGAATCGTGTCCAAGTCCCGCGCCGCGGTGAGGGCCACGGCGCTGCGCGTCACCAGTCGATCCAGGGCCGGCAGCACATGATCGCCCTGCAACACAAAGGCATAGGGTTCGGTGACTTTGTAGAACACCCGCACATCCAGTTGCACCACGCCGGCATCGCCGGTCAGCAGGTAACCGGAACCCGCCAGCGCATCACTCAAGGGCGTGGCGAAGCTGGCCACACGGTCGGCCTGGACCGCCGCGTCGGAGCGCAGCAGGTTCTCCACCCGGCGTTCGATCACGCGGTCAGCCGCCGGTAGCAACACCACCTGCTCGAACGGCTGCGGCCACGCCAGCAACAGCCCGGCATTCTGAATACGGTCGAGGGCGCCAAAATGCAGGACCACCGCACGGTTCTGCGGGTCGATCTGGCGCACATTGGAAAACGCCCAGGCCAACGCCGCCAATACCGTCACCGCGTACAGCGCCAGGAAGGTCAGGCGCCCGGCCTGGATCCAGGGGCTGTCCGGGCTGTCACGCATCGTCATGGCTGGACGTCCTTCGGCCCGTCCACCAAGGCGCGGAACGGCGCCGCGTCGGTGCGCAGGATGATCCTGGTGCCTGGCGTGACCACGGTGCCCAGGGTGTCGAGGGACCGCAGCAGGTTGTACAGCTGTGGATTACCCGCGTAGGCGCGACCATAAATCTGCGCCGCTTCAACCCGCGACTGGGCCTCGATATCGGCAGCCTTCACCGTGGCATCGGCCTGCACGATGCGCGCATCACGCTCGGCGGCGGAGCGAATCTGCGCAGCTTCACGCTTGCCCACGGCGGTGCGTTCGGTGGCGATGGTTTCACGCTCGGCGCGCATGCGGTCGACTGTGGCGGTGAGGGTGACCGAAGGCAAAGTCAGGCGTTCGATGCCGACCTGGGCCACGCGCACGCCATACGTGGTGAGCAATTGTTGATCAATCTGCTGGCGCAACTGCGCCTCGAAATCAGCGATGCGCACTTGGCTGGCGTCGGTGTTGATCAGGCTGGACAGGTCGAAGCTGGCCGCCGTGGTTTCCAGCGCCGAACCCACGAAGGTACGAATCTGCCGCGCCGCTTCATCCGGTTGGTTCTGCACGGCGCGCATGAAGCGCTGCACGTTGTCTGCGTCGCCCTGCACCTGCCAGGCCACGTACGCCTGCACGATGATGCGCAGGCCGTCGCGGGTACCCACATCCTGCAAACCGCTGGAGGTGGTGCGCAGGCGCAGGTCCACCGGGATCGCCGCTTCGAACGGCGCCGGCCAACGCCAGCCCAGGCCCGGTTCCAACAGCACCCGCGACGGGTTACCGAAACGGGTAATCACCGTGGCCTCGCCGGAACGCACCTGCACCAGGCTGGCGGCAGCGACCGCAAACAGCACCAGCAACAGCGCCCAGGCCATACGCCGCCAAGGGAACGGGCCGGCCGCTTGTTCGTCACCGTGATGATGGTGGTGGTGATGGCCGTGATGATGACCGTGATCGTGAGAATGAGCGCTCAACAGACAGACTCCTTATTGAACGGCTTTACGCGGCACCGAAGGATCGGCCGGCAAGGTAAAAGAACGCAGATCGATCGTCGGCGCGCCGTCGGCACCCAGGCGATGATCCAGAATCAGCAGCTTGGCGTGGGCCAGGCCCTGGCTGAGTTGGCCGAGGTACTGTTCCAACACGAACGCCTGGCCGGCCGTGGCGTAGGCCTTTTGTTCGGCGGCAAAACGCAGGTTGGCCGCCTGGGCGCCCGCGTTCACTTCACGGGCAGTGGCTGTGGCCTGATCGCGGGCGGTGCTGGCTTGCAGCAACGCCTGGTTGGTTTGCTCGCTGGCCGCACCGCGTTCGCGGGAAATCAGGGCCTGGGCACCGATCTGCGCAGCTTGCACACCGTGGTAAGCGTTGGCGGCGCCGGCCGGTGGGTGAATCGCCTCCACCACCGTGGCGAGAATTTCTACGCCGCTGTCGAGTGTTTGCAGGTCGGCCTGCACGGCGCGGCCGATTTCGTCGGCCAGGCTCGTGCGTTGTTCGCCGAGCAATTCGTCGAGGGTGCGCGAGGCGAAGTCATGTACGAGGATGCGGCTGGCGGTGCTGCGGATCAGGGTCGGCACGTCCGCGCTGTTATAGGTGGCGGCGAGCGCGGCCTGGTCGGTGAGGCCGATGCGGTAGACGAACCGCACATCCATATTGACGATCTGGAAGCTCTGTTTGTCGCCGCTGCTGCTGGCGATCACCTGGGACTTGTCATTCACATGGCTGGCGTCCCACAAACGGTTGGCGATCAGCGGCGCCGGGCCTTCGGCAGGCGCCAGCTCCGGTGTAGCGGCTTCGCTGACGCTAGTGGCCAGTTCATGCACCACGCCGTTTTCCACACTGATCACGCGGCCCAATGGCCATGGCAATCCCGCATGCAAGCCAGGGCCGAACACCTGCACCGGCTTGCCGAAACGTTCATAGATCCCACGACCTTGCAGGGGCACTTCGTGCACGCCAGTAAGCGCCCAGCCTACCGCCAGCACCACCAGCAACACCGGCAGGAACGCCCGGCGCATGTAGGTAAATGCCCAGATCTGGCGCAGGTCGATACCAAAGCGGTTGTGCAATTCATGCTGCAGCGCGAGCAAGGGTTGCGGCGGCCAGCGTAACAATCCGGCGATAAAGCTTTGCGCCATCAGGCGCGGTTCGAGGCGTGGCTGGCGTGGGCTGAACAGGGACAGCACGGCTCTTAATAGAAACTCCAGCGAGACGAGCGCCGGCAGCACGCCGATCAATACAGCCAACCTCAGGGGCCAGACGGCGTTGGCCCCGGCAAACAGCAGGCACACCGCACTGACCACCAGGCAAATAATCGCCACCCGACTCAACTGCGCCAGTTGCGAGGCTTCCGGCCATTGCGCGGTGGTCTCCTGGGCAAGGCGGCGTTCAAACACCAGCACACCAAACGCCAACCCCAACGCCAGGGCGGCGCCGATGCTTGCCGATTGACCGATCGCTGCGGCGGGCAAGGCTAGGTTCCAGAACTCGACAATGCTGACCAACGCCAGCAACGACCAGCCGCCGAGCCACAACACTGGCGTACCGATCTGTTTGCCAAAGCGCTCCAGAAGGCGCGCGTAGCGGCTTGCGTCTTCAACCGGCGCATCAACCGACGGTTCTTCCAACGCCTGCGCACGCCAATCCGCCACCCACCACGCCGATTGCAAGCCGGCCACCAACAATAACAACGCCGACGCACAGTTGATCAACACCACCGGCCAGATCGACAGCGGCGCAAACAACGCGACAAACAGCGCCAGCACCCAGCCGGCAACGGCCAACACCGTCAGGCTGATACCGGCCTGGCGCAATCGCCGGGCATGGAAAAGCCCCTGTTGAAAACGCGGAAGGCCTTCCACCGAAGCGCCGTCAGCTTCCAGATCCACTTGCATCCACTTATGTCCGCTCGCACACAATTAGTTACGATATAACACAAGGCGTGAAATTTTTGTTTGCTTAGAAGCAGACCGTGACTAAACCCCCAGAAACACACGCCATCACTGGTGCAGGCCACGAAGAATCGGGCACACTCCAGAACAGTTTTTCGCGGGTCCACGGACAAGGAAGCGTCACTCCCCATGATTTCGATCTATCAGCTCAAGCCGCGTTTTCAAAACCTGCTGCGCCCTCTTGTGCAGCGCCTCTATGACAATGGCACCACCGCCAACCAGATCACCGTGCTGGCCGGCGTGATTTCCTTGCTGGTCGGCCTGCTGATTGCCAGCTTCGCCCAACACCTGTGGCTGTTTGCGCTGATCCCGCTGTGGATGATCCTGCGCATGGCGCTCAACGCTATCGACGGCATGCTTGCCCGTGAATTCGGCCAGCAGTCGCGCCTGGGCGCCTACCTGAATGAACTGTGCGATGTGATCGCCGACAGTGCGCTGATCCTGCCGTTTGCGCTGATCCCCGGCGTGAGCCTGGCGCCGGTGCTGCTGGTGGCGTTGCTGGCGGTGTTCAGCGAATACGCCGGCGTGCTGGGGCCGATGGTAGGCGCATCGCGGCGTTATGACGGGCCGATGGGCAAAAGCGATCGCGCGTTCGTACTCGGGGTACTGGCCACCGGCGTGGCGCTGGGCTGGCTGGGCGCGGGTTGGGTCGACGCCGTGATGTGGCTGGTGGCCGCCCTGCTCGCCTACACCTTGGTCAACCGCGTGCGTCAGGGCCTCAAAGAACAACAAGAAACCTCACCGATTGCATAAGGATTTTTGCGATGCGCGAACAGCAACAGCACACCTTCAGTACCCACGACGGCGTCGAGCTTTTCTACCGGCACTGGCCGGCCACGGAAACTACCGGGCCGCGCAAGGCAATCGTGTTGTTCCATCGCGGCCATGAGCATTCGGGACGTATCGCCCACCTGGTGGATGAGCTGAACCTGCCGCAGTTTGATTTCTTCGCCTGGGACGCCCGTGGCCACGGCCAATCCCCCGGCGAGCGCGGTGACAGCCCCAGCTTCGCCACCAGCGCCCGTGATGTGCAGACCTTCTGCGACCACATCGGCGCCACCTATGGCATCGAGGAGGAGAACTTCGCCGTCATTGCGCAAAGCGTCGGCGCGGTGATTGCCGCGACCTGGGTGCACGACTACGCGCCAAAAATCCGCGCGCTGGTGCTCGCGTCCCCGGCGTTCAAGGTCAAGCTCTACGTGCCATTTGCCCGTCCGGGCCTGGCGCTGATGCGCAAATTCCGTGGCAACTTTTTCGTCAACAGTTACGTCAAGGCCAAGTTCCTCAGCCATGACCCGGAGCGCGTCGCCTCCTACGACAGCGATCCGCTGATCACCAAGGCGATCTCGGTGAATGTGCTGCTCGGCCTGTACGAAGCGGCCGACCGGGTTGTCGCCGATGCCCAGGCGATCCAGGTGCCGACGCAACTGCTGATCTCGGGTTCGGACTTTGTGGTGCACCGCAAACCCCAGCAGCAATTTTTCGACCGCCTCGGCAGCCTGAAAAAAGAGCTGCACATTCTCCCCGGTTTCTTCCACGACACCCTGGGCGAACGCGACCGCGCAACTGCTGTGAGCAGCGCCCGGCGTTTCATCCTGCAGAACTTCGAACACCCGCTGGACCGCGCGTCACTGCTGGACGCCGACAAGCTGGGCGCTACTTGCGCCGAGTCCGAAGCCCTGGCCGCGCCGCTACCGCGCAACTCTTTGCGCGACCTGTACTGGCGCATGACCCGCGCCAGCATGGGCCTGGGCAAGAACCTCTCGGACGGTGTGAAGCTGGGCTTCGACACCGGTTTCGACTCCGGTAGCACCCTCGACTACGTGTACCGCAACACGCCCACTGGCAAGGGCGGGCTGGGACGGATGATCGACACCAACTACCTCAACTCCATCGGCTGGCGCGGTATTCGCCAGCGCAAGTTGAATGTAGAAGAACTGTTGCGCTTGGCGATGGCCAAGTTGCGCGGGGAGGATCGCGAAGTGCGTATCGTGGATATCGCCGCCGGTCATGGCCGCTACATCCTCGAAGCCTTGCAGGGTGTGTCGCCGCTGCCGGAATCGATCCTGCTGCGCGACTACAGCGACATCAACGTGCGCGACGGGGGTGCGCTGATTCGCGAGAAAGGCCTGGGGGACATTGCGCAGTTCGTCAAAGGTGATGCATTCGACCGCCTGGATCTCGCCGCGCTGGAACCCAAGCCAACGCTGGCGGTGGTGTCCGGGCTGTATGAGCTGTTTGCCGATAACGGCATGGTCGGCGGTTCGCTGGCGGGCCTCGCTGAGGCCGTAGAGCCCGGCGGCTATCTGGTCTACACCGGCCAGCCATGGCACCCGCAACTGGAGCTGATCGCACGCGCACTGACCAGTCACCGCCAGGGCCAGGCCTGGGTGATGCGCCGCCGCAGCCAGGCGGAAATGGACCAACTGGTGGAAGCCGCCGGTTTCCGCAAGATCACCCAGCGTGTGGATGAGTGGGGCATTTTCACGGTGTCCCTGGCACAGAAGATCTGAGCATGCGCGAACCCGGCTTATTGAAACCCGCATTCCTGTGGCTGCTGCTGTTGGCGCCGCTGTTTTTCAGCACCTACGGCTTTGCCACCTGGGTGACCAGCCAGCGTAGCGACGTCGGCACGCTGGTGTTCGATTGGGAAACCCATATGCCGTTCTGGGCCTGGACCATCGTGCCCTACTGGTCCATCGACCTGCTCTACGGGTTTTCCCTGCTGCTGCCCAACACCCGGCATGAACTGAAGCAACATGCGCTGCGTTTGCTGAGTGCCCAGGTGATCGCCGTGAGCTGCTTCCTGATCTGGCCGCTGCGCTTCACCTTCGAACGGCCGGAGCTGGACGGCGTGTTCGGCTGGCTGTTTGCGGTGCTGGCGGGGTTCGACAAGCCGTTCAACCAGGCGCCGTCCCTGCATATCGCGTTGCTGGTAATCCTGTGGGTCATGTACCAACGCCATACCCAGGGATTCTGGCGTTGGCTGGTGCATGGCTGGTTCGCGTTGATCGGCATTTCAGTGCTGACCACTTATCAACATCACTTTATCGACTTACCCACAGGCGCCCTCGCCGGGTGGCTGTGTGTGTGGTTGTGGCCGGTGGAACATCCGAGCCCGTTATTGAATGCACGGCTGACGCGGGATCCCAAGCGCTGGCGGTTGGGTGTGCGCTATGGCCTTGGCGCCTTGGCCTTGGCGATCTTTGCATTTGTGATGGGTGGCGCATGGCTGTGGATACTTTGGCCTGCGGTTTCCCTCGCCTTGATCAAGGCCAATTACTTCGTGCTCGGCGCTGCGGGCTTCCAGAAACGCGCCGACGGCCAACTGACACCTGCCGCGCGTTGGCTGTATGCACCCTATCTGGCCGCTGCCTGGATCAACTCACGCCTGTGGACACGCAAGCATCCACAACCTGACCTGATTGTGGATAACGTCTGGCTCGGGCGTATTCCTACAACGAATGAGCAAGAACCCTTCAAGGCCATCGTCGATCTCTGTGCCGAATTGCCGATTAATCCACAGGGCCGCGCTTACCAATCGATTCCAGTGCTGGACCTGATTGCCCCGAGTCCCGCTGAATGCCTGCAAGCCGCGCAGGCCATCGAACGCTTGCGCACTAGCGGCCCCTTGCTGGTGTGCTGCGCCCTCGGCTATTCGCGCAGCGCCACCGCCGTCGCGGCCTGGTTGCTGCACACCGGGCGCGCCGCGACGATAGAGGATGCGCTGACTATCATTCGTACAGCGCGGGCCGATGTGGTCCTGCACCCCGCACACCGTGAAGCTTTGGAGGGTTTACCCCATGCCCGCTGATATGGAACTGCAGGTTGTCGCCAGCTTGTTGCGTCGAGGTCGCTCGCTGGATCAGTTATCCACAGGCCTGACCCTGGTCGGCGTACTGTTCGGCCTGGCCCAACTGCTGATGGCGAGTATTGCGCCGATCTGCCTGCTGCTGAGCCTGTGGATGATTATCCTCGGGCTGCTGCAAAAGTACTGGGCGCTGCGCGTGGCCTTCGACGCCGACCTGTTCGCGCTGCTGGCCCGGGACATCGACCGCACCCCGGACCTCGACCAGGCCTTGCAAACCCTTGGCCTGCAATCGGCCAAGCGCGTTGGCCGACCCTGGACCGAGCGCCGTCGTGGCGCGCTCAAACTGTTGCGCAAACAAGCCTGGCTGCTGGGCGCGCAAGCGCTGCTGACCCTGGGCGTGATCCTCGCCAGCCCTTGGCTGCCTTTCGCCGGATAAGGAATCCCCATGTTCGAACCCGTGGTCGCCACGTTGATTACCTCCATGGCCCGCACCGTCACCGGCGCCCGCAGCCTGTGGCTCGGTTGCGCGCCGGTGCCGGTGCAACGCATCTACTTCGCCAACCACAGCAGCCACGGAGACTTCGTGTTGCTGTGGGCCTCGCTGCCGCAGAACCTGCGCAAATTCACGCGCCCGGTCGCCGGCAGCGATTACTGGAATACCAGCGCCCTGCGTCGCTACATCATCAACCGAGTGTTCAACGGCGTGCTGATCGACCGCGAACGCAAGGACCCTGTGGATAACCCTTTGCAACCCATGCTCAACGCTCTGGAAGGCGGCGATTCGCTGATCATCTTCCCCGAAGGCACGCGCAACCTCGAAGACGGCCTGTTGCCGTTCAAAAGCGGTTTGTATCACCTGGCGAAAAGTTACCCACAGGCCGAATTGGTGCCGGTGTGGATCGCCAATCTCAACCGGGTCATGCCCAAGGGCCGCGTGCTGCCGCTGCCCCTGCTGTGCACCACCAGCTTCGGCGCGCCGCTGCAACTGGAAGACGGCGAAGACAAAACCGCCTTCCTCGCCCGCACCCGCGATGCCCTGCTCGCCCTTGCCCCGGAGCCTGTCTGACATGGATAGCCAAACCCTGATGTTGTTCGGCGGCATCGGCGCCATCCTGGTGCTCGCCTCGCTGATCGGCCTGATCCTCAAGCTGCGCACCCGTGGCAGCCCCAATGCCGTCATCGACAACCTCAATGCGCGCATCAACGCCTGGTGGGTCATGGTGGTGGTCATCGGCATCGCCTTCTGGCTCGGCACCGGCGCGGTGATCCTGCTGTTCTACGCAGTGTCGTTCTACGCCCTGCGCGAATTCCTCACCCTCACCCCCACCCGCCGCAGCGACTACCCGGCGCTGGTCGCCGCGTTCTACCTGGCGCTGCCGCTGCAATACCTGCTGATCTACTCGGACTGGTACGGGCTGTTCTCGATCTTCATCCCGGTGTACGTGTTCCTGCTGCTGCCGATCCTCGCCTCCCTGGGTGGCGACAGCACGCACTTCCTGGAACGCGCGTCGAAAGTGCAGTGGGGCCTGATGATCGCAGTGTTCTGTGTGTCTTTCGTGCCCGCCCTGCTCACCCTCGACATCCCCGGCTACGAAGGCCGCAACCTGCTGCTGATTGCCTACCTGGTGATCGTGGTGCAACTGTCGGACGTCTTGCAGTACGTGTGTGGGAAATTGTTCGGCAAGCACAAGATCGCACCGAACCTGTCACCGTCGAAAACCGTGGAAGGCTTTGTCGGCGGCATCCTGCTCTCGTCGCTGATCGGCGCGGCGTTGTGGTGGACCACGCCGTTCAACCCGTGGCAGTCGTTCTTGATTGCACTGCTGATCAACCTGCTCGGGTTTGCCGGCGGCATCGTGATGTCGGCGATCAAACGCGATCGCGGCGTGAAGGATTGGGGCCATATGATCGAAGGGCACGGCGGGATGTTGGATCGGTTGGATTCGGTGTGCTTTGCGGCGCCGATTTTCTTTCATCTTGTGCGGTATTGGTGGACGTAAATTTCGTTGCCATTAACAACTTGAACGAATTTTTAAGCCTATAGGCAAACAAAATTATGTATTTTGTTAGCCTATAGGCTTATTTTTTTCTTTATTTGTATGCCTATAGGCTAATATTAATTAGCGAAATTGATAGCCTATAGGCTTACCAAGGGTCATTTACCATGAGTGCTTCCAAGCTCTACAAACTGCGCCTTTCTCAAGTAGAACGTGCCATTGAGCCGTTTAATACCATTAAAAATGCGGCTGTTCCGCCAGGCGGTTGGCTGCGGGCAATCCGAGAATCATTAGGCCGCTCATTAAAAACGCAGGCCGAAATTGCCGGCGTATCCTCAGGAACGTTGACCAAGTCCGAGCGCTCCGAGGCTGAAGATCGGATATCGCTCGCACAGCTAAGAAAGCTAGCAGCAGCACTGGACTGTGAACTCGTCTACGGCCTGGTCCCCAAGAAGCCCCTGCACGAAGTCATCCAAGACCGCGCCGAATTCATGGCGAAGCAAGAAATCCTAGGCGTTGCACACTCCATGAGCCTCGAAGACCAACGCCCCTCTGATGCGTTCATCGAACGTCAGATTGATGAACGCCGCAGAGAACTGCTCGACGGTTCGTGGGCCCGCCTATGGCGATAGAACTGGAACTGAAACCAGGCCAAGCGCCTCTCGATCCCGACGAAGTCGCTGGCCTGAAACCGAGGCATATCGCCACCCAGGGCGAACTGGATGAATGGGAAGCGCAGAACATCCTCAAAGCCTCACGTTGGATAACGCGGCAAAAAAGCTGGATGTACTGAACGACCATTTCTGCCGTGAGCTTCACGTGAAAATGTTCGACGACACTTGGAAATGGGCCGGCACCTTCCGCAAATCCGATAAGAATATCGGCTGTGATTGGACACAGATCGCGGTCAACTTACGACAGTTGCTCGACAACATGGCTTACTGGCTGGAACACAATGTCTTCCCGCCAGAAGAGGTTGCCGTGCGCTTTCACCACCGACTTGTTTGGCTACACGCCTTTCCGAATGGCAACGGTAGACATGCTCGCCTCATGACCGACTGCCTACTGAGGCAATGTGGTCTTGCTCCCTTCTCCTGGGGTCGCGGTAACTTGGTGACCGCTAATGAAGTGCGCCAACGCTACATCCAAGCGCTTCGCGCTGCCGACAACAATGATTACACGCTACTGTTGGCATTCGTGCGCAGTTGACGCGCCGCTTGAGGATAACGGGCAACGTTAGGGTGAATCGTGAATCCGCTGTACCCCTGTGGCGAGGGAGCTTGTCACAAGCGCTTAACCCGGCAAATGCCCCAGTGGCAATGCCCCTGGGGTTTTCACGGTCTGGATCGCGAAGTTGCTGCGGATATCCCTCACCCCCGGCAGCTTCAGCAAACTCCCCGTGACGAACCGCTCATAGCCGCGCAAATCCGGAACCACCACCTGCAACAGAAAGTCCGACTCCCCCGACACCAGGAACGCCGAGATCACCTCGGGCAACGCCGTGACTGCCTCACGGAAGGCGTTGGCTTCGGTGTCGTTATGCCGCTCCACCTTCACGCCCACGAATACCATCATCCCCAGGCCCACTTCATCGCGATCCAGTGTGGCCTGGTAGCCGCGAATCACGCCGGCTTCTTCCAGCAGGCGCACGCGCCGCAGGCAGGGTGAGGCAGACAGCCCGATCTCGTCGGCCAGTTGCACATTGCTCAGGCGGCCGTCGCGTTGCAGGGCTTCGAGAATCTTGCGGTCAAAAGCATCGAGTTTTAGATTTGGCATAAGTGGATGGCTTTCATGGCAATAAGTGGCAGATAGTGCCAAGACTAGACGCTTTTCTGGCTGATTACGCAAGCACCTGCCCCACCCTTCGGCCCTAGAATTGGCCGACACACAAGGGGGGTGGAACATGGCGGAACTCTGGTTGTTTCTGGTGGCTCTTTCGGTGGCGTACCTGCTGCCAGGGCCGGACATGATCCTGCTGCTGCAGACCGGCGCGCGTCAGGGCAAGGCCCTGGCGCTGACCACGGCGATTGGCCTGGGACTGGCCCGCGCCTGCCATGTAGCGCTGGCGGGCATGGGTTTGGCGACCTTGTTCAAGGTGGCGCCCTGGACCTTTGATGTAGTGCGCCTGGGCGGCGCGGCCTATCTGTTGTGGCTGGGGGTGCAGTGCCTGCGGGCAAATATGCTGCCGACGCTCGATACGGCCAACGCCACCCTGACAACGCGTGCCTGGCGTGCCGCTCTGCAACGTGGCTTGCTGACCAACCTGCTCAATCCCAAGGCACTGCTGTTCTGTTCGGTACTGCTGCCGCAATTCATCAACCCGCAAGCCGGCCCCGTGGCGGCGCAATTCGCCTTGCTGGGGGTGATTCTGGTCGCAGTCGGTTTCGTCTTCGACTGTTGCTATGCCCTGGCCGGCGCGCGCATTGGCCAGTGGCTGGCACGCAATCGCTCGGCGCAGCGTGTGCAGCAATGGCTATTCGGCAGTCTTTTGATCGGTTTTGCGGTGCGTCTCACTTTTGTGCAACACGCCTAGCGGTGCAGCCTATCGGCGTCATCTTTTGTATCAAAGACGCGTGTAAGATACGCCGCACTTAGCCAGGGATGCTCACCATGTTCGATTCGTTCAAAGCGATCAGCCGCCGTATTGTCGGTGCGTTATTGACTGTGGTGGGGGCCGTCTTTGGTCAATGGCATCCGCCGCTCTGGCTGCGTGCAGTCTGGCGTGGGCTGGCGAACCTGGGCAGAAAGGCGCGCGCTTATCCGCGTCAAACCGGTGCCGGCTTAGTGGGCCTGGTATTGCTGGCCGCCGCCGGTTTCTACGGCTGGCATTGGTACTCCAACCTGCCACAGCCGCATACCGCGAGCTACTCGCTGCACAAACCCAACCTTACCGACTACACCCAGCAAACGCCGGTTGTGGATAACTTGCAGGTGCGCTTTGGCGAATCCGTGGCTCCGTTGTCGGCCATCGGCAAACCGGTCACCGAGGGTATTACCCTTAAACCTGCGGTGGCGGGCACCTGGCGCTGGGCGGATGACCGCAGCCTGTTGTTCGTGCCGGAAAAAGACTGGCCCATCGACGCCCATTACACCCTGGACATGGCGAAGAAAAACCTGCTCGCCGACGGCGTGTTGCTCGACCAGTACAGCACGCAGTTTTCCACCCAACCGTTCCGCGCCACCCTGGCGCAAAACGAGCTGTACCAGGACCCGTCCAACCCGACGCTGAAACAGCTGGTGGCGACCTTCCATTTTTCCCACCCGGTGGATGAAGACAACCTCCGCAAGCGCGTCACGGTAACCCTCGGCAAAGGCCTGGCCTACCGCGACGCCCAGTTGCCCAACCGCCCGGAAATCACCTTCGACGAGAAAAAACTCAACGCGTACGTGCGCTCCGCCGCCCTGGCCACGCCACTGGAAAGCACGCCTGTCAGCGCCAAGCTCGACGAAGGCATCAAGGCCCGCGACGGCGGCAACGCCAGCACCGCGCCGCTGGTGTCGGAAGTCACCGTGCCCGGCCGCTATCGCCTGACCTTCACCGGCGCCGAAGTGAGTTTTGTCGACAACGCACGAGGTGAACCAGAGCCGGTGTTGATGTTCAGCAGTTCCAGCGCCGTCGCCGACGAGACCATCGCCGGTAAGGTCCAGGCCTGGTTGTTGCCGGAAAAAGCCCAGGACGACACGCGCCCCTACAACAGCAACGACATCGACGACGCCCTGCTCGCCCGCAGCAACAAGCTCAACCTGACCCATGTGCCCAGCGTCGAACCGCTGAATACCCTGCACGCCTTCAAATTCAAGGCCCCGGCCGGGCGCGCGGTGTACGTGCGAGTCCCCGCCAACCTGGAAGCCATCGGCGGCTACCTGGCGAAGAATCCTACGGCGTCGCTGATCAGCATGCCGGCTTACCCACGCACCTTGCAGTTCCTGTCTGACGGCGCCTTACTCAGCCTCAATGGTGAAAAACGCCTGGGCTTCATGGCTCGCGGTGTGCCTGGCGCCCATGTGGAAATCGCCCGCCTGCTGCCCAACCAGTTGCAACACCTGGTGGACCAAAGCAGCGGCAGCTTTGCCCGGCCGAACTTCGGCAACGAGTACTTCGACCGCATGGTCGAGCGTCAGTCGCTGGATATCCCGCTGTCATCCAATGACCCGGCGAAAACCGTCTACGACAACGTGGACCTCAGCCACTACCTCACCGCCAATGGCGGCCGTCGCGGGATTTTCGTACTCAAGTTGAGCCCGCAGGATGACCCGGCCCAACGCACTTTCGAGTACGACCGCAGCAGCACCAGCGACCTGCGTTTTATCGTGGTGACGGACCTGGGCATCATCGCCAAGCGTTCCAGCGATGGCAGCCATGACGTGTATGTGCAGTCCATCGGCAACGGTTCGCCGGTGTCCGACGCGCAAGTCGACATCATTGGGCGTAACGGTCTGCCGGTGAGCAGCGGCCGCACCGATGCCGAAGGCCACGCGCACTTCGCCAAGCTGGATGAACTGCGCCGTGAGAAAACGCCGCTGATGTATGTGGTCACTCGCGGCAATGACCAGTCGTTTTTGCCGATCGCCCGTCAGTCCCAGCAACTGGATCTGTCGCGCTTCGATGTAGGCGGTTTGGAAGAAGACGGTGCGATCGATCGCCTCAGCGCCTACCTGTTTACTGATCGCGGCCTGTACCGTCCGGGCGAAACCGCGCACCTGGGCATGATCGTGCGCAGCGGCAACTGGAAAGGCGCCCTGCTGGGCCTGCCGGTGGAACTGCAAATCACCGACCCCCGTGGCCTGGAAGTGATTCGCCAACCGTTGAAGCTGTCCGCCAGCGGTTTTGAAACCTTTGATTTCCCCAGCAGTGAAGTCGCTCCCGCCGGGGAATACACCGCGACCTTGCAGTTGATCGGCCAGAAGCAGACCCGCACCGACCTGGGCAGCGTGAGCTTCAAGGTCCGTGACTTCGAACCGGACCGCATGAAGGTCAGCCTGAGTTTGCACGACACGCCTGTGCCAGGCTGGATTCCACCGGACCAAGTGGTGGCCAAGGTCACCGCGATGCATCTGTTTGGCGCCCCGGCGTCCGGCCGTCGCGTGACCGCCAAAATGTCCCTGAGCCCGACGCTCGCGGCGTTTGATCGTTACCCGGATTACCGTTTCCGTCTCAACGACTCCCTGGAAGACGCCACCACGGAAGACCTGGCCGAAACCACCGTCGACGATAACGGCCAGGCCGTGCTCGACCTCAACCTGCAACGCTTCGCCAATAGCACCTATCGCCTGCAGGTGATGAGCCAGGTGTTCGAAGCCGAAGGTGGGCGCAATGTGGCGGCGCAAAGTGCCTTGCTGGTGTCGTCCGCGCCCTACCTTGTGGGTGTGAAAAGTCAGGATTCGCTGTCGTACGTCGCCAAGGATGCGCCGCGCCAAGTGCAATGGCTGGCCGTCGCGCCGGACCTTTCGCCCCTGGCGGTGGACGGCCTGACTACAGAGGTGGTCGAGCATCGTTATGTGTCGGTGCTGGTGAAACAATCCAACGGCACCTACAAGTACGAGTCGCGCATCAAGAACATCAGCCAGCCGGCCTCACCGCTGGTGATGACCCAGGAAGGCGCCAAGCAGGCCCTGAACACCGGCACACCGGGTGACTTCACCCTGCAATTGAAAGACGCCAACGGCAACCTGCTCAACCAGATCGACTACAGCGTGGCCGGACGAGGCAACACCTCACGCTCGCTGGAACGCAATGCCGAGTTGCAACTGCGCCTGGATAAACGCAGCTACGCCACCGGTGATGAAATCGCCATCAGCATTCGCGCGCCGTATACCGGTGCCGGCTTGATCACCATCGAGCGGGACAAGGTCTACACCCAGCAATGGTTCAAGGCCGACAGCACCAACAGCGTGCAACATATCCGCGTGCCTGCAGGGCTTGAGGGCAATGCCTACGTCAACGTGCAGTTTGTGCGCGACATGGGCTCGGCCGAGGTGTATATGAGCCCGCTGTCCTATGGCGTCGTGCCCTTCAGCATCAACCTGGATGCGCGGCGCATGACGCTGAAGGTTGAAGGCCCGGCGAAGATTGAGCCGGGGCAGATGCTCGACATCAAGGTCAACGCCGACCGCCCAGGCCGAGCAGTGGTTTATGCGGTGGACGAAGGCATCCTGCAAGTGGCGCGCTACCAGACGCCGGATCCGCTGGGCTTCTTCTTCCAGAAGCGTGCGCTGGAGGTCGGCACCAGTCAGATTCTTGACCTGATCCTGCCGGAATTCAGCCGTCTGCTCAGTGGGGCAGCGCCCGGTGGCGATACGGAAGGCGCGCTGGCCAATCACCTCAACCCGTTCAAGCGTAAACACCAGCCGCCTGTGGCTTGGTGGTCTGGACTGGTCGACCTGCCCGCTGGCGAAACCGTACTGCATTACCAGGTGCCGGACAGCTTCAACGGCAAGCTGCACCTGTTTGCGGTGGCGGTGGACAGCGACAGTGTCGGCGTCAGCGAAACCAATACCGACGTGCGCGGCCCGATCGTGATCACGCCCAACGTGCCGGCCTTTGTGGCGCCGGGGGATGTGTTCAACGTCAGCGCCGGGGTGTTCAGCAACCTCGACGCGGCGACAGAGGTGAAGTTTGAACTGCAGACCAGCGATGGCCTGAAGGTACAGGGCGACAAGGGCAGCACCTTGTCCCTGCAACCTCGCAAGGAAGGCACCGCCGAGTTCAAGATCAAGGTTGGCGAAACACTCGGCTCGGCGGACCTTCGATTTGTCGCAGTGCTGCCGGATGGCAAACGCATCCAGGTGGCCGAAACCACTTCGATCCGCCCACTGAGCGAACATCGCGTCGCCCTGAGCCTGGGTCGCTTTGAGAGCGCCAGCAAGGAGCTCAAGCCGACCCGCGAATTGTTCAGCCAATTGCGCGACGTACAGTTGGGCGTGGCGGCCTCGCCACTGGTGTGGGCCAACGGCCTCAAGCATTACCTGGACGACTACGGCTACGCCTGCACCGAGCAACTGGTGTCCAAGGCCATGCCGGCGTTGATCTGGGGCGGCAACGCACCTGAGGCCGAACAAGCCTTCGGCAGTGCGGTGCGCATGCTGCGCCAGCGCCAGAACCAGGCCGGCGGCTTTGGTTTGTGGGCGGCCAACCCGGACGTGGCGCCGTACGCCAGCCTGTACGCCACCGACTTCCTGATCGAAGCCAAGGAGCGTGGCCTACCGGTGCCGGAAGACCTGTTGGTGCGTTCGAATGCGTATCTGACAGACCTGGCCAATGGCCCTAGCGAAGGCCTGTCGGAATTGCGCAATCGCGCCTACGCCAGTTACCTGCTAAGCCGTCAGGGGATTCTGGTAAGCGGCGCCTTGAGCGATATCCGCGAGCGCTACGAGGGCTACTTCAAGGACAGCTGGCAGAACGACCTGGGCGCCGCTTACCTGGCGGCCAGCTACAAGCTGCTCAAGCAGGATCGCCAGGCTGACACGCTGTTCCGCAAAATCCCCTGGCGCTCGCTTGTGGATAAGTGGGACAGCGACGGTTTGTACTACGACCCGCTGGTGCACGACGCCGAACACCTGCACCTGTTGGCGCGACATTTCCCAGAGCTGATGGACGATGTGCCTGCAGCGCTGCTGGATAAACTCGGTAAGCGCCTCAACGAGCAGCGTTACAACTCGCTGTCGGCGGCCCTGCTGCTGCGCGCCCTGGACAACTACGGCCAGCGCGCGCAAAGCGACATGACCCTCAAGGCCACGGCCTGGCTGGGGGACAAGCAGCAGCAATTGCTGGAGATGGCCGGTCAGCCACCCCGCGCCGCCGTGCCGGGCGCGACGCAGAAGCTGGTGATGGAAAAATCCGACGGCCCGGCGGCGTTCTTCATGCTCAGCGAAGCCGGTTTCGACAAGGGCGCCAAGCTCAAGCCGATCACCAATGGCCTGGAGATCATCCACGAATACCTCGACCTCAAGGGCGAGCCGGTGAGCAAGGTCGCGGTAGGTGATGAGTTCCTGGTGCGCCTGCGTCTGCGCGCGACCGACCGTGACCAGGTGCAACAAGTGGCCGTGGTCGACCTGCTGCCGGGTGGCGTCGAGCCTGTGTATAACTTGCCGCCGGAGCCGGAAGCCGCCAGCAGCGAGGAAGGTGAAGGCGAAGAGTCCGAGTACGTGGAAGAGGACAGCCAGGAAGAAGAAAGCTGGCAAGCCCCCATCGGCGAAACCGAGCTGAGCAACTGGCAGCCGGAGTACGTCGATGTGCGCGATGATCGAGTGGTGTTGTACGGCACCGCGCTGCGTGATGTAGGCACTTTCGTCTACCGCGTGCGCGCTACCAACGCGGGCACTTTCAATACGCCACCGGCCTATGCCGAAGGCATGTACGAAACCACCCTGCAAGGGCGCGGCAAAGTAGGCCAGCTTGAAATTACCAAGCCTTAAGCGCCTGACACTGCCGCTGTTCGCAGCGGCGGTGGTCCTGGTGGGGCTGCGTCTATGGCCACATGCGCCGCTGGAGCAAGCCGTCACGTCATCACGTGTGGTGTTGGCCGATGATGGCTCGCTGCTGCGCATGACCTTGGCGGATGACGGGCAATACCGTCTTTGGCTATCGTTGGAGCGGATTTCTCCTTCATTGGTCGAAGCCTTGCTGCTCAAGGAAGACCGCAATTTCTACTGGCATCCGGGGATCAATCCCCCGGCGTTACTGCGCGCGGCCATGGCAACCTACAGCGGTGGCCAGCGCCAGGGCGGCTCGACCTTGAGCATGCAATTGGCACGGCGCCTGTGGAATTTGAACACCCGCCAGGTGCCGGGCAAGTTGCAGCAGATGGCCTTGGCGCTGTGGCTGGAGGCGCGCTACAGCAAGCACGACATCCTTGAGGCCTATCTGAACCTGGCGCCGATGGGCGGCAATATCGAAGGTGCCGAGGCGGCCAGCCGTATTTACTTCGGCAAGTCGGCGACGCAGTTGTCGCTTTCCGAGGCGCTGGCGCTGGCGGTGATTCCGCAGCAACCGGGGCGACGCGCACGCTTCGGCCCGTCGCTGCAACAGGCGCGGCAGCGCTTGATGGCTGACTGGCGCGAGACTTATCCACAAGACCCGCGCAATGACAGCTTGTTGGACTTGCCCCTGGAAGCACGCAACCGCCAGCAGATTCCGTTCCTGGCGCCGCATTTGAGTGAACAACTGCTGGCGTCCCAGCCCGGTAATGAGCTGAACAGCACCCTCAACCTGCCGCTGCAACAATTGCTCGAACGCCTGATCACCGGCTTCATCGCCGAACGGCGCAGCACCGGTGTGGAAAACGCTACGGCGATCCTGATCGACAGCCGCGACCAGAGCGTCAAGGCCTTGGTCGGGTCGGCGGATTATTTATCCACAAGCCTTCACGGCCAGGTCAATGGCGTGCTGTCGCGGCGCTCGCCAGGGTCGACGCTCAAGCCGTTCCTGTACGGGCTGGCGCTAGACCAAGGGGTGATCCACCCCATGAGCATCCTGAAGGACCTGCCGAGTAACTTCGGCTACTTCCAGCCGGAAAATTTCGACGGTAGTTTTGTCGGCCCACTGACCGCGCGGGACGCCCTGATCCGTAGTCGTAACATCCCGGCGGTGTGGCTCGCCAGCCAGGTCAAGTCGCCTTCCCTGTATGGACTATTACAACGCGCCGGGATCAAAGGCCTGCGTGACGAAAGCCATTACGGCCTGGCCCTGGCCCTCGGTGGCGGTGAAATGACCCCGGAAGAATTGGCGCGTCTGTACGTGATGTTGGCCGGGGACGGGCATCTGCGGCCATTGCGCTATTTGCAGGAACAGCCCCAGACCACCGGCGCCCCACTGCTGACGCCCCAGGCGGCGTTCATGGTTCGCGATATGCTGCGCCGAAACCCTCGCCCGGATGGTCTGCCCGGACGCCACTGGCGTACCGCCTGGAAAACCGGCACTTCCTGGGGTTTTCATGATGCGTGGAGTGCAGGACTGGTGGGCCCCTACGTGCTGGTGGTGTGGGTGGGTAATTTCGATGGCCGGCCGAACCCAGCATTTATCGGTGCCAAGACTGCCGCGCCCTTATTCTTTCGCATCACAGACGCTCTGCCCCTGGCTTTGCCCAACGTGGTCATCAAGGCCGACAAACCGCCCGCCGGGCTGGTGCGCATCGATGTTTGCGCCGCGTCCGGCGAGTTGCCCAACCGCTGGTGCCCGCAAACCCGCAAGACCTGGTACATCCCCGGCGTGTCGCCAATTCGCGTGTCCAACCTGCACCGCCCGGTGCTGATCGACACCCGTACCGGCAAGGCCGCCTGCCCGCCGTTTGACGCGCAATACACCCGCGAAGAAGTCTTCGAATTCTGGCCCAGCGACGTGCAACGCCTGTACCGCGCCGCCGGCCTGCCGCGACGTACCCCGCCCAGCGTGATGAAAAACTGCCAGCCCAACCGCCTCAGTGATCAGAGCGAAGCCCCGCAGATCCGCTCGCCGCTGACCCAGGTGAGCTATCAATTGCGCCTGTCCCAGCCCCAGGAAAGCATCCCGCTGAATGCCAACGCCGCTAGCGACGCAGCGACGTTGTACTGGTTTGCCGATCAAACCTTGATCGGCCAGGGCCCGCCGCAAAGCACGCTGAACTGGCGACCGGGCAAGTCGGGGGAGTATCGGTTGCGGGTCAGTGATGATCAGGGGCGCAGTACGAGTCGAGGGTTGAAGGTGGAGTTTGTGCCTTAAACCACGGCACTATGTTATCCAGTTTTTTGACGTGTAACCCATTTGGGTTTACAGTGAAAAAAATAGGTTAACAAGAGCTGCGCACATGGATAACCTCAGAGACCAAACACGTACCTATGTCCAATCTGTTCTAGGTATAGAAACGGACGTGGCGACGGTAACAGGCTTAAAGCTTCCGTTCTTCATCACGGACGCCTATGGAATAGCTGAACTCACGCTTCAACTCGGCTCTGCCCCTGCGCTTTCAATTCTTCTACTTTTGCCAACGGACGATACCTACCCCGGCGCTGTCGCTTTAAAAAAACACATCCAACACGTTCTGAAAGCCACAGAGGCGGTGGTCGTATACGTCAGCAAATCGTTGTCCGTGCTGGAGCGACGCAGCCTGATCAAGCAGCAGATCAACTTTATCCAGCCTGGCTATCAGATGTTCGTGCCCGAGTTGGCGCTGGACCTGCGTGAGCACTTCCGTAAACGCAGAGCTGACGCAGAAACCAGTGCCCTGTTGCCTGCATCGCAAGCAATGTTGCTGCACTGCCTCTACCGCGGCTGGCAAAGCCATACGCTCCTGACTGCTAATCAAATCATGGGCCCTTACAAATACAGCCGTGTGACCTTGGGCAAGGTCATCCATCAGTTGCTAACGTTGGACATCATTCGTCCAGCTCAGAGCAAAGGCTTCATCAACCACTACGAATTCAGCGGCTCCCAAGCAGAGGTTTTTCAAAAAGCACGTCCTTATCTGCGGTCCCCAGTTAAGCGAAAATTCCCTATCGATCGGAAGCTCCATCTGGGTGAAGGGGTTTACCTGGCAGGGGAAACCGCGCTGGCCAGTGTCTCAATGCTGGCCGAGCCTGCCTCGCCGGTCTACGGCATGACGAGAAAGGTGTTTGATAGCCTTGAGGTGACGGTGACTGATGGCATCGATGAGCAGAGGGCCTGGGTCGAGATCTGGTCTTACTCCAGCCTGAAGAAAGAGCAAAACCTGGCGGATGAAGCATCGTTACTGTTGAGTCTGGAAGACTGCCCCGATGAGCGTATTCAGATTGCACTGGATGAGTTGAAGGAGAGAGTCATTTGGCTATCAGAGGACTAACGCTATTCGGGCGGGTGGTTATAGGATCAAACAGGGAGATGGAGAGCGGCCCGTTTTCTTCCGCTTTCAACACCCAAGCGATGAAGAATATCCGGTACAAATCGAGCTGTTTACACGAGCACCTGAAGGACTTGCAGTCCCAGAAGATACCAAGCTGGTCCCTATCCCAACAGACGATTCAGTATCCAGCCTATCTGCATTTTTACTGGATGACGCCTATTACACCTTCCTGCTGGAAGGTCGACAGCTTCTCGGGGATATCACTCATATCAGCGTTGATCGGTTAATTCCTCTAAAGGCCAAAGCCTGGCTCAACTTATTGGACGCCAAAGCGAACGGAGAACCCGTCGATAGCAAGAACATCAAAAAGCACAGGAACGATGTTCTTGCCTTAAGCCAATTACTTTCAGACCAACCAATAACCCTGCCCTCGGCAGTAAGCACCGACATGAGTACGTTCCTGGAGCGTCTGGCGCTTGAAGAAGTGAATCTTAAGGACTTGAAATTAAAAGGCTCTCTGGAGACGATCATTGATCGTTTAGTGGTGGGCTTTGGACTTACGCCTAATGAAGTCGGGTCACGGGTCGAACTAGCCGTGAGTTAAATATTATCCGTCTTCATCGCTGAAACTACCCTTGCTCACCCGTTTGGCAAAATGCCTGTACGCAACCCCCATCTTGCGCTGCTCAAACAGTGAGAACACCAGCGTGCCCAGCAGGATCAGCATCCACACCAAAAACTGTTTCAACGCATCCACATGGGCGACGAACAGCAGCAGGGTGACCACGCCACCAATCACCATGCCCAACGCCATCCAAGCGCCGAGTACGCGACCGACCGCCAGGCGCATGCCTTTGGGCAGCAACAGCCGGGTCCATATCAACACCACGAAAATCGTCAGCATGAAGCCGAACGCGGCCATGAAGGGGATCGGAAAACCGCCCTCGCGGTACAGCCAGGCCAGCAGCTTATACACAGACCCAAGTGATTCCATCTGTTGATAAGTATCCGGGCCCGGCAACTGCAATTGGGCAAAATGCGCAGGGGTCATGGCCATCACGCCAACCCCGAGCATCGCCACCACCGCGCCGTAGAAACTACCGACACGCCACAACGGCGCCAGCACCCGGCGGTTTTCCACGTCCTCGGTCAGTGCCACGCCGAATACAGCCTTGGACTGTTTGCCCTGGGCGATCACGGTCTGGCCATCGCGCTCGCAGGCGTCGCCAATCAGCATCACGTCCAGGTCTTGGACCAGCAGGATTTCGCCTTGGCGGCGCGAGCTGCCGATCAGTTCATAGTCGTCCGGTGATTTGTTGCCGAACAGGTCGATGCCTTCGGCAATGACGCGGATTTCTCCCGTGGCGTCCTGTACACGGAAGTCGTTGCAGCGCGCCTCGCTCTTGGCCCGGCTCCAACTCCAGCGCCCGTCGTCGTCCTTTTCGCCGTCTTCGATGATCCACACGTAGCCAGCGCAGGACTTGCCGTGCACCGGAGACACCAGCGGTTTATCCACAATCACCTTGCCACGGATTTCTACCAGGCCCATGGCCAGCGACCGTATCTGGCTGGTGGCCAGTCGTTGTTCGGTCTTGTAGAAGTTGGGGCCGAAGCTGGCCAGCAGGCACACCAGGGCGAATACCGGGAAAAACATCGCCACCACGGTCATCGGCGCGTAGACCAACAAGCAGGCAAACCCTGCCAGGCACAACAGCGCCAACAGGGTTTTCCAACGCGACTTCTTTTTCTCTTCTCCCGCCTGCGTGGTTTTCATGCCCCCGGCACCTCAAGCTTCACACCTTCGTAACGGGTTTCTTCGGCACTGATGGCCAGCAGCGGAATGCGTTGATAGCTGAGCATCCGCGCGAAAAACAGGTCGGGGAACACCGCGATAGCGATGTTGTAGAGATTGACCGACTCATTGAAGAATTCACGACGGTCAGCGATGCGCTCTTCGACAGCCGAGATCGCCTGCTGAAGCTCGACCATGTTGGGACCGGAAATCAGCGTCGGGTAACCCTCCGCCACCGCAATCACCGACTTGAGCGCCGCATTCAACTGGTTGGACGCCTCGACCTTGTCATTCAGGCTGCTGGCGTTGAGGTATTGCTGGCGCGCATCACTGAGGCGGGTAAACAGCGCGCGCTCATGGTTCATCGCGGTCTGCACCACGCGCATCAGATCCGGGATCTGATCCGCCCGTTGCTTGAGCAGCACATCGATATTGGCGAAAGCCTTGTCCACATCGTTACGCCGCATCACCAGGCCGTTGTAGACGCCCACCATCCAGCCGACGAGGCCGACAACAATGATCAGCACGACGATGCCGGAGATTAGGAGTTCGATGTTCATGGTGAAGGCATTCCCTGGCTGAGTTATCCACAGGGTCGCATTTTAGAGGTAAAGCGCGGCGACCTATGTGGAATTAGTCCACAAAAGGGACAGAACGCCCACACCTACTTTTGCCGTTTAATAAAAGCGCCGATGGAGATCAGGAAAGATCATCTGCGCAAACCACACGGGAAGCCCAGGAAAGATCGAACGTGACTTGGCCGAAGGTGCCTCGACCACGCCCATATCGATCAATTTTTTAAGCTGATCACTCGCCACCCGATCATGAAGCCCTGAGAAGGTCTTGAAATCTGCTCGGGCAACTTCACCCTGAGTCAGCAAGATATGAATAGCCTTGGCCATATCCTGCTTTACCCCGGACTCGATGAAGCGACTCTCGAGTCCAATCACCCTTTCAAGTCGCTGGCGCAAGCTGACAAGCCCCATGGATTGCTCTACGTAATCCATCTGGTCGATACACACTTGCAGCATGAACTCTACAAACTCGAACAACCCGCGTTGGGTCAACTGACCTCGACCATCGAGATCGCCTCGACGAGGCTGATCAGCAGCTCGCAGGCGCCCATAGTATTCATCTTGTTTTCGTGCCAGCCCTCGAGAAAGCGACCAAAGGGGCGACGCAAGTCCAAGTCGCATCAACTGCAAATGCGTGGCCATACGGACCACCCGGCCATTGCCATCCTCAAATGGATGAACAAATGCGAGACGATGGTGGTAAGCCAGTGCGCTGAGAACTCGGGAGGTCTGGTCGGGTTGTCCGCCGTATACCTGCTGAAGGCGTTTGAGCATTGGCGTGACGGACTCCCAAGCAGGCGCAGCATGGTCACCTACCAGCACGTTGCGTTGTGCTACATCCCGCAACTGACCGGATACAAGTAGCCGGCCATCACTGAGCCGCAAATCCTCATCACTGGCACTGGCAAAAAGGCGGCGATGGATGACAGAAATGAGCTCAGGGGCAAAGAAAACACCCCAAGAGGCTTCGATTGATTTTGGCCGACGTACCGCTCGTTCCAACAACTCCTGAACACCGATATGACTTTCGGCCAGCTCACGCAGGTGTTTGGAGTCACGCCGGGGGACTCGCGCAGACAACGTTGCAGGCTCAGTGAATTGGCCTTCAATGAGATTGCTGTAATAGCTGTTGGTGATTCGCATCAGGCCGCCGATCCGGATGGCGGTATTTTCGGGAAGTAGACCCGTGAGTTTCCCTGCACGAAACGAAAGCGTTTCAGCCGTCCGTAAAATTGACGCAGGGAAACCAGGCGATGGCCAGACAGGTTCCAACCAGTGGTTTCCGGAGATGAATTGCTGCGTCATTTTCCTCACCTTTTTCCGATTTATTTTCGGATCCGTTTTTCCTTAAAGCTCAATATTAACGGGACATAAAGACAGTTTTATACAGCTATTCCAGAAAATTTTTCCGATTTATTTTCTGATCTCTCAACTGACTCAATGAGTTCTACATAGCTGGACTCCCCTCCACCCGTCGCCCCCGACAACCAACCCCATACAAAGCTCAGTGTGGTAATCCCGACAGCATCCAAGCCGACCGTGCCACGCGACCAACCGGACAGCAGCTCACCGTCCGAGGTCAGGCATTGAAACAGAAGTTCGATAGTGTCTGGGCCTGTCACTCGGCCCACTTGCGTGCCCAGGCGAATGTGTCCGCCCTGGTACGTGCCGGAGATGGCATCACCCTCGACAAGGTAATGAAACACCGTGCCCGAGCCAGAAAGTCCCTGGGCGTTGTTGGCGACGGTGAAGCGGCGGTCGTTCAAGCGTTGGTGGAGCTGGGAGGGGGTTTGCATCGAGGGCGCGTCCTTTCGCGGGAGCCTGGAGGCCCGGGCGTGTGGGAGGAAAATAAAGTGTCATCCTAACTACAGGACCCTGCAACGTAGCAATTCCTGCAAAAATCCATTTAAAACAATGACTTATTTCAATTCTGCCATCTGCAAGCGTTTTGTGGGGATGGAGGCCGGAATCATTAAAGTATCATCCTAATTTTCGCTCAACCTTGGAAAATGCTGAGAATCGTAAAAATAAAGTTTCATCCTTTCCGCTACTAGTTCAAGGCTTTCTTCCGGCCGCCGGCAACAACGCTGCTTGGCTGAGGCGATCCACTTGCGCTACCGCTCACTGATCAGATCGAACTTGAACTCGACGAGCAGCCAACCATCAGGCCGAGCGTGATCGCCAAAAAAAACGGATCATGCGAAATCCTTCGTTGAGTTTGGCGCGGGTTTTAGCAAATCAGCTGGCCCGCGATCCGGTTGAGAGTGATCCGAAGCGGTCCTTGACGACCGGCACAAATCGGCCGATTCTGTTGAAAAAGTAGCTTTAGCGGCAGCCTGCCGATCAGGTGTGCCTGCTGTCGAAGTGGCTGCAAGCCACTTCAAGTTGCCTTCCGGCGTTTCACTGAGCGTCCTTGCTCAGGTTTAAGGGTTAATTTGAGGGTTTCTGCTCGTAGCAGGCATACCTATCCCGTCAGCGGTGGCCCTTGAGGCAAAAGCTTGGCCATGCGGCGCAGGTTCTGCACCATCGCAGCCAAGGTGAATTCGTCAGTGGCACCCGTTAGGCCACGCAGTCGTAAACGGTCGAGTTTCATGATCCGTTTGAGGTGGGCGAAAAGCATCTCCACCTTCTTTCGTTCGCAGCGAGAGACGAGGTACTCCGGTGTCTTGGCGATGCGTCGAGCCACGTCGCGGGCAGCCTCATGGATGCTGCGGACGATCTTCCGATTCGGCGTGTTGGGGCAGCATTTCGCTTTCAACGGGCAGGTGGCGCAGTCGGTTTGGCTGGAGCGGTAAATGACGGTTTTGGCCTTAGTTACCCGCGACCTTTGCTGGGTGAAGGCGCGCCATTCACTGCGTAGCGGTTTGCCGGCTGGGCAGCGATATTCATTGGCGTCCTGACTCCAGTGAAAGTCGTTACTGGAGAGGCTGTCGTCCTTGCGCTCGGTCTTGTCCCACACCGGCACATGCGGTTCGATGTCCTTTTCTTCGACCATCCAGGCCAGCATCGGGGCGGTGCCATAAGCGGTATCGCCGATAAGGCGTTCCGGTGTGAGATCGAACTGCGCCTCGACACGCTCGACCATCGTCCTAGTCGAATCGACTTCGGCGGTACGGTGCGCCGGGGTAGCTTCCACGTCCATGATCACACCGTGCTCAGTGTCGATCAGGTAATTCGTGGAGTAGGCAAAAAAGGCCGGGCCACCTGGCGCTGCTGTCCAACGGGACTGAGGATCAGTGAGCGAAATTTTCTTGGGAAGAGCCTCAGCCAGCGCCTCTTCATCAAGGGCTTCGAGGTACTCGCGCACTGCGCGGCTGCTGAGCTTTGGATCGTTCCAATCGACCTCATCTCCCGCCACCCCACGTTGCCGGCTGGCATCCGCCTTAATGATGCTGGCGTCGACGGCGAAACCTTCACCCTTGACTAGGCCGGCTGCCATGCAGCGCCGCAGCACCTCATTGAATAACCAGCGGAATAGATCGCTGTCACGAAAACGCCCATGGCGATTCTTCGAGAAGGTCGAGTGATTGGGGACTTCGTCTTCCAGACCCAACCGGCAGAACCAGCGATAGGCCAGGTTCAGGTGCACCTCTTCGCACAATCGCCGCTCGGAACGAATGCCATAGCAAGTAGCCGACGACCAGCATGCGCACCATCAACTCCGGGTCAATCGAGGGACGCCCGATGGGGCTATAGAAATCTGCCAGGTAGGCACGTAGATCACTGAGATCCAAGCACTGGTCGATGCTGCGCAGGAGATGTTGGGCCGGGACGTGATCTTCCAGATTGAACGAGTAGAACAGGCGCTGCTGTCCTCCCGGTAACTGTCCCATCATGCTGTTCGCCCCCACGCTCGCTGACAAAGCAATTTTGCCAACGGCATGGGGAGGCCGCTACTTTTTCAACAGAATCGGCCGCACACAGCCATTCGGCTCAACAGAACCCTGCCTTTACCCCACCAAACTCCGGAAACTCGCCCGGTAGTCCGTCGGCTTGAGATGCACATGTTGGCTGAGGTCGCCGGGTAGCGTGAACAGGCGCGGACCGTCCCGAAACTGGAACACGCGATACAGATGGAATTGATCGCCCGCCTCCTTGGAGAATTCGAGTTCGTTGTGGCTGACCAAGAAAGACGAGCCTACCCCGCCATTGGTGGTTTTCACCTCGATGAAGCGCTCATGGGCGTCCTCTTCGAACGACAGGATGTCGAACCCCGCACCGTCTCCCTGGGTGTCGGACACCCAATCCAGCCGCTGAAAAAGCTCTGGGTGGCCGAGCTCGGTCAGGCGTTGCTGTTCGTAGCCAATCACCCACTGCTCCCCTGCCCGGCCCAGCTTGCGGTTGGCTTCATCGCGAGCGGCATAATCGAACTTTCGCGGTAGGCGTTGCCGTAGAGATGCCGGGGTACGCACAAGCACTTCACGGGCGGGTGGTTCTACCAAAGCCGCTCGGTAGGTTTTGTCACCCGGAAGTTTTACCTCCTCCAGGGCATCGACAAGAGCGCCGACCGTCTGCTGATGTTCCAGAACGTAGGCGTGTACGGATTTACGCAGCAGCAGTTGGCTGTTGCCGCGTGGCTTGTAGCCGTTGATATAGGGCAGGCCCAGGGCATCGAGTACGGCGCTAATGTTCTGGTGCTTGAGCTCGACTGAAGACTTGCTGCGACCGTTCAGCAGTTGGCGCAGTGCCTGGTTGTGCTCGGACTTGTTGTACGGCTCCCCAGCCGCCTCGGCACGCAGCATGTCGAAATAGTCTTCGACCGTGGCCAGGACCTCTTCTTCGGACCAGTCTTCGCCGATGCGAATGATGCGAAACCCGAGCCGCGTCAGCGCCGGAACGACGGTCGCCTCGCCACCGGAGAAGCTGTCAGCAGTGAGCGGGCCCTGCTCGGGAAATTGCTTGCCGAAGGCCACACCGGCGATGGCCTTGGAATCGCAATCGGTGCCGGTCTTCGGATCACGTACCAGGAAGTCGCGGGACTTGCCGTAGCCGTGGCGCGCCAGGAATTTCGTGCGGCCCAGTTGCACGAACTCATCGATGGCAGCCTGCACGGCGGCGGGGCTTCGAAGCTGGGAGAGTTGAGACACAGGGTCCTTCCTTACTGTCATGGTGTGCCGGGAACCGCCGAGCCACGAGATTATGAGTAGCCCCTGAACAGAAACGTCACGATAAAAGCCGTGAACGCCACCAGGCCCATTAAATCCCTTGCGTATTTGCAGCCCGTGCTGTCCAAACCTGTACCAGGTCCGATCAACACGCTCCAACCATTGAGGTACGAAAACACCGCCTGACCGAACAAAAAATGCGTGATAGCCGCCGCAGCCATGACGCCGGAATCGTCAGACAGGCTGTAGCTGTTGACCATTGCCCTGTACGCCTGCATCTGAAATGGCTATTGCCCTGATGGGAGCCGGCTTTTCAGCCACCGACACCAGCGATGCCGTCAATATTCTTTACCCGATAACCATGACCGTACAAGCTAACAAGGCCTGGCAAGCCAGCGGACTTAAAAAGTCTTTTTTTCTACCATCCCACAAAAAAGTTCGTGGTGGAGAAAAGATAAGCTATGCAAGGCTTTAGGAGACGTGGTTTTTCAGGATGACGAAGAACGATTCGGCGCTAGGTGCAACATAGGTGCATCGCACGAGCGCTAGGAACGGCGAAAAAAGGCGGACGTGGCGAAATCGGTAGACGCAGCAGACTTTAAAATTGGAGTGCCCGCGGGGAAATCCGCGGAGTAGAACCGCTCAAAGTCGGGGAACGCTAACGGGCAATACCCTAAGCCAATCCCGAGCCAAGCCCCTTCGGGGGAAGGTGTAGAGACTGGACGGGCGGCGCCTAAAGCCTTCGGGCAATGGCGAAGGGACAGTCCAGACCACGAACGTCATCAGACGGCGGCGAAAGTCGAGGTGGTACGAAAATCTGCTTCTCTGTGAGAGTACGGGTTCGAGTCCCGTCGTCCGCACCACAAAGCCAAACATCCCTGCGATGATCGACCTCTGGGCGTTTGGTCGTGAGCCCGCCACCCTCGCGCTACGCTTTGCGCAGGCGTCGAAGGCGATCAGGTGCGCCCATCGATTCCGTCGAGCACCATCGCTGCGAGTTCATCGCTGGTGTGTGCACCACTATCGAGAACACGGGTTGTGCATGGAAGCCGTTCCCTTGCGGCCAAGCATCGGGCGACATTCGCTAATCGCCACTCTCGAATCTCCGCATTTCGATTCGGGTCAGGATGCATGGTCTGGTTCGCGATCCGGTGACGCAATAGGTCCTCGTTGAGCGTCAGAAAGATGTGCAGCAGCTGATCGTCGATCCGCCTTACCCCGTCGAGTATCTCAGTCAGATAGTCCGGGTGCACGAGCGTCATTGGGATGATGATGTCCTGCGAGTAATTCCTTCGAATCTCCCTGACCGCCGCGATCGTAAGTCCCCTCCACAAGGGGAGATCCTGATAGTCTCCGCTCGCTGGCATGGGGACCGTTTCTTTCACCACGAACCCGATTTCCTCGGGGTCAAAGATCAGCGATTTGGAACGCCGATCGCGCAGCCGCTTAGCGAGCGTCGTCTTTCCGGCGCCGAAAGGTCCGTTGATCCAGATTATCATTGTCGACGGCCTCTAACCTGAAGGCTCGCAAGAGCGCTCGACGGCCTCGTGCGGAGGCACGATCGGAGTGGTTCCGAAATGCTTCTCAAGATAGGTGACGCCGAACGTCACGATGTCCTGCGCGTCGAACAGGTAGCACTGAGCAAAGCCCACGACACCTTCTCGATGGCGACCGAGCTTCACGTAAGCATTTGCTATAGTTTCAACCGCATCCGGCTTTCCTTCGATAGCAAAGCAATCGAGAATGCCGTTTGAATCGTAATCCGATGCCGTTTTCCAGGCGACTTCACCGTCTCTTCCAAGCATCGGCATCTCATACGTCACCCACCGTTTGTTGGGGATATCGGCAACCGCCTCGGCGTAGTGCAATGCGGTAACGGAGTTTAGCGGCGCACCCAACAGCAGGGCCTTCCCGCCAAGGCGAACGAACCGCTCGACGGGCGATCCTTCCCCCAAGGCGTGACCGAGTTCGTGAGGCTCCGTCAGCGTTTCAGCCAGCGGACCAACCGCGACCATCGATGCATCGGGGTGCGCGCTGCGCCGCGCGCCGGGGGCTTGAACCAGAAATTGATTCAGCAGGCCGAACCCACGGTAAGTCCCGGCTGTTGCGGGATCGAACGGCAGCCAGGTACGGCGGGCTTCGTCATCCAGCCGAGCGCCATTCAGAGTCTCCTCGTAGGGTGATCGGTCCCACGACGCGTATCCCATCACAGTGCCAGTCGGCCCAACCGCGGAGCGTAACGCGGCAACGACCGTCTCCGCTCCTCCTTCGACCGGACCAATCGCTTTAAGTGAGGCATGCACCATCAAGAGGTCACCGGTTTGGACTCCGAGTTTTTGAAGCGCCTCCGTTATTGCCTTCCGCGTATGCATCGCGATATCTCCTCTAAACTGCAAAACACTATACCTATCTGTGGGAGGAAAATAAAGTGTCATCCTAACTACAGGACCCTGCAACGTAGCAATTCCTGCAAAAATCCATTTAAAACAATGACTTATTTCAATTCTGCCATCTGCAAGCGTTTTGTGGGGATGGAGGCCGGAATCATTAAAGTATCATCCTAATTTTCGCTCAACCTTGGAAAATGCTGAGAATCGTAAAAATAAAGTTTCATCCTTTCCGCTACTAGTTCAAGGCTTTCTTCCGGTACAACAACGCTGCTTGGCTGAGGCGATCCACTTGCGCTACCGCTCACTGATCAGATCGAACTTGAACTCGACGAGCAGCCAACCATCAGGCCGAGCGTGATCGCCAAAAAAAACGGATCATGCGAAATCCTTCGTTGAGTTTGGCGCGGGTTTTAGCAAATCAGCTGGCCCGCGATCCGGTTGAGAGTGATCCGAAGCGGTCCTTGACGACCGGCACAAATCGGCCGATTCTGTTGAAAAAGTAGCTTTAGCGGCAGCCTGCCGATCAGGTGTGCCTGCTGTCGAAGTGGCTGCAAGCCACTTCAAGTTGCCTTCCGGCGTTTCACTGAGCGTCCTTGCTCAGGTTTAAGGGTTAATTTGAGGGTTTCTGCTCGTAGCAGGCATACCTATCCCGTCAGCGGTGGCCCTTGAGGCAAAAGCTTGGCCATGCGGCGCAGGTTCTGCACCATCGCAGCCAAGCTCGCCATTGCCGATGACTTGGCGCAGCCGTTGGCTAAGCTCTCCGCCGACGATCAATCCTTCATCCACCAGGTGCTGAGCGAAACCCTGACACGCCGCATTGTATTGGAGCGTGTGCGGGGCTACTTCCGCCACAAGAAAGCAGGAGAAGAACATGCGGGCTGAAGTGATGCAGCACTACGGATTGGCGGTGCCACTGAACCAGGCAGGCTACTTTGAAACCGGCCACCATCAGCAGTTGATCAAGGACATCAAGGGGGCGATCTTCGAAGGGCGGCTGATTGCCCTGTGCGGCGTCATCGGCAGCGGCAAGACCGTGATGTTGCGCCGACTGCAACAGGCGATGGACGAGGAAAAGAAGATCACGGTCTCCAAGTCGCTGGCCATCGAGAAGCACAGCATCAAGCTGGCCACCTTCATCGCCGCGCTGTTCTACGACCTCTCCACCGAAAAGCAGGTGCGCATCCCCACCCAGGGCGAAAAGCGTGAGCGCGATCTGCGCGAGCTGGTGAGGAAGAACAAGCGCCCGGTTGCGCTGTTCGTCGATGAGGCCCACGACCTCAACGGCCATACCCTGACCGGTCTGAAACGCTTGATGGAACTGGTCGAGGACGGCAACGGCCGGTTGTCGATCGTGTTGGCCGGACACCCCAAGCTGCGTAACGACCTGCGGCGGCCGACGATGGAGGAAATCGGCTACCGCACCGACATCTTCTCGCTCGACGGCATCACCGGCAGTCAGCGCGAATACATTCACTGGCTACTGGACGCCTGCACCGAGGGTAAGCTCGAACCCGAGTCGATCCTGACCGAAGACGCCATTGACCTGCTGGCCACCAAGCTGCGCACGCCACTGCAAATTCAACTGCACCTCAGCCTGGCCCTGGAGGCCGGCTACCTGACCGGCGAGAAGCCTGTGTCGGCGGAACTCGTGCACTCGGTGCTGTCGCGACAGCTGGATGACCTGGAGCCGACCCTCACGCGCCACGGCTACCGCCTCAAGGACCTAGTGGAACAGTTCGACGCCAAGCCTACCGAGATCAAGGCGTTATTCAGCAACACGCTCGACCCGGCTCGGGCCGTCGAATTACGCGACAAGATGCTGGCAGCGGGTTTGCCGATCTGAGTCCCGACATTTGCAGCTAATGCTGGCTGGCGACAATGGAATGCAGGTCCGCACGGATCAATGCAGGTTCATTCGCAGCTAATGCTGGTTTGCTGGACCGGACAGTCGCAGTTAATTCCGGTCGAAAATCGCGTCGATTGCAGGTCGGGGTGTTTTCGTTTGCAGGTCGTTACAGCTAGTCGTAAATCTGCTGGTCAACGTTATTCATGAGCTGGGCAGGCATAGCGATGGAGACTTCGCCATCCGCATCCAGGGGCGTCAGTACCAGAAAGATGACAACCGCTCACCTTGGCAGTGCTGGCACGACTGGCGGACATCTCAGGAGCGCGATGAAGCTATCCGTCAGGCTTTGGAGTACTGCGGCTTCGAAGGCGAGGTGCTCAGCCTCCCATCTTTGCCGCACTACCGTCAGCTGCAACTGCAGTTGCGCTCCGGAAGGCAGCTGACCGTCCAGCTCGATCAGGGACTTTCATATTGGGAGGCCGAGCGTAGCGAGAAGTCCTACCTGCTCAGGTTCGACTTCGCAGCGCGTCAGTTAGGAGAGGAAATCATGGAGCGCATCCAATGCAAGGTTGTAGCTACCGGTGATGAATGCACCCAGATTTTCATTTACGTGACCTAATAGCCCCCGCATCGCAAGGCCGGGTCCACCGGCCTTTTACTCCCGACTAAGACAGGCTTCTATACGCTGCTTCCATTCGAACACCTTGGCATGATTGACACCGAATGAGCTTTCTTTCGGGTGATGTACAGAGCGCAAAGGCTCACAGAACTTCGCCATAGTGTGCGGCCAGCGCAACGAACCTTTCACTGTCTGCCTCAAGATCCTGTCGATGCATTTCTCGGCCTCAACACCTGCTTTGAAGCCCATGATCCGTGTTGACATGGTCTTGCGGTTGTCTGAGGTGTCTATTTCTAGAAGGTAGCGCTGATTGCCGTTTGGCAGTTTGAATTTTGCCAGCAAATAACAGCGTGGTTTTTCGTGATCGAGCATGTGATAGCTGCAGCGCGGAACGGGTGGCAATGGTCTCACCTCCAGTGATACCAGCGTAATTCGAGGCTCCTGAGCGATCTGTTCAATGACCTCACGGAGCAACGAGAAGCGATTTGCAAACCGCTCATGCTCCTCCCTATCACCCTCGCCCAATTGCTGGAATTCCCCTGGCGCTATGCTGCCACCGCTCACAGGATCAGCCACGCCTAAGAGTTGGCCTTCTTTGCTCGGGCATTGCTCATCGTCGATCTTCTTGCCATGACCGCTGGCACGCTCCCCGTTGTAGGCAATCCTGGTGCTCAACTGAGCATCAAAAGTAATTCCCTCAACGGGTAGATGAATCAGCCTTGGTTCCTTGGCAGCAGTCGGCTCTTCGATAGCATCTACTTCCACCTCTTCAGCTCCCGATGGCACGGATACACAGCCAGTACCCTCTCCCCTCACTGGTTGCTTCAGGGCAGGATGGTGGAAAAAAATATCGCCTCGATGGCTGAAGCTGAGGCCTTGAAGCGCTTCGATTTCCCAGACCAGCAACTCGTTGCTTTTCGGATCAAAAGGGCCTCGCATATTCATGGTGGTACCCGCTAGGGAAATGGGTGCCATGAAGTCGAACTTCCACCTGGCATATGCCGACTCTTGCGATGTGCGCTCTTGCTCTTGGTTGAGGCTTTGCCAGATTGACTCGAAGGA
The DNA here is from genome assembly GCF_026967615.1 of Pseudomonas sp. GXZC. Classification (NCBI taxonomy): domain Bacteria; kingdom Pseudomonadati; phylum Pseudomonadota; class Gammaproteobacteria; order Pseudomonadales; family Pseudomonadaceae; genus Pseudomonas; species Pseudomonas sp. GXZC. Next base: position 7,028,200 of record NZ_CP114115.1, read on the forward strand.
TCGCTTCACATCCTGATTCAGTAGCAGCCAACTGAAGTGGTCCCTATATCCCTTAATTTTGAGAAGCTGACTTGGCGCGCCCGTCTTCGTAGGCGTATGGATATGAACAGCATCGCCCTCTTTGTAGATTGTGAAAGCCATGTCTAGACCATTCGGCTCGAAGGCTGCACGGACTATGAAAGCTGCGTGGAAGAACAGTTTGCGTGCCAGCTCGAATTTCGGTAACCAGACGGTCAGACCGTCAACCTCGAACACAAAGCATCGCTGTCCAGATATCTCAGGATTTGCAGCCAGCCTTCTGGCGAGCCTTGGACAGTCACCCAATTGCCTTTCCCGCCAGCTATCTATTGGAGGCAGCACCACCGCCTTCTTGAAACCACTGGACCGGTAAGGGGCCCCTTCTTCGCCAGGAAACTCGCGACCAACCGCAAGGACACAGGACATTTCCAGTGGAAACCGCTTCAATTGCGACTGGCCATTACCCTCGAAGAGTGCCGCCAGTCGCCACTGCGCCCCAGGAGTAGGGGCTCTGAACAAGTTTCCAATAGCCAACAGCCTAGATCCGGTCTGGATCTGACGGAATAAGGTCCTATTCAATCCATCTTCCTATCAATCGAATGAACGCAGTGGTCAGCGGTGCCATACTGCTTTTTTCCAGCCCACAACGCTTTTCCAACTCCCAGCGCCTGGATGATATGCCGACCCGAATATCCTCCTGCATCGCTGCAGTCAGGCGGCGAATCTGAAACTCGCCGACGGACTCGGCATAGCGATTCAGGAAGGTGCGGCACAGAGGCATTTGATCGAGATGGTGCTCAATTGATGCCCGATGGGGTAGCTGCTGCAGGAACCAGTTGCGGCTCCTGCGTGGCAAGGTCAGGTCATCTTCGCTGTCTTTGCCAAGCCGGATCAGCAGACGTACTAGCTTCCTGTCGCGCGCTCGCCAATCGATGTGGCTGTTGTTGCCCTGTCGACGCTGCCTGGCTTGGTTCGCAGCCATCAGCCAGTGCCGATCATGACGATAGAGCCAGGCATAACACGCATCCCCGCCATTTTGTCGAGCTGCCTTGGCTCCACCGTGATTATCCAGTGCTTGCAGCCAAAGGGTACGGTACATCTGTGTTTGGCCTGCCCTTGCCGGAAGTTGCCTGGCAAACTGATCGGGAGAAACGTCGGCCTGGCGTGTCTTCGCCTCGCCGATCAGCTCGCCAGCATGCTGGCCGGGGCGCAGGCTAGTCCAGACGATCAGATGCTGCAGCGCACTGAATCCCTTGCGATGCTTCCTGAACATCGCCAGCAGCCAGGGCGGAGGCTCTTCGTGGGAAAGCAGACCATTCGTAGTAAGCCAATTCCTGCAGTGAGATTCCAGGATCTTTTCCCATATGACTTCAGCCCTAACTTGCCGGCCACGCCTGGCACCGCACTCTGTGGCCAGGTACCTGTACAGGTTGGTCCAGCGACCGTAGCCAGGCGATTGCGCCTCTTCAAGCGCCAGCAGTTGCGTGGCAGTCTTGGCGAGCCTGATAGCTTCTTCGCTCGCCGGGCTCGTGCGAGAGTCACAGGGCAGAAACAATGGCGAGGCCGGATGAAATTCATGCCGCTGCGCTCGACGGAACGGGATAGGTGAGTTCAGGAGCTGACAGCCATGCTCGGGACAGGCATCTACCCCTTTAATCTGCCAGCTTCGCCGCCAATAAGTCTCACCGAAACGGGCAGCCATTTCCTCAAAACAGACAGGGCAGTAACGCAGCCAGTCGGGCCACTTGACCAAAGCCGCCGAAGACCCAGCCAGACCGATGGTCGACCGGTCGGAAGCAAGCATGGCCTGGAACAGATCGTTACGCCGCTTCGCTGGAATGAAGGGGGCATAGAGCGGAAACAGCGTGTGATGCATGATCACGTTCGCCGTATCCAGCCCAGTGTTGTTCGCCAGAGCGGCCAAGTGCGTGGGCAGGTCGGTGATGGCGGCGACCTTGCTGTCACCGAACGCCATATGAAGCAGAGTTTTGTGATTGCTGATCCCCAGATGGACCCGGCAGCGAGCAATGCCGCTGTAGAGCAGCTCGTCCGGATAGAGCCTGGGAAAGTACACGTTAGCTCGCTCTCAGCAGAGGCCGCATATCGAGGATCAGACCAGCCTGCTTGAATCTGTCGTAGGCCTCACTTTCAGGCCCATCGGCATAACGTCGACGCAGATCCTCTTCGGATAGACATCGCCACTCCGTCCGCTTAACTCGGGAAACGCTGGGCCTCTTGGGAACGTCCTGTGCGAGGTAAGCTGTGGCCTTATGAATCAGGGCCGCCAGGGGGATATCCGGATACTCAACCACCAATTCATCGGCTATGGGAATGGCAATATCCCTCGGGATTTCCATCTCTTCGAGCAGTGAAGCCAGCCGCTTGGCCTTGTCGTCTGCCGGAAGTGCCGGCGCTTTCGGTTGGGGGAGGTTATCCAGAGAGCGACTCAGGGTCAGCAAACGTCCCTCGATCTCCGGCATCAGCAGATCGTCATATTTAGCGATCAGTTCGGGCCTGCCACTTCGCAAAGCCGCCAGCATCGGGTGGACCGGTTTGAACTCGTCCTCGAAAACCCTGCGCAGCAACAGCGGCTTGATGCACTCGACGCCTGTCACTATTGCCCTGATCTGCGCCAGCGCGAACAACTTGATGACGATGTCCATGACCCCTTGTGTGAGGTCGTACATGGTCGATTCCAACTCATCGTCCAGCGGCGCCGCATTTCGTAGCCACTGGTACTTCCAGAGTCGCTTCAACAGGCGCTTCCAGTGCTCGTCCCGAGGCAACCTGTCCCAGCGAATACTGCCCAGCCCGGAGACCCGACGCGCTGCCCGGAAGGTGCGCTGGAAGAACTTGCTGGCCCGGTGAGTACCGACCTGAATGATCGGAACGCCAATGGTATTCACCAACGACACGAAAAAATTGTGCATTTTTTCGGCACCACCGGAGCGTGCCTCGTTGAGGTTCTGAACTTCATCGATGATCAGCACTCCGAGTGCGTGCAGGTTGGCCACCTGGCACATGGATGCCATCAAACGTTTGGTACCCAGCTTCTTGCGTCCGTGGCTACGGCTGTAGTGGGTGCCCAGGATCTTGTCTACCTCGTTGAAGAAGCTGAGGCACAGCTCATCCAGGTCACCGTCAATGGGGCAGTCGACCTTCAGATAGACCAATTGAGTGATGTTGTAATCGGGGTGATGGAGAGCCTGGGGGTACATACCCAGAATCCGCTCCAGCGTGCGCGTCTTGCCGCAACCGGAGCAGCCGAACAGCGACAAACTGTTGGCTGTGGAGGTAACACTCTGGTACACCGCCGCATCAAGATCCTCCTCCTCCACCCGGCGATAGCCATTCTGCAGGTGTGCATACCAGGCACCGCTGGCCGGGTTCCGACCGATGTAGCCCTGACGGATCATCAGGCTGATCTTGCTCTCCAGCTCCAAGTGGTGGCTGAGTGGCTGAAAGAAGCCGTGCAACAGACGGGCAATGGCATGAGCCCGGAGCCGACCATCCAGAAGCGCCTCCTGCGGCTCGAAACTGGGAAGTTGCTGCATCAGGCCGACCACTTCCTGCAGATCAGGAATCGGAGGTAATGCACTGATGAGTGGATTGTCCTGATACTCGGGAAGCTGCTGCTCATGATAACGCGCCAGGGGAATCACTCCGCGCTGTAATTCTTCAGTCATCTTCTTCCTCCTTGAATATCAGGTCACTGAGATCCGGAAAGGCATAATCTTCCTGCTTCTCGCCCCGCAGTGGGATCACCTCCGCGGGTTTCGCCCGCTGTGCTTTCTCAGGTTTAAATGCTGTTTTCAGGCGCTCCTGGCGCTTTTCCTGCTGCTTGTTCTCGCGGATCTGGGTGCCCAGATCTTTCTTGCTAATGCCAGTTTTGAGCGGACTGGCGTTCTCTGCCTGGGCAACAATCGACTCGATCTGCTCCAGAAGCTTGCCTCTTTCCGCCAAGGCTTTTGACGCCGCATTGACATCGCTCCGCCGTTCCTCTCTGGACAGTATCCAGACATCCCAGAAGGTCATCCCCCTGAAACGTCGACTACGGTCGGCAAGATCGCAAACCCAGTAATCCTTGAGACTATTGGACGGCCGCAAGTAGATATGGTCCGCACTACGCGGGTCGTATGCGACCGTTACCCCTGTCGGCCGACGCCCCTGGCCTCGGTGAAACCAACCCTCCCTGATTGCTGCCGGGCAACTGTAGAAGCAGCCGAATAGCCTGATTCCCAGCTCCGAAACCGTGGCCGACTCATGGGGCAAGAGATTGATCCACACCAGTTCCTCCGGCGCAGTGCGCAACCGACCGGTCAAGCTGGCCAAGCCCCAGTTCCACAGCATGACTGGAATCGCCGGCAGATCGCCCGGCATTCCCGCAGCCCTGTCGTATTTGCTCAGGGTGTGGAAATTGTTGTGGTGGAGGATGCCGGCAATGATGATTTTCGTGAATTCGGGCAAGGTCAGACTGGCATCAAGCCTGTAGTCGTGGCCACCTCGCTTCCGGCTGGTAGTGTCCTCGACCACACCGCTGGCGTAAGGCTTGAAACGCTCCTGCACCGTTCGAAAATAGCGCTCGACGATGCCCTTGGCATCACCTCGCCTGGCCGGTGCGTTCTCGATGCGGACGCCGAAGGCTTGGGAAAATGCCTCAACCTTGGTGCCGTTCAGTTCGCCCTTATCGGCCAGTATCACATCCGGCAAACCCTTGACCGGCCAATCGCTGGCATCGATCTCCAAACCATACTGGCGACAATACTCGACCTTGTCGGCGACCGTGTTGGCCAATGCCACCATGGCACTGACCCAGGAGGGCCCCTCGAATCCGACGTACATACCAACGACCATGCGGCTGAACACGTCGAGCACCATGTAAACGACAGGCCTGCCGACGATAAGGCTGCGGTCATGCTCTGAAACCAGATAAATATCTGCGATGGTGGCATCTATTTGGTAACGGTATCCTGGACCCAGGGTCTCAGTCGTCGATGTGCTGTTGAGCGGCCGGAAGTCCTTGGCAAAGTCCACTGCGGACATCCTGCGCGGCAAGGTGTCGGTGAAATGATATTCGCGCCCATAGAAGTACCGGAACTGCCCCAATGTAGGCAGTTCGGAGGTCGGCAGCTCCGGCTGAACAGCACGGAGCAGGTTCAGCCCGGAGGCGTAGGCATCAGGAATGGACGGATGTTTTTCCTTGAGCAAGCGTTCCTCGATGACCCGGCGAAAAATGCGCTCGATATCCGGCGTGACATTACGCCCTTTCCCCGCCATCACCACTCTTGGCCTGCCCAGCTTGGCTCTGTTCGGCTTTCGGCGCTTGCCACGGGCACCCGAGTTGACATAGTCCGGCAAGAGGGCGTTCCTACACATGCCTCGTTGCCAGTAGCGCCTCAGTAATCTGTACACCGTCTGTTTGGTGACACCATGGCGTTGCATGATGCTTCCGACAATGAGCCCTCTGGGGCGCCGCACGAAAAGCTGGGGATCGTGCATATAATCCGCCAGCATCGCCCACGCCTCATCACGTTTCAGCTGGTCAGGGGAGCCTGCCTCCACCTCCCGAAGGACCGTCTCCTCGAAGGGATCGCCAATGCTCTCCAGCTCACCCTCAATAATCAGACGCTCCAGCTCTGCAACCGATATCGATTCGGGCAGCGCCGTGTCCAAATCGATATCAATCCAGACAGCCTGCTCGGTACCGGACCAGAGCAGGCGCTTTCGGAGCTCTCCCATACGGAACACCTGATTAACGGACAACACTGATCAGCTCCTGATGAATCTGATGAGGGTTGGCAGCTAGATCCTTCGGCTTCAGCACGCGGTAAGGGGTGTCAAGATCGAAGAGAAACCAGTGCCGAGCCAGCAGCTGGCGTAGCCAATAGAGTGCTTGACCAGCCTCCAGTTGGCCGGAAGTATCCATTTCCTGGGCAATGGCGGTCAGCTTCCGGTCTGGGTGACGCTGAAACTCGAGCAAGAACAGCTGCTGATAGTGTGCGAGATCATCCTGTGCAATGTCGTCTTCAGCATGGGCCGGATAGAGCCATTGGATATTGGCAAATGCCTCTCTGGATACCTCGCGCTCCGTGATGATGAACCAGGGAATCCCTTTTTCCTGCCAGTAGCGCCTTTCAAGTTCAAGTCTCTCGATGACTTCCGGCTTCTGCAGATCGGCACTGTACTTGGCCTGGATCGCGACGGATGGGCGCTGGGGGTCATCAAAATCCACCAGGAAATCGCTGGTCAGAACCTGAGGGATTCCTTTGTAGCGACCGTGAGCAAGGCCAAGTTCCTCGGCGATGCGCACCGTATCTTCGGCCCGCATCGGGAACTGCTCACGGATATCAGTGACCTGGGGAGACCGATCCAAGGTCAGGAAAATGGCCAGTTCAAGATCGGATAAAAGATGGTGCAGACGCCGGGTCTTGCTGCCAGGCAGGCGGTGGGAGCGCCCCAACGAGGACACATCCCTGGTGTAGATGAACGGCTTGTAGTCCCGTCCCTGGCCTTGGCCACGCCCCTCCTTGAGCCTTCTATCAATCTGTGCCTGGGTCAGGCCCTTGAATGTTCCAGACATGAAAAAGCCTGCATCCACCGTGTCGATGACCTCAACATAGCGGATACAGGCTTAGGATGAAACTTTATTTGTAAGGATGATACTTTATTTGTACGGATGAAACTTTATTTGCATCCCACAGGGCGGGTCTCCAGGATGTGGCGGATTACTCCACGGTTACTGACTTCGCCAAGTTACGCGGCTGGTCGACGTCAGTGCCCTTGAGCACAGCCACGTAGTACGAGAGCAACTGCAGCGGGATGGTGTAGAGGATCGGCGACAGGGTGTCGTTGATGTGCGGCATGTTGATGACGTGGGTGCCTTCGCCGTTGGTCATGCCAGCTTTCTCGTCGGCAAACACCACCAGTTGGCCGCCACGGGCACGGACTTCCTGCAGGTTGGACTTGAGCTTTTCCAGCAGTTCGTTGTTCGGCGCCACGGTAACCACCGGCATGTCGTCATCCACCAGAGCCAATGGGCCATGCTTGAGTTCCCCGGCCGGGTAGGCTTCGGCGTGGATGTACGAGATTTCCTTGAGCTTGAGCGAACCTTCCATCGCCACCGGGTATTGCGCGCCACGGCCGAGGAACAGGGTGTGGTTCTTGTCGGCGAACAGTTCGGCGACTTTTTCCACGGTGCTGTCCATGGCCAGGGCTTCGCCCAGACGGGTTGGCAGGCGGCGCAATTCTTCGACCAGGGTGGCTTCGACGCCTTCGGCCAGGGTGCCGCGCACTTGACCCAGGGACAGGGTCAGCAGCAACAGGCCCACCAGCTGGGTGGTGAAGGCTTTGGTGGACGCCACACCGATTTCGCGACCGGCCTGAGTCAACAGGGTCAGGTCGGACTCACGCACCAGGGAGCTGATGCTGACGTTGCAGATCGCCAGGCTGGCCAGGAAGCCCAGCTCCTTGGCATTACGCAGGGCGGCCAGGGTGTCGGCGGTTTCGCCGGACTGGGAGATGGTCACGAACAGGGTATCGGGCTGCACCACCACCTTGCGGTAGCGGAATTCGCTGGCGACTTCGACCTGGCACGGGATGCCGGCCAGTTCTTCCAGCCAGTAACGCGCAACCATGCCGGCGTGGTAGCTGGTGCCGCAGGCGACGATCTGCACGTTGCGCACTTTGGCGAACAGCTCGGCGGCCTGTGGGCCGAAGGCGTTGACCAGCACTTGGTTCTGGCTCAGGCGACCTTCCAGGGTGCGTTGCACCACAGCCGGTTGCTCGTGGATTTCCTTGAGCATGAAGTGGCGGTATTCACCTTTGTCAGCGGCTTCGGCGCCATCGCGGTATTGCACGGCTTCGCGCTCGACGGACTGACCGTTAACGTCCCAGATCGCCACGCTTTCACGACGGATGTCAGCAATATCGCCTTCTTCCAGGTACATGAAGCGGTCGGTGACCTGGCGCAGGGCCAGTTGGTCGGAGGCGAGGAAGTTTTCGCCCAGGCCCAGGCCGATCACCAGCGGGCTGCCACTGCGAGCCGCGACGAGGCGGTCCGGTTGGCTGGCACTGACCACGGCCAAGCCGTAGGCGCCGTGCAGTTCCTTGACCGTGGCCTTGAGCGCGACGGTCAGGTCGCCCAGATCCTTGAGCTTGTGATTGAGCAGGTGGGCGATGACTTCGGTGTCAGTGTCCGAAGTGAACACGTAGCCCAGGCCCTTGAGCTGCTCGCGTAGCACTTCGTGGTTTTCGATGATGCCGTTGTGCACCACGGCCAGGTCGCCGGAAAAGTGCGGGTGGGCGTTGCGTTCGCACGGCGCACCGTGAGTCGCCCAACGAGTGTGAGCGATACCCAGGCGGCCAACCAGCGGCTCGCCGGCCAGGGCCTGCTCCAACTCGCTGACCTTGCCCGGACGGCGCATGCGCTCCAGCTTGCCGGCGTTGGTGAAGACCGCCACACCGGCGCTGTCATAGCCGCGGTATTCCAGGCGCTTGAGGCCTTCGAGCAGGATCGGGGTGATGTTGCGTTCAGCGACTGCGCCTACGATGCCACACATGGTGTTTCTCCTAGATGATTGCCGCGCATATCAGCGTAATGCCGCGGGCTTTGATCTGGTCGCGGGCCTCAAGCGGCAGGCGATCATCGGTGATAAGGGTATGGACGCTGCTCCAGGGCAGTTCCAGGTTGGGAATCTTGCGGCCGATCTTGTCGGATTCGACCATGACCACCACTTCACGGGCGACCTCGGCCATGACGCGGCTCAGGCCCAGCAATTCGTTGAAGGTGGTGGTGCCGCGCTCCAAGTCGATGCCGTCGGCACCGATGAACAACTGATCGAAGTCGTAAGAACGCAGCACTTGCTCGGCGACCTGCCCTTGGAACGAGTCCGAATGCGGGTCCCAGGTGCCGCCGGTCATCAACAGCACCGGCTCGTGTTCCAGTTCGCTCAAGGCGCTGGCCACGTGCAGGGAGTTGGTCATCACCACCAGGCCTGGCTGGTGGCCCAGTTCGGGGATCATGGCGGCGGTGGTGCTGCCGCTGTCGATGATGATGCGGGCGTGTTCACGCAGGCGCATCACGGCGGCACGGGCGATGGCGCGCTTGTACACCGAGATGGGCTGGGCAGCGTCGCCCACCAACTCCTGGGGCATGGTGATTGCGCCCCCGTAGCGACGCAGCAGCAGGCCGTTGCTTTCGAGGGCGGCCAGGTCCTTACGGATCGTAACTTCCGAGGTTTCGAAACGCTTGGCCAATTCATCCACGCTGACTTCGCCCTGTTCATTGAGCAAGGTCAGGATGTTGTGGCGTCGTTGGGGCGTATTTCGTTTCGACATTTTGGCTTTAAGTTTCGTTTCGAAAGATAACGAAGGCAATCAAAACCTATTCCGAGAAAATCGTCAACATGCAGGTATAAAAAAACCTGTGGGTGATTAGCCAACAGGTTTCAGTGAATGTGGATCACTCAGCTCTTTTTGATTTTGACCGGGCGCTTCCAGCCGTCGATGTTGCGTTGGCGGGCGCGGGCTACCGCCAGTTGAGACTTATCCACATCCTGGTTGATGGTCGAACCCGCCGCCGTGTTCGAGCCATCTCCGATGGAAACGGGGGCGATCAGCGAATTGTTGGAGCCGATAAATACGTCTTCACCAATGGTGGTCTGGTATTTGTTCGCGCCGTCGTAATTACAGGTAATGGCACCCGCGCCAATATTGCTGCGAGCTCCAATCACCGCATCACCGAGATAGGCCAAGTGGCCAGCCTTCGCATCGTCACCCATTTTGGCGTTTTTCAGCTCGACGAAATTGCCCACGTGCGCCCTGGCGCCCATCACGGTTCCGGGGCGCAGTCGCGCAAATGGACCCGCATCGCTGCCCTCACCCATTACCGCGCCGTCCAGATGACTGTTGGCCTTGACCACCGCGCCTTTGCGCAGGGTGCTGTCCTTGATCACACAGTTCGGGCCAATCACCACGTCGTCTTCGATGATCACGCGACCTTCGAGGATCACGTTGATGTCGATCAGCACATCGCGGCCTACAGTTACTTCACCCCGTACATCGAAGCGTGCCGGGTCACGCAAGGTCACGCCTTGGGCCATCAGGCGACGGCCTTCGCGCAATTGGTAGTGACGTTCCAGTTCGGCGAGTTGCTTGCGGTCGTTGGCGCCCTGAACTTCCATCGGGTCGTGAGGCTGCTCGGTGGCAACCAACAGGCCATCGCTTACCGCCATCTCGATGACGTCGGTGAGGTAGTACTCGCCCTGGGCGTTGTTGTTAGACAGACGGCTCATCCAATCGCCGAGCTTATCGGCGGGGACCGCCAGGATCCCGGTGTTGCCCTCGGTAATAGCGCGTTGGGCTTCGCTGGCATCTTTGTGCTCAACGATAGCGGCAACCTTGCCATCGGCGTTACGCACGATGCGCCCATAACCAGTAGGATCATCCAGTTCAACCGTCAGCAGGCCCATCTGGCCAGGCACCACGTGCTTGAGCAGGCGTTGCAGGGTTTCGACTTCGATCAGCGGCACGTCACCGTAGAGGATCAGCACGGTGTCGGCGCTGATGAAAGGCACGGCTTGGGCAGTGGCGTGGCCGGTGCCCAGTTGTTTGTCTTGCAATACGAAATTCAGATCGTCCGCGGCGAGGCGCTCACGTACTACATCGGCACCATGGCCGATCACCACGTGAATGCGCTGTGGGTCGAGCTGCCGGGCGCTGTGGATAACATGGCCCAGCATAGAATTGCCGGCAACCGGGTGCAGCACCTTGGGCAGGGCCGAACGCATGCGGGTGCCCTGGCCTGCGGCGAGAATGACGATTTCAAGAGACATGAGTGGCTACCAATCCTGGGCGGTCCGGCTTCAGACCAGAGAAGTGTTTTGCTGAAAAAGAAAAAGGGTAGCCGAGGCTACCCTTTTTAATCAATCGCGCATGAAGCATGACGGCGTGGCCGCTTACTTCTTGCGGATCTGCTGGAGCGTGCGCAGCTGAGCTGCAGCCTCGGCCAGACGTACAGCAGCAGCGCTGTAGTCGAAGTCCGCACCCTTTTCATTCAGGGCCTTCTCGGCAGCCTTGACGGCTTCCTGAGCGGAGGCTTCATCCAGGTCGCCAGCACGTTGCACGGTGTCGGCAAGTACCTTGACCATGTTCGGCTGAACCTCGAGGAAACCACCCGAGATGTAAAACACCTCTTTTTCCCCGCCTTGCTTGGTCAGAGTGATCGGACCTGGCTTCAAGCTGGTGATCAACGGCGCGTGACCCATGGCAATACCAAGGTCACCGAGTTCGCCGTGTGCAATCACCATCTCTACCAGACCGGAGAAGATTTCCCCTTCCGCGCTGACGATATCGCAATGGACTGTCATAGCCATCTGATTGCCTCAACCTGATGAGCGCCCGTTTCCGGGCGCCTGGATTACAGTTTCTTGGCTTTCTCGATCGCTTCTTCGATGCCGCCGACCATGTAGAACGCTTGTTCTGGCAGGTGGTCGTAGTCACCGTTGAGGATGCCTTTGAAGCCAGCAATGGTGTCTTTCAGGGAAACGTATTTACCCGATGCACCGGTGAAGACTTCAGCCACGAAGAACGGCTGCGACAAGAAACGCTGGATCTTACGAGCACGGTTTACCAACTGCTTGTCGGCTTCCGACAGCTCGTCCATACCCAGGATCGCAATGATGTCCTTCAGTTCTTTGTAACGCTGCAGCACGTACTGAACGCCGCGAGCGGTGTCGTAGTGCTCCTGGCCGATCACGTTCGGATCCAGCTGGCGCGAAGTCGAGTCGAGTGGATCGACCGCTGGGTAGATACCCAGGGAAGCGATGTCACGGGACAGTACGACGGTGGCGTCCAAGTGGGCGAAGGTGGTCGCTGGCGACGGGTCGGTCAAGTCATCCGCAGGTACGTATACCGCTTGGATCGAAGTGATCGAACCTTCCTTGGTCGAAGTGATACGTTCTTGCAGAACGCCCATCTCTTCAGCCAGGGTCGGCTGGTAACCTACTGCCGAAGGCATACGGCCCAGCAGTGCGGATACTTCAGTACCGGCCAGGGTGTAACGGTAGATGTTGTCGACGAACAGCAGAACGTCGTTACCTTCGTCACGGAACTTCTCGGCCATGGTCAGGCCAGTCAGTGCTACGCGCAGACGGTTACCCGGCGGCTCGTTCATCTGACCGTAAACCAGTGCCACTTTGTCCAGAACGTTGGAGTCCTTCATCTCGTGGTAGAAGTCGTTACCCTCACGGGTACGCTCGCCCACACCGGCGAACACGGAATAACCGCTGTGCTCGATGGCGATGTTACGGATCAGTTCCATCATGTTTACGGTCTTGCCTACACCGGCACCACCGAACAGACCGACTTTACCGCCTTTGGCGAACGGGCAGACCAGGTCGATAACCTTGATGCCGGTTTCCAGCAGGTCGTTGCCGCCAGCTTGTTCCGCGAACGAAGGTGCTGGACGGTGAATGCCCCAGCGCTCTTCGGTGTCGATCGGGCCAGCTTCGTCAATCGGGTTGCCCAGTACGTCCATGATCCGGCCCAGGGTCGCTTTACCGACCGGTACGGAGATGGCTGCGCCAGAGTCGACAACGTCCAGACCGCGCTTCAAGCCTTCGGTGGAACCCATCGCAATGGTACGAACTACGCCGTCGCCCAGCTGTTGCTGAACTTCCAGAGTAGTGTCCGCGCCTTGTACTTTCAGCGCGTTGTAGATGCTCGGTACGCTGTCGCGTGGAAATTCCACGTCGATAACGGCGCCGATGATTTGAACGATACGTCCGCTACTCATAGCTGGATCCTCTGAATATTTGAACCGTTAAACCGCGGCAGCGCCGCCGACGATTTCCGAGATCTCTTGGGTGATCGCAGCCTGACGCGCCTTGTTGTAGATCAGCTGCAAATCGCTGATCAGATCACCGGCGTTATCGGTAGCGTTTTTCATCGCGATCATCCGCGCCGCTTGTTCAGCTGCGTTGTTCTCGACCACCGCCTGGTACACCTGCGACTCCACGTAGCGCACCATCAAGCCGTCAAGCAGCTCTTTGGCGTCTGGTTCGTAGAGGTAGTCCCAGTGGTGCTTGAGTTCCTGATCCGGAGTCGCCACCAGTGGAATCAATTGCTCCACGGTTGGCTGCTGGGTCATGGTGTTGATGAACTTGTTGGATACCACGGAGAGGCGGTCAATCCGGCCTTCCAGGTATGCATCCAGCATCACCTTCACACTGCCGATCAAATCATTGATCGACGGCTCTTCACCCAGGTGGCTGATAGCTGCTACGACGTTGCCGCCGAAGTTGCGGAAAAAGGCCGCACCCTTGCTACCAACAACACACAGATCGATCTCGACGCCCTTTTCGCGGTTTACCGCCATGTCCTTGACCAGGGCCTTGAACAGGTTGGTATTCAAACCACCGCACAAACCACGGTCACTGCTCACAACCACATAACCCACACGCTTAACTTCGCGGTCGATCATGAAGGGGTGGCGGTATTCCGGGTTGGCGTTGGCCAGATGCCCAATTACCTGGCGGATACGCTCCGCATAAGGACGGCTAGCAGCCATGCGCATTTGTGCCTTGCGCATTTTGCTGACCGCCACTTTTTCCATGGCGCTGGTAATTTTTTGCGTGCTTTTGATGCTCGCAATCTTACTGCGAATCTCTTTTGCGCCTGCCATGTAACACCTATCAGGTTAGCAAGCGGGAGCCTTGCGGCTCCCGCTGCGGCTTACCAGGTTTGGGTGGCCTTGAACTTCTCGATACCGGCTTTGAGGCCAGCGTCGATTTCGTCATTGAAGTCACCCTTCACGTTGATCTTGGCCAACAAGTCGGCGTGATCGCGGTTGAAGTAAGCAATCAGCGCTTGTTCAAAGCTGCCGACCTTGGCGATTTCGACGTCAGTCAGGAACCCACGCTCAGCGGCATACAGCGACAACGCCATGTCAGCGATCGACATTGGGGCGTATTGCTTCTGCTTCATCAGCTCGGTAACGCGCTGACCATGCTCAAGTTGCTTACGGGTCGCTTCGTCCAGGTCAGAAGCGAACTGGGCGAATGCCGCCAGTTCACGGTACTGAGCCAGAGCGGTACGGATACCACCGGAGAGCTTCTTGATGATCTTGGTCTGAGCGGCACCACCCACACGGGATACCGAAACACCGGCGTTCACTGCAGGGCGGATGCCTGAGTTGAACATGGCCGATTCCAGGAAGATCTGACCGTCGGTGATGGAAATCACGTTGGTCGGAACGAACGCGGAAACGTCGCCAGCCTGGGTTTCGATGATCGGCAGTGCGGTCAGGGAACCGGTTTTGCCGGTCACTGCGCCGTTGGTGAACTTCTCTACGTACTCTTCCGAAACGCGGGATGCGCGCTCCAGCAGACGGGAGTGGAGATAGAACACGTCGCCTGGGTAAGCTTCACGGCCTGGTGGACGGCGCAGCAGCAGGGAAATCTGGCGGTAAGCCACTGCTTGCTTGGACAGATCGTCATAAACGATCAGCGCGTCTTCACCGCGGTCGCGGAAGAATTCACCCATGGTGCAACCGGCATACGGTGCCAGGTATTGCAGTGCAGGCGATTCCGAAGCACTGGCAGCCACGATGATCGTGTTTTTCAGTGCGCCGTTCTCTTCCAGCTTGCGAACCACGTTGGCGATGGTCGATTGCTTCTGACCAATGGCTACGTAGACGCAGAAAATGCCGCTGTCTTTCTGGTTGATGATCGCGTCGATCGCCAGAGCGGTTTTACCGATCTGACGGTCACCGATGATCAGCTCACGCTGGCCACGGCCGACAGGGATCATGGCATCGACAGCCTTGTAGCCAGTCTGTACAGGCTGGTCTACCGACTTACGCCAGATCACGCCTGGAGCAACTTTCTCGACCGCGTCGGTCTCGGTGTTGCCCAGTGGACCTTTGCCGTCAACAGGGTTACCCAGTGCGTCGACTACGCGACCCAGCAGTTCCTTACCAACCGGAACCTCCAGGATGCGGCCGGTGCACTTGGCACTCATGCCTTCAGCCAGAGACTGGTAAGCGCCCAGGATTACGGCACCTACGGAGTCCTGCTCCAGGTTGAGGGCCATACCGAAGACGCCGCCCGGAAACTCGATCATCTCGCCGGACATTACGTCGGCCAGACCGTGAATCCGCACGATACCGTCAGATACGCTGACGACAGTGCCTTCGTTACGGGCTTGGGAGGTCACATCGAGCTTGTCGATGCGGCCCTTGATAATTTCACTTATTTCGGAAGGATTGAGTTGCTGCATTGCTCTGCTGCCCCTTCAAACTCAAGATTTCAATGCTTCGGCAAGATTCGCGAGTTTGCCGCGAATCGAGCCATCGATAACCAGGTCGCCGGCGCGAATGACAATGCCCCCAATGAGGGACTTGTCTTCCGCAACTTGCAGGCGCACTTCCCGGTCGAGTCGTGCACTGAGAACCTTGGCGAGTTTGTCTTGCTGTTCTTGGTTCAATGCAAAAGCACTGGTCACTTCAACGTCTACCGACTTCTCTTGCTCGGCCTTGTACAGGTCGAACAGAGCGGCAATCTCCGGCAGAAGCAGGAGACGGTCGTTTTCGGCAACGACGTGGATGAAGTTCTGTACCTTCACATCGAACTTGTCGCCGCACACTTCAATAAAAGTGGCGGCCTTGTCTGCGCTCGTCAGTCGCGGGGCCTTGAGCACGCGCTGCATCGTGTCGTCTTGCGACACTGCTGCAGCCAGGCCGAGCATGGCTGACCAAGAGGCCAGCTGCTGGTGGGCCTGGGCGTGCTCGAAGGCTGCCTTAGCGTAAGGTCGGGCCAACGTGGTCAATTCTGCCATGATCGCCCTCGCTTAAATTTCAGCAGCCAGTTTGTTTACCAGCTCCGCGTGCGCGTTTTGATCGATTGTGGCACCCAGGATCTTCTCAGCACCGCCGACGGCCAGAGCACCCAGTTGGGCACGCAGCGCATCTTTGACACCGTTCAGTTCCTGCTCGATCTCGGCCTGAGCCTGAACCTTCACACGGTCAGCGTCGATACGGGCTTTTTCAACAGCCTCTTCAACGATCTGGTTACCGCGTTTCTTGGCTTGCTCAATGATTTCGGCTGCTTGAGCTTTCGCTTCGCGCAGTTGTTGACCCGCTTTATCTTGGGCCAACTCCAGGTCGCGAGCTGCTCGTGCTGCAGCGTCCAGCCCATCCGCGATCTTCTTCTGACGTTCGTGCAGAGCTGCGATGACCGGAGGCCATACGAACTTCATGCAGAAAACGACAAAAATCAAGAACGCTAAGGACTGACCAATAATGGTTGCATTAATGTTCACGCCAATACCTCGCTCATTCGTTGCACAACACACCAATCACTCGAAAAGACGAGTGATTAACCGGCGAGTTGACCAACGAAAGGGTTCGCGAAGGTGAAGAACAGAGCGATACCAACACCGATCATGGTCACGGCGTCGAGCAGGCCGGCGACGATGAACATTTTAACTTGCAGCATTGGAACCATTTCTGGCTGACGCGCTGCGCCTTCCAGGAACTTGCCGCCCAGCAGGCCGAAACCAATGGCAGTACCCAGGGCGCCCAGGCCGATCAACAGTGCAACAGCGATAGCGGTTAGACCAACTACAGTTTCCATCTTTCCTCCCGACTTTTACGTCGTATGGTTTAGGTTTTTTAGATTTTAAAGCGGTAAAACAAATCGTTTCATAGCCCGGTAGGGCCTACCTTCCCGTTTGACAGGGAAGGACATCAGACTAGTCGAGACTGGTCTTAATGGTTCTCTTCGTGCGCCATCGACAGGTAGACGATGGTCAGCATCATGAAGATGAAGGCCTGCAGGGTGATGATCAGGATGTGGAACACAGCCCACGCCCACTGCAGAACAATGCCCAGGCCGCTAAGCCAGAGCAGGCCGCTGCCGAACATCACAGCGATCAGAATGAACACCAGCTCGCCGGCATACATGTTGCCGAACAGTCGCAGGGCCAGGGAAATCGGCTTGGCGATCAGGGTCACGAATTCCAGCAGGAAGTTCACCGGGATCAGCAGGGCTTGAACGAAGATGTTCTTGCTGCCGAACGGGTGCAGGGTCAGTTCGCCGATAAAGCCGCCGATGCCCTTGATCTTGATGCTGTAGAAAATGATCAACGCGAAGACCGACAGGGCCATGCCCAGGGTAGCGTTCGGGTCAGTGGTCGATACGGCACGGAAAGGAATGTGCGGATCGCCGCTGATCGCCATGGCCAGCTGAGGAATCCAGTCAACCGGGATCAGGTCGACGGCGTTCATCAGGAAAACCCAGACGAAGATGGTCAGTGCCAGCGGTGCGATCACCGGGCTACGGCCATGGAAGCTGTCTTTCACGCTGCCATCGACGAATTCGACCAGTACTTCAACGAAGTTCTGCAAAGCACCTGGTTGACCGGAAGTCGCCTTCTTTGCCGCCATGCGGAAAATGAAGACGAAGATCAGACCCAATGCGACCGACCAGCCCAGAGTATCCAGGTGGAAAGCCCAGAAGCCCATTTCTTTGGCCTCTGCTGCGGAGTGGGCAAAGCCCCAGCCGCCATTAGGAAGCTGACCGAAGGTCAGGTTCTGCAAGTGGTGCTGGATATAGCCCGAAGCGGTTGTTTCTGCCATGGTTGCCTCAAACGCCCTAAGGTTTCGAAAGTCTTGTTTTCATTAGCAGGGGAGCGAACCAGCTGACCAGTTGGGTCAACACGAAGACGCCGAATACAGCCAGCGGCGCCAATGGCTTCACACCTGCAAAGGTCAGTGCAAACAGCACTGCCGTCAAAATCAGTTTCCCTGCCTCGCCGGCATAAAATGACCGGACGATAGCCTGGGCTGCTCGGGCGCCGGAAAACCGAAAGGCCCTGTGAGCAAAATACATATTGGGCAGCAAGGCTATCAGGCCTCCGCAGAGTCCTGAATATCCGGCAACGACTCCATGCCAATACCAAAGCGCCAATGCGGCGATCAGCAAAATGACAAATTGAGCCAATAAAACCGGAAAAACGGCCAAGCGATGGAACGGCAACGTGTTTGGCGTGCGGGTTTCCATCACTCTTGCTCCTCAATGGTCGGCTGCCGGAAATCAATAACTTGGCATAATTTGTGCCGACAAAATGCGCGCAGAGTATAGGGGCGGTTCTGCCCCTATTCAACTGTCGGGTAGTGATTTCCGATCACACGCTACATAAGCAAATGTTTCAGCGGATGTGGGCAAGGACGCCCTGGAGCTCATCGAGCGAGTTATAACCGATGACCAATTGCCCTTTGCCTTTCTTGCCGTGGCGAATTTGCACCGCAGAGCCCAGGCGCTCGGCCAGGCGCTGCTCGAGACGGGCGATATCCGGATCAGGTTTGGCCGTTTCGACCGGTGCAGGTTTGCCGCTGAGCCACTGGCGAACCAGCGCCTCGGTCTGGCGAACGGTGAGCCCCCGTGCGACAACGTGTCGCGCCCCTTCAACCTGTTGATTTTCCGGCAAACCGAGCAAAGCACGGGCGTGCCCCATCTCCAGGTCGCCATGGGACAACATGGTCTTGATGACTTCCGGCAGCGCTATCAAACGCAGCAAGTTGGACACCGTCACGCGGGATTTACCCACCGCCTCGGCCACTTGTTGCTGGGTCAGCTGGAACTCCTGCTGCAAACGCTGCAGGGCGATCGCTTCTTCGATCGGGTTGAGGTCTTCGCGCTGGATGTTTTCGATCAACGCCATGGCGATGGCGGTTTCATCCGGTACGTCGCGCACCATCGCTGGGATGGTTTCCTTGCCGGCCTGCTGGCTGGCGCGCCAGCGGCGCTCACCGGCGATGATTTCAAAGCGGCCGCCGCCAATCGGGCGCACCACGATCGGCTGCATCACGCCCTGGGCCTTGATCGAATTGGCCAGTTCTTCCAGCGCCTGGGGGTCCATGTCCCGGCGTGGCTGGTATTTGCCGCGCTGGATCAAGTCCAGGGGCAGGTGTTGCAGCTCGCGCTCGTCGGCCTGCACCGCTTGTTCTTCAAGCGATGTGACGGTCGGACCACTCAACAGTGCATCCAGTCCACGTCCGAGACCTCGTTTCTTGACGGCCATGGGGATTCCTTAAGTTGGCTGGGCTGCAGCGGTGCGTGAGTTGCGGCGTTGGCGGCGAACCATCTCGCCGGCCAGGGCCAGGTAGGCAATGGCACCGCGCGAGGACTTGTCGTACGCCAGCGCGGGCATGCCGTAGCTTGGCGCTTCGGCCAGACGGATGTTGCGCGGGATCACGGTGTCGTAAAGCTGATCACCAAAGTGTTCCTTGAGCTGCGCCGACACATCGTTCATCAGGCTCAGGCGCGGATCGAACATGGTCCGCAGCAGGCCTTCGATCTGCAGGTTCGGGTTGAGTAACTCGGCGATGCGCTTGATGTTATCCACAAGGTCGCTCAACCCTTCCAGTGCGTAGTACTCGCACTGCATGGGGATAATCACCCCATCGGCGGCCACCAACGCGTTCAACGTCAGCATCGACAGCGACGGTGGGCAGTCGATCAAAATGTAATCGTAGTTCTCGCGGATCGGCGCCAAGGCGCTGCGCAGACGGCTTTCCTTCATCTGCATTTCCAGCAGCACCACTTCCGCCGCGGTCAAATCGCGGTTGGCCGGCAGCAGTTGATAACCACCGTGTTCGGAGTAGTGCATGGCCTGGGCCAGGTCACACTCGCCAATCAGCAAGTCGTAGACCGAGTTTTCCAGGCCGTGTTTATCCACACCGCTACCCATGGTGGCGTTGCCCTGTGGATCGAGATCGATCAACAGCACCCGGCGCTTGGTGGCGACCAGGGATGCTGCGAGGTTGATGCAGGTGGTGGTTTTGCCCACGCCACCTTTCTGGTTCGCTATCGCGAATACCTTAGCCATTCTTGCTTGTGTTCCCAATCATGCCGTGCGGCGCAGTATCAGCAGATGGCGTTGGCCTTGGCAACCGGGTACGGCCAAGGCGTGTTCGCTATCGAGGTGGAAGTCTGCTGGCAATGCTAACAGCTCATCGCTTGGATGGACGCCCTTCATTGCCAACCAGCGGGTATCGCGGTCGCCTAGGTGGCGGGTCCAGTTGCTGAAGTTCTCCATGCTGCTGAAGGCCCTGGAAACAATTCCGTTGAAAGGCTGTTCAGGCGTGAAAGCTTCGACGCGACTGTGGATAACGTGCAGGTTATCCAGCTTGAGTTCGAGTTTGACCTGGGTCAGGAAGCGGGTTTTCTTGCCGTTGCTGTCCAGGCAGGTCACTTGGGAGTCGGGAAACAAGATGGCCAACGGAATGCCAGGCATACCGCCGCCACTGCCCACGTCCAACCAGCGGCCGTTTTCGATGAAGGGCATGACGCTCAAGCTGTCGAGCAAGTGACGGGACACCATTTCGTCGGGATCACGCACCGCGGTCAGGTTGTAAGCCTTGTTCCATTTGATCAACAACGCCAAATACCCCAACAGCAACTCATGCTGGGTTTCGGTCAGGCCGACGCCCAACTGGCGCGCACCTGTGGATAACTCTTCTGCGTGTTGCGAGGTGACCAACGAACTCAAGCGCTTTGCTCCAACTGACGGCCCGCGCCGCGTTTTTTCAAATGAATCATCAACAGCGAAATGGCTGCCGGAGTGACGCCGGGGATACGTGAAGCCTGGCCCAATGTCTCGGGACGAGTTATCCCCAGCTTGCTTTGGATTTCTTTCGACAGCCCGGAAATCCCGGTGTAATCGATATCCGCAGGCAGCTTGGTGTCTTCACTGGCGCGCAGGCGAGCGATCTCGTCCTGTTGGCGGTCAATGTATCCGGCGTATTTGGTCTTGATTTCAACCTGCTCGGCGACCTGTGGATCTTCTGCGCCCTGGCCGGTCACTTCGACCAGACCAGCGTAGTCGATTTCCGGACGGGACAGCAGGTTGAGCAAGTTGTATTCGTGGGTCAGCGGCGTGCCGAATTTTTCAGCGATCGCGTCGCCTTGTTCGGTGCCAGGGCGAACCCAGGTGCTTTTCAGACGCTGTTCTTCCAACGCAATGCTTTCGCGTTTTTTGCAGAAGGCTTCCCAACGCGCGTCATCGACCAAGCCCAGCTCACGACCTTTTTCGGTCAGACGCAGGTCGGCGTTGTCTTCACGCAGGATCAAACGGTATTCCGCCCGGGAAGTGAACATCCGGTACGGTTCCTGGGTGCCCAGGGTGATCAGGTCATCGACCAGTACGCCGATATACGCTTCGTCGCGACGCGGGCACCAGCTGTCTTTGCCTTGCGCACGCAATGCTGCGTTGGTCCCGGCCAGCAAACCTTGGGCGCCGGCTTCTTCGTAACCGGTAGTGCCGTTGATTTGGCCGGCGAAGAACAGACCGCCAATCACTTTGGTTTCCAGGCTGTACTTCAAGTCGCGCGGGTCGAAGTAGTCGTATTCGATGGCGTAGCCCGGACGCACGATGTGTGCGTTTTCCATGCCACGGATCGATTGCACGATCTGGATTTGCACGTCGAACGGCAGGGAAGTGGAAATCCCGTTCGGGTACAGCTCATGGGTCGTCAAGCCTTCGGGCTCGATGAACACCTGGTGGCTTTCCTTATCGGCAAAGCGGTGGATCTTGTCTTCGATCGATGGGCAATAACGCGGGCCGATCCCTTCGATTACCCCGGAGTACATCGGCGAACGGTCGAGGTTCGCGGCAATGATTTCGTGGGTGCGGGCATTGGTATGGGTGATCCAGCAGCTCACCTGTTTCGGGTGCTGCTCTTTGGAGCCCATGAACGACATGACCGGAATCGGCGTGTCGCCGGCCTGTTCGGCCATCACCGAGAAATCCACAGAACGCCCGTCGATACGCGGCGGTGTCCCGGTTTTCAGGCGACCGACACGCAGCGGCAATTCACGCAGGCGTTTTGCCAGGGCAATCGACGGC
Organism: Pseudomonas sp. GXZC; assembly: GCF_026967615.1. Lineage (NCBI taxonomy): Bacteria > Pseudomonadati > Pseudomonadota > Gammaproteobacteria > Pseudomonadales > Pseudomonadaceae > Pseudomonas > Pseudomonas sp. GXZC. The sequence goes on from NZ_CP114115.1 coordinate 7,050,124, forward strand.
GGATCACCGGCGCGACCACCGGAATAGTTCTGCATACCGATGTGGATAAGTCCGCCGAGGAACGTCCCGGTGGTCAACACCACGGATTCTGCGAAGAAACGCAGGCCCATTTGCGTGACAACACCGCGTACCTGGTCTTGTTCGACGATCAGGTCATCCGCTGCTTGTTGAAATATCCACAGGTTCGGCTGGTTTTCCAGGGTTTCGCGCACCGCCGCCTTGTACAGGATACGGTCGGCTTGAGCCCGGGTAGCCCGTACGGCGGGGCCTTTGCGGCTGTTGAGCACGCGAAATTGAATACCACCCTTATCGGTAGCCATGGCCATCACGCCGCCAAGGGCATCGATTTCCTTGACCAGATGGCTTTTGCCGATCCCACCAATGGCAGGGTTGCAACTCATCGCTCCGAGGGTTTCCACGTTATGCGTCAACAACAGGGTTTTTACGCCCATGCGTGCTGACGCCAGTGCTGCCTCGGTACCGGCATGACCGCCGCCGATGACGATCACTTCAAAACGGGAAGGGAAATCCACCACGCACCTCGTGCCTGCTTATGTAGGTAATCAGGAATTGTCTGTTGAAAGGGTTTTGGAGCAATGGCTGCAAGTATAGGGACTTAGCCCTTCCTAAAGAACCCTTTGCACAAAATTTAACCAGCTGTGGATGAATCACAGACAATAGAAATTAAAAGAGAGAAATTTATTAAATCTTTGTTTTTATGTTTATTTCTATGCAGCTACCTTTCTGTGGATAGATCTCTACAGGCCTTTAATTACTTTATGTACAGAGATTCAAAAGTCTGTGGTCATGTGCCAATGAGGGGCTTGGATAAGTGCTTTAAACCTGTGGATTAAACAGGTACTTATCCACAGGCGGGTTTTTACTCAGGTTTCAGGCCCTGTTATCAACTGGGCACAGAGGCGGTTATTCACAGGGCTTAACCCACAGAAATCGGTCACTTGGTGTGTATTTCGCCCACGGCCAAGCCCGCAGAATCGTCTGACTCAACGATGAGCACTGCAAAAAGAGAGCTATTGTGAGAAAACGGCAGGGTAGTTAATAATAGCGATTATCATTAACCTGCCTTGTCATGCCTTATGTCCCCTCCTTCGCACACGGCCGCAGTCCAGCACATTTATGAGCAACACCATTCCTGGTTGCATGGGTGGCTCAAAGGTAAGTTGCATAACGCCTGCGATGCGGCCGATGTAGCTCACGATACGTTTGTGCGTATCTTGGGCGGGCGTCATGCGGCGCAGATCCTTGAACCACGGGACTATTTGGCAACTATCGCGCGGGGCCTGGTGATTGATCGCTACCGTCGGCACGCCATTGAGCAGGCTTACAAGCAAACCTTGGCCGAACGGCCTGAAGCCACGGCTATCAGTGAAGAAGATAAAGCCATCATCATCGAAACCCTGGTGGCAGTGGATAAAGCCCTGTGCGGACTCGGCGAGCGAGCGCGGCGGATCTTCATGCTGTCGCAGATTGAGGGACTGACTTATCAACAGATCGCCGACCAATTGCAGGTGTCACTGACTACAGTGAAGAAGCACATGATCCGAGCATTGACCGAGTGTTCTCTGATCATGGCCAGCCTGTAATGGCGGCGCCTGATCGCAAGACCTTCGAAGCCGCCGCCAGTTGGTATGTGCAGTTTCAATCCCAGCCACCTACGGCTGCGGAACGCTTGGCCTGGCAACAGTGGCTCAACGGCGATCCCTCCCATCAGGTCGCATGGAACCAGATGGAACAGTTGCAGCGCAGCCTTGGAGCCCTGCCCCAAGACTTCACTCGACGCGCCTTGTCGGCGACTCAACAACGTCGCCAGGTATTGAAGTGGATGCTCGTATTGGGCAGTACAGGTTATCTGGGTTGGAATGTTCAGCAATACAGCAATGTAGGGGCCGACTACCGCACATCTGTAGGCGAACGCCGGCGTATCGAGTTAGCCGACGGCACGCGGATCGACCTCAATACCCGCACGGCGATTGACGTGGTCTTCGACGGGCGCCAGCGTTTGATCCGACTGCGCGAAGGTGAAGTACTTATCCACACGGGTAAGTCGGGCGGGCAGACCCCTTTTTATGTCGACACCCGCCAAGGCCGGATCCAGGCACTGGGGACCCGGTTTACCGTGCGCCAATTGCCAGAGACCACGCGTGTCGGGGTGCTGGAGGACTGGGTAAGTGTGTCGCCCGGCGATCAGCCCGATCACCTCCGACTGCTCGGTGCAGGTGAAAGCGCTGATTTTGATCGTCACAACGTGGGGCAGAATCACAACTATCGCAGGTCTCAGGCTGCGTGGGTCGATGGTCAGTTGATTGTGTTGGATGCTCGACTCGGGGAAGTGATCGACGAATTGTCCCGCTATCGACCAGGCATCCTGCAATGCGATATGGCCTCTGCTCGCCTGCGGGTTTCCGGGGCTTTCCGTCTGGACTCCACCGATGCAGTGCTGGCCAACCTGCAGGCGACCCTGCCGATTCAAGTCAGGTATTTCACGCGTTATTGGGCTTCAGTAACACGAAGCGGTTGAGCGAAAAAATTATCCACAAGGGGGTTATCTTTTTTTTGCCTGGATCGGCCCTACAGGTAATCACGATGCAACCTTCAGGGCTAACCCACCTATGCGCCTCCCCACCCAGTTTCGCCAGCGACTTTCCCTCCACGGTATGACCTGCAGCCTGCTATTGGGCACTGCTGCCACTGTCGCTGCCTTGCTCTCTACAGGCGTCATGGCCGCCAGCGCTGTGCAACACTACGCCATTGGCGCCGGTCCTCTCGACAACGCCTTAAGCCAATTTGCGGCCAGGGCTAACGTGATCCTGTCTTTTTCACCCCAGCAGACCGCGCGCTTGAACACGTCGGGGCTGGAAGGTAATTATTCGGTGGACCAAGGTTTTGCATTGTTGCTGCAAAACTCGGGGTTACAGGCGGTCGTCCAGGCCACCGGCAGCTATGTCTTGCAGGCTGTTCCTGCTGGCGAACTCACCCTTGCGCCGACCACTGTCAGTACTTATCAACAGGTTGGTTTCAATCAAGAGATTGCTGAGGACGTGGGCTACAAGGCACAAAACAGCCGGATCGGCACCAAGACCAGCACACCTCTCTCGGAAACGCCCCGTTCGGTGTCGGTCGTCACCGGCCAGCGCATCAAGGACCAGAAATCCCAGAGCCTGACTGAAGTCCTTGGCTACGTGCCAGGTATCTTCGCGCCCCCCTTCGCCGCCGGCGATAGTTTGGCGGGTGACCTGTTCTTCATTCGCGGTTTCAACGCAACGGATTACGGCTACGGCCTGCTGCGTGATGGCCTACGCGTTCAAGGTAATAGGTACGACACGACCAGCGAGCCTTATGGCCTGGAGCGGGTTGAAATCTTCCGAGGTCCTTCCTCCCTGCTCTACGGCGAAAATGCTCCTGGGGGCTTGGTGAACCTGGTCAGTAAACACCCTACGTCCACGCCACAGGGCGAGGTGCAGTTGGGCTATGGCTCGAACAACCGACGCCAAGTGGGTGTGGATATCTCGGGTCCGCTCAACGACAGCGACAATATTCTCGGTCGGGTGGTGATGCTCGGTCGCAAGTCCGACACACAGACCGATCATGTCCCGGACGATCGCCTCTACATCGCGCCATCCCTGACCTTGAACTTCGACGATTACAACAGCCTTACCTTGTTGGCCAATTACCAGAAGGATCACACCAACCTGGAACTCGGCCTGCCAGCCGCTGGCACCTTGCTTACAAACCCCAATGGCAAGTTGTCCAAACACACCATGCTCGGTGATCCGGACTGGAATACATTCGAGCGCGAAGCCTGGAGCACCGGCTATGAATTTAGCCACAGTTTTAACGACGATTGGCAATTCCGGCAGAACTCACGCTACATGCAGTCACGCATCAACCGTCATGAAACCTGGCCCGGTGCGCTGAACAACCGTGGCTTCGGCACTCAACTGAACATGACCGCCTACGATCGTTACAACAAGTCGATGGTCTACTCGCTGGATAATCAGCTGGAAGGAAAATTCCAGGTCGGTGGGCTGGAAAACACCGTGCTGTTCGGCGCCAGCTATGACCGCACCTCATTCAATCAGGATTGGGACGCGGGGTTTGCCGGCACCATCAATGTGTATAACCCGGTGTACCTGCGGGATCCGTTGACCCCGGTGGCGGTGCAGAACACATTGCTCGAACAGCAGATGAAAGGGGTATATGCACAGATCCAGAGCAAGTATGACCATTGGTTGTTTTTGCTCGGCGGTCGTCAGGACTGGGTCGACAGTGATTTCCGTGACAAGGTGAACAAAGCCAGCAACACGGGATCGCAAGACCGTAAGTTCACCTACCAGGGCGGGGTGATGTACCAGTTCGACAACGGCCTGACGCCGTATGTCAGCTATTCCACTGCGTTTGTCCCTGTGCAGCAGATCTCCAACGCAGGATCACCGCTGAAGCCAATCACCAGCAGCCAGTACGAACTGGGCGTGAAGTACGAGCCGATCGGCTGGGATACGGCGATGACTGTGTCGGTGTATGACTTGCGCAAGCAAGACGATACCTACCTCGACGCCACCACCAACAGTTACCGCCAGGTGGGCGAAAGCCGAGCCAAAGGTGCGGAAGTCGAGGTGAACAGCAACCTCACGCCCAACCTGAATGTGACGGCGGCTTATACCTACACAGATGCGCGAATTACCAAGGATTCAGCAACATCGCTGGTCGAGGGGCGTCAGATGACGGGGGTTCCGCGCAACCAGGCGTCGGTGTGGGGCAAGTATCGCTTCCTCGATGGCCAACTCAAGGGGTTGTCCCTGGGCGGCGGCGTGCGTTACTTCGACAGTACCTTTTCCTACACCGCACCCACGCTCTACGGAAAGTTGGACGCCGGCAGCGTCACCTTGGTGGATGCAGCCGTTGGCTATCAGATCGACAAACACTGGTCGGTGGACGTGAACGCCAAGAACCTGTTCGACAAGGAATATGTTTCTGGATGCAACGATGCGGGCCGCTGCTATTGGGGTGACAGCCGTACCTTGCTCGGTACGGTGTCTTACAACTGGTAGGGCGTTGTGGATAACTCGGTTATTTACCGATGCAGAAGCTGGAAAAAATCCGCCCCAGCAAATCATCGGAGCTGAATGCACCGGTGATCTCACCCAACAGCTGCTGTGCCTGACGTAAATCCTCAGCCAGCAGCTCCCCTGCGCCCGCCAAGGTCAGCTGTGCCCGGCCGTGCTCCAACGCTGCGCTCGCATGGCGCAACGCCTCCAGATGCCTGCGGCGTGCACTGAAGCTGCTTTCCGAGGTCTGCTCGTAGCCCATGCAGGCCTTGAGGTGCTCGCGTAGCAGCTCCAGGCCATCCCCTGCCGCTTTCGCGCTCAGGCTAATGGTGACATGGCCATCGGTGCTGGTTTCCATGGCAATGGCTTCACCAGTCAGGTCGGCCTTGTTACGGATCAAGGTAACTTTGGCCGGGTCCGGTCGTTGCTCAAGGAATTCCGGCCAGAGTGCAAAAGGGTCCACGGCCTCAGGCGCGGTGGCATCGACCACCAACAGCACCCGATCCGCTTCACTGATGGCTTTGAGCGCTCGTTCTACGCCAATCTTTTCCACCTGGTCATCGGTATCGCGCAAGCCAGCGGTGTCGACCACGTGCAGGGGCATACCGTCGATGTGGATATGTTCACGCAGGATATCCCGCGTCGTACCAGCGATCTCGGTAACAATCGCCGCTTCACGCCCCGCCAGGGCATTGAGCAGGCTGGATTTGCCGGCATTGGGCCGACCGGCAATCACCACGGTCATCCCATCGCGCAACAAAGCGCCCTGCCCCGCTTCGCGCAGTACTGTGGATAACTCACCGCGGACTTTATCCAGCATCGCCAAGACATGGCCATCGGCGAGAAAGTCGATTTCTTCCTCCGGGAAATCAATTGCCGCCTCAACGTAGATGCGCAGGCTGATCAACTGCTCGGTCAGGTTATGCACACGCAGGGAAAACGCGCCCTGCAGCGAGCGCAGTGCATTACGTGCCGCCTGTGCAGAACTGGCTTCGATCAAGTCAGCGATGGCTTCGGCCTGGGCCAGGTCGAGTTTGTCGTTCAGGAAGGCACGTTCACTGAACTCTCCTGGGCGAGCCAAGCGGCAGCCCAATTGCAGGCAGCGCTGCAGCAACATATCCAGCACAACCGGGCCGCCGTGCCCCTGCAATTCCAGGACATCTTCGCCGGTGAATGAGTTTGGCCCCGGGAAGTAAATCGCCAGCCCCTCATCCAACACACTTTTGTCGGCATCGAGGAATGGCCCGTAATGGGCATATCGCGGCTTCAACTCGCGGCCGCTGATAGCCTCGGCCGCCTTACCGGCGAGCGGTCCGGAGATACGAACGATACCGACACCGCCGCGACCCTGAGCGGTAGCGACAGCAGCGATGGTTTCACGAGGAGCGCTCATCAGCAGGTTCCAGAACTAAAGTGACGGAAAGCAAAACGCCCCACTAGGGGGCGTCTTGAGTGGTTATCCACAGAGTAAATTACGCAGAGGCTTTTGCGGTAGCCGCTTCGATCTTACGTGTGATGTACCACTGTTGAGAGATCGACAACACGTTGTTGACCACCCAGTACAGCACCAGACCAGCAGGGAACCACAGGAAGAAGAAGGTGAAGATGATTGGCATCATTTTCATTACCTTGGCCTGCATCGGATCCGGCGGAGTCGGGTTCAAACGCTGCTGGATGAACATGGTCGCGCCCATGATGATCGGCAGGATAAAGAACGGGTCTTTGATCGACAGGTCAGTTATCCACAGCATGAACGGTGCCTGGCGCATTTCCACGCTTTCCAGGAGTACCCAGTACAGCGACAGGAATACCGGCATCTGTACCAGAATAGGCAAGCAACCACCCAGCGGGTTGATCTTCTCTTTCTTGTACAGCTCCATCATGGCCTGCGACATTTTCTGCCGGTCATCGCCATGTTGTTCTTTCAGCGCCGCCAGTTTCGGTGCTACGGCACGCATGCGCGCCATCGACTTGTAGCTGGCTGCCGACAGAGGGAAGAAGATCCCCTTGATCAGCATGGTCAGGAAGATGATCGAGAAGCCCCAGTTACCCACAATGCTGTGGATATGTTGCAACAACCAGAAAATCGGCTGGGCGATGAACCACAGGAAGCCGTAATCCACAGTCAGTTCCAGACCTGGGGACAACTCTTTCAGCACAGCCTGGCTTTTTGGGCCGGCATACAAGGTAGCGCTGGTTTCAGTCTTGGCACCTGGTGCGACGGTCAACGCCGGGCCAGTGAAGCCAATGATGTAGTTGCCTTGGCTGTCCTTGCGGGTTTGAACCAGGTTCGCGTCACCTTTGCTCGGGATCCAGGCGGTCACAAAGTAGTGTTGCAGCCAAGCTACCCAGCCACCTTGGACGGTTTCTTTCAGCGAGCCCTTGTCGATATCTTTCATCGACACTTTTTTGTACGGCTCGCTACTTGTCCACAGGGCGGCGCCCAGGTAAGTCGCGGTGCCGGTGGCAGTGCTGGAAGAAGGATCGGAACTGGCGTCACGCTTGAGCTGAGCAAACAGGTTGCCGCTCCATGGTTTGTCGCTTTCGTTGTCGATCAGGTAAGTGACCTTCAAGTCGTACAGACCACGGGTAAAGCTGAAACGCTTGATGTAGTTGACGCCGTCGAGGCTGAATTTCAGGTCAACGTTCAACTGGTTCTGGCCATCAGCCAGTTGATAAGTCTTCTGTTCGGTCGAATAAACCGGACGACCGGTAGCACGTGCATCCGGACCGTTGGTGCCGGTCAGGCCACTTTGCGCCAGATAAGTACGTTCACCACCGTTATCGAACAGTTGGAACGGAACATCCGGATGGTCTTGGCGACGTGGATACAGCGGCAGTTTCAACTGCGCGATATCACCACCTTGTGGGTCGATAGCCAGGTCAAGCACATCCGTTTTGACGTGGATGAGATCTTTATTGGTGACCACTGGCGTTTCTAAAGGGGCGCTTGTCTCGCCATTCGCGCTGGGAACATCGGCACTCGCGGACGCATTGTTACCCAGCGGGGTGTCCGGAATAGCCGGCGCAGCCTGATTGGTAGCAACATTCTGAGTCGGCAGGGCAGCCTGGCCGTAGTCCTGGTTCCACTGAAGAACCATGACGTAGGACACGATTGCCAGGGCGACGATCAGGATCGTGCGTTTAATATCCATGATTACTCGGCCATCGAAGAAGAACGGGAGGTAGGGATAGGTGGAACCGGGTCATAACCACCGGGATTCCACGGATGACAGCGACCTAAACGACGAAAGGTCAGCCAGCCACCGCGCAGAAGACCATGATTTTCTATGGCCTCTAACGCGTAGCAGGAACAACTGGGGTAGAAACGACAGTGGCTGGCCATCAGAGGACTAATGGCATAGCGATAAAACTGGATCGGAACGAGGGCCAGTTTACGCATCGGTGCTGTCTACCCCTACAGTTTCGGTGTTGGCAACTGGGGCTGGCTTGTTGGTACGCGCCAGACGTTTCCAGAGCTTGCCGAAATGCTGAATCAATTCGGGGTTTTCTACATCACCCAAGCCTTTGCGCGCGACGATAACAATATCCCAACCAACCAGAGTGTCCTGGTGGAGGCGAAACGATTCGCGCATCAGACGCTTGAGGCGATTGCGCTCAACGGAGAGCTTTACGCTCTTCTTGCCGATCACCAACCCGAGACGGGGGTGATCAAGATCGTTGTTACGCGCAAGGAGCAGGAGATTTTTCCCCGGAACCTTGCCGGTGGGGGAGTCAAAGACTGCCTTGAAATGCCGGGGGGTTAGCAGACGCTTTTCCCGACTGAAGTCCTGACTCACCACCAGTACCGGATTATCAAACTGCCAGACGCGCACGACCTTTGGCGCGGCGACGCGACAGGACAGCACGGCCGTTCTTGGTGGCCATGCGAGCACGGAAGCCGTGGGTACGGGCGCGTTTGATGGTGCTTGGTTGGAAAGTACGTTTCATGGCGTTGTTACCTGGTTCGTCCACAACGGGCCGGAATGGCCCCCGTTTTAAGAGACCGGCGATTCTAGAGAAAGCAAGCCTCTAGGTCAATTTCCAACCAGCTTTTCCTTTAATTAGATCTCTGCCGCTCATTTACCGTTTTCTGTCCGCTCGGCTTTCTCAGGTCAGGGCATAGATATAAAAATAAAGAAGGAGGTTATTTAAAGCTTTTCTCTAAAGCTTATAAAAGCTAGGCAGCCAATCATCTGTGGATAACTGCCTTAAGGCCATATCCCACGTGACGTACAGAGAATGACAACACGGGGGAGAAACGGTGCTCTGCCTGTGCTGCGCTGTCGGATAAGCTGTGGGTGGAATGGGTTGTTATCCACAGGCCAGTTACCCACAGACTTTCGCCCCCACTTGTACAACGACCTCAAGGGCGCTTATCCACAGAGCTTATGCACAGACCATTGGTCGCATTTATTACCGTTAACACGTTGATT